>NZ_CYYH01000020.1 GCF_001404655.1 Anaerostipes hadrus | reverse complement strand
AAAATACATTTACAAATAACGGCTATCAGTTCCTTGGATGGAGTAAGACAAAGGATGGAGATGTTGCAGCTTACGAAGATCAGGAAGCGATCAAATATCAGACGGCTTCTGACCTTACCTTATATGCGATATGGGGAAATGGCCAGTATAAGATCAGCTTCATGCCAAATGGCGCACAGGCAGATGCAAAGATCATACCGGTAAAGACAGGAGAATCTTATACCATACCATCCGGTCTGTTTACCAGAAAAGGATATACGTTTGTAGGATGGGCAAAGACTCCGGATGCAGTCAGGGCAGATTATACGAATGGA
>NZ_CYYH01000019.1 GCF_001404655.1 Anaerostipes hadrus | reverse complement strand
CATAGCTGCATGTGGGGAACCCGGGGAACTGAAACATCTAAGTACCCGGAGGAAGAGAAAGAAAATTTATCGATTTCCAAAGTAGCGGCGAGCGAAATGGAAAGAGCCCAAACCGTGATGCGTGCATCGCGGGGTTCGGACTGCGTCGTGGCAGGCGTAAGATAGGAGAACGGACTGGGAAGTCCGGCCGGAGAGAGTGAAAGCCTCGTATCCGAAATCCCAAGCCGCCTAGCAGGATCCAGAGTAGGACGAGACACGAGAAACCTTGTCTGAACGAGCGGGGACCACCCCGTAAGGCTAAATACTTCTTAGTGACCGATAGCGCATAGTACTGTGAAGGAAAGGTGAAAAGTACCCCGGGAGGGGAGTGAAAGAGAACCTGAAACCCTGTGTCTACAAGCTGTGGGACCTCTTTATATGAGGGACTGCGTACTTTTTGTAGAACGGTCCGGCGAGTTGTGCGTACTGGCAAGGTTAAGGACTTCAGGTCCGGAGCCGAAGTGAAAGCAAGCATTAATAGTGCGTCAAGTCAGTGAGTGCAGACCCGAAACCGGGTGACCTATCCATGTCCAGGTTGAAGCTTCCGTAAGAGGAAGTGGAGGACCGAACCCACAT
>NZ_CYYH01000018.1 GCF_001404655.1 Anaerostipes hadrus | reverse complement strand
ATCCATGGATCGGAAAGAAACTCATGATCAAGAAAACAATGGAAAAAAATAAGGTGGAAGAAGCCGAAGTATCCGCGGAATTTGCTGTACTGGATGCATCAAAGGCAAGTGGATATCAGGATGCAGATATGAGCAGTGAAGAAAGCCGTACCGCTTATATCGATTCACTGTCAAAAGATGCCGTGATCGGCACACTGACAACCGATGCCAAAGGAACTGCAAGTCTTTTACTGGAAGATCTGAAAGCAGACCATGATTTTCTTGTGATCCAGACAAAAGGGGCAGAAGGATATGATCTGGCACCTGCTTATGATTCCAGAGATCATAAACCAAAAGAAGTCGATGGCATGAAAGTTTATGAATTTACTGCAAAAGATGTATATTCCGATTCCGCATCGATCCAGATCAAAAAGGAAAAGAAAGTATCCGATACAAAAACGGAAGCTGAAACAGGAGCAGTCTTTGAACTAATCGATCAGGATGGAAACGTTGTAACAACGCTGACCACAGGAGAAGATGGGACCGCAACAGCAAGTGGTATCGCTCTTGGAATGTACACATTACATCAGAAGAGTGGTTCGAACAAACATGCATTCTTAGAAGATCAGGTCATCGTGCTGACCAAGAAAGATAAGGGAAAAACGATCAAATACAGTTATGTTGATCAGGAAAATGAGATCGATTTTGTTCTGGTAAAACGTTCCAAAGAAACAAAGAAGCTGTTAAATGATGCAGAATATGTCATTTACGATGATGATGGAAAAGAAATCGCAAGATTGACCTCCGGAACGATGAAAGACGGATATGCGACATGCAAGCTGCCTTATGGCCATTACAAGATCAAAGAAACAAAATCTCCGGATGGATACAATAAAAATGATACAGCGAAAGAATTTACTTTAGATCTTCGAAGTGTAGATTACGACAGCGATGGAAATGGTACTTACACCTATGAAGATACCGATGAACCAGTTTATGGATCAATCTCACTGAAAAAGACAGGAGAATCCCTAAGTGGATTTGAGGATGGAAGTTTTATTTATGAGGATGATCAGATCAGCGGAGCTGTTTATGGCCTGTATGCCAAAGAGGATATCAAGAAAGATGATGGAACCCTTGTATGGAAAGCAGGAACTCTGATCGACCAGAAAACAACATTGAAAGACAAAGCCGTACAGTTTACCAGAAAAGGAGACGATGGAAAAGATACCACGGACTTTTATCAGGGAACTTATTATGTGAAAGAGATATCCGGTCCAAATGGATATTGTATTGATACAGAAGAACATGAGGTTGTGATCAACTGGGATACGAAACCGGGAACGATGAATGATATTCGAGATACCGAGGATGTTCCGGATGTGGAAGAACCACATGGAAACAATACACCTTCTCCAAACGGCGGGATCTATGTGCTGGAAACAGGGGAAGCATTGAATCAGGAGATCCAGGATGCAGAAAGTATTACATTTACATGGGAAAATGCTCCGGATGGAACAGATACCAAAGACGTTTCACAGGACAAAGACGGAAGTATCGTCTTATGGAAAGATGGAAATGATTATTATATTTCCTCCCAGAAAGCAGATCAGGTCATTTACATGAACACGATCTCCAGTAAGATGTTCTCAGGGTGCAAGAGTCTGACAAAGATCAATTTTAAGAACATTGATACATCCAAAGTCGCAGATATGTCTGAAATGTTTGCCAACTGTACCGGATTAAAAGAATTAGATCTTTCCAGTTTTAATACTTCAAATGTGGAAGATGTACGAAAGATGTTCTATGGCTGTACAAACTTAAAGACGACCTATGCACAGGATCAGATGGTAAAGGCAGACGATGATTACAAAGATGCCCAGGTTACAGGTATCAGTTCAGTTGCAAAAACAGATTTTACAAAAGGGGATACCTATCATGCCGATGATTTCACGTTTTCCAGCAATTACGACGATGATGGACAACAGGAGCTTACTGATGTAACGGATGATGATGTGACTTTTTCACCAAAGACAGCGGAAGCTGCAGGAAAGCAGAAAGTAACGATCTCCTTTAAAGATATAGGAAAGTATAAAGGATATGATCCGATCGAAACGACGGTTAATGTGATCGATCCGGAAGATAGAGAGGTATCTCTTGATACTGACAAGCACATAGATATCAATCTGGAATGTAACGATCTGTTACAGAAGTACAGCATTCAGTTTATCAAGACAGATAAGAAAGGAGAGATGTTGCCAGGTGCG
>NZ_CYYH01000017.1 GCF_001404655.1 Anaerostipes hadrus | reverse complement strand
AAGTTCAGTAAGAGTTAGAAACTTAAAAATGTTTTGATAAACCCTGTCAGGCAACTGGCAGGGTGATCTTAAAAATATGAAACAAAAAATCATTCCAATACTGATCATATTGTTTGGTTTTGCCTTGTTGTCTTATCCGTTCATCAGTAATTACATGTTTGAAAAAAGTGCTGGTTCAACGATCAAGTCCTATGAAAAACAGGCAAAAACCTATGATCAGAAGCAAAAAGAACAGGCATTTCGGGAAGCGGAAGAATATAACAAAGACCTGATCAAGTCAGTGGTACAATTGACGGACCCGTTCAAGGTCAAAAAAAGCAATGGAGAGACACTGATCTATAATAATATCTTAAATATCGATCATTCAGGAGTGATGGGATATCTGGAAATTCCCTGTATCTCAGTCAATCTCCCAATCTATCACGGTACAGATGCAGAAATACTGGAACGTGGAGTTGGGCATCTTGCAGCATCTTCGATTCCGGTAGGTGGAAAAAGTACCCATAGTGTATTAACTGGACATACCGGACTTAGTTCCGCAAAGTTATTTACAGATCTGACGGAAATGAAAAAAGAGGATTTGTTCTTTATTCATGTACTGGATCGAACCTTAGCTTATAAAGTGGATCAGATCTCTGTGGTAAGACCAGAGGATACAAGAAAACTCCAGATCATCAAAGGAAAAGATTATGTGACACTGGTAACATGTACCCCATATGGAGTCAATGACCATCGTTTACTGGTACGGGGTGTCAGAACCAAATATGTAAAGAAACAACGATCATCGATACGGCCAAGAAATCAGGATTCCCAGTGGATGAGAACTTATAAAAAAGCGATCGCCATCGGGCTTATGATCGTTACAGCCCTGATCTTATTAGGAAAAGTATTTCAAAAGCTTCATCGAAAGAAAACAGAACATAGACANCTTTCTCCCGATTTTTCTGCGTATAGACAACAAAAAAATGCAGATCAGGAGATCAAAGCCTTTCAAAAGGAAAAGAAGATTCCGAAGGAAAAAGATCCTTTCTATCAGGAGGCCGTACAGTATGATCAAAAGATCTATAAAGAAGGCCAGAAAGATCTAAAGGATGTCTGGAGTTATCGCACGTCACCGATCCGGTTGAAAGATGGCAGGAGCAACTTTGGATATATCAGGATCAAAAAGATGCATGTCAAACTTCCACTGTATCTTGGAGCAACCTTAGAAAACATGAGAAAAGGTGCTGCGATCATGGGAGAGACATCATTACCGCTTGGCACGAAGAACAGTAACTGTGTGATCGCTGCACATCGTGGATATCAGGGGATCCCATATTTCAGGGAGATCGAGAAGCTGAAAGCAGGAGACAAAGTCACCATTCAAAACCCATGGGAAAAACTTTCTTATCGGGTCGAAAAGATCAAGATCATAAAACCGGATGATTCAGATCAGATCCGGATTCAGAAAGAAAAAGATATGGTAACACTTCTTACCTGTCATCCATACCGCAGTCATGGAAAATTTCGATATGTGGTTTATTGCATAAGAGATCAGGGACAAAAGCTTCCAGCTCAAAAGATCCGTACCATGGATGATACTTCTTTTGAATCTTCCAAATGGGATATTCAACGGGAGAAGCTGGTTCGTTATGCAGGAATCGGGATTTTGATCTTTTTTGGAATGGAACTTATAAAAACAAGCAAAAGGAAAGGAAGGTGAAAAAGATGCATAAGATGAAAGGCAAAAAAGGATATGCGATATTGGCACTTGTGATTGCCATAAGTTTTATTACCGTCCTTACATGGCACGATTTGGTACAGGCATCCTATAAGACGAAAGAAAATGCGGGAAGTACATCATTCCCAAACAATGATAAATATACCTATGTTGAAGTAAAAGGTCCATCGGGAACTTCCACATTAAAACTACAGGTAACCCATTCTGGATCAGCCTGTAAAAACTATTCATTCGATAATGCAAGCCGGACACTGAATATCAAACAGGTCTCTGCAAGCAATCCGAATCCATATGGTTTGAAACTTTCTACAACGTCAGTTAAAACAACAAAATCCAATTCTGGATCGTATTCATGGATTAGCGTAAAAGTAAAATATACGGTTCCGGCTCATCAAAAATATAACAATGTGACATATGATGCACCATCCAGCCAGTCGCATAAACTGACAAAAACACCCGATCACAGCACGAAAGAACAAACGGATTTTGAAACTACGATCGGACTGAGTGCTTATGACACCGGTGTTGCACCGTATAAAAAACCAAGTGACCAGAAATATTACAGATACTATGATTGTAAAGTTACGATCAACCTAAATAAGACACAATACAAAGTGACTTATAAAGGGAACAATGGAACGATCGCATCCGCAGATTCAACAAAAAGTTTTGCCTGTGGAAGTAAACTGACATTTCCAGTGGCAAATCGAACAGGATACACCCTTACCGGATGGAAGGATACGGCAAACAGTACAGGGATGTCTTATACGACAAACAGTACGATCTGCGGGAAAGCATTAACTTTATATGCCCAGTGGAAAGCAAATCAGTATAAGATCCATTACAATTCCAATGGTGGAAGCGGAACAATGAATGACAGTACCGTAACATATGATGGTTCGTTCACACTTCCCCAAAATACATTTACAAATAACGGCTATCAGTTCCTTGGATGGAGTAAGACAAAGGATGGAGATGTTGCAGCTTACGAAGATCAGGAAGCGATCAAATATCAGACGGCTTCTGACCTTACCTTATATGCGATATGGGGAAATGGCCAGTATAAGATCAGCTTCATGCCAAATGGCGCACAGGCAGATGCAAAGATCATACCGGTAAAGACAGGAGAATCTTATACCATACCATCCGGTCTGTTTACCAGAAAAGGATATACGTTTGTAGGATGGGCAAAGACTCCGGATGCAGTCAGGGCAGATTATACGAATGGAGCAGCTGTCTCTGATCTTACAGATGCCGGAAAGACCATCAAGCTGTATGCGATATGGAAAAAGAATGACGGAAGCATCAATAAAACAAACATCATCCATGATGAAGGCATGTTTACCGGAGACATTGAGATCGAAGGGCAGAATGGAACAGGATACAGTCATGCTCATACAGACTCCGAATATGCAAACATTGATAAGACAGATGCTCCCGGATATTTTACAGATCGGTATCGATAAAGATAACAGCAGGAAGTCCTCTTTCTGCTGTTACGATAAAAATGGATAAGATCAAATGAATCAGGAGGGAACTATGAAATACAA
>NZ_CYYH01000016.1 GCF_001404655.1 Anaerostipes hadrus | reverse complement strand
GCTACTTTTGCTCCGACATCTGGAACTCCTGTTGCATCGATCGCACACTCTACTAAGTTTGCCTGTGATACGAAGTTTGCATCTTCACATGCTACATATTTTCCTGCTTCCATTGCTGCATTAGCATCTGCAAGTGTTTTTGCGATCACGATATCTTCATCGGATACTCCGGCATATTTGAATGCATGGACTGCATTTTCTACTTTAATATCAGATACGATGGCTGGTGTGATACCGTTCATCAGTACCATCTGTGTTACCATTCCTCGTCCCATCTGTCCGGCACCTACGATACCAGTTTTGATGATTTTTCCTTCTTCCTGTCTTTTGATTAATTTCTGGTCCATGTTTAACATAATCTCATTCTCCTATCTGATTGAAAATCGTTTGAAGTTACATATGTGCTTATCAATTACTTTTGATACTTGTATTATATACAGTTTACATATGTTCGTCAATAGTTTTTCTTATTTTTCTTTATTTTGCTTGAATAAACAGCTCTTTTACTATATAATCTCATTAAAATATAGTTACATATGTGCCTATTGCTATTTTCATCGAAAGGAGTCACATTATGGCAAAAAAAGAAACTGATGACTTAATGTATAATAGAATCTTGCTTGCAGCAAATCTTTATTATAAAAATCATTTTTCACAACAAGAAATCGCGAAACGCTTAAACGTTTCACGTCCTTGGGTTTCAAAACTTTTATCAAAGGCTTTGGAACTTGGTATTGTAAAAATTACGATTGACTCTCCACTCTCTGGAGATTCTGATCTGGAAGAAGCCCTGCAACAAAAGTATAATTTACAAAAGGTTGTTGTCATCGATCGTGATGATGCATACAAAGACTATGTTGCACAAGCCGCTGCTAATTATTTTATTTCTGTAATAAAACCTAATGATACGATTGCGGTTGGATGGGGAAACGCGGTTTCACGTTTTATCAATGAACTGATGCCTATGCAGCTTCCTGATACAAACCTTATACCGCTTGCTGGAAGTTTTGGAACAACATTTGAAACTCTTCCAAACTACAGTGCACTAAAACTTGCTGAAAGAATTCAGGGAAACGCAGGTGTTCTTCACGCTCCAGCTTTTTGTTCTTCCAAAGAAGAATACAAAGCTCTAAGCCAGAATGAAAACACACTGTCTGTTCTTTCAAAGGCAGAAAATGCAGATCTTGTGATCAATGGGATCGGAAGTTTTCACTCTTCCTTCCTGACACGACATCATATTCTCTCCGATGAATCAATCAAAGAATTAAAGCAATATGATGCTGTTGGTGATTTTGCATTACAATTTTTATCAAAAGATGGGAATGCGATCAATACAGAGCTTACCAAAAATCTTATCAAGGCAGATGTCTTTAAAATTGCAGATCATGCCCGCTGTGTGATCGCTATCGCTGAAGGCCTTGAAAAATCTGAAATCATACACGCTGTATTATCTCGTCATCTTGTTACTGCATTTTTTACAGATAAAGAAACAGCTTTATCTCTTTTATAAAAAACCTGTAAAATGATCAAAGGTCTGTGGATGATAATCTCCACAGACCTTTTTTAGAAAATCTCAATTTTTATTTTAATAAATCTCAATCAATCCGCCAATTTCTAAATCTTCCGGTGTCAGCTTTTCTCCTTCCAGGGATATACATCCTGGACGTTCTGCTTCATCTCCACCTTTAAAATCCAGAGTGCAATGGCCAAGCTGGGATAGAGTATGAGGTGCTTCCCAACCAACTGCACTGACTTTATATTCTTTTTTACCGATTCTGAATGTATCGCCAACTGCCGGATCTTCTTTTAACTCTGCTTTTGTGTGAAGCACGGAAAGTTCCGCTAGCTCTGGAGGTGCATCCTCATTAAAAATAATAATAAAATTCATGTCTTCATCATCCAGAAATGCTAATGCATCTGGACCTAACCCAACGATTTTAGATTGATATTTCATTTGATGATTTCCTTTCTATGACATAACCTATGTAAGTTATTGATTAATAATTAATACATTCCAATACTAAATGCAAATGCGATCAGTACTGCTAATGGCCCTGTGATCAGACGTTCAAATAATACGGCTGGAACACCATATTCGATTGTTTCTGAATCAGCCTCTCCAAGAGATAATCCTACTGGAATAAAGTCACATCCTACCTGAGCATCGATTGCAAATAAGGCTGGAAGTGCATACTGTGCAGGAATGTTTCCAAGTGCAAACTGGGATCCAAGCAATGTTCCGACTACCTGCGCGATAACGGCTCCGGGTCCAAGAACTGGAGAAAGGATTGGAATACCGCAGACAAATGCAATTGCTACCATTCCAGGTACTGTAGAACAGATTGGTGAAATTGTTTTCGCAATGACATTTCCAAGGCCGCTGGCTGAAATGATACCAAGCAGTGTTGCTGTAAATGCCATGAATGGAAGGATTGTTCCAACGACCATCTCAATCGTATCACGACCTGCCTGGAAACAGATATTTACCACACGTCCAACAACTTTACCGATGCGGACAACGATATTTTCTTTCTTACCTTCACTTGCTTTTGCAATTTCTTCTTTTGCCTGTGCTTTTGATTTTGGCTGTGGTGCTGCAGTTGCTGTTTCGGCTGCCTGTGCTGCTGGGTTTCCTTTGATATGTCCAGCATAGTCAGATTCAAAGATATCATTTTCTGTAACTGCTGATACATAAATCTCTGGTGTGATATATTTTGCAAGAGGTCCTGCTTTACCAACAGGCTCGATGTTAACTGTGTAGATTCCTTTCTTTGGATATACACCGCAGCGGGCTGTTCCACCACAGTCAACGACTGCTACTAAGACTTCATCATCAGGAAGAGTCTCTTTAAATCCGTCAACGGCTTCTCCTCCTGTCATTTCTGCGATTCTTTGAGCAACTGGATGGATTCCTCCACCTGTAACACTTAAGATCTTATTGCATTTCTCTGTTGGAGAGATTGTTAATGGTCCTCCCCATCCACCGCTTCCGGCTTTGATCGTAATTGTTTTATACATATTCGTTTTCCTCCTTCCAGATTATCGTTTGCTTAATGCTGCATAGATACGTTCACATAAGATTCCACGGATCAGAATTACAATAACACCGACGATGAAATATCTTACTGCAAGTCCACCAATGGAATATCCTGCTTTCTGAAGACCTGATGCAATTCCCATGTATACGAATAACTCACCTGCATTCGCATGAGGGAACAAACCTGTAATTGGATGACAGAAAGAAACGCTGGCATCATAAAACGCTGCTTTATGTTCTTTCTTTAAGAAACGTCCAAATGTATACTGTGCTGGGTTTGTTAAGAAAATGTCTGCCATAACTGGAAGTAATGTATAACGAAGGATCGTATACTTTGTAATCTTCTGGCAGAAACCTTCCACTCGTTCAACACCGATGAATCCGATCACCGCATTAACCGCTGTCATTAAGCAGATAACCAGTGGAATGATTCCTGTTACCCATCCCATAAATGTTTCTCCACCTGCATTGAACAGACCGATGAAACCATTTGCAATGTTAGAAACAACTTCCATAATTTTATCCTCCTTTTTGCTCCTAATTTAATTAAAAACGCAAGTTCTATATAAATGTCACTCAAAACATTTCATAACCATCTCACATCCTTGGGCCCTGATCTGTAAGTGGCTATCGTTTGTTCTTTGTTCCATGTATATCAAATTTTATGCTAGTGCATCCTGTGCTTCCTGACTGACTGCTTCTTTCTGATCTTCTTCAAGCTTTGTATCCTGAAGCCTCTGGTCAAGTGCTTCAAATGCATTGATATAACCTTTATATTTCTTTTTTTGTTTCTTATCAAAATCTTTCATATCATCAAGGAATTCGTAAATGCTTCTTCCTTTCATATCTTTTCCAAGAAATTCATTTAACGGCTTGAATTTTGCTAAGAAGCTTAATCCCTGCATGATTTCACATCTCGTGATAATTCCATCATGGTCGCATGCGATCATAATGATATATCCTGCTGTAAGCCTTCCTTTTCTCTGTCCAAATCCGACGTTCCCATACTGATGAACTCTTCTCATTGCTTTCCTGTAATTCTGAATCTGATACCAGCCTCCCAAGGCCTGCAGAATAAACAATACGCATACGATCAATAACATCTTTGAAATACCACTCACTGTAAAATCTCCTTCCTTTTTGTTTTTAGTAATTCTGTATATTTTTATACTTTACATTCGTGCCTATTAATCACTTTTGTTACTCTTATTTTATCTGCTTTGTTTCTGTTTGTCAATATCATTTATTTTCTTATTCAATTTTTCTTATTTTTTGTGCATTTTTACACAACCATCATTGTATACCTATTGTTTTTATTTTCACAAATTAAGAGAGCCTGTAACAGGAACGTATTATTCTATTCCTGTCACAGGCTCTCCAGTCAGTTAAAGTGTCGATTTTTAGACGTATTTTTATAATACGTTTCTTCCGTACATAGCATCCTGTTCTTTTCTTAACTTGTAGATCAGTGTGCTCTTATCTAATTCGATAT
>NZ_CYYH01000015.1 GCF_001404655.1 Anaerostipes hadrus | reverse complement strand
CGTTCGTTGATTTTTTCTAAAATCATCTGAAAAATTCATTAGAATTTTCAAGGTTGTCTTATTGTTCAGTTGTCAAAGATCTTTTTTGATCCGCTTCTTGTGTGTAAGAAGCTTTATCATTTTATCACAGTTCTTTTTGTTTGTCAAGAACTTTTTTGATTTATTTTGTTGTTCTGAACTCTTTCGTTCTGCAACAACTTTTATATCATATCATTTCTGATCTTGTCTGTCAAGAACTTTTTAATGATATTTATTTTACATTGTTCTGATCGTTCTCCGTCAGTAACTTCTAAATAATATCATTTTACATTCTTCTTGTCAAGAACTTTTTTATCTATGATATGTCACATTTCGTCGTATTTTAGCGACGTTGATTATATTATCATAGCCATATATCATATGTCAAGCAATTTTTTCACAAATATTCTTTTGTCTTTTTCATTACATCTTGTAACGTCTTTATATCCCTTATAATATTTCCTGTTTCTAGTGAATGATCTGCATTTTCATACATATATATTGGTACATTCTGCTTCCTCGAAAGCTTCTCTACACTTGCTGTATTACTCCATGGATCAGATGTTCCAAGAAATGCGATTGCATCCGGATGTTCAAATTTATATGTTTGCTCCAATGGTGTGTATAAAATTTGCTTACATTTTATCTTATATTTCTGTGCATATGAAGATGATATAACAGTTCCTACGCTTTTTGAAATAAATACTACTTCTGCATATTTTGAAAAATCAATAAGTTCTAATTGTTTTTCGACTTGTTGGTATAAAATATCACATGCTTCCTGCATCTTTTTCTCATTTCCACGGATATTTTTTCCTGTATATGAATATTTTAATGAAACAATTTCTTCATAACCATGTTCTTTTGCTAGCTTTTTTGCATAGTATAAAAGCGGTTTATCACAATGATACCCAATCCCTGGAAATATGATTACTAGTTTTTCTTTCATTTATTTTCTCCTAATATATTTTTGTATATGCAAAATTCTCCATCTGTTATATTTTCAGACGGAGAATTTCATTAACTTTCTATTATGTTATTATAGAGCAATTATGTATTCTAGTAAATCGTTTTTCTAATTTCCTGAACATCCATGTTTATCTTCACCACACTGATGTCCTCCACAAGAATGTTCATGTGCATGATGAGAGCATTGTACATTTGGATTAAAATCAAGTTTTCCTTCCAGATAAGCATTCACAGCTTCATCTGCATCTCCTGAAACGCCTCCATATAATTTAATTTCTGCCTCTGCTAATGCACTTTGGGCTCCGCCGCCGATTCCTCCACAGATCAGTACATCTACTTCTCCCTGTGATAAGAAACCAGATAATGCTCCATGTCCCTGTCCATTCGTATCAACAATCTGTGTAGATGCAATCTTTCCATCTTCAATATCATAAAGTTTAAACTGGCTTGTGTGTCCAAAATGCTGATAAATCTTTCCATCTTCGTATGTTACTGCAATTCTCATTTTATTACCTTCCTTTTTTAAAATTTCTGATCTGACGACGGAATTTACTGCTCTGTTACAGTGTTTCTTACAAAAAGGTGATGTCATGCCATCGCAAAACTGATAATTACCTCCTGTGATCAGAAGTTGCTTCCCATTCACAACGCTATCTGCCATCTTATATCTGGCACTTTTATAAATCTCTGCTACGGTTGTTCTGGAAATATTCATCTGTTTTGCACATTCATGTTGTGTGTATTCTTCAAGATCGATCAGACGTATTGTTTCGTACTCGTCTAATGTCATAATGACTTCTTCTCCTGTCAAAACTCCATCTGGAAAAAAGCTGTCATAAGCTGGCTCCATACATATTCTTCTACATCTTGTTGGTCTTGTCATAATATCTTCTCCTTATTGTATTTTTATTTCCGTCATATGTCGATAATCGCATTATAGCATTCAAAAATTTATAATTCAAGTTAGTATGAAATTTAATAGTAAGGCAAAAAGAATATCATAAATAAAATGGCCATTCCTGCCATTGCAAGATACATTCCTCGATATCCAAGAGGTGAAACTAAAAATCCTAAAAAGAATGGTCCCACTCCTGTTCCAATATCCAAGAAAATATAGAAAGTTGAATTTGCATAGCTGAATCATTCCAACAAAAAATGATAAAAAAGCTGGAAGCATCGTGATTTTAGCTCCTCTTTGATCAAACAATCTTCCTGTAAATGGTCTTGTGATCAAAATTGCTATCGAATATACAATGAAGAAAAACGCTGCTGCTGTCTTGGTGTTAAAAATGAGATGATACTAGAATAGCAAAAATAAATTCCTGCACATACTGCACTGATTCCCAAAGCTTTTGCTTCAAGCAAACTCCAGACGCCTGTCTATTTCTTAGCTTTTTGTTCTTGCCTGTTCCATAATTGTATTTTAACGGAAAATCTTTCGGAGTTTTTACGGTATCTTTCGACGTTCCTTTTCTAAGCTTTTCTCATATTATGCTTTGAACAGTTTTGATGCTTCATCGCCATTTGTTGCCATTCCGCCATATTCCATTCCATAAAGTCCAGCAAAACGTTTCATTGTATATTCTCCGGCTTCTAACATCCATTGTTCTGGGGTTGCTCCTTGGAACAAGAAATATAAAGTTCTTCCTGACAGTCCTTCCTGTTCGACTTTTCCATAAAAGCGGTCTAATACATTTCTTACTGAACCGCAGATATTATGCCAATACAATGGGGATCCTACTACGATCACATCTGCCGCTTTCATTTTATCAATTACTTCATCTAACTGATCATCTTGGAAATTTTGTCCATAACTTCCAATTCTATAATCTGTCAGATTTAATGTTTCATATGCTTTTTCCTTCAGCATCTTTTCTGCTAAAGCTTTTGTGTTTCCATTCTTATTTGGACTTCCGTTGATAAATAAAATATTCATGTTTTTCCTCCATTTATGTATGATTTTGTTTTATTTCTGGTCATCGACTGGTGGCACCATCTGTACATATTTCTTTAATAATTCAAGAGTGCTTGTATAATATCTTGCATTCTTATCTAATTTCCAAATATAATAACCCACCAAAACAAACAAAATCATCATCGATATATAGTCCAGCATATAAAATCTTAGTGTTTCTGTAGGATCAAAAAATACAAAATGGCTTTTTAGAGTCATATATAAACCTATTTTTCGTTTGATAAAAGCAAAAATTCCATATATAGCAATTCCATATGTCAAGGTTCTTACAACCAACCATATCGAATTCTTCCATTTTTCTATTTTATTCTTTATCATATTTATAAACATGTTCCAATGGAACCCCAGATGTAATGCCATCATCACAAATCCCCAATATGCACAGATCATATGTACATTTTCCATAAGAACTGCAACTCCCATAATTCTTATACTTTTAAAAACATATCTTGACAGAATAATTCCGCTGATCATCGATCCTAACATAAATAGAAATAGAAAAATTACTAATATTATTTACCATATACGTAAAAATGAATATTTCCCTTTATTTATATTTCTTGTCCACTTTTGATTCATCATATGGTGACAAATAAATAAGAAAAACATGATCATTCCTATCCATTCATGGGCTTCTTTGCCCACCATCTGATAAGGCATCAATAACATAAGTGCTATAAACATCAGACAATCTCTTTTTGATGTTCATACAAAAAAGCGAGACCTATTATGAAGTCTCGCTTTGTTATTGAGTTTAAACCTTTTGGTTATATCTCTTATCTGGATTTTTATTTATTTTTTATTTCTAATCGTTCTTCTTTGCAGAATATCGGATCAAACAACTGGACACCAAATCTCGTTGTGAATAGCTCGCATTTGCATAAGAATAAATAATATGGATTAATTCCTTCCTCAAACATAGATTCAAAATTACCCATTCCTTTCGCTATGATCACATCTGCACTATCCAGATATTTTCTTGCTTCCTTGCTTAATTGCTCCTTGACGGTTCCTGTGATTGCAGCTCCATTGCTGATCACAGAAACAATCTTTCTTCTGCGTCTTCTATCGTTGCATCATTGATTGCCAGTCCGCCTCTTACCATAACTATGATTTCAAGATTTTTATAACGTTTCTTTAATTCTTCGATAAAAATCTTATCAAGAACGATTTCTCCGCAATTATCTGTGATATACAAAAGAGTTTTCGCATCTTTTAATTCTTCCTCCAGATATTTTACTTCTTGTTTTGATATATTCAGATCGTTGACCTTATTTAATAAATTTTCTAACATCTGATCATCAATATTTCCTGTTACACCAAAATCTATGTAATTCCCAACGCATACATATTTAATATAATCTTCTATGTTCTTTGTTTCCTTTAAGCGT
The DNA here is from genome assembly GCF_001404655.1 of Anaerostipes hadrus. Taxonomy (GTDB): domain Bacteria; phylum Bacillota; class Clostridia; order Lachnospirales; family Lachnospiraceae; genus Anaerostipes; species Anaerostipes amylophilus. The sequence goes on along the minus strand of NZ_CYYH01000015.1, from coordinate 484 downwards.
TCTCTAATCTCATCTTCTCTTTCCAACATATATTGATTATATTTATGTTTCAATGCCTTATAATCTGTTTCTTCTTCATAATATTCATTATAAATGTCCTGAATTCGCTTATCTAACATTGGTGTTGATTCTTTATCCCCGTATTTATATAAGATTCCGGTAACTTTCTGAATAAATGCTTTTTTCTTTTTTTCATCCGAATATTTTTGGATCTTTTGCTCTTTTTTTGAAAGATTACATGCGATACATCTTGAATTTGCAATCGTCGTTTCTCTCCTTTTTTGATCACAGTTTATTTCTGCTTTCATTATATCATGCAAGAATTTATGATTCTAGTTACAATCGTTGCTTGATATCTTTAAATTCTTTGTTATAAACGAAAAAAAACATCCTTATCTATATCTATAAGAATGTTCGAATTTCATTATTAAATCTATATATAAAGGATATACCTTCAAAACAACATACAAGAACTATTCACATC
>NZ_CYYH01000014.1 GCF_001404655.1 Anaerostipes hadrus | reverse complement strand
GGAATTCTTTGGACTGCCAACTGGCATTTATGCAAAAGACGGTGTTGGAAAAGAAATGTACACCGTGGAAGAAGTGGAAGCACCACTTGGATATGGAAAGTCTGATGAAACGATGACATTCAGTGGAGAGGTCTTAAATGATCAGACCGCAGATTTCATCCATGACGTGGCGACACAGGGAAATACTAACAATGATGAAATAACATATGTCCATGATTCCAAGACGCTGGTCAACAATCCTTCTGACTATGTGCAAGTGAAGAAATATTGGATCGATGATAACAACTCCATGAACACAAGACCAGTATCAGTGACGATCAAAGCCGAACATAAGACAACACATGAAGTAAAGACTTATATACTGAATGAGGCAAACAACTGGCAGGCACAGACAGATATCAAGCGTGGCGAGGAAAAGAACTATACGTTTAGTGAAATTTGCAATGCACAAAATTATACTATGATAAGTAAAAAAGGTGGAGAATGGGATGCGAAGACATATGCAGTAACATTCACAAATAGATATTATAAAAGTGATAAAGTACGAATTGTTGTCAAGAAAAACTGGGATGACAGTAATAACAGTGATGGTATCCGTCCAGATTCAGTAAATATCAAATTATATCGTAATGGTACAGACATGCAAAAGGGTCAAACATTAAGTGCAACTAATAACTGGACAGTATCTTATGAAGATCTTAATAAAACTGACTCTGTTGGAGAAGATTACGAATATGAAGTGAAAGAAGATTCATCCTCTGTTGTTAACGGAAATGCCAAGACTGGATATGAGATTACTTATGAAGTAAAGGAATCTACAGATAAATCCAGTGATATCACAACGATCACAACCAATATCACAAACACACATAAACCAAAGACCGTACAGAAAACGATCCGAAAAGTATGGGATGATGAAAATGATCAGGATAAGATCCGTCCAGATTCCGTAAGGTTCAATCTGTTAGCAAATGGTAAGGATGTGGTAGATACAGTAACGTTAAATTCCGAAAATGGATGGAAAGCAAAATCCAAAGTCCTTCCAAAATGCGAGAATGGAAATGAGATCGAGTATACATGGGAAGAAGTAAAAGAAGGTGTTGTGACAGGAAATGAACAGATCGGATACAAAGTTTCTTATGATGGAAACAGTGATGATCCGGATACAACAGTTGCAACCAACTCTCATACACCTGGAAGAGGAAGTATTACCATCACAAAGGAACTTGATCCATCCAATCTGAACATGGATGTTGGAGATGCTGTATTTACATTCAGCCTGACAGGAACCGATGTGTATGGAAAGAAACATGCTTATAAAAAAGATGTGAAATTTACGAAAAATGAAGTGGAAAACTTCACAAAAGAAAACCCTGGAAAGATGATCAGCCTTTCAACAACATTTGATGATCTGTACTATGGAACTTATACATGCAGTGAAAGCGGCATGAAAGAATACTTTAAGCTGAATCATCTCTCAACGACAAGTACCAATGGAAGAGTGGATCAGAAAGCAGGAACGGTTACGTTTGACATCGGACCGGAAGAAAGCAGTGCATCTGCAAAAATCACAGGAGAAGCAACCTTCCGAAACCAGATGATCAAAGGAAGCATTAAGCTAAAGAAGAAAGACTCCAAAGGAAAAGTCTTAAAAGGTGTTCGGTTTACGATCAAGGATTCTGATGGAAAAGAAGTTGCAACCAAGGAAACGGATGAAAAAGGAGAACTTCTGTTTGATGATCTGCTGCCAGATACTTACACGATCACGGAAACCAAAACAGCCAGCGGCAAGAATCTACTAAAAGAACCTCTGGTCGTAACTCTTCCGTTATCTGTAACACAGGCAGAAGTAGACAAAGGAAATGTAGATACCTCAAATGCCATTAAGCAGGGAGATACCTATTACTTCTATCATCCAACCTATGAGATCACAAATGATGCAAACCTGAAACTGCCAACTACTGGTGGATTCAATAATATCAAAGCTTATGTACCATTGATCGGTGGTTTTGCATTGATCTTAGCTGTAGTATTCTATTACTTCAAAAAGAAAAAAGGAATTGTGATCTTTAGAAAGAAATAAGAAATAATTATGATCTCACAGTCTTTTGGCTGTGGGATCGTTTCTGTAAAAAGAGGAGAAGAACAAAATGGAGAAATATTTATATTCTGATCGCAAGATTCTTGAAAATGAAGCAGAATTTTGCAATGATAAGATCAAAGATCATACAGATTGCCAGAAATGCGGAGAAGAAAGACTATTTGTTTCTAATGAATGGTGGCAGAAGATCAATGGGAGATATTAGGGGTAAAAATAAAAGTAATTTTTTAAAATTCTAAAAAAAAGTGTCATATTTAATACAATATGTTATAATCTTTGTATAGAAAACAAATGAGAAGGAATAATATGACAAAAGAACATGCAAAAAAATGTTTTCCAGTTTATGTCCCAAAAGATGATATTATAAAAGCTGGAGCCAAAGAAAATGAATATAATGTATATAGGATTTGTAAATATGGAATATTGAATCAGCATGCATTTATATCAACTTATCAGGAAACATTAGAAAGAAATGGAAACACAGAAACATTAGATTTAAATGATATTGGAACATATAGCACATCATGTTTTGAAGAGTATAAAGATGCTAAAAGGATGATGAAATTTTTTACCAAAAAAAATTCCAAAGCAATTTTGGCATATGGAAAAATAAAAAAAGAAACTGGATTATCTCAACGGACAAAAGATAGAAAGCCAAAGCAAAAATCTCATATAGATTGGTGGATTTATGAAAAAGTAATTACATATACTGATTTTAAGGAAGTTAACGAAGGGGAGTGAATATGATGAGGAATAATATTTTTTTTCAAAATGATAAAAAAACATTTTATTATGACTATATTTTTTTTGAAGCAGCTAGACCAATTTTCTTTTCTTGTATAGATGAATCTGGCCAATTATTTATTGTTACCTTATGTGATGATAGAAGAGAACTTCGTTGGATAGTTGCAAAAACTTCTCGAAAGCAGTTATTAGATATTATGAAAGATAAAGTAACAATGTATGATGTTTATTTAAATTCAAATGAATATTATATCATTGTAGAAAAAAATGGAGTTACAAGATGTAATCCATGTAATAAAGAATCAGTAGACACACTTGATTTTCCAACAAAAGGAGAATATTATGAAGCTGATGAAGAAGAAATTGCAGATTATATCGCATATATTAACAGTAAAATAAATAATCGTTCATATAACAATATATTTAAATCTAAAAAAAGATTAATGATACAGAGAGGATCAGTTAAAGTAACACCAATAGAACAAAATAATAGAATTGAAATAAAAATGGATCATATAAACAATAATATAAATTATGTTGCGTAAGGAGAAAAATGAATAATAAAAAAGTAGAAAGCATTTTAAAATTAAATAATCTTGTTTATGACAAAATAGACTTTCAAAGGCAAGGATTTAAAACAAATGCTGAATTTAAATTTAATATTTCATCAGAGGTATATCAATCTGATGAAAATTATAGAGTAACCTTAAAATTAGAGGGCGAAAAAGAAGCAGAGTATACGGTTTATATTAGTTTATCTGGATTTTTTACATTAGATTCCCAATGTAATTTAACAGAAAAAGATATCGAAACATTAATTACAAAAAATGGAGTAGCGATTATGATGCCGTATTTAAGAAATCAACTTTCTATTTTAACTGCCCAACCAGAAACAGATGCAGTTGTGCTTCCTATATTTAATATTAATAATATGTTAGATTGAACGTATGGGTAATAAGAGATTGCAAAATATATTCCCATATGTTAAAATATAAGTGTAAGTTAAATTAAGATTTCCAAAGAGAAAAAAAGATTTTTTGCTGACATTGTACAAATACCATTTGGTGTCTGTTTGCAGTATGCGATGGATGGCTTGCCGTTCGTATAATATCAGTAAAATCGAAATAAAATATCAGAAAATTAATTTTGTCCTCTAATCCAACTTTGGATTAGAGGCTTTTTTATGTTTTTTTGAAAAATGTAGTAGTGTGTATTGTAAACTACTACACGCTGTGTTATAATAAAAGCATGAAGAGAGAATATAAGACAAATAAAACAACAACGTCACTGATCAAGTATCATTTCGTTTTTTGTTCTAAGTACCGAAGAAAAATTTTCTTGATCCCCGGTGTAGAACAACGAATGAAAGAATTGACAAAGGAACAGTGTGAAAAGGATCAGATTGAGATCCTTGAGATGAAATGTGATGTGGATCATGTATATTTATATGTAAGAGCATATCCACAGACAACAATAACAAGGATCATGGGGAGCATTAGAGAGTATTCATCGAAAATCTTAAGAAAGGAGTTTAAGGAACTATCAAAGATGAACGCTCTTTGGACAAGGGCATATCTGGTCAGCACAGAACCTTATGTTGATGAAGAAACGATCCAGTGGTATGTAAAGCAACAAAAAACAAGGGGGTAAAATAATTGGAGGTAGATTATTATGAGTAAAGTGAAAAAAGGAAAGCGAGTGATAGCAGCTGCGATGGCTGTTGCATTATCTATGGCTACGGTAACGACTGGTGTGTTGCCTAATTCCGGCATTTTGGTAAGGGCAGCAGAAACAAATAAAAAACTAGCTGATTCTAGCGTAGATGGATTTTATTATCAAAATGATCAATATGGTGATGTTCAATGTACAACAGATAAAACTTATGTATACACATCTTATGATGAGGCAGTCAAAAATATTGGAACTATGGCAAAAAAAATTTATCTGGAAGATAAATATGATAAATTTACAGTAAAGATTCCATTTGAAATTAAATCAGGTAAGAAAATTGATGGGATTGAAAATGATCAATTTAAAAAAGACATACAAAAAGTAGTTCGAGAAGACACAGGAAAAGCAAATGAAGGATACACGTTAGTATCAATGCAAAATTGTGGTGGAGAAGTTTATTCAGAAAGCGGAGATTCACTTGATACATCCTATTCAGATGGAACTTATAAAGGTTATTATGATGGTATTGGTGGCTATCGTGATATGAGTGATCGATATCATAAAGCAACAAAAAAACTTGATGAAGTAATTAAATCTATGAATCTTGATGGGAAATCTGATTATGATAAATTTAAAGCAGTCACGAACTGGATCGTTTCAAACGTGCGGTACGACGATAATAACGAAACAAAATATCAGCACGATCTAACAGGAGCTGTCTTAGATGGATTATCTGTTTGCGACGGATATGCTTCAACTTTCTATTATATGGCAAATGTAGTTGGTTTAAATGCTTTGTTTGAGGGTGGTATAGGAAATGATAATAGAATTCGACATGCATGGAATCTGGTTCAGATTGATGGAACATACTACTATGTAGATCCTACAAATGCTTATTTTAAAGAGGAT
>NZ_CYYH01000013.1 GCF_001404655.1 Anaerostipes hadrus | reverse complement strand
CGCCCAGAATTTATCTTTGATATTGAAGATTGACATTTCTTTGACACCATCTAATGCAGCCTGGATTTCGATTGCTGTAGAAGCTCCACCAGCACCAGCGATTGTCATTTTTTTACCGATCACGTCGATATCGTTGTCTTTTAATGACTGCATGTATCCGATACCGTCTGTGATGTGTCCGATTAATTTTCCGTTGTCATTTACGATTGTGTTAACAGCTCCTGCCATTTTAGCAGCTGAAGATAACTCATCTAAGTACTGTCCTACCACTGTTTTGTTAGGCATAGACAAGTCCTAATGTTGCGAATGCTTCGTTGTGCATTGCAGGTGAGCTTGAATGTCTGATTGGATAAGCCATTAATCCGATCAATTCTGTATGTCCTGTAATTCTCTCAAATCAACCTTATATTTATCATTCACCCTATTATGTTTTTAGAAGAATACCCACAGCAGACTAAACCACCCGTTTTTGAAAATGATCAGTATGCAAAGATCACTCGTCTGTCCCATACTTACAATAATCCAAACTGGAGTTATCAATACCACCTTCACAAAAATGAAACAGAAGTTATTTATATTGCAGGCAGCAAAGGAACGTTCAGCATTAACACAAACTTTTATCATGTCTCCAAAGGCGATATCTTGATCGTAGAAAAAGGAACGATCCATTCTCTGATTTCAGATAAGGATGCTCCTCTTGACTGCTGGACTTGTGCCGCATATGAAAGCAGGGATTCATATGCCATTGATCGAAGAAAAGATTCTTCCTTCGCACAGAATATTTTGATCTATATCAATGAAAATTATAACAAAAAAATAACTTTAAAGCTGCTTTCTGAACATTTTCATATCAGTGCCGATTATATCAGTCATGAATTTCGTAAAATCTATGGAATCTCTCCTCTTGAATTTCGCGAAAAATATAAGAAATAATCTATATTTTTGCATACAAAAAGAAGCATGTACTTTCGTCTTACATGCTTCTTTCTTAAAATTCATCCTATTTTTACACAATTATTTTTCTACACCGCTTAAATATGCATTATAAATATCCTTTGAAATATTCTTCTTGATCGCATCATAAACTGGCTGTGCTTTTTCTCGCACTTCTTTCTGTGTTTTTGCATCTAGTTTCACAATCTTTGTACCACTATCTTTGATAATCTTGATACGATCTGCAATTCTCTTATCAGATGCTTCTCTTGCATATTTCTTCGCTATCTGTGATGCCTGATCAATGATCTTCTGCTGATCTTTTGACAAACTGTTATAAAATTCATCACTGACGATCAGTGAAATATAATGTGGCAGATGGTTTGTCTCTACGACATAATCCTGCTGTTCATATAATTTGCTGGAAACAATAACTTCGTAAGGGTTCTCCTGTGCATCGATCGTTCCCTGCTGAAGTCCAATATAAACTTCACTGAATGTCATTGGTGTTGGGTTTGCTCCAAGTGTCTTCCAGAACTTCAGATGGTAACTATTCTCCATTGTACGGATCTTCTGTCCTTTGAAGTCTTTAATACTTTTAACATTCTTGTTTGTAGACATAACACGGAATCCCTGATCGGCATATCCAAGAAGTTTATATCCACCTTTCTGATATACCTTCTCCATCTTCTTATAGAATATCGGATTATCTACAGCTTCTCGTGCCTGTTTGATCGTTGTAAATGCACTTGGTAAGTCAAATACAGCTGTATCTGGAAGAAAAGTTACCTGTGGTGCTGTATTCTGTACAACAAATGGGATATCTCCATCTTTACAGCTTTCAAGAAGTTCTCGGTCTCCTCCAAGTGTACTGTTAGGATAAACCTCAATCTTCATCTTCCCATGGCTTAATTTAGAAACTTCTTTTGCAAATTTCTCTGCATATAACTGTGTAACTGTATCTTCCGGACTGGAAGTTCCAAGCGGCCATGCATATCTTTGTACTTCATCTTTACTCTGTTTCTTCTTGCATCCAGATAAACTGAATAATAAGACTCCCGCAAGAAGAACAACAACGGATCTTTTTATGATTTTTCTCATGAAATCCTAAACCTCCTTATAAAAATGCCAGACTGATCTGCGGAATAAATGTGATCAGAAGTAATGCTACAAGGAAACAAACGATTAAAGGCATTGCTTTTTGTGCAATCTTCATCACCGGGATATCCGTTAAGGATGATGCCACAAATAAGTTGACTCCAATCGGTGGTGTAACGAAACCGATGGCAAGGTTTACAACCATCATAACACCAAAATGAATTGGATTCATACCGATTGCTGTGACAATTGGTAATAAGATCGGTGTTAAAATAAGGATCGCTGGTGTTGTATCCATGACCATTCCTACGATCAGTAAGAATACATTGATCACAAGTAAGATCACAACTTTATTATGGAAGTTACTTAAGATCCACGCACTAATGGACTGAGGTACACGCATTAAAGTTAATACTCTTGAGAATGCAATGGATGCTGCTAAGATAAACAGAATTGGTGCATAAGTTCTCACACCTTCTACCATGATTCCCCAGATATCTTTAAATTTCATGGATTTATAAATAAATAAGCTGACTACTAAAGAATAAAATACGGAAATAACCGCTGCTTCTGTTGGAGATGCAACTCCAGTATAAATACATCCAAGGATAATAACCGGACTTAAGATTGCAAAAAAGCTTTCTTTAAATACTCCGATAAATCCTTTCGCATGCAACTGATCGATCTCTGCTGCAATCTTTTCCTTATCTTCTCCATGTTTTTTACAATAGTAAATGGCATAAACCATCAATAAAGCACCAATTAGTAATCCTGGTACAACTCCCGCCATAAACAGATCACTTACAGATTCTCCAGATGCCATACCATACATGATAAACGGAATACTAGGCGGTATGATAACCCCTAGTCCACCGGCTACTGCTACAATTGCCGTTGTAAATGACTTATCATATCCTAAACGTACTAAGATTGGGATTGTCATACTTCCTACCGCTGCTACGGTTGCAGGTGCTGACCCTGAAATTGCTCCATAGAATAAGCAGGTAACAATCACTGCACAAGGCATTCCTGCTGTTAATTTTCCAATAAAAAACGCAAAAACGTCAAAAATCTTCTTAGAGATTCCTCCTTTTGCCATGATCATTCCAGATAATACAAACATTGGAACTGCAAGCAATGGGAAACTATCGATTCCTCCAAGCATAGAACGAATGACAAATGTCCCGCTTGCTGTAAATGATGGATCAAATGCTCCTGGAAGTACAGATACGATCCCAAGGGCGATTGAAATCGGAATTGCAATGATCAGACAAATAAAGAAGAGTAAAAATACGACTGCTGCTGACATTTATTTATCCCCCTTTTCTTTATCATCTTTACGGATCACAATCTTAAATTCAATGATCCAACGCTGAATAATACGAAATGCTACTAAAACAAAACTAACTAGTGGTGCTGCCTGAATATAATACATTGGAATCTGACAGGCAGGGCTTACCTGTCCACTTTCAAATGCACTCTTTAAGTAAAGAACTGCAAATGGAATCAAATACAAAAACAATGCAAGTTCAATTGTGTGATTCACCACTTTGAACAATGCCTTCCCTCTTCTTGGGAACATTGCTACAAACTGTTCAATTTTAATGGAAATACATTTCTTAGTACAATAGCTGACGCTGATAAAACCTGACCAGATAAATAAATATCTCGTCAGTTCCTCTGACCAAGAGAGAGAAGCTCCAAGTGCATATCTTGCAAATACCTGGATTCCCATGATCACTGTCATTGCAATCAGTAATGCTACCATTAAAAATTCTTCCAGATTCTCATCAAGCCATTTTAGCATGATTCACCTCTTTCTACTTTCTATAACAAAAGTCTTTATTTTCACAAACTATGGCAAAACTTTAACAATTTGCTCTACTAAATTATACATAAAAAATAGGATTTCAGCAAATATTTTTTATGTATTTAAAAAAGAGGAAAAGAATAACCAAGAATCTTCTCCTCTTCTGCATTTAATTTTTAAAGATTCAGTTCTTATAATCCCTGATTTTCATGAAGGAACTGAAGCATATTATTTAAGTCGTTGACTGCTGCCTGTCCAGGTGCAGATGCTTTCTTCGCTGCTCCAAATGTTAAAGCAGATCCGAACACTTCACCGCAAAGACGGCTGATCAGTCCTGTTCCTGCCATAGACATTGTGATGATCGGACGATCTGCATGATCTGTATACATTTCTTCTGTTGCACAAAGAAGTGTTAATACGTCACGTCTGCAAGTTGGCATAACTGCGATCTTAGGGATGTCAGCACCAAGTTCCTGCATTTTGCAAAGTCTTCTTACGATTTCATCTTTTTCAGGTGTTTTGTCAAAGTCGTGGTTAGATGCAACAACTTTTACTCCACATTCATGAGCAGCTGCTACAATCTCTTTTACGATTTCGTCGCCTGTAAATGCTTCTACATCTACAAGATCAACATATCCTGTTTTTGCAGCCGCAATGTTTAATTCTTTGTAAGGTTGGGCTTCGATTGCTTTTTCTCCACCTTCTTTTGATGTACGGAATGTGAAGAGGATTGGTGTTTCACCTAAAGCTTCTCTTAAATCTTTTAATACGTCTTCTACTTTATCGAATTCGAACACTCCTTCGAACCAGTCAACACGCCATTCAACAACGTCTACAGGGATGCTGTCAAATGTTTTCGCTTCTGCGATAATCTCATCTTTTGTAACACCTACGATAGGTACACAAATTTTTGGAACTCCGCTTCCGATTTCAATATTTCTTACTTTTACTGTATTCATTGACAATTTTCCTCCTATTGTCTGAATGCTCTCCCGAAGCAAAAGCCTCGGGAGTTCATGTTACCAATACTAATTAATTTTTAGATGCTTCTTCTGCATTCTTTAATAATACACCATAACGTACGTTTACGAAAAGTGCTAATAAGATTCCGATTGCTGTAATTACGATGTTCATCATGATTACACTTGTAGATGTCATCTTCGCAGCTGCTGTTAAGATTGTGTAGTTACATAAGCTTGATGCGATCATAACTAAACTTGTGATAGTTCCTTTGATTTTAGGGAACAGATCATTTACAACGGCTGTAGCCATCTGAAGGACTCCACCTGCTGCTGCATATCCGATGACGAATGCTCCAACGTAGCAGATCATAGGTGTCTTAATAATGTAAACTAATGCTAACATTACAAGAGAGATTGCTGGATAGATAACCAAGAATCTAACCTGTTTGAATTTTGTGATCAATGCACTTGTTACGAATAATGCTACCATTGTACCTGCAGAATAGTATGTCTGCATAACAGATACATTCTGAGATGGGATCTTCGCAATTTCAGTACCAAATGTCTGAGCACAGTTTAACCATAACTGGAATGTTGCTGTACTTGTGAATCCGATCAGGATTAATGCAATACTCTCGATAGAGAAATGCGCATTCTTTAAATTGCTGATGAAAGATTCTGATTTACCACTTTCAGATGCCGCTGGGAATGGTGCAAAGATTGCTAAGATTCCAAGGATACCGATGCATACACCTGCTACGACTGGAAGCATTAAGTATGACATGCTTGTTCCTGCTACAACACCTAAGAAGAAAGGCATTAATAACTGTGCAACGGAAATAAAGAATTTGATTCCCATTGTTGCAATACCTGTATATTTGTAAATGATTTCAGTTACAGCTGGGTATGTTGCTGTATCCAAGAATGAGTTAGCGATACCACCAAGAACGGCTGCTACATAAGCAATTGTTGTGTTTGGTGAGAATGCGATTCCTACTAAGAAGATAACGTATGAAGCACATCCAATGATCACTGATAAACGACGTCCTAATTTGTCAGATAAAGGTCCTGCAAATGGAAGGGAGATCAAACGTCCCAGTCCTAATGCTGCTGCAATGGATGTTACTGCCATAACATCTTTTAATCCCCACTGACTTGCAAGCATTTCTTTTACTACCTGCTGACTTAAGATTGAGCACCCGATTCCATGAATGAAATAGTTCAGATAAAGAACTAAGGCACTTGGTATGTATTTTTTATCCATTTTTATAATTCCTCTCGTTTGCTATATGGTTATGACTAAACTCTAGTCATATTTGATATCTAATACTTCTTTCATATGGTCAATTGGCATATGTTTTCCTGTCCATAAGTGGAAAGCAGCGTCTCCCTGGAATAACATCATTCCAAGACCGTTCATTGTCTTACATCCAGCTTTCTTAGCAAGTCTTAATGTTTCTGTCTCTCTTGAAGTGTAAACTGTATCTGTTACGATCAGGTCAGGACGGAAAAATGTTTCATCAGGAACAACAGACTGTCCTTCTAATGGTTTCATTCCTACACCAGTTGCCTGTGCGAATAAGTAGCTGTCTGCGATCTCTTCTCTTAATTTTTCTTTGTCATCAAGATCATAAAGGTTTACGATACAGTCTGTGTTTTCACGAATCTTTTTCACTGTTTCTTCAGCGTTCGCCCAGAATTTATCTTTGATATTGAAGATTGACA
>NZ_CYYH01000012.1 GCF_001404655.1 Anaerostipes hadrus | reverse complement strand
GGAGACAAAGTCACCATTCAAAACCCATGGGAAAAACTTTCTTATCGGGTCGAAAAGATCAAGATCATAAAACCGGATGATTCCGATCAGATCCGTATTCAAAAAGGCAAAGATATGGTAACGCTTCTTACATGTCACCCATACCGAAGTCATGGTAAATTTCGATATGTGGTCTATTGTGTCAGAGATAAGGGTCAGAAGATCCCCAAACAAACGATCCGTACCATGGATGATACTTTTTTTGAATCATCTGAATGGGATATCCAAAGAGAAAAGATCGTCCGATATGCAGGGTTAGGAATCTTGATTTTTTTGGGAATAGAACTTATAAGATCAAACAAAAGGAAAGGAGGAAGAAAAAATGGAAAGGATAAAGAAAAATAAAAAATGGTATTCTATATTGGCGCTTTCTATGGTGATCAGTTTTATTGCAGTTCTTGCATGGCATCATTCAGTGGAAGCAAAATATGTCACGATAGAAAATGCAGGAAGTACATCATTTCCAAATAACAATGAATACACGTATGTAAAAGTCACTGGACCATCTGGAACGTCTACAATGAGTTTGAAAATCACACATTCTGGATCTGCTTGTAAAAACTATACATTTGATAATGAAAGCCGAACACTGAATATCAAGCAGGTATCTGTAAGTAACCCAGATCCGTACAAGTTAAAACTTTCTACAACCTCTGTAAAAACATCGAAATCTTATAGTGATGATTATTCATGGATGCATTTCAAAGTAAAATATACAGTCCCTGCCCATGAAAAATATAATAGTGTATCATATGACGCACCATATAGCCAGGTTCAGCAGTTAACGAATACACCGGGGCATAAAACTACAGAGCAAACAGACTTTGAAACCACGGTTGGATTCAGTGCCTATAATACAGGAGTTGCACCATACAAAAACCCTACAACGAAAAAATATTTCCGATATTATAATTGTAAAGTTACGATCAATCTGAAAAAAGATTCCTATACTGTAAATTATAAAGAAAATAATGGAAGTGTTGGTGCTGCAAGTAAAAGTTTTGCCTGCGGAAGTAAGCTGACCTTCCCAACCGCCAACAGAACAGGGTATACATTGACCGGATGGAAGGATACGGCAAACAGTACAGGGATGTCTTATACGACAAACAGTACGATCTGCGGGAAAGCATTAACTTTATATGCCCAGTGGAAAGCAAATCAGTATAAGATCCATTACAATTCCAATGGTGGAAGCGGAACAATGAATGACAGTACCGTGACATATGATGGTTCGTTCACACTTCCAAAAAATACATTTACAAATAACGGCTATCAGTTCCTTGGATGGAGTAAGACAAAGGATGGAGATGTTGCAGCTTACGAAGATCAGGAAGCGATCAAATATCAGACGGCTTCTGACCTTACCTTATATGCGATATGGGGAAATGGCCAGTATAAGATCAGCTTCATGCCAAATGGCGCACAGGCAGATGCAAAGATCATACCGGTAAAGACAGGAGAATCTTATACCATACCATCCGGTCTGTTTACCAGAAAAGGATATACGTTTGTAGGATGGGCAAAGACTCCGGATGCAGTCAGGGCAGATTATACGAATGGAACAGCTGTCTCTGATCTTACAGATGCCGGAAAGACCATCAAGCTGTATGCGATATGGAAAAAGAATGATGGAAGCATCAATAAAACAAATATCATCCATGATGAAGGCATGTTTACCGGAGACATTGAGATCGAAGGGCAGAATGGAACAGGATATAGTCATGCTCATACAGACTCCGAATATGCAAACATTGATAAGACAGATGCTCCCGGATATTTTACAGATCGGTATTGATAAAGATAACAGCAGGAAGTCCTCTTTCTGCTGTTACGATAAAAATGGATAAGATCAAATGAATCAGGAGGGAACTATGAAATACAAGTTGAAAAGAAAACTGAAAAAGATCGGGACGTTCTTCCTGGCCTTGTTAACACTTTTTTCTTCGTTGTTTGGAGGAATGGCCGGAATGCCAGCACCAGTCGTCAATGTTGCGGCGAAAGAAGGAACAGCGACCGTTGGTATGAGTCAGGTCATGGATCGTAATAAGATCAGTGCGTTAAACCGGCCGGCAAGTGAAGGACTATGGAAGATCACTGCAAATGGAAAAGGAACCTTTTGTTTAAATTCCGGAAAATCCATGTGTAATGGTGACACTGTAAAGTATAAGACACACAACGCTGTGACTTATAAGAATCAGGGAGTTGCAAAAGCTCTGACTTATTATTACTGGAAGAGTTCCAAAAATACAAAGGCATTTGCATTAACACAGGCCTATATCTGGGCATGTGGAGCAGGTGTCAGCAAAAAGACAACGGTTTATCAGGCAGGAAAAAATCTGAATGATAAGTTTTCAAGCAGTGATGCAAAGGCTTTCTGCGATAAGATCAAGAAAACAGATCCAAAAGGTACGATCTATTACTATACAGTGACACACTGTGTAAAAGGAAAGAAGCATGATAAACATCAGATGTTATATCGTATGACGAAAGATGTAACTCCGGCGAAGACCGGTTCATATACATATTCAGACAGTACATCGGAAAGTGATCAAACGGAAGTGAAGATCACAAAACGTGATCAGGCAACAGCTGTTATATTATCCGGCGTCAAGTTCCAGTTTTTCAGGGATGGAAAATCCGTTGGTACAGCAGTGACAGATGAAAAAGGTGTTGCCAGTCTTACATATAATGAGACGATTTCTTCTGGAACAAGAAGCATCACAGAAAAGTATGTGAAAAACTGGAATGAATTATCAAAGGATGATCAGGAGTCGTATACGGAAAAAGGATACTATGATTCCNGGGATCATTGAGGATAAGAGATCCAAGACACATACGTGGACAGCAAAAGAGATCGAAGCAGATGCAAGGCATAATAAAAACACAACAACAAAAACAAAAAAAGCAACGGGAAAAACGGCAAAGGTCGATCTTGGAAGTATGTATGATACAGAAAAAACGATCGATCTGGAACTGAACAAAAGAAGTATCCTGGAAGACTTTGGGACAGATGCAACCTATGCAAATGCAGAATATGGAGTTTATGCCAGATCTGATATTCTCGCATCCGATAACAAAACTGTCAGATATAAAAAAGACAGTGAAGTCGCAACGATCATTACCGATGCGACGGGTTATGGATGTGCAAAGAAACTGCCGGTCGGAGAGTACTATGTCAAAGAAAAGAATCCACCGAAAGGATTTGAACTGAACAAAGACAGTACAAATATCACACTGAACAATGATCAGCTCATTACTGTATATGAAACACCAGTCAAAGGAAAGCTGCAGATCCACAAAACCTATGATAATGATAAAAAGGCGGAATCCGGAGCGGTATTTGAAATATATGACAGTAAAAATCAGCTGGTCGATACGATCACAACCGGAAGTGATGGAATGGCAACGAGTAAAGAGCTTCCATATGGTTCTTACCGCTTACATCAGGCCAAAGGAACGGATGGATTCTCCAAGATCCCAGATATGATAAAAGTGATCGATGGGTCCATAAAAACTTATCAGATCGAAGCGAACAACCCAAGAGAAGCTGCCGCGATCTCCATTTCAAAAACAAAGGTCATCACGGATACACAGACATCCACAAACACAGAGAGACCAGAAGCCGGAGCCAAATTTGAGATCATCAGAAAATCAGATCAGAAAGTCGTTGAGACACTGACAACCGATGAAAATGGATATGCTTCATCCAAACAGTTGGATCCTGGGACTTACACGGTACATCAGATCAAAGGATCAGATAATTATGCATTTGTAAAAGATTTCGATGTCACATTAAAAGACGGAGATAAAACAAACCATATGTATGATCTTAAGAATCCATGGATCGGAAAGAAACTCATGATCAAGAAAACAATGGAAAAAAATAAGGTGGAAGAAGCCGAAGTATCCGCGGAATTTACCATCTTAGATGCATCCAAAGCAGATGGATATAAAAATACAGATCTTGATACAGAAGAAAACAGAAAAGATTATATCGATTCCCTGGCGAAAGATGCCGTGATCGGAACGATAACAACAGATGCAAAAGGAATCGCAAGCCTTCTTCTGGAAGATTTGAAAGCAGATCATGATTTTATTGTTGTTCAGACAAAAGGAGCCGAAGGATATGACTTGGCCCCTGTCTATGATTCCAGAGATCATAAACCAAAAGAAGTCGATGGCATGAAAGTTTATGAATTTACTGCAAAAGATGTATATTCCGATTCCGCATCGATCCAGATCAAAAAGGAAAAGAAAGTATCCGATACAAAAACGGAAGCTGAAACAGGAGCAGTCTTTGAACTAATCGATCAGGATGGAAAAGTCGTAACAACGCTGACCACAGGAGAAGATGGGACTGCAACAGCAAGTGGTATCGCTCTTGGAATGTACACATTACATCAGAAGAGTGGTTCGAACAAACATGCATTCTTAGAAGATCAGGTCATTGTGCTGACCAAGAAAGATAAAGGAAAAACGATCAAATACAGTTATGCGGATCAGGAAAAGGAGATTGATTTCGTCCTTGTGAAACGATCCAGAGAAACAAAGAAGCTGTTAAATGATGCAGAGTACGTCATTTATGATGATGATGGAAAAGAAATCGCAAGATTGATCTCCGGAACGATGAAAGACGGATATGCGACATGCAAGCTGCCTTATGGACATTATACGATCAAAGAAGTATCCACACCAAATGGTTATAACAAAAATGATGCAGCAAAAGAATTTACCTTAGATCTTCAAAGTGTGGACTACGACAGCGATGGAAATGGTACTTACACCTATGAAGATACCGATGAACCAGTGTATGGATCTGTTTCACTAAAAAAGACAGGTGAAACGTTAAGCGGATTTGAAGATGCCAGCTTTGTTTATGAAAATGACCAGATCAGCGGAGCTGTATATGGACTGTATGCCAAAGAGGATATCCAAAAAGACGATGGAACTCTTGTCTGGAAAGCCGGAACTCTGATTGATCAGAAAACGACATTGAAAGACAAAGCCGTACAGTTTACCAGAAAAGGAGACGATGGAAAGGACACGACGGACTTTTATCAGGGAACTTATTATGTGAAAGAGATATCCGGTCCAAATGGATATTGTATTGATACAGAAGAACATGAGGTTGTGATCAACTGGGATACGAAACCGGGAACGATGAATGATATCCGAGATACCGAGGATGTTCCGGATGTGGAAGAACCACATGGAAACAATACACCTTCTCCAAACGGCGGGATCTATGTACTGGAAACGGGAGAAGCATTGAATCAGGAGATCCAGGATGCAGAAAGTATTACATTTACATGGGAAAATGCTCCGGATGGAACAGATACCAAAGACGTTTCACAGGACAAAGACGGAAGTATCGTCTTATGGAAAGATGGAAATGATTATTATATTTCCTCCCAGAAAGCAGATCAGGTCATTTACATGAACACGATCTCCAGTAAGATGTTCTCAGAATGCAAGAGTCTGACAAAGATTAATTTTAAGAACATTGATACATCCAAAGTCGCGGACATGTCAGAGATGTTTGCCAACTGTTCTGCATTAAAAGAGCTGGATCTTTCCAGTTTTAATACTTCAAATGTGGAAGATGTCCGAAAGATGTTCTATGGCTGTACAAGCTTAAAGACGACCTATGCACAGGATCAGATGGTAAAGGCAGACGATGATTACACGGATGCAAAAGTTACCGGTATCAGTGCCACACCAAAAACAGATTTTGTAAAAGGTGCAGTCTATCATGCAGATGATTTTGCATTCTCAAGCGATTATGATGATGATGGACAACAGGAGCTTACTGATGTAACGGATGATGATGTAACCTTTGAACCGGAAACCGCAGAAGCTGCCGGAAAACAGAAAGTAACGATCTCCTTTAAAGATTCCGGAAAATACAAAGGCTATGATCCGATCGAAACAACAGTCAATGTGATCGATCCGGAAGATGTCGATGTATCTCTTGATACTGACAAGCACATAGATATCAATTTGGAATGTAACGATCTGTTACAGAAGTACAGCATTCAGTTTATCAAGACAGATAAGAAAGGAGAGATGTTGCCAGGTGCGAAGTTTGCATTAAAAGCAGCCTGTGAGATCGTAAATAAGGATGAAAAGACGATCTTTCACAAAGGAGATACGATCGCAACCACGGTTTCCGGAGATGATCAGTTCGGTTATCTGGAATTCTTTGGACTGCCAACTGGCATTTATGCAAAAGACGGTGTTGGAAAAGAAATGTACACCGTAGAAGAAGTGGAAGCACCACTTGGATATGGAAAGTCTGATGAAACGATGACATTCAGTGGAGAGGTCTTAAATGATCAGACCGCAGATTTCATCCATGACGTGGCGACACAGGGCAATACTAACAATGATGAAATAACATATGTCCATGATTCCAAGACGCTGGTCAACAATCCTTCTGACTATGTGCAGGTGAAGAAATATTGGATCGATGATAACAACTCCATGAACACAAGACCAGTATCAGTGACGATCAAAGCAGAAAATAAGAACACACATGAAGTGAAGACTTATGTGCTGAATAAGGATAACAACTGGGCCATGCAGACAGATATCAAGCGAGGCGAGGAAGGAAACTATACGTTTAGCGAGGTTTGTAATGCAGCTAATTATACAAGAGTCAGTGAAGCAGGTGGCGATTGGGACAAAAATACCTATACGTTATCTTATACAAACAAATATGATAAAGGTGGAAGTGTAAAACTTGTTGTTAAGAAAAACTGGGATGACAGTAATAACAGTGATGGAATCCGTCCGGATTCAGTAAATATCAAATTATATCGTAATGGAACAGATATGCAAAAAGATCAAATATTAAGTGCAGCTAATAACTGGACGGCAGAATTTAATGATCTTCCAAAAGAAGATGATCTTGGCGAAAAGTATGAATATGAAGTCAAAGAGGATTCATCCTCTGTTGTGAATGGAAATGCCAAGACTGGATATGAGATTGCTTATGAAGTAAAGGAATCTACAGATAAATCTAGTGATATCATAACGATCACAACCAATATCACAAACACACATAAACCAAAGACCGTACAGAAAACGATCCGAAAAGTATGGGATGATGAAAATGATCAGGATAAGATCCGTCCAGATTCTGTAAGGTTTAATCTGTTAGCAAACGGAAAAGATGTGGTAGATACCGTAACCTTAAATTCCGAAAACGGATGGAAAACAAGATCAAAAGTCCTTCCAAAATGCGAGAATGGAAATGAGATCGAGTATACATGGGAAGAGGTAAAAGAAGGTGTTGTGATAGGAAATGAACAGATCGGATACAAGGTTTCATACGATGATGAAGATGATTCTGACACAACGATCGCAACCAACTCTCATACACCGGGCAGAGGAAGCATTACCATCACAAAAGAATTAGATCCATCCAATCTGAACATGGACGTTGGAGATGCCACATTTACATTTACCCTGACAGGAACCGATGTTTACGGAAAGAAGCATACTTACAAGAAAGATGTGAAGTTCATAAAGAGTGAAGTAGAAAACTTTGTCAAGGCAAACCCTGGAACGATGATCAGCCTCTCAACGACGTTTGATGATCTGTACTATGGAACTTATACATGCTGTGAAAGCGGCATGAAAGAATACTTTAAGCTGGATCATCTCTCAACGACAAGTACCAATGGAAGAGTAGATCAGAAAGCAGGAACGGTTACGTTTGACATCGGATCGGAAGGGAGCAGTGCATCTGCAAAAATCACAGGAGAAGCAACCTTCCGAAATCAGATGATCAAAGGAAACATTAAACTAAAGAAGAAAGATTCCAAAGGAAAAGTCTTAAAAGGTGTTCGGTTTACGATCAAGGATTCTGATGGAAAAGAAGTCACATCCAAAGAAACGGATGAAAAAGGAGAACTTCTGTTTGATGATCTGCTGCCAGATACTTACACGATCACGGAAACAAAAACAGTCAGCGGTAAGAATCTGTTAAAAGAGCCTCTGGTCGTAACTCTTCCGTTATCTGTAACACAGGCAGAAGTAGACAAAGGAAATGTAGATACCTCAAATGCCATTAAGCAGGGAGATACCTATTACTTCTATCATCCAACCTATGAGATCACAAATGATGCAAACCTGAAACTGCCAACTACTGGTGGATTCAATAATATCAAAGCTTATGTACCATTGATCGGTGGTTTTGCATTGATCTTAGCTGTAGTATTCTATTACTTCAAAAAGAAAAAAGGAATTGTGATCTTTAGAAAGAAATAAGAAATAATTATGATCTCACAGTCTTTTGGCTGTGGGATCTTGCTTTTTTACAGTTGGCAGTAAATATATGAATTTTCTAAGAAAAGAATTAATGAAATGCAGGAAAACTAAGTTTGCTCTCCAACTATTTTGAAAATCAGAAATTTTTATTAGTTTTCTTTTTTATATATGAAAAAGTTTTTTCTTGAAATATCTCATATTTATGATAAGAATGTATTTTTTAATATGATTAAAATGATGTTCGACTATGTAAAGTGTATTAGTGATATTAACGACTACGTTATAATAAAAGCATGAGGATAGGAGACAATGATTTGTAGAATCATAGGAAACATTAACAATTACATAGTGGAAATCCTAAGAAAGAAGTTTAATGAATTATTCAAGAAGATAAATGCTCTTTGGACAAGATCAAACGAAGGAAATAGCGAAAAGAAAGGAAGTACAAGAAGTAAATAGATGGAGGATAGATTATTATGAGTAAAGGAAGAAAAGGAAAAAGGGTAATGGCTGCAGCAATGGCGGTTGTGTTATCTGTTGCTACGGTAACAGCGGGGGTATTACCGAATACAGCGGTTTATGTGCATGCAGAAGAATCGGATAGAACGTGGACCAAATTAGCTGATTCTAGTGTAGATGGTTTTTATTACAGGGAAGATCAGTATGGAAATATTGAGTGTGTAACGGATAAAACCTGTGTATACACATCGTATGATCAAATGGTTAAAGAAATTGCTTCCATAGCAAAAAGAATCTTTCTTGAAAATAAATATGCAAAGTATGATTTTGATATTCCCGTTGAAATAAAATCGGATCATACGATTGAAGAAATCGAGAATGGAAAATGTGATAAAGATATTCGTAATGAAATTTATAAAGATACAGGGAAACCAAATGAAGGGCATACAATGTCTGCATTTACTGTTGGTGGTGGTAATCTGTTGGCAGAGAATTGTTCAGATGGGATAAAATATTCAGATGGTGGATATAAAGGATACTATTCTGGGAATGGCGGATATGGAGATAGACGGGATAGATATCAAAAAGCGACAAAAAAATTAGATGAAGTTATTAAATCATTGAATCTTGATGGGAAATCGGATTATGATAAATTTAAAGCAGTTATAAACTGGATTGTTTCAAATGTGCGATATGATGAAGATAACGAAACAAAATACCAACACGATTTAACCGGAGTCGTTTTAGATGGATTAGCAGTTTGTGATGGGTATGCAGGGACTTTTTATTATATGGCAAATGCTGTAGGATTAAATGCTTTGTTTGAAGATGGTATAACAAACAGTAATAGAATTCGACATGCATGGAATCTGGTTCAGATTGATGGAACATACTACTATGTAGATCCTACAAATGCTTATTTTAAAGAGGAT
>NZ_CYYH01000011.1 GCF_001404655.1 Anaerostipes hadrus | reverse complement strand
CTTCCCATAAAAAAACCTCCAAACTGAGTAATATTATCTTACATCAGTTTGAAGGTTTACACAAACTTTGGGATACTCCCTTATGATATCTTATATACTCAAAGTCTATGGTAAAGAAACTATAAATTAAACATTAAAGCGGAATACAATAATATCCCCATCTTTCACAACATATTCTTTTCCTTCCTGACGCACAAGTCCTTTCTCCTTACAAGCCTGCATCGTACCATATTCTTTCAGATCTTCAAAAGAAACAACCTCAGCACAGATAAATCCACGCTCAAAGTCTGTATGGATCTTACCAGCAGCCTGAGGAGCTTTTGTTCCTTCTTTGATCGTCCAGGCACGAGTTTCGTCTTCTCCAGAAGTTAAGAAACTAATTAATCCAAGAAGTGAGTAGCTGGCAGAGATCAGTTTTTCAAGACCAGATTCTTCTAATCCAAGATCTTCTAAGAATTCTTTCTTCTCATCATCATCTAATTCAGAGATTTCCTGCTCGATCTGAGCACATACAACGAATACTTTCGCATCAACGTCTGCGGCATATTCACGAACAGCTTTTACATAATCATTATCTTCTCCTGCAAGTTCATCTTCATTAACATTAGCAGCAAAGATGACTGGTTTGATCGTTAAAAGGTTGCAGGAATTTAAGATTTCCTGATCTTCTTCATCATCTACCTCAAAAGTTTTGGCAAGTTTACCATCCTCAAGATGAGCTTTTACTTTAGATAAGAATTCAACTTCGTGAGCAAGAGATTTGTCGTTTCTTGATCCTTTTGTTGATTTTGCGATACGGCGGTCTAATACTTCAATATCAGAGAAGATCAGCTCAAAGTTGATCGTTTCGATATCACGAAGTGGGTTTACAGAACCATCAACGTGAACGATATTTCCGTCATCAAAACAACGAACAACATGAACGATTGCATCAACTTCACGGATATTTGCAAGGAACTGATTTCCAAGACCTTCACCTTTGGAAGCACCTTTTACAAGACCTGCGATATCAACGAATTCGATCGCTGCAGGGATCACTTTCTTTGAATGGTATTTCTCAGCCAGATAATCAACACGAGCATCTGGAACTGTTACGATTCCCACGTTCGGGTCAATCGTACAGAATGGATAGTTTGCGGATTCAGCACCAGCTTTTGTTAAAGAGTTAAATAATGTACTCTTTCCGACGTTTGGTAATCCTACGATTCCTAATTTCATAATCTATTAATTCCTTTCTCATGGGTATTCTTTAAAACAGACCCGGAAGAAAATATCCAAGGCCATACTGTGAATAGTTTACCATAAGAGACTTGAAAAGAAAAGAGAAATGGGATAAGATATCTTTGATTTAGACAACAAATGTATGCAGCAAAATGAGGTAGAGACTTATTAAGATGATAGAAAGGAAGAGAAAGCGATGGAACATCAAATCAGATTTCCACATCTTGGAATTGTACTGAAAAATGTCGGTGATGGAATTAATATCGGTGGCTTTGAAATTAAATATTACGGAATGATCATTGCAACAGGCTTTTTACTTGGACTGATCGTTTCCTATTACGCAGCAAAACATGAAAATAAATTCAATCCAGAATTAATTTTCGACTATCTGATCGCTATGATCATTCCAGCAATTGTTGGAGCAAGACTTTATTATGTGATTTTTTCATGGGATTATTATAAGAATCATTTATCTGAGATCATACAGATTCGAAATGGAGGACTTGCAATTTATGGAGGAGTGATCGCAGGAGCGATTACATTATATATATTCTGCAAGAAGAAACATATATCAATGCTTCAATTTGGAGATGTTGCAGTAAAAGGACTGCTTGTTGGGCAGATTCTTGGACGATGGGGAAACTTTTTTAACAGGGAAGCATTTGGATCTTATACAAATAGCCTGTTTGCAATGCAGATTCCAACGAACTTTTTTGTGGAACATGGAAGAATTGATGAAATTATATCCAATGGATTATATGATAAAGCAACCTATGCAGTATCTGGAAATGAAGCAGCAACTTTTATCCAGGTACATCCAACCTTTTTGTATGAATCTATGTGGAATCTTGCATTACTGCTTTTAATCATATTCTTTTTTACAAAGAGAAAGAAATTTGATGGAGAGCTGATCGCAATTTACTGTATTGGATATGGAATTGGAAGATTTCTGATTGAGGGACTACGAATGGATTCCCTAATGATCGGATCGACAGGAATCAGGGTGTCCCAGATGTTAGCACTGATCCTTGCAGTTTTTGGAATTGGCTGGATCATATATAACCGCAGAAAATCACGGAAAAATCACAGATAAATCACACAAAAATCACACATCTAAGCACGAAAAGAAGGGAATTTTATGCACTTTCAGCAAGCCCCTTCTTTTTTGTGCAAAAAAACATGAATTTCTAAGAAAAAACTAAGATTTGATTGTGCATTATTCCTTGCAATTTATAGAGGTATCGTATAAAATAATGTTTATAGGTGGTTAGAAGTGGTGGAAAGTGGTGATACCTGTGTTTATGGGAGAATTTAATCACACAATCGATGCAAAAGGCAGGCTGATCATCCCTTCACGATTCCGCGAAGAGTTAGGTCAGGAATTTGTGATGACAAAGGGATTGGATGGGTGCCTGTTTGTGTTTCCACAAAATGAATGGGAAAGCTTTCAAGGAAAGTTAAAGACATTGCCACTGATCAATAAAGATGCCAGAAGATTTTCTAGATTTTTTATGGCGGGAGCAGCTCCGTGTGAGATGGACAAGCAGGGAAGAACATTGATCCCGGCAACACTCAGAGAATTTGCTCAGATGAAGAAAGAAGTTGTATTAACAGGAATGGCTGATCGTATCGAGATCTGGAGTAAGGAGAAGTGGATTGAGAACAATTCTTACGAGGATATGGATGATATTGCAGCCAGCATGCAGGAATTAGGATTAAGCATATAAGTTAGGTGGATTATGGAATTTAAACACATTTCCGTTTTACTAGACGAAACGATTGAAGAACTACATATTAAACCAGACGGAATCTATGTGGATGGAACTCTGGGAGGAGGCGGACATGCATATCATGTATGCCAGAAACTATCAGAGAAAGGAAGATACATAGGGATCGATCAGGATGCGGATGCGATTGCTGCAAGTACGAAGAGATTAGCCCCATTCAAAGATAAGGTAACGATCGTGCGTGATAATTATGTTAACATGCCAAAAGTATTACATGATCTTGGAATTGAACATGTTGATGGAATCCTGTTAGACCTTGGAGTTTCATCATTTCAACTAGATGAGAAGGAACGTGGATTTACTTATAGAGAAGACGTTCCGCTTGATATGAGAATGGATCAGAGACAGTCGCTGACAGCCAGAGACATTGTTAATGATTATTCAGAGATGGAACTGTTCCATATTATCAGAGATTATGGTGAGGAGAAATTTGCAAAGAATATTGCAAAACATATTGTCAATAAGAGAAAAGAAAGTCCAATCGAGACAACCGGACAGTTAATAGAAGTCATCAAAGGTGCGATCCCGATGAAGGTCAGAGCGGTTGGAGGACATCCTGCGAAGAAGACTTTTCAGGCGATCCGTATCGAATGTAATAGAGAATTAGACGTACTGAAAGACAGTATTGATGCGATGATCGATCTTTTAAACCCAGGTGGAAGATTATGTATCATTACTTTCCATTCCCTAGAAGATCGTATTGTCAAGAGAGCTTTTAAGAAGAATGAGAATCCTTGTACATGCCCGCCAAACTTCCCAGTATGTGTATGCGGCAACGTATCCAAAGGAAAGCAGTTAACAAGAAAACCTATCATTCCAGGGGAAGAAGAACTAGAATACAACAAAAGAGCAAAAAGTTCCAAACTTCGAGTATTTGAAAGGGCATAAAGAGGGAGAAGATCAATGGATAAGACAAGACAAGAACGTTATAATATGATATATGGCAATACAGCGAGGAAGATTGAAGCCAGCACACAGCCGGCAAGCACACAACCAGAGAGAAAACAAAGACCAAGAAGAAAAATACAGACAACACCGCAGACCAAACAGAATCAGAAAAGAGTGCAATCTATTGATCTTGCATTTATCAAGGTATTGGTTGCAGGAATCTGTGTGATCGCAGCAATGAGTTTTTTTTATCTGTCAGAGCGTGCACAGTTTATGAAGCAGAAATCAGTTCTTTCTGATTCAAAGACACAGCTTAATACATTACAAGTAGAGAATGAGGATATGAATTTAGAAATCGAACAGAGTATCAAATTTGATACGATTGAGACAGCTGCAAAGAAATATGGAATGAGCAAACCAGATGCAAGCCATATTCTCCGTTATGAGAGTCAGGATGCTGAATATATACGGCAGTATGGAAAGATACCAAATGCAGACTAAGAGGTGGTTGACTTGAAGAAGAGAAGAAGAAAACCAATCAGACGATTAAACAATGCTATGAAAAAACGTACGATCTTTGCGTGTGCTTTCATAGCACTTCTTTTTGTTATTTTGATCGGAAGACTTGTCTATTTCAGTGTTTTTAAGAATAATATTTATAAGAGACAGGTTTTGTCACAGCAGAATTATTCCAGTGAAACACTTCCTTATAAGAGGGGGGATATTCTGGATCGTGATGGAAATATATTGGCAACAAGTCAGAAAATGTATACATTGATCTTAGAGCCAAAAAATATTCTAAGATCTGATAAGATACAGAAAGAAACGATCAATGCACTTCATAAATATATGAAGATCGATAAAGATGAATTATTAAAATTTATAAAAAAACATAAGAATTCATATTATTCTGTGTATAAAGATGAACTTGCCTATAGTGATATTGCTGATCTTAAGGATTTTATTGCTTCTGATAAGGCAGATAATGTCTCAGGAATTGTATTTAGTGAGAAATACAAACGCCGTTATCCAAACCAGTCATTGGCAAGTCAGATGATCGGATTTGTTTCTGATGGAACGATCGGAACAGGAGGTATTGAGCAGTATTATAACAGTACACTCTCTGGAGTGAATGGAAGAAAATACAAATATCTTAATGAGGAACTGGAACAGGATAATTCAATTGTAGAACCAGAAAATGGACAGACAGTAGTATCAACACTTGATTCTAATATTCAGAAGCTGGCAGAAAAAGAGCTCGCTAAATTTGAAAAAAAATATGGCAGTAAAGGAAGCAGTATTCTTGTTATGAATCCAAATAACGGAGAGATTTATGCTATGGCTAATTCTACGTCTTATAATCCGGAAAGCCCAAGAGATGACAAAAATCTGCTGAAGAAATACTCACAGAGCCAGATTAATAATATGAGTGAGAAACAAAAGACAAAAGCTTTCAATGAGATTTGGAAGAATCCAATTGTTTCCAATGCGTTTGAACCAGGATCCACTTATAAGCCATTTACTGTGGCAGCAGGATTGGAAGAAGGAATCTTAAAAGGAAATGAAACATTTTACTGTGACGGCTATCAGAAAGTAGGTCCACATACGATCCATTGTTCTCACAGAAATGGACATGGGCTGATCACATTGTCACAAAGTATTTCACTTTCCTGTAATGATGCTCTGATGCAGATTGCAGAGAAAGAAGGAAAGAATGTATTTGCAAAATATCAGAGAAATTTTAATTTTGGAAAGAAAACAGGAATCGATCTTCCAGGAGAAGCACAGACAGCATCACTGCTTCATGATGCGAAAGATATGACAGCAGCAGACCTTGCAACAAGTTCTTTTGGACAGTCATTTAACTGTTCTATGATTCAGATGGCCAGTGCTTTCAGCTCATTGATCAATGGTGGATATTACTACAAACCACATGTTGTGAAACAGTTAAGAAGCAGTTCTGGAGAAGTTGTAAGTAATATAGAACCTACAATGGTAAAACAGACTGTTTCTAAGGAAACTTCAGATAAATTAAAAAAATACATGAAAGAAACCGTAGAATCAGGAACTGGAACAAAAGCGAAGATGAAAGATTATTCGGCAGGAGGAAAGACTGGTACGGCACAGAAGATACCAAGAAGTGCAGGAACATACATTGTATCATTTTGTGGATTTGCACCAGCTGAGAATCCACAGGTACTTGTATATGTTGTGATCGATGAGATTCAAAAAGAATCTCAGACAAATACAGGACTTGCAGTGGAGGTTGCTAAGAACGTATTAAAGGGTTCATTAAAAGAACTAAATGTTCCAAAAAGCAACAAAAAGTAATATAGAAAAATTTTCTTCATAACCTTATTAATAATAAAGTGAGGATTATGGAGATGAGAACGAAAGCAAAGAAAAGACTTTTGCTTGTTGTGAGCATGGTTTTCACAGGGTTTTTGGTTGTAACGATAAGGCTTTCTTATGTAATGATCGCTCAAGCGGATAAATATTTAAGCTTAGCCAAAAACCTGCACCAAAGAGACCGGGAGATCAAGGCACCAAGAGGCAATATTTACGACAGGAATGGTGTAAATATTGCTTCAAATAAGGCAGTCTACTCGATCTCTGTGATTTATTCTCAGATAACAGACAGGGAAAAAGTAATTAAAATATTATCTGAGAATCTTCTGATCGATGAATCTTTGATCAGAAAAAAAGTATATAAAAATTCAGTAAGGGAAAAAATTAAAAGTAATGTAGAAAAAAGCATCGCTGATCGCATCAGGAGATATAAACTTGAGGGGATTAAAGTGGATGAAGATTACAAAAGAGTTTATCCATATGACAAACTAGCATCGAAAGTCCTTGGATTTACAGGTGGAGATAATCAGGGAATTCTGGGATTAGAAGTTTTTTATGACAAGTATTTGAAAGGAAAAACTGGAAGGATCCGGACACTCACCGATGGCAAAGGTGTGGAGATTGATGGTGCATATGAGGAAAGGGAAGAGCCGGTTTCGGGAAATGATCTTTATACATCTTTGGATGTCAATCTGCAGAATTATGCAGTACAGGCATGCAGGAAGGTAAAAAAAGAGAAGAAGGCGAAACAGGTATCTATGATCCTTATGAATCCTCAGAATGGGGAGATTTATGCAATGGTAAATGAACCAGAGTATAATCTGAATAAACCATTTTCACTGTCAGCTCAAAAGAGAGCAAAGAATAGCAAAAAACAACAAGAGTATCTGAATAAGAAATGGAGAAATTCCTGCTTAAATGATACTTATGAGCCAGGCTCTGTATTTAAGATTATAACGGCAACAGCAGGACTTGAACTTTCCAAAGTACAGGTAAATGATCATTTTAACTGCTCAGGTTTCCGCATTGTCGAGGATCGTAAGATACGATGTCATAAAGTCGGAGGACATGGAAGTGAGACTTTCAAAGAAGGTGTTATGAATTCTTGCAATCCAGTATTTATGGATGTTGGAGCGAGGGTTGGTGTTGATGGAATGTATCAGACTTTCAAGAAGCTTGGTTTATTTGAAAAAACAGGAATTGATCTTGCCGGGGAAGCATCCTCGATCATGCATCAGAAGAAAAATGTCGGGGCGGTAGAACTTGCCACAATGTCATTTGGGCAGTCAATCCAGATCACGCCATTACAACTTTTAAGAGCAGTCAGTGCAGTGATCAATGGAGGCAAACTTGTCACTCCACATTTTGGAGTATATCTTCAGACACAAGATGGAACAAAACAGAAGTTTTTTACTTATAAGACAAAGAAACATGTTATTAAGAAAGAAACCTCTGAGACGATGAAAGAGCTTTTAGAAGCAGTTGTCTCAGATGGATCTGGTAAAAACTGCAAGATTGAAGGATTTTCAATTGGAGGAAAGACAGCGACAAGTGAGAAACTTCCGCGAGGAAATGGAAAGTATATTTCTTCGTTTTTAGGATTTGCGAAAGCAAAGAACCCTACGATCATCGGTATTGTACTGATCGATGAACCTTATGGAACATATTATGGAGGAACGATCGCAGCACCCGTGATGAAAAGTGTGTTTAAGGTTGCACTTCCATATATGGGAATTTATAAGGAATATACGCCAGATAAAAAAGAACCGTAGACAGGATGAAAACAAATGAGGTGGCGACATGAATTATGGTATTGTAAAGCCGGTTTTAATTGCCTTTTTTGTCAGCGTATTATTAAGTCCGATGATGATCAGGTATTTACACAAATTAAAATTCGGTCAGTTTATCCGGGGAGAAGGACCCGAATCACACTTGAAGAAATCAGGAACTCCAACAATGGGAGGACTGATCATTTTATTAGGGATAGTAATTGCATCGTTATTTTATGTAAGAAGATATCCTATGATCATTCCAGTATTGTTTGTAACATTGGGATTTGGATTTATCGGTTTTATTGACGATTATATCAAGGTAGTTATGAAAAGAAATCTGGGACTTCATGCATGGCAGAAGATGCTTGGACAGATCATAGTCACAGGAATTTTTGCATATTATCTGATCAATTATACAGAGATTGGAACTTCGATGCTGATCCCTTTTACACATGGAAAATATTTAAACCTTGGAGCATTTTTTGTACCAGCGGTCTTTATTATTTTGTTAGGCACAGTCAATGGTGCTAACTTTACAGATGGACTAGATGGGCTTGCATCAAGTGTTACGGTGTTGATCGCAACATACTTTACGGTAGCAGCTCTTGGAATGCAGCAGGATGGCATGTCGGCCGGAATCTGGCCGATCTCATGTGCGACCGTTGGTTCATTGCTTGGTTTTTTAGTATTTAATGTATATCCAGCGAGAGTGTTTATGGGAGACACAGGCTCGCTTGCACTTGGGGGATTTGTAGCGGCAACCGCACTTATATTGCATTTGCCGCTGTTTATCCCGATCGTAGCGTTGATTTATATGGTTGAAGTATTATCAGTGATGCTGCAAGTTGGATATTTTAAAGCTACAAAAGGAAAAAGATTATTTAAAATGGCACCGATCCATCATCATTTTGAATTGTCAGGATGGCCAGAGACGAAGGTTGTAGCAATCTTTGCAATCACCACGGCAGTTTGTTGCCTGATCGGACTGGTAGCGATTTAGTAAGGAGAAAAAAATGATAGATACAAGTAAGAAATTTTTGGTAGCAGGAGCAGGAAAAAGTGGAATAGGTTCTGTAAACCTTCTTTTAAAGACAGGTGCAGATGTGAGTCTTTATGATGGAAATGAAGAACTTGATAAGGAAGCTTTATTTGAAAAACTATATGAAAAGAAAGAAATTTCATTAGTTCTTGGAAATATCACAAAAGAAGATATAGAAAAATATGATCTTTTAGTGTTAAGTCCTGGAATTTCAGTAAATGCACCGATCGCTCAGATGTTTTATGATCAGGAGAAACCAGTTTGGAGCGAGATTGAGTTAGCATATCAGGCATCAAAAGGAAAGATTGCAGCAATCACAGGAACAAACGGAAAGACAACAACAACAGCTCTTACAGGAGAGATCATGAAAGGATACTATGAGAGCAGCTTTGTTGTGGGAAATATTGGAATTCCATATACAAGTGTAGCACTAGATACACAAGAAAATAGTGTGATAACTGCAGAGATCAGCAGTTTCCAGTTAGAAACGATCGTTGATTTTAAGCCAGATGTATGTGCAGTATTAAACATCACACCAGATCATTTAGATCGTCATGGAACAGTAGAGGTTTATGCAAAGACAAAAGAATCTATTGGAAAGAATCAGACAAAAGATCAAATTATGGTATTAAATTACGAAGATGATACAACAAGAGATATGGCGACAAGAGCAAATGGCAAAGTTCTATTTTTCAGCCTTCATCATAAGATAAAAGAAGGAGTATTTATGGAAGATGATGCTTTTGTGATCGAAGAAGGAAGTGATAGACAGGTTGTCTGTACATTAGATGATGTAAATCTTTTAGGTGATCATAATTATGAGAATATTTTAGCAGCGATTGCAGTTTCATATTCTATGGGAGTTCCTGTTTCTTATATCAAAGAAGGAATTAAGAGATTTAAAGGTGTAGAACATCGTATCGAATATGTAGATACAGTAAATGGTGTTGCATACTATAATGATTCTAAAGGAACGAACCCTGATGCTGCGATCAAAGGAATTAAAGCAATGAATCGCCCAACATGGTTGATCGGTGGAGGATATGATAAAAAATCCACATATGATGAATGGATCGAAGCGTTTGATGGTAAGGTAAAAGAGCTGATCTTAATGGGTGTGACAGCACCAAAGATTGCGGAATGTGCAAAAGCACATGGATTTGATAAGATTAAATTTGTAGATTCTATGGAAGATGCAGTTTCTTATATTGCAGAAAAAGCACAGGATGGAGATGCTGTATTATTATCACCAGCATGTGCAAGCTGGGGAATGTTCCCGAACTATGAAGTCAGAGGAGATATCTTTAAAGACTGTGTCAGAAAATTAAAGGAGAACTAGAAAAGTGTCAAACCGCATCAAAAAAAAATATATGGCAGGCAAGACATATTTTGATTATCCAACGTTGTTTCTTGTGATATTTCTGATATGTTTTGGTATGGTCATGATTTACAGCACAAGTTCATATAAAAGTATGATGACATATGGAAATTCGTATAAATGGGTATTGAAGCAAGGGCTTGTTGTGCTTGGAGGTGCGATTGCTATATTTTTGATTTCCAGGGCAGATTATAGAATTATAAAAGGACATAAACCAGCATTTCTTTGTCTTGGAATAGCTACTTTTTCTATGATCGTGGTATTATTGGTAGGGGCAGCAAAAAAAGGGTCTGTACGATGGATCAGCATTGCAGGATTCCAGATACAGCCATCAGAATTTTGCAAGTTTTTGCTTATCATTTATATGGCGAATGAATTAGCGATCAATGCATCACAACATAAATTGAAAACGCTTGGTGATCATGCAAAGATTTTAGTTCCAACGATACCGGTCATTGGATTAGTCACATATCAGAATTTAAGTACAGGACTTGTTATATGTGCTATGGTTGGAATCATGACTTTTGTGGTAAGCCAAAGGACGAAAGAATTGATCATAACTGCGGTTGCGTTTATGGCAGGGATAGTCGTTTATCTTATGACTGCTAATAGTTATCGAAACGAGAGATTTCAGATTTGGCTGCATCCAGAGACTCATAAGAAAGGATTTCAGACGATGCAGGCGTTGTATGCGATTGGTTCAGGAGGAATTTTTGGGAAAGGACTGGGACAAAGCATGCAGAAGATGGGATTTATTCCTGAATCACATAATGATATGATATTTTCTATCATTTGTGAAGAATTAGGATTGTTTGGAGCAGTTTGTTTGATTCTCGTTTTTGCAGCGTTGATTTGGAGAATGTTGTTGATCGCAATGAATGCAGATGAATTATTAGGATCTTTGCTGGTAATTGGAGTTATAACGCATATTGCAATGCAGGTGTTTGTAAATATTGCAGTAGTAACCAATACGATTCCGCCAACAGGAATTCCGCTTCCATTCATTAGTTATGGAGGATCATCAATCTTTTCAACAATGATTGAGATGGGAATTGTATTATCAGTATCTAGACGAATTCATTTAGGATAAGGATGAGGTGCTATGGAAGATAACAATGTCATTCGAATGGATGAACATAAAAATAAAAATAAGGTACATAAAATTTCATTTAAGAAAATCTTACTCGGTTTCATTGTTTGCATTCCACTTTCAATTTTGGTCATTGCAGGAACCTGTAAGACAAAGAAAATAAAGATTGATGGATTGAGTTATTATACACAAGCGGAAGTAAGAAAAGCGATCGCAGAAAATGGATATATTAATAATTCAGTTGGATATTATTTAAAATGTAAATTTGCGACACCGAAGATTCTACCGTTTGTGGATACGATTTATGTGAGCATTAATGCTCCGGATTCAATTACGATCCACGTCAAAGAAAAGAAGAGAGCGGGTTGCCTTCAGTATAACGGAAAGTATGTCTATTTTGATAAAAATGGATATGCATTGGAAAGTCATGAAAAAAAATATGACAATGTTCCGCTTGTGACAGGACTAAAATATAATGAGTTACAGATGCAGAAAAAAATTGATGTAAAGGATGAAAAAGTTTTTTCATATCTGCTGGAATTAACAACAGCGATCAGCAAATATCATTTGCCAATTGATCAGATTCATATCAAAGATGATGGAAATGCGTTGCTGATCAGTGGTAATATTACAGTAGATCTTTATGACAAAAATGATATTGATATCAAAATACCAGAGCTTAAAGGAATGCTGAAAAAAGTAAAAGGGAAAAGTGGAACTATTGACATGAGATACTTTAGTGAGGACCGCAAAATTGCTATTTTTCAACCAAAAAATAGTTGAAAAAACTTAGTAAAAAAGGTATCATTAGATTAGTGTACAGAATTTAAGGGAAGTCATTATATATAGATGATGGCGTGAAGGAGGAACAACGTGGTTGAGATTATGCCTAGTGTTGAGAACACACAAGCAAGGATTTTAGTAATAGGAGTCGGTGGAGCCGGTAACAATGCAGTAAACCGAATGGTTGATGAGAATGTCCAGGGTGTAGAACTCGTGGGTGTGAATACAGATAGACAGGCTTTATCTTTATGTAAAGCAGAAACAAAGATTCAGATCGGAGAGAAACTGACAAAGGGACTTGGAGCAGGAGCAAAGCCTGAGATCGGGGAAGCGGCAGTTGAAGAGAATCGTGAAGAGATCACAGAACTGGTTCAGGGATCTGATATGGTATTTGTAACATGTGGAATGGGTGGAGGTACTGGTACAGGTGCAGCACCGATCATTGCCGAGATTTCCAAAGGTCTTGGAATCTTAACAGTCGGAGTTGTGACAAAGCCATTTACATTTGAAGGAAAACCTCGTATGAATAATGCAATGTCAGGAATTGCCCGTCTTCAGGATCAGGTAGATACAATGATCGTCATTCCAAACGATAAGTTATTACAGATCTGTGATAAGAGAACAACGATTCCAGATGCTCTGAAGAAAGCAGATGAAGTATTACAGCAGGGTGTACAGGGAATTACAGATATGATCTATAACCCAGGACTGATCAATGTCGATTTTGCAGATATCCAGACAGTTATGAGAGACAAAGGTATCGCGCATATCGGTATGGGTGTTGCAGACGAAGAACTCGAAGCAATCAAGACAGCGATGGAAAGTCCATTGCTTGAAACAACGGTTGCAGGTGCGACAGATGTTATCGTTAACTTCGCAGGTGCTGTTGGAATGTTAGAAGCGCAGCAGGCTGTAGAATACTTAAAGGATGAGGCTGGAGATGATGTCAACGTGATCTTTGGTACAGTTAATGCTGATTTTGGAGACCAGATCAGTGCAACGATTATCGCAACAGGTATCAAATCAGGAGATATCACAGGAAATGCAAGAACTGGATTTGCAGCAACAAAGAAAGCAAAACCAGCTCCACAGCAACAGGCACCAGCATTTTCAGGGCAGCCAATCCATAATGGAAAGGTGATGGAAGAACAGCCAGAAGAAACATCACAGCAGACAAGCTATGTTTCAGAAGCAGAGATGGAAGAGATTGAGCATGAAAGCACAAAGATCAACATTCCAGAGTTCTTATTAAAGAGCAGAAGAAGATAATTTCTTTGACAGATAAAAGATAAAACGAAAGCGTGTAGAATTTTGAAAGTTCTACACGCTTTTTTTCTTAATTATTCGATATAATCTCCACGAGTGAAAACAAGTTCATAATCAATACTTGCAAGTCTTCTTCCAAGACATCCGGCACATTCTGCCGCTTCTTCTCCGGTACAGATTTTATTATCATACAAAGAATAATCTTTTCTTACCGCAACAGGAGAAAGATTCGGCATTACAACATTCGCTCCTGCAAGAATGCCTTTTTCTCGTCCACGGGGATCAATGGTCCCAAGTGCCGTTGTGGCAGGAAGCAAAAGATGTGGATTCATAAGACGCAGGATACTTGTTAGATAAGTGGTGAGCTCCACAGTTCCAGAAGGATAATCTTTAAATTTTGTATCATGATGAGGTACAAAAGGTCCGATTCCAACCATTTGAGGATCAAGTTTTTGAATAAATAAAAGGTCATCCACAAGATTCTCAACAGTCTGATAAGGTGCACCAACCATAAATCCAGTACCAACCGCATACCCAATCTCTTTTAGATTCCATAGACATTGAATCCTGTTTTCTAAAGATAGACTTTCAGAGTGCAATTTCTGATAAAGTTCTGGAGTAGCAGCTTCATGGCGAAGCAGATATCGGTCGGCTCCAGCATCGTATAACTTCTGATAGCTTTCTTTGGAACGTTCCCCAAGAGAAAGGGTGATCGCACAATCTTGATAACGTTTCCTGATCTCAGAAACGATCGGAACCATTACATCATCACTATAATGAGGATCTTCCCCGCCCTGAAGGACAAAGCTTCGATAACCAAGCTGATAACCATTTTCACAGGCAGAAAGGATTTCATCTTTTGACAGACGATAACGGTTTGCATGCTGATTACTTCCTTGAATACCACAGTAATAGCAGTTGTTTTTACAGTAATTGGTAAACTCAACTAATCCGCGGGGAAAAACACCATTTCCATAGATTTTTACAGCTTCTTCTCTAGCAAGGGAAGCTAGATAAGATGCATTTTCTTCATCACGTTCTTTAATGAGAGTGATAAATTCACCTTTTGTCAGTGTATGTTCTTTATGTAAACGATCGATTAATTCGTGTAAATTCATAATATCAAACTCCTTTTTTGTCTATAAGAAATATAACATATAATAGAGGAAAAGACCAAAGAAATATGATAGAATAAAGGAAAATGTTCTTAAATTTCAGGAAAAATCGAGACACGAATGGAAAAAGCAATGGTATCAATGATCAAAGTTTTGGTACTAAATAATAAAATTGCAACTTTTCATTGATTGTGATAGAATAAGAAAGTTAATCTTGGCATGCTTTGTAAATGCCATGGAAACTGATAGAGAAAGATGCTAGAAAGAAGGATATAAATGAAGCGCGAAGATGTGAGAAATATTGCAATCATTGCCCATGTCGACCATGGAAAAACGACTTTAGTAGACGAGATGTTAAAACAGAGCGGAATCTTCCGTGATAATCAGGAAGTTGCAGAAAGAGTCATGGACTCAAACGACATCGAGAAAGAAAGAGGAATCACGATCCTGTCTAAGAATACAGGAGTTATGTATAATGGAATCAAGATCAATATCATCGATACACCGGGCCATGCGGATTTTGGTGGAGAAGTAGAACGTGTACTTAAGATGGTAAATGGTGTTGTATTAGTAGTTGATGCATTCGAAGGTCCAATGCCACAGACAAAGTTCGTATTAAAGAAAGCCTTAGAGCTTGATCTGTCTGTGATCGTATGTATCAATAAAGTAGACCGTCCAGAAGCAAGACCAGATGAAGTTGTCGATGAGACATTAGAATTATTAATGGAATTAGATGCAGGAGACAAACAGCTTGACTGTCCATTCGTATTTGCATCAGCCAAAGAAGGATTTGCAACATTAGACCTTGATGGTGAAAAGAAAGATATGAAACCATTATTCGAGACAATTATCGACCATATCGAAGCACCAGAAGGAGATCCAGAGAAACCATTGCAGGTACTGATCAGTACAATTGATTACAATGAATATGTTGGACGTATCGGAATCGGTAAAGTGGATAATGGTGAGATCGCAGTCAATAAAGAATGTATCGTGGTGAATGCTCATGACCCAGAACGTAAAGAAAAAGTCCGTATTACCAAATTATATGAATTTGAAGGACTTGATAAAGTAGATGTGAAGAGTGCACAGGTAGGATCTATCGTAGCAATCTCAGGAATTTCAGATCTGTCTATCGGAGATACGATCTGTGATGTGGATGGAGCAGAGGCAATTCCATTCCAGAAGATTTCAGAGCCAACAATTTCCATGCAGTTTATGGTAAATGACAGCCCTCTTGCCGGACAGGAAGGTAAATATGTTACATCAAGACACATTAGAGACAGATTATTCAGAGAATTAAATACGGATGTCAGCCTTCGTGTAGAGGAAAGTGAGAATCAGGACAGCTACAAAGTATCCGGACGTGGAGAATTACATTTATCCGTACTGATCGAGAACATGCGCCGTGAAGGATATGAATTTGCAGTCAGCAAGGCAGAAGTATTATACCATTACGATGAGAATGGAAAGAAATTAGAACCAATGGAGATCGCAGTCATTGATGTTCCAGAAGAATTTACAGGAGCAGTTATTGAGAAGTTAAGCCAGAGAAAAGGTGAACTTCAAAATATGACAGCCGCCAATGGAGGATATTCAAGACTTGAATTCTCTATCCCATCCAGAGGACTGATCGGATATCGTGGAGAATTCATGACAGATACAAAAGGAAATGGTATCTTAAATACACTGTTTGATGGATATGGACCATACAAAGGAGATATCCAGTATCGTAAACAGGGATCATTGATCGCATACGAAGCAGGAGAAACGATCACATATGGTCTGTTTAATGCACAGGAGAGAGGTACATTATTCGTAGGACCTGGTGAGAAAGTATACGGAGGAATGGTCATTGGACAGACAGGAAAGACAGAAGATATTGAGATTAACGTATGCCGAAGCAAAAAGCTTACAAATACACGAGCTTCAGGATCAGATGATGCATTAAAATTATCTCCTCCAAAGATCTTAAGCTTAGAGCAGGCATTAGAATTTATTGATACCGATGAATTACTGGAAATTACACCAGAAAACATCCGTATCCGTAAGAAGATCTTAGATCCAACAATGAGAAAACGTGCAAAATTCTCATAAAATAACAAAATAATTTACGGTTAGTTATAAAATGTCGAAAAAGTGGGGCTAACTTTGTCGAATGGTTTTTCTTCTAATTGTGGCCAAATTGGAATAGGATTTAAAGTATACTAATAGGACACAAGAAGGGAGAAAGAGTATGACAGAGCAGGGAATCAATCATAATCAAGTGGAGGTTTGCGGACGTATCAATTCAGCATTTGAATATAGCCATGAGATTTTCGGAGAAGGATTTTATACAGTCAAACTTTTAGTAAACAGATTAAGTGAAGCAACAGACGAGATACCATTACTTGTATCAGACAGACTGATAGATGTCAGTAAAGATTACACAGGGATGCTTGTAAGGGCATGCGGACAGTTTCGTTCCTTTAATAAGCATGAGGAGAACCGTAATCATCTGATCTTATCCGTATTTGTCAGAGATCTGGAATTCATTGACAACATGGAAGGATACAGACCAAATCAGATCATTTTAGATGGATTTATCTGTAAACAGCCAGTGTATAGGATGACACCGCTTGGAAGAGAGATTTGTGACATCTTGCTTGCGGTGAATCGTTCTTATGGCAAATCTGATTACATACCATGCATTTGCTGGGGAAGAAATGCAAGATTTGCAGGAAATCTTGAAATTGGTTCAAGAATTCAGTTGATCGGAAGAATCCAGAGCAGGGAATACCAGAAAAGGATTTCAGAAAATCAGCTGATCAAACGGGTAGCATATGAAGTGTCTGTAAATAAACTGGAGTTTCATGAAAAGGATAAAGAATAAGTTGTATTTATAGTATCAGAAATGATATAATATCCTAAACCAAATATATTACTACAAAAGGAAGATTCTTTGAGGTGAAAAGATGGAAGGACGAGTGGAAGTATACTGTGGCCAGGGCAGAGGAAAGACATCCTGTGCGATTGGTCAGTGTGTGAAAGCAGCCGGGCAGGAAAAGCAGATCATCATGGTTCAGTTCCTTAAAGGGAAAGAAACAGAAGAATTAAGCTTTTTCAAACGTTTAGAACCAGAAGTACAGTTGTTTCGTTTTGAAAAATATGAAAGATCATACGAAGAGCTAAGCGATGAAGAGAAGAAAGAACAGGATCATTTTATTTATAACGGTTTAAAATACGCACATAAAGTCATAGACACAAGACAGTGTGACGTTGTCGTTTTAGATGAGGTGCTGGGACTTTTGGATCTTGGACTTTTAAAGACCGAAGAACTAGTGGAGATGTTAGAAAACCGAAGTGACGATCAGCTGATCATCATGACGGGAAGACAGATTCCAGATGAATTGATACCATATACAGATGCGGTATACTGCATCAGTACGGTCAAAGAATCTCAATGTTGATGCTACACAGGATGATAGGAGGAAAGAAAAATGTCAATTTTTACAGGTGCAGGTGTTGCATTAGTAACACCATTTAAAGAAGATTTATCGGTGGATTATGATCAGTTAGAGAAATTTATCGACTTTCAGATCGATAATGGAACAGACAGTATCATTATCTGTGGAACTTCAGGAGAAGCTTCTACAATGTCTCATGATGAGCAGATCGAGGTAGTCAGTGCATGCGTTTCTCATGTCAATGGAAGAATCCCAGTTATCGCAGGAGCAGGAGCTAACTGTACAGATGAAGCACTGAATCTTGCCAAGAGATCAGAGAAAGCAGGAGCAGACGGACTGTTAGTTGTAACACCATATTATAACAAAGCAACACAGAAAGGTCTGGAAGAATATTATACAACAGTTGGTAATTCTGTAGACATTCCAATCATCATGTACAATGTACCAGGAAGAACAGGAACAAACATCCAGCCAGCAACAGCAGTGAAGATTGCCAAGAGTGTTGATAACATCGTAGCGATCAAAGAAGCAAGCGGAGATATCGGACAGGTGGCAACACTTGCAGCATTAGCAGATGGATGTTTAGATATCTATTCAGGAAATGACGATCAGGTAGTACCTCTTCTTGCATTAGGTGGAAAGGGTGTTATCTCTGTATTATCTAACGTAGCACCAAGGGAAACTCATGACATGGTTATGAAGTTTTTAGATGGGGATGTTAAAGGAAGTTTAGACATCCAGTTAAAATACATGGATGTGATCCATAACTTATTTAGTGAAGTAAATCCAATCCCTGCAAAACGTGCAGTTTCAGAGATGGGATATTGCAGAAATATCGTAAGACGTCCATTGACAGAGATGGAAGAAGATCACGCACAGGTATTAATTAACGCAATGAAAGAAGCAGGAATTCTTTAAGGAGTTACAAAAGATGGTTAAGATTATGATGCATGGCTGCAATGGAGTCATGGGACAGGTGATCAGTAAGATCATAGAAGAGACAGAAGGAGCCGTTATGGCATGTGGTGTAGATCGTGTGGATGACGGACACAATGATTATCCAGTATTTACAGATATTAACGCATGTGATGTGGAAGTTGATGCGATCATTGATTTTTCAGCCGCACCAGCAGTTGATGGATTATTAGATTTTGCAGTTGAGCGACAGATTCCAGTTGTATTATGTACAACAGGATTAAGTGATGAACAGTTAGAGAAAGTTCATGAAGCAAGCAAAAAGACAGCAGTTCTTCGTTCAGCAAATATGTCATTAGGAGTGAATACATTATTTAAAGTATTAAAATCCATGACAAAATTATTAGCAGATGCAGGATTTGATATTGATATCGTAGAGAAGCATCACAGAAGAAAATTAGACGCACCATCTGGAACAGCAATCGCACTTGCAGAAGCTGTGAATGAGCCATTAAACAACGAATATGAGTTTGTTTATGACAGAAGTCAGAGACGAGAACAGCGTCCAAAGAAAGAGATCGGAATCTCAGCAGTCAGAGGTGGAACAATTGTTGGAGAACATGAGATCATCTTTGCAGGACAGGATGAAGTCATCGAATTAAAACATACAGCATATTCAAGAGCTATCTTTGGAAAGGGAGCAGTCAGTGCAGCCCTTTACTTAGCAGGAAAAGAAGCTGGTATGTATGATATGAGTGATGTCATTGGATAAGAGATAAGAGTTTAAAGACAATAGATACATTCGCCATTAAGACAGTGTGTTTATTGTCTTTCTTTATGGCAGGAGAGATAACATGAGTAAGATAAAGATTGCATTTTTTGATATTGACGGGACATTGATCGATCCAGAGAAGAAAAGAATAACAGACAATACCAAAAAAGCATTATTAAAGCTTAAGGAAAATGGAGTTAAGATCTGTATTGCAACAGGAAGACCGCCAGAAAAAGTTCCAGATTTCAAAAGTGAAGGAATAGATTTTGATGCATTTTTGACGTTTAATGGTTCTTATAGTTTTAATGAAACCGAAACAATCTTTGAAAATCCGCTGGATAAAGAAGATGTAAAACAGATCATCCAAAATGGAGAAGAAATGGGACATCCTGTGGTATTAGCGACAAAGGACAGGACAGAAGCAAATGGATTAGAAGAAGACCTCGTTGAATATTTTTCCATTGCAAATCAGAGGATCAAGCTTGCAACAGATTTTGAGGAGCTTTCAAAAGATGAAGTATTTCAGATCATGATGGCAGGCGGTAAGGATGAATATAAAGCGATGCTTAAAGATACAAAAAGAGCAGCAGTGGCAGTATGGTGGCCGAAAGCTGTCGATATCATTCCGTCAGATGGAGGAAAAGGCGTTGCAGTTGAAAAGGTTTTAGAGTACTACCATTTGAGCAAAGAGGAGGCAATGGCATTTGGAGATGGTAACAATGATCTTGAAATGCTAAAGACCGTTGGACTTGCAGTGGCAATGGAAAATGCATCCAAAGAGTTAAAAGAAGCAGCTGATGTAATCTGCGGGCATGTATCAGAGGATGGAATTTATACATATTGTAAAGAAAATAATTATTTTGAATAAAAAAAGAATGGTTTCAGATACCTTGTGTAAGAAACCATTCTTTTTTATAGGAAAATTTGATGTTAAACAATATTAGGAATGAACTTTTTCCGCTTTTGGATATATTTTTTTCATTTTCTGGTCATTATAATGAGTATCAAGAAATCTTTCGAAACCATTGGAAGCAGGAACCTGTTTGTCTCTCTGATCATAACGGATTAAGGCAGATAAAGACATCAGCATATTAAGTGTCATAAAAACAACGACAAACCATGTAAAAACAGTTCCAAAAGCGATTGGAAGTTTTTCAATCAGTCCGGATAGTAATGGATAGATCTTTTTAAACCAGGCAACCGTTGCAATTCCCCAGAAGAAACAATAAAGAAGATTGATTCTTCCATTCAGATTAAAAGGCATCTTACTGTAATCCCAGAACACCTTTCCGAAGACAATTTCACTTAGAACACTGCACAAATATTCATAAGCACCTCCAAGAAATGTTCCCATCAAAAATAAAAAGCTCTCAGAACAATCTTTATAACGATATAAAAGTAAAGTAACTCCAGCAAAAGCAAATCCCCAGACAATACTGAACGGACCCCATACAAGGCTACTGCGGCTCATCCAGACACCCATCTTTAAACGGCAAAAGATCGTTTCAATGATATCACCAAGCAAGGAACCTATAAAAAACAATAAAAAGACTTTATAAAAACCACAGCCCTGAGCAAAGACGCCCGTTTTTGGAATTGTTGGAAGTTTTAATTTGCGCTGTGGATAAGCACGTTCGACACGGTGTTCCACGTAAGAAGTTATCAACTTATTTAACTTCATGCTGATCTTTGTAAGATATGCATCTGCAGATTCC
This sequence comes from Anaerostipes hadrus, assembly GCF_001404655.1. Classification (GTDB taxonomy): domain Bacteria; phylum Bacillota; class Clostridia; order Lachnospirales; family Lachnospiraceae; genus Anaerostipes; species Anaerostipes amylophilus. The sequence goes on along the minus strand of NZ_CYYH01000011.1, from coordinate 6,382 downwards.
CAACGCCGTTTATCGATATTTTTTCCAAAAACAACGATTGCCGTGGCTAGTATATCAATGATCAATATTGTAAGCAGAGTAAAGATAATAACGTGGCGTATCAAGGCAGGAATCATTTTGTATATAGTAAAAATGAAAGGATTTGCAAATCTGACACCAAGATATCCAAGAATTCCCCAGAAGATTGAATGAGAAACACAAATATAACCATCCAGATTCCATTTATTTTCAGAATAATCCCACCAACGTTCATGATAAAAATGTTCAATGAAATGTCCTCCAAACCACTCAATGACAGTGGCATCGATCATGGCAACAAGAAAAATCCAAAGGCCAGTCATCTCATGGGTATTGATCGTGATGATCACAGCACCGATACCGTAAGAAATACAAAGTGGGGAATTAATAAATCCACGGTTTACAAAACGCTTCTGATTAAATGCTGCCTGTATCACTTCCAGAATCCATCCAGTAAAAGAATAGAGGAAGAAAAGAAAGCATAATTCAAATAATGTTTTTATCATATGTAAAGCTCCTTTTGTTGTTAATAATGTATTCAGTATATAAAAAATGACAAAAAAATACAAGAAAGAAAAGCATTGTTTCAAAAACTGCACAAAAGCATCTGATAAATTCTTCACAAAATTTCTGAACAAATGTAAAAATATATATGAAAAAATAATTCACTTTGACATAATTTCAGAGAATATGTATTGAAAAGAAAACAAAGATTGACTAGAATAAAGGCATAAAGATTGATACAACTTAGAAAGCAGCAAATGAGAAAGGAGTATCGTCCAATGAAGAAGATTGTAGATGATTGGAGACTGATCTATAAGGTTTGCAGCCTGTATTATGAAGATGATATGAGGCAACAGGAAATCAGCGACTATCTTGGAATATCCAGAGCGACAATCTCAAGAATGCTTCAGAAGGGAAAAGAAAGCGGAATTGTACGCGTGGAAGTGGTCAATCCGATTCAGTTCACTTATGGAAAACTTGAAAAAACACTGGAAAGAAAATATGGTCTGAAAGATGTGATCGTTGTTGAGAATAGTTCTCTTGATACCAGACAGGAATCTCTGAATAAGATGTATGAAAAGGCAGCACTTTATTTGTCACAGTTTTTCCGTGATGGAGATTATATTGGGGTATCTATGGGATTTACTTTACATAATGTAGCGAGAACTCGAAGATCATTTGCGAAAGATAATCAGTATATGTTTGTACCAATCGTAGGAGGCATCAGTCCAAACAGTATTAATGGAGTAGATGTCCAGAGTAACCAGATTGCAAGAGAATTTGCAGATAAATTTGGTGGAAACTATACACAGTTTCTTGCTCCAGCACAGTTCTCAGATAAGAAGATCAAAGATTATTTCTTAGAGGAAAAGTCAGTGAATTTTATCTTCGATGACTTTGAAAAACTGGATACAGTTGTTATGGGAATTGGAGCAAATGATACAGGAACAGATTCCACACTGATTCATGCCGGATATATTACGGATGAAGAACTTCAAAGTTTCGCAGACAATGGTGTTGTTGGAAATGTGGCTTTGCAATTCTTTGATTCCGAAGGAAAAAGAGATAAATTTCAAGGATTCAACGAAAGAATAGCAGGAATGCCCGCAGAGCAGATTAAGAAGATCAGAAACCGAATTGGTATTGCAGGTGGAGTAGAAAGAGTGAAAGCAGTTAAAGGTGCAATTGCTGGAGGATATATCAATATATTGATCACCAACAATGAATGCGCTGAAAAGTTATTGTAGAACCGCAGAAAAAGAAACTAATCAAGATAAAAAAGATATATTTTTATTAGTTTTCTTTTTTTGAACAAAATATTTGTAAAAATAACACAAAAATGAGAAAAAAAGTAAAAATAAGAACAAAAAAAACAGCGGAAAAACCGCTGCATGGAATCAGTCAAGCAGAGCAAGTGCTGTTTCCTTGGTAGTGAAAAATGAGTTGATCAGATGAAGAGATAAGGCAGAATGAATAATATCTTTCTTATAAATTCCTTCAGCAATACCAATAGAAACACGAGCATGTTTAGACGCTTTAAAAATATCAGCACGAATGATTCTCTTTGTAAGTTCTGTCTCTATAAGTTTTGAATCAGAAGTTAAAAACTGCAAAGAGATATCACCAATGGCACCAGACTTCTTCAGTTGAGTAACTTCGTCAGCAGAAAGAATATCATGTCTTGTTAGAAAAGAGGTTTCAAAAGTTCCAATCCCTGTGACGATGATATCTGAATTCTCAGCAAGATTAAGGGTTGACTGAACTTTTGGGTTCGAACTTAAAGTTTCGTATTCTTCTTTAGAAGAACAGAATGCTGGAAAATGAAGCAAATGGGATTTACCACCTGTCAGATCAGCTAACTGGATGACGTTATAGTTTGGCAATGTATCAAATGAGGCACCGAAACTTCCAGCGAGGGGAACGATCTGAATGTCAGTAAATTTCAAAGGATGGATATGGCGGATAAATCTTGAAATAGCATTTCCCCAGGCTACACCAATGATATCGTTTGGTTTGATCTGTGAAATGAAATAATTCACAGCAGCTATGGAAAGGTAGTCCCTCGATGTGTCAGAGTTGTCGATAACACACGCATATTCAAGCTGGTATTTATCACAGAGTCGTTGCTCAAGCTGAGTATTTCCAAGGATTGGAGACTCAATTTCAATCTTAACGATACCGAGTTCTTCAGCACGGGTAAGAAGTTTTGATACCCATGGTCTTGAAATATTAAGTTTCTTGGCAATTTCTTGTTGAGAGAGTTTGTCTTTGTAATACAAAGTTGCGATCAAAGTGATTCGATCTAACATAGCATCATTGTTTTCTATTTTTTTCATAGGCATAATCCTTTATAAATGTAATTTTAATCATGAAAAGCACAAATGTAACATCTTTTTAACAAAATTATATTGTAAAAATCGCAGAAATTCAAGAAAAAATGAATAAGAAAAAGAAAAAAATAAGAACAAATGTAAAATAATGATATATATGGAACAAAGGATACCAAAGTCCAATGTAGATCAAAGGGCCCGATTAGAAGGATGAGGTGTTCGGAGAGACATTTATATAGAAAGAAAATGAAAAATTATCATAGGTAAACATTAAAAAGGAGGAAAATTTATTTATGACAGTTATTTCAAACATTGCAAATGGCTTTATAGGATTGTTCAATGCAGGTGGGGAGCAGTTTATGAGCTGGGTAACAGGAATCATTCCTTTGGTTATCTGTCTGATGACTGCAGTTAACGCACTGATAGGATTTATTGGAGTAGAAAGAGTAGAAAAGTTTTGCCAGAAGATTACAAAATATACAATTCTTCGTTATACATTGTTACCAATTATGGCTGTTATCTTTTTAACGAACCCAGCAATGTATACATTTGGAAGATTTTTAAAGAAAGAACATAAAGCAGCTTTTTATGATGCGACAGTTTCATTTTGTCATCCAGTCACTGGATTATTTCCACATGCAAATGCAGGAGAGTTATTCGTATACATGGGAATTGCAACAGGTATCCAGAAACTGGGACTATCAATTGGAAATCTTGCAGTAAGATATTTCATCGTAGGTGTGATCGTTATTTTGATCCGTGGTATCCTATGCGAAAAAATTTATGCAGTATTAAGTAAGAAATCTAATTAAGGAAAGGAGAAACCCAATATGTATAAAACAATTACGATTAAAGCCGGAAGTGGTGGATGGGGAGGACCATTAACCATTGTACCTACAGAAAAATGTAATAAGATTTTAAGCGTTACAGGTGGAGGAATCCATCCGGTAGCACAAAAAATTGCAGAAATGACAGGAGGAGAGGCTATTGACGGGTTTAAGGAAACTCTTCCAGATGATGAAGTTTTAGTAGCTGTTGTAGATTGTGGTGGTACAGCCCGCTGCGGAGTTTATCCTAAAAAAGGAATTTTTACAGTAAATATTGAACCAGTAGGAAAAGCTGGACCATTAGCAAAATATATCACACCAGAGATTTATGTATCAGCAGTTACAGAAAATGATATTTTTGAATCTGGTTATGCTGGACATATTACACAGAAAGTATCAGAGGAAACAAAACAGACACAAGCAAGCACTGCTCCAGAACCAAAGTCAAAAGCACAGGCAAAAGAAGAAGTTGCAAAAGCAAGTGAAGGAAAGAAAGAAAATATCGTTGTCCGCATTGGTAAAGTAGTCGGACGTGTTGTAAATATCTGTTTTCAGGCAGGTCGTGACACGATAGAGATGGTTGTTGGTACAATCCTTCCATTTATGGCATTTACAGCTACACTGCTTGGTATCATTTCAGCCAGTGGACTTGGAAATGTCATTGCAAAAACAATTTCACCAATCTGTTCTACATTGCCAGGAATGGTAGCGATCGCGTTTATCTGTGGTATTCCAATCCTTTCTCCAGTCCTTGGACCAGGAGCTGTTATCGCACAGGTAGTCGGAACATTGCTGGGATCACAGTTTGCACTTGGAAATATTCCTCCACAGTATGCACTTCCAGCTTTGTTTGCAATCGATGCACAGGCAGGATGTGACTTTATTCCGGTTGGATTATCCCTTGGAGAAGCAGATTCAGAAACCATTGAATATGGTGTTCCAGCCGTATTGTTTGAACGACTGATCACAGGACCATTAGCGGTACTGATCGCGTTCGCATTTAGTATTGGAATGTATTAATAAACATAGATTTCACAGGAGGTAGAAATATGAAATATCAGTCTAAAATCGTTGGACTTGGACCAGATGCGTTAGCGTTTCTGGAAGATGAAGATATGAACTTTATCATCATTTTTAACGAAGATGCACCACCAGAACTTGCAGAATTATCGGTACTTCATACAAAAGCTGAATTGAAAGAAGATCCAGCTGTTGGAGATACATTAAAGATTGGAAATAAAGAATTCAAAGTCAGTGCTGTCGGATGGGAGGCACCTCATACATGGGCAGAACTTGGACATTGCACATTAGATTTCAAGGGAGGATCAGAGGCAGAACGTCCGGGATGTATCTCTCTTGAAGGAAACAAGCTGACAGCAGAAGATTTAGCCGTTGGCGGTGTCATTGAATTATATTAATTTAGCACTTATTAATTTTTATATATAAGATAAGGAGAATGTGATTATGTTAAACATGGATCAAAAATTAATCAAAAGACAGGAAGAAGGAAAAATCATCAAAACTGGTATCGTAGGTGCCGGACAGATGGGACGAGGAATGGTAACACAGATGGTACTGATGAACGGTATCACACCAGCCATCGTATCTGATATCAAAGTAGAAAATGCAGTCCATGCATTCAAATATGCCGGAGTATCTGATGAAGATATCGTGATCGCAAAAACACTTGCAGATGCCAATGCAGCAATGGAAGCAGGAAAATATGTAGCATGTGAAGACGCAAACTTCGTATCACAGGCAAACTTAGTAGAGTGTGCGATCGATGCAACAGGAGTTCCAGATGTCGGAGCAAAAGTAGCAACAGACGCAATGAAGAATAAAAAACACGTCGTTATGTTAAATGTAGAAACAGACGTAGTTATCGGGCCATACTTAAAGAAATTAGCTCAGAAAGAAGGAGTCATCTACACAGGATCCGCAGGAGATGAACCTGGAGCAGTCATGGAATTATACAGCTTTGCCAAAGCCATGGGAATGAACGTGGAAGTCATGGGGAAAGGAAAGAATAACAAGATCGACTACGAATGCAACCCAGACACAGTCTTAGAAGAAGCAACACGCCGTGTCATGAGTCCAAAGATGTTATGTGCATTCAAAGACGGAACAAAGACAATGGTAGAGATGACAGCGATGTCTAACTACACAGGACTGATNAAAGAAGACGGTGGAATCTTAAATAAACATGGAGTTGTAGAATATGTAAACGGAATCGCACCAGGAGTCTTCGTAACAGTATCCACACCAAACGAAGAGATCGCATACCAGATGGGATACCACAGCATGGGACCTGGACCATTATGGACATTATACAGACCATTCCATCTGTGCAACTTAGAGACACCATTAACAGTAGCAAAAGCCGTTATCGACGGAGAAGTTACATGCGTACCAATCGATGGATTAGTATCAGAATGTATCACAAGAGCGAAGATTGATCTGAAAGCAGGACAGACAATTGATGGTATCGGAGGATACACAACACATGGATCTATCGCAACAGCAGAAGAATCTAACGCTAAGGGATATGTACCATTTGGATTAGTAACAAACAAAGCTGTCATGAAGAGAGATGTCAAGAAGGGACAGCTGCTTACATATGATGATATCGAATTAGATAAGAGCACACTGATCTACAAGTTAAGAAAAGAACAGGATGCTATGTACGGAAGAAACGTATTATAA
>NZ_CYYH01000010.1 GCF_001404655.1 Anaerostipes hadrus | reverse complement strand
AAGGTAGTAAGACCCCTTGAAGACGACGAGGTAGATAGGGCAGAGGTGGAAGTGTGGTAACGCATGGAGCTGACTGTTACTAATCGGTCGAGGCTTTAACCAAAGAAGGCTAGAGTGTAAGAGATGTGAATAGTTCTTGTATGTTGTTTTGAAGGTATATGCCTTAATAATCCTCGATAGCTCAGTTGGTAGAGCACACGGCTGTTAACCGTGCTGTCGCTGGTTCGAGCCCGGCTCGGGGAGTTTGATACTGAATAAAGTATTAAGACCGTGAAGCGGTCGGATATAAGGCTCCATGGTCAAGTGGTTAAGACACCGCCCTTTCACGGCGGTAACACGGGTTCAAATCCCGTTGGAGTCATTGCGATTCATAAATGAGTGATATCGTCTAATATGCCGTTGTGGCTCAATTGGCAGAGCAGCTGATTTGTAATCAGCAGGTTACCGGTTCAAGTCCGGTCAACGGCTTTAAACGGACCTTTAGCTCAGTTGGTTAGAGCAATCGGCTCATAACCGATCGGTCCGGGGTTCGAGTCCCCGAGGGTCCATTTAATTAAATAAATATTTTACATTCTGGCCCGGTGGCTCAGCTGGTTAGAGCGCCGCCCTGTCACGGCGGAGGTCGTGGGTTCGATTCCCATCCGGGTCGCTAGATTGTGTTTAAAACCAATCATTTGGGATCATAGCTCAGCTGGGAGAGCATCTGCCTTACAAGCAGAGGGTCATAGGTTCGAGTCCTATTGGTCCCACTTATATGCCAGATATTTAAGGTATGTATATGCCGCAGTGGCGGAACTGGCAGACGCGCAGGACTTAAAATCCTGTTCGAGTTAAATCGAGTACCGGTTCGATTCCGGTCTGCGGCATTTAGATGTGAATAACATCTGAGTTGTCAAATATGACAATTAAATATGTGGGCGTAGCTCAGCTGGATAGAGCGTCTGGCTACGGACCAGAAGGCCGGGAGTTCGAATCTTCTCGCCCACGCTGAAGAGATCTGATTTATCAGGTCTCTTTTTGTATTATTAGAAATAATAAATTTTACAATTATTGCATTTATTCATTACAAAAATTAAAACAATACGTTATTTTCTTTACATTTGTATTAGTTTATGTTAGACTTGTCAAGTATGTAACAGAAGTGTAACAATTGAAAGGGATTTGAATGAAATCACGATTAAAGAAAATAACAATTTTCTCATTAGTCTTTTTATTTATATTTAGTACAACATTAACAACAGCACCTAAGAAAGAAGTAAAAGCTGCAGAAGGCTATAGTGGGAAAATCTTCAGACATTGGACAAGATTAAGAACAGGAAAGTCAAAGAAAGCAAAAGTATTAAAAACATTAAAAGTTGGAACTGCGGTTACAGTATATGGAACAAGCGGAAGCTGGAGAAAAGTTTCTGTAGCAGGGAAGACAGGATATGTACCAAAACAGTATGTATATGTTGGTACAAAAGCTCCTTCATTAACAGGAAGTACATATGAGAAGGGACAGACAGTAGCTGAATTTGCACAGCGCTTTGTTGGGAATCCTTATGTATGGGGTGGAACTGATTTAAATCGTGGAGCAGATTGCTCTGGATTTATTGGTTCTATATACCGTTCATTTGGATATAAGCTTCCAAGATCTTCATCTGAATTAAGAAGCGCAGGAAGAAAAGTATCTTACAGCCAGAAACAGCCAGGAGATATCATCTGTTATAATGGACATGTTGCTATGTACATTGGAAATGGAAAGATTGTACATGCAAGCAGCAGAAAAACAGGAATTAAGATTTCTCAAAGAGCAAATTACCGCAGTATTGTTTGTGTAAGAAGAATTGTAAAATAAGAAAGTATATAGAAGAATCTTTGCATCAGATATATGATGTAAGGATTCTTTTTTTGATATTAGAGTTGATTAATTGTATAATAAGAATAATTTCAAAAATAAAAAGATTTTAGCAAAATCATAGATAGGAAGGAAAAGAAAAATGAAAAAATATAAAGGAATCATATTTGATCTTGATGGAACATTACTAGATACCATAGAAGATTTGACAGATAGTGTAAATGATGTGATGCAGCTATATCATTTTCCACAACATGATACAAAAAAATGTAAAATGATGGTAGGAAATGGATTCCGTAAATTGATCACAAGAGCATTGCCAGAGGAAAGACAAAAGGATGAACAGTTTATCGATGAAGTACTAGCACAATTTGCCAAGGCATATCATAAAAGATATTTGAATAAAACGATTCCATATGAAGGTATTTTACAAATGGTCAATGAACTGCATAAGAATGGAATACAGACAGCTGTCAATTCAAATAAGCGAAGTGACTATACAGAAGCTTTGGTTAACAAATTTTTTGTACAAACACCTATGGTAGCAGTATATGGAGAACGTGAAAGTAAAGGCATTCCAAAGAAACCAGATCCAGCAGCTGCATTAGAAATTGCAGATAAAATGAAATTATCACCAGCTGAGATTTTGTATATCGGAGATTCAGAAACAGACATGAAGACAGGACAAAATGCTGGAATGGACACAATTGGAGTTGCATGGGGGTTTAGAGGAGCAGAAGAACTTAAAGCAAACCATGCAACTTATATTGCAGAAAATCCAGAAGATATCTTGAAATACATTTTATAAACATAGAATATAATATGAATCAATTACACCCTTAGAGTGAAATATAGCACCATAACAGGTGCTATATTTGAACTGAAAATCATTTCAGTAGAAAAAGATTGTATGCTAAAATAAACATAGATAAGATAAGTACAATATTAATTTAAAGAGGTGTAAATTATGTCAAGTTTTAAAAATGCAGAAGCTGGAGTTATCGTAGATCAGTTGATTAAGACAATCCAAAAAGAAAGAGATTATTTAAGTGAAATCGATGGTAAGATCGGAGACGGGGATCATGGAATTAACATGAACAAAGGTTTCACAATGTGTGAGAAGAAATTAGAAGGAACTACATATAATCTGTCAGAAGGATTGACAACACTTGGAGAGACACTGTTAGAAGATATCGGTGGGTCAATGGGACCTCTCTATGGAATGTTATTTGATGAGATGGCTCAGGCATGTGAAGATGCAGATGATATCACAGTAGATGTATTTGCAGATATGATCACAGGAGCTGTAGAAGGAATTCAGGATATTAGTCCTGCTCAGGTAGGAGATAAATCTTTAATCGATACATTAGTACCAGCGAAGGAAGCATTTGTAGAAGCAAAAGAAGCTGGAAAAGATTTTGCAGAATGTTTAGATGCAATGAATGAAGCAGCAGAGAAAGGATGGCAGTCAACAAAAGATCTTGTAGCGAAGATCGGTCGTGCAAGTCGTCTGGGAGAACGTTCAAGAGGTGTTCTTGATGCAGGAGCAACAAGCTGCTACTTTATCATCACAACAATTGGGAATGCTGCAAAAGAATTATTAGCCTAAGAAAACAGTTAAGAGCAGAACAATCAGTTTTCTCTCATCGTGAAAGTGATGAACCTCTATATATTCATACAATTCGTTTGGAGAAGGACTTTGAAGTTTCAATTAAGAAGCTTTAGGGTCTTTTTCTTTTTTTGTATAAAAATAAAAAACAGATTGACAAATAAATAAAAAGTGTATATGATAACTGTATCACATGAAGTGATACAGTTAGTACAGTTAGTGATACAGTGCGATAAGATAAAAACAATAAGGAGGTGCCAATGTGTTTCGAATTAATCCGGCAAGCGGGAAAGCAATCTATGAACAGATCATGGAACAGGTAAAAGAAGCAGCATGGAAGGGCTACTTAAAACCAGGAGATGGACTGCCATCGGTCAGGAAACTTGCGTTACAGCTGAGTGTGACACCGAATACTGTAGCGAAAGCATATCAGTTACTTGAGAAAGAGAAAGTAATCGTAACAATCAGAGGAAAGGGAGCATTTTTAGCAGAAAATGCTTCACAAGAGGTGGATAAAGGAAAGATGCAGGAAATTAAAACAAGTCTGAAGGAGATATTAAGTGAACTTCGTTATGAAGGATATGACGAAGAGAAGATTGCAAATCTGATACATGAGATTTATCAGGATCTGGAGGGATAGGATATGAAAGTGATCGAACTAAAGGACGTAAAAAAATCATATGGAAAACAGGAGATTCTTCATGGAATCAATCTTGATGTAGAAGAAGGGAGCATTCATGGGCTGGTAGGACGAAATGGATGTGGAAAGACAACACTGATCAAGTGTATCACAGGAATCTACGAACAAGATCAGGGGCAGATATTAATCTGCGGTGAAGAAGTTTTTGAGAATCCAAAAGTAAAAGCAAAGGTAGGATATGTTGCAGACAGCAACCAGTATTTTGACGGGTACCACATTGACGAGATGATTGAATTTTATAAACAGATGTACCCGACATTCGAGGAGAAAGCATTTAAAGACTACAATCAGAGTATCGGATTAGATGTAAGTAAAAGGATCAGGGAATTATCAAAAGGGCAGGCAATGTCATTAGCTGCGATGTTGAACTTGTCTATTCATCCACAAGTCATGATCATGGATGAACCAATGTCAGGGCTTGATGTGATCGTACAAAAACAGATTAAAGACTTTATTGTCAATGAAGTTGATATGAACGGAATGAGTGTGTTTATATCTTCTCATGATCTGAAAGATTTAGAAAGTTTCTGTGATTCCGCAAGCATGATGAAGGAAGGAAAGATCCTTTATCATGGAACGATGGATCAGATGAAAGAAAGATTTACAAAATTACAGGTCGTATTTGGAGAAGCAAGAAGTGAGATCTTCAAAGAACTTCCTGGAGTGATCACATATTCCAATCTTGGAAGCGTGTACACAGTTGTGTTAGAAGGGTATGGACAGCCAATTTTCGAGGCATTAAAACAAGCAGGAGCTATTGTGGTAGAAGAGATTCCATTAAGTTTAGAGGAAGTATTCGTCTACAGCAATCGCTAAGAGGGAGATGAGGAGATGAAATTTTTTAAGAAATATTATCTGGTGCTTCCGCCAGTGGCATTGATCTATGGAATTTATATATTAAATATAAAATATCCTTATGATGGATTCCCACAGACATTAATGGATTCCATAATTAATGGATGGTTATTGATATGGGTTTTATTTGCAGCATTATCTGGAGGAATCATATATCAGCTACAGCAAAGTAAGAAGCAGCAGTATATATACAGTCTGCCATGGACCAAAAAAGATATTTATAAAAAAAGTGCAGCAGGGCTTCTTGTATCACTGATGATCGCAGAGGTCGTTTATGGAATTTTCTTTGCAGTAAAACTTACAATGATTCCAAGTAAGGAATCACTTACAAATATCATTGTATGTACATTATTAAATGCAGCATTCTGCTTTGCACTTTGTGCGGTTACACATTTTGCAGTTGTAGTGACAGCTTATATCTGGCAGGGATTGATTCTGGCAGTGATCAGCATTTATGTGATGCTTCCAATCATTATTCAGAATACAGCATTTTTAATTCAGATGGTATTTAAAATCAAAACATATAAATATGCAATCTTTGAAAGGATGATCTATTCAGCGTATGATCGTCGATTCTTGTATCCATTAAATTATCAGTTGGATATAAGTATATTGGATACAAATTTAATCTGGAAAGCACAATATATGAATACATCATTGATCTGTATTGCAGCATTTATAGCAGCAGGGGGGTTATGCCTGTGGTTTGCAAAGCGTAAATTTATAAGACAGAACCTGGCACAGAATCGAATGCTGACAAGGTTGTCAAGGATAGAAAACAAGCTGGTCATGACGGTCGGACTGTCATTTGTAATTTTCAATGCAGTAAGCAATCATGAAATAAATCAACAGGTATTTAATTATGAAAGAACTCTGTACAACAGGATTTATGAGTTGATAGCATGGAATAAAGGCATCATGGGAAATGGGGACAGCTATAGAATGATCATGCAGAAGTTAAGCGGAATGCATCTGTTGATATATTTTGCAGTGATCTTTGCAGGATGCTATGTTGCAGTCTCATTGGTTCAGACAATAAGGAGGAAACATTATGAGAGGGCTTGTTAAGCATGAAAAAAGAAATATGCTGATCATAACATTGGCGTTTACGATCGTGGTATGGTTTGTGTTACAAGGCGCGATTGCAAGTGATATTGCAGGAACTGGAAATCAGATCAATAACTTTGATGGATATATTTATGACAACTATGGAAATCTATTTTTGGGAACGCTCAATCAGTATTATGAATCATTTATTATGATACTGATGATACCAATCAGTTTTGTTGCAATCATGCAGTATCGGGAAAGCAGTATTTCAAAATGCGGTGAATTTTTAATGCAGCTGCCAGTAAAAAGAGGCCAGATCTTTCTGGTCAGAACGATTATCGGAATGATGATATATACGATTCCGTGGCTGTTTTTTTTCTTTGGAATGATCATGATGAGAATTCAGGCAGAGTCATGGTATGAGATGAAATTATCGTCATGTACAAATGGAGAATTATTGCTTGGGAATGATAATGTCTTCCACTTGTGTGTATATCTTTTATTTATGTGGATTTCATTGACATTGATCTATGCCGTAGCAGTATTTTTTCAGAATATCTGTAAAAGACCATGGATCGCAGGAGCTATTGGAGTGGGAGCAATGTGTTTTCCCGTATTTATGGACTATGTCATGCCGAAAGTGAATCTTCTTCCAGGTGGGATGCTTAATGGATGGTGGATGGCAGCATTTTTTGAAAATGGACCAATATCAGAAGAATGCGTGTGGGATGAGGGTGTACACCAGACTGTAACAATGGCATCGTTTGATCATTTTGTACAGATCCTTTTAATTCAGATTCTGCTTATACTGGTATTTTTCGCAGTTGCTTTCTATGTATTTAAAAAGGCAGATATGGCAAAACGAAATAATTTCATGTATTTTCCATGGATGGAGAAACTGTTTTTATGGATTTTCCCATTTTGCGTTTCATTGTTCATAGTAGTAATAGGATTTAAGATTCAGTCATATAAAGGCGGCGTTATCGCAGTAGTTATTGCAAGTATCGTATTTTATATGGTAAGAAGACATAGAAAAAGGAGGGAAGCATAATGTATATGAGCTTATCATTGGGAGTGATCATTATCTTATTGCCACTGCTTCTTTTAGCATTTCTGATCGCAGTGGGAGTTGTGCTTTACCGACATCCATCAAAACTACAGAAAAAATGGTATCAGGTATCGTTGAAAAAAAGAAGAAGAGTAAAACAGGCAGGAATCTTTCTTGGATTTTGTGCAGCAGCCGCATTATTCATCTATCCTTTAGTGAATGGAGAAAAATTTGTATCAACGATCCGTCTTTCTGCGAAGGAAAGAAATCTTATCACAAAAAATAAAATTAAAAAGACAGCAGATGAATCCTCAAAAGCAGGAACAGCGAAAAATGATAAATGGCTGAAATCATTATATAAGATCATAAGATCAGATGATACGATTGCAGCACAGTTTTTAAGTAACAGCAGCAGTTATGATGAATGGGCATCAAATATTGGCATTGGGTCAACTGGAGAATATGAAATGCGGTTGTTTGCAGAAAATGTTGTAGCTGACAAGTTCGCTGAAAAGAAATCCGATGAGGACATTGATTCTGATGAAGATTTTGACAGCTATGATGACACAGGATTTTATAAGATTATCCAAAGACCAGATAATACATTGGAAGAAAATTATCAAAAACTGACAGATTCAGAGAAACAAGATGTCAGAGCTCTGAAATGGCATTATAAGGATGGACTTTTATATGCAACAGATGATGAGCATAAAGTATGCATCAATGGAACAGCCCAGATTTCCATGAAGGATACCAAACTGATCAATATGATGGAAAAATCCGGATACAAGGGTATTAAAAAGTGGATGGAACAATGTGAAAATGATCAGGCAGGAATCAAAGTAAAAGCAGGAAATAAAACATATTTGCTTCATAATACAGATAAATGGCATAAATTCGAGAAAAATGGTTTGTCAATTTTCTATAATTACAAGCGTTTTATCATTCGTTTTGATGCAAACAAAATACTTGGCATAAAGAGCAATCTATCAGAACTTCCACAAAGCGGAAGAGCATTATGGACAGTCATAGCGGATCAAAGTGGAGCATCTTCAAAGGAAATTATTCTTCGTTCCTATAATGATGAGGGTCTGTATGCCAAGAAAAATGTCCAGATCTTTATGAAGGATCACAAGATCAAGCAGTTATTGATTTACTGGGACAAGGCAGATGAATTAAAAGGATTTACAAAAGAAGAAAATATATTTATGAAAGCATGCTTTGAGAAAATGGGTATTGCATCTGAAGATGCACAAAAATGGTTAGAAGAATTTAATTCTGTATCTTTGTCAAAGAAGAATGCCCAGAATGGAGAACTTGGGAACTGGACATATAGCTATGGAAATAGTGAAAATCAGATCGTTTCTTTAGTTGATAGTGATCATGATGATAATTATGTAAATTTTTACAAAAAAAGTAAAGGAAATAATTGACAAAAATAAAATGATATGGTAAATTATGGGTAGAAAGTGCTTGTAGCACATAACTCCCCTATAATAAACAGATCGAGATCTTAGGTTTTCCTGCGATGATTCATCGCCCATACCCCAAAGAATCTCAAACATTTGTAATTTAGATCATCATCAACAATCATTTTATTTATCTACAATCCTCTATCTAGATAATGTGATACAGGCACTTTCTCTTTTGCATGATGACAACAAGGGTTCTGATTCTTTTATAGTTTAAAAGGATCAGAACCATTTTTCTGCATTTTTAAGAAATCACAATGACAAATGAAAAATAATATGATATGATATTGTTTTGAATGGAATAATATAAGAAAGTAGTAGTAATTCACATATAGGAGGAAAAAACATGCCAGTAAAGTACGTATTTGTCACAGGAGGAGTTGTATCTGGATTAGGTAAAGGAATCACGGCAGCTTCTCTGGGACGATTACTAAAAGCCAGAGGCTATCATGTCACAAGCCAGAAGTTTGATCCATACATCAACATTGACCCAGGAACAATGAATCCAATCCAGCACGGAGAAGTTTTCGTAACAGATGATGGAGCAGAGACAGACTTAGACCTTGGACATTATGAAAGATTTATCGATGAAGGACTGAACAAGAAATCAAACGTTACAACAGGTAAAGTATATTGGAGTATCTTATCCAAAGAACGTCGTGGAGATTACGGTGGTAACACAGTACAGGTAATCCCACATGTAACAAATGAGATCAAGAGCCGTTTTTACAGAAGCGAAGATCCAAGTGATCAGGAAGTAGCGATCATCGAGATCGGAGGAACAGTCGGAGATATCGAGAGTCAGCCATTCTTAGAGGCATTAAGACAGTTCCAGCATGAAGTAGGACATGAAAACTGCATTTTGATTCATGTAACATTAATTCCATACTTAAAGAGTTCAGGAGAATTAAAGACAAAACCAACACAGGCAAGTGTGAAAGATTTACAGGGAATGGGAATCCAGCCAGATATCCTTGTTTGTCGTTCAGATTATCCATTAGATGACGGGATCAAGAGAAAGATTGCTCAGTTCTGTAATGTAGACCGTTCAAGAGTCATTCAGAACTTAGATGCAGAAGTATTATATGAAGTACCTCTGATGATGGAGAAAGAACATCTGGCACACGAAGTATGTGAATGTTTAAATATGCCATGCCCAGATCCAGATCTTGATGATTGGAAGAAGATGATCGATGCTTGGAAACATCCAAAACATCAGGTAGAAATTGCCTTAGTTGGTAAATATGTATCTTTACATGATGCATACATCAGTGTTGTTGAATCATTAGAGCATGCAGGAGTTGCTAATTCTGCCAATGTTAAGATCCGTTGGGTAGATTCAGAGAGAATCAGCTCTTACAATGTAGATGAGATGTTAGGTGGGGTTCACGGAATCTTAGTTCCAGGTGGATTCGGAGATCGTGGTATTGAAGGAATGATCTGTGCGATCAAATATGCAAGAGAAAATAAGATTCCATATCTTGGAATTTGTTTAGGAATGCAGCTTACATTAGTAGAATTCGGACGCCATGTCTTAGGATTTGCAGATGCACACAGCAAGGAATTTAATCCAGAGACAACACATCCAATGGTTCATATTATGGCAGATCAGGATGGAGTTACAGATCTTGGAGGAACTTTACGTTTAGGATCTTATCCATGTGTATTAACAGAAGGATCCAAGGCATATGAATTATATGGAGAAAAAGAAATCCATGAAAGACACCGTCACAGATATGAAGTAAATAACAAATATCGTGATGTTCTTCAGGAGAATGGAATGATGTTATCTGGATGTTCACCAGATGGAAGAATCGTAGAGATGGTAGAGATTCCAGAACATCCATGGTTTGTGGCAACACAGGCACATCCTGAATTCAAATCTAGACCTAATAAGGCACATCCTTTATTTAAGGGATTTGTTGAGGCAGCATTGAAACATCAAGGGAAATAAATTTGTGTGTTGGCCAACTGTAGATTTCGAGTATATGATAAAAAATAAATAAGCAACTGAAAGTGCTGCGGTGGAATTTTGTTCAAAATATGGCAAAATTCCAATGCATCGCTTTCGGTTGCTTATTTATTTTTTATCATATACCAGAAGTTTATAGTGTGGACAATTCACAAGATTGAAAAATTTAAGGCGGTGTGTATGCTTTAATGTATTGATTTATATTTTTAAGTAATAGATTTCTTTTATCTTCTGTTAATGAATACAAAAATTATCAGCCAATCTCCTTTAACATATACGAAATCCTACCGTCGCACAATTTTACCAGTTCTTTTTCCCTTCATCCTATGTTATAATAAAAAAGACTAATTGAACAATTATCATAATGCGACATTGACATTTGACAAACTTAGGGGGCGAAAGACCATGAAGATCAAAGGAGTCAGACTCTATGGAGTCAAAGATATACGTCTGGAAGAATTTGAAATCCCTGATATCACAGAAGATGAAGTACTGTTGAAGATTGAATGTAATGGGATTGCTATGTCAACGCTAAAAGAGATCACTTTGGCACAGCGGCATTTACGAGTACCAAAGAATATTAAGAAGAAACCAGTACTGATCGGACACGAATTTTCAGGAACAATTGCGAAGGTAGGAGAAAGATGGAAGGATGAATATCAGGAAGGAAAGAAATTTGTGATCGTACCTGAGATTCCACTTCAGATTGAATCACCAGGATATTCTTACCCATATTTTGGTGGAGCAGCTACCTATTGTATTGTACCGGGAGATGTTATAGAGAAAGGATGTTTGATACAAAGAGAAGCCGGAGCGTTTTATGAGCTTGCTCAGGCACAGGCATTATACAGTGTAGTAAGCAGTTTCCACTCAAATTATCACAGTAAACAAGGATCTCATGATCATATATCAGGCATCAAAGAAGGTGGGAATACGATCATTCTCGGAGGAGCAGGACCTATGGGGCTTATGGCCATTCGATATGTACTTGAAATGGATAGGAAACCCAAGCGTTTAGTGATCACCGATACGAATAAGGAACGTTTAGAGAAAGTCAGGAAGATCATTCCGGTTGAGGAAGGCAGGAGACACGGAGTAGAACTATACTATATCAATCCATCGATGGTAACAGACTCTGTACCAGTATTATTAGCAATGACAAATGAAAAAGGCTATGATGATGTCTTTGTTTATGCACCCCCAAAATGTGTAGCAGAGATAGGAAACCGCATTATGGCAATGGATGGTTGTATGAATATTTATGCAGCTACAGCTGATAAGAACTATCGTGCAGGAATGAATATCTATGGAAGTCATTATTTAAAGACCAAACTGATTGGATCTTCAGGAGGATTACGATCTGATATGGTCGAAGCACTTGAACTGATTGAGAATAAAAAGATGAACCCGGCAATAGGAATCACACATATTGGTGGAATCAATGCAATCGTAGATACGACTTTGTATTTAAAGAAAATGCCAGGGTCTAAAAAGATCATCTACCCACAGATAGATCTCCCGCTTACAGCAATTGAAGATTTTAGAAAGCTTGGAGAAACTGATCCAGTATTCGCACAATTGGCAGACGCATGCAGTAATCATGGAGGGTTGTGGAATTCGGAAGCAGAAAGTATTTTGTTGAAGCATTTTGAAAAATAACAACAAGGATATATGAAGAAACATAAAACTTCATATATCCTTGTTATTTTACAAAATGTTTACATTTATTTGAAATTAGAATTTACATATATCTGATAAAATTTTTTAATGAACAAGGAAAATGCTAAAAGCAAGAGTATTAGGAGGTATATATGAAATCTAATTGGAGAAAACAAATGATGATCAGTGCATTAGCATTGACACTTTCTGCGGCAAATGCAGCTCCAGTATTTGCAAGTGCGGCTCCAGATGGCAAGTCAAACGCAGCAGAAATTGCACAGACAATGGGAACAACGACGCAGTGGAATCGTTGGCAGAAAGAATGGGAAACTTTAAAAAATGACTGGACACAAATTTCATTATCACCAGGAAGTAATGCAACAGAACTGAATTTTGCATGGTACACACCAAAACAGACAAATGATAATAATTCAAATGCGGATGTGGAAGCCAAAGTACAAGCAATTTCTCCAGATCAGAAAGATAGTAATGTTCCAAAACTGATCATTGGTGAAGGACGTAATATGAAAAATGCCAAAGTATACGAGGCAGAACAAACAGAAGTAAAAGATGAGCAGGACAGCAATGGTGGAACATATAATTCTAATAAAGTAACAGCAACAGGATTAAAAGAAAATAAAACATACTATTATAGTTATGACAACGGAAATGGCTATACAAAACCAGCTGCATATACAACGAAATCTAAAAAGGACTTTTCATTTGCATTTGTGGGAGACCCACAGATCGGATCTTCCAATGAATTAAAAGGAAAAGACAGTAAAGAATTTTACGATGCACAGTCTAATGCAGTAAAAAGTGATGCGTTTAACTGGTCATCCACTTTAAATGCGGCATTAGAAAAGACAGATAACAAGTTAAGTTTTGTCGTATCTGCAGGTGACCAGATTCAGACAACAAAGAAAAAATCACCAAACAAAGATGCATCAAAAAGTGAGATTGAATATACTGGATATTTAAGTCCGGAAGCATTAAAATCACTTCCAGTGGCGACAACGGTAGGTAACCATGATGCAGATAACGCAAACTATACCTATCATTTTAACAGAACCAATGCCAGTGAGCTTGGGAGTAATAAGGTAGTTGGTGGAGATTATTATTTCAAATATGGAAATGCCTTATTTATCATGTTAAATACACAAGATACCAATGTAGCAGAACATGAACAGTTTATTGAGCAGACAGTTGCAGCAAATAAAGACTGCAAATGGAGAATCGTAACACTGCATCAGGATATCTATGGTTCAGCAGAACATTCCAACGAGCCAGAGATCACAAATTTAAGATACCAGTTAACACCGATTTTTGAACAAAATGATGTTGACGTGGTATTAACAGGTCATGATCATGCATATTCCAGATCTAAAATGTTATTAGGCGGAACAAAAGCCAATGATTATACAGACGATGAGTTTGATGCAGAATTAAAGAAAGATATGGATGCGGGTGAAAATCCAACAACAAGAACTGTAGCACCAGCAAATATCAAAAATGACAGCACAGATGAAAAAGACCAGAAATACTTATCATACCTTAAGAGTATCATGGATGAAAAAGCAATTGAAACTGTCAAAAAACAAGGAAGTTCTGTGATCAATCCAGAAGGTGTCCTTTATATGACAGCTGGTTCTTCTTCAGGAAGTAAGTATTATGATCTGGTACCAAGACAGCAGACATACATTGCACACCGCTGGCAAGAAGATGTTCCAACATATTCTGTTGTAGACGTGACAGAAAACAATTTAACGATCAATACATATCGTACAGACAATGATGAAAAGATTGACGAAACATTTTCTATCACAAAGAGCAAAGGAGATGTAGCATCACTCAATAAAGAAATTAAAGCAGCAGAAAGTATTGTAAAACAGAAAAATACATATACAACACAAAGCTACAGAGTCTTTGAACAGGCACTTGCAGGAGCTAAGAAAGTTGCAGCAGATAAAAAGGCAACAAAAAGTGAAGTAGAAAATGCATTAAAAGCTCTGACAAATGCAAAAGCAGCATTAGAAAAGAAAGTTGTAGTAGCAAAAGCATCTGCAACGCTGAAAGCTGGGAAAAAGAAAGTAACAGTTAAGATCAAAAAAGCATCTGTATCTGGATATGAGATTAAATATGCAGCAAACAAGAACTTTAAGAATGCAAAAGTAAAAAATACAACAAAAACTACTTATACGATCAAATCATTAAAATCAAAGAAGAAATGCTATGTAAAGGTTCGTGCATACAAAGTAGTCAAAGGTAAGAAAATCTACGGTTCTTACAGTAAAGTTCTGAAAGCAACTGTGAAATAACAATGAAACAAAAACAGATGAAAAGAGTGTGTCTGCTGATTGCAGGCATTCTCTTTCTTCTGCTGTTTTTTTCATTTTCTGGAATTGAGAAGACAAAACTTCTTGATACAGATGGAAGAAATTTTGAAAAAGCAGAAGTAACAAAAGTGATCTCTGGAAATTTATCCAATAGTGGAAGTGGAAAACAAACCGTAGAATTAAAACTTTTATCTGGAGATCATAAAGGAAAAACAATAGAGGCAACAAGTTCCCAGAGCTATTTATTTGGTGCAAAATGTAAAAAGGGAATGAAAGTCATAGCGATCGTGAATGAATCAAATGGAGAATTCGTAGCTTCTGTATATAGTGTAAACAGAGGTCCTATGGTATGGCTGATGGCAGCCATTTTTGTAGCAATCGTGGTTGCAGTCGGTGGAAGGAAAGGAATTTCATCAATCTTAAGTTTGGTCTTTACAATGCTTTGTATCTTTTTTATTTTCCTTCCAATGATCTATAAAGGAATATCGCCAATATTGGCAGCTGTACTGGTGGTTGCATTTACAACGATTGTTACGATGTGCATGGTCGATGGGATTACGAAGAAATCAGTAGCTGCAATGCTTGGAACTGTCATAGGGGTGGTGTTTTCTGGAGCATTTGCATTAATCTTTGGACAAGTAACATCAATCACAGGATATAATGTATCGGATATAGAAAATCTTGTTTATGTAGGAGAGATGACGGATATAAAGATCGGAGAACTCCTATTTGCAGGAATTTTAATCGCATCATTAGGCGCTGTTATGGATGTTGGAATGTCGATTGCATCAACATTAAACGAATTAAAAGAACAAAATCCACAAATGATGACAAAAGAATTGTTTCAATCAGGAATGAATGTCGGAAGAGATATGATGGGAACGATGACCAATACACTGATCCTTGCTTTTACAGGGGGATCGATCAATACATTAGTATTTATTTTTGCATACAATTATGAATACCAGCAAGTGATCAATATGTATTCGGTAGGAATCGAGATCATGCAGGGTTTATCATCAAGTCTTGGTGTGATCATGGCAGTTCCAGTAACTTCTTGGATCGCAGCATTTTTATATAGTAAGAATCAAAAATAATAAAGAAAAGGCAGAAAAATGATCAGGTTTTTCTGCTTTTTCTTTTGGAAAATAAGATATTAGACTTTTCTCATCGAAACAGATATACTTAGATATAGATATAAAAAAAGGATGAGATGATCATGGAAAAAAGAAAACACATCTGTGTCGGAATTCTGGCACATGTTGATGCCGGAAAGACGACGCTTTCCGAGGCAATTTTATATACAGCAGGTAACTTAAGAAAATTTGGACGAGTAGATAACGGAGATGCGTTTTTAGATACTTATGAACTGGAAAGATCAAGAGGGATCACCATTTTTTCGAAGCAGGCGGAAGTATCTATGGAAGACATGGATCTGACATTGCTTGATACACCGGGACATGTGGATTTTTCAGCAGAAATGGAACGTACATTACAGGTATTAGATTATGCGATTCTTGTGATCAGTGGTGCAGATGGAGTTCAGGGACATACACTGACTTTATGGAGCCTGTTAAAGAGATACGAGATCCCAACATTTTTATTTATCAATAAGATGGATCAAAATGGAACAGACAAAACCGCTTTATTAGAAGAATTACAAGAACGCTTAAGCAGTGGATGTATTGATTTTGGAACGAAAAACAGTGATGAATTTTATGAAGCTGTTGCGATGGAAGATGAAGAATTATTAGATCAGTATTTAGAATCTGGAGAGATAGAGGATGAACAGATTCGAAAAATGATCACAGAACGTAAGATTTTTCCTTGTTTCTTTGGATCAGCATTAAAACTTCAGGGAGTGGAAGAATTTTTAAATGATTTTGGATATTATACGGAAGAAAAAGAATATCCAGAACAATTTGGAGCACGTGTTTTTAAGATCACAAGAGACGAGTCAGGAAACAGGCTGACTCATTTAAAAGTAACCGGAAAAGACTTGAAAGTCAAAACAGTGATCACAAGCAGTGATGAGAAGATCAATCAGATCCGTATTTATTCAGGAGAAAAATATGAGACAGTGAATGAACTTGAAGCGGGAAGAATCTGTGCGGTGACAGGCTTAAGTGACACTTATCCAGGACAGTGCCTTGGAGTCGAACAGGGTGGCTATGAGCCAGTGTTAGAACCAGTTCTTACTTATCAGATGATCCTTCCAGAACAGACAAGTGCGACTGTTATGCTGCCGAAACTTCGACAACTAGAGGAAGAAGAACCAGAACTTCATATCATTTGGAATGAGGAATTACAGGAAATTCAGGTTCAGATCATGGGAGAAGTCCAGATTGAGATTCTAAAAAGTTTGATCAAAGAACGTTTTGATGTCGATGTCGAATTTGGACAGGGGAATATTGTATACAAAGAAACAATAGCAAATACTGTAGAAGGTGTTGGACATTTTGAACCACTTAGACATTATGCGGAAGTACATTTGCTTTTAGAACCTTTAGAAAGAGGAAGTGGAGTTGTCATTGATACACAGTGCAGTGAAGATATACTGGATAAGAACTGGCAGAGATTGATCCTGACTCATTTATTAGAAAAAGAACACAGAGGTGTTTTAACGGGAGCACCGATTACGGATATTAAGATTACACTGGCAGCAGGACGAGCGCACCAGAAACATACAGAAGGTGGTGATTTCCGTCAGGCAACCTATCGTGCAGTCCGTCAGGGACTTCGCATGGCAGAAAGCATTTTATTAGAGCCATATTATAAATTTCGCTTAGAGATTCCACAGCAAATGGTAGGACGAGCCATGACAGATATCGAAAAAATGCATGGAACATTTGAAACACCGGATACATCAAAAGAAATGGCGGTATTACAAGGGGTAGCACCAGTTTCAACCATGCAGGGATATCAAAAAGAAGTACTGGCATATTCCAAAGGAATGGGAAGATTATTTACGACATTAAATGGATATGATATCTGCCATAATGCAGAAGAAATCATAGAAGAAGCTGGTTACGATCCAGATCATGATCTTGAGAATCCTTGCGGCTCTGTATTTTGCTCTCATGGGGCAGGTTATAATGTTTCGTGGGATGAAGTTCCAGAACATATGCATTTAGAAAGTGTGTTAGCTAAAGAAACAGAGGAAGAAGAATTCGACGAGATTGCTCAGAGAAGAGCATATATTGAAGACGAATGGATCGATACAGATGAGATTGACAAAATCTTAGAGCAGACATTTTACGCAAATCAGCACAATAAAAGTAAATGGAAGAAAAAGAAGGCGGCAAGGATTGAACAGGATTATCATTCATTCGCTGAAAAATCTTCTGTGAAGCGAGATATGTCGAAAAAATATTTATTGGTTGACGGATATAATGTCATTTATGCGTGGGATGAACTCAAAGAATTATTAGATACGAATGTGGATGCAGCCAGAGGCAAACTTCTTGATGAAATGTGTAACTATCAGGGAATGAAAGGTATGGAATTGATCGTTGTATTTGATGCATATCGTGTAAAAGGTCATGAAACAGAGATCACAGATTATCTAAATATCCATGTAGTCTACACAAAAGAAGCAGAAACTGCCGATCAGTATATCGAGAAATTTGCCCATACTCACGGGAGAAAATATGATGTGACAGTAGCAACATCTGATGGACTTGAACAGATCATTATTCGTGGACAAGGATGCAGACTTTTATCAGCAAGAGAACTAAAACGAGATTACGAAGAAGCAAAAGCACAGATCCGGACAGAATATCTGGACAAGCAAAAACATGAAAAATCATATGTCACGGATGGAATTTCACTAGAAGATACAATGAATGAAAACTAGAAATGGAGATGATATCATGGGGAAAATACATCTGGAAGGTGCGGATAATGCAAGAGATCTTGGCGGATTAAAAACAACAGAAGGCGCCGTGATACGGGAGAAAAAATTAATCCGCAGCAATCGTTTATCGAAACTTACGCAAAATGATATGAATCTTTTGTCAAATGAATATCATTTACATAAAATCTTAGATCTACGGACACCAATGGAAGTAGAGCAGGAAGCGGACCTTGAAATACCAGAAGCAAGTTATATGAATATTCCATTTTTTATGGAAAGTATGGTTGGGGTAAGCCGTGAAAAAGAAACTAAAAAACAGATGTTGCATATGCAAGAATTTCCAGATATGAAAGACATCTATATTATGATGATTCAAAATAAATTCTGCAATCAGCAGATCACAAAGGCAGTAAGAGAGGTTATGACTACAGAAAATGGATCTGTTTTATGGCACTGTACAGAAGGAAAGGATCGCTGTGGTTTGCTTTCTGCAATCATTTTATTTTTATTAGATGTATCGGAAGAGGATGTCATGGAAGATTACTTAAAAACAAATAAAGCAGCCATAAGACGAGTCGAAAAAATACGGAAAAAATTGCACGTGGCAGGATTTCATCAAGAAAAGATTGAAAAATTAGAAGGCTATTTCGTGGCAAAAGAAGAGTTTTTAAACGCAGCACTGAAAACAATGAAAGAAGATCATGGTTCGATCAATCAATTTATCAAAAATGGATTACATATTTCTATGAAAGAAAAACAGCAATTTAAAGATAAGATATTGGAGTAGACAATGAAAGATAAGAAAAAAACAATCGTTATGTTTGGAGATTCTTTAACAGATTATTTTCCAATGGATAAATTAAAAGATATCGATGCAGATATTATCAACAGTGGAGTTGCAGGAGACACAATTGCAGAAATGGGAGCTAGATTATCTTATGACGTTTATCCATATCATCCAGACATTATCATCATGCAAGGAGGAGCCAACGATTTCCTAATGTCATTGTATCCAGGAGCAAAACCATTAGCCGAACGATTGATCAGATTGGCACTTAGAATCAGAAAACAACTACCAGATACAAAAATTTATATCGAATCCATGTATCCGGCATATACAAAAAGAATCGGTCTGATGCCATCGTGGGCAGAAGGAAAATCGAATGAAGAGATACAAAAGATCAATACCTGGATTAAAAAATTATGCAAGGAAAACGATTTTAATTATATAGATGTATTTAGTCATTTGATAGGAGCAGATGGACAGCTGTCTAGAGAGTATACAGTTGATGGGATACATTTGCAGGATTCTGCATATGAAATTGTGGCTGAAATTTTAATTTGCGGTGGTGTGTATGGAAAATAATATTGTATGGGGGTTCAATCATTCGCCATATATTGTCCCCGAAGCTTCGAAATATACTGTCTGCAGTTTAAAAGTTTCCGGCACAGTTTCATCGAAAGAAGCTGAGGAAGTCTGGTATCCCGCTTCATTCTTGGAACAAGATTCTGATCCCATGGGATGTGCAAGACATATTTGTATAAAAAAGCAATGGATGAATTATAAAAGTTACAGGTTGAAGCAGAGATACCACAGCGGCGTTTATCCAGGATAAATGTTCTGGCATCCAAAAGAGTCAGTTTTTCCATAGGTTTGTAGCCAAGATATTTCATAAATAGACTGATAAAAACCTCCATGATGATAACGACATAAAAAAGAAGCTACCAGTCTCAAGGAGGTCCTCGTAAGAAAGAAAATCTTTTGTCAGCGAATACAAAAATTATTAGCCAATACCGTTTAACATACACATCTCTAGTGGTTTCGATAACTTCAGCTTATCAAACTACCTACAAATCACAATTTACGATACCTGTTAATTGCAGCCATAATCTCTTGTTTCCGAACCACAGCAAGGTTTGTATTGACATATTTACAATTAAGCAAAGCAGCTAAGCCTTTCGTATCAATTAATTTCATCAATTCATCAATAATCTGGCGAAGATTCTTTGTTCCATCCATTAAATGCAATTTCGCATATAACAAAGCATAAGACAGAGCAGCAGTCTGCTCACTGTCAACAATCTGTTCCACATAACGAAGATCTACAGTTTCTTTATTAATAGAAAAGGCATCCTTTCCAAGAGTTTTCACTTTAATTCTCCGATCTTTTTTCAGATCATTTCCAGCTTTAAAACATCGGTCAAAACAAGGATCAGGATGTTTGTTTTCAGGAAGTGATACTATAGGGAAATCCTTGGCTGCTTCTTTTGCAATCATTGTAATATCTTTTGGCATATACTGATCCATCTGGATAATATGATCTGCTGGGTGGAAATAAGAACCGCAGCTTCCAGCTACAATAATAGAGGAAATACCATATCGTTCATATAATTCTCTGACACGTTCAATAAATGGAGTGATCGGTTCCTGATCACGAAGAATCACTCGTTGCATCAATTCATCACGGATCATAAAGTTAGTAGCACTTGTATCTTCATCAATTAAAAATAAAGAAGAACCAGTTTCGATCGCTTCCACTACATTTGCAGCCTGAGAGGTACTTCCACTGGCATCTTCGGTACAGAAAGATATCGTATCTTTTCCGTTTGGAAGGTTGTTGATAAACATGGAAATATCCGTATTTGTAATGCTTCGGCCATCTTCGGCACGTATTTTCATGGCGGTAGGATCAGTGATCACAAATTCACGGCCATCTCCTTTGATGTGGCCATAGACACCAAGTTCTAAAGCTTTCAGTAACGTTGATTTTCCATGATAACCTCCACCAACGATTAAAGTAATACCCTTTGGAATTCCCATACCAGTAATTTTCCCATGATGTGGAAGATCAAAGGATACACGATAACTGTCAGGAGATTTAAAAGCAACGCAATGTTTCATAGGCCTTTGTGAAACTCCGCTTTCTCTTGGCAAAATAGAACCATCTGCAATAAATGCAACAAGTCCCATAGAATCTAGTTTTGTTCGGATATTATATTGATCTTCAGATAGATCAATCGCAGATTTCAAGGCTTTTTGATCTATATTTTTATAAAACAATGAAGAGATTGCACAGGAAGGCAGAAGGTCAAATAACATTTTAGATAATTCACGTCCATTGACAGTTCGACCATTTGCAGGGAAACCGACTTCAAAATGAATAGAAATATCTCCATTTGAAGGATTGATCGTACAGGCAGTTCGTTCCAAAACTTCCTGCCCACATTTGCTGATAGAAAATAACCCACTTTTTCCAGAACCTTTTGCACGAAAAGATATTTTGGATAAAGCATTATAAAACAGACGAGTCAGGTGATCGCAAAGAGCAATGCGTTTGTATTTTGCATTATAAAATTCAGCAGGGAATCCAGCTTTTTTCCCTTTAACTTCAATACTTAATTTCGATGGTGATGCAAAAGGATCCCCCTGTACATGATCGATCGATAAATAATAATTTCCAAAATCATAAATTCCATAAGTTCCTTTATATGCCGGATATCCTTTCCGGTCGATATTTTTTAACATAGATCTTAAATCTGATGATGATTTCATAAATAATTCCTCCTTTAAGATAAAGCAGAAAATTTTATTTCTGCAAAATAATGATAACAGTCTGATATATTTTTGTAAACAAGATGAAATCTAACAAAATCCGTGGTATCATAAGAAAATGACCAGACAGAAAGGCGGAAATGAAACGATGGATCTTGAAAAGTTAAAAACGATCAAAGCAGTTGTCTTTGATATGGATGGCTTAATGTTTGACAGCGAACACTACGTACAGAAATCTTGGGATATCGCAGGAGAGAAACTTGGATACGGACCATTAGGGTATAATATAGTAAATACATTAGGAACCAATCTTACGAACCGAAAGAAATATTTTCTTGAACATTACGGAAATGATTTTCCATTTGATGAATTTTTACAGACATACAGAAAGGCATATTATGATCTGGCAAAAGACGGAACACCAGCCAAAAAAGGACTGCATGAGATTTTGGAAGTGTTAAAAGAAAAGAATTTAAAAATTGGAGTAGCAACATCTTCAACAAGAGAACATGCACTCGATAATTTTGAACGAGAACAGATTACGCACTATTTTGATTCTATCATAACAGGAGAGATGATCGAACATGGAAAACCTGAACCGGATATTTATGTAGAATCATGCAGACAGCTAAAAGTAGATCCAAAGGATGCAATCGCATTAGAAGATGCAATCAATGGAATCAGATCTGCATACGGGGCAGGAATGAATCCAGTGATGATCCCAGATATCGTACAGGATACAAGCAAAGTAGATGCATTGCTGTTTGGAAAATGCAAATCTTTATTGGAATTTGCAGAGATTTTGAAAAGTATTAAATTGGACACGGAAGAATAAAAGTATTAGATTAGATATAGAAGAAATACGAAGAAAGGAAACAAATATGGCAAAGAAAAAAAGTGCAGGATGTGAATACTGCAGTAATTATGTATATGACGAAGATTATGAATATTATGTATGCGACATTAATTTAGATGAAGATGAAATGGCAAGATTCATGAGTTACAGCGACTGGGATTGCCCTTATTTCCAGATGGATGATGAGTATGCGATCGTAAGGAAGCAGAATTAATAGTTGGATAAAAATAAGATAGTATAGATAGTAAATTTTCATCATATGTGATAAAATTGTATTAAAAGGAAAACAGTACTTGAGACACCAAGGATTAAAAGAAAAGGGGTGTTACATATGAAGAAAAATACGATCATATGCATTTCCAGAGAATACGGAAGTGGTGGAAGGGCAGTAGGAGAACTTCTGTCAGAGAAATTAGGAATTCCATTCTATGACAAAGAAATTCTCTCCCGTGTTGCCAAAGAAAGTGATATGTCTGAAGAATTTGTAAAGAACCACGAAGAAAGTGCAACTTACAGTCACATATTAAACGTACCGATCGGACATAGATTCCCAGGTGTTGAAACGGAAGAGATCATGACACCAGAGAAACTATTTATGATTCAGGCAAAGGTGATTCATGAATTAGCATCAGAACATGATTCTTGTATCTTTGTTGGAAGATGCGCAGATGTGGTTTTGAAAGACCATGAAAACTGCTACAGCTTCTTTATCCACAGTCCAGTAAAAGATCGTATCAAACGGTTAGTAGAGACAGAAGGAGTCAGTGAACGACAGGCCAAGAAGATGATCAAGCAGACAGACTGGGAGAGATCTTCTTATCATAACTATTACACAAAACAAAAATGGGGAGATCCAGGTAATTATGATCTGATGATCAATTCTGCAAGAACTGGAATAGAAAAAGCAGCGAAGATCATTATAGATTACATAGGATAATGCCATTAAAACTTCATAAACAAAGAGAATACCACAGATGAATGCTCAATCTGTGGTATTCTCAAAAGGTTAAAAATGATGCTATGAAATAATATGATTTTTAATGATCAACCGAATTGACTGATATAAATAAGGCTTTAATTCATCAATTGGTACGGGTTCCTTTGTTAAGATTACATTATAACATGAACCAGCAACTATCTCGATGATCATATAGATCATAACCTCTGGATGATCAAATTCATAACCGGAATTTTTCAAAAGATCCATATATATATCGTAAATATTTCGTTGGGCATCATCAATTGGTTCTACTAAAGAGTTCTTAAACATTCCCCAGCTTAGATGCTTAGAGATCAGTTTTAAAAGTGTAGGACTGTCATTCAATGATTCAATGACCTGATCAACAATAAAGATTAGTTTATCTTCAAAGTTATCAATAGACTGTTTTTGAAGTTCCTGATAAGCATGTTTAAAAACTTCCGCTGATTTCTTTGCAATCAGTTTATAGCGGATATCTAGTTTATCTTTAAAGTACAAATAAAAAGTACCTTTTGCAACACCCGCTTCATTTACGATATCGGAGATGGAGGTCTTTTGAAATCCCTTCTCTGTAAACAGATGATAAGCTGTATTTAAAAGGGCATCTTGTTTTTTCTTTTTATTTAATTCGACCTTTTTCATGGCGATCTCTCCTCTCATTTTCTCTAGTATAACTAAAAAATGACCAAAAGTCAAAAAGATTTATCAATTTTATTGACTTTTGGTCATTTTTGGCGTATAACATAGATAGGTTGAAAATGACTATTCGTCAGAATTAGAAATGGGAGGATGCTATGATACAATTTGCAAAGAAGTTAGTACATCATCGAAAATTCATCGTCTTCCTGGCTTTCATTTTACTGATTCCATCAACGATCGGAATCGTGAAGACAAGGATCAATTATGACATTTTAAGTTATCTTCCAGACTCATTAGAGACGGTGAAGGGGCAAGATATCATGGTAGATCAGTTTGGGGCCGGAGCTTATTCGATGATCATCGTTGAAGATATGAATCTTCATGACGTACAGAAGCTAAAACAGAAACTAGAGAAAGTCGATCACGTTGACAAGATCATCTGGTATGATGATATCGCAGATCTAAGCGTTCCAAAAGAAATGCTTCCTGAGAAAGTAAGGAAAGTATTCTTTAATAAGAACGCAACCATGATGATCGCAATGTTTAAAGAAACGACATCATCTGATAACACGATGGAAGCAGTCACGCAGATGCGTAAGATTGTTGGAAAACAGTGTTTTATCAGTGGTATGTCCGGGGTAGTTACAGATATCAAGAACCTGGTTATGCAGGAGATTCCAATTTACGTTACGATCGCAGCAGTACTTTCACTGATCGTATTATTTGTTACGATGGAATCCTTTGCGGTTGCTTTTTTATTCCTGTTAAGTATCGGAATGGCGATCCTTTATAATCTAGGAACAAATATTTTCCTAAGTGATGTGTCTTATCTTACAATGGCATTGACTGCGATCTTGCAGTTGGGAGTTACGATGGATTACTCGATTTTTCTACTTCATAGCTATGAGAGTAATAAGATCAGATTTGAAAATGATAAAGAACGTGCCATGGCACATGCAATTTCCAATACATTTAAGTCTATCACAGGAAGTTCTGTTACAACGGTTGCTGGATTCTTTGCATTGTGCTTTATGACATTTGCATTAGGAGCTAACTTAGGTATTGTTATGGCGAAAGGTGTTATCATCGGAGTTATCTGTTGTGTGACTGTTTTACCATCACTGATACTGATCTGTGATAAATTGATCGAGAAGACACACCATCGTTCTTTGATGCCAGATTTAACGAATGCATCACATTTTATTACAAAGCATTATAAAGCAACGATCGTCGTATTTTTGATTATGATTTTCCCAGCAATCTATGGAAATAATCATACAGAGATCTACTATAATATTGATAAATCACTTCCACAGAGTTTGCCAAGTAATGTGGCAAATAAGAAGTTAAGTGATGAATTTGGAATGAGTAACATTCATATGGTCATGATCAAGAACGGTATGAGCCAGAAGGAATTAAGCAGTATGCAGAAAGAGATCGATAAAGTCGATGGCGTTGAATGGTGTCTCGGAATGAACTCTGTGATCGGTTCAAGTATTCCATCTGATATGATCCCGTCTTCTATGAAAGAGATGTTACAAAGTGATGAATATGAGATGCAGTTTATCTGTTCCAATTACAAATCAGCAACCGAACAGGTTAATAAACAGATTGATCAGATCAACAAGATTGTGAAGAAATACAGTCCAGGATCAATGGTTATTGGGGAAGCACCATTGATGAACGATTTGGAGACTGTCACCAATGTTGACCTTAGAAATGTAAATATTGCTTCGATCGCGGCAATCTTTGTGATCATCCTGATCGTATTTAAATCCATTTCCTTACCAGTAATTTTGGTTGCCGTGATCGAATTTGCAATCTGTGTTAATATGGCGGTTCCATATTACACGGGATTATCACTGCCGTTCGTTGCAAGTATCGTTATTGGAACGATCCAGTTAGGAGCAACGGTTGACTATGCAATCTTGATGACAAGCCGTTACCAGAAGGAACGTATGAATGGCAAGAAGAAAATGGAAGCGATCCGTATTGCGCATGAAA
This sequence comes from Anaerostipes hadrus, assembly GCF_001404655.1. GTDB lineage: Bacteria > Bacillota > Clostridia > Lachnospirales > Lachnospiraceae > Anaerostipes > Anaerostipes amylophilus. The sequence continues at coordinate 5,522 of NZ_CYYH01000010.1, read as the reverse complement.
CATCCATGCAGTCTATCATCACCAGTGGATTAAGTTTCTTCGCAGCAACGATCGGTATTGCGATTTATTCAAACATCGATATGATCAGTGCAATCTGTACATTACTTGCACGAGGAGCCGTGATCAGTACCGTTGCCGTAATCTTTATTCTGCCGGCAATGTTTATGATATTTGACAAATTAATTTGTAAAACAACCCTCAAAATGGGGCATTTAGAATAGGAGAGCGATTGTTATGAGAAAAAAAAGATTATCAAAAGCATTAGCAATGTTCCTTGCGGCAGCTCTTACAATCCCGGCAGCAGTTCCGGTAGCAGCTAGCGAGTCCACTGCAGATAAAGAAGAAACAGTCTATGTAAAAACAGATGCAAATGGAGAAGAAAAAACAGTGATCGTCAGTGACTGGTTAAAGAACTTCTCAGGAGAAGCAAAGATCAAAGATGCCACTGACCTTACAGATGTTGAGAATGTCAAAGGAAACGAAACATACCAACAAGGAAAGAAACATAACATTACATGGAATGCCAACGGAAATGATATTTACTATCAGGGAAGTAGTGATAAGAATCTGCCAGTATCTATGAAAGTCACATATTATCTGGACGGAAAAGAAATCAAACCAAAAGATCTGATCGGTAAATCTGGAAAAGTAAAGATACATTATGAATATGAAAACCATTCCGAAGTGACAAAGACGATCAATGGAAAACAGACAACGATCTATACACCATTTACAATGATCACAGCAGCGATCTTAAATACAGATAACTTCTCTAATGTCAAAGCAACAAACGGAAAAGTTATCTCTGATGGTAACAAACATATCGTTATTGGAGTTGCAATGCCAGGATTAGCAGACAGCTTAAACCTTAAGAATACAAGTATTGGGTCAAACTTCGATATTCCAGAAGATTTCGAGATCACAGCTGATGTAGAAGACTTCCAGATGACAGTCACAGCGACAGTTGCTAATTCTGATACACTATCCGAATTCGGCTTAGATGATGCAGGAGATTTAAGTGAACTGACGGATTCCTTAAAGGACCTTGAAAATGCAACAGATAAGTTATGTGATGGTTCTGGGGAATTAGTTAAAGGAATTGAGAAATTAGTCACAGCCTCTGGAAAATTAAAATCAGGAACAAAACAGATTGCAGTCAGTTCCAAACAGTTAGCAACAGGACTTGACAAACTGGTCAATGGATCTACAACATTAAAGAATGGAACCAGTCAGTTAGCGAAAGGAACCAGTGCTTTACCATCATCTACAGAGAAGTTAGATAATGGAGTGAGACAGATTCTCAAAGAACTGCAGAATAGTACACCAAGCGAAAGTGATCAGGAAAAATTACAGTCTAACTTACAGAGTGCACAGACAGGAATCACAAAAGAATTAATGAATATTAAGACACAGACAGAAAGTGTTGGTGTGTCAGCGAAGACATTAGGTGCATTAGCAGAGTCTATTGGAGCATCAGCAACAGATGTTGGAAATCAGGCAGGAGCAATTGGAGAATTTATTAAGAATAATTATAGTTCTCTTACAGATGAGCAGAAAGCACAGCTTACAACGATTGCAGGTTCTTTAAAGACAGATGTAGAAAACTTAGGCGGTTATGCACAATCCGTAGGAGGTCAGGCAAAGAATTTAGGAACCTACGCAGGATCTATCGGAACAAGCTTGCAAGAAACACAGACAGACCTTCAGATCGTATCAGGATGCTTAACCCAGATTCAAAATCTGCTAACAAAGACAAAGATATCCACAGCACAGTTAGAATCTGCATTAAAACAGATCGCGGAAGGAACTGGGCAGTTAAAGGCATCATCTAAGACACTGGCATCTTCCATCAAGAAATTAGATAAAGGAGCCAAGACGTTAAACAGTGGAACAAAAACAGCAGCAAATGGAGCGAAGAAGTTAAGCAAAGGTGCCAAAACACTGGATAATGGAATGGGACAGATGACAACAGGAATTGCAACTCTAAAAAATGGAGCTGTTACCTTGAACAAAGGAATGTTAACCTTTAGAAAAGACGGTATTGAGAAACTTGTCAATACGATCAATGATGATGCAAAAGATATCTTAGACAGAGCTGATGCAGTGATGGATGAAGGAGAAAACTATCAGACATTTACGAAGAAGGCTAGTGGAACGAAGGGTAGTGTGAAGTTTATTATTGAGACGGAAGAACTGGAAAAATAAAAGTGCGTAGGATATAATGATGTGTGTTAGGACAGGAGTTTATTTGGCTCCTGTCTTTTTACAAGTTTGATATTACAATTTTTTACAAAAAAGTAATTGTAGAAGGATTTTTAATAGCATTATTGTATTTGAAGGAAATCATTACATGGAAAAGGTGAGGGATGAAATGATTAAGATGAGTCGAGATGAGAGTGAAAGATATTTATATCTGAGAGAACAAATGGCAATCAGGGATAAGGAAAGCCAGTTGCGAAGCGCGGAAAATCGTGGGAGACGAGAAGGAAGAAAAGAAGGAAGAAAACAGGGAGAAATTTTAAAATTAATAACGCTGGTAAAGAAAAAGATTGAAAATGGCGATTCTATAGCGAAGATAGCAGATGATTTGTTAGAAGATGCAGATGTGATTGAGAAAATCTATGATATCGTAAAGGAAAATCCAGAGAAGACCAGAGAGGAGATTTGGGATTCTTTAATGAACGCTACAATGATTGAGATGTAACAGCCAGAAAGAATATGAGAAATCTGATCAATTCAGATGCAAATGAAGATAAAAAAGAATAAGGAATTATATCAGATTGTAGACGAGGTTGAAGAAAATGTGATTACGATTCAACCAATTTATGAGGCAATCAAGGAACATCCGAAGACAGATAAAGAAGAAATTTGTAAGATGTTGGAATTGTAAAGGAAGTTATGCGAATGGCTGTTGTAATTTAGCAACAGCCATTATTGAAATAATTTTTGATATTGTCGCTGGTGAAGAGTGATTAATGAATCTAGTTGCATTAAATACAATCCTATTTTTTCTTGTTCACTTTTCTTTGGCATATAAACAGGAAAATTTATCAATATACTTTGATTTAAATGTTTTATAGTTCCTCCCGTAGCATGTCTAGTTACATAATCCATCAAAAATGGAGCCTTTAAATATTGAAAAAGATATTTTTCATCTGTTTCTTTTTTATCTTTGATTTCAACATTAAACACTCCGGCATTTAATGTTGCTGGCATTGTTAAGCCTTGAACATATGCTACTTTTCCTAAAGTTCCATCCTTTGTAATGAGAATACTGCCATTTCGAATTTGAATATTTTTATCTTGTTCATAACGTTCTTTTTCTACATAATGGCATGTTGAATAATTTATAGTACCATCCTCAAAATCTGTTCCAGTAATAAGCATGTAATCACCACTATCTAAAAATTCTGAAGTTCTAAGATTTTGCCATCCAATTCGAGCATGCATTGTAGCTATCTCTGATAACTTACGCTGTTCCCAAGTTAGTTTAATTTAGTTATAAAAAAAGATACTATACAGAAGAAAAACAATATTTCAAAATATATTTTGCATATAAGTACTAACTTTGATGATAAAAGAATAAAAATAGAAATCTATAGAACAGAAATAATGATAAAAATCTGAATTTAAATGAATCAAAAGTACGTTTTATGATGAAATTTCACTTATTTTAGCGTAAAATTAAATTTACAAAATGAATTATACAAAAGCTTGCGCTGTGAAACAGTGTAAGTGAAAACATGTTATAATGAATAAAAATTATATAGAGAAGAGGAGTATAAACGTGGCGGAATTAGAGAATAATAAAGACTTAATGAGTGTATTATGGAGTGGTGCAGATATCCTGCGCTCAAAAATGGATGCAAATGAATATAAAAATTATCTGCTTGGGATCGTATTTTACAAATACCTGTCAGATTCATTCCTGATTAAAGCTTATGATCTGATTTACGACGAGAAACCAGAGACACTAAAGATTGCGTTAGATGCGTATAAAGAAGCAGTAGAAGATGAAAGTGGAGAAGAATTAAAAGAAGAAATTCGTTCAGAGTTTCATTATGTAATTGAACCAGAACTTACATATACAAGTTTTGCACAGGCAGCAAATGACAATTCATTCAATAGAGAACAGTTGCAGAAAGCATTTAATAATATCGAGCAAAGTGATGAGATTTTTGCAGATTTATTTGCAGACATTGATTTATATTCCAATCGTTTAGGAACAGGGGATCAAAAGCAGAGTGATACAGTAGCAAGTTTGATCAAAGAAATCGATAAAGCAGATCTATTAAATACAGATGCAGAAATTCTGGGGAATGCTTATGAATTCTTAATTGGACAGTTCGCTTCTGAAACTGGGAAAAAGGCAGGAGAATTCTATACACCACAGCCAGTATCTAAAATTCTGACAAAGATTGCGATTAATGGACAGGAAGATAAAAGAGGATTATCTATCTATGATCCATGTATGGGATCTGGTTCTCTGCTACTAAATGCAAAAAAATATGTGAAATATCCAGAATATATCAAATATTATGGACAAGAATTAAATACATCAACATATAATCTGGCAAGAATGAATATGTTCCTTCACGGAGTTGTTCCAGCAAATCAGAAATTACACCATGGAGATACTTTAGATGCCGACTGGCCAACAGATGAAGAAACAGATTTCAATATGGTATTAATGAATCCACCATATTCCGCAAAATGGAGTGCTGCAAAAGGATTTTTACAAGATGAGAGATTTAGTGATTATGGTGTACTAGCACCAAAATCAAAGGCAGACTATGCATTTTTACTACATGGACTGTATCATTTGAAAAATAATGGAACCATGGCGATCGTATTGCCACACGGAGTTTTATTTAGAGGTGCCGCAGAAGGAAAAATCAGAGAGAAATTATTACGAGCAGGAAATATTTATGCAGTTATTGGATTACCTGCCAATATGTTTTATAATACATCGATTCCAACATGTATTATTGTGTTAAAGAAACATAGAGAAGGAAGAGATGTCCTATTTATCGATGCTTCAAAGAAATTTGAAAAAGATAAAAAACAAAATAAAATGACAGACGAACATATTGAAGAAGTATTAGAACTGTATCATAAACGAGAAGAAGTAGAAAAACAGTCCTATCTGGCAAGTTTTGAAGAGATTGAAGAAAATGATTTTAACCTGAATATTCCAAGATATGTTGATACATTTGAGAAAGAACCTGATGTAGATATCAATGCAGTACTAACTGACATGAACAACATTGATGATGAATTGGAAAAGGTACAGGGAGAGCTTGTAGCACAGATGAAAGAGCTGACGGCAGAAGATGATACGATAATGGCATCATTGAATAGCTTAATTGAAATGATGGGGAGGTGAGATGGATGAGTAAACCAAAGATTCGATTTAAGGGGTATGAAGAAGATTGGGAACAGCGTAAGTTATCAGAGATAGCTACAATGCATGCTCGAATTGGATGGCAAAATCTTAGAACTTCAGAATTTTTAGATAGTGG
>NZ_CYYH01000009.1 GCF_001404655.1 Anaerostipes hadrus | reverse complement strand
ATTTTCAAGGTTGTCTTATTGTTCAGTTGTCAAAGATCTTTTTGTGATCCGCTTCGTATAAGAAGCTTTATCATTATATCACTTAGTTCTTAGTTTGTCAAGAACTTTTTTAATTTATTTTGTTGGCCCGTTCTTTATAAGAACTGCGGCAACTTTTATATCATATCATTTTATTTTTATTCTGTCAAGAACTTTTTATTTATTTTTTCAGAATGTTGTGATCGCTCTCCGTCCAATATTCTGAGTAAACAAACATTTCTTTCCGTCATTCCACAAACGATATTCTTCACTCTGCCATAAGCAGTGCAACTTCTATAAGATATCACATTTCAACATTCATGTCAATATCTTTTGTCAAAAAATTAAATCTTCCAATTTGGAAGATTTAATAACGCAGAAGGAGGGATTTGAACCCTCGCACCGCGTAAACGGTCTATACCCTTAGCAGGGGCACCTCTTCAGCCACTTGAGTACTTCTGCAAATGCTTAAATATTAAAATATTTAATTGCATTCGTCATTCACATGACGCTTGAATATCTTACCAAAGGATTTGACTTTTGTCAATAGATTTTTATTGATTATTTTAATTTTTTAAAATTTTCTACTGCGGTCTCATATAAATTGTTTCCATTACTGTCAATCACAACGATAACTGGGAAGTTTTCAACTCTTAATTTGCGGATAGCTTCTGTTCCAAGATCATCATACGCAATCACTTCCGCTTCTTTGATACATTTTGAAAGCAAAGCTCCGGCCCCTCCTACAGCCGCAAAATATACTGCACCATTCTTTTTAATAGATTCAATAACTTCTGGTGAACGCTTTCCTTTACCTATCATTCCTTTTAATCCCTGATTAAGCATCATTGGTGTATACTTATCCATTCTGCTGCTCGTTGTTGGTCCTGCTGATCCAATGACCTGTCCTTCTCTCGCTGGCGTTGGCCCAAGATAATAAATAAATTGTCCGGAAACATCTACTGGTAATTCTTTTCCATCTAGTAAAGTTTCATACATTCTTTTATGTGCCGCATCTCTGGCTGTATAGATTGTTCCTGTCAAATATACATAATCTCCTGATTTAAGTTCTGAAAGCTCTTCTGTTTTCGCTGGAACATTTAAATGTTTCTCCATAATCTTCTACTCCTTGTATTTTTAAATACTCATCCAAAATAATATCGAATTCTTTACAGTACTCTATGTGCATGACGATTTACATGACAACAAATATTCACTGCTAATGGCATTCCCGCAATATGTGTAGGGTAAGTCTCAATATTAAGTCCTAACGCAGTTGTAGAACCTCCAAGCCCCCCAGGACCGATTCCCAGCTGATTGATCTCTTCTAACAATTCTTTCTCTAATTTCGCAATATGAGGTTTATCAGAAGGTGTATCTAAATTCCTTGTCAAAGCTTTCTTTGCAAGAAATGCTGCTTTTTCAAAACTTCCTCCAAGTCCAACTCCTACAACCATTGGTGGACAAGCATTGGGACCCGCATCTTTGACCGCCTGAATGACAGATTTCTTCACACCTTCTTCTCCGTCTGCTGGTTTTAACATAAAGATACGACTCATATTTTCACTTCCGAATCCTTTTGGAGCTACTAAGATTTCAAGATTCTCCCCTGGAACAATATCTATATGCACGATCGCAGGTGTATTATCTTTTGTATTCTCGCGGATTAAAGGATCTTTTACAACAGACTTTCTAAGATATCCTTCTGTATATCCCTGACGAACTCCCTCATTCACTGCATCGTGTAAATCCATACCCTCAATATGAACGTCCTGTCCAATATTTAAAAATACGATTGCCATTCCTGTATCCTGACAAATTGGAATCTGATCTGCTGCCGCAATTTCCATATTCTCCTGCAATTGATTTAAAATCTGTTTTCCTAACGGACTCTTTTCGCTTTCTGTTGCATTCTTAAAACGGCATTTCATATCCTCTGTCAAAGATAAGTTTGCCTCGATACACATCTCTTTTATATTCTTGATGATCTCATCTGTATGAATCGTTCTCATGTTTTCCTCCAAAAATATTTTTGTTTTGTATTATCACTGCCAAAAAGTATTTGAGCATCTATTATTTTATTATATAACGAAATCAGGGTACAGACAATTCATCTGCACCCTGATTTTTATTTTTTATTCTTCTGTTGTATTTTCTTCCTGTTCATCTTCAAGTTTCTCTTCACGGACTTTCGCAATGCTGGCTACCTCTACATTATCACCAACATTCATAACTTTTACTCCAGAAGTATTTCTTCCAAGCATGGAAATGGAGGCTACTGCTGTACGGATAATGATTCCCTCTGTTGTGATCATCATGATCTCATTATCGTCATTGACTGCTTTCACACCTACAACATCACCTGTCTTTTCTGTGATCTTGTAGCACTTAATACCTTTACCACCACGATGCTGTGCTGTAAACTCTGAAGTCAGTGTACGTTTACCCATACCATTTGCAGATACGATCAGCAACGCTTCACCCTGACTGTCAAGCTGCATTCCAATAACTTCATCATCACCTGTCAGATTGATTCCACGAACACCCATAGAAGTACGTCCGATACATCTGACATCGCTTTCATGGAAGCGGATACACTGTCCATTCTTTGTTACAAGGAATACATCCTCATCATCTTCTGTATATTTAACTTCGATCAGCTGGTCATCATCTTTTAATGTGATCGCTGCTAATCCTGTCTTACGGATATTTGCATATTCCATGATAGAAGATTTCTTAACAACACCATATTTTGTTGCCATTAACAGATATTTGCCTTCTTCGTAGTCTGCCAGTGGAATTACTGCTGTGATCTTCTCTCCTGGCTGTAACTGCAGCAGATTAACGATCGCACTTCCTCTTGCCGTTCTTCCACTCTCAGGAATCTCATACGCTTTCAGGCGGTATACACGTCCTGTATTGGTAAAGAACATGATGTAGTGATGTGTCGTTGTCATAAACAGTTCTTCGATGTAATCTTCATCGATCGTCTTCATTCCCTTGATACCTTTACCACCACGATTCTGACTCTTGAAATTATCAACAGTCATTCTCTTGATATATCCAAGTTTTGTCATCGTGATTACAGTATTTTCTCTAGGAATCAGATCTTCCATGGAAATGTCATCAACATCAAATCCGATCTGTGTTCTTCTTTCATCTCCATATTTGTCACGGATCAGTGCGATTTCATCTTTGATAACTCCAAGTAATTTCTTTTCGTCTGCTAGAATCGCCTTCAATTCACCGATACGCTCCATCAATTCTTTGTATTCTTTTTCAAGTTTAGCACGTTCCAAACCATTCAGTGCTCTCAGACGCATATCAACGATTGCCTGTGCCTGTGCATCTGAAAGTCCAAAACGTTCCATCAATTCAAGCTTGGCTGCCTGAATGTTCTCTGCTCCACGAATGATCTTGATCACTTCATCGATGTTATCCTGAGCGATCAGTAATCCTTCTAAGATATGTGCTCGTTCTTCCGCTTTGTTTAATTCATAGCGTGTTCTTCTTGTCACAACATCTTTCTGGTGTTCCAGATAATAATCCAGCATCTCGTGCAGGTTCATTGTCTTTGGCTGTCCATCAACAAGTGCCAGCATGATCACACCAAATGTATCCTGAAGCTGTGTATGTTTATATAACTGATTCAGGATTACGTTCGCATTTGCATCACGACGAAGTTCGATGCAGATACGCATACCACTTCTGTCAGATTCATCACGAAGCTCTGTAATTCCTTCCACTTTCTTTTCTCTTACTAAAGCCGCAATCTTCTCGATCAGTCTTGCTTTATTTACCATGTATGGAAGCTCTGTTACGATAATACGCTGCTTTCCATTTGCCATTGCCTCAATATCTGTAACAGCACGCACTTTGATCTTTCCACGACCTGTACGATAAGCCTGATCGATACCAGAACGCCCAAGGATTGTCGCACCTGTAGGGAAATCTGGTCCTTTAATTATCTCTAATAATTCTTCGATCGTTGTCTCACGATCTTCCTCAACCTGATTATCAATGATCTTGATCACCGCATTGATCACTTCTCTAAGGTTATGAGGTGGAATATTCGTTGCCATACCAACCGCGATTCCCTGTGTACCATTCACTAACAGATTTGGAAATCGAGAAGGAAGTACTGCTGGTTCTTTCTCTGTCTCGTCAAAGTTTGGTCTGAAATCAACTGTATTCTTGTTAATATCAGCCAGAAGTTCCATGGAAATCTTGCTTAATCTTGCTTCTGTATAACGCATGGCAGCTGCACCATCACCATCGACAGAACCGAAGTTTCCATGTCCATCTACCAATGGATATCTTGTAGACCATTCCTGCGCCATATTAACTAACGCCCCATAGATAGAGCTGTCACCATGTGGATGATATTTACCCATGGTATCACCAACGATACGGGCACATTTACGATGTGGTTTATCAGGTCCGTTATTTAATTCGATCATCGCATAAAGAATTCTTCTCTGTACCGGTTTCAAACCGTCACGCACATCTGGAAGAGCTCTGGAAGCGATAACGCTCATGGCATAGTCAATATATGAATTCTCCATTGTTTTTTTCAGATCAATGTCATGAACTTTATCAAAAATTGTATTCTCGTCCATTTGTTTCTCCCTTCCTAAATATCAAGATTCTGCACATATTTTGCGTTTGCTTCGATAAATTCTCGTCTTGGCTCTACCTGATCACCCATCAGTGTTGTAAATGTCAGATCGATCTCTGAAGCAGAATCTTCATCAAGGTTTACTCTTAATAAAATTCTCTTCTCAGGATCCATGGTTGTATCCCATAACTGCTCTGCATCCATCTCTCCAAGACCTTTGTAACGCTGAATCTTGTTATTGTTATCTCGTCCGATTTCCTGAAGAATGTTGTTCAATTCTTCATCACTGTAAGCGTACCAGAACTTCTTATTCTTCTCTACACGGTAAAGAGGCGGTTGGGCAAGGTATACATACCCTCGCTTGATCAATTCCGGCATAAAGCGGTATATGAACGTCAGAAGCAATGTTGCGATATGTGCTCCATCGACATCGGCATCCGTCATGATGATGATCTTATGGTATCTTAATTTCTCAATATCAAAATCTTCATGAATTCCCGTACCAAACGCTGTGATCATCGCCTGGATCTCTTTGTTCACAAGAACCTTATCAAGTCTTGCCTTCTCAACGTTCAAGATCTTACCACGAAGAGGCAGGATTGCCTGTGTCGCACGCGAACGAGCTGTCTTTGCTGAACCACCCGCAGAATCTCCCTCAACGATATAGATTTCACAATTCTCTGGATTCTTGTCAGAACAGTCTGCAAGTTTTCCTGGAAGACTCATACCGTCAAGAGCAGTCTTTCTTCTTGTAAGATCACGAGCCTTTCTTGCTGCATCTCTTGCTCTCTGTGCAAGCACAGCCTTCTCACAGATTACTTTCGCAACCTGAGGATTCTGCTCTAAGAAATATTTCAGCTGCTCAGATAAAACGCTGTTAACAGCACCTCTGGCCTCGCTGTTTCCTAACTTCTGTTTTGTCTGACCTTCAAACTGTGGTTCCCCGATCTTGATACTGATAACTGAAGTCAATCCTTCACGGATATCTTCACCACTTAAGTTATCTTCTTTCTCTTTCAGAAGGTTATTCTTTCTTGCATAATCATTGAAAGTAGTTGTTAAAGCCGTCTTAAACCCTGATAAATGTGTTCCACCTTCTGGCGTAATAATATTATTTACGAAACTTAGGGATGTCTCATTGTAAGAATCATTATGCTGGAATGCAACTTCAACATACACTCCGTCTTTCTCACCCTCACAATAAATAACTTCTGGATAGAGTGCTTCTTTTCCCTTATTCAGGTAATCAACGAATTCCTTGATACCACCTTCATAGTGGAATGTCTCTGAAACCTGTTCTTCCCCACGGTCATCTGTTAAAACGATCTTTAAGTTCTTTGTTAAGAAAGCTGTCTCTCTTAATCGTCTCTTCAATGTATTGTAATCAAAATCAATCGTCTCAAAAATCGTTGCATCCGGATAAAATGTAACGGTTGTTCCAGTCTTGTCTGTATCACCGAGAACTTTCAGCGGATAGCATACCTTTCCTCTCTCATAACGCTGTTTATGAACATGTCCTTCTTTGCAGACTGTGACTTCCAGCCAGTCAGATAAAGCATTTACAACGGAAGAACCTACACCATGAAGTCCTCCAGATACTTTGTATCCTCCACCGCCGAACTTACCTCCTGCATGAAGGATCGTAAATACAACTTCAACGCTGGATACACCTTTTTTCTTATTGATCCCAACCGGAATTCCACGCCCGTTATCCTCGACTGTAACAGAGCCGTCTTTGTTCAGTGTTACGATGATCGTATCACAGAATCCAGCCAGAGATTCATCTACGGCATTATCTACAATTTCGTATACCAGATGATGAAGTCCTTTTTCTGATGTACTTCCAATGTACATTCCGGGTCTTTTACGCACAGCTTCTAACCCTTCCAGAATCTGGATCTGATCAGCTCCATATTCTCCATTTTTTTGTGTACCCATAGTTTCCTCCTAATTTTCTTTTACAATTTTTCCTGCTTTTATTTGAAACATACGTTGAATTGGCAGGTGTTTACTAATAAATTCATCTAAGCCCGTACATGTAATAATCGTCTGTGTATCTTTAATACTCTCCAAAAGATACGTCTTACGATTACTATCAAGCTCCGACAAAACATCGTCAAGCAGCAAGATCGGTGATTCTTTCATCACTTCACGCATCAATTGAATCTGCGCCAGCTTTAAAGATAATGCTGCTGTCCTTTGCTGCCCCTGTGAACCATATTTTCTGATATCGATTCCATTTACAACAAAACTAATATCATCACGATGCGGTCCCACAGTCGTTGTAAAATATTTTAAATCTTTTTGTCTCTTTTTTTTAAGTTCCGTTAAATAACTATCATACCCTACATTGCGATCATATTCCAGTAAAATTTGTTCTTTTCCACCAGTTAATTTATTGTGAATTTTTTGACAGACTTTACCCAAATGTTTGATAAATTTTTCACGATATTTAATAACTTCCGAACCATATTTTACAAGTTGAATATCCCATGCTTCTAATGTATCTATCAGATTATTCTGAAAACGTATTTGTTTTAATAAATTATTTCTCTGTATCAAAATCTTATTATAATTTGTCAGTTGATACAAATACAGACGTTCCATCTGCGACAATTCAATATCCAGAAATTTTCTTCTCTCACTAGGACCACTTTTTACGATCTTTAAATCTTCTGGAGAAAACAAAATTACCGGAATCTGCCCAAGTAGATCACTTGATCTTCTGATCGGAATCTTGTCAATTGCCACACCTTTTGCTTTATTTTTCTTAAGATGCATATCTAACTGATGGTCGATTCCCTGCTTTTCAAAATGAATTCTTATGTGAGCTTCATTTTCTTCAAACTTTATTAACTCTCGATCCTTGTTTCCTCGATGCGATTTGGTTGTTGCACTTAGATAAATAGATTCCAGAATATTAGTCTTTCCCTGAGCATTATCTCCATACAATAAATTGGTTCCACTCGCAAAATTCATGGAAAGTTCATCATAATTCCGATAATTTTTTAATTCCAAAGATTTAATAATCATACTACTCCCACACTATTTTACAATGCGAATTTCCTGTCCATCAAAAGACACAACTTCACCGCCATATAATTTTTTTCCTCTTCTTGTTTCAACTTCTCCGTTTACAAGAACTTCTCCATCCTGAATGACAATTTTTGCTACAACTCCAGAATCTACCAGTCCAGCAGCTTTTAATGCCTGACCAAGTTTAATAAATTCATCTTTAAGTTTAATTTCCATCTAAAAAATCCTTTCTAATGATTAAAATTAACCGGAAGAATCAGATAATTATATGTTCCGGCATCATCTTTGATATAACAAGGTGCTTTCGGATTTACAAGATAAATATTGATTTCTTCATCATCGATTACTCGAAGAACATCCATTAAAAACTTAGGATTAAAGCCAATTAAGAGATCTCTTCCTTCTTTTTGGATCAAAATTTCTTCTTCCATTGATCCAAAGAAAGAATTGATATTTAATTTTAATGAATGATCCGTAATATTGATAATTATTGGTTTTTTATCAGATTCACGAATCAAAAGACTCGCTCTGTCGATACAATTTAAAAATTCTTTTTTGTTAATTATGATTTTTGTTTCATAATCGCTGGATAACATCTGACTTATCTTATAATATTCCCCTTCTAGCAATCTTGAAACAACTCTTGTATTATCAAATTCAAATAAAATATGTTTTGAAGTTACATAAATTGAAACATTTTCGTCCATTTCTCCGGAAATGATCTTAACAATTTCCTGTAAAGTTTTACCAGGGACAACAACTTTAAACGGATCATAATGATCTTTTAGTTCAATATGTCGAATAGAGATTCGATGACCATCCAAAGATACAACACTTAATTGGTCATCTTTCACTTCAAATAATTCACCAGTCATTAATTTTGTATTTTCATTGTCAGAAATTGAAAAAATTGTTTGACGAATTACTTCTTTTAATGAAAACTGTGACAAAGTGATGCTTTGATTTTTCTCAATCTCTGGTAAAGAAGGAAATTCTTCTCCTTCCTGTCCCATAATCTGAAAGCATGCTTTTTCACAAGTAATCGTTGCTTTATACTGATCATCAGTTTCTATCATTACATCATTATCTGGTAATTTTCGTACAATTTCAGAAAAAAGTTTTGCTTCAATTGCAATTTTACCAGGTGCATCAATATGACCATCAATGGTTGTTTCAATTCCAAGTTCCATATCATTTGCTGTTAATCTGATATTTCCTGCAACTGCCTCAATTAAGATACATTTCAAAATTGGAAGAGTCGTATTATTTGATACTGCTTTTGAAACAATGGAAACAGCATGCACTAAATTAGATTTTGTACATATGATTTTCATAATTGTGAATAACTCCTTTCGGTGTCAGATTGTTGTTAAATAAATAAATAAAAGTCGTAGTAATAGTCGTAGTAGCTGTGGATATGGGGATAACCTTAAAAAACCGCTAAGGATAAAGCTTTATAAGGGTTGATAAAATGTTCAAAAGTTGATGAAAATCAGAGGATAATCGTGAACTTATCAACATCACCTAAAATTGCAAAAACAATAATACACAGAATATCCACAGCTTATCCACAGAAAATGTGGATAACTAACGATAAAATGTGAAAAAAATAAAAATTAATCCATCTTTTTGGTGATAACTTCAATAACCTTGCTTAATTCAGGGTCTTTTTCAAGATCTTTTTCAATTTTCTCAATACCATGAATCACAGTAGAGTGATCCCTCTTACCAATGATCTCACCAATTTTAACGAGTGATTGATCTGTCATTTTCTTACACAAATACATACAGATCTGCCGTGGATAAGCAATATCATGACTGCGTTTTTTTGAGATGATATCACTTGTCTGAATATTAAAATGTTCAGCAACTGTCTGCATGATCAATTCAGGTGTAATAGCCTGTTTTGTTTTATTATCGATTAGATCTTGAAGAGCAATTTTGGATAATTCAAGGTCAATTGGTTTTTTATTTAATTTGGAATAAACCTTAATTTTGTTTAATGCACCTTCGAGGTCACGAATATTAGACTTAATGTGTGTTGCAATGTAATCAAAAATTTCATCATCAATATAAATATTGTCTAATTCTGCACGTTTTCTGAGGATTGCAACCTTTGTTTCATAGTTTGGAGGTTGGATATCAACTGGAAGTCCCCAGCTGAAACGGCTCCGGAGTCTTTCTTCTAATACATCCAGCTCTTTTGGAGGTTTATCAGAGGAAAGAATAATTTGTTTTTTAGAGTTATAAAGTGCATTAAAGGTATGGAAAAATTCCTGCTGTGTACTTTCTTTACCAATAACGAACTGAATATCATCGACTAATAAAACATCGATATTACGGTATTTACTGCGCAACTCTTCCTGTTTTTTGTGCTGAATTGAATTGATAACTTCATTTGTAAAATCTTCACTTGTTACATATAAAACATTCAAAGAACTATTATGTTCAATGATATAATGTGCGATGGAGTGCATTAAATGAGTCTTTCCAAGACCTGCACCTCCATATAAAAACAGCGGATTATAGGCTTCCGCTGGAGCTTCCGCAACAGCAATACTGGCAGCATGTGCCATGCGGTTATTGTCACCGATTACGAATGTATCAAAAGTATAACGGGGATTTAAGTTATTATTGTCATGTTCAGGTGTAGCAGCAGGAGTTTGTTTTGGTTTTTCTCCATCTTTTTCTAGCTCAACCTCTATATCGTATTTCTTGCCGGTAAGATCGGAAATAGCAAGGGAAATATAAAAATCGTACATTTTTTTCTTAATAAATTGAATACCCCGCTCATCATATTTAGCATCCAGAGAAAGAATTATCTTATTGGACTGGACATCTTTAATATGTAATGGTTTAATCCAGGCATTAATTGCAGCACTGGAAACGTCATGCTCTTGCTCAAGCTTGACTAATACATCATCCCAAATTTTCTCAATTTCGTTTTTCATGGATAACATAAATCCCTTTCTAAATCATATTTTTATAAATGTGCATAGTACGGCACTATATTTAGTGTATAACAAAAGATTTCTTTTTTCAATCGAAAAATAAAAGTTGCCCACATATTGTGGATAAGTTATTCCACATTATACACAGGTTGAAAAACGTGATAAAATAAGGCAATTCGACATTTTGTGTGTTTATTGCCCACATTTTATCACCAAGTTATGCACAAGTTATCTACAAATTGTGGATAACTTTCGTGCAAACCACAATATATATGAAAATACATAAGAAAGTGAAAAAAGCGTAGAATTTACTTGACTTTTTGGCATTTCTCTGTCTATAATAGGAGTGATGTTTTTACGAATATATTATTCATATATATAACGCATAAAATTTTGTTAAGGAGGTGTTTTAGAATGAAAATGACATTTCAGCCAAAGAAAAGACAGAGATCTAAGGTTCATGGATTTAGAAAAAGAATGAGCACTGCAAACGGAAGAAAAGTTCTGAAGAGCAGAAGAGCAAAAGGAAGAAATAGATTATCAGCTTAGGTCGCAGAGATGTGACCTTTTCTTTTCTCTATTAATAAGGAAGAGAACCATGAAAAATTATCATTCATTAAGAAATAATAAAGAGTTCCAGATGGTATATAATGAAGGAAAATCCAAAGCTAATAAGTACTTGGTCCTTTATTATAGGAAGAATGACCTAGAATATAACCGTCTGGGAATATCAGTAAGTAAAAAAGTTGGAAATAGTGTAGTGCGTCATAGAACTACACGCTTAATTCGTGAAAGCTATCGTTTGAATCAGGATAATTTAAAAACAGGATATGATATGGTAGTAATTGCAAGACAAACTGCAAAAGGAAAGGACTGCCATACGATTGAAAGTGCATTTTTACATTTGGTAGATCTGCATCATCTAAGAAGAGTTGAACACAATTGAAGAAGATTTTAATATCCATTATCAGGTTTTACAGAAAATATTTATCGAAATTAAAGGGAAGAGGAACATGTATTTATGTTCCGACTTGTTCGGAATATGCCATAGAAGCATTGGAGAAGCACGGAGTTGTCAAAGGGAGTCTTTTGGCAATTTTTAGAATATTACGATGTAATCCATTTTCAAAAGGCGGATATGACCCTGTTCCGGAAGTCAGGAAAGGAAAAAGGTGCAAAAAATGATGTTATTGGCACAAGCCCAGACTACGGGCACCGGAGGTATTTTAACTCCGTTTGTAATTATTTTTGGTTGGATCATTCGAGCAATCTATAGTGGATTAGCAACAATGGGTATCTATAATGTTGGTTTATGTATTATTTTATTTACATTAGTTTCTAAGTTAATTTTATTACCATTAACAATGAAACAGCAGAGATCTATGAAGATCAATCAGCATATGCAGCCAGAGATCAATAAGATCACTAAGAAATATCGTAACAAAAGAGACCAGGCATCTATGATGAAACAGAATGAAGAGATGCAGAAAGTTTATGAAAAGTATGGTTCAAGTCCAACTGGTGGATGTTTACCAACATTAATTCAGTTTCCGATCATCATGGCACTGTATTATGTAATTCGTGGTGTTAATACTTATATTCCTCAGATTGCACATGATACACAGTATCATCCAAATCTATTTTTAGGTATGGATTTAAATTCAGCACCAGGATTCAGATTAACTCCATTACTGATCATCCCTGTATTATCATTTATTTTTCAGTTCTTAAGTGCAAAAACATCTATGTCTACAAATCAGATGGATGAAAGTACACCAGGAGCAGGAATGACAAAGAGTATGATGTACACAATGCCGTTAATGTCATTTGTAATGTGTATTTCATTACCAATCGGTATTGGTATTTACTGGACAGCGAGTGCTTTATTCCAGTATATTCAGCAGGTTGCGTTTAATTACCATTATGATCATGCTGATATGGATAAGATTATTGAAAAAAGTCGTGAGAAGGCAGCTAAGAAAAGAAAGAAAAAAGGTCCTTCTCTTTATGAAAAGATGTTGGGAGCACAGGCTGAACAGCAGGGACTGCAAGGTACAGATTCCAGCATTAAGAAGAATGCAAATCTGAAATCAACAAAGAATATTGATTATTCAGGAAATTCTAAAGGAGGAATTGCTTCTAAAGCGAATGCACTCAACAAAAACAAAGGGGGTAAATAAGGATGTCAGCAAAGAGATTCACTGGAAAAACTGAATCTGATGCAGTTATGAATGCTGCAATGGAGTTGGGAATTCCAAGTACAGACCTCAAGTATACAGTGATCGATCAGGGAAGTAATGGCTTTTTTGGGCTGTTTAAGAAACCAGTCATCATTGAAATTAAAGAAGAAGAAAAGAAAGAGACAGAAGTTAAGTCTCAGACAATAGAAAAAGAAAAACCTAAGAAAAAGGTTGAAAAGAAACCAGCGAAGACGGCAGATGAGAAATCAAATCGTCAGCCTAAGAAGAGTTCTAAAGCAAAAGAAGAGGTTCCTGTAAAGGAAACTAAGAAGAATAAGACACCAGAGAATATTGATCAGATCATTAAAGATACTGAAAAGTATTTGGATGAAGTGTTAAGAGCGATGGGACTTGATCCAAAGTTAAATCTTTACTATAACCGCAGAGATAACGTATTAAACATCAATGTATCTGGAGAGAAGATGGGTGCATTGATCGGTAAGCATGGACAGACACTGGATGCCCTGCAGTATCTTATCAGTCTTTATGTAAATAAAGAGAGCGATTCTTTTGTAAAGATCAAGCTTGATACAGAAAATTACAGAGAAAGAAGACAGCAGACTTTAGAGAAATTAGCAGGAAGCATTGCGTATAAAGTAAAGAAGAATAAAAAACCAATTTACTTAGAACCAATGAATCCAAATGAGCGTAGAATCATCCATTCTGCATTGCAGAGAGATCCGGAAGTGATTACAAAGAGCGAAGGTAAGGATCCTTATCGTAAAGTTGTTGTTATGCTTAAAAAATAAGATTTAGGGCTGCCTTAATTTAGGCAGCCCTTTTTTGAGGTATATTATATGAAGTCAAATACGATTGCAGCAATTGCTACTCCGATGACCAATAGTGGAATTGGAATTATCAGGATCAGCGGAGATCAGGCACTGGATATTATTGAAAAAGTATTTAAACCGAAGAAAATAGATAAGAAGATAAAGGAAGTCAAGACATATACAGCACATTATGGACACGTATATGACGGAGAGACATTGCTTGATGAGTGTATTGTGCTTGTTATGAAAGGTCCACATTCTTATACAGCAGAAGATGTTGTAGAGATTAACTGCCATGGTGGTGTGGTTGTTATGAAGAAAGTTCTGGAAGCAGTATTTAAGGCCGGAGCAGCACCTGCAGAGCCAGGTGAGTTTACAAAGAGAGCATTTTTGAATGGACGAATCGACCTTTCAGAAGCAGAAGCTGTTATGGATCTGATTCAGTCTAAGAATGAATTTGCAATGAGCACATCTTTAAAGCAGTTAGAGGGGGCGCTTGGAAAGAAAATTACAGAGATCCGAAAACAGATTATTCACAGCGTTGCATTTATCGAATCAGCATTGGATGACCCAGAACATTATAGTGTGGATGGATTTTCAGATGAGCTGAGAGAGCAGGTTGAGAAAATTATTAAACAGTTGAATGAATTTCTGGAGAATGCAGATAATGGACGAATTCTCAAAGAAGGAATACAGACTGTTATTGTTGGAAAACCGAATGCAGGAAAATCTTCTGTGTTGAATGTTTTGCTGGGAGAGGAACGAGCAATCGTTACAGATATTGCAGGTACAACAAGAGATACGTTGGAAGAATCAATTCAGATCAAAGGAATTCCGCTGAACATCATTGATACAGCAGGAATCAGAGATACAAATGATCTGATTGAAAAGATTGGAGTAGACAAAGCCAAAGAACTGTTAAAGAAAGCGGATCTTGTTCTTTATGTTGTAGATACATCAGATCCTTTAACGAAGGATGATGAAGAAATCATGCAGCTTATTGAAGGTAAGCAAACGATTGTTTTATTAAATAAAGCTGATCTTGAGCAGGTAGTGACAAAGGAAAATCTTAAGGAAAAAGGTTTTGATCAGATCGTTCAGATTTCAGCCAAGGAGCAGACTGGAATTGAAGAATTATATCAATTGATTCAGGATATTTTCTTTGAAGGACATGTTTCGTTTAATGATGAAATATACCTGACGAATATGAGACACAAAACAGAAGTAAGTGAGGCATTAAAGAGCCTTTCTATGGTATTACAGAGTATTGAAGATGGAATGCCAGAAGATTTCTTCTCTATTGATCTTTTAGATGCCTATGAGCATTTAGGATTTATCACAGGAGAATCTGTGGGAGAAGACCTGGTAAATGAGATTTTTGCAGAATTTTGTATGGGTAAATAAAGATGAATAATTTAGAAGAAAAATATGATATCATTGTTGTAGGTGCTGGCCATGCCGGATGTGAAGCCGCACTTGCAGCAGCCAGAATGGGATTTGAAACAATCTGTTTTACAGTAAGCATGGATAGTGTTGCACTGATGCCATGCAATCCGAATATTGGAGGAAGCTCTAAGGGACATCTGGTAAAAGAAATTGATGCACTTGGTGGTGAAATGGGTAAAAATATCGATAAAACCTATTTACAGTCCAAGATGCTAAATAAATCAAAGGGACCGGCAGTACATTCTTTGAGAGCACAGGCAGATAAGAAGATGTATTCTATTTCTATGACACAGGTTATGGGGAATACACCAAATCTTACACTTCGTCAGGGGGAAGTTACAGAAATCCTTGTGGAAGATGGAAAGATTAAAGGAGTTAAGACATATTCAGGTGCGGTTTATTATGCAAAAGCAGTTGTATTGACGACAGGAACTTATCTGAAAGCACGTTGCATTTATGGGGAAGTAAGTAATCACACAGGACCAAACGGGCTGCAGGCAGCCAATTATCTGACAGATTCCTTAAAGAGTCATGGTATTTTCATGAGACGATTTAAAACAGGAACACCTGCCAGAATTGATAAGAATACGATTGATTTTTCTAAGATGGCAGAGCAGTTTGGAGATGAAAGGATCGTACCATTCAGCTTTACAAATAAGGAAGAAGATATCAAGAGAGATCAGATTTCATGCTGGTTAACGTATACAACAGAAGAGACACATGAAATCATCAAAGAAAATCTTCACAGATCACCATTATTTTCTGGAGCAATTGAGGGAACAGGACCTAGATATTGTCCATCTATCGAAGACAAGATCGTGAAGTTTCCAGATAAGAATCGTCATCAGGTATTTATTGAGCCAGAAGGCGAATATACAAATGAGATGTATGTTGGTGGTATGTCAAGTTCATTGCCAGAAGATGTACAGTATAAGATGTATCACAGTGTTCCAGGACTTGAGAATGCCAAGATCGTGAGAAATGCTTACGCAATTGAGTATGATTGTATTGATGCGACACAGTTAAAAGCATCTCTGGAATTTAAAGAGATTGATGGTTTATTTTCTGGTGGACAGTTTAATGGAAGCTCAGGATATGAAGAGGCAGCAGCACAAGGGTTGATGGCAGGTATCAACGCTGCACGTAAATTACAGGAAAAAGATCCTATCATTCTGGATCGTTCACAGGCTTATATTGGAGTTTTGATCGATGATCTGGTTACAAAAGAAACACAAGAACCATATCGTATGATGACATCAAGAGCAGAGTATCGTTTACTACTTCGTCAGGATAATGCGGATCTTCGTCTGACAAAGATTGGATATGAAGCAGGATTGATCAGTCAGGAACGATATGACAAGTTATTAGTAAAAGAACAGCAGATTGAAGATGAGATGAAGCGTCTTGAAGATATTAATGTGGGTGCATCCAAAAATGTTCAGACATTGCTTGAGAAACTTGGCAGTACAACATTAAAATCATCTGCAAAGATGACAGAACTGATTCGTCGTCCAGAGCTTACTTATATGGATTTGGCACCAATCGATCCAGATAGACCAGAGTACGATCTGGATGTTCAGGAACAGGTAAATATTAATATTAAATATGAAGGATATATCAAACGTCAGTTGTCACAGGTAAAACAGTTTAAGAAGATGGAGAAAAAGAGAATTCCAGAAGATATTGATTACGAAGATGTTGGAAGCTTGCGAATTGAAGCAAAACAGAAGTTATCAAAGATCAGACCATCGTCTATCGGACAGGCATCCAGAATTTCAGGGGTGTCACCAGCAGATATTTCTGTATTGCTGATTTATCTGGAACAGATGCACCATAGGAGATAATAGATGGAAAGATTAAGAGAAAAAGCAGCTGCATTTGGAATTGCATTAAGTGATCATCAGTTAGAACAGTTTGAAATGTATTATAAGATGCTTGTAGAGAAGAATAAAGTGATGAACCTGACCGCGATCACAGAAAAAAATGAAGTAATCGATAAACATTTTGCAGATAGCTTGGCATTGGTAAAGAGTGGAGTTGAGTTGAAAGATCAAAAAATTCTGGATCTAGGAACAGGTGCAGGATTCCCAGGGATTCCATTAAAGATTGCATTTCCAGAATTAGAGATTGTATTACTAGATTCCTTAAACAAACGAATTAAATTTTTAAATGAAGTAATCAACACATTAGGACTTCAAAAAATCACAGCGATTCATGGACGTGCAGAAGATTTTGCAAAACAAAAAGAATATAGAGAAAATTTTGATTATGTAGTATCAAGAGCGGTGGCAAATCTGACAGTTTTATCAGAGTATTGTATTCCTTATGTAAAAGAAGGGGGATATTTTCTTCCATATAAATCAGGGGATATCAAAGAAGAAGCCAAGAATTCAAAAAAAGCGGTGAAAATTCTAGGTGGAAATATTGAAGATATTATATCTTTTGAAATTCCGGATACAGATATGGCGAGAACAATTTTAAAGATTCATAAGACAAAAGCAACACCAAAACGTTTTCCAAGGAAAGCTGGTTTACCATCAAAGGAACCAATTTGTTAAAAGGTTTTACTTTCATTTCTGATGGTTATCGTTTATGATAAAAAGAAAGTGGTAAAAATATGGAGAAGAAGAAAGAAAAAAGTTATTTGATCAGTCAGTTATATGATTATCTGGAAGAACAGATACAGTTATTAAAAACAGACAGACATCAGTTGAACCGCAAGATGTATGAGGTCATGCAGGAAAAGAATGAAAAAGAAGGTACGATTGAAAACCAGCAGAAAATCTATCAGATACGAAAGATATTTTCACCGTTACCATTAGAAATCGAAGAATCAAAGCAAAGTGTTTCAGAAGATGTTATAAAGATTGAAAAAGATATCAAAGAATTTCAGAAGAAGATTCATGATAAAGATCATAGAATCGAAGAATTGCTTAGCTATCAAAAGGGATTAGAAGAAGATCTGCTCTTTGATGATATAGTAACTGAAGATGTTAACGAAGATGAAAAGATTCCATTTGTTCCAGCGTTTGATGAATTGATGAAATATATTAAAAAAATATATCCAACAGCACGATTAAATTATCGCGAATCAAAAGAGGAATCTAAAGTTTGTATGACATTTTCATTTTTGAAAGGATTTCATGAGATATTTGAGATATTAATGGATGATATAGGGGTTTTTGTTATTAACTTTGAAAAAACTATTGATGAGTATAAAATATTGATTAAAATAGAAGCAAAACCTAAAATTATTAAAAATGCAAAAGAGTTTTATGAGAAACGCAGTGCCCTTGAAAAAGAACTTACAAAAGAATTTTCAGTGACAAGATGGAAGACAAATTCAATTAATGTTCAGGCATTGATCGAACTATAGAAAGGGAAGATTATGAGAAATAAAGTTATTGATTTATTAGATCAGACAATCGAAGAATTAGATAAAGAGAAGATTGATGGAATTCTTGAAATTCCACCAAAAGATGATATGGGAGATTTCGCATTTCCATGTTTTCAATTAGCGAAAGTATTTAGAAAAGCTCCTAATATGATCGCAACAGAGCTTGCAGAAAAAATTCCTGCAAGCGACGATGTATCAAAAGTAGAAGCTATGGGCCCTTATGTAAACTTCTTTTTGAATAAAGAAAATTATGTAAAAGAAGTTTTAGCAAAAGTAAATGATACTTATGGTACCCAGGAAATCGGAAAAGGAAAAACTGTTTGTATCGATTATTCTTCACCTAATATTGCAAAGAACTTTCATGTTGGACATTTAAGAACGACAATCATTGGAAACTCTTTATATCATATTTTTGATAAATTGGGATATCACGTAGAAAGAATTAATCATTTAGGTGATTGGGGAACACAGTTTGGTAAACTGATCGTTGCGTATAAGAAATGGGGAAGTAAAGAAGCGGTTGAAGAAAAAGGTATTCCTGAGCTTTTAAGAATTTATGTAAAATTCCATGAAGAAGCTGAGAAAGATGATACATTAAATGATCAGGCTCGAGAATGGTTTGCCAAGATGGAAAAAGGTGATGAAGAAGCATTATCTATCTGGGAATGGTTTAAAGATATCAGTATGGTAGAATATAAAAGAATTTATAAAATGCTGAATATGGATTTTGATCATTACACAGGTGAAAGCTTTTATCGTGATAAAACAGCAGCAGTTGTAGAAGAATTAAAAGAGAAAAATCTTCTAAAAGAAAGTGAAGGAGCAATGATCGTAGATCTTGATGAATATGATATGGCGCCATGTCTTGTAATGAAGAAAGACGGAAGTAGTATTTATGCAACAAGAGATTTAGCTGCAATTTTCTATCGAAAGAAAGAATATAATTTTGATAAGTGTATTTATGTAACTGGATTAGAGCAGAAATTACATTTTGCACAGGTATTTAAAGTAGTAGAATTAATGGGATATGAATGGGCAAAAGAAAACCTGATTCATGTACCTTATGGATTAGTAAGTTTAGAAGGTGGAAAGCTTTCAACAAGAAGTGGTAATATCGTATATGCAGAAGACATCTTAAAAGAATCTGTATCTAAGATCAGAGAGATCATTGCAGAAAAGAATCCAGATCTTAAAGATAAAGAAGATGTTGCACAGAAAGTTGGAATTGGAGCAATTATCTTTAATGACTTGTATAACCAGAGAATCAAAGATGTAACATTTACATGGGAGAAGATTCACAGCTTTGATGGTGAGACAGGACCATATGTTCAGTACACATATGCAAGAGCTGCAAGTGTGTTGAGAAAAACAGGAATCACAGAAGTTGGAGATATTGATGCATCCTTAGTAACAGATGAAACATCTGTAGCTTTATTAAAGGAAATCGAAAGATTCCCAGAAGTGATCAAAGTGGCAGCAGATAGATTAGAACCTTCTGTAGTTTCTAGATATGTTATGGGAGTAGCACAAAGCTTCAATCGTTTTTATCATGAAAATCAGTGTAATGTAGAGGATCAGAAATTAAAAGAAGCAAGAGTTAAGATTGTTATTTTGGCAAAACAGGTAATTAAAGATGCATTAGAATTATTAGGAATCCAGTGTCCAGAACAAATGTAATTAATAATAAAGCTTTATTAATTATTATGGACAGATGCATTTCAAAATTTATAAGCAATTGAGGAGTATTCAGATGAATACTCCTTTTCGCATCTGAATATTATAAAATGTTTCACGTGAAACATTTTTGAAAAAATTGAAATTGCGTGAAACAAATATTGCACAAAAAAATAATAAATGTTTCACGTGAAACATATGGCAATGCAAAAAAAATAGTGTTATAATATTGTTCAAAAGGAGAAAAAAATGGGAAGAATTATTGCAATTGCCAACCAGAAAGGTGGAGTTGGAAAGACAACGACAGCGGTTAATCTTTCAGCAGCACTTGCGGCAAAAGGAAAGAAAACCTTACTCGTTGATATGGATCCTCAGGGAAATACCACCAGTGGCTTGGGATTAGACAAAAACGAGCTGGATAAGACAACTTATGAGGTGATTACAGGAGAAGAAAAGATACAAGATTGTATCATTAAAGACTTGTTTGATAATCTATCCTTACTTCCAGCAAATCGAAATTTAGCTGGAGCAGAAATTGAATTGATGACTGTGGATAAAATGCAGTTTATCATGAAAGAGAATCTTCAAAAGGTAAGAAGAAGATACGATTTTATTATTATCGATTGCCCACCGGCATTGGGAATGTTAACAGTAAATGCCATGACAGCAGCAAATACCGTAATTGTTCCGATTCAATGTGAATTTTATGCATTGGATGGACTTACACAGCTGATCTATACAATTGACCTGATTCAGAAGAGTCTGAATCCAAGATTAAAGATAGAGGGTGTTGTGTTTACAATGTATGATGGTAGAACAAATCTATCGCTGCAGGTTGTAGAGAATGTCAAATCGTACTTAAATCAGAATATTTACAAGACGATCATTCCAAGAAATGTACGTCTGGCAGAGGCACCAAGTCATGGACTTCCAATCAATGTATATGCACCTCGATCTTCAGGAGCAGAAAGCTATAATCTACTTGCAGAAGAAGTGATTGAAAATGGAGGTAAAAAATAATGTCAGGAAAGAAAATGGGACTTGGAAGAGGATTGAATACACTGATTCCAAAAGCACCGATTGTCGATGAAGAAGATGTAGAACAAGTAAAGAAAAAAGTATCAAGATCATCGAAATCAAAGAAAAAAGCTGAGCCAGAGAAAGAACTGACATTACCAATTGACAAGATTGAACCTAATCCTGATCAGCCACGTAATCAGTTTGATGAAGATACATTACAGGAATTATCAGATTCAATTAAACAATATGGAATGTTGCAGCCAATTTTGGTAACTCCAAAAGATGACTTCTATGAGATCATTGCAGGAGAAAGAAGATGGAGAGCAGCAAAATTAGCAGGCCTTAATGAAGTCCCTGTCATGATCCGTAAGTATAATGAAAATGAAGTTGTAGAGATCGCTTTAATTGAAAATATTCAAAGAGATAATTTAAATCCAATTGAAGAAGCTATGGCATATAAACGCCTAATGGAAGAATTTCAATTAAAACAAGATGAAGTTGCAGGCAAGGTTAGCAAGAGCCGTGCTGCGATCACAAACTCATTAAGACTTTTGAAACTTGATCCAAGAGTACAAAAAATGCTGGAAGAAGAAATGATCAGTACAGGACATGCAAGAGCATTATTAGCAATTACAAACAAAGATCAACAATATGAAATTGCACAGAAAGTTTTTGATGAAAAATTAAGCGTCAGAGATATTGAAAAACTTGTCAAAGATTTAAAGAAAATCAAAAAAAATAAAAAAGAAGAAAAAGATGTTCACGATATCCTTTATACTCAGCTGGAAGAATCTATGAAACAGGTTCTTGGAAGCAAGGTAACTATTAAAAATAAAAAGAATAATAAAGGAAAAATAGAAATTGAGTATTATTCACAAGACGAATTAGAACGCATTGTGGATATGATAAGATCAATTTAGGAGGAACATGAGATGACAAATTTTTTAAACAGTGTAAGTATGGAATATGTTGTGATTGGCCTGGCCGGTGTATTAGCATTAGCACTGATCCTTGTAATTGTTGCTTTAGTTAAAGTTAGTAAACTAAAAAAGCGTTACGAAAAATTCCTATCGGGAAAAGATGGTAAATCATTAGAAGAAAGCATTATCAAGAAATTTGAAAAGCTTAACGAAATCATTGTAGAACAAGATTTTCTAGAAGGTGAAATACAGAGAATCGATGAAGAACATAGGAGTAGCTTTTCTAAGATGGAAGTATATAAGTATAATGCGTTCTCTGATATGGGTGGAGAAACAAGTTTTGTAATTGCATTACTTGACCATAATAATAATGGAACACTTTTAAATGGTATGAGCAGTCAGAATGCAACATATGTTTATGCCAAAGAAATCAAAGATGGTGCTGCCAAAGTAGCATTATCAGATGAGGAAAAAACAACATTAGAAAAATGTATGAACAAATAATTGGAGGAAAAAATGTTAGATATTAAATTTTTAAGAGAAAATCCAGATGTAGTAAAACAGAACATCAAAAATAAATTTCAGGATCGTAAGTTACCTTTAGTTGATGAAGTTATCGAACTTGATAAGGAAAATCGTGAGATCAAACAGGAAGTTCAGGCACTTCGTGCAGATCGTAACAAATTATCTAAACAGATTGGTGCCTTAATGGGACAGGGTAAAAAAGAAGAAGCAGAAGAAGTTAAAAAACAGGTTACAGCATCTGCAGATCGTATTGAAGAATTAAGTGAAAGAGAAAAAGTTGTCGAAGAGAAGATCAAAGAGATCATGATGACAATTCCAAATATTATTGATCCATCTGTACCAATTGGTAAAGACGACAGTGAAAACGTTGAACTTGAAAGATTTGGAGAACCAGTTGTTCCTGATTTTGAAGTACCATATCATACAGACATTATGGAAAGCTTTGATGGAATTGATCTTGATAGTGCAAGAAAAGTAGCAGGTAATGGATTCTATTATCTGATGGGAGATATTGCAAGATTACATTCTGCAGTTATCGCATATGCAAGAGACTTTATGATCGATAGAGGATTTACTTACTGCGTACCACCTTTCATGATCAGAAGCAATGTCGTAACAGGTGTTATGAGTTTTGACGAAATGGATGCTATGATGTACAAGATCGAAGGTGAAGACCTGTATCTGATCGGAACAAGTGAACATTCTATGATCGGTAAATTTATCGACACAACAACACCAGAAGATCAGTTACCAAAAACATTGACAAGTTATTCTCCATGCTTCAGAAAAGAAAAAGGAGCACATGGGATTGAAGAACGTGGTGTCTACAGAATCCATCAGTTTGAAAAACAGGAAATGATCGTTGTTTGTAAACCAGAAGAAAGCAAAGACTGGTATGAAAAACTATGGAAGAATACAGTAGATTTATTCCGTTCTATGGATATTCCAGTAAGAACATTAGAATGCTGCTCTGGTGACTTAGCAGATCTTAAGGTAAAATCTGTTGATGTAGAAGCATGGTCTCCAAGACAGAAGAAATATTTCGAAGTAGGAAGCTGTTCTAACCTTGGTGATGCACAGGCAAGAAGACTTCGTATCCGTGTGAAAGGTGAAAACGGAAACTACTTTGCTCATACATTAAATAATACAGTAGTAGCACCACCTAGAATGCTGATTGCTTTTTTAGAGAACAACTTAAGAGAAGACGGAAGCGTTGCAATTCCAGAAGTATTAAGACCATATATGGGTGGAAAAGAATCTTTACAGCCTAAAAAATAAGAAATAAAAAACTTCCGAAAGCGTCTCAAATGTGAGGCGCTTTTTCTTTTGCAAAAGTTTATGATATGATATTATAAGAATTCATTATTATAAGAATTATAAGAACTCATAAGGAAAGGTGGGGAGAAAGAAAATGAAAGCAAAGATAATCATAGTAGAAGATCATGAACCCATTCGTAATGAACTTAGCATATTATTGAGTAAATATGGATATGAGATTATAGCAATAGAACATTTTGATACCGTTTTGGAAGATTGTTTAAGAGAAAACGCAGACTTAATCTTACTGGATATTAATCTGCCTTTATATGATGGCTATTATGTATGTAGAGCCATCAGAGAAAAATCAGAAGTACCGATTATAGTTGTGACAAGCCGTGACAGTGAGATGGATGAACTGATGAGCATGAATCTTGGAGCAGATGATTTTGTGACGAAACCATATAATACACAGATTTTATTAGCAAGGATTTCTGCAATGCTGAAAAGAACCCGGAAAGAAGAAGTAGAGAATTCAGTACAATATCATGGCTTGAAATTACAATTAAATAACAGTACGGTTGTTTATGAAGATCAGGTTATTGAATTGAGCAAAAATGAAATGAGAATATTGTATACGCTTTTACAAAATAAAGGTAAGATTGTCAGCAGAGATCATCTGATGGAAACATTATGGCAGTCCAATGAATTTATTGATGATAATACATTAACTGTAAATGTTAATCGTGTCAGAAAGAAATTAGAGTCAGCAGGGTTAAAAGATTTCATAAAAACCAAAAGAGGGCAAGGGTATATGGTATGAGACTGCGAAGATTTTTAAGTATTTATTATGCACAGATGGCAACTCATTTTATATTTCTATGTCTGATAGAAGGATTATTTTATATTTTTGAAGTGAATAGATATTTGATGATTTATTTACTAGTGATCGGTATTTTACTGGAGCTTATTTATCTTGGACAACAGTATATGAAAAAGTTCAGATATTATAAAGAAATGACAATTAAACTTGATATGCTGGATCAGAAAAATATGCTTTCTGAAATGATGGAGCGGCCAGATTTTTTTGAGGGAGAATTTATTTATGATATTCTGCAAAGCTGTAATAAGTCTATGAATGATGAAATACTTCAGTATAGAACGGAGGCGGCAGGCTATCGGGAATATATTGAAATGTGGATTCATGAAGTGAAAACACCATTGGCAGCAGCCAAGTTAATTCTTGAGAATCATCCGTCAGAAATCACAGAAGCAATGGATGAGGCATTACAGCAGATTAATTACTATCTTGAACAAGCACTTTATTATGCACGAAGCAATAGCGTAGAAAAAGATTATCTGGTAAAAGAATTAAATTTAAAAGATATGGTACAAAAAGCTGTCAGATCCAATGCAAGAATCATGATCAGCAACAAGATTAAAATTAGTATGAACAATCTGGACCAGAAAATATTTAGTGATGAAAAGTGGCTGTTATTTATATTAAATCAGATTATCAGCAATGCGGTAAAATATAAAAAAGAAGATCCACAGATATCCTTTGAGGCAAGACAATCAACGAATCAGATTTTTTTAGAGATTCGGGATAATGGAATTGGAATTGCAGCAAAAGATTTGCCAAGAGTGACAGATAAAGGTTATACTGGAACTACAGGAAGAAACTATGAGAAATCAACCGGGATGGGATTATATTTGTGTAAGAAGCTTTGTGACAAATTGCAGTTAAGTTTCAAGATTGAGTCAAAAGAAGAAGAATACACGATTGTTACCATTGGTTTTCCAAGAAGCTCAATGATTTTTCTAAATGAATGATCCAACAGGAGGTTTACAATGTTTGCAGATTACCATATACATTCATATTTTAGTGAAGATACAGATTTTCCAATGGAGCTGGAGATTCAGAAAGCCATTGAATTAGGAATGGATGAACTATGTTTTACAGAACATTCTGACTATGATGTACCGACAGTAGTCAATTGTGATTATGATGCTTATTTTAAAGAAATGGAAGAAATGAAAGAAAAATATAAAGGGCAGATCACATTAAAGACAGGAATCGAATTTGGAATTCAGGTACATACAACAAAAGCGTATGAGGAAACATTTGGACAGTATCCGTTTGATTTTGTAATCTTTTCCTGCCATCAGGTAGAGAATAAAGAGTACTGGAGACAGGAGCCGCAGAAAGGGAAGACTCAGTTAGAATATAATCGAAGATACTATCAGGAAATTTTAGACGTTGTAAAGGCATATAAAGATTACAGTATTCTGGGACATCTCGATGTAATCAAAAGATACGATCTGAATGGTGAAATTGAGCTTGAAAAAATTAAAGATTTGATTGAACAGATCTTTGAAGTTGTGATCGCAGATGGAAAAGGAATTGAATTGAATACCTCAAGTCGTGCTTATCATCTGAAAAGTCTGATGCCGTCAAGGGAAATCTTAGAGCTTTATCATGATATGGGTGGAAAGATTATTACGATCGGATCTGATGCACATAATGCGGACCGTGTTGGAGACAGGGTTATGGAATCGCAGAAGATACTGAAAGAAATTGGATTTAATGGAATCTATACGTTTGATCAGATGAAACCAAAATTTCATGAATTTAAATTTTAGAAATAGAGATAGAAAAACGCTGGGACCAATGATTATTTGGACCAGCGTTTTATATTATATTTTTATTCTTAGATGATCAATGATTTAAAAGCAGATTATTTATCTAATAAGATCAGTGCCATAAATACAAGATCTTCATTTCCAATATTCTCAATGGCATGTCCGGCACCATCACTTGTAAATGTAGTGTCTCCAGCGTGTACTTCATACTTTGTACCATTATCGTTGTAAAGACCAGTTCCCTGAAGAATATGATAAGCTTCCCCTTCATTTTCATGAGTATGATAAGCAAGGGCACATCCTGGTGGTACGATGACTTTTCCGTAGAGGCGGCTGCTGTCTTTCATTTCTTTCTTTGTTAAGAATTCCATTTTTCTAAGTGGTGTGTCAGAACCATTAGCGTCAGGAATTGTTCCAATTTTTACGTCTTCATTTTTTAAATACATGTTGAGTTCCTCCTTTATATAGTCATGTTAAATTTAGTATAGTAGTTTTCATGGGAAATATCAATATGACAAAATTGTAAGTTTCATGTAAGGAAAATCGATGGATACAGTTTTTGGCTAATGATATATTATAGACAAGTCAATAAGAGGAACAAAAGGGTAAAACAAAATGATTTGAAAAGAAAGATAAGGAGATGGAAGAATGAGTTCTGTATTGAAGGTTGATAATATTGAAAAATATTATGGTAGTAAAGCAAATCTGACAAAGGCGATCGACCGGATCAGTTTTGAAGTAGAGAAGGGTGAGTATATTGGAATCATGGGAGCTTCTGGAAGTGGTAAGACTACGTTGCTGAATTGTATATCAACCATCGACCGTGTGACGGCCGGAAATATTTTGATCAATGGAATGGATATTACCAAACTGAAAGGAAAGCATCTTTCAAAATTCAGGAGAGAGGAACTGGGATTTATCTTTCAGGACTTTAATCTGTTAGATACATTGACAGCATTTGAAAATATTGCACTGGCACTTACGATCATGAAAGTTCCGGCAAAAGAGATTGAGGACAGAGTAAGATCGATCGCAGAGAAATTAATGATCACAGAGGTGTTAAACAAATATCCATATCAGATGTCTGGAGGGCAGAAGCAGAGAGTGGCAAGTGCGAGAGCAATGATCTCAAATCCATCTCTGATCCTTGCGGATGAACCAACAGGAGCTTTGGACAGCAAGGCTGCGAGAATGTTACTCGACAGCATGGATACGATGAATGTGGAATTAAATGCAACGATTCTTATGGTAACACATGATGCATTTACAGCAAGCTATTGCAAACGTATTCTGTTTATCAAAGATGGAAAAATCTTTAATGAACTAGTTCGTGGAAGTGATTCTAGGAAACAGTTTTTCGACCGCATCATCGAGGTTGTGACATTGCTTGGAGGTGACAGTACGAATGTATTCTAAAATTGCATTTAGTAATGTCAAAAAAAGTATTCGTGATTATACGATTTACTTTCTGACATTGACGTTTGGAATCTGCTTGTTTTATATGTTCAATTCTGTTCAGGCACAGCAGGCAGTTTTAAAATTGAATGAAAGCCAGAAATCAATGATGCATTTGATGTCAGTGATCATTAATTGGATTTCTGTATTTGTCGCAGTGATCTTGGGATTTCTGATCATCTATGCCAATCAGTTTTTAATGAAACGAAGACATAAGGAGATGGGAATCTATCTGTTGTTGGGGATGGAGAAACGACAGGTTTCAAAAATTTTGTTAATTGAAACTTTATTAATTGGTTTTTTCGCATTGATCGCTGGACTGATTGCAGGCGTATTTTTATCTCAAGGTTTAGCAATGCTGACAGCTAAAATGTTTGCAGTGCAGATGAAAGAATTTAAGTTTGTTTTCTCGCAAACTGCATTTATTCAGACAATTATGTATTTTGCAATTATTTTTATTATTGTGATGATATTTAATGGAATCACAATATCAAAATATAAATTGATCAATCTGTTGAATGCAGCAAAAAAGAACCAGAAAATGAGATTAAAAAATCCTGTTCTATCAGTGATTTTATTTGTAATGTCCATTGCATGTATAGGGATAGCGTATCATTTGATCACAAAGAATCAGATGCTTGGTGTGGACAATGATTTTAAAATGAGTATCATTTTAGGTGTCATTGGAACATTTCTATTCTTCTTTTCATTGTCAGGATTTTTATTAGAACTGGCAAAAAGAAATAAGAAATTTTACTATAATGGATTGAACCTGTTTGTTCTGCGACAGATTAACTCAAAGATTACGACAACATTTGTTTCTATGTCCATGTTGTGTCTGATGTTGTTTCTGGCGATCAGTGCATTTGCAACGGGAAGCGGATTGGCATCTTCTGTGAAAACAGATTTGGAAGATCTGACGAAATTTGATTATTCATTTTATAGTTTAAGTCAAAAGGGATATCAGAATGAATTACAGCAGAAGTTTGTGAAGAAAATGAACTCGCTTGGATTATCGATCGAAGAAGATGCAAAAGAAACTCTGCCGATCACAGTTTATCAAAATGGTGTATTTAAGCAGTGCAGATATAAAATGGAGCCATTGTTAAAAGGAAGAGAAAAATATTCAGACTATACAAAGGATTATGTAAAGAATCTGTATGAAGTGCCATTAACTTTTGTGAAGCTGTCTGAGTATAACAAGCTTCGAAAAGCAATCGGAGAAAAAGAATTAACGTTAAAAACAGATGAATATATATTAAACTGCGATTATGCAAATCTGATTCCGACAATGGAGAAGACGGCCAAAGATAAGCAGAAGATTACACTGGATGGAAAAACATATAAAATAAAGTATGAACTTCAAAAGGATACTTTTATGGTGGCACCAGTCAAAACAGATATGGGAACAGTTGTGTTAAATGATAATATCATTCAGACACTAAAGATTGATAATTCAACACTGTATTTAAATATCAATTGGAAAGGAAATGCCAAGAAAGTATCTGAAAGGTATAACAACCATTTAAAAGAGTTGATCAGAACAGGCAAGATGCAGAATTCGCCTTATTCAATGGCGATTTCAAAAGAAGAAGTGTATGAACAAAGTACGGGACTAAGTACGATCATGACATATATTGCAATCTATATAGGATTGGTATTTTTAATTACATGTGCGGCCGTATTGGCATTGCAGCAATTGAGTGAAAATGCAGATAATATTGAAAAATATCAATTATTGCGTAAGATTGGAACTTCACAAAAAATGGTTAATCGTGCGATCAAGGCACAGATTATTTTATATTTCTGTCTTCCATTAAGTCTAGCGTTGGTTCATTCTTATGTTGGAATTAAAACAGCCTCCATTCTGATTTCAACCTTAGGACAGATCAATATATCAGAGGCGGTAGTGCAATCATTGATCATTGTGATTGTTATCTATGTTGGATATATGATCGCAACTTATATTGGAAGTAAGAACATGCTGAAGGAAAAGCGGTAACTTAGTGAAAGAACAAAAGGCAAAAAAAGAAATGGCAGATTAATTTTCTGCCATTTCTTTTTTTGCGCTATTTTTATTATACGAGGAAATTCTGAAAAAGTGTTTAAATTATCTTCAAAGTATGAACAAAATATAGATGATTGAAAATGAAAGAAAATGATTGACTTTGACTGGAAGAGTGATATACTAAAATAGAGAGAAAAGAGGTGAAGAATGTGTTAGCACAAGAACGTTTTGAACGAATATTAGAAATTTTAAGAGAGAAACAGTCAGTCACAGTAACAGATCTGACAAAGTGGCTTAACACCTCAGAATCAACAATAAGAAGAGACTTAACAGAATTGAACCGACAGGGATTGCTGATCAAGGTTCATGGTGGAGCAACCGCAGTAAAGTCTGTTCTATCACGAGAAGAAGAAGTTATCACGAAAGCAAAGAAGCATCAGAGCGAGAAACGAAAGATTGGAGAGTATGCGGCATCTCTTATTAATAAAGAAGATATGGTATATCTGGATGCAGGAACGACAACAGAGATGATCATTGATTTTCTGAAAGAGTATGATGTGATCTATGTTACGAATGGAATCACACATGCAAGAAAGTTAATGAATGCAGGGTTTAAAGTGCATTTGATCGGTGGAGAGATAAAGGCAGTGACAGAAGCTGTTGTTGGAGAAGAAGCATTAGAGCAGCTTGATAAGTACAATTTTACCAAAGGATTTTTTGGAACGAACGGAATTGATGAGGTTCGAGGGTTTACAACTCCAGATATGAAGGAAGCTGCGATCAAGAGAAAAGCAATGGAACAATGCCAGCAAAGATATATACTTACAGACCAGAGCAAATTTGATCAAATATCAACATTTAAGTTTGCGGATCTTAAGAAAGCAAACATTATCACAGATCATCTTAAGAATAACAAATTAAGAGAAATCACAACCATTGAGGAGGTATTTTCATGATTTATACAGTAACATTTAACCCAGCGATCGACTATGTAATCAAGGTAGACAATCTGACATTAGGAGAGATCAACCGTACAACAAGAGAATATATTTTCTGCGGAGGAAAAGGAATCAACGTATCCCATGTCCTTGCGAACCTTGGAATGGAAAGTGTAGGGCTTGGATTTATTGCAGGCTTTACAGGAGATGTCATTGAAAAAGGAGCAAAAGAGCTTGGATTCGCACCTGATTTTATCAGAGTCCGTGAAGGAATGACACGAATCAATGTTAAGGTAAAATCAAATGAAGAAAGTGAGATCAATGGAATGGGACCAGTGATCCATGATGACGAGTTACAGAAGATGTATGAGAAGCTTGATGAGTTACAGGATGGAGATGTATTAATCCTGGCAGGAAGTATTCCAGCAACACTTCCATCTGATGTATATGAAAAGATCATGGAACGTCTTCAGGAAAAAGATATCAGAATCGTTGTAGATGCAACAAAAGATCTACTGTTAAATGTATTAAAATATCATCCATTCCTAATTAAACCAAACAATCACGAATTAGGAGAGATGTTTGGTGTTGTATTAAAGACAAATGATGAGATTGTAGAATATGCAAAGAAACTTCAGGAAAAGGGTGCAAGAAACGTTTTAGTTTCCATGGCAGGAGACGGAGCGATCCTTATTACAGAAGCAGGAGATGTTCATGTGACACCTTGTCCAAAGGGTGAAGTTAAGAACTCTGTAGGAGCCGGAGATTCTATGGTTGCAGGATTTGTAACAGGATATTTAAGAAGCAACGGAGATTACAACGAAGCACTGAAGATGGGAACTGCAGCAGGAAGTGCAACAGCATTTTCAGAAGATGTAGCAACTGGTGAAAAAATTATGAGTTTATATGAGACTTTATAAATAAAAAACGATACTTTGTGAACAAATTGTGATAAAATGAACCTAAGAAATTAGGTTCATTTTTTCGTACCTAAATATATTGATCATCTGGAGGACATCATGACAAAAAAAGAAGCGAGACAACAGATAAAAGATAAGATCAAACAACTAGATAAACAGTATATCAAAGAAGCAGATCAATCGATTTTTGATCAGATCAAAGAATTAAAAGAATATAAGGAAGCTGAAACTATTTTTTGTTATGCAAGCATGGAAAATGAAGTAGATACGTGGCCATTGATCGCACTTGCATTAGATCAGGGAAAGACAGTAGGAGTTCCATTGTGTATCGGAAAAGGAATTATGGAAGTAAGACAGATCAAAACACTGGCTGACTTTGAAAAAGGTGCATATGGAATCATGGAACCTTCAAAACAATGTAAAGTCTTACCGAAAGAACAAATTGATATGGCAGTGATTCCATGTGTAGGTGCAGATAAAGAAGGCCACAGATTAGGCCATGGAGCCGGATTTTATGATCGTTTTCTACGAGGAACACAATTTCCAAAGATTATGATATGTTACAGAAAATTGTTGTTGGATAAAGTTCCGATAGAAGAACATGATATTTTGATGGATCGGGTTATTTATGATAGATAAGGCAATAAGGTAATAGAATAAGATATGGGAGGATATAGCATGAACAGGATATTAAAGAAAACAGCAGTAATGATAATGGCAGCAGCAATCGGAGTATCCATGAATTATCAGGGAGCAGCTGTTTTTGCAGGAACGAATAATAATATAACAAAGCAGGCACGTTATGTTGAGCCAGAGGAATGGAATCGTACAGAAATCAAAGCGTATCAGTTTGATTCAACAGACAAGTTTGAAAACTATCTGTTAACAGGTGGAGCTCATTTATATAACAAGAATTTTAAGCAGAGTGATCGTATGGTAAAGATTACAGTAGAAGATCCAGGATATTTTGTTGTATCAGCAGATACAGACGGAGATGGCTCACAGAAAGTAAAATTATATGATTCCACAAAGCAGAAAGTTTTGGCACAGACAACATCTGACGGAGATCTGGAATATGGAAGACTTGCCAAGACAGGAGAAACATTTTATATTCAATTGCCAGCTAAGATTGATAAAATCATTATTACGTCAGGTGTGATCAAGGATGAATTTGGATCAATGAAGGCATCAGATACCTATTATGAATCAGGAACAGGTGCAGCGACATATCATCCATTTTCCATATCAAAAAGATCTGCGGTAGAATTTAATATTTCCGCGATCAACAGAAAAGGCGGAGAAACCTATGCATATATCGAGAAAAAAGAAAAAGGTGTATGGAAGAGACTTGATAATACAGTAAAGATCGAACCGGCATCTTATGACGATGATTTTATTCATGGACTGCAAAAGGGTGAATACAGACTGTTGATCAAAGCACCAAAAACGCAATTGAATGCAGTTTCATTTACAAAGAGTTCCAAGTCAAAAAATGTAGCATATAAGAAATCAAAAGCAAAAAGTATTTCTTTAAATAAAGAGATTTCTAATATTTATACAACAGGCGAAAAAGCAGAGAGATGGTATAAGGTAAAAGTAACATCCAGTAAGAAGAAAAGGAGACTGGAGTTTGGGGAAGATACAGTTTCAGGAGGATATAAATTTACGATTTATAAAGCAGGAAGCAAGAAAGTATTTAAAACAATTAAGGTAACACAGGAAGCAAGTGGAAAAATGGTAACGCTGCCGAAGAAAAAAGGCACATACTATTTTAAGATTTCAAAACTTACGAAGAAAACAAATGGGGTTTATGAAATCGGATATTATTAAAATTACAAAGGTAGGAATTAAGGAGGAATTTTTATGATCAGAAGGGTAATTAAAAAAGCAGGAGCAGTTTTGCTGGCAGCAGGGTTAAGTATTGGAATGTTTAGTCCGTCCGTATCAGCGGCAGTTAAGATCAACAAAACGGCACAAATGAAGGCAGCAAAAAATGTTGAACCAGAAGAATGGAACAAAGCAGAATTGACAGCGTATCAGTTTGATACAGAAGATGATTTCTTAAAATATATGGCTAGCGGAGGATTGCATTTATACAATAAAAATTATAAAGCAAAAGATCATTGGGTGAAAATTAAAGTTGCAGATCCAGGACTTTTTGCAATTGATGTTATGGGGGATAGTAAAGTAAAAATACCATTGTATGATGCAACGAAGAAAAAAGTTTTGATAAAAGATCTGAATGGAGATGGTAATGGAGATGAATACTCAGCTGTTGTAAAAGCAGGAGATGAATTTTATGTAAAATTACCAACTAAGATCAATAAAATTATTATTTTAACAGGAGTCATGAAAACAGAATTTGGTTCAATGGCGAATGATAAAAGCTACTATGAAGTTGGAAAAGGAACAACAACATATCATCCATTTTCAATTTCAAAGCGTTCAAGAGTATATTTAGAAATCGCACCAGTAGGGAAAAAGGTTGAAAAAGTTGGTGCTTATGTCGAAAAAAATGTCAATGGAACATGGCAGAGAGTTGGATATAGT
The DNA here is from genome assembly GCF_001404655.1 of Anaerostipes hadrus. Taxonomy (GTDB): domain Bacteria; phylum Bacillota; class Clostridia; order Lachnospirales; family Lachnospiraceae; genus Anaerostipes; species Anaerostipes amylophilus. The sequence continues at coordinate 21,764 of NZ_CYYH01000009.1, read as the reverse complement.
GCCAATATAAAACCAGCAGAATATGGAACAGCACTTGGATATGGATTACAACCGGGTAAATATCGTATGGTATTAAAGAATCCAAAAGACAATATAATAAATATTGAATATAAGAGAAAGACGACAAACAAAAATGTAGCATATAAGAAATCAAAAGCAATCAATGTTAAATCAAGTTTGCAAAATGTATACACAACAGAAGAACATACAGCAAGATGGTATAAAGTTGCAGTTTCTTCTACAAAGAAGAGAACAGGAGTACTCTTGTCAAAATACTCTGTTGGCGGAGGCTTCCAGTTTAAGGTTTATCAAAAAGGAAAAGTCATCAAAACAGTCAAAGTGAAGAAAGATGATGATGAAAAATATGTAACACTTCCAAAGAAAAAAGGAACATACTATATTAAAGTTTCAAAGCTCACAGATAAGACAACGGGAGTGTATGAGTTAGAAACATATAAGGAATAATGAAAGGGGGCTGTTTATGGTAAAACAAACAATAAAGAAGTTTATAGCAGTTTTACTAACAGCAGGTATTTGTGCAGGATTATTTGCAGCACCAGTGTTTGCAGCAGAGAAAACAGCGAAAACAACGATTATTACAAATGCCAAAGTTTCTAAAAAATCTGCAAGGTATATAGAACCAGAAGAATGGAATCAAAAAGAACTGTTTGCATATTTATTTGACACTGGAAATGAAATGACGCAATATGTTACAACCGGTGGATTACATTATTACAATGATAATTATAAAGAAAAAGACCACTGGATTAAGGTGACACTTAAAGATTCAGGACTATTTTATGTTATGACAGCATCTGATGATGGAAGTATACAGATATATGATCAGTCGAAGAAAAATAGAATAGAAACATTAACAGCAGACGAAAAAATAGAATATATGATAAAAGCAAAGGCTGGAGATGTTTTTTATATAAAACTTCCAAAGAAGATAGAAGAACAATCCATTGTAGTAGCTGTCTTAAAAGACGGATTTGGAACAATTCAAGCAGGAAATTCTTATGGAGAATCTGCAACTGGAAATACCATGTATCATTCATTTTCAATTGCGAAACGATCTCTTTCACAAATGGCATTGAAAGTTATGCATAAAGATAAGGGAAACGTAACAGTGCAAGTACAAAAGTATGTGAAAGGCAATTGGATAAACATAGGATACAAAAAAACAATAAAGCCGAGAACCGATGATTATATTGATATTAACAAGTATGTGATTAATGGTCTTCAAGCTGGAAAATATCGTGTTGTATTAAATACACAAAAAGGACAGGTATATTGTCTTTCATATGGAATAAGTAAAATGAACAAGAATGTAGCGTATACGAGATCGAAAGCCAAGAAGATAAAAAAAGATTCCTATGTACAAAATATTTATACACAAGGGGAAACGGCATCAAGATGGTATAAATTTACACGTAAAGCTTCAGATAAGGTGAATGTTCTCAATATTACAAAGGCAACAAATGGCGGAGGTTTTAAATTTACTATTTATAAAAAAGGAAAGAAGAAACCAATTAAAACTATAAAAGTAAAAACAAATGAAAGTATAGGTGTTGTAAATCTTCCAAAAGGTAAAGGAACCTATTATGTCAAAGTAAACAAACTTACAAAGAAAACCAATGGAACTTATACGATCATGGACTTCAATGCATTTAATTAAGGAGGGAAACAGGATGAAAAAAACAAGAGGTAAATTACTAAGTATTTTAATGGCAGCAACAATATCAGCAACAATGTTGCTTCCACAGGCAAAGGTATCAGCATCCGAAGATGCAGCAGCAAAAGTACAGCAGTCTTATTTTCCACAGAAAGTAACGATGAAAAAAGCTGCAAAGAAAACAGAGCCAGCAGAGTGGAACAAAACAGATGTTAAAGTTTATAAGTTTGGAGATGCCGAAGATGCATTATATTATATGTTGACTGGTGGAATCAAATATTATAACCGCACTTACTTTAAAAACCCTGAAAAAATTAAGCTCACGCCAGTTGAATCAGGATCTTTATTCTTAATCATAGCAGGAGATAACGGACAGGCAGGAGCTATTTATGATGCAAATCAGAAGCTGATTAAGAAAGTACCATCAGTATATGTAAAGGCAGAGGTTAAAGCAGGAGAAACATATTACATTGATTTCCCAAGAAACTGCAAAGAAGGTATGCTGACAGCCTATGTGTTAGAAAATGAATGCAAAGGATTAGTAAAAGATGATCTGAACATGCAGAAAGGGGAAGGAAAAGAAACCTACCACACATTTAAGCTGACAAAGAGAGGATATGCAAGCTTCCTTGTTGCATCATTAGTAGAAGATGGTGGAAAAACAAGTTATAAGATTCAGAAAAGCGAAAAAGGAAAATGGGTTACCATTGGAAGAACAAAAACATTTAGTGCAATGAGCGAAAAAGAAAGTGATATAGCAGTGGGTTGTGGACTTTCCAAAGGAACTTATCGTCTGGTATTAAATGCTTCCAAAGAACAGCTAAATACAGTTATTTATCAAAGAAAATATTACAGCAAGAACGTAGCCTATAAGAAATCCAAAGCAAAGAAATTAAATGCAAAAGAAATTTATACAACAAATGAAAGAGCAGCACGTTGGTATAAAACAGAAGTAACATCTACAAAAAAACAGAAGAAACTAAAAATATCAACAGCAGCAGATCAGGGTGGATTTAAATTTACAATCTATCAGAGTGGTAAGAAAAAACCAATTAAAACAGTAAAAACTTCTGTGAAACATCTGGATAAAACAGTAAAACTTCCAAAGAAAAAAGGAACTTACTATGTTAAGGTAAGTAAGGTTACAAAGAAGACAAACGGTTACTACGAAATTAAAAAATAAAAATCGCAAAGGAAAAAGGAATTGCCTGACAGCATGGGCGGTTCCTTTTTTGATGCAAATAAATCCCCTTGAAATCTCAAGATTTTCTATATAATGGGAAATAGTATATTTAGTGATAAAAAATCTCGATAATAATGCTTGAATCAAAGATTAAATAATTATAAACTATACGTTAGTGAGTACTAACCAAAAAGGATGAATCAAATGAAATTAAAAAAGTTAATATGCATTGGATTATTAGGAGTTTTGTGTGCTGTTTCAGCAGTTGGATGTGGAAAGAAAGAGAGTATCAAAACGACAACAGAAGTATCCAGTGAAGCGAATACAAAAGAAGCAAGTGCACAGGTCTTTGCGATGGATACCTATATGAATTTAAAAGCATATGGGAAGAATGCACAAAAGGCAGTTGATGATGCAAAATCAGAGATCGAACGATTAGATCAGTTATGGTCAGCGGTTGATAAAAATAGTGAAATCTATCAGCTGAATCAAAAGAAGAAGATGAAAGTTTCTGATGAAACATTAGAACTAATTGAATTTGCTAAAAAGAAATCAGCACAATCAGGAGATGCCTTTGATATTTCGGTTTATCCTATCGTTGAGTTATGGGGATTTCCAACACAGAAATATCGTGTACCATCTGACAGTGAGATTCAAAGTCTGTTAAAGAATGTAGATTGTCAGAAGATCAAAATCAACAAGAAAACAAATGTAGTAAAACTTGAAAAGAATATGAAGATCGATCTTGGCGGAATTGCAAAGGGGTATACTTCCCAAAGAATTGCAAAAGTTTACAAAGAAGATGGTGTAAAAAGCGGTGTGATTAGTCTTGGGGGAAATGTTCAGGCAATTGGTAAAAAAACAGATGGAAGTTACTGGAAAGTAGGAATTCAGTCACCAGATGATACAGAAAATATGATCGGAGCATATGAAGCTGCAGATGAAGCAGTCATCACTTCGGGAGCTTACGAGAGATATTTTGAGAAAAATGGAAAAAGATATCATCATATCATTGATCCGGCAACAGGAAAACCATCTGAGAAAGACCTGAAATCTGTAACGATCATTAGTAAAAATGGAACATTATCGGATACGTTGTCAACAACATTGTTTGTTATGGGGAAAGATAAAGCTATTTCGTATTGGAAAAAACATAGCAGTGAATTTAATATAATCCTTGTGGACAATAATGATAAAATTCTTATTTCACAGGGGATTGAAGAACGTTTTAGTTCAGAAAATGAGTATCAAGTAGTCAAAAAATAGAGAGAAGGAAAATATGAAAATTATTGATAAACTAAAAAAAGTCAATCTGATTCAGTTTGTTCCAGCAATTTTCGTGATAAGTTTGGTTGGAAATAGTGTGTTTGGATACACTGCTCCGAAAGCAAAGTCCCAGAAAAATGCAGGAGTGAATCAGGTAGAAGCGGCAACAACGGCTGAAAAGAAGAAGGCAAAGAAGGCAAACGCTGGAGATATTGATTTAAGTAAGATCAAAGATGGAACTTATGAAGGACAGGCAAATGGATATCGAGGACTTGTAAAGGTATCTGTAACTGTAAAAGACCATAAGATCACAGCAATTAAAGTATTAAGTAATTCAGACGATGCAGCATTTTTTAATCGTGCATCTGCTGGAGTTATTAAAAATATTCTTGCAAAACAGTCATTAAAAGTAGATGTCGTCAGTGGGGCAACATACAGCTCAAATGGTATTATCAAAGCAGTAAAAAATGCATTGACAGGGGAAGAGGATAAAACAGCAGCGAAAGCAAGCGGTTCTTCAAAGTCAGCAGGAAGCGTTGGAACAGCGGATGAGTCAGGTACATATAAAGATGGAACATTTACAGGATCTGCATCTGGATATCATGGAACTGTTAAAGTATCTGTAACAATTAAAAATAATAAGATTAAAAGCATCAAGATTTTAGAAAATCACGATGATGCAGCTTATTTTAACCGTGCAAAAGGAATTTTACTTCCATTAATGATCAAGAAACAAAGTACAAATGTAGATTCAGTCAGCGGAGCTACATTTAGTTCAAATGGTATTATCAAAGCAGTACGTAATGCATTAAAGAAAGCAGCAGTAAAAGGATCATCAAGCAGTTTAGATTCAGAAAGCAACAGTAACTCAACAGCAAAGAAAGATACAACAGATAATGTCACTGGAGTATATAAAGATGGTGTTTATGAAGGAACAGGAAAAGGATTCCGTGGAAATATCATAGTCAGTGTAAGAATTAAAAAAAGTAAGATCGTAGAGATCAAACTTGTGAAAAATGAAAAAGACGATGCAGCATACTTTAACAAGGCATGGTCTGAAGTTCCATACAGTATTATTGCAATGCAGACAGCCAATACAGATAAAGTTGATGCAGTCAGTGGAGCAACTTACAGTTCAAATGGAATCATGGAAGCAGTACGAAATGCATTGAAGAAAGCTGTAGCTAAGAAAGATAACACAAATTCTAATACATCAAATAGCAATAATAATAACAGTAATAACAGCAACAACAATAATAACAACAGTAATAACAACAACAATAATAATAATAATAATAATACATCAAAAGATGATAATACTACAACACCAGTTGAGAAAGAAGACAAAATTTATGAGGGATCAGCAGTGTGTGAGCCAGATGAAGATGAAGAATTTGATGCTTACAAATTAACATTAGAAGTTGTTATTTCTGCTGACAATAAGGTAAAGAATATTCAGAATATTAAATGGTCAGATCGATATATGTCTGCTTGGTACAACATGGCACAGAAGACTATGGTACCAAAGTTGATCAGTTATGGATTTGAAATACCAGAAAAATACGATACAGTCAGTGGAGCAACATGCTCAAGCAATGCACTGGTTAAAGCATATAAAGATGCTATTTCAAAGATTAACAAGTAAATAGAGGAACAGAGAGAAGATGAAACAATTAAAGCAGTATAAGCATTTCTTAATGAGGCTTTTAAATCTTGCCTTGATAATTGGAATATGTCTTGTATACCACAATATTGCAACGATCCGAGCGGAAAAAGAAGCGAAGATTGCAGCCCAAAATAGTGGTTCAGGTTCTTGGAAAGACGGAACTTATCAAGGTAGTGGTCAAGGGTTTGGAGGTCAGATCGTTGTGAATGTGACCATAAAGAATGGTTCTATTGATGACATTCAGATCAAAGAAGCCAAAAATGAAGATAGTGCATATTTTAATAATGCAGTAAAAATAATAGATACAATGAAACAAAAGCAGACAGTGGATGTCGATGTAGCCAGTGGAGCAACATACAGTTCAAAAGGTATCATTGCAGCTGTACAGAATGCTTTGAAGGAGGCGTCATAATGGACCTTAGACAAAAGAGAGACATAAGACGTCTTGGACGACAGATCATTCAGATCATATTTTTCCTATGGATGCCGGCATTATACACATCGGCATTTTCTGGTGTGAGATATGTGATTGAACAGATCAGAGCAGGCAAGCCGATCGAGCAGAATGCATTCTTAGTAATGCTGATCGCTTTATGTGGATTTACCATTTTGTTTGGAAGATTCTTCTGCGGATATGCCTGTGCATTTGGAACCTTGGGAGATGGAATGTATGCATTTTCAAAATGGGTTCAGAAAAAAGTGAAAAAGAAGCTTCCGTGGGTATCAGAAGAGACCGGACGAAAACTTCAAAAAATTAAATATATCATGTTATTAGTCTTAATGCTGATTTATGCATTAGGATTTACAAAAAAATTCCATGGAACCAGTCCTTGGGAAGTATTTTCCATGTTGTACACAGGTAAGATTCCAGATGCCGGATATTTAGCCGGATGGATCATCTTTGTACTGATACTGGTAGGTATGTGCCTTAAAGAAAGATTTTTCTGCCAATATCTATGTCCGATGGGAGCAATCTTTGCATGGTTACCGGTATTGCCGTTTTCTGTACTAGATAGAGACAGAAGCAACTGTATACCGAAATGCCGTGCATGTGAGATCAAGTGCCCTGTAGATTATCAGATCAAAAGGGACCAGAAGAATGGAGGAGAATGCATTCATTGTATGCAATGTGTTGATGTATGCCCGAAACAGAACATTCATCTGGGTTCAGGTAAAAAATTAAAAGGTAATGAAATCATTATCATTCTCCTGAAACTTGTATTGTTTATTGGGGTCTGTATTTTTGCACAAAGTTTGTAGCATAACAAAAACATTTAGAAAGACACCCGATCTTATTTTGAGGTGTCTTTTTTTGATCATATAGTTAGTTATAACTAATAAAGATGCTATGACAAGTGCAAAAATTTAGATAAATGTATGTAGGTATTTCAGTACTTATGCCGAAATATAAGCACATTATTATTTTACTTAACTTATTTAAAAGGAGGTTTCACATGAGAAAAGCAATGTGGAAAAAAGGTCTATCTGTAGCTATGGCAGCTGCAATGCTGGCAGGACCTGTAAATGTACCAGCAGTATTTCATAATGTAGTGATCGTCAAAGCAGACGAAGCAACAGGATTAAAGGATCCAAAAAATTTAACAGCTGTTGATGGGTATTATTATGCAACAGTTAATATGGAGTATGCAGATTACTATTATGGGGAGTTAAATAAGGTATCAGATGTATCAACATTAAATTTATCTAAAGGAGATATCGTTGATGCAACATATAAAAATGGAGAATATGATGCAGTAACTTCAGCAACTACACAGAAATCTACAGGATTTGCAGCAACATATTTTACACAGAATGTGCAAAATAATGAAACAGGGGAAGCAGCAACAGGTGTAAATATTGATGGTATTGCAAATGTTCAGATCAGAATTCCAGAAGCATTATATGAGGCATATTATAATGCATATCAGGAAAATAAAAATAAGGGATTATCTGTATATAAATATCTTGAAAATGCAAAATTCTCTAATACAGCATTTGATAATTATAAAGAATTAAATGGAGATGGAACATTTAAAGCAACAAATGATGAAGGAACAAAATTAGAGAATGCGACAGCAAGTATCACATCAACTTCAGCATGGGGAAACTGGCAGATTTCTGTTGAAGGATTACCTTCTTATGTTACAAAGAAGAGCATGGAAGGTGCGATCATTGAAACTACAGATGGAGCAAAATATGGAATGCTTCATGAGGATAATTTATGGTTAAAGCCAAAAGAAATTGCATTTTCAGCAATTTCATTCAGCGAACCTCATGGTAACCATATGTCATATAAACACACACAGAGTTTAAGTGGAAAAACAATTAAAAAGATTACATATATCTTAAGAGAAACAGAGGCCTATGAAGAATCTGGAAGAGGCGGTGTAACACAGGTTCCAGCGTGTGATGGAAAAGATATTGTGATTGATAATTTAAATCTGAAAGTAGCACCTTATGTAGATGTTACAGTAAATGATGTGGAAAGAAGCAAGGATGGTACAAAGGTAACATTTAATAATCTTCCAGCAGGAAATGATTTTGAAGTAACAAAAATCACAAAGGGAACAGGAAGAGGTGTCCCATCTTTAACAGAGGATCAGTATAGCTATAAAGATGGAGTGTTAACATTAAATAGTAGTGTAGAAGCAAGCACAGATACAGCATATTATGTAACATTAGAATCAAAATCAGGTTCATATGCAACTGTGAAAGTAACAGCTATGGTAAAACCTTTATTAGCAGATGATGCAACAATTACAGCAAAAGATGTTACATATAATCCAAAAGGAATAAAGGTATTTGTTGATACATCTAAAGTTCCAGAAGATGCTGCATATACAGTTGCAAAAGTAAAAAATGGATCTAAAGTACTGAGTGAAGACTCTTATGAATATAAAGATGGAGTTCTTACTTTCAATAAAAATGTTGCTGTAGGAACTTATGTTGTAACATTTGAATCTGCAAAATATCAGGATGTAAAAGTTTCTGTAAAGGTTAATAAAGCAAAAGGAACGCTTACAACAAAAGCAAAAACAACAGTTAATACAGCAATTGGAAGCAAATCTTTCAACCTTGGTGCAAAAGCAACAACAGGAATGAAAGTAAGCTATGCTTCAAGTAATAAGAAAGTAGCAACAGTTTCTTCTAATGGAACAGTATCTGTAAAAGGAACAGGGATCGCAACAATCACAGTAACAGCAAGCGGAAGCAACTATAATACTGTTACAAAGAAGATCACAATCAAAGTTGCACCTAAAAAACAGAGCGTAAAAGCAAAAACTGCGAAAAAGAAATTAACGATCACATGGACAAAAGATAGTAATGCAACAGGATATCAGGTTCAGATCGCAACAAAGAAAAACTTAAAAGGTGCGAAGACATATACAGTAAAATCTTATAAAACATATAAGAAAACTATCAGTAAATTAAAATCTAAGAAAAAATATTATGTAAGAGTAAGATCATACAAAACTGTAGGAAAAACAAAACTTTATGGAGCTTACAGCACAGTAAAATCTTATAAAGTTAAATAATAGAAAAATAAATAATAGCGTATAGTTTTTCTTGAAAATAAAAAGCACGAGATTGCCATAGAAAGTAGCAGTCTCGTGCTTTTTAAATAAGTAATTAATAAGATTATCGTTTTCTTTTTTGAGAAGCTAACTGATTGGCAAGATTCACAATCGTTTCAATTGGATTTGCAAGCTCGCTTGTATTCATTGCTTCCACATATTTATCACGGTCTTCATAAACGCTGTTAACAGCATTTAATAAAGTCTCACTCGTAACATCTTTCTCCTGAAGTACATAACTATAACCCTGCTTTTCAAAAGATTCAGCATTCAGGATCTGGTCTCCACGGCTGGCTTCTAATCCAAGAGGAATTAAAATATTAGGCTTGCGAAGTGCAAGAAGTTCACAGATCGCATTGGCTCCAGCACGGGATACAACAACGTTAGCACATGCAAAATAATGTTTTAATTCAGCTTTTACATATTCAAACTGTTTGTAACCTTCTCTGCCTTCAAGGCTTTCATCAAGGTTGTTACGTCCGCAAAGATGAATGATCTGATATTTCTCAAGTAATGCATCAATATTGTTACGGATCGCATTATTGATCGCAACAGATCCAAGACTTCCACCGATAACAAGAAGTACTGGTTTATCTTCGTTAAATCCACAAAGACGAAGTCCTTCCTCACGTTTTCCTGTAAATAATTCTTCACGGATTGGGGAACCTGTTAAAACAGCTTTACCTTCAGGAAGAAGTTTGACTGTCTCAGGGAAGTTACAGCATACCTTGCTTGCGCTAGGAATACTTAATTTGTTAGCTAATCCTGGTGTCATATCAGACTCATGAATGATAACCGGAATATGAAGTTGCTTTGCAGCAAATACAACAGGGACAGTAACAAATCCACCCTTAGAAAATACAACATCTGGACGGAGTTTCTTTAAGATTTTTTTCGCTTCAAAAAATCCTTTGATCACACGGAATGGATCAGAAAAGTTTTTGATGTCAAAATATCTACGCAATTTTCCGGAAGAAATTCCGAAATATTTAATGCCGATATCTTCAATCAGTTTCTTTTCCATACCTTCGTAAGATCCAATGTAATAAATATTATATCCCTCATCGATCAGTTTTGGTACAAGTGCCATATTCGGTGTAACATGTCCGGCAGTTCCTCCACCGGTTAATACGATTCGTTTCATGATTCTTTCTCACCCCATTAATGATTTTCTTTGTACTCGATCAGCGCTTTAGAAAGCTGATCTGGACATGAAGTTCCACGGAAACCACACTGGATTCCAGATAATTTGTCGATGACTTCATCAATTGGAAGTCCTTTTGCTAATGCAGCAACACCAGTTGTATTTCCCTGGCATCCGCCAACAAAATGGATGTCTGTTAAGATTCCATTCTCTACTTCAAATTCGATTTCACTAGAACAAGTTCCTTTTGTTTTATATACCATAATAAAATTATCCTCCTGTAAAATTAAAATTGTATATTAGAAAAACTTTCTGAAAATATACATAATGAATTATAGAGCAAGAAAGCACGTATTTCAAGCATTGGACGAAAGGTTTCGTAATTGACAGGATTTAAGATTTCCCGTAAACTGAAATTAAATGATATTACAAAGATAAGGAGAACAGATATGATTGGTATTATCGGAGCCATGGAAGAAGAAGTCAGTCAGCTGATCGAAGCTATGGAGAATAAAGAAAAAGTAACTTGTGCAGGTATGGATTTTTATTCTGGAACGTTAAAAGGAAAAGATGCAGTAGTTGTACAAAGTGGAATTGGAAAGGTCAATATGGCACTTTGCACACAGATTCTTGCAGATAAATTTGATGTAGAAGCGGTGATCAATACAGGTGTAGCAGGTGGATTATATAAAGATATCGAAATCGGAGATATCGTAATTTCAAAAGATGCGGTACAACATGATGTGGATGCGACAGTCTTTGGATATAAAGTTGGAGAAATTCCTAGGATGGATACGTCTTACTTTGAAGCCGATAAAGATCTGATCGAGCTTGCGAAGAAAACATGTGAAGAAGTGAATCCAGATATTAATTGTTATGTAGGAAGAGTTGTTAGTGGAGATCAGTTTATTTCAGACAATGATAAGAAACATTATCTGATCAATGAATTTGATGGATATTGTGCTGAAATGGAAGGTGCAGCAATGGCACAGGCAGCGCATTTAAATCAGATTCCATTTATCGTATTACGTGCGATTTCTGATAAAGCAGATCAGGAAGCAGCAGGAAGTTACGAAGAATTTGAAAAAGCGGCAATAAAACACATTGTTCGTCTTGTTCTTGGAATATTAGACAGAATGTAGTCTAACTTTGTAGGACGGTTTCTCTTAAGTTTTCAAAGCAATCCTTTTATAATGATAAACAACAAATATAAAAGGAGAGACAGCTATGGAAATGTTAAGAGAAACTTTTTTTGTGCAGGGACTAATTGTTTCTGTGATTGCAGCAGTATTGGTAAAGCTTATTGTTTGGCGCAATTATCACAAATTATTGGCTTCGTCCGAAGAAATGGACAGGCCAAAACGATACTGGATCGGAACGCTAAAGAAAAAGATAGAGAATTATTATTCATTGAATGCTAAAGTGAATAATATCAGCTGTATTGTGGATAAATACCTTGAAGCGAATAAGATCATGGGGATAAATTCATTTTTTCTGGAACAGATTCCAGAAATCTGTGGGATCTTGTGTATTGGACTAGGCTGTCTTGGAGCAGTAAAAGGAATTTTGATGAATTCAGATATTAATTTCTGGGGAGGACAGCTGATCGTTGGAGTAATGTTTGGAATAGTAGTGTTTCTGTTTGACAGATTGACCAATATGGAACATACAAAGAGAAAGATTAAGATAAATCTTCTTTACTATTTGGAAAATATTCTTCCCAATCGCATGGAAAAAAATCTGAAAAAACAAAATTATGAAAAAAATGAAAAAATTAAAAAAAGTCAGGAAATAAAACAAGAAAAAGAAGATGCGAGACAACTTAAGGAACATTGGGGAGAGATCGCAAGTGCGAAAGAACTGCAACTTACAGATGAGGATATTCAAACATTAAAAGATTTCATGAAAGATTTATAAATACAGGAAATTACTCATACATATATAAAAAAGGAATCGTGAACGATGAAAAGTATATGTATGACAGCTGTTTTTTTGGTAATGGTTTTGTTGACTGCCTGTCAGGGATTGGAAGAAAAGAAAAATGTACAATCAAATGAAACAACTTCCAGTACATTAAGGCTATCGAATACAGACCAGCAGAAATATCAGGAAACATCGGGAGAGACGGTACAAGGAATCGAACGCTGGTGGCTAAAGAGAAATGAAAATCATCAGACTCCGGAAGTATCTGATTATATTGATCTGTCAAAATATGATGCGTATTATGTAAATCCAAAATGCAAGAAAAAGAAGATTTTTCTTACATTTGATTGTGGATATGAAAACGGATTTACTCCGAAAATTCTGGATGTTTTGAAAAAACAAAAAATTGTGGCAGCTTTTTTTGTAACGAAACCGTTTATCAGAGAGGGGAGAGAGCTTGTAAGGAGGATGAAGAAGGAAGGACATATTGTTGGAAACCACACGGTACATCACAAAAGTATGCCAACATTATCAGACAGAGATAATAAACAGGAAATTATAGATTGTGCTGAGTATTGTAAAGAGGCAACAGGATATGAGATGGATCATTTCATTCGCCCTCCAATGGGGGAATACAATGAAAAGACTTTAAAATTAACAAAATCAATGGGATATAAGACGATATTTTGGAGTATGGCCTATGTGGACTTTGATGTTAATAAGCAACCAGGGAAGCAATATGTAGTGGAACATTTTAAGAAATACACACATAATGGAGCCATCCCATTAATGCATAACGTCTCACAGTCAAATGCGGAAGCATTGGATGAAGTGATCACGAATCTGAAGAAAGAAGGATATCAGTTTGAATCATTGAAAAAACTTTCATCCTATTGAAACAAACAGATGAGTCTGATAAAATAAGTGGCGTTGAAATATAAAGAATGAAGATTACAGGAGATACAGATGAACAAAATTGCACAGTTTCATAAAGTAAGCTTTGAGCAGTTTGAAGAAAGCTGGAAAGACAGTTTTCTAGGAACTTCAGATGAAGAAATCAAAGCAATTTACGATGGAATCAAACTTCCAAAGAGAGCAACCAGAGGATCAGCAGGATACGATTTTTTTAGTCCGGTTGATTTTACATTAAAACCAGGTGAGACAATTAAGATTCCAACAGGAATCAGAGTCTTTATCGAAGAAGACTGGGTATTAAATATTTTTCCAAGAAGCGGTCTTGGATTTAAATTCCGTCTGCAAATGAATAACACAGTTGGAATTATCGACAGTGACTATTTTTATTCAGATAATGAAGGACATATCTTCGTAAAATTAACAAATGACAGTAATGAAGGAAAAACAGTTTCTGTTGAACAGGGAACAGGTATGGTACAGGGAATCTTTATGCAGTATGGCGTTACAATTGACGATGATGTAACAGAAGTACGAAATGGCGGATTCGGAAGTACAACCAAAACAAAATAGAGTACGATAAAAACGATCGGAGAAGTGGAAAACTCCGATCGTTTTTTGTTGTGTGAAAGTGATGAGTTTCCACACTGCTTTGTCATGTAAGAGAGTGTAGATGGTATTAAGATATGAATTGAAATTTATATTCAATTTAATAAATCACGTCAATGTAAACAAAAATAGGGTTTTCGTTATGTTTTTGTGATTGCTTGTTATTATTTGTGCTTAATGGTTAACAGTTGCAATAAAAATTTTACCATTACCATATCTCTCTTACATATTGTAAACTAGCGTTTTAGAAAAAAAGGGAACTTTTTGTTGAAAAAAATTTTGAGGATGTAAATGAAGATTTCGAGGGAACGTCAAAAAGGCAGGAAAAACCTGCCTTTTTTGTGACGAGTAAGGATTATGTGAATAATTGATTAGTTTTTTAGAACTTTAATATTTGTTTTTGTAGATGAAAGTATCACTGTTTATTTTTTTACCGCCTTTAGATTTGTAGACTGTGGCAGTGCTGTAAACTCGGTATGTATAACCTTTTGTTACATAATAGCCACGGCTATACATATTAATACTAGTATCTCCATTAGTGCCACTAGTTAAAGTATGCCATTTACCACCAGAATATCGTTGCAATTTCATATTAATTTTAGAATAGTAAGAACTTTTGCTTGGAATGACAGTGGTATAGAAAGATGCTAACCCCCACTTTTTGAAAGACAATCCAATTGTAACATGTTGAAAACCAGCCCAGTTATTTGCAGCAGAAACAGTGGAAGTAGTATTTGATAGCATGACGAGACAAAAGATTGGTATAAATAAGAGTTTATAAAATTTTTTCATAAGGTAATCCTTTCTATCCTTACCAATATGTAGAAATAGATAATTTAAAAAGAATGAAAAAATTTAAAAATAAAATAATATTGAAAATATGAAATAAGTATAGTGTGTTACACATAGGAAGAGAAAGAAGAAATGCTAAAATTGATTTTTAGTAAAAAATGGTATAAAAAAATCAGTCGATGTAAATTATTCATTACGACTGATTTTTAAATTTATTATTTTGTTTTAAACTTTAAATATGTTGCTATTTTTAATAGTTGATTTTTGGTTTCTGATGACATTATAGAAATAATACTGTGATTTTTATATGTAATTAAAGTATTAGTATCGCCAGAAAGAAAATAATAAGTATGATTTTCGTATGTGATTTTGTCATATTTAGAAAGAGAAGATTGATTTACATAAGAATCATAATCTTGGTCTATCTGAATATTAATAAATAGATCTTTTTTTAATTTATTGTTATAAAATTGATAACTAATTTGATCATTATTCATAGAATAAGTAACTTTTTCTTGTTTATAACCATCAGGGATATATTTAAAAGAAACATCATAATGATCTTTTGTATTATCCTGTGAATTAACATTTGTTTTGTTACCATTAACACTTCTATGGAATACAAAATTCAATACAGGTTCTCTAACCGCCTTGATATTCATAGCCGCAGCAGAAACAACAAGAAGTGCTGCAACAGCAATCACTGCTATTTTCTTGCCCAACTGAATGTGCTCAAGACGAGATTCTCGTTTATAAGCATCTTGAAACATTTTGTGCATTTTTTCATCAAATTCTTTTGAAGGTTCCAATTCAGGAAGCTCTTCATATTTTTTGATCTCTTCATCAATATATTGGCGGCCAGCATATTCAATGAGGTGATCTAATAATTTATCTTGTTCTTCAATAATCTTTTTGTCCTTATTGTTCATAGGAAGTCCTCTTTCCGAAACATCGTTTTGATTTGCTTCTTAGCTGTAGCAATACGTTTTTTTACGGCACGTTCAGAAATATGAAATATATCTGCAATCTCACGATACTTAAAACCATAACAATAATGAAAGATCATAGTATCACGAAGAGATGGTTTAAGTTTAGAAAAAATATTTTTGATACATTCTGTGTGAATGACACGAATAAAAACATCTTCAGAATCTGTAAGATCTGGAGAATTGTTAATATCTTCATCATATCTCAGTGGAAAATGAGAATTCTTAGCTTCGTCTTTGGTAATTGTATACATCACATTGCGAAGTACAGCAAAAAGAAAATACAGAATCTCATCCTCAGGAACCTCTAGGGCGGTTTTGGGATGTAAAAGAATTTTCTCAAAAACTAATTGCACACCATCCTCTGCAGTGCTTATATTCGAAGTATAACGAAAAGCACGGTGATATAGTTTGTATGAATATTTCTGATATAAAAGTGCAATATATTCAGACGTATATTGCTTATTTTTAGAATGTCCGTCTCCCTTCATATAAATGTCTCCTTACATGATAAGATCAAGGGCCCAGGGCACTATTATTTATAGATTAAGTATAATAAAATACGGACGTTGTGTAAATAATTTCTAAAGAAAAATATCAAAATATTTAGTCTTCTTCAATTACTTGGATTTCGAGGTAGTCAAAATCAATATCTTCAACAAAACTGTCATGAGTAAAGCGAGTTTTAGAATGGCGGATAAAATCATTTTTGTTGTTTTCTAGCCACAGAGGTTTTGATAGATCAAATTCATAACATATCTCTTCTAATGCCTGATAAACCTTGCGTGTACGATTTAAATCGGTATCGATACAAATAACGGTGTCTTTTAACATACGATTTTCATGAAAAATCTTTCCCCACATACGAAACATATAATTTTCCTGCCTTTGAAATAAATTTAAATTGAATCTTTTGGTTTAGTATAGGAGTATTTTTGATTGTTGTAAAGAACTATTAGTATGTTATACTTAAAAAAAGTCTGTATAAGGAGATAAGTATGAAAATATTAAAAAGAATATTTATAGATGGTTTGTCAGGAATGGCAATAGGTTTATTTGCAACATTAATTATAGGAACGATACTGGAGCAGATTGGAACATTTGTAGGAGGAGACATTGGACATATGATCGTAATGGCTGCATCTATAGCAAAAGTTCTGACAGGTGCAGGGATTGGTATCGGAGTAGCATGTAAGCTTGGTGAGGAGACATTAGTATGTGCATCAGCCGCAAGTGCAGGAATGATCGGAGCATTTGCAACAGGGCTGTTAGATGGAAGTGTGATCACAAATGGCAAGATCACTTTAAGCGGGCCAGGAGAACCATTAGGAGCATTTGTTGCTGCATATATTGGAATTGAACTTGGACGTATTTTTGTAGGACGAACAAAACTTGATATTATATTAACCCCATTTATTACGATTCTTGGAGGTGGAGTGGTCGGATTGACGGTTGGGCCATATATCTCTGATCTGATGAAACAAATTGGTGAGATGATACGTTGGGGAACGGAACAACAGCCATTTTTGATGGGAATCATTGTATCTGTTCTGATGGGAATGGCACTCACACTGCCGATCAGTTCTGCAGCATTAGGAGTTATTCTAAATCTATCAGGAATAGCAGCAGGAGCGGCAACGGTAGGATGCTGTGCACAGATGATTGGATTTGCAACAGCAAGTTTCCGGGAAAATGGAATTGGAGGACTTTTGGCACAGGGAATCGGAACGTCTATGCTGCAAGTTCCAAACATTGTACGAAAACCATTAATATGGCTGCCAACGATCATCACAAGTGCGATTCTTGGACCAATTTCAACAGTTGTATTAAAAATGACAAACAATGCGATAGGATCTGGAATGGGAACAGCAGGACTTGTGGGGCCGATTATGGTATACAAAACAATGATTACGAATACATCCCCAACAATCACCATTCTTATGATTCTTGTTATGCTGATCATCGCCCCAGCATTTCTTACTTATTTTATTTCAGAGGCAATGAGGAGAAAAGGGCTGATCAAAGATGGGGATATGAAACTTGAAATTTAGGAATCTGAATTCCTTTTGCAATGAAAGAAGCTAAATAAAAAACAGTCTGCAGTCTTGTTGTCTGAATTGTTTCATGACTTGATTCAGAAAATCTATCAACGATCCCAGTGATAGAAATGTCACCAATTGGGGGCAGATGTTTAGAAACACCACGACCAGGGCAAAGTGGCATAGAAGAAAGTGTGATATATCCAACATGGTCCGCATAGCCAAGACAAGAATCGATTGCAATGATAAATGGATTCTTATGAAATTTGTAGATCAGTTCCATGGTTTTATCAAGATTTTTAGCATGAACAGGAAATTGCAGAGTACCATAAACAGAATATACAGGGAAATCCATAAGAGATTGACCAACTAAAGGACCAAGACAGTCACCGGTTGCACGATCTGAACCAATACAGATTAAGACCAGTGGCTGATTTTTTTTGCATTTTTTTTGTAAATGTTTGAGAAAGTCAGATTGAAATCTTGATAAAGCATAAAAATCATTCGGTTGATAATAATTTATTTTTTTTAAACTCAAAGCAATTTCCTCCTGCGTTATGATTTGTTTCTAGTGTATCCAAAACATAGAAAAAATATGTAGAAAAAAATTGTGATTTCTTCGACGCAGTTTGATAAAAAATATGAAATGATCGTGGTAAGGTTTGTTTGAAAGGATAGAGAAAAAGGAGGAATTTTCGTGAAAACAGAGCAGTTGTTGCCCAAAAACATTCGTCAGATCGGGAGTCCGGTTGGACATACAAAAGTATATATTGAAGATTATGTAATAACATTTTTGAATTCATTATCAACGGACAAGAATACTTATGTAAGAGGAGCCATTTTATTTGGAGAGAAGGAAATGGTAGAAAACGATACTATTATTTATGTAAAGGGAGCAATTGAGGGACAGAATCTGGAACTTGATTTGGATGAAACTGTATTTAACGATGAAGTATGGAGAGAAATTTATCAGCAAAAAGACAGATTATTTCCTGGATTAGAAGTGATCGGATGGGCATTGCTGAGAATGGGATTTTCGGTACGATTAAATGATAAGATAAAAAAAACACATTTTGAAAATTTTCCAGGGGAAGGAAAAGTACTTTATATGATCGATGATTTGGAAAATGAAGATGCATTTTATGTATATCGTGGACAAGATCTTGTAAGGCAAAGTGGTTATTACATATATTATGACAAGAATCCGATGATGCGTGAATATCTGGCAGAACGCAGAGAAGGAATGCAGGAATCCGAAAATTATGAGAAAATGATGGAAAATATGAGGGATGAAAGATTGATCAGACAATTTCGTGAGAAAGTTTCCAGAAAAACAAAAAGCAGCCAGAGAAAAGGAAGATTTCGCACGTTTTCTACGGCAGCAGCTGTTGTAGTCATGATGATCATGGGCGGAAGTATGTATTATTATGCTCAACAAGATCAGAGTATTAACTTTCGTGACGTAGTAAATGGGGCAGTGAATACAATGGGAAAAGGTGTAAAAGATCAGGTGGAAGATAAAAGTGAGACGACAAAGGAAAAAACAGTTACGAAAATACTGGATACTCAGGCATCAACTGAAAATAAAAAGAATACAACAAAAGTAAAAAAAACAACAGAAAAGTCGACAGCAGCAACATCTGTGAAAAAGACGAATGTCTCAAAATATAAATATTATAAATATACGGTGAAAAAAGGAGAGACACTGGTATCAATCAGCAGAAAAGTATATGGGACACAAAAATTAGTACAAAGAATCAAGACGGCAAATACTCTGAATGATCAAAATCAAATTTATCCGGGACAGAAATTAATCATACCAGTGTTACGTTAATCGTAGAAGGTAAGGACACTGGACACATTTCATAGGATAATGTATACTAATTTTTGTTCAGAAATCATAACGATCATAAAGAAGAAAGGGATTTTATGGAACAAAAGAAAAAATCAGGATTTTCTGTTTACATTAATTCAAATGAGAATTTTCAAAATGCGTTAATCCTGGAACAAAGAAAGAAGAGATACAGGATTGGATTGATTATCGCACTTATGATCGTAGCGTTATGCAGTATTTTAGCGTATCGATACCGGACATATCATAATATAAAGGTAGTTAAGACCATTTCGAAAGATTTGACGGAATCTTTTCAATCATTTTCTTATAAAAAAGGAACGATATGTTACAGTGAAGATGGAATTTATTTCCTAGATGGAAAAGGAAATGAAAAATGGAATCGCACATATTCAATTAAAAATCCACAAGCATCCTATTGTGGAAATTATATTGTAATAGCATCAAAGAATGGAAATGAGATCGCACTGCTTGATAATGATGGTCAGATGAAAAAATTCAGTGTTTCTTATCCGATTGTTGATGTTGAGATTGCAAAACAAGGCGTGATCGCATTGATGCTTCATGGTGATAAGGGAAATTATATTGAATTATATGATGCAGCACAGAAGAAATTGGTGAGCATTAAAGTAACTGCAAGCCAGAATGGATATCCGATGGATATTGCACTGTCTTCGGATGGACAGAATTTGGTTGTAAGTTATCTTGTGGTAGATGGAATCAATGTAAAGAGCAGAATAGCATTTTATAATTTTGGAATGACAGGTGAAGAAAAAGGTGATCAGCTGATCGGAGGCTTTGATTTCAAAGATTGTGTAATTTCAAAAGTTAGTTATATGAGTGGTTCCAAGGTAGTGGCAGCAGCAGATGACAAACTTATATTCTTTAAAACAGGAAAGACAATTTCTAAGAATAATACAGTAGAGATTCGTAAGACGATCAAGAGTATTGCGGTAAATGATAAATATATAGCAATGGTTCTTGAAAATGATACAAAGTCAGCACAGGAAAAATATCAGGCGGTTGTTTACAATAAAAATGGGCGAAGTGTTATGGAACATGAGTTCTCCTCTGAGTATACAAAATTATTATTGGGAGAAAAAGAAATAGTACTTGCAGGAAATTATCATTTTTCTGTTCTAAATTTTGCAGGACATGAGATGTATCAGAAAGATTTTAAGAAAAGGATTTCAAATGTATCATTAACAGGAAAGAAGAGAAGATATTTAATTACATATGAAGACAATATTAATTTACTTGAGTTACGCTAGAAATGGAGTACACATGGGAGAAATAGTTTTAGGTATATTTGGATTATATCTGATTTTTCAGGTAGTAATAGGATATCGAAGAGGTCTGATGAGAAGTATGCTCAATCTTGCATCGTGGATTCTTACATTTGCAATCGCATATGAAGGAGCATCATATTTCAAGGATATTGTGATTCAAAATGTACCACAGATTCAGGGGACGATTGTAACGGATCAGGTTGCATATATGATTTCATATATTATATTAATGATCGTATGTAAGATGATATTTTCTATTATTGTACGATTTATTAATAAAATCAGCCGTATACCGGGGGTTGGATTTATTAACCGTGTAGCTGGAGCAGTACTTGGATTGATAAAGGGAAGTTTAATTATCATGGTATTGATGTTTTTTATTTCATTGATGCCACATATTGGAATGCAGACGGAATATGATCAGATCATGGGAGGAAGTGAGCTCATGCAGACAATGGTTGATACGAATCCATTAGGAGAGATGATTCAGCAGCAGGTTCGATCAGAGACAGAAAAAATATTACAGAATTAAATTAATAGAAGGTATCTTGTTAGAAGGGGTCTAAGGATTTCTTGGCAAGATACCTTTTTGCTTACCTTTTCCGAATGATATTATAGATAGAACAATAAAGGAAAATATAAAAAACGAAAAAAATATAAAAAAAGTGTTGACAGTTAAGAATCAGCATGATATTATATCTAAGATGTCTGTGAGCGACAGAGAGAAATACAGAGTTTTCAAAGGGATTTGAAAAATGTATTTTAAAATAAATTAAAAAAGTTCTTGACAAGCTAAGAACTAAGTGATATAATGATAAAGCTTCTTATACGAAGCGGATCACAAAAAGATCTT
>NZ_CYYH01000008.1 GCF_001404655.1 Anaerostipes hadrus | reverse complement strand
TGTTTATATGCCAAAGAAAAGTGAACAAGAAAAAATAGGATTGTATTTAATGCAACTAGATTCATTAATCACTCTTCACCAGCGAAAGTGTGAAGAAACGAAAAAGTTAAAAAAATATATGCTTCAAAAAATGTTTCCACAAAACGGAAAAAGAGTTCCAGAGATCAGATTTGCAGGATTTACAGACGATTGGGAACAGCGTAAGTTGGGAGATGTTACAGAACTAAAATCAGCATCACGTGTTCATAAAGGCGAATGGACTGATTCAGGTGTTCCATTTTTTAGATCAAGTGACGTTATGGCAGCGATTAATGGAACAACTAATGAAAAGGCATATATCTCCGAAGAATTGTATGAAAAACTTTCAAATGCATCGGGAAAATTGGAAGAAGGAGACGTACTTGTAACAGGTGGTGGTTCTGTCGGAAACCCTTATATTGTGCCGAATAACGAACCACTTTATACAAAAGATGCAGATTTGCTTTGGATAAAAAATCAGGGTAGGTTCTATCCATATTTTCTGTATGAGTATTTCTTTTCACCAACTTTTAGAATTTACTTGAGTAGTATTTCGCATGTAGGAACAATTGCTCACTATACAATTACGCAATTGTCAGAAACACCAATTTCTTTGCCAGATATTGAAGAACAGATAAAGGTGGGTGAATATTTTGAGTCTCTCGACCGCCTCATCACTCTTCACCAGCGAAAATATGAAGAATTGCAAAAAATTAAAAAATTCATGCTGCAAAACATGTTTATATAGGAAGGAGTATAAAAATATGAAAAAAATTGTTCTATATCATGGTACTCCCGATAAAGTATTTACTCCAACCTACGGAAAAGGTAATGAAAAACATGATTACGGCAAAGGATTCTATCTAACAGAAAGTATAGACCTTGCGAAAGAATGGGCAGTGTGCAGACCAAATGAGGAAAATGGTTGGGTACATAAATATGAATTGGATTGCAAAGATCTTAAAGTATTAGATTTTCAAAAACTAAGTGTTCTAACATGGCTTGCAGAACTTATGAAGCATAGAGATGCAGCAGATTCCAAAAGATATAGAATGTTAGCAGCAAAATTTATAGAGAAATATGGGGTAGAAACAGAAGGATATGATGTGATCAAAGGTTGGAGAGCAAATGCTTCTTATTTCTACATTGCAAAAGAATTCGTAAGAGATAACATTGATATTGATATTCTGGAAGAATTACTTTCTCTAGGTGGTTTAGGAATTCAATATTGTATTAAATCAGAGAAAGCATATAATAACTTGCACGAATTGAAAGAAGAATTAGTACCAGTAGATTATTCAGAATTTAATGAACGCTACAATGATCGAGATGTAACAGCCAGAAAGAATATGAGAGATCTGATCAATTCAGATGCAAACGAAGTAACAAAAGTATTTAGTACCCTGTTGTAAGAGGTGAGAATGATGAGAGCATATTCAGATGTCTATCTAGGAGACGTAGTAGAAAATCAAGGAAAATTATTTGATTATGTAGCAAATACCTATCCAGATAAGGATACAGAAGACTTTATCAACGCATATATGACAAGTAAAACAAGGCAAAGTATAGATCAAGCAAAAGCCTATGTAAATACAATGGATGCAAAAGAATTATGGGAATATTTTAAAGAAACCGAACATTATTCTTTACAACAAGGAAAAGCAATGGAAGGTTTTATGCCAGATTGGATTGGAGAATTCTATGCATATTATCAATGGTATTACAATATACCAAGTGCGGAAGTAAATCAGAAAATTAATGTGGATTTTTTAAAAAAAGCATATTATGGATTGCATGATTTGGATTTGGATTTAGCGGTTCAGAAAGTTGGGGAAATATAATGGAAATTATATGTTTTCATAATCCAGATGAGGAGAATGGTTATTTAAGCAATTGGTATGAATCTAAATTTATAGTAGATCATGTGAAATTTTCATCCATGGAACAGTTTATGATGTACCAAAAAGCAATAACATTTCAAGATCAGACGATTGCCAAAGAGATATTACAGACAAAAGATTCAGCAAAGATAAAGCAATTGGGAAGACAAGTAAGAAATTATAATGATCACATATGGAATGGAATTCGTCAGATTGTGGTATATGAGGGATTAGTTGCTAAGTTTTCACAGAATGAAGAATTAAAAAAGCAATTAAAAGAAACAAAAACAGCAATTTTAGCAGAATGTGCAGTGAAGGATCGAATATGGGGAATAGGATTATCTATGAAAGATCTGAAACGATTTGATATAACGCAGTGGAGAGGTCAAAATCTGCTGGGTTATGCACTTATGGAGGTTAGGAAAAGGCTGTAATTAGACGAACTTTTGGGAACAGCGTAAGTTGTCAGATGTGGTTGATTCTGTAGATACTGGTAAGAGTAAATTTGATAAAGAAGGTTCGTCTGGTGAGTATCCGATTCTCGGTTCTACTTCTGTGATTGGATATGATGATGAGTATGATTATGAAGGAGATTTTATCTTGACAGCTCGTGTGGGGGCAAATGCAGGTAGTTTATATCGGCATGCGGGAAAGGTTAAAATCAGCGATAATACGGTATTTATACAGGCATCACAGAATATAGAATTTCTCTATCAGTTGCTTATTCGGTTCGATATTAAGAGACTTTCATTTGGTACTGGGCAACCTCTGGTGAAAGCAAGCGAACTGAAAAGATTAGAATTAATGATGCCAACAGATATGGAAGAGCAGATGCGAATTGGAGTGTATTTTAAAAACCTTGACCACCTTATCACCCTTCACCAGTGCAAGTAAAAACATTCAAAAAATAATAAAATTTGAACATACAAACAGAAAACACAATCAATTCATAATAAAAATATATAAATAAATATTAAAAACATTTTCAAATAAACAAAAATTCGACAATCAAGATACAAAAAAGGAGGACACCATGCCGGAATTAGAATCAATGATAGAGCAAAAACTCATCGAACAGTTAGTTTACGGTGATTCACAGTGGACGTATCGTAAAGATCTGAAAACAGAAGCAGACCTATGGGAAAACTTTAGATATATTTTAGAGCAAAACAATAAAGATCGCCTTGATGGAGAACCTCTATCAGATCAGGAATTTGAACAGGTAAAGAATCAATTACAGTTTTCCTCCTTTTATAAAGCAGGAGAATGGTTAGTAGGAGAAAATGGAAAAGTGCAAGTCCATGTTCAGAGAGATACTAAACGTTTACATCTCGTTGTTATGAATCACGAACATATAGCAGGTGGCAGCAGTGTCTATGAAATAATTAACCAGTATAGTGCATTAAACACAGACGAAAACAGCAACATGCCAGCAAGGGACAGAAGATTTGATGTTACACTTTTGATTAATGGTCTTCCAATGATCCATATCGAATTAAAAAACAAACAACATTCCTATATGGATGGTTTTCGACAGATTAAAAAATACATTGGAGAAGGTAAATTTACAGGGATTTTCTCCGCAGTTCAAATGTTTGTTATTAGTAATGGAGTGAATACAAAATATTTTTCTGCAGCAAGTGATACGGAATTAAATGAGAAATTTGTCAGTGGATGGTTAGATCAAGAAAATAATCCAGTATCGGACTACATAGATTTTGCAAAAAGTGTATTAAGTATTCCACAAGCCCATGAAATGATCGCAAGATACACAGTATTAGATAAAGATGCAAAACGTTTGATCTTACTACGTCCATATCAGATTCATGCGATTGAAGCAGTCAGAGAAGCCTCTAAGAATGGGAAATCAGGGTTTATCTGGCATACGACAGGTTCAGGAAAAACATTGACATCTTATAAAACAACAAGAAATCTACTGATGGATATTCCATCGATTGATAAAGCAATCTTCCTGATCGACCGAAAAGATCTCGATACACAGACAACAATGGCATTTCAGGCTTATGCAAACAATGATCTGATTGATGTAGATGAAACAGACAATGTAAATGATCTAAAGAAGAAACTGAAATCTGCAGACCGACAGGTGATTGTTACAACGATTCAGAAATTACAGATTCTGATCACAAAACGATTAAAAGAAGGAACTCCGGAATACACAAAGATGAAAAATCTGAGAATTGCATTTGTAGTGGATGAATGTCATAGAGCAGTGACTCCAGGAACGAAAAGAACAATTGAAAGATTTTTTGGAAGATCACTATGGTATGGATTTACAGGAACACCAAGATTTGCAGAAAATCCATATCCACAAAAAGGAGATTTACCACGTACAACAGAAGAGTTATATGGAGAACGTCTGCATAAATATACGATTCAAAATGCAATTCATGATGGTGCAGTTTTAGGATTTCAGGTAGAACATAATGGTCCTAAACAGATGACGGATGAAACAGATGTCAGTGCATATGAAAATGAAACACATATGCTAAAAGTATTGGATCATATTTTGAATAAATGTTACTACAAATTAGGATTCCAAAATGGAAGAGGGCAGACCTATGAGGCACTTTTGACAACCAGTTCTATTCAAATGGCACAGCGATATTATGACTTATTAAATCGTGTGAAAAAAGGAAAAACATCACTTCAGATTGACGAAAAAATGAAACAGATACTTCCAGATTTTCCAAAGTTTGCGATTACATATTCAGTAACAGAAAATGAAGAAGGTTCTCATGTAAATCAACAAAAGATGCAGGGTTCTCTGGATGATTATAATGAGATGTTTGGAACAAAATATGATCTGGCACAGATTCAGGGATATAATGCGAATCTAAATAAAAGACTTGCAAGAAAAGATTCAAAATATCAAAGCAGAAAAGAACAGTTAGATTTAGTCATTGTAGTAGACCGTCTGTTAACGGGATTTGATGCACCATGTATGTCAACGATGTTTATTGACCGACAGCCAATGGGACCACATGACCTAATTCAGGCATTTTCAAGGACAAATCGTATTTATGATAAAAACAAGACATATGGGCAGATTGTAACATTCCAAGCTCCAAAACTATTTAAAGAGAGAGTGGATCATGCAGTAAAACTGTATTCTGCTGGAGGAACGAAAGACGCATTATTAGCGGAATGGGATGAAATCGAACCGGCATTCCGTAAATCATTATCTGCACTGAGAGTTGTAGCAGAGACACCGAAAGAGATTCCAACAATGTCATTAAAAGAAAAAGAGATATTTGCTAAAGCATTTCAGGAGTTTGACCGTTTATTTGCTCAGTTGAAATCATTTACAAGATATGATGACAGCATGATGGAAACATATAACATCACACCAGAAGAATATGATGATTATGCAGGCCATTATTTCAATGTGATAGAAGAAATTAAAGCAGAAAAAGCAGATCGGGATCCAAAAGGACAGGAAGAAGATACAGTTATTGATGAAGACTATGAATTGATGGCATACAGTAACACGAAGATTGACTATGAATACATCATTCATTTGATCCAGAATATTGTTACACCAGATGATGAAGCGGAAGAAATTACGCCAGAAGAACGACAGAAAAAGATTGATGAAGTAAAACAGTATGTAGAAGAATTAAATAAAGAAAATCCAAAGATTGCACAGATTATGTCAGATTTGATCACAGAAATTGAGAAAGATGAAGAAAAATATAAGGGACAATCCATTTTACATATTGTCGAAGACACAAAACAAGACTGTATTGATCAGGTCATCACAGATTTCTGTTACCGTTGGTTTGCATCCAAAGAAGATATCATGTATGCAGCAACACATTACAGAAATGGAGAAATTCCAAATGAAAGTGCGATCAGAACAACTGTAGATTATGCAAGTTATAAGAAAGCGCAGGAAAAGGCGATTCCAAAATTTAAATACTATGCAAAATTATTTGAGGAATTGAGAAAGACATTGGATGAAGAGATAGAGCCATTTATGATAAGCTAGCATTTTATTTAAAAATCCAGATCATTATCAGCGTAAGTAATAAAAATGGAGGTAGCTTATGCAAAATGATATGGATAAAACACAGTTTTTTTGTGAATACTACAAACAATGGATTGAAATCTATAAAAGAGGTGCGATCAGAGAAGCAACCATGGCAAAATATCTGATGACACAGAAATGGCTTGAAAAATTGATTCCAGAATTAAAAGTAGAAGAATTAACAAGAACGGCATACCAGCAATTACTAAACGATTACGCCAAAGAACATGAACGCCAGACAACTCTTGACTTTCATCATCAGCTGAAAGGAGCGATCCTTGATGCATTGGATGAAGGAATGATCAAAAGAGATCCAACAAGAAAAGCGATCATCAAGGGCAAGACACCAAGAGCAAAGAAGATTAAATATCTGAATCAATTTGAATTACATACATTGTTAGCAGATTTAGAACTAAAAGAGACACCAGATTGGGATTGGTTTTTATTACTGGTAGCGAAAACAGGGATGCGTTTTTCAGAAGCACTTGCGATCACACCAGAAGATTTTGATTTTTCAAGACAGACACTATCCATCAGCAAAACATGGGACTACAAAGGAGCAGGCGGATTTCTTCCAACAAAAAATAAATCATCTGTAAGGAAGATACAAATAGATTGGCAGATTGTGGTAAAGTTCTCAGAATTGATCAAGAATTTACCACAAGACCAGCCAATTTTTGTAGGAGAATCAAAGATATACAATTCAACAGTAAATAATATACTTTCAAGACATTGTAAAGAATGTGGAATCTCCGAAATATCTATTCATGGACTTCGTCATACTCACGCCTCTTTGTTGTTATTCGCAGGAGTATCCATTGCAAGTGTGGCAAGAAGATTAGGACATGCAAGCATGACGACAACGCAGAAGACATATTTACATATCATACAGGAGTTAGAGAATAAAGATGTAGATCTTGTTATGAGAACATTATCAGGATTGTAGGAATAGAAATATAACAGTGAGATTTGGTTACTTACGCTATAATGAATGAGTATTTAGGACAGGAGTTTCGTGGGCTCCTGTCTTTTTTAATCCAGAGAAAAGCAGAGAGGAGATTTGTGAAATTTTAATGAATTAAAAAATATAATCAGAAAATTCTTGACAAATAAAAAATCGACTCATATAATATAAACAAGTATTTAACAAGTTAAAGTGATAAATCCAATGAACAAAAGTAAGTAGCTCATCAAACAGTCTTACAGAGAGTGACCGATTGCTGGAAGGTCATAGATATGTGATAAGCGAATGGATTTGTGAGGAGCACAGAGAACTGTTTATGAAACTTAGTAACTGTCGCCGTTATCCCACGTTACGGGAACGAGATATAAAAGCTTTTTATTATCGAACAAAGCGGAGTATCTTAAGTGAGGAGAGATATTTTCTAAGATATTTTAGCAAGAAGAGAAGATCAGAAGATATTTCTTGAATATGGGTGGCACCACGGTCTATCGTCCCTAGTAGTAGGAACGATGGGCCTTTTTTATTTCATAAATAAAAGAAAATGTACTGCTTATGCAAAACGGCCCTATCTATAAATCATAGTATACAGATATACAAACTATGAAAAATAAAACCACGGCGATAAATTTTGATCAGGAGGCAGATATGTTATATCCGACATTAAACAAAGTTGAAGAACTATTAAAAGAATATCAGATTGTACCTGTATTTTACGAAGTACTGGCAGATTATATGACACCGATCCGTATGTTCCAGGCATTAAGAAAACAAGGAACCCCATGTTTCATGCTTGAGAGTGTGGAAAATAAAGACCAGTGGGGAAGATATTCTTTCATCGGGATCAATCCAAGATCAGAGATTAAAATTTCTGGAAAAGAATTAGAAGTCAATGGAGTGAAACAGAAAGAAGAATTCCAGATGAGGTACCTAAGTGATCTGATCGAGAAATACAAATCTCCAGTGATGGAAGATTATCCAAAGTTAACAGGTGGACTGATCGGGTATTTTGGATATGACATGATCCGTCAAGTGGAAAAGAAATTAACAAATGTTCCAGAAGATGACTTGAATATGCCAGAGTGCCACTTATGCATGTACGATGAGATCATTGCATTCGATCATTTAGCAAACAAAGCCGTGATCATTCAGAACATTCATAAAGGAGATAATATAAAACAGAAATACGAAGAATTAGAAGACAAAGCAGAATTGATCCTTCACAAGATGGAACGCCCGGTATCACTTTCCAAAGACAGATTCACACCAGCAAAAGCCAAAGTGGTATCAAATCTTACAAAAGAACAATACGAAGCAAATGTAAAGAAAGCCAAAGAATATATTAAAAACGGAGACATTTTCCAGGTCGTATTATCCCAGAGATTTGAGATAGATACAGACGTTGATCCATTTGATGTTTACCGATGCTTAAGAACATCAAACCCATCTCCATACCTTTATTTCTTCGATTTCATCGACTATCAGGTCGTCGGAGCTTCTCCAGAGAAGCTAGTCAGTGTCTTAAATGGAATCGTAGCAACCAAGCCGATCGCAGGAACGGTTCCAAGAGGAAAGACAAAAGAAGAAGACGATATGTTGGTTAGACAGTTAGTCAATGATCCAAAGGAACGAGCAGAACACACAATGCTAGTCGATCTTGGAAGAAATGATGTTGGAAAAGTCAGCAAGTTCGGAACAGTAGAAGTCAAAAACTTTATGACAGTTGAGAAATATTCCAAAGTCACTCATCTAGTCAGTGATGTACAGGGAGAATTAAGAGATGACGAAAATCAAATCAATGCATTGATGAGCGTTCTACCAGCAGGAACCTTATCTGGAGCGCCAAAGGTAAGAGCGATGGAGATCATCGATGAGCTGGAAAACAAAAAACGAGGTGTTTACGGTGGAACCGTCGGATATCTTGGATTTGATGGAAATATTGATACTTGTATCGCAATCCGAACAGTTGTATTTAAAGATGGAAAAGGATATGTACAGGCAGGAGCTGGAATCGTCAACGACTCCGTTCCAGAAAAAGAATTTATGGAGACAAAGAATAAAGCATTAGCTGTTGTAAATGCAGTGAAGGAGGCAGCAAAGTTATGATTTTAATGATAGATAATTATGATTCATTTACTTATAACGTATATCAGTATATCGGATCTTTGTATCCACAGATTCAGGTGGTACGAAATGATGAGATCACAATTGAAGAGATCAAAAACTTACAAAACCTAGAAGCACTTGTTATCTCCCCAGGACCTGGATATCCAGATAGTGCTGGAATTTCAAAAGATGTGATCAAAACATTTGGAAAAGATATCCCAATCTTAGGGATCTGTTTAGGACATCAGGCGATTGGAGAAGTATATGGTGGAAAAGTTGTTCCAGCAAAAGAATTGATGCATGGAAAAATGAGCGAGATCACAATCGATAATAAAAATCCTTTATTCGAAGAATTAGAAGATAAAATATATGCCGCAAGATATCATTCACTGATCATTGACGACGAAACAATCCCAGATAAATTAGAAATCATCGGAAGAGATGAAAAAGGACAGATCATGGCAGTGTGCCACAAAGAATATCCGGTTTATGGAATTCAGTTCCATCCAGAATCCATCTTAACCGAAATGGGAATGAAGATCTTAGAAAAATTTTTAACAAACATCGCAGGAATCAGACTTGGAGATTCTACAAAGGAGGAAACTATGAGCGCAGTCAATCAAGAAACATTAAAACCATTTTTAGCAAAAATCGTAGAAGGAAATCATTTGACAGAAGAAGAAGCTTATAAAGCGATGGACTGCATCATGTCAGGAAATGCGACTGACGCACAGATGGGAAGTTTCCTAACAGGTCTTCGGATGAATCATGAAACACCAGAAGAGATCACAGGATTTGCGAAAGTTATGAGAGCTAAAGCAGCGATCATTCCAGAAGAAACAGAAGCGATCGATATCGTAGGAACTGGTGGGGACCTTGCAAACAGCTTTAATATTTCCACCACATCATCCTTTGTGATCGCAGCAGCAGGAGCTAAAGTTGCAAAACATGGAAATCGAAGCGTATCTTCAAAGAGCGGTGCAGCCGATGTCTTAGAAGCTTTGGGAGCAAAGATCGGATTAACATCAGAAGAAAGTAAGGAATGTTTGGATGAAGTTGGAGCAGCGTTCTTATTTGCACAGACACATCACGGTTCCATGAAATACGCTGGACCAGTCAGAGCACAGCTTGGAGTAAGATCTGTATTTAATATCTTAGGACCTTTAGCAAACCCAGCAATGACAAACTACATTGTTTTAGGTGTTTATGAAAAAGCTTTAGTTCGTCCAATGGCAGATGTTATGAAGAATCTTGGAGTGAAGAGAGCGTTGATCGTATACGGAGACGACGGATTAGATGAAATCTCAATCTCATCCACAACAAGTGTGTGCGAGATCAATGGAGATGAGATCAAAGAATACACGATCGATCCAGAAAAATTAGGATTCACACTTGCGAAGAAAGAAGATATCGTCGGTGGTACAGCCGATGAAAATGCAGTGATCACAAAAGATATCTTAACTGGAAAGGAACAGGGAGCAAAACGAGACATCGTTTTATTAAATGCAGGAGCAGCTCTTTACACGATCGGGAAAGCAGAAACGATCAAAGACGGGGTGAAATTAGCAGCTAAGATGATCGATTCTGGAAAAGCAAATGAGAAATTAGAACAGTTTATTGCATATACAAATGCAAGATAGATGAGGTGAAATATGATCTTAGATGATATCGTAGAAAAGCGAAAAGAACAATTACAGAGAGAAAAAGATAATATTGAGCCACAAGATATGAAGGAAATGGCGTTAAATTCCAAGAATAAAAATCATGGATTTAAAGAAGCCTTAAAGGAATCTGGATTATCCGTGATCTCAGAAGTCAAAAAAGCATCCCCATCCAAAGGTGTGATCACAGAAGATTTTCGGCCGGTGGAAACAGCGATCGCCTATGAAGAGGCAGGTGCAGCAGCGATTTCTTGTTTAACTGAGGAACATTATTTCAAAGGTGGCAGCAAATATTTTGCAGATATCAGAGCAAAAGTAAATATCCCAATGTTAAGAAAAGATTTTATTTTTGATGAATACCAGATTTACGAAGCAAAGGTGCTCGGAGCTGATGCGATTCTTTTGATCGCAGCTATTCTTTCCGAAGAAAAGATCAAAGAATTTTATGATCTGGCAAAAAGCTTAGACCTTGATTGTCTGGTAGAAGTTCATAACGAAGAAGAATTAAAGAAAGTTATCGCATGTGGATGTGACATCATTGGAATCAACAACCGTAACTTAAAGACATTTGATGTTGATCTCAATACAACAAGCAAACTTGCACCACTCATTCCATATGAAGCCGTCTTAGTTTCTGAAAGTGGAATGAAAGATGAAAATGATATGAAAAATGTCAAAGAACAGGGAGCCGATGCTGTACTGATCGGTGAGACATTTATGAGATCTGACAATATCAAAGAAACCATGGAACAGTTACGGAGTTGCTTATGAAAGTAAAAATGTGTGGAATGAGAAGAAAAGAAGATATCGCATATGCAAATGAAGTAAAACCAGATGCAGTCGGCTATATCTTCTTTCCGAAAAGCAAACGATATGTGACAGGACAGCAGGCAAAAGAATTTGACCAAGATTTAGATCAGGATATCTTAAGTGTTGGAGTTTTTGTAAACGAAACAATTGAGAAAGTCATAGAGATCGCAAACCAAGTTCCATTAGATGTGATCCAGTTACATGGAGATGAAGATCATACTTACGTTGAACAGTTAAAACAACAGACAGATAAAGAAATCTGGAAAGTTGTCAGAGTAAAGGATACCAACGATATCAAAGAAGCTGAAAAGCTTCCAGTCGATAAATTGTTACTGGATACATTTACAGAAGAAAAAGATATGTATGGAGGTACTGGAAAAGTAATGAATTATAACTTGATTCCAAAAGAAGAAATCAGCAAACCATTTTTCATTGCAGGAGGGCTTCACAGCAACAATATAAAAGAAATCATAAAAAAAGTTCATCCATATGGGATCGACATTTCCAGTGGGATCGAAACGGATGGATACAAAGATTTGAAAAAAATGAAAGAAATCATGCAGATAACAGGAGGAAGACATGAGTAAAATAGGAAGATTTGGAGAGTATGGTGGACAGTATGTACCAGAAATCGTAATGAATGCAGTAAATGAGTTAAATGAGGCTTATGAAAAATATAAAAATGACCCAGAATTTTTATCTGAATTACGTCAGTTATACAGAGATTACGCAAACCGTCCATCTCTTTTATATTACGCAGAGAAGATGACGAAAGATCTTGGCGGGGCAAAAGTATATTTAAAACGAGAAGATTTAAACCATACAGGTGCTCATAAGATCAACAACGTATTAGGACAGATCTTACTAGCAAAGAGAATGGGCAAAAAAAGGATCATCGCAGAGACAGGTGCAGGACAGCACGGAGTTGCCACAGCAACGGTTGCAGCATTATTTGATATGGAATGTGTTGTATATATGGGAGCAGAAGATGTGGAACGCCAGAGTTTAAATGCCTATCGTATGGAACTCCTTGGAGCGAAAGTTCATGCGGTAGAAAGCGGAACAAGAACCTTAAAAGATGCGATCAATGAGGCCATGAGAGACTGGGCTACAAATATTGAGACAACATTTTATTGCATCGGTTCTGTAATGGGTCCTCATCCATATCCAACCATGGTGCGTGACTTCCAGAAGATCATCGGAGAAGAGACAAAAGCACAGATGAAAGAAGTCGAAGGAAAACTTCCAGATGCAGTTTTTGCCTGCGTTGGTGGTGGATCCAATGCGATGGGAATGTTCTATGATTTTATCCCAGATGAAAGTGTCAGACTGATCGGTGCAGAAGCAGCTGGGCGTGGAATTGATACCTTAGATCATGCAGCAACGATCGCCAAAGGAAGCAAAGGTATTTTCCATGGAATGAAGAGTTTATTCTTACAGAACGAAGAAGGGCAGATCGATCCTGTATACTCTATTTCTGCGGGACTTGATTATCCAGGAATCGGGCCAGAACATGCACATCTTCATGAAATCGGAAGAGCGGAGTATGTAAGTATTACAGATGAACAGGCAGTCAAAGCCTTTGAATATTTATCTAAAACAGAAGGAGTGATTCCAGCGATCGAATCATCTCATGCAGTGGCAGCAGCCATGGATATCGTTCCAACAATGAGCAAAGACCAGTCAGTCGTGATCTGTCTGTCCGGTCGTGGAGACAAAGACGTTTATCAGGTAGCAAGATACAGAGGAGTGCAGTTAGATGAAAATTAGAGAAACATTTGAGAATCGAAAAAAGAATGGACAAAAGGCATTAGTAACTTACATTGTATCTGGAGATTATGGATATGAGACAACAAAAGAAAATATCAGAGCGATGGTAAAAGCAGGCGCTGACGTGATCGAGATCGGAATTCCATTCTCAGATCCAATCGCAGAAGGTGTTGTCATTCAGGAAGCCAGCCAGCATTCTCTTGCAGGTGGCACAACATTAAAAGGTATTTTTCAGATGGTGAAAGAATTAAGAGAAGAGATTAAAGAAACACCATTTGTCATGATGATGTATATCAATACAATTTATCGTTTTGGAACAGAGAGATTCTTTGAGCTTTGTAATGAATGCGGGGTTCAGGGAGTGATCGTTCCAGATATGCCATACGAAGAAAAGGACGAGATTCAGCCAATTGCGACAGCTCATGGCGTTGATAATATCAGCCTGGTAACACCAACTTCACATGATCGAATCGCTAAGATCGCAAAAGATGCGGAAGGATTCCTATACTGTGTTTCATCTATTGGGGTGACTGGAACAAGAAATGAATTTACAACAGATTTTGACGAATTCTTTGGAATCATCAAGAAAAATGCAACGATTCCTTGTGCTGTAGGATTCGGTATTTCAGGCCCAGAACAGGCGAAGAAAATGAGTACTTACTGTGACGGTGTTATTGTTGGAAGTGCGATCGTGAAACTGATCAGCCAATATGGCGAAGAAAGTCCTGAAAAAGTTTATGAATTTACAAAGAGCTTAAGAGATGCTTTAGATGAATAAAATGATCTGCAAATAAAATGAAGTGAAAATTACAGCAATCAGCGAGGATTGTTGTAATTTTCTGCATTTTTTTGTAAAATAAAACTAATGGCAAAGAAAGGAAGAAACAGATCATGTTATCAAAAGAAGTAGTAGAATTATCCAAACAGCATTCCGTTATCCGTGATATTTTCGAATATGGAATGAAAAGAGCAAAAGAAGTTGGAGCAGAGAATGTATTTGATTTCAGTATCGGAAATCCAAGTGTTCCAGCACCAAAAGAAATTGATAAGACAGCACTTCGTCTGTTAAAGACATCTGATCCAGTGGATATCCACGGATATACAAGCAATGCCGGAGTGTTAGAAGTAAGAGAAAATATTGCCAAATCTTTAAATCGAAGATTTGATACAAATTATACAGCAGCAAATATCTTTATGACGATCGGAGCAGCAGCAGCCCTTGGAATCTGTTTTAAGACATTAGTTGATGGACCAGAAGACGATATTATTACATTTGCACCACATTTTCCGGAATACGCAGTCTATGCACAGGGAGCAGGATGTAAATTAAGAGTTATTTCTGCAGATACCAAAGCATTCCAGATCAATTTTGAAGAATTAGAAGAAACGATCAGCGAGCATACCAAAGCAATCCTCATTAACTCTCCAAACAATCCATCTGGAGTTGTTTATTCCAGAGAAACAATTGAGAAATTAGCTGCATTATTAGAGAAGAAACAAAAAGAATACGGACACAGTATTTATATCATTTCTGATGAACCATACAGAGAGATCGCATATGATGGATTTGAAGTGCCATATGTTCCACATTTTTATGATAATACATTAGTTGCATATTCTTTCAGTAAATCATTATCACTGCCAGGAGAACGAGTAGGTTATATTGTAGCACCAAATGAAGCAGAAGATTTTGATAATTTACTGCCAGCATTTATTGCATCCGCACGTTTACTTTCTTATGTCTGTGTGCCAACACTGTATCAGAAAGTTGTTGGAGAATGTGTAGATTTAACTTCTGATCTTTCTATTTATCAGAAGAACAAAGACTTATTCTACAATGCATTAGTTGACATGGGATATGAATGCGTAGAACCAGGTGGAGCATTCTATTTATTCCCGAAAGCATTAGAAGAAGATGCCAATGCATTTTGTGAAAAGGCAAAAGAATACGATCTTCTGATCGTGCCTGGAGACAGCTTTGGATGCCCAGGTTATGTGCGTATTTCATACTGCGTACCAACAGAACGTATTGAAAAAGCCCTTCCATTATTTAAGAAACTGATCGACGATTACCGCAAATAAGCCAATACAGATAAAGGAGACCTTCATGAAAAGCTGGAGAGATAATGTACGAAAAGTAGAGCCTTATACACCAGGGGAACAACCAAAAGAAGAAGGTGTGATCAAGTTAAATACAAATGAAAACCCTTATCCACCATCAGAGAAGATCAAGGAAGCGATGAGCGAGATCAAAAATCTTCGCAAATATCCAGATCCTGCAGCAACCAAACTGGTAGAAGCAATTGCATCTTATCATGGATTTGATAAAGAAGAAGTGTTTGTAGGAGTTGGATCTGATGATGTGCTTGCTGTTGCATTTATGACATTTTTCAACGGCAAGAAACCAATCTTCTTCCCAGATATCACATATTCTTTCTATCCTGTATGGGCAGAATTATTTGGAATTCCATATGAGAAGAAAGTAGTCAATGCTGCATTTGAGATTCAGAAAGAAGATTATTATGCGGAAAATGGCGGAGTTGTGTTCCCAAATCCAAATGCGCCAACAGGAGCATTTTTATCCTTAGATGTTGTAGAAGATATCATCAAACATAACCAGAATGTTGTCGTGATCGTTGATGAAGCATATATTGATTTCGGTGGTGACACAGCAAAAGAACTGACAAGAAAATATGACAATGTATTAGTCGTTCAGACATATTCTAAATCAAGATCGTTAGCGGGACTTCGAATCGGATATGCGATCGGTAACAAAGAACTGATTAAAGCAATGAACGATGTCAAATATTCTTACAATTCTTATACAATGAATGAACCATCGATCGTTCTTGGAACAGCTGTCTTAGAAGATGAAGAATATTTTCAGGAGACAAGAAAGAAAATTATTGAGACAAGAGAATGGTTCCAGATAGAAATGAGAAAGATCGGATTTAATTTTGCAGATTCTAAGGCAAACTTTATCTTTGCTACGCATGAGCGTGTTCCTGCTAAAGAGATTTTTGAAGCAGCGAAGAAAGCAAAGATTTATGTTCGTTATTTCGATCAGCCAAGAATCGATAATTATTTAAGAATCACGATCGGTACAAGAAAAGAAATGGAAACATTGCTTGATTTTCTAAAAGAATTTACAGCACAATAAAATTATTATAAGCAGAATGCGACATTGTGGGGAAAAAGGAATTTTGAAAAATAAATTTCTTTTTTTCTTGCAATTAACTGGAAAATATTGTATGATTATATGGAAAATATTTACATACGAGAACAAGTGAGGAAAATAAGAAATTAAGGGGTTATGGCATGAGTTTTCGGCCAACAGGAAGGAGAAAGCCATGTTAAGCGAGAAAGAATTTTATTTGTATGTAGAGAAGAATATTTTAAAGTATCTTCCAGAGATGGAAGATCAGAAGGTTATGGTACAGAGGGTTAAGAAAAACAATCAGGTTTCTATGATGGGATTATCGATCGGAGAGCAGAAGAATTATCTGCTTCCAGTATTATATCTTGAA
Organism: Anaerostipes hadrus; assembly: GCF_001404655.1. Classification (GTDB taxonomy): domain Bacteria; phylum Bacillota; class Clostridia; order Lachnospirales; family Lachnospiraceae; genus Anaerostipes; species Anaerostipes amylophilus. The sequence goes on along the minus strand of NZ_CYYH01000008.1, from coordinate 50,576 downwards.
CCATTTTATCGTAATCATTTAAGAGGACAGACGATTGAAGAGACGATGAGAGAGATCGCAAGTGTTTATCAGGGACACCAGGTGGGATTTTACCTTGATGAGGATAAAGTTTCAGATTATGAGTATATTAAAAAGAATCTGTTCTACAGGGTCATTAACTATGAGAAGAATAAGGAATTGCTCAAATATACACCACATGAACGCTTTTTAGATCTTGCAGTAACTTATAGATGGGCAGCGTACCGGAATCATGATGGAATGGCAAGTGCATTAGTCCGAAACAAGGAACTTTTGATGTGGGGCATTTCAAAAGATCAGATGATGAAGGATGCTAGAGAGAACACAGAGAAGATTTTTCCACCAGTGATGAGAAAGATTCAGTCTGTACTTCCAATTCACATCATTGAAGAAGAGATTCCATTGTTTGTTATGTCGAATGGAGATTATATGAACGGAGCATCCGTGATCCTTTACAAAGATGTTTTGAGGGATTTTGCAAAATATATGGAATATGATCTTTATATTCTGCCAAGCAGTATTCATGAGGTTATCATTTTATTAGATAATGAATATGCAAAAGCCCCAGAAGAACTTGCCAGGATGGTAAGAGAGACAAATCGTATCGTTGTGGATAGGGAAGAAATCTTATCAGATCATGTATATTATTATGACAGAGAGAAAGATGAGATTAGAATTGCCAAGTAAGAGATTGTAACGTATAATGGTTCTTTAAGAGATGGAAAATGGTATGAAAATTCAATGATATACTAATTACATCAAGGAGTGATACGATTATGAAACGTTGGGAGATTTATCTGGATATTATCATGGAATTACTGGTAATACTCGCGGGAGCATTGCTTTTGATCTTTGTATTGCCTAAGACACTGGCATTTTTGTGGCCATTTGTGGCTGGTTGGATCATATCAATGATAGCACACCCAGTGATTGAATATCTGGAGAAGAAAGTAAAATTGCCAAAGAAATTTGGTTCTGCGATACTAATTGCAGTTGTTATAACAGCAATCATTGCAGTTTTGTATTTTGCAGTGAGAGGAATTGCACTGCAGGTCATCGGATTTGTACAAGATATGCCGGATATCAGACAGGAAATTATGAGACAGGGAATTATTTTCCAGAAGAAGATAGAACATTTTTTAAGTATTTTACCACCTTCCTTTGGAAAACAGTTTGAACAGTGGAGTGGTTCAATCGGAGAATTGTTGAAGAAAGCAGCAACATCTGCAGGAGACTATGGGGTAGCTCATGCAGGAGGAGTTGCCAAAGGTGTGACAAGTGGACTTTTGGGACTTGTCGTTATGTTATTTTCAGCTTATATGTTCTCGCTAGAACGAGAAAAGATCATTGCATGGTATGAAAAATGTATTCCAGGATTTGTAAAACATAAAATAGATGTATTTATGAAGAATTCTGTAGGAGTTTTAGTGAGCTACTGTTTTGCACAGTTAAAGATCATGGTTGTGATCATAGCAATTTTGTGGATTGGATTTTTTGTTGCAGGCATTGGACATTCATTCATTTATGCTGTTTTAGTAGGAATTGTCGATATATTTCCAATTCTTGGAACAGGTACAGTCATTATACCATGGGCAATATTTAAGATGATCACAGGCGATATCAAGACAGCAATCCTCTTACTGATCGTGTACGCAATCTGTTTAGTGTTAAAACAGGTTCTGCAGCCAAAGATGATGGGAGACAGCATGGGAATTTCTGCGCTGACAACAATCTTTTTGATCTATGTTGGTCTGAAATTTGGAGGATTAGGCGGAATGTTACTGGCACTGATCCTTGGAATGTTTGTGATCAACTTATACAGATTAGGTGTATTTGACCGTAAGATCGCATTTTTCAAACGAAGATTTGAGATGCTTACAACAAATAGTGAGGAAGAAGAAAAGGAGAATAAGAAAGAATGAGTTATGCAGATCAGGTATTTATATCTATGTGCGAAGATATTTTAGAGAATGGAACAAGTACAGAAGGCGAGAAAGTCCGCCCTCACTGGCCGGATGGAGAGTCTGCGTATACGATCAAACAGTTTGGCGTTGTAAACCGATATGATCTGTCAAAAGAATTTCCAGCTCTGACATTAAGAAAGACATATATCAAGTCAGCAATCGATGAATTATTATGGATCTGGCAGAAAAAATCAAATAATGTTCATGATCTTAAGAGTCACGTATGGGATGAATGGGCAGATGAAGACGGTTCCATTGGAAAAGCTTATGGATACCAGATGGGAATCAAACATCAATACAAGGAGGGAATGATGGATCAGGTAGATCGTGTGATCTACGATCTTAAGAATAACCCATACAGCCGAAGGATCATGACCAATATTTATGTTCATCAGGATCTACATGAGATGAATCTTTATCCATGTGCATACAGCGTGACATTTAACGTAACAAAGAAGCCAGGACATGATAAACTGACATTAAATGCAATCTTAAATCAGCGTTCACAGGATATTTTAGCAGCAAATAACTGGAATGTTGTACAGTATGCAGCTTTAGTTTATATGATGGCTCAGGTATGTGATATGGAAGCAGGAGAATTAGTACATGTGATCGCAGATGCCCATATTTATGATCGTCATATTCCGATTATTAAAGAAATGATCAAACGAGAGACATATCCTGCACCAAAAGTAACACTGAATCCAGAAGTCAAAGATTTCTATGAATTTACAACAGATGATTTCAAGATCGAAGATTATCAGGCAGGAGAACAGATCAAAGATATTCCAATTGCGATATAAGAAGGAGAAAACAAATGAACCTTATTGTAAATGCAGATAAGAACTGGGGAATCGGAAAGAATAATGAACTCTTAGTTCATATCCCCAATGATATGAAGATGTTCCGTCAGATGACAACAGGAAAAGTTGTTGTTATGGGACGTAAAACCTTAGAAAGCTTTCCAAATGGAATGCCGCTTCCAAAGAGAACTAATATTGTTTTAACACACGATAAAGACTACGATGCCAAAGGAGCGATCGTTGTTGGAAGCAAGGAAGAATTATTAGATGAACTTGAAGAATATAAAGATGAAGATATTTTTATTATCGGTGGAGAGAGTATTTATCGTATGATGCTTCCATACTGTGATAAAGCGTATGTTACAAGAACAGACTTTGCTTATGATGCTGATACTTATTTTCCAAATCTGGATGAGATGCCAGAGTGGAAACTTGTGAAAGAAAGTGAAGAAGAGACGTACTTTGATATTGAGTATCAATTTGTTGTGTATGGTAAATAATTTAGTCTTTCAATGAATATTTTAAATAATAACTGCCCCGTGACCCATTTGCATTCGGATTCGCACGTAGCGGATGCTAAATTCGACATCGATGATAAATCATCACTGCTCATTAAGCACCGACGAGCTCATACGGTCACGGGGCAGTTATTATTTAAAATATTCTTGGCTGTAGGTTATTGGGAATATGGATAGATGAATATGAATATATGGTGATACATAGAAATGGATAGTGATTGCTGAGGAATTTTGTGTGTGTTTCTTTTTCTACAGATGGGGAAAACTATGTTATAATGAAATCAAAATTTGGAAAGGAAGAATGGATATGAATAATTCAAAATGGAAATTAAAGACTTTGATTGCATTGACGGCACTTACTGTGGTTGCGGTACCAGTTTGTTTACAGAAGAAGTCAGCAAATGCGGCTTCAAAATATACATATAAAAAGGGTTTTACTTATGAGACAATTTCTCCAAAGATTGAAAAGAGGATTACGGGGAAGTCTTATCGTAAGAATAAGAATGTTAAGTTATCTGATCTTCGATATGTTCAGGTGCTTCATTATGGGTTTGATGGAAAAGTGAAGCATGGTGAATTGATCGTTAATAAGAAGATCGCAAAGAAAACAGTGAAGGTATTTTACGAATTATATCAGAAGAAATACAGAATACAGAGAATGCGTCTGATCGATGATTATAATGCGAATGATAATAAGTCTATGTCTGCGAATAATACTTCTGCGTTTAATTATCGTGTGATCAGTGGAACGAAGAAATTGTCTAATCATTCTTATGGATTAGCAATTGATATCAATCCAAGGATCAATCCATGGGTAAAGGGAAATAAGGTTTCTCCTTCGAATGGAAAGGTTTATAAACAGAGAAAGACATCAAAGTGCAAGGGAAAATATAAACGTTATATGATTCATAAGAATGATACGGCTTATAAGATCTTTAAGAAATATGGATTTAGCTGGGGTGGAAATTGGAGAAGTTCTAAGGATTATCAGCATTTTGAATGTAAATAAATAGTTGACCATCCCAAACCCGCTCTCGCTCGGATTCGCACGTAGCGGACACTAAATTCGACAGCGATGATAAATATTCCTGTTGGGATTTCGGATTTTGAGAGGATTCGGGAGTTGGATTATTACTATGTGGATAAGACTGGTTTGATTAAGACGTTGCTGCGGGGTGAGATGGATCAGGTGACGTTGATTACTCGTCCTAGGCGTTTTGGGAAGACGATGGCAATGAGCATGTTGAATAGTTTCTTGGATATTAGGAAGGATAGCAGGGAGTTGTTTGAGGGGCTTGAAATATCTAAGGAGACAGCAATTTGTGAAAGATGGATGAATCAGTATCCGACTTTGTTTTTGTCATTTAAAGATGTGTATGGTAGTACATTTGAGAATGCATTTAATTTTCTTAAATATATTGTGGCAGAGGTATGCAAGCAGCATATGTATTTGCTGGATAGTGATGATGTAGATAAAATCTGTGGAGCATTCTTTATCTTACCGGATATCTTACAAAAGCAGGGGAATGTGATGCAGAGGGATTGGTTGAGCTAAGAATTCCAAACAAAGAAATCAAAGAGATTTTTGAATCAACGGTAAGAAAATGGTTTGAAGACAGCACAAGGGTGATGAATCGAAAGGCTTTGTTCGATGCTGTGTGGAATAAAGATACGGACAAGTTGACAAAAGAGATCAGTACCTTGCTTCGAATGACGATCAGTTATTATGATTACAGAGAAGATTTCTACCATGCATTTCTTGCAGGAATCTTTGCAGGAGCTGGTTATAGTGTGGAGTCTAACAGGGAACATGGAGAAGGACGAAGTGATATTGTAATCTACAATGATGTGACGGGACAGGTTGCAGTATTTGAAGCAAAATATTCTAGAAAATTAGATGATCTGGAAAGAGATTGTCAAAAAGCATTGGATCAGATTGATACAAAGATGTATGCGAAAGAATTTGAAGATACTTATGATGAGGTTTTGTGTTATGGAATTTCATTTTATAAAAAAAGGTGTCTTGTGAGATGTAAATAAGATGATAAAAAGTCTGTGCAAAATATAAATGCACAGGCTTTTTTGTAAATGTATTGACTAAAATTTTGAACCCCACATGGATGACCTAGTGGGGCTTAAAATAAGTTACCTAAGAATTCAACTCTGCGATCCGACTGACTCCAACATATATCTCACTAATCTTATACCAAGTAGGATAATCCACAATTCCAGTCTGAGGCAGCCCAAAGACATTTTGAAATTTTCGAACCGCATTAGCTGTAGATTCTCCAAATACACCATCCGCAGCAATCGTAGGAAGAGAAGGATAATCCCGCGCAATCCGATTTAATTGCTGCTGCATCTGACGAACTTTATCTCCGCTGCTCCCAATCATCAAATCATATCCCGGCCAGGAAGATGGAATCCCAGAAATCTGTTCGGCGGTATTGATATACATACTTTCTCCATAATAATATCTCAAAATCTCAATCGGTGCATAACCCTGATCACCTAAGTATTTAGAACCCCACTGCGTCATCCATTCGGGACAAGAAACCTTCTTTCCATCACAATACTGCGTAAGGATCGGCTGTCTTACATTCGGTCTGGACAGATAATCTGCAAAAATCTCATCAACGATCGTATTAATAGAATCATAAGTTGTCTTTCCAGGAATAAACTTGTGGTCATAAGCTGTAGAAGATGTAATCGTAAAGTCATGCCCTTTATTTCTATACCATTCAGTATATACTCTATTCAAAGTAAATGACATGATCGCAAGAATATTTGCTTCAAGAGTTGCACGAGGCCAGGTAGAATAAATTTCGCAGGCAGCAACATTTTTGATGTAATCTTTATAACGCACATAATAATTCTGTGCAGTCTTATCACCAACAGAACCATCATGAACAATAATGTATTCTGGAATTACAACTCGGCTTAAGACGATCTCACCAGTTTCATTAACAGGCTTAATTTCAGATTCCGCAATTTTCGGTGGATAATTGCCCCACAGAGTGTGAGGACCGATCACAATAGGATTTTCTTCTGTAGAAATACTGGTTTCTTCAGGAATCAAGGAAACAGATTGAAGACCTTGGACACCAGAGAGAATCTGTGCACCAGAGATCGTGACGGATTCATAATCCTTGGAACGGATTCTTAAATTATATTCAGAATAAGGCTGGTTTTCTCCTGGTGACATACTGTATTCGACTGGTGGTGCCGGAAGATCAATAACAGGAGTCTGGCCATTTTCATCTGTATTTATTGTTTCAAGAACAGAGTCAGGATCGCCAGTGTAAGAAATTTCAATCGAAGCATCAGGAATGGGAACTGATCCGATGCTTGAAGTTACCTGTATTTTTAAATGGCCTTGATCGACAAGATTTTTATTTTGTATTTCTGGCATAAAAATATCCTCGGAATATCTTTTACTCTCAATATATGAAAAAATATGATATAATGTGCAAAGGTGGTGTAAAATGAACACCATAACATATGTTTGCTAGATAAATAAATCAGCAAGGAGGCAGCAGGAGAATGGCAAAGAAAGAACCAAAAACAAACGCAATGAGAATGCTTGAGAGAGCGAAGATTCCATTTGAAGTACATCGTTATGAGTGCAAAGAATTTATCGATGGAATTACGATCGCTGATATGTTAAATGAACCATATGAAAGAGTGTTTAAAACTCTGGTAACAGAAGGAAAAAGCGGAGGATATTTTGTATTTGTAGTTCCAATCGATAAGGAACTTGATCTTAAGAAAGCTGCAAAGGCAGCGGGGGAGAAATCTGTTGAGATGATCCATGTAAAAGATATCAATAAGATCACAGGATATATTCGTGGAGGCTGTACAGCAATTGGCATGAAGAAAGATTATCCAACAGTTCTTGATGCAAGTGCAAATGATCAGGAGAAGATCATTGTAAGTGGTGGAAAGAATGGAATTCAGATTGAGCTTACGACACAGGATTATCTTAAGGCATGTAAAGGAAAGACTGCTGATATTACTTTATAGAAGGGAGAGTATAAGATGATTGATGAGATTTTAAAATACAATCAGGAATTTGTAAAAGAGAAAAAATATGAACAGTATAAGACAAGTAAGTACCCTGATAAGAAGATTGCGATTCTTACTTGTATGGATACAAGACTTACTGAACTTTTACCAGCAGCACTTGGAATTAAAAATGGTGATGTCAAGATCATTAAGAATGCAGGAGGAGTTGTAAGTCATGCATTCGGAAGTGTGGTACGAAGTATTTTAGTCGGTATATTTGAGCTAGGCATTGAGGAAGTCATGGTGATCGGACATACAGACTGTGGAGTACAGCATATCAACAGTGAGATGATGATCGGACATATGATGGAGCGCGGAATCGATGAGGAGAAGATTGAGCTGATCCGTCACTGTGGAGTTGATTTTGATACATGGTTAGAAGGTTTTGACTGTGTAGAAAGTTCTGTAAAAGATTCTGTGGAAATGCTTCGAAAACACCCACTGATTCCAAAAGATATAAAGATTTCAGGATACGTTATGGATTCAGTAACAGGTGAATTAAAAGTAGTCGAACCATAAATCGAAACGAAAGAGGGATAAGTATGAAAAAGATATGGAAAGTTCTGATCCTTTGTGTGATGCTTAGTATTTTTTGTGTGGGCTGCAAAGATGATGAAGTGATCACACAGGATAAGAAAGCAGGAGAGAAGACAACAGAGAAGCGGACAGAGATCATTAAGCAGAAGACAACACAGAAAGCGTCTCAGAAGACGACACAAAATAAGAAAGAGACAACAACACTGCCCAAAGAGGAAAAACGTATAAAGATCGCAATTGACGCAGGACATCAAAAGAAACAGATGAGTGAACAGGAAGCGATCGGACCAGGTGCTGACAAGACAAAGCCAATGGTATCTTCAGGAACGGAAGGAGTCGTTACGAAGAGAACAGAATATCAGGTAAATTTAGAAGTGTCATTAAAGCTTAAGAGTGAATTGATCGCCAGAGGATATGATGTTTATATGATCAGAGAGACTAATGATGTATCATTAAGCAACAAAAAAAGAGCTTTGATGGCAAATGAAAGTGGTGCTGGTATTTTACTTAGGATCCATTGCAATAGTGCAGATTCACAGTCAGCAAATGGAGCTTTAACAATGAGTCCTACTTCATCCAATCCTTATTGCAAGGTAATTGCAGCAGACAGTCAGAGATTATCTGAATGTGTAGTTAGTACTTTGTGCCGCAGAACAGGTGCTAAAAATCGTGGGGTAACACAGACAGATGAGATGACAGGGATCAACTGGAGTAAGATTCCTGTAACAATCGTAGAGATGGGATTTATGTCAAATCCAGACGAAGATCAGAAGTTATCAGATCGTCATTATCAGACAATGCTTGCAGAAGGAATTGCAGATGGAGTTGACAGATATTACCAAAGAGAAGGAGAGAAAAATGCAGAAAAATGAAAAACAGGTAATTGCAGTACTTGCTGCAGCTATCGCAGTCGTAGCGTTTATTCTAATTGCCATGTTGGTCACAAGCAGAGACACAACAGACAATGAAAGCGCCAGTACATCATTGAAAAATGCCGTACAGGAAGAAACAAATAACAAGAAAAATAATGAAGGAAAAGATGTTGGGGATGGGAACGTGGCTGATTCAACAGACGACAACACAACAGAAGCACAAACAACAACGGAAGCATCTGATAGTGATACAAAGTCAGCAAGTGAGATCATGGATGCCGATGATGGATATGTTTTTCCAGATGCCGATACAGAATATATCAGCAAATCTGACATAAAGAAATTATCTGACAGCGAACTTCAATATGCAGTGAATGAAATCTATGCAAGACATGGATTAAAATTTACGAAAAAGGTTAATAAAGAACGTTTTGAAAAGAAAGCATGGTATAACGGTACTGTGGATGATCAGGACAGTATTTCTTTGAATAAATACGAGAAGAAAAATGTAGATACAATGGCAGCAGAATTGAAGAAACGTGGACTTAGATAAAAAAGAGAAGGGAGAAGAGAAAATATGTTTTGCCCAAAGTGTGGAAGTGAAGTAAAAGACGGAGATATGTTCTGCGGAGAATGTGGAATGAGAATGGAACCGTTGGAGTCAGAAAATCAGCAGACAGAAAGCCAGAAGACAGCAGACCAGAATGAAACACAAAAATCAAGACCAGTACAGCCGAATCAAGCACCAAATAAAGCACCGGCAAAGAGTGGAGGATTATTTAAAGGATTTAGCAGCAAAGCCAAGAAGATCGTCATTGCTGAAGTTGCAGTATTAGTCGTTCTGATCGCAGCGTTTTTTTATATCGGAAACAGCAAAAGCAGTCCAGAGGCAGCAGCGAATCAGTTTGTAAAAGATTATAATAATAAGAAATGGTCCAATATCTATGATAAGTTTAATTTGTCAGAAGATACATTTATCAATGAAGAAGCATTTGAAAAGACAATGGATCAGAATGAGACAAAGACTTTATCAACACCAACTGGTGGTTATGTGAATTATGGAACTTATGCCGGACAATATGTATATCAGGCAAAGAAAGGTTCTGATGAAGTTGAGATTCATATCGCAAAATCAGCAAAGAAGAATTTCCTGTTTTTTGATAAATATGAAGTAACAAGTGCTACAGATACAGGATTGGCAACAGAAAGCGTAAAATTATTTACAATGCCAGGTGTTACTTTAAAAATCGATGGAATTGCAGCAAAGGTTCCAGAAGATACATCAGAAAATACATATAACGTAACAATGTTTGCAGGAAAACATAAGCTTACATTTTCAGGAGCGGATGGTCTATTTGATCAGGACAGCTATACGTTCAATACAAATGATGACAATCCATTGAATGTCGTGCAGTATTCAGGAACAGCAAAAACGGAAGCTGCAAAAGCGTTAAAGAGTTATATGCCGGAGATTACAGAAGCTAAGATCAAAGACAAAGGAAATGCAGGTATTACATCTTATTTTACATCAACAGAAGCCGCAGAAAATTATGGAGTCAGATTATGTGATTCTATTTGGTATTATGGAAGTGATGCAAAATCACTTGGAAGTGTAAAATTAACAAAATGTCAGGCAACAAGTTCGGATTCATCTTATAACACGGTTGCAGATGGTGTATTTGTTGCAGTCAGTGGTTCAAGAGATTATAAATATAAAATATGGGATAGATATGAGACACAGACATTGAAGATCAGTGGTGTAGCTAGAATGATCAGGAAAAATGGAAAATGGCTGATCGATACGGCTTCATATTACTAAAGAGAAGAGAGGAGAATATTATGGCAAACTTTTGTACAAAATGTGGAAGAAAATTAATTAACGGACAGCCTTGTATCTGTACACAGCAGAATGCAGAAGATACACAGGAAAATGCATATCAGTCAGAAACTGCACAGGCAGAAAGCCAGCAGACACAGCAGCAGTATACAAACTATGAAGAAATCAATTATGAAGGCCCAGCATCTGAACAAAATCAGAGTGATGTAGCAGCCATGACAAAGAATTTCTTTACACAAGCATTAGAGATGATCAAACATCCAAGCACAGGTTTTGCATCTTCTGTCGCAGATGAAAACAGTAAAAACGGGCTGATTCTTATGGGAATTCAGGCACTTTTAGCAGGATTATATTTGTATGTATTTGTTCAGAAAATCGTTTCAACAGCGTTGAATGGTGTAAGCTCTTTTTTAGGAGTGTCAAGATATGTGGGACAGACACCATCTTTTGGACAGTTTTTTGGATATGGAGTTATTTTGTCAATTGTCGTATCTCTGATTATTTCAGGTGTTATTCTCGGACTTATGAATGCAATGGGTCATGCAAAGATCAACTGGTTTCAGGCATGCCAGATTGTTGGAATGAGATCTCTAGGATCAATTTTAGCATTGATTCTTGCAATTTTAGGATTACTGCTTGGAATGTACCAGTTTGCAGTTTTGATCGTGCTGGTTGGAAGCGTACTGACATTCATTTATAGTATGGTGGCAATGATGAGTTATCCTGGTGTAAATAAGAATGCAGTTGCTTACATCGCATTGATCGTTGAGATCGTAGGAGCAATTGTAGCATATTTCATTATGAAAGAATTTGTATTCTCTGCATTAGGAAGTGCAGCAGGGTCAGCAACTAATTTCTTAAGTAATATCTTATAGGAGACACAAAGATGATACCAAAAGACCCAGTTATGTTACTAAGTTATATTAACACCCAGTTAAGGGATTTTTATGATTCCTTTGAGGACCTGTGTAAAGCACTTGATCTTGATGAAAATGAGATAAAACAGAAACTTTCATCCATTGGATATGAGTATAATGATTCATTAAATCAGTTTAAGTAAGAGACTGGCTGAATCAATCAAAATATGGTAAAATTCTTTATAAAGGAGAAGCATATTTATGGAATTGATTCGGTTAGAAAATGTAAAGAAAATATATAAGACAGGAGAGGTGATCACCAAAGCCGTAGACGGGATTGATTTTACGGTGAATAAGGGTGAGTTTGCCTTGATCATTGGCGCCAGTGGTGCAGGAAAGACTACCGTATTGAATATTTTAGGTGGTATGGATACTGCAACCAGTGGCGCTGTTTTTGTAGATGGAAAAGATATCTCCAAATGGAATAAAAAACAGCTGACAGGGTATCGTAGAGACGATATCGGATTCGTTTTTCAGTTTTATAATCTGGTTCCGAATCTGACTGCAACAGAGAATGTGGAATTAGCACTTCAGATCAGCAAAGATCCACTGGATGCAGAAGAAGTACTGAAAGATGTAGGACTTGGACACAGACTGAATAACTTTCCGGCACAGTTATCTGGAGGAGAACAGCAGAGAGTATCCATTGCGCGTGCGCTTGCTAAGAATCCCAAGATACTACTTTGTGATGAGCCGACAGGAGCACTTGATTATCAGACAGGAAAATCCATTTTAAAATTACTTCAGGATACTTGTCATAAGAAAGGTAAAACAGTTGTGGTTATTACACATAACCTTGCAATTGCACCAATGGCAGACCGTGTGATCGAGATGAAAAATGGAAAGATCAGTAACATTACGATAAATGACAATCCACAGCTGGTGGAAACGATTGAATGGTAGAAAGAATGGCAGGGAAGTGCGTATGAAAAAGACAGCATTACACAAAGATATATACAGAACGATCACAGGTACGCTTCCAAGATTTCTGTCCATCTTTTTTATTGTGGTACTTGGGGTTGCATTTTATGCAGGTATCCGTGTAACACAGAAAGATATGCATATCACAGCAGACCATCAGTTTGATGATTCGAAACTTATGGACGTGAAAGTGATGGGAACTTTGGGAATATCTAAGGAGAATCTGGAATCGATGAAGAAGCTTTCGAAAACAGCGGATATCGAAGGCGGTCATTCTACAGATGTTATATCAAAGAAGCAGGGAAGTGACGACGAACACGCAGTGAAAGTCGTGGCAGAGACGAAGAAATTAAACCAGATTACGATCGTACAAGGAAAGCTCCCGAAGAAGTCAGGGGAATGCCTTGTGGATGAATGGTATGCGACTCAGAATGGATTAAAAATTGGAGATATTTTGGAGTTATCTTCAGGAACAGAGGATGATCTTAAAGATACCTTAAATGATACGACATATAAGATCACAGCTATTGGAAGATCAGCAGAATATCTGTCAAGATCAAGAGGAAGCACAACAATTGAAACTGGAACATTATCTGGATTTATCATTGTTAAGCAATCAGAATTTTCCTCTGACATTTATACAGAAGTTTATCTTACAGCAAAGGGTGCCAAATCAGAAAGAGCATACAGCGATGCATATAAGGATAAAGTAAAAGAGTTAGAAGATCAGCTGAAAGACATTTCCAAGGACGAGAATAAGAAGCGTTTAAGTTCTGTTTGGAAAGAAGCCTCTGATAAGATTTCCAAGAAAGAAAAGACATTTAAAAAAGAACGTAAAAAAGTCTTAAATAAACTAGATAAGGCAGATAAGGAGCTGAAAGATTCAAGACAAAAGATCAATGATTCCAAATCTGAATTAGAACAAAGCAAGAAAAAACTTGCAAGTGCAAAATCACAGATTCAGACAGCGAAAGCACAGTATCAGTCAGGAATCAAACAGATCAGCAGTGCAAGAAAACAGTTAAAGACACAGAAACAGACAATCAAAACAAAAAGCAGCCAGCTTGACACACAGGAAGCTAAAATAAAAGAACAGGAGCAGCAGTTAGAGAAAAAAGAACAACAGATCAATCAGGCGCTACAGGCAGGAGCGATCACAGAGCAGGAAGCACAGGCTTCTATGATACAGATCAATGCAGGAAAGCAACAGATAAAGACAGCAAAGGCACAGATCACTTCTGGAAAAAAACAGTTAAAAGCAGCACAGACAAAGATTGTAAATGCAGAAAGAACACTGAATCAGAAAAGCAGTCAGTTAAAGACAGCTAAACAGACAATAGAGTCAAATGAAGCAAAATTAGTAACAGCACAAAAGCAGATTGATTCAGGAGCAACCAAGATCAAAGAAGCAGAAAGAAAGCTTGATGATGGAGAGAAGAAGTTAAAGAAGTCAAGAAAGAAAGCCGAGAAGAAATTAAAAGATGCCGAGAATAAGATCAAAGATGCTAAAGAAGATGTAAAGAATATCAAACAAGGCAAATGGTATATTTTGAATCGTGAAAAGATGCAGTCTTATGTTGAATACGGACAGGAAGCAGACAGAATTGCAGCACTTGGACAGGTTGTTCCAGTTATTTTTTTCTTAGTGGCAGCGTTGGTAAGTTTAACGGCAATGACACGTATGGTTGAGGAACAAAGAACACAGATCGGAATGATGAAAGCTCTCGGGTACAGTGGATTTCATATTGCAATGAAATATGTCAGTTATGCGTTGGCAGCAACACTTACAGGAAGTATTCTTGGGGCAGTGATCGGTGAAAAGCTTCTTCCGTGGATCATTATCAATGCCTATAAGATGATGTATACGGGGCTTGGAGATGTGTATACACCATTGGAAACAGAATATTCAGTTATGGCAACAGGACTTGCTGTCGGGGTTGTTGTATTCGCAGTGCTATCTGCATGTTACAAAGAATTAAAAGAGAAGCCAGCTCAGCTGATGCGTCCTGTGGCACCGAAAGAAGGAAAACGAATCCTGTTAGAACGGATTCCATTTGTATGGAAACGGTTAAGCTTTATCTGGAAAGCAACGATGCGAAATCTGTTCCGTTATAAGAAACGATTCTTTATGACGATCTTTGGAATTGGCGGCTGTATGGCGTTGTTGCTATTGGGATTTGGAATTAAAGATTCGATTTCAGCAATTTCAAAGAATCAGTACGGAGAGATCATCACCTATGATTTTTCTATCACATACAAAGATGGAATAAAAAAAGCTAAGAAAGAAGAATTTGTAAACTGGACGAAAAAACAAGATCACATGACAGATTTAATGGAAGTTAGTGAATCTGCGGTAACGATCCGTGCAAATGGTGAAAAACAAGATGCAACGATGATCCTCCCAATGTCAAAAGACGATTTTAACGGATATATTACATTACAGGATAGAAAGAGTAAGACCAAATATAAGTTAGATGATGAAGGAATCATTCTGACAGAGAAAGCAGCATCACTACTCGGTGTGAGCAAAGGAGATACGATAACGATCAAGAAATCAGGTGATCGAAGCATTAAGGCAAAAATCAGTCAGATCACAGAAAATTATCTGCAACACAAAGTATACATGACACCGAAATTATATGCCAGATTGTATCACAAAAAAGCAGATCCAACAGGTATATATTGTATCGAAAAGAATATATCTAAGAAAAAGATGCAGGAAAATGGAAAGAAGATTCTTACAAAAGATGAGGCTTCAGCACTTCATTTTTCATCTGATGACGCAAAGACGATGGAAGATATGGTAAATAATCTAAATATTGTTGTTGTTGTATTAATCGTATCAGCAGGATTACTTGCATTTGTGGTATTATATAACTTGAATAATATCAATATTTCAGAGCGAAGAATGGAACTCGCAACGATCAAAGTGTTAGGATTTTATGATGGAGAAGTCGGCGCTTATGTTTATCGTGAGAATATTTTGTTGACGATCTTAGGAACGATCGCAGGAATTATTTTGGGGATTCTTTTACACAAATATGTAATCTTCACAACGGAAGTTGACTTGATCATGTTTGGAAGACAGATTTATCTTCCAAGCTATGTTTACAGTATTTTACTAACAATTGCTTTTTCGATTCTCGTAAACTTCTTTATGTATTTCCAACTAAAGAAGATTGATATGGTAGAATCATTGAAAAGCACAGAGTGACAGAAAGGAAAAGAGACTATGAAAATGAACGAATTAATGATTTATCAGGTGTTTCCACTACGAGCATTAACAGATGGGCAACCTTCCCATGGAATTTTAGAGATGATCGACTGGATTCCACACATTAAGAAATTAGGAATGAATGCTGTTTACTTTTCACCGGTATTTTCATCAAGTGACCACGGATATGATACGAAAGATTATCAGCTGATCGATGAAAGACTTGGAACAAATGAAGACTTTAAGACAATGTGTAATGCGATGCACAAAGAAGGAATTCAAGTGATCTTAGATGGAGTATTTAACCATGTGGGAAGAGAGTTCTTTGCATTTGAGGATGTGAAAGAAAAGAAATGGGACTCTCCATACAAAGACTGGTTTTATATCAATTTTGACGGAAACAGCTGTTATGATGATGGATTCTGGTATGAAGGATGGGAAGGACATTTTGAACTTGTTAAATTAAATCTTGATAATGAGCAGGTTCGAAATTATTTATTAGAATCCGTTGGGAAATGGATGGATGAACTTGGAATTGATGGATTAAGACTTGATGTTGCTTATATGTTAAATAGAAACTTTATGAAAGCATTAGTAGATTTTGTTCACAGCAAGAATCCAGAATTTATAATGATCGGGGAAATGCTTCATGGAGATTACACACAGCTTGTGAATCCGGATTTACTTGATTCTGTAACAAATTATGAATGTTACAAAGGACTTTATTCAAGTTTTAACACACACAATATGCATGAGATCGGATATTCTTTAAATCGTCAGTTTGGACCAGAGGAATGGACATTATATAAAGGACTTCCGTTATATAACTTTGTCGATAATCATGATGTAGAAAGAATTGCAAGTCAGTTAGAGGACAAAGAACATTTACCATTGATCTATGCAATGGAGTTTGCAATGCCAGGGGTTCCCGGAGTGTATTATGGAAGTGAATGGGGAATGGAAGGAAAGAAAGAGCAAGGAAGCGATGACAGCCTTCGTCCAAGAATCCACAAAGAAGACTTAGTGGAAAATGAACTGACAGATTATATTGCAAAGCTTGCAAAGGTAAGAGAGGGGTCACCAGCATTAAAATACGGAGATTATTTACAGTTAGCGATCGCACCAGATGTTCTTGTTTTCCAGAGAAGAACAAATGAAGACCGTATCATATTTGCAATGAACTGTGGAGATAATGAATTTACAGCACATTTTGATGCACAGGCCGGATGCGGAACAGATCTGATTATAGGAGAATCTGTAGATTTTGGAGGAGGACTTGTGATCAAAGGAAAAACAGCAATGATAATTCGAACAGAAGAGGTATCCCTTCCTTGACTTTTATGTTGAAAACATATAGAATTAGATAAGTGTGAATACACAAAAAATTGAATAAGGAGGAAACCTGTGGTTGGTATTATTATAGCCATTATCGCAACTCTGGTTATCGCTGTACCGGTATCTGTCTATATTGCTAATACAAGAAGCAAGAAGGCGATGGAGATCACAATCGGTAATGCAGAAGATAAAGCAAGAGAGATTATAGATGAAGCAATCAAAGCAGCGGATGCGAAGAAACGTGAAGCTTCTTTGGAAGTAAAAGAAGAAACTATAAAAGCGAGACATGACTTTGAAAAAGAGACAAAAGAACGCAGGGCAGAACTGCAGAAGTATGAGCAGAGAGTTCTCTCTAAAGAAGAGACTGTAGAGAAGAAAGCTACAACATTAGAGCGCAAAGAACAGTCATTAGCATCGAAAGAGAAGAACATTGAAACAGAGAAAGCTCAGTTGCAGGAACTGCAGGCAAAACATCTACAGGAACTGGAAAGAATTTCCGGATTGACCTCTGATCAGGCAAAAGAGCAATTATTATCAGCAGTAAAAGAAGATGTGAAACACGAGACAGCAATGTATGTCAAAGAGATGGAGACAAGAGCGAAAGAAGATGCCAGAAAGAAAGCCAAAGAATATGTGGTAACTGCGATTCAGAAGTGTGCAGTTGATCATGTGGCTGAGACAACGATTTCGTTGGTACAGCTTCCAAACGATGAGATGAAGGGAAGAATCATCGGTCGTGAAGGACGTAATATCCGTTCCATTGAGAACGCTACTGGGGTTGAATTGATTATCGATGATACACCGGAAGCAGTTGTACTGTCAAGCTTTAATCCGGTTCGACGAGAGATTGCAAGAATCGCCTTAGAGAAACTGATCGTGGATGGAAGAATTCATCCAGCACGCATCGAGGAGATGGTTGAGAAAGCGACAAAAGAAGTCGAAACTATGATGCGCGAAGAAGGAGAAGCAGCAACATTAGAACTTGGGGTTCATGGAATCCATCCAGAGCTTGTAAGACTTCTTGGAAGAATGAAGTTCCGTACAAGCTATGGACAGAATGCATTAAAACATTCCATGGAAGTTGCACAGTTATCCGGACTTTTAGCAGCAGAGATCGGTGTCGATGTAAGAATGGCCAAGAGAGCAGGTCTGCTTCATGACATCGGTAAATCAATCGATCACGAAGTAGAAGGTTCTCACGTAGAACTCGGTGTGAATCTGTGTAAGAAGTATAAGGAGAATCCAATTGTCATCAATGCAGTGGCATCTCATCATGGTGATGAGGAGCCAGAATCATTGATCGCATGTCTGGTACAGGCAGCTGATGCAATCTCAGCAGCACGTCCAGGTGCAAGAAGCGAGACACTGGAAAGTTATACAACAAGATTAAAACAGCTGGAAGAGATTGCAGACTCCTTCCAGGGTGTTGATAAAACTTTTGCAATTCAGGCAGGTCGAGAAATTCGAGTTATGGTAGTTCCTGAACAAATCAGTGACGATGATATGATCTTACTGGCGAGAGATATTTCAAATCAGATCGAAGAGAATCTGGATTATCCAGGACAGATCAAGGTTAATGTGATCAGAGAGTCACGAGTTGTTGACTATGCGAAATAACAAGAAGCGATAGAGAAATCTATCGCTTTTTCCAATTAATAGGAATATTAACAGTAGAGAATGGATAGAAAAGGAGATAGAATCATGAAAGGATACGAGAAATTAGAACAGCGCCTGATGCATCAAGGAAAAGTTGTTGGATTTTACGAAGATATTGTGAAACTTCCAAGTGGAAAAGTAGTCACATGGGATCTTGTAAAACATAAAGGTGCGGCAGCAGTTGTTCCAGTCACCGACAAAGGAACGATCCTACTTGTAAGACAATACCGCAATGCACTTGATCAGGAAACACTTGAAATTCCAGCTGGAGGAATTGAACCAGGGGAGACACCACTTGAATGTGTCACAAGAGAGATTGAAGAGGAAACAGGATACATTGCAGGACATATGCAACATCTGATGACTGTGATCACAGCGATAGGTTTTTGTGATGAAAAGATACCAATTTATGTTGCAACGGATCTAAAGCCATCGAAGCAGCATCTTGATGAAGATGAGTTTATTGACGTAGAAGAATATACAACAGATGAGATCAAAGATATGATCTTTTCAGGAAAGATCATCGATGCAAAGACGATATCAGGAGTTCTTGGATATCTTAATATGGAGAAGTAAATTTATACATCAGAGAAGCATCTAATAAAATAGAATATAAAAGACAGGCACTGCATATGATATAATGAGGCAGGGAGGGAAATGTGTGGATAAAGAGAAATTTTTTTCAGGATTATGGATCATAGCAGGTCTGATCCTAGGAAGTTTGTTTACGAATTTTATATATCAGGATTATCTTGCATATGGAGGGCAGGTGCAATATCTGGTATTTCATAATCAGAAATTATATAGTGCAAGCATGAGCTTATTTTTTTATATTCTATTTAAACGTGTGAAACAGTATGCAATGATCTATCTGGCAGGATATTTATTAAAACCATGGATTTTTTTGTACGGATTTACGTTTAGTATGGCATTTTTTCTAGGTTCGATGTTATCACTTCAGATCATACAGATGGGAATGAGAGGATTATTTCTTGTGCTTTTGAGTTTGTTTCCGCAGTTTATTTTATATGGAATGAGCCTTATTTTGCTCATAAAACGAAATTTTCAAGAAGAAAAAAAGGAAGAAATGCTTTATGAAACAAGCAGTTCCTTCCTTCTACGTTATAGTATTCTGTTTGAAATAATATTTATAATACTGGGATGCATTCTGGAAAGTTTCATAAATCCATCGATAATGTCAGGAATGCTGAAACTTTGGAAGTAATGTACCTAGAATCTTGTATTTATTCTATACATAATCTGCCATACGATAAAGCAGGGCAGCAGATTTGTCCCATCCAAGACAAGGGTCAGTGATAGACTGTCCATAAACACCATTACCGATAGACTGGTTACCATCTTCGATGTAACTTTCGATCATGATACCTTTGACAAGATTTTTGATCTCAGGTAAGAAACTTCTGCTGTGGAGAACTTCCTGTACGATACGAGGCTGCTGATCCCACTGTTTACCTGAATTAGAGTGATTTGCATCAACGATAACTGCAGGGTTCTTAAGCTGGAATTTCTCGTACATATAAGCAACACGAGTCAGATCTTCATAATGATAGTTTGGAATATTATTTCCATGACGATTCACGGAACCACGTAAAATGGCATGTGTCAGAGGGTTACCATCTGTTTTGACCTCGTATCCATTGGCAATGAAATCATGCTGGTGCTGTCCAGCAGTGATAGAGTTCATCATAACTGTCAGGTCTCCACCAGTAGGGTTCTTCATTCCAGCAGGGATATCAAATCCGCTGACTGTCAGGCGGTGCTGCTGGTTCTCTACAGAACGGGCTCCAACGGCAACGTAGGATAAAAGGTCATCCATATATGGCCAGTTTCCTGGATAGAGCATCTCGTCTGCGGCAGGCATATGAAATTCTTCTAATGCTTCCATATGAAGTTTACGAACAGAACGAAGACCACTTGCCATATCTGGTGCTTTCTCTGGGTCTGGCTGATGAACCATGCCTTTGTATCCATCACCTGTTGTACGAGGCTTGTTAGTGTAGATACGAGGGATGATCAGTAACTTGTCAGCAAGATCTTTCTGAACTCTTGCCAGACGTCCAAGATAATCCATAACAGCAGTTTCATTATCTGCAGAACAAGGCCCGATGATGACTAAGAATTTATCAGATTTACCTGTAAATACATCACGGATCTCTTTGTCTCTTGCAGCTTTGATTTGTTTTGCTTCTTCACTCAGAGGCATCTCTTCTTTTAATTCCTCTGGAGAAGGCATCTTCGCAATTTTGTGCATTCCCATAGTTGTTTTCTCCTTAACAATTCATACAATAAAGCATTTTGCTTGTGTATATTTTAACAAATAATAATCTTTGTGTAAAGATAAGGAAATATGAAATGATACTTTACAAATAAAACAGAAGTTATTATAATAAAAAATGTGAACAGAAAACACTTTCATTTTCTGGTAATTGAATATTGAAGTAGAGAAGATTGATTCTCCAACTTCAGGGCAGAGTGAGATATCGAAGATATCAATTCTCGACTGGTGGTGATACTCTAAGAGAGATAAGTCCACGAGCGTAAAGCCGATCAGGTTAGAATCCTGAACCAACAGTATAGTCTGGATGAAAGAAGTAGTTGGATGACATGTCTTAAGATATTACGAAGATATAAGATATGTGATCAAGTCAGAAGCCCTGTCGTTTATGTAGATAAATGGACAGGATTTTTTCTTGTATAAAACAATTATAAAATTTTGCAAGAACTTCTGGCGGACAAATTTAAAATCTTTTGATAAGAAAGGGAGAATTATCATGTCAGGAGACACAATGACAATGAAAAGAACAAAGTTCAATATCAGAACGATCGCAGTAACAGGTATGTTGGGAGCATTGGCAACAGTGCTGATGTTTTTGGAATTTCCAATTCCTATGTTAATACCACCATTTATCAAGTTTGATTTTTCAGAACTTCCAGCATTATTAGCAGCATATGCGATGGGACCGGTATCTGGAATTGCAGTATGCTTTATCAAGAATGCGATCAACCTTCTTCATACACAGACAGGTGGAGTTGGAGAGCTTTCTAACTTTATCTTAGGCGTATGCTTTGTATTACCAGCAGGACTTATTTATAAGAAAAAGAAAACACAGAAGAGTGCAATGATCGGAGCATTAGCAGGGGCAGTCCTTATGTCAGTCGTCAGCGTATTTTCAAACTACTTTGTTGTATATCCAGTATACACAAACTTCATGCCAATGCAGGCGATTCTTGGTGCATATCAGGCGATCAACAAGAACGTGAAGACATTATGGGATGCACTGATCTGGTTTAATATGCCATTCACATTTATCAAAGGAATGTGCAGTGTAGTGATTACATTCTTTATTTATAAGAAGATTTCCCCAATCTTAAAGGGAACAAGCAGATAAAAATATAATAAAAATGGTGTCGGGATTAAATCCTGACACCATTTTTTTTTGTACATAGAGTTAAAAATTAATCTTCTAATTTCTTAGCAGCTTTTTCCATAAATGGTTCATCAGCAACGATGAATCTTTCATGAGTACCGATTCCAACACGTCCTTTGTTATCAGTTACTTCGATATGGAATACCAGACGTTTGCGGTCAATCTCAGATAATGAGCAGTGACATTTGATCGTTCCATTGACTGGTGTTGCGGAAACATGTGCAATGTTTAAATTTGTTCCAACACTTGTCTGACCTTCTTCAAGTTTGCCATCTAATAATTTAACAGCGGCTTTCTCAATTAATAAGATCATAGCAGGTGTTGCATAAACAGGAAGGCTTCCACTTCCCCATTCCTTTGCAGTGTTTTCTGGAACTACTTGTTCTGTTAATTCAATCTCGTCTCCAACATGAATGTTCATAATTTTTCTCTCCTAAAATTTCAGTTTATATGTATAATCTTAGTATAGCAAAGTTCGATAAAAAATCCATAGTTTTTTATATTTTAGTGAAAAAATGCACAATGAAGAGGGACTAGACTCAATCAAAAAAATAAGGTATGCTATTGTTAAATTGGAGGTAAAATGTTTTGAAGTTATATTTGATCCGGCATGGAGAAACTGACTGGAATAAAGTACATAGAATTCAGGGAAGTTCAGATATAGAGTTGAATGAATATGGAAGAGAACTTGCATTTATGACAAGAGAAGGACTTCGTCATGTACCATTTGATATAGGATATACCAGTCCATTAAAGAGAGCAAAAGAAACAGGGGAGATCATTTTAGGTGGAAGAAATGTTCCGTTATATGAGGACGAAAGGGTGAAAGAAGCTTGTTTTGGAATGTTTGAAGGAATGACATTAAAAGAATTGGAAGACAGGAATGATCCATTTCTTGATTTTTTTAATGATCCAGTACATTTTGAAACGACTAATGGTTGTGAGACACATAGAGAAGTTATAGGAAGGGCAGTAGAATTTTTGGAAGATATGATTCTGCCGAATGAGAGAAAATATCAGCACGTTGCTGTTTTTTCCCATGGAGCCTGGATACATAGTTTGCTGACTCATATATACGGAAGAGATATCGAGGAATTCTGGCATGCACCAAGACAGGAGAATTGTGGAGTGACAACGATCGAAGTAAAAGACGGAACCTGTCACGTATTAAAGGAGTCAGAGATTTTCTATAATAAGGATGGAGAATAAATTTATGACAAGAAAACAATTTATGGGGGAGTTAAGATCTTCACTAGAGGGAATAGTATCGCCGATGGTAGTACAACAAAATATTGACTATTATGAGAATTATATCAATGAACAGATCAGAAGTGGAAAGACAGAAGCAGAAATTTTAAACGAATTAGGTAGTCCAAGACTGATCGCAAGGTCGATCATTGACGCAGCAGGTGTGGACGATAGTTATGCACAGACAGAATATTATGAGGATGAACAGGAGGAAACTCCAGAGGATATGTTTGGTGGAAATACACATATTTTCACGATGAATTCTACAAAATTTAAACTCGGATGTCTTTTATCCGTGATCATTTTTATTTTCATTATTTACTTACTGTTTCATATATTTAATGCAATGATGATCGTGCTGGGACCAGTGATCATTGTTGGGTTGATCGTTGCCTTAATCATGAATCTTACAGGAAGGTAGTCAGCAAAGAAAGGAAGCAATATGGACATAAACCAGGAAGCATATGCAATTGAACAAGAAGTCGTAGAATTTCGCCGGGCACTGCATCGATGTCCGGAAACAGCATTTCATGAGACTATGACGATGGAATATATCAGAGAACATCTGGAAGAATGGGAGATCTCGTATAAGATTTTTGATCCCTCAGGAATTATTGCAGTTGTTGGTAATGGAAGGAAAGACAGTATTGCACTTAGAGCAGATATGGATGCTCTTGAAGTGGAAGAAGAAACAGGACTTGATTTTGCATCATTAAATCATGGTTGTATGCATGCGTGTGGACATGATGGGCACACAGCGATTCTTATGGCAACAGCGAAGATTTTAAAGATGCATGAGGCAGAATTAAATCGTAGAGTTTATCTTGTGTTTCAGCCAGCAGAAGAAACTGCGGAAGGTGCCAGGTTTATGTTAAAAACAGGAATCCTGGACAGTGTAAAGCGAATTTATGGAGTTCACATTTTCAATGGAATTCCATCCGGAAAGATTTCTCTGGAGGCAGGACCAAGAATGGCGGCGACAAACTGGCTGGCAGTTCATTTATATGGAAAGTCTGGTCATGCAGGAAAGCCACATGAAGGAATTGATACCGCGGTGGCAGTATCATCGATGGTAATGAATATGCAAACCATCGTAAGTAGAAATCTAAATCCATTAGATCCCGCAGTATTAACGATCGGGAAGATTGAAGCAGGAACAGCAAGAAATGTGATCGCGGGAGAAGCTAAGATCGAAGGAACAGCAAGAACATTTTCAAAGCAGGCACAGGAAATGATCGAAGAGAGAGTCAAAGATATTGCAAAAGCCCATGAACAGATGTATGGGATCGATGTCACAGTTGATTTTCAGCCATCAAGTCATGGAGCACTGATCAATGATCCAGAGATTGTAGAAAATGTAATGGAGAAGGCAGGAGAAGTGTTCGATCCGTCAGAATTTACGCATGTTCCTGCGATGATGTTAGGAGAGGATTTTGCTAATTACTTAGAGGAAATCGATGGATGTTTTGCGTTTATCGGAGGTGGAGACCACCCTGCAAATCATCATGGAAAGTTCGATTTTGATGAGAAAGCTTTGATCAGCGGTGTCCGTCTCATGCTGACATTTGTAATTGTATAAGATATAGTTCATGAAAATCTGTTGTAGATGGATACAACATATGTTATAATCAGAAACCAACAGAAACACGCATATTTGATAGAAGAAAAGGTAGGGAAATATGAATTTAGTATACCACAGCACAAGAAACAGTGAAGAAACAGCAACCGCCTCTGAAGCTATTTTAAAAGGATTAACAAGCGATGGAGGATTATTCGTACCAGACAGTATTCCAAAGTTAAACGTAGCATTGGAAGATCTGACAAAGATGTCCTATCAGGAAATTGCTTATGCAGTCATGAAAGAATTCCTTACAGACTTTACAGAAGAAGAATTAAAGACTTGTATTAATAATGCATACGACAGCAAGTTTGACACAGAAGAAATTGCAGTAACAAAGAAAGTAGACGGAGCATATTATCTGGAATTGTTCCACGGGGCAACAATTGCATTTAAAGATATGGCATTATCTATTCTTCCACATTTACTCGTAACATCTGCAAGAAAGAATAACGTTAAGAATGAAATCGTAATCTTAACTGCAACATCTGGAGATACAGGAAAGGCAGCTCTGGCAGGATTTGCTGATGTACCAGGAACCAAGATCATTGTCTTTTATCCTAAGTCTGGAGTTAGTCCAATTCAGGAAAAACAGATGGTAACACAGAAGGGTAACAATACATATGTGATCGGAATCAAAGGAAACTTTGACGATGCCCAGACAGGTGTTAAAAAAATGTTCTCTAACAAAGAGTTAGCGAAAGTTATGAATGATAATGGATTCCAGTTCTCATCTGCGAACTCTATCAATATCGGACGTTTAGTGCCACAGGTCGTATATTATGTAAAAGCTTATGCAGATTTATTAAAACAGGGTGCCCTGAAAGCAGGAGAACCTATGAATGTTGTAGTTCCAACAGGAAACTTTGGTAACATCTTAGCTTCTTACTATGCAAAACAGATGGGTATTCCAATCAATAAGTTTGTCTGTGCATCTAATAAGAACAAAGTATTATTTGATTTCTTTGAGACAGGGAAATATGATCGTAACAGAGAATTCTATGTTACAACATCTCCATCTATGGATATCCTGATCTCAAGCAACTTAGAGCGTATGATCTACAGAATCGCAGGAAATGATCCAAAACAGTGTGCAGAATTTATGGCAGCACTTACAAAAGACGGAGAATATGTGATCACAGATGCAATGAAAGCAGAATTATCTGAGTTCTTTGGAGCTTTTGGAAGTGAAGAAGAAACAGCAGTGAAGATCAAAGAAGTATATGACAAAGAAGGATATGTAATGGATACACATACAGCAGTAGCAGCCGTTGCATATGACAAATACAAAGCAGCAACTGGAGATGACAAAACTCCAACAATCATTGCTTCAACAGCCAGTCCATACAAATTTACAAGAAGTGTTATGGATGCGATTGATCCAGCATACGATGCAGAAGATGATTTTGAATTAGTTGATGAACTTAACAAAGTATCAAAGACAGAAATTCCAAAAGCGATCGAAGAGATCAGAACAGCACCAGTACTTCATGACACAGTGTGCGAAACAGTAGCAATGGAAGATGAAGTGAAAAAGATTCTTGGAATCTAAGGAATACATTCTTGTATAATAGAATAAATAAAAGTAAAAAAGCAATTCATAAAAATATGGGTTGCTTTTTTTATGTGAAAATGTTATGATGAACCAAGATAGGGAATAAATGGAAGAGAATACAATATCAGAAAATTCTAAAAACAAATCAAAATGATGATTGATCAATCAAATCAGATAATCCATTCACGACAAGACGATCAAATGATGAATCCAAGGGAAGTTTTGACAACTGAATAAGACCATTTTCTAGTACAGTCCGAAGAGGACATATCCCGCCATGATCTGGAGACAGGGAGCGAACAAGGATATGATAATGAGACTTCTGCATGGTCATGGAGGTGAGTGCAGCCTGTCATAAGAATGAGGGGAGCTGAGATGCTATGAGACAATTCTGTCTGCTGGAGAATGAGGGAAAGAAAAGGCAATAATAAGGAGGGTAGTATTCATGAAGAAAGCAAGAAGAACTCTTATGGCATTGGGTGTTGTAGTATTTTCATTATCAGCAGCACTGACAGCAAAAATAAAGGAAAAATCCGTACTGGCTCAGCTTAATTGTAGCAAAGCAAAGCCAATTACAAGCAGTTGGGGAGATGACAAACATATTTTTTCAGCATTTGATGATCAGAAAGCATTAAGTGTGGATGCATCCTATGGATTTAAGATGCATCCAACGGATCAGACGAAGACGATCATTACCAAAGGAAAAGATACCAAGAAACTCCCAGACATTTCTATGCCTGGATTTTTAAAACAATATCTATGGTTTGATACTTCAGAAAACACAGCTGGAAATATACAGATCAAGAAAACGAATATGGAGATTTATCAGTGTGACAAGGATGGAAGCCATGGTAGATGGCAGACATTTGATCTGGTTATGACGATCACGGGAATCGAAAAATATAAGAACATGGAAGGATATGTGGCAGTAGGAGGTGATCTTAGTGGCTGCTCTTATATCGGAATTGAAGAGATGACAATGAAAAGTCAGTTTTTTAAAGCTGGAACGAATATTCCTGTAACGATCAAAAGTAATATGACATTACAGGATATTGATACACACCAGTATATCGGGGTAAAAGCAGATGACATCCATGGAGAATATGTTTCTAAAAACACAAAATTAAGTTATAACAAAGATGGAAATAAGAGTATTTATTATGCTGATTTTTCTGAAAATTATGACAATGAAGACTTTACATGTGCGGGATTTACATTTGCTTCAGATACGTTTGAATATACGTTTGGAAGAATTATGGATGATGGACCAACAAATCAGGAACAATATGTTGGATATGGACAGAACATGGTAAAATTTGATCCACCAGCTCCAAAAAAAGAGATCATAACGTCGAATGGAGAATCAACAGAGCATTACAATTGTCCAGATCTTGCAAAGACATGGACTTATGAAGTAAGCCAGGCAATTGCCGGAGATATTCCGAAAGCCCATTATTTCAGCGGATTTGCATTCGAGGACAATGTAGAAGAATGTCAGAAGATTCTTGATATCAAAGTATATGGAGACAATAAAGATGTCAGTAGTGAATTTGATATCTCACAAAACGGAAATCTTGTAAAAGCCAGATTAAAAGATCCGAATGATCCTGAATTTTATAAGCGCGGTATATATGTATTAAAGATCAAGATCAAGATGAACATTATGAAAGATGCAACGAAAGAGCAGCTTATGGAGTTAAGGAATCTTTGGGAAAAGCATGGACATTATAATGAAAATAAAACAGTTCTTACACAAAATAATAAGGCAAAGACGATCATTGATGGCAAAAACACAATGACGAATGAAGTCAGGGTTGATATAGAACTGCCCAAAAAAGATGAGAGTAATCCGGGCCTTTTGCTTACAAAAGAGACAAAGCAGTATGAATATCAGGCAAAAGATGAGGTTACCTACAAGGTTACTGTGAAAAATAAAAATCCAAAAGCAGGAACAGCATACTTTACGATTCAGGATAGATCATTTGCAGATAATTCCAGAGTTTCGCTAAAGGATATAAAAGTATCAGGAATTCCAGAAGACTGCTACACAATGCAGAAAGAAGGAAATAGCTGGATCTTAAAGTCAAAAGGTGATTATGTTCTTCCGTATGAAAATGAAATCCAGATTGTATACACAATGAAAACATCAGTGGCAGCAAATGGCCAGTTGATCGATAATGAAGCATCTGCATGGGCAGCGGGAATTCCGGAGACAAAAGATCAGGCACAGATATATATCAATTCTCCTAAAAATGATGTTATAAAATCAGCTCCGGCACAGATTTATAAAAAAGGTGATCATGTGGCATATAAGGCAGTGATAACGAATCCAAATCCTGGAACATTTATGAGAGATATAAGAATCGAGGATGAAATCAAAGCAGAAGGGATCCGTATTATACCTGGAACATTATCAGTGATGGCAGATGGTAAAAATATAACATCAAAATGTCAGGCTGAATTTGATGATAACGAAAGAAGTTATACGATACAGACTCCGATCGCATTAAAGAACGGAATAATACCGGTATTCGCTTCTGAATGTGGAAAAAAAGATACAAATTACAATGATCTGTGGATGACGGACAAGATTGAGATCAGCTATCAGGCAGTGATCGAGCAGGATGGACTAGAGGGAAAAGACATAAAAAATGTAATGAAAGTTCCAGCAACAAGAAACAGTAACAAAGAACTGATCCGTGAAGATGCAGATATTCCTTCAGGAGGTGGTGTGGCAGAAGAGATGATCAAGATCAAGGCACCTAAACTTCAGATTCTTAAACAGTCCGATAAAAAGATTTACAGTGTGGGAGAAACAGGAAGTTATAAACTTCATATTACACAGGGGAAGGAAGGCGTAAAAGCAAAAAATATAATAGTTACAGATGAATTTGAAAAAGAAGGAATGAAGATTTCTGATTTTCAAGTCATGTATAACAAACAAGATATTACAGATGAATGTAAAATAGAAGCAAGAGATGGAAATTTTGTTGTAGAAACAGGAAAAGATCTTGGAGACAGTGATTCTATTGATATCATATATAAAGTATTATTTGAAAAAAGAATTGATGGTGCTATAAAAAATACAGCGATCGTACAAAGTGATAACACAGAGCCAGCGCAGGATGAAAATACAGTTGTTGTAAAACCTCCAATGTTAAAAATCGAGAAAACATCAGATCATAAGATATATAAAGAAGGTCAGACTGGATCATATAAGATTCGTGTGACACAGAAAAATGAAGGGATGACAGCACATAAAGTTATCATAGAAGATTTATTTGAGAAGAAAGGAATGGATATTGGTATGATCCGTGTAAAATATAATGGGGAAGATATCACAAATCAGTGTGAGATCAGCAGAGATGATACCAGTAGAAAGTTTAAGATCGCCACAGGAAGAGATTTAAGTGATAAGGATGAGCTTCTTGTAATTTATGATACAGCATTTCTTTCAATGATCGATGGAGATATTAAAAATACAGCATTTGCGTACAGTGAGGATGCAGATAAAGTAAGAGATGATATTGTTGTAACGATGGAGGAGAATATTCCACAGCTTTTGATCACAAAAAGAAGTGATAAGACAGTATATAAAGCTGGCGGTATTTGTGAATATCAGATTTTCGTATCACAGATTGTGAAAGATGCAGTTGCAAAGAACATTGTGATCGAAGATAAGATCGATCATAAATATGCAAAGATCATAAAGGAAAGTGTTCATGTTTTTTCACCAGATGAAGCAGATATCACTTCGAAATGCAGGATTGTTGTATCAGATAACAGTTTCAGAATTGAAACAAAAGAAAATCTTACAAATGACCAGAAAATAAAAGTAATCTATCAGGTAAAGTTAAATAACAAAATAATGAAAGATCGAACGATAAAAAATACGGCAAAAGCAAAGGCCGATAACGCAAAAGAAGTGACAGCAGTTCGTGAGATCAAAGTAAGAAAACAGAAAATACCTGAAAATATAACTTATACGAAAAACAAGGGAAATGATTTTGAAAATACAGCTACTTCTTCTGGACCAAAAACAGGAGACGAAAGTGATCTTCGATGGATATTTGCTATGGCAGCTGCAGCATTTTCAGGGATTTTACTATTATATCGTAAGAAGAAACATTAAGTCTCGAAAGGCGCTTTTAGGCTGGACGAAAGCAGCTGAATAAGGTACAATGAAAGAAAAACGTTGGGAGTGAGCGTATATGGCAAAAGATTTTTTCGGACGTCTGGAAGAAACTATTTCAACAACAGGAAAAGCAGCTGCACAGAAGGCGAAGGAAGTGGCAGATTCTGCGAAGAGACATAATGATCTGCGAGTGGCGAAAAGAGATTTGAATGATTTGTATCGTCAGGTGGGAGAGAAATATTTTGAAGAACATATGGACTACCCACAGGCAGAATATATTGATCTGTTCAATCTCATCGAGAAACTTAGAGGAGATATTGAGATTCTCAAACAGGAGATTGAAGGCGAAGAAGATGAATTCGAGGATGGCGAAGACATCGAAGAATAATGAAACAAACAAGAACAGCAGAGAAAGCTTGTAAAGAATAATCTTTACAGGCTTTTTTCTATTATGAAGAATTTTTTGGAGGAACATATGATAGATACGATTGGAATGACGGATATTGGAAACGGAAGACCGTCGAATCAGGATGCTTATTTATTAAGGCAGCAGGAAAAGAATGGAAAGCTTTATCTTCTGGCTGTTGTGTGTGATGGAATGGGTGGTTTGAAGAAAGGAGAGATCGCAAGCCGTTATATTGTAGAAGTATTGAAACAGTGGTTTGATGAAACTTTATTTGAAGGATTATATGAAATGGGAATTAATATGATCGAACAAAATCTGATCGATTTGATCCGAAAGATCAATCAGAACCTTTTGTTGATGAGCAGAAAAATGGAAGAAGTCAAATCAATGGGAAGTACGTTAACATTATTATTTGTGGAAGATCACGAATTTTTTGTATTAAATGTTGGAGATTCCAGAACATACTGGTTTGACAGAAATAGAAAATTTGTGACAACAGATCATACGCTGGTAGAACTTGAACTTCGGGCAGGACATTTGACGAAAGAACAGGCAAGAAAAGATCCGAGACGACATATTCTTCTGCAGTGTGTTGGTGTGACGAAGGACGTCAGAGTAGATTGCTATAAGGGAAGACTGCATCCGGGAATGGAATTTTTGCTTTGTACAGATGGATTTTATGGATTACTTGAAGAGGAAGAGATCTATCAGGTGGAAGCGTCCAGGGAACAAATGAAAGAATGGGTAGAAAGATGTTTTCGAAAAGTAAAAAAACGTGGAGAACTAGACAATCTATCCTGTGTGATCGTCAAAGTTCCGAAAGAGAGATAGCTCAAATATACCATAACCGTTATCAGACTCAGAAGCTTTTGGGTGCAGGTGGAATGGGGAAAGTATTTCTTGCAAAAGATTTAAAGACAGGGAAAAAGGTTGCAGTGAAAATACTTAAAGATGAAAATCAGTGGAAACGGGAGAAAGAGATATTAAATCAATTAAAAAATATCAAGGGTATTCCCAAATTATTCCTTGCAGAAAACGCCAAAGATCATTGCCTGGTTATGGAATATATTAAAGGACAATCTCTAAAAACATATAAAACAGTCCATGGAAAAATTTCAGAAAAAACATTGATACTACTTATGTATAAGGTCTGTAAGGTGTTGGAACAGGTTCATAAGAGAGGTGTTGTACATATGGATCTTAAACCAGAGAATATCATACTTCATCCATCAGGACGTCTGTATTTGATCGATTTTGGAGCATCTTCAATGAAAGGAGATTTTCTGACTGGGTATGGAACGAGGATTTATGCTTCCAAACGACAGACAAAAGCAGGAGAAAGAGCTGAATTTTTTATGGATGTCTACAGTATAGGAAAGATCATTCAGCTAAATACAGAACAGAATAAAAAGTATCCTATAGAGAATATCATACAGAAATGTCTTTGTGAGGATGAGAAAAAGAATTATCAGAGCGCTAGAGATATCAAGAGAGATCTTAGAAAAATTGTCTGGAAAAGCAGATCAGAAAAAAGTGTCGTTTTTTTAGCCTGCATTGGCATGATCGGTATTTTTGGTTTTATAGACAGCCACAAAGAAGAAAAATTGAAAGTACAGTCAGTGAAAACATACGAGGATTTCTACAAAAAAGGTATGGTTTATTTTTATGGAAACGAAAGGACAGAGAAAGATCTGACACTGGCCGGTCAATATTTTAAGAAGGAAGAAACAAATAAAAAGAAAACAGAAGCATATCTTCTGCTGATAGAAGTATTAAATGATCCTGAAAAGGAGGTGAAACAAGATGAGCTGGTGTCAGCATTAGAAATTTGTCAAAAGGACGTACATGATTTCTGGTCAGCATATTTTTTTATTGATCATTATATTTTGTGGCAGGAAAAACTTCCAGAGTTTGTTGTAAAGAAGGCAGAAAAACTGCTTTATAAGACAGAAAAGTTCAGACTTAAGGAAGAACAAAAAAAGATGCTGGAAAAACAAAAGATCAATCTGTATGAGATTAAGGCAAAAAGAGGAGATGATAAGCTTTTTTTTCAAGAGACTGACAGAGTGTTTCATGAGAAATTAGAGAAAAATGAAGCATGGGAAATATATGAGAGAAAGTTATCGTATCTTAGAGAAAAATCTGTGAATATTGAAAATGAGTATGAACGTTTTATAAAACATTATCCAAAAGTCATGGAAGCTTATATTGAATATGGAATTTATCTATGCCAGAAAAACCAGATAGAGAAGGCAAAGGATGTTTATCTGCAGGGACTAAAACAGACAGGAATGACAAGTAACAGAGCAAAAGCGTTGAGGAGGAAACTTGGATTATGAAGAGAAAACATAAAATACTGATGACCATGACAGCCATACTATTTCTCCTTTTATCTGCAATACCTGCTGATACCAAAGGAATGGAAGAGACAGCGGTCTGGGATATTACATGGAAAGGAACTGGGGAAGAACCATTTTTTCGAAGCAGCGTGGTAATGGAAGTAGATCTGAAAGGATCCTGTACAAAAGATGATATTATGATTTTTGTAAACCGGCAGAAGTGGGAAGGAGAATGGGATTATGAACAAACTTTGAAGATGACATTTTATGAAGAAGGAAATTATGAGATTCATCTGATTCATAGAAATGGATATGAGGAAACAAGAAAAATCACGATAGAACTGAGTAATCCAACGATACCAAAAGTTGACAGTGGATCATACACAGCAGGAAAATGGACCAATCAGGATATTTTACTTGAAGCACATGGTTCAAAAGCAGTTTCGAAAATTTCTCACTATGAATATAAGACTGGTAATAATGAGTGGAGATCAATGAAATATGGCAGACTAGAGTTGAAACGTGATATGGATGATCTTGTTTTGATCAGAGCAGTTTCTAATGCAGGAAGATATAGTGAAATTCAAAAAATCTGGTGCCGTTTATGGAAAAAGAAGCCGCAGTTATTTAAAATAACGTGCAGTGAGAGATCTCTAAATGGATGGTATGGAAAGATTCCTGAATTTACATATGAATCAGAACAGGCGGAAGGACCTCTGGTACACGTTTATGCACAATTAACTCAGCTTCAGACAGGTCAAATACAGACAGAAACAGATCAGATTCCACAGATTAAAAAAGATGGAAAGTATCAGCTGAAAATATGGACAAAGGATGAAGCAGGAAATAGATCTGAAAATAGTTTCCATACAGTTTGTTTTTTGGATACAAAGAAGCCAGAAATATTGATACGATCTCAAAATGAATTTCAAAAAGTCAGCAGATATCAGAAAGTAAAGATAAGGATCAAGGATGAAAATCTCCAAAAAAATGCTGTAAAAGTTATAACTTCTGGGAAGCAGATGAAAGGTTTTGTTCAAAAAGGAGAATATTATGAGAGTGAAGTAGTATTTGACCGGAATGGTAAGCATAATCTTTTGGTTCAAGTGGAAGATATGGCAGGAAATGCGTCGATCAGTGAGGAAAAAGTATTTAAGATTGATATGAAAAAACCTGAAATTTATATTAGTGGGATAAAAAATAATAAGTCCTATAAAACATTTGTAAACGTAAAACTACATGTAAAAGATGAAAATCTGGATGAAAAGCAGACAAGAATTTATCTGAATGGAAAAAGATGGATACCGGATAAGATAAAAGACGATGGGTATTATGTATTACGAGTGGAAGCTTTAGATCTGGCAGGAAATCAAAATGTTGTGACAAAGAAATTTACGATCAACAAAAAGGGCGTTCATATTTATTTTTTGCAGAAAATACTTGCAGGAAAGAATATTTCAGAGAAAAGTTTTAGACCGGGATTTCAAGTTGTAAGTTTAGAGCCTGTACAGGTAACAGAATTTCTTATGAATGGGCAGAAGGTTTCATATGAATGGGAAAAAGATAAAGTTTATATAAAACAGCCAATTACAGAGAATGGAAATTATAGGATAAGTCTTAATGCGGTAGATGCAAATGGAGAACGGGTATCAAGTAAAAAGATTACATTTTTTTATGATACAAAAAAACCAGTGATCCAGATGAGTGGTCTTAATGAAAAGAGTGAATGTGATTATGGAACAATCGTTGCAGTATCTCTGGAAAATAAGAAAGATTATTGGACAAAGGTAAAGCTGGATGAAAAAGAAATAAAAAATTTAACAAACAAAATATCTTTTAAGAAGCTGGAACCAGGGATTCATGTGCTAAAACTTCAAGCAAAAGATGCAGCTGGAAATGTAACAAACAAAAGAATAAAGTTTGCGGTAACCAAAATCCTGCCACATCCGATCAAGCAAATGGTAGAAAAAGATCAGAAAAAGGAGACAAAAGTCAAGGACAAAAGAGAAAAGTCGATGCTTGGTTTATGGATAGCTGCAGGCATGGCTGGTGTTATATCAGCAGCATGGCTGTTTTACAGAAAATATTCAAAATAACAAGGAATATCAGCGTTCTTGAATCTTTCTTATTCTATGTTATAATATGAAATAAATGTTTAAGAAAATAAAGCGGAGGAAGATTATTATGGCAGAAGAAGTAAAAGAAACAATGGAACAATTCGAAACTCAGTTAGAAGAATCTTTAAATAAAGCAGCAACAAATGAAGATGCAGTATGGAATCATTTAGAAGAGCTTAAAGAAAGTGGAGAAGTGCTTGCACTGACTGTTGGTGGAGTCGTTAATGGTGGAGTTATTGTTTATGTTGAAGGAATCCGTGGATTTATTCCAGCATCTTTATTATCAACAAAATATGTTGAAGATTTAAATGTATGGTTACAGAAAGATGTAGAAGCAAAGATCATTACAGTGGAACCAGAGGAGCAGAGACTTGTTTTATCAGCAAAAGCAGTAGAGCAGGAGAAAGCAAGAAAAGAACGTGAAAATAAGATCAATGAGTTAAAAGTTGGAACAGTTGTAGAAGGAACTGTAGAAAATATCATGCCTTATGGAGCGTTTGTTGATATTGGAGATGGAATCAGCGGATTAGTTCATATTTCACAGTTAAGCCAGAAGAGAGTAAAATCTCCAGAAGATGTTGTGAAAGAAGGAGAACAGGTAACAGTTAAGATCATAAAAGTTGCAAATGGTAAAGTAAGCTTAAGCATCAAAGCATTAGAAGATGATAAAGAAGCAGCCAAGAAAGCAGAAGAAACTGGAGTAGAGTATACAGAAGATGCTGCAGGAACGAGTCTTGGAGATTTACTGGCAAATATCAAATTATAGGAAGGAAGTCATATGGCAGGATCAGGTTTTGGTACAAATTTCCGCATCACAACATGGGGAGAGACACATGGTGCTGGTGTTGGAGTAGTTGTGGATGGATGTCCGGCAGGGCTATCATTAGATAGAGAAGATGTTCAGAAATATCTGGATCGCAGGAAACCGGGACAGTCTAAGTATACAACACAGAGAAAGGAAGGAGATCAAGTAGAGATTCTTTCTGGAGTATTTGAAGGGAAGACAACAGGAACACCGATTTCCATGGTTGTATATAATAAGGATCAGAGATCTAAGGATTATAGTAATATTAAGGATGTTTACCGTCCAGGACATGCAGATTTTACATTTGATATGAAATATGGTTTCAGAGATTATCGTGGTGGTGGAAGATCATCAGGACGAGAGACGATCGGACGTGTTGCTGCAGGTGCAGTTGCAGCGAAAGTGCTTGAAGAACTAGAAATTTCTGTAAAGGCATATGCAAAGGCAATTGCAGGTATTGAGATTTCAGAGGATAGATTTGATCTTAATGAGATGAATAACAATCCGTTTAATATGCCAGATAAGGAAGCAGCAGATCTTGTAGCCAAGAAAGCAGATCAGATGATCAAAGAACAGGATTCGATCGGTGGAATTATAGAATGCCAGATCACAGGGATGCCAGTTGGTATTGGAGAAACTGTATTTGATAAGCTGGATGCAGAACTTTCGAAGGCAATTATGTCTATTGGAGCTGTTAAAGGGTTTGAGATCGGAGATGGATTTGCAGCTGCAAACCTTAGAGGATCAGAGAATAATGATAATTTTATCAGTATGGATGGCAAAGCCGTGAAAGAAACGAATCATTCTGGCGGAGTTCTTGGAGGAATGAGTGACGGAAGTACGATCGTATTTCGTGCAGCGGTCAAACCAACTCCATCCATTGCGAGAACACAGAAGACGATCAACCGTGATCTTGACAATGTAGAGATTGAAATTCATGGGCGCCATGATCCAATGATTGTGCCAAGGGCTGTAGTTGTGGTAGAATCAATGGCAGCCGTTACGATTCTTGATGGTGTGTTAAAGAATCTAGGAGCAACAATGGATAATATTAAAAAGATTTATGGTGAGTAAGAATGTATGAATTAATTAAAAAAGACGGAAGAGCAAAAAGAGGAAGGTTAACAACCGTCCATGGAGTGATTGAGACACCGGTATTTATGAATGTCGGAACAGTCGCAGCGATCAAAGGTGCAGTCAGCACAGATGATCTTAGGGAGATCGGAACTCAGGTAGAGTTATCAAACACATATCATCTGCATGTAAGAACAGGTGATAAATTGATCAAAGAATTTGGTGGACTTCATAAATTTATGAACTGGGATCGCCCAATTCTTACAGATTCTGGCGGATTTCAGGTATTTTCTCTGGCAAAACTCCGCAAGATCAAAGAAGAAGGAGTATCTTTCTCCTCTCATATCGATGGAAGAAAGATCTTTATGGGACCAGAAGAAAGTATGCAGATTCAGTCCAATCTTGGGTCTACGATTGCGATGGCATTTGATGAGTGTCCGCCACATCCTGCAACAAGAGAATATATGCAGAATTCTGTAGATCGTACAACAAGATGGTTAGTAAGATGTAAGAAAGAGATGGATCGTTTGAACTCTTTGGAAGACACGGTCAATCCACATCAGATGTTATTTGGAATCAATCAAGGTGGAACATTTGAAGATATCCGTATTGAACACGCCAAAGAAATTTCAAAACTGAATCTTGATGGATATGCTCTTGGCGGTCTGGCAGTAGGAGAAACACATGATGAGATGTATCATATCATCGAAGAAACAGTTCCATATCTGCCTGAAGATAAACCAACGTATCTGATGGGAGTTGGTACACCAGTGAATATTCTTGAGGCTGTAGACCGTGGAGTTGATTTC
Source organism: Anaerostipes hadrus (assembly GCF_001404655.1). Taxonomy (GTDB): domain Bacteria; phylum Bacillota; class Clostridia; order Lachnospirales; family Lachnospiraceae; genus Anaerostipes; species Anaerostipes amylophilus. Next base: position 12,364 of record NZ_CYYH01000008.1, on the reverse strand, counting down.
TTTGACTGTGTATATCCAACAAGAAATGGCCGCCATGGACATGTATATACTAATCAGGGGAAATTAAACATGTTCAACAAAAAATATGAACTTGATCATCGCCCAATCGAAGAAGGATGCCAGTGTCCAGCTTGCAGAAGTTACAGCAGAGCTTACATCAGACACCTTCTGAAAGCAAAAGAAATGCTTGGAATGAGATTATGTGTCTTGCATAACTTGTATTTTTATAATACAATGATGAGTGAGATTCGTCAGGCAATCGAAGAAGGAAACTACAAAGAATATAAGAAACGTAAGATTGATGGCATGATGAATCAGTAATCTTATTAGAAAGATGGAGGAAGAAAATGGATCAGGTTACAATGACAATTCTGATGCTGGTTATTTGTTTTGCATTAATGTACTTTTTAACAATCAGACCACAGAAGAAGAAAGATGAAGAGTTAAGACAGATGATGGAAGCTCTGGAAGTTGGAGACAGTGTGTTAACAACAAGTGGATTTTACGGAGTTGTTGTGGATAAAGTTGATGAAACTACGATCATTGTTGAATTTGGTAACGACAAACATTGTCGTATTCCAATGGAAAAATCAGCGATTCAGGCAATGGAGAAAGCAAACGGATCATCTGACGACGAGTAAGATAATTCATGAATAAAAAGAATCTGGAAAATATGAGAATAGAGCTCATATTTCATCCAGATTCTTTTTTTATCTAAGAAGTTCATCAAGAAGATGATCTGGTACATAAAGTGTCCCACGGCCAGTACCAATATCTATATCAGGTTTATTTGTTCCGTGAAAATCAGAACCACCAGAGGCTAAAAGATGATATTCTTTTTGCCATTCTCTTAATTTTGCGATTTGTCCCTTATGGTGGGAAGAATGGTAAATTTCAATTCCAGCAAGACCATAATCTTTCAGATCATGGATAAGCTGTTTTGTATCCTTATTAGAAAATTTATATAAAAAAGGATGAGCAAGAACTGGAATGCCACCTGCATCAAGAATTAATTTGAGGCAGTCTTTCGGATCAAAAAATGGTTTTGGAATATAGTATTTACATTTTTCACCGAGATATTTGGAAAAAGCCTGTTCCCTGGAAGTGCAGATGCCCTCTTCCACAAGAACTCTTGAAAAATGAGCACGTGTAATAACTGTATTAGGGTCTCCGTGTTGTAATTTCTCAAGAGTAACAGGAAATCCATCTTTTTGGAATAATTCGATCATATCGAGATTACGTTTCATTCTTTTGTCTCTCAGATCATTTAATGTGGTATTTAAATCCTTGTTCTTGCAATCAATTCCATAACCTAAGATATGGATCTCACGATGAAGTGTATCACATGAAATTTCAATTCCAGGAATGAATTTTAAATCTTTAGGAAGATTCATTGCCAAGATTTCTGAAATACCATCAACTGTATCATGATCAGTAAGAGAAAAACCATATAAATTCTTTTCAATTACTTTATGGACAATTTCTTTCGGAGTAAAAGTCCCATCAGAACAAGTAGAATGTATATGAAGATCAATCATTTTAAAACTCCTTTCACATATTTAATGTTAGTTTATCACAAAAAGACATAGAAGCAAAACAACAGACATATATTAAATGAAAGAAAGGAGTATTTGCTATGGGGCCAGAAAAGAAAGTGTTATATATTGTGCAAAGTCTGGTTGCTGCTTATATTGTTACCGGACTATTGTTGTGTCTTCTTGCATTTATTGTTTATCAGAGCAATACAGGGACGAAGATGGCGAATCTTGGCATTACACTTACATACATTTTTGCTTCAATCCTTGCAGGAATGATCATTGGAAAAAAGATTGGAAAACGGAAGTTCTTATGGGGATTTTTTGTTGGAGTATTATATTTCGCAATATTAACTTTAATATCTGTTGTGTTTCAGGAAAATACAGTTATTTTTTCAACAGAACGCATCACAGCATTGTTCTTATGTATTGCTGGAGGAACTTTAGGTGGAATGCTTGCTATTTGACCTAGGATATGATACAATATAGCAAGTTATTTTATGAGAATCAGGAGGACGATAAGATGAAACATATTAAAACTCTGACAAATAAAACATTACAGAACACAGTAAAAAAAGGTGGATGTGGTGAATGCCAGACATCTTGCCAGTCAGCATGTAAAACATCTTGTACAGTAGGTAACCAGACCTGCGAACACAGCAAATAGTCAAATAAAACAAAGACTCTATGCTTGAGGCGTTCCTTGTGGGCCGCCTCATTTTTTACATGAAAGAAAATAAATAACAGATAAAGGGAGAAAGAAACAATGGTTCATCAGTATAAGAACAATGGATATAACATGGTCCTTGACGTAGCAAGTGGATCTGTTCATGTTGTAGATGATCTGACTTATGAAGTGATCGCTTTATATGAAGACCATACATTAGAAGAGATCATCAAAGAATTATCATCTTGGGATGAAAAAGATGTAAGAGAATCTTATGAGGAAGTTACAGAATTAAAAGATGCAGGTGTATTATTTACAGAAGATTGTTATGAAGAATACATTTGCGGATTCAAAGACAGACCAACAGTTGTAAAGGCACTTTGTCTTCACATTGCACATGATTGTAACCTTGCCTGTCGATATTGCTTCGCAGAAGAAGGAGAATACAAAGGAAGACGTGCTTTAATGAGTGCTGAAGTTGGTAAGAAAGCTTTAGATTTTCTTGTAGAGAACTCTGGAAATCGTAGAAATCTGGAAGTAGATTTCTTTGGTGGAGAGCCTTTAATGAACTTTGATGTTGTCAAAGAGATCGTTGCTTATGGACGTGATTTAGAGAAGACTCATGATAAGAAGTTCCGTTTTACACTGACAACAAATGGTGTATTATTAAACGACGATATCATGGAATTCGCGAATAAAGAGATGGATAACGTTGTATTAAGTGTTGATGGTAGAAAAGAAGTTCATGATTTTATGAGACCATTTCGAAATGGAAAAGGAAGTTATGACTTTATTATTGATAAATTTAAGAAATTTGCAGACAGTAGAAATCAGCAGAAATATTATGTAAGGGGAACTTTTACACATCATAATCTGGATTTTTCGAAAGATGTTATGCATTTAGCAGATGAAGGATTCGAACAGATTTCCGTAGAGCCTGTTGTGGCACCAGATACAGCAGATTATGCGATCAAAGAAGAAGATCTTCCAAAGATCATGGAAGAATATGATCTTCTGGCAAAAGAGATGATCAAGAGAGAGAAAGAAGGAAAAGGATTTACATTCTTCCACTTTATGATCGACTTAACAGGAGGACCATGTGTAGCGAAACGTTTATCTGGATGCGGTTCTGGAACAGAATATCTTGCAGTAACACCATGGGGAGATTTATATCCATGTCACCAGTTTGTAGGAGAAGAAGATTTCTTAATGGGTAATGTCTTCGAAGGTATTAAGAAAGATGAGATCGTCAAAGAATTCAAAGCATGTAATGTATACTCCAAAGAAGAATGTAAAAAATGTTTTGCAAGATTCTATTGCAGCGGTGGATGCAGCGCAAACTCTTATAACTTTAATGGTACGATCAATGGAACTTATGAGATCGGATGTAAATTAGAACGCAAGAGAGTTGAATGTGCACTTATGGTAAAAGCAGCATTAGCGTTAGAAGAGGAGACGGAGAATGAAGAAGCGTAATAGCAGCGGCAAGTATATTGCAGGGCTTATTTTACTGATTGCGTTGTGTGTATTTGGAGTATTTATTACAACAAAAGGAATCACAAAGAACAAGATTGGACGAGCAAGCAACATTGAACTTGGATTGGATCTTGCAGGTGGAGTCAGTATCACATATGAAGTTGATGGTAAGAACGTATCTGACAGTGATATGAAGGATACCGTATACAAACTTCAGAAACGTGTGGAAGGTTACAGCACAGAAGCAGAAGTTTATCAGGAAGGAAAAGATCGTATCAATATCGAAATCCCCGGAGTAACAGATGCAAACAAGATCTTAGATGAACTTGGTAAACCAGGAACACTTTCTTTTGCAGTTCAGAAACAGGTAAAAGTAAAGCAGAATGGAAAAACAACAACACAGACTACTTTAGATACCATTTTAACAGGACAGAATGTTAAGAAAGCAAAAGCTGTCACAAATCAGAATCAGACAACTGGTAAGAAAGAATATTTAGTTGCCCTTGAATTTGACTCCAAAGGAACAAAAGCTTTTGCCAAAGCTACAAAAGCAAACATCGGGAAACCAATTTATATCATCTATGATAACCAGGTGATCAGTGCACCAAATGTACAGGAAGCGATCACAAAAGGTGAATGTACGATCGATGGTATGGAAAGTTATGAAGCAGCCGAGAATCTTGCTTCATCTATTCGAATTGGTTCCTTACCAGTCAAATTAAAAGAACTTCGTTCTAACGTAGTGTCTGCTAAGTTAGGAGTTAATGCGATCCAGACAACGATTAAGGCTGGAATCATCGGATTTGCCTTGGTATGCTTGATCATGATCGCATTTTATGCAGTGCCAGGTATCATTGCATGTGTAGCACTTGCAATTTATATGCTAATGATGTTACTTGCACTGAATGGATTTAATGCAACGTTGACATTGCCGGGACTTGCGGGTATCATCCTCGGTATCGGTATGGCGGTCGATGCCAATGTAATCATTTATGCAAGAATTCAGGAAGAAATCGGAGCAGGTAAGAGTACAGGAGCTGCGATCAAGTCTGGATTTGGAAAAGCAGCTTCAGCTATTATTGATGGTAATGTTACAACACTGATCGCAGTTTTAGTACTGTGGTTTAAAGGATCTGGAACGGTCAAAGGATTTGCTCAGACATTAGGAATGAGTGTACTAATTTCCATGTTTACAGCACTTGTGATCAGCCGATTCCTTGTATATGCAGCATATCACTTTGGACTTCGTGATAAGAAATGGTATGGAAAACCAAGAACGATCAAGACAAGAGATTTTGTCTGTGCTGGTAAGAAATACGTTGCAGTCGCAGGTGTGATCATTTTAGTCGGACTTGCAGCACTGCCTATGAACAGAAGTAAGATTGGTACGATCTTAAATTATGATCTTGAATTCTCAGGAGGAACAGCATCTACGATCACATTTAAAGATGATCAGAAAGTAAATGATTCTTTAGAAAAACAGATTGTGAAAGCCTATGAGAAAGTCAGCAAATCAACATCTGTTCAGAGTCAGAAAGTAAAAGCGAATAACCAGATGGTTGTTAAGAGTGTAGAACTTAACCTGAATCAGAGAAAACAGATTGAAAAGACATTAAAGAAAGATTATAAAGTTAAATCAGTTACAACAGAGAATATCAGTTCAACGATCAGTAATGAAATGCAGAGAGATGCATTTATCTCAGTTATCATTTCAGCAATCTGTATGTTGATCTATATTGCAATCCGATTTAAAGATGTTAAGTTTGGATCTAGTGCGATCATCGCATTGTTAAATGATGTGTTAGTTGTATTTGCGGCATATTCTATCGGAAGATTATCTGTGGGTGGAACATTTATCGCATGTATGCTAACGATCATCGGATACTCTATCAACTCAACGATCGTTATCTTTGACCGTATCCGTGAGAATCTGAAACTTCAAACGATCCGTACAAGAGATGATATCAAAGCACTTGTAAATCAGAGTATTTCAAGTACACTGGTTCGTACGATCAATACAAGTTTAACAACATTTGTTATGGTATTGGCGTTATTTATCTGCGGAGTATCATCTTTAAGAGAATTTGCCCTGGCATTGATCGTTGGTGTTATTGGTGGAGCATTCTCTTCTGTATTCTTGACAGGACCATTATGGTATATGATGAAGACTCGTATGGGCTCTGATGCTATAAAAGAAAGTAATGGACAGACATCTGTACAGCCAGAGAAGATCACAGCGAATCCAAACCGCAAGAAAAAGAAGAAAAAGAAAAGAAAATAAGACAAGTAAAAAGAGTATTCAGTAAAGACTGAATGCTCTTTTTCTAGAAGATGGAGAAACATGATGGAACAGTGGTATCTGTATAAGAAAAAAGCCGATTTTACAAAGATTGGTGAGAAATTTCAGATTGATCCCGTGATCGCAAGACTGATCAGAAACAGAGATGTGATCGGGGATGAAGAAATACATAAATATTTATATGGAAATCTTTCGGATATTTCAGATCCATTTCTGATGAAGGGAGTCAGAGAAGGTGTGGATATCATAAGAGAGAAGATCAGAGACAGAAAAACAATCCGCATTATCTCAGATTATGATGTAGACGGAGTTGTTTCTAACTATATTTTATGGAAAGCAATCTATGATCTTGGTGGAATGATTGATTTTCAGATTCCAGACCGTATGAAAGATGGTTACGGGATCAATGAAAATATCATTGAGAAGGCAGTAGAGGATCAGATTGATACGATCCTTACATGTGATAATGGAATTGCAGCTAGTGAAGCAATCAGATTTGGAAAAGAACATGGTCTTACAATGATCATTACAGATCACCACGATGTACCATTTATTTTAAATGAAGATGGAAGTAAAGAAGAAATTCTTCCACCAGCTGATGTTGTCATTAATCCCAAACAAAAAGAATGTAAATATCCATATCCGCTTCTTTGTGGAGCAGGAGTTGCATTTCAGTTTGTGAGAGCATTGTATAAATCTATGGGCGAGGATGAAAACAAACTGGAAGATCTGTTATCTATGCTTGCGATTGCGACTGTATGTGATGTTGTAGATCTTACAGGAGAGAACAGGATTTTTGTGAAAGAAGGATTAAAGAGGATCAAAGAGACAAGAAATGTGGGTCTTAGAGCATTATTGGATGTTCATGATCTTATGGAGAAACAGATACAGTCTTATGCTCTTGGCTTTATTATTGGACCATGCATTAATGCAAGTGGCCGGCTGGAATCTGCAGAAAAAGCATTGAATCTGTTCCTGGAAGAAGATAAAAAGAAAGCAATGCAGACAGCAAAAGAATTAAAAGAGCTGAATGATCTTAGAAAAAGTATGACAGAGAATGGTGTAAAAGCAGCATTAGATCAGGCAATGAAATATGAAGCAAAAGGCGATAAAGTACTTGTTTTATATTTACCAGATTGTCATGAAAGTATTGCTGGGATTATTGCTGGAAGAATTAAGGATCGTCTAAACCATCCAGTCTTTGTACTTACTGATGCAAAAGATGGAATTAAGGGATCAGGACGTTCTATCGAAGAATATTCCATGTTTGAAGAGATGATGAAAGTTAAAGAGGTGTTTACTAAATTTGGCGGGCATCCGATGGCAGCGGGATGTTCTCTTGAGAAGGAGGACCTTAAAGCATTTCGTAAAAAAATCAATGAAAATTGTACATTGGATGAAAAAGATTTCGCAAAGAAGGTGCAGATCGACATCGATATGCCGGTTGATTATATCACAATGGATCTGATTCATCAGTTGTCAGTACTGGAACCTTTCGGGAAAGAAAATAAAAAGCCCCTATTTGCACACCGTAAATTAAAGATTGAACGTGTCAATGTGTTTGGAAAAAATAAAAATGTAATTAAATTAGCATTAAAGAGTAGTCAGGGAACACGGATTGATGGTATGATTTTTGAGGATGAAACAGAATTTAGAGAAAAAATGGGGACAAACAAGTATATTACATGCACTTATTATCCTGTGATCAATGAATATCAGGGATATAAGAGTCTTCAGATCAATATTCAAAATTATTTTTTTGCGGAGGGATAACATGAGTAAGATAAAACTGGTTGCAATGGATCTTGATAATACATTATTAGACAGTAATAAACAAATATCAGAACATACAAAAGAAGTGTTAAAAGAGGCGATCAGACAGGGAGTTTATATTGTACCTGCTACAGGACGTATTTTCAAAGCGATTCCGGAGTTTTTGAGAAATATTGAAGGTGTTCGTTATGCAGTTTGTTGTAATGGAGCAACAGTATATGATCAGTATGAAGAAAAGATTATTTATACGAATCATTTATCCGTGGATGTGACATTGGAGTTATTTAGAATACTTGAAAAATATCATTCCACACATGATATTTATCAAAATGGACAGGGATATATGGAAAAACGTTATTTGGATCACCTTTCAGAATATAATGTATCAGGACATTTACTGAAACTGGTAAATGATACAAGGCTGCCAGTGGATGATCTTAAAAAGCATCTCAAAGAAAATCCATTAGGAATTGAGAAGATCAATGCATTTTTTGATAATATGAAAGAAAGATCAGCAGCAATAAAAGAATTGACTGAAAAAAATATTGCTAGTGTATCAAGTGCACTTGATAATAATATTGAGCTTAATCAGTTTGGCTGTGATAAAGGGGATGGATTAAAACATCTTGCCAAATGTCTTGGCTTAACAATGGATGAAGTTATGGCATGTGGAGATGCTGGAAATGACACCATGATGATCAAGGCAGCAGGAACAGGTGTTGTTATGGGAAATGGACGAGAAGAATTAAAAGCAATTGCTGATTTTGTTACAAAGACAAATGATGAAGACGGAGTGGCATATGCGATTGAGAAATTAGTTCTTAATTCTTGACGATGTTATTTGAAGTGATATAATAAGTATGTTTAAATAGTTAGGGGGGAAATATAAGAATGAGAAAAACGCGAAAAACAGCGGCTGTATTGGCTCTGTATGCGGTTTTGATGCTTAGTTCAGCGTCTGTAGTAAGTGCAGATCAGGTAAATGATAAGACATTTGCAAGAGAACAGACAAATGAGCAGACTGACACTAGCAAAGATAATTCTGCCCAGACGACAGAAGCTTCGACAACTGAGGCAACGACAGAAAAGAAAACAGAAGCTAAGCCAACGACAGAAAAGAAAGATAAGACAAATACAAGTCATAAGAAGAAAGCAACAACTAATAAGACAGAGCGTAATACAATAAAGAAACATAAGAAGAAAAAGAAAGATACCAAAGACAAGAAGAAAGATAAAAAGAAAGACAAAAAAGATAAGAAAGCGATCATTCCAAAAGTCTATAATGACCATAGCATTGAGATGAAAGGAAAGAAAGAATCTATTCAAGGATTTATTTATTTTAATCAGGCAGATGCAGCATGGAATGATAATGGTTACCAGATTCATAGCAGCGGATGCGGACCAACAGCAATGGCTGTCTGCATCAGTTCATTAACTGGTAAATGGGTTACACCAGTAGATACGACAGTTTGGGCATATAAGCATGGATATTATACAAGTGCGGGTGCAAGTCATGAGATGGTACCGGCATTGGCAAAGCAGTATAAACTTTCATGTAATGGACTAGGAACAGATATTAATAAAGTACGCAGTGCCTTGAAGAAGAAACATCCGGTAGTAGCACTGATGGGACCTGGTTATTTTACAAAGAAAGGACATTTTATTGTTCTTGTAGCGATTGATAACAATGATCAGGTAACAGTAGCTGATGTTGGAAGCAGAGAACGTACACAATATAAATATCTATTAAAAGATGTAGTAGCCCAGACAAAAGCTGCTTCAGCAGGAGGACCTTGCTGGGAGATTTACTCTAAAGATAAGAAAGCAAAGAAGACAACCGATACAAAGACTAAGACAATTCAGGCGAAGAAAGAATTTAAAGATACATCTAAGATGTATGCAGAGATCAAAGCAGTCTTACAGAAGAACTATCATCTGAGTGTACCGCTTAAGAAAGGAACTTTGGTCAATAAAGATCAGTTTGTCACAGTTAGCTCTTTAACGATCAATGATAAAGTTACAGTTATGGATGTGTCTAAGAAACTTACAACAGATGTTGATCTTCAGCAAGTAGTATCTGAGATTAAGACAGATGCAGTCAAAGGTTCTTTTTGGAATACAGTAACGATTGAACCTAATAAAACAAGTGTAACAGAATAATTTTAAATTACATAGTAAGAGATAAGAAGCACAGAGAATGTAAAAGTTTTCTGTGCTTTTTTACTTCATAGGAAATTTCAGGAGAAAAACATTATGAATATTAAAAAAATGATAACAAAAATTACAGCGGGAGCATTATGTATGTTAATGTTTGCAGCAACTGTTGGACAGACAATAAGTTCAGTACATGCAGCACAGAGTGATGTGATCGATACATCAAGAACAGCATCCTTAACAATCCACAAATACGACATGACAGCAGCACAGAAAGGCGGAGTTGATTTAAGTCAGTTTACTGCTACTGGAAAACAGGATGCAAAAGCAGAAGAAGCTTTAAAGAAGTATCCGATCAAAGGTGTTGAATTCAGCTATCTGCGTGTCGGTGATGTAGAGCAGCAGAGTGAAGCTGGTAAAGTTCAGATGATCTATGAACTGCCAGATGCATTACAGAAGATCTTAGGATTAGCAGATTCAGATGCGGCAAAGACAGAAGGAAGTAAAGATTACTTTACAAGCCAGATCATCAATGACAAGTTAGCTTCTGCATTAGAAGATAACACTGCATCCAAAGACAAATTGGAAGATTACATGAAGACAAACAACGGAACTGCCATGGATCTTACAGATGCACAGGGTGTGACAAAGAAAGACAAGCTGCCACTTGGTCTTTATCTGATTGTAGAGACAAAAGTTCCAGAAGATGTCACTTATACAACAAACCCTTGGTTCGTGCAGTTACCATCCACTGATTCCGAAGGGGATGACTGGTTCTATGATGTTGTATGCTATCCAAAAAATGAAACTGGTATCCCAACCCTTGATAAAAGAGTTCGAAACAATCCAGATCAGGATAATGTAACAACAGCAGAACAGAGTGCTTTAGCAGATTTCACAAATGCAAGAGAAGAATACAAATACCAGAGCACAGTTACAGCATCCAAAGCAGAAAAGCTTGATTATCAGTTTATCTCAAAATTACCACATATCACATCAGGAACAACATACCTTTCAACATACGCGTTCGATGATAAGATGGCAAAAGGTATGACATACAACAAAAATGCAGTGATCGCGATCTATGACAACAAAGATGCAGCAGATACAACAAACGTTAACAACGTTGACAAAAGTGGTGCGATCGCAGTATGGAAATCATCTGATACAGATCCTAAGTTTGCAGTAATATATGGTAAATCTGGAGATGATTCTACAATGAAAGTAGAAATGACAAAATCCGGATTAAACGAGATCAATAAGAAATACTCTGACAAATATATCGTTGTTTACTATACAGCAGATGTAAACACAGATGATACAGTCGTTCTTGGTGACAAAGGTAACCCTAACGATGTGTCCTTAACATGGAAGAGAACATCTACAGATTACTGGGATATCTTAAAAGATAAATGTATCGTATACAGCTTTGGTTACAACTTCACAAAGAAATTCTCTGATAACAAAGGAGATGCAACAAAAGTTAAATTCGTGATCCAGAACAAATCTGACAATTACTATTTAGTAGCAAAAGCAGACAGTGACGGAATTTATCAGGTAACTGGAAAATCTGCAACAGAAGAGGGTGCAACACAGTTCAGCCCTGCAGCCGATGGAAAACTGATCATCAATGGTATCGAAGGTGATGAGTATGGATTTACAGAAACACATTCCGATGCTGGATATACATTACTGAAAAAAGAGATCATCGTAAAGATCAATTCAACAAAAGCAGATATCACACCAACACAAGCAAACATCACAGGAATCCAGTCTAAGAACGAAAATGATTCCACAGCAAACGATGGTGTAAAAAATGGTACAGAACTCGCTAATGATGTAGCAGTCCAGACAACAGGTGCATCTGCAACGGTTGACAGCAAAAAAGCAACAATGAGTGCAAATGGAGAATCCGTAAACGCATTTGTTGATATGGAAGTTACAAACCAGAAACAGTTCTTACTGCCAATGACAGGTGGTGTAGGAAGCTATGCACTGATCATCGCAGGTGTCGTTATTGCCGGATGCGGATTTATGATCGTTAAAAAGAACCAGAAACGTAAAGAAGTTCAGTAAGAGTTAGAAACTTAAAAATGTTTTGATAAACCCTGTCAGGCAACTGGCAGGGTGATCTTAAAAATATGAGACAAAAAATCATTCCAATACTGATCATATTGTTTGGTTTTGCCTTGTTGTCTTATCCGTTCATCAGTAACTACATGTTTGAAAAAAGTGCTGGTTCAACGATCAAGTCCTATGAAAAACAGGCAAAAACCTATGATCAGAAGCAAAAAGAACAGGCATTTCGGAAAGCGGAAGAATATAACAAAGACCTGATCAAGTCAGTGGTACAATTGATGGACCCGTTCAAAGTCAAAAAAAGCAATGGAGAGACACTGATCTATAATAATATCTTAAATATCGATCATTCAGGAGTGATGGGATATCTGGAAATTCCCT
>NZ_CYYH01000007.1:9236-182558 GCF_001404655.1 Anaerostipes hadrus | reverse complement strand
CAGGACCATGATAAAACCAGGGGTAAAGTTTTTGTGTTTGTTCATTTTAGAGAATAAACGAAGGACAACGCTGGAGACAGAATGAAAGAGACAGTTAAGGAGAGAGCGATCCTGCAGGAAAAAATCACGGAGGGACGCATCAATGGTAAAAACGCAATGACGGTGTCTGACATTAATGATCTGTAAAGATCTCTTGCAGGATATTCATGATTCTATTATGAAGGAAAAAGACAAAAAAAGAAATCCACCCCTCAAGAATGAGGGGCAAGGGAGTTGAAGTGTCGAAGACACTTTTTTATAGAAAATTTCGATGAAATTCCCTATGAAATAAAAATGCTAATTACTCAGTACAGTCCCATGGCTACGCTGATTTTTTCGATATCCAGAGGGAGAAACACCCATCCATCGTTTAAATGCCTTAGAAAATGTTGCAGGGTCTCCATACCCGCAGGAATTACTGATGCTTTCAATAGAAAGAGTCGTTGTACTTAATAACTCAGATGCTTTCGTGAGTCGAAAAGTCGCAAGATAATCTTGAGGACTTTGTTGGAAATATTTTTGAAACAATAAGTAAACATAACTTCGATCAATACAAAGATATTTCGCAATGTCATAAATATGAATCCCATCCCAATAATTATTTTTAATATATTCGACTGCTTTGTTGATATAAACATATTCAGAATCTGTCTGTGTATCTGTCTCCATTGGATTTTCTGCAAGAATTGAAAGAAACTCATATAAAAGACCAGTTCTTCGAAGATCTGAAGCAAAACCAGATCTTGCATGAACTAGCATATCATTGACAAGCCAGTATAAATCTTTCCCTTTATCACAATGAAAAACTGGCTGCGAAGAAGAAAGACCAATCTGTTTTAATAATTCAGGAACCATCGTTCCGTTAAATCCAACCCATAAATATTCCCATGGTTCTTTTGCATCAGCTTGGTAAAAAGTAAGCTCATCTGGTTCGATAAAGAATCCTTGCCCAGTTTCTAAATGATAGGTCTTATCACCTTTTTGAAAAATTCCTTTCCCGTTTAAAATAAAATGAATTAAATAATGTGGGCGGACGGCTGGTCCAAAACTATGGAGAGGAGCTGTCGTAGAATATCCGCAAAATTGTAATAAAAGATCTCGGTCTTCATTATTTAAAAAAGTTAAAACTTGTGCTTGTTCCATAAAAAATTCTCCTAAACATGATCTGATTATAAAATATTCTGATGATTTATTCAATATTTTGACAAAAATATAAAACAAAACTTCATAACGCAAGATAAAAATAGATGCTATACTTTAAGTACATCATGAGAGAAGAAAAACAAAGGGCCTTACAATTAAAAAAGAGAAAAACGATGAATTTAACAAAAAAAGAAAAGTTTTCATTTGGCTTTGGAGTGCTTGGAAAGGACGCTATCTGCTGTTTTGTAGGTAATTTCCTAATGTTCTATTTTACAGACGTTTTGTTTTTGGCACCGGCATTTGTAGGAACATTATTCTTTGTAGCAAGAATCTGGGATGCGATCAATGACCCAATGATGGGATTAGTTGTTGATAATACTCATAATCGATTTGGCAAATTTAGAACATGGTTATTGGTGGGAACACTTTTAAATGCAGTTGTATTATACGATCATGGACGTTCCATACTGGTCATGGCTTCCTAATTTAACAAACGATCCTCATGAGAGAGAATCTTTAAACAGATCATCAATATTTTATTTAAAAACAAACAGCTGATCGCATACATTGCCATGGTATGCGTTGCCGCTGTAGCGCTCGGATTAAGTACATATGCTTGGTTTGTAAGTAATAATAATGTAGATGCAATTACAACAGATATTAGTGCACAGTCTAACTCTGCTTATCTTGTAATTCAGGAAGCAACTGCTGACAAAACAGCAACAGATAACACATCTGAATCTTCTGCAACAGCTGCAGAGGCAGTAACAAACCAGTATGCACATAAAGATACATTTTATATCGGTACTGGTGGATACGATGGCAGCTTTACGAATCTTAAAGTTGAAGATGTAAAAGTATCAGCAAAGGATAATGCTAAAGCAGATCTTAAAGATTGTGGTGTAACAGTTACATTTACTGCAACACCTTCTCAGCCAGGAAACAAAACACAGGCATAATTTAACTTTTCATACCCCACGGTTGTGGCGTGGGGTACATACCAAAGAGTAGAAGAGAAATTCTGCTTTTTGGTATGTAACGAATAATAGGGTTGAGGCAACCACTACAAACATCAGCGCAACTGCAAATGGTTTTATTCTCCAGATTGCAACTGCGGATCAAGGTCCACAACATGGTGGGGAACAAACTTCATTTAACGTAAATGTAAAACTGGCAGGTATTTCTGCTGAATAAGACAGCAAATATGAATTGAAAGGCCATGGCTTTTCTCTTTTTCTCCAAATTCCCCTATTGTCAACTATCCCCAATCTCCTCCACGCATTTTCGGTACATCTGATGAATTGCTATTTCACCGACTTCTGGTATAGTCATGTAACTGAAAAGAAAACTTCAGAAGGGAGAAATGCAATATGCGAAAAAAACAGGATATCATATGGGAGAGAAGCACACTATGGGAATCAGTGGAGAAATGGGTGAATAAGTATTTGAATAGTTACCACACTCTTTTTTATTGACGGACACACAAAAATAAGGATATAATCTGTATCAGAGAATTTACAGGGAGATAAATAAACATGAGTCAGGATATTATTAATAATCGTTTTTTTAGAAGAGTCGATATTTGCTATTGCCGATGGATACTGCGTGATCAATCTCACAAAGAATATCGTACGTGGTTCCATGTATCAGGTAGTTAATGGAAAAAAATATAATCTGAATGAACAATTAGGTTTGCCGGAAAATTCAAGCTTACAGAGTCTGGTAGATGCATGGGCATTGACCATACCTGAGGAAGATCTTAAAGATTTTCAGCACGAGTTTGACAGAGAACGATTATTAAATCGGTTTGAAAATGGTGAACGGCATATATCGTTCCGATACTGGACCAGGACTGCTACTTTTGAGCCCATGCTTGCAGAAGATCACATGGCCCTGTACCGTGAAGAGGAAACTGGAGATGTCATTGCAGTTAATTATGTTCTTGACCGTACAGAACATTACCGTTTAGAGGAAAAAGAGCGGGCACTGGAAAAATCAAACAGAGAGTATGCGAAGCTTCTGGCAGAAGAGAAAAAGCATAAGGCCATGATCGAGGAATTGACAAAGAAACTGCAAAGTCAGCTGGAGTTATTTACCGTATCCATCCCTGACGGTGTCAAAATCAGTAATGATGACCCAGAATACTCTTTCAAATATGTTTCAGAACAATTTGCAAATATGCTCGGTTACGCAACGCCAAAGGAACTGATGGATGCTTCTGGCGGTAATATTATCGGTCTTGCCCATCCAGATGACGTGAAGGTCGGACTTGCAGATGCATTAAATCAATATACTCATTCTGATCATTATGCTACTATTTACCGGATACGCTGTAAGGACGGCACATACAAATACATCGAAGATCGTGGACAGAAAGTAATAAAAGAAGACGGAACCATTGAACATTGGAATCTCATGCTGGATAAAAATGACTTCATGCACAAATCAATTGCATTGGAAAGTGAAAAGAAAGCAAATAAAAGCAAGTCTGATTTTCTCTCCAGGATGTCTCACGATATGAGAACCCCGCTGAATGGAATTATCGGATTGATGAAGATTGCTGAGAAACATTTTGATGACAGGGAATTGGTCCTGAAAAATTTCAGAAAAATGCAGGTAGCTGCAGACTATCTATTGTCTCTTATTAATGATATCCTTCAGATGAGCAAAATTGAAGATGGAAATGTACCTCTGACGCAGGAAATCATCAACTTTGAGGAATTAAGTCAGGATGTTCTGACTATCATAGAACAGCGGGCAAAAGACAGAGGAATCCAGATGCAGTTCCGTGCAAAAAAGGAAGGGCTTCGATATCCTTTTATTTATGGAAGTCCGGTACATTTAAGACAGATATTTCTTAATATTTATGGAAACTGTATTAAGTATAACCGGATTGGCGGCAAGATAATGA
Organism: Anaerostipes hadrus; assembly: GCF_001404655.1. Classification (GTDB taxonomy): domain Bacteria; phylum Bacillota; class Clostridia; order Lachnospirales; family Lachnospiraceae; genus Anaerostipes; species Anaerostipes amylophilus. The sequence goes on along the minus strand of NZ_CYYH01000007.1, from coordinate 178,465 downwards.
CGGTGTCAGATTATACAGAAGCTGTTGACGGAATTACGACATATGAGTGGACCATAACTGATACTGGCATTGGTATGAGCAGGAAATACCAGGAGCATATATTTGAGCCGTTTTCGCAGGAAAGAGAGGATGCAAGAAGTACACAGCAGGGAATTGGACTGGGAATGGCGATTGTAAAAGGTCTGATTGAAAAGATGGGTGGAACTATTGAAGTTAAAAGCGAAGAAGGCATTGGCTCAACCTTTATCATCAGGATTCCGTTTAAACTTGCTCCCGCACCAGATACAGTAAAGAAAACAGCGGCACAGATGGATATCAGCGGATTAAACTTATTGCTGGTAGAGGACAATGAATTGAATGCAGAAATTACGGAAACGCTGTTGTCTGATGAAGGTGCAAATATGACAGTTGCAAGAGATGGATTGCAGGCGGTCAGAATGTTCCAGGAGAAATCGGAAGGTTATTTTGACGCAATTCTGATGGATATCATGATGCCTGTAATGGATGGGATTACTGCGACAAAAACAATCCGGTCACTGAAACATCCAGATGCTGAGACAACCCCGATTATTGCCATGACAGCAAATGCATTCAGAGAAGATAAAGAAAAGTGTCTGGCAGCAGGAATGAATGCTCACTTGGCAAAGCCTATAAAAATTGAAAACGTAAAGAGAATTTTGTGTGAATATTGTGTGTAGTGATTGCAACTTCTCAAATCCGTATACCTATTTTTCACGTTCTGTAGGATATTATAACGTAAATGTAAAACTGGCAGGTATTTCTGCTGAATAAGACAGCAAATCAGAAGATGGTGTGTATGGAAAATAATGATTACGGATTATTGTATGATGCAGCCGTTGCGTGGAAAGAACTAACAGAATATTATTATGTTTTTACATTTGGCTACAAACAGCAACTGTACACAATTCATCTATCATTTCCATCTGAAAAGGTTCCACATCTTGCAGCCAGTGAAATTGTAATAAATAATTTTATGGTGAGTGGTTTGGCGAGCCGATCGATAACTGACAATGCAGGCTGGCATACGCAAAATACACAGATTTTCTATTCAGCAATATTGACGTATGAAAAACTTTATGGTATTTTGTTTTTGATAAAAATAGAAATTATTTAAAGGCAAACCTGCTGAAAGGCAGGGACGCAAAGCCAGAAGGGGCTAAAGTCAGAAAGTTTGACCAGGTCAGCCGGTTGCCACTGTTTCCATATCATCATAATATATGGAAAAGATGTTTGAACAGAAGAGATTCCGATACCTTTTATACTATATAGATGTGTGATTTTAGAGAAATATAGTAGGGACACTGGCAGATTTTGGCAAGTGTCCTTTTTGTATGCAAAAATAGGTAACAAAACTAGCAGGGACAGGTTCTCTGTATACAGATAAAAGCAGGATAGTGAAGCATAAAACAGAGAGAGGATTTTTATAAAATGGAAAATTATGAGGACAAAATATATTCCTTAGGTGAGACTGTAACGGGACAGACACAGACCATGTCACAGGCCGTACAGAAAACACTGGAAAATAATGGTGGAGTAGGTATAATGACAGGATCTTATGACCCAAACCTGTCTATTTTGTCTGTGAATAATCTGCTGTTGCATAGTACAGGATATACATTCGATACTTTCATGGAACAGACAAAAGGCTCATTGAGAAACTTCTTTTATGGTGAGGAAGATATACTGGAGCGAGACCGTTTTTGGCAGCTTCACGGAACAGGGGAAGCACAGATCCTTGCAGCAGACGGTACAGTGAAAAATGTACGGCTTTGTAAAGAGGATGCGACAGATGAGGCGGGCAGACAGATCTGGGTTATGTCCGTACAGGTCAACTGGGATCATGTAAATTTGACACTGCTCAATGAGGCTATCTATTCCGGCTTCTGGTATTTTGACTGTGACGAAAACAGTGAGATTGTGAATGCAAACTGGAGTCATGAATTCCGAAAAATGCTTGGCTATCATAACACTTTGGACTTTCCGAATAAACTGGAATCCTGGTCAGATCTTCTGCATCCACAGGATAAAGAAAGAGTAATGGTGCAGCTTCAGGCGGCAATTAAGGATAAGACGAACCAGATAAAATACCAGGTAGAGTATCGTATGAGAATGAAGGATAATCAATACCAGTGGTTTCGGGCATCGGCAGAAGTAATACGCCGTCTGGATGGTTCTGCCAGCAGAATTGCCGGGATTTTTATTAACATTGATGGGGAGAAAAAAGAAATCATGCAGGCACAAAAATCTGCTGCTTTCCACCGGGCTTTTACGAAAGCAGATTTGTGCGAGTATTATGTGAATCTGGAAGCAAATACTTTTGATACCTTTAAGGTTGAACCGTCCCTGATGACCGTCTTTGAACAGAGTCATACGTGGGATGAATTGATCCGGCATTTTGTGGATTCCTATGTTGTGGAGATAGATAAGAAGGCGGTATCCTCTTTTTACGACCGTGGTTATATTGCAGAAAGGCTGAAGGGTCTGGAAACCGAATTGGATTTGGAGTGCCGTATCACTCTGAATGGAGAAGAACGATGGGTCCGCAATGTGGTCATACGTGGCGAGATAGAGGATTCAGAATATGCCATGATCTTTCTGCGTGATATCACAGAGGCAAAGGTAGAGAGCGCACGGCATCTGCAGATGGCAGCGGATAATGCTTCCATGGAGCAGCTGATCCAGAGTATTGTGCGTCTGGTTGACCGCTTTGTTGTCTGTGATCTGGAAAATGACAAATATGAATTCTACAATCTGAATGGACATATGATATATAAACCTCTGGGATTTTATCATGATTTTCAGATGCAGGTTCTTGAAAAATATAAGACACTGGAACCATTGGAAACTATAGATATCCTGATAGCCCCGGATAATATTCAGAAAAAACTGAAAAGTGAAAATGATATTTATAAGTTTGAGTATTGCAGCCTGGATGAAAAGACTTATAAAATCGCTTCTTATATTCCCTTGGAATGGAAGAACGGAAAGCTGGAAAAGGTATTGCTGGCATCCATGGATGTGACACAGGAGAAGAAAGCAGAGATTGAATCCCGTCAGGCACTGAAAGAGGCTTACCGGTCCGCAGAAAATGCAAATCGTGCGAAAACAGAATTCCTTTCCAATATGTCCCATGATATCCGGACACCAATGAATTCGATTGTGGGTCTGACGGCAATCGCAGGAGCAAATGTTGAGAGCCAGGACAGAGTCATTGAATGTCTCAGCAAGATCACAGAATCAAGCCGCCATCTGCTGGGGCTGATCAATGAAGTGCTGGATATGGCACGTATTGAAAGTGGAAAAATGACACTGGCACAGGAAGATTTCAATCTGTCAGATCTGGTAGATAATCTTATTACACTTACGAAACCGGTGCTTGATGAACATAAACATAATTTTGATATACACATCAATCATATTGAACATGAGGCTGTCTGTGGTGACAGCTTGAGGATTCAGCAGGTATTTGTGAATTTGATGAGTAATGTGATCAAGTATACACCGGATGGCGGGAATATTATTTTTTCCATAGAGGAAAAGCCAAATGGATTTTCAGAACTTGGATGCTATGAATTTACGATTGAGGATAATGGGATCGGTATGTCACCGGAATTCCAGAAAATCATGTTTGATCCGTTCAGCCGCGCGGATGACTACCGGACAACCAGAGTCCAGGGAACTGGTCTGGGAATGGCAATCAGCAGAAATATTGTGAACCTGATGAATGGCACTATTAAAGTGGATAGTACCTTGCACAAGGGAACTAAAATCACAGTAACAATTTATCTGGATCTTCAGGAAACAGAAAAAGAACAGGACAAAAATCTGATGAATCTGCCGGTTCTGGTAGTGGATGATGATAAGACATGCTGTGAAAGTACAGTTGCCACACTGAAGGAAATTGGTATTATGGGTGAATGGGTTCTCTCTGGCAGGGAAGCGGTTGAGCGCTGTTATGCACGGCATGAGTTGAAAGATGATTACTTTGCTGTTATTTTAGACTGGAAGATGCCGGATATGGATGGTATAGAGACTGCCAGACAGATCCGGAAACGGATAGGAAAAGAGATCACCATCATTGTATTGACATCTTATGAATTCAGCGAGATTGAAGAAGAAGCAAAGGCGGCGGGCATAGATGCTTTTATTGCAAAACCGCTGTTCCGTTCCCGGCTGACGGCTACACTGCGGCAGTTTACTTTAGGAAGAAAAGAAAAAACAGCAAGAAATTATTTGGAGAAGCTGTCAGAATCAGACTACACGGGAAAAAGGATTCTGCTGGTTGAGGATAATGAGTTGAACAGAGAAATTGCTGGTGAAATTTTGCAAATGACAGGTGCAAAAGTGGAAACGGCAGAAAATGGGAAAATTGCAGTTGAGAAAGTGGAAGTTTCTCCGAAAGGTTCGTATGATCTTGTTTTTATGGATATCCAAATGCCGGTCATGAATGGTTATGAGGCAACTGCAGCAATCAGGAGCCTTCCGGGTGAAAAGGGAAAACTGCCTATTGTTGCCATGACTGCCAATGCTTTTGCAGAAGATGTACAGCTGACCAAAAATACAGGCATGAATGGACATATCGCGAAACCGCTGGATATGAATAAGCTGAATGATGTTCTGGAAAACTGGCTGTAATTGCCTTCCTGGATGCATGGGAAAAGCAGCTAGGAAACATAGAGAGGGTTTTGTTATGACAGAAATCTCACAGGCTGTTTGCAACGAGGGAAGAGGCTGAAAAGAGTATTGAGAAGGCACCAGAGACAAAGAAGGTGCGTGGAAATCCGTATGACCGATGGTATTGAACGGAGGGTAAAGTAAATAAATGCATCAGGGAAAAACTGTTGTTGTCAGTGGAGAGATCTGCAGATGACAGCAGGTTTATTTTTTTGTCCGGAAAGTCAAAAAATCAGAGACCAGGACTCCTTGGAACAGTAGGAGGTGGTTTCTGGCAAATATGTGTATGCTGGGAAAAAGCGATGTGCAAAATATCAAAAGTTTATCCTAATCCCTGACAATGCAAGCTGGTATACGGCTATACGCTCTGAAAGCCTTATAAAAGCAAATTATAAAATCGTTAAAAGGTTGTTTGGTTTGAATTATATCCTTCAAAAGTATCATCGTTCAGTAAGTAACGTTGGTTTATTACTTGCATATAATCTTTGCATGCAGATTGTAAAGAAGCTTGGAAGAGAAAAAATGTTTGCAATGGTTGGATACAATGCATCTCTTCCACAGCAGTCAGCAGCAACATTAAATGGAATCCGTATCATTATGATCGTTATTCCAATGATCTTTGCAGTGATCAGTTACTTGATCTATGCAAAAGCATATAAATTAAAAGGTGATTATTTAGACAACATGACAAAAGAATTAAATGTGATTCATGAGGCATAAGTCTTAAAATAAAAAGGAAAAATAAGGAGAAAGTTTATGAACATTTTTTATCATGAGAAAGCACAGGAATTTCATCTACAAAATGAATCTGTCAGCTATATTATGAAAGTTTTAAAGAATGGACAGATCGGGCAATTATATTATGGAAGTGCAATACCAGATAAAGAAGATTTTACTTATTAAGAAAGAAATCTAGTCAAAGAATCACTAATAAATTTAATAGTAACTTTAAAATCATCACCTTCAAGCTATAATAAAGCAAAAGAATAGTTAGAAGGGGATTTTTATATGGCGAAATATCAAAAGAAATTAGAAGAAGACATAAGGTGCCCTCTGGAATATGGATTAACAAGAGTTTTAGACGATACAGAAATGCCAGAAGATAAAAATAATGTACCATTTTACCAAAAACATGGATTTTCTCTTATGGAAAATGGTGCGGCAATCCAGATTTGTAATTATGATAATGTGCATTAAATATTAATTAATAAATTGCGGGGATTTAATGATCAACACGTAAGCTGAAGGAATAATTTTATTTTTTTCAGAATGTTTTTTGTAGATTCCTTTATCTAGCTCTAATATTTTTTTATCAATATTTTATACAATCTGGTAGACAAGATGTTCATTAGACATATTGAAGGGGCAGAAAAAGTGATGGGAAGTTGTACATGGATGTTGATTGTATTATCAGTCATATTAACAGTGATCATGTTGCTTTTTGGAAAAAATATTTTACAGTTGTTTGGTGCAAGTAATGATACGATCATTTATGCAGTGGACTAGCGGCAATGGGTGTTTATCTGGCAGAACCGATTGTAGATACAATGGCTGTTTGTACGACAGGGCCTATGTTTTATATATATTATCGGAAATTAAAATAATATATTTTTTCATTTGACTTTTTCAAAAAATCAAAATATAATAAAAACCAAACGAGTAGCAAACAAGCGTAAATCCAGTTTTTGCCACTCGTTTTTTCTATTTTTAAAATCATAAAATGTCATTAAAAAGTGTGTAGCGAATCAGCGTAAGTCCAGCTTATTCTGATAAACTACACACTTTTTTTATGTAGAAAAAGGAGGAAAAAATAAAAATGGCAGAAAGTAACAAGATGAAGGACATGCCAGTCAATAAACTCATGATCAAGATGGGAATTCCAATGATCTTATCGATGGCATTGCAGGCAGTTTACAATATTGTAGACAGTGCCTTTGTAGGGAATATGAGAGTAGGAAGCGAGGCAGCTTTAAATGCCTTGACACTGGTATTTCCAGTTCAGATGCTGATGGTTGCGGTAGGAATCGGAACGGGCGTAGGAACGAATGCACTTCTTGCAAGGACGCTTGGACAGGGAAATCATAAAAAGGCAGCCAAGGTTGCTGGAAATAGTCTGTTTTTGGGCGTGATCATTTATGTGATCTGTTTATTATTTGGAATTTTGGGAGTAGAAGCATATATTTCATCCCAGACTGTTGATCCACAAGTAATTTCTATGGGAACAAGTTACCTTAGAATATGTGGTGTAATTTCTGTGGGGATTATATTCTTTTCACTATTTGAAAAGTTATTACAGGCAACAGGCCGATCCTTCTATTCAACGATCGGTCAGGTTGTGGGTGCAGTGGTAAATATCATTCTTGATCCGATCATGATTTATGGAATTGGTCCAGTTCCAGAAATGGGAGTTCAAGGCGCAGCTTATGCAACGGTCATCGGACAGGTAGCATCCGCAGTGTTATTGTTTATCTTTCATATAAAATTAAACAAAGAATTTGAACATGGAGCAAAGTATATGAAGCCAGATGTTGGAATTATCAAAGAAATATATGCGATTGGACTTCCAGCGATCATTGCACAGGCATTGATGTCAATTATGGTATATGTAATGAATCTTATTTTAAAATTCAGTCCTTCTGCCCAGACAGCCTACGGATTGTTCTATAAAGTACAGCAGTTTGTCTTATTCTTAGCATTTGGATTAAGGGATGCGATTACACCAATCATAGCATTTGCTTATGGGATGGGAAGTAAAAAGAGGATAAAAGATGGAATCAAATATGGTTTGATGTATACAATTGTATTAATGATCTTCGGAATTTTGATCACAGAAGGTTTTCCAGGCTTTTTTGCAACGTTATTTAACGCGGGAAGTTCCAGAGAATATTTTATTGGTGCAATGAGAATTATCTCGATCAGTTTTATTTTTGCTGGGATTAATGTGGCATATCAGGGAATATACCAAGCATTGGATGGTGGTATGGAATCATTAATTATTTCACTGCTTAGGCAACTTGTGGTCATATTACCCCTGGCAGGAATCTTTTCAATCTTTGTAAGAAATGACCAGGCAGGAGTATCTTTAATCTGGTGGGCATTCCCAATTACAGAACTTGCAGCATGTCTGATCGGATTTATCTTTTTAAAGAAGATAAGAAAAACAAAAGTGGACCGGTTAACACATTAAGAAGGAGGAAGATATTATGGAAAAAAGAATCATTACAATCAGCAGAGAATTTGGAAGTGGCGGCCGTTTTATTGGAGAAGAAGTGGCAAAACAGCTTGGAATTGCTTATTACAGTGAAAATATCATAGATCAGATTGCACAACAATCTGGATTATCACCAGAATATATCGAAGAAAATGCAGAATTATCACCCAAAAGAGGATTTTTTGCCTATGCATTTTCAGGTCGTGATATTACAGGAAAATCCGTGGATGATATGTTGTATGAGGCACAGAGAAAAGTAATCCTGGAAATCGCAGAAAAAGAGCCTTGTGTTTTGATTGGAAGAAATGCAGATTTTATATTGAAAGATAGAGAAGATGTGCTGAATGTATTTATATATGGAGATATGCCAGAGAAGATCAAACGTATCTGTAAGTTATATGATGTTACGGAAGATGGGGCAGTGAAACTGATAAAGGATACAGATAAAAGACGAAGGACAAATTATAATTTCTATACGGAACAAAAATGGGGAATGGCTAAGAATTATACATTGTCATTAAACAGTTCACAGTTGGGATATGCAAGGTGTAAGAAGATGATCATGGATTGTATGGATATTTGCATTTGAAAAAGGAATTATTTATGGAAAAAATAGCGACAGGTAGAAAGTTGTGGTAAAATATAAGTAATTAATCGAAAGATTAAAAGAAACTTTGATATGTTACAATGAAATGGAGGGGATGAGGATGAAGTGTCCATATTGTAACAAAGAAATGGAAAAAGGATATATTCAGTCAAAGCATGGTCTTGGATGGAATAGAAAAAAGAGAGTATTAGCAGTTAGCTCTGGATGGTTTGCAGATCAACCATTGGAATATGAAAGCGTTGCTTATCGATGTGGGGATTGTAAGAAGATTATCATTGATTATAATCAGCAGGAAGAATAAAATTTTTCACAAGAGGGTTGCAAATGCAGTTTCACAAAATTGGGAATTTGCATAGATAATAGAAATGTGATGATGAGGCATTGTATATTACTAAAGTGATATACAGTGCCGTTATTTTTGTGATATAATAAAAATATAGATGAGAATATCATCAGATTTATTACAAAGTGTAGGACTTATTTTGCAGATTGGAGGCAAATATGAGCAGAAAAAGCAGAACAAAAAGCAAGACAAGAGCGAATGCAAAGACTAGAACGAAAAAAGCTGTTACAGCAACAGCGAAAAATACGGATACAGAAAAGACTACTATTTCAACAGTAGAAAATACGGATGAAAAAACTACAGCTGTTAAAGCAGTAAAGAAAACGGAAGAAAAACAGATAGTTCCAACAGTTAAGAAGACGGAAGAGAAAAAAGCAGATATTCCGACAGTAAAAGATGCGGAAGAGAAAAAAGCGGCTGCTTCAACAGAAAAAAAGGCAGCTAAGAAAAAGAAAGCTGTTTCCACTGCAAAAAAAGAAGATACTAAAAAAGAAACTGTTCCAGTTGAGCAAGAAGTAGTTGCTAAACAAGAAGCACCTGTAGAACAGGAGCAACCAAAGGAATATGTAGATCTTGGACCAAGAAGAAGTGTCGTTTTCATTGGCTCAGAATGCTATCCATTTGTAAAAACAGGAGGACTTGGAGATGTCATGTCTGCATTGCCAAAGAGTCTTGCAAAATTAAATGTTGATGTGAAGGTTATTCTTCCAAGATACAAATGTATTCCTTGGGAATATCAAGAAAAGATGGAGTATAAAGGCTCTTTTTATATGAACCTTTGCTCTGATGGAAAACAATACTATGTTGGTATTATGGAATATCAGGAAGACGGCGTTGTTTATGATTTTATCGACAATGATGAATTTTTCTCCTGGGGTAATCCATATACAAATCTGATCGATGATATTCCAAAGTTTTGTTATTTTTCCAAGGCAGCATTGGCGGCACTTAATTATCTGGATTGGGTTCCAGATGTTGTACATTGCCATGACTGGCAGGCAGCTTTGGTGCCATTGTATCTAAGAACATGTTTTGCCGATACAAATGTAGGACGTGCAAGTGCAGTACTTACGATACATAACCTCAAATTCCAAGGTATTTATGATAGAAAGATGATCCAATACTGGTCAGGACTTCCGGACTATGTATTTAACAAAGACTGCCTGACTCAAAACTGGTTAGATGCGAATATGTTAAAAGGAGGAATCACATACTGCAATAGACTTACAACTGTAAGTAATACATATGCAGGAGAGATTCAGACAGAAGAATACGGAGAAGGACTTGCAGAGCACCTAAGATATCATCAAAATAAGATCAGAGGAATTGTAAATGGTATTGACGTTAATATCTGGAATCCATCCACAGACAAACTGTTAAAAGCCAATTATGATGCAAGCAATGCAATCGAAAATAAAAAGATCAATAAGAAAGCACTGCAGGAATCTTTAGGTTTAGAAGTAGACGAAAATAAAATGGTGATCGGACTGATTTCTCGTCTGACAAACCAGAAAGGACTGGATCTTGTAAATGATGTAATTCCAGGTGTCATGGATGGAAATACACAGGTCGTTGTCCTTGGTACAGGTGATTCCTGGTATGAAGATGCATTCCGTTCTTATGAGAATCAATACAAGGGAAGCTTCTGTGCTTATATCGCCTACAATGAGAATGTAGCTCACAACGTTTACTCAGGATGTGATGCCCTCTTAGTTCCATCAAGATTCGAACCATGCGGACTGACACAGCTGATCGCTATGAGATACGGTGCGATTCCAATCGTAAGAGAAACAGGAGGACTTAGAGATACCGTTCAGCCATATAACATGTTTGATAATACGGGAAATGGCTTTACATTTGATAGATATGAAGGCGGTCTGCTCTATGATACGATCAACAGAGCAAAGACCTGCTACTTTGAAAATCGAGCAAACTGGGATGATATGGTCATTCGCGATATGAATAAAGATGTATCTTGGGAGACAAGTGCATGGCAGTATAAGAATATGTATTTGGAGCTGACACCAAGATAAAATTCTCATTTGTAGGTAGTGTTGCATATATGAGTCAGAAAGAAGATAAGAAGATAAATATTTCTTCTTATCTTCTTTTTGACTCATACAATGGAACGCTATTCAAATCACTACACAGTGTGTATGTTAAACGATGTTGGCTGATAAGTTTTGTATTCGTTGACGGAAGATGAAAGGACTTTAAGAACACCGATTTGACGAGATGTTTAAAATACATTCAAAGCTTCAATCCTCTGTCTGAGAAATTCCTAATTTATAGCCAATAACATTCTCCACACGTGTTCGGTAGTGGTTTCGATCACGCAAATTAAAATTTCCTCAAAAGCAACGGCACCTCTGCTAAAAGCATTCCAATCCACCCGGCAAGATAAGAAAATGGCAATGCTTCGATCTGCAAGGAAAAATGAAACACAAGAACAGCCGCAAATATCACACGAACCGACATATTCACAAAACTACTGATCAAAGTAATCTTAAGATCTCCGATTCCGCGAAAATATCCCTGAACTCCATTTGTAACTGCAGGGAACAGATACATCAAAGAGATTAGTTTCAAATAAGTCACACCATGTTTGCACACGACAGGATCATTTGAAAAAAGCTGCATCAATGGGTGAGCCAAAAAGAAGCATACAAAAAAGATAAAAATTCCATAAAAAAGTTCAATCTTCATTCCACAACGAAAAGCAGCCTTAATACGATCGGTCTTTTTTGCACCTTTATTTTGTGCCATCAAAGCTGTCATCGCATGAGCAATATTTTGCTGTGGCATATAGGCAAAATCATCGATACGGTTTACAGCTGCAAAGGCAGCGGACACAAAGACACCCATTGAGTTTACAATAGATTGCACACCCAACTTACCAAGCTGTACGGTTGCTTGCTGCATCGCAGAAGCCCATCCGTAAGCAATCGTCTGTTTTAAAAGAGATGGATCAAAGATGAGCCATTTCTTGCCAAGTCGCAGGATTGGGACTTCCTTTTGAATATAAATGATACAAAGAATACAGGAAATTGCTTCACTTAATACAGTAGAAATCGCACATCCCTCACTTCCCATATGAAAAATAAGCACAAAAATAAGATCTCCAAATACATTGACAACAGAACTGATGATCAAAAAATAAAGAGGAGACTTGCTGTCTCCAAGAGCACGAAGCGTACTTGCAAAGCAATTATACATAAATGTAAAGATAAGCCCAGAAAAAATAATCCTTAAATAAAGTTTTGTCATAGGAATGATCACGAAATCCACCTGCATTAAGGTCAGGATTGGGTAAGCAAATAAGATGCAAAGAATAGACAATACAAGAGAAAAAACAATATAAATGTGGTGTGATATTTCCAGTAGTAAGGTCTTTTTCCATTGTAATAATTCTCCGCTCTTATGTAAATTTTACACTGTAGGCTATTGTATCATGTTTTGATGATAATCTCAAAGATCAGAGTGTTAGATTTGATTAAGAACTGATATAATAGGAGAAACAACAAAGATTTTGAAGGAGAGGAAAATGAAACTTGCACTAGTACAAATGAACATGAAAACAGACATACAAAAAAATCTTGACAAAAGTCTGCAATACTGTGACAAAGCAAAGGTGCGGATCTGGTCATAGTTCCAACAGCGAATACGAAAGCAGAACCAATGGAGACGTTTGAATGGGAAATGCGTGTTCAGGCAATGCATAACCAGAAGGCCAGAATAGTATAGTTAGAGATGTTTCATAATCTTTGGCATATTAATAAATAGAAAGATAAGTAAGAAATTGGAGAGTATCACTATATGGAAAAGTTAAATAAAAAAGCATACTATCATCTGCCAGGACTATTTGAATTTTATGAGCTGTATTGCGTATTTCTTCCATTATATAGAAAACATAGAGAATATTTTTATGAATGGTGTGAAATCAGCTCTATCTATGGATCTCCGGCGGATTGTATCTGGGGAGGAGGTCGTGCTGGCTTTGGTTCGGATAATCCAGAAGAAGCTTTAGAATTAATGAAAGAATATGGAATCTCGGCACGACTAACGTTTAGCAATAGTTTGTTAAGAGAAGAACATCTGTCGGATAGGAAATGTAATGAATTATGTAAATTATTTGAAGAAACAGGGCAAAAAAGAAATGGTGTGATCATCTATTCTGATTTATTACTTGACTATATAAAAAAATATTACAAAGGCTTATATTTTGTTTCTTCAACGACAAAAGTTTTAACAAACTTTGAAGAATTTTTAAATGAGGTAAAGAAAGAAGATTTTAAATACGTTGTACCAGATTTTCGCTTGAATAAAGCATTTGATCAATTGAAAAAATTATCAAACGTGGAAAAAGATAAGGTAGAATTCTTATGCAATGAATGCTGTTGGTATGGATGTAAGGAAAGAAAGCAGTGCTACGAAACAGTCAGCAGGAAAAATTTAGGAGAAAATATTTCAGAACATATCTGCCAAGCACCAGAAGCTGATCAAGGATACCGCTTTTCAAAAGCAATGAAAAATCCAGGATTTATAAGTGTTGATGATATTAAAAATACTTACTTGCCAATGGGGTTCTCTAATTTCAAAATAGAAGGACGAAGCCTTGGAAGTGCTTTAGTATTGGAGTTTCTGCTTTATTATATGGTAAAGCCAGAATATCAGATTCATGTGAGGGAAGAAGTATATTTGGATAATATGCTGGATTTATTTTAAATTTTAAGTTGTGGAGTTGGCCAATTTAATGTGGTGTGTATGGAGAATGGTATCAGATAAGAATTAAGGTTTTCTCAGACAGATAATATGAAATGTTTGATGGAATTGTGGTTTTTATTGGGAAGTGGAGCAAGTGACTTATTGGATGAAATCAGGGAAAACGTAAGATGTGTTGAATGACGGGTTGGAATCTTAAAAAAATAAGGGGTTCCATTTTCTTCAACAATTTAGTATAATAGAAAGATACAGTGAAATATATATTGAAAATAGGAGAGAAAAATGGAAAAGAAAAATGACTTTAAGCCATTTATTCCCGCAGATAAAGTGTTACCCGAATTTACAGTTACATCAGTAATTCTTGGTATGATCCTAGCGGTTATATTTGGTGGTGCCAACGCTTATTTAGGATTAAGAGTTGGTATGACTGTATCAGCCTCTATTCCAGCGGCAGTTATTTCTATGGGTGTGATCCGAATGATCTTAAAGAAAGATTCCATTCTTGAGAATAACATGGTACAGACAATTGGTTCAGCAGGTGAATCATTAGCGGCAGGAGCAATTTTTACAATTCCTGCTATTTTTATCTGGGCATCAGAAAAAGGAAGTGGAGTGAGTGCTCCATCTTTCGTATCTATTGCATTGATCGCTCTTTGCGGTGGTATTTTAGGAGTACTTTTTATGGTACCTCTTCGTACAGCCCTGATCGTAGAAGAACATGGAACACTTCCTTATCCTGAAGGAACAGCTTGTGCAGAAGTACTTTTAGCTGGAGAACAGGGTGGAAGCAAATCAAAAGTTGTATTTGCAGGACTTGGAATTGCAGCAGTTTATAAATTTATTGCAGATGGTTTAAAACTTTTCCCTAGTGAAGTTCAATTCTCAATGCAGGGAAATTATACAACCTCTGTTGGTATGGATGTCCTTCCAGCGTTAGCAGGTGTAGGTTATATCTGTGGAGCACAGGTATCAAGTTATATTTTCGCAGGTGGTGTGTTATCATATCTTGTGTTAATTCCTGCAATCGCTTATTTTGGTGGAGATTCTGTATCAAAGGTTGTTGATGAAGCAGGAAAGACACTAGCTTTTAATCAGTTATCTGCTTCTCAGATCTGGAGTAATTATGTCAGATATATCGGTGCAGGTGCTGTAGCAGCAGGTGGACTGATCAGTTTGATCAAGACATTCCCTACTATGGTTAAGACATTTGGACATGCCATGAAAGGATTTGGTAAGACAGGTGATAGTCAGCTAAGAACGCAGCAGGATTTATCTATGAAAGTTGTTCTTGGAGGAGTATTGATCATTGCAGCTTTAATCTGGTTATTACCAGAGATTCCAGTAAGCCTCTTAGGAGCATTGATGATTGTTGTCTTTGGTTTCTTCTTTGCAACTGTATCATCCAGAATGGTTGGTATTGTAGGAAGTAGCAATAACCCAGTATCAGGTATGGCGATCGCAACACTGATCGTAACAACATTTATCTTAAAAGCAACTGGTAATACAGGAGCAACAGGTATGGTATCAGCAATTTCCATTGGTACAGTTATTTGTATCATTGCAGCTATGGCTGGTGATACTTCACAGGATTTAAAGACAGGTTATATCGTAGGTGCGACACCTAGATTACAGCAGATCGGTGAATTGATCGGTGCTATTGTGGCAGCATTTGCGATTGGAGGAGTTATGTATCTTCTGAATGCAGCATGGGGATTCGGTTCTGACCAGATTCCTGCACCACAGGCAACTTTGATGAAGATGGTTGTTGAAGGTGTTATGGGTGGTACATTACCATGGGTATTGATCTTCATGGGAGCATTTATCGCCATTGTTGTTGAGATCCTTGGAATTCCAGTATTAGCATTCTCTATTGGTCTTTATTTACCAATTTACTTAAGTGCACCAATCATGGTTGGTGGAGTTATTCGTTGGTTTGTTGACAATAAGAAAAAATACGACAGTGATAAAGCGAGAAAAGATGGATCAGACAGAGGTGTCCTTTATGCGGCAGGTATGATCGCAGGAGAAGGTATCGTTGGTATCCTTCTTGCTGTATTAGCAGTATTTAATGTTGCGGATAAGATCGATCTTTCTTCCGTATATGGAGGAGCTTTTGAAACGACTGGCAACTGGGTTGGTTTAGTAGCGTTTATAGTATTACTTGCTACACTATTCTACTTCACAAGAAATAAAAAGACGATTGAAGTAGATGCAGAAAAATAATAAAATAAATATGTATTTCAGTGAGAAGAAAGCACTGCTGCGATCACGCAGTAGTGCTTTCTAAATAAAAAGGTGAATTGATGAAAGATAAGAAGAATTATATTGATCATATCCCGAAGATCAATGATATGAAATGGGAAGTATTAGAAGATGGAATTGTAGAAATCACTGTAGAAAATAAGGGATTCTATAATACAATCGCACAGAAATTGTTTAAAAGGCCACGATATAGTTTCATCAAATTAGATGAATATGGAAGTTTTGTGTGGCAGAAGATCGATGGAAAGAAAAGTATTTACGAGATAGGGAAAGAACTTGAAAGCGCTCATGAAGGTGCAGCGACACAATTATACGAGAGATTGTCACAATATTTTGCAATTTTAGAAAGAAACAAATACATTATTTTTGAAGAATAAACCTTATTAGGTAAAAGGAATTTAAAATGAAATTATCAACAGCGATCATAGGTATTGTTTTATTTGCCATAGCGACGATGATCCTATATGGATGGGGAATCGTTAAACAAAAGAATCAGACAAATGACCTGATGAATTTGCTTTTTAGCAAAGGACAGGATAAAATAAAAAAGTATTTAAAACAAAATGAATACATTACAATTTCACAAGTGGAACAAATTTGCGAAGGTCTCGAAGCAAAACAGCCATTTTCAAGAAATAGAGCGGTTGTAAAGGATAAGAGAGACTATGCAAAAAAACTTGTAGAATATATGCTGAAGACGAACCAGCTTGAAAAAGAGGGTAGTCGTTATAAAATGCATAAAAAATAAGGAGGACATAGAGATGTCAGTATTAGGAGAATTACAGCCAAACAAAGTATTTCAATATTTTGAGGAGATTTGTGCAATCCCTCATGGGTCAAGAAATTTACAGCAGATCAGTGATTATCTGGTAGATTTTGCGAAAGCACATGGATTAAAATACAGACAGGATGAAGATTTAAATGTGATCATCTGGAAAGATGGATCAAAAGGGTATGAAGATTCTGATCCAGTCATCCTTCAGGGACATATGGATATGGTAGCAGTGAAAGAATCAGACTGCGACAAAGATATGGAAAAAGAAGGATTAGACTTAGAAATTGATGGAGATTATATTTTAGCCAAAGGAACTTCCTTAGGTGGAGATGATGGAATTGCCGTTGCATACACACTTGCCGTATTAGATGATGAAGAAATGGCACATCCACCGATTGAAGCGATTTTCACAGTCAATGAAGAAATCGGTATGTTAGGAGCAGCAACCATTGATGTTTCTGATCTGAAAGGACGTTTATTTATGAATATGGACTCTGAAGATGAGGGCGTATTCACAGTCAGCTGTGCAGGTGGAGCATCTGTGATCTGCAAGATTCCATATGAGACAGAAACAGTCAATGCATCAGTCATCGAGATTAAAATGGATGGATTTACAGGTGGACATTCTGGAGTTGAGATCATCAAAGGACGTATGAATGCAAACTGTGCAATGGCAAGAGTGTTGTTAAGTTTGTTCAATGAGGTTGAAATGCAGCTTGTTTCAGTAAATGGTGGAGAAAAAGACAATGCGATCGCGAAATTCAGCGAAGCATCTGTTGCAGTACTGCCAGAAGAAGTAGAAGAAGCAAAACAGATCATTGAAAATACATTTGCACAGATCAAAGAAGAATATAAAGTGACAGATCCTGGTGCAAGATTAACAGTAAATGTAAAAGAAACTGCTGACGTAGAGACATTTACAGAAGATACAACATTTGCAGTAGTGACTGCAATGGTTCATATGCCAAATGGTGTTCAGAGAATGAATCCAGAGATTGAAGGATTGGTACAGACATCACTAAATATGGGGATTTTAACAACGAAAGATTCTGAAGTACAGATGACATTTGCAGTTAGAAGTTCCAGTGAAACAGAGAAACAGTATCTGATCGCTCAATTGACATCTCTGTCTGAAACATTAGGTGGAGAGATAGAAATCGTAGGACCATATCCAGGATGGGAGTATAAAGCAGATTCCAGACTACGCGAAGTTATGGTTGAGGCATACAAAGATTTATACAATGGAGAAGAACCTGTGGTTGAAGGAATTCATGCAGGACTGGAATGTGGAATCTTTGCTTCAAAATTACCAGGACTTGATGCGGTATCCTTTGGTCCTCAGATGGAACATATTCATACGACAAATGAAGTATTGAGTATTTCATCTACGGAACGTACATGGGAACTGGTTGTTAAGACATTGGCGGCATTGAAATAAATTTTAAATTTTGTAATTGGCCAACTGTAGATTTCGAGTATATGATAAAAATAAATAAACGATCGGAAGAGTAGCTAGAGAATTTTACTCACGTTTTTGCAGATCGCTGATTCGCTGGCTTTCCTTGCGAAACTCGCTTTCAAGGGTATTCAAATTTGAATTCTTTGAGGCTCAAACATCGCACCAAGCCAGCTTCGAATCCGCAAAAAACGTGGCAAAATTCTAATGCTGCTCTTCCGATCGTTTATTTATTTTTTATCATATACCTGAAGTCAATCGTGTGGACAATTCACAAGATTAGAAAATTTACCGACGTATCAGGTGATTAAGAATGGACATTGGAACCAGGATCGATTATGTAAGAGTTGATACGCACAGAGATAATCAGTCAATGCATATTATCTGGAATATGATGATAAGAGATCAGGAGGATTTGCGCCACTTGCGAAAGTAAGCGGAGATAAGAAAGTAGTTTTAGGACTAGTGACTACAAAAACACCAGAACTAGAAGACAAAGAAAAAGTGATCGCAAGAATTCATGAAGCAGCAAAATATGTACCACTTGACCGCCTATATTTAAGCCCACAGTGCGGATTCGCGTCATGCGAGATCGGAAATAAACTGACAGAAGAACAGCAGTGGGCGAAACTTAAACTTGTAAAAGAAATCGCAGAAGAAGTGTGGGGATAAATTCTAATTTGCGACGGTAGGCTTTTGTATTCGTTAACAGAAGATCAAAGGAACTTAAGAACACCGATTTGATGAGATGTTTGAGATACATTCAAACTTCATATCTTCTGTCATGAAAAAACTAATTTACAGTAAATACTGTTCTCCATACACATCCGGTAGTGGTTTCGATTACGTAAATTAAAATTTAAAAACTAGTTGAGTTTTCCCAAACCTTTCTATACAATAAATAAGAAGAAAATAAATGAAAGGAATTAAACTTATGGAAGAATTCTTACAAGTAGGAGCGATCGCGAACACACATGGTATCGCAGGGGAAGTCAAAGTATTTCCGATGACAGATGATATCAAACGATTTAAGAAATTAAAAGAAGTATATTTAGATACAGGAAAAGAAAGAAAATTATTACATGTAGTATCATGTAAATTCGTAAAGAATCAGCCAGTTTTAAAATTTAAAGAATTTACAAATATTAATGAAGTAGAGATGTATAAGAGAAAAGGACTGTTTGTTACAAGAGATCAGGCAGTGCCTCTTGGTAAAGATGAATACTTTATTGCAGATCTGATCGGCCTTTCTGTGATCAGAGAGGATAATGGAGAAGTTCTTGGAAAATTAACAGATGTTTTACAGACGGGTGCAAATGATGTCTATGAAGTGAAAATGGAAGATGGGAAAGAAATTTTGCTTCCGGCGATCAGAGAATGTATCAAGAAAGTAGATCTTCAAAAAGGCGAGATTACAGTTCATGTGATGAAAGGATTATTAGATGAATAGATTTCATATATTAACATTGTTTCCAAAGATGGTAATGGATGGGCTTAATACAAGTATTATCGGCAGAGCGATCGATGCAGGACTTCTTGAGATCAATGCGGTTAATATCCGTGATTATTCTACCAATAAGCATATGAAAGTAGATGATTATCCATATGGAGGTGGAGCTGGACTTGTGATGCAGCCGGAGCCGGTTTATCGTGCGTATAAAGATCTTACAAAAAACATGAAGAAAAAGCCAAGAGTCGTTTATTTGACTCCGCAGGGAACAACGTTTCATCAGGAGATGGCAAAAGAACTTGCAAAGGAAGAAGAATTGGTCTTTTTATGTGGACATTATGAAGGAATCGATGAGAGAGTTTTAGAAGAGATCGTTACAGATTATGTATCTATTGGGGATTATGTATTGACTGGAGGTGAACTTCCAGCAATGGTTATGATTGATTCGATTTCAAGACTGGTTCCAGGAGTCTTACATAATGATGATTCCGCAGGGGATGAATCCTTTGAAAATGGATTGCTTGAATATCCGCAGTACACAAGACCACCTGTATTCTTAGATAAAGAAGTACCAGAAGTCCTTCTCTCAGGGCATCATGAGAATATCCGCAAATGGAGACATGAACAGTCAGTGAAACGAACCAAAGAGAGAAGACCAGATCTTTGGGAAGCATATGAGAAGGAGATGGAAGAAAACAATGGGAACAAGTAAGATCAGACTTGTTGCGGTTGATATGGATGGAACCCTTTTAAATAGAGAACGTAAGATCACACAATATACACAGAATGTCATCCGACGTGCGGTTAGTCAAGGTGTTGTTTTTGCACCTGCAACAGGACGAGCGGTCAATGCACTTCCACAAGAATTAAAAGATATGGAAGAAATCCGTTATGGGATTTTCAGTAATGGGGCGACAATCTATGATTTAAAAGAAAAGAAAGTTCTTTATAAAAATCAGTTTGAGCAAAAAAGGATTTTGGAATTAATGGATTTTCTAAAACAATTTGATGTAATGCAAAGTTACAGTATGAATGGACAATCATATGCTGCGAGAAAAGACATGGAAAATGTTGATTATTATCAATTAGATTCTAATACGAAAGCGATCATTCATAATTCAAGAAAACTGATCAATGATCTGGAAGATTTTTTAAAAGAACATGACAAGACGGAAACAGTAGAGAAAATAACTTTATTATTTCGTACAAAGGAAGAAAGAGCAAAGGTCTGGAAAGCATTAGAAAGATTTGATGATATCCAGTATTCAAGTTCTCTTCCAAAGAACATTGAAATCTCCAAAAAAGGATGTAATAAAGGAGATGGGCTTCTTCATTTGGCTAAGAGTCTTGGAATTAAAAGGGAAGAGGTCATGGGCTGTGGAGATGCAGATAATGACAGGGAATTATTAGAATGCTCAGGATTTTCTGTAGCCATGGAAAATGGAATCGATGAAATAAAAGAGATTGCAGATTATATTACGGTAACGAATGAGGAAAATGGTGTTGCCAAGGCGATGGAGAAATTTGTATTAATTTAATACTAATATATAGAGCAAGCATATAAAGATATCTGAATTGAAAAAAATACAAAAAAAGGCTTGCAGCATACAAAAAAATATGATAATATGTTCAAGTTGTTATAAATATGGATGGTCCTCTGTTACATTTGGTATTAAGAACATCTAAAAACGTTCAAGGAGGAACAACAATGAGCGCACAGGATATTATTAAAAGCATCGAAGATGCACAGTTAAGAGAAGTTGCTGAATTCAAAACAGGAGACACTGTAAGAGTTCACGCGAAAGTAAAAGAAGGAAACCGTGAAAGAATCCAGGTTTTCGAAGGAACAGTCATCAAAAGACAGAATGGTGGAGCACGCGAAACATTTACTGTAAGAAAACAGGCAAGTGGTGTTGGTGTTGAAAAAACATGGCCAGTACATTCTCCAATCATCGAAAAGATTGAAGTAGTAAGACGTGGTAAAGTAAGACGTGCTAAATTATACTACTTACGTGATCGTGTTGGTAAAGCAGCAAAAGTAAAAGAAAGAGTATAATCAGACAGAGATTATCAAAAGAGAGGGATAGGCTGTATAAGCTTATCCCTGTTTTATTATATAGGATTTTGCTATATAATATCACACAGAGAAATTATATAAGGAAAGGAGTTCTCTATGAGGAAAGGATATACAATGACCTATCAGATGCGTAAGAAACAACGTCAGCAAAGAGAAATTATTATTCAATATGCACTTAAATTTGTAGGTGTTGTGTTACTTGCATTTTTGATCGTGCGATTCGTATGTTTCAGTTTTACGATTCAGGGAGATTCAATGTCACCATCGATCAAAAAAGGTGAAAAGCATCTGGTAAATCGTTTGATCTATCAGATCAAAGGACCAAGTAGATATGATGTGATCGTATTTAAGGCAGATGATAAGAATGGAAATTATTATGTAAAACGAGTTGTTGGACTTCCTGGAGAAAAAGTTCAGATCAAGAATGGACGAATTTATGTAAATGGAAAGAAAACAAAAGCATATTCCAGTCAAAAGATTTTATCCGCAGGACTTGCATCAGAAGAAATTACATTAAAGAGCGAACAGTACTTTGTCGTAGGAGATAACTACAATAATAGTGAGGACTCCAGAAGTGCAAGTGTTGGAAATATAAAAAGATCAAATATTGTTGGAAAAGTCGGTATCAAATACTGGCAGTGATAACAGAGGGAAGGAGATAGAAAAATGGATTTTCAGTGGTACCCAGGTCATATGACCAAAGCAAAACGTATGATGCAGGAAAATATGAAACTGATCGATATCATGATCGAGCTTGTGGATGCAAGAATTCCACTAAGCAGCAGGAACCCTGATATTGACCAGTTAGCAGCGAATAAATCAAGACTGATCTTATTAAATAAGACAGATATGGCGGATGAACGAGTGACTGCACAATGGGAAGAATATTTTAAAGAAAAAGGATTTTATGTAGCAAGGACAAATGCAAGATCCGGAAAAGGTGTCAAAGGGACACAGGCGATCGTCATGGATGCGTGCAAAGAAAAATTAGAAAGAGACAGAAAACGAGGAATTAAAAATCGTCCGATCAGAGCAATGATCGCAGGAATTCCAAACGTTGGGAAGTCAACCTTTATTAATAGTCTGGTTGGAAAAGCCTGTACAAAGACAGGAAATAAACCAGGTGTTACAAAAGGAAAACAATGGATCAAGTTAAATAAAAATATTGAATTATTAGACACACCAGGGATTTTGTGGCCTAAATTTGAAGATCAGCAGGTTGGATTACGTCTTGCATTGATCGGGTCTATCAGAGATGAGATTTTAAATCAAGATGAAATGGCAATTGAACTGATCGAATATCTGAAAAGTCATTATAAAGGAATTTTAGCAGATCGTTATCAGGTAGATGAAAGCGAAGACAAAGTGAAGATTTTAGAGCAGGTTGCAATGAATCGTAATTGTAAGATGAAAGGAAATGAATTAGATTACGAAAAAGCATCCAAGATTCTGCTAGAAGAATTCAGAAATGGGAAATTAGGAAAGATTTCTTTGGAAATTCCAGAGGAAATAAAAGAGGCATAAAAGTCTCTTATGGGGCAGGTAAAACAATGTTTAAAAGTATAATAAGATTACTGGTAACTATTCTGATCACAATCGCATTTGCTTTTTTGATGATCACATATGTGGGAGAGAGAACAAAAGTAAGCGGGCATTCAATGGAGCTGCAGCTGCATGACCAAGATCAAGTGTTGTTAGATAAGCTGACATATCGTTTTCGTAATCCTAAAAGATACGAAATTATCGTATTTCCTGGTCCAGAAGGCGGGGATCAGTTTTTTGTGAAACGAGTGATCGCACTTCCAGGAGAAACTGTGAAGATCGCAAAAGGAAAAGTTTATGTGAACAATAAAGAAGTGAAAGATTATTCTAAGGATCATACAACGGATCCATGTGAGTTGAAGTCAGAACTGCATCTTAAATCAGATGAATATTTTGTTCTAGGGGATAACAGAGATAACAGCAATGACAGCAGATACAAAGAGGTTGGTACAGTAAAGAGGGCAGAGATTACAGGAAGGGTCGTCTTTAGATTCTATCCTTGGAAGAGTGCAGGAGTGATCCGCCCATAGGAAGGATTTTATGACAAAGAAAGAAGAGCGAGAAGCCAGAAAATTAGAAAAGTTAAGACTTGAAAAAGAAAGAATGTATAAAATGTTTTCTTTCGAGAGAGAATATGCGGATCGTCAGTCCATCTGCGGAATTGATGAAGTTGGAAGAGGACCATTTGCAGGTCCGGTTGTTGCAGCAGCAGTGATTTTACCAAAAGATTGTGATATCTTATATCTGAATGATTCCAAGAAACTTTCTGAGAAGAAAAGAGAACTTTTATATGATGAGATTTATGAAAAAGCAGTAGCGATCGGAATTGGAATGTCTTCAGAGAAAGTGATCGATGAGATCAATATCCTGCAGGCAACTTATAAAGCAATGCAGCAGGCAATTTCAAAGCTTTCCGTAAAACCAGATCTTTTATTAAATGATGCAGTTACAATCCCAGAGGTAGACATCGAGCAGGTACCGATCATCAAAGGTGATGCAAAAAGTGCGTCAATTGCAGCGGCAAGTATTGTTGCAAAAGTTACAAGAGACCGAATGATGAAAGAATATGATGCAGTCTATCCGGGATATGATTTTGCAAAGAATAAAGGATATGGAACAAAAGCACATATTGAAGGAATCAAAAAACAGGGAATCTGCGATATTCACAGAAGAACATTTGTAAAGAAATACATATAAAAAGAACTATATAATATGAAGAAGAATAACAGAGAAACCGGGGCAAAGGCAGAAGCGATTGCCTGCTGGTTTTTAGGACAGCAAGGATATGATATTCTTGAACAAAACTTCTATACGAAAGTCGGAGAGATTGATATCATAGCAAAAGAAGGTCAAACATTGGTTTTTGTGGAAGTGAAATACAGAAAAGATGATAAAAAAGGATATCCGGCACAGGCTGTAGATCAAAGAAAACAGCAAAAGATTCGAAAGAGTGCAATGATTTATTTAAAGAAGAATCATTTATCCTTTGAACAGCAGATGCGTTTTGATGTAGTAGAGATTTTAGGAAAGAAGATCAGGGTGATAAAACATGCATTTTAAGAAATCAAATGACAATCAGTCTACGATATTACATGAAGGAAATGTTCCATATCTGACATTTAGGAAATTAGATCAAGCAGGAGTCAGACATGGATTTTCAACTCGGATAGGTGGAGTCAGTGAAGGGATGTTTGCAACACTGAATTTAAGCTATAACCGTTGTGATAAAAAGGAAGCCGTGGATGAAAATTTCAGGCGAATCGGGAAAGCAATTGGATTTGATCATACAAAACTTGTGTTTTCTAATCAGATCCATGAGACAAAAATCCATAAAGTAACAAAAGAAGACTGCGGAAAAGTCATGAAAGATATGGATGGTCTTGCAACAAATGAGCCAGGAATTCCGCTTTATACAGGATATGCAGATTGTGTTCCATTATTCTTTTATGATCCTGTAGAAAAGGTTGCAGCATTGGCACATTCTGGATGGAGAGGAACAGTTGGAAGGATCGGTGCCAAGATGGTACGATTTTTGGAAAGTGAATATGGATGCAAAAAAGAAAATATCGTTGCAGCGATCGGGCCATCAATTTGTCGAAGCTGCTATGAAGTCAGCGAGGATGTTGCAGAGAAATTTAAGAAAGAACTGACAGGACATGATGCAAAGGAATTTCTGGATGATAAAGGAAATGGAAAATATCAGTTAGATCTTTGGAAAGCAAATGAGATCATTTTAACAGAAGCAGGAATTCTTCCAGAGAATCTAGATATTACAGATATCTGCACATGCTGCAATCCGGACTTATTGTTTTCACATAGAGCAAGTCATGGAAAACGTGGGAATTTAGCAGCATTCATCGTATTATAATATGATATAAAAATAGTATTTTATTTTGTGAAATTCTTCACACTGGACGAATTTCATAAGATAAGGTATACTTAGAAACAGTACAGGTTTTTGAAACATTTAGAGAGGTATATAGATTATGAGTAAGCCGATCATTGCCATTGTAGGAAGACCCAATGTAGGAAAGTCTACATTGTTTAATGCACTGGCAGGAGAAAAAATTTCAATTGTAAAAGACACACCGGGAGTAACAAGAGACCGTATCTATGCAGATGTAACATGGTTAAACTACCAGTTTACATTGATTGATACAGGCGGTATTGAACCAGATAGCGGTGATCTGCTATTAAGTCATATGAGAGGACAGGCAGAGATCGCGATGGAAACAGCTGATGTAATCATCTTTCTTACAGACGTAAGACAGGGACTTGTTGATGCCGATTATCAGGTGGCAGATATGTTAAGACGATCTGGAAAACCAATTGTTTTAGCGGTCAACAAAGTAGATAATTATGAGAAATTCGTTCTGGATACTTATGAATTTTACAATCTGGGACTTGGAACGCCATTCCCAGTTTCAGCAAATTCTAAGATTGGATTTGGTGATCTGTTAGATGAAGTTCTTGTTCATTGTAATCCACAGGATGCAGATGAGAAAGAAGATGAGAGACCAAGAGTTGCAATTATCGGAAAACCAAACGCAGGAAAATCTTCTCTGATCAACAAGTTATTAGGAGAAGATCGTTTAATTGTTTCTGATATTGCTGGAACAACAAGAGATGCGATCGATACAACAGTGAAACGTAATGGAAAAGAATATGTATTCATCGATACAGCGGGACTTCGAAAGAAGGCCAGAGTGAAAGAAGATATTGAACGTTACAGTGTCATCCGTACTGTTGCAGCTGTAGAACGTTGCGATGTGGCAATCTTAGTTATTGATGCAGAAGAAGGAATTACAGAACAGGATGCCAAGATCGCAGGAATTGCACATGAACGCGGAAAAGGTATGATCATTGCGGTCAATAAATGGGATTTGATCGAGAAGAACGATAAGACAATTTACAAATTTACAAATCAGGTCAGAGAAGTACTATCTTATATGTCTTATGCAGAGCTTGTTTTCATTTCTGCGAAGACTGGACAGCGACTTCCTAAGATCTTTGATGTACTTGATATGGTTATCGAGAACCATGCATTACGTGTACAGACAGGAGTCTTAAACGAGATTCTTACAGAAGCGGTTGCTATGAAACAGCCACCATCAGACAAAGGAAAGAGATTAAAACTTTACTATATTACACAGGTTTCTGTGAAACCACCAACATTTGTTGTATTTATCAATGATCGTCAATTGATGCATTTTTCATACACAAGATATCTTGAAAATCAGATCCGTAATACATTTGGATTCAGAGGAACACCAATCCATATCATTGCGAGGGAAAGGAAGGAAAGATAATGGTAGTTTGTATTGTTGTGTGTATGATCGTCGGATATTTATTTGGGTGCATCCAGACAGGATATATTGTCGGGCGTGTAAACAAGATCGACATTAGAGATTACGGAAGTGGAAATTCCGGGACAACGAATACATTAAGAACCCTCGGAAAGACAGCAGCGATCATTACGTTTCTTGGAGATGCAGCCAAAGGACTTGTGGCAGTTAATCTTGCAAGATATGTGATCATGCCTGCATTTGGTGTAGAGGGAGAAGCTTATCTTTGGCTTTTGACAGGGTTTGCAGTAGTACTAGGACATAATTTTCCGTTTTACCTTGGATTTAAAGGTGGAAAAGGAATTGCAACAACAGGGGGAGTTATTTTTGCATTTCACTGGCAGCTTGGGTTGATCTGTGCAGCAGTATTTTTGATCATTACGATCATTTCAAAGTATGTATCATTGGGATCGATCTGCATGGTACTGATCATACCGTTTATTTTGTATTTTAACAATCCACAAGACTGGAAATTAGTCGTTGTTGGATGTATTTTTACGGCCATGGCAATCTGGCGCCATCGTGCAAATATTGTTCGTTTGATGAATGGTACTGAGAATAAATTAGGTCAGAAAGTAAAACGTTAGGAGGAACTAAGACTATGAAGAAAGTCAGCGTTATTGGTGCAGGAAGCTGGGGAAGCGCTCTTGCAGTGTTATTAGCAAATAATGGACATGAGGTGACTTTATGGACACATGATCCACATGAAATCGAGATGCTTTCTACAAAGAGAGAACAGCAGGAAAAATTACCAGGTGTAAAATTACCAGATAATATCGTAATTGAAGCAGATCTTGAAACAGCTTTAACAGATGAAGATGTTGTTGTTATGGCAGTTCCTTCACCAGTTGTTCGTACGGTCGCAAAACAGATGTCTCCTTTCGTGAAAGATGGGCAGATCATTGTGAATGTTGCAAAAGGTATTGAAGATGTTACATATAAGACATTATCTGATATCATCGAAGAAGAAATTCCAAATGCAGAAGTTTGCGTATTATCAGGACCTAGTCATGCAGAAGAAGTAGGAATAGGAATTCCTACAACGGTTGTAATTGGTGCAAAAAATAAAAAGACAGCAGAGATGCTTCAGGACGTATTTATGAATAAAGTATTCCGTGTATACACAAGTTCAGATATTATCGGAATCGAACTAGGAGGAGCATTAAAAAATGTTATCGCATTAGCAGCCGGAACAGTTGATGGTCTTGGATATGGAGACAATACAAAAGCAGCGTTAATGACAAGAGGAATTGCGGAGCTTACACGTCTTGGAGAAGCCATGGGAGGAAAGCCAGAGACATTCTCAGGACTTACAGGAGTTGGAGATTTAATCGTTACATGTACAAGTGTACATAGTCGAAATCGTAAAGCAGGATATTTAATGGGAAAAGGTATGACTGCCGATGAGGCCATGAAAGAAGTAAAAATGGTTGTAGAAGGTGTATATTCAGCCAAAGCAGCCCTTGGACTTGCAAAGAAGTGCAATGTATCTGTACCAATCGTGGAAGCAGTGAACAGAGTACTATTTGAAAATGCAGATCCAAAAGAGGAAGTTTCAAACTTACTCCTTCGTGAGAAAAAACAGGAACATACAAATCTGGAATGGGATTAATCAGATTTTATATAATATAAAAACATAAACATATACAAAACATAAAAACATGAAGGAAGGAAGACAACAATGGAATCATTTAGGGAAATGTCAAAAGAAGAGTTACAGGCGCAGGAAGTGGAAGTAAACAAAAAGTATCAGGAATTTAAAGATCTTGATCTTTCACTCAACATGGCAAGAGGAAAACCAGCACCAGACCAGATCGATCATGCAAATGGAATGCTTGAGACGATGACGGATTATCATGCAAAAGATGGCTTAGATGTGCGTAATTACGGAGTCCTTGATGGACTTCCAGAGATGAAAGAGATTTTCAGTGATCTGCTTGATATCCCAGCGAAGAATATCATCGTTGGAGGAAATGCAAGTCTGAATCTGATGTTTGATCAGATGATGAGACTGGTCGTATTTGGAACAGAAGGAGAAAAACCTTGGGGACAGCTTGAGAAAGTAAAATTCTTATGTCCAGCACCAGGATATGACAGACATTTCATGGTTACAGAAACATTAGGATTTGAACTGATCACAGTTGATATGACACCAGAAGGTCCAGATATGGATCAGGTAGAGAAATTAGTAGCAGAAGATGAAAGTATCAAAGGAATCTGGTGTGTACCAAAATATTCTAACCCACAGGGAATCTGCTACAGTGATGAGACAGTTGACCGTCTTGCTTCCATGAAGACAGCAGCCAAAGATTTCAGAATCTTCTGGGATAATGCATATGGAGTACATCCAATCTTTGAGGATGTGAAAGTTAAGAATATCTTAGATGCATGTAAAGAAGCAGGAAATGATAACAGAGCATACTATTTCTTCTCAACATCAAAGATTACATTCCCAGGTGCAGGAGTATCTATTATTGCATCTAGTGATGATAATATCGCAGAGATTAAGAAAGTTATGACAGCCCAGACAATCGGATATGACAAGATCAATCAGCTTCGTCATGTACAGTTCTTTAAGAATGCAGATGGAATCAGAAAACATATGCAGATTTTAGCAGACTGTTTAAAACCTAAATTTGAGACAGTTCTTAATACATTAGACAAAGAACTTGCTGGAAGCGGATTAATTTCATGGGAAAGTCCAAAGGGTGGATACTTTGTATCTGTAGATGTTCTTCCAGGATGTGCAAAGAGAGTGGTGGAACTTGCCAAAGAAGCAGGAGTTACATTAACTGGAGCAGGTGCTACATATCCATATAAGAAAGATCCAAAAGACAGTAACATCAGACTTGCACCTTCTTACCCTACAGTAGAAGAATTACAGCAGGCAATGGATCTGTTTTGTGTATGTGTAAAGAAAGCAGGAATTGAAAAACTGTTAGAACAGGCATAAGATTTATGCATCGTTAAGAAATATTATGAGGAGTATTCTTTATCAAAGATGATAAGGAGTATTCCTCATTTATTTTTGTAATGATATCATTTGATTTTGAAATACAAATTCAAAGATTGTATCTGTACAATTAACACGTTGATGTGATAAAATAAAAATGTTTATTCGTAAAACAACAAAAAAGGAGTTGATTACATGAAATTTACAAAGATGCACGGTTGTGGCAATGACTACGTATATGTAAACTGTTTAGAAGAAAAGATCAATAACCCGAATAAAGTGGCAAAATTTATCAGTGACCGGCATTTTGGAATTGGTTCTGATGGAATGATCTGTATCTGTCCGTCAGATAAGGCTGATTTTAGAATGGCCATGTATAACTCTGATGGTTCTGAAGGAGCCATGTGCGGAAATGGTGTCCGCTGTATTGCTAAATATGTCTATGATTATGGACTAACAGATAAAACGACGATCACGATCGAGACAAAGGGTGGAATCAAAGAATTAGACCTTACAGTAGAAGATGGCAAGGTTACATGGGTAAAGGTTGACATGGAAGCACCAATTACAGAAGCTTCTAAGATTCCAGCAATCTATGATGATCTTACAGAAGTGATCGATCAGCCAGTGATCGTTGATGGAAAAGAATATAATATCACATGTATTTCCATGGGAAATCCTCATGGAGTTGTATTTGTGGATTCTGTTGCAGATATTGACATTGAGAAGATCGGACCGAAGTTTGAGAATCATCCAATGTTTCCAGATCGCGTGAATACAGAATTTATCGAAGTAGTTGATGAGAATACAATTAAGATGCGTGTATGGGAGAGAGGTGCAGGAGAAACTCTTGCCTGCGGAACAGGAGCATGTGCAAGTGCTTATGCATCTTATTTAAATAAGAAAACAGGAAAGAAAGTCTTAGTACATCTCTTAGGTGGAGACCTTCAGATCGAATATGATGAAGAGAAAGATACGATCTTTATGACAGGACCAGCAACAACAGTATTTGATGGTGAGATCGATCTTACAGGAATTGACGATTAAGAGTAGAAAGACAGAAGAATTATTGGAGATAGAACATGATTTTAAAAGAATTATTAGAACGCTCAGAATATACCCTTGTACAGGGAAGTGAAGATGTAGAGATTTCTACATTAGTATATGATTCAAGAAAGATTGAAAAAGGCAGTGTATTTGTATGTATCAGTGGAGCAGCTTTTGATGGACATAAGTTTGCAGCACAGGCAGCAGAGCTTGGAGCAGCAGCGATCGTTGTAGAGAAAGATGTAGAAGTTCCAGAAAGTTTAACAGTGATCAAGTTTGATAACACAAGACTTGCATTAGCTGAAATGTCAGCAGCATACTTTGGATATCCGGCAGAAGAATTGACAACGATCGGAATCACAGGAACCAAAGGAAAGACAACAACAACATATATGATCCGTGCAGTCTTAGAACATGCAGGACAAAAGACAGGACTGATCGGAACGATTGAGACGATCATTGGAGATGAAAAAATTCCATCCGTCAATACAACACCAGAATCTTACATCGTACAGGAATCTTTCCGTAAGATGGCAGATGCAGGTCTTAAAAATGTTGTAATGGAAGTATCTTCACAGGCTTTGATGCTTCATCGAACAAGTGGATTTGAATTCGATTATGGAATTTTTACAAACCTTGCAGAAGACCATATTGGGGAAAATGAGCATAAAGATATGGATGATTATATTCATTGCAAGAGTTTACTATTCCAGCAGTGTAAGCAGGGAATCGTTAATGGAGATGATGATTATGTAGAAAGAATCATCAAAGACCATACATGTGCGATTGAAACTTATGGAATGAAAGATACAAATGATGTCTACGCAGAGAATATCACAAGAATTCAGGAACCTGGATATCTTGGAGTTGCGTATGATCTTAAGGGAAAACAGGAATATAACGTACATGTAGATATCCCTGGAGATTTTACAGTATATAATTCATTGGCAGCAATCTCTCTTTGCCGCCATATGGGAATTGTCAAAGAAGATGTATTATCTGCATTAAATACAATTCAGGTCAAAGGACGTTTAGAGATCATCAAGACTCCTGGAGATTATACATTAATGATCGACTATGCACATAACGCTATGAGTCTTGAAAGTCTTTTAACAACGATCCGTAAATATAATCCAAAGAAGATCTATTGCTTATTTGGATGTGGTGGAAACAGAGCAAAAGCAAGACGTTATGAGATGGGAGAAGTATCATCAAAACTTGCAGATCTTACTGTTGTAACATCTGATAATCCAAGAAATGAAGAACCAATGGATATCATCAATGATATTTTGATTGGTGTTCATAAAGCAGATGGAGAATATGTTACAATCCCAGACCGTAAAGAAGCAATCAAATATTGTATGGAACATGCCGGAGCAGGAGATATTATTATCCTTGCAGGAAAAGGACATGAAGATTATCAGGAGATCAAAGGTGTGAAACATCACATGGATGAGAGAGATTTGATTCAGGAAATCATCGAAGGAAGATAGAATATCTGCCTTTTAAAATATAAAGAAATAAAGGAGAATTACAAACGTGGAAGCAAGAATTTCAGGAACAACAAAATTATTTGGACTGATCGGTTCACCGGTTTCACATTCCGCATCACCAGCGATGCAGAATTACGGGTTTCAGGCATGCGGAGTCGATGGAGCTTATCTTGCCTTTGATATTAAAGAAGAGGAAGTACCAGAATTCATCAAATCCATGCGTCTGTTAAATATCCAGGGATGCAACGTTACAATGCCAAACAAGACAGCAGCAGCCCAGAATATGGACGAATTATCACCAGCAGCAGAACTGATCGGAGCTGTAAACACAATCGTAAACAGAGACGGAAAATTATACGGACATATCACAGATGGTGAAGGTTTTGTTGCAAACTTAAAAGATCATGGAATCAGCGTTGAAGGAAAAGATATCGTAATCTTTGGAGCAGGTGGAGCAGCAACAGCCATTCAGGTACAGTGTGCATTAGATGGAGCAAAATCTATCACAATTTTTAACCCAAGAGATCCATTTTTTGAAAGAGCCCAGAAGATGGTTGAGAAGATCAAAGCCAAAGTACCAGCATGTCAGGTGGAATTATATGATCTAGATGCAAAAGATACAATGCGCACAAAGATTGATGGAGCAGATATCTTAGTAAATGGAACATTGCTTGGAATGAAACCAAAAGAAGATACAACAGTGATCACAGATACAACAATGTTCCACGAAGGATTAGTTGTAGCAGACGTTGTATACAATCCAGAAGAAACAAGATTCTTAAGAGAAGCAAAAGAACATGGATGTATCACAGTTCCAGGAAAAGGAATGTTATTATGGCAGGGAGTTGCATCTTTTAAATTATTCACAGGAAAAGATATGCCTGTTGATGAAGTAAAAGAAAGATTCTTCCAGGGAGTATAAGATACATATTGGAATGTTACAAAAGACCAGATACGGTAAATATACTGTTTTCTGGTCTTTTTTTCTTAGAACCTTCATATACTTTATCAGTCTATGAAGGAGGAACTTATGGATCAGTTTAATGTATATAAAGATATGAAGGCAAGAACAAATGGGGAGATTTACATAGGGGTTGTTGGTCCGGTGCGTACAGGGAAAAGCACATTTATCAAGCGTTTTATGAACCTGATGGTATTACCCAATATCGAGGACGAGAATGACAGAAATCGTGCGAATGATGAACTTCCCCAGTCATCAAGCGGTAAAACAATCATGACAACTGAGCCGAAATTTGTCCCAAATGAAGCAGTTTCTATTAAAGTAGAAGATGGAATAGAATTAAATGTACGCCTCATTGATTGTGTAGGTTATATGGTAAAAGGTGCAACAGGTCATATGGAAGGAGAAGAAGAGAGACTTGTAAAAACACCATGGTTTGATTACGAGATTCCATTTACAAAGGCAGCAGCAATCGGGACAAAAAAAGTTATCACAGATCATTCTACGATCGGGGTGGTTGTAACGTGTGATGGGTCTTTTGGTGAAATTGATGCAAAGCAGTATGAACCTGCGGAAGAAGAGACGATCAACCAGCTAAAGGCTTTAAAGAAACCATTTGTAGTATTATTAAATACGATTCATCCATATTCAGAAAGTACAAAACAATTAGCAGAACAAAAAGAAGAAAAATATGGAACAAAAGTGTTGCCGATGAATTTGGAGCAAATGAAAAAAGATGATATCTACCAGTTTTTAAAGAGTATATTAATGGAATTTCCAATTTCATCGATCGGATTTTATGTTCCAAGATGGACGGAAATGTTAAAAAAAGATCATCCGTTAAAAATGGAATTACTAGAAATGGCTAGAGATGTCATTTCAAACAAAACAACGATGAAAGATATCTATGATGATGAAGATAAACAATACAAATACATAACAAGCCAGAAAATAGAATCGGTATCAATGGATAGTGGCGAAGTAAT
Source organism: Anaerostipes hadrus (assembly GCF_001404655.1). Classification (GTDB taxonomy): domain Bacteria; phylum Bacillota; class Clostridia; order Lachnospirales; family Lachnospiraceae; genus Anaerostipes; species Anaerostipes amylophilus. The sequence continues at coordinate 144,040 of NZ_CYYH01000007.1, read as the reverse complement.
CATAACTGTAAAAGTGGGAGATTCCTATTATTATGATTTCTTAAGCGAAACTACGGGAATGGAAATTCACAATGAATATGAATTTATCCGGATCATGGGAGAACTTTCAAAGAAAAAGAAAGAATATGAAGAAGTCGGGGAAGCACTTGCAGCAGTTAAGCAGCGAGGATATGGAGTGGTAACACCAACGAAGGAAGAAATTGTATTAGAACAGCCGCAGATCGTAAAGCATGGTAACAAATATGGGGTAAAGATCAAAGCAAGTGCTCCATCCATTCATATGATCCGTGCCAATATTTCCACAGAAATCGCCCCAATTGTCGGAGAAGAATATCAGGCGAAAGATTTGATGGAGTATATTGAACAAGGTTCACAGACTCCGGGAGAGAGTATGTGGGATGTTAATATTTTTGGAAAAACGCTGGAACAGCTTGTCGGAGATGGCATGCAGACTAAGGCTTTAAAGATGACCGATGAAAGTCAGCAAAAGCTTCAGGATACAATGGAAAAGATCATCAATGAAAGTAATGGGGGTCTTGTATGCATCATTATTTAAGAACGTTGACAAACGGATAGAAAAAGAATATACTTTGATAGACAAAGTGTTTTTTTGATTCATAGAATTTAGCAAAATAAAGACGGATCAAAGATAGAAAAAGAAGCGATTAAGATAAGTGGAGTAATTATGTCTGTAAAAATATTAGGAACAGGAAGTTTTCTTCCAGAAAAATCAGTAAGCAACGATGACCTTTCCAAAGTAATGGATACAAGTGATGAATGGATCTCATCAAGAACAGGAATTCGAAGCAGGCACATTTCAATTGAAGATACAACCTCAACAATGGCAGTCAAAGCAGCAAAGAAAGCATTAGAGAATGCAGGGGTCAGCGCAGAAGAATTAGACCATATTTTTGTTGCAACGTTATCAGGAGATCATGCGACACCAAGTACATCCTGTCAGGTGCAGAAGGGAATCGGAGCGGTCAATGCAGTGTGCATGGATATCAATGCGGCATGTTCAGGATTTGTGTATGGATTGAATACAGCAATCGCATATGCAAGAGCAGGAATGGGCAAGAAGATGATGATCATCGGAGTTGAGACGCTTTCTAAGATTCTTGACTGGAGTGATCGAAGCACTTGTGTATTATTTGGGGATGGAGCAGGATGTGCGATCGTCGAAGCGGATGATTCAAGAGAGATTTACATTGATGTAGGGTCTGATGGAGCAAAAGGAGATGTCTTAACATGTGAGGAAAGACACCTTAACAACCTTCTTGTAAAAGATGATTCACCAATGCAGCAGGTTACTATGGATGGGCAGGAGGTATTTAAATTTGCAGTCCGTATGGTGCCAAAGAGTATTACAAAGGTGCTTGATCAAGCTGGAGTTGATAAAGAAGAAGTGAAATATTTTGTACTTCATCAGGCAAATCGAAGAATCATTGAGGCAGCGGCCAGAAGATTAAAACAGCCGATCGAAAAGTTTCCGATGAACGTAGATCGATGTGCCAATACATCATCTGCAACGGTGCCAATCCTTCTAGATGAGATGAACCAGAAAGGTATGTTAAATCGCGGAGATAAGATTGTTTTAAGCGGTTTTGGCGGAGGACTTACATGGGGATCTGTTTATCTTACATGGTAGGTGGATAACCAACAAGATACGAAAGAGAATAAAAATAGTCAGCTTACATAGAAAAATAAGAGTTGACTATTTTTTTATGTAAATATAATAGCAGGAATCCTGCAATGCAGGATTCTTTTTGAAGTTAAAATATGGTATAATGAGTGGATAAGTACAGGAGGGAATCGAATTAATGGAATTACAGTTATGGAGAGAAATGCTCACCCCATATGAGCTGGCAGTAGATGAACTTGTGTTAAAGTTTCGGCATATTATAAGAGAATACAGGAACGTCGGAAGATATTCACCGATCGAGCAGGTTGACGGACGTGTAAAATCAATTTCAAGTATCTTAGATAAGATGCAGAGAAAGAAGATTAATGTCAACGATGTGGAGAAGGAATTGGAAGATATTGCAGGAGTTCGACTGATCTGCCAGTTTGTGGAAGACATTGATAAAGTCTTGGAGATCATAGAGAGCCGTTCTGATATGGAGATCAAGAGCCACAAAGATTATATTTCACATTCCAAAGACAGTGGATATCGAAGCTATCATGTGATCATTTATTATGAAGTGAATACAATTTATGGGAAGAAACGAATTCAGGCAGAGATTCAGATCAGGACACTTGCGATGAATTTCTGGGCAACGGTAGAGCATTCATTACAGTATAAATATAAAGGAGATATTCCAAAACACGTAACAGATAAGCTTCTTGTGGCAGCAGATGCGATTGATGTCTTAGATCATGAGATGTCAACGGTTCGTGACGAGATCATGGACGCACAGAATTCGTTCCGTAAGAAATCAAATCTTGTATCAGAGATTCTTCATACGATGCAGAATTTATATAAAGTTGCAAATCGTCATGAAGTTTTAAAGATTCAGGATGAATTTTATAAAATATACGAGACAGGAGATATGGAACGCTTAGAGCATTTTAATAAGCAGTTAGATATCATTGCAGAAGGATATCGTGCTCAAAGCATTTCTTAGGAGAGATATGAAATTACCAGAATTATTTGAAGAGAAGATGAGACGCCTCTTAGGTGAGGACTTTGAAGAGTATGAGAAGCATTTAGATGATCCTGCATACTATGGAATCAGAGTGAATACATTAAAGATTTCTGTGGAGGATTTTTTAAAGATCTGTCCATTCAAAGTGACAAAAGTACCTTGGACAGACAATGGATTTTATGTAGACAGAGAAGAAAAACCATCCAAACACCCATATTATCATGCAGGACTTTATTATATTCAGGAGCCAAGTGCGATGACACCAGCTTCCTACTTACCAGTAGAGCCGGGAGATCGCGTACTTGATCTGTGTGGAGCACCAGGTGGAAAATCAACAGAACTTGGAGCAAAGTTAAATGGAGAAGGACTTTTAGTATCTAATGATGTCAGTATATCAAGAACGAAAGCATTGATTCGTAATATTGAGATGTTCGGGATCAGGAATGATATGATCCTTTGTACCGAAGCCAAATATTTAGTACCATCAATGACAGGTTTTTTTAATAAGATTTTAATTGATGCCCCATGTTCTGGGGAAGGAATGTTTCGAAAAGGAAATAATGAGATCAAGAACTGGCAGCAGAAAGGAAGCGAACCATATGCGAAGTTACAGCGAGAGATCGTTGATGATGCGATCAAGCTGTTAGCTCCAGGTGGTATGCTGTTATATTCTACCTGTACATTTTCTCCAGAAGAGAATGAACAGGTCATAGAATACCTTTTAGAGAAGAATGATGATCTTTCTTTAGTCCCAATGAAGATGTGTGAAGGTTTTGATCACGGACATCCGGAATGGACATTGATAGGAAGAGAAGATATCAAGCAGTGTATCCGATTATGGCCTCATAAGATCAAAGGAGAAGGTCATTTCCTTGCATTATTAAAGAAAGAAGATGGACCACAGCCAACATTCAAATATGAGAAGATCAAGAAAGTAAAACTTACTCCTGAGACAGAAGAATTCTTTAAAAACTGTAAGATGGATATCGACTGGAGTCATGTCAGGGAGCATCAAGGCAAGTTATTTTATTTAAAAGAAGATATTCCAGAGATGAAAAAGGTCAGAGTTCTAAGAAAGGGTCTCTACCTAGGAGAGATGAAGAAAGGTCGATTTGAGCCAAGTCAGTCATTTGCGGTGGCACTTTCAGCAGATGAATATAAGCCATATCTTTCTTTTGATATCAACGATGAGAATACCATAAAATATTTAAAATGCGAGACATTAGATGTTGATACAGCAACCGAAGGAATCCATCTGATAGGGACAAATGAATTCCCATTAGGATGGGCAAAGATCAAAAAAGGACGACTGAAGAACAAATATTCTTCCAGCTGGAGATGGTTATAATGGCAAAGAAAACCAGGTTAGACAAATTTTTATGTGACAGTTTAAATATCACAAGAAAAGAAGCAAAAGAAGCGATCAAAAAAGGAAAAGTTACGATCAATGGGGAAATAGTGAAGAAACCAGAAAGTAAACTGGATGCAGAGGATGATCAAGTGGAATTAGAACATCAGCCGGTTATATTTGAACAGTTTCATTATCTGATGCTTCATAAACCGCAAGGTGTTGTCTCTGCGACAAAGGACGATCATGATAAGACAGTGCTTGATCTGATACATGAAAACTTTAAAGATAAGCTGTTTCCAGTTGGCAGACTCGATAAGGATACCGAAGGATTACTAATTCTCACTGATGATGGGATGCTTGCACACGAGCTGCTTTCTCCAAAGAAACATGTAGATAAGGTATATTTTGCAAAAGTATCTGGAAGCTTTACAGACGAAGAAGTTAAAAAATTTCAGGAAGGTTTGGATATTGGCAATGGAGAGAAATCAAAGGAAGCAGATCTTGAGATACTGACAGCAGGAGAAGATCAGTCAGAAGTTTTGATCACGATCACAGAAGGAAAGTTTCATCAGGTAAAACGTATGGTAAAAGCGGTTGGAAGTGAAGTTTTATACCTAAAGAGATTATCTATGGGATCTTTAAAGTTAGATGAAAAATTAGAACTTGGAACGTACAGAAGATTAAGCGAGACAGAGTTACAAGAACTAAAGGAGCATACAAATGTTAGAAAATAAAAAGGCAGTGATCTTTGATCTGGATGGAACATTAGTAGATTCCATGTGGATCTGGAGAGAGATCGATATCCGTTTTCTTGGAAAGTATGGGTTACAGGTGCCGGAAGGTTTAAATGATGAGTTGGAAGGTTACAGTTTCCATGAGACAGCAGTATATTTTAAGAAGCGATTTGAACTGCCTCTTACGATTGAAGAGATTATGGAGACATGGAATCATATGGCTTCTGAAATCTATGTGAATGAAATTCCATTAAAAGATGGAGTCCAAGATTTTATTTCGTTATTAAAAGAACGAGATATGAAGCTTGCGATTGCAACAAGTAATTCCAGAAAATTAGCGAAAGACTGTTTAAGAGCAAATGGCATTCTGGATGCGTTTGATTATATTTGTACATCTGATGAAGTCCCAAGAGGAAAACCAGAACCAGATGTGTATCTTCATGCGGCGAAGATGATCGATACCAAGCCAGAACATGCATTGGTATTTGAAGATATTCCATATGGACTGCTTGCCGGGAAACGTGCGGGGATGGAAGTCTGTGCGGTAAAAGATTCATATTCTGAACGTGCGGTCAAAGAAAAGCGAGAGATAGCAGATTACTATATTGATACATATTATGACATATTAAATGGGACCTACGAGACATTAAAGAAATAACAAAGGTCAAGAGAAAGGGTGATCATATGAGAGATATTGCACTAGTAACTGGAGCATCCTCAGGAATAGGGAAAGAATTTGTTAGACAGATCGCAAAGAAATACAAGGGATTCGATGAAATCTGGGTGATCGCAAGAAGAAAAGACAAACTAAGAGAACTAAAAAAAGAGATTATTGGAACAAGAGTTAGGATTCTTCCATTAGATCTTATGAAAGAAGAAAGTTTTGAACGTCTTAGAAAGGTTCTTGCAAAAGAACGTCCTACTGTAAGAATTCTAGTAAATGCTTCAGGATTTGGAATTTCTGGTTCTTTTGAGCATCAGACAGAAGAAGATGCAGCAGGAATGATTCGTTTAAATTGTGAAGCATTGACAAGAGTTACCTACTTGGTACTTCCATATGTAAGCAGAGGATCTTTTATTTATCAGATGGCATCTTCTGCAGGATTTGCACCACAGCCTGATTTCACAGTTTACGCAGCAACAAAAGCATATGCAAAAAGTTTTTCTATTGCTCTTAGACAGGAGCTATCAGGACAGGAAGTTAAAGTCATAGCGGTATGTCCTGGACCAGTGAAGACGGAATTCTTTGATCGTGCATATGAGCAGGAAGAGATGAAGTTTTATAAGAAATTTGCTATGGCAGACCCAAAGAGGGTTGTAAGTAAAGCAATCCGTGATGCAAGGAAGAATAAAGCAGTATCTGTCTATGGATTTACAATGAAAACAACAAGGATCATCTGTAAGATCTTACCCGGAAAATGGATTGCCAAAATCATGGGTTAGAAGGATAAAAAATGAGAGAATTAAACATAACAGCAAGAGAGGAAGGACAAAGACTTGACAAGATCCTCTCGAAATATTTAAATAAAGCACCGAAAAGTTTTTTGTATAAAATGCTTCGAAAAAAAAATATCAAATTAAATGGAAAAAAGGCAACTGGAAATGAAAAATTATCTAAAGGAGATCAGGTCTGCATCTATCTTGCAGAAGATACAATCAGTAAATTTAGGGAAGAAGTAAGGGCTGGAAAACAAAAACTGAAACTTGATATTTTGTACGAAGATGACAATGTTATTATGGTAAATAAACCATGGGGAATCTTATCCCAGAAATCAAAATCAGAAGATATATCGATTAACGATCAGATCATCCCATATGCAGTGAATCAAGGATTGATCAGTGAAAAAGAATTACAAGTAGTCAAACCGTCCATTTGTAATCGTCTTGATCGTAATACAACAGGCATCATCATCTGTGGAATTTCAATGGAAGGACTGCAGACAATGGCAGAGATGTTAAAGAATCGAGATATGGAGAAGTATTATCTTTGTATTGTGAAAGGGAAACTTAACAAACCACAGAAAGTTAGTGCATATTTAAGAAAAGATGAGAAAACAAACAAAGTAACAGTTTCAAAGCAAGAGATTTTCGGCGGAAATCATATTGAAACGGCTTATGAACCTGTAATCTCAAATGATGAATTTACACTATTAAAGGTAAAACTTATCACAGGAAAGACACATCAGATTCGTGCCCACCTTGCAAGTATCGGACATCCACTGATCGGTGATTTCAAATACGGAGATAGAAAGATCAATCAGCAGATGAAGCAAAGATTTGGATTAAAAGACCAGTTGCTTCATTGTCAGGAAATCGTGTTCCCGAAACATATGAAAACATGTAGTAATCTTTCAGGAAAGAGAATTCAGGCACCGCTTCCCAAAAGATTTGAAACGATCAAACAGGAATTATTTGGGAGAGATTTATAATGGCGGAAGATAAATGGAATGTAAAAGGTCTTAGAGGTTCTGTACTGGAAGAATTGATCAATTATACAAATGAAAAATACCGCCAGCAAAAACTTGCGCTAGTGCAAAAAATACCGACATCGATCAAACCAGTAAGGTTCGATAAAACAAAACGTCATATCACACTTGCTTATTTTGATCAGAAAAGTACAGTCGATTACATAGGAGTTGTGCAGGGGATCCCTATCTGTTTTGATGCAAAGGAATGTGCAAAAGACGTATTTCCACTTCAGAACATTCATGAACATCAGGTAGAGTTTATGCGGCAGTACGAAGAGCAGGGCGGCATTAGTTTTTTATTGATCTATTTTACATCAAGACATGTCTGTTATTATATGTCATTTCAGGAGATGATGAAATACTGGAATCGTGCAAAAGAGGGCGGAGTCAAGCATTTTAAATATGAAGAATTAGATATTGGATTTTTTGTTCCATTAAAGCATGGAATGATCCTTCATTATCTGGAATGTCTGCAGAAAGTTCTGAAACAAAAAGATCAGCAAGATTCGTGTCGAAAAGATTGACGAAAAGCTAAATTTTGCGTATAATATAACATTGACGAAAAAGAAAACCTGTGGATGTTGGCCACAGAGTAGAAAAGGATAGATTTTATGATCAGAAGCATGACAGGATTTGGACATGGGGAAGTGTCCAATGACAAGAATCAGAAAGTCACAGTGGAGATGAAATCCGTCAACCACAGATATTGTGATATTTCATTAAAACTTCCCAAGAAATTAGCCATGTTTGAGGCAAATATCCGTAATATCATGAAAGAATATGCGAGTCGTGGAAAGATTGACATTTATGTATCATATGAAGATCTTTCAGAGACAGCAGTAAGCCTTCATTATAATCAGGCAATGGCAGCAGAATATATGCAGGTATTTAAGAAGATGCAGGAAGATTTTGGTATTGAGACAAAGATCACTGCGGAAGCACTTGCTAAGTATCCAGAAGTTGTAACACTTGAAGAAGTGCAGCAAGATGAAGAAGTATGGTGGGAGCTGTTAGAAGCTGCATTAAGACAGGCTGCCGAGAAATTTGTAGAGACAAGAACGATCGAAGGAGCAAATCTTAAGAAAGATCTGCTTGGAAAACTAGATCAGATGGCAGCAGATGTGGCATTTATTGAGAGACGTTCTCCACAGATCATTGCTGAATATAGAGCAAAATTAGAAGAGAAAGTGAAAGAATTTTTAGAAGACTCAGCAATTGAAGAAAACAGGATTGCGGCAGAAGTTACATTATATGCAGATAAGATTGCTGTTGATGAAGAGATTGTAAGACTTCAAAGTCATATCAGTTCTATGACAGATGTGCTGGAAAGTGATGAAAGTATTGGAAGAAAGCTTGATTTCATGGCACAGGAGATGAACAGAGAAGCGAATACGATCTTATCAAAGTCAAGTGATGTTGATCTTGCAGATCATGCAATTGAACTGAAGACAAATGTTGAGAAAGTAAGAGAACAGATTCAGAACATAGAGTAAGATAAGAAGGGAAAGATCATGGAAAAGAGAGGTTCATTACTGGTACTGTCTGGATTTTCTGGTGTTGGAAAAGGAACAGTAGCAAAGAAACTGGTAGAAAAATATGGATATAGTTTATCAATTTCCGCAACAACAAGAAAGCCGAGAGAAGGTGAAGTTGACGGAAGGGAGTATTTTTTTAAGACGGTAGATGATTTTAAAAATCTGATCGACTATAATGGATTTATTGAGTATGCCAGATATGTGGACAATTATTATGGAACGCCAAGAAAGTTTGTAGAAGAAGAACTTGCAGCAGGACATAATGTGATCTTGGAAATTGAAGTGCAGGGTGCGTTTAATATTAAGAAACAATATGAAGATGCATTATTGATCTTCATTACGGCACCAAGCGCTGCGGCAATCAAGGAACGCCTGGTAGGAAGAGGAACTGAATCGGAAGAAGTGATCAACAAACGTATTAATCGTGCCAAAGAAGAATCTGAGGATATGAATAAATACGATTATATTGTGATCAACGATCAGGTAGAAGATTGTGCAGATCGAATTCATGCCATTGTACAGGCAAAAGACTGCCTGCTTGGAAATAACCTTAAATTTATAGAAGAAACTAAAAAAGAATTAGAACAACTATAGGAGGAATTATTATGTTACATCCATCATATACAGAATTAATGAAAGTTATCAATGGTGACAGTGAGGAAGAAAAAGTTATCTCAAGCCGTTACTCTATTGTACTTGCAAGTGCTAAGAGAGCAAGACAGATCATTGCAGGAGATATGCCATTAGTAGAAGAAAAAGATGGTGCAAAACCATTATCTACAGCAGTTGAAGAGCTTTGGGAAGAAAAAGTAAAGATTCTTGGAGACGATGAAGAAGTAGAAGAATAGAAATAACAAGGAAAACAAAACAGGGTGCTTAGGGATTCCTAAACACCCTTCTTTGTACAGACAGGGAGTTTTTTATGGACATTATTTTATTACTGAAAACCGTATTACTTGGAATTGTCGAGGGAATTACGGAATGGCTGCCGATCAGTAGTACGGGACATCTGATCTTGGCAGATGAATTTATTAAATTAAATATGACAGGTGCCTTTAAGGAAATGTTTGACGTTGTGATTCAGTTAGGTGCGATCATGGCAGTTGTTGTTTTATATTTTCATAAGTTAAATCCATTTTCACCAAAGAAAAACCATAGGGAAAAGATGGATACTATTGTTTTATGGACAAAGGTAATTCTTGCGGTATTTCCAGCAGCAATTATCGGCATTTTATTTGACGACTGGTTGAATGCACATTTTTATAATCCTCCAGTAGTTGCAGCAATGCTGATCATTTATGGTATATTATTTATCATAATTGAAAACCGCAACAAACGAATCAGAAGAAGACCAATGAATGATCTTACAAGATTATCTTATGGAATGGCATTGGGAATTGGTGTGTTTCAGGTATTAGCATTAATTCCAGGTACATCGAGATCAGGAGCAACGATCCTTGGAGGAATCTTACTCGGGTGTTCCAGAACGGTTGCTGCCGAATTCTCATTTTTCTTAGGAATTCCAGTAATGTTTGGAGCAAGTTTATTAAAGATCGTGAAATTTGGTCTTGCATTTACAACAACACAATTGATCGTACTGATCGTTGGAATGGTAGTATCCTTCCTTGTATCTATCGTAGCGATCAAGTTTTTACTTGGATATATTAAGAAGAATGACTTTAAGGCATTTGGTGTATACCGAATTATACTCGGTCTGCTAGTGATCGTGTATTTTGCATTCATCAAATAAGGAGTTTGTAAAACATGGATAAGAATTTATTTCTAAAGAATATGGAAGAGATGATCGCCATTGCAAAGACAAATGGGAATCAGATTGACCACAAAGAGTTATTAGATTATTTTAGTGATTATAATTTGAATGAAGAAGCAAAGAAACTTTTGATCGCAAGCTTTATAGAAGCGGGAATTCGTGTGCTTGGAGTAGATGAAGCACAGATTGTTGCTGAAGAAGAGGCGGAGGCGAAAGCTAATGTGTCCGAAGAAGAACAGGGTGCGATCCGTTTTTATGAAGAAGAATTAAGCCAGATGGATCTTCCGGGGGAAGAAGAGCAGAAAGAGCTGATCACATCATGGCTTGCTGACAAAGAAGATGGAGAAGCAGTGATTGAAAGCTTTCTTCCGCAGATTCTTGAAATTGCAAGGAATCATATGGGAAAAGGTGTCTTATTTGGAGATCTTGTGCAGGAAGGTAACATTGGTCTATTAGAAGCAATGGCAATCTATCAAGATGGAGATGCAGAAGGATTTCTTGCACATGCCAAAAGTGCAGTAGAAGATTCTATTCTTGATGCAATTGCAATGCAGAGAGGTTCTGACAGTGTTGGAGAGGCAATGGCAATCAAGGCAAACCGCTTAGATGATGCTTCAACATTTTTATCAAAAGAACTTGGAAGAGAGCCAAAGATCGAAGAATTAGCAAAATATCTTTCTATGACAGAGGAAGAGGTAAAGGATATTATGAAGATTTCTCTCGATGCACTTTCTGTTATGGAAGCAGATATTAAACAGTCATAAAAATCCTTGGTGTTGACAGAAGGGAGGATGATCTTATGAATATCAGAGAAAAACAGGAACAGACGGAATTAAGTCTGTTAAGCCCATATGCAACACGAAGTATTGATACAAAAGGAAGAAGAAAGCCGGAAGAAGAATGTGAGATACGCACCTGTTTCCAAAGAGACAGGGATCGAATCTTGCATTGTAAAGCTTTTCGTCGTTTAAAAGATAAAACACAGGTGTTTTTATCTCCAGTAGGAGATCATTATAGAACGAGACTTATGCATACACTTGAAGTGTCACAGAATGCCAGAACGATCGCGAGAGCTTTGAATCTTAATGAGACATTAACAGAAGCAATTGCACTTGGACATGATCTTGGACACACGCCATTTGGTCATGCAGGAGAACGTGTATTAAATGAGATGAATCCCAAAGGATTTAAACATAATCAGCAAAGTGTGAGAGTTGCTCAGTATCTTGAGAAGAATGGTGATGGGTTGAATCTTACATGGGAGGTATTAGACGGTATGAAAAATCATTCAATGAAAAGCATGCCGCATACTCTGGAAGGCAAAATTGTCCGTCTGGCAGATAAAATTGCATATATCAATCATGATATTGATGACTCTGTACGTGCCAAAGTTTTAAAGGAAGAAGATCTTCCAAAGGAATATACAAATGTGCTTGGAACGACCTATCGTGAGAGAATTAATACGATGGTGCTTGATATTGTAAAACATAGTAGTGGTATCAATGATATTGTTATGTCTCAGAAGATAAGGGATGCAATGACAGGTCTTCGAAGTTTTATGTTCCAGAGAGTTTATGAGGAGCCAAATACAAAGAAAGAGGAAGAAAAGATAAAGAACATTATTGAACCATTATATGAGCATTATCTTTATCATATAGAGGAACTTCCAGTGTATAATCAGAAGATGATCAATTCAGAAGAAGATAAAGAACAGGCGGTTTGTGACTATATTGCAGGGATGACAGATCATTTTGCGATTGAGCAATATACAGAGATTTTTATTCCTAAATTTTTTATGCAAAAATAAAGGAAAATTAAAAAAGATGCAGAATAATATATTATAGAGGGATTTTTTAAGGAGGGACAAGCATTGATTTACGGAGAAGAAATCATAGAAGAGGTGCGAAGCCGGAATGATATTGTAGATCTCATCTCCACGTACGTACCGCTAAAGAAAAAAGGAAGTTCTTATTTCGGATTGTGCCCATTTCACAATGAAAAATCGCCCTCTTTTTCTGTGAGCCGGGATAAACAGATGTATTACTGTTTTGGCTGTGGTGCCGGTGGTAATGTTTTTACTTTTTTAATGGAATATGAGAATTTTTCTTTTCCGGAAGCGTTAAAATATCTGGCAGAACGAGCTGGAATGGAGCTTCCAGAAGAAGAATTGAATGAAGAAGCTAAACGAACAATGGATGCGAAAGCCAGACTTCGAGAGATGAACAAACTTTCTGCCAATTATTTCTATTATCTGCTTCACAGCAAACGAGGGCAGAAAGGACTTGCGTATTTGAAAAATCGTGGGATCACAGATGAGACAATCAAGAGATTTGGACTTGGATATGCAGATATTTACAATGATGATCTGTATCGTTTTCTAAAAAGCAAAGGATACAGTGATGAAGAATTGAAAGATTCTGCACTCGTAACGATCGATGAGCGACGAGGCGGAAGTGATAAGTTCTGGAACAGAGTTATGTTTCCAATCATGGATGTCAATAATCGTGTGATTGGTTTTGGAGGCAGAGTTATGGGAGATGGTTCGCCCAAATATTTAAATTCAAAAGAAACCACATTATTTGATAAAAGTCGTAATCTTTATGGATTGAATTTTGCAAGAAGTTCAAGGAAGAAAGAGATTATTTTATGTGAAGGATACATGGATGTTATATCTATGCATCAGGCGGGATTTACAAATGCAGTAGCTGCGCTTGGAACTGCATTTACTAGTGGACATGGAACGTTACTTAAGCGTTATACAGAGAATGTCATACTTTCTTTTGACAGCGATGAAGCAGGACAAAGAGCTATTTTGCGTGCAATTCCGATTCTTAAGGAAGCTGGACTGACAGTTCGTGTATTAAATCTCAAACCATACAAAGATCCAGATGAATTCATCAAAGGGTTAGGAAGAGAAGCTTTGGAAGAAAGAATCAGTCATGCAACAAGCAGTTTTATGTTTCAGATACAGGTAGCTGCAGGAAGATATGATCAGAACGATCCAGAGGAGAAGACAAAATTTCAGCATGAAGCAGCAAAATTACTTTCAACAATTGAAGAACGTCTGGAACGTAAGAATTATATTGATGCTGTATCAAGGGAATATTATATTGATGCAAAAGATTTGGAAGAACTTGTTAATTATTATGGAACTTCCGGTTATGCAACAACACAGAGACAGCAAAATACGCCAAGACAGCCGGAGAGAAGGTTGCAGCAGAGTGAAGCAAAAGAGGAAAAGAGGAAACAGCCACAGAAACTTCTTCTTACATGGATGGTAAATGAACCACAGTTATTTGAAAAACTGGATGGGATCATCGGTCCAGATGATTTTTATGAACAGATATATCATGGAGCGGCATTACTGCTTTTTAAACAATATGCAGAAGAAGGGGCAGTAATACCAGGAAAGATATTAAATCAATATACAGATCTAGAAGATCAGAAAAAGATCGCAGAATTATTTAATACAACACTAAAGATCAGTCCATCACCGGAAGATCGTGATAAAGCGTTGAATGATATTGTGCGAAGAGTAAAAGAAGACAGCATTGAACAACAGATGAACGCAACAAATGATATTTTGAAATGGCAGGATTTGATCAGGGAGAAAGCAAACCTTGCAAAATTGCATATTTCATTATAGGTTGGTTAAAATAGGAAGAGAAGAAAGGGACGAATTATGGAAGGTACAATGGAACAGTTCACCGAGAAACTTGCAGGTCTGGTGGAATTAGGAAAAAAGAATAAAAACTTTTTGGAGTATGCACAGATTGATTCATATTTCAAAGATATGAAATTGACTTCTGATATGATGGAAGCAATTTATGATTATTTGGAACAGAATGGAATCGATGTACTTACTCTTGCCGCAGTTGCAGACGATGATGATGATCTCGATGATACAATAGAGGATGAGACAGAGATTGCCGTTCCTGATGGTGTCAGCATTGAAGATCCAGTTCGTATGTACTTAAAAGAGATTGGTAAAGTACCACTTCTTAGTGCAGATGAAGAGATCAAACTTGCAAAGAGAATGGAAGAAGGGGATGAAGTAGCCAAGAAGAAACTTGCTGAGGCAAACCTTCGTCTGGTAGTAAGTATTGCAAAACGTTATGTAGGACGAGGAATGCTTTTCCTTGACCTGATCCAGGAAGGTAATTTAGGTCTGATCAAAGCAGTGGAGAAATTTGATTATCGTAAAGGATATAAATTTAGTACTTATGCGACATGGTGGATTCGTCAGGCAATCACAAGAGCAATTGCCGATCAGGCAAGAACAATCCGTATTCCAGTGCATATGGTAGAAACGATCAATAAATTGATCCGTGTATCCAGACAGCTTCTTCAGGAGCTTGGAAGAGAACCATCTCCAGAAGAAATTGCAGCAGAGATGGATATCCCAGTGGAAAGAGTTCGTGAGATTTTAAAGATTTCTCAGGAACCAGTATCACTAGAGACACCAATTGGTGAAGAAGAAGACAGTCATCTTGGAGATTTTATTCAGGATGAGAATGTACCAGTACCAGCGGATGCAGCAGCATTTACACTGTTAAAAGAACAGTTAGACGAAGTACTAGGAACATTAACAGAGAGAGAACAGAAAGTTTTAAGATTACGTTTTGGATTAGATGACAGCAGAGCAAGAACACTTGAAGAAGTCGGAAAAGAATTTAACGTTACAAGAGAACGTATTCGTCAGATCGAAGCAAAAGCACTGCGCAAGTTAAGACATCCAAGTCGCAGCAGAAAATTAAAAGATTATTTAGATTAAGGTATGATTATGGAATTATCAAACAGATTAGAGACGATCGCATCATTTGTCACAGAAGGATATGTTGTGGCAGACATCGGGACAGATCATGGATACATACCAATCTATTTAACAAAGAATGGAAACTGCCCGAGAGCCTATGCGATGGATGTAAATAAAGAACCATTAAGCCGTGCAAAAGCACATATTGAAGAAGAGAATGCAGGAGAAACCATTTCCTGCATTCTTTCTGATGGATTGCATGAATTACCGCAAGATGAAGTGGATTCCGTTGTGATCGCAGGAATGGGAGGAGACTTAGTTGTAAGGATTTTAGAACAGGATTTTGATAAGTTAGCAAATGTCAAAGAACTGATCTTATCCCCACAGTCTCATTTAGAAAGAGTCCGCCATTTCTTAAATGATCATGGATTTCGCATCTTAGAGGAAGAGTTTTTAAAAGAAGATGGAAAATATTATGTTGTGATCCGCGCAGTTCATGGAAAACAGCATTATAATAAAGAATGTTTTTATCGTTTTGGAGAAGAATTAATTCTTGCAAAACATCCAGTACTTCTTGAGTATCTGGATCAGGAATATATAAAATATTCAAAGATCAAAGAAAGTCTTACAGATGATTCAAAGGAACATATTAAAAGACGCAAAGCTGAAGTAGAGGATTTACTTGGAGATATCATGGAGGCACTTTGTTATTATGAATTGTAGAAAACTGATTGACCTTTTAGAGATGGAAGTACCATTAGAGACAGCAGAAAGCTGGGATAATCCAGGATTTCTTGTTGGAGATAAAGAAAAAGAGATTAAAAAAGTTTTAGTTGTTCTGGATATTACAAATGAAGTGGTAGAATATGCGATCAAAGAACAGGTAGATTTTATCCTTGCACACCATCCAGTGATCTTTTCAAAGATCAGCAGATGTACCAGTGATGATTTCCTTCAGAATAAACTTTTGAAGCTGATCAGTCATGGAATCTGTGCTTATGGAATGCATACTTGTTATGATGTATGCAGAATGGGAGACCGTATGGTAGAACGTCTGGGACTTAATAATCTATGTGGACCTGTAGAAGATAGTGCATCTGGTAATGAAAAGGCACAGGGAAAAGGAATCGGTATCACAGCATACATCGAAGGAGATGTGACTGTTGGAGAGTACGCAAAGAAAGTCAAAGAAGCATTTTCATTAGAAAGTGTTATGGTATTTGGTGATTCAAATACGAAGATTTCAAAGATCGCGATCGTTCCAGGATCAGGAAGAAGTATGATAAGCACAGCTAAGCAGACAGGTGCTGATGTATTTTTAACAGGAGATATCGGACATCATGAAGGTCTTGATGCTATAGATATGGGAATGTGCGTGATCGATGCAGGACATTATGGATTAGAACATGTATTTATTGATGATATGAAACAATTCCTTTGTGATCAGACAGAAAATCTGGAAGTGATCACATATAAAGCAGGAAGTCCATATAAAGTTTTTTAAATAAATTTGTTTATTGATGAAAAAGAAAGAAGTGATGGTATATGATCAAAGTTACAGCAGGTCAGTCTATTTATGAAGTAGAAGAAGGAACAACACTTGAACAGCTTGCGAAACAGCTGCAAAAAAAAGAGGAACCAGTGATCCTTCTCGCTTACATGGATGGGAAATTAACAGAGTTATTTACAGAGATCAAAAAAGACTGTCATGTACGTTTTGTTACATTGAAAGAACAAGCAGGATATATGGCGTATAAACGTACGGCGACTTTTATATTTTTAAAGGCATGTGAAGATCTTCTTGGAAAAGGTGAAAGCACGAAGATAGCAATTGATTATTCTATTGGAAACAGTATCTTTTGTGATTTTTCTTCCATGGAGCGGGTAGTAGATGATAAATTTGTACATTCTATTCAAAAACGTATGGAGCAGTTGTACGAGTCAGATTTACCGATTACAAAAAGATCATTAGATACCGATCAGGCATCAAGATATTTTGACAGTGTTGGATTTAAAGGCAAGAGAGAATTGTTTAAATTCCGCAGAGAATCAAAGACAAATATTTATTCTATGGATGGATATGATAATTATTTTTACGGATATATGGCACCATCAACAGGGTACATTCCTACATTTTTAGTTTCAGCATATCAGCATGGTGTTGTGCTTCAGATTCCAAAGCGGAAGCAGACAGAAGAAATTGTGCCGTTTACTCCGCAGCCAAAGCTCTTCCATGTGATGCAGCGATCCAGAGAGTGGACAAAGACAATGGGAGTCGATACTGTTGGAGCTTTAAATGACGAGATCACATATGGCAATATTAACCACCTGATCTTATTACAGGAAGGTTTACAGGAGAAGCTTCTTGCAGATATCTCAGATGAGATTGTAAGCAAGAACAAACGGATCATTTTGATCGCAGGGCCTTCATCCTCAGGAAAAACAACATTTTCACACAGACTGTCTATTCAGTTAGAGATTGCAGGCTTAACACCGCATCCAGTTTCTATGGATGATTATTTCTTAGACAGAGAACTTTCACCAAGAGATGAAAATGGAAATTATAACTTTGAAACAATTGCATCATTAGATGTAGATCTTCTGACAAAACATATCAATCAGCTGTTAAATGGCGAAGAAGTAGATGTTCCAAGTTACAATTTTGTTACTGGAAAAAGAGAGTATCATGGACACAAATTAAAGATTGGACAAAAAGATGTTCTCGTTATGGAAGGAATTCATGGATTAAATGGAACTCTCACAAACGAGATTCCAGAAGATGCAAAATACAGAATCTATGTCAGTGCATTAAATCAGATCAATTTGGATGAACATAACAGAATACCAAGTTCCGATGGAAGATTATTGCGAAGAATCGTAAGAGACGCGATGACAAGAGGAAATGATGCCAGAGAGACCATCTCCAGATGGGATTCCGTAAGAAAGGGAGAAGAAGACAATATCTTCCCATATCAGGAAGAAGCAGATGTCATGTTTAATTCTGCACAAGTCTATGAGATCGCGGTACTGAAACAATATGCGGAACCTTTGCTTTTTGCAGTTCCAAAAGATTGTCCTGAGTATCAGGAAGCAAAAAGACTATTAAAATTTTTAGAATATTTCTTAAATATTCCAAGCGAAGCAATTCCAAAGACGTCTCTTTTAAGAGAATTTATCGGTGGTAGTTGCTTTGACGTGTAAGATGTGATATAATAATTGGCGCTTAGTCGGACAAATGGTCGCGCCGTTTCAGACGAAAGGGAAACGGTGAGGAAAGTCCGGGCTTCACAGGGCAGGATGCCGGATAACGTCCGGTAGGGGCAACCCTCAAGCTAGTGCAACAGAAATATACCGCCACATAAGTGGTAAGGGTGAAATGGTAAGGTAAGAGCTTACCGCCTGGCTGGTAACAGGCAGGGCATATGTAAACCTCATCCGAAGCAAGACCGAGATGAAAACGATAGATCGGCCCGATCTGTTTTCAGGTGGGTCGCTGGAGCTTGCTGGTAACAGCAAGTCGAGATAGATGACCATTCAACGACATAACCCGGCTTATCGTCTGGCTAAGCGTTATAAGAGAAATATCAGAGAAGTTGTGAGAGGAATCTTGCAGCTTCTTTTTTAGTTTATAGAAGAATTCATTTCTTTCAGAAAATGGAGAAATTCTTGAAAGAAATTGCAGAAATAACAAGAAAAACAGTAAAAAAAGGAAGTTTTTAAGCTAGCTATGAAAGAACTTTCAAAATTATCAATAGAACTTGAAATTAATTTTAAAATGGATATACTAAAAGTATCGAAAGCGAAAGCACGTAAGAGAGGAATTAAAATGAATCCAAGAATTGAGAATTTAAAAGGAAAACTGATCGTATCATGTCAGGCATTGCCAGATGAACCCCTGCACTCTTCTTTCATTATGGGAAGAATGGCACTTGCTGCAAAACAGGGCGGAGCATCAGGAATCCGTGCAAATACACCAGAAGATATCAAAGAGATCAAAACACAGGTAGATCTTCCAGTGATCGGGATCATCAAGAGAAATTACGATGACTGTGAGATTTATATTACACCAACGATCAAAGAGGTCGATGAACTAATGGAAGCAAAACCAGAGATCATCGCATTAGATGCAACGATTTCCAGTCGTCCAAACGGACAGACATTAGATAAATTTTTCCATCAGATCAAAGAAAAATATCCAGACCAGCTGTTAATGGCAGACTGCTCAACCATTGAAGAAGCACTACATGCGGATGAATTAGGATTTGATTTTATTGGAACAACCATGGTTGGATATACGAAACAAAGTAAAAATCTTAAGATTGATGAAAATGATTTTGAAATCTTAAGAACCATCCTTTCCAAAGTAAAACATCCAGTCATTGCAGAAGGAAATATCAACACACCAGAGAAATTAAAGAGAGTGTTAGAGTTAGGAGCATACTGTGCAGTTGTAGGATCAGCAATTACAAGACCACAGCTGATCACAAAGACATTTGCAGATGCGATCAAATAGATAAAAAGGATCAATACGATGGACTATTATGTAAAATCAGTGATACCGATCATTGAATCCAATTATGAAAATTTTACAGCACTGGAAAGAACAATTGCAGATTTCTTTATGAAGAATCAGAAGAAAGTTGATTTTTCGGCCAAAGAGATTGCCAAACGATTATTTGTGTCAGAAGCATCCTTATC
Organism: Anaerostipes hadrus; assembly: GCF_001404655.1. Classification (GTDB taxonomy): domain Bacteria; phylum Bacillota; class Clostridia; order Lachnospirales; family Lachnospiraceae; genus Anaerostipes; species Anaerostipes amylophilus. The sequence goes on along the minus strand of NZ_CYYH01000007.1, from coordinate 124,082 downwards.
GAGATTCGCAAAGAAATGCGGATATCGGGGATACCGTGAGTTCATTTATCAATATGAGGAAACATTTGAGGAGAAAAATAAAGAACTCACGGGACACACAAGGCAGGTTCTAAACACTTACCAGGAACTGTTAAATAAGACATACAGCCTGATGGACGAAGCACAGATCCTAAGGATCTGTGAGAAATTAGGACAGGCAAGGAGAGTATTTGTCTGCGGAAAAGGAAGTTCCGGCCTTGCTGCAAGAGAAATGCGCTTAAGATTTATGAGGATTGGAGTAGATATCAATTCCATTCAAGATCCAGATTTGATGAGAATGCAGGCAGTATTCCAAAAAGAAGGCTGTCTTGTGATTGGAATCAGTATCAGTGGAGAAAGTGAAGATGTATTTTATTTACTCGAAGAATCAAAAAAAAGAGGAGCCGACACCATTTTGATCACAGGAAAGAATAGAGATGATTATGAAAATATCTGTGATGAGTTAGTCTTGATTGCATCAAGAAAATACTTAGATCATGGAAATGTTATCTCACCTCAGTTTCCAATACTGATCATGTTAGACCTGATATATTCCTACTACTTAGAACACGATAAAAAGAAAAAAGAAACTATGCACGATGATACTGTGCGAGCATTAAAAGGAGAAAGAAAATGAGAATTATCGAAACAAAAACTTATGAAGACATGAGCAAACAGGCAGCAAACATTATTGCATCTGTCGTAACATTAAAACCAGATTGCATGTTAGGACTTGCAACAGGATCTTCACCAATCGGAACATACGAAGAATTAGTAAAAAAATATGAAGCAGGAGAATTAGATTTTTCTGAAGTTACAACAGTAAACTTAGATGAATATAAAGGATTACCAAAAGAAAACAAACAGAGCTACTACTACTTCATGCATGACAATCTGTTTGACAAAGTAAATATCAAACCAGAAAATACACATTTACCAGATGGAACAAACTTAGACAGCGAAGAAGAAGCGGCACGTTATGAAGCATTAGTACAGTCTTTAGGAACAGTTGATCTTCAGCTTCTTGGATTAGGAAGAAATGGACATATCGGATTTAACGAACCAGGAGACAGCTTTGTAGAGCCAACACACTGTGTGGATTTAAAAGAAAGCACAATTGAAGCCAACAAACGATTCTTCGAATCAGCAGATGATGTACCAAAACAGGCATACAGCATGGGAATCGGAACAATCATGCGTGCGAAGAAAATCTTAGTTGTAGTCAGCGGAGAAGACAAAGCACAGGCATTAAAAGACACAATCTGCGGACCAATCTCTCCAAAAGTACCAGGAACAATCTTAAGATTACATCCAGACGTAACAATCGTAGCTGATGAAGCTGCTATGTCATTAATGAAATAATTGGATGGAATAAGTTTTAATAAGTAGATGAAAACACCATTTTTTTGATATAATTGATTTATCAGGGAAGTGGTGTTTTTACTTTTTATATAAATGTTTATTTTATATTGACTGTTAATTGGCAGAAATGTGAGGTGCTTAAAATGAAGCGATGAACCAGATTCACGACCGCCGTTACGGCGAAAAACTCAGCAATGAAGGGCGGAATGATATCCTTGCATATGGAATTGCATTTTGCAAGAAAAGATGTAAAGTGGTAGTGGAAAGGTTGTAGATATGAAAATTCATGAATAATCAAAAAATAACTGCATATACTCTTTCTTAAAGGAGCGTATGTGACATTGAAGAAGAAAATAGAAATCGCAGCCATCTTATGTTCCATCGGCATTTGTGGCTTTGGACAAAATGTATTCGCAGGAGAATTCTTACGATTACCAGCCAAAACCAATGCCAAAGTAGAACAAGTGGTGCAGACAAGACTTTTGGAAGAACAACGGGCGTATCTGATGCAGGCACAGCTTATGACGAAAGTGAACCTAGAGCAGCAGATCAAAGACAAACCCGTCTATATTCCAAAAACAGAACATGTAGTCACACAAAGAGAACGATCGATCCTTGAGAGGATCGTAGAAGCAGAAGCAACCGATAAAGATGAAAAAAGTAAGATACTCGTAGCAAATGTAATTCTAAATCGTGTAAGGAGCAAAGAATTTCCAAACTCGATCGAAGCCGTTGTGTTTCAAAGAGTTTATGGGAAAGTCCAGTTTTCACCGACAGCTGATGGAAGATATGAATCGGTTCATATCACAAAGAGTACAAAAAGAAGTGTAAAAAAAGCATTAGAAGATGGAATCGACTATTCCGAAGGAGCCTTATATTTCGTAGAAAAAACGATGGCAAATCCCAAAAATGTTTCATGGTTTGATGAGGCACTGACCAGATTGTTTACTTACCAAGGACATTCTTTTTACAAATAGTGCTTGACAACAAACCATAAAAGTATTATGATTTTAGACAAATAGAAAAGAAACCGTTGAGAAAGAGTAGTAAGCAGGATCAGAATGATTCAAAGAGAGCTGCAGGTGGTGAGATTGCAGTATGATTTCCCTGGTGAATGGACTTTCGAGGGTGATTTTGAAAGTAATAAGTAGGAATCGCCGGGCACCCGACCCGTTACCAGAGTGGGCATATATGATAGTATATGATTTAAGTGGACACAGCTAGTGTCAATTTGAGTGGTACCGCGGATAATTCGCCTCAAGCATATTTGCTTGGGGCTTTTCTTTTTTTCTATTGAAGAAACGTACAACTTGAATTCAAAAGGAGAATGAATTATGAGAACAATGAAGAAAGTATTAGCAGCAGGATTAACAGCAGTCATGGCAATGTCCTTGATGGTTGGATGCGGAAGTAAGAAAGATGACAGCGCATCTAAGACATACAACTTAGGAATCATCCAGTTTGCTGAACACGGATCATTAGATAACTGTCGCAAAGGATTTTTAAAAGGTTTAGAATCCGAAGGTATCAAAGAAGGAAAGAACTTAAAGATTACATATAAAAACTCACAGGCAGATACAGCTACAGATAATCAGATCGCATCAAATTATGCATCCAAGAAATTAGATATGATCTGTGCGATCGCAACACCAAGTGCACAAAGTGCATATAACGCAGCAAAAGATACAGATACACCAGTCATCTATACAGCTGTTACATCACCAAAAAAAGCAGGATTTGTAGATAAAGATGGAAAGAACGTTGGAAATATCACAGGAACTTCCGATCTTGTACTTGCAGATAAACAGTTAAAACTGATCCGTCAGATGATGCCAAAAGCAAAAAACGTCGGAATCTTCTACAGCACAAATGAAGCAAATTCCAAAGCGGGAATAGAAGCTTATGAAAAAGTAGCTGACAAATACGGATTCAAGATCATCACACAGGGAATCACAGCTTCCGCAGATATGCCAATGGCAGCAGACAGCTTACTTAAGAAGGTTGATTGCATCACAAACTTAACTGATAACTTAGTAGTCAGCAATATGCAAACATATATTCAGAAAGCAAATAAATTAAATATCCCAGTGTTCGGATCTGAAGTAGAACAGGTAAAATTAGGATGCGTTGCTTGTGTCGGAATCGACTTCGTGAAATTAGGAGAACAGACAGGTAAGATGGCAGCTAAAGTCTTAAAAGGTGAAGAAAAAGCGAAAGATATGAAATTCGAAACATTTAACAACGGAGATGTCATCATCAATACAGCAGCAGCGAAAAAAATCAACATGACAATCAGCAAAGATGTTAAAAAACAGGCAAAACAGACATTTGACAAGATCAGCACACCAGAAAAATAATCAGGAGATGTAAAACATTATGGAACAATTGATCATAGGCGTATTTGAGCAGGGATTTATCTATGCGATCATGGCGCTTGGCGTATATATCACATACAAAATATTAGACTTTCCGGATCTGTCCGTAGACAGTACTTTCCCATTAGGAGCAGCAGTGACAACCGTCATGCTCTCCTCAGGAAAGAACCCATTACTGGCACTTATTGCAGCAACCGCAGCCGGAGTAATTGCAGGAATGGTCACAGGAATCATTCATGTAAAATTTAAAGTCAGAGACCTATTATCTGGGATTATTGTTATGACAGGTCTTTACACATTAAATTTAAGAATTGTAGGTGGAAGTGCAAATGTTCCATTATTTAACTACAACTCCGTATTTGATAATGACTTCATCAATGGAATCTTTCCAGAAGTATTAGCCCCATATAAAACAGTGATCATCATTTTTATCATCATGATCATTGCAAAAGTATTATTAGACCTATATTTAAAGACAAAATCAGGATATCTCTTAAGAGCAGTTGGAGACAACGAAACAATCGTAACATCCCTTGCAAAAGACAGCGGATTTGTAAAAATCGTAGGGCTTGCAATTTCAAATGGATTAGTTGCATTAGCTGGAAGTGTTATGTGCCAGCAGCAGAGATTCTTCGAAATTTCTATGGGAACTGGAACGATCGTGATCGGACTTGCCAGTGTTATCATCGGAACAAATGTATTTAAAGGAAATCTTTTAAAAGCAACAACTGCAGTTGTCATCGGTTCCGTGATCTACAAAGCATGTGTAGCGATCGCAATCGAAGTAGGATTACCAGCAACAGACTTAAAACTTATTACAGCAGTCTTATTCCTGATCATTCTGATCATTAGTATGGACCGTAAGAAGAAGGTGAAGGCATGATTGAATTAAAACATATCGACAAATATTATAATATCGGAACAGTCAATGAAGTCTGCCTGTTTAAAGACTTTAATCTGACGGTAGATGACGGAGATTTCATTTCTGTGATCGGAAGTAATGGATCAGGAAAGACATCGATGTTAAACCTGATCTGTGGAAGCTTACAAGCAGAAGCAGGAAATATCATTTTAAATGAAGAAGATATTTCTCATCAAAAAGAATACATCAGACAGAGAAAGATCGGACGTGTTTATCAGAATCCAGCCATGGGAACTTGTCCATCCATGACAATCCTTGAAAATATGTCTCTTGCAGACAATAAAGGAAAGAAATTCGGACTTGGATTTGGGACAAATAAGAAAAGAATTGATTATTACAGAGAATTATTAAGCCAGTTAGGACTCGGACTTGAAGATATGATGGGAAGCAAAGTAGGTTCTCTCTCTGGTGGACAGAGACAGGCAATGGCACTTCTTATGACAACAATGGCACCAATCGAGATCTTAATTCTTGATGAACATACGGCTGCACTTGATCCAAAGACAGCAGAACTGATCATGGAGTTGACAGGAAAAGTTGTTAAAGAAAAGAAACTGACAACGATCATGGTTACACATAATCTGCGTTATGCGGTAGAATATGGAAATCGTATTCTTATGATGCATCAGGGACATGCGGTACTTGATAAGGCTGGAGAAGAGAAAACAAAGCTGGTTGTAGATGATCTTTTGGATCAGTTTAATCAGATTAGTATTGAGTGTGGAAACTAAAATTTAATTTGTAGTTGGCCAACTGTAGATTTCGAGTATATGATAAAAAATAAATAAACGATCGGAAGAGTTGCTAGAGAATTTTGCTCTTCCGATCGTTTATTTATTTTTTTTCATATACCTGAAGTCTATAGTGTGGACAATTCACAATATTGGAAAATTTGAGGTGGTGTGTATGGAGAATGGTATTGGATAGGAATTAAGGTTTTCTCAAACAGATGATATGAAGTTTAAAAGTTTCCGGCACAGTTTCATCTTTTCTTTCTTGTTGCGGCAGGAAAGAAGTCCATAGTGACGGATCCTTACAAACCCTTTGGGAAGCACATGCATCAAAAACATCCGCAGAAAGTCTATTCCCTTGATCGTATGTGGGATGTATCTTCTACCATTCCTGTAATCTTTTACAAGGTAAGTAACTGTCTGATCTGTCATATAAAATATCCAGCAATTCCTTAAATTCATAATGGTTTTGTAAGTTTCTGGCTTTCCCATGATATTCAAGTTTGTCCTTTATCTTTCCACTGATTCGCAGTATCAAGTCCTCCGCCAAGCACGATCATATGAAGATGCGGATGATAGAGTGTATCATAAAGAAGTTTCTGGTTGCAGTACATCAAAGGATACAGTTCTTTCGGCACTGTGAACACTGTATGAAAATAAAGTTACAGGTTGAAGCAGAGATACCACAGCGGCGTTTATCCAGGATAAATGTTCTGGCATCCAAAAGAGTCAGTTTTTCCATAGGTTTGTAGCCAAGATATTTCATAAATAGACTGATAAAAACCTCCATGATGATAACGACATAAAAAAGAAGCTACCAGTCTCATGGAGGTCCTCGTAAGAAAGAAAAACTGAGCCATAGCCTTGGCAGGCCATCGCACAGCGATTTAGTTCAATCAGAATTTAAGCCGTAAGTCTAGAAATCTAATATATTTTTTGATACAATAATGTTAGGCAATACTAACCATATGTTAGCAAACACTAACTTTCAAAAAATGAGAGGAATAATATATGTATTTAGAGATAAAAGATATGAAAAAAAGCTTCGGGTCAGGTGAAAGCTACAACCAAGTACTAAAAGGAATCACAACGAATATCGAACAAGGCCAGATGTGTGTCATTCAAGGAAGCAGTGGTTCAGGAAAGTCAACGATGTTAAATTGCATCGGTGGATTGGACACCATGGATTCCGGTTCAGTTAAAGTCGATGGCAATGAAATATCTGGATTAAGCGCAGATGAACTTTCCGAATACCGTAGAGCAAATCTGGGATTTATCTTCCAGTTTTACAATCTGGTACCAAACCTTACGGTCAAAGAAAATATAGAAATCTGTCAGTTTTTAACGGAAGATCCTCTGGATATGGATGAACTCTTAGAGACTCTTGGTTTAACAGAACATCAAGACAAATTCCCGGCACAATTATCTGGTGGACAGCAGCAACGATGTGCGATCGCAAGAGCATTGATCAAGAATCCAAAATTATTGCTCTGTGATGAGCCGACAGGAGCGCTTGACTCCAAGACATCCAAAGATATCTTAATCTTATTAGAAAAGATCAATCAGCAATATGGAACAACCATGCTGATCGTAACACATAATAACGTAATCCGTGACATGGTACATAAAGTGATCATCATCAGAGACGGCCAGATCAGTGAAGAATATGAAAATGAAACGAGAGTACCTGCAAAATTACTGGAGGATCTGTAAATGGAAAAAGTATTGAGAAAAAGGGCATGGAGGGATTTAAAAGAGAATAAATTCCGTTATCTTGCACTGGCGTTTCTGATCATCATCAGTATGTATCTGGTTATCAGCTTGATCGGAGCAGCAGATACGATCATTGATGGGACGGCAAGGCAGGCGAAGAAACATAAGTTGGAAGATGGACAGTTTCAGGTGTTTGTGCCATTAACGAGAAAACAAAAAGAAAACCTTACCAAGAAAGGGATTACATTAGAAGAGACATTTTATCTTGACTTTAGACAAAAAGATGGAAGCAAGTTAAGAATCTTTCAGAATCGTAAAAAAGTCGATAAAATTAATCTGGATGCAGGTCGATTAGCAAAAAATAAAAGAGAAGCTGTTATAGAAAAAAGATATGCACAAGAACATAACTTAAAAATAGGATCAAAGATCACGATAGATGGTAATTCTTATAAAATAACAGGAGTCGGATCAGTCCCAGACTATGATGCATGTTATGAAAAGCTATCAGATAGTACTGTAGACAGCAAACAATTTGGACTGGCATTTGTAACGGAAGATGCCTATCAGAATCTCAAAGAAAACGAAAACGGTATTCAGTCTGAAGAATATATTTATGCATATCGATTAAATGGTGCAATGACCCAGAAACAGTTAAAAAACAAATTAAAGAAGATCACATTTAACCCTGATGATGTGGATGATCCATATTTTAAAGATTACTGGAAAGAAACTGCAGGAAAGAAAGATGATATCAAAGATGGAATCAGGAAGCTTACCGATGCAAGTACCCAGATGTCTGACGGATTAAAGAAACTAAGCGAAAATAATGAAACACTGCAAAAAGGTGCCGATCAGATCTTTCAGGCACACTTAAAAACAGCAGGAAGCCAGTTGGTCTCCTTTGGCGTAACATCTTTGACAGAAAATAATTATGCGAGTATTCTAAAAAGATTGATCGCAAAATCAAATGATGGATTGACAAGATTATCCTTAGAGTCTGCCAAAGAGCAGCTGGATGCATTAAAGACATACAGAGATGGAATCAAAGCATATACCAATGGGGTCGAAAAAGCATCTGATGGAAGCAAGAAATTAAAAAAAGGCACAGATCGATTAGAAGAAGGTACAGAAGAACTGATGAAAGCATTTGATATGGAAACCTCAAATCTGACGCAGTTTTTAAAGGCAGATGATAACACGAGAATCGGAGCAGCAGCCAATGATCAGGTGATCAACAAATTTGCAGGAATGGTAGCAGGTGTGATTATTATGATCTTATTTACTTATGTGATTTCTGTCTTTGTTATTCATGGAATTGAGAAAGAAAGCAGTATTATCGGAACATTGTATGCACTGGGAGTGACAAAAAAGCAGCTATTAAAATATTATCTGACAGTACCTGTAATTGTAACATTTTTCGCGGGACTCGTTGGAATGGTTGTTGGATACAGTCCGCTAGGAATTCCAGTACAGATGCAGGATTGCTATGATTATTATTCCATACCAGATTTAACACCAGAGATTCTTGTTTATCTTTTGATCTATGGAGTTATTATGCCGCCACTTATTGCAGTGATCGTTAACTATTTTGTCATAAGAAAAAAACTTTCAAAGCCAGCACTCTCCATGATAAGAAATGAACAGAAGAAGAACCATATTTCAAAAGTCAAATTAGGAGATATGCCCTTCCTTACAAAATTCAGGATCAGGCAGTCTCTTCGTGAGGCAAGAGCTGGATTTACGGTAGTATTTGGAATGTTTATCGCATTATTAATTATGATGCTTGGTCTGGATTGTTATGTGATGTGTGATTATATCAGCAAAGAAAATAAAAGAGATACGGAATTTGAATATATGTATACATATAAATATCCAGACAAAAAAGTGCCGAAAGGTGGGGATGCGTGTTTTGTAAAAGGATTACACAAAGAAGTATGGGGATATGATCTTGAGATTTCTCTCGTTGGAATAGAAAATGATAATCCATATTTCAGTCAAGATAAAGACCTTCCAAAAGCAAAGAATAAAGTGATTATATCATCTGCAATGGCACAAAAATATGATCTGAAAAAGGGAGATTCCATTGTATTATCCGATGAAGAAGATGAAATGGATTATGCATTCAAAGTAGCAGATATTACACAATATTCTTCTGGTATGTACGCATTTATGGATATCGACAGCATGAGAGATCTCTTCCAGACATCTTCTGATTATTACAACATGGTTGTTTCGAAGAAGAAATTATCAATTGATTCTGGAAAATTATATGCAACGACAAGTAAAAAGGCAATCGAGGAGAGTTCGGATATATTTATCAATATGATGAAACCGATGATGGGAATGGTTGTTGGCCTTTCTGTTATCATCTTTGCGATTGTTATGTATCTGATGATCAAAGTAATGATCGATCGTTCTGCACAAAATATTGCATTGATGAAAGTGTTTGGATATCGCAAGAAAGAGATTAAGAAACTTTATCTCGATGGAAATTTCTATATGATCGCAATTGGAGCACTGATCAGTGTTCCATTATCCAAAAAAGTAATGGATGCGATGTATCCAGCCATGGTTTCTAATATAGCGTGTAGTATGAATTTAAGTTTCACATGGCAATTATATGCATTGGTTTATGCAGGAATTATAATTACATATCTGATAATTAACAAGTTATTAGTGCGTAAGATTTACAAAGTTGGACTTTCTGACGCATTAAAAAGTCGTGAATAAAAATAAATAGGAAGAAAATGCCTCCATATGATAAAATGTCATTATGGAGGTATTTTATAATGCTAGCAAATGAAATTCAGAAAATGAAAATAACAGGAAAAGAAATTTATGGCATATATCAGCCAGATATTTGTTATGTAAGCAGAGATGAAATCGAAAGAACGCTACAGATAATCGTTCCAGAAACAACACCAAATCAGGGAGAACCAGACAATCCGGAAGGATTAGAAATCGGCAGCAAAAATGTCTATGGGCATCCATATTTCTGGAGTGAACCAACATTAAGTCTGATCGAGCAGTTTTTCAAAAAATATATGAAATAGACGTCTTTGCCAGATGATATAAACTATTGTATAATGGTACAAAAAGACCAAAGAAGGAAGAGACGATGACATTACAACAGTTAAGATATGTCGTAACAATCGCAGAGATCGGAACGATCAGCAAGGCAGCAGAAGAACTCTTTGTATCACAGCCAAGCCTTACCAAAGCATTAAAAGAACTGGAAAAAGAGATGCAGATCACGATCTTTGACCGCACCAACAAAGGAATTCATGTATCCAGAGAAGGAGAAATTTTTCTCGGATACGCAAGGCAGGTGCTGGAACAGGCGGCATTGATCGAAGAGAAATATAAACATAAAAATGGCGGGAAACAGGAATTTTGTATCTCAACACAGCATTATTCCTTTGCAGTTAATGCATTTGTAGATTTGATCAAGGAATATGGAAGTGAGAATTACGATTTCAGTTTGCGAGAGACACAGACCTATGAGATCATCGATGATGTGGCAAGAATGAAAAGCGAGATCGGAATTTTATATCTCAATGAATTTAATGCATCTGTACTTGAGAAGATCATGAAAGCGAATGATCTCAAATTCACGGAACTATTTGTCGCAAGACCACATATTTTCATCTGTGACAAGAACCCACTGGCACAGAAAGATCAGGTTACAATGGAGGATCTCAAAGATTATCCATATCTGTCTTTTGAACAGGGAGAACATAATTCATTTTATTATTCAGAAGAAATGTTCAGTACCGAAGTGCGCTCAAAGAATATTCGAGTCAGAGACAGGGCAACGCTGTTTAATTTACTGATTGGATTAAATGGATATACGATCAGCAGTGGTGTGATTGACAAGGAATTAAATGGAGAGAATATTATCGCAGTTTCGCTTGCAGAAGAAGGCGAGATGCATATAGGGTATGTGACACATAAGAAGACGAAACCTAGTAGATTAGGAGCTATCTATTTGGAAGCATTAAAGAGGCATGTACAGTAAAAAAATAAAAACAACATGGATATTGCAATGAAGGTAAAGAAAAAGGAGGGATCAGTATGGCAAGAGTTGTCGGTATTGGACATCAGGATTTTGAAACTGTCCGAATAAAAAACAATTTTTATATTGATAAAACTGAATTCATCAAAGAATGGTGGGAATTTGATGACGCAGTTACGCTGATCACCCGCCCCAGACGTTTTGGAAAAACATTAAATATGAGCATGTTAGAGAAGTTTTTTTCCATCGAATATGCTAAAAGAGATGAATTATTCGAAGGACTAAATATCTGGAAATATAAAGAATACCGGGAAATTCAAGGAACATACCCAGTGATCTTTTTAAGTTTTGCAAATGTAAAAGAAAATACTTACGAACAGGCAAGAGAAAGTATTTGCCGTATCATACAAGAGCTTTATAATCAAAATATTTTTCTTCTTCATACGGATTTGCTGACAGATAATGAGAAAGAAGAATACAAACAGATTTCAACAAGGATGAATGACAGTATGATTTCTGATTCCATTCGAAAGATGTCAGATTATCTAAGTCGCTATTATGGAAAGAAAACAATTATTTTATTAGATGAGTATGATACACCAATTCAGGAAGCTTATGTTGGGGGATTTTGGTCGGATTTGATGGGAGTTTTAAGATCTTTGTTAAATTCTACATTTAAAACAAATCCATATCTGGAAAGAGCAATCATGACAGGAATCACAAGGGTCAGCAAAGAATCCATCTTTTCAGATCTTAATAATCTGGAAGTTGTGACAACAACATCAAAGAAATACGAAGATAAGTTTGGATTTACACAGGAAGAAGTGATAAAAGCTCTGAAAGAATATGATTTAGAAGACAAAAAAGAAGAAGTAAAACTTTGGTATGATGGATTTTGTTTTGGAGAGGCGAAAGAAATCTATAATCCATGGTCAATCATAAATTATCTGGATAAAAAGGAAGTAGCTCCATATTGGGCAAATACAAGCAGTAATTCCTTGATCGGAAAGTTGATCAGAGAAGGAAATACACAGGTAAAAGAATCGTTTGAATTATTATTAAATGGAAAAGAAATTGTGACAGAATTAGATGAGCAGATTGTATATGATCAGCTGGATCTAGAGGAAACAGCAATCTGGAGTCTGTTACTTGCGAGTGGTTATCTGAAAGTAGAAGAAAAAATAAGAGATGATTCTGATTATCTAAATTGGAAGCAGTTGTACCGTTTAAAATTAACAAACTTTGAAGTAAAAGTAATGTTTGCACATATGGTAAAAAACTGGTTTTCAAAGACTGGTGGAGATTATAATGCATTTATTAAAGCAATGTTAAATGATGACATAGAAGCAATGAATGCTTACATGAATCGGATATCAATGCGCATTTTCAGCTATTTTGATGTAGGGAAAAAATCGTCAAAAATGTTGGAACCAGAGCGATTTTACCATGGATTTGTGCTTGGACTTCTGGTAGAATTAATGGATCGCTATGAAATAAAATCCAATCGTGAAAGTGGTTTTGGAAGATATGATGTGATGTTAAGGCCAAGAAATGTCAAAGATAAAGCAATCATTATGGAATTTAAAGTAATCAGTCCTAAGAAAGAAAAATCTTTAGAAGAAACAGCACAAAATGCATTGGAACAGATTAAAGAAAAGAATTACAAAGAAGAGCTAATCGAAGCAGGAATCAGTGAAAATAATATTAAAGCATATGGCTTTGCATTTGAAGGGAAAAATGTCCTGATCTCAGATTAACAAATTACAATAAAGAAAGGTAGAAAACAATGGAACAGCAACAGCCAGAAAAAAAACATAAACGAAGGGTAAGATACAAAGGAACTCATCCAAGAAGATTTGAAGAAAAATATAAGGAATTAAACCCAGAAAAATACGGAGATACGATTCAAAAAGTCATCAGCAAAGGAAGTACCCCAGCTGGAATGCATATTTCTATTTGCGTAAAGGAAATTCTTGAATTTTTCGATATTCAGCCAGGACAAAAAGGCTTGGATGCAACCTTAGGATATGGCGGACATACAAGAAAGATGTTAGAAAAGTTACAGGGCAAAGGTCATATCTACGCATTAGATGTAGATCCGATCGAATCTGTAAAGACAGAGAAACGTCTGCATGATGCAGGGTTTGGAGAAGATATCTTAACGATCAAGCATATTAATTTTGCTAATATTGATCAGGTAGCCGAAGAAGTTGGACCATTCGATTTCATTTTAGCCGACCTTGGCGTATCCTCCATGCAGATTGATAATCCGGAAAGAGGATTTTCTTATAAATTTGAAGGACCATTAGATTTAAGACTGAATCCAGAAAAAGGAATTTCAGCGGCAGAGCGTTTAGAAGATATCACGAAGGCTGAATTTGAAGGAATGCTCATTGAAAATGCAGATGAGCCGTATGCAAAACAGATTGCAAAAGAAACCGTTGCAACGATGAAACGGGGAAAGAAGATCAAGACAACAACAGATCTTAAAGATGTCATTGAAAGAGCATTAAACTTTTTGCCGGAAAAAGAGCGAAAAGAAGCAGTTAAAAAATCCTGCCAGAGAACATTTCAGGCTTTGCGTATTGATGTAAACAGCGAGTTTGAAGTATTAGAAGAATTATTGGAGAAACTTCCAGACGCATTGGCACCAGGTGGAAAGGTTGCGATCCTTACATTCCACTCTGGAGAAGATCGACTTGTAAAACATGCGTTTAAGTATGGGAAGAAAATAGGAATCTACAGTGATGTAGCCAAAGATGTTATTCGTCCATCAAAAGAGGAATGTGCCCAGAACGGAAGAGCAAAATCAACAAAGATGCGCTGGGCGATCAAAGTGAAATAAAAATTAAAAGGAAGGGAAATATTAAAAAGAGGTATGCTTTTTAATATTTCCTTTTTTTCAAAAATATGAAAGAAAATGGTTTAAAATGATTGACTTTGACTGAAACTGTGTTATAATGAAGAAAAAAAAGAAACAAATGATTGATTTTGACGTTTTTAATTTTGGAAAAGGAGGATAACCTGTATGAGAATTACAGAGCTGTTGCAGGATGCAACAATTGACCTTGGTGTGAAGGTTAACAGCAAAGAAGAAGCAATTGATCATCTGGTTGATTTAATGGTCAAGGGCGGAAACATCACAGATCGCGAAGAATACAAGAAGGGCATTTTAGCAAGAGAAGCTAATGGAACAACTGGTATCGGAGGAGGGATTGCAATTCCTCATTCTAAGAACAAAGCAGTAACTAAGGCTGGTTTGGCTTCTATGACAGTACCAGACGGAGTCGATTATGAAGCAATGGATGGAGAACCATCTGACGTATTTTTTATGATCGCAGCACCAGCAGAAGGAAGTGACGTGCATTTAGAGGCATTGTCAAGATTATCTGTGATCTTAATGGATCCAGTATTTAAGGACAGCTTATTGAAGGCAACAAGCAAGGAAGAATATCTTGCATTGATCGACAAGAAAGAAACAGAAAAATTCCCAGAAGAGGCGGCGAAGGAAGAAGAGAAACCTGCTGTACAAGAAGAGAAAGCAGACGATGGAACGATCAGAGTTCTTGCAGTTACAGCATGCCCAACAGGAATCGCTCATACATTCATGGCAGCAGAATCTCTTGAGAATAAAGCAAAAGAGATGGGAATTACATTAAAAGCTGAGACAAATGGTTCAGGTGGAGCAAAGAATGTCTTAACAAAAGAAGAGATTGAAAATTGTGATGGAATCATCGTAGCAGCAGATAAGAACGTTGAGATGGCACGTTTTGATGGAAAACAGGTTCTTCAGACAAAAGTAGCGGACGGAATTAATAAACCAGAAGAACTGATCCAGACAATTTTAGATAAGAAAGCACCAACATATCATCATTCAGGAGCAGCAGCACAAGAAGATAGTGCAGAAGGTGAAAGCGTTGGACGTCAGATTTATAAACATCTGATGAATGGTGTATCTCATATGCTGCCATTTGTAATCGGTGGAGGTATCTTGATCGCTCTTGCATTCTTAGTAGATAATCAGGCAATCAACCCGGCAAACTTCGGTAAGAATACACCACTTGCAGCTTTACTAAAGACAATCGGTGAACAGGCATTTGGATTTATGCTTCCAATCTTAGCTGGATTTATTGCAATGAGTATTGCAGACCGACCAGGATTAGCGATAGGTTTCGTTGGTGGAGCATTAGCAAATGGTGGTTATACATTTGCAAATATCATGGCATATGACTCTACCAAAGCCGTTTCCTCTGGATTTATCGGAGCATTATTTGCAGGTTTTGTTGGTGGATATATCATGGTTTTATTAAGAAAACTGTTTGATAAATTACCAAGTGCATTAGAAGGGTTAAAACCAATTTTACTATTCCCAGTTTGTGGTATTTTAATTATGGGTGTTGTGATGATCGCAGTTAATCCGGTTGTTGGAGCGATCAATACAGGACTGAATAACTTCTTATCATCTATGAGTGGAACAAGTTCTATCCTTTTAGGAGCAGTTCTTGGAGCGATGATGTCCATTGATATGGGTGGTCCATTTAATAAAGCAGCGTATGTATTTGGTACAGCACAGTTAACAGTAGCCAATGCAGGACCAGAACAGTATGCGATCATGGCAGCTGTTATGGCCGGAGGAATGGTACCTCCACTTGCGATCGCACTTTGTACAACATTCTTCAAGAATCGTTTTACAGAGAGTGAAAGAAAATCTGGTGTTGTAAATTACATCATGGGATTATCATTCATTACAGAAGGAGCTATCCCGTTTGCAGCAGGAGATCCAATCCATATCCTGCCACCATGTATCGTAGGATCTGCAGTAGCAGGTGCGTTATCCATGGCATTTAAATGTGGACTTCCAGCACCACACGGTGGAATCTTTGTTATTGGAGTCATCACGAATCCAGTACAATACTTAATTTCTGTAGTAGTTGGTGCAGTTATTGGAATGATCGTTATGTCATTTACAAAGAAACCATTAAATAAATAAGATTGTAAATAACCATTTACAATAAATTAATTCCTCATATTTTCATAAGCAATATTTATAATAAGTAAACAGAGATTGTGAAATTTTGCAATCTCTGTTTGCTATTTTGATAAAACAATGATATACTAGATAAGATTTTAGAAATCAAAGACAGTTCATTCGTACCATCCTGTCTATAAACAAAACTAGGACTGAGAAGAAGATTTTCAGGATACAGGTACGCGTGCTTGTATCCTTTTTTGATTGAAAATATATGTAGAAGGGAAAGAAGAAAATGTATCAGTTAACAACACATGCATCCTTTGATTCAGCTCATTTTTTATCGGGTTATGAAGGAAAATGCAGCAATATCCACGGTCACCGCTGGAAATTAGAAGTTACCGTACAAAGTGAAACATTAGAACAGACAGGGCAGATTCGAGGAATGGTTGTCGATTTTGGACAGTTAAAAGATGATATCAAAAAATTAGCAGATGAGTTTGATCATAGTCTGATCATAGAAGATGGAACATTAAAAGAGAAGACAGTAGAAGCATTGAAAGAGGAAAATTTCAAAATGATCTTCGTAGATTTTCGTCCAACTGCAGAGAGTTTTGCAAAATATTTTTATGATAGAGTGAAAGAAATCGGATATGATGTCAAGTTAGCGAAAGTTTATGAGACACCAAATAATATGGCAGCATATGGGGAGTAAATGAGATGGAAACATTTAAAGTAGTCGAAACCTTTGTAAGTATCAACGGAGAAGGAAAGAAAGCTGGTCGTCTTGCTATGTTTATCCGATTGAAAGGATGTAACTTAAACTGCTCTTACTGTGACACAACATGGGCAAACAAAAGAAATGCAAAGTGTGAACTTTTAACAGCGCCACAGATCGTAGAAAGAATTAAAGAGGCAGGAGTAGAACTCGTTACATTAACTGGTGGAGAACCACTTCTTGATGAAAATGTATCAGAACTGATCGGAAGTATCTTAATGATGCCAAAAGTTGAGATTGAGATTGAGACAAACGGAAGTGTACCGATCAAATATTATAAAGAAAGAGATAACAGATTGACAATGACAATGGATTATAAACTTCCATCCAGCAACATGGAAGAGAGTATGTGCCTTGAAAATATGGAATATTTAAAACCATGGGACGTTGTCAAATTTGTTATTGGAAGCAGGGAAGATTTAAACAGAGCAAAAGAAATCATCGAAAGATTCAGCCTGTGCCAGAAGGCGATCGTATATTTCAGTCCTGTATTTGGCAAGATCGAACCAGAAGAAATCGTTGAATTTATGAAAGAAAACAAGCTTAACAAAGTCAGATTCCAGATTCAGATCCACAAAGTCGTATGGGATCCTGACAAGACAGGCGTTTAGTACTAATTTATTATGGGAGGAAATACTATGGCAATCGATAAAGAAGCGATCAAGGAACACGTAAGAGGAATCCTTGTTGCACTTGGAGATGATCCAGATCGTGAAGGATTAAAAGAAACACCAGATCGTGTCGCAAGAATGTATGAAGAAGTCTTTGAGGGAATGAATTATAGTAATCATGAGATCGCACAGATGTTTTCAAAAACATTTGAAGATGATCTAAGTGTCAAAGACCACAAAGATATGGTGATCGTAAAAGATATAGATATCTTTAGCTATTGCGAACACCATATGGCATTAATGTATGATATGAAAGTTTCTGTGGCATATCTGCCAAAAGATAAAGTATTAGGACTTAGCAAGATTGCAAGAATCTGTGACATGGTTGGAAAGCGCTTACAGCTTCAGGAAAGAATCGGAAGTGATATCGCAGAGATCATCATGGAAGTTTCAGGAAGTGAAGATGTAGCCGTTTATATCGAAGGGTGCCATAGCTGCATGAGTGCAAGAGGAATCAAAAAACAAAATGCTAAGACAGTGACAACAACACTTCGTGGAGCATTTGACACAGATTCTACATTAAAATGGCATTTTATGATGCAGGCAGGAAAATAAGAAAAGGAGATAAGCAAAATGGCAAAACCAAACAAAGCCGTTGTTGTATTCAGCGGTGGACAAGACAGCACAACATGCCTTTTCTGGGCAAAGAAGAAATACGATGAAGTGATCGCACTTTCATTTAACTACGGGCAGAGACATTCCAAGGAACTTGAATGTGCCAAGAAGATCTGTAAAGAACACGGGGTAGAACATCATATCTTAGATATGGAACTATTAAACCAGTTAGCACCAAACTCTTTAACAAGAGTAGACATGGAAGTAGATCATGAAGCACCAAAAGAAGGAACACCAAATTCATTTGTTGATGGAAGAAACATGTTATTCTTAACATTTGCAGCTGTTTTTGCAAAACAAAGAGGAATTCATGTATTAGTAACCGGTGTTTCCCAGAGTGATTTCAGTGGATACCCAGACTGTCGCCATGTCTTTATCTCATCCCTAGAGACAACATTAACACTTGCCATGGATTATGAGTTTGAAGTGATCACACCACTGATGTGGATTGACAAGAAACAGACATGGGAGATGGCTGACAAATTAGGTGTTTTTGATATCGTAAGAAATGAAACTTTAACATGCTATAATGGAGTGATGGGTGATGGATGCGGAGAATGCCCAGCATGTAAGTTAAGAAGACATGGATTAGAGGAATATTTAAAAGTCCGTGGACATAAATAAGAATATACAAAAGAGAAAAAGGATCTTGTAATTGTACAAGGTTCTTTTTGCTATTTATACATATGAATAAATGAAAAAAAGTTGCAAGAAAGCATTGATAAAATTTTAACAATAGTGTACTATGTATTTGTAGCGAAACAATCGATTGAAATCGGATATTCAGATATATGAGGATAAGTTCAATTTCGGTCATCCAGGTAAAAGGAGATGTAGTTATGGCAAGATTTACATTACCAAGAGATTTATACTTCGGAGAAAACGCATTAGAGACACTAAAAACAATCAAAGGAAACAAAGCAGTATTATGCCTAGGCGGCGGATCTATGAAACGTTTTGGATTTGTTGACAAGGTTGTTGGATATTTGAAAGAAGCTGGAATTGAAACAAAACTGATCGAAGGAATCGAACCAGATCCATCTGTAGAAACTGTTATGAAAGGTGCCAAAGTGATGCAGGAATTTGAACCAGACCTGATCATCGCAATGGGTGGAGGATCACCAATTGATGCAGCAAAGGCAATGTGGGTATTTTATGAGCATCCACAGACAACCTTTGATGACATCAAAGATCCATTTACAATCCCACCACTTCGTAATAAAGCAACATTTATCGCAATTCCATCAACCTCAGGAACAGCAACAGAGGTAACGGCATTCTCAGTAATTACAGATTACAGTACAGGAATCAAATACCCACTGGCTGATTTTGAGATCACACCAGATGTAGCGATCGTAGATCCATCATTGGCAGAGACCATGCCACAGACATTAACAGCACATACAGGAATGGATGCATTAACTCATGCAATCGAAGCTTACGTTGCAGGATTACATTCTCCATTCTCAGATCCGTTAGCGATCCATGCGATCGAGATGATCTTTGATAACCTGAAAGCATCTTATGAAGGGGACATGCAAGCAAGAGGAAACATGCATATCGCACAGTGCCTGGCAGGAATGGCATTTTCTAACGCACTGCTTGGAATCGTACATTCCTTAGCCCATAAGACAGGAGCAGTCTTTGATACAGGACACATTCCTCATGGATGTGCAAATGCAATCTATCTTCCATATGTCATCCAGTACAATGCCAAAGTCTGTGAAGACAGATTCGCAATGATCGCAAGAAAATTAGGACTTCCTGGAGTTACAGATAAGGCATTAACTTTATCACTGATCAAAGCAGTAGAAGATTTGAGAGCAAGTCTTAATATTGTGTCTAATCTGAAAGATTTCGGAGTAAATGAAGAAGAATTTATTGAGAAGAAACATATGATCGCAGAGAGAGCAGTTGGAGATGCTTGTACGGGATCTAATCCGAGAGAAACATCTGTTGAGGATATGGAGAAGATATTGGAATGTATTTATTATGGTAAGGATGTGACATTCTAAAATTTAATTTATAAAACAAACAGTAGTGTATCGAGTATAAAATGAAACAGACACATATATTAGGGTTTGAAAAACGAATTCCATTGACGGCTTTTTTGCAAAACGCTGATTCGCAAAGATTCCTCTGCAAACTCGCCTACGGCTCAAACATGCAGCCATCTTTGCTGCGATTTTTCAAAAAAGCCTATGGAAATTCTATCATTTCGAACCCTAATATATGTGTCTGTTTCATTTTATACCTGAAGGCTACTTGGTTTTAAAATTAAGATTTTCATAGACAGAGGGAATGCTGGATATAGTTTATAGGATTCCAATAAAGTTTTCGACAAACAGAAATTGTTAAAAAATGCTTTATATAAATGATTTGAATTCAAAAATATAGTATGTTATTGTTAAAATATAAAACAATAAAACGGATAAATGATTAGGAACAATAAAGTTGAAGGTATAGGAATTAAGCTGGTGGTACATAGAGGAAGAAACAATGAGGAAAAACAATAAAATCTTACTTATATAGTTTAACGATCTTACCTAAAGCCAAAAATTTAAGAATGAACGCATATATGATTTATAAAGTGCAGGTAATAGGATTGAATAATTAAGTAACATCAATGCATTTCTAAAAATTTAAGAAGTGAGGGGTGGTCATATGAATCAAAAGAAGCAATTAACAAAACTTCAAAGAAAACAAGAAGAATGCCAGCTATTTTCCAAAAAAGATAAGAAGATTATAAAGCAGTTAAGTCAATGTAATAGCAGTTATTATAAAGCAAAAGTAATGGATATGCTTATTTATGAACTAGAAGACTGGAGTTATGATATTCTAAAAGTCATGGTAAAAGATCAAGACAGACTTGTTGCGGAAATGGCGGTGCGATCCTTGGCAAATTTTATTAAGGCAGAGGATTTTGCAAGTTTATTGGAAGAGTTTGAAGAGTGCACGGATTTTATAAAATATGATATTGTTGATATGATAGGATATATTGGATTTAAGAGAAAACTGTCTGATGATGTTATAGAAAAAAGGATGCATGAAATATTATCAAAGTTAAAGAAAGACAGAAGGGCAGTTTATAGTACTTATGCGGAATTATATTATGTAACGCAGGAAAAAAAATATATTTATGAAATCTTAAAAGATTTAAAATCTAAAGATGATGACATAAGGCATTATGTTTTGTATACAATAGATAGAATGATTATAGAAAATAACTTAAATGATAAAAAATTATTAGATGATCATAAACAGTTATTACAAAAAATGGAACAAAAATTACATTTAAATATGAAACACGAAGAACGATATAACCGTATATTCAGAGAACGTTTAATTCGTTCCATTCGTAAAACATTAGGAAAGCCGACAGAAATCATTTATTCCAAGGAAAGAAATTTTTATGAACAGATTCCAGAGGATTCGGAACATATTTTACAAAGATGTATTTTCGAATTATATTATCCAATCCATGATGATCGACAAGAAATCGTTTTAAATCTGTTAAGAGACAATAAAGAAAAAATAAAAGATGAATGTTTTTACATTTTTGGAAGTTACATTGAAAGTCTCTATGGAAATGATGAAGTTAATGTATATCAAGAATGGCTGGAAGAGAATGGTTCAAGAGAAAATGAAGCAATCATCTTATATTTGAGGGCAGTTTGGGAAGTTGCACTTAGTGATTATGAAGTATCAAATAAAAGAGCCTTAAGATATGCAAAAAAAGCTTTGAAATGTACCAAAGATATTCCTGCAATTTATCATCTCATTGGCAGACTAACAAGCCCGGATACGGATTATTACATAGAGCTAAAAGAAAAAGTGAAACAACATACAAAATATGTAACACTACACGAAATCGATGATATTCCATTGGAACAATTATATAGCTATGAGACATTTTTACAGATGGATGTTCTAAAGAGGATTGTAAAACCAGAGAATTTTTCATGTATCTGTATTGAAGAAGATTATGAGAAGTTTTGGAATTGGGGATTGGAGAAGAGTGTTTTTGGTGAATAGACGAAGTCAGTAAAATAATGTATAATAAGAACCAAAATAAGGAGGAATCCAACTCATGGGAAGATATCTAAATAGTTCAATTCCATATGCGTTATATCAAGGTGAAGCAAATCAGCCATATTTTGTAGATAAATCATTATTGCTGACAGAATTGTTCCCTGTTTTGGATGCAGGGAATCAGCATGTTTGTATCACAAGACCAAGACGTTTTGGAAAAACGATCATGGCTAATATGATCGCAGCATTTTTGAGCAAAAAAGTGGATTCAGATTCGATTTTTGGAAGATTAAAGATTGCCGGTAATACGAAATATAAAGAATACAGAAATAAATATAATGTGATTTCTATTGATTTTAGTAAGATATCAAGATCCTGTGATTCATATGCTGATTATATAGGGAAAATCGAAATAACGTTGATCAGAGATTTGAAAAAGAAATATCCACAGATCGAAGTTTACGAAGATGATTCTGCGGCGGATGTGCTAGAGACGATTTTTGAAGAATGCAGTCAGGAACGTTTTGTTTTTGTTTTGGATGAATGGGATTTTATTTTCCATAAAGATTTTATTACGGAAGAAAATAAAAAGCAGTATATCCAGTTTTTAAGTAATTTATTAAAAGACCGCCCATATGTTCAAATGACTTATATGACAGGAATTCTTCCAATTGCAAAATATTCCGATGGATCGGAATTAAATATGTTTGATGAGTATGATATGGCATGCAAAGAAAAATACAGTGAATATTTTGGCTTTTTGGATGAGGAAGTGGATCAGCTTTATAATATTTATAAAAAGATAACAAAGAACCCGAAGATTTTAAGAATTGAATTAAAAGAATGGTATGATGGTTATCGAGCGGCAGCAGGAGATTATTTATATAATCCAAGATGTGTTGTCTGTGCATTAAGAGATAACCAACTGGCAAACTATTGGACAAGTTCGGGAACTTACGATTCCATTTTCAACTATATCAAAGGAAATATAGCGGATGTGAGAAATGATATTGTATTGATGGTTGCGGGAGAACGTGTTCCGGCAAAAATGCAGCAATATGCAGCAACAGCAAATGATTTATATACAAAAGACCAGATTTATTCAGCAATTGTAAATTTAGTATATCTTTCTGCAAGAGATGAATATCGTGTTGAGAGAGAAGATAAAGCAGGAAAAGGATTTGTGGATTTTATCTTCTATCCAAAAAGAAATGATATACCTGGAATCATTTTAGAACTTAAAATAAATCATACGCCACAGGAAGCAATAGAACAGATTAAAGAGAAGAATTACCAATTGAAATTCCAAGGAAAAATTGGAGAAATTTCAGCATATGAAGGAAGTATATTAGCAGTTGGAATCAGTTATGATAGAAAAACGAAGAAGCATAGTTGTGAAGTAGAAAAGCTATAAATAAAAAAAGGATACACAATCAATTTGAAAGTAATATAAAATCGGTTGTGTATCTTTTTATTATGGCATTATTTTAGCTGATCAGGCAGAAAACTGAAAATATATTTTTCTGATTTTTTTACTATGAATGCGCCAATATAAGTGGCAAGAAGTTCAAAAATCAACCCAATATAAACAGAAATTCTAAACATACCACAAAATCTTATGATCCAGAAAGTCAGAACATGATGGACAAGCATTGCTTGATAACTGTATTTTGCAAGAAAAGATATGAATGGAAAATTAAATTTCATTACAAAATATCCGAAAGAGTACAGAAAAATAAATAAAATAAAACCCATAAAAACAATTGGAAAATTGTCACCAAAATAAGAACGAAAATCTATATTACATAGTACTAAAATAATACCGAAAGAAATAAAAGATGTCCATTTACTTAATAAAAAGTTTCGATGTTCATAAAACCATATTCCAGCAAGAAAAGACGCTGTGCATACAAAAAAATCGGTTCTTCCAAGATCACATATGATTTGAAGAATAAAAATGGCACTTATGATCATATAAACAACAGATCGATGATTTTTCCATAATGTTAAAAAAACAGGAAATAAGATATAAATAAGAATTATAACACCTAAAAACCATTCACCAACTGAATAATATCCTATACCATTTGGTAAAAAATATCCATCTATACCTATTATTGAAAAAAGAATATAGATAGGATTCCCACCCCAAAAAATTGTTTGGTGTTGCATGGATCGAATAATAAATACGGCAAGCCATACAAGCCAAAAAGAAGGGTAAATACTTCGAAATCTGCGGTAATAATATTTTTTGAATGAAAAATGAGAAGCGTAATTCATAAATAATACATATCCACTGATGATTAGAAATGTATAGACCGCTGATTGTCCCCAGCGGCCAGATGCATAACCATATAAAGGAAGATGTTTATTTGTAATATGATCTTGAACTAATGAACAACTATAATGATATATAACGATAATTAACATGGAAATTGCACGTACAAATACAATTGCAAGGTCTTTATGTTTTGAAATCATAAAACAATACCTCTGTTTCTAATGAAATGATCGTAATTCATGTACCGCAAATGTAATCGCACATATCGCCGCAAATCCATCCGCAATTGGTGCTGAAAACATAACTCCCTCAATTCCAAAGAAAATCGGCAGAATGATCATCAATGGCAGCAAGAAAATAACCTGTCTGGTCAATGAAAGGAAAATACCACGGTTCGCCTTTCCAATCGCCGTAAAAAAGTTCGCAGTAATTGGCTGTAAACCATTAATAAAAGTACAAAACAAGAAAATTCGAAAGAACTTCTCAGCAAAACGGAAGTAAGCTTCACTCTCAGAACCAAAGATTC
The DNA here is from genome assembly GCF_001404655.1 of Anaerostipes hadrus. Classification (GTDB taxonomy): domain Bacteria; phylum Bacillota; class Clostridia; order Lachnospirales; family Lachnospiraceae; genus Anaerostipes; species Anaerostipes amylophilus. Next base: position 99,074 of record NZ_CYYH01000007.1, on the reverse strand, counting down.
CAATGATCTGTCGTGGGAACAACTGGAAGCAGATAAAAGAAACCGTACTGATGATCGTTGCAGAGATTGCAGCTTTTAAATAGGCTTCTCGCACACGATCCAGTTTCTTCGCACCATAGTTATAACTGATGATTGGCTGTAATCCTTGGGAAATACCAATATTAATGGAGAAAAAGATCATATTGATCTTTGTGATGATCCCGGCACATGCTAGAGGGATATCGCTTCCGTAAGAAGATTTTGCACCATATCGGATTAAAACATTGTTCATAACGATCTGTACGACCATCATAGAAACCTGATTAAAAAATGGTGCCATACCAAGGGAAACAATTCTTCCGATATAATGTGGGTGTGGTTTTAATCTTTTCAATGTCAGATCGACGGTCTTAAATTTTCTTAAATATAAGATTACCATAATACCAGAAACAATCTGCCCGATCACAGTTGCCCATGCAGCACCGGCAATTCCCATATGAAAACCAAAAATCAATGTAGGATCAAGGATCGTATTAATGATTGCACCAGTCAAAGTACAAGCCATAGAAAACTTTGGACTTCCATCAGCACGTACAAGATTTGTACCTCCAGTTGTTAAGATCAAAAATGGAAAACCAAGGGATGTAATTCCGGTGTAGGTTAAAGAATAATTTAAAACACTAGAAGTTGCTCCAAATAAGATCATCATTGGTTTTAAAAATAGTCTTGTCACGATGCAAAGAATCACACCAAGTGAAAATAGCATGGTGATCGCATTTCCAGCGAAGGAAGCTGCTTCATTCTTTTCGCGTCGTCCCATGCAAAGGTTAAAGTTTGCAGCGCCACCAATTCCACACATTAAAGCGATGGAAGTACAAGTGATGACTAATGGGAAAGCAACATTCGTTGCGGCATTTCCAAGCATTCCAACGCTTCGGCCAATAAAAAACTGGTCTACCATATTATATAAAGCACTTACGACCATAGCGATAATGCTTGGAATTGCAAAACGAAGAAGCAAGCTAGAAATCTTCTCAGTACCGAGAGGATTTGTCTTTTGTTCATTCATAATAAATAAAACCTCTTCTTTCTAATTAATATATCAATGTTATAAAAATGGTCCAAATGATTAAATTTAATCGAAACGGACGTTATTTAGTATAGTATAAATGACAAAATAGTACAACTTTTTTAAAAAAGTTTTTGAGAAATAGTGCTTAATAAACGAGAAAATAAGAGATAATTTAATATATTATCAGAAAATAACTATATATAATCTCAAGAAGTCTAATTATCTGACAACTTAAGAAAATTCATACTTTACAACTAGGGAAAATTTCGATATGATAAGAAAAAACAACGAGAGAACACAGCGAGAAAGGATGAATGGATATGAAACAGACAAATCAAATTCCTGGATTATATGATCCAAGTTTTGAGCACGATAACTGCGGTATCGGTGCCTGTGTAAATATTAAGGGAGTCAAGAATCATCAGACAGTAGATAATGCACTGAAGATTGTTGAGACATTAGAGCATCGTGCAGGAAAAGATGCAGCAGGAGAGACAGGAGACGGTGTAGGAATCATGCTTCAGATTTCACATAAGTTCTTTAACAAAGCCTGCAAAGAAGCTGGAATCAATATCGGGAAAGAAAGAGAATACGGAATTGGAATGTTCTTCTTTCCAAATGACGAATTAAGACTTCGTCAAGCAAAGAAGATGTTCGAGATCATCGTTGAGAAAGAAGGAATGACATTCCTTGGATGGAGAGAGGTTCCAACAGTACCAGCAGTTCTTGGTAAGAAAGCAGTAGAATGCATGCCAAAGATCTTACAGGGATTCGTTGCAAAACCAGCAGACGTTGAAAAAGGACTTGATTTTGACCGTAAATTATATATTGCAAGAAAAGTATTCGAACAAAGTAATGAAGAATCTTATGTCGTTTCATTATCCAGCAGAACGATCGTATATAAAGGTATGTTCTTAGTTGGACAGCTTCGTACATTCTTTAAAGATCTTCAGGATCCAGATTACGAATCAGCAATCGCACTTGTACATTCACGATTCAGTACAAATACGACACCAAGCTGGGAGAAAGCTCATCCATATCGTTTTATCGTACATAACGGAGAGATCAACACAATCCGTGGAAATGCCGATAAGATGCTTGCCAGAGAAGAGAATATGGAATCAGAGTACCTCAAAGATGAAATGCACAAACTGATCCCAGTGGTAAACCCAAACGGATCTGACTCTGCAAGACTTGATAATACATTAGAGTTCTTAGTTATGAGTGGTATGGATCTTCCACATGCGATCATGATCACAATCCCAGAACCATGGGAGAACAATAAAGTCATTTCACAGGAGAAACGTGATTTCTATCAGTACTATGCAACAATGATGGAACCATGGGATGGACCTGCATCTATCATCTTTACAGACGGTGATCAGGTAGGAGCGGTACTTGACCGTAACGGACTTCGTCCATCAAGATACTATATCACAGATGATGATCAGCTGATCTTATCATCAGAGATTGGAGTTCTTGACATCGATCCAACAAAGATCGTAGTTAAAGAAAGACTTCATCCAGGAAAGATGTTATTGGTTGATACGATCAAAGGAGAAGTGATCGCAGATGATGTAGTCAAAGAAAAATACGCAGAGAAAGAACCATATGGTGAATGGTTAGATAGTAATCTGTTGGAATTAAAAGACTTAAAGATTCCAAATGAACCAGTTCCAACATACGGAGCAGAAGAACGTGAAAAACTGATGAAAGCGTTCGGATATACATATGAAGATATCCGTACAGCAATTCTTCCAATGGCATTAAATGGGACAGAAGCGATTGCAGCGATGGGAAATGATACACCACTTGCAGTGTTATCTAACCGCCATCAGCCATTATTTAACTATTTTAAACAGTTATTTGCGCAGGTAACAAACCCTCCAATCGATGCGATCCGTGAGGAACTTGTAACATCAACAACGGTTTATGTCGGAAAAGAAGGTAATATCTTAGATGAGAAACCAGAAAACTGCCGCGTATTAAAAGTACACAACCCAATCCTTACAGATACAGACCTGTTAAAGATCAAATCCATGAACAAAGAAGGATTTAAAGTTGTAGAACTTCCTATTATATATTACAAGAACACATCTCTTGAGAAAGCATTAGACCGTTTATTCGTAGAAACAGACAGAGCTTACAGAGATGGAGCCAACATCATCATTCTTTCTGACAGAGGAGTCGATGAAAACCATGTGGCAATTCCTTCATTATTAGCAGTATCCGCAATGCATCAGTATCTGATCAAGACAAAGAGACGTACATCTGTTGCACTGATCTTAGAGAGTGGAGAACCAAGAGAAGTTCATCATTTTGCAACACTGTTAGGATATGGTGCATGTGCAGTAAACCCATACCTTGCATTACAGGGAATTAAGAAACTGATCGATGAAAATATGCTTCAGAAAGATTACTATGCAGCTGTTGAAGATTACACAAATGCGATCCTTCATGGAATCGTTAAGATCGCATCTAAGATGGGTATTTCAACATTACAGTCTTATCAGGGATCTCAGATCTTTGAAGCGATTGGTATTAATTCTGATGTTATTGAAAAATATTTTACAAATACAGTCAGCAGAGTGGAAGGTATTTCATTAAAAGATATTGAAGCGGATGTAGATGCAAGACATGATACAGCCTTTGATCCACTCGGACTTGAGAATGATCTGACATTAGAGAGTTCAGGAAGTCATAAATGCAGAAGTGGAAAAGAACAGCATCTTTACAATCCACAGACGATTCATACACTTCAGGTTGCAACAAGAACAGGAAGTTATGAGCTGTTTAAACAGTATACAGATATGATCGATAAGGAATTAGAGCCAGGAAACTTAAGAGGTTTAATGGAATTCAATTACCCAGAAAAAGGTATTCCAATCGAGAAAGTAGAAAGCGTTGATTCTATTGTCAAACGTTTCAAGACAGGAGCAATGTCTTACGGATCTATTTCCGGAGAAGCACATGAAACACTGGCGATTGCTATGAACAAATTAGGTGGTAAATCAAACAGTGGTGAAGGTGGAGAAAGACCTGAGAGATTAAAAGTTGGAAGAGACGGATTAAATCGTTGCTCAGCGATCAAACAGGTTGCATCTGGACGTTTTGGAGTAACAAGTGAATATTTAGTAAGTGCCAAAGAGATTCAGATCAAGATGGCACAGGGAGCAAAACCGGGAGAAGGAGGACATCTTCCAGGTAAGAAAGTTTACCCATGGATAGCAAAAACTCGTCATTCAACAGCCGGTGTAAGCTTAATCTCACCACCACCTCATCATGATATTTACTCTATCGAGGACTTGGCACAGTTAATTTATGACTGTAAGAATGCCAACAGAGATGCAAGAATCTCTGTAAAACTGGTATCCGAAGCAGGAGTCGGAACTGTTGCATCTGGTGTAGCAAAAGCTGGAGCACAGGTTATCTTGATCTCTGGTTACGATGGTGGTACAGGAGCTGCTCCTAGAAACTCTATCTACAATGCAGGACTTCCTTGGGAGCTTGGACTTGCAGAAGCACATCAGAATCTGTTAATGAATGATCTTCGTAACAAAGTTATCGTTGAGACAGACGGTAAGTTAATGAGTGGTAGAGACGTAGCAATCGCAGCAATGCTTGGAGCCGAAGAATTTGGTTTCGCAACAGCACCACTTGTAACACTTGGATGTGTCATGATGAGAGTATGTAACTTAGATACATGCCCAGTCGGAGTCGCAACACAGAATCCAGAATTACGTAAGAGATTCGCTGGAAAACCTGAATATGTTATCAACTTCATGAGATTTATTGCTCAGGAATTAAGAGAATATATGGCAAAATTAGGAGTTGCTACTGTTGATGAATTAGTTGGACGTACAGACTTATTAAAACCAAACGCAAAAGCAGCCGAAAAACATGTTGACTTGTCTAAGATTCTTGGATATAAATATGATCCAGCTCAGAAGATGGATTACAATCATAAAAATGTATATGATTTCAAACTGGAAAAGACAGCAGATATGAAAGTTCTGATGAAAGAATTAATGCCAGCACTTGAGAAGAAACAAAAGAAGATCATTCAGTTGGACGTTACAAATATTGACCGTACATTTGGAACGATCTTTGGATCAGAGATCACAAAACGTTGGGGTGAACAGGCATTAGATGATGATACATATATTGTAAAATGTAATGGAGCCGGTGGACAAAGCTTCGGAGCTTTCATTCCAAAAGGTCTTACATTACAGTTGGTTGGAGATAGCAATGACTACTTCGGAAAAGGACTTTCTGGTGGTAAATTAATCCTTTGTCCTCCAACAGGTGTCAAATTCAAAGCAGAAGATAATATCATCGTAGGTAACGTTGCATTATACGGAGCAACAAGCGGTAAAGCATTTATCAATGGTGTTGCAGGAGAACGTTTCTGTGTCAGAAACTCAGGAGCTACAGCAGTTGTTGAAGGAGTTGGAGATCATGGATGTGAATACATGACAGGTGGTCGTGTTCTTGTTCTTGGACCAACAGGAAAGAACTTCGCAGCTGGTATGAGTGGTGGAGTTGCTTATGTATTAGACGAAGACAGCAAGTTATATAAGAACTTAAATAAAGAAATGGTTTCTGTAGAAACTGTAACATCTAAATACGATGTTATCGAATTAAAAGATATGTTAAAAGAACATGTTGCATATACAAATTCCGAAAAAGGAAAAGAAATTCTGAAAGACTTTGAACAGTACCTGCCTAAATTTAAGAAGATCATGCCAAATGATTACAAAGCAATGTTAAATCTGATCGTTCAGATGGAAGAACGTGGATTAAGCAGTGAGCAGGCACAGATGGAAGCATTTAATATGAAAGCAAATGCAGGAAAATAGGAGGAAATTATGGGAAAACCAACTGGATTTTTAGATTATGAAAGAGAAGACGCCCGTGCAGAATCTCCGAAAGAACGAATCAAACATTTTAATGAATTTCATATTCCTCTTTCAAGAGAAGAACAGCAGAAACAGGGTGCAAGATGTATGGACTGCGGAGTACCATTCTGTCAGTCAGGAAAAGTATTATTAAATGGAATGGCATCAGGTTGTCCACTAAACAATCTGGTACCAGAATGGAATGACCTGATTTATACAGAAAACTGGGAACAGGCATATTTAAGACTTAAAAAAACAAACCCATTTCCAGAGTTTACCGGACGTGTATGTCCGGCACTCTGCGAGAATGCTTGTACATGCGGATTAAATGGGGATCCTGTATGTTCCAAACAAAATGAGTTAAGTATCATCGAATATGGATACAAACACGGACTTGCCAAAGCAAGACCACCAAAATTTCGTACAGGAAAGAAAGTTGCAGTCATTGGTTCCGGACCTTCTGGATTATCTGCAGCAAATTCTTTAAATAAACGTGGACATGAAGTGACTGTGTACGAACGCTCCGACCGTCTTGGTGGATTACTAATGTATGGAATTCCTAATATGAAACTGGAAAAACATATCGTAGAACGTAAGATTGCGATCATGAAAGAAGAAGGAATTCATTTTGTAACAAATACAAACGTCGGAAAAGATATCAAACCAGAACAGCTAAAGAAAGACTACGATGCAGTGATCTTAGCATGTGGATCTTCTAATCCAAGAAATATTGAAGTTCCTGGACGCGAAGCAAAAGGAATCTATTTTGCAGTTGACTTCTTAAAATCTACAACAAAGAGTCTGTTAGATTCTGGATTAAAAGATAAGAAATTTATTTCTGCAAAAGGCAAAAACGTCATCGTTATCGGTGGTGGAGATACAGGAAATGACTGTGTTGGTACATCCATCCGTCATGGAGCAAAGAGTGTGACTCAGTTAGAGATGATGCCAAAACTTCCAGACGAACGTGCAGAAAATAACCCATGGCCAGAATGGCCAAGAATCTGCAAGACAGATTATGGTCAGGAAGAAGCAATCGCTGTTTTTGGACATGATCCTCGTATTTATCAGACAACCGTTAAAGAGTTTAAGATGAATAAAAAAGGCGAAGTAACAAAAGCTGTTTTAGTAAGTCTTGAAAGTAAAAAAGACGAGAAAACTGGAAGAATGATGATGGTACCAGTGGAAGGATCTGAAAAAGAAATTCCAGCAGATTTAGTACTGATCGCAGCAGGATTCTTAGGAAGTGAAGCATATGTTACAGAAGCCTTTGGTGTCAAAGTAAACCAGAGAACAAATGTAGAAACAAAACCAGATAGCTTTGCTACAAACGTCGAGAATGTCTTTACTGCAGGAGATATGCATAGAGGACAGTCACTGGTCGTATGGGCAATCCGTGAAGGAAGAGATGCAGCTCGTGAAGTTGACAAACGGTTAATGGGATATACAAACCTGTAATCTTACTGGAAAAAGTAAAAGTGATGTCAGAGATAGAAATATATCATCTGACATCACTTTTTTTCGATAACCTCTTTTCAATTGGAATAGTTTTTGCTATGATAATCGATAGAGAAAAGATTCTTAGAGAAGATATCGAGAGGGAGCAGATGTAAGTTATGCATTTTATTGGACATTTTAAAACAATCACAAGACATAAGATTCTGGTAGCAAAAGGCTGTTTCAAGTTAGGACTATATTATCAGGGGATTATGCATGATATGTCAAAATATTCGCCAACTGAATTTCTGGCAGGTGCAAAATACTATCAGGGAACGGCAAGTCCGAATAATGCAGAAAGAATGGACAAAGGAATTTCTACCGCATGGCTTCATCACAAAGGTCGTAATCGTCATCATTTCGAATACTGGATTGATTACAGTATTGACAAAGAACATCCGGGACTTGTGGGAATGAAGATTCCTAAGAAGTATATGGCAGAGATGTTCGTAGACCGAGTCAGTGCCGGAAAGATTTATAATGGTGATAAGTTTGACCAGAAGAGTCCGCTTGAATATTTCGAACATGGAATTGGAGCAACGATCATGTGCGATGCATCGAAGAATTATTTATTAAAACTTTTGAAGATGTATGCAAAAAAAGGCGAAAAATACACATTTGCATACCTGAAAAAGGATTTGAAAGAGGACATCAGTGGTTATGATAAGATATCACCATTTCAGCCATTTTCAAAAAATATTAAAATTGGATAGAATTTCATGTATCTGTGACTTGAAATCTTAACATACTTACAGTATAATATGTAATGTAAATGAGATAAGAAGCCTGGGGTGTGCGATAACTTGCTATTTTGAACCTACATTTATTTGTCATGGGACTTCATATAATTGACTGGATGTCAAGCCCTGATACTGGGGGACGGCAGAACGTTGATCGAGAAAACCCACCTAGCTCTGCTAGGCGTCAAAATTGCGAGACCGGCATTCCGGGTATATGATATGCAAAAGATAAAGTGAGGGACTGTTAGTTTTAGCAGTCCCTTTTAAAAATTTGCGAAAGAAATAAACTGTAAAATAAAAAGGAGAAAATTTGTGAAATTTTTTAAAGAAAATGATAAAACACCATTTATATTAGTGGCGTTTGGAATTACATTATATTTGATATTAAGCAATCTAAAGATTGTGTTTTCTGGAATTTCCTATGCGAGTTCTGTTGCATTTCCGTTTATTTTGGGAAGTTGCCTTGCTTTTATAATTAATGTTCCAATGCGTTTTTTTGAAAATCGAGTGTTTCATAAGGTGAGAAAAGGAAAGCGAGCGTTAAGTCTTATTGCAGCATTGTTAAGCATTGTTGGTGTGATCATATTAGTTTCAAGACTGATCATTCCAGAACTTGTTGAAACAATCTTCAAATTATCAAATAATATTCCAGGGTATGTAAAAGAAATACAAGATTTTTTAGAACATTATTCGATCAATAAGCCAATGGTACATAAGTATGTAAATCAGATTACTTTTGACTGGGATAAAATTAGTGGAGGATTGATATCATTTTTGCAGGATAGTGCTACTAATATGCTGAATTCTACAGTGAGTGTCATTTCGAATGCAGTACAGGTTGTCGTAAGTTTTGGATTAGGCTTTGTTTTTGCACTGAATGCGTTATTACAAAAAGAAAGATTATCTGTGCAGGTGAGAAAAGTATTAGTGGCTTTTCTACCAGAGAAGACTGCGAAATATATTGTAAGAGTTGGAAGATTATCCAATAATACATTTTCAAGTTTCCTTTCCGGACAGTGTTTAGAGGCTGTAATTCTTGGAAGTCTCATTTTTGCATCTATGACTTTATTAAGACTTCCATATGCAGTTTTGATAGCAGTTTTTATTGCAACAATGTCATTGATTCCGATCATCGGCGGATTTATTGGGTGTTGTGTAGGCGTATTGCTGATCTTGATGGTAAACTGGAAGCAGGCAATCATATTTATTATTATGTTTGTCGTTGTGCAGCAGTTTGAAGGAAATGTCATTTATCCGCATGTCGTAGGAAATTCTGTTGGACTTCCAGCAATGTGGGTGTTGGCTGCGGTAACGATCGGAGGCAATATCGCAGGAATTGCAGGAATGCTCTTTAGTATTCCATTTTGTTCTGTAGTGTATCAGTTGTTTGCAGAAGTTGTAAATAAGCAGATTAAGAAAAAGAATGTGGATATACCTTGACGAAAATGTACATAATACTTCTATAAATCAAAGGAGGTATTTTTATGGATCGAGATCAGATCATCTGTCCATGCCTTGATATCACAGCAGGGCAGATCATTGATGCGTATGAAGAAGGCGCGAAAACAGTTGAAGCGATCAAAGACGTAACAGGAGTAGGAACTGTCTGTGGTGCCTGTTTGGATGAGATTGAAGAATTAATACAGAATCTATAAATAAAAAAAGAATCTCTAGAAAGAGATTCTTTTTTAATGCCGATGGTGGGACTCGAACCCACACGTCCATAAGAACAACAGATTTTGAGTCTGTCTCGTCTGCCAGTTCCGACACATCGGCAGATTCAATTGTTCGACCTAAGATATATTATCATTTCTTTATCTCAATGTCAATGATTTTTATCAAACTTTATTTAAATAATAATCTCTGTGAAGAATAAGAATATGTCACAGAGATTATTATCATTTAATTTTTAGTTCAATTTCAAAAATGCAAAAGGATCAGAAGGATCACTCTGTATGAAATGTAACAAGAGATAATAAGCCTTTACAGAAAGGTTTTCTTCTTTCAAAATACGTTTTGCCTCAGTCTTGTCTACTAATTCAACTGATAAATCCTCATTTGGCTCTAAATGATCAAGATTTGGCATCCCAGTAGAAATTCCGTAAACGGTACAGTTAGTTTCATCCGTCATTCCGGCAGAAGAAAAATGAGGACGACTTAAAAAATCATCAAATTCGGCAGGAGTAAAAGTAAGTCCTGTTTCTTCTTTCATCTCACGGACTGCGGTTTCTTTCACAGATTCTCCAGGATCAATCAGTCCTGCTGGAAGTTCATATGTATAATCGTTTAAAGGATAACGAAACTGTTTTACCATGATCAGTTTATCAGCTTTTTCTCCGAACAAACTGTAAATAACAACACCATCAGGGATTACTTTCTTTGTAGCTGCCATCATTGTATTTTTGTCTTTTCGGCTTGCAACATAATAAGGGTGTGTATTCCCAAATTTATTTTCAGCTTCTAATTCATAAAGATTTAAAAATTTTACATTCGTTAAAGGTGTGATCTTGTTTATTTTACTCATAGGTTGTACCTCCTGTATATTCTATTGTAAAGCATCATAACAAGATTGACAATAGATACAAAAACAAGTATTATATACTAAAGCGATATGAAATAGGGAGATTACAGAAAAAAGGAGACAGGATGAGAAAGAAAATTATGATGACTGTGCTAAGTACGGTAACACTTCTGATAGCAGTTTCGTTCACAAGTTGTGGAAAATCAGCCAAACATACAAAAGAAACAACGACAGCTGTGAAAACAGAGAAAACCACGAAAGAAACAAAAAAGAAAGAGAAGATTGAAATTAAAATACTTTCAAAATATGATCAGATCAAGAAGTTGCTTTCAAAATACCCCAAAGAAATGACATCAAAAGAGGCCTCAGATCAAGAAATTGTAGTAATTGAGAATGAGTCATTTGATAAAGCGAGTAAAAAAATCTGGGATCAGTTTTTAAAAGATGTAAAAGATCAAAAAGATTGTGCAATTGTAATCTGTCAGTATACAGTGGAAGGAGATCCGATCCTTCAATATGTTTCGAATGTAGATGGTAAATTTTACTATGTGGAAGATTCCACACGAGATGCTTATGGTAGTGAAAAATATGTACAATATACTTATGACTATTACAAAATTTATAAACAGGATGGTCATTATACAGCAATCCTGACAACAAATAATAAACTGACATTTGATGAAGCACAAGATGTCCGCAGTTTAAAAACAGCGATACAGCTGCTGGATATTAAAGAATAATAAGAAAATGGAGCAGATGATTTATGAAAATTTCAACAAAGGGAAGATATGCCGTTCGATTAATGTACGATCTTGCAATGCATCATACGGGTGACTGGATTGCATTAAAAGACATATCAAGAAGACAGGAGATATCAGTAAAATATTTAGAACAGATCGTAAGACAGTTAAGTATCAGAGGATATTTAAAGAGTTTACGAGGACCTAAAGGAGGTTATCAGCTTTCCAGAGATCCAAAAGATTATACAATTTATGAGATTTTAAAAATAACGGAAGGAAGTTTACAGCCAGTAGCATGTTTGGATGATGAAGTAAACCAGTGCGACCGCTATCATGAATGCCCAACGATTGAGATTTGGGAAGGACTTGGACAGGTAATTGAAGAATATTTAAGTGCAATTACTTTAGAAGATATTGTGAATAAAGCAAGAATCAAAGGTGGAAATGACTATGTGATCTAAAAGATCACATGGTCTTTTTTCTTTTTAGGGGTAAAATGTTAATGGGCAAGAAAATATTTGACATTATATTGGAATCTGTTATACTAATAACATATTAAAAAGATAGGAAATATATGAAAATTAAAATAAAAGGAGCAAAACAATGTCAAACATATATAAAAATGTTACAGAATTAATCGGGAGAACCCCATTAGTAGAAGTTGAAAAAATAGAGAAAAGATTTAAACTGCAAGTAAGATTATTAGTAAAATTAGATGGATATAATCCAGCAGGAAGTGCTAAAGATCGTATCGCATATCAGATGATCCAGGATGCGGAAGAGGCAGGAAGGCTGAAAGAGGGATCAGTTATTATCGAGCCAACATCAGGAAATACAGGGATCGGACTTGCTGCAATTGGTGCATCTAAAGGATACAGAGTCATTCTTATAATGCCAGAGACAATGAGTGTGGAACGAAGAAACCTGTTAAAAGCATATGGAGCAGAAATTGTTTTAACAGATGGTGCGCTTGGGATGAAAGGAGCGATTGCCAAAGCAGAAGAATTAGCGGAAGAAATCGAAGATTCTTTCATTGCAGGACAGTTTATTAATCCATCCAATCCAAAAGTTCATCGTTTGACAACAGGACCAGAAATCTGGGAAGACACAGACGGAGATGTTGATATCTTTATTGCAGGAGTTGGAACGGGAGGAACTGTTACAGGAGTTGGAGAATATTTAAAATCCAAGAAAGAAGATGTGCAGGTCATCGCAATTGAACCAGCAACATCTCCAATGCTCTCAAGAGGTCAGGCAGGACCGCATAAGATTCAGGGAATCGGAGCCGGATTTGTGCCGGAAGTGTTAAATACAGATATCTATGACGAAATCATTCCAGTGGAAAATGAAGATGCTTTTGATTATGGAAAAGTAATTGCATTGGAAGAAGGAATTTTAGTTGGAATTTCTTCTGGGGCAGCACTTTATGCGGCAATTCAGGTGGCAAAACGGAAAGAAAATAAAGGAAAAACAATTGTAGCATTTCTTCCTGATAATGGGGATCGATATTTGTCAACTCCTTTGTTTTCATAGATTTTAATTTGTGGTTGATGATGGAAATTATTGGTGGAATATTATACGTGATCGAAACCACTACCGAACACGTGTGGAGAATGTTATTGGCTATAAATTAGGAATTTCTCAGACAGAGGATTGAAGCTTTGAATGTATTTTAAACATCTCGTCAAATCGGTGTTCTTATCTTATTTTTGTTACATATATGAAAGCCTACTTCAAATCCAACAATCTTTGTGTTAAAATATTTCAGAGTATAGAATTAGAGAAAAGGAGACATCTGGCATGGAACAGAAACTATTATTGATCGATGGAAACAGCATTTTAAACCGTGCATTTTATGGACTTCCAGATATGACAAATAGTCAGGGGCTTCATACGAATGCGGTGCTTGGTTTTTTAAATATCATGTTTAAATTTTTAGAGGAAGAAAATCCAACACACTTAGCGGTTGCATTTGATTTAAAGGCACCGACATTCCGTCACAAAATGTTTGCGGATTATAAAGGAACAAGAAAAGGGATGCCAGATGAATTAAGAGAACAGGTGCCTGTAATCCGTGAAGTACTGCAGGCGATGAACATTCCTTTGATGATGAAGGAGGGTTATGAAGCAGATGACCTTCTTGGAACGATGTCTGTTCTTGGAGAAGAAGCAGGATTTGAGGTGAAAATCGTATCTGGAGACCGAGATCTCTTACAGCTTGCAACGAAGAAAGTGCAGATCCGTATTCCAAAGACAAACAGAGCGGGAACGGTTGTTGAAGATTATTATGAAGATGATGTATTGGAAAAATATCAGGTAACACCGAAAGAATTTATCGATGTGAAAGCTTTGATGGGTGATGCATCCGATAATATTCCAGGAATTCCAGGAATTGGTGAAAAGACGGCAACGAAACTGATCAAAGAGTTTAAAACTCTTGAAAATGCATATGCGCATATCGATGAAGTGAAACCAAATCGTGCAAAGAACAATCTACAAGAATATTATGATCAGGGTGTTATGAGTAAGGAACTTGCAACGATCAAGTTAGACAGTCCGATCGATATTACATTTGAAGAAGCAAAACTGGGCAACTTGTATACAAAAGAAGCTTATCATATGTTAAAAGAACTGGAATTTAAGGCGATTTTAAAGCGTTTTGATGGGGAAGAACAGGAAGATTTTGAAGTCAAGATCAAAGAGATTGTTGATCTTGCAGAGGCGGAAGATATTTTTGCAAAGACAGCGAAGAAAAAAGAAGCTGGGATTTCTATTTATAAAGAGAATGATGCGATGTGGGTTGCATTAAATACAGAAGGAGAAGAAGTATACCTATTTAGCTGTGAGGGATTTGGATTCTTAACAGAAGATTTCTTGTATGAGAAAGTCGATCATTTATATCAGAAGATGGAACATGTAGCGATGATGGAAGTGAAAGAGCATTTGTCTCATTTAACGATCAATGAGATGACAAAGAGCATTTTTGATGTTTCTTTGGCTGCTTATCTGATAAATCCATTAAAAAGTACTTACGAATATGATGATATCGCAAGAGATTACAAATCTATGATGCTTCCATCCAGAAAAGAATTGATCGATAAGAAGCATCCAATGGTATCTGATGGAGTTTTAAGTGATGCTGGAAAGAAGATCATGGGGTATGAAGCTTATGTTGCAAGAGAGGCTATCAAACCATTAAGTAATAAATTAACAGAGCTTGAGATGATGGATCTTTATCGTGAAATTGAGATACCAACGATGTTTGCACTTCATGATATGGAAGTTCGTGGAATTCATGTAGATTCAAAAGCACTGAAAGAGTATGGAGATCAGCTGGTTGGAAGAATTGAAGAATTACAGGATTCTATCTACAAAGAAGCAGGCGAAGAATTCAATATCAATTCTCCAAAACAGCTAGGTGTTGTTTTGTTTGAGCATATGAAGTTAGAAGGTGCGAAGAAGACTAAGACTGGATATTCTACGAGTGTGGAAGTGCTAGAGAAGATTGAACATCTCTATCCGATCATTCCAATGATCTTAGAATACAGACAGTTGACCAAATTAAAATCAACGTATGCAGATGGACTGGCAAACTTTATTCAGGATGATCAGAGAATTCATGGAAAGTTTAATCAGACGATCACAGCAACGGGAAGAATCAGCAGTACAGAGCCTAACCTTCAGAATATACCAATCCGTATGGAACTTGGAAGAGCAATCCGAAAAGTATTTTTACCAGAGGACGGTTATGTATTCTTAGATGCCGATTATTCTCAGATTGAACTTCGAGTACTTGCACATTTATCAGAAGATGAAAAACTGATTCATGCATATGAAGAAAATCAGGATATTCATGCAAGAACAGCTTCTGAGGTGTTTGGAATTCCGATGGATGAAGTGACAAGTACACAAAGAAGAGAGGCAAAAGCTGTAAACTTTGGAATTATTTATGGATTAAGTGCGTTTGGATTAAGTCAGGACTTAAAGATTTCAAGAAAACAGGCACAGGAATATATTGATCGTTATTTTGCAATGTATCCACGTGTTAAAGAATTCTTAGACGGGGAAGTGGAAAAAGGAAAGACAGATGGTTATGTAAAGACAATGTTCAACCGAATCCGTCCGATCCCGGAATTAAAATCCAGCAATTTCATGCAGAGAAACTTTGGAGAACGTGTGGCAATGAACTCTCCAATTCAGGGAACAGCTGCAGATATCATCAAGATCGCGATGGTAAGAGTGAATATGAAATTAAAAGAAAAACAGATGAAATCTCGTCTGCTCTTACAGATTCACGATGAACTTTTGATTGAAACACATGTGGATGAATTTGATGAAGTCAAAGAAATTTTAAAGAATGAAATGATGAATGCAGCAAGTCTTCGTGTGCCATTAAGTATTGACATTGAACAGGGAGCAAGCTGGTATGAGGCTAAATAAGAGGTGAAAGTAAATGAAGATCATAGGAATTACTGGAGGTGTCGGCTCTGGGAAGAGTGAGATACTAAATATTTTAGAAAATGATTATCATGCAAAGATCATTCAGTCTGATCATGTGGCACATGAATTGATGGCACCAGGAGCAAGAAGTTATGATGCGATCATTCAGTCATTTGGAAATGGGATCTTAAATGAGGACAAAACGATCAACCGTCCAGTGCTTGGAGAGATCGTATTTCATGATGAAGAAAAACTTTCCTTATTAAACAGTATCACTCATAAAAATGTAGATGAAGAAATCTTATCAAGAATCGATCAGTTTGGAAAAGAAGAACCAGAAGGTCTGGTCGTTGTAGAATCAGCTTTGTTAGTTGGGGCAGGTTATGAAAAGAGATTTGACCAGTTATGGTATATTTATACAAGAGAAGAAGTGCGTTATGAGCGCCTTAGAGTATCCAGAGGATATTCTGATGAAAAAATTGCACAGATGATCGCAAAGCAGCAAAGTGAAGAAGA
The DNA here is from genome assembly GCF_001404655.1 of Anaerostipes hadrus. Lineage (GTDB taxonomy): Bacteria > Bacillota > Clostridia > Lachnospirales > Lachnospiraceae > Anaerostipes > Anaerostipes amylophilus. The sequence continues at coordinate 82,671 of NZ_CYYH01000007.1, read as the reverse complement.
ATTTAAATCTATGGCAAGCCATATCATTGATAATTCAGGTGATTTAGAAGACACAAAAGCACAAATTATAAAGATTCTTGGTTGATATTTTGTACATTTAAGAATACAGTGCAATTCTTGAATCTTAAATAACCTTATGATATAATGTTTGCCAATAGGGTCAGCCCAGAAGAGAAGAAAGAGGTATAATCCGTGAAACTATCAAGTTTAGCAAGCAGCAGTGAAGGAAATTGCATATATGTTGGAACACAGAAGACAAATTTATTAGTTGATTGTGGAGTTAGTGCAAAGCGCATTGAGAATTCCCTTTCAGAACTTGATCTTACGGTTCCAGAATTTGATGGAATTTTGATCACACATGAACACACGGATCATATCAAGGGACTTGGAGTTATCGCAAGACGATATGGACTTCCAATTTTTGCGACAGGAAAGACGATCGATGCGATCTTTGATTACAAGAACCTTGGGAAAGTAGATAAGAGCCTTTTTCATTCAATAGAAGCAGACAAGCCATTTGAGATTGGAGATATGAAAGTCAACGCATCTCACATATGGCATGATGCAGCAGATCCTGTTTGTTACTCGTTTTACTCAGAAGAAGGAGCCAAAGCAAGTATTGCAACAGACCTTGGAGACTACGATGAATATCTGGTTGAGAAGATTTATGATTCTGATATTTTATTTGTAGAAGCTAACCACGATGTGAATATGTTACAGGTTGGACGTTATCCATATTACTTAAAGAGAAGAATTCTTGGAAAACAGGGACATCTATCGAACGAAAGATGTGCTGAGCTGATCGAGGAAGTTGCAACTCCAAAGACAAAGAAAGTCTATCTTGGACATCTGAGTAAAGAAAATAACTATGAAAAACTGGCTTATGAAACGGTAAAGATTTCTTTACATAATTTCACATTACCGATTGAAGTGGCCAGAAGAGATACGGTATCTACCGTAACCAGTGTATCATAAGCATTTAGGAGGAAAAACACAAATGGAAAAAACAGTAATCACAGTTGTTGGAAAAGACGGTGTTGGAATCATCGCAAAAGTATGCAACTATTTAGCTAGCAACAATGTTAACATCTTAGACATCTCCCAAACGATCACAGGCGGTTTTTTTAATATGATGATGGTCGTAGATCCAGCTGGTTCATCCAAAGATATCGCGTTACTATCTAGCGAGTTAAAACAGATCGGTGAAGAAATCGGTGTTGTAATTCAGGCGCAGAACGAAAGAATCTTTGATATTATGCACAGAATTTAGCGGGGTGGCATCATGATTAATCTGAATGAAGTATTTGAAACGAATAAAATGATCCATGAGATGAATTTAGATGTTCGTACGATCACAATCGGTATCAGTTTATTAGATTGTGTGGGAACAACACTAGAGGAAGTCAAGGAGAATATTTATAATAAGATTACAACAGTTGCAAAAGACCTTGTAAAGACAGGAAAAGATATCGAAAATGAATTTGGTATTCCAATCGTTAATAAACGAATTTCCATTACACCAATTTCTTTAGTTGGTGGGAATGTATGTAAAACACCAGATGATTTTGTAGAACTTGCAAAAGTCTTAGATGCAGCAGCAAAGAAAGTTGGAGTCAATTTCTTAGGTGGATATTCCGCATTAGTAAGCAAAGGAATGACAAAAGCAGATGAACTTCTGATCCGTTCTATTCCAAAAGCATTAGCAGAGACTGATTTTGTATGTTCTTCAGTGAATGTAGGTTCTACAAAGACAGGAATCAATATGGATGCAGTGAAATTAATTGGTGAGATCGTCAAAGAAACAGCAGAACTTACAAAAGACAATCAATGTCTTGGATGTGCGAAGTTTGTAGTATTCTGTAACGCACCAGATGATAACCCATTTATGGCAGGAGCTTTCCATGGAGTTACAGAAGCAGATGCGATCATTAACGTAGGTGTCAGCGGACCTGGAGTTGTAAAACGTGCGATTGAAAATGTACGTGGAGAAAATTTTGAAGTTCTTTGCGAGACAATTAAGAAAACAGCATTTAAAGTAACTCGTGTCGGTCAGTTAGTAGCCAAAGAAGCTTCTAAGAGACTTGGAATCCCATTTGGTATCATTGATCTTTCTCTTGCACCAACACCAGCGGCAGGAGATAGTGTTGGAGAAATATTAGAAGAGATTGGATTAGAATATGCAGGAGCACCTGGAACAACAGCAGCTTTAGCAATGTTAAATGATCAGGTGAAAAAAGGTGGAGTTATGGCATCTTCTTATGTAGGTGGATTAAGTGGAGCCTTTATTCCAGTCAGCGAAGATCAGAGAATGATCGACGCAGTCAATGCAGGAGCTTTAACAATTGAAAAATTAGAAGCAATGACATGTGTATGTTCCGTAGGACTTGATATGATCGCAATTCCAGGAAAAACAAAGGCAACAACGATTGCTGGATTGATCGCAGATGAGATGGCACTTGGAATGATCAACCAGAAGACAACTGCAGTCCGTGTCATTCCAGCTATTGGAAAAGATGTTGGAGATCAGGTAGAATTCGGTGGATTACTTGGATATGCACCAATCATGCCAGTAAATGAATTCTCATGCGATGCATTCGTAAATCGTGGTGGAAGAATTCCAGCACCAATCCACAGCTTTAAAAACTAGAGATCAGAAAGTATCGAGGTGACAATTTTGGGGTATTAGATCAGCATGCAGACATTATATTATCAGAATCAGATATGATGGACATGCATACAGTCAAAGAACGAATGTCCGGATCATCTGTTAAGAGAACATGGGAGCAATTACACAAAATAATAGAGGAGTTCCCATAAATTCAAAGGAACGGCATATGCCGTGGACTAAATTATATAGATATAAACACAAATTAAGAAAAGAATTTAAAAGGAGATATATAAAATGAGTCAAAATGTATATGATGTGCTGCAGGAAAGAGGATTTATCGCACAGACAACACACGAAGAATTAAGAGAACTGTTAGGAAAAGAAAAAGTAACATTCTATATTGGATTTGATGCAACAGCAGATAGTTTAACAGCTGGACATTTCTTAACGATCATGGCAATGATGCATATGCAGAAAGCTGGGCATCGTCCAATCGCTTTGTTAGGTGGTGGAACAACAATGATCGGTGATCCATCTGGAAAATCTGACATGAGAAATATGTTAACAAAAGAAACAATCGATCACAATGCAAAACGTTTCAAAGAGCAGTTATCAAGATTTATCACATTTGATGATGACAAAGCAATTTTAGCAAACAACGCAGATTGGTTATTAAATCTAAATTATGTTGATTTCTTACGCGAAGTTGGAGTTCATTTCTCAGTTAATAAGATGTTAACAGCAGAATGTTACAAACAGAGAATGGAACGAGGACTTACATTCTTCGAGTTTAACTATATGTTAATGCAGGGATATGATTTCCTTGAATTAAACAGAAGATATGGCTGTAAATTAGAGATGGGTGGAAACGACCAGTGGTCTAATATCCTTGCAGGAGCTGACTTGATCCGCAGAAAAGAAAAGAAAGATGCTTACGGATTAACATTAACACTTCTTACAAGAAGCGACGGAGTGAAGATGGGTAAAACAATGGCAGGTGCTGTATGGCTTGATCCAGAGAAGACATCTCCATACGATTTCTACCAGTACTGGAGAAATATCGAAGATGTGAAAGTAGAAGAATGCTTATCACTTCTTACATTCCTTCCAATGGATGAAGTCCGAAGACTGGGAGCCTTAGAAGGAGCAGAGATCAACAAAGCAAAAGAAGTTCTTGCTTATGAAGTTACAAAGATCGTTCATGGAGAAGAAGAAGCGAAGAAAGCTCAGACAGCTGCAAAAGCAATGTTCGTAAGTGGCGGAGCAAATGAAGATGCTCCAACATTTGAATACGAAGCAGATAAATTAGCAGAAGGAATCGACATTCTTACAATGTTAGTAGATTCTAAACTTTGCACAACTCGTTCAGATGCAAGAAGAATGGTACAGCAGGGTGGAGTTTCTGTAAATGGTAAGAAAGTAGATGCAATTGATGCAACGTTTGGTAAAGCAGACTTTGATGATAAAGATCGTATTTTATTAAAGAAAGGTAAGAAAAAATTCTGCCAGATTAAAGAAAAATAATTAAAAAATAAACAAGCAGGAATCCCGGAGAGTTGATACTCCGGGGTTTTTTCGATATTCAAAAGGAAAATAAAAAAAGAAATATTAGAAAGAGAATCAGAAAAAGAAAAGAGGAAGAGAACTTTGAAAACAAAATGCACAAGAGGAATCATATATTTTATCGGTTTGATCGTGCTTGCACTTGGAATTGTATTAAATACAAAGACATTATTAGGAGTATCACCGATTATATCTATTCCATATAATATCTGTCATATCTGGCATTTAAACCTAGGAGCAATAACCTTTGTATTTTACTGCTTTTGTGTGTTGATAGAGGCAATCTTAAAAGGGAAAGAGTTTAAATTATATGAATTATTACAGATTCCAATGAGTCTTGTGACAAGTGTATTTATTAATATTTTTGACCGGTATTTAAATATTGTACCAGATACATTGGGACAGAAACTTCTGGTATTATTTTTTGCAATCGTTGTTACGGGAATAGGTGCAGCAACGATGGTTAATATGAAACTTGTACCAAACCCTGCAGATGCACTTGCAGCGACGATAGGAGATAAACTTGGCAAAGGCATGGGGATTGGCAAAAATGTTTTTGATGTTACTTGTTTTTGTACGTCAGGAATCATTGGACTTGTATTTACAAGACATATCATAGGACTTGGAATTGGAACTGTACTGGCAGTTATTTTTACAGGAAGAGTCATTGCAGTTTATAATTATTTCCTAAAACATCCAATGCAGAATCTTGCAGGAATCACTGTAGAATTATAAGCCAGAGATAATGAAAGCCCTTTATGTTACAAAAAATATGTAGAAAATTGTCGAAATTTATGATGTCTGGATTGTTTGGAGCGTGCCTGTTTATGTATGGAATGCCGATCAGACGAAAAGGCTTATATGGTTTTGTAATCTTTCTGATCGTTTGTATGGCAAGTGTTTTTTGGCTTACGGATGGTAAATTAGAAGCTGTAGAGCAGGCAAGAAAGGATATGGTGCATGGCATTCATGAATTAAGATATGGAAAAGATCAGATTCCAGAAGAATTCAGATGAAATGATGCGTGTAATATCAGAACAGAAAAAATCATTATATTTAAAAGCATACGTAGGTTCCGTATATAAAGATGGAGTCTGGATGGAAGGCAGTGGACGTAACTCCGGGATATTACTATAATGTGGAAACACTTCAGAAGATGGTAAACACACCAGAACAGATTAAGAAGAATGCAGCATTAAAGAACAATGGGTACAAAGGAAAGCAGACTGCAGGTTCTGGAAAAAGTGATAGGGATCTTACAGATAAAATGAAAAATACAGCAATGATTTTGTTAGGTGCGGTAACAGTGCTCGTAATTGCAGGCTTTATTTTGTTCGTGATCTTAGAAATCCGTTTATGGCTCTTAGAACAGACTCTTAAGAAACAATATGAACAGGCAGATATGGATTAGAAGATCAGAATCTTACAGATGCAGATTTTTGGATTGTTAGGAATCTTTGGAATTGAAACAAAATTTGGATGGAAAACAAAAGAAAAGTTAAAACTGAGGTATCAATTTCAAAAATATTGTATGTAATCTAAGCTAAATTTTGGAATAGTCCAATGCCAAACAAAAAGAACGACGAACTCGTGCAGCCAGTTCATTTTGCTCTAAAATATCTTCAATCAAGAATGCAACGCCATCCTGATCATTAGAAGGAGCAATGACAGAACATACATCTTTCACAGTAGCAGAAGCATTTGCCATAGCAGCAGTGACTCCAAGATCAAGAGATAACATAGAAAGATCATTCCCACTATCACCAACCGCAAGGATTTGTGAAGGAGTGATCTTTTTTGTTTGGGCATAACGAAGTAGAGCTGTTCCTTTCTGTGCATTTACATGTGTGATCTCCAGATCATTTTTGGAAGTTGATACCGCATGTAACTGATCAATCCCATGAATATCATCTTTTAAAGCATTGATCTTATCTTGATCAAAAAATGTAGTAGAGATTTTATAAATTGGTGTTTCACAGCCAAGCAGACTTTCTTTTCCTTCAAAAAAGCGAACTTTAGAAACCATCATTGCAAAGTCGTGCCAAGTACGGAAATATACTTTACCTTCTTGTTCAACGGCAGGAAACACTTCATTTTTATAATAAGATAATAACGTATTTTTATCAGTGATCGAGGTTTTTCCATATTCCGTTGCAATGTCAGCAAAAGCACCATGCCGTTCAAAAACAGTTAAGATCTGTTTTGCAATACTTTTTGGAAGCGAAGCGATATGAAATCCATTGCCGTGCACATCATAAGTGCAAGCCCCACTGTGGCAGATCATATCACAGGAAAGAGATGCCGCATCAAGTTCTCTTTTTGCAGCGCGATAATCTCTTCCAGTATTTACAATAAAATGAATTCCATGTTTCTGCAATTTTTTCACCGCATTGATCGTTCGGTCAGATATATATCCTTTGTCATTTAATAAAGTTCTATCCATATCGGATGCAAATAATCGTATCATATTAAGTACTCCTTTCGTGTGTATAAGATGATAGTAACAGGGAAATACAAAATTTAAATGATATCTATGTTAAATTTCTGCAATAAAAACTATTTAGAAAAAAATCTAAATACTAATTGACTTTTGAAATACATCATGCTATAAAGTAATTAGAAATATTTCTAAATAGGTACAGGAAGGATGAGAATTATGGGATTTGCAGAGACATTTAAAGCTTTATCAGACCCAATACGAAGAGAGATTCTTATGATGTTGAGGGATGGTAGTATGTCCGCTGGAGAGATTGGTTCTTGCTTTGATATGACAGGTGCAACCATTTCTTATCATTTGAAGATTCTTAAAAAAGCAGAGCTGATCTTCGAGAAGAAAGAGAAAAATTATATTTACTACACGTTAAATACATCAGTTGTTGAGGAAGTTATGTTATGGTTGTCAGAATTGAAGGGAGGGAATCATGATGTTAAAGAAGAATAAGAAGTTTTTTATTGCAAGTTGTATTGTAATTTTATTACCAATGTTTGCTGGATTCTTATTATGGGATCAGTTGCCAGCACAGGTGGCAACACATTTTGGAAGAAACGGCGAGGCCGATCGATACAGCAGCAAATTATTTGCAGTAGCAGGAATTTATCTGTTTTTGCTGGCAGTGCATATTTTATGTAGTGTTATCACAGAATTTGATCCTAAGAAAAGGAATGTTGGGTCTAAGATTTATCATCTGATCCTATGTATCTGTCCGGTTGTATCACTTTGGTGTGGGGTAATGATCTATGGAAATGCATTAGGATATAAAGACGTGATCAATTTAAATCTGTGGACGAATGTTTTACTAGGAATAGTTCTGATCGTTGTTGGAAACTATCTTCCAAAGTGCAGACAGAACTATATGATCGGAATCAAACTTCCATGGACATTGGATAATGAAGAAAATTGGGATTATACGCATCGAATGGCGAGAAAATGGTGGATCATCGGTGGAGTTTTGACGATTCTGCTTGGATTTCAGAAGTTTGTTGATCCAATTGGAGCAGCAGTAGGGATTATTTTGATCGTTACATTGATTCCTGCGATTGCTTCTTATATTTATTATAAGAGGCATAGAGTTATGTAAAAAAGCATTGTGGTAGATAAAAAAGAAATCAGATGTCATAATAGAATATGGCATCTTTTTATTTTATACAAAAAGAAGTTTCAAATGAAAATAAATATAATTATGAACCAAAAACTATTGACATATAATCAAAAAACTGTTACCTTATAACTACAAACAAAACAATAATTAGTTACGAACGAAACATTCTGAAAGGAGATACCATGAACAATACAGAACATTTCGGTAAATTAACAGAACGTATGCAGGCATTTCGTGAGGAAGTGCTCGATGCAAAACCATATATTGATGCCCAGAGAGCAGTATTAGCAACAGAAGCTTACAAAGAAAATCAGAACCAGCCAAGAGTGATGGTAAGAGCTCTAATGCTTCAGAAGATCTTAGAAGGAATGAGCATTTACATTGATGATAAATCCCTGATCGCAGGAAACCAGGCAACAAAGAATAAGAATGCGCCAATTTTCCCAGAATATACAATGGAATTCGTTATGAATGAATTAGATCTCTTTGAGAAACGTGACGGAGATGTCTTCTATATTACAGAAGAGACAAAAGACCAATTAAGAGAAATTGCACCATTTTGGGAGAATAATAACCTTCGTGCTAGAGGTGAAGCTCTACTTCCAGAAGAGGTAGATGTATTCATGGAGACCGGCGTCTTTGGAATGGAAGGAAAATTAAATGCCGGAGATGCTCATCTGGCAGTAAATTATCAGAGAATCTTATCCGACGGATTAAAGGGATATGAAAAAAGAGTAAAAGAATTAAGAGCAGCATTAGATTTCACAGATCCAGAAAGCATTGATAAGAACGTATTTTATAAAGCAGTTTTAGTAGTGATCGATGCTGTACGCAATTTTACACAACGTTACAGCAAACTTGCTAAAGAATTAGCAGATAAAGAAACAGATGCAAAACGTAAAGAAGAACTGTTACAGATGAGCGAGATCTGTGCGAAAGTTCCATATGAACCAGCAACATCTTTTAGGGAAGCCGTTCAGTCTGTTTGGTTTATCCAGCTGATCCTTCAGATTGAATCTAATGGACATTCTTTAAGTTATGGACGTTTTGACCAGTATATGTATCCATATTATATCAAAGATATCAACGAAGGAAAGATCACAAAAGACGAAGCGTTAGAATTATTAACATGCTTATGGATCAAAACATTAACAATTAATAAAGTTCGTTCACAGTCTCATACATTAAGTTCTGCCGGATCACCAATGTACCAGAATGTAACGATCGGTGGACAGACAACTGATAAGAAAGACGCAGTCAACGAATTAAGCTTTGTTGTATTACAGTCCGTTGCACAGACAAGATTGACACAACCAAACTTAACAGTTCGTTACCATGCTAATATCGACAAACATTTCTTTGATGAATGCATCGAAGTTATGAAGCTCGGATTTGGTATGCCAGCATTAAATAACGATGAGATCATTATCCCATCTTTTATCAACTGGGGTGTCAAAGAAGAAGATGCATATAACTATAGTGCCATCGGATGTGTAGAGACAGCAGTTCCAGGTAAATGGGGATATCGTTGTACAGGTATGTCATACATTAACTTCCCAAGAGTTCTGCTTTGTGCAATGAATGACGGAGTTGATTTAACAAGCGGTAAGAGATTTACAAAGGGATATGGTAAATTTACAGAGATGGAAACATATGAAGATCTCTTAGCAGCATGGGATAAGACAGTTAGAGAAATGACACGTTACAGTGTGATCGTGGAAAATGCAATTGATAAAGCATCAGAGAGAGATGTACCAGACATTTTATGTTCCGCATTAACAGATGACTGTATCGGAAGAGGAAAAACGATCAAAGAAGGTGGGGCAGTCTATGACTTTATCTCCGGACTTCAGGTGGGTATTGCGAATATGGCAGACTCTCTTGCAGCGATCAAGAAACTTGTATACGAAGAGAAGAAGATTACAAAAGAACAGCTTTGGAATGCAATTTTAGATGATTTCCAGTCTCCTGAAAACAAGAAGATTCAGGAAATGCTCATTAATGAAGCACCAAAATACGGAAATGATGATGACTATGTCGATCAGTTGGTCGTAGAAGCATACGATTCTTACTTAGATGAGATCAAGAAATATCCAAACACACGTTACCACAGAGGACCAATCGGAGGTATTCGTTATGGTGGAACATCCTCTATCAGTGCGAATGTTGGACAGGGAATGGGAACCGTTGCAACTCCTGATGGAAGAAATGCATTTGAACCATTAGCCGAAGGAAGCAGTCCGGCACATAATGCTGATAAGAATGGTCCAACAGCCGTATTTAAGACCGTTGCAAAACTTCCAACAGAGAAGATCACAGGTGGAGTCTTATTAAATCAGAAGATGACACCACAGATGTTATCAACAGAAGAAAACAAACAGAAATTAGAGATGTTGATCCGTACATTCTTCAACCGTTTACATGGATATCATGTACAGTATAATATTGTATCCAGAGAAACTTTGATTGATGCACAGAAACATCCAGAGAAACATAAAGATCTGATTGTTCGTGTAGCAGGATACAGTGCATTCTTTAATGTATTATCTAAGAAGACACAGGATGATATCATCGGAAGAACAGAGCAGACATTATAATTTATAAAAATAGAGGAATGGCAGTTGGCTTGAGTAGGGTTAACTGCTGTTTTTCGTGATAGACTAGAAGAAATAATATTCATGAAAGAAACAATTAAAAAAGCCTTGGCAAGAAGCTGTTCTGCCAAGGCCTTTTTGTGTATACAGGATTTTTAAAAGATTAAAAGAAACAGTCTATGCCCGCATCTAAAAATATCTGCTGATAATCGGTAAGATCCTCAGGATGCAATGCTTTCACATTCTCATAAGCATAAGTCTTACCGAGTAAATGATACTTGTTTTCACCGAACTGATGAAATGGAAGTAGCTGAACTTTCTTTGCACTCACTTTATTTAGTAAAGCAGCGATCCCTTTTGCGTCATCCAAAGAATCATTGAAATCAGGAATCACAGGGATTCGAGGAAGAACTTCAATTCCTTGAGAGATCGCCCATGCTAAATTTTCAATGATCTGTTCGTTATGGACATGGGTTCCTTCATAATGTTTATTACTGTCATAGTGTTTCACGTCAAATAAAAGCAAGTCAAACATCGGAGACAATTCTCTAAAAATCTCTTCCTTGATATATCCAGTCGTCTCAATCGCAGTATGAATTTTATGTTCTTTTAATTTTGCAAGCAATGCTTTTACAAAATCTGGCTGAACCATTCCTTCGCCACCAGAGATTGTCACACCACCACCAGATTCTTCATAGAAATCAATATCTTGAAGACAGACTTTGATAACTTCCTCTACATCTTTTGTTTCTCCTTCATAACTTAAGGCCTTTGCAGGACAGTTTTTTACACATTGAAGGCATCCAATGCATTTTGATGGGTCAACGTTTACATAGCCGTCATCTCCCATAGAAATTGCATGATTTGGACAGACATGAGTGCAAGTACCACAATGAGCACATTTTTCTCTGTCATATAAAATCTGAACTTGACTTAACTGTGATTCTGGATTTGCACACCATTTACAACGCAGTGGACAGCCTTTCAGGAAAACAGTTGTACGGATTCCTGGACCATCGTGAATGCTGAATTTTTGTATATTAAAAACAATACCATTTGTTTGCATGATAATTAAATTTCTCCTTTCATTTTCTATGATATATTCTAGCATAGAAGTTGCGAACTGTAAATATAACACTTACAAATGAAAGGAATATAATGAATAAATGAAAATAAATATTGACATATTCGAAAAATATGGTAAGATAGAAGTATCAAAAAACGAAATATATAATAAGACTTAGGAGGAGTTTTTATCATGGAATTTATTTTAGATACAGTGAATCTTGAAGAAATCAAAGATGGTGTAGACCATATGCCAATTGCTGGAGTAACAAGCAATCCATCAATCGTTAAAAAGACATCACCAGAAGATTTCTTTGGACATATGAGAAAAGTTCGTGAGATCATTGGAAAAGAAAGAAGCCTTCATGTACAGGTTATTTCATTAGATGCTGAGACGATCGTTAAGGAAGCTCATAGAATCTTAGAAGAGATCGATGATCAGGTATATATCAAAGTTCCTGTTTCATATGAAGGATTAAAAGCAATCAAGATCTTAAAATCAGAAGAAGTTAATGTAACAGCAACAGCAGTTTATGATCTGATGCAGGCATACTTTGCCTTAGCAGCAGGAGCTGATTATATTGCACCATATGTAAATCGTATCGGAAATCTTGGAGCAGATCCTATGGAATTGATCAGCAACCTGCAGGACCGCATTGAAGATGATGGATATGACTGCAAGATCGTAGCAGCATCATTCAAAGGCGTTGAACAAGTGAAGAATGCATTTAACTATGGAGCAGAAGCAATCACAGCACCATATGCAGTATTAAAACAGGTATTTGCAAATCCTAATATTGACAAAGCAGTTACAGACTTCAACAATGACTGGTACGCAGTTTATGGAGAAGGAAAAGGAATCTGCGACCTATAATATAAATAAAGAAGATTTTATGATATACTGATTAGGAAAGAGCCGCAAGACGGCTCTTTCCTAATATATAGGGCAAGAAAGGAAAAAGTTTTATGACAGATAGACAGACGAAAATTCTTGAAATTGTAAATCAAAAAAAGAAAGTAGAAGTTGCAACATTATCAAAGATGCTTGAAGTATCTCAGGTAACGATTCGAAAAGATTTAGATGCATTGGAAGAGCTTAATTTTTTAACAAGAGAACATGGTTATGCAACAATGAAGAATATGTCAGATATTAGTAATCGTATGGCTTTTTGTTATGAAACAAAGCAGCGGATCGCAGCCAAAGCAAGCGAGATCGTATCAGATGGAGAAACGATCATGGTAGAATCAGGTTCAAGCTGTGCACTGCTTGTAAAACAACTTTCTGAAACGAAAAAAGATATTACGGTGATCACAAATTCATCATACATCGCACGATTTATCAGAGAATCTGAGGGTGGAGTTACAAAGGTTATTGTTCTTGGAGGAGAATACCAGAAAGAAGCAGAAGTTATGGTTGGACCATTAGTAAAAACCTGTGCAGAAGCTTTTTATGTAGATAAACTGTTTATGGGAACAGATGGATATATTCCTGGAATAGGATTTACTAGTGGGGATATGTTAAGAGTAGAAGCTGCCAAGAGTATGATGGGTTCTGCAAGGAATTCGATTATTCTGACAGATTCTAGTAAGTTTTCAGAACATGGAGTTGTCATGCAGTCAAAATTTAAGGATATTGATATGGTATTTACCGATGACCAGATTCCATCAGAAGCAAAAGAAGTGTTGGAGCAAAATGGTATTACGGTAGAGATTGTACCAAGATAGATATATTAATAAGAAAAAAGAGATAAAATCATACAAAAACCCGGAACATAGATTAAGGATCAGATGTTTCGGGTTTTCTTTTATAATTAAAGAATATCAGGGTATATGTAAATCCAATTTTTCTAAAATATAAGAGGTATAAGGATCAACTTCATTTATCTGAGAAAAAACAGATTGTATTTGTTTGGTTTCTTTGGTATGCAGTGATTTTGAACAAGCAACGATAAAAAATAAGAATAAAATAGAAAATCCAATTCTTAATTTTAAAAAGGACCAGTAAGTAGGAGTTTGATCTTTCTGATTATTTAAATATCTGTGAAAATCATGGTTAGAATTTAATCTTTGGTAAGTATTATTAAGCCGTGTTTGTTCTATATTAAAGTTCATATTTTTATGCATGAAAAGTACCTCCTTTTGTACATTCTATTCAAAGAAGAAAAAAATTGAACAAATTTTCAAAAAAAGTAAAAGAAAAGGTTGACATTAAAATGCGAAAGTGCTACTTTAAATATAGATGTTAGCACTCGACATAAATGAGTGCTAATAACAGGAGGCGAAGATATGGAGTTAAATGATCGTAAGAAGTTAATATTGAAAGCGATTATCGCCAATTACCTTGAAACCGGTGAGCCGGTAGGATCAAGAACCATTGCAAAACATCCGGATTTAAATCTAAGCTCTGCGACGATTCGTAATGAGATGGCAGATCTGGAAGATATGGGATTTATCTTACAGCCTCACACATCCGCAGGAAGAATTCCTTCCGATGCAGGATATCGTTTTTATGTAGACCAGCTGATGAGTGAGCGTGACAATGAGCACGAAGAGAAACAGGCATTGATTCAGAGAGTTGATAAGATGGAAGTCTTATTAAAGCAGGTTGCCAATGTATTAGCAAGTAGCACGAATTATGCAACGATGGTTTCTTCTCCACATTATCAGAATGTGACATTAAAGTTTGTACAGCTGTCTCAGGTAGACCATGAACATCTGCTTGCAGTAATCGTCACACAAGGCAATATCGTAAAGAACAAGATGGTCCAAGTCGAAGAACCGCTTTCTAATGAAGATGTTCTGAAGTTGAATGTGTTACTTAATACATTTTTACAAGGATTATCCTTACAAGATATCAATCTCGCACTGATTCAGACGATGAGAGATCAGGCAGGAATTAGACAGGATGTGTTAGAACGGATTCTTGAAGAGATCGCCAAAGCGATCCATGATGCAGATCATATGGAAATCTACACAGGAGGAGCAACCAATATCTTAAAATATCCGGAACTTGGAAATCCGGATACAGCAACAGAGCTTCTTGATACGTTAGTAGAGAAGAAAGCCTTGACACAGTTGGTTGATTCAACACTGGAATCAGATTCCGATAATCACACAGGAATTCAGGTTTATATTGGAGAAGAATCTCCAGTTAAGAATATGAAGGATTGCAGTATCGTAACTGCAACCTATGAACTTGCAGAAGGTGGTACAGGTACTGTTGGTATCATCGGACCAAAGAGAATGGATTACAAAAAAGTCGTTAAGACTTTAAAGAACCTCACTGAGGAATTAGATGATATTTTTAAAGACAAATCTTAAGAAAGGAAGTGATGTGATGAGTAAGAAAAACGAAAACATCAACGAAGAAGTAAAGAACGCAGAAGAGACTGCTGAAGATATAAAAGATACAGAGACAAAGGAGGAAACTTCCAAAGAAACAAAGGAAGCAACCGCTGATGACAAGATCGCAGAATTAGAAGCGTCCGTAGCAGACTGGAAAGACAAATACCAGAGACTGATGGCAGAATTTGAGAACGCAAGAAAGCGTACAGCGAAAGAAGCCACACAGCGTTATGATATGGGAGCGATGGGAGTTTTAGAAAAACTTCTGCCAGTCATTGATAACTTCGAGAGAGGCTTAGAAGCCGTATCTGAAGATGAGAAAGATTCCGCATTCGTTAAAGGAATCGAACAGATCTACAAACAGTTTACAGCTGTGATGGAGGATCTGGGAGTAACACCAATGGATGCACAAGGAAAAGAATTTGATGCAAATCTTCACAACGCAGTGATGCATGTCGAAGATGATGATCTCGGTGAGAACATTGTTGCAGAAGAATTACAGAAAGGTTACATGTACAAAGAAAATGTATTACGCCACAGTATGGTAAAAGTAGCTAACTAATATTTATATTATATATAGAAATAAGAAGAAATCTTAGGAGGACATAGATCATGGGTAAAATTATTGGTATTGACTTAGGAACAACAAACAGTTGTGTAGCAGTTATGGAAGGTGGAAAACCAACCGTTATTACAAATGCAGAAGGTATGAGAACAACACCATCTGTAGTAGCATTTACAAAAACAGGAGAACGTGTGATCGGTGAACCTGCAAAACGTCAGGCAGTTACAAATGCCGAAAAAACAATCGCTTCTATCAAACGTCATATGGGAACAGATTACAAAGTTCAGATCGATGATAAAGCATATTCTCCACAGGAAATTTCAGCAATGATCTTACAGAAATTAAAATCAGATGCTGAAAACTACTTAGGAGAGAAAGTAACAGAAGCAGTTATCACTGTTCCAGCTTATTTCAACGATGCTCAGCGTCAGGCAACAAAAGATGCTGGTAAGATCGCAGGACTTGAAGTAAAACGTATCATCAACGAACCAACAGCAGCAGCATTGTCTTATGGACTTGATAACGAAGAAGAACAGAAGATCATGGTATACGACTTAGGTGGTGGTACATTTGATGTATCTATCATCGAGATCGGTGATGGTGTCATCGAAGTATTATCAACAGCTGGAGATAACAAATTAGGTGGAGATGACTTTGATAATGTTATCACACAGTATATGTTAGATGAATTCAAGAAACAGGAAGGTGTTGACTTATCAACAGATAAGATGGCAATGCAAAGATTAAAAGAAGCAGCAGAGAAAGCTAAGAAAGAATTATCTTCTGCAACAACAACAAATATCAACCTGCCATTCATCACAGCAACAGCTGAAGGACCAAAACATTTTGATATGAATCTTACAAGAGCAAAATTCGATGAATTAACAGCTCATTTAGTAGAAAGAACAGCAGGACCTGTAAATTCTGCATTAAATGATGCTGGAATGACAGCTTCTGAATTAAGCAAAGTATTATTAGTTGGTGGTTCTACACGTATCCCAGCCGTACAGAGTAAAGTACAGCAGTTAACAGGAAAAGAACCATTCAAGGGAATCAACCCAGACGAATGTGTAGCAATCGGTGCATCTATCCAGGGTGGTAAATTAGCTGGAGATGCTGGTGCCGGTGATGTACTTCTTCTTGATGTTACACCATTATCACTGTCTATCGAGACAATGGGTGGAGTTGCAACACGTCTGATCGAAAGAAATACAACAATCCCTACAAAGAAGAGCCAGATCTTCTCAACAGCAGAAGATAACCAGAGTGCTGTAGATATCAACGTTGTACAGGGTGAAAGACAGTTCGCTAGAGATAACAAGTCTTTAGGAAGATTCAGATTAGATGGTATCGCACCTGCAAGACGTGGAGTGCCTCAGATCGAAGTAACATTCGACATCGATGCAAACGGTATCGTAAATGTATCTGCAAAAGACTTAGGAACAGGAAAAGAACAGCACATCACGATTACAGCTGGATCTAACATGTCTGACGAAGATATCGATAAAGCTGTAAAAGAAGCTGCTGAATTCGAAGCTGCAGATAAGAAACGTAAAGAAGCAATTGATGCAAGAAACGAAGCTGATTCTATCGTATTCCAGACAGAGAAAGCATTAGAAGAAGCGGGAGACAAAGTAGATGCTACAGAAAAAGCAGCAGTAGAAGCTGACTTAAAAGAATTAAAAGATCTTGTAGAATCTACAAAAGATCAGGAAATGACAGATGCTCAGGTTGAAGATCTGAAAGCTAAGAAAGACAAACTGATGACAAGTGCTCAGAATTTATTTACTAAGATGTATGAAGCAGCAGCACAGGCTCAGCAGGGAGCTCAGGGAGCAGCAGATGCTGGAGCTAATCAGGGAGCAGCAAATGATGATGTTGTAGATGGTGACTACAAAGAAGTATAATTTTAAAGAGAAGGTAGACTAAAAATGGCGGAAAAAAGAGATTACTATGAGGTGTTGGGAATTGACCGCAATGCCTCAGCATCAGAAATAAAAAAAGCCTACCGAAAACTCGCCAAGAAATATCATCCAGATACGAATCCTGGAGATAAAGAAGCAGAAGCCAAATTTAAAGAAGTAACAGAAGCTTATGAAATATTAAGCGACTCTGAAAAGAAAGCGCAGTATGACCAATATGGTCATGCTGCCTTTGAGCAGGGTGCTGGTGGATTTAATGGCGGCGGATTTGGCGGTTTTGACTTCGGTGGTGATATGGGAGATATCTTTGGAGATATTTTCGGCGGTATGTTCGGTGGAGGAAGCCGTGGCGGGGCCAGACAGGCAAACCGTCCAACACAGGGAGCACATGTTCGTGCAAGAATCCATGTAACATTTGAAGAAGCAGTATTTGGTACATCAAAGAAGATAGAAATTACATTAAAAGATGAATGTACTACATGTCATGGAACCGGTGCAAAACCAGGAACCAATCCAGAAACATGTCCAAAATGTCAGGGACGTGGTCAGGTCGTATTTACACAGCAGTCCATGTTCGGAACTGTTCAGAATGTTCAGACATGCCCAGATTGTCATGGGTCAGGTAAGATCATTCGGGATAAGTGTCCAGATTGCCATGGAACAGGTTATATAAGCAACCGTAAGACAATTGAAGTCACAGTACCAGCAGGTATTGACAATGGACAGAGTATCCGTATCCGTGGAAAAGGAGAACCAGGTACAAATGGGGGACCAAGAGGAGATCTGTTAGTAGAAGTAATCGTAGAACGTCATCCAAAATTCCAACGTCAGGATACAACCATCTACTCTACAGAACCAATTTCCTTTACACAGGCAGCTCTTGGTGGTAAGATTCAGATTCCAACTGTGGATGGACCATATGAATATACCATCAAACCAGGAACTCAGACAGACACCAGAATCCGCTTAAAAGGAAAAGGTGTGCCAATGGTACGTAACAAGAATGTACGAGGAGATCACTATGTAACACTCGTAGTTCAGGTACCAGAACATTTGAATGGAGAGCAGAGAGCAGCTCTTCAGAAATTCCAGGAAGCAATGGGTGAAGTCCCTAAGAAGGAAGAAACTCATAAAGAACATAAAGGATTCTTTGGAAAACATAAAAAATAATCAAAATTAATGAATTGAAAAGTTCTATAAAAAAGCGATGAGAGAATTAATCTTTCATCGCTTTTTGTCGTAATATATTTTATAAAATTTAAGAGATCAGGTCTTTTATGACTTTTATGAAAAGATCAGATGATTTAGAGTGTGAACGATTCCATTTTCGTTATTAGTAAGTGTAACTTCATCGGCACATTCTTTTAATTCATCACAGGCATTACCCATTGCAACACCATGACCGGCCAGCTTGATCATTTCAAGGTCATTTTTTGCATCACCAAAAGCAATGATCTGATCAGAATGGATTCCAAGTTTTTCACAAACCTTTAAAAGCCCGGTTGCCTTACTTGTACCATGAGGGACTGCTTCAATATAAAAGTCAGCACTCTGTACAAAATCAAGAATTCCTTCATAAGGTTTCCCAATCACTTTAAAGACATCTGGAAGTTTCTCAGGTTCAATCGCAGTAAGAATCTTAATTAATGGGAAATCCAGACAATCGATCAAAGAAGAAACCTCTACACAGTTCATAGAGTCATTTAAAGCTTCTTCACGGACACGGTAAGCATTTTTATCTGTTACATATAAAACATTTCCATCATCGATCATTGGAACAACTGGAAAATTTCCAAGATATTTTAAAACTTCAACAGCAAGCTCATGAGGAATTGTATTTTCATATAGAGTCTCGTGATTTGTAGTATCAACAACTTTTCCGCCATTGTAGGAAACAAGCATACCATGATATTTTTGGAGATTAAGAGCATCTCTGGCATGAAAAAGACCGGGAAGAGGACGGCCGGAAGAAATTGCAACTCGAATTCCCATTTCTTGAGCTTTGATCAGTGCCTGGATCGTTGCTGGGGAAATTGCAGGTTCATCATTGTAAAGAGTTCCATCAAGATCTACAGCGATTAATTTATAATTCATAACATAATCCTTTCTTTAGTTAACACCATGACAATATTGATGCATGATATCATAAAACAACTTTAAATATTATAACTGGAATTAACGAGTGTTGTAAAGTGGTAAAATATATCATTATATGTATACAACATACAGTATAAAAATACTAATAGAAATTAAAAATAAATTTATAAATAATAAATTAAGAGAAAATTTATAAAAATGTAATGATTTTGCAACAAAATATGTATACAAAAGGCATATAATGTCCATGATCCATTCAAGAAGATCTTTGTGATCAGACAAAGATCTTAGGCACGGTATGTGGAAAGGAGAACATTATGTTAATGAGAATGAAAGAAAATTATTATATAAAAAAATGTTGTGGAGATTTTGTGTTATTAAAAAGAAGAAAGAATCAAGAAAAATGTAAAAAAGTATTGGAAAGAGTCGGTGTATATGGTACTCTTAAAGAGACGAAAGAAGCAATCATCAAAGAGATGATCAAAGACGAAGTCAATCATCGTAAGACGGAACCACTTTATAAATTGATTCCCTTAATGCGACAGATGTATGACAGATTTTATGAAGAGAATATGGAGTGTTGTTTCGTTGGATAGTCAGGAAGAACATGTCTTTGTTGGCATTTTCGAATAATAAACAACAGAGAAAGCAGAAGGTTTATGGAGTGCCTTCTGCTTTTTCGTGTTTTTCCAGCAAGAAGATTTTGTCCTCTATAGGTAAAAAGGATGCCATAAAGAAAAATGATAAATATTTTGAAAAAATAAAAAACGTTGTAAAAACAACAGACTTTCTTCGAAGCATCGATTATACTGACGATACAGTAAAGGATAAAAAGTCAAGAAAAGGAGAATAGAAATGATTCGTAGAATTATTGAAATTGATGAAGATAAATGTAATGGATGTGGGCTTTGTGCTGATGCATGCCACGAAGATGCAATCGGAATGGTTGATGGAAAAGCGAAGTTATTAAGAGATGATTATTGTGATGGCTTAGGAGATTGTCTGCCAAATTGTCCAACCGGAGCGATCAGTTTTATAGAGCGTGAGGCAGCTGCATATGACAGAGAAGCAGTCGAAGCCAATATGAAGAAAAAAGCCCAAATGGCAGCAAAAGATAAAGAAGAAAAGCCAGTATTCCATGGATGTCCAGGAACAAGGATGAAGATGATAAATCATAAGGAAGAAGTACAGACAGAGCAGTCAGTACATGCATCTTCCCAGTTATCCCAATGGCCAGTTCAGATTAAATTAGTACCAGTCAATGCACCATATTTTAAAGATGCCAATCTTTTGATTGCAGCAGACTGTACAGCTTATGCTTATGGAAATTTCCATCAGGAATTTATCAAAAACAGAGTGACACTAATTGGATGTCCAAAACTTGACGAAGGAGATTACAGTGAGAAATTGACACAGATCATTGCTAATAATGATATTAAGAGTGTAACGATCGTAAGAATGGAAGTTCCTTGCTGTGGAGGACTTGAAAATGCAGCTAAGAAGGCAATTCAGGATTCTGGGAAATTCCTTCCATGGCAGGTGCATACAATTTCCATTGATGGACAGATTTTATAGTCATAGAATTATCAAAGAAATTAATAAAAACAATGGGAAAAAGAGAATTCTAATAAAGAGGGGATTCTCTTTTTCTTGTATTCCATGCTTTTCTATGATACACTAATTAATTGATATGTTATGAATACGAAATAGAAAAATAAGATAGAAAAAGAAAGGAAACACAGTGTCATGGGATGGAATAAAATTACAATTGATACATTGACATCAGCGGAAGACATGATTAGTTATGAACTTACAGAACTTGGTGCAACAGGTGTGGAAGTTGAAGATCATGTGTCATTGACAGAAGAAGAGATGAAAGTTATGTATGTGGATCTTCTGCCAGACGATATTGCACCAGATGATGGGAAAGCAAAGATCAGTTGCTATTTTGATGAGAATGAGAACTTAGAACACATCACAATGCAGATTCAGGCAATGCTTGAAAGACTTCGTGGATTTATGGACATCGGAGCTGGAACAATTTCATTTGATAAGACAAAAGAAGAAGACTGGGTAAATAACTGGAAGAAATTTTTCAAACCAATCCGCTTAGATGAACAGATCGTGATCAAACCAACATGGGAGACATTAGAAGATCAGACAGAAGATACGATCGTAGTTGAGATCGATCCAGGAACAGCATTTGGAACTGGGTCTCATGAAACAACAAAGCTTTGTATTGAAGGAATGAAACCATACATTAAAGAAGATACAAAGATTTTAGACGTTGGATGCGGAAGCGGAATTTTATCAATTATCGGATTAAAACTTGGAGCCGGACATGCGGTTCTTACAGATATCGATCCACATGCGATTTCAGCTTCAGAAGAAAACTTTGAAGTAAACCATATCAGTAAAGATCAGTTTGAAGTTTATCAGGGAAATGTATTAGATGATAAAGAATTTGCAGAATCCTTGGGATCAAAATGTTATCCAGTTGTTGTAGCAAATATTTTAGCAGACGTTATCTCTCCGCTGATTGAGATCGTAGATCAGTTTCTGGCAGAAGACGGAGTATTTGTTATTTCTGGTATCATTGATACAAAAGAAAAAGAAATTGCTGACAAATTAAATGCATATGGTTTTGATGTCATTGAAACAAGAAGAATGAAAGACTGGGTTTCTATGACAGCGAAGATGAGGTAAGAGATGTACCGATTTTTTATAAAAGAAGAACAGATTCATGATGGAATGATTGAGATCATGGGAAGTGATGTAAATCATATTAAGAACGTTCTCCGTATGAAAACAGGAGATAAGGTTTATTTAAGCAATGGATCCGATTTGGAATATGAATGCAGCCTTAGTGAATGGACACAAGATTCGATTCTTGCAAAGATTGAAGATGTCCATGGAATGGAAACAGAACTTCCAGCAAAGATTACGCTGTATCAGGGACTTCCAAAAGGTGATAAGATGGAGATGATCATCCAGAAAGCCATAGAATTGGGCGTGACAGAGATTGTTCCAACTGCTATGAAACGCTGTGTTGTAAAACTTGATGCCAAGAAAGCGGCAAAGAAAGTAAGCAGGTGGAATACGATTGCACTAAGTGCAGCCAAACAGGCAAAACGTGGAATTATTCCAGAAGTTCGTGAGGTAAGAAGCTTTAAAGAAATTTTAGAGGAAGTAAAAGATATTGAATTGATGCTTGTTCCATATGAAGAAGCAAAAGGAATGCAGGAATCCAAAGAGCTGATCAACAAGGCAAAAGGGAAGAAGTCTATCGGAATCATTATCGGGCCAGAAGGTGGATTTGAAAAAGAAGAGATTGAACAGATCAAAGCCGTAGGCGGCAAAACAATGAGCCTTGGAAAGCGTATCTTAAGAACTGAGACAGCAGGAATGACAGTTTTATCTATTTTAATGTTTACAATAGAAGAATAGAGGAGAAAGTGACATGATTTATTTTGATAATGCAGCGACAACCTGCGTATTTCCAGAAGTTGTAGAAGCAATGCAGGACGCAATGCAGGTCACGTATGGAAATCCATCTGCGAAACATATGAAAGGTATTGAAGCAGAGAATAAAGTAAAAGCTGCACAAGAATTAATTGCCAAAACATTAAGAGCAAAACCAAAAGAGATTTTATTTACCTCTGGAGGAACAGAATCAAATAATACAGCAATCATCGGAACAGCGATGGCCAATCGTCGCAAAGGGAAGCATATCATTACAACAAAGGTAGAACATGCATCTGTATATGAACCAATGTATCATCTGGAAGAAGAAGGATATGAAGTGACATATTTAGATGTTGATGCAGAAGGAATCGTTGATCTTAAGCAGTTAGAAGAAAGCATTAGAGAAGATACGATTCTTGTATCCTGTATGATGGTTAATAATGAAATTGGGGCAATTGAACCAATTGAAGAGATCGCGAAGATCATCAAAGCAAAGAATCCGAATACGATCTTCCATGTGGATGCGATTCAGGCATACGGAAAACTCCCGATTATTCCAAAGAATATGGGGATCGATTTATTATCCACAAGCGGTCATAAGATTCATGGACCAAAAGGAATCGGATTTTTATATATCAAAGAAGGAACAAAGATTTCTCCAATTATTTTTGGAGGTGGACAGCAGAAAGGAATGCGTTCTGGAACTGAAAATGTACCGGGAATTGTAGGATTAGCTGTTGCATGTGAGAAAATGATTGGTAAAAAATATGAGAATGCTGAAAAGATCCGAGAAGTCAAAGAATACTTTCAGGAGAGGATCAAAGAGATTGAGGATATCAAGGATAATTCAGGGAAAGCACCACACGTAGCAAGTATCAGTTTTAAAAAATTAAGAAGTGAAGTTTTGTTGCATGCTTTAGAAGACAGAGAAATTTATGTATCCTCAGGATCTGCATGTTCATCTAACAAGAAACAGGCAGTCAGCGGAACATTAAACGCAATCGCATTAAGTGATGAATTTAAAGATGGAACACTTCGATTTAGTTTTTCCATCGAGAATACAAAAGAAGAAGTTGATCAAACGATCGAGGCATTAAAAGAATTAGTTCCAATGCTTCGAAGATTTGTAAGAAAATAAAGTCATAAAAGAAAATAAAGGAGAACAATATGAAAGTAACCGCATTTTTGATCAAATACGGTGAGATTGCCATCAAAGGTAAGAACCGTTATATGTTTGAAGACGCATTAATGAAACAGATCCGTCATGCAATGGCACCAGTCGGGGATTTTAAAGTAAGAAAAGAATCCGGACGTATGTTTGTTGAAGCACAGGATGATTTTGATTACGACGAAGCAGTTGAAGCATTACAGAGAGTCTTCGGTATTGTTGGAATCTGTCCAATGGTCATTGAAGAAAATAAAGATATGGAACATTTGACAGAAACAGTCATCAAGTTTATTGATGAGCAGTATCCAGTCAAAGATTTTACTTTTAAAGTTCATGCAAGAAGAGGAGACAAACAGTTCCCGCTTGACTCCATGGCAATCAACATGGAAATCGGAGGACAGTTATTAGACGCATTCGAGGGAATCAAAGTAGATGTGCACCATCCACAGGTTATGGTAAATATCGAGGTGAGAAAATATATCTATATTTATTCTCAGGAGATCAAAGGACCAGGTGGAATGCCAGTTGGAACTAATGGAAAGGCAATGTTATTGTTATCCGGAGGAATCGACAGTCCTGTTGCTGGATATATGATCGCAAAACGTGGAGTACACATTGATGCAACATATTTCCATGCACCACCATATACAAGTGAGAGAGCAAAACAGAAAGTTGTAGATCTTGCAAAGATCGTAGCAAAATATGCGGGACCGATCAATCTACATGTTGTAAACTTTACAGACATTCAGTTAGCAATTTATGAGAAATGTCCGCATGAAGAATTAACGATCATCATGAGAAGATATATGATGAAGATTGCAGAACATTTTGCAAATGAAGGTGGAAGCCTCGCTTTGATCACAGGTGAGAGCATTGGACAGGTAGCAAGCCAGACAATTCATAACTTAGCAATTACAAATGAAGTATGTAACATGCCAGTATTTAGACCATGTATTGGTATGGATAAGCAGGAAATCGTTGATATTGCAGAAAAGATCGGAACATTTGAGACATCTATTCAGCCATTTGAAGACTGCTGTACGATTTTTGTCGCAAAACATCCGGTTACAAAAGGAAACTTAAAGAGAATTAAGAAATCAGAAGAACATCTTGATGATGTGATTGATGATTTAATGAAAAAAGCCATTGATTCTACAGAAATCATTCATGTAAAATAAATGGCTTAAGCTGATCAAGTATGTCATCAGTTTCATCCGAATCAATCGAAAGCGTTAAAGACTTAGAAAGATTGAGACTTAACATACTCATCAGTGATTTTGCATCCACGACATAATCATTGGCAACGATTTCAAAAGTGCCAGAATGATTGTTCAGGATATCGACAAATGAGTATAGCTCTTTGATGGAATTCAGTTTGATCAATGTATCATACATGGGATAATACTCCTTCCAATTAACAAGGATAGTGTACTCGCATTTGCCGAAAAAGTCAACTAAGAAAGGAATTGTATGAATTTACAAGGAAAAAGAGCAGCTATTGTAACACTTGGCTGTAAGGTAAATCAATATGAAACGGATGCCATGTATGGAATGCTTAAAGAAGCAGGGGTTACGATGGTTGATCCGAAAGAAGCAGCAGATATTTACATTGTAAATACATGTTCCGTAACAAATATGGCGGAACGCAAATCAAGACAGATGCTTCATCGTGCTAAAAAGAAGAATCCAGATGTTGTAGTAGTAGCTGTTGGCTGCTATGCACAGGTTGGAAAAGATGAATTATCAAAAGATACTAATATTGACTTGATCGTTGGGAATAATAAAAAGAAAGACCTGATTAAGATTTTAGAAGAACATATGGGAGAGATGGAATCTGTTGAAGAGTCCATCGAAGTCATTGATATTGCACAGGATCAGGAATATGAATCTTTATATGTAGAACAGTTAAAAGAACATACAAGAGCGTATATCAAAGTTCAAGATGGATGTAACCAGTTTTGTTCTTACTGTATTATTCCTTATGCAAGAGGAAGAGTGCGAAGCCGTAAGGTAGAAGATATCTTAGAAGAGATTGCGAATTTAACAAAACATGGGTGCCAGGAATTTGTTATTACAGGAATTCATGTAACTTCTTATGGAAAAGATCTTGGAGATATTACATTGATCGATCTGCTAGAAGAGATTGCACAAATTGATGGGGTCAAAAGAATCCGTCTGGGATCATTAGAACCTGGATTTATTACAAAAGACACATTAGATCGTCTTTCAAAGATTGAAAGTTTTTGCCCACATTTCCATCTTTCATTGCAGAGTGGATGTGACAGTGTGCTAAAAAGAATGAATCGTAAGTATACAACACAGGATATCAGAGAAAAATGCAAAGCGATCAGAGAACATTTTGAATATCCAGCACTTACAACAGATATTATCGTTGGTTTTCCAGGGGAGACAGATGAAGAATTTGAACAGACAAGAGAATTCTTAGAAGAGATCAATCTCTATGAGATGCACATATTTAAATATTCTATCCGTAAAGGAACACGTGCAGCAGATATGAAGCCACAGATCGATGATCAGATCAAAGCAAAACGCAGCAATATTTTACTGGAAATGTCAAAACAACATCAGAAAGCATTTGAGACAAAACAATTAGGAATGGTCAAAGAAGTGTTGATCGAGGAAAAAATGCACGGAAAAGATCATTATTATACGGGGCACACAAAAGAGTATATGAAAGTTGCACTTTACAGTGAAGAACCATTAGAAAATAAGATCATTAAAGTAAAATTACTACAAGTTTTAGATGATGGATATGTGCTGGCAAAGTGTTAAGTGAATGGAAAATTTTATGATTTCCATTGCTATTTCATACATTTTATATTAAAATGATAAATAAATGAAAGGGACGTGATAATTATGGATAATAATCGAACACAACATTTTTCGGTTGTAAAAGAAGAACTGGATGTACACATGATCTTAGAGCGTGTATACGAAGCACTGCAGGAGAAAGGATATAATCCTGTCAACCAGATGGTAGGATATATTATGTCTGGAGATCCAACATACATTACCAGTCATAACAATGCAAGAAGCATCATCAATAAAGTTGAACGTGATGACTTGATCGAGGCATTGCTTGAGAACTATATTGAGACAAGATTAAAGTAGAGACCGTGATATTATGAGAAGAATATTAGGGTTAGATTATGGGACAAAGACGGTCGGAGTAGCATTAAGTGATGAACTTCGCATTACTGCACAGCCGCTTGAGACGATCACAAGAAAAGATGCGAATAAGTTAAGAAAGACATATGCAAGAATTGAAGAACTTGTGAAAGAATATGATATTGAGAAGATCGTTTTAGGACTCCCAAAGAACATGAATAATACAGTAGGTGAACGCGGAGAAGATACTCTATCTTTCCGCGATGCCTTAGTGCGTCGTACAGGATTAGAAGTAATTCTATGGGACGAGCGCCTGACAACAGTAGCATCAGAGAAAGTGCTGATGGAGAGCGGCGTAAGACGCGAAAACCGTAAGAAAGTGATCGATCAGATCGCTGCATCTATGATTTTACAGGGATATCTTGATTCCCTATAGGAGGAATAGACAATGAGTAAAACAGATAATAAGATTCTTTTTCTGGACGAAGATGGATCAGAGATTGAATTTCGTGTCATAGAACAGACAACGATCGCAGGACATACCTACCTTTTGGTAGAAGATTGTGAAGCATCAAGTGAAGATGAGAGCGTTGTACTGATCATGAAGGAAGTGCAGCTAGAGGATGATTATGTGTCCTATGAGATCGTAGAAGACGATAAAGAACTGGATATGATCTCAGATATTTTTAATGCATTACTAGATGGACTTGAAGTGAGTTTATAATATATATAAGAGTGTTTAAAACAATAGATTGTCAGACTTACAAAGATATGGAGGAAGAAAGTTGAAGGACAATCAGGTAAGACAGCAGGCAAAAACAAAACGAAACAATTATTATTCAAATGATAACAAGAGATCATACAATAAGAATAATTATCAGGCAAGAGGAAGAAGACCAATGCCTAGAAGAAAGCCTAGCTCAGTAAAGATCATTCCACTTGGCGGACTCGGCCAGATTGGAATGAACATCACAGCATTTGAATGCAATAACCAGATTTTGATCGTGGACTGTGGACTTGCGTTTCCAGATGAAGATATGTTAGGAATTGATTTAGTTATTCCTGATATCACATATTTAAAGGACAATGCAAGCAAGATTCGTGGACTGGTTATTACCCATGGTCATGAGGATCATATTGGGGCGATTCCTTATTTTGAGAAGGAATTGAATGTACCGATCTATGCTACAAAACTTACAATGGCACTGATCGAGAATAAATTAAAAGAGCACGGTATCTTAAATAACGTGGAACGCCATGTTGTAACACATGGTGACAAAGTAAAACTTGGAATCTTTAATGTAGAATTTATTAAGACAAATCACAGTATTGCGGATGCAGCAGCACTTGCGATCACAACACCAGCTGGTGTGATCGTGCATACTGGTGACTTTAAGATTGATCATACTCCATTATTTGGAGAAGCAATCGATCTTGCAAGATTTGCAGAACTTGGAAGTAAAGGGGTTCTGGCATTGATGGCAGATAGTACAAACGTAGAACGACAAGGCTATACACCATCGGAGAAGAATGTAGGTAAACGTCTGGATAGTCTGTTTGCAGAACATCTAAAAGGGCGTATGATCATTGCAACATTTGCATCGAATGTGGATCGTGTACAGCATATCATTAATTCCGCACATAAGTATGGAAGAAAAGTTGCAGTAGAAGGACGAAGCATGGTAAATATTATCTCAACAGCGTCCGAATTAGGGTATATCAAGATTCCAAAGAACACATTAATTGAAACTGATCAGATTAAGAATTATCCTGACGATCAGATTGTTTTAATCACAACAGGAAGCCAGGGAGAGACAATGGCAGCATTATCTCGTATGGCAAACTCAACTCACAGAAAAGTATCCATCGTACCAAGTGATACGATCATATTCAGCTCAAGTCCAATCCCTGGAAATGAGAAGAATATTTCAAAGATTATGAATGAACTTGCACTAAAAGGTGCACAGATTGTATTTGAAGATACACATGTTTCTGGGCATGCGTGCCGTGAGGAATTAAGACTTATTTATGCACTGACAAAACCTAAGTATGCAATTCCTGTTCATGGAGAATATCGTCATCTGATGCGTCACCGTGAACTTGCTATTGAGATGGGAATTCCAAAGGAGAATGCATTTGTACTTGCGGAAGGTGATATTCTAGAGCTTAATAAGAGACAAGGAAAGATCACTGGAAAAGTTCAGGCAGGAGGAATCCTAGTTGACGGACTTGGAGTTGGAGATGTTGGTAATATCGTATTGAATGATCGTAAGATGCTGTCTCAGAACGGACTGATCATTGCAACTGTCACATTACAGAAACATGGTAATGTAATTCTTGCAGGACCAGATATTGTATCTCGAGGTTTTGTATATGTTAGAGAATCAGAATCTTTGATGGAAGGTGCAAGAGAAGTTGCAAGAGATGCGGTCGAAGAATGTTTAGAACGTAACATTACCGACTGGGCAAGAATCAAGACAAAGATCAAGGATGAGCTTAGCAATTATATTTGGAAGAAAACAAAGCGTAATCCAATGATTCTTCCAATTATCACAGAGGTTTAAGATGAGTCTTTCAAAACAAAAGAAATTCTTTGAATCAGAAGCATGGCAGCTGTTTTTTAAGACATTAGGCAGAGCATTTTTAATCTGTGCGATTTTCTGTATTTTCTATGGAGCATATTTTGTGGCAGAACAGACATTTTCTAATCAGCCATATAATGCACAGAGCCATAAGAAGGTAACGATCAGCGTCACAGAGAATGAGTCAGAAGAGGAAGTTGCCGAAACACTCGTTTCAAAGAAACTGATTTATGGAAAGGCAAGATTTGTGATCCGCAAATATTTTTCAAAATACAAGAAGAATTCATTTCTTCCTGGAAGGTATGAATTTACACAATCACAGGGAATGGATGATATCATGGGTATTTTATGCGGAGATCACGTATCAGAGGAGATCATACAATGATAGTGGATTTAAATATCACAGAATATATCCGCTCATTGATGAAAGAAGAGAAGAATGATCTAAGTAAGATCGAAGCAGAGGCCAGAGTCAATCACGTTCCGATCGTCAAACCAGAGACGAAAGAACTTTTAAGGACTCTGGTCCTTTTAAAGAAACCGATGAAGATCTTAGAGGTAGGAGCAGCGGTTGGGTTTTCTTCTCTTTATATGAATCGTTACCAGCCAGAAAGTGGAACGATCATAACCATTGAGCGAAATGAAAAACGAATCAAGAAAGCAAAAGAGAATATCAAAAATCAGGGAAAAGAAGATCAGATTACATTGCTTGAAGGTGATGCAATTGAGATTTTAAAAGAATTAGATGGAAAGTATGACCTTATTTTTGTGGATGCAGCGAAGGGACAGTATATTCATTTTTTAGAAGATGTATTAAGATTATTAGCACCAGATGGTGTTTTAGTATCTGATAATGTACTTCAGGATGGAGATGTAGCGAAATCACGTTATGCGATTGAACGAAGAGACCGTACGATCCACAAACGAATGAGAGATTATTTATATACGATCAAGAATCACCCACTGTTAGAGACAACGATCCTTCCAGTAGGAGATGGAGTAGCAATCAGTATTAAGACAGGAGATAACGAATGAGAGACGTTGAATTATTAATTCCAGCAAGTAATTTAGAAGTATTAAAAGTTGCTGTATTATATGGTGCAGACGCTGTTTATATCGGTGGAGAGATGTATGGACTACGTGCCAAAGCGAAAAACTTTTCTATGGAAGATGTCAAGGCCGGAATCGAATTTGCACATAAACATGGAGTGAAAGTTTATATCACAGCCAATATCGTAGCACATAACGAAGACTTAGAAGGAATCAGGAAATATTTCGAAGAATTAAAAGAGATCAAACCAGATGCACTGATCATTTCTGACCCAGGAGTCTTTATGATCGCTAAAGAAGTTTGTCCAGATATCGACCGTCATATCAGTACACAGGCAAATAGCACAAACTATGCGACATACAAGTTTTGGTATGATCAGGGAGCAAGCCGTGTTGTATCCGCAAGAGAATTATCTCTGGAAGAGATTAAGGATATTCGTGCCCACATTCCGGATGATATGGAAATCGAATCATTTATTCACGGAGCAATGTGTATTTCCCATTCTGGAAGATGTCTGTTAAGTAATTACTTTACAGGAAGAAATGCAAATAGCGGAGAATGCACACATCCTTGCAGATGGAAATACTCCGTAATGGAACAGACAAGACCAGGAGAATATATGCCAGTATATGAAAATGAACGTGGAACATATATATTTAACTCCAAAGACTTAAATATGATCGAATACATCGACCAGATCTTAGATGCCGGAATTGACAGCTTAAAGATTGAAGGACGTATGAAAACAGCACTGTATGTTGCAACCGTTGCAAGAACATACAGAAAAGCAATCGATGACTGCAAAGAATCTGTAGAGAAATATAAAGAAAATATGGATTACTACAAAGAAGAGATTGCAAAATGCACATATCGTCAGTTCACAACAGGATTCTATTTCGGAAAGACAGATGAGACATCCCAGATTTATGACAGTAATACTTATATCAAGAATTGCACATATATCGGAATTGTTCAGGGACATAATGACAAAGGATACGCACTTTTAGAGCAGAAGAATAAATTCTCTGTTGGAGAGACAATCGAAGTCATGATTCCAGATGGAACAAACAAAGAAGTTGTTGTAAGAGCAATTGAAGATGAAGACGGAAGAGCTATGGAATCCGCACCACATCCAAAACAGATGGTATATGTTGATTTTGGAGAAGAGATTAAAGATGGATATCTTTTACGCAGACAAGAAGTTGTAGAAGAAGAGAATTAAGATCTATCAACAAAGAATTCAGAATAAAGATGGAAAAGCACTTTTCTAAGTAACTTATCATAGTATGATAAAAAGGCTTAGAAGGGTGCTTTTCTTTTGCAAGAGTTTTTACAACCTTTATCACCAGAGGAAGAACGACATTATCTGATCCTAAGCCGCAAGGGAGATATCAATGCAAGAAATTTGCTAGTGGAACACAATCTTCGCTTAGTTGCACATATTGTAAAGAAATATCATAATTTAGACAGAGAGAAAGAAGATATGCTCTCAATTGGGACGATTGGGCTTATTAAAGCGATCAATACCTACGATATCAGCAAAGGCCATCGCCTTGTAACCTATGCTGCAAGATGTATAGAAAATGAATTATTAATGATGATTCGTCAGGAAAGAAAGACTTCAAAAAATACATCACTTTACGAACCGATCGGTGTCGATAAAGAAGGAAATGAGATTCATCTGTTAGATATTTTAGGGACACAGGAAACAGATTTTCTGAAAAAGATGGAACAAAAAGAAAATATCAAACAGATTTATGACGAATTAGAAAAAATGGAGATGAATAAGGAAAAGAAAACACTGATCATGCGATATGGACTTTATGGAAGAAAGCCAATGACACAAAAAGAAGTAGCAAAAGAGCTTCATATTTCAAGATCTTATGTGAGTCGGATTGAAAAACGTGCGATTATGTTAATAAAAAGTAAAATAAAGACATAAAAAAAGAAAAAAAGGTCCTATTGTAAATTTCAAAATTTGTTATAATAAAACCATAAACACATGAACACCCATTTAAATAATGAAAACTCAAGGGAAAAGGGGCTGTCGCATTAAGCGGCAGTCTTTTTTGTAATGATCTGGAAAATGAAAAAATCTTCACCAAATAAAGAAAATAATTATAAAAATATTCAAAAACTAAGCAGTGATATAAAAAAGTGAAAAAATTTTCATACCATTTCCATGACAAAACAGGTAAGATAATTGCATACAAAACACACGGACCGATAAGGAGGATAAAAATATGGACGCAATGAAAATCGCAAACAGTATCCCAATGTGGCTTGCCTGTGCACTTCCAGTTGCATTTGTCATTTTACAGGCAGTTTTATTTGCAAGGGGTGCTTATAAATCAGGAAAGAAATTAGGACTTAATGACAAACAGATGAAAAAAGCAATGAAAAGCAGTGCGGTAACATCAATCGGACCATCCATCGTTGTATTAAGTGCGATGCTTTCTCTGTTAGTATCTGTTGGCGGACCAATCGGATGGATGAGATTATCTATGATCGGATCCGTTATGTTTGAATCTATCGCAGCAGGACTTGGAACATCCGCTGTTGGAGTGCAGCTTGGAACTGATACTTTAACACCAGAAGCTTTAGGAATGGCCGTATGGACGATGATCCTTTGTTCTATCGGATGGGCATTATTTGCAACATTTTCAGCAAATAAGATGGATAAGATTGAACATAAGATTTCCAAAGGAAACACAGGAACACTAACAACGATTGCTTCCTGTGCCATCATCGGTGTATTCTCAGCAATGTGTGCAAGCCATCTTGCAAAACCATTTTATTCAATGATGATGAAAGCAGACCAGATCACAATGAGCGGAGCATGGAAGAATGCCTTAGCATGTGTGCTTGGAGCAGTGATCATGTTTGTACTTACGAAAGTTGCAAATAAAAAAGATATCGGATGGTTAAAAGAATGGTCTTTAACGATCACAATTCTTGGAGCCATGATCATCACAGCATTAGTATAAGCAGGAGGAAGATACGATGAACAATCAGGATTATTATAATAAAGAATATGTACCACAAGTCAATAAGATCGGTAAGATTACAGGATACCTTGGAGTTCTTCTTTCTTTTACTCCAGCACTTGTATTAGCCATCATCTATGGAATCTTACCAAAACCAGCTGCATTGTTAACTGCATTTATCAGTGGTGCCAGTGCATTTGGAGTGTTATGGTTTGTAGAACCGATCTCTTACTTCCCAGTTGTTGGAGCTGCTGGAACTTATATGGCATTCTTATCTGGAAATATCTCTAATATGAGAATCCCATGTGCAAGTATGGCACAGGTGGCAGCAGATGTAGAGCCAGGAACAGAAAAAGGATCTGTCGTTGCAACTCTTGGAATGGCAGTATCTATCGTAATTAATGTATCTGTTCTTACGATCGGAGCGATCCTTGGAACTTCTGTATTAGCAATGCTTCCAGAAAGTATTAAAGCAGCGTTAAACTACTTATTACCAGCCTTATTTGGAGCTTTATTAGTACAGTTTGGAATGAAAATGAAAAAACACAGTGTCATTATGGTTGTATTTGCGGTCATCTTATATTTCATGATTGGAATGGGATACTTTAACTGGTTACCAGGAGCATCAAACTGGCTTGGAACATTAGGATGCGTCTTCGTAAGTATTGCCGTTGGAATGGCAACCTTAAAAAATACAACAAAGGAATAGAAAGCAGGCGATAAAATGATCAAACAGGATGTTTATGATGAAGTACAAGGCTTAGAATCTTTGTGTCAGGAAATCTGTCATACACTATGGAATCATCCGGAACTATCTGGAAATGAAAGGGAATCCGCCAATTACTTAAGAAAACTTTTGAGTGAAGAAGGATTCACGATTGAAAATAACGAACATTTAGAACATGCATTTATTGCACAATATGGGGAAGGAAAACCAGTTATCGCAATCCTTGGAGAATACGATGCACTTCCTGGATTATCACAAAAAGCAGATGTCACAAGAGAAATGGTATCCGAAGATGGTGTTGGACACGGATGTGGACACCATATGCTAGGCGCCGCAGCCACAACTGCAGCCATTGTGATCAAACGTTTTTTGGAGAAAGGAAATAAAAAAGGAACGGTAAGATTTTATGGATGTCCAGAAGAAGAGCTGTTAAGTGGAAAGGTAAAAATGGCATATTATCATATGTTTGATGGATGTGATGCTGCCGTTACATGGCATCCATCCAGTACAAACATGGCACATGATCATGCATACCTTGCTAATGCATCCGCACATTTTTACTTTCATGGAGTCTCTTCTCATGCAGCATTTGCACCGGAACAGGGAAGAAGCGCTTTGGATGCTGTGGAACTGATGAGTGTTGGAGCAAACTACTTAAGAGAACACGTCATTGACCGCACAAGAATCCATTACTCTACAGACAGTGGCGGATTTGCACCAAATATCGTGCCAGACAAAGCAAGTGCATGGTATTTTGTAAGAGCACCACATATGGCAGATGTCAAAAGTACCATGGAGCGCTTAAAGAAAGTCGCTCAAGGTGCAGCGATGATGACAGAGACAACTGTGGATATCGAAATGGAATGTGGATGCTGCGAGTTATCCACAAATGAAGCATTTGCAGATCTTGCATATGCAAACCTGATCGAAGCAGATGGACCAAAGTACACAAAAGAAGAACTCCAATTTGCAAAAGAGTTGCAGAAAACCGTGGAACAGGGTATCATAGAGAAAGAAAAAAATCTTCACCAAGTCTATGATGAAGCAATGATCTTGGGTGTTTCACCAAGAGATAAGTGGAAAGAAGCAGAACTTAGTGCATCCTCCGATACTGGAGATGTCAGCAGAATCATGCCAACCTGTTTGTTTACAACAGCATGCTGGCCGATCGGATGCTCTCCACATACATGGCAGGCAACCGCAAGCGGAGGAACTTCCATTGGAGATAAAGGTGCCTTATATGCATCCAAAGTGGTAGCAGGAATTGCCTATGATCTCTTCACGAAACCACAGGTCTTAGCGAAGATCACAAAAGAATTTAAGGAACGAAATAAAGAACCATACACACCGATGTATGAAGAATGATCGATATGCAAAGAAGCATCCGGTTCCTATTGATGGGAGCCGGATTTTTTCGTATAGATTGTGTTTCATATAAGAAAATAGATATTATAATAGAAGAAACACGATAAAGAATGGAGGAAACGAAGAATGGGAATCGCCGTCAAGGAATTACTGACACTAGAATATTTTAAAGACTATCATGTTATCGCAGGAAAATCAGGCTTACACAAAGAAATTCAGGGAACAACCCTCCTTGAAGCACCCGATGCCCTGCGCTGGGCAAAAGGAAAAGAGCTGATCCTTTCCTCAGGATATGTATTAGATCAAGAACCAGACTGCCTCGAAGAAGCATTCAAGTCAGGAAGTATGCAGGGAACCTCCGCGATGATGATCAAGCGAGGCCGCTATCTTGACGAGATTCCACAGCGGCTGATCGATCTGTTTGACGAATATGAGATTCCGCTCATCAGTATGCCATTTTCCGTTCCATGGATGGAACTGATGAGTCAGATCAATACCGCGGTGATGAACCGAACGATCCGAAGATTCAAAGTCCACAGCAATAACCATCTGCAAGTATCAGATCAGTCCTACAAAGTCCAGAAAATCAATAAGATCCTTAGAGCCGTAGAGGTCGAGATGAAATTCCCAGCATTTATCTATGATCTTGCCGAAGAAAAAAGCTACTACAGCTCTCCAGACTTTAAACGTATCACAGAATCCTTCGGATTATCCGAAAGTGATTACTGGGAACCATCCATGCCGTATACGAAACATACCTTATGCGATTACATCAACATGGCAAGGATCCGTCTGATCAATCCAGGCAATTTAGCAGGACCACGTGTCAGTTGGATCATTATTCCAATTGTCATGGAAGATATCGTGCAGGCATACTTTGTCGTGATGGAATCCAGAGAATTTATTGATTACTACGATGAATTTGCCATTCGTATCGCTTTTTTAACCTTGCAGGGAGTTTACGAACAGATTATGATCGCAGAAAATATGGGAAATATCGGATTTGAGAACTTCATTCATTTTGCTCTTGATTACACAGAAAAAGATGCTAAGAAACTGTTCTATCAGGCGAATATTCAAGGAATTTCTGTAAATACAGCCTATCAGTACATTGTGTTCCATCAATGTAACGAAGAATATAACGCACGAAATGAAAGAAACACATTTTTGGAAGACTTCCATCAAAGCAAGTTAGGAAAGATCGGAAAGATCGCTTTTCTGGATGAAAATGACGGATTGATCTTATTAGAAGCAGAAAAGATTCACAACAGCACACTCTGGACCAAAGACACAACCACGGATTTATTAAAAGAATTCCAAAGATACATCGGATTAAAATTTGCTGATATGAAATTAGAATTTGGAATCTGTCAGGAAGAAAAGACACTGCTTGAAGTCAGAGAATGTGTAAAAAAATGTCAGAAAGTATTAAAGATGGGAAGTATCATATTCCCAGAAAAAGATATCTGGGAATATGAAATGTTAGGACCTTTAACATGGATTGAAATTCCTGAGAATGAGTTAAAAGAGATGCTGAGGAAGTATAGGGAGTTGATGGAAGAAGAGAAGAATATTGAATTATTAAAGACATTAAAGATCTATCTCGAAAACAATATGAACTACAGTGTGACCGCAGAGAAAATGTATGTGCATATCAATACGATCCGAAAGAGAATTGATAAAGTGAATGATCTGGTGAAGATTGATTGGGAAGATCATGTGGATCGACTGAAGATGGAGATTTTGTTGCAGTTTTTAAAGCTTGATGACGGAAGACTTAAAAATATGTAAAAGGCAATATGGTGCTAAAATGAATAATAGGATGAAACAAATAACAAAGACAAGATGGGACAATCCCTTGTGTTATTTATAAATCAATCATCAATCCCAAATTTATTTTCCAAGGCATCTTCCAAAAGATCAAGTTGATCTTCAAGTTTTTCTATTGTCTTTTCTCTGGATTTGTAAGTTTTGAAACTCAGTTTACCATTTTCATAAGTATGCTCAAATTCATCATCCAGATGATCTAGTTCATCATCTACTACATCGAGTTCCTTTTTTAAAGTGTAAAATCTTTTTTCGTTGACGGATGCATTGGAAGAAGATTTTGCATTGTTTACTTTTTTAGTGAGTTTTT
This sequence comes from Anaerostipes hadrus, assembly GCF_001404655.1. Classification (GTDB taxonomy): domain Bacteria; phylum Bacillota; class Clostridia; order Lachnospirales; family Lachnospiraceae; genus Anaerostipes; species Anaerostipes amylophilus. The sequence continues at coordinate 44,702 of NZ_CYYH01000007.1, read as the reverse complement.
TGATTCTTTTTTTATAAGCCGAAAAATCATAAGAATCATTTTTCGCAGATGAATCAGAGGTAGAAGAATCGGTGGTATTCTTCGTATTGGAAGCAGTTGTTGCAATTTCCTGCGTTGTGGTAGCTTCGGCAGAATCTTTCTTTGAAGAACTGCATCCTGCAAAAGTAAAAATGATAGAACATGCGAATAATAAAAATAATATTTTTTTCATGATAAACTCCTTTCGTTTGGTTGAATTGATTTCTTTTTGTTATAAATATCATAACCAACAAAGATTAAAAGAACATTAAAAATGAAAACTAGATTCAGAAAACAGATTGTATTATAATAAAGACATTATGAGAATATTAGTTGTTGAAGATGAAAAAGATTTAAGAAATATTATAAAGAAACGTCTGGTAAGAGAACATTACAGTGTGGATGTCTGTGGAGATGGAGAAGAAGCTTTAGATTACATGGAAATGACATCATATGATGGAATTCTTCTCGATATTATGCTTCCTGGGAAGGATGGTTTTACAGTTTTAAAGGAAGTTAGACAGACTGGAAATGATACCCCGATTCTTTTACTGACAGCCAGAGATGGCATTGATGACCGAGTAAAGGGGCTTGATCTTGGAGCCGATGATTATTTGATCAAACCATTTGCGTTTGAAGAGCTACTTGCAAGAATTCGTGTGATGATGCGAAGAAAACCACAATTTATAACGAATCAGTTAAAGGTTGCAGATCTTATTCTGGATCGAGATACGAAAGTTGTAACAAGAGCTGGAAAAGAGATTAGTTTGTCATCAAAAGAATTTATGGTGTTAGAATGTCTGATGCGCAATCAGAATATCGTGATGACAAGGCAGCAGATTGAACAAAATGCCTGGAATTATGACTTTGAAGGAGGATCGAATGTGATTGATGTATATATCCGCTATCTGAGAAAGAAAATTGATGCTGGATATGACAAAAAATTGATTCATACAGTGCGTGGGACAGGTTATGTGATGAGGAAAGAATGATGAAGCAGATGACGATCAAGAAAAAGATCACGTTGTGGTATACAGGGATCATTGCGCTTATTTTGGGAATGGTTCTTGGCTTTATGTTTTACTTTGTCGATAAAGTCGGGATTTCAGCGACGGAAGAAGAAGTCAGTACAGCAGTGACAGGATTTTCTTCGAATTTCCAGTTTCAGGATGGAACCTATTATTTATCAGAAGATACCAAGTTTTATGAAGATGGAGTCATGTTTTGTGTATATGACGACAATGGAAAATTACTGTATGGTACAATGCCAGAGAAATTTCCGAAACAGACAATGTTAAAATCCCATACACCAAGGGTTATTAAATCAGGCAGCAGTAAATGGATGGTATATGATAGTGTATATACCTATGGACAAAATAAGGTAATATGGATCAGGGGAATCACATCCATTCATGCAATCGAAGTATTTATGACAACATCTCAGAAAATGATGCTCGTTTTATATCCATTGTTTATTTTATTGATCGGAACGACAGGATATTTTATGTTGAAACGTGCATTAAAGCAAGTTGATCGAATCTGTGATCAGGTAGAAACCATCAGTTATGGAAAGGATCTTACAAAAAGACTTCCATTGCCAAAAGCAAGAGATGAATTGTATGAACTATCACAGAAATTTAATCAAATGTTCGAAAGACTGGAACAATCCTTTGAAAAAGAGCAACAGTTTACAGCAGATGTATCCCATGAACTTCGAACTCCAGTGACTGTGATCATTTCTCAATGTGAATATTTAATAGAAGATCCAACATTAGAAAAAGGAGAAAAAGAAGAGATCATGATCATTTTAAGGCAGGCAAGGCGTATGTCAAAATTGATCAGTGAGATGCTAATGATCGCAAGGGGTGAGATGAAAGAATCTTATGATATGGAAGAGGTGGATCTTGGACTATTGACAGAAGTTGTTGTAGAAGAATTGCAAGAGCAGGCAAATAAAAAGAAGATACAGATATCTGTTTCCAATGATTTGGATATAAAGATGATGGGAAATCATACGTTATTATTACGAATGATGATGAATCTTGTTCAGAATGCGATCAGCTATGGAAAAGAACATGGCCATATTGAGATTTTGTGGAAAAATCAGGGAGAATTGATCATAGGAGAAGTAAAAGATGATGGGATTGGAATTGATCAAAAACATCTACCTAAGATCTGGGATCGATTTTACAGGGTAGATAAAAGCCGCTCCAGAGAAAATGGAGGAACAGGACTTGGTCTTTCAATGGTTCGTTTTATCGTAGCAGTACATGGTGGAAAAATACGAGTGGAAAGTAAAAAAGGAGAAGGAACAAGTTTTATATTTCAGTTTCCAAAAGAAAGTATTAAATGAAAAAGGATAGATGCCATAGAATCAAGGCATCTATCCTTTTTACAATCATCATAAAATTACTGAATATGTTTCAATCCTTTACAAATACTATCAAGAACAAAATCATCTCCAAGAGAAGTATCCAGTGTTAGATGATAATTTCTGGATAATCCCCAAGGCTGATGTGTATAATAATGATAGTTATCAGAACGTTTTCGGTTCATCTCAATTGCTTTGGTCAGTGCTGCATCATGTGATAAATTTTCGGTTCTCATAATTCGTTTCACACGGTATTCAGCGGGGGCATGTAAAAATATTCGCATGCAATGAGGACGGTTTCTTAAGATATAATCTGCACAACGACCGATCACAACACAATTTCCTTTGGAAGCAAGATCAAGAATTACCTTAGATTCTGCCGCAAAGATATTATCTTTAGGAGCTGGGTTTTGTGGTGCATGAGAGTATGCTTGATTGACAAGGTCATAGAGAAGAGAGCTTCGCATCTGTTCATCATTATTCTTAATAAATTCAGGATCATAACCAGTAGATCCGGCAGCCATCTGAATGATCTCATTGTCATAGAAATCAAATCCAAGACGTTTCGCAAGAGCTTCTCCAAGATCATGTCCACCGCTTCCATATTCACGTGCGATTGCAATGACAGTAGGAGTATTTGCTGAATCTGCAGAAACTTCGGAATTTTCGGCAGTCTGTGATTCTGTGAAAAGCATAGGTTCCACAAAAGATAAGAAACGTCCAAGCAAACGTGCGATAAATCCAACAAGCAAAGCGGCAATGATAGTACCTTCACGAACACCGTCTAATTTACCTGCGAATACAAAGGAAAGAACACCAGCGATCACTGTCATAGATACGTCAAAACAGATCTTAGTGACACCGAATTCTGTATGCCATGTCATTACAATGGCACGAACAAAAGATTCCCCAGGAAGCATCGCAACATTAGCAAGTACTTCGGTATACACACCAAATCCAAGAATCAGACATCCAATTAACAGATAGATCAATTTCATCAGATATAAATGAGGGTTTACGAATCCAAGAAGGATCATAGACCAGTCAATAAAATACCCAAATAATACAGAAATCGGAATCTGTAAAAAATGTTCTAGTTTAAAATTTTTTCTTAAGATCAGCAACTGTAAAAAGATTAAAAACAGACTGAAGAAAATTGTGAAATTTCCAAGTGTAAATGGGAAATTAAGACTTAGTACATAAGGAATTGATGAAATTGGTGATGTACCAAGACTTGCTTTTGTGATCAGGGCAACTCCAAGGGAGTTAATGTAAAGTCCAATAAAAAAGATGATATAACGTTTTAGTTTTTCCATGATGTAATTTACTCCTCTTTTGTAATATTTTGATATAGTTTTTCAAAGATCTTTAAAAACTGTTCCTTTTCAGTATTAGAAATTCCAGAAAAAACTTCATGTTCAAGAGTCAAGAAAGCTTTTTCAATCGATTCAGACTGTTCCATCCCATAATCGGTAAGGAAAATATGATATGACCGGCGGTTTCCATTTAAGATTTTACGTTCGATCATGTTTTGTTTTTCCATTCGATTCAAAATGGAAGTTAAGGAAGCTGGTTCGATATGACAAGCATGGGCAATGTCTTTTTGACTGGCACCATTATGATATCGAAGATGGTCTAAGACCTTAGGCTGGCCAGTTGATAAACCAAGCGGCTTTAAGATGGCCATGACTTTCTTCTGGAATCCTAAATGATTGGACATCAGAAGGTAGTGGTAAGATGATTCATACATATATTATGATGCTCCTTTATGATTAGAAAGCTAATAGTTAGAATTCTAACTATTGCGACGTTCATTATTATAAGACAAAGGAAAGCATCCTGTCAAGAAGATTTCTTTCAAAAATCATAAGACAAGCAAAGGAAAATCAAGTATAATAGACCACAGACAGAAAAGAAACATACCATATATAGAGAAAGAAATTGTTTCAAAAGATAAGGAAGGGAAGAATCATGACATTAACACAGTTAAGATATATTATTGCGATCGCAGATACAGGATCTATGAATGAAGCAGCAAAAAGCCTATTTATTTCACAGCCAAGTCTGTCTCTAGCAGTAAAAGAATTAGAAAAAGAAATCGGGACAGAACTGTTTAAGAGAAGTAACCGTGGAGTATCCGTTACACAGGAGGGAATGGAATTTCTAAGTTATGCAAGACAGGTTGTAGAGCAATATCAGTTGATGGAATCACGTTATATTGAAAAGAAGAATATTAAGAAGAAATTTGGGGTTTCCATGCAGCATTATACATTTGCGGTAAATGCATTTGTAGAAATGGTCAAACAGTTCGGGATGGATGAATATGAATTTGCAGTTAGAGAAACAAAGACATATGAAGTGATTCAAGATGTCAAAGATTTTCACAGCGAAATAGGGATTCTTTATATGAATGAATTTAATAAGAAAGTATTAAGCAAGATGCTGCAGGAATCGGGGTTGGAATTCCATCCATTATTGGAATGCGGAATTTACGTTTATATGTGGAAAGGGCATCCATTGGCAGACAAAGAGGAAATTTCAATCGAAGAGCTGGAAGAGTATCCATGCTTGTCCTTTGAACAAGGAGAATATAATTCCTTTTACTTTGCAGAAGAAGTATTAAGTACTTATGAATATAAACGTTTGATCAAAGCAAATGACCGAGCAACAATGCTGAATCTTATGGTTGGATTAAATGGATATACCTTATGTTCAGGAATTATATGTGAAAGTTTAAATGGTGACGATTACTGTGCAGTGAAACTGAAATCTGATGAAGTAATGACGATTGGCTATATCAAGCGAAAAGGAGTCGCGATCAGCCCATTGGGCGAGAAGTACTTGGAAGAAATCAAAAAGTATAAAGCTATGGGCGATGATTCTGGATATAAAGATCTTTTATAATAAGCAATATAAAAGAAATTATAAAAATAAGGGTACACCGGAAATTAATTTGATCCTTATTAAGTCCTTCAAGAAAATCTTTTGTAGGTCCTTATTTGACTTATTTTAGAACGTTAGCTATATCTTTCTGATTTACTGGTATAGGAAGAGTGTTAAATATATTAGTTTGTCTTGCTATAGGTTATAGCTATAACCAGATGTTGACTTTTCATATTGGACAAGTAGGAAATAAGATGGTAAGATAAGTTTGTAATCAAGAAAGACAACAAACAAAATTAAAAATAAAAGTCAACAAAGGAGATAGAAATTATGAGTAAAGAAAGAAATTATAAGTTTGAAACATTACAGTTACACGTAGGACAGGAACAGCCAGATCCAGTAACAGATTCAAGAGCAGTACCTATTTATCAGACATCATCTTATGTATTTAGAAACTGCGATCACGCAGCAGCTCGTTTTGGACTTGCAGATGCAGGTAACATCTATGGAAGATTAACAAACCCAACAGAAGATGTGTTTGAACAGAGAATCGCAGCACTTGAAGGTGGAGTTGCAGCATTAGCAGTAGCATCTGGAGCAGCAGCTATTACATATGCGATCGAAAATATCACAAAAGCAGGAGATCATGTCGTTGCAGCGAAAAATATTTATGGTGGAACATACAACTTCTTAGAGCATACATTACCAGATTACGGAATCGAAACAACATTCGTAGACATTTTCAATGAAGATGAAGTAAGAGGAGCAATCAAAGAAAACACAAAATTATTATTTATCGAAACATTAGGAAATCCAAACTCAGACGTTGTAGACATTGAGAAAGCAGCAGCGATCGCTCATGAACATAATATTCCACTGATCGTAGATAACACATTTGCAACACCATATCTTGTAAGACCAATCGAATACGGAGCAGACATCGTTGTACATTCTGCAACAAAATTCATCGGTGGTCACGGAACAACAATTGGTGGTGTTATTGTTGATGGTGGTAAATTCGATTGGGAAGCATCAGGAAAATTCCCATCATTAGTAGAACCAAACCCAAGTTATCATGGAGTAAGCTTTACAAAAGATGTTGGAGCAGCAGCATTCGTAACAAAGATTAGAGCATTATTACTTCGCGACACAGGAGCAACATTATCTCCAGTACACGCATTCATCTTCTTACAGGGATTAGAAACATTATCCTTAAGAGTAGAACGTCATGTACAGAATGCATTAAAAGTAGTAGAATACCTGAAAAATCATCCAGCAGTAGAAAAAGTAAACCATCCATCTGTATCTGACGACCCAGAACAGCAGAAATTATACAAGAAATACTTCCCTAACGGTGGAGGATCTATCTTCACATTTGAAATCAAAGGTGATGCACAGAAAGCAAAAGATTTCATCGACCACTTAGAGTTATTCTCATTGCTTGCAAATGTAGCAGACGTAAAATCTTTAGTAATTCATCCAGCATCTACAACACATTCTCAGATGACTGAAGAAGAATTATTAGGATCAGGAATCAAACCTAACACAATCCGTCTGTCAATTGGTACAGAAAATATTGATGATATCATCGAAGACTTAGACGAAGCTTTTAAAGCAGTACAGTAAGAATATTTCTTGCAAAACACAATAATTAAAACATTAATGTCAATTTTCCTAAAAAATAATATAATCTCGACCATATAAAAAAAGCATCAAGATAAGGTATTGGAAAGTACCTATCTTGGTGCTTTTTAGCTTATATAGAAGTCTTTATTATTGACTCTTTATAATTTGTTGATTTTATCGATGAAAGTATTTATTTTTTCAGATAATGATTGTTTTATTGTATGAAACATGTCATGAATCGTGGCTTTCTTTCGGAATAAAAACAAAAGAATCAAAATCAAAACAACAACAGGAATGCCCCATTTTAAAACATTCATCCAAAAGCTTGCAGCTGTATTGCCTTGATAATTAGCCTGAAAGCTGTTTCCAGTCAATTCAAAATCGCAAAGATCATGGATATTTTCATCTGAATGAACAAGTTCGGAGATCGTTTTTGTCGATGTATTTTGTTTTGTCTTGTTCTTTACATTGTGTGCAGGTGTAATAGACACTGAAATAGATTCTTTTGGATTGATCGAAGCAAAAATATAATGACCAGATAGTTTTTTACCATTTTCATTGAAAGGCAATGCAATTTTATCCGAAAAATTAATTTTTCTACCAGCAGTCAGGGAAAAATGCTCTTTTGCAGTCATTGCACTGTTCTTAAACAATGCTGAAAAATCCTTATTACATTCAGAGATACTTCCTGTTTGTACAAAAGATAAAGTAATAGTTTTGGTGCCACTTAAAGTTACATCACTGATCGTAGGTCCCTGAAACTGTTTTTTGAGGATGGATAATTGATGAGTGGTGATCATTTTTCTAAAGGAAAAAGAAACCTTGCGTCGGATATCTTTTGATGTATTCCACACAACAGCAATCTCATATTTAGAAATTGGTTGTGTAATGGAAGAAGTAAAACTGATTTCTTTGTCCTTGATCGAGTCATTAAAAATCTGTTTACCATTAAATGTATAAGTGACAGGGACACTTCCTTTTTTGGAAAGAAAGTTTGATACGTCCAGAGATTCCTTGTAATTGATCTTAAGTTTAAATGGATTGTCCTCACTGCATGTAGAATTATAGGTCCCAAAGGAACTTTTAGAGTGAAGAACAGATCTTGTTTTCTGTGCAAGATCAGAAAAATTATTAGCATTAAAACTTATACATAAAGTTTTTCCATCGGAAGTATTCTCCCATGTAATATCATTTCTATCAAAATAAGAACGGATCTTTCCGGAATTTTGATCTAATGTTTTCTGTGGAATATTAAATTTTATTTTTCTTGTAAGTTTTCCAGATTTTTCCGTTATAGTATCAATATCAATCGATGATAATGGAACATATGTCATCTCATTAATGTTGATCTTATCTTTTGTCTCATAAGTTTTTCCAAGGAAGGAAATCTGAGTTGTTTTTAAATCCCATAGGTCGGATGAAGAGTCTTTATCAATATATTTTTTCTCATATAGTGCTGTGTAAAGCCATGTCATTAAATCTTTAGATGTAAAGTTTTCTTTATAAATAAGCCCATTTACAAATGGAGAATCTCCATATTCATAAGTGATATCCGGCGAAAAATTAAGAAGATCACTAACTTTTTTCTTATAATCATCCAGAGATGAAAATCTTAGATAAAATGTATAAGTATCATTCTCACCATCTGAAGATGAAGTATAAGTAAGAGAATCTGGGCAAGATTCTTTGATCAGTTTGTTAAGATCTTCTTTACTTCCTTTGAAATAAGCATTAAAATCGCGGGAAGAAAAGGTACAAGACATTGTTCTTGTACCTGAAAAGTCTTTATTGAGTTTTATCTTGCTGCTAAGGTTTACACCACATCCGCTTAAAAGAAGCAGAGACAACAGCATAGTTAAAAGAAAAACTTTTTTCTTCATATATAAGGTTCTCCTTATTATTTGAGATCTGCTAAATAAGCATCATTGATCGCAATAACTTTTTCCATAGCATCGTGCCCTGGAGCTCCGATCGTATTACGTTTTTCAACACATGTTTTCATGCTGATCGCTTCGTAAATATCTTCTTCAAAAACAGGGCTGATCTTCTTATATTCTTCAAGAGACAGATCATCTAAAGGAATCTGTTTGTCGATGCAAAGAAGTACAAGTTGTCCAACGATTCCGTGAGCATCACGGAAAGGTACTCCATGATTTACAAGGTAATCAGCAGCATCTGTTGCGTTTGTAAATCCATGTTTTGCACTGCCTTCCATCTGTGGTTTGTTAAATGTCATAGTCTTCATCATTCCATTAAATAAAGAAATACATCCTTTGACAGTATCGATCGCATCGAATGTAAGTTCTTTATCTTCCTGCATATCTTTATTATATGCTAGTGGAATTCCTTTCATTGTTGTAAGGATAGAAGTTAGAGCTCCATATACACGTCCTGTCTTACCACGAACTAATTCAGCAATATCAGGATTCTTCTTCTGAGGCATGATACTGCTTCCTGTACTGAATCCATCGTCGATAGATACGAATTTATATTCATTAGAGTTCCAGATGATAATTTCCTCGCTGAAACGGCTTAAATGCATCATGATCGTAGATAAAGCAGATAAAAGCTCAATTACATAATCACGGTCGGATACAGAATCCATACTGTTTAGTGTAGGACCATAGAAATCAAGCAGAGAAGCTGTTTGTTCACGATCTAATGGGTAAGTTGTACCTGCAAGAGCACCAGCTCCAAGAGGACAGTAGTTCATTCTGTCAAAAATGTCATTTAAACGGCTGTAATCTCTCTTAAACATTTCCATGTAAGCTCCGACATGATGAGCAAGAGTGACTGGCTGAGCCTTTTGAAGATGTGTAAATCCAGGCATAAATGTATCAATGTGTTCTTTCATGATACCATGAAGTGTTTCCATTAATTCTTTTACTAAACCTTTGATCTCAACAACTTCATCTCTTGTATAAAGTTTCATATCTAAAGCAACCTGATCATTACGGCTTCTTCCAGTATGAAGTTTTTTACCGACATCACCGATACGATCGATAAGATTTGCTTCTACAAAGCTGTGGATATCTTCATATTCACTTGTGATCTCAACAGCTCCAGATTCGATATCATTTAAAATACTATTTAAACCATCAATAATCTGATCACGTTCTTCTTCTGTTAATACACCAACACTTGCAAGCATCGTAACGTGTGCAATACTTCCGCGGATGTCCTGTTTATAAAATTTCTGGTCAAAGGAAATAGATGCGTTAAAATTGTAAACTAACTGATCTGTTTCTTTTGTGAAGCGACCGCCCCATAATTGTGCCATAAGTGTTTTCCTCTTTTCTGTATATATTTTTATTTTTTATCATAAAATCAAATGAATTTACTTTTCTATTTTACATGAAATAGCAGTATTTTGCTACAAATTTTTCAAATCAAAGGAAAAAATTGAGGGATTCTTAAGAAAAAATAAATAAGATTCTCTTTAATAAGAAAGAATATACTCGAAGAAAATAACGCACAATAAAAAGAAAGTTAGAAAAATGGATGGGTGGTTATGAAAATAAAATATCAAATAGAAAAATATATGATTTTATTTGCAATTGGAGGAATGGCATATTTTTTACTGGAAGTTTTGGTACGTGGATATTCTCATTATTCTATGTTTTTATGTGGAGGAGCATGTTTTCTTTGTTGTGGACTTTTAAATGAGAATATGAAGATAAAAATGAGCTTTATCAGTCAGATGGTTTTATCAGCTTTGATCATTACGGCACTGGAGTTTATCACAGGTCTCATCGTTAATATATGGCTGAAAATGGATATATGGGACTATTCACAGCTCCCATATAACTTTATGGGGCAGATCTGTTTGTTATATTCCATATTCTGGTTTCTTGTATCAAGTGTAGCGATCGTGCTAGATGATTTTTTGAGATATAAAATATTTAACGAAGAAAAACCACATTACAAGATTTTTTGATCAATGGATATGACAGGAAAGCTATCGACATTTTTAAGAATTTCTGCTAATCTAATATAGGTATAAAAATAGATTGGAGGAATAACAAAATGAAAATTACAATGGGAAGGACAATGAAGATCGTTGTAGCGGTTTTGATCGTAGCAGTTCTTGCGTTCGTTATGCTTTCACCATATTCTTTTGAAAAATATACTGCATCATCCAAACTGATTCAGGTTACATCAACAGATACTGTAACAAAAGATGCTAATGGAAAGAAGCAGCAGCAGGTATACTCATTTAAACAGGGAGATAAAAAGTATACAGAAATCGTAAATGTTTTAGATCAGTATTCTTATCACTATACAACAAAAACATTAACGAATTCATCCCAGATGGGAGAATCAAGTAAGCCACAGATGATCATGTTATTTGGAAAGAAGATGCTGGTTATCAGTGATTCAGGAGAAATCCTGTTAGACGATCATGTATACCGCATGGGATATTCTGGCGGAAAAGATGCTAAAAATATGATGAAAAGCATTAATAAGATTTTAAAAAGTAAATAAAATAATATAAACTATATAATAGGTAATGGAGGAAGACAAGATGGGATTTGAACGTCTTTATAAGAATTTGATCGACATTATCAAAGAAGAACAGGCAAAACTTGGATTTCGAAGAGAAGCAATCCGTTTATATTATCCTTTAAGTTCCTTAAATCATTTCTTTGAAACAGAATATAGTGAAGAAGAGATGTTGAATAAACTTCAGGAACTACCGGATTTTATTAAGGAGACATTAGGAGATATCAAAGTTACCAGTAAAAAGGAGAGATTTTGTTTCCATATTCCAGAAGAAGGAAGCAGTTATGTTCATGACAACACAAAGCCAAATGAATTTATTAAAGAGCTGGTGGAACTTGTTGGACAACATGGATGTAAGATAGAAGATATCATTGCACTATTTAAAGAACATAATAAAGATATCGTTGTAGAAGAAATCAACAATGGAGAATTCGATTACCTGATCCGTTTTCCGAAAGAAAATGAAGATCCATATTATTATTGTTTCCACGATGAAGGATGTCATATCATCTATCATCGCTTTTTACCAGCAGATTATGAAGATTTTGATTTTTAAGACAGTATTCTTGCAGTCACAAACAAAGAGATCAGAGACAAACTGTCTAAATGGAATGCAGACATCATGGGAAGTGATATGGATTCACAGAGCTAAAGAAGAATTTGAAAGCGAAGAAGGAAAAGAAGCTTTTGAAATCTCTTGGAATTGAAGGAGAATATGCAGAAGGTGCGAAACGTAAAGATAATTGGGTGTATTATGTTGAATAAATTAGCCAGTACCATTTAACATACATACCCATAGTGGTTTCGATAACCAAAAAAGCCTGAAGATAATCAATTCTTCAGGCTTTTTTGCAACTTTATATTTATTTTTAAGGTAGGTAGGATAGCAAGTTAAAATTTAAACTGCTTTATTGTATTGTTGTATGTTTGTTAAGTATATCTTACAGATATTCGTGATCTGCAAGTACGTTTAAGATGTTATGTCCTTCCTGAACACCATCAATGATTCTTCTAGCACGAACACTATCACCAATGTTAACAATTTCAACGTTAGTATCAGCGAATGCTTCACGGATTTCATCAAGAACAGGAGCGTTCGCTCTCATTCCTAAGCATACGAATCCATAGTCAAATGGCAGATCTTTTTCTTCTCCATCAACTTTTACTGTAAATGCATCAGATTTCACTTCGCAAAGAGCAGTGTTAGTCATCTGGTTTACATGATGTTCTCTCATTAATGTGTTTGTTCCACATTTAGATACTGGATCTAAGTCTTTACCGATCTGAGGCATCATTTCTACGATGCTTACCTGCGCACCTTTAGGAGCGAAGTATTCAACAACGTCAAGACCTACAGCTCCACCACCAACTACAACGACTTTCTTACCTGTGCAGTCTTCTGGATAATCAGCTAAGTGGTTGATCATTCCTGTGATAGAAGCTACTTTAGATCCTTCTTTGTCGATGTGGTCATGTAATCCTTTGATTGGTGGAAGTAAAGGATTAGAACCTGTTGAGTTAACGATGATGTTTGGATGCAGTGCTTTAATTAATGGCAGAGTTGCTTCCTGTCCTTTGAAGATAAACAGGTTTGTTAATTTAGAAGCACGGTTTACAAGGTAGTCAGGGAAATCTCTTAAACGTTTCTTATCTGGAATCTTAGAGATTTCAACAGCTAATCCACCAAGGTGATCGTTCTTTTCAAATAAGAATGTAGTACATCCAACTTCAGCAGCTGTACAAGCAGCTTCAAGACCAGCAGTACCACCACCGATAACAACTACGTTACAAGGTTTATTTACTTTTTTCTTCTTATAGTCAAATCCAGAGTTTACAGTAGGGTTTACTGTACAACGGATAGGACGGTTAACTCCGATACGGTTTCCAGCACATCCAACGTTACAAGAGATACATTTTCTGATCTCATCTTCACGTCCTGTAGCGACTTTTTTCACCCAGTGAGGATCTGCGATCAGTCCACGACCCATACCGATGATATCAGCATCACCGCGGTCTAAGATATCGTCAGCGACACGAGGATCACGGATGTTACCCATAGTTACACAAGGTTTGTTGTATTTTTCTTTCACAGCTTTTGCCATGTAAGATCTCCAACCATCTTTTAAGTAGTTCGCATCGATCTGGAACTGAAGAGAACCATTTAATCCAGCGGATACGTCAAATGCATCAACTTCTTCCTGGAAGTAAGAAAGTAACTCTAAAGTATCTTCTAATGTGTTTCCACCTTCCATCAGTTCATCAGCACTGATACGAACGAAGATAGGGAACATAGGACCAACCTGTTTACGAACTTCTTCAACAACTAATTTTGTGAAGCGGGCACGGTTTTCTGGACAGCCACCGAATTCGTCTGTACGTTTATTCGTTGTAGGGGACATAAACTGGCTTAATAAGTAAGAATGTCCTGCATGAATCTCAACACAGTCAAATCCACAAGCCTGTGCACGAGCAGCAGCTTCTCCATATTTTTTTACAATTTCATAAATTTCTTCTACTTTAAGAGGGCGAGGGATTTCTCCACCTGCTTTTGATGGGATATCAGATGCAGATACTGGCTGCATGTTTGTTCTCTTAGACTGAGCAGAAGCACCAGCGTGGTTTAACTGAATACCAACGCAAGCTCCGTGAGCGTGTAATGTTTCACATAATTTGAAGAAACGTGGCATATAGTTGTCATGATCGATACGGATCTGAGTTGTTCCGTTAGATCCAAGTGGTGAATCAACACTTGCGTTTTCAACCATGATCAGACCAACTCCGCCTTTTGCTCTTTCTGTATAATAATCAATGTGTAAGAAACTCATTTCACCTGTCTGTTCACCATAGTTCGTTCCCATTGGTGTCATCATGATGCGGTTTCTCATTGTCATGTTCTTAATTGTTAATGGTGTGAAAATGTTTTTATAATTGCTTTTCATTAGAATTGAACCTCCAAAAAATTAAATCCAAAAATCAAAAAATTAAATTCCATATAATCTGAGGTTGTTAGAATCATAAAAATTTGGGTAAATGATTTATGATGGTTTTAGTATAACATACGGTTAATTATTTAACAAATAAATCTTTTTTGAAAAATCAATAGGGATTATCTATGGTTTTTTTTGTAAAGTCAATAAACTTACGAACGGCAGGGATCATTGGCATATTTTTAAGATAAGCCATATAAACAGTGTGGTATGGCTTCACATTACTAAGATGTAGGATTTCTACATCATATGCTTGTAAAGATTCTACATGGGCAACAAAACCGATTCCAAAATCTTCTGCAACAAGAGAAGCGATCGCATTTTCATCGGATGATTCAAAAGCAATGGAAGGTTTGATATGGTTTTGTTTATAAATGGAATTAGTAAAACGTCCAAGACCAGAGGTTCTATCATAACCAATAACTGGATAATCAAGCAAATCTTCCAAAACGAGATCTTTCTTATATTTTAATGGATGTTCCGGTGGGGTGATGATGACCATTTCTTGGTTAACAACAGGCACAAACTCAACTTCTGGTTCATTAGGAACGAGAGAACCAAAGACAACATCATATTTTTCATTTTTGAGATCGGCGATCAGATTTCTTGTGATCTCCTGGCTTAGAGAAAATGTGATCTCATGATTTTCCTGTTGATTTAGAAAACTACGCACTAATCTTGGAATATAACTTTTGGCAAGTGGAAATACATAGCCGATATCAATATGTCCGCTAGAGTTGCTGGCTAAGGACTTCATTTTATTCTCTGCAACTTTGATTTCTTCTATAATACGGTTCACATGTTCCAAAAAGATGGAACCGTATTTGGTCAGTTCGATATTACGACCATTTTTCTGAAATAAAGAAACACCAAGTTCGTCTTCAAGATTGGCAATGGAACGGCTTAAACTGGGTTGAGAGATATTTAATTCTTTTGCAGCCTGATGATAATGTTGTAATTGTGCAACTTTTTGAAAATAATACAACTGATTTAAATTCATACATACCTTCCTTATTATATTAATTGATGGTTAAGATCATTATAACATAATTGATAGCTTAAAGCTATCAAAAAACGCCAAAAGATATATTGGAAGTATCAATCATTATGGAATATAATATAGCCATAAGGTTGTTAAAAAATTAACTTTTGGGTGAATGAAACTATTAACAAGCATATTATTAAGGAGTAAAAATTATGGCAGAGAGAATCACAGGACATACTGAATTAATCGGATTAATGGCTTATCCAATCAGACATTCAAGCTCACCTGCAATGCACAACGAAGCATTTGCAACATTAGGACTTGACTATGCATACTTAGCATTTGAAGTTGACAACAGCACATTAGAGGATGCAGTAAAAGGTCTTCGTGCATTAAAGATGGTTGGATCAAACGTATCTATGCCTAACAAAACAGTTGTAGGACAGTATTTAGATGAGTTATCTCCAGCTGCAAAAATGGCAGGAGCTGTTAACACGATCGTAAATGATAACGGAAAACTGATCGGACATATCACAGATGGTATCGGATACATGCAGTCATTAAAAGACAACGATATCGACGTGATCGGTAAAAAAATGACAATCGCTGGTGCTGGTGGAGCTGCTACAGCAATCGAAATCCAGGCTGCATTAGATGGTGTCAAAGAAATGTCAATCTTCAATATCAAAGATAAATTCTGGGCGAACGCTGAAGAAACAGTGAAAAAGATTCGTGAAAACACAGACTGTGTTGTAAATCTTTATGATCTTGATGACAAAGAAAAATTAAGAGAAGAGATCGCAGACAGCTACTTATTCGCACAGGCAACCGGTGTAGGAATGAAACCATTAGAAGGACAGTCTGTTGTTCCTGATGAAACATTCTTCCGCCCTGACCTGATCGTAACAGATACAGTTTACGCTCCAAGAGAGACAGAAACATTAAGACTTGCTAAGAAAGCTGGATGTAAGACAATGAACGGTCTTGGAATGATGTTATTCCAGGGAGATGCTGCTTTCCACTTATGGACAGGAAAACATATGCTAATCGATCATATGAAAGAAGTATTGTTTGTTAATTTAAGATATGATGTTTTATTAAAAAATACTGAAAATCAGTAAAGAATATAATCTGTGCATAGATTTTTAAGAATTTATGTACAGATTCTTTGCATTTCTATAGTTTCGTCTTGCCAATATCAAAAACGTATTATAAAATAAATAAGATAATATTAAAAAAGATATATAAAAAAGGAAGATAAATTATGTTTCAGAAATTCTATCCATCCGAAGATATCAGAAGTACCTATGATATTGATTTCGAACGATATTACCAAGAAGGATACCGAGGAGTGATCTTCGATGTCGACAATACGTTAGTACCACACAATGCACCTGCGGATGAACGTGCAAAGAAATTGTTTAAAAGACTGGATGCGATCGGTATGCAGTACTGCTTTACAAGCAATAACAAAGAACCAAGAGTCAAAGCTTTCTGCGAAGCGGTTGGTGGAAAGCATTATGTAT
Source organism: Anaerostipes hadrus (assembly GCF_001404655.1). GTDB lineage: Bacteria > Bacillota > Clostridia > Lachnospirales > Lachnospiraceae > Anaerostipes > Anaerostipes amylophilus. The sequence goes on along the minus strand of NZ_CYYH01000007.1, from coordinate 27,803 downwards.
ACAAAGCCAATAAGCCATCTGTGAAAGGCTATGAGACAGCAATGAAACTAATGGGAACGAATAAGAAGAATACATTCTTTGTAGGAGATCAGTTGTTTACCGATGTTTATGGAGCAAACAGAACAGGATTACATAGCATCTTAGTCACACCAATGAATCCAAAAGAAGAGATTCAGATCGTGTTAAAACGTTATCTGGAGAAGATTGTACTGTGGCAGTACCGTAAGAAAAAACATTAATTATATTTCATTTCAAAATAAAAAACACGAGTCAGATAAAATAAATACTGACTCGTGTTTTAATTTTAATTCTTATATTTTTTTATTTCTATCTGGATCTTAGATGAAATCCTGACGTTCTAATGCAACTAAGATGTCACGACCTTCTTTTACACCTTCAATGATACGACGTGTCTGAGCACTGTCACCGATGTTAAGAACTTCAACACCTTCATAGATGAAGTGGTTGTATAATTCCTGAAGAGAAGGAGTTGCAGACTGCATTCCAAGACATACAAATCCATAATCAAAGTCTAATTCAAGATCTCTATAGTCATGTTTTACAATAAAGCTATGTTCTTTTACTTCTAATAAAGAAGCGTTTGGATACTGAGTTACTTTATTTTTATTCATGAATTCAATAGAACCAGTCTTTGTGATAAAGTCAAGGTTTTCACCAAAGTGAGCTTTCTGCTCAACGATTGTTACATCAGCTTTTCTAGGAACAAAGAATTCAACAACGTCAAGTCCTACGTTACCACCACCGATAACAACAACTTTCTTTCCTGTTAAATCTTCAGGATAAGAATCTACATGATCTACAAGATCAAAAATTGTAGATACGTTTCCAGCTTCTAAGTTTTCCTTTAATCCAGGAATATTTGGAAGAAGTGGAACAGATCCTGTAGCATTTACAACGATATCTGGTTTGAAACCTTCAATGAATTCAATAGAAGCTTCTGTATTCTTGCAGATAAACAGATTTTTAAGTTTCATTGCACGACGTTCTAAATACTGTGGGAAATATCCAAGACGCTGTTTGTTTGGCATCTTTCCTACACGGCGGGCAAGTCCTCCAAGTTCTCCGGATTTCTCGATAAGAACTGTAGAACAGCCAACTTCAGCAGCTGTACATGCAGCTTCAAGACCAGCAGTACCACCACCAACAACGACAACGTTGCAAGGTTTCTTTAATTTCTTATTTTTGTATAAGGAACCTGAAACAAGTGCAGGGTTAATGCTGCATCGAATAGGTTCATCACCTAAAGTTGCTGTACATCCATTATTACAAGAAATACAACGATTGATATCATCTGTGTTACCAAACTGAACTTTGTTTACCCATTCAGGATCAGCAATCAGTCCACGTCCGATAGCGATCAGATCGGCTTCCTCATCTTCAAGAATACGATTTGCAACTTCTGGTTCACGGATATTACCGCTTGTCTGGCAAGGTTTACCAGTTTTTTCTTTAATGGCTTTTGACATATAAGATTTCCATCCATCTGGAAGGTAATCTGCGTCATACTGGTACTGAATAGAACATGTAAGTCCAGCAGAAACATCAAATACGTCAACATAATCTTTGAAATATTCAACAATCTCTAATGTATCATCTAATGTGTTACCACCTTCAGCAAGTTCATCAGCACTGATTCCTAAGAAGATAGGAATATTTTCACCAATTGTCTCACGAACAGCTTTTAATACTAATGTAGTGAAACGTGCACGATTCTCTTTAGAACCGCCGAATTCATCAGTACGATCATTTGTTGTTGGAGATAAGAACTGGTTTAATAAATAACCATGTCCGGCCTGAATCTCAATAGCATCAAATCCTGCTGTAACTGCACGTTTTGCTGCTTCGGCAAATTTGTTAACGATTGTATAAATCTCATCGGTTGTTAATGCTCTTGGAATATCTCCACCAACTCTTGATGGGATATCAGATGCAGATACTGGCTGGATGTTTGTCATCTTACCATTCGCTGCAGATCCAGCATGGTTTAACAAAATGCTGACTTTAGACCCACAGTCATGAATGCTTTCGCATAATCTGTAAAGACCAGGAATGTAATTGTCATGGTCAATACGAAGCTGATAAGCACCGCTTGCACCCTGTGGTGAATAAACGCTTGCTGCTTCAATAGTGATCAGACCAGTTCCGCCTTTTGCACGCTGTTTATAATAATCAATGATTCTCTCATTTACTTCTCCGGTATGCTCAGCAAAATTTGTTCCAATGGGAGTCATGACAATACGATTTCTTAATGTCATAGATTTTACTGTGTACGGTTCAAATAATTTACGGAAATTCTTTGCTGCCATAATTATGATCCTCCAATATGTTTAATAGTTTTCTAAGAATAATTATAGCAAAGTGAATATATAAATGCAATGAAGAATGTGGTATACTATTTATAAATAAATTTTATGGATTGGGAGATCATAGATTATGAATTTGAATCATTTATACTATTTTCGGGCATTAGCAAAGGAAGAACACTATACGAGAACTGCTGATATGCTGTCAATTACACAGCCAAGTTTAAGTCATGCAATTTCATGTCTTGAGGGTGAATTAGGGGTAAAATTATTCGAAAAACAGGGAAGAAATGCAAAATTAACAAAATATGGAGCTTTATTTTTAAGATATGTAGAACAATCTCTTGATATGCTAGATGAAGGAAAAAGAGTTTTAACAGAAACTTCAGGAATCAGCGGCGGATTTATCGATATGGGGTATATTTTTACACTGGGAAGTCATTTTATTCCAAATTTGATCAAAAGCTATCTTGAAGAAAAAGGAGAAAATCATATCAGATTTTCTTTTGGACAGGGAACAACGAAAAAAATCGTAGAAGAATTAAAGGATGGGAAGTACGATCTTGCATTTTCTTCCTATATAGAAGGAGAAGATGAATTGGAGTTTATTCCGGTAGGACAGGAAGAATTGGTTCTTATTATGCCAAAAGATCATCCGTTGACAGAGAAAAAAGAGATTGATCTTATGGATACTGTTGATTACGATTATGTATATTTTACAAGAAACAGTGGATTAAGACCGGTGATCGACAGTTGTTTTTCAAAGATTAAGAGACAGCCAACGATTGCATATGAAGGTGAAGAAGATTCTTCAGTAGCAGGTCTTGTCGCAGCAGGATTTGGAATTGCGATCGTACCAAAAATTCCGTTGCTTGATACGATGGATATCTGTATCCGTCCAATTGTATCGCCAGAAATTGAACGATATATTTATCTTGTATTAAAGAAAGATAAATATCTGACACCAGTTGTAAAGGATTTTATTTCATTTATTACAGAACAAAGTGAATTTGCTTAAATTATAGATGCAATGAATTGAAAAAAGATAGAAATGTATGATATACTATTTAAGGCCATACTTTGTATTTATGAAAAGATGGAATATTTAGGATAGAAAAGGAAAGAACAAGAAGATGAGTCAGTTAGAAGAGATTAGAGAGAGACTGGATCTGTGTGATAAGAAGATTGTCTCTGTATTAGAAGAGAGAATGGATATCATCAAAGAGATCATGGTCTACAAGAAACAGAATGGATTACCAATCCTTCAGCCGGAACAGGAAAAGAGACAGCGCAAGATGCTGCTCACTCATGTGGATGAGAATACATATAAGGATGAGATTCTTGATATCTTTACATATATTGTAGAGAACAGCAGAAGAATTCAGGCAAAGACATTGTTTACACATAATATCTTGCTGATCGGATTTATGGGAGCAGGTAAGAGTACTGTTTCTACATATTTGAGTAAGATTCTTGCTTCCCCACAGGTTGAGATGGATGAAGAGATCGTTAAGAAGGAAGGAATGTCTATTAATAAGATTTTTGAGGAATATGGAGAAACATATTTCAGAAACTGTGAGACTAACCTTTTGATCGAACTTCAGAAGAAGAACAACCAGATCATTTCCTGTGGTGGAGGGGTCGCACTTCGTGATGAGAACGTTGCAGAGATGAAGAAGAATGGAAAGGTTGTTTTATTAACAGCATCACCAGAAGTAATCTTAGAGCGTGTTAAGGACAGCGATGACAGACCATTATTGCGTGGTAATAAGAATACAGAATTCATTTCTAATATGATGGAACAGCGTCGTCCAAAGTATGAAGCAGCTGCAGATGTTGTAGTAAATACAGATTATAAGACAGTAGAAGAGATTGCTGAAGAGATCGTCGTAAAGCTAACAAGAGGCGATAACTAAAAAACATATATATTATTTTCAAGATCAGATGATCAGATGGAGGAAGAAGCAATGCATGGATTTACTCAGTACACACCAACAAGGATTATTTTTGGTAAAGCGACTCAGAAACAGGCAGGAGAGCTTGCTAAGAGATTTGGAGCAACCAAAGTATTTGTTGTATATGGTGGAGGAAGTGTTGTAAGAAGCGGATTGTTAGATCAGGTTACAGCATCATTACAGGAAGCTGGGCTTGATTATATGACGATCGGAGGAGTAAAACCGAATCCGAGACTGTCATTTGCAAGAGAGGCAGTAAAGAAATCCATTGAGTTTGGAACAGATTTTGTATTGGCAGTCGGAGGTGGAAGTGTCATTGATACTTCAAAGGCTGTTGCACATGGAACTGCCAATCCAGAGACAGATATCTGGGAATTCTGGTCTAAGAAGCAGACGGTTACGAAGTCCCTTCCAGTCGGAGTTGTACTTACACTGGCGGCAGCCGGAAGTGAGACAAGTGATTCAGCGGTTCTTACGAATGAGGATACAAAGATCAAACGAGGACTTTCTACAGATTTTAATCGTCCGGCATTTGCGATCATGAATCCTGAGCTTACATACACATTACCAAAATATCAGGTTGGATGTGGGGTTGTAGACATTATGATGCATACACTGGATCGTTATTTTACTCAGACAGAGAATAATGAATTGACAGATGAGATCGCAGAAGGATTACTTCGTACCGTGATCAGGAATGGTGCTGTTGCGATCAAAGACTCTCATGATTACAATGCGATGAGTGAGATCATGTGGGCAGGAAGCCTTTCACATAACGGAATCACAGGTCTTGGAGCTGAGAAAGATTTTGCAGTTCATCAGTTAGGACATGAGTTAAGTGCGAAGTTTGACATTGCACATGGAGCAAGTTTATCTACTGTGTGGGGCGCTTGGGCAGCTTATGTATATGATGCGAAACCAGCAAGATTTGCCCAGTATGCAAGAAGAGTCTGGAATGTTGAAGAAGCAGACGATGTGAAAGCAGCTCAGGAAGGAATCAAGAAAACAGTCGCATATTTTGCATCACTTGATATGCCGACAAGTTTCAGCGAAGCAACAGAGATCGGCTTAAAAACAGACGAAGAAGTGAAGAAAATGGCGCATGGATGTTCTTATGAAGGAACCAGAACGATTGGATCATTTAAGGTCTGTGATGAGAATGATATATACGAAATCTATAAATTAGCAAATAAATAGTTGATTCAACTATAGATTTAAGATAAAATAAGAAAAGATATAATTTAAGGAGGACAATTATAATATGGTTACAGCAGGAGATTTTAAGAATGGATTAACAATTCAGTTCGAGAATAACATCTACCAGATCATCGAATTCCAGCATGTAAAACCTGGAAAAGGAGCAGCGTTCGTACGTTGTAAATTAAAAAATATCAAGAACGGTGGAGTTGTTGAAAAAACATTCCGTCCAACAGAGAAATTTGAAAACGCTCATATCGAACGTAAAGAGATGCAGTATCTGTACAATGATGGAGAATTATTCTACTTCATGGACAACGAAACATTTGATCAGATCGCATTAGGACCAGATGTTATCGGAGATTCTTTAAAATTCGTAAAAGAGAATGAGAACGTTACAATCGTTTCCCACGCAGGAAATGCATTCCAGGTTGAACCACCTATCTCTGTAGAATTACTTGTTACAGAATGTGAACCAGGAGAAAAAGGAAACACAGCACAGGGTGCTACAAAACCATGTATCGTTGAAACAGGTGCGCAGGTAATGGTACCATTATTCGTTAACGAAGGTGATACGTTAAAGATCGATACAAGAACTGGAGAATATTCTTCAAGAGTATAATCTTGTTATGAAAGATAAGAATCGAGGAATTTTATGCATCATACTGTCATCTTGTTCTTTTGCCCTAATGGCAATGTTTTTAAAGATGGCTGGGGATCTTCCATCGATTGAGAAGAGTTTTTTCCGTAATTTAGTTGCATCAGTCATCGCATTTGTGATGCTTATTCGCAGTAAGGAAAAGATTCAGATTCAGAAAAGAAATTTGCATTGGTTTATTCTAAGGTCCCTTTTTGGGACCTTAGGTATTTTCTGCAACTTTTATGCGGTAGATCACCTGATGCTTTCAGATGCTTCCAGTCTGAATAAGTTATCGCCATTTTTTGTTATCGTATTTTCTTATTTAGTACTGAAAGAGAAGATTACACCGACACAGTGTGCCTGCGTTATTGCAGCATTTGTCGGAAGCTTATTTATTGTGAAACCAAGTTTTGCGACTGGAGTAACACCAGCAGCGGTCATTGGTTTTGCCGGAGGAATGTGTGCAGGTTTTGCATACACCTGTGTAAGAAAACTAGGACTTCGAGGAGAGAAAGGTCCAATGATCGTATTTTTCTTCTCAACATTTTCCATGCTTGCATGTGTTCCATATCTGATCGTTGATTTTCATCCAATCTCTACACAGCAGATGATCTTCCTGTTATTGACAGGACTTGCGGCAGCAGGTGGACAGTTCGGTATCACAGCAGCTTATACTTATGCACCAGCAAGAGAGATTTCTGTTTATGATTACACACAGATCATGTTTTCGGCAGTTCTTGGATTTTTGTTCTTTGGACAGCTTCCAGATTTGTTGAGCTTTATCGGATATTGTGTGATCGTTGCAGCAGGAGTGATTATGTTTCTTTATAACAAGAGACGTGGAGGAAATTAGATGAAATTCATATCATGGAATGTCAATGGAATTAGAGCATGTGTGAAGAAAGGATTTTTAGACTTTTTCAATGAGGCAGATGCTGATATTTTCTGTATTCAGGAAAGTAAGATGCAGGAAGGACAGCTTGATCTTGAGCTGCCAGGATACCATCAGTACTGGAATTATGCAGTGAAGAAGGGATATTCAGGAACAGGTATTTTTACAAAAGAAGAACCAATGAACGTTTTTTATGGCCTTGGGATCGAAGAACATGATCAGGAAGGGCGTGTGATAACACTGGAGTTTGAAGATTATTACTTTATTACAGTGTATACACCAAATTCACAAAGTGAACTGGCAAGGCTTTCTTATCGTATGAAGTGGGAAGAGGATTTTCTTGCTTATCTGAAGAAGTTAGAGAAGACAAAGCCTGTGATCTTTTGTGGGGATCTTAATGTTGCCCATACAGAGATCGATCTTAAGAATCCAAAAACAAACCGCAAAAATGCTGGTTTCACAGATGAAGAACGAGAGAAGATGAGTTCACTGCTTGACAATGGATTTATCGATACCTTTCGTTATTTATATCCAGACCAGACAGGAATCTATTCCTGGTGGTCTTACCGTTTCAATGCGAGAAAGAATAACGCAGGGTGGCGTATCGACTATTTCATTGTATCAGAGTGCTTAAAAGAGCGAATCAGTGATGCAAAGATCTTAACAGATGTGATGGGATCAGATCACTGTCCGATAGAATTGGATTTCAAATGATTAAGTAAGGAATCTATATGTTGTGTCGGACTCGATAAAATTACCGACCGTGGATTGAAACAAATAATAAGAACAGAAAGAGGTAAGTCAGATGGTAGAATTAACAAACAAAGAATTCTTTCAGGATTTAGATCAGACAATTGCAACAGAATTATTTGAACAGACAACTTATCCATGGGAGATTCTTCCCTTGATCAAAGATTTTGTGCTGAAAGTTGGACCAACATTATCGGCAGATGAATATGATCAGGTGGAAGAAGACGTATGGATCGCCAAAAGTGCAACAATTGCTAAGACAGCAACGATCAATGGGCCAGCGATCATCGGACCAGATACAGAAGTGCGCCCAGGAGCATTTATCAGAGGAAATGCATTGATCGGTGCAGGCTGTGTGGTAGGAAATTCTACAGAGATCAAGAATGATATTTTGTTTAATAATGTTCAGGTACCTCATTATAATTATGTTGGGGATTCTATTTTAGGATATAAATCTCATATGGGAGCAGGATCTATCACATCGAATGTAAAATCCGACAAGACAAATGTTGTGATCAAAAATGGAGAGGAAAAGATTGAAACAGGAAGAAAAAAGATTGGAGCAATCTTAAGTTCCCGCGTTGAAGTGGGATGTGGAACAATCCTGAATCCTGGGTCTATTGTTGGGCATGATACAAATATTTATCCATTGTCTATGGTACGTGGATGTATCGCACCAAATAGCATCTATAAAAAAGCAGGAGAAATTGCCGAAAAACGATAAGGCCTGTAATGGAGGAAACCATATGAAAGGTGCTAAATATATACTGACAGCAGCAGTTATCGTAATGAGCAGTGTGATGATGACAGGATGTTTTAAGCCGTCAAAAGATTCGGTTGTGGAATCCAAATATTATCAGAGCCTTAAGGATGAGAGAGATAAACTGTCTGTTCAGTTAAAAGAAGAAAAGAAAAAAACAAGTTCACTGAATAAGAAGATCAAAGCCATTCATGCAACTTCCGGAGACCAAAAGATTGCGGAGTACAAAAGCAAAGTGAAAGACAGCAGGATCATTAAAGTTGATTTTGCAACGAATACGATCAAGAATCAGAGCTTTGCGGTAACGAATATTCCTGTCTGCAAATATGTAAAGAAGATTGTGACAGGATGCAATCGAATGATCGGAATTACACCAACCGATGTAGAGAAGCAGTATAAACAAAGTTATTCTTATGCATTGATCGATGAAGATAACACAACATTCGAGTTCAAAGTATATGGCGACAGCTATATTGTGTTTGATGAGATTCCAGAGAATGTCTATGCATATAATGGTGCTTCAACCGTTGGAGATGCGCTGATCGATGCCGCAGAGCAGAAGAATTACAGCAATGTCGCAGCAAGAATTGCTGATGCACAGATCATTGTAACAGATAAAAAAATGAAATTTAATGATACAGCGATCAAAGTTTCTAAGATTGTTAGGAAAGCAAAAAAGTTATCTGGAAAAGATGCCGCGCAGGATATAACTTCATGGGATGAGTATCGTTTTTATACAAGTGGTACGTTAACAAAAGTACTTCTTGGAGATAAAACAGTGATTGGCATTGAAGATAAAGATGGAAAGCAGACTTTCTATCAGATCAGTGACAAACAAAAGAAAAATCTGCAAAAATACATGAAATAATAAGCAATAGGAGACGTTTTGGCATATAGAAGATATATGTTGAAACGTCTTTTTTTCGTGCTCTTTTTCGTAAAAATTCATGTAATAAAAAAATCTTTGAATTAGGTATTATATTTTTTTATAACAATATTTATTGACATGTATACAAAAATCCTCTATAATCCAATTCATATAAAACATACAGAAATAGTATGGAATAAAAACAAAGGAGAAAAAAACGATGAGAATACGACAACAAAGAACCAGACAAATAAATATTAGTAAGAAAATGATGCTGATCTGTCTCTGTATGATTCTCATGGTTTCCATAGTAGGATGCGGAGGTAAGAAAAAAGAAAATCTTACGATCACAAATGTATCCTATGATCCAACAAGAGAGTTTTATGAAAAATATAATAAAGATTTTATTAAATATTATAAAAACAAATATGGTAAGAAAGTAGAAGTGATCCAGTCCCATGGTGGTTCTGGAAGTCAGGCAAGATCAGTCGTAGAAGGAAGCAATGGTGATGTTGTGACACTGGCCCTAGAACATGACATTTCACTGATCGAGCAGACAGGATTGATCAACAAAGGATGGCAGAAGAGATTTTCAAATGATTCTGCACCATATACATCAACAATTGTCTTTTTAGTAAGAAAAGGAAATAAGAAAAATATTAAAGACTGGAATGACCTAGTCAAAAAAGGAGTTGAAGTTATCACACCAGATCCAAAGAGCAGTGGAGGAGCCTGCTGGAATTTCTTAGCAGCTTATGGATACGCACTTGATACCTATCACGACCAGAAAAAAGAAGAACAATTTCTGACAAAATTATATCAGAATGTATCGGTCATGGATTCGGGAGCCAGAGGTTCTACAACAACATTTGTGGAGAATAAAAAAGGAGATGTTCTGATCGCATGGGAAAATGAAGCCTTACAAACAGTGAAAAACTATCCAGGCAAGTATGAGATCATTACACCAAGTATCAGTATCTTAGCACAGCCAAGTGTCAGTCTTGTCGATGACAATGTGAACGTCAACGGCACAAAGAAGATCGCCACAGAGTATTTAAAATATCTCTACAGTGATAAGGCACAGAAACTTGCAGCCGAAGAAGGATACCGTCCATCCAATCAGACAATCTTAAAACAATATAAAGATAAATTTAATCTGAATATGAAATTATATAAGATCAGTGATTTTGGAGGATGGGATCAGGCTTATAAGAAATATTTTGAAGATGGAGCGTTGTTTGACAAGATTTACACGAACAATTAAGAAGGCAGGAATGAAGATGAGCAATACAAATAACGAGAACAATATATTAAAAAAAGCGAAAAAAGCAAGAGTCATTCCGGGATTTGGATTAACGATGGGAGTTACCGTAACGATGTTATCACTGATCGTTCTGATCCCATTAGCGTCGGTATTTGCTTATGCATTAAAATTATCACCGAATGAATTCTTTACACTCATATCAAAAGAAACTGTAAGAAATGCATTTATCACAAGTATCGGAAGCTCTTTTATTGCAGCATTGATCAATGTGGTATTTGGACTGATCATCGCATGGGTGCTTGTAAAATACGAGTTTCCAGGGAAGCGGTTAATGGATGGAATGATTGAACTTCCGTTTGCATTACCAACCGCAGTTGCAGGCATCACATTATCCAAAATGTATGCCGAAGATGGAATGATCGGACGATACTTTGCACACTTTGGGATTAAGATTTCCTATACAAGGATCGGACTTTTGATCGCACTTGTATTTATCGGGATTCCATTTATCGTAAGAGCAGTTCAGCCAGTACTTGAGAAAATGGATGACCAGTACGAAGAAGCAGCTTATATGTTAGGTGCAACACCGACAAGAACCTTTTTCAAGGTTATTTTACCAGAATTAAGGCCAGCATTATTGACAGGATTTGGACTGGCATTTGCAAGAGGAATTGGAGAATACGGAAGTGTGATCTATATCTCAGGAAACAGTGCCAAAGAACATACACAGATGATTTCTTATGTGATCATGCAGAAATTAAACTATATCGATTATAAAAGTGCAACTGCAATTGCTCTTATCATGTTGATCATTTCCTTTGTGATGTTATTTGTGATCAATATCATACAGGTAAGACAGGCAAGAAGAGTGAACGCACAGTAAGGAGGAAGATCATGAATGAACAGCAGAAGTTTGAAAAAAGAAAACAACGAACAAAGATCATCCTGATTACGGTCAGTGTTTTATTTATGATCGTCATGTTAGTTTTACCATTATTTTCTGTTATTACAAATTCGCTAAATGAAGGATTTAAATTTTATGTCGATGCGATTTCAACAGATTATGTAAAAAGTGCTCTATTTGTAACGATTTTAGCAACATTAATTGCAGTTATAGTCAATACATTTTTTGGAATCATGGCAGCATTTTTATTAACAAAATTCAGTTTCAAAGGAAAACAGGTGTTAGCAACGTTGATCGATATTCCGTTTTCCATTTCACCAGTCATCGTAGGACTTGCATTCTTAATGACATTTGGAAGACTCGGATGGACATATCCAGCGATCCGTGCGGTCAATTCTTTCTTTGGAACAAACATCCGAATTGCATTTGCGATTCCAGGAGTTATCTTAGCAACGATCTTTGTTACTTTTCCATTTGTGTCAAGAGAGATCATACCGATCTTAAATTCACAGGGAAAAGATGAAGAAGAGGCAGCAGCACTAATGGGAGCCAGTGGATTTACAATCTTTCGAAAAATTACGCTTCCTCAGATGAAATGGGGACTGATCTATGGAATCATCTTATGTAGTGCCAGAGCATTAGGAGAATTTGGTGCAGTCAATGCACTTTCCAAAACACGAGGTGAGACATTTACCTTACCATTGGAAATCGATGCTTTATACATGTCAGGAACATCGTCATCGATCACAGCAGCATTTGCAGTATCATCTGTCTTAGTATTAATCGCAGTCATTGTACTGATCTTAAGAAATATCGCATGGTATCGCTCACAGGATAAACAACAGGGAAAGGACGGAAGATAAAATGTATGTAGAAATGAGAAATATCTATAAACAATACGGAAACTTCCGGGCGTCAGACAATGTAAGTTTTGGGATTGAAAAAGGAAAACTTGCAGCATTGCTTGGACCAAGTGGAAGTGGAAAGACAACATTGCTTCGAATGATCGCAGGACTTGAAAATCCAAATGCAGGAGATATCTTTATTGATGGAAAGCGTGTGAACGATATTCCGGCAGCCAAACGAGGCATTGGATTTGTCTTCCAAAGTTATGCATTATTCCGTTATATGACAGTCTTTGATAATATCGCTTTTGGATTAGAAATTGCAAAAATGCCAAAGAAACAGATCAAAGAGAGAGTGTTTGAACTATTAGAACTTACGGGATTATCCGGACTTGAAAATCGTTATCCAAACCAGTTATCTGGTGGACAGCGACAAAGAGTTGCATTTGCAAGAGCATTGGCACCAAATCCACAGGTATTATTGCTTGATGAACCATTTGCAGCGATTGATGCGAAAGTAAGATCTGAACTTCGTCTCTGGTTAAAAGAAATGGTATCAAAACTTGGGATTACAAGCATTTTCGTGACTCATGATCAGGATGAAGCGGTAGAAGTAGCCGATGAGATCTTAATTACAAATCATGGAAAGATCGAACAGATGGGAAGTCCGTTAGAGATTTATAAATCACCAAAAACACCATTTGTAGCCCAGTTTGTTGGAAGATCATCCATTGTAGAAAATTATGAATCCCTAAAAGGATTTGAAAAAATAGAAAATGCTCAAAAAGCGATCGTCAGACCGGAATTCCTTGAATTAGCGAAAAAAGGTGAGTTAAAACGATACATGAGTGCGGCAGAAAAAGGAATCGTCGAAGATGTAATCTTTAGTGGAAGCCGATTGGATGTGATCATTAATATCAACGGAATCAAAGTCACAGCAGAACGCTCTCTGGAAAAAGACAGAGTAGAAGTTGGAGAAGAAGTTGATGTTTTGATCTATCGATTATATGTATTTGACGATAAAGAAACTTATTTATTAGAGAATAAAGAAATGCAGGAAGGCGATGTCTTCTATATTTAATCAATATTTGAGAAAGGAACGATCATGGAAATTACAAAACAACAGATCATACATACCGACGTGTTGATCATCGGCGGCGGAACGGCTGGATGTTATGCGGCACTTACCATCAGAGAAAAAAGTGATGCAAAGATCGTCATCGCCGAGAAAGCCAATATTAAACGAAGCGGATGCTTAGCAGCCGGAGTTAACGCAATCAATGCTTATATCGTAAAAGGAAGAAAACCTCAGGATTACGTTGATTATGCAAGAAAAGATGCCGATGAGATCGTGCGAGGTGACTTGCTTCTTACGATGTCAGAGCGCTTAAATGAAGTGACAAAAAAGATGGAACAGCTAGGACTGGTCATCTTAAAAGACGAAAATGGAGAATATGTCGCCAGAGGTAACCGAAACATTAAGATCAATGGAGAAAATATCAAACCGATTTTAGCAGATGCAGTAAATCAGTTAAATGATGTCGAAGTGATCAATCATTTAAATATCACCGATTATATCGTGGAAGATAATACGATCAAAGGAGCCTTCGGTTTCCATATGGAAAATGGAGCAGCTTACGAGATCCGTGCGAAGAAAGTCCTTTGTGCAACTGGCGGGGCAGCAGGACTTTATAAGCCAAACAATCCGGGATTCTCAAGACATAAGATGTGGTATCCACCATTTAATACAGGAGCCGGATATGCGATGGGAATTGATGCCGGAGCAGAGATGACAACTTTTGAGATGCGTTTTATTGCATTAAGATGTAAAGACACGATCGCACCAACCGGAACGATCGCTCAGGGAGTCGGGGCAAAACAGGTAAATTTCAAAGGTGAGATTTACGAAGATAAATACGGAATCACGACATTCCAGCGTGTTTATGGAACAACACAGGAGAACTTAGAAGGAAGAGGTCCTTGTTATCTAAGAACAGAAGGAATTGATAAAGAAAAAGATACCGATCTTAAAAAAGCATATTTAAATATGGCACCAAGCCAGACTCTCAAATGGATTGAGCAAGGCAAAGATCCAAGCGAACAAAATGTGGAAATCGAAGGAACTGAACCATATATCGTCGGTGGACACACTGCCAGCGGCTATTGGGTCAATACAAAGAGAGAAACAACGATCTATGGGCTGTATGCAGCAGGAGATGTTGCTGGAGGATGTCCACAGAAATATGTGACAGGAGCTTTGGTAGAAGGTGAGATCGCGGCAATGGATATCGTAGAGAAATTAAAAACCCAGACATTTGATACAACAGATGCCAAAGAAGAACAGTTATTAGATGATAAAGTAAAAGAATATAATCACATTTTATCAGACAAAGACAGCATTTTTACGATCGAGCAGATGGAAGAAGCCATGCAGAAAGTCATGGATGCCTATGCAGGTGGAATCTCAAGTCATTATCAGTTTAATGAAAACTGCTTAAACCTTGCAAAAGAAAAGATCAATAACCTGATCACATTATCCGGACAGTTAAGTGCCAAAGATTACCATGAGCTGATGTTCTACTACGAGCTAAAAGAACGATTAACAATCTGCCTGACTCTGATCGAACATCTAAAGGCAAGAAAAGAGACAAGATGGCATTCTTTTGCAGAGAATCTTGACTATCCACAAAAGAGTGATGACTGGAAAAAATATGTCAATACAAAGAAAGTGGATGGTAAGATTCAAGTAATTTTACGTGAACTTGTAAAGGAGGATAAACAATATGAGCATCAGAATTAATAAAAATAAATGCGTTGGATGCAAGCGATGCTTAGATGTCTGTCCTGGAAGTCTTATAAAAACCGATGAAACTGGAAAGGCATATATCAAATATCCAAAAGACTGCTGGGGATGCACATCCTGCTTAAAAGAATGTAAGACAGGAGCCATCGCATTTTTCCTTGGAGCCGATATCGGAGGCATGGGAAGTGAAATGACAGTCAATGAAAGTAAAGATACCATTCTCTGGAAGATTAAAAAATATACTGGAGAAGAACAAACCATAGAGATCAACAAGAAAGATTCAAATAAGTATTAGATTGGAGGACATCAAAATGAGCGAATTATCACATCTTGACCAGCTGGAGGCAGAGGCAATCTACATTATCCGAGAAGTAGCTGCTTCTTGTGAAAAACCGGTAATGTTATATTCTATCGGAAAAGACAGCTCTGTTATGTTACATTTAGCATTAAAAGCATTCTATCCGGAGAAACCACCATTTCCATTTTTACATGTAAACACAACATGGAAATTTAAAGAAATGATCAAATTCCGTGATGATACAGCAAAGAAATACGGATTAGACATGATAGAATACATTAATGAAGACGGAGTGAAACAGGGAGTCAATCCATTTGATAGTGGAGCTGCATACACAGATATCATGAAAACTCAGGCCTTAAAACAGGCGTTAACAAAATATGGATTTACCGCGGCCTTTGGTGGTGGTCGCCGTGATGAAGAAAAATCTCGTGCAAAAGAAAGAATCTTCTCTTTCAGAAATGAAAATCAGGCATGGGATCCTAAGAATCAGAGACCGGAAATGTGGAAATTGTATAATTCTAAGATCAAAAAAGGAGAAAGCATTCGAGTATTCCCTATTTCTAACTGGACAGAGACAGATATCTGGAAATATATCAAACGCGAAAAAATTGATATTGTTCCATTATATTTTGCAAAAGAACGTCCAGTCATCGAGAGAGACGGAAATATCATCATGGTCGATGATAACAGATTAAAATTAAGACCAGGTGAGAAGATTGAACATAAGAGTGTAAGATTTAGAACCCTTGGATGTTATCCATTAACTGGAGGAGTGGAGTCAAAAGCCTCAACACTTGATGAGATCATTGATGAGACATTAAGTGCGGTTTCTTCAGAAAGAACAACCAGAGTTATTGACAACGAAGCAGCAGGAAGCATGGAAAGAAGAAAGAGAGAGGGGTATTTCTAAGATGATCGGATTATTAAAATTTATTACTTGCGGTAGTGTAGATGATGGAAAATCCACATTGATCGGACATATTTTATATGATTCCAAATTATTATATACAGACCAGGAAGAAGCATTAGAGTTAGACAGTAAAGTCGGAAGCCGTGGCGGTAAGATTGACTATTCCTTATTACTTGACGGATTAATGGCAGAGAGAGAACAGGGAATTACGATCGACGTTGCTTATCGTTACTTTACAACAGAAAAAAGAAGTTTTATCGTAGCAGATACACCAGGACATGAAGAATATACAAGAAACATGGCCGTAGGAGCATCTTTCGCAGACTTAGCAGTTATCTTAATTGATGCATCTCAGGGAGTGTTAGTACAGACAAGACGTCATGCAAGAATCTGTGCGTTAATGGGAATCAGACATTTCGTATTTGCAGTCAACAAGATGGACCTTGTAAAATACGATCAGGAAACATTCAGAAAGATCGAAGAACAGATCAAAGAATTACAGGAAGAATTATCTCTTGCAAATGTAAAGATCATCCCAGTATCCGCAACAGAAGGGGATAACGTCACAACAAAATCAGACAATATCCCATGGTATACAGGAGAACCATTACTTGAATACTTAGAGACTGTTGATGTTCGCGAGAAATCCGAAGAAGAAGGATTCTACATGCCAGTTCAGCGAGTATGCCGTCCAAACCACACATTCCGTGGATTCCAGGGACAGATTGAATCTGGACAGATTTCTGTTGGAGATGAGATCGTGACATTACCAAGTAAAGAACACGCAAAGGTTAAGAGTTTATTAATTGGAGATAAAGATGCACAGACAGCTGAAAAAGGCCGTCCAGTAACGATTCAGTTAGACCGTGAAGTGGATGTATCCAGAGGATGTGTTCTGGCAAATAAAACAGAACTTCCAGTCAGCAAATCATTTACAGCGACAGTTCTTTGGATGGATGACGGAGAATTATTACCAGGAAAAGAATATTTCGTAAAAATCGGAACAAAAGAAATTCCGGGAATTGTGACAAATATTCAGTATAAGATCGACGTTAACACAGGAGAATACATTCCAGCAAATAACTTAAGAAAGAACGAGATCGCAGTATGTGATGTCATTTTGCAGGAAGAGATCGTATTAGACGAATTTGATGATCATAAGACATTAGGAGAATTAATCTTAATCGACCGCATCACAAATATGACATCCGCATGCGGAGTTATCAAAAACTCTGAAGTTGACGAAGAAACAGACTTAAAATGCGTCTTCGCACACGGAAAATTAAAAGCAAATGGAGACATCTTTGAAGAATTCTACTACAATATGGAAAGTATGACAGTCACAAAGATCAAACCATCCGGAAAATCCTACACGATCGGAGATGAAATTCCAGTCGAAGGAGAAAGCTATCACTATCCAGACTACTTCGATGTCATCGTATTCAGAGACAAAGTAGCCGTACAGATCAGAGACCGCAAGGTAGCAGCAATCCAGCCAATCAAAGAATACGAATACAAAGGATTACCATTAATCAACGGACGTGGATTTGAAATACTTGTAGATTCCAAAGAAAAAGCAGATAAGTTATTTGCAGAATTAAAAGAACAAGGATACAAACCAGGAAGCGAATTCTTTAACCGCTGGTTACGATTTGAAGCATATCGTAAGATTGTGTTTAGAGATAGTATTTATTAAAATTTGCTTACTCATAATATTTCTATAATAAAATGGCAGACAGGCATAGTATGAAAAATACTGTGTCTGTTTGTCGTTCAATTCCAATTTGCTGGTTTGATGACGGAAATTATAATATTCAAATAATTTACGTAATCGAAACCATTACCGAATGTGTATGGAGAATGTTACTGGCTGTAAACTGGGGGTTTCTAAGACAGAAGATATGAAGTTTGAAGGTATCTTAAACATCTCGTCAAATTGATACATGAACAATCGGTTTCATCTTTTCTTTCTTGTTGCGGCAGGAAAGAAGTCCATAGTGACGGATCCTTACAAACCCTTTGGAAAGCACATGCATCAAAAACATCCGCAGAAAGTCTATTCCCTTGATTGTATGTGGGATATATCTTCCACCATTCCTGTAATCTTTTACAAGGTAAGTAACTGTCTGATCTGTCATTCTAAGGATCCTCTGG
>NZ_CYYH01000007.1:0-8934 GCF_001404655.1 Anaerostipes hadrus | reverse complement strand
CGATCTTTGCACCAAGGTATTTTGGATCGGCAGAAAGTTCCATCATTGTCTGATGTGCGACATGGTAGAGTGTATCATAAAGAAGTTTCTGGTTGCAGTACATCAAAGGATACAGTTCTTTCGGCACTGTGAACACTGTATGAAAATAAGGAACATCCAGCACATTTTCCTGTTGTTTGTCGATCCACTCATCAACTTCCATTCCCTGGCACATAGGACAGTGGCGGTTCTTACATGAATTATAATGGATATATTTTCTGTGGCAGTCTTCACATTCACTCAGATTTGCACTCATTTCGATCGTTCTGCATTTAGAGATACCTAATGCGGTCAGTTGCTGCTGTGAAGAAAAACGGTGTACTTCACTGTATTTGGGAAGGAACTGTTGAAATACATCCTGAACAGTGATCTTTTTATCCATGCAGACCACCATCCTTTTGTACTGGTCGGATGGCATCTTTTTTCTGATTCGGACGATCCAGAGGACTGCGCATCCCCATGACGGCTTTGCTGGATACGTGGATGTATATCTGTGTTGAGCTTAAAGATCTATGACCGAGCATTGACTGGACAAAGTGGATAGGGACACCCTGTTCGATCATGTGACTTGCAAATGAATGGCGAAGCATATGAGGATGAACTCTGATTCCGGCATTTCTTCCGACTGCACGGAGCATGATCTCAACACCTCTTATTTTTAATGAATCATGAGGAACATCCAAAGAAACAAACAGATGGTCCCTTTTTACCGGATAACTTTTCCAGTATTCTTTCAATAATTCCAGAGCACGTTCTGAAAGGAGTGTCCACCGATCACAGTGATTTTTGCTTTTTCTGACATAGACCTGCATTGTGCTCATATAGATATCTTCCGGACGCAGTCTTACAGTTCACCAACACGAAGTCCAGATGAATAAAGAAGAGCAATGATCGCTTTATTCCGGATGGCTGTTGCGTATGAGACATTCCTCTCTAAGTTTATCGTAATATTTTTCGTACATAAAAAACCTCCATGATGATAATGACATAAAAAAGAAGCTACCAGTTTCATGGAGGTCCTCGTAAGAAAGAAAATCTTTTGTTATTAAGATGTTTTAATGTTATTCTCTACATGGCAGTGATAAGTGATTTTGTGGTGATTTAACAATACTACTTTTTGGATCAATTATCTACTGCCTTTTTTAATTAAAAGAAAAACTGCGCCACAGCCTTGGCAGGCCATCGCACAGCGATTTAGTTCAATCGGTGTTATTTGATCTTTTTAACTTCTGTTAACGAATACAAAACTTATCAGCAAATATCATTTAACATACACACTGTGTAGTGCTTTGAATAGCGTTCCGTTGTATGAGATAGAAATAAGATAAGAACAAATATTTATAATATATCCGTGGCAACGATTAGCAGATTTTAAGTGCGTTTTTTACAAATTCGCAGTGCCCTGTGGTTGAATGTCTGACCGTAGCTGCGGGCATTTTGGCTCGTAGCGAGGGAGTTTTCAAAGGAACAGGCGCGGATCAGCGATTTGTAAAAAATGCTCTTAAAATCTGCGTGTTGCCACGGATATATTATAAATATTTGTTCTTATCTTATTTCTATCTCATACATGAAACACTATTACAAATCAGAATTTGACATTAATCATTAGTGACAAATTATAAATACTGACAACAAGATGTCACTATTGTTTCACGACAAAACTACCACATCAATTCCTTGTCAAAACCACCCATTGTATATATAATAATACGTGAAGGGGGATGATACAGAATGTCAAAGAAATCCGGATTAACAAAAAGACAGAAACTTATCATTGAGATGTTAGCAACCTTCAATGTTGACAATCCAATTACAATACAGGCAATATCAGAAAAACTGAAATTAAGTTCAAGAACCGTATTAAGAGAAATGCCACACATCAACGAATGGTTTGAGGAAAACGACTTTAAACTGGTCAAGAAACCAAGAATCGGGTTGTATGTGGATGAAGATTCAGAAACAAGAAGATTCATCAAGGAACTTGTTGATATGGATGAGAACAAACCAGTATATAGTAAAGCGGATCGGCAGACGATCATATTACTTGATCTGCTAACGATCAACGAACCACTCAAATATTTTTACTTTACATCCCTTTTTCATATTTCGGATGCAACATTAAGCAACGACCTGGAAGAGATTGAAAAGTGGCTTGATCACTATAATCTGGTTCTTTACCGCAGACCAGGGATGGGAATTTACTGGGAAGGAAAAGAAGAAGATTACCGTCAGGCAGTGACAATGGTATTAAGAAAGAGGCTGAGAGGACGTTCCTTACAAGTTTTGTTTGAGGAAGAAAAGAAGATCAAAGAACGAATGTTTCCAGATCTTACACCACAGATGTTAAGCAACACCAGAGATATTCTTGAGAGAATGCAGGAAGTTCTGGATATCCAGTATACAGATCATTCTATCAGACATTTGAGATTATATCTTCTGGTAACACAAAACAGAGTAAGATTTGGACATGAGATCAAAGAAGAAAAAGATCTGACAGCAATCATTCATTTGCCAGAATGCCAGATAGCAAACTGGATTGGTACCAAGCTAAGCAACTTTGTAGGACATCAAGTTTCCAAAGGTGAAGTATATAACATAGCGATGCAGTTGTTAGCAGCAAAGATATGGAAGAATAACAGTGAAAACAAGATCGATGAAGAAAGTTTTAAAGTCAGACAGCTGGTCATGAGGATCATTGTGGAGATGGAAAAACTTTTGGAAATGGAATTTTTTGAAAATACAGTATTGATCGATGGTTTGTGTAATCATATGAAGCCAGCGATCAATCGAATGAAACAAGGTGTATTTACAGAAAACCAGTACATCGATATGTTGGAAGAAAAATATTCCAAAATCTATAAAGCAACGATCAAAGCGTGTGATTTCTTAAAAGAAGAACTACATATTGAAAAACTCCCAGAAGGAGAGTTAGGATTTATTGCTTTATATTTCTGCGTAGCGATCGAGCAGCAAAAAGACGAAGAAGAAAAATTATCAGTCTATGTTGCCTGCCCACATGGAATGGGAACATCACATATGTTAGCAGTTCATCTGAAAAAAGAATTTCCGCAGCTGATGGTACAAAAGATCATTTCCACAGCGGATATCAAGGAAGAAGAACTTATTAAAGAAGGAATTGATTTTATCATTTCCACAGCAAAATTAAATCTGACATTTCCAAATGTCTATGTGAACTCCATTTTAACAGAGACAGATAAGAAAATGATCAGTGCCATGATCAAAAATGTTGACAAGAAGAAAAAACTGAATCCGGCAAAGGCTGTAAAGCCAGTAAAAAGAGTCGGAAGAGAAGACATCGAGTATATGACACTTCTTGGACAGGAGATCTTACAGGTTTTAGACAATATTAAAATATCAACAGGTGAAAACATTAAGAACAAGGAACAATTGATCGATTACACCGGAGGATTATTTGCAAGAAATGATTCGATGGCAGCAGAGATCACCTTTGCATTAAACAAACGCGAGAATATCGCAAGCACATTTATTCCGAGTATGAATGTATTATTTTTACATTGTGAAACGAAAGGTGTCAGACATTGCAGATTCGGATTTGTTTATTTAAAAGATGAGATCATCGAAAATGGACAGCCGATCAAGGGAGCGATCCTGATGCTTGTTCCACAGGGAGATGTAAGTAAGGCCTACCGTGAAGTTATGAGTGAAATAAGCGGGGCATTAGCCGAGAAAGACCAGATCATCACCTATTTATTCGAGAAAAACAGAAATGCAGTCGAGGCAGAACTTGAAATAAGCCTTGGCAACTATTACGAAAATAAAATGAAGAGAAGATAAAAACAAAAGGAGGATATTGTAAATGAAAAATGGATTACAAAAATTCGGTAAATTTTTAAGTGCAATGGTAATGCCTAATATCGGAGCATTCATTGCATGGGGATTCATTACAGCATTATTTATCGCAGATGGATGGATTCCAAATGCGAAGTTAGCATCAATTCAGCCATACATGTTAACATTCTTATTACCAATGCTAATCGCCTACACAGGTGGTAAACAGGTCGGTGGAGACCGTGGAGGAGTTATGGGTGCAATCGCAGTCATGGGTTGTATCGCCGGAGTTGGTGGATTTGATGGACAGCCAATGTTAATGGGAGCCATGGTAATGGGACCATTTGCAGGATGGGTCATCAAGAAATTTGATAAAGCAATGGACGGACATATGCCAGCCGGATTTGAGATGTTGATCAATAACTTCTCTGTTGGTATTTTAGGAATGATCGTAGCGATCATTGGATACTTTATCATTGGACCATTTATGTCAACCGTATTAGCAGTGTTAACAGCAGGAGTTAACGTACTTGTAAAAGCAAAATTAATACCTTTAGCAGCAATCTTTATCGAACCTGCCAAAGTATTATTCTTAAATAACGCGATCAACCATGGTATCTTTACACCAATTGGTATTGAACAGGCAAAAGAAGCTGGTAAATCTATCATGTATATGTTAGAGGCAAACCCAGGACCAGGACTTGGAGTATTATTAGCATATGCAATATTCTCTAAAGACAAAGTAACAAAATCATCTGCACCAGGTGCGATCATCATTCATTTCTTCGGTGGTATTCATGAGATTTACTTCCCATATATCCTGATGAACCCAATCGTGATCATCGCTCCGATCGTTGGTAACATTTGTGCGATCACATTCTTCACATTTACAAAATGCGGACTTATTGGACCATCTTCACCAGGATCAATCATCGCTTATTTATCAATGTCACCAAAGAGCCAGATTCCATTAACGATCTTAGGTGTACTGATCGCAACTGTAGTATCATTCTTGATCGCATCACCTATCATTCGTATGTCAGATGGTAAGAGTCTTGAAGATGCACAGGACGATATGGCAGCAAAGAAAGCAGAATCTAAAGGAATCACAGTTGACCCAGGAGAGAAGAAAGACGCAGATAAAGTTAAGAAGATCGTATTTGCATGTGACGCAGGAATGGGATCTTCCGCAATGGGAGCTACGAAATTCAGAAACCGTGTGAAAGCACAGAGACCAGATCTTACAGTTATCAATACATCTGTAGATAATATTCCAGCAGATTGTGATATCGCAGTTGTTCAGGCAGTTTTAGCAGACAGAGCTAGAAAATCTGCACCACAGGCACAGTTAGTAATTATCAATAACTTCTTACAGGATCCAAACTTAGACGGATTATATGAACAGATGACAGCAAAAGTAGATCCAGCCGTTCAGACAGCAGCAGCTGTTGAAGAAAAGGCAGAAACACCAGTTGCTACAGGAAATTCAAAAATCCTTGTAGAAGAAGGAATCAAAACAGGATTAAAACCAGTCGACAAATTTGAAGCGATCAAAGCAGCAGGAAAACTGTTAAATGAACTTGGATACGTTGAAGAAGGTTATATCGATGCCATGGTAAAACGTGAGCAGACAGTGACAACATACATGGGATTAGGTGTAGCAATTCCTCATGGAACAGGTGACGCTAAGAAAAATGTACAGAAAACTGGTATCGTAATGCTTCAGTATCCAGAAGGTGTAGACTTTGATGGTGAAAAAGCACAGTTAGTATTCGGTATCGCTGGAATCGGTGATGAACATCTTGGATTATTAGCTAAGATTTCAGAGATCATCGAAGATCCAGAAAGACTGGAACAGTTAAAAACAACAGAAAACGTTGACGAAATCATGGAAATGTTTAAATAAGATTTAAGCAGACAAGGTCAATTTAATAAGCGGGGAATCATTCTCGCTTATTAAATACCTAAAATATATACTTATAGATTTTAATTTTAGGAGTGAAGAAAATGAAGAAAGCAATTCAGTTTGGAGCAGGAAATATTGGACGTGGATTTATCGGTGGACTATTAAGTGAAGCAGGATATCATGTTGTATTTGCAGATGTAAACCAGGAAATCGTTGATAAGATCAATGAAGACAAAAAATATACAATTTATGTAAAAGATGTAGAAAGTAAAGAAATCGTGATCACAGACATCAGTGCAGTAAATTCAACAAAACCTGAACTGATCGATGAGATCAAAGAAGCTGAAATCATTACAACAGCTGTTGGAGTAAGAATTCTTCCAATTATTGCTCCATCTATTGCAGAAGGAATCAAAGCAAGAAAAGAAAATGGTTCTGAAAAGTACTTAAATATCATCGCTTGTGAAAACGCAATCAAAGCAAGTTCTCAGTTAAAAGAAGCTGTTTATGGGAACTTAAATGACGAAGAAAAAGCATACGCAGACAAATATGTTGGATTCCCAGACTGCTCCGTAGATAGAATCGTACCTCCAGTACGTTTAGATAATCCAATCGACGTAGTCGTAGAAAACTACTATGAGTGGAATGTAGAAGAAGCATCCTTTAAGGGAGCGGTTCCTCAGATCAATGGAATGAACCTTGCAGATAACTTAATGGCATACATTGAAAGAAAATTATTTACATTAAATACAGGACACTGCATCACAGCATATCTTGGAAACTACAAAGGATACAAGACGATCGATGAAAGTATCGCAGACGATGAAATCTTTAAGACAGTGAAAAAAGCAATGCAGCAGAGTGGTATGGCATTAGTCAACAAATATGGATTTGACAAAGATGCTCACTTTAAATATATCGACAAGATCTTAAATCGTTTCAAAAACCCATACCTTGTAGATGATACAGCTCGTGTAGGAAGAGAACCATTAAGAAAATTAAGTGCAACAGACCGTTTAACAAAACCAACCATGACAGCATTAGAATATGATCTTCCAGTTGATGCGTTGTTAGCAGGAATGGCAGCAGCATTAAAATATGACAATGCAGAAGATCCACAGAGCGTAGAATTACAGGATAAGATCAAAGCAAATGGAGCAAAAGCTGCATTAAAAGAAGTATCTGGAATCACAGATGAAAAGATCTTAGATGATGTCGTAGCAATTTACGAAGCAATGTAATCAAAATAATATCAATGAAAATTAACCAAAAGTTAAAGTAAACAACCTTTTCTCTTAATCATATAATTTATATATGGAAAGACGGCCGGTAAATTTCCGGCCGCCTTTTTACGTGATAAGAAAGTATCATAACGTAGTGACATAGGAAATAAGACGGGCATATGGAACATAATACAAAAAATCACAAGAACAACACCAATGGCAAGAAAAAATCGAAGAGTTATTACAAAATATGAAATATGGCAATATTACGATCATTGTTCAGGATGGAAAGATCATTCAGATTGATAAGACAGAGAAACATAGAATATAGATTAAGGAAAATACTGTATTATTGCGTAAAAATCCGCTACAATAGAATTAAAAAGACAGGTGCTTTATATTATACAAAGAGTTAAGAAAAATTTCTGCAGGATTCCAACATTTTTTGATTAAAATAAAAGAAATATATGGAGATGTCTATACAGTAGTGATATATACTACAAAAGTGTCAAGAAGTGATTTCTTGACACTTTTTTCTTGCATGCTATACTCCAGAATAAGAGGTGATCGTATGGATAAGGATTATAGACAAGAAATATTTGAGATTTTTGGAACAAATGATATAGAAGAATTAAAAAAAATTGCAAAATCTATAGATGTTTATAAAGCGAAGGCCATGAGCAAGACAGGCAGAAAAAACTCATTCACAATAGAACAAATTACAAAGATCATGGCACTAAAAGAAAAAGGAACAAAGATAACACATATAGCAGAAGAATATCAGGTTTCAAGACAGACTATTTATACACAGATTAAGAAGGCACATCGGTTTAGCAATGATCCAGATGTTAAAATGAGAATGAATTATATGAACCGAGATAATTTATGCACTACAATTGATATTGATTTCAAACATGAAAAAATCTGGATTCAGAATTATACAAAACAGATACCACTTCGTGCATTTGGTGTTGTAGAGAGACCCGATTGGAAGGATTTTGAAATTTTTTTAGAGGATCGCTGTTTCCCAAGGACAAGAGATCATGCGAAAGATATATTAAGAGATATGGGAGTACCATTTTATGATCCTTTATTGATCATAGAGAAAACAAAAGGACGAATGGAAGGTGACCACCAGTGGATTATGATTCTGAAAAAGGAGGGTTAAATGTATGAAAAATATAAATCTTGATGCATATACACCACTCGAGACAGCGGACCATACATCCAAAGGCGATCAACGTAAGTGGAGGATGAATGATATATGGTATAAGGCAGATTACATGGGATATGAAAGCTTATCAGAAGTATTGATTTCTGCACTTCTTCAAAATAATACCATTAGAAAAGCTTTATCGTCAGTATACGGGAGATAGTTTATCCGTAAAACTTGCAGAATTCATAGAAACATCAGAACGTATACAATTTTTAGTAGATGAAATTCAGAAGATTACGGGAATTAAAGATTTTGGTAGATATTTTACTGCAATGTTAGAAATAGATGCATTCTTCTTAAATGAAGATCGACATACAAGTAGATGAAGCAGAAAAATTATATGGCGTACAATTGCAATTTGAATTTAATATAAAAGATATTAAAAAAGAACTGGATCAAATAAGAAAATTTTATCCGGCAGAAGTAAGTAATCGAGTGGAAGAATTGATGAGAATACAGATTAGAAAATATGGATATTTGATTAAATAAGATAACGAAATAGCTTGGAAGCAGTTTTGTATGGTAAATTCACAAAGCTGCTTCTAATTCATTAAGTACAATTATTCACAAATTCCACAAACCCGACAAATTTCATAAGTCCAACATTTTTCTGCGGAAGAAACAATTCTTTTTTCCAGTAATAAAAGGATAAAAGAAAGGAAGCATCATCACTGTAACCGCCTTCAGAGATGAGACAATGGATATGAGGATTCCATTTAAGATCCCTGCCGAAAGTATGC
>NZ_CYYH01000006.1:103561-188408 GCF_001404655.1 Anaerostipes hadrus | reverse complement strand
GCTGACTGTTACTAATCGGTCGAGGCTTTAACCAAAGAAGGCAGAGTGGAAGAGATGTGAATAGTTCTTGTATGTTGTTTTGAAGGTATATCCTTTATATATAGATTTAATAATGAAATTCGAACATTCTTATAGATAAGGATGTTTTTTTTCGTTTGTAGGAGTAAATTACTAGTATCTATATAAATTTCATGATATGATAAATAAGAAGAAAGTGAGAAAAATATCATGAGAACAATTTTAAAAAAAGGATTCATATTGATGATATCCTTATTTATTGCTGGGAATTTAATAACAGTTGCTCAGAATAATGTATCAGCAAAAGAGAAAACAGCAGATTCAAATAATGTGACTAGAAAAGATAATCAAGAATATAATTTCCCAGAAGATATCATTGAACCAGGACCTGAATTACCAATGTATCTCTATCCGCCAAGCATTGAAAAAATTACAAATACAATGAATGGAATTAAGATTCAGTGGAAGAAAGTTGAAAATGCAGATGGTTATCGAATACAGAGGAAAACGGGTAAGGACAAATGGAAAGATTTAAAGATATTAAAGAAAAATAAATACACAGATAATGCGGTAAGAAATGGACAAAACTATAGATATAGGGTTTATGCATATGCTGTGAATTCCGTAGATTTCATTGAGAATACAGGAATCAAGAGTATTACAAAAAATTTTTTATATCTGCAAGTGCCATCAATTAAATATAGCAAGAAATCTAGAAAAACAAGATGTAAAATTTCATGGAAACAAAATAAGAAGGCAGATGGATATAATCTTCAAATATCAACATCAAAACAATTTAAGAAACCTGTTATAAAGAAGATTAAAGGGAAAAGAAAGTCTACCACGAATATCAATATTCATAAGAACAAATCATACTATGTAAAAGTTAGAGCATATAAGATGGATGCCGGGAAAACATATTATAGTGCTTGGAGTTATATAAAGATGATAAAATAGTAAAAAAGAAAAGCACTTCGTTTTTTAAGTGCTTTTCTTTTTCTTGTTAAGATCAATAAAATCTAGTACGCAATAAGTTCGTAACCATCTTCTGTAACAAGAACTTGAACTTCCCATTGTGCAGAAGGCTGTCCATCTTCTGTATAAATTTGCCATTCGTCAACTTCGTCAACATAAAATTCATCAGTTCCCATATTTACCATAGGTTCGATTGTAAACATCATTCCAGGAGCCATAACCATACCTGTTCCTGGCTCTGAGACATAGCTTACAAAAGGATCTTCGTGGAACTGCAATCCAACACCATGACCTCCAATTTCTCTTACAACAGTATATCCATTTTCAAGAGCATGTTCATGAATAGCATGTCCCATATCACCAAGCAAAGCCCAAGGTTTTACATGTTTAAGTCCAATTTCAATACATTCTTTTGTAACATCGACTAACTTTTTCTTTTCTTCTGAAACTTCACCAATACAAAACATTCTGGAAGAATCTGAAAAATAACCGTGATAAATAGTAGATACATCAACATTGATAATATCACCTTCCTGTAAAACAACATCTTCAGATGGAATTCCATGGCATACCTGATCATTGACTGAAGTACAAACACTTTTTGGAAAACCTTCATAATTCAGCGGAGCAGGAATCGCACCACGAGAGGTAGTTTGTTCATATACCCAATCATCAATCTGCTGTGTTGTGATACCTGCTTTGATATGTTCAGCAACATAATCTAAAACTGCAATGTTGATTTTTCCACTTTCTTTGATTTTTTCAATTTGTTCTGGTGTTTTGATCATATCATGAGAAGGAATAAAATGTCCCTCCTGCTGTAATTCCTTTAACTTCTCATCAAACTGGCAATGGCACTTTTTGTATTTCTTTCCACTGCCACACCAACATGCATCATTTCTTCCGATAGTTTCCATTTTCTGCACTTCCTTTATCTTCATTCATTTTTGATACGATTTATATTGCATCAAACTATCCCAATTTTACTATAATTAATAAGAAATAGCAATGAAGTAACAATGATTTTATTCCTCATTTATATAAAAAGAAAAAATCCCTGCCCAATTAAAGACAGAGATTAATGAACAATTAAATTTAGAGCGAGGTAACTGTACGTACAAAGAAAATACAAATAACACCAAGAATTGCAGGTTTTAATACTTTATCAGCATTCTTTGTAAGCATTCCAGATCCAATCAAATTTCCAAGAATAGAACAGATTCCAGCAACAAATCCAAGCAGTAAATAAACCTTTCCGTAAAATAAGAAAGTAACTAATGCAGTTAAGTTTGTCACAAGATTAATAAACTTTGTCACACCAGAAGCGGTCAGTACATCAAGACCGGCAAAACGTGTTAGACAAAGTAATAAAAATGTTCCGGTTCCAGGTCCATAAAATCCATCATAAACACCGATTACAAAAGCAGATAAAATACTTGCAATATAAGTTGTTTTAGAAATCTTACGTGCAAAAGAATCAAAATCTTTCTTTGTAAATAGAAGGTATACAAATAAGATTGGGAGAAGTATTAAAATAAAAATCTGAATGATTCGTTCATTCGTATACACTGATAAAGAAGCTCCCAAAAATGATCCTAAAATAGCAGTGATAGAACAACTTAATGCAATCTTAAAATTAATATGTCCCATTTTTGCAAAGCGAATTGTTGCTGCAGATGTTCCCATAGAAGAACTTAATTTATTTGTAGCAATTGCTCTATGGGGCGGTAATCCGGCTAAAAGATAAATTGGCAGGGAAATCAATCCACCGCCACCGCCAATCGCATCAATTAATCCTGCTAGAAAAACAGCTGGACAAACAATTAAAAATGTAAGCATAATAAATATTCCTCTCTAGTTTTTACAAACATTCTGATTATAAAGAACATAGCATATAAAATCAATAGATTTTTAAAAAATATAGAAAAAAGCAGAGATATCGATGTATAGATGATCTCTGCTTTTTTCTATAAATTTTTGGAATTATTATTTGTAGAATCATGAGAAACAGATTCTCTTAACACAACTTTTCCTGCTGCCTGACGACGTCTCGTATCAGACATTGCTGCATAATGTTTTCTGGTCGTATTAACATCAGAATGTCCAAGAACTTCCGCCACAAGATAAATATCATCCGTTTCCTGATATAAAGCCGTACCATAAGTACTACGCAGTTTATGAGGCGTGATCTTTTTAAGCGGAGTTACTTCCTTCGCATATTTCTTCACAAGATTCTGAACCGCTTGCACACCAATGCGTCGTCTTTGCATAGAATAAAACAAAGCATCTTCATGCCCTTCCTTTGGAATAACAAGTTTTCTGCTGCCTTTCATATACTGCTCCAAAGCATCCGCAACTTCATTTCCAAAGTAAACTGTCATTTCTTTTCGTCCTTTTCGGATGAGATGAAGACCATTATTACGAAAGTCAACATCATCAACATTCAATCCGACTAATTCAGACACACGGATTCCAGTTCCAAGAAGAAGCGTAATGATCGCAAGATCACGTTCTTTTGTTTTTTCATAATAAGCACGTTTCTGTCCTGTTAAATGATCACCGCCATGTTCCACAAAATCAAGCAAAGAAGCGACTTCATCGGCTTCTAACCTGATGATTTCCTTTTCACGGATCTTTGGCATATCAACAAGCAGTGTTGGATTCTTCTCAATCAGCTGGCGCTTGTAAAAATATCCGTAAAAAGAACGAAGTGCAGACATCTTTCGAAAGACACCTTGTTCTGTATTTTGCATATGCTTATGGTTCTCATCGGAAACGTATACTTTTAGATATTCCATATATTCTTCCAGATCAACGGATTCAATCTTATCGAGATCACTTACCTGAAAATCTACGACTTTATAATTTTTGTATGCAGGATTTTCATCAATCAGAAAGTGAAAGAATACTCTCAGATCATACGCATAAGCAATTCGAGTTCTCACTTGTGTAGTAGAGTCGATCGCACGGAAAAACTCTTTTGCAAAAGGTGGAAGTGTTTTAATAAGTTCACGTAATTTGATCGTCTGTCTTGCAGTTAGATCATCATAATATGGTAATGATTTCATAAATTCACCTGTTTCTTATTAGTTTTATATATTTTTCCACGACTCAATAGGGGTAAAATATATATTATACATGACTTATTCTATCAATTTTTCACAAAGCTTGCAAACTTTCTCCTTCTATGTATAATGATAGTTAGTGTGGACTAACTAAAAATAAAATAAAAAGAAAGGAACATCTATGACACAATTTATCAGATCATCGAAAAAAGAGGCAATGAACTTCTTAAGATATATTGGACCAGGATTACTAGTTACCGTAGGATTTATCGATCCTGGAAACTGGGCAAGTAATATCGCTGCAGGTTCTGGCTATGGATATACATTATTATGGATGGTCACATTATCAACGATCATGCTCGTTATCTTACAGCATAATGCAGCACATTTAGGAATTGTTACTGGAAAATGCTTATCAGAAGCGACAAGTTTGTATATCAACAAAAGATTAAAAAATACGATTTTATTAACAGCAGTTACAGCATCGATCGCAACAGCAATGGCAGAACTTTTAGGCGGGGCAATGGCTTTGGAAATGTTATTTCATATTCCAGTAAAGATTGGTACGTTTATCATTTTAGGAATCGTGTTGATGTGTCAGTTTACAAATGCTTACAGCAGAATTGAGAAATTGATCATCTTATTTGTATCTCTGATTGGATTTTCGTTTTTATTTGAAATTTGTATTTCGGATATCGAATGGAAACAGGCATTGATCGGATGGGCAAAACCAGAAGTTCCAAAAGGTTCACTTCCAGTAGTTATGAGTGTCTTAGGAGCAGTCGTTATGCCACATAATCTGTTTTTACACTCAGAGATCATCCAGAGTAGGAAATGGAATTTAAAAGATAAAAATGTGATCGAACAACAGTTAAAATACGAATTTAAAGACACATTATTTTCTATGATCATTGGATGGGCAATTAATAGTGCGATGATCTTAATGGCAGCAGCTACCTTATATCAAGGAAATGGTCATTCTATTGATGATATTCATCTCGCAGGTTCTATGTTAACACCACTTCTCGGAAATGCAGCATCCATTATATTTGCACTGGCATTATTATTGGCTGGAATCTCATCAAGTATCACAGCTGGAATGGCTGGCGGAACTATTTTTTCTGGAATTTTTAATCATTCGTATGATATTCATCATAAAGATACAAAAAGGGGAGTGTTGATCACAATGGTACCAGCAGTACTGATCATTTTGTTGATCAAATCTCCATTTGATGGATTGATCTATTCTCAAATGTTTTTAGCAATTCAACTTCCAATCACGATTTTTACGCAGATTTATCTGACATCTTCGAAAAAGGTTATGGGAAAATATGCAAATTCGAAACGATTAAAAATCATATTGTTTACCATTGCGCTGATCGTAACATTTTTGAATATCTGTTTGTTTGCGACTGGATTTTAAGCATAAAAAATGAGATAATAAAAAGCACAAAAGAAAGGAGCATCGTATGGAAATTAAATATTTATCAATCAAAAACTTTAAATCAATCCGGCATATGGAAATATCAGATATCCAGAATGCTCTGATCCTTGTTGGAAAGAATAACACTGGAAAGTCATCCATTCTTCATGCATTGCGTGCAGTAGAAGGATCTTATGAAATTTCTGAGGATGATTTTAACGAAACTATGCAAAATATAGAGATTAGATTTACATTATCGCTCACAGAAGAAGATCTTCATATTTTTCATAAAAATGGCATAGTAAGTCAGTATAAGAAATACGATCTTTGGAAAAATGATTTTGAAAGCAAACTTCCATCATATCAAAATGAAGAGATTACATTTACGTTTATCGCTAATAAAGAAGGTAAACAACGCTTTTACGATGGAAAAAAGAAACATAATAAATATATCAGAGAGATTTTCCCAACGATTTATTTTATTGGAACAAATCGTAATTTAAAACAGATCCAGGATGATCTTTTTATGTTGCAGGAAGATAATCTGCTTAAGATCATGCGTACCAATTGTTGTATGTTTGATTCAGTCAAACCGTGTACACATTGTTTTCAATGTATCGGCCTGATTAATCAGAAAACCCCGCAGGAATTAAATGCATTTGAAGCAGCAAAACTGTTTGAGTATAAACTATATGAGATGAATATCGATCAGTTCGAGAAACGTATTAATGAAAGTTTCCATAAAAATGGTGGTTTTGAAGATATCATTTTTTCTATGAATTATGATGTAGATCAGATGCTTCAGATCAATGCAGAAGCTTATAACAAAGAACGTGATACATCGATTTCTGTAGATCGTCTTGGGCGTGGAATGAAAAGCATTTATATGCTTTCTCTTCTGGAGGCTTATGTGATGGATGAAAACAGTCTGCCATCGATCATTATGGTAGAAGAACCAGAAATGTTTTTGCATCCACAGCTACAAAAGACAGCCAGTGAGATTCTATATCGGCTGGCACAGAAGAATCAAGTGATCTTTACGACACATTCTCCACATTTATTAGCAAATTTTAGCAGCAAACAACTATGTCAGATTATTTTAGATGAAGATTCTTATTCTGTTGCGAAAAAGAAAACGAACATTAGTTCGGTTCTCGATGATCTTGGATATAATGCATCTGATCTTATGAATGTTGATTTCGTTTTTATTGTAGAAGGAAAGCAAGATAAATACAGATTACCGCTGTTATTAAATCATTATTATTCAGAAATTTATGATGAAGATGGAAGATTAAATCGAGTAGCGATCCTTACGACAAACAGTTGTACCAATATCAAAACCTATGCCAATTTAAAATATATGAATCAGGTATATATGAAAGACCGCTTTTTAATGATTCGTGACAGTGATGGGAAAGATCGTGATATGCTTGGCAAGCAGCTTTGTAAATATTATGATGAACGTAATCTTATCGATGTCGATCATTTGCCTAAAGTAACAAGAAAAAACGTATTGATCTTAAAATATTATTCTTTTGAAAATTACTTTTTAAATCCTAAGATCATGACGAAGCTTGGGATTGTAGAATCCGAAGATACTTTTTATGAGATTTTATATGATAAATGGAGAGAATACTTGCATAGGATCAAGAGTGGGATTCATTTAATACAGATTATGGGACGTGATTTTGTATCCTCTCAGGATATGAAAGAACATATGGAAGCAATCAGAACATACGTTCGTGGGCATAATTTATTTGATATATTTTATGGAAAATACAAAAAAGAAGAAAAAGAATTATTAAAAAAATATATTGAGATCGCACCAAGAAAGGAATTTTCTGATATTCTTGATGCAGCAGATTCATTTATCTATTTTCAAAGTAAGACGAAACAAAAAGATAAGTAAAATAAAAAGAAAGTATGGGATAAATTCGAACTTGGCAGTTTATTGTCTTCGCTCCTATGCAAAGCCATATATTGACGAAGTAGAAATCGCAGAATATACAATCAATCAGCAGGTCGATGATATCTTGTATAATAGACTAGATATGAAAAAATATTGAATACATGGAGAAAGTTTTTATGAAATATAAAGATGGGAAAAAGAGATGTTGTTGGACAAATCCGAAGAGTCAAGCATATATTGAATATCATGATAAAGAGTGGGGAATGCCTGTCCATGATGACCATAAGTTATTTGAAATGTTGATCTTAGAATCCTTTCAGGCAGGATTATCATGGGAATGTGTACTAAATAAACGAGAAGCATTTAGAGAAGCATTTGATGGTTTTGATGTACATAAAGTTAGTACATATGATGAAAAGAAACAAGCAGAATTAAAACAAAATGAAAGAATCATAAGAAATCAGAGAAAGATAGCAGCAGCAGTTACAAACGCACAGATTTTCCTTAAGATCCAAAAGGAATATAAAAGTTTTTCAGAATATTTATGGCAATTTACAGATCACAAAGTCATCTATGAAACAGGAAAAACCTCTTCAGAATTGTCCGATAAGATATCAAAAGATTTAAAAACACGAGGAATGAAATTTGTTGGAACAACGATCATCTATTCTTATCTTCAAGCAGTTGGAGTAATCTATTCCCATGAAAAAGACTGCTTTTTATGGAAGGAAAAATCATAATACAGTATTTTATAGCAAGTACGTGAAAGCGTACTTGAATTTTTATTAAAAAAGGAGTAAGGTAAAAATTACCAGAGAAAATTTGAGTATTAGAATATAGAAAGTATCATAAGCAGAATGCAGAGACATAAGGAGGAACAATTATGAGACGCAGGGTTATGACAGCATTTATGTGTGCAATTATGACGATGTCTGTAATACCAGTTAACGCAGATGATACACAAGTAGCAAAAGCGCAACAGGAAATGGAATCTACAGTGAAGACAGAAACAACAACAGAAATGTCAACACAATCCACAACGAAAACAGAAAAAAAGAAGACATCTAGAAAAAAGAAAACAAAAATAACAAAGAAGAAAATTTCCAAAGATAAGAATGGTAAGAAATCAGACAATGAAGAAAAAGTAGTTCCAATGCCGACTCAGGTAATTAGCAAAAGCAGTACACAGGCGATGGAACGTCGAATCTCTTCCAAGCAGGCAAAAATTGCAAAATTAAGAAAAGAAAAAGCTAAGATTTTCAAACAGATGAAGCTTGAAGCCAAAAAAGAAGAAACGCTCAAAACATTTTATGAGAAATACACAGCAAATTCAAAAGCGGAAATTGCATTATTTGGTCAGGAGATAACTCCTGCAATGAAAATATCCAAAAAAGATGAAGCTATGAGAGATGATCTTTATGAACTTGCAGATTTGTTTGGAGATAAACAATTAAATACAATTGCAGGAAAGTATGTATTTGGAATTAATCATCCAGATTTTGAAACTTTACTCGATAAGAACGATAATTTTAATCTGAATCAGTATTTAAAAAATGAAAAGATTCTTCCAGTAAAGCCAATGCAGCAAAAGATTGCTACTATCAATAAAAAGATCAAGCAGTTAAAGAAAGATATTTCAAAGGAAAATCAGACAAGATATTTTAATCCGAATAATGTAAGTTTATTAAGTCATATTACAGTAGATGATGCTAAACAGATGTTAAAAGGAACGGCTCTTTATGCAGATGCGAAAGCCTATGTAAAAGCAGAAGAAAAATATCATGTTAATGCTGTCTTTTTAATGGGAATTGCAGCACATGAAAGTGCATGGGGAACAAGCAGACGTGCAAGAGAGGATAATAATCTTACTGGATATGGCGTAACTTCTGACAGCGCAAAGGGAATTAACAAAGCTACAAAAGAAGAAGGATTACTAACGACAGCTAAGACTTTACATGAGAAATATCTTACAGCGGGAGGTAGTTATTATGCAGGAACTTCTGCTGAGGATGTGAATAAACATTATTGCGTTGGCGGAGAATGGGCAGCAGCAGTAGTAAATGATGCTTATCAATTAATGAATCAATTGTAATATTTTCAAAATAAAGTTTTAAAAAATTTTATTTTTTCATTGATTTTATAATAACACAATGCTATAATTTACAAGAAATGAAAAGATAATAACAAAACGTTGATGAGAAGAGTACTTTGTGAAAGGCTTACAGAGAGGGATACATAAGCTGTGAGTATCCTAAGCAGAGAAACAAAGGAAGACCACCTCGGAGTAGCTGTAAACCAGCTCGGTTGACACCGTTAACTGTCGATTAAGTGATCTGTTTCTGAAATTTATTATCACATGGTATGAAACAGATAACCAGGGTGGAACCGCGATAACTCGTCCCATGGATTTTATTAGTCCATGGGATTTTTTATTTCCATGATCAATTTTCTATGAATAGCTTCATAATAGATTGACAATGGAATAAATAAAACGTTATATATCAAGAAAGGATGAACAAGAAGATGAAGATTACATTAAAAGATGGATCTGTAAAAGAGTATGAAAACAATATGTCTGTCATTGATATCGCAAAAGATATTAGTGAAGGACTGGCAAGAGTTGCCTGTGCAGGAGAGGTTGATGGAGAAGTTGTTGATCTTAGAACTGTCATTGACAAAGATTGCGAATTAAATATCTTAACATTTGATTCTGATGAAGGAAAACATGCATTCCGTCATACAGCATCTCATATTTTAGCTCAGGCAGTCAAACGTCTGTACCCAGAAACAAAACTTGCGATCGGACCTTCTATCGACAATGGTTTCTACTATGATATGGAGAAAGATACTCCATTTACACAGGATGATCTTGAAAAAATTGAAAAAGAAATGAAGAAGATCGTCAAAGAGAATCTTGAGATTACATGTTTTACAAAACCTAGAGATGAAGCAATCGCATTTATGAAAGAAAGAAACGAACCTTATAAAGTAGAACTGATTGAAGATCTTCCAGAAGATTCTGTGATCAGCTTTTATCAGCAGGGAGAATTCGTCGATCTTTGTGCAGGACCTCACTTAATGACTACAAAACCAGTGAAAGCATTCAAACTTACAAGTATTGCAGGTGCTTACTGGCGTGGAGATGAGCATAACCAGATGCTTACAAGAATCTATGGTACTGCATTCACAAAGAAAGCAGAATTAGATGCATATCTTACAATGATGGAAGAAGCAAAGAAACGTGATCATCGTAAACTTGGAAAAGAACTTGGTCTGTTTATGATGAGAGAAGAAGGACCTGGATTCCCATTCTTCCTTCCAAAAGGTATGGTGCTTAAAAATACATTATTAGATTATTGGCGTGAAATCCATCAGAAGGCTGGATATGTTGAAATCTCAACACCTATTATGTTAAGTCGTCATTTATGGGAAACATCAGGACACTGGGATCATTACAAAGAAAATATGTATACAACAGTGATCGATGATCAGGATTTCGCGATCAAACCTATGAACTGTCCAGGTGGAGTTCTTGTATATGAATCAGAACCACGTTCTTACAGAGATCTTCCATTAAGAATGGGTGAGTTAGGTTTAGTACATCGTCATGAAAAATCTGGTCAGTTACATGGATTAATGCGTGTTCGCTGCTTTACACAGGATGATGCACATATCTTTATGACACCAGATCAGATCAAAGATGAGATCAAAGGTGTTGCAGCACTGATCGATCAGGTTTACAGCTTATTTGGATTTAAATATCATGTAGAGCTTTCTACACGCCCAGATGATAGTATGGGAAGTGACGAAGATTGGGAACTTGCAACAGAATCACTTCGTGCAGCCTTAGATGATCTTGGACTTGATTATGTAGTTAATGAAGGTGATGGAGCTTTCTACGGACCTAAGATTGACTTCCATTTAGAGGATTCTATCGGAAGAACATGGCAGTGTGGAACCATTCAGCTTGACTTCCAGCTTCCATTACGATTCGATCTTCATTACACAGGAGCTGATGGAGAGAAACATCGTCCAATCATGATCCATCGTGTTGCATTCGGATCTATCGAACGTTTCATTGGTATCTTGATCGAACATTTTGCAGGTGCTTTCCCTACATGGTTAGCTCCAGTGCAGGTTGAAGTGATTCCTATCTCTGACAAGCATTTAGATTATGCCACAAAAGTACTTGATACATTAAAGGCAGCAGGAATCCGTGCAGACATCGATACAAGAGCTGAGAAGATGGGATATAAGATCCGTGAAGCACAGCTTCAGAAGATTCCATATATGTTAGTTGTTGGTGGAAAAGAAGAAGAAAACGAGGCTGTATCTGTAAGAAGCCGATTCAAAGGTGACGAAGGACAGATGAAGTTAGATGATTTCTTAGCTGGAATTAAAGAAGAAATCGCAAATAGAGAAAACCGTAAGGTTGAGAAAGAAGACTAGATATCAAATGAAAAGGAGGTACCACATTTGTGGAATACCTCCTTTTTTCTTTATATTTGTTCTAATAGTTCCTCAGGTTTCATAGCTGGTACTTTACTTTCGATAAAATCCTTGATATTACGAGTTACAATAAAGTCTACTTTCATTATTTGTATCAATCAATATTTTCATATTTTTCTGCACGGTTTGTAAGCTGTCAAGTAGGATTTGTGATATAATTGCAACTTTTTCTCAAAGAAACCTCTTGTAATATACCTAGGCAGGGTATATAATACCAATCGTAAAGGAGGAAACTATATGGAAGAAAAAAAAGAATGTTATTGTCATCACAAGACAAAGGAACGTTCAGATAAAGAATATAAAGACCTTATTAATCGTCTAAGCCGTATTGAAGGACAAGTTCGAGGAATAAAAAAGATGGTAGAGAACGATACTTATTGCACGGACATCTTAGTTCAGGTATCTGCAGTCAATGCAGCTTTAAACAGTTTCAATAAAGTCCTTCTTGCCAATCATATCAGAACCTGCGTAGCTGAAGATATCAGAGAAGGCAAAGACGAAACGATCGATGAGTTAGTAAAAGTTTTACAAAAACTAATGAAATAATAATTTAATAAAATGAAAGGAAGGGAAACCATGGAGCAATATCAAGTGACTGGCATGAGCTGTGCTGCTTGCAGTGCACGCGTGGAGAAAGCGGTTTCCAGTGTCGAGGGAGTAACATACTGCTCTGTAAGCCTGTTGACAAACTCAATGGGTGTCGAAGGAACCGCAGATCCATCTGCAATCATCAAAGCAGTTGAAGATGCCGGATATGGAGCAAAGAAGAAGGGAACACAGACACAAAGCAGTTTTTCAGATGAAGATTTATTAAAAGACAGAGAAACCCCTGTCTTAAGAAAACGTCTGATCGCATCTCTGTGCTTTTTAATCCCGTTAATGTATCTGTCAATGGGACACATGATGTGGAACTGGCCTATTCCTAAGATTCTAGAAGGAAATCATGTAGCAATGGGACTGATCCAACTGTTATTTACAACGATCATCATGGTAATCAACCAGAAGTTTTTTATCAGCGGATTTAAGAGTTTATTCCATAAAGCACCGAACATGGATACTCTGGTAGCGTTAGGTTCAGCCGCTTCTTATGGATACAGTGTGTATATTCTATTTGCCATAACGGACGCACAGATGCATCAAAACATGGATGCAGTCATGAAATATATGCATGAATTCTATTTTGAATCTGCTGCTATGATCTTAACACTGATCACAGTTGGAAAGATGTTAGAAGCAAGATCAAAAGGTAAAACAACAGATGCCTTAAAGAGCCTTATGAAACTGGCACCAAAGACAGCTGTTGTAATCCGAAATGGACAGGAAATGGAAGTCGCGATCGAACAGGTAAATCAAGGAGATATTTTTGTTGTAAAACCAGGAGAGAATATACCAGTAGATGGTATTATCATTGAAGGAAATAGTGCGTTAAATGAATCTGCCTTAACAGGAGAAAGTATCCCAGTGGATAAAAAAGAAGGTGATGTTGTATCCGCCGCAACATTAAATACATCTGGTTATTTAAAATGTGAGGCAACAAGAGTCGGTGAAGATACAACACTTTCACAGATCATTCAGATGGTCAGTGATGCAGCTGCGACTAAAGCACCGATCGCAAAAGTTGCAGATAAAGTATCAGGAGTTTTTGTTCCAACTGTTATCTGTATCGCACTTGCTACGATCGCTATCTGGCTGCTTGTAGGACAGAGTTTTGGATTTGCACTTGCAAGAGGTATTTCTGTCTTAGTCATCAGCTGTCCTTGTGCTTTAGGACTTGCGACACCTGTAGCGATCATGGTCGGAAACGGAATGGGTGCCAAACATGGAATTATGTTTAAGACAGCCGTGTCCTTAGAAGAAACAGGAAAGACACAGATTGTTGCCCTAGATAAGACAGGAACGATCACAAGTGGTAAACCACAAGTTACAGATATGGTACCTGTAGATGGTATCAGTGAAGAGGAATTACTCTCTATGGCCTATGCTTTAGAGAAAAAAAGTGAGCATCCTCTTGCACATGCGATCTTACAGAAAGCAGAAGAAACACAGATTAATGACAATTTTGAGATTAAAGACTTCCAGGCAGTTGCTGGAAATGGACTTTCAGGAAAGATTGAGAACGAAATGATCTATGGTGGTAACCAAAGATTTATTGAAAAATATGCAATGATCTCAGCATCTATGATCAAGAAATCAGAAGAACTGGCGAATCAGGGAAAAACACCATTATTCTTTGCATGTGATAATCAGCTGATCGGTATTATTGCCGTTGCAGACGTGATCAAAGAAGACAGCCCACAGGCAGTGAAAGAACTTCAAAATATGGGAATCCGTGTTGTTATGCTGACTGGAGATAATGAACGTACTGCCAAATCTATTGGTGAACAAGCAGGCGTTGATCAGGTAATTGCAGGAGTCTTGCCAGAAGGGAAAGAAAGTGTTATCCGTGACTTAAAAGAAAAAGGAAAAGTTGCAATGGTCGGTGATGGAATCAATGATGCACCGGCACTTACAAGAGCGGATATGGGGATTGCAATTGGAGCAGGTACCGATATCGCAATCGATGCAGCGGATGTTGTCTTAATGAAGAGCCGTCTGAGCGATGTACCAGCAGCAATCCGTTTAAGTCGTGCAACACTTAAGAATATTCACGAAAACTTATTCTGGGCATTTATCTATAACATTATCGGAATTCCATTAGCCGCAGGTGCATGGTATATGTTACTTGAATGGAAACTAAATCCGATGTTTGGTGCAGCGGCAATGAGTTTATCAAGTTTCTGTGTTGTTACCAATGCATTAAGATTAAACTTCTTTAAAATGCATGATGCCAGCAAGGATAAGAAAATTAAAAATAGTGTAGTACTTGAAAATATTCAAGTTCAAAATACAACAAAACAGGAGGAAATAACAATGAAGAAAACAATGAAAATCGAAGGAATGATGTGTGGACACTGCGAAGCTACTGTAAAGAAAGCTTTAGAGTCAATTGATGGTGTTACAGAAGCAGTGGTAAGCCATGAAAGTGGAACAGCTGTTGTTTCTATGACAACTGAAATTTCAGACGAAGTTTTAACACAGACCATTGAAGACAAAGATTACAAAGTAACAGGAATTGAATAAAAAGCAAAGATTGTTATAAATTATTCTAAGATATTTTATAATATATCTCATAAAAATCAATATTGTTATAAAAAATAGTGTAGTATTTGCATGGATCATGTGGATTTTACGCTATTTTTTATTTAAAATTAAAGAATAATTGAGAAAAATTATCAAAAGTGTGATACAATATGTCTGGTTAGAAATATCTAATCAATTATAACAATTAAAGATAAAGGATATGAAACTATGACACTAAAAGAATTAAAAGTCGGTAAAAGTGCAGTGATCAAAAGTGTTGGTAGCCATGGTGCACTAAGACAGCATTTTC
Organism: Anaerostipes hadrus; assembly: GCF_001404655.1. GTDB lineage: Bacteria > Bacillota > Clostridia > Lachnospirales > Lachnospiraceae > Anaerostipes > Anaerostipes amylophilus. Next base: position 173,079 of record NZ_CYYH01000006.1, on the reverse strand, counting down.
TTGACATGGGAATGATCCCAGGTGTTGAAATCACAGTTATAAAACTTGCACCAATGGGGGATCCCATGGAAGTGCAGATTCATGGATATGAACTGACACTTCGTTTAGAAGAAGCCGACCAGATTGAAATTGATCCAATTGTGAAAAGAAGCAGAAGTCATAAAGGTGCAGAATATATGAAAACCTCTGAACATCCTGGTCTGGGCGAAGAGGGAAAATATCATTCTAAAGAAGATGAACATCCACTTCCAGATGGAACACCATTAACTTATGCTTTAGTTGGAAATCAAAACTGTGGCAAAACAACGTTATTTAATCAGTTAACTGGGGCTAATCAACATGTTGGGAACTTTCCAGGTGTTACAGTCGATCGAAAAGATGGATCGATCAAAGGACATCCAGAAACGAATGTAACAGATCTTCCGGGAATTTATTCCATGTCGCCTTACAGCAATGAAGAGATTGTTTCCAGAAATTTTGTATTAGAAAATAAACCAAAGGCAATCATTAATATTTTGGATGCAACAAATATTGAGCGTAATTTATATCTTACTATGCAATTACTGGAAATGGATATACCAATGGTTGTGGCTTTAAATATGATGGATGAAGTGCTTGGAAACCAAGGATCAATTAATGTAAACGAAATGGAATCCTTGCTTGGTGTTCCAGTTATTCCGATTTCAGCAGCAAAGAACGAAGGAGTCGATGAAGTTGTAAAACATGCACTTCATATTGCAAAATATCAGGAAAAACCATTAAGACAAGATTTTTGTGATAAAGAAGATCATGATGGTGCTGTACATCGCTGTATTCATGCCGTAATTCATTTGATTGAAGATCATGCAGAAAAAGCACAGATACCGGTTCGTTTTGCAGCGACAAAAGCGATTGAAGGGGATCATCTGATCTTAGAACAATTAAAACTTGATCAAAATGAAATGGAAATGTTGGATCATATCGTCAAACAAATGGAAACAGAACGTGACTTGGATCGAAGTGCAGCAATTGCAGATATGCGATTTGATTTTATTGAACGTTTATGTGAGCAGACGGTTGTGAAACCAAAAGAAAGTAAAGAACGAATCCGAAGTGAAAAGATTGATCGTATTTTAACAGGAAAATATACAGCGATTCCTTGTTTTATAGGAATCATGGTTTTGGTATTTTATTTGACATTTAATGTGATCGGTGCCTGGCTTCAAGGAATCCTGGAATTAGGAATTGATAAGCTTTCAGGACTTACGGATCAGGCATTAACTGCAGCTCATGTCAACCATGCGATTCATAGTCTGATCATTGATGGAATTTTCACTGGAGTAGGAAGTGTACTAAGCTTTTTGCCAATCATTGTAACATTATTTTTCTTCTTATCATTGATGGAAGATAGCGGATACATAGCAAGAGTTGCATTTGTTATGGATAAAATGCTTCGAAAGATTGGATTATCTGGACGAAGTATTGTTCCAATGCTGATTGGTTTTGGATGTACCGTTCCAGCGGTTATGGCAACAAGAACTTTAACGAGCGAACGAGATCGTAAGATGACGATTCTTTTGACACCATTTATGAGTTGTACTGCAAAACTTCCGATATATTCTTTCTTTGTCAGTGCATTTTTCCCAAAACGTGGGGGATTTATTATGGCTGGATTATATTTATTAGGAATCGTAATCGGCATTTTGATTGCATTTTTATATAATGGGACTTTATTTAAAGGAGAACCAGTACCTTTTGTTATGGAATTACCAAATTACAGACTTCCAGGAGCGAAGAATGTAGTACAGTTATTATGGGAAAAAGCAAAAGATTTCTTACAGAAAGCGTTTTCCGTGATCTTAGTTGCAACAATTGTGGTATGGTTTTTACAAAGATTTGATCTACAGTTAAATATGGTAGAAGATTCTGCTCATAGTATTTTAGCAATAGTAGCTGGATTCATAGCTCCTTTATTATCACCATTAGGATTAGGAGACTGGAGAATTGTAACGTCCTTGCTCAGTGGATTTATGGCAAAGGAGAGCGTTGTTTCAACATTAGGGGTTTTATTTAATGGAAATATCACAGCAGCAATCACGCCGTTGGCAGCAAGTTCTTTATTAGTATTTAGTTTACTGTATTCTCCATGTGTTGCAGCAATTGCATCTGTTAAACGTGAATTAGGAACAAGATGGGCGGTTGGTCTTGCATTGTGGCAATGTATCATCGCATGGATTGCAGCATTGATCATAAGATTAATTGGAGTAGCAATTGGATTTATGTAAAATAAGTAATATTTTGAAACTGATTTAAAAGAATCCAAATAGATAAAAAATATCGAGAGAAGCCGGTAAAATGCCGGCTTCTTAATTCTTTATTCTAATCTATAATTTAAATTGGTATTTTGCGTATAGATTAATCTTTGGAAATATACCTATTCTTTCTATCTTTTAATCACTAATTTCTATAAAAAATTAAGGGAACATCTAAATTGATTTTTAAATGTTCCCTTAATTAAATTCAAATTGTAAAATTAAAAACTAATGTGCTTCTTTTTCTTTAATAAATTTGCACCAGTTACGATCAGCATGATTCCTGATGTAAGACCAACACAAATGGATAAGATTCCAAGAACAATGTTTCCAGCTCCAGTACGTTTCATAGTTAAATAGATTTTTTCCATGTCCATGGCAATTTGACCTCCGTTTGATTGTTTCATTGATTGTTTCATTATGTTAATATTTATAATATCTGATATTTTTTACTATATCATTATTTTTGATATTTCGTCAAATATTGGCTTCTTAAATACCAACACTTGTTATGATTTTATAATAATAATTCTCTTACCATTTTACCATCAAATGTTACGCTGGATACGTGATGAACTTCAATCTGATATAATGCATTCGCTGCAATATGTTCTGCCGCCTGCTCAAGATCTCTGATTCCTGTTGTTTCTGAATACAGTTCAATTACAGTATCCAAGGCTTCATCTGTCATGATACATTCATCTTCTTTAAGTCCCATACGTTTTAAAATCTTTGGGAGTGCAAATCTCGAGAAAATAGCCTTCTTCTCTTCTGGTGTATAATCAGGAATATCAATGACTGCAAAACGTGACATCAAAGGTGCACTGATCTGATCTTTTTCATTTGCGGTAGCAATTGGATAAACACCAACAGTTGGGATCATACATTCCATATAATTGTCTGTAAATCCAAGATTGTCAAGTAAGGTTAATAATACATCGGCTGGGTTTCCATTTCCTTTTCCTGAATTTGCTTTATCAAGCTCATTGATAATGAATACAAGATTTGATTCTCCCGCCATGGAAAATGCATCCATAATGATTCCAGGTTTCGCATTTGCATATATTCTGGAGCTTCCAGTGAGCTGTTCTGGATCATTGATAGAACTCATATCAAGGGTTGTCCATGGAAGCTTTAAAATTCTGGCTACAGCGTATGCAATCTGTGATTTTCCTGTTCCAGCAGGACCGACTAATAATAATCCATATGCTGGTAATGTATGGGTACGATTGATCTGAATGATCGTTTCAATGATTCTTTGTTTCACACGCTCCATACCATAAAGTTCTTCATCCAGAATCTTTCTGGCTTCATCTGGATCAATTGCTTTAAAATAATCACTCTTCCACTGAATATTCATCATGATTGATAATGCACGCTGAGCATGTCTTCTTTCTTCTTGTGATACTTCATGGGAACGTGCAACAGCAAGGTTTCTTCTGGCCCATAATCGGATGTTATCTGGCAAAGTACGGCCTGCACATGTCATAAAATCGGTAATACTTTGAATACTTGTAAGTTTCATATCATCACCCATTTCATCTTGATTTTCATCAGATGGTTTATCCTCAGGTGCATCACTTTGGAATAAACGTTCGATCATAAACTGAAGGAACCCATCTTCCGCTGATAACTTTGTACCACCTCCAAAAGCTATTTCACGAATCTTATATACACAATAGCCTTCGGATGTGTTTTCTCCTGATAGACGAACATGAATATGATTTTCTCCAAGCCATTTGATCAAACTTACGAATCGTGCATCAATTCGTAAGATATCAGAAATGATCGTCCCATCTTCTTCTTCAAATTCAAAGGCAGTTTGTTTGTCCTGATTTGAAAAAAAACCACAGGAATGATGCGCCCAGTCTTTTCGTTTGTTTGAAAGAATTAAGATTGGACATTTAATTGTTGCATGATCTTCGTTAGAAGAAAAAGTTGTATAAGTACAAACGGCTTCTTCTTGTTTCCCGGTTGTATCGTTACTAAAATCAAATACTGGCATAATAAGTTACTCCTATTTTTTATTATCTCTTTGGTATTATATAAATATATCTTAATGCAATTTTACCAAAAATTGATTGTTTTAACCATAATAAATATGAAATTTTATGGTTAAAGCATATTAAAGTATGCTGTTCATAAGTTTTACTTCAATCTCGTACTTTATTTATACGGTTATTTCTTTTTTAATATTTTTAAAATAATAAAGTGCAGAGATACATATGATGACGGACAGTAATGATCCACATGGTGCGGCAAAACCCATTGGATAAAGTGTGTTAGCAAAATATTTTGAAGCCAAAAATGCACCTGGAATTCGGATCAGCACAATGGACAATACATTATGTAAAAATGAAATTCCTGATTTACCATAAGCACAGAAATAACCACTGAAACTAAAATGAATTCCTGCAATCATACAATCCCATATGTAACTTCTGATATATTGACTTCCCATCTTGATAACAAACACATCATTTGTAAAAATTCCGACAACTGGATTAGAGATAAACTGCATACAAACAGCGACAACTAGTCCAAAACTTACAGCAATCATTGTTGCATACTGTAATGTTTTATAAGCACGATCATCCTTTCCAGCTCCGATATTTTGTGCAGAAATTGCAGATACACAAGACAGCATAGAGGATGGAACGAGAAATACAAAACTAATGATCTTCTCAACAATTCCAACAGCGGCAGCATCATTTAAACCTCTTTGGTTTGCAATGATCGTTATGATAATAAAGGATATTTGGATAAATCCATCCTGAAGTGAAATAGGAATTCCAATCTGTAAAATATTCTTTAAAGTTCGAGCCTGTGGTTTCAAATCCTCTTTGTGAACAGAAATACCTGTGTTCTTTTTTAATATTGCTAATAAAGCGATAACAACGCTGATCGTTTGTGCAAGAGTTGTTCCAAGTGCTGCTCCAGAAGCACCAAGGTGGAATATGCCAATAAAGATATAGTCTAATATAATATTAAAAAAACATGCAACCGCAATAAAATACATCGGACTTTTGGAATCTCCAAGGCCTCTGAAAATAGAACTTATGATATTATATGCTGTAATTAAAGGGATTCCTGCAAAACAGATCATAAGATAAGCTCTCGTTCCTGCAACAGCTTGTGTTGGTGTAGACATAATATCTACGATTGGATTTACAAAAAACAATAAAATACATGTTAAAACGATGGAAATACCTAAAAATAAAGTAATCGTATTTCCGATGATCTTTGATGTTTCTTTTTTTAATTTTGCTCCGACTGATTTACCAATCATAACGGTTGTACCCATTGCAATTCCAACAATCATAACGGTGATCATATGCATTACCTGACTACCAATAGAGACAGCTGTTGTCCCAGAAACAGAATCAAACTGTCCAATAATAAATAAATCTGCCATTCCATATAGTGTCTGTAAAAAATACGATAAAAAATATGGAAGTGAAAATCTTAAAATATTTCTTCCAATACTTCCATGTGTTAAGTCTCGTTCCATAAAAAATCTCCTGTTTATTTTTATTTACTCATTTTATATTTATAGTATCATAAACTAACAAAAATAAAAAGCATTCAGTTCCTGCTTATAATACAGGGCGTGAATGCTTTTGGGATAAAATCCAGATATTATTCAGTTTCTTCTTCTGGAAGCAGATTTTTCATGCTTCTAAGCCCAATACAAAGGGTCGATGTATTATGTAACAATGCAGATGTTGTTGGCTGTAAGATTCCTAAAACACCAGCACCAATAAGTCCTGCGTTAAATCCAACAATAAAGCGGTAATTATTGTGAATACGATGCATCAAACTATTACTGATATGTTTTAATGCTACTAAACCATGTAAATGATCAGCTTCAATCGTTACATCAGCAATCTCTCGTGCAATTTCAGCTCCATCACTGATCGCAACTCCAACATTTGCTGCAGATAGTGCCGGAGAATCATTGATTCCATCACCGATCATGATAACTTTTCTTCCCGCAGCTTTTTCAGCTTCAACAAATGCAGCTTTTTCTTCCGGAAGTACTTCGGCATGATATTCATCTACACCAACTTTTTCTGCGATAACTCTTGCTGTTCGTTCACTATCTCCTGTCATCATGACAACCTTGGAAATACCAGCTTCTTTTAAAGCCTTAATGACATCTTTTGCTTCTTCACGCAGTGGGTCTTCAATGCAGATCACACCTGCAAGCTTATGTTCAATCGCCATATACAGATGAGAACAATCTTCTGGAAGACTGTTAAATAATTCTTGTTTTCCCTCTGGAATCGTACATTGTTCATCCTCAAATACAAAATGATAACTTCCGATTACGACTTTCTTATCTTCGATCATAGAAGAAATTCCATGAGCTACAATATATTCAACTTTTGAATGCAACTCTTCATGCACAAGATTACGATCTTTGGCTGCCTGAACAACAGCTTTGGCCATAGAATGAGGAAAATGTTCTTCTAAGCATGCAGCAATTCTTAATAATTCCTGACATTTCATACCATTAAATGAAACAATATCTAAAACTGTTGGCTCTGCTTTTGTTAAAGTACCTGTTTTATCAAATACGATTGTCTGAGCTTCTGCCGTTGCCTCTAAGTATTTTCCACCTTTGACAACAATATTATGATCATTTGCCTCTTTGATTGCTGATAAAACGGAAATTGGCATTGCCAGTTTTAAGGCACATGAAAAGTCAACCATCAATACAGATAATGCTTTTGTTACATTTCTTGTAAGCAAATATGTGAGGGCAGTTCCAACTAATGTATAAGGAACCAGACGATCTGCAAGATGTTCTGCCTTACTTTCTAAAGATGATTTTAATTTCTCAGATTCTTCGATCATTGTAACGATCTTATCAAATTTACCTGATCCGTTAGCTTCTTTAACACAGACTTTTAAGTCTCCTTCTTCAAGAACTGTTCCTGCATAAACATATCCATCTATTGTTTTACGGACAGGAATAGATTCTCCAGTTAAAGATGCCTGATTGACCATAGCTTCTCCTTCAATGATAACACCATCAAAAGGAATCATATTTCCCATCTGAACATGAACAATATCATTTGTCTGAATTTCATTAGAAGATACTAAAACTTCATGATTGCCATCGACTTTCCATACTTTCCCAACATTTAATGACATACTCTTGGCAAGATCATCGACAGATTTCTTATGTGTCCACTCTTCAAGAATTTCACCGATTCCAAGTAAGAACATGATAGAGGATGCGGTATTGATATCCCTTCTTAGCATAGATACACCAATCGCAGTACCATCAAGCACTGGAACTTCAATTTTTCCTTGTGCAAGTGTATGTATTCCTTCATATATGTATTTTACAGATTTGACAGCTGTGATACCGGCTCTTAATGGATATGGGAAAAACAATTTACTTCCATAATGGAAGAGTACCTTACTTGTAATCTTATCCCAATAAGACTGGTTTAGCTGTCTGCTCTGACTTTCTTGATAATTATCTGGAACAGTAATGATTCCATGGTAAAATTTTTTTAAAGTGTTAAGAATCTTTTCACGATCTGTATTATAACAGATCACAATATCGTTCGTGCGGTCATAGATTTTGACAGATGTGACAAAATCTTTTGTTGTCAGATAATATTGAAGTTCATCTGCCTGATCAGTACTCATCGTTCGCTGACAGTTATGGATACGAATTCTGCCACGGATCTCATGTTTGATCGTAAATTTCATATAAACTCCTTCTTCTTTGAAAACACCTGCAGAAAATAAACTGCAGGTGTTTGTATTAAATATTTTTTCTTATTCTTCTACTTCTTTAAAAGCATCTTCGGAAACTTCTTCTGTTGCTTCTTCATCATCATCAGCTTCAGCGTAAGCTTCCATTTCTTCTTCTGCAGCAGCTCTGTCTTCATTAATCTGCTTTGCTTCTTCATAAATATCTTCTGCATTTTCCTGAACTGTTGTTACTGTATCCATAACACATTCTTTTGCACGAAGAACGGCAGCTGTTGCATTTGTATATAATTTTTTAGCATCTTTACTTGATAATGCTTTAATACCTGCTGTACCAAATAAAACTCCTGCTGCAAAAAATCCTGTCTTTTTGCTCTTTACTACTGATAAAACTTTTGTTAAATCCATGTCTGTATCCTCCTGTAATATTTATATGATTTATCATTAACTTCTTGTATCCGAAAGGAATAATTTTAAATGTTATTCCTTTGGTAACTTTGTACATTATAAACCATCAAATATCAATTACTCAAGGCTAATTGCAGTGAAAAGAATGAGAAAAATTATCAATAAGTAATTTGTTTGTTTTATTCACCTTCTGTTGTATTGGAACTATTAAAGATATTTCCAGAATCTCCTTTGGAACGATTATAATCGTATTTTGATGGATATCCGCAAGTTTCTGCAGCATCTGCACCACCATAATTCTGCGCGAAATCTTGGCGTTTTCCTTTATTAAACATAAAGTATTTTAATGCTTCCTGATTAGCTTTAAAGTTTACAAAAAATACAAAACCACAAGGAGGGTAATGTCCGACAACGGCTGTCTTATAAGTATTCTCAATTGGCACACGAAGCTGATCAATCTCTGTAGTTCCCATAGTGGCTACGGAAAAAATAAGTTTCTTAATATAAGTAGAATCCATATCTGTAGATACATCGCCTAATGCATCAATAGCAATAGTTACAAGATCCGCAGGATTATGCTTTAACATTTTCTGGAAAGTTGCCTGCATAACAGCACGTTGTCTTCCAGTTCTCCCGAATTCTTCATCTCCATATTTTTTAGAATATACATGACGGACTCTTGCATAGCCCAATGCCTGACATCCATTTAATGTCTGCTTACCAGGTTTTACATTACGATATTTCTTCTTGGAAATATAGTTGGTTGTATTAAGATATTCTGCTTCTCTTTTTTCAAGAGTCATTTCAATACCGCCAATGCGATTGATAACTTTCTCAAAAGCAGAAAGATCCACAATACAGAATTTATCAATTTTAATATTAAAGTTTTGGGCAAGTGTCTGATATAGAAGTTCTTCTCCACCAAATGCATAAGCTGCGTTTAATTTGTTTCTTCCGTGTCCCGGAATCTCAACATACATATCACGGAGAAAAGATGTTAATTTTAATTCTTTTGTCTTAAAATTGATCGTTGCAACCATCATGCTGTCAGATCTTCCATGATCACCATCTTCAGATCCCTGAGCTCCATTATCAGAGCCGACCAACAAAATATTAACAACGTCTTTATCAAATGTCAGATCTTTTTTGTTTTTAATCTTAACCTTATCCATGGATTGCTTTTTTGGAGTAACTGCAGCTTCTAATCTGGCATCGTAAAATCCAAGCATACCGCCTACTACAATCGCAAAAATCAAAAAAACGCTTGTAAGCGCTGTAAATTTTTTAGAAAACATTATAAAATACCCTCCTTATTTTCTCTCTCCGTATTTTATCATATATTTTTACAATATCAAATAATTAAAATTTATTTTTTTACTCCTTAAGAAAATCTTTTGATTATCCATATCAATTTGTTATGAATATGATGTAAAAAATGTATTTTACGCACAATTATGTTCATGTTATGATAAAAATATCCTAAATAAAGGTAACTAGTTTACACTTTTATATTGTTCTAAAAAATCTCCAAAGATGAAATTTATTCTATCTTTGGAGATTTTTTATTTTATAGGATGGTTGTTTCACTTAAAAATTTCAAAAATTCTTTAGCGGCAATGCTTTGAGGATATTCTGTATCATAAATCAAAGTAATATTTCGTTCTGGAAATGTTTCTTGCACATGAATCTCAAAGATTTCTTCCGAATCAAGATCATCAATAGCAAATTCCGGTGGGATAAATCCGATTCCAAGATTATGCCGAACTGCTGGCAAGATCATATCTGTTGTTGCAAGTTCAATATCTGGTTCAAATTTTAATCCATTTTTCTCGAAATACTGATTTAGGAATTTCCTTGTGATTGCTTCGGATGTAAGGCTGATCCATGGATATTTTGAGAGTTGATTAATAGATAATTGTTTTCCTTTTAATTCGCTGTAACGTTTTCCACTAATTAAAATATCATGATATTCTCTTAATATTTGCTTTTTTAGAGGTTTTTCTATATGAAATGGTGCAGAGACAACTGCAAAATCAACATTTCCCTCTTTGACAATATGAATAGATTTCTTTGTGCTATTATTTAAAATCTTAAAATGGACATTAGGATATCTTGCATTAAAAGATTCCATTGCCTGAAATAAATAGCAATGTAAGGCTGTTTCTGTAGCACTGATATAAATTGTTCCATTATCAAGGCTTAACATATCGCTTAAATTACTTTCTGCCTTAAAAAACTGAGAACAACCTGCAGCAATATATTCATAAAATACTTCACCTTCTGGAGTAAGTTTCATTCCTGTTTTACTTCTCTCAAATAGACGGCAGCCAAGATTCTTCTCAAGATTGTGAATCGTTCTTGTTACCGATGGTTGGCTTGTGTGCATTGCAGAAGCTGCTTTTGTAAGATTTTCGTATTTCGCTACATAATAAAAGATTCGATAATGTTCAAAATTTGAGTTCATATTTTTGTTTAATTCCTTCTATATATCGTATATAAAATATTTTATCTTTTAGAAAGCTGCCAAAAAGCTACTGCACTGGCAGCTGCAACATTCAGAGAGTCTACACCGTGTGCCATCGGGATTTTGGCTGTATAATCACATAATGATATCGTGGCATCATTTAAACCATCACCTTCTGTTCCAAGTACAACAGCCAATTTATCTTCGGATATCAATTTTTGATTGTCAATACTTACAGAACGATCTGTTAAAGCCATCGCAACTGTTTTATATCCAAGTTCCTTTAATTGTCTGATACCATTTTCCGGCCATGAAACTGTGTGATCAACAAAAGTCCATGGAATTTGAAATACAGTACCCATACTTACCCGGACAGATCTGCGGTACAACGGATCAGAACATCCTTTCGTAAGCAGTATGGCATCCATATTTAATGCTGCTGCACTGCGAAAAATTGCCCCGACATTCGTTGGATTCATAACATTCTCCAAAATAACGATACGATTTGTATTTTTACATACATCAGTAAGAGAAGGCAGTTTCTTTCGATGCATAGCACAAAGCATTCCTCTTGCCATGACAAATCCTGTCAGTTTTTTCAATACATCATAGCTGGCGGTATAAGCAGGAATATCTGGGTACTGCTCTAAAATATGTTTCGCCTGAGTCTTAACATGACGTTCTTCTACAAGAAATGAGATTGGTTCATATCCTTCATCAAAGGCTGTCTGTATTACTCGTGGACTTTCAGCAATAAAAATACCTTCTTTGGGTTCATAAAAATGCAACAGTTGTCCTTCAGACCGACGAGCATAAATATCTAATTGTGGGTCATCAAAATCGGTAATCGGTATGATCGACATCTTATTTTACCTCCAGTTTTTCATTATAGATAGTCGCATGACAGCCAGGAATCTTTTTACTATGATACATGGCAGAATCAGCATTGCGATACAACTGATCAAAAGTTAATGCTTCGTCTTCTCTTGAAAAAGCACCACCAAGTCTTAAAACAATAATATCCATATCAACCTGCTGTAATTCATTAATCTGTTCATCTAGTTTATCATATTCTAATGCAGATCGCAGTGCTTTGTTAATAATTAATTCATATTTAATAATTTGTTCCATAGGCTGCGTACCAGTTTCTTTTTATAATTCATTTTTTTATTATATCTTATTTTTTTACTTAAATCTACCAAATACTTACGATTTATGATATAATAACCCCTCAATCACAAGTAAGATTAAAGGAGAAATCATTATGGATAACCAGAATGTACTGGCTGTTATTGCCGGAGAAGAAATCACACAGAAAGACGTTGATGCATTAATCGCTGCTCTGCCAAAAGAACAGCAAGCTTATGCTTCAAATGAACATTTCAGAAATCAGTGTTTAGAACAGATCATCACGGTTCATTTATTCGCTAAATTAGGTGAAGAAATGCAACTGGAAGAAACAGATGCTTTCCAAGATAATCTGGCACATGCAAAGAGAGAGATTCTTGCACAGATGGCTGTTGGAGAAGCAATGAAGGATATTGCTGTTACTGAGGAAGAGACAAAAGAATATTATAAAGCAAATGAAAATCAGTTTATGGCTGGAGAAACAGTTCATGCAAAACATATTCTTGTAGATGAAGAAGACAAATGTCAGGAAATTCTTGAGAAGATCGTTGCTGAGGAAATTACATTTGAAGATGCTGCAAAAGAATTCTCAACATGTCCATCCAAACAGCAGGGAGGAGATCTTGGTGCTTTCACAAGAGGACAGATGGTCAAAGAATTTGAAGATGCCGCTTTCGCTGCAGAGATTGGACATATTGTAGGACCTGTCAAGACTCAGTTTGGATACCACCTCATTAAGGTTGAAGATAAAAAAGATGCACAGGCTTCTGTTTACGAAGATGTTGCAGATACAATCAAGAATATTATTCTTCAGCAAAAACGCAACGACGTATATGGAAATAAAGTTGCCGAATTAAAAGAAAAATATGTAACAAAATAAATTTCTATATAATTAAAAAAGATGCATTCCGTAAACATTTTTAGGAATGCATCTTTTTTATGATTCTTTATTGATAGCCGAGGTCTTCATCGTATTTTTTTATTTCTTCAGCCAAAGCTTCTCTATGCCCGGATAAGGCTGCAAATGGAGCAAATTGTGCTGCACGATCTTTGATTGGCATAGGTGGATGTTTTTTGGAAACTGGGCGTTTCATATCAATCATATCTTCATATTTATTCATGCTTTATGTCCTCCAATTTGATCGTTGCGTTCTTTCGCTGTTGCACCTTTTTCTAAGCTGATTCCTCTCATGATCGCATTTTTACCAAATCGCTTCTTGATCTCAAGTTCAGCTTTTTGAAGATTTTTTTCTCGGATATCATCTCTTTTTATATCAACTTTCTCTTGACCTTCATTTTCTGCTTGAAGAAGATCAAACATGGATATCTGTTGATACTGCTTTTTTTCTTCTGCTTTTGTATTTGAAATGATATGATTTGCTGTCACATAAAGTTTACGGATACTTAAAACCGGATCAACGATCTCATCATATAAACTTAGTCCAGCTTTCATGATCTTTTTGCCAGATGCACTCCATTCTTCAAGATTTCTTGTTCCATGTGCATGCTTTGGAATTTTTCTTCCATACATATCTGTAGAAATTTCACCTTTATAATTGCTCTTAAGATTTTCTGTATCATATTCAACTGTTAACACAATCTGATCGGTCATAACCATTTTTTCAAAAAGATCAAGGACTAGTTCGTTGATCATCTCTTTTAAAACCAGTTTGGCTTTCTCACAGGAATACGCACAAGAAAGAACCTGACCGCTTCCAATACTTTTAGTTTCTGGTTCATAAGATTTGATATCCTTCATCGTACATGGTTCATATCCCCAGGCATGGTCGATTAATAGTTCTGCATTGATTCCAAATGTCCGATATAAAAGATCTTCATTATAAAATGAAGTATCTTCTCCAATAGAACATCTGGAAATATCCCCCATTGTAAAAATTCCTATCTGATTTAACTTCTTTTGATAACCTTTCCCAACTCTCCAAAAATCCGTAAGCGGTTGATGATCCCATAACTGTTCACGATAAGAGTGTTCATCAAGGCTTGCAATACGCACACCATTCTGATCTGGCATTGTATGCTTGGCAACAATATCCATTGCGATCTTACAAAGATAAAGATTTGTCCCGATTCCTGCAGTTGCAGTGATTCCTGTTTCTTTAAGAATAGCCTTGATCATTTTCATAGCAAGTTCTTTTGCACTCAATTGATATAATTTGAGGTAATCTGTTGCATCAATGAAAACTTCATCGATAGAATATGGGTGAATATCATCTGGTGCTATATATTTTAAATAACACCTGAAAATCTTTCTACTCATAGAAATATAATGAGCCATTCTTGGCGGTGCAACAATATAAGTTATTTCCTTTTTGGGATTTGTATCTAATTTAGGTTTATTATAAGATTCTCCATCAAAATCTCCGTAAATCCGGCTTTTTCGATCAGCATTTGCCATCTTTACCTTTTGTATAACTTCAAACAGCCTCGCCCGCCCTGAAATTCCATAAGACTTCAAAGAAGGTGAGACTGCCAGGCAGATAGTCTTACTCGTTCTTGACTCATCTGCTACAACCAGATTTGTTGTCAATGGATTCAGTCCTCGTTCTACACATTCAACCGAAGCGTAAAATGATTTTAGATCAATGGCAATATATGTTCTGGATTTGTTCATATGTTTATTCTACACCATAGTGTGTTAATAAAGCCTTTTCAGCTTCTGCACTCCATAATCCGTTATGCTTGTCACAAATATCAGCAAGATCGTTAAAGAATGGATCATCTTTTGCAAGACTTCTTAAATCAGAAATTGCTGTCATTGGCATATTGATATGAAGGTATGTCAATTTCTTTCCACCTGGAATGTCTGGAAGATTTTTTGTTGTATCAACGATAGAATCAATTCCTCCAACATGAGTGATCATTACTGCAGGTTTGATTTCTTTTCTTGCTGCACGATCAATAGCTTCCTTCATATCATCAATATTTCCACCAGTACTTCCAAGAATCTTTGTTGCGTTATAATGACAGTCATATAAATTCATATCAGCTGAGAATTTGGAATCTGTAGGACCTGCAAATAAATTCATACATCCATCATAAGCTAAGATTTTATTTCCAAGTTCAGCAACTCCTCTGACTGGTACATAAACAAAGACATCATCAAAACCTTTACCATCAACAGATAAAGCTTTTAATTCTTCTACCTGATTATTCATCTTAGCTGTATTAACATAGATTAATTCCACGCCTTTTTCTTTAGCTTCTTCTACGGAAATAACCTGATTTGCTCTTTCTAATTTGGCATCATCGATATCTGTAACGATCACTTTCGCTGGTTTATTCTCAATAGCTAATGCATAACTTACGGCACCTAATCCCATTGGACCACATCCACCAAGAATTGCGATGCTTCCTCCTTTTTTAGTTCCCATTACATGTTCATAACGGTCCTTCACATGATAATTTGTCTTATATCCACAAATAACGCAGCACATTGGTTCTGCAACAGAAGATTCAAAATAAGAATCGCCATCATGTGTCCATAAACATCCGACTTCAATAATATCATTTGGGAAAATACAATAAGTTGCAGCACCACCACACTGTGTATAAGAATATCCCGGAGATTCAGCCTGTCCCGGAATTGCTGGCTGCTGTGCAAACTTCTGACCTGGTTTGAATTTATCCTGCCATTTCTTACCGACTTTTACGATATCTCCGGCAAATTCATGGCCAATGATAACTGGATGTTCTGCGACATCTGCTGGAACTCGCTTATGGTTTGCTCCTTGTTTTACCATCTTCCAGGTTGACATGCAAATGGAATCACTCATTACTTTGACAAGGATCTCATCATCCTTGATCTCTGGAAGTTCAAATTCTTCCAGGCGAATATCGTCTTTTGCATATAATCTTACACCTTTGACTTTCATATGCTACCTCCTAAAATATAAAATCCATATAAATTTATTCTAGCACAAAGAATAAAGGTCTGCAAAAATTTTCATTTATAATAAGGATCGTCAATCAATCCAACAATTCCATTTTTATTTTTCTCCAGACAATATATCTGCAACAAAGCCACAACCATACCAGCAGTTCCGAATTCAAAATTAGGTTCTTTATGTTTAAAATCGATATGAAGATGATCGATTTCTAATCCACCATCCTTATGATCGATCGCCTGATTTAAAATATGATTCGTTGCTTTTACAATAATTTCATTTAGTTTGGAGGATAATTCTTTATAGGTATTGCAACAATCTAGCAGATATAAGATATTTCCGCCATCAAAAAAGACAGGACTGTTGTTACTCCAGTAAATTTCTTCATTGTCTTCTGTAGAAGTATCTAAATAATGATCAAGGATCTCCATTGCTCCTGCTTTTGCATTCTCGTCCTGGTAAAGACGATACACTTCATTTAAGATTAATCCAATTCCACCGACTCCACTATAAAATTTTTGCCGCAAGAACCGCTGCTGCTGATACGTTCTTTATCAAATCCATAATTTGCAATGATCTCGTTAAATCCTGGAATATCCTGATAATATTGAACGGTCACCCCGTATGCTTTTAATATCTGAACTCGTTCCGGTATACATCCTGGTTCCATAAAGATATGTAAATGATAACCTTTCGCTGCTGCAAATGCTGCAAGAGAAATTCCAGTATTTCCACTGGTACTTTCAACGATCGTTCCTCCTGGTTTTAATTTACCTTCAGCTTCAGCCTTTTCAATCATATTTAAGGCAGCACGGTCTTTGACACTCCCTGTTGGATTTAAAGCTTCTTTAATGTCTGTGGTTTCTCCAAAAACAAAATTGGAATCCATTCCAGCTGCTGCACCAGTAACAACCACACTTTTTCCTTTAAATTCTTCAATTACCATTTCGACGTTCTTATTTTTCCTACTATTGCAATAGGTTTTCTATAATTTTAATATTACCATCTAGTTTTTACTTCGGATAATTAATATTTTTTATGACTGGCTATTGATTATACCTATAATATTTACTTTGTATAATAGAAAAATTATATAAAATATCTTGTAAACTACTTATCAATAAAAAAACAGAACAAATCCATTTAACTATAAAAGGAATTGTCCTATTCATGTTTTAATATTATTTTTTAAATTCGTCTTCCTGATATTTATCAACAATATGATTAAACATCATGCGGACCGCAGGTGCCATAAAATTTGGATTCATCGTTGCTAGTCCAATGATTCGGCTTGCATGTGGTTTGATCGAGTAACTGTCTACCTTATATGGAATATCTGTCATCACAAGTTTTGGCATCAGACAGATTCCAAAACCTTTCTCAACAAGTGCGATCGTTGATAAATCGTCCACCACATGATAATTTGACTGTACCTGCAGAGAATTCTCTTTTAAAAAATTCTGGATATCTGCATCGGTACTGTCTCGTTGTGTTACGAACTGATGGTGCTTCATTTCTTCGATATTGATATAACTTGTACTTTTATCTTCTTTTACGCCACTTGGTAATACGCATAATAATTCATCACGATATAATGGCTCGATTGGAATATCCTTTGCACTTGATACGGATAAAAATCCAAGGTCAACGACTCCATTTTTGAGCCAGTAAGCTACATCATCATATGTTCCCTGAAAAACTTCAATTTCAATTTCTGTATATTCTTTCTTAAAAGAATGTAGGATCTCTGGAAGCCAGCTGGTACATACACTGGAGAATACTCCAATTTTTACTTTTCCTTGTTTTAATCCGTTTAATTCTGCGATTTCCTGCTTTAAGCTTTCATCACAGTTTAATACAGCATTTACATATGGTAATAGTTGTTCTCCATAATTTGTCAGATTGACACCTGCTTTGCTTCTTGTCAATACTGAAAATCCTAATTCATTTTCCATCGAAGAGATGGCATGGCTGATTGCAGATGGCGTTAAACCTAGAATGTCTGCTGCTTTATGGAAACTTCCCACATCTGCGATTGTTTTGAATACCTGGTAGGTTAAAAGGGTCATAAATAAAACTTCCTTACTCTTATTATTTTATCTATCACATTTATATAACAGATTTCCCCAACGTCTGTCAACCTCTTTTTGGAAATTTTCTTTTAATCCAAAGGAAATATTGTCATAAATATTCAAATGCGGAAAAAGTGCATATTTTTGAAATACCGTATTGATCTTTCGTTCATTTGGTGGAAGATCAGTAATATCAGTTCCTTGAAAAAAGATCTGTCCTTCACTTGGTTTTTCAAATCCTGTTAACATTCGCAAAATGGTTGTTTTTTCTCCATATATGAATTCCTCCTGACATTTTCATATTAAAAAATAAATCCAGCGATCAGATAAAAAATTGCAGATATTACTCCTGAAATCAATACATATGGAAGAGAACTTTCATATTGATCATAAATAGTGACTCTGTTTGCACGTGCTGACACAATTCCAAGATCAGAAACTACACACGCATTTGCACCAAATAATCCGGCAGATATGATCGCTCCGATACAGAGTGGTACGTTCGCACCTAGCCTTGTTAAAACAACGATCATAACAGGAAGTTCTATCTGATACAGAGTATAATTTAAACTATATAAAAATTCAGTGAAGCTGAAGAATACAAATAAAACAAATGGAATCAGTCGAATGATCGGAATCATATTGCATACATTTTGAACGAATCCTTCTATTCCCATGGTATACATAACTTCCTGCATGGCATAGCCGATCATTAAAATGATGACCATATCAACCATATCGATAAACCCATCAACTACACATTGCACATATTCACTAATAGTCATAATTCCTTGTAAAATATAAAGGACTGCAGTAACGATCAATGTAATTCCAAAAGCCAGGAAGCAGTTTAAGCCGGTAGCGATCAATGCAACCGCGATCGTGATCATTGGAATGATCAAATTTAGAACACTGATATATTGTTTTCTTAGATCTGTTTCATCAAAATCATTTTCCTCTTCCTCAGATCCGTCAGTTAGTTCTCCTAGCTGTTTCCCCTGATCTGACATTTCATATGCTTTTTTCATATGACCAATCTTTGGCAGCAGTCCAAATGCAAATAAGAGTGCTACAATGCAAGCAATAATAGCATAAAACATAAATGGAACAGATTTCATAAAAAGACTGGTTGCAGCAGCTTTGTTGGCTACATTCTTGGCATCAGCAATCTGAAAAATGATAAAATATCCCCAGGCTCCAACTGGAAGCATTGCAGATACACAAATACTTAGAGTTCTTATTACATATGCAAGTGCAAGTCTTGGCTTTTTGATCTTATCAATCAATGGAGAGAATGCCGCCCCCGCTGTAAATGCAGATACATAATCATCAATTGACATGATTCCTGCATAAATACCTGACGTTGCAAGAATCATTTTTTCATTTTCCCCAAATTTACTCGTTACAAATTCAGTAAAAGCTTTGGTTGCTCCACTTCTCTTCATTGCGATGATCAATCCACCACAAAGGAAGAAAGACATGTACATTTCAATATTTTCTTCATCTGCCAGAACAACTTTACAATCGCGAAAAAATGCTATGATACTTCCAAATTTATACCATAAAATGTACATTGAAAATGTTCCCATCAAAAGACTTTGCATCACATCTTTTGTTACGAGTGCATAAATGAAAAGTCCTGCCATTGGTACAAGGATCCATATAGATTCTTTTGAAACACTGTGTGGTATAAAAAATAAAATAATATTAAATAAGATCCAGAAAATCCATAGCTTTACCATTTTTGGATCAATTCTTTTTGGATTCATATAATGAAAGATTCTCCATAGGATTGATTTTTCTTTCATAAGCATCCTCCTTTCTTCCTTTTAAGACATATGATGATCCCATACTTTTAGCTGTTGTCCAATGCCTTTTTCTTTTACATTTAGATATATTTCATGTCCCCAGGCAACATCTTCGATCGGCATACCTTCGATTTTCGATTTTTTAGGAAATTCCAACATAATTCCATGATATCAACACACTTGGCGGCATCAAGGACCCCTGCTTCTATTTCTTTCATAATGATAACCTCCTTCCATTATAGCTATTTCTCATAGTTATACAAATTTTCAAACAGATTTTTAAAATCGGATGCATCCATCTCATCTATTTTACTGATCACTGGTACTCCATCATAAGAATCATCTAGCCATCCACCCCAGGTTCTTACGATCTTAGCATCAGCGAGAAGTGGAATGCGTCTGCAGTACCTAACATGATATCAAACATATATGGCTGCATTTCTGTCACTAATGCTTCTTCAAAATATCTTGTCATCGGAATATCGATTCCTACAGTCCTTGTAATGTAACGACTTTCATATCCAGCAGCTACAATGACTGTTTCAGCTTCAAATACTTCTCCACTTGTTAATATAACCTGTCTGATCTTGCATTGGATGCCAGAGTTTCTAATTTTTTTAGATGTGCCTCTGTTTTTCCAAGGATCGGATGATCTAAGATTCTTTTACTCATATTTCTTCCTCGCTTTCTATCTGACTGTAATTTATAAAAATCATGAAAATAAAAAAAGAAGCCCTTGCATACTTTCCTATGCATAGGACCTCTTTGTCTTTACAACTAATTTAAACTCTTGTATTATACTAGTGTCAAGATGTAATTTATATTTATTTTTACGAAAAATTCCCAAAAATCTGATCATTTTAAAGAAAAACAGCGCATATCAATCCACATACGACTGATCTTTTTGTTTGTCTGATCTCCGAAATATGCCATAACGGCACTTCTTTTCATTACATCTTTTGTCGGATACTGGGCATATAACTGTCCTTCTGACATTTCTTTGCTTGTTTTCATCACATAGTTATAATTGTCTCCATTTTGCTTGAAGAAATAATTAAGATCATAGTCAACACTCTTCTTATCATCGCTTCCATACATATATTTGATATAATCATAGATTGTCTGATCTTTTCCACCAGCAATCACAGATGTATATCCGACATAGTACATATTTCTTACAACATTATCTGGTCTTGAGATATAGTTTACAAATGCCTGTGCTGCCTGCTGCTTTTCCTTATCTTTTCCAATACCATCCTTTAACATACACCATCCATCAAACCACAGATTGGTACTAGCTTTTGGAACTGCATAACGAAGTTTGATTCCTTCTTCTTCCACCTGCTGCATAGAATAAACACCATCTCCAGACCACTGAAGATTGGCGACAACTTTTCCGCTGACAAGATCTGATTTCCCACTGTCTGTCTCGAAAGAATAAACGTTATCTTTCATTTTTGATAAAATCTCTCCAGCACTTTGAATGCTTTGATCTGAAGTATCATTTAACAATGCAGATAACTTTTTCTGGTAATCTGCCTGTTTTTGGAATTCATCTGTTAAGATCTGTTTTTGTGTCTGCATTCCTCGAACAGCAAAATAGCAATCTCTGACGCTGTCTTTTGCTGTTACCTTTTTATGATATTTTTGATTGAGTAATAAGCCCCAGTCTTCGGCATCTTTTCTAGAAACATATTTGGGATTATATACATAGCCCAGTGTTCCCCACATATAACCAGCTGTGTAATCTCCCACAGATTGTCCGTGATATCTTAACTGATCTAATGATTTCTTTATATATGGTGATACTCCTTTTGCATAATAATTTTCACTGTTTGAAATATCCCAGAAGTCATCAGAATATTTTAATATTTTTTTCTCTGCCAAAAGCTTCATGATCATATATTCGGATGGACAGATCAGATCATATGTATCACCGATCGTTAACTGATTATACATATCTTCATTGGTTCCAAAACTTGAATATTCGACTTTTACTTTTTTATGATATGTTTTCTCATACCAGTTTTCAAAATCTTTGATCATAGTATTTCTGCCGATGATCTTTTTCCCATTTTCCAGTTTGATTTCTTCATCGTCATCCCAGTCCCCTTCATCAAGATATTCTTCCCAATTTGCGATTCTTAAAACAATCTCTTCATTGTTTGAGCTGTTGTTTTTTGAACCACAAGAACATAATGCAAGCGGAAGGGTGACCACAAGTAAGATGGAAAAAAGAATAGAAAATGCTTTATATTTCATGATCATGCTCCTTTCTCCCCGTATGGTTCATACCGATCACAATAAAAATCACAACCAAAAAGATGATCGTTGATAATGCCCATAGTGCGGTTTTCACATCGGTCTGTGCTCCTTTTGTAGCATTGACAACATAGGTACTGATCGTGTCAAACATCGATGGTTTTGTATAAGTTGTGATAAAATAATCATCCAACGTTAATGTAATTGACATCATGAATCCAGATACGATTCCAGAAGTTAATTGTGGAAGTACAACCTTTCTTAATGCTCCAAACGGGGAACATCCAAGATCTAATGCCGCTTCATATAACTGTGGATCCATTTGTTTTAGACGAGGGATCACAGACAGATATACAAAGGGGCTACAAAGAGATACCAGCCCGAGCACAAGCGGAATATAACTGGCTTTATCCATCTTAAAAAAGACGATCAATAAAACGCAAATAGAAAAACCAGTAACGACATCTGCATTAACAACAGGAATCTGATTCATCAAATGGATCGGTTTCTTAAGCTTATTTGAAGAATAAAATGCCCCGATTGCTCCAAGAGTTCCAAGGATCGTTGAAATAACCGCAACGACCAAAGCTAAAAGGATCGTTCCAAAGATCATTGTCCTTAAATCCTCAGAATGAAACAGATAAATATAATTTTTCAAAGTAAAACTTCCAGATTTTCCAATGATTGCGGAATCCATAAAACTATAAACTGCCAAGATCAAGATTGGCAGATACATGAGTAATAAGATGATTCCAAGGAAAATACCCTGTATCGTTTTTTTAGTCATAAGCATTTTCCTCCTTATCTGAAAATTCGCCAGTTAACATACTTAAAAATAAGATTAAGATCAAAAGGATCATAGAAATCACAGATCCGTTATTCCAATCATACATATTAAAGTAACTTCCAACAAGACTTCCCATGATGTAGGTACTGTTATACATCATATCAAGTACGACATAATTTGTCATTGCAGGAAGAAATACCATCGTAATTCCACTGATGATCCCTGGAATGGATAACGGAAGGATCACTCTTGTAAATACGCGATGATGTTTTGCCCCAAGATCTAATGCTGCCTCAATGTAACTATGATCGATCTTGGCGATCGTATTATAAATTGGCAAGATCATAAAAGGCAGAAAATCATAAGTCATTCCGATCACTGTATTTAAAAATGGATGGAAAGCAAGATTTCCTTCGATCATTGTTAAGATCTCTTTTAATGCAGTAATACGAAGGGTAAAATTGATCCACATTGGCATTACAAATAACATCAATAATACATTTCCGCGTTTAAAATCTCCTTTTGCAAGAATATATGCCACAGGATATGCGATCAATAAACATACAACGGTTGTTACGATCGCAATCATTGCGCTGTAGATCAGGGTTCCAATTGCCTTACTGTCTGTAAAAAACAGAACAAAATTGTCCATAGAAAATTGTCCAGTTCCATTGGTAAATGCATAATATAATAAAATAAGCACAGGGCAAACAACAACAATTGTCAAAAACAATAAGTATGGAATTCCAAGAATACTTTTTAGTCTGTCATTTTTCATTTACTTTCCTCCGAAACTCTTTGAAATTCCATCGCATCATCCGGAATTACGACACTTACGAAATCTCCGATATTCCATAAATCTTCATCATCAACAGAATACTCTACTTTATTTTCACTCACAATGCGATAATTATAATGATCACCCTTGTAGATAATAGAGATGATATTTCCCTGAAAATATCCTTCTTCTGGATCATCACTAAGATTGGCAAGTTTGGATGGGAAGAACATTTTCACCTTTTCTCCCTCTAAATGAACTTTATGCCCATCTTGATCTACGATATGACCATGTTCCAATCTGCACCCATCAAAAAGCTTTTCAACCGGAACTGGGATACTTCCATCCATAAATTTCAAATAACCATCTTTTTCCATCACACCGACATAATGATTTACTTTCGTATCTTTTGGCATTGTATGAATCGTTCCAGGTGTGAAATCGATTCCTACTTTTGTTCCTGGTTTGATCTCGTGTAAAATATGTGCTTCAATCTCATTTTTATCAGATTGTACAGCTACTTCATAAAATTTGCCACAAAACAGGCAGGAAATAACCTCACCACTAAATTTTCCATCTTCTGGAGATGATAAAATAACATCTTCCGGGCGGATTATGACATCAACTCTGGTACCGGCTTCATATTCATCTTCACATGGAAAATCATGATGTGCAAAATGAACAGTATCGTCTGATTTCTTTACTCCATCAAAAATGTTACTCTCTCCGATAAAGTCCGCAACAAAAGCATTCTGTGGCTTATTATAGATTTCCTCAGGTGTTCCAACTTGCTGGATCTGTCCTTTTGACATGACAACGATCTTATCTGACATCATCAATGCCTCTTCTTGATCATGTGTGACAAAGATAAACGTAATACCTAATTCTTTATGCATATTTTTTAACTCGATCTGCATTTCCTGACGCATCTTGTAATCTAGGGCACTTAATGGTTCATCTAATAATAAGATCTTTGGCTCATTGACAATTGCTCTTGCAATGGCAATTCTTTGCTGCTGCCCACCAGACAAGCTGTCGATCTTTCGCTTTTCAAAACCTTCCAGATCAACGACTTCTAGTACTCGTTTTACTTTCTTTTTAATCTCATCTTTTGGAATTTTCTTTTCTTTTAACCCGAATGCAATATTGTCATAAATATTTAAATGTGGGAAAAGAGCGTATTTTTGGAAGACAGTATTAAATTTTCTCTCATTTGGTGGTAGAATGCTGATATCTTTTCCATGAAACAGGATTTCACCATCCGTTGGTGTCTCAAATCCCGCCAACATTCTTAAAATTGTTGTTTTTCCACATCCAGAAGGACCTAGAAATGTTACAAACTCTCCCTCATTGATCGTAAGATTAAAATCATAAATGACCGGCACATTGTTTGTATAACATTTTTTTATATGTTTTAATTCTATGATCGGCTGTTTTTTATTCATTAATTTTTTGTTCCTTTCTATTTTTGTCATGAATATCTCAAAAGAAAAACAGCATCCTAAAAGTCTGGGTGCTGCAAAAGTTTTATTTTCTTTTTTGTAGTAAATTCTATCTTTTATAAAAATGGTTCTTTTGTTCTTCTGTGTACATTGATCTCATCTATGATCGCATTACTTCTATGACTTAAAATAAAATAAATAATATCCGCAATGTCCTCTGGTGCAATCATATCGTTTGCATCTGGTGGAAGATCAGGTCTTGCCTGTCGCACCATATCTGTTAAAACTCCGCCCGGATTGATCAGATGCACACGAATTCCATCATTGCTTACTTCTTTTGCCAATGCTTTTGTCATACCAGCCAAAGCATGTTTGCTTGATGCGTAAACACTTTGATCCATATAACCTTTATATGCAACTACAGATCCAATATTAATAATTGTTGCACTTTCAGATTTACGAAGGATTGGTAAAGAACTTTGACACATAAAAAATGGTCCTTTAGCATTAATACTCATGATCTGATCATATTCTTCTTCTGTTACTTCTTCAAATCTCTTATTCATCGTTACACCTGCATTGTTGATCAGATAATCAAACTGCAAATTATGGTCAAACAATGTTTTTATTTCTTCTTTGTGACTAATATCAACTGAAAAACATTTAATATCAACTTTATCACATAGCTTCTTTGTTTCTTCTAATTTATTAAGATTTCGTCCAATCAAAATCAAATTAATGCCATGGTTCGCTAATTTCTGTGCAGTTGCACGACCGATTCCAGAACCTGCACCAGTGATCAATGCTGTTTTTTTGCTCATATTGATTCCTCCTGTGTGATCTATGCTTTTTGCTTTCTATAATTTTAACATATCAACAAGATGTACTCAATCAAAAAGATTTATAAGCCACGATTATATACATTATTGATCACATTGTCATTTGACGATATGCTATTTCTATTTTTTAATAACCATTTGACCGCTTTGGAAAGTCTTTT
The DNA here is from genome assembly GCF_001404655.1 of Anaerostipes hadrus. GTDB lineage: Bacteria > Bacillota > Clostridia > Lachnospirales > Lachnospiraceae > Anaerostipes > Anaerostipes amylophilus. The sequence continues at coordinate 147,001 of NZ_CYYH01000006.1, read as the reverse complement.
TTCGGAATCAGCAAAATGCCCACCGCTATTAAATTCTAAAATTGTTTTCTTTACCTTTGGATCATTTTGCAAAATTTGTTCTTGTTTTCTCGTTCGATCTCCAACTCTTGCCATAACCTGATTCTTTGTTTTTTCTTCTTTTCCTCCAAGACTTATGTAGATATAACTTTCATGCTTTATCCGATGATGTGACACATATTGATCCCATTGTTCGAACCATAAAGAACCTGAGCAGCTTGCAATTGCTGAGAAGATATCTGTTTCATATGCTGTCCATAAAGCAAACAATCCTGCAAGGGAATATCCGATCAGATAAATTTCTCTGTCTGCTCCATAAGCTGTTTTTAATTCTGGAATCAGGTCGTTCGTCAACCACTGTAAAGTTTTTAGACCATTTCCCTTAAAATCTTCATTCCCAAAGGCAGCAGGTGCTTTCCATGGGGAAAAATCCCCATTCCAGTCTTCTACCTGAAATGCACATAAAAGAAAATCCTGATCATTGACTGTCTCCATCAGACATTCCCACATATGTGCTATCTCATTTCCACGATGTGGGTACATTCCCCATAGGATGATCGGACCATCGGAGCCATTTTGATCTATATAACATGTTTTGTGTTTTATCTGTAATTTCTGCATAAATACATTGATCTCCATAAATTTTCAACTTTTTGTTGGATGAATTTTACAAAATACTTTTTTGATATTATCACATACTAAGAAACGAGGAGGTTTCGATGCATGAAGGATAAGAAAAAGAAACAAGAACTTACAAACGAAGAAATTGACGAAAATATCTTCGAAATGTGTAATATCTGCTCTACTACGGACTGTACCGGATTGATCCAGGTTGTTCCAAGAACAGAAGCCGACCTTGAATCTTATGAAAAATTGTATCCGTTCCGTCCACCGTTTTTACCTCGCGATGATGATTAAGTCGTCATCCATTTTCTTCTGCGACAAGATCTTATGGCCAGTTATGACTGTAAGGTCTTGTTTTATTTTCCTCAATTCTTTTCGAATAATTCTTCTTTTATTTTACCAAATATATCGAAAGAATAAAACTACCTTTTTGATGCAAACTATTTTTAAATCATAATAGAAAGGCTGATACCCAAATGAATAAAAAAATCTTAAAACTAGGAATTCTGACTGTAGCAGGTGCTGCCATTGTTGCAATGAAAAAGTCAAAGAAAGAAAAGCTTGTATATTCTTACCCTCAAACAAAAGTGAAAAAATCGGATTACAAAAACACAGAATTAAATAAACAGAAGAAAAATAGCAAAGGAATTTATTACTCCAGTGGAAATTATGAAGCGTTTGCCAGGCCAAAGAAACCAAAAGATATAGAAAAAAAATCTGCCTATCTTGTAGGAAGTGGTCTTGCCTCTCTTGCTGCTGCCTGTTTTCTGATTCGTGATGCGCAAATGTCAGGAGATCATATTCATATCTTAGAGGCATCCAATATTGCAGGCGGTGCCTGTGATGGAGTCGCTGATCCTGATCGTGGGTATATTATGCGCGGTGGTCGTGAGATGGAAGATCATTTCGAATGTCTGTGGGATTTATTTCATAGTATTCCATCTCTGGAACATCCAGAGAACTCTGTGTTAGATGAATTTTACTGGCTGAACAAAGAAGATCCAAATTATTCCTTGTGCCGTGCAACAAATCATCGAGGAAAACCCTCTGAGAACTTTGGTAAATTCAATATCGATGCCAAAGGTCGAAAGCAAATCATGAAGTTATTCTTTACTGCGAATGAAAAGTTATATGATAAAACAATCGAGGATGTCTTTGACGAACACGTTTTTGATTCGGATTTCTGGTTATACTGGCGGACAATGTTTGCTTTTGAAAACTGGCACAGTGCTTTGGAACTGAAATTATACCTACAGCGGTTTATCCATCATATTGGTGGATTGCCTGATTTTTCAGCTTTGAAATTTACACGGTATAATCAGTATGAATCTTTGATCTTGCCAATGATCGAATATCTGAAACAAAATGGTGTTATCTTTCATTTCCATACACAAGTTACGAACGTAATCTTTTCATTTGAAAATGATCAAAAGGTTGCAAAAAGTATCGAATATATCAAAAATTCTAAAACAAAGATACTTCCGCTGACAAAAGATGATCTTGTCTTTGTGACAAATGGAAGTTGTACCGAAAGTACACTGTATGGAGATCATCACACACCTGCAAATGGCGATGCAATGATTCGTATCACTGGGTGCTGGAATCTTTGGAAGAATATTGCAAAACAGGATCCTTCCTTTGGTCATCCAGAGAAATTCTGTGGAAATGTTAGTAAAACACGTTGGGAATCTGCGACGATCACAACCAGTGATACAAAGATCATTGATGCGATCACAAGAATCTGTAAACGAGATCCTCTTTCCGGAAAGGTTGTAACTGGAGGTATTGTTTCCTGCGAGGATTCCAACTGGCTATTAAGCTGGACCGTCAATCGTCAGGGACAGTTTCGAAAACAAAAAGAAGGTGAAATCTGTATCTGGCTATACAGTCTTTTTTGTGACACACCAGGAAATTATATTCATAAGCCAATGAAAGATTGTACTGGAGAAGAAATTACAGCGGAATGGTTATATCATATTGGAATACCACTGGATGAAATCGACGAATTAGCAAAAGATCATGCGAATACTGTACCGACAATGCTGCCTTATATTACCGCATTTTTTATGCCAAGAACCGCCAGAGACCGCCCGGATGTGATTCCTGATGGGTGTGTTAACTTTGCATTCTTAGGTCAGTTTGCTGAAACGCCAAGAGATACAATTTTTACTACTGAATATTCGGTGAGAACAGCTATGGAAGCTGTGTATGGACTACTTGACGTTGACCGAGGAGTGCCAGAGGTTTGGGGAAGTGTGTACGATGTAAGGAATTTGTTGGATGCGAGTGTTCGATTGATGGATGGAGAATCTCTGCTTGATATGGATCTGCCAATGCCAATTGAAAAATTAAAGGGCTGGCTGTTGAAGTTTGTCAAGGATACGGATATTGAAAAATTGTTGGAAGAATATGAATTGATTAAAAAATAAAAGAATAGCCTTGTTATCATGATAAATAAATGGTAACAAGGCTGTTTATTTTAAGTTATATATTACACACTAAAAGAATTTCAAAATATCATCTACATCTTTCCTCTTAGGTAATGTCTCAAATTCCATAATGTTTCCTCCGTTTTTATCATGTTAGTCATTACTAATCAATATTACAATACTTAATCTCAACTGTCAATATTTCTAATTTTTGTACTTGTCTAAATATTTCACTGGCACGTGATCCGTCAGCCATACACCATTCTTTGATAAGAAAAACTTATATCCATCCTGATACATTTCTTCTGCGTTCACAGTATATAAAACTGGCTTTCCGTGTCGTTTTCCAACTTTGATCGCGGTTTCTTCATTCGTTGATAAGTGAACATATAGTCTGTTTTTGTGAAGAAGTCCTTGTTCATCAATGGCTGAAACATATTTCTCTCCTGTACCATGCCATAATTGTTTGGGCGGTTTTGCTTCTTTTAATTCTACATCTACAGGAATCGAATGTCCTTGGTTGGCACGGATTTTTGTTTTATCTTCGTTGAATGAATATCTTTGTTTATTATCAGTTCTTACGATTTCCTCAAGGATTTCCATATTGAACATATGCGTTTTGGAAACACCTTTGATTAACTCATCAACCTCTGCCCATCCGTGTTGATCCAGATGAATTCCTGCTTTCTCAGGCTTATGACGGAGGAGAAGACTTACATATTTGCTTGTTCTTGTTAGATTCATTTGTTTCACTTCCCTATTATTTATGTTATTGTAACTCTTCAATTTTGCTCTTATCAGAAATCGCAGTCCAAGTAGCCTCGGGATTTTCCTCACCAAATTTATCCCATTCAGAATCCCCCATGCTAAAGGTTTGCTCTGTATCCCCATAGACTAATTTTCCATTCTGAATTGTCATACGATGAACATCGCTTTGTCCAGTGCCTTTGGTGAAATTATGAATCAAAAGTCCATTCCCATCAGATGGAATACATACTCCTCCATTTGTTGAGAGATTCGAAATCCACTTATGTCCAGAAATAACAGACAACTTATAACCTTCTTCAGAATTTATGCAACTAAAAACTCGTATGTCATAATTCGTATATTCGTTTACACTCCACTTTGGAGCAACGATCAATTCCTTGACACCATCCTTATTCATATCTCTAACAAAATAATAATAATCTGTATTTCCCTGTGAATCTGGAAATTCGTATTTCCCATTTTCTACATCTGTTAAAACTTTCTTGTATACTTCACTGAGTTTTATTTTCTGTTTTGGCTGTTCGGTCGTTGCTTCTGTTGTTGCAGATGATATTTTATTTTCTGATGTTGATGTGTTCTTTGTACTGTTTGAGCTTTCCGTTGTTGCGGTTGCCATCTGTGCTGTCTGATTTCTCTGGTTGTTCCATGCGACGATTCCATATGCACTTCCACCGATTACACCGACTGCAACTGCAATTGCTGCAATCTTATTTACGATAGAACCTTTAACAGCACTTTTTGCCGCTGCTTTCCCTGCTGTATCTACCGCTTTTGCATTGCTAATCTTTCCTGTGGTTTTCGCTGTATTTTTGAAATATTCCTGAAGGATCTTTGTCTCCATTGCTTTTCCATCTGCAAGGAATGTCTTGTCAGCTGCCATAACACTTCGATCATTACGCAGCAAGTATACAAGAAGTAACACTGGAGCCACAGCGTAAAGTTTGTATCCCTTCTTCTGTAATTGTTCCGCCTGAATCTTTAGATTCTTTCGTCCATAATTTAATCTTGATTTTACTGTATTTTCGGAACAGTCCATTGCCTGTGCAATCTCTGAGATTGAAGCATTTTCAAGATGAAACATTAAGATAGCCATTCGTTGTTCTTCAGACAAACCATCTAACAGAATATGTACTAGTTCTTTTGTTTCTTCTCTGGTGTATGCAAGTTCGGGCTGATTTTCCGAATCTTCATCTTCTACATCATAGACATATTCTTCCCCTTCCTGATCTAGCGCCATCTCTGAAAATAAAAGAGGATTCTTCTTTACCAGCATATTTTTTGCTGTATTGGCAACGATCATTCCAAGCCAGCCTTCAAATGCTTCTGGCTGTTTTAAAGTCCCTAGTTTGGAAAATGCTTTCAGATAAGCATCTTGCAGCACATCTTCTGCGGCTTCTTTATTTTTCATATATTTTAATGCCAGATAGTATTTACTTTTGTATGTTTGTTCATATAAAAATGAAAATGCACTTTGATTCCCATTCTGTGCCTTTATGATTGCTTCTTTGATTTCCATCGTTGTTCCTCTTTCTTTCTCATTTGTTTGTATGCATGGTTCCTTCTTTCCGTATCTTTTAGAAAATAACTCCGATCCAGTTTGATCAATGCTATGATCCATTGCATAAACCTGTCTTTCATAGCATCACCTCCATGTCTGTTGCTTATATTACTTAGACAGGGAGGTGATGGGAAAAGTTTTATGATTTTAAATTTTTGTTATGAATTATTTGTTAGTCTTCACGCTCTTCTTACCAGACCATGCAGAATATAAAGTCTTACTTCCAGATTTCTTATAAGAACGAACTCTTACATAGTATTTTTTCTTTCCTTTTAATTTTTTGACTGTATAAGATGTCCCTTTAAATGATTTTGTTTTTGATCCTTTGAAGTTACTCTTTAAAGAATACTGAACCTGATATCCTGTCACAGACTGTTTCTTTACGCTGACTTTGAAGCGTTTGGAACCTTTTGTTAATTTTGTAATGTAGGTTGCTTTTGGTTTTGTTACTGTATTATTAGGCTTTTTATTATTATTTTGAGCTGCTTTTTTATCAATAACTATAAAACTATATTGTCCATTGGCATTTCTTGCATGGAAATTTACATAGTATGTACCTTTTTTTAACCCTGTTGATTGATTTACGGGTGCCCCATTACTGTTATAAACATCCCAATCTACTACATCACCTGATACAGAAATATCTGCTTCAGATTTTACTGTAAACTTAAACCAATCTGCTGTTTCACTGATTGCACGTACTGCATAGTATCTCTTGTTTAATTCTACATATTTTGCATCACTCATCTCTTCATTCTGAGTATCATAGCTTTCAGGGAATGACTCTTTCAGCTCTTTGAATTGAAAAGCAATCGTGTAACTAGCATTATCTGAGCCACAATTTAAAGCTCCGATTAAATAGGTTGTTCCTTTAGCTAATGTATACTCTGTTGTTAATGAATATCCATTTGGTGAAAAAATAAAAGGATAATCTACAAGCATTTGATTTGAAAATTCTTCTCGAAGACAATTTTTAACATAATTTGAACCGCCTGTTGAAACAATTTTTAATGTTCCTGTTTTAGATGGAGTGAATTTATAATATTCTTCATTATTTGCAAAAGTTCCATTGTATTTTGCTCTGCCGTTTTGATCCAGATTAACCGTATTTTTTATATGAATACCTGCTGTAGATTTTGCAGTTGCCGCTTTCACTGAATTCGTTGATGCGGATACAGGTACTCCACCTACCATAGAAACACTCATCATCACTGCAAATGCAGCTGCCATCATTTTGTTTTTTCTCATAACTTTTCTCCTTTTTGTTGTTGATTTATTGCTATTATACTATATAGACAGACGTGGTTTCAAAAAAGTTTTAAAAAAATGAAAAATTTTTAAAATTTTTTTGAAAAAGTTAAAAAAGCACCAGAAAACTATAACTTCCAGTGCTTTTTATCGGTTTTCTTTCTATTTTGTTTTCCCGTCCATCTCATCTAATAACTGTGCGATCTTTGACACAAACAGATCAAATGCCACATCATTCTTTCCACTGTTGATCACAATATCAGCTTTTGCTCTTGTCGGCTCTACATACATGTAATGCATTGGTTTGACCGTTGCCAAATACTGATCGATGATTCCATGGAGGTCTCTTCCTCGTTCTTCTACATCTCGCAGGATTCTTCGAAGAATTCGCTCATCTGCATCTGCTTCAACGTATACCTTGATATCTAACAGATCACGGATTCGCTCATCTGCCAATAGTAAGATTCCTTCAACTAAAATGACAGGTTTGGGTTCAATTGTGATGATCTCATCAGAACGATTATGCTGATTATAATCATAAACTGGACATTCCACAGTTTTTCCTGCTTTTAACTGTTTGAGATGTTCCACAAGAAGATCTGTTTCCAGAGAATCAGGATGATCATAATTGACTGTCACACGCTTCTCAAATGGAATTCCATCCTGTCTGCGGTAATAATTATCATGATAGATCACTGTGACATCATCACCAAAATATTTTTTAACTCTGTTTGTAAATGTAGACTTTCCGGAACCGGAACCTCCGGCAATTCCTATAATTATACTTTCCATGGCATTTACCTCGTGATGCCGAACTCTTCCGGCATAAATCTTGGACAAATATTTTCTGATGTACAAATGACGGTAGATGCAAGTCTTGTACCGATCGCGCATGCTTCTCTTAATGTCTTTCCATAAGTCAGCCCAATGCACACACCTGAGAAAAATGCATCTCCAGCTCCTGTTGTATCAACAACATCTACCTTTAATGCTGGATAAACTCCGCATTCTCCGTTCTGATCAGCATAAACAGCACCTTCGCCACCCATTGTAACGACCATCTTTGGAATCTTTGCAGATTTGATACGTTCTGGAAGAACTTTGGATAATTCTTCTGCACTCATTTCCTCATAATCTTCAGAAAATAGGATTCCTGCCTCCTGCTGATTACATACGAAACATTCAATTCTTCGAATGAAATCTCTTCTCTCAATCGCAATTGTCATATTCGATACGATCGCATAGACTTTCTTTCCATATTTTTCTGCATAATGAAATGTTTTTTTCACGATCTCACGGTCAATATCAATTTCGATTACGATACTGTCTGCATCTTTAAAGATCTCGTCTCCATATTCATCAAGAATCTGTTCAATTGGTCCGTGATCTGGTCGTTTGGAAATGGACGCTACCACATCTCCTTCATGGTCAAAAACTGCAAGCCATGTTCCCATTCCATTTTTTACTTTTCTCATATATTTTGTGTTGACTTTATGACGGTCTAATTTGCGGATAACATCTTCTCCCATCGCATCATCGTCAACAGAACTTACAAATGTTGGTTCTAATTCTACATTCGCAATGTCTTCTGCAACATTACGTCCAACGCCGCCATGAATCTGTGCGATCGTTCCGGCGTTTCTCCCATATGGGATATAAGGGGATGTAGAAAACCCCTTAATATCTATAAATACATCTCCGATTACTACAATACCCATTGCGTATCTTATCTCCTTTGTTATCTTTGTCCTTTATCGTACGGAATACCCTCTGCCTTCGGCACTCTTGATTTCTTAGAAGAAACTGCCAGTACAAGCAGGGAAATAATATATGAAAGCATCTTATAATATGTTCCCGGAATATTTAAGGCTGTCAGAAAATCAAATCCTGCGTATACATTTGATAATGCACGGAATAATCCAAATAAAATGACTGCTAATGCGATCAAGTTTGGTTTCCACTGTCCAAAGATCATAACGGCCAGTGCAAGGAATCCAAATCCGGCAACACCATTTTCGAATTTCCATTCAAATACACCGGCTGTGATATAAACGATACCACCAAGACCTCCTAAAAATCCAGAGATCAATACGCCGATATAACGCATCTTATATACGTTGATTCCAACAGAATCCGCTGCCTGAGGATGTTCACCACAAGCCATCAGTCGAAGTCCTAATCTTGTGCGATATAATACGATATTAGCTATGATCAATAAAACAATTGTGATGATCATAAACCTTACGACTACATCAATCCTTTCCTTTTCATTTATCATATCTAGATAAAGTTCTTCTAAAGATTTCCTTGGACTGATCGATGTTGGAATCATCTTCGTCTTTATGATATGATCATCTTTGAATAAGACAGCTTTTGTCATAGATGAACCTGAATCCAAGCCTAAACTTATCACTTTTTTACGCACTCATTTTTGATAAAAATTCTTTGTAAATTTTATCATGGAAACATCCTTACTGCAAGAATTCCTTTCGAACTGTATGTGTTCTTTCTATTGTAATAAGAATTAATACATAAGCCAAATCGGTTGATTTTCTTCTCTTTTTATAAGATAATACCTTTGGCAGATATCCCATTGAGTGAGCCTGACCTTTAAATTAAGGAGATTATATCATATGAAAAAATTAACAAGACAGGAGAAACACGAACAGTGTATGCGTGAAATCCGTGGAACACTGATCGTTGTTTTGATCTGCTGTGCTTGGCATATTGCCAGTGCATTTTTATTAAATGGTACTGGCTTTTATTTTCTAGGAATGCCAGCATGGTTTAGCGTATCAACTTTCGGAACGATCATACTTTCTTTGATCGGTGTCTGGTACTTATTAAAACATGTATTTATTAACTTCGATTATGATGATGAAGAGGAGGAAGAAGAATAAAATGTCAGCAAATCAGAAAATCATTCTTATGATCTTTATCGTTTACCTCATTTTAAATGCCGCGATCGGTATCATTTTTAGTAAACGTCAGAATAAAAAACAGCATACTTCTTCTGAGAAAAAATTCTTTATCGGTGGAAGAAATATGAATGGACTTCTTTTAGCAATGACAACCATGGCAACTTATACTTCTGTAAGTTCCTTTATCTCCGGACCTGGAGCTGCTGGTCTTACTTACGGATATGCACAGGCATGGATCGCTACCGTACAGGTTCCGATTACATTTCTGGTACTTGGGGTTCTTGGAAATAAATTAGCTTTAGTTTCAAGAAGAACCGGTGCCGTTACTGTTGTCGGTTATTTAAAAGCTCGTTATAAAAGTGATGTATTAGTTATCGTAACCAGTTTACTTATGGTTATCTTCTTTATGGCACAGATGATCGGACAGTTTACTGGTGGAGCAACTTTGATCTCTTCCATCACAGGACTTGATCATGTCGTTTCTTTATTGATCTTTGGTGCAGTTGTTATCATCTATACATCTTTCGGTGGTTTCAGTGCTGTTGCGATCACAGATACGATTCAGGGAATCATCATGTGTGTCGGTACATTTTTACTTTTATTCTTCGTATTAAAAGCTGGCGGTGGACTTGCTGGTATTGATGCTGGACTTGCACAGAATCTACCTGGTGTATATGATGATCTATTTTCAAAATATAGTCCCGGAACTTTGCTTAGTTTCTGGATTCTTGTAGGATTTGGTACTCTTGGACTTCCACAGACCGCTGTTCGTTCTATGGGATTTAAAAATACAAAGAGTCTTCATTCTGCGATGTGGATTGGTGCGGTTACTTGTAGCTTTATCATCGTTGGTATGCATATGGCTGGTACATGGGCAGGTGCACTGGTAGATACAAAGAATCTTCCAACTTCTGATTATTTTATTCCGTATATTGTTCAGAAGATCATGCCCGTTGGATTAGCTGGAACATTCCTTGCAGCACCTATGGCTGCTGTTATGTCTACTGCTGATTCTCTTTTGATCCTTGCTTCTGCAGCAATTGTAAAAGATCTGTGGCGTAACTATGTTGTCAAAGATGATCCTGTGAAAATTAAATCTTATAACAAAAATGTTGGAAAGATGAGTACACTTGTTACATTTGCATTCGGTGTGATCGTCATCTTACTTACGATCAATCCACCTGATATCATTTTCTTCCTGAATCTGTTTGCTTTGGGTGGTCTGGAATGCAGTTTCTTCTGGCCTTTAGTTGGTGGATTGTTCTGGAAGAAAGGAACAAAACAGGCAGCCGTCTTTAGTTCTATTGGAGCAGCGATCACTTATGTATTTTGTTACTATAATGTACAGATCGCAGGAATCAATGCCGTTGTATGGGGACTTCTTGCCGGTGGAATCTTGTATTTTGTAATAGGAAATATAACTTGCAAGAATGGACTTGATGAAGATATTATTAAGAATTGTTTCTAGATTTTGGATTACTTGAATTCGAAACATATCAATAAATAATATAATAAAAAGCCTCTGTGTGATGTTTCAAACTTTTTATTAACATCATACACAGAGGCTTTTTGTTTATTTAATTTTCTTTACTTTAGAAAAAGCTCCATATATCTTTTTCTTTCCAGACGTTTTTACAGCTCGTACTTTATAAGATCCATTCTTTGGTGCTTTCTTATACTTATAACTTGTTTTCTTGGTCGTTGTTACTCTTACCCATTTTTTACCTTTAAAACGATATACCTGATAGGAGGTTGCACCGCTTACTTTCTTCCACTGTAACTGAACTGTTTTCGAAGATCTCTTACATTTGCCCCAAGTTACTTTCCCAAGGGAAGTATCTGTTACCGTTATCGTAATCGTTTTGGCAAACGATGGAGCTTGTTTTGGTGTGATCGTAACACTTGTTTTTCCAGCTTTTAACCCTGTTATTTTACCAGAAGCCGATACTTTACATATCGATGGAGAAGAAACTTTGTATTTCATTTCACTTAAAATCAATGGTACATTGACAAAATGATTGTATATACTATAGGAAATATTTTTAGAAGTTCCATTCTTTAAACTAAATGAATTTATTGGATTTACTGAAAATAAATATCCTATCTGAGCTTTTGTAACTTCTATATTAGTTGTTGCAGTGTTGTTTTTGTAAGAAATTTCTATGAAATTTATCACACACTGATAAAATTCACTTGATTTCCATGCATCTTTATAACATCCAAAAGATCCGTAAGTTTCATCCAGATCGTCGCTGTATTATCATTTGGATGTACTGCAATATATTCGTATTCTTTCAGATCTTCATCAAAAAAGACTGGAACCACACATTCTTTATCATTCAAAATACCTAATGGCGAAACAGATCCTGGTTCGATATTTAAATATTTCATTAAGCGCTCAGCTGAAGCAAAACTAAGTCTAGAACTTCCAATCTCATCTCTTACTTTCTTAAGATCTGCCTGCTTGTCTTCTCGAATGATCACAAGAAAATGGTGTTTTCCACTACCATCTCTTAAAAATAAATTTTTCGCTCCTATGCCATTTTCATGATTCCACAGATCAGAGTCTTCGATTTCATCCACTGTGTAGACAGCTTGATGCTCAAACATTTCGTATTCTATATTTTGCTCATTTAAGGTATCTAAAACGATTTTTCTATTTTTATTCATTTTGCTAATGCTCCTGTTCGCCTTTCCATTTCTTGTTTTAATTCGTCTAAAAAATCATTTAAATCATCTTTTGAGATTACTTTTAGTTTTATCATATTCCAAATTATATCGACAGCTGTTGTTTTCCTTACTTCTACTAGTACACCTGGATGTCGTCGATCATTTTTGAAAATACGACCAAAAATAAATGCTATACGGCCCAACTCTAAATATTTGCGGCATTCAGAATCCCTCCTTCTTGAGAAAATTCTATAATTAAGTGTGCATTATCTCGAATAAGTTGTTTAAAATACATCATGACTCTGAATATCCGTGAACTTCCCATGTATAATCTGGTAACCAGCAAATAGCATCATGAAATCCACCTGTTTCATCTGGTGTTTCAATATATACCTTTACTTTTCCATCTGGATACATCATATTCTTTCACTCCTTACTTCTGTGCAGTTCATCTTTATGATATTTTATCACAATTAAATTTCTACCACAATGAAAAAGCCACTGTAAATATTACAATGACTTTTCTGCTTATTTTTTTATGAAGGCTATAATTTAAATGATTATTTTGTTTAGAATTTTTGAACAATTTGTTCTTATTTGTACAATTTATTTTGTAAACTGATTTCTTAATGCCCCTGGGACCTTAATATTTTTCTGCGTGACAGCAAACAGACCGTCTCCACATGAAAGGACAGCTCCCTATGAATTTCAGATTTTTGGCTTAGTACTAGGGAACATATCCACGAACCTTTTAACAATAGGTCGGAGCTATCGTTAAAAAGTATACCTTATTACCATCCTGCATTCATTGCATAAAAAATCACGACTACTTGCATTATCATTATTAATGGAACACCAACAGTGAAATAATCTTTCTTAGTCTTATGACGCAATAAATACATTGCCAATAAACTACCAATCGAACCACCAACAAAAACTAAACCAAGTAACGTTACAATTCTAATTCTTGAACGATGCTCAGCTGCATTAACTTTATCAATTGCATAAGCTGCGAACGCTATAAAATTGATGACTGCTAAATATATCAACAATATTTTATATTTTGCAAAAAATTCCCAAAATGCTAGTGTTATGTGATCCGCATGATGCCCCTTTACCATCAATAATATTATGACTTGTATCACAAACACACATGCGATAAACACTCTCGACATCATATTATCTTTGACAGCCTTGCGATCAAACAGTAATATTGCAAGCAATATACCGGCCGATCCGCCAATTAAAGACCAGCTAGTTAAAATAGCATCAACTTGTCCGTTTTCAGTATGTGAGTACAAAAACATATTAAGCAGATACATAAAAAATCCAATTATATTAACTCCAATAAGGTAGTATTCAAATATTCCTAAATTCATAATCTGTATCCTCTTTAGTGTCTATTCTTGAATGTATGATATTCTATCACGATTGGAACATCATACTTAAAAACTGCACCTTTTCTATAATTTGTGTTACTATTTATTCTCACACTTTCTACCGAGCCGTCCTTTTTTATCCAACCAGTTGTAAGATCATTTATGGGTTGAACAGAAATATTGATAAATCCCAAATTTGAAAGTTTCTTATGAACATCCATATAATTCAATTTTCATAAATTTCCGTGTGTAAACGAAATTGTGATTTCTCGTTTTTCGTGGTAAGTAATGACCACCTCAGAATCATAAGGATACATTTCCTGTTGTGAAAAAACTGTAGTTCCATTAATCAATACACTTTCTACTTCTCCATCTTTAAAAATAGAATTCACATAAATATCTTTTTGAGACTTAAGATGTATATTCTTGAATGCTTGATTATACAGTCTATTTTCCACTTCTCTGTAGTTTTTGCCTACCAGTTGCTGTGTACTATAACCAATTGGCACCTTCTTCCTAGATGTGAAGAACGCCTTCATTCTTATTTTTCGAAGTTCTGATTTTTCCTTTAATAAAACTGATTTATCCTCGCGATCAAAGGCATCTCTATATGTAAATTGTTCACTGGAATAAGAGTGTGGCTCTTTTGTCTCGCTAGTATCTGTATGGTCATCATCATTTTCGTCCACAATCGAATATTCATGATCCCCAAAATATCTATGAAGTTTCGTGCCACAACATTCACATTTCCAATCATCATACTCTTCTCTTCTACCTGCTCAAACTCATCTGATGTATATTCACGATGAAGATGAGCACCACACTCTGTACATGTCCAATCGTAATTATACTCTGAATATCCCCATTAATCTTCCAAATTAGCATCACAATTGGGACAACATATTTTATCTTCTTCCACAACACTATAATCATCATCCGAGTAACTATGTGTCAGTTTTGCTCCACATGATGAACACTCCCAATCATCATCCTATGCATTGAAACCGAACTGGTTATTTAATATTGCTCCACATTCAGGACAGGTAAAATGCTTACCATCTATAATTTCATCCTCATTTATTCCATTTGTATGCCCACATTCTGTGCATGTCCATGCTCCAAGCGATGGATCGAATCCATCTTGATAATTTAATGTAGCTCCACAATTAGGACAAAAATATTCATCCATTTCTCTTACCTCCACCTGTCATTTGCTTTTTAGTAACTACTTTTCAGCTATAAATGACAATTTTGTCTCGTGTATATTCTTCAAACGTATTATCAACTTCGGCAAATACAACATTCATTTCCTCATATATCTTTCCTATTACATAAGCATCTCTCATCGCAGGTTTCTTCATGACTGCCCATTTCAGCTGAGAATATGAATACTTCGTAAAAGCAATCCACTGAGCGTAATTGATTGCCATAGGGTTTTCAGTAAAGGCAACCTTTCCGGCATTCACAGCTGTTGCCGCTGAATGCCCTAAAAATAACATTGTAGCTAACTTTGGATGCTTTTCTCTATTTAATGAAACTGGAATAGAATCCTTTATTGCATGACCTTCGTTAATTCTTTTGAACGCATATCCCATTCGAACAATTACTTCAACAAGCATTGTTGGAATCGACATTGAACAGAAGTGAATAAAGTCATATCCCTCGTAATACATTCCCTGCACTATTTCAGCAATGGTTTGATCATATTCACCAATGTTCCCAAATTGGAGCAGATTGAACATACTCATAAACGGTGCCGGCAATCCCATTGATGTAGTGACGTCTGATTTAAAATGAGCAATCTGCTTTGCCAGAGCCCTGAAGATTTCTGTTTCTTTTCTATCAGCATAATTCTCCATTACCTGGCTAACTACCTTACCCGTCTTATCTATGGTTGTCATACGGCCAGTTAATATATCAGCAACTCCAAAAACAAATCCTAGAACCGGATCATGTCCTAACTGCAGTAATCTGTGATAGTAAGCAGATAAACCTTCAACACGAATTGTTGTATGGCGATTATCCTGTGCATCAAATGGAACCTTGCTTTCTTTCGAATTAGCTAGTTTTTGCATTTCTTCTTCAGGGAACTTTCTATCAAAATAATCTCTAATATAATTAGACAGTGGTCCTGCTTTTAACCCTTCTGGTGTTTTTTCAGGAATACCGACCATCAATATATCCACAGCTGCTCCAACCATTCCGGCAAGCGCTCCGATTGCCACATCAACTTTATCAAGATGATGTATTTGATTAAACTCTTCATTCATCAATCGAACAGCCTCTTTATTCTGTTGCAGTTCTTCCTCTGTGAATATAGATTCTATCTCACACTCGCCCACAACAAACTTATCTGCCTCTTCTAGAATCTCGTTCCAAGGACGCACGACCACTACTCTACGTTTGTTCAATGGTGCTACAGAATCTTTCCTTTGCGGTAAATCGTACCCTCTACTTTTCAAGATTTTCTCTGCAGCAGAAGTATCAAATTGTGATGCCTGCTTTCTTTTCTCTTGGATTTCTTTTAACATCATATCGTGATGTACAAGTACATTATTTATTTCTTGCTCCATGCTTCTGCTTTTATCCTTCATTATCAGATTCACCACCTTCGCTTGACTCCACAAGTGCATCACATAGGGAACTGTTTAATTTTTTCAAATACTCATTTTCTTCGGATAAGTCCCTATAGTCTTGAATCTGAGCATCTTGTTTCTGAATTGCATCCTTCTGAAGATTCTCTACTTCTTCATGACGCTTTTTCTCTTTCCGTCTTTTTCTCCATTGAATAAAATTAGTCATTCCCAGGGCTGCCAGGAGACCTAATATACCAACACTCGCTTCTTTCGGATGTTCTTCTATTCCGTTTACGAAATTATCAAATATATTATTCGAATTGTTTTGCATTTCTAATTCTTCGTTCTCCTGTTCCATCTGCACACCTCCGTTATGATGCTATTCCTAAATCTTTCTGCAAATCCGTTATTGCTCTTTGAAGTAGGATGTTTAGGCTTTGCAGATAATCCATTCGTTCTTTGTCTGCATCAGCTTCTTCTTTTAAAGCTTTAATAATTGCATCATGTTTACTTTAAAGCTTCCTTATAAAGTCTCTCTTTTTCTTGACGTAATTGTTTGTTTTTCAGATGTGAGACAACTCCTACACCAACTCCTCCAAGGACGGCGACTGGTGCAGCAAGTACAAAAACTCCGGCTACCATTCCACCACCTACAATACCACCAGCAGCAGCGAGGCCAGAGGTTATTCCTGCGGCTGAGAGTCCCACAACTGAGCCCAAACCATACAAAGCAGCAAATGAACCTACTCCTCCAATACCTGCACCAAGTGCCCCAGCTAACACTTCTGGAATCGCACTTTCCCTTATTGTTCTCTTTTTATCATTAACAGCAGCAGCCTCATTCACCACATTAACAATGGATTGAAGTGATTCTACACTCTGAAAATTCATATTTTTCTTTTTGGTAATATAACCTTTTTGATGGTTGCTCATCACTTATCCCCCTTCCTCTTATCTGTAGCCATAACTGCTTTTGCTAACCATCCTCCGACTGCAGCACCCACAATCGGTGTTCCTACAAAAGGAACTGCCATTGCACCTGCTACAACTGCTCCAACTGCTCCTGCAGTCTTCATCCACTCTTTGGAAACAGTCTCCCTTGTTGCAGTACCTGCTAATATTGATGGAGACATTAAGTTTGCTTTCTCAAGCAATTCATTATAATCAGCCTTCGAATAATTTTCCGGATGATCAATTAGCATATCTAGGAGAATTTTAACCATCTCTGTTTCCTCCGGATGCTTTACAATCTCTGCATCAATCACACTTCTCATAGCAATATACTGTGTCTTCGTCAGTTTGTTTCTTCCACTTTCGATATTATTTATCGTCTGACGGGTAACACCAATCTGTTCACCAAATTCAGATGCAGTCCACCCAATAGCCCTACGAATCAATAATAAATTATCTTGCATTCTCTGAATCTCTACCATTGATATATCCTCCTGTTGAAAATATAATATCACTTGACAATATATTTGTCAATGTACATTGTATTTTCAACAAAAATAACCTCACTACCAAGAATTTCTTCTTAGTAGTGAGGACAGTTCACTCAATATATTTATCTTAAAATATTGATTTCCATCTTTGCCTTAAAGCAGACCACAAACTTATCGTCATAGATCTGTATCTGCTCGATGTATTTTCTAACCAATTTATCATCATACTCTGTTATCTGAGTATCCTGTGTTTTAACGTATGCTGCCAGTTCATTGATTCGTTGTCTGGTACCTTCAGTCTGAGCATGCTTTACCAAAAGCAACTGTTTATTCTGTCTTAGTTCTTCCATTTCATCAGCACATTTTGAATAGTCTTTTTTGCCATGTACCAATGCCAAGAGTTCCTTCTGCTTTTCTGCAATGGTCTTGTTAATTTCCTCGATTTCATCAGAATTGTCTTGGCTGATAACTTCCAGAATATTCTCTTCCAGAATAGCTATCACATCTATAAATGCTAACATAAGAATGAACTACACGGCATACAATTTCCCTGCATCCGTTGATTCAGAAGATTGCCCTTTCAGAAACAAAACCTTCGGTCACAGCCTGCCATACTTTGCTTGATTCTCTGCAAAAAATATGTCTGATGCATGGAACGGAAGTCAGCTATTATAAAAAACTGTTTCAGACAGTCGGGAATATCATACGGATGATGGAAAAAGATGATCTGACCAAGTACCTGCTGTTTCTTGAGGATGTCTTCCTATATATGGAGAAATACCGTTACAGGAAAGGTATGAAAGAGATTATCCTGGAGATGAAGCAGCTTTTGAAAGGGAATGAAAACGGTAGTGCTACCGACCGTGCATTATTACTGGACTATCAGGCATGTATGGAAACAAAGCCGGAAAAAGCCATCAAACTGGAAAAAGAAGCCCTTGCACAGATCAAAGAAATCACAGAGGACAATGCCCACCTTGTCTCCAACCTTCATGCGAATCTGGGCGGTCTTTACCGCATGAATGATCAGGCAGAGCTTGCAAAAGAACACATGGAAAAAGGGTATCTTCCTTCTTGAGCAGTACCAACTGCTTTATACCAATGACAGCATTTCCCAAATCAACAATTATGCTGCCTTATTGACAGAAATGCAGGAACCAGAGTGGGCAATGTCGGCTCTCCAGAAACTGGCACAGATTATCAAAGACTATAATTCGGATCACTGTCTGGATTATGCCCGGGTGCAAGAATCCATGGGAAATATCTGCCTGATCACAGCAAATATCTCACAGGCTAAAACACATTTCAAAAAAGCGATGAAAATTTATGAGGATGTCTTGGCAGATGAGCCAGATTTGATTGAAGAAAAATATCAGGAAATTCGGGAACTATGTCCACAAGTCGGCATTGCACTAGCAAAAAACATATTAGCTTCCAAAAATAAATAAGCATAATTATACGGCGGACATCATTGCCCGCCGTTATATTGGCTTTTTCCCACTTTTGGGAGAAAGTCTTTACCTTCACTACAGAAACATTATGACATTTCGTCAAACCTCATCTCATTAAAACAATCCTTTCACAGCAGGATAAATCTGACGAAACTTTTGATATTTCTCCTCATATTTTGCTACCAGCTCCATATCTGGATCGATGGTATCAACTACTTTTATCATTTTCTCTGCTGCCGCTTGTACATTTTCATACTCGCCACAACCTACTGCCGCTAACATAGCACCACCGTATCCCGGCCCTTCTTCGCTTTCGATCACATCCACTTTCAAATTCATAACATTTGCAATGATCTTTTTCCACAGTTGGCTCTTTGCACCAC
The DNA here is from genome assembly GCF_001404655.1 of Anaerostipes hadrus. GTDB lineage: Bacteria > Bacillota > Clostridia > Lachnospirales > Lachnospiraceae > Anaerostipes > Anaerostipes amylophilus. Next base: position 127,534 of record NZ_CYYH01000006.1, on the reverse strand, counting down.
CGCCACAGATTTTTGTTCGTCTAATGGGAATATTCAAACTTCTCGCGACTTCTAAAGAATCACGTAATCCAAAAGCAACTCCTTCCAGTACAGCCTGAGTCATTTCTTCTCTTCCGGTGTCCATGGACATTCCGATAAACATCGCTCTTGCATCCGGATCATTGTGCGGAGAACGTTCACCCATCAAGTACGGCAGATAAAATATCTGGTTCTCACCCAGTTTCGTAATATTTTCCTGCTCTTTATCAAACTCTTCAGTTTTTAAGATTTCTTCCATCCACCATTTGTTGCAGGAGGCTGCGCTTAACATGCACCCCATAAGATGGTATCCTCCATCTGCATGATCAAATGAATGCAGTGCATTGTTCTCATCTACCCGGAAATCTTTACTGGAAATAAAGATTGTACCTGAAGTACCCAGAGAAATATTACAGCCACCTTCACCAACGGTTCCTGTTCCCACAGCAGCCGCTGCGTTATCGCCTGCTCCTGCAACAATTTTCACATTGATTGTAAAGCCAAATTCTTCTGCAAACTCTGTTTTGATGCCGCCTACCACTTCGTAACTTTCAAAAAGTGCAGGGAGCTGCTCTTCTCTAACATCACAGATTTTCATCATTTCTTTAGACCAGCAACGATTTTTCACATTTAGCAACAATGTTCCGGAAGCATCCGAATAATCTGTACAGAAACACCCACTCAATCTATATGCAAGATAATCTTTTGGCAACATGATTTTATCAATTTTCGCAAAGTTATCCGGTTCATTTTCCTTTAACCACAGTATCTTTGGTGCAGTAAACCCAGCAAACGCAATATTCGCCGTGCATTCAGACAGTCTTTCTTTCCCTATTACTTCGTTTAAATAGTTTGTCTCCTTTACAGTTCTTCCATCATTCCAGAGAATTGCCGGTCGGATTACTTCATCATTTTTATCAAGAATCACCAAACCATGCATCTGACCACCAAAGCCAATACCAGCAATCTGACTCTTATCACACTCTGCAGTCAGTTCTTTGATTCCGCCCCTGGTCTGTTTCCACCAGTCTTCTGGACTCTGTTCACTCCAACCCGGCTTTGGAAAGTAAAGCGGATATTCTTTTGAAACAATTTTGTGAATTTTCCCATCCTGATCCATCAGCAGCAATTTCACTGCTGATGTACCAAGATCAATACCTATGTACAGCATTTCGTATCCTCCTTTTTATCTCCATGGATTTTCTGTTGGATATCTTACTCCTTTCGGCTGATTATAACCGATTTCTTCTACCGAAACACCAACATACTTGAAAACTTCTATAAATGCTAATATAAGAATGTACAGAAATGATTATTTAAAAATGTACAAAATCACATTATAATAAATTCTCTACGGAGGAATTTATTATGATATATACACCAAAGATTACTAGTGACATTCAGATCAATTCTTTAAGGGATCTGGTAAAACTAAAACCTTTTTTGGAGGACAGTACATTGAAAATTAATAAAAGTCAGATTGCCAGAGAGCTGGGAAAAGATCGACGGACGGTTGATAAATATCTAAAAGGATATGAAAAACCAACAGCCCGCAGGCGTTCATCTTGCATTGATGATTATTATGATATCATCAAAGATCTTCTTTCCGATGAAAACCAGCAGATTTTCTATTATAAACGTGTTTTATGGCAATTCTTAAAAGATAATCACGGGCTTTCCTGTGCCCAGTCAAGTTTCCGCAGATACATCAGCCAGCATTCGGAATTCCAGTCTTATTTTGAACGAAGGCAGAAACGACATATCAAAAAGAAATCTCATCTGCGTTTTGAAACTCCTCTTGGGAAACAGGCACAGCTGGACTGGAAAGAATCCATAAAGTTTCTGTTAAAATCCAGTGAATGGATTGATATCAACATCTTTGTGTTGCTGCTGTCATCATCTCGGTTTCGTGTTTACAGATTATCATTATCGAAAACACAGGATATCTTATGTTCCTTTATCAATGATGCCTTTGAAACATTCGGTGGAGTCCCTGAAGAACTTCTGACAGATAACATGAAGACGGTCATGGATCAGCCACGGACTGCTTACAGTAAAGGAAAAGTGAATCCACGCTTTGCCCAGTTTGCTTCAGATTATGGATTTAAGGTACGACCCTGTATTGCTGCACGGCCTCAGACAAAAGCAAAAGTAGAAGCTCCGATGAAACTGCTCGATGAACTCTATGCTTATAACGGACTTCTCGATTATCATGAGCTCAATCAACTGGTCCATAAACTGAATGAACGGATCAATCATGCGGTACACCCAGGAACCGGAAGGATCCCTGTAATGTATCTTCAAAAAGAAAAGGCTCACTTATCACCACTTCCACGCAATGTGATAAGAAAGCCTTATCAGATGACCCATACAACTGTAAAAGTGAATTCATCCTGTATGATCACTTATCGTTCCAATCAATATTCCGTACCACCAAAATATCTTGGAAAACGTCTGGTATTACAGGTATATGATAATTATTTGTATGTGTACTATAACACAGAACTGATCGTGATACATCCGATCAGTGCAAAAAACTCAATTATACACACGATCATTATGTTGCTATCAGTAAACAGACGTTCAAAGAGCAGACAATGGATATTGAAAAGATTGCAAAAGAAAACCTGACACAGATAGGAGCAATGTTTAAAAATGAATAGCACATATGTACAATTAAAAAAACCTTGAGTATCTGAAGCTGAATCAGATGGATCTTCATCTTGATGAAGTGATCGATCTGATCACTTCGTCACCATTATCATTTACGGAAGGTCTCTGTAAACTAACGAATTATGAGATTGATTTTGAATTTCAGCCATCCATCAATCCGGAAGAGATCAAGGATTTTGCAACTTTAAGATTTCTGGAAAATGCTGAAAACATCGTGTTTTTAGGTCCGAGCGGAGTAGGTAAGACACATCTTGCCACTGCGATTGGAGTAACTGCAGCAAAAAAACGTTACAGTACATATTTTATCAAATGCCATGATCTGATCATGCAGCTAAAAAAGCAAAACTGGAGAATCGTCTAGAAGCAAGATTAAAACATTTTTTCAAATATAAGCTGCTGATCATTGATGAGCTTGGTTATCTTCCGATTGAAAAAGATGATGCAAAGCTGTTTTTCCAACTGATTGACAAGCGATATGAAAAAAGAAGTACGATCATTACCACAAATATCAACTTTAATTCATGGGATGATGTATTTTTTGATCCAGTGATCGCAAATGCGATTCTTGACCGAGTGTTACATCATGCACATGTGGTAAATATCACAGGAAAATCTTATCGCTTAAAAAAATATACCGATCAAGAGGAAGAATAGCAAAAATGTACATTCTTAAATGATCAAAAATGTACATTTTAATGTTGACATTTATATCAGGGCACTTAAGTTCGGAACCTTAACAGTATTTCAAGCCACGTAACCACCTTTGGATGTCCGATGAATGAAAAAGATTTATCCAAAATTGATAAAAGTTGTTCTTTCTAAGCCAATAGCTTTCCTTCTTTATATGAACACTCGATATAATCTGGATTCTGATAATATAAATCGGTATTAAAATCAGATATTTCATCACTGATAAATGAAGTAAATATCTTTATAAGTTCCTCTGCCTCTTTTCCTTCTTTCGCACAATCTTCTATCATAATACTATATAATTTTCCAATATCTAAGAAACTTGGTACATCATATTGACATTCTGAAATCGTGTCAAATTTGCCTTCTTTTATCTTATATACTTCTACAACTTCATCACATACCTGTTCAAAACTTAAGCAATGATTGACTTCTGCATCATATAATAAATTCTCAATTCCTTCCTGTCCAATACATTTGACAATATATCCTCTATGATTCTTGGTTTCCCGTGCTATATATTCTATCAATGAGCAAACATAAAAATAATCATTTCTTTCTTTTTCTGTCATAAACTACCTCACTCTTTTTATATGTCAAACAATCAAGTACTGACATGGTATGAAAACTGATCTGATGTGTTGGATGTTTAAATTCTGCTAATACCCAAAATTGTTTCCTACTAATTCGTCCTGTAAGAAAATCATTTACATAATTCCATACTGTATCATCTGCCATAGGTCCTTCTACAATATCATAATTATGTGTTTTTCCGTTTCTACATTGTGCAATAAGGTCTAACCACTCATCTGACATTTCTGGAAATTTTAATATTTTCAAACTATCCTTTGGTTTGGATTTCTTAATGTCCCAGTGATCAATGTCCTATGCCCACTATTTCTTCAAAACTCTATCAAAAATTCTATAATTTCGATCATCTCTTGGAGAACAATACACCGCAAATTCAATATTTTTGAAACTATATAAGTATTCTCGAATTACATTTTTTGCTGCCTGAGCAACAACCTGAGGATCATTCATAAATGCACCACATCCAAATGCCCCAAGAATTATCGTTTCATCATCTTCTGAAAGTGCTGTATCCAAAATTCTTTTTAATCGCTTTTCATGTAATTTTAATAATTCGTCATTTGTCATCTTTTTCGCATTATTATATGATGACTTGCCATTATAATTATTTTGGACTCTTAGATTCGGAGCTGCACATGTGATTACATCTACATCATACCAATCAGATGCATCCATGATCTCTGGTTGTTCAATATCTGTTTTAAATACTGTGACTGCAGGTGTATAAATGATATCATCATTATAAATTGGATTATGTGCTTGTCTGTGTGGAGAATAGAATCCATCCCACATTGTTTGTGCATTTAGACAAACATATAGTCCTGAACATCTGCACAGACATTCTTCTTGTGCATTAAATCCTCTTTTTACTCCACCACCTGGATTAGTTGCGGAAGCCAAATTATGTACCGCTGTCTTAGTATTTTTATATGCCGATGCTGCTTGTAATGTTCTCTTTTTTGATACAATAATATTTGCAGGTTTTTCATATCGTTTCTGGTTATTGCTATTTATTCTTTGTTTTTGGAGGATTAGTTTTTGGTTACATATTGAATTTTTGATCGATTGTTTTAAGCTTGAATTTGTTTTACATAATGTTTCTGTATCTTCGAATATTTTTATGTTTTCTTGTTTTCCCATAATCCAATTTCTCTCTTTTTCTTTGTTATATGTATAAACTAGGATAAATACAACCTATTTTTACAATAAAAAGCCATTGCTATTAATACTCCCAAGGAGATATTAAGTAACAACAGCTTTAATAAATTTATTAATGGGTATTTTGTTTAGAATTTTTCGGTTTATTCTGATTAATTAATGTCTACAGAATCTTAATTATTCCCAGTGTCGTGATTTCTTAATATCTACTACTCAAACTCGGCTGTTTCAATTCTTCCACCGCATTAGGAGCATCGTACATCGGCAAGCCTAAATCTCTCTTTACCTCTGCGATATATGCGGTATGTACTTTGAAGCCGTATTTAGCTTCTATATACTCCTTTATCATTTTGTAGGTCACTCGCTCTTTGGGCTTGTAGTTGATATGCCCGTTTGGCTTTTTGTGGGAAAGCAGTACCACCGTCTCCACATGGCACGATACGTCCAGATTGATGTCAGTTTTCGGTAACCGATCCAGACTAATGTGGACTGTAGCAAAATATCTCCGTTTGTTTGCGGAAACATATCAACAAATTCTGTAGCAAAAAAGTATTGATACAATTCGCTATCCATATCACAGTCTGAACCTCGCCCGTCTACGGAAAAAGTTCAACTTTTTTATTCGTTTCTACTATTATAGTGATTCCAACATAAAAGTCAAATTTGACGAAGAACTGCCATCGCCTCAACCTTATCTGTTTTTCGTACAGAGAACAGGTCAACAGCTATTTTTCGCCCCGACTGATGCCCCAACTCCCATACACTCGACCTTGGCAAGCTGGAAATTTAGCAGAAAATTTTAATTGCGCCACTGCTACTTCTTCGCATTCTCCTCCAGTTCCAACATGTACTTATCAAAATCAGACATAAATAATCTGTCCTGAATCACGCGGTATTTTTCAAATTCGGTCTCAGCTTTTGCTTTAGCAATCTCAGCAGTGATTTTACCTGCATCCTGAAGAACCTCTCTGTCATCTGCCATCAGAAATAAATCCAAGCGCTTTGCCCAGTCCTCCATTGTCATCGGAATATGACGTTCCGCACGATCCTCTGCCAAATCCAGATAAGCGGATACAATACGCTCCAGTGACCGCATTTCCTGCTCACTCAGATAATTCTTCGCAATGCTCACATTGCTTTTTACTATCTTACCTTCCGGTGCTGCTGCCCAAGTGGTTAATCCCATATGTGGCTTATCAGCATCTGCTCACTCGTAAATCAACTCTGCTGCTGTATGTCCATGAACTGCATAATGCATCTTGTTTTGAACCTTTGCAAAGAACTGCTTTGTTGTTTTTGCTGTCCGATCATAATCAAGAGCTGTGGCATAGATATCGGTTATCTTCTGGTAAAATCTACGCTCAGAGAGACGGATCTCACGAATCTGCTCAAGCAAGCAGTCAAAGTATTCTACTGTAAGCACAGAGCCACCATTTTTCAGGCGTTCATCATCCATGACCCAGCCTTTGATGGTGTAGTCCTTCACAATGCCATTGGCCCACTTACGAAACTGCACTGCTCGCTCATTATTAACCTTGAATCCAACCGCAATAATCATTTGAAGATTATAATGCTTTGTATCACGAGTCACCTGACGGAAACCTTCGGTTTGAACTATTCGGAAATTCCGAATAGTTGCAGACTCTTCTAATTCACTATCTGTGATTTCTTAATGTCCCTGGGATCTTAAGCCTATTCAAGCCAACTCTATTTAATGCATTTTCCATTTCAAAACTTCCTTTAAATATATTATGATTTTCAATCTTCTAAGTTCTACAGGCTTAAATTTATTCTAAAATGTTATATATTTATATCCATCTTCATCAAATACTGCTCTACTTGATTGACAATCAGTTCTGCACTTTCATACTGTTCTATCGCTTCCTCATTTGAAGCAACATAAAAATCATCATAATCACTTGCTTCTCGTTTTCTTTTTAATCTTCCCAATCGTTTTCCAAAATCTCTTGAAAATTTTCCTGTCGCTACATATGCCTGATTAAAATAACCTACTGCATCTTTATGCCTTTTAAAATCTTTACCCTCCAATGCTAACACTGCCTTAATTGCATAAAACGCAGCATAATAACATCGATTGATACTGTCTTTATATCTCTTATATTCCATGCATATTTTTGCCGTATCTAATGTATCCTTTGCATTTTGCATTCGGTAAATAGATAAATCTCTTTTCTTATCCATTCACTATCACCCCTTCTTCATGAATGTTTTTATAAAATGGCAACGTATCTAACCAATATTCATATTGCTCTTCATTTTTTATAATTGGCGAAATATCAACTCCTGTATCCATTTCTATATCAAATGCTAAATCATATACCTGATTTTCTATTTTTTTAATCTCATTATCTGACATTTTTACCAGAATCATAACATCAACATCTGAACTTGAATTATAATCACCTCTGGCATAAGAGCCATAAACAATAACTTTTGTTAATTTTGATCCCATTATGTCTTTTAGTTGCTGAGAAAATTGATAAATTATATTGTGTATTCTATCTGGCATAACGAGTCTCCCTTCCAAATAATATATATAAAATCATTTCCTTATTAATATATTTCTATACTTTTTATCTTAATAGTCAATTGTAATTATTTTTTATACATTGATATTTTATCATATCTCAATCACTATAACAACGAAAAAGCCATTGCACACCATCTACTCTATTAATTGGATGATGATTTACAATGACCTTCTTCTTTACATTAAATGATTATTTTGTTTAGAATTTTTGGAACAATTTGTTCTTATTTGTACAATTTATTTTATAAACTGATTTCTTAACGTCCCTGGGACCTTAATATCTTCTTTTTTCATATTTTCGATAACGCTTCGGCATCGCATCAAGACTTAATATCTGTTCTTCTAGACGATTAAGTTGTCCGATTGCATTTTCTGGTGATTGTAATTCAAAAGCAATATATTCAAAAATTTCTCTCAAATCACGGTCTGCCTGTTCAGATACTTCTACTTCATATATCATAAGCCATAATCCTTGCGAATATCAGCAAAAGCTTTCTTCGCATTTTTTGTCCATCTATCATGCATATCTGCATATCCTTTCTCCAATTCTTCATTGAATTCTACTTCTGATAATGTGCTGATATCAACAGGTCTAGCGGATGGTATTTTTACTTCAAATGGAAGTCCTCTCTGTAAGATAATCTGTTTATAAAACATATTGATAGCACTAGAAGCAGGAATACCAAGTGCAGACAAAATACTTTCTGCTTTTTCTTTGACTTCTGGTTCAATCCTTGCATATAAATTTGCTGATTTTGTAGCCATATAAAACATCTCCTTTCGTGAGTAGTTTTTCTATCTATCTTTATTATATGCAAGTGTCCGCACAATAACAATACAAGTTTCACCTTTTCTTTTTCCACAGGATTTTACATAATTATTCCTTGGAGCTGAATTTTACGAATCTAGGCGTAAAATCACAACACTTGCCGAAATAAGTATTTATTTCCCATTATTTAATATATATTATTATATAGATATTATCGGCAGAATTGCTGGTCAAAGTGATTTCTTAATGTCCCTGAAACCTTAAGCAATTCTGGTTTCTGGCATGTCCTAAGGTCTACGTCTACGGGACCTCTTAAAATGTACATTTTGCTTCCATTACACAATCAATACGCAACTCATAATTTGCCTTACTAGCTAATCTGATAACATAATATCCTAATGCATCTTTCCAAAATTTAACTTAGATTTTAACTGTATCTATTAGATAACGTTAATGGTAATGCTATATCATATGCTTTTTTTATATTTTCCAAAAAAGATAATAACTCACCTATCGTTTTATAATCAGAATAATAATATGTCACTATATCTGATTCTTTTATAAATTTCCATATATCTGATTCAAAAGAATCTGTAAAAATTTTTTTTAAATCGTCATTATTATATTCACTCGGCAAAACACTAAAAATTTCATTAATTTTTTCAGAGGTATACAAAGCAGTAGTTTCATTCGAATCTAATCCCCTCCAAAATGTTAAATGCTCCGTATTATTAGTAAATATTTTATAAACCACTGAATATAAAAACGATTCAGGAGCAAAGTAATCTGGCAAAAAACAAATATTGTCAGGATGACTTCTATCATTTAATTTTGATTCTTTTGGATCATATTTCTTATTTAAATAATTCTTTATTTTAGGTTTTTGTCTCGGATCTTTGTATCTTGCATCACCATCTAAAACAAAAATTATACGCTTAAAATATTCATCTGCCTTATTTATTTTAAATAGCTCTTCGCATCCTAATATTGTAGGGATTCTTTTCGTATTCTCTAATAAGCGCAATAATCCATTTAAACTATGTATTTTATCATTTATTTCTACATAATCTCTAACATCCGAGCTGTTTCTAAGTATAGGATTTTCATATTTATTTTTCACTGCATGATATATATTTTCAAACGCCTTCATCAGCATTTCAAACAACATTTTTCCTATTTCGTCTTCAAAATAAATTTTAACTTTAGGTTGTTGAAAACTTAAACTGCCAAACATATCTGCCTTTAAAAGTTCATATGATTTACTGTTTGTAACATACGGGGTAGAAGGATCCTTTAAATATACAATTTTATAATCTTGATTATTTCTTTTTTCTTTTTTTAATACTTCTTTTAATATCGTCAAAGAATGAGTACTTAAAACAAATTGAATATTTAACTCTTTTGACAGCTTATTAAACAAATCCAATAATCTAATTTGCGTATCTGGGTGCAAAGAAACATCTATCTCATCAATACATAATAAAGCGCCCTTATAATCTTTGTCTAAAGATAACATATAAATATCTACCAATGCACTAATAATATTTCCAAGATTATCTTGTCCAATAGACTGTGATAATGTAGGTGTATTATTAATATCCATATGTAATGAAGCTCTTGAACAAGCATTTTTTTCAACTTTTGTTAAAACTGCTTCATTTTCTATTGAATTAGGTATTACTGCATTATACCAATATTTATATTTTTTATCTGCTTCTTTTAAATATAAAGAATTATTTTTTCTCATTTCTATAATTTTAACTGTCTCTTTACATTCACCAAGAGGATATAATCTAGAAAGGCTCAAGTAAATAGTTGGAATTCTTACTCTTGCTGCTCCTCCAACATCATACTCCATTTTTGCTTTTTCTTCAGCCACTTTTATGGTACAATCTTCAATATTAACATTGCTAGTTCTTGGTATAATTCTGATTCCTCGTCCAGTTTTTGTATCGTTTTTAAAGGCTAGCCTTTTTGTTAATGCTACTTCTCCATTTTCTTCTGCATACGTCAAATATAACTTATAATTTTCAAAATCTTCCTCTTTATCCACATTAAAAAAATCATAAAATTCAGGTTGGAAATTGCTACCCAATACAGATTTTTTATTTAATCCAGATCCTGATGCTATCAAAGATAATAAATTAGATTTTCCTACACCATTTTGTCCACTCAGTACTGTAATTTTTCTTCCCAAATCAAATGAAACGTCTTTGAAATTGCGAAAATTTTCAATATAAAAATGATATGGTCGTATTCTTTTGTCAAATGTCATTTTATTTCCTCTTCTATACTTTATCGTAAATTAATATAAATCTTTTCCATTTCTAACTGTTTTTTCCTCGGAATCATACTTGAGCTACTAAAAATAATAATCTCACTTGCTATCCGTTTTTCAGCAGCACTATAATTCAAATCAAAGCGTCTTAATTCATGATTTTTATATATATTTGCAATTTCCGGTACATCATCATAAGTGATAACCCAATCACAGTTCACTGATTCATTAATCATTTGTTCAATACGAACATGATCTTGGTAATTAAAAAAATTTAAGTACAACTGCTTTCCTTTTCCGAAATAAGGTGGGTCAAAATATACAAACGCATTATCTTGATATTTGGGTAAATAATTTTTTATAAGTGATGCTACATCCTTATTATATATATGTATGCTATCTTTTCTTTCTACTATTTTATTTATTCGTCTTATTAAATTAGGTTTATTAAATCTTGCATCTAATCTCCATTTTCCATTTTGTTCTAAACCACCAATTGCTCCTCCTTTAATAATTCCAGATCTGTTAGTTCTATTCATGTAAAATGTTGCGAACCCTAATTCAAAACTATATTTTTTTTGTGAATTTAACATGATATTTTTTTGTCTATTCCATTCGTCAATATTTAATGGAATATTGTTAATTTCTTCAATAAATCTATCTGTTTCATTTAAAAGTGCTCGCCAAAAAGAATAAATTCCTTTATCCAAATCATTAATAACTATTTTACTTACTACATCGTTCTCTAATAAATCCAGGGCTATACCTGCACCGCCTGCAAAAGGTTCTATATAAGTACCACCAACATGATCTGTTTTGTCAATTAGATATTTCATAAATGGAGCTAATTTCCCTTTACCTCCTGGATATCTTAATGGCGAATAAAACATAATAATTTCCTCTCTACCCTTATAAAAATTTTAATTACATTATATCATTTATCAACTTATCATTTCAAGTATTCACCTATGAAATAGAACCCATATTTTTACCATTTATTTAAGAAATAAAATTATTTCAAACACTTTTATTTTATTCTTCTATACTCTTGGCCTTCCAGTAAAAATAGTTCCACATATTTTTTCATTTATTTGTATTGATATTTTCGCAGTTACATTTATCACTTTGTGCCCATTATAAAGGAATTCTCTAAGCTCACCTTCTTCAAAATCTATAAAAAGTCCATTCAAAATTTCATAATAATATTTTCGTCCTTCTTCATCATATTCAATATTTTCGTCCTCAAGATTGGATTTCAGGAGAATATGAAGTATAACCTACTTTATTTTTCTTAATAAAATACAAACTTTTCGTTAAATGATCAACATCAGCCAAACAATCTATTACAAATTTTAAATCCATTTCTATATCCTCTTTTTATACCATCCGCTATATTACAATCTCTTTTGAATTAAGTATATCGTCTTCTTTCCTTTTTATCAAGTTTTTTCGAACCTACGTTTGTTTTATAAGTATTTTTAATTGTTATCCTGAATTATTCACGACTTCGTCGTGTTAGCGACTAAAAGTCGCATAGTTGCTATGTTTTTATTGATTTTCCCTTTCATCTATCAAGTGAATAAAAAAGAGCATCCATTTGTAGTAAAATTAAGGTGTTCAACGTCTTAACGAATACATACCAAGGAGCTCTTTATGAATATTGTAAACACCTTATCACTTAATAGCAATAGAAAAATCAAAATAAATTTTAATGGTGGCGATCTTTCTTCTGATTCTGGCATACTCTTAATCCATGAGTTTGCTCAAAAACTCGGTTTGAAACAGCTTTTAGAACAAGATTTCTCCACCAATGATGATAAGACCAGAAAACATACAGACAGCAAAAATGCAATCCAGAAGATCTACCAGCTGATCGCTGGTTATTTTCAGGATGATGATGCTGATGAACTGACATCTGATCCAATCTTTACAACCATCCTGAATAAAAGGTCTCTTGCATCACAGCCGACCATGTCTCGTTTTATCAACCGATGCGATGAGATCTGCCTGTATCAGTTTGAGCTCATTCATCAAAAGTTAAGAGAAAAGATCTATTCCTGGAAAAGACCAGACCATCTTTTGATCGATATCGATTCCACCCTGTTTGCAACTTTCGGAACACAGGAAGGAAACTCTTTTAACTCACATTACAGAGATTATGGATATCATCCTCTGGTTGCCTATGATGGGCTGACCGGTAATCTGCTAAGTGCCTGTCTTCGGCCGGGAAGCAGTTATACTTCAAAAAATACGACCGATTTTCTGAAACTACTGTTGGATGAATTTAACAGATATTATCCGGATATTCCTCTGTATCTCAGAGGCGACAGTGGGTTTGCTGACATTATGATCTACGAGACTTTGGAATCCAATGGTGTATCCTATGCGATTTGTATGAAAGAAAACGGACGCTTACGTATGGCTGCATCTTTCATAGAAGACGAACTGATTGAAAAAACGAAGCATGATCAGATCGATTATGCGTCAGTTATGGCGAATTTTTCTATAAAGCTGACAGCTGGCTTTATCCAAGAAGGAGCGTCTGCAAGATGGAAAAGCCAGAAGGTCAGATGAACTTTTTATATACTTTCGTCGTGACAAACATGGATGGCACTTCAGAGGATCTGATCTGTTTTTACTGTAAACGAGGTTTAATGGAAACATTTATCCGTGAATCAAAACACGGCTTTCACATGGATGCCATGAGCAGTCACAGTATGACTGTCAATGCGAATAAACTTCAGATCAGTACGCTGGCATATAACTTATTTAACTGGTTTCGACGACTGGTACTTCCAAGAAGTTTTCAAAAACTACAGGTTGATACAATTCATTTAAAACTATTAAAAATAGCAGCGAAACTTGTCCGTTCTGCAAGATATCTGACATTTAAGCTGTGCAGTCATTGTCCATATAAAAATGAATTCTACAAAATTTTAGAACACATTTGTGGATTAAAGCAACTGGAATAACAAAATCTTTGTACCTTGACAGTTTCAAAACATTCTTTTAAATTGACAGGATAAGTCTGCCTTTTTTAGACTGTATTTTGTAAAATAGAACGTATTTGAAAGAGATACAAAGGTAATTACAAACCATAAGCAAATTTATTTGCTCATGAATAATTCAGGATAATAGTAATTTTTAAAATTTTCATAAAAATAATTTTTTTCATATATGTTTCTCCAGTATTATTTATATATTATATTATAATTTCTGCATCGCCTATACACCATTCCAATTAAATCGAAAAAGTATCTTTATTTTTTGATACTTCTATAGTCTATCACATAAGGGACCTATAATCTGAACCATTTGAAATGGACTTTCCTTCTCTGACATACTCAATACTATTTGCTTTTTTATTTCTGCCAATTCATTATCTTTTGTGCTCCTACTTCAAGAACATCTGAATATTTTTCATCCTCCATCATTATTTGCTTAAGTTTGTTCTCCATTTCATCATCAACAATAAAAACCTTTCTATTTAGGTTTTGTAGTCCCTCTCTTAGAATCTTTTGTAAAATTCTATCGTCTAATATCTCTTCTTTGCTCTTACCAACTAGATAAACAGCATAGAACAAAACCACAGCTTTTTTATTACTTGTATAAGGATTTAATCTTATTTTTTCATGTCCTTGATAAAAAGTTTCATTCACAAATCGTTTTATTGATTTCTTTTGCAGTGTTGATGCTTGCGTTATATTTTTCAATTGTGTAAAAAATATTTTATTTAATCTATCATTAGGCATAGTTATATCATCATCTACTGCTATAAAATATTTTGCCAAATTAAATAAAATTGGATATAGTTCCGCATTAGGAATTGGCATCATTACCTTCGGAACCATTAACGTCATACCATTAATCATTCCTACACTCATAAAGTTGTCCTCAGCAAACTTCTGTTCCGCTTCATAATAAGAATGGTACACGAGTTCATTTCTGGACGAATCTGTTCTTAATTCTGTATACAAAAAATTATTCTTGCAAATGTCTGGTCTCTTATTTGTCACTTTTACCTTATACATAAGTAATCCAAATAATGAGATAATAACATCTATTTCACCATATTCTTTTTCGATTGCAAATAAAGTATGGCTTCCTAGATTAACCTGTTGATTTAACATTTCATAAATTTTTTCTTCTTGAATGACACTAACAGGATTTGTACCTTCCCCAGTTGTAATAAATTTAATAATATCATTGAATTCAGAATAATAACCAGATATTGAATTTTTAGAGCAATACCATTCAAAAGCTATTTTAGAAAGCATTCTGTACATTGATATGTCAAAAAATATTTCATTATTAATTTTAATTTTCTTTTCTATCTTAATAGTGTTCACATCAAGAGGTTTCACCATGTTTTCATCTTTTGCAATTTTAACAGCTTGATCATATGAACTTATCATTTGAGTATTATCCGCTGACTTTAATACTCGTCCATTAAATATTTCATTATCACCATGAAGTTTCAAATTATAGTCAGTACCTTCAATAGTTACAACAGCTTCATATGATGCATATTTTTTCCCTTTGCTCGACTTTATATCAAGTTCATTAGTGATAAAACTCAAAGCATTAATTACCTTACTTTCAAACATATCACTAAATTTATTATTATGTTCAATTCTACAAACATTTTTATTTAAAATACGTGCATTTGTAAGTGCATCCGGTATTATGTCAGACTCGGATAAATCGTGGTCTATCCCACAATATATGCATTTGTTCATTATCTATCAACACCCTCTTTATAACGTAAATCAACTTAAAGTTCCAATATCCTCAACTTTAATACAACTTAATATAGCAGGCGCAGCACCCCATCCGCCTGAATATCTCATTTGAGGATCATATACACATTTTTCTATTTTTTCTTTTAATTTTTCAATACAATCCACTCCAAATAATACTTCCATTTTTTCACAATATCTACAAGACTTCATTCTTTCCCATTCTAAACTTTTATTCTGTGCATACACATAACATGTTGGAAACCAGCAAGTCCTATACGATGCCTGTTCATTCTCAACTAAATCATATGCATTGCAAACCTGATATAAAAATAAATCAGCTTCTGCAATTGCTTCTGTCGTATATATTGGAAGTTTTTCTCTTTGATTACAAACTACATCACCTACCAAAGTATATTTATTTTTCATTTCAGACATCGGTTTATAATAGTCTTCGATCACAACACTATGATGATTAAAAGGTAAACGCGCAATAGCACGTACCTTTTTTTATTAAAATTACTCTGCTATCATTATCCTATACAAAATATAAAAAGTCAAAAAAGTTAAGTACTTAACTTTTTGTACTTGGATAGGAGATGATCACATAAAAACTCAACCAAGTTTAGTTGCTTCACAAGTCCGACTTCAGCAATGGACCAGACAGATCCATGAATGCAAATCACGTCCGGCAGGCATGAAGGTTGAATTTATAAAATTGCTATCATTTATTGATTCTCATATAGTTCTTCGTCTGAAATTTTCAAATATAATATTTGTTTATCTTTTTCTCCGAATACATTTCCCTTTATTTCTTCAATTACCCATTCTGGCATTTCAAAAGTTATCTTCTTTAAATTTGGCATATTCCTAAAATCTATTAAATCAAAATCGATTTGCTGATCATAACATTTTAAATGAAAATTTTCCAATTTTTTCATTTGTAATAAATCATTATGACAAATATAATTTAATTTTTTCACAATCAATGAAAAATTTTTTATAGAATTCAAAGTTTTAATTGATTCTAAAATTTGAATTTCTTTTGTAAAATCCGCACTAGTATCTATTTTTAGCTCTTCAATATTCAAAAAATATTCTAACAAATCTATGCATCGAACTTTTCCACAAAAGACAACCCTTTGACAATATTTAAAATTTTCTAAAAAACTATACCCAATATAAAGCTCCTGTTCTTCCTCAAATATAACTTTTATTGAATATATTTTTCTAAAGATTTTTCTATCATTATCACTTATTTCTATTTTTCCTAATAAATTAATCAAAGTACTAGATATTGTTATTTCATTATTTTTAATTGAATTTTTCATTGCTATAAAAAGAGTATCTTTAACATTATATTCATATAATATTTCTTCTGAATATTTACATAAAATTTCCAATGCTTTTTGCTTAACTCTATAACTTCCATTTCCCTCAATATATGATAAAATAATCGGTATCGCTCCTTCCACCTCCATATAATCCAATAACATTAAACATCTATTTTTTTCGTTGTTATTATAATTTATAGAATCCTTTAAAAATGGCAGAATATATACTCCTAGCTCCACTAATTCATACATATTTTTTTGATTAGGTGGTATCAATTTCTTTAATTCGTTATCAACTTTTTCTTTCAGGGTATTATCAGTTAAAAATATTGCTTGGGCTATACCTAATGCCGCCATTAATACATATCTTTCATCTTGTTCCCTATCACTTTTTTCAATCATCCCTTTTAAAACAAACTCTATACTTTCTTCTCCCATTTCTGAAAAACACATGATAATCGTTTCTTTCCAATTTTCATTACAAGCTTCTTTTATTAACATTCTCCATCCATAATTTCTACATATTGCTTTAACTGCTAGAAATTCCATAAATGTTTTATGTACAAAATCAATAACTCCAACTTCCGGTTCTCTAATCATCCCACTTCGTTCAATAAAAAAGTCTAATAAGTCCCTTCCTGTGTATTCTTGTTTACATTCTAACAATATATTAGTATCTTTTAGAAGATGTTCTATAAACTTTTCTACGGTGTCTCTATTCTCCGCAGAAACACCAGAATTCATCATCCAATATGCTATTTCCTCCAAAATTTTACGCTTTCTGCTATAATCTAATTTAGGAACATTTTTATAATTTGTACTACTGATTTTTCTACCATTATCCCTAGAATCTAATAACAATTCACAACATTTTTCATATAACTCCATTTTATTTTCAGGTAATTGTCCGTTATTAACATAATTTAATGCACAAATCATAGCACACAATAACGGATTTTTAGCTAACATTTTTAAAGATGGGTTTTCTATAATATTTGATAACAATTCATATTGTATCTTTTCTATTTTTTCGTCATCATCAATAGCATCCTTTTGTAAAACTGCTTTATGCCAATATAAAATAAATTTTTTAATATTTTCTATTCTCATTGGAACAATTTCATAATAAATATTTCCTTCAATATCATCTTTTACTGAATTTCTTGCTGTCATTAAAATTTTTATTTCAGGATATTTTTTTAAAATATCTTCAATAAAGTCATATGTCTTTATTCTCTTATCAATCGCTATTTCATCAAATCCATCAAATAATAAGATTATTCTTCCTCTCTCTAAAAGTTGTACTAACCATCCCTCTGGACATGATTTACCAAATGAATTAGTAATTGCGTCAATAATATTTTGTAAGTTAATAGGCCACTCTATACTTCTTAATCCAATAATAATTGGTACTGCATTTCTTATATTCTTGATTTTCTTGTATTCTCCTTTTGCAGAACAAACTGCTACCCATTGTAAAAAAGTTGTTTTTCCACAACCAGCTTCTCCTTTTATCCAAGCTACATTTCCATTTAAAAATACATCTGATAATGCTATTTCATCTTCATAGTCATCATTAATACAGTTTAACTCTACATAGGCAGCTGATATATCATATCGATTCACCTTACGATTACGAAAATTAGCGCCAATCAATTCAACATTATTATATCTATCCACTATTCGTTCTCTATAAAATTTTTCATATTCTCTAAAAGTTTCATCTACACTTTTTAGAATACTTGTCATCGAATGTATTTCCTCTAAAATTTCTTTCAATTCTTTATGATATTTTTCTTGTCTCTGAACAATAGTATATAATGTTTGTGGTGTGAACTCTGGTAATTTTGAAAAAAATCGAATGCTTGTTTTAATAAAATAATCCATGTATTTCTTATATATTTTATTTTCTTTATCATTCCATTTTTTCCTTATTTCTTCAGATTCAGACAGTATTAATTCTTTAAATTTTTCTGTATCATTTAATCCACAATAAATAATATCTTCTTTTTTACATACTTTTTTAATATCATTCTTCGCTTGTTTTATAAGTTTATTTTGTTTTACGTTCTCTAATTCATTTCCAAAATTTTTTAAGAAATCTTCTGCTATATCATCTATAAATTCTTCTATAGTTCTATCTAATTTTTTTGCTTGCAAAAACGTTAATCCTACTGCTTGGCCAAATTCCAACCACCCAGAAATATTTTCTCCAACTGCTTCATTTCTGGTTCCTCTAGTCCAAGTACCTATACAATTTCTAAATAACATACCTATAATTTCTATAATTAATTTTTCCATTATTTATCTCCAACACATTGAATTTTACAAATCAAAATAATTAACCTAATCAGTGGTTTATCTATTTATCACTAGATTTTATGTCTATACTTAATTACAAATAAATTATATTGTCGATTTCTTATTTTTAGTGTATACTCAATAAAATCTATTTAATATTATTAAATTCAATAATAAAGTATCGCAATACCAAACATATGTTCTTATTTATTATACTCTAATATATCATAAATTTTAAATATAAGCCACCTTTTATACATATTTTCTATGAATTTTTAAATATTTCTGTCCCTAATATGAATTCCCATATTATATATTATATTTTTTATTTTTAATTACCTAATAGTAATCCTGGCATAAACCATTCTCTACAATAAGTTTCAAACATTCCACTATAATTAATAATTATTTTACTTAACCGATTTATACTCATTATTTGTATTTTCTTAATTAAATTAGTATCATCTAAATCTTCTCTTTCATCAAATTCTTTACGTATATATGAACTTATTTCCTGCAACATCCCATCATTTTCTATCATTTTTTCCAATAATATTTTTATATGTTTTAGGCCACTCCACAATTCACTATATTTAAAAACATTATACTGTCTATAATATTCACAAAATTCTTTTGCAAATATAATACGTTCTTCATTATTCATATATTTCATATCTTCTATATCTACTAACATTTCATGAAACATCGCATATATCTTAGTTCTTTTTCCATACCAACTTAATACATTTATAGATTCTTTTGATATTTCATTTTTTATTGGAATATTAATGACTATTGTTTTTTATATCTAAATTTTTCATGTCTTAATATCTTTCTTATATAATCATTTAAACAAATCTGAAAAGCCTTACTATTTTTTAAATCAACAACTACCAAAAGAACTGGCATCGCACTTCCCATTTTCTCAACTAAATTTAATTCTGATACTTCTAACTGAAATTTTATAACTTTTGTCTCTTTCTCTCCTGTATAATTTCCATATGTTGGAGATTCTGTTCCTTTTACTTGTAAAAAAATATGCTCTCCTAATGTAATACATCTATCATTTTCGTAATCAAATAATTCTACATCCAAATCTATTCCATAATCAGGAGTTATTTCTCTACTAACCCAAGTTTCTGGAAGTATTTCATTTTGAATAAATTTAATTGCTTTTTCTCCAGTAATATGTGCTTTTGTTCTAATTTTACCATTGATCATTTTTTGATAACCCCTTAGAAAGTATAAAAATAATATTACATCTGACTATATATTGATATTTCAACAATTTTTCTTAATCTTACATATCAATACAACATCCGCTGGCAGCCACTCAACATCCATCAATTCATCCTTTCCTAACCATCGAGCTGCCTCATGCTCTTTCAAAACCAAATCTCCACGAACTACAGAACACCAATAACACCACATAGATAAATGAAAATCCGGATAATCATACTCTATCGTATCAATCAATTCTCCAACTTCAATCTCTGTATCCAATTCCTCCATAATCTCTCTCTTCAAAGCTTCCTGTGGAGTTTCCCCTTCTTCAATCTTTCCCCCAGGAAATTCCCATCCACCTTTTAGATCACCATATCCTCTCTGTGTCGCAAATATCTTATCTCCGTCTCTTATAACTGCTGCCACTACCTTTATCGTCTTCATATCATTCTTCCTTTTCATTTTCTACTCGTAATCTAATCTATATTACTCTCTAAATACTGCAATAAATCATCTCGAACTGCATGTCTCATTTTTACTCTAAACTTCGCAATATCTCGTTCTTTTCCTTTATTATCTAATTTTTTTGCAGGCTTAACTTCTACAATATCGAACTGTCCCATATAATAAAATGTCGTTTCTGCATCGCTTTTTTTAACCATCAAATGTTTTCTATAAGCTTTCATCACATCTTGCGTATAAGAACTATCAATACCTCTTCCAATCTGAGTATCCCAACAGAATATTTGATTGTCTTCAAACACATCTGCATAATCAGGTTTTCCATCGATATATTCTTTAGCATCGTCTTCTGTTTTTTCTTTATGATATGTAACAAAAATAAAAACATCATCATTAATCTTTTTCATCCCATACATCGTAGAAGATAAATCTTTGCCACAATCCATTAAAAAACAAACATCTCTTCTTGAATATTGTTCATATAATACAAATGGAACTCCTTGATTCTTATTTTGATTATATTTGTCGTTATATCTATGTAAACCAAACGAAATAATATCTTTTAATTCTTTGCGAAACTCTGATTCACTTAATTTACTTACAAAACTATTTAATCGTTGAATCCTCTTATTTTCATTAACTTTTAAAATATCAATTTGTGCATATTTTTGATGTTCTGCTGAATTAATATGAAAATGTCCCTTTAAAATCCTAATAGTATTTTGGATAGCATCCATATCCAAAAGATAGCCAAATTTAGCTGAAACATCTTCCTGAAATTCTTCTATGGAAACTTCATTATGCTCCAACAGCATTTTCAATAATTCCAATTCTTGTGGACGTACCCCGCTTAAAATCGTTTTTGATAAATATTCCAATATCAGAGTTTCACTATCTGAAAGCTTCTCTATTTCTTGTTCCTTCTCCATAGCTTTCAACATTGCATAATAAGTCTTATATTCTCGAATAATAATCATTGGATCGATCTCTTCATTTTCATAAAAGTCAATCAATCTTGGAATTCTACCCAGTCTATTTTTCAAAGAAGTATAGCTTTCTTTGATCAATGCTTTCATGCTTTTTAAATTATCAACTGCATTAAATATTCGTTCTTTAGATATTTCATCAAAATGAATTGTAGATGCTCCCGGAATCAGACTATTTCCACTAACTACATATTTTCTTACATTATCCTTGTTATAACTACGATCCCCAGATAAAGCAATCGGTATCATAAAATTGTTCTTATAATTTCCAATGAAATCAAGTATCACCACATATTCTTTATCTTCTGCCTTTCGCAGTCCTCTCCCTAATTGTTGGATAAATACAATTGGTGATTGAGTTGGTCTTAGCATAATTACTTGATTAATCTCTGGTACATCAACACCTTCACTGAAAATATCTACAGATAAAATGTAATCTAACTCATTGATATCATCATTAACCAAACGTTCAATTGCATCTCTTCGAACTTCTTCTGAATCTGCACCACTTAATGCTAATGTACGCCAACCATGCTCATTAAACTTCTTTGATAATTCATTTGCTTCTTCAATTCTGCTACAAAAAATCAGACCTTTTACTCGATTACCACTGTACCCATAATATTCTGCTTGTTCCATCACATATTTTATACGTTCATCCGAGGTCAAAAATCTAAAATTTTGTAGCTTTTCTTCTTTTGTCAATTTGTTTCCATTGACCATTGTATCATCAATAATTTCTAAATCAGTAATTCCAAAATAATGAAATGGACATAATAAATCTTCTTCCATTGCTTTTTGCAATCGAATCTCGTATGCAATGTTGTGATCAAAGATCTCATAAATATTACGACCTTCTATATGATCATCTCTTTTATCAGGTGTTGCTGTCATTCCCAGTGTAAATTGTGGAGTAAAGTAATCCATAACCTTTTTATAGCTATCTGCTGAGGTATGATGAGCTTCATCATAGATGCAACATTCAAAATGATCTCTTGCAAATCTTTCTAAATTTTCAGTTTTTGACAATGTCTGTACTGTCGCGAAAATAAAATCTGCACCATAATCATGAGATTTACCAGTAACTAATCCCATCGTAACAGACGGCCCAAAAACTTTTTGGTATGATTTTAATGCTTGTTCTGCGATTTGGTTTCTATGTACTAAGAATAAAACCTTCTGATATCCTAGCTCTCGAACAGCAAATGCCGATGCATAAGTCTTTCCAGTTCCTGTACTGGATAATAGCAAAGCCTTTTCTATTCCTTCTGATCTCATCTTCATAAGATTATTAATAAAAGCTAACTGCATCTTATTTGGTTTTAATTTATAACTTTCGAAATCAACAATTTGTTCTTTTGCTGCTTGTCTTTGCTGTTTTTTGATGATTTGATTTTGTAGATATTGCTCTTTATAATCCTCAATGAATTCTTCATAATATTGACTATTTGGTGACATCCATAAGTTTTTGAATTCGTTTAAAATTTCTTGTGCAACTTCTCCTTGTTCTGTAGAAACTATCTTTGTATTCCACTCTCTATTTTTTGTAATTGCACTTGAGGTCATATTAGAACTTCCGATGATAATTCGATATAATTCATCTTCTCGGAATATATATCCTTTTGTATGAAATCCACCAACTTCAGAATTAGTTCGAAACATTTTTAATTCAATATTCTTCAATTTAGCTAATCGATCTAATGCTTTGGGTTGACTAAATGTTAAATAGTCTGTTGTAAGAATTTTCCCTGGAACTCCTTTTTGTTCTAGTTCTTTTAAAATCATAGATAGAGATTCAAATCCACTATCAGTGATAAATGCTACACTGATAAAGAATTCATCACATCGTTTTAATTCTTGTTCCAAAGACACAAGAACTTTCTTTCCTTGTTTATGGTCGTTGTAAACAAATTCTGGCCGATATGCTAAATTCGAATTACTAGATTGGTCAATAAATGCTGTTGCTAAACCAGATATTAATTCTTCAGATTTTGAATTTTCCATAATTCTTCCTCTCTTGTTATATACTCCATATAGATTCAATCATCATACATTAAATTTAAGAAAATAAATTTCTAAACATTGGTCTTTTTATTTCTATAATATAGTATACCAGATCATACATATACTTTCTACTAACAAGTTATCCACAATAGAAACACATACCAATTAGAGGATATGTGCCCATCATATTGATTC
>NZ_CYYH01000006.1:65213-103311 GCF_001404655.1 Anaerostipes hadrus | reverse complement strand
GCTGCTGTCATGTCGTATTTGTGGATTGTTAAGGATGCTGTTTTGCTTGTATCAATCACGTCTGTTGTAGCTGCATGGACTGATGCGATTGGTGTTACCATCATTGCTGCTGTTAGCATTGCAACGACTGCTCTTTTCATAAAATCTTTAATTCTCATAATATTATGCCTTATTCCTTTCCGGGTTTTCCCTGGTAATATATGTTCCTTCTTGTTTGCTTCTTCCTTTCGGAGGATCTCTTATTTTCATTTTACTTATCTCCTTATCATTGAAAAAAACATCAAACAAGCAACTACTGTACAGTTACCTGCTCAATGTTTTTAATCGTTATTTTCTTAGTTCCTCCTGGTTCTTCCCAGACTTCAATATTTTCTTTCGTCATGTATTCTTCGATTGGGATTTTTATTTGTATATCATTTTCTGTCTTTAGATCGATATAAGCCAAATTTTTTATCGTATCTTCTTTTTCTACCGTAAATGAATCATACTGCATGTCGTAATGTTCCATTTTTTCATCAAATTCTTGTTTCTTTTGCGGATTGTCCCCATACAGCTCATCACTGATTTTATTAACCTTAAATTCCTGGTCTTCCTTGAATAGATAATATAAATCACTCTTTGTTTTCATCTGCTGTTGT
Source organism: Anaerostipes hadrus (assembly GCF_001404655.1). Taxonomy (GTDB): domain Bacteria; phylum Bacillota; class Clostridia; order Lachnospirales; family Lachnospiraceae; genus Anaerostipes; species Anaerostipes amylophilus. Next base: position 102,673 of record NZ_CYYH01000006.1, on the reverse strand, counting down.
AATCCGTCTTCTGGATATTTTTTATTAATATCATTTACTACTCTGCTTAAAATCTGATATTTTCTTTTTACGTCGATATCGGTAAAACATTTAAGAAATCGTTCGGACAAGTAAAAGATCTTATCTCCATTGAGCATTTCATACTTTTTTTCACGCAGTAATATTTTATGTTCTGACAGGTTAAATATCATAACCTCATTTGGTTTTTTACCTAACGGCAAAGTTCTTTGATGCCGGATGTCTTTTATTTGTCCTTGTCCATTTTCTTTCCAGATTTCATGCATGAAACCTGCTGAAAAATTCAATTTTATCAGTCCATAATAAAGACTTCCTGCAATCTGGAAACTCAAACACAATAAATCAGCGGATGGAATATCTGCACTGTCACACATAATGTCATATAATTCCTCCGCTATTTCTGCACTGGTTCTGATAAATGCTTCAACGTTGTTTTCATTCATTTGTTCAATACGGTTCATGACTTTGGAATCGTTATTCCATTTTGCCTGTTTTACTTCATCTGCCTGCATGATGTAAACTAATTGCTTTCTAAGTAATTCCATAATGTCATTTTTCAGAAACAATAGTTCTCTGGCTGCTTCAAAATTTCCATTTTCGACATCTAATAATTGTATGACTGCCCTTCTGAATATGATGTCATCTGAAGAAATATTCATTTTCTATTAATCTCCTTTCTTAAGCTTGCATTTGCAAGCATTTGTAATATACTAAGAGGATTTACTATTTTATCTTAATCACCCATTGTAATTTCAAGCTCTATATCTTCTTCGATCACAGATTCATTACCTGGCATCGTGTAATTTTCCTGTTCATAGGTGGATGTTTCAGACCAGTTTTCTTGTTCTGCTTCCCAGATATTTTCCTGCTTATAATTTCCATCCAGTGCTTCCGATACTTGATGTATCAACGCCGATGTATCATAGTTTTTTATTGGCATTCCCTGTTTGATCTTATCTTGCAATTCTTCCACACTGCTAAAACCAAGCATCTCTGCTTCTGCTATTACTTCTTCTGGAAATACATCTTGTTCTTTTTCCTCCTGCATCTCTGCTTCTTGCTGCTCTGGCAAAAATTCTTTGACATTTTCTAAGTATTTTTCTTTTACCAGCCGGTGACCTTCCACATCATCCGGATGCCTTAATTCACTTTTTTCAAGATATTTAATCCCTGCTTCGATGCTGCCTGCTTTTACCGCTCGTTTTATTGCAACCTTTAATTTTGCATTTCCTAAATTACTTAGTTCCTCACTCTGTATCTGTGAAATCTGCTTTTGCTGTGTATTTTGCTGTTCTTCCTGATATTCTTGATAATTTTCTATCAGATAATCAGAAATCTCCGACGCATTATGTACTGCCCGGAATAACTCGTTTGGATCATTTTCAAGAACTGATATCCATGACTGTAGATACGCTGCATGATCATTTACTGCCTCATCTGATAATTGAATTCCTAGATCCATCTGCAAAAAGGCACTTCCAAATTCAGCATTTAATTCCTCTTTTGCATATTCTGGTGTCCCAAATTTATTGTTTAATTGTCGATTTAACCTGTCCGGATGCCCTGTTGAATGAGACATCTCATGCAATGTAACTGCTAAAAACGCTTCCTGACTCTTAAAATGATCTCTTGGCGGAAGCATGATTTTATCTTCTGTCGGAGAATAATATGCTCTTGGCTGCATTGCCTCAACAATCTCACACTGACTGGAAGCGATCACTTCTTCTGCAACCTGCAGCATTTCATTTTTCTCCATCGGAATCACTTTTGGTATCGGTCCGATTCCGTCGATCTGTTCTGCATTGAAAACCCTGAAAAAATTTACATATGGATTTCTTAGCTTAATCATCTTTTTTTCAATCTCTCCATTTTCATTTTCCTCTTCAATGACCTTTGACCATATCCATTTTTCAAGCAGCACTGACTTTGCACCTTTTTTTATTCGATACCCTTGGTTATTTGCCTGTTTTAACGTCATCCATCGAGGATCTTCATACTTTTGCTCTACCGATGCCATCAAAAGTCTTAACAAATTCACTCCCTGGTATCTTGCACCACTGATCGGATTATGTGGCAATCCATACATGCCAACACTATTCCACATCTCACGAACAGGATGGACTCCATCCTGCATCTTTTGAATCAGTGTTTCCACCAGCTTTTTTCTTGAGTCAGAAACAATCTGTGAAGCGGTTTTCTTTGCGTTTGACTTTGCCATATCTGTTTCCCTCCCAACTAAAAAAAGGACTTTGATTCTCATCTTGTCCCTTTGTTTATCTGTTTGCTTTTTTAAATTCCTTTAGTGACTGTTCTGTGACTCCAAATGCTGACAATTGACTGATATCTTTGATTTCTTCACCTGTCAATTCATCTTCATCGACCCAATCAAGTCCATCTGCTTCTTCCGGACCTGCAATCATTTTCTGAATCCATGTAATATCCTGAACTTTCAAATCCTGGTTATGATTTCTCATTTGCTCACCTCCCTGTAAATACTATAGATATCTAGAGTGTATATAATATTGTTTTTTCCAATGATATATTTTATTTAAATTACTATTGTCTTCTTAGGGTGACATTCATTTCTACCTAAATAAGAACGTGCCGATCAAGTTCCTGAATCTGTTGTAATTTTCGTAAAATTTGATTGTCACAATACTTCTTTTTTAGCACCTTCCAGGTATTTATCATCTCAACTTCCACCATAAAATGCTCAATTCTAATTTGTGTCATATTGTATACATGTCGGATAACTCTGTAACATCTTTTCACAAACTGGCCAAGATTAAATTTCTCCAAACATATCCTGACAAACATCACGCATTCTCCATGAATGATCTTTTGTGAAATATGAAGTAGTTTCCTGTATATCAGTGTTTTCAATGCTCTGCGAGTCTTATAAAATGGAATTCTTAATGTTGCAGCTAATCTTTCGATTGAAAAATATGTAAAAGCTTCTTTATCTGCACGCATGATCAAATATCCGAGTAATAATTTCTCATATTTGTTCATTTTCATACTTCGATATAAAATCTGAAGACAGAGATACTTGTATTCAATAGAGACTATAACTTCCTCTTTTTTTAAGAATTCCTGAAATACTTCCTCTTCCTGAATCCACTGTTTTATATCATTATCATTGAAAAAAAACTCTCTTTGTTCCTCTGGAGTTAGATAGTATCGATTGGTAAATTGTTTTCCCATTGCTTTCTGCTCTGCTTTTACAATGTATCCTTTTTCCGCTAATGCATTTGTTTGTCTTTGAATGGTACGTTCACAAAATCCGATTTCTTTTTCCATCGTATTTACGGCCGGATAACAATACCCTTTTTTGTCCATACGGCTTAAAAGATTCAGAAATACACTTTTTCCAGCTGTTGTAATGTCTGGATCAGCCATAACTTTCTGAAAGCTTGTGAACATTTCCATACTATCTTCTCCTGTTTATCTTAATTAATCTTTAATTCTTTCTCCGGTATCTGGTGTATCTTCTTCTGCCGGCTGCATTTCCCAGTCAGATGTATCTGTGGGTGCTTCCGTTACTTCTTCTGTTGTCGTTTCGGTAGTCTCCGTTTCTTTTATTTGCTCCGTTGTCGTTACTGTTGCGTTATTTCTTGTTCTTTTGTGATCTGACTTTCTCGGCTGATTTGCGATAATTGCCAGAATAATTACAATCACCATTGCAATTGCGGCAACCACCATGGAAACCAATTGTCTTTTTTTATAATCCATTCCGTTCTCCTCCTTACTTTGATATTACCCAAAATGGACCCCCTGCACTTGCACTTCCATTTGATTCATTTACAATCAGATCCAAACTCCAGGTTTTCTTAGTTCTCTCTCGTGATCCGCAGTCTGCGACTGTTATTTTTCCATTTTTGATGCCTGTCAAAACAATAAAATGACCACCTTTTGTAAAGTGACCATGGGACATAATCGCAATTACAAGTTTCTTTGATTTCAAGGCACTAACAATTTCACTTTTATTTTTTCCTACACCTTTGCATTTTAACTTGTATTTTTTAGCTAATGCCGGAATTACATCATGCTTGCTTCCTGCTCCAGACACATAATATCCATTTTTGCCTGCCCATTCGCATGTCTGTCTTGGAGTTACCTTCTTTCCAGATAACGTTGATATACAAATGGCTGCAGATGTAGGTCCGCATCCCGACTTTCCAATCGTACTTGTGCTGTAAGGAAGGGATCGCCAGGCTGCATCGCCCTGATTGTAGTAAACAACCTTCAGACCGCAATTTCCATCTAACAAGGAAATTTCTGCTGAAGAATCTCCTGTTGCGATTGAATAGTATTTCATTACTTTTTCTGCATGATTTGGTGTTCCCTTCGCACCTGCCGGCATCATCGTATCACTATATTGTTTGCTAAGTGCTAACGTATATTTTCCACCATGTTTCTTAATCCAACTGATCCAGCGATCCATCCCATAGTTGTATCCCTGGATTGCAACTTTTATATGATCGATGTCATATGGACTTTCTACCGATGCTTTTTTCAACGCATCTCTTAATTCCTGAACACCTGCATTAATGCTGCATTCTGCATGTCCTGAAGGAATTCCATTCGGACTGTGACTGTGTCCGCCACCATTGTTCTTTGTTTTTAAACAATACAGACCATACGCACCTTCGGCAGCCTGCATGGGATCGGGTTCGCATCCACCTGATTCAGCCTGCATTAATGCTAATGCCAAATCCGTATATTCTCCAATTTTATATTGACTGCAATATTTATTTACAGTGGGTCTCCATTTTTCGACTTCCCTTGATAATGGAGAGGCTGCAGTTCCGGCAGTTGTTCCAAGTCCAGCAACAGACATGAATATCACAAGAAAAAAGATGATCGGTGCTAATACAATAATCAAGAGCCTCTTTCTTCTTTCTTCGTCAAAAAAGCTCATCAATAAGTATCTCTCAAGCACTATCGACCACCTGCTTTTCCAAAATACTCCCACTTGTAGTCCGGAATATCAAATTTTACATGTAGTCGTTTGGAACCTACCATGAATAAAGCATGGCCTCTTCTTTTGCTTTCCAGAAGTTCTCTTTCTGCTTCTGTCAAGTTATACAATTTACTCGTTTCTTCCAGATTCTTTCCATCGGTTCCAAACAAAATCTTGTAACATGGAGTATCAAGCAATGCCTGTCCATACATCTTAACCTTTGGGTCCAAAAAATCGACCACACTATGACTGATAATAATCAATCCTGCTTCGTACTTTCTGTCTCGTTTTGCTACATTTCTTAAGAATACTAACGATTGTGGTACATCTGGATCGATCATCAGATATGCTTCATCACAAACGAGCATTACTTTTTCAGTTCGATCTTTACTCATGATATTCCATGACCACGTTTGCAATAAGAAATATTGTGCACGTTTCACATTGTCTGATGTTGATTGCAGAGAATATGTATCTAATACTGTAATATTACTGTTAGTTTCTAATGTAGTTGGACCATTCCATAATGCAGCATCAGCTCCATTTGCAGCATCTTCTAAATATAGAACAAGATCTTCATAAATATCTACCTTAGTGTCTTTTTGTTCCTTATATAGCTTCTGTTTTTCTTTCAATTTGTTATACAAATCTGACATAATAGGGAAATCTTCTGGTCTTAATTTTGATGCATCTGTATTCCAATCAATTCTAAAATCCTTATACAGATCAATCAATGTCATTTTTAGAACTGCCTTATGCTTATCAGTTAAAGACGGCAGATATATTGAGAAAAACACCTCTAAATGTTTAATATATAAAGCCAGATCTCCAAGTCCATTTCCATCATCTTCTTTATCATAGTAATCTGTAATTCCCGGTTCTGTTTCATCTGGAACATCATTTCTTGGAATTGGCATAATCTGTAATGGGTTTACTCGCGATCTCGCACCTCCACCTGCATCTAACCAATTTCCACCCAGATTCCTACATAAATCTTTATATTCACCCTCTGGATCAATGAATATAAATTTTGTACCAAGCATAAATAATGAAATAGTTAGATCCTTTGTACTTGCACTTTTTCCTGTCCCAGGAACACCCATAATTACAAAATTACTATTTGTTCTGTCATTTTCACGTAACCATACATCTAAAACCACCAAACCACCATCTGCATCCTTTGCAATATAACATCCAGCGTTATCATTAAGTCCTGAACTGGAAAATGGAAATCCTCCAACAAAACTTCGAAGTGGCATAACCCTGTTACTTACTTCATGAATCAATGGTGTATCCGTATAGAATGGTGCGACATGCTGCATTGCGTGTTTTTGCATCAAAGTTAATGGCCGTACCTTTAAATTGGCCATAGCACACGTTCCCCTCATCTTTTGTTCCACCTTTTTCAATGTTTCTTTATCTGATGCCAGTGGAATTAATGTACCTGCCAATTCTCCTACACTTTCTCCATTCTCATCGATCTGCCGTAACAGATTGATTCCATCGTCAGCACCTTTTTTGGCACGCTGTTTTTTCAACGGTTCCTTTTCAGAATTTGCCTGACCTAGCAACATTGTTACGTTCTTATTAATGTTTTCTAAAATCTCACCATTGTTCGGTGTAAAAGTAAAAGAAACCATTGTAGATGGAATATTTGTGATACGTGTCAACCAGCCATAGTCTGGGTTTGGTGGATATTTAATTGCTCCATATCCTTTACAATAGTTCTCACCCAGTATGAATTGATTCGCTTCAAATTTCATGGCTATTGGTGATATGATATTTAATAATGAAGCATTTTCCTCTATCTTCTTTTTTTTAGCCATTATTGTACTCCTTTTAATATTGGTATCGTTGGTTTCGTATCTTCATCTTCTAAAGAAATTACTGCTGGATTGTTTACAAGATTACATAACCTGATAATATCTGAATTCTTTAAGATTTCCGTTTTAATTCCTACTGTTTCAAAATGTTCTGCAAAATCATGCACTCTCTTTTTTAAGTCCTTTTCTACATCTTCTGTTAATTTCATAGATATATAGAAGAAAAACTGCCTCTCCACAATTTCTTCTCCAAAGATAAAATCTGATAAATTTTCCATTTCTTTTCTTAAGAGCTCTCTTCGATAAGGATCTGTAACTTGATTTCTCAAGATATCATAGTACTCCAGCAACGGCTGCATATCGACTGGCCGAGATATTGCCAGAAAATGAAAAGGTTCTTTCTCTCCTGACATCTCTGACGTTAATTGCTTTACTAATGTCTGTTTTTCACGGTGTGAAAATAAGCCAACACTTACTGGCAATATTTTTATATATCCAATGGCATAATCATCATTCGTGTATAAAAAGTTATTTTGAATATTTCGAACATTCGTAAACTTTTGTGCTGTTTCCTGCTCTTTCGTAAGTTTCTTTTTCTTCTCTTTTTTCTTCATGCATTACTTCCTCTTTCTCTTCATTTTCTCTTTTTCTTTTCTTGCTTCATATACTTTCTGCTGACGGTAAGCTTTACGGGCGGCTAACTCATAATAAGCTTGGGATAACGGACATGTTGAATCCAAAAAAAGTGGTGATTTATCAACATATTCTTTTCCGTTGTAAATAACCTTTTCAAATCCCAATCTGTATAATTCCTCATTTGTAATCCTTACTTTGATCGTATTGTCTAACATTCTTACATTCTCCTTTATACTTGTTTTCTTCCCTGATCATTTATTTTCTCCACCTTCTTATTCAACTTTATATTCCATATTGAACGTTTCTTTTTTTTTCTTTTTTTGAGTTGTACTCTTCGATCGTTTGGTTGTTGCATGTTTTTTCGCTGTTGTTGTTCTTCTACGACTTGTTTTTCGTACAGATCTTCTTGTACTTCTCTGCCTTTGTGTTGTTGTATATCTTCTTCGTGTCGTCACAGTTTGTCTTTTTACTGTACTTGTAGTAAGCTTTTTTTGACTTTTCTTTTTCGTCTTTTTTACTGTTACTTCTTTCTTTATTTCTTTTTCTGTCACTGTTTGTGTCGTTGCATGAGTTGTTCTCGTTTCCTGTTGTACTTCCTTTTTTAAATGCTGTTTTTTCTTTTCTGCATTTTTATTCAATACAATCAATGAAACGCCAACTCCAATGAATACAATCAAAAAAAGCAAGATCATTCCAAATCCTGCTTTTTTTAATCGATCGATTCTATTTTTCTTTTTATTCTGCTTTTCTTCTTCCTGAATCTCGGATATCAAATCATTCGAAGATTCTTCCTTAGTTTCTGTTTCTTCTTTTATGTATATTAAAAAATCTGTTCCTAGTAATTTCTGAAATTCTTGTGCATGCTGCTCTTGAAACGGATTTTCAATCTGAATCTGTATATCCCTGTCTTTATAATGTAATACATATTCATTGTCATTATGCTCAATGAATATTTGAATTTTACAGCACTCAAACATTTTTTTAACTTGATCCTGATTGCAAAAAGAACAGACTGTATAAAAAGCATCATTCGCCACATTACACATAAATGAAATGCCATTCCATTTATAAATTTCTTCTATTTTTGAAAGTTTATATTCCTCTGCAATTCTGGGAAGCTGTGGATCTTTCGATATTTCACAATAGCAGATATTTTTCTCTCTTCGAGATAATTCCTTTGTAAAGCTTAAAGCAACTAATACTGCATCGATTCTATTTTTCGATAGAAAGCCTATCTGCATTTCTTCTTGTTCTTCAGGCTGCTCCTCTTTTTCTGGAATTTCTAATACTTTTTTTAATGATGACAGGATATTATCATCATAATTTACAATTTCTATCTGATCTGTACTCTGAAAACTGCCTTCATGTCTTAAAATAAAAACAATCTTTATGTCAGAAAAGCTTTTTTGAAATTCCATCAGATCATTAGAATCTTCAATTGCTGCCTGATCGATCACGATCGTATCAGGCTTCATTGTATCAATATTTACATATTCCTTTTTCAAAAAATCCGAAAGATTACAATTCCATTTGATGTAATTACGATGAAGGATATCTAATTCTTTTCCAACATGTTCTAAATCGCTTGATATTAAAAATAAGATCATTCTTCTACCTTCCACTCATCTATATATCTATATAAATATATCTGTTGCTCTTTTAAATAAGCAATAAAAAGCATTATAAACAGTCTCATCGAAATATTACCTTCAATCCTAGTATTAAATCCTGCACATGCTGGAATTCCTATCAGAACTGTTAAGATTGGAATCGACAAATCTCTTACAATTCCATAGATTATAATTGAAAAAAAAATGATAAATGCTGACATGAAAATGGTAATATATAATTCCTTTTTTCCAAATCCGGGAAAATATTCATGCTTAGCTGTCACATATGCCGGTATGTATAAATCTCCTTGATTTTTTTGCTCCATCTGTTTTCTCCTTTCTAACTTTTATGGCTCTGCTGTCATTATTTAAAATATTCCAGCACTGCATCTTTTAAACTGTAAATTAGTATCGTAAAAACCATGAATATAACCACATTTCTGATTCGAAGAAGATTCTGCTTAATCGTATCTGGATCAGCTATGATGTTCATAATTAGTATCATAATTCTAGCTATGCCACCAGCATTTATTAATAACATAATTGCTTTTATCAATTCTGTTATTGTTTTCATTTAAATCCTCCTTGTTATTATCTAAATATTCTCTTTATATTTGCTAATGCTTGTACCTTACTAGACATTCCCCCACCTCCTTGTCGGATAAATAAATAATCCTGCACAAGCTGTGGACCTCTTAATGCTAATGCACCAAACGCAATCGCCCATATTGGATGTTTCGTAAATAACAATGCCATGGCAAAACGCAATAATATAATTTGAAGAGAACTTGCAAATCCTATCTGCAAAAATTTCTTTCCGGCAACCTTAAATGAACCTCCATCCGAGTCCATCAATCCAACCGATGTTAGAGGAATTGCAAATTTTAAGACCATTAACTCAGCTCCATTCATAATCAATTTTACATACAAAAATATAACTATAATAACGAATACAAGTACTAATAGTAAGGTTGTAATTCCTGCTCCAATCAAAGATACAATCAGTTGACTTGAAATTGCATCGATTTCTTCTTTGCTTCCCATGGCTTTCAGAATTTCTTTTGTAAATGTTTTAAAGATATTAACCAATGGTGTATATAATCCTAAGAATGTCACAGATATTGCCACTGCTTCAAAAAATCCTGTCAGGATTGTAACTGGATCGTGATCTGGATCTCCATCCGACTGTAGTATGTAAATCTGAAATCCTTTGAATGCGAATTTTAAAATCAGTAATCCAATTGCATACTTTACAATTACCGCATTTATTTTATTAAAATCTAATCCCTTGATCAAATGTTTATTTGTTATATAATTTTGGCAGTTTAACGCAATATCCAATAGATCTACCAAAAATTTATTTAACTGTTCAACTGCATCTTTCACAAGATCTTCTAAAAAACTACTTATTAATCCACTTACCATAAAACTCCTCTCTGTTTACTACTTAAAATAAGAAAGAATAACTGGTATAAGGGCCACTACAGATACTACTAGTATAAGAGCTATTATTATATTTTTGATTTTTTTTGTGTAAATCTTTGAATCCATCTCATCTGATATTTTTATACGAATCAGATTAATAATGATCATAACTATTGCAATTCCTGTAGCAACACTAATTAGTGGCGTTCTCAAATCCTTAAATAATTGAATTGTACCTGTAAATAATTTTGTTTTTCCTATTCCACCAGCAAACACATAATTTTCTGCCATACAAAAACAAATCATTATATTAAATACAATTACACCTAGTTTATTTTTCAGTTTGTTTAATTTGTTTTTCATTTTAATCTCCTTAGAAAACTTATTATTTAACAGTAATAACCCATTTATGAACATCACCTTTTACCCAATGTCCATATGTTCTTTTCACAACACAACTAATCGTAGCCTTTCCTTTTCTCTTAGCATGTACTTTGTGATCACCTGATTTATACTCTCTTTTTGTTACTGTAGCAACCTTTGGATTACTGCTTTTCCATTTATATGTATCTGGACAAAATCCCAGATAATCAATTCCAACAAAAAAAGTTTTTCCCTTTTTTACAGTTTGATAATGTTTGACTGTAATAGGTTTTCGTGTTTTCTTTTTTGCTTTTGCTATTTTTGTTACAGCAGTCTTATTTGTTAAGGAATTGGAAGCCTTGATTTCATTTGTTCCATTTCCACATATACCTGTTACAATTAATAAACTCAATGCAACTACTATCATCTGTTTTCTTACTGTTTTTTTCATAATACATACCTCCTATTTGCCTTTATTATTTTCCTTCGCTGCAGCCTTGGCTGCTTTTTCTAACTGTTGTTTTAAGATTTCTGCATCAATACGCTTCTTCCATACATCCCAAATTCCCCAAAGCTCCATTTTCACATTATGAGGACGTTCATTCTTTCTATGTTCTTCTGCCTTTCTCCTTCGTAATTGATTATTGTGTTCTTCATCTCCCATTCCAAGAAATTCATTCATAGAATATTTTGATAAGTCTGGAGCATACATAATTGCCGGATCTGAATCTGACATAACTAATGAATAAGGTCTTTGTAACTTTCCAACTTCATCTGGATACAATAAAGGTCTGCCCATGAGATTAGAACTTTCTCCATCACTTCCACTTTTCGTAAATGTTCCTGATGGAGTATTACTGCTTTTAGAATAAGATCGTGTTGTATAATTTCCAAGATCTTCTGAAATTTTCTTCTTAGTAGCTGGATTCGGACTGCGAAGATATATTTTAATATCCGCATTATCCTGAATAATCTGCGAAACCTTTTCACCGTATACATCATCCAACTGTGCATAAGACTGAATAAACATAAAATGACGAATTCCTTTTCCTGTTCCAAATGATGTTTGTTGTCTCATATTCGTAATCTTGGTAAAGTTTCCAATTTCATCGTCTACAAATGTCCATCTTTTTGGAATACGTCCACCATACTTTGCATCTGCTAAGTAATCAATTTGATCTGATAATTGACGAAGTACCAGACTCGCCAATGGGAAATATGTTTTGTCTCTTGCTGGCAGACAAAGATAAACGATTACTTTCTTTCCTTCTTCTATCAGCTTTTCAATGTCAAAATCACTAGCATTCGTCATTTGGTTAATCGCAGGAATTGTCAATAATTTCAATGTCATAATTGCTGATACATAAAAAGAAGATCTTGTTCGCATAGCTGCAACCTTTGTCGCTGCTAACAAGATCTTTGCTGGATGATCCTCTGGAAGAGAATCGATATAAAATTGTAAAGGCAGGGCTCCTCGATATTCTGAACACATTTCAGTGATAAAATAAAACACGTTGGTCAAGTTTTGATATTCTGGATGATCCTGATTATCATAGCAAACAGCCATAATTGATGCCGCTAACGTCGCTGCTTCTCCATCATTCCAAAGCTTATCACCATGCTCTGGTGGTTCTCCTACTAGCTGACTTACCAGACTCCATGTTTCTTCAATTGCTCGAGATATATCTTTCCTTCGGAGTGCCTGAACTATTGGTTCAAGAAAATTTTTTCGGTCTGACTCATAAGGATTTATAAAATTAATACAAATCGTCTCATATCCGCACCTTTTGGCTGTATCTTCCGTATAATCTCTTATTTCTCCCTTCAAATCTGGTATAAAAACATTCTCTCCAGCAAGTATCAGCATAGTTATCGTTTCTATAACCACATTTCTTGTCTTACCACTTCGTGTTGCTCCAATAATAAGTGCATGTAAATCTTTTGTAATCAGATATATTTTTTCTTTTATTTTCCTTGAGAAAAAGGATTTTTTGATATCTTCTTTTCCAATTACTAATCCACCTGCAGGGATATGTTCTTTTCCTTCCATTAGTTTTTTTGAATCAATAATAACTGAATCAAATACTTTATCAAAATCTTTCTTATTCAGCCATTTCGCTGTACCATGTTGGCCATGACCTGACGGTGCAGGCGTGTGAATTTGTGGTGTAATTTCAATAGTATCAACCTTAAATGCTGAAGTGTTACTAACTGATAATGTTATAATTCCTAAAATCAGAATAATAAAAAAGAACAGTGTAAACATTTTTACCTGTTCATGATTTAAAGTATATTGTTTCATTACAAATGGATTTGTAAAAAACCTTATATGCTCTGGATCTTTTAATACACTATCCAAAAAAATTGCTGCAAATGAACTAATATACAATAATATAGATACTGCAACTGCAATTATTAATACCCTAAATATAATTTTTTTCAGAAAACTACTGTCACTTTTTTCTTTTGTCAAATAAACACCTTCTTTCTATCTTTCCCAATCCATTCCATGTCCCTTTTCTTCTTCTCTCTGCCATTCATCAATAGCTCTCGCAGAATACTCTTGTAAATTTGTCTGATGTGGATATGAATTACCTTTGAATCCCTCTATGATTGAAAAAAGCAAAAACAATCTATCCAATTTCTGCAATTCTCCAATATCTTTTGCCTCATATTTTCCAGAACAAATCTCTTTTAATCTTTTTTTATTTTTTTTGAATTTTTCTTCCAAGGCCTCTTTTGTGTAAGCTTCTTGAGGATAAAAAGATTTATTACTAATCGACTGATGCCCTTCCTTAAAAAAGGAAATATATTTATGATTGTCATCCCATCGTACATGATATCCTTGCTGTCCCATTAATTCAATAAATTCTTCTTTCGACGTTGCTTTATAAGCTGCATTCCCAACAATAAAAAATGTTTCTGTTTTAAAACTCATAGGCCATTTTAATTTATCTGGATCTTTCTTCCAATGTTTTCTGTAATTGTCCATAAATCTTTTTCGCATTGCTTCTTTCGTATAATTTTCAGGATTTTCAAAAATCTTGTTTCTCATTTTTTTACCGTATGGGTTCGTAAATAATACATATTTTTCTTTATGTCTCCATCTTACCTGGTATCCTTGTTTATTCATCAGCGAAAAAAATTCCATATGATCTTCTGCAATATCGAGTGCTGCATCTACGGCCAATTGGGTTTCTTTTTTCCAACTTGTCCCATTCATTTCTGCGTTTTTTTCTGCTGGTGACTTATTCCTTACTACTTCTTTTTCTGGAAGAATTGAAAGATTATGCTCCTTGCATAATCGATCCGAAACACGTCTTAAAATCTTCAAATCTGCCAACTGCCATTTATGTCCATCGTCTACATTTACCGTATTTACAATAAAATGTGTATGGATATGATCTCTATCCGTGTGTACTGCATATGATATTTGAAATCCTTCAAAATTTTTTTGCTTTACAAATTCATCTGCAATCTGTTTGGCCAGTTTCGGTGTAACCTCTCCAGGCTTGAAAGATTGTATATAATGCATACACATTCTTTTTCCTTCCTGGGCTTTTCCCCATAATCCCTTCGTCAGCATAAACTCTTTGTATATCTTATCCGGATCAGATGTATTCATCAGAAACGTACCACCCTGCAATTCTTGATCTGTTTTTTCTGGATTATGCACGTAATGCAGAATATAATTCATTTTGCTCTTTGTATTGTATTTCATATATTTTCCTGCTTTATCCTGTGCCTGGGTCACGGTTGCCATGATTATTTATCACCTCACTGATCTCATTTAATTTGTCATATGTTAACTGCAACATTTCTAAACATTCGGCCAGATTGACACTTGTAATTCGTCCTTCATGAGCAAGCATTGTCAGCTGATTTAGATTGTTCCCAATTTTTGCAACCTGCATGTGTAAATCTCTGATTCCAGAAATTACAATCACTGGATGATCGTTGATTGCTTTTCTTACATAATCTGAAAAATTCAACCCTGTATCTTCTAATGACAAGAGAACACGTTTTTCTTCTTCCTTACTCATTCGGATTGTTTTTCTTCTGTCTTTCATGGATTTTTACCTACTAATTGCTCATTAAAATCTTTATAGCCATTAAATGGAGCCTCATCCCAAACATCATACTTTGAACCATAACAATCCCTTAATTTCTTAGTCTGTTCCCGTCCCCATTTGTCATTATCAAGATGTAAAAATATTTTCTGAATATCATAATGCTTCAGATATTCTTTTAATGCTGTATCTGCCAGACAGCAAAGTGCAACATGATGATCTTTAATTGCTTCTGGATAAAGTGTTAAATAACTCATTAAATCTATCGGAGCTTCGTACACATGCAATATTTTACTTTCTCCTGGTAAATGAACTGCAAATCTTTTATCACTTCCCTGCACTTCTCCTTTAAATGGCTTATTCGTCATTGTACCCCTGATTACACACTGTCTTGGAACACCTTCGTAGTCATAACCGACAAATACACAGCTGTGATACCTATTTTCATACAACATTTTTTTCTCTATAAACTTATCGACTACCCAACGATCGATCTTTCTAGTTTTTATAAGATACGCATAAATATGCCGGAAACTTTCAGCTCTCTCCGGAAGAGAAAATTCTACGGTTTCTTTTTTCACCGGTTCTCTCTTATATGTATCAAGACCTCTAATTCCTAAAAGATAAGATACCGCTTCAATGAACGTACAGCCTTGAATGAACATCACTAACTGTATCGGACCACCACCATAATTGTTTGCATTTCCAAGATTTGCAGAAAAACAATTGAAAGCATTTTTTTCAGGTGTAATATATAAACCACCATATCCTGATACTTTATATGTATTTCTTTTTCTTTCCAATGGTAAATTTAATTCTTTTGCCACGTCTAAAATATCTCTTAAATCAGCTTCTAAAATCTGTTCTCTTGAAAATCTTTTTCTTCTCATACTCTCCCCTCTTTCTTTAAGTGTTCTTCTATTTTCTTCAGTTGCGGAAAAATAATATGAAATTGTTTATCTGAAAGTCCACATAAACTTATTTCATCATTTTCATATTTTTCTCCAACGATCAGTACGTTTCCTAAAATCACCTCTCCGTGAATGTCTGTCTTGTATAAGTATGAAGCAATTTTATTTAATTTTGCCTTTGGATTAAATAAAAATTCTTCATCTACCATCATGCTTACCTTTTCTCCAGGTTCATATCTATTAATTACATGTCCCGCTCCAATTTCCGTATATAATCTCACTGGTTGAACATGCTGCATCAAACGACATCCGTTTCCTATGTATTTTTTTAATTGTTCCCAATCATCTTTGGGAGGATATTCTAATTCTTCTACTTCATCATCTTGAGTAATCAATATCATCTTTTCCATTTCTACTTACCATCCTTTCCATTTTTATTTTCTTTTGGAATAAGAAAAATACAGAATGATTTCTGCACTTTTCTTATTTCAAAATTGAAGAGGCTGCCCTACGGCAACCTCTTCTTCAGCTATTATTTACTACTTACGTTTCTTATGCGTCATGGTTTCTTTTATGTTTGTGGTATATAAAAGTATCCATTTTATTATTTCTTTAATTTTCTTCTTTTTAAGAAAATCACAACTGCTCCTGCCAGTGCAGCAATCATAACTGCGATATATAATGGCATATTTGCATTATCTCCTGTCTTCGGAGATGTTACGCTGTTATTACTTTTTGTTACTGGAGTTTTTGCAACTTTAATCTTAGCCTGTGAATTTCCATCGTGAATTCCTTCACCATTTACCGTCGCCTTATTAATTAGTGTCTTTCCTTCAGCTGATTTTAAAACTTTCGCTTTATAAGTAACAATTACTTTTTCACCATACTTCAGACTTGGAATCTTCACTTCTAATTTATTACCTGATGTTTTAATTGTGTAATCAGAAATTCCTGTTACCTTTATACTACTTGTCTGTAATTCCAGACCTGTAGGAATCTTATCTTTGATCACAACATTTTTTGATACCGAATTTTCTTTTTTCAGAGAAACCGTAATACTATAATTTACCATGTCTCCTACTTTATATTGTTTCTTATCAGCATCTTTTCTCATATCAACATCCTGTTTTACAACCTTAACAGAATTATCATCAGATACTTCTTTTGCATTGTCTCCCTGCGTTGTTGCTGTATTCTTATAAGTCCCAATCTTCTTATAGACAGCATCATAGGTAACTTTCATTTCATCATCCGATGTCATGTTCTTTCCTGTCTCGATTGCAAAATATGTTCCATTTGAAACAATCTTACAATCATTTGTGATATCTGATCCATTTAATTCAACTTTTACACTGTCAGCATCAATATCAACTGTATTACTGTCAAACTTGTCCTTGATGATCACATTTCTTGCTGTTGCATATTTATTTTTCTGATTGACAATCAGTGTATACTTTCCAGTGTTACCCACTGCATATTCTTTTTTATCAGAGGATTTGTTAATTGTTAATTCTGGTGTTGCTTCTTTCACATCGACAACATTTGTAGCCTGATCCATGTTCGTATTATCTGCTGTGGCCACCACTGTGTTTGTATATTCTCCAATTTCATCAAAGAATACATCATAGCTTACTTCCATATTGTCTTTATCAGATAAATCCTTGCCGGTTGTAATCTTAAAACTGTTATCTGTAAATTCCACCTTGCAGTCTTTTGTAACATCTTTTCCATTCAGCTTTACAAGCATACTCTTCTGATCATATTTCATACCCTTTTCCTGTACAAACTGATCTGTAATTACAACATTTTTTGCTGTAAGTCCTTCTCTTGTCTGCTTGATCTTAAGAGTATATTTACCTGTCTGTCCTACCTCATATTGTTTCTTGTCAGATTTCTTTTCAACGGCCAAAACTGGTGATTGAATTGTAATGTCTTCGTCATCTTCTCCACCACCAGAAGGAATCTGTGGATCATCTTTAATTACATCTCCATTCGTATTCTTTGTTGCCGGAGCGGTAAAATTGTTATCTAACTGTCCATCTAACGCTGCTTTATCTGTTATAATCGCATCATAAGTCACTTCCAATTTATCTGTCAGATTCTTTAGACTTGAATATGGCTCAATTTTAATACATGGTATATCGGCATTTTTTAAATTATATGCTGTATTGATCGTAAATCCTTTTCCACCTTCTTCATATTTAATATCTAAATCTTTCGTAATGTCCTGTCCATCAGAAATTACCTTTACAGTACCTTCCTTAATTTCAAGTCCTTCTGTCTTGACAAGATCTTTCAGTACTAGATCCCTCATAAATGTACCAGGATTACGATTTGTGATTGTAACAGTATATGGAACTGTATCACCGACTTTAAATTTTTGCTTTGGTGCAACTTTTTCAACATCTACTTTTGGACTGTTAATATATACTTGTTTTGTATCTTCTTTTTCTGGAATTCCTGCGGCTGCAGCACTTGCTGTATTATCAACCACTGTTCCATTTGAAGCTACTAATGCTTTTGCATCATACTCCACTGTAATCACTTTTCCATATGGAAGTGCATAATTTCCTTTTGATTTTAATACCCATCCATTTCCTGACTGTTCAATCATATAATTTGCTTTGTCAATTCCACTGACTTTGATACTAGAAAAATCAAAGACCATGCTGTCTGGTAAACTTGTATCTTTGATCGTAAAATATGCTGTATCAGCATTCTTATTGGAATTGTATGCTTTTACTGTGTAATGAACCGTATCATTCACTTCGTTTTCATAACGATTTACAGTTTTCTTGACATTTAATCCAGGATCTCCATTTTCTGTTGTAGATAATTCAACAAGTGTTTCCGGCTTATTGGTAATCATGTTGATTCCATTGATCTCAACAATCGCTGTATTATCCTCTTTGATCGTCTTCTGATCTTCTGAATAATGTCCATGTTCTTTCCATGTAGTTTTCAATGTTTCAAGCTGTTCCTCTGTCACATTGTCTGGAACATCCATCTTTACATTGATTTCGAGACTGTATGCAGCATTCTTATAAAAATCATCTTTTGTCGGATCTTTCAGTGTCGCTTTGACTTCATTTGCAGCTGTTACAATATCAAACCAACTTGATACATCAGCTCCATTGTCTGTTTTTACTTTTACACTATTGATCTTCATACAGCTTTCAATACTATCTTTGAATACAAAACTCTTGTATTTCTCTGTAGCATTTTGTGCAATCTTCTGTTTTACAGAATAAGTCCAACTGCTTCCAAGATCTCTGATTGTATTTTTCACTACATTGGTTTCATCTGCATCTGAAACAGTTTTTTCAGGTCCTTTGATGATTGTTTTCACTTCATTCGATGGAAGATTTGTACCATCAATGATTGTTTTTGCACTATTGTTCATAGTGATCGTTTTTGCTGTCTCTGAATAGTGTCCATGTTCTTTCCATGTAGCCTTCAGTGCTTCAAGCTGTTCCTCTGTCACATCGTCTGGAATATTCATCTTTACATTAATCTTCAAACGGTAGATTGTGTTATTATAAAAAGCTGCATTTTTCGGATTCTTCAGCTTTGCAACAACTTTATTACCTGTCTGTGTGATGGTAAACATGTTTGTGACATCCTTAGTTACTGCATTTGCATTGTCTGCTTCTACTTTGACACTGTTAATCTTCATACAGCTTTCAACCTGATCTTCAAAAGCAAAACTGTCATAATAGAAATTCTCCGGTGTTCCATCTGGTACTGGCTGCTCTACAGAGTAAGTCCAGTTTTCAGCCAAATGATCTACTGTATTTTGCTTCACATTTGTTTCATTAGAATCACTGACAGTTTTGACTGGATTGGAAAGTTTGAATGTTGTCATAACCTGTCCTGTTCCCACATACTGTTGAACTCGTGTTGGTCCCCAGCTGGAACTATCATCACCGGGGCGTTTGTCCATACGGCCAAACTTATAGACAAAGTTATTACCAGAAAAAATAAATGCTGCTGTTGACCAGGCATCATTCTCTGCAAGTTTGTTATCTTTTTCAGCATAAATACTAAATCCACCACTTGTTTTCATGTAAGCTAAATGTGTATCTCTGGAAACATATTCTCCTGCCAAATTTCCTGCTTTCACACCAACATACTGACAAGCGTCAATATCTGTTAGAGAAACATTTGTTTTAACTGTTACTGGAGTTGTTGTTCCTGCCTGGTAAAACTGTGATTTTACCGTCATCTCACTGATTCCTATATAAGCAACATCTGTGATTCCTGTCCCTAATGCCACATAGCCATTTTGACTTTTCCACTTAGCAATTCCGGTTACAGTACGAACAAGGTCTAATGTGATCCAACGACCATTAGAGCCATCTGCGTTACATTGAAATAACTTTAGATTACTGATCTTAATCTGGATATTATTTGCCGTGTTATTCGCTGTCTTAAACCACTTGTAGTTCTTTAACCAGGTTTCAAGCGTTAATTCTCTATCCTTATACTTTGATGGAGCTGCACAAGCAGTTCCTTTTACTACTGTTACTTTTGTTTGTTTTGTTTTTTGAATTCGGAATCCATAGCTTGCATCAACCTTTAGAGCCTTGTTCTTTTTATCTGCGTAAGACGAATATCTATGTTTACCATTACTATTCTTTACCCAATTACCTCCTTCGGTTGTTCCTTGCTTTATTTTTACTGCTTTACTGGTATCCACAGCAGCCGCTTGAACGAAAGTAGGTGTTGTTTGACTTATCAATCCTGACAACGTCAAGATCATCGTAAGCAGATATACTGTTACACGTCTGCATAGATTTAAAATTCCTTTCCAATATTTTTCTCTCATAAATCGTCTCCTCATATTCTTTCATTAAAAAAAGCACCTTACGGTGCCGATAAGGTCTTTCTATTTTATAACATGGATTTCTGATCCTGCACATATATACTCCTTTCTCTAAATTTTCACAATAAAAAAAGACAAAGTAAATATTCTCTTACTTTGCCTTAATTATTTGCTAATATTAATACCAACCTTTAAGTCCCAGTAAATATAGCTTACTATTCTGCATAATAATTAATTTTCCATCTTTATATCCCCTTACTTTATAATATAAATTATAGTCAGGAATTTCTTTGTAATCGTAATCTTTTCCATAGTATACTTTTGTTTCACCAGACTCCAACTTAAAGTCATAATCATCTTTTGTAGGTTCTTTCACATTTGACATCTTTCCTACCCCGACATTTCCATAAAGTGTTATGCCATGCAGAGCTTTAATTGAAGCCTGATCTCCATTTGCATCTGTATCCATAAAATATGATAAATTCCCAATTGATAACCATTCCTCACCTTTTTTCGGATACTTATCATCTTGATAGGCTACAAACCACTGATAATTATTAATATAACCATCATCTTTTAAATCATATCGAGACACATACTTCTTTTGTTTAGCAGCTGTTTCCAAATCCTTATTTAACTGATCAAGATCTATCTGACTTTCCTTATCTGGCGGCATCTGAACTGGTTTAGAATTTTGCTGATCATTTTTTATATCATATGCTTTCTTATTCAATGATTTCACAAGCTTCTTATTTTTATAAATTCTAATATTTACTGTATTCTTTCCAGCTTTTTCTTTCATCTTCACAGTAAATTTTCCAGAATTTTTATTAGTTGTCACCTTGTATGTTTTCTTATTCATTCTGACAACAACACTATACTTCTTTCTTGTATAACCTGTTATTGTTTTTGAATTCATAGAAAAACGTTTAATCACTGGTTTCTTTGCAATTACATAAATCTTTTTCTTAGTGTAATATTTATTCTTGCGGTATACCTTAATTACTAATTTCTTTCCTGGTTTTTGTTTTGGAATCCTGATCTGAAATTTTCCTTTTTTATTTGCTTTTGCTGTATATGTTTTCTTTCCAACTTTTAATTTGACTTTATAACGTTTTTTTGTCTTTCCTTTTACCTTTGTTGTCGTGTCATACACTGTGTTGACTTTTAATTTCTTACTCGCTGCATCGACATTTGTTGGAATCATGGTCATTGAAAAAAACAATGCCATTGCAACTACTGCACTTTTCTTAATCTTTCTCATATTGTTTTCCCCATTTCTTTTAATTATTTAATCATTTTTTACAACTTTATCCTATCATAGAAGGTGTCCTATAACAAGTACTTTGAAAAAAACTTACTATACTAAACATCCTATCACAAATATAAAAGTCACAATTTGCCAACCTTACGCATTATTATTTCTTGATTCTGTATTTTTCTTACCTCCCTCATATAATTCTTTCTGATCTTGCTTTAACTTTTCTATTACTTTAATTATATTGTCTATTGTTCTAGCTTCATTTCCTGCCAACCATACCCAAGTTTTTTCTTGATCTTCTGTCATATCAATATCACCTAAAGTATCATTTAATTTTTTTAAATTTTCTTGTACCATCTCATAGTATCCTGGTCTTCTTGTATACCATTCAATATCTTTTTGTGGAATATGTAACACATTTATCCTCCTCTCAAAATCTTAATATTATTTTTTTCACAATGGGCATTCCCCACATTATTAAAAAAATGATACACCAAAAACAAATCGTCACACCAATAACCATTGCCAAAAAAACAGATTGCTTATTCACATCTTTCCTCTGAATATAATTAGCTATATCATCTAAAATTTTAGCTATAAGGAATCCAAAAATACCTGCTACTAATATTTTAATCACTGTTATAACTCTCATATTTCCTCTAATCACCATCTTTCTTATCAATAATTACAATATCCTTCTAAATAAGTCGGAACAGAAAAACAAGTTTTTTCATCGTATACAGGTATTCCATCCATTCCAAAACTATATGTTTCACTAATCTTTACAAGCTTTTCATCATTTAACTGCTTACCTAGATTCCTTAAATGACGATTAATTTTACTTGAGTGACTTTGAAAAGTCTGATCTTTTACTCCTAATAATAATTCTTCCATAGGAATCTCTCTTTCAAATTCTGTTAAATCTGATTGTAAGTCTGCATAAAATCTTTGGATTATCTCTTGCTTCTTTAGAATCCGATCAGTCGTTTTATTTTGCTTTTTCTTACTTTTTTTATCTTCTTTACGATTCCAGATTTCCCAGAATGGACCTCCTGCATCTGCTGATTTTGAATTTTCTATAATAAAAGAAAGCTCATATTTCTTCTGTGATCTGGATCTGCTTCCGACATCAGCAACTTCTACTTTCCCGGATTTATCCATTCCTAACAATGTTATGAAATGTCCTTTCTTTGTAAAATATCCTGATCCCATAAGTCCTACTACCATATGACCAGACTTTAAAGCTTTTTCTATCTGAATCTTATTTTTATATAATCCTTTACATTCAAGTCCCCAGTGATTTGCCATTGCTGGTATTGCACTGTGTAATGAACCCGAAACAGAATAATATCCATTCTTTTCAGCCCATGAAGCTGTATCTACCGGTGTAACCCATTGATGTGTTAAGTTTGAAATACAGACTGCAACCGCTGTTGGACCGCAGCCTGAAGAATGCAATGACAAATTGTTATGATTCCACATAGCATCTGCTTGATTAAAATAGAAATAACTCCCCAAATATTCTTTTTGACCTTTCTGGTCTTTTGTAAATGAATTTTGGGAAGTTATCTCTTCTTTTTTATATATTTTCTTTTTAGTTTCTGTCCTTTTTTTCTTTGAACGGACTTTCTTGTGTGAATTCTTTTTTTCTTTTCCTTCCTTCTTTTTAGTCTCTTTTCTTTTATTTGTCTCTGGTTTTTCTTTTGAATTGTCAGCTTTTGTCTCTGTCGTGTGTACTTGCTCTGTTGTTGTTACTTGAGTTTCCGTAGTTACTTCTGTTGACGATTCCTGATCTGCAAATATCTCAACATCACTAAAAAGCATCATGGCTGCAAAAAATGCTGCCATAGTAACTGTCATTGCTCTTCTTCTCATTCTTTTAGTTTCCTTTCATTAGAAACGATTCTCTATGATTCTTCCGCATTATCACTTCCATAATACAACTTTAATGCTTCATCAATTACCTTATCTATTTCTTTCTGATCCTGCTCTGGAATAAAGTATTTCTCCAAAACTTTTTTACTTACTTTTATTGCTTTCTTTTTTGACTTTGTTTTTTCAGTTTTTTCTTTATCATCTTCTTTTCCATTGATGATCTTAAGTATTGTATTTTCATCTAAAGCATTTCTCTCTGCTACTTTTTTCATCTTTTCAGACATCTTTTTGTCTATTTTTAAATCTTCATTATTAATCAAATCTGAAATAAATCTTTGACAATCTTCTGAAATAAATGATAAATCAACAGCAATCTTTACTCCAATCTTTCCATCATCCAGTTTTTGTTTTAATTCGTCTGACAGTTTATAGATTCTTAAATATCTTTGAATTGAACTCCTGCTTAAATGGAATTCTTCATCTACACTCTTTGTCTCATCATCTGGATTTAAATCAGTACGTCTTCCCTGTCTCTTTAATGCTTCATTTCTACGATAAATTAATTCTGCTTTCTCTGAATGAGACATCTTTTCAAATCCATGCTGTAAATTGGAATCCATAAAAACTATTTCGGCCACATCATCATCCATATCATCATTGATCAGACAAGGAACCCTGTCCAATCCTGCAAGCAAAGCTGCATCTCTTCTATGATGACCTAAGATAATTTCATAATCTTCATTTTCTAATGGTCTAACAACCAATGGCTGAATAATTCCATTAACTTTTATAGATTCCACAAGATCTTGCAAATCCTGCTTTGAATATCTGTTTTCTCCCAAATTTCCTTTATGATAATCCTTTAGATGACTGATCTGAATTTCGGTTACTTTATCTCGTGTATCCTCGATATCATCCACACCAAATAATTCATTTAATGGTTTTAACTTCTCTTTCTCTGTCATTTTGCTAATACCTCCTGTGCTAATTTCTTATATGCGATCGCTGCATCTGAATTTTTTTCAAATTCTCCTACTAATTCATGCTTACTAAGAGATTTTCCTACAGCAATTCTTTCTGGAATCTGACTTTCAAAGATATTCAAGCTTTCATAAGCATCTCGAACCATTTGAATGATCTTTCTTGACAAATTATTTCTTTTATCAACTCTGGTAATCAAGATTCCATCAATTTTTAATCCTGGATTTAACTTTCGTTTTGTCATGGCAACAGATCTTAATAATAATTCCATACCTTTTGCAGATAGATATTCAGCCTCTACCGGAATAATCACACTGTCCGCAGCTGTTAATGCATTGATTGTCAACATTCCAAGAGAAGGTCCACAATCAACCAAAATATAATCATAATATTTCTTATACTTTGCCAAGACTGTTTTTAAAATCTGTTCTCTACATGTAGCATTAATCAAAAAAAGCTCCGTGGAAGCTAACACAATACTTCCAGGAAGCAAATCCATTCCATAGATATCAATCATAATATCTTCTTTATCTAATAATTCTTTATCTTCAATCTCTAACTGCATGAGATCAGCAATGGATGAAATGTTTTCATCAAACTGCCCTAATGCGATAGTAAGTGAAGATTGTGGATCAAAATCGACCAATAGCACTTTTTCCCCCGCCTTGGCCAACTCTGCACCTAGATTTAATGTTGTCGTTGTTTTTGCTACGCCACCTTTTTGATTTACGATTGCAATTACTTTTTCTTTCATAGTGAACTCCTTTATATTTATTTAATTTATAATTACTAACAATTTTATAAGGGGGAAGATTAGGGAATCTTATACTATTTGGGGAGTATCTAGTAAAAAACGATATAAATTAAATAATGTATGATTACCGATTCCCTAATCTTAAACATTGAGGAGCCCGTATATGGCCGATAGCACAGCCAGTTTTGAGTATTAAAAAAGGCACATATCTAAATTGATATATGCCTTAATGTCAGAACCCAAGATGATCTAAATACAAATATTCTTCAACAACAGTCTTATTTAACCCTGTTGAAGTTTACGTTGTAGTTTACACTTGTACAATATAAAATTTTATTGAAGTTTCAGTGAAGAACTAAATCTTCACTGTTTGATAGCTTATGATATACGGCGATAATTGGCGATATTTTGGTAGTTTCGCCAATTTCTTCACCATATCTAATTTATCTAAGAAAAAACTCCATTTTATGCGGTTCTCTATGAAAGTTCGCAAAAGAATTTGCTTAAAAGGTTTATTTCAACTGTTTTGCTATCTTTTCTAGCTAAACTCTCTTACTTACAACAATTTATAGTAAAACCAACTTGAATCGTTGAAGTTTTTTTCTTCATTATATTTGAAATCAATTTATAAGCATACCTAAACCGCTTTCGGCCTGGTCAAATATATTATATCTGATATATTCAATTATTCAATCTTTACAAACATTAAACTTCTCATTGAAGATCTTACGATGTCTTTGTATATAACATATTAATGTAAGATGTCTTCAAAGTATCAACCTCCCTCTTATTAAACACTTCTATCTCATCGAACATATCAGATTCTTGAACATGATAGTAAACTTCTAATGTAGTTGATAAATGTTTATGTCCCATAAGACGCTGTACTATTTTAACATCAATTCCTGCTTTAATCAAGTATGTGCAGAAAGTATGTCGTAACATATGAGGATATGAGTGTGGAAAATACATTGGAATCCTTTGTTCAATCGTTGATAACAATTTCTCTTCCTTATTATAAGACTTTTCAAAATTGTTTAGTATTTTTTCAAATTGATATCTGGTTACTGGTGTTCCCAATTTAGTTGTGAATACTAAATCTCCAAATTCCTCTTCATTGCCTTTCCAATATCCATTGATCTTCTGCCTTTTCAAAAAATCCTTACTGATTTCATACCATTTTTCTAAAATAACACCAACATCTTTCACAAAGGGAATTATCCTCACGGAATTCTCTGTTTTAGTTGATGACAAAAACAATCTCTTTTTTCCATCAGCATAAAAATTTACTAATGCTCTGCGAATATAAATTATTTTTTTCTCAAAATCTATGTCCTTCCATTGTAATCCTCCGACTTCGCCAACTCGCATTCCTGTATATAATGCTACATATAGCATCGCATAATACCAATGATTATTTTCATAAAAATACTGCAATAGTATTTCTTGATCGCTTTTAGATAAGTACTGATAAGAAAATTCTTTATCTTTCCTCTTTTGAATACATCGTTTTTCATTAATCTTTTTATCTTTAAATGGATTAAATTTTATAAGGTTATAATCAATTGCTTTTTCAAAACAATCATTCATATATCCTAGGCAAGTATTCATAGAATTTACAGCATGTGTAGGATTTTTTGTCCAAGCTTCTAAAAAATCGATAACATCCAATTCAGTGATCAGCTTTAATCTTGAATCACCAAAATGTTCTGCCATTATATTTTTATATTTTGATAGGACTCCTACTGCACTCTGTTCTGCAAGCCGCGGTGCTTTATATTTTTCATACCACCACATGAACCATTCATTTAAAGTTGCATTCTTAAAAATAACTCCTGGACCTTCTTTTATGATTTTTATTCTTTTATTGACCCTGCGTTTCAGTTGTTCCAGATTCATATCAGAATCATAAATCTCTTCACCTGCAACTCCCTTTTTTGCATAATACAGTCCGTTAGCTTTTTGATAATATCCTTTACCTAAATCTTCTCCATTTATGCTTTTTCCCATTAGAGATCCTCCTTTAGCGAATCATCT
Organism: Anaerostipes hadrus; assembly: GCF_001404655.1. Lineage (GTDB taxonomy): Bacteria > Bacillota > Clostridia > Lachnospirales > Lachnospiraceae > Anaerostipes > Anaerostipes amylophilus. The sequence goes on along the minus strand of NZ_CYYH01000006.1, from coordinate 75,121 downwards.
TATGGTTCTAACTTAATCAATATACCATATTTATGATTCCTGTTCTACTTCTTTAATGTTTTTTTAGATAGCCACTTATCTAATAGTCTTTTGTTTATATACCATCTATTTCCTATCTTTAAAGAAAACGTGCAATCTTTTGATTTTATCAATTCTCTGGCTTTTGTTTGACCAATTCCAAGATATACGCAAAATTCTTTTAGTGTAAGCAATGGTTTATCTTCCAATTCAAGATACACATTTTTTTCTTTCCGCTCTGCAATCATAGTTGCACCTCCAGTCATTCATAGATATTTTTGAACAGCAAAAAAACATTCCTTATTTATCGTATACAATCAATTTTAAATAAGAAATGTTTTTTCAACGATTCAAGTTGATTAAATTTTTATTGCCCGTATTAGGCCGATAGCACAGCCATTTTAATATAAGGAAGAAAACAATTTTTTATTTGCTTTCCTATATTAAAATTTTTTCGGTTACACAAACCAAGAGTATCAATTATATTCTGTTCAACTCCTTCATATATCCTACATGTATCATCAACTTTCTAAAAACACCATGCGGTTATATCTGCCGATTCTGATCGGGAGCGACACCTGTACGCAACAGCCATGCCGAAGTTTCATTCATATGTAATTCATGCAACTATTCTATTATCAATGTCCCATTTGTCCTAAAAAGTGTACTTTTCAGGACAAATTTATTTATTAATATAATACACTAGAAAGTGCAAAAAATCAATGTATTTTTACAAAAAAGACAATATTTTGCAAAATTTCTAAAAGTACAGTTTTTGGGATTTTTGTACTTTCATAATAGTATTTCCGAGAGCCAAAACAGAAACGTTTTGGCTCTCTTTCATTTACTTTGATTCCCTGGGAACATAAGTTGTTTCAACAAGCTTCTTTTATCTTTCTTGCTTTCGCATAAAATGTTGATCTTGGCATATTACATAATTCGGCTGCTTTTCTTATCGTAACCTTTTTCTTTATCCATAACTGTACCATCGGATAAAAATTGTCCGGAACTTCTCGCTCTGGTCGGCCAAATGCTACTCCACGTTCTAGGGCTGCATCAATTCCTTGTCGCTGTCTTTCTTTAATTTTAATTCGTTCAGTTTCTGCAACGTAGCTTAGAATCTGTAATACTAAATCTGCTATAAATGTTCCCATCAAATCTTTATCTTTATTTCGTGTATCTAATAATGGCATATCCAATACAACAATTGCCGCTCTTATTTCTTTCGTGATGATTCTCCATTGTTCTAAAATTTCCTCATAATTTCTTCCCAGACGATCAATTTCTGGAATATACAAAACGGATTCTGAATCCAAAATTGCTATTAGCTTTTTATATTCTTTTCTTTCAAAATTCTTACCTGACATCTTATCAATATAAATTCTTTCATCTGGTATTCCTCTTTCCTTTATCATTTTAATTTGTCTAGCTACGTTCTGTGTTTTGCTTGATACTCTTATGTATCCATATTCTTTTGTGTTGTTATTCATTTATACCTCCAAAATTAGATTAACAATTAATTAGTTACTTTTTCTATTTTAGAGGTTTTTATATTATTAACTATTTCACTTTGATTCCCAAGGAATCAAAGTAAGCCTTACTTTTCTTTTTGATATCTTACTATAATTCAGAGGGTTTGGGATACTTCCCATATATTCAAGGGGTTTGGGGATGTGCACCAACAAGCTCTATTTGTCGTCGGACAAATAGGATGCTTGCTTTAAATTCTTCGAATTTAAATTTCCACTTTGAGAAGCAAAGTGGCACGATCATTGGAAAGAAAATCCTGCTGTCGCAGCATGTGAATTTAGAAATTCACTTTTGTTCCCAGGGAATTAAAGAGACCGCCGCTTACTGCGACAGCCCCTATAAATTTTCTTCTAATTTATATTTCTATATCATATCCTGCTTTTTTCAAATCTTCATAACTATCAAATCCATATTGTGCTGATACAATTTCTAAATAATCCTCTACAGGTATCATACTATATTCGTATTAACCATTTTTGTTTTTTCCCTAACTCCAATGCTGATACTTTTTAGATAATCAATATTGATACCTTTTACATAATCAATATTGAGAGTTAACGATAATTTCTCGCATATATGATCTGTAATATAAAATGAGTAAGTTACACCTTCTGCATCTATAACATAAGGATCAACATTTAATTCTATATAAATATCCGTGAGTGATCTTATTTTGGTTTTTTCTGCTGTATCCAATCCTAATTCCAATATTCTTTTCTTTTTTTTCTTACATATTTCAATATATTGCTTAATTTTCAATTTTCCTTTTGTAGTTAAAATTAAATTGTTCATTTCCTTCTCCTTCCAACATCTTTAATTATTTGTTATAAACTTACGGTTTGACCCCTATTTGCTTTCAAAATCTGAAGCTTTAGAGGTGGCGTTTTCTTTTTTCGGAAACACTTGTTTTTGTATCTTTTCTCCTTTCGTAAATAATCTATTTGCTTATATCGGGTTTGCGTGCATCTTAAATAGCAGATAACTATACAGTTGCAAGGGGATAAGTGGTAAGCGGAACAAGCACCGCTTGTGAGCATTAAGGAACGTCCCTTGTAACTGTATAGTTATCTGCTATGATGCACAAAGCAAAGCCGTATATAAGCATAGACTCAGAAAGCAAATAGATTATTTATGATTGGAGAAATTCAATAACTGGATGGTTGGAGATAAAAAGGGGACCCTTGGGGAACCGTTCGAAAAGGGGATATAATTCTACTTATGTTCCTCGGGAACATAAGTCCCATTTTTATTGATTATTGAAAAGAAAATCTACTATCCTATTTTTCAGAAAATAAATAAAAACACTTTGATTCCTGGGGAACAAATGTTAATTTTTAACAGTTTTTCTGATAAACAATTTATTGACAAATTTCTAAATATCTTTTATAATTAAATACATCTTAATTAATTCATTTATAATATTATTATAAATGTCATGGCATCCATTATATGGGTGCCTTTTCTCCATTTTCAGAACTATTTATAACTTATGTTCCCGAGGAACCAAAGTTTTTCAACAAAGTCGTAATGATATATATTTCCGTATCATTACGACTTTGTTTTTAATATTTCTTTACCAATATTTTTCTATATACTCTTGTGCTTTATCTTTCGTAAGCGAAAATTCATTTATGATATTTTTCATTGTATCATCTTTACTAACATTGAATTTCTTTGACATCTTAATTGTACCTTTAATCTCACCCTCTTGAATTCCTTCTTTTTTTAATTCTTCTAACGCTGTACACATATTCATCTGACCTCCCATTCTTTTTTCAATTTCTAAAGCCTGATTAATGAGTTCTTGAGATTCTGTAATTGCACCGATAACCAATCCAATTTCTGTTGGTATCGCACAGTCTTTATATACTCTATTTATTTTATCATAATTCCTTTCATAAATAGAACGGCTTAAATCAAAAACCATATTTACATCATCATTATGGAATTTCATGGTGTTACTTTTTTTAATCTCTACCAAGTTCATTTTATAATCTGATACCAGCGGTTTTATTTTATCTGGGATTTTTAACATATCTGTAAGGCACAATGGTCCATCCCAGTCAGAATCTCCATAATATACACAAAGCAATCAATGGAAAGTGAAGTGAATATTTGAATACGATGGTTGGAGAAAAAAGGGGGTTCCCTGGGGAACCGTTCGAGAAGGGGATATTTATATTTTCAACTTATGTTCCCTAGGAACATAAGTCTCCTTTGTTCCCTAAAAATTCAAAGTAACTAAAAAAGTCTTCATAATATATTTCCATATCATGAAGACCCTTTTAATATTTATCTACCAATATTTGATTACATCAAGCCACTTGTGGATAATCAATAACAGCTATTTCTTGCATTAATTTCTTAGCCATGTCAACAATTACTTCAAGACGTTCAGCAACATCATCTGTATAATACTTTTCTCCACACTGCTCGCACTCAAGGCATGGAACGTTTTTAATCACGATAATACAGTTTTTATAATTTACGACATGTGTAGTTGTACTATTTACAGTTGTGCTATTTTTACAATACATACACATATTTCTCACCTCTTTCTTCGAGTCTTTAAATCATCTTCAAATTTCTTTGTATCTGGATAATATACCGTGATAATGTATATATTTATATTATCACAGCCTGCAACAATATGCAAAATACGTCCTTTTACATTATATCCAAAAATCAAACAACTAGGATTGGGATAATCCTCTGGATAATCTTCTATAATTTCACCCGTTGCAATTCCATTTTTTACATCAGCCCGACTAATATCTCTCTCCTGCATTCGTTGTAAACAATGTTGTGTCCAAAGAATTTTTGATTCAGCACATAATTTTTGATATATTTCTATATTCATTCCTTTCCCTTTCTTTTGACAATATTACCATAAATATCATAATTATATTTCTTATGATTCTATGATATCATAACTTACTTTTTAAGCAAACAATATCTCTTTTCTATCCAATGGAATCAATTTTATAATTCCATTGGATAGCTTTAATTTACATTTCTACTTATGTTCCCTAGGAACATAAGTTATATTAGACTTCAATAATATATGCTCTGTCCGCCAATTGTTCTGTTGGCTCTACTTCATTTTCATTTGTAATTTTAACAATCTCGGAACATATCTCCACATCATATTCACTTTCATGATATGGAAGTAAAATCATTTCATGGATAGAAGATGGAAGTACCATGATTTTCTTTGTACCTACCATTTCTGAAAAAGCTTTCATCACTTTTTTGTCCAATACTGCTGATGCCCCTCTATAATATAATTTATTTGAAATTATAAACATTTCATTTTCATCTTCAAGCATTGTTGGGGGTGCTAATATTTCTACAAGTTGTGTTTCTTTCCTTACATTTTCTTCTGCTATTTTCCATGCTTCAGATTCCTCAACATCTGCATTTTCTAACATTCTTTTATAAATTTTTGCTGAACCAATTAAACCATTTAATCCTTCAATTCTCAAAAACAAATATTTTTCAATCCCATCAAATTCTGTCTTACTTTTTATGATATCTTCCGTACTTTCTTTTTGAACTCCTACATAAATTCGTTTCAGAAACTCCTCTCTATTAAAGTATAATGGTTTATTTAATTCTTCACTTTCACGTACTGCATCATTATGAATTTGAAGCATTTCATTTACAATATCTTTTACTGTTGCTCCTGTTTGCTCTGCTTTCATTATTATATCTTCTGCATAAAATACTGGTATCATATATCTGTCAGAATCAATAATACTAATTCCAAGCATCTTAACTCCATTTTTCATGACATATTGTTCTTTCACTTTATATCCCATCTCATTTAATTCATTGATAATATCGTTTTTTGTCATTTTCTTTTCTCCTTATAATAATCATTTAAATCATTTGGTTCATTATCTCCAGACCTGAAAATATTTATTTTCAAGATCTGATCTTTTTCTGCACGGGGAGCGTATTTTGTTTTTCGGAAACAATCGTTTCACGTCTATAGTCACCTCACTTTCCATTGATTGCTTTGTTCCATTTATTTTCTGAGTCTTCACTTATCTTTCGGGTTTGCGTGCATTTTAAATAGCAGATAACTATACCATTGCAAGGGGATAAGTGGTAAGCGGAACAAGCACTGCTTGTGAGCATTAAGGAACGTCCCTTGCAATGGTATAGTTATCTGCTATGATGCACATTAGCAAACCTGATAAGTGAGGACTTAGAAAGTAAATAGAACAAAGCAATCAATGGAAAGTGAGGTGAATATTTGAATACGGTGGTTGGAGAAAAAAGGGGTTCCCTAGGGAACCGTTCGAGAAGGGGATTTTTATATTTCGACTTATGTTCCTTGGGAACATAAGTTACTTTGTTTTACAACAACAAGCAGGAGCTATCTTTACTTTTACCTAAGATAGCTCCTGTCATTATCTTTTATATCTCCAGTTCGTCTTCTATTTCATACGAATCTGAAGGTAATTTATCATTATACTGTTCTTGCTCATATCTAGCTTTTTCATATTCATTCGTTGGAATATATAAACGCTTACATTCAAGAATCCCATCAATTTGTCGATCGATTAATTTATTTAGTTGCTCCAGTCGATTTTCCGGAAGATCAAATTCTCCATTTTTTTCAAACTTAAATCCTCTTAAGTTCTTCAGATCACTACGGATCTCTGGAGTTAACAGTGCATTAGCAATCTCATTAAAATCTTCTCCGATCTGTGTTGGCCGTGAAGCTAAATAAAGATCAAGATTTTGAAAATCTTCCTGCTCTGCATATGGAAGAAGTGCCTGATTATGATCAAACATTGGTGCCATTCTTTTTATTTGCATGGTTCTATTATCTACCATAAAACCATAATTACCCATATGTCGATCTGTATTTAATATTAATGCATCCAAGACTATCATTCTTCGGAAGTCTTCCTCACAATTGTATTCTTGAAATTTTCCCAAAATATCTTTTACTGAAACAAGCTTTCCAAAAAATTTTGTAATAGGTACATAGCCTTCTTGTTCAGATGTAAACAACTTACATTTGGATGCTATTTTATTATGGTATTTTTCGACATCATATGCTACTGCATCTCTACAGATTATTTTGGCAATTTGAGATGAATACATTTCCGAATATGGTTCTAATCCTGCATTTCTTGCTCCTTCGCTGCCTCGCTTTAAAAGATAGATTCCATCATCTTCTTTTACCCAGCATTTTGCAAAACTTCCTGATGTGCCAAACTCTGGTGATGTTGTTGTAAATTCTTTTCCATATAATCCACCTTCAAATGCAATTTTAGCAATTGTTTCATCGAACTGATTCTCATACAGTGATACATTTTTCCATTTTAAAGAACTATCTATTGGTTTGATCCAGAATGTATCATTTAAGGATAATGCATGTGTAACTCTTATGAAGCCATCCAAATTATAGCAGCCACACATTCTTAAAAGATCTGCAATATATTGTCGATGCTTCGGAGCTTGTCTTTGACTGATCCATGAACCAATTCCATCATATCCATATGGTCTTATTTCTAAATATGATTCTTCTTCCTGAAAACTTACACCAAGAGGAGAATTATCGCAGGTAAATTTTAATATTTTATCGTCTTTATTCATCAAATAAAATTCATTTTCTAAAAACATTGTTATTCCCTCTCTGCTTTTAATTTTTATGTGCTTTCATTATATCATTGTACTCTCCGCATATAAACCATTTCTTATTTTTCACAACATACTTAAATATTTTCTTATAGCTGTTTATATGAAATCGATTTAATATTTCTACAACTCCTTTGTAATAAACACAATAGTATTCTCGATTTGACTTGTCTATTTCTGTTCTTGCTCCTGCAATCTTCATTTCTCTTAATCTAAATTCTTTAATGTCACCGTTACACTCTAAGATCTGTAACCTTACGTCTGGAATTTCTCCAACTATATTTACCAGCTTTGTTTTTTCTAGTTCTTTTACATCTAACATATCATCACCTCATAATGGCATTATACAGGAACATACGTTCTATGTAAAGAAGATGATATTAATTGCAAATTTCGTGGCAGTTATTCTTCCTGTCATCTTTCATATTTACATTGTAATAATTGAATTTTGAAAGGAGACTACACGATGTTAAAAAAATTTATTATATCCATTGCAAACTGGGCATTTAAGTTACTATTAAAGTATGGGATTATCCGATTGGTAAGAATACTGTTAATAATCTTAATTCCACTTTATATAACTGCTTTGGTACAAAAACGTTTGCTACCCATATGTGTATTTATTTCCCTGTTGTGTATGTTTTTAGCCTTTTGGCTAATCTATCTATAAACACACAAAAAATAAACAAGAAGCACCAATGATTACGTTCTGGTGCTTCTTATTCTATATCTTGCTTCTTTTTGCTATTTAACTACAACCTTGCACACCATCTTTTTCTTACCAACACTGATCGTAATCTTTGCTGTTCCTTTTTTGACAGCTGTGATCTTTCCTTTTGAATTGACCTTAGCAATCTTTTTGTTGGATGTTTTGTATTTTACCTTTTGTGTGCAAGTGATCGGTTCGATCACTGGTCTTAGCTGATAAGATTTCTTACGCTTTAGATTCAGCTTCTTTGGTACATTTTTAATGGATGTGCAAGTAACAGCGTTTTTCTGAACCGTAACATTTATTGTCTTTTTCAGTCCACTTGCCAGTGTGATCGTGATCTTTGCTTTTCCCGTTTTATTTCCGGCTTTGATCGTGCATGTTCCGTTTTTACTTCCAGAAATTTTCACAATCTTCTTGTTGCTGCTTGTCCAAGTCTTTACGAAATCCCCTTTTGCAAGTCTGCTTACCACAAATTTCTTTGTTGACTGTTTGCGTTTCAGCTTTAAGAATGATGCATTGACTTTCAAAACAGGTTTTAACTTGCTTCCAATAACTCTGGTTTCTTTTTTACCACAGGCATTACAGATACGTTCCTGTACAGCTCCGCTGTAGATACTCTGGGCTTTTACAGTCTTCCAGGAATCAAACTTGTGTCCAGTCGCTGGAATCGTCTCTGTCTTTGTTCCTTTGCAGTCTGCACAAGTGTATGTCTTAGAACCATCTTTTTCACAAGTAGCTTCTTTCTGGATCTTTCCTTCATCGAAGCTGTGTTCTTTCTTTGGAATCACTTCTGCCTTTGTATCTTTACAAATGCTGCATGTATAAGTCTTCACTCCTTCTTCTGCACAGGTAGCCTCTTTTGTAATTTCTCCATCGTTCCACTGATGTTCTGTCTTAGGAATGGATTCTGTTTTTGTTTCTCCACAGTTCTTGCAGGTGTAGGTTTTTGTTCCTTCTTTCTTACAAGTCGCAGCTTCGGTTACTTTTCCACTATCCCAAGAATGTCCAGTGGCTTTCACTACTGCTCCTTTACTGATCAGCTGACCACAATCCTTGCAATAAGTGTCACCTGTGTAACCATCTTCTTCACAAGTTACTTCTTTTTTATCGCGGACTTCTGTATGCTGATGCCCAGTGGCAGGAATCGTTTCTACATATGTTTTATCACAGTCTGCATCCGTACAATGATACGTTTTTTCTCCGTTTTCTGTACAAGTTGCTTTCTTTGTGATCGTTCCCTGATCCCAATGGTGGGATGTAACTGGAATCTTTTCTGTCTTTGTTGCTCCACATGTCTTGCAGGTATAAGTTTTAACACCTTCTTCTGTTTCCGTAGCTTCTTTTGTGATAACTCCGTTATCCCAGGTATGACCTAATTTATTGATCACTGTTCCAGATTCCAGTTTTGTGCCACAATCACTGCAATAGATATCACCGGTATATCCATCTTCTGTACAAGTCGCTGCTTTCTGATCTTTTGTTTCCTTATGTAGATGACCGGTAGATTCAATGATTTCTTCTCTCGTTGTACCACAGTTTGTACAGGTGTATGTCTTGATTCCTGTTTCCGTACAAGTTGGTTTTTTGCTAACCTTACCACTATCCCATGTATGGCTTAATGGGTTATCTAATGTTACGTCTTTTGTTTCTCCACATACGCTGCATTTGTAATGCTGAATTTCTCCAATACCACACGTTGCAGGGGTTGTAGATGTAAGTTTCCATGTATGATCCAACTTTTCAAGAACTTCTAAATCCAGTGATGCTCCGCAAACGATACAATCTCGGCGTTTTATACCATATTTTTTACATGTCGGCTGAATAATTTCCCATTCCCCAGGAGTGTGGTCAAGCTTTGCAATCTTTTGGCCGGCACTTATTTTCTTATTACAAACACTACAGTAAGTATCTCCTGTGTATCCTTCTGCTTTACATGTTGCTTCTTTCTTATTACGGATCTCTGGAGTATGATCTTTCTTTGGAGTTTGAT
>NZ_CYYH01000006.1:0-65192 GCF_001404655.1 Anaerostipes hadrus | reverse complement strand
TCATCATACATTAAATTTAAGAAAATAAATTTCTAAACATTGGTCTTTTTATTTCTATAATATAGTATACCAGATCATACATATACTTTCTACTAACAAGTTATCCACAATAGAAACACATACCAATTAGAGGATATGTGCCCATCATATTGATTCAAATCTAAAAATTTTCAAATAATAAAAAGGACACACACCCTCAAAACAAGGATATATGCCCTTCAATACTCACTAAAAAAATATCAAATTAACTCTAACAAAGAATCAATCAATTATTTCAACTGAGCAGCAACCTCAGCCGCAAAGTCTTCTTCTTTCTTTTCAATACCTTCACCAGTTTCAAAACGAACGAATCCTTTGATTGTAACATTAGCTCCGTTTGCTTTAGCAACCTGTTCTACGTATTTTCCAACTGCCTGTTTTCCATCTTCAGCTTTAACATAAGCCTGATCTAACAGACATACTTCTTTTAATTCTTTGTTCAGACGTCCAACGATCATCTTTTCGATGATGTTTTCTGGTTTGTCTGGGTTTTCGTTCATAGCCTGAACTTTTAAGATTTCTGTTTCATGCTCGATGTAATCTTTAGAAACTTCATCTCTGCTTGTGTATTTTGGAGAAATAGCTGCAACCTGCATTGCTACGTTTTTAGCCATCTCTTTGATCTCGTCGTTAACTACGTCTGTAGCAACTTCTACTAATACACCGATTTTTCCACCAGCGTGGATGTAAGATGCAACAAATCCGTCTGCTGCAGATACTTTAGCGAATCTACGGATGTTTAAGTTTTCTCCGATAACGGCGATCTTACCATCTAATGCTTCTTTTACAGTTTTTCCAGCTTCTGCTTTAGATTCTTCTGCTAAGAATCCTTCGATATCAGCTGCTTTTGTTGTAAGAGCCTGATCAGCTACTTCTGCTACATATGTTCTGAATGTATCATTCTTAGCTACGAAGTCTGTTTCAGAGTTAACTTCAACGATTGCTGCTTCTTTTGCATCTTCAGATACTGCTACTGCAACAAGTCCTTCAGCTGCGATACGTCCAGCTTTCTTTGCTGCTTTTGCAAGACCGTTTTCTCTTAAAAATTCAACTGCTGCGTCCATGTCTCCGTCTGTGTTTGTAAGAGCTTTCTTACAATCCATCATTCCGGCACCAGTCATTTCTCTTAATTCTTTTACCATTGCTGCTGTGATAGCCATGATTCTTTTTCCTCCTAAATTGAAAGTGTGAATAAATTATTCAGCGTCTTCTGCAACTTCTTCAGAGTCTGCATCGATTCCCTGGTTTGCTTCGATAACTGCATCAGCCATAGCAGATGTGATCAGTTTTACTGCACGGATCGCATCATCGTTTCCTGGGATGATATAATCTAATTCTTCAGGATCGCTGTTTGTATCTGCGATTCCAACAAGAGGAATTCCTAAAGTATGTGCTTCCTGTACACAGATGCTTTCTTTCTTAGGGTCTACAACGAAGATCATGTCTGGAAGTCCACCCATTTCTTCGATTCCACCTAAGTTCTTCTGTAATTTGTCTTTTTCTTTGTTAAGTTCGATAACTTCTTTCTTTGGAAGTACGTCAAATGTTCCGTCTTCTTCCATCTCTTTGATCTTTTTCAGTCTAGCGATTCTAGATTCGATTGTTTTGAAGTTAGTCATCATTCCACCTAACCATCTCTGGTTTACGTAGAACATTCCACAACGTTCTGCTTCAGCCTGAATAGAATCCTGAGCCTGTTTCTTTGTTCCTACGAACAGAATCTTTCCACCCTGTGCTACACATTCTTTTACTGCATTGTAAGCATCGTCAACCATTCCTACAGATTTCTGTAAGTCGATGATATGGATACCATTACGCTCTGTGTAGATGTATGGTGCCATTTTAGGGTTCCATCTTCTTGTCTGATGTCCGAAATGTACACCTGCTTCAAGTAACTGTTTCATTGAAATAACGCTCATTTTAAATCTCCTTTAGTTTTTGCTTCCGCTATTTTCATCGTTCTGACAAACCACTTGGGCACTTATCAGAATTCCAATAGCGTGTTTATTTTTACCTATGACAGTATATCAGACCTTGTCCTTCTTTGCAAGAACTTTTTCATTAATTATAAAAGAATTAATCAAGCTTTGTGATCTCGTCAAATATAAAGTCATTCACTACCTTAATATAGGTTCCTTTCATACCGGAAGATCTTGTCTCGACAACTCCGGCACTCTCTAGTTTTCTTAATGCGTTTACGACAACGGATCTCGTGATCCCGAATCTGTCTGCAATCTTGCTTGCGACTAAGACTCCTTCATTTCCTTCTAATTCTTCTAAAATATGAAGCACTGCTTTGTGTTCTGTGAAGGATAAAGTACTGATCGCGGAATCTACGATTCCTTTCTTTCTTCGCTCCTGTTCCACTTCTTCGCTTACGGATCTTAACATTTCAAGTCCGACAACGGTTGTTCCATACTCTGCTAAAATAATATCATCAATGGAATAATTTTCCCTCTGGCGGTACATAAATAATGTTCCGAATCTTTCCCCTGCGATATCGATTGGTGCAATGATCGCATAATAATCGTCAATATCTGACTCAAATCCTAAAGTGGAAAGGCTGACGTTTTCATTTGTGGAAAGGATCGTTAATAGTCTTTCATTTAATGAAAAATCAACATAATCTTTGACATTTCCTGAGATCAGCTGATGAAGGACTTCGATGTGGTCTGCTTCATTTTTTCCTAGGATCTTTCCTTTTTTGCTGATCACAAGGACATTGGAATTCATAACTTCTGTTAAGACTTTACAGATGTCGTTAAATACAACTTTCTGTGAATTATTGTTATGAAGTAATTTGTTGATCTTTCTTGTTTTATCTAGTAACTGTATACTACTCATCTATATTTTATCTCCTTATTCTGAAACTGACTCCCCGGAAGTTTCTTTCTCTTTTGCTTCTTCTGGCATGCTGCATACGAATCCACATTCTTTATTGGAACATACCAGCTTCTTTCCTTTTTCGATCATATAGCTTCCGCATTTCTCACATTTGACTGTGGATGGTTTCTGCCATGACATAAATTCGCATTCCGGATTGTTTTCGCATCCGTAATATTTTCTTCCTTTTTTCGTTTTCTTTAAGACGACTTCTCCGCCACACATTGGACATGGGATTCCGACTTTCTCGAAATGTGGTTTCGTATTTCTGCATTCTGGGAATCCAGGGCATGCAAGGAATTTTCCGTATGGTCCATATTTGACAACCATGTTTCTTCCACATTCATCACAGACAACGTCTGTTACTTCGTCTTCGATCTTGACTTTCTCTAATTCTTTCTCAGCATTTTGAACGGCGATCTCAAAGTCTGGATAGAAGTTTTCAATGACGGATTTCCAATGGACTTTTCCTTCTTCTACCATATCAAGAAGTCCTTCCATCATCGCTGTGAAGTTCACATCAACGATACTTGCAAATGCTTTCTTCATCATGTTGTTGACTGCTTCTCCAAGCTCTGTGACATATAAGTTCTTCTTTTCTTTGACAACATAACGTCTTGCTGTAATCGTTGAGATTGTTGGCGCATAAGTACTTGGTCGTCCGATTCCAAATTCCTCTAATGTCTTAACCAGAGATGCTTCTGTGTAATGTGCTGGTGGTTGTGTAAAATGCTGTTTTGGTTCTAGTTCATTTAATGTAAGTTTTGTATTCTCATCGATGGATTTTAACATTAAGTTTCCTTCGGATTTTTCATTATTAATGTTATATACGGATAAGAATCCATCGAAAGCGATCTTGCTTGCAGATGCGTTAAAACGGTAATCTCCGGCTGCGATCTTTACAGATGTATTTTCGTATTTGGCTGGTGCCATACGGCTTGCCATGAAACGGTTCCAGATCAGCTGGTATAAACGGAACTGATCTCTTGACAGCTCGTCTTTGATGCTTGCTGGTGAATTTGTCATGTAGGTTGGGCGGATGGCTTCATGGGCATCCTGTACTTTCTTGTCGTCTTTCTTTGCGACAGTTCCTTCTCCGACAAACTCAGCTCCATAAGCTTCTTTGATATATTCTTTGGCTGCTGCATCAGCTTCCACAGAGATACGTGTGGAGTCTGTACGTAAGTATGTGATCAGACCGACCGTTCCCTGTCCTTTGATGTTCACACCTTCGTATAACTGCTGTGCGATACGCATGGTTTTCTGTGGTGCAAAATTTAACTTGCTGGATGCATCCTGCTGCAGCGTACTTGTTGTAAATGGAAGTGGGCTTTTCTTTAATCGTTCGGTAACTTTTACCCCTTCTACTGTGAATTCTTTTCCCTTTAAATAGGATAAGATCTCATTCATCTCTTCTTCACTGTGGATCTCCATTTTCTGATCTTTGGTTCCAACAAGTTTCGCTTCTAAAGGCTTTTTGCTTCCTTTGACATCTAATAAGGCTTCGAGCGACCAGTATTCCTGTGGAATAAATAAATTGATCTCTTCTTCTCGATCACAGATGAGTCGCAGTGCTACAGACTGAACTCGTCCAGCACTTAATCCTCGTTTGATCTTTGCCCAAAGAATTGGGCTGATCTGATATCCTACGATTCGGTCTAGGACACGTCTTGCCTGCTGTGCATCGACTAAGTTCATGTCGATATCTCTTGCATGTTTGATGGAATCTTTGACCGCTGTTTTTGTGATCTCATTGAATGTGATACGGCTGTAGTTCTTATTTTCCAATTTTAATGCGTAATATAAATGCCATGAGATGGCTTCTCCTTCACGGTCCGGGTCAGTCGCGAGGTATACTTTGTCTGCTTTCTTTACTGCTTTACGAAGAGCTGCTAATACTTCACCCTTCCCACGGATCGTAATGTACTTTGGTTCAAAGTCATTCTCGATATCAATTCCTAAGGTACTCTTTGGCAGATCGCGAACATGCCCGTTGGACGCAATCACTTCATAATTTCTGCCCAGGAATTTTTTAATTGTTTTTGCTTTCGCCGGTGATTCGACGATAACTAGATATTTTGGCATATAGTATTACCCCTTATTTACATTTTTTTGATATATAAATTTTGATGAGTCTGTTTGATATATCCTTTCGCTTCTAATTGAAATAATGCTTTGATCACTTCTTCATAAGAAAAACCGGATGCACTTAAGATCTCATCAATATGTTTCGGTTTCAAGCTCAACATATCATACACCCTTTTTTCTGCCTTTGCAAGAGATTTTGTATGAAGCTTTGGAAATTTTCGTGAAATTCCTGTGAATTCTGAAAATTCTGTTAAAATATCGTCGACATTTTCAACCAATTTTGCGCCTTGTTTGATGAGTCCGTGGCAGCCTTTGGAATGTTTATTGGTAATCATTCCGGGAACTGCAAATACTTCTTTATTCTGATCAAGCCCACAATCCGCTGTGATCAGTGATCCGCTTCGCTCTCTGGCTTCTGTCACAAGGATTCCATCACTTAATCCACTGATGATCCGATTCCTTTCTGGAAAATGCCATTTAAGTGGTTCACTGCCTGGCGGGTACTCGGAAATAACTGTCTGATTCGCATACATGTCATAAAATAACTGAAAATTCTCTTTTGGGTAAATGAGATCGATCCCACATCCTAAAACTCCAACAGCTTGTCCTTTTTTGTCGATTATTTCACGGTGAACCGTCCCATCTACGCCTCTTGCGAGGCCACTGATGATCTGTACACCTTGCTCTGCCAACTCTTTTGCGAATTTTTTCGAGATTTCAAAGCCGTAAGTTGTCGGAAATCTTGACCCTACGATCGCAATTGACAGTTCTTTTTCTTCATATGGCTGGCCTTTTTGAAAGATGCCATAGGGAGCATCATAAATTTTTCTTAAACGATTCGGATATGCAGCTTCTTTTTGAATAATAAAACGGATATTTTCACGATGCAAAGCTTCATAGTCTTTCTGAATCATTGATTCATCTCTTGAGTTGATGAAACGACCGTATTCAAGATCTGTCATGCGTTCCTTTAGGATTTCTGGGGTGATCTTATAGAGTTCTTTTGGATGAATGAAGATATCCATCAGTTCTTTTTGTTTCTTGATCGGCAACATGACTTTGCCACACAGCCAGTACCAGTATAATTTATCTTCCATATTCCAGCACCTCTCTGATAAAATCTGTGTTTCGAAAAGTCATAGCTTCCATTAAGTGAATTGGTTTGATCTCGGATTCATTTTCCATCAGCATGATTGTTAACGCTACTTTTAAAATCTTATCCATTCCTCGTCTTGTGATCTTGCCGGATTGGTAGGCAATGTCTAAGATCTCTTTGCATTCTTTCGATAAATGAATGATCTTGTTTAACTGTATGTGGCTTAATTGACCGATAGCATTGCAGGAATCATTTTTTAGTAAATTTTTTTCTCTTTGGATGGTTGTTTTGATCCGTTTTTTGATCTGACTGGACGTTTCTACCATTTCTTTTTGTTTCGCTTTTTGTAAGTTGTGATCTTTTTTACTGATACATAAAACCATGTCAAATCGGTCTAGGATCGGCCCTGATAATTTCTTTAGATAACGTTTCTTTTCATGATAGGTACATCGACAGATCCCGTCTTCCAGTCCATAACCGCAAGGACATGGATTCATCGTTGCGATCAGTTGAAAATCGGCTGGAAACTGATGATAGATCCCATTTCTGGTGATATCGATCGTTCCATCTTCTAGTGGCTGTCTGAGTGCTTCGATACATTCGGTTTTAAATTCCATAAATTCATCCAGAAATAAGATCCCATGATGCGCTAATGTGATCTCTCCTGCGGTCGGTGT
Organism: Anaerostipes hadrus; assembly: GCF_001404655.1. Classification (GTDB taxonomy): domain Bacteria; phylum Bacillota; class Clostridia; order Lachnospirales; family Lachnospiraceae; genus Anaerostipes; species Anaerostipes amylophilus. The sequence goes on along the minus strand of NZ_CYYH01000006.1, from coordinate 58,409 downwards.
CTTGCCTCCTCCAAGAAACGCTGCCTTGGGGATCATTGGATGTGGCTGGCGAAATGGACGAGTGTTGTCTTCTAAATATCTTTGGATTCCTGTCGCATCATAGATTGCCTGAACTTCCATTTTCTCTTCTTTTGATAATGGTGGAAGGATTGTCGGAATTCTTCTAGCTGCCATTGTTTTTCCTGATCCCGGAGATCCAATGATCAGTAAATGATGTCTTCCAGTGACAGCAATTTCTATCGCTCTTTTTAAATGTTTCTGACCTATGATATCGCTAAAATCTTCTTCTGTTTCTTCTTTCTGATATTGTGTTGTATCTATGTAGCATCTTTGTTGATACGTTCCATGAAAATAGTCCAAAACATCTTGTAAGCTATCCATAAATATGACTTCGATATCTTCCATTCCTCTTAGGGAATTGGCATCTTCCCTTGCCGCAAAAAACTTATGGATTCCTTTTTTTCTTGCTTCTAAAACAATTGGAAGACAGTTTCCAACCCCTCTGATCTTGCCATTTAACCCTAATTCTCCCATAATGCAGATATCCTCTAATTTGCTTGCATCGATTAAATTCAGACACCCTAAAAAAGCCACGGCGATTGGGAAATCGAACGCAGTTCCATTCTTTCTTATATTGGCTGGGGATAAGTTGACTGTGATCTTCATGGATGGCAGGGGATGGCCGATGGAGCGTAGTGCTGATGCAACGCGCTCTTTTGCTTCCATGGATTCTTTAGAAAGATAGCCTACCATGGTGAAATATGGCAGGCCATTTCTGATCTCTACTTCGACGTGGATGAGTCTTCCGCTCACTCCACTGACGATTCCTGTGATTACTTCCTGATAAATAGTACTCAACTCCTTCTCTTCTCAAAAAAGAAGCTGGTTTCAAAATGATATGGTTAGTCTATCACAAAAGTAATATTTTTACAATACTGTATATTCAAAACAATCGTACTTATTTCAATAATTTCTTTAATTCACTCATAAAGGTGTTCACATCTTTAAATTCGCGATAGATGGCTGCGAATCTTACATATGCAACTTCATTTAAGTCTTTTAATTTGTCCATGACCATCTCTCCGATCACGGATGACTCCACTTCTCTTGTTCCCATGTTGTAGATCTTTGTCTCGATCTCATCGATCGCTGCTTCGATCTGTCCCATGGAGACTGGAAGTTTGTGACAGGATTGTACGATTCCATTTCTTATTTTGCTTCGGTCATAAAGCTGTCTTGTCTTATCTTTCTTGATAACGCTTAATGGTTCTGTCTCTATCTTCTCATAAGTTGTAAAACGCTTTCCGCATTCATCGCATTGTCTTCTTCTACGGATCGCATTGTTGTCTTCTGCCGGTCTGGAATCTACGACTCTGGAATTCTCGCTTCCACAATATGGGCATCTCATCTTCTTGTACCTCCGTGTTTTTTTCTGCTTGAAGTATATCATTTTTTGCCATGAAATAAAAGCTTTTCTTTTATTTCAGGCATTCTTTTTCATTAATATCGACTAAAATGGTGTCTCTTCCGATCCTCACGACACATTTGTATGGAATTTTATAGATTTTATTCTTTTTCCCAAGGCACAGGATCATCTTTGTTGTTTTGGGCACGATCAGATAGCAGATCTGTCCAGTATGTATTTCAAATTCGAGGTCTAAGACAAATCCTAAGCATTCACCTGTGTTACAATTGATCACATCTTTTTGCCGAAGTTCGAGAAATTTCATGTCGGAAATCCTTTTTCTTCCTATTATAATAGTATTCTTTTTTTCGATAAATAGACGCAGAAAAAAGCAGAAGATCCAATCTCTAGAATCTTCTGCTTCTTTATTATTATCATTATGAAGAAAGATTAAGCTTCTTTCTTTTCTACTGGTTTTTTAGGTGCTGGTTTCTTAGGAACTAATTTCTTTCCTGTAATGATTCCTTTTGGACATTTACCTGCACATAATCCACAACCTACACATTTTTCATAATCGATCTGTGCAATGTTGTTTTCAACCTTAATTGCTCCAAGTTTACATACTTTTTCACATGCTTTACATCCGATACATCCTGCCTTACATACAGACATTACCTGTTTACCGAATTCTTTAGAGCTGCACTGTACTCTTGTTTTCTTATTTTCTGGTACAAGGTCGATTAAAGATTTTGGACATGTTTCTGCACATTTTCCACATCCTACACATGCTTCTTCATCGATGTGAGCGATTCCGTTCACGATAGAGATCGCATTTTCTGGACATACTGCTGCACAGCTTCCAAATCCCATACATCCAAATTCGCATCCTTTTGGTCCTGCACCTGGTACGTTCATAGCTTCGATACAGCTCTGAACTCCAGAATACTGGTATTTGTCAGATGCTTTTTCGCAAGTTCCGGCACATTTAACGAATGCGACTTTCTTTACGAATTCTCCGGCTTCAACACCCATGATCGCACTGATCTTTTCAGCGGCTGCTGCTCCACCAACTGGACAGCCATTGACTGGTGCTTCTCCATTTGCGATTGCTTTTGCAAGTCCATCACAACCTGCGTATCCACAACCACCACAGTTATTTCCTGGAAGTTCTGCACGGATAGCCACTTCCTTCTCGTCTACAGGAACTTTAAATTTCTCTGAGGCAATTCCCAGTAAGATTGCGATAAGCAGACCGGTTCCTCCGACAACAACCATGGCAAGTAAAATTGCTGATATATTCATCTTCTTTACCTCCTAAATAAGTCCTGAGAATCCGAAGAATGCGATCGCCATTAATCCTGCTGTTAACAGTGTGATAGGCATTCCTTTGAAAGATTCTGGGATGTTGTTGTATTCCATCTTTTCACGGATACCAGCAAGGATCACGATGGCAATTAAGAATCCTACAGAGATACCAATACCATTGACTATGCTGGCGATGAAACTATAGTCGTTCTGTACGTTTGTTAATGCTGTACCAAGAACTGCACAGTTTGTTGTGATCAGTGGAAGGAATACTCCCAGAGATTCATATAATGCTGGCATAGATTTCTTTAATACCATTTCTACGAACTGTACTAATGCTGCGATTACCAGGATAAATACGATCGTATTTAAGTATGTTAAATCTGTTGGTACTAATAAAAATGTATAAATTAAATTTGTAACTGCTGATGCGATGGTAATAACGAAGAGAACGGCTGCACCCATTCCGGCTGCTGTCTCAACTTTCTTAGAAACTCCAAGGAAAGGACATAAACCAAGGAACTGGCTTAATACAACGTTATTTACCAGGGCTGAGCCGATGGCAATTAACAATAAACTTTTCATTCTGATCCTCCTTATTTGTCATCTACAGTTGTGTCAAAAAAGCTTCTGGAACCACAAGCACTGTTTCCACAGTGAGCACAGTCTCCACATCCACTTGTCTGTGGCTGTCCTGGTTTCTGAGGTTTTTTGCTCTTAACTTTATTCTGGATTGCTACTAAGCATGCAAGTACAAAGAATGCTCCAGGTGCCAGAATAAAGATTGTGATTGGTTCATATGCAGATGGCATTACCTGCATTCCAAAGATCTGTCCTGCTCCTAATAATTCACGGAATGCTCCTAAAATTGTCAGGGCAATTGTAAATCCAAGTCCCATTCCAAGTCCGTCAAAGAAGGAGTTGATTGGTCCATTCTTTGCTGCAAAGGATTCTGCACGTCCAAGGATGATACAGTTTACTACGATCAGTGGGATATATAATCCTAATGCATCGTTAACTGCTGGAACATATCCCTGTAATAAGAACTGTACGATCGTTACCAGAGATGCGATAACTACGATGTATCCTGGGATACGTACACGATCAGGGATGACATTTCTTAATGCGGAAATGATCATGTTAGAAAACATTAATACGGCTGTTGTTGAAAGCCCCATTCCTGCACCGTTGATCGCAGATGTTGTTACTGCTAATGTAGGACACATACCTAACATTAATACGAAGGTAGGGTTTTCTTTTACGATACCATTAATCAATCGTTCCATTGGATTTGGTTTCATGTTTAATTACCTCCCTTCAGGCTCTTTGAATATGCAACACAGCTGTTAACTGCACTTGTGACAGCACGGCTAGTGATCGTTGCACCACTGATGGCATCTACTTTAGAATCATCGTTCTTACCAGATCCATCTTTTACAACTTCAAATCTGTCTGCTTTTTTGTTTTTAAAGTTACTCTTAAATTCTGGTTCTTTGGCTTTCATACCTAAACCAGCTGTTTCGCTGATGGATAATGTTTCATAACCATTGACTGTTCCATCATCTCTGACACCTACGGATAAAGTTACATCTCCACCGTATCCTTCTGGGTTTGTTACAGAGAATACATATCCAAGTTCTTTTCCGTTTTTGTCAACTGCTTTTACGACTTCAGAAATTGTGTTCTGTCCAAGATCATTTTTCTTTAAGACAGCCGCTACGTCTTTCTGATCTAATTTTACTGTATCAAATTTCGCTGCGTCTTCGAATACGGCTTTGTAAGCTTCCTGTTTTGTCTTCTCTTCCTGTGCGGCGATCGGTGCTTTTGTTACGTTATATACGATACCTAAAAGGAGTCCTGCAATTAATGTGATCACACATAATTTAATACAATCCATTACGAGATTCTTATTCATTGCTCTTACCTCCTTTTTTTACGATTCCAAATGGAGTTGGTACTGTCACTCTCTCGATCAGTGGAACTAATAAGTTGGCAATGATGATAGAGTAAGATACACCTTCAGCCATTGGTCCGAACAGACGGAATAATCCAGTTAAAATACCAAGAACGATCGCATAGATGATCTTTCCGTTCTTTGTAATTGGAGATGTTACGTAGTCTGTTGCCATGAAGATCGCACCTAACATTAATCCACCACTGAAGATCTGTGCTGCCATGTAAGATAGATCAAATCCATGACCACCGAAGATCAGTACGAAGATTGCTACAACTGCAACATAAACACATGGGATGATCGGAGAGATGACTTTCTTAAATACTAAATATGCTCCACCGATGATCAGTAATAATGCAGATGTTTCACCGATCGTTCCTGGGATAAATCCTAAGAATGATTTCATAACATCTACGCTTTTTCCCTGTTCCATAACAGCAAGTGGTGTTGCTGTTGTTACACCATCATATGTAAATGTTGTCATTCTTGCTGCAAATGAGATCATTAAGAAACATCTTGCACCAAGGGCTGGGTTCATGAAGTTCTGTCCTAGTCCACCGAATACCTGTTTTACAACGATGATCGCGAAAATTCCACCTAAGATCGGCATCCAGAATGGTACCTCTGGTGGTAAGTTTAATGCAAGTAACAGTCCGGTTAATGCCGCACTTAAGTCACTTACTGTGATTGGCTGTTTCATAAGTTTCTGGTAAATATACTCAACGACAACACAGGTAGCAACAGAAATTGCAACTGTCAGTGCCGCAGATGCTCCAAAGATATAGATACCAAAAATTGTAGCGGGTAGTAATGCGATGATAACATCTAACATAATCTTTTGTGTTGAACCATTATCTCTTACATGAGGATTGGCTGACACATGATATAATGTTTCGCTCATATGTATCTCTCCTTTATTTCTTTCTACGGTTAGCTAATACCTGTTTACGACCTGTCTTCATGGACTGTGCAAGGTTACGTTTTGCTGGACATACGAATGAACATGATCCACACTCAACGCATTCTGCTCCATAAAGTTTTTCAAACTCGTCAAACTTGTTATGATCTGCTAATACAGATAATTTTGCTGGCATCAGCTTCTGCGGACAGACGCTTACACATCTTCCACAACGAATACAATTGCTTGGCTGGTTTGCAGCAACTTCATCTTTTGTGAACGCTAAGAAGCATGAGAATGTTTTCACAGCTGGTACGTCTGTTGTAAACATTGCCATACCCATCATAGGTCCACCAGAAATGATCTTTTCAGGCTGTGTTTTAAATCCACCAGCTGCTTCGATCAGTTCTTCTACATTTGTTCCTGTACGGACTTTAAAGTTGCTTGGGTTTTTGATCGCATCTCCAGTCACTGTCACAATACGTTCATATAATGGTTTTCCGTCTTTGACAGCTTCTTTGATCGCTACGATCGTAGCTACATTATCAACGATGCATCCTGCATCTGCTGGTAACATGCTAGAGTTGATACTTCTTCCTGTTGTTGCATAAATTAAAGAACGCTCTGCACCCTGTGGGTATTTTGTCTTTAATGTTGCAACACTGATTCTTGCATCACCTTTTACCAGTGCTTCTACTTTGGCAATTGCATCTTTTTTGTTATCTTCAATACCAATGATACCTTTTGCTTTTGGGAACATATCAAGTACGATATTTAATCCTTCAATTAAAAGTTCTGGTGTTTCCATTAATGTGCGGTAATCACCTGTGATATAAGGTTCGCACTCGGCTCCATTTACGATGATATACTCGATCGCATCTGGATCTTTTGGAGCTAATTTTACATGTGTTGGGAATCCAGCTCCACCAAGTCCTACGATTCCGGCTTCTTTGATCGCTGCTAAGACTTCATCTTTAGACATCTGGTCATAAGGTTTTGTCTCGTATGCAACCTCTTTGAATTCTCCGTCATTCTCAATTACGATAGAGTTAACTTTTGCTCCGGCTGGAGTCATTCTTGGCTCGATCGCTTTAACAGTTCCTGAAACAGAGCTGAAAATGTTTGCGGATACAAATCCTCCAGCTTCTGCCACCTTCTGGCCTACTAATACCTGGTCACCCTTGCTAACGATTGGTTTTGCAGGGGCACCGATGTGCTGACCTAAAGGTAAAACAACATCTCCTTTTGGCAGGTATTCGGTGATTGGTGAATTCTTTGCAAATTCTTTACCATCCGCTGGATGAACACCTCCGCTAAATGTAAACAATGCCATTTTAAGCCTTCCTTTCTTCTTTACATTTTTTTCCATTGCGAAAAAAAAGAGTTCTCATGAAATGAAAACTCCTTTGAACACAAGACTTATGATATCATAGTCTTTTTTATTTTTCAATGTTTTTTTAACATTTTCTTTATATTGCATACAAAATTCTGTGTTTTTTCTTCAGAATTCCTTAAAATTCTAAAATAAGTTAACAATTCTGTCGACGCTACTACATTATTTACGGATCTGTCCATTGCCATAAATGATAAACTTGGTTGTTGTTAGTGCATCTAATCCCATTGGTCCTCTGGCATGAATCTTCTGGGTACTGATTCCAATCTCCGCTCCAAATCCAAATTCAAATCCATCCGTAAATCTTGTGGATGCATTCACGTAAACAGCTGCCGCATCGATCTGATTTAAGAATTCCTGAGCATTCTGGTAGGAATCTGTGATGATCGCTTCGGAATGTCCTGTATTATAATGATTGATATGTGCCACTGCCTCATCAAAGCTATCAACAGTTTTGACAGAGATGATAGAATCTAAGTATTCTGTTCCCCAGTCTTCTTCTGTTGCTGGGATGACCTGATCATTTAAGGCACAAACTCTCTCATCTCCACGGATCTGGACACCTTTTTCTAATAAAGCTTCAATGATGGCTGGACCATGACTTTCTAAGATGTTTTTATGTAAGAGTAAAGATTCGCATGTATTGCATGTTCCAAGTCTCTGTGTCTTTGCGTTGATGATGATGTTCACTGCCATATCTTTTTGTGCAAATTCATCAACATATACATGACAGTTTCCTGTTCCTGTCTCAATAACTGGAACTGTGGAATTCTTTACAACGCTCTTGATCAGTCCTGCACCACCTCTAGGGATCAGAACATCTAAGTAATCGTTTAACTGCATCATCTTTGTTGCTGTTTCATGACTTGTATCTGTTAAAAGCTGCATGCTGTATTTTGGCATGTGACATGACTCTAATGCACTCTGAATCACGTTTGTGATCGCAAGATTTGAGTTGAGCGCATCGCTTCCACCGCGCAGAAGGCATGCATTTCCTGTTTTAAAGCATAATGCAAAAGCATCGGCTGTTACATTTGGACGGGATTCGTAGATGATTCCAACAACTCCTAATGGTACTGTCTTCCTTCCGATCAATAGTCCGTTTGGTGTTTTCTGCATATGTTCTACGGAACCGATTGGATCGTGAAGTTCAGCTACCTGACGAAGTCCTTCTGCCATTGCTTCGATACGGTCAGGATTTAGGGATAAGCGATCGATCAATGCTTCACTCATCTCATTTTCTCTGGCTGCTTCTACATCTTTATAGTTTTCGCTTAAGATGTATTCCTGACTCTGTAGCAGACATTTGGCGGCTTCTCTTAATACTTCATTCTTATCTTCAATTCCTGCTTTTCCAAGAATGAATGATGCTTCTTTTGCCTGTTTTCCTAGTTGTTCTAACATTATGAATGCCTCCTTTTCGGTATGTTTTGCATCTTTATAAATCTGTTTTATCTAATCTGCTCTAGTTTAATCCTTTTGGTTTTAACGGAGTGATAGATCCATCTTCATTCTTGATGCTTACGTTATTAAGTTGTGCTCTTAAGTTAGCACGGACAGACTGAATATATTCGTGTCTTAACTTTCTCTGTTCTTCCTTCTGTTCTGGTGTTAATCCAATGGATTTATCTAGATTGTATAATTCATTAATTCTCTGAATATCTTTTTCTTTCATTTGTAATGTTTCCTTTCTATATAATATATGATTCCTTACGCCTTAAAGTATGGGCGTTCTGTTAAGTATTTCTTAAAATCAAAGTCTGGACGTTTGTGTGCTAAGAATAATGTTCCAACTTCTTCTCCTGCAACGACTTTATTGACATTATTTAGATCATCACTATTCACAATGACCATATCTGCTCCTGCATCTGTTACGATATTGGCTGCTGCGATCTTTGTCTCCATTCCTCCGGTTCCGACTTTCGTTACAGCTCCTTTTGCCATTTTCCCAATCTTTTCATCTAAGACTGGTACTTCAGAGATCAATTTTGCCATTGGATTCTTGTGCGGATCATCGGTATAAAGTCCGTCAATATCTGTTAAGAGAATTAAAAGATCTCCTTCTACAACAGCAGTTACGACTGCAGATAAAGTGTCGTTGTCACCAAACTCAATTTCTTCTGTAGACACGGTATCATTTTCATTTACAATTGGGATCACGCCAAGTTTTAGTAATTCTTCAAAGGTATTCTTGGCATTATATCTTCTCTCATCATTGAGCATTGTTTCTTTTGTGATCAAGATCTGTGCAGATCCTTGATTGTATTCTGCAAATAACTTCTGATAGATCATCATTAACTGTCCCTGTCCTACGGCGGAACATGCCTGTTTCATTGGAAGGGATGTCGGACGTTTTTCTAATCCTAAGGCTTTAAATCCGACACCGATTGCTCCGGATGATACTAAGATCACATCTTTTCCGCTGTTATGTAAATCTGTTAAGACACGGACTAATTTCTCTAAACGGAATAAATTAATGTTTCCTGTTGCTTTGTGGATCAAAGAAGATGTTCCTACTTTGATGACGATTCTCTGTTTATCTTTTAGTTTTTCACGATTATTCATTTTCATTCACTCCTTGAAAGGTATTTTACACTGTAACGAGGGCTTGTGCAACCTTAATTCCATCCATTGCTGCAGAAGTGATACCTCCGGCAAAACCTGCTCCCTCTCCGCATGGATAGATTCCTTTAATATTACTCTCGAATCCTTGATCTCTTTCAATCCTTAACGGGGAAGATGTTCTTGCTTCGATTCCGCAAAGAACGGTATCTTCTCTGTTAAATCCTTTGATCTTTGTATCAAAATATTCCATTCCTTCGCAAATTGCTTCACTAACTGGTTCTGGAAGGCAGTTTCTCAAGTTTCCAAAGCTTGTCTTTCCTTTGGTATTCGGTGTGATCTCACCAAAAGATTCTGTAATCTTTCCTTCTCTGAAATCTTTTAATGTCTGTACCGGAATCTCTCCTTTCCCTTCATGAAACGCTTTTGCTTCCCATTTTTGTTGGAATCTTACACCTGCTAATGCATCATCTCCGTCAAAATCATCGGGTGTAACACTTGCGATGATCGCGCTGTTAGAATTCTTTGCTGCTCTATCATGATTACTCATTCCATTAACAGTTAATCGTTCTGGTTCTGAAGATGCGTTGACAACAAAACCTCCTGGACACATGCAGAAAGAATATACACTTCTTCCATTGTCTGCATGATAGGTCAGTTTGTAAGATGCTGCTGGAAGATTGTATTTATCTGCACCTTCTCCGTACTGGGAATGATCGATCATCTCACGCGGATGTTCCACACGAAGTCCGATCGCAAATGCTTTTGGATGCATCTCTAAATTCCGGTCTGATAATACCTTAAATGTATCTCTGGCACTGTGTCCTGGTGCTAAGATTGCTGCTTCTGTTTTAAGTTCTTCTTCGTCATTGATGATCAGTCCGGTTAATTTTCCATCTTTGATCACAAAATCCGTCACTTTTGCCTCAAAACGGACATCTCCGCCAAGTGATTTGATCTCTTCTCGGATTCCTGCAACAACATTTCTTAAAAGATCGGTTCCAATATGAGGTTTATTTTCATATAAGATTTCTTCTGGTGCCCCATGTTTTACGAAAGTTTCTAAGACGAATTTATTTCTTCCGAATTTATCTTTCACCAATGTGTTTAACTTTCCATCAGAAAATGTTCCTGCGCCACCTTCTCCAAATTGGACATTGGATTCAGAATTCAACTCGCCAGTTTCCCAGAAATGCTCGACATCTTTCATACGGTTTGTGACGTCTTTTCCTCGTTCTAAGACGATTGGATTTAACCCGGCTCTTGCGAGCATCAAGGCTGCAAATAGTCCTGCTGGTCCCATTCCGATCACAACTGGCGGATACTTAAATTCTCTCTGATTTTTCGGAAATTCAAATACCTTTTCTTTAACCGCCATGATATTGCGGTTTTTATTCTTTTTCAGGAATTTCTCTTCCTGATTCTTGCTTAATGTCACATCGACTGCATATACATAAGATAATTCTTCTTTTTTCCTTGCATCGATGGATCGTTTTACGATCTTGTATTGTTTATATTCTGTGTTATGTAACGCTTTTTTTATCTTTTTTTCAAATGCTGCTTCTTTGTGATCGATCGGCAGCTTGATCTGGTTGATTCTTATCATTGTCTTCCTATCTGGCTTGCTGCGATGTATCCGGATGTAAATGCCCATTGCAGATTGTATCCTCCGCATGTTCCATCGACATCTAGTAATTCACCGACAACATAAAGCCCTTCTAATAACTTTGATTCTAGTGTTCCCTGTATAATTTCTTTTGTGGATACACCTCCGGCTGTTACCTGTGCCATATCGTATCCTTTGTATCCTTTGATCTGGACTTCAAAGTTTTGGATCATATCTAAAATTCTTTTTAGATCCTTCTTTGAAATCTGCGCAACTGGCTTTCTCGGATCGATCTTTAGTCTCTGTAAGATCGCATAAACCAACTTTTTATTTAAAAATCCCTGGAAGAATTCTTCCACTGTCTTGTAATTACAGTTTTTTAAGAATACTTCTGTCGTTTCTTCTAAGGTTACCATCTGCGGCATGAGATTTAAATAGACTTTTACTTTTTTCTTTCTTCTTAGTGCTTCGATCGCAAAATGGCTGATCTGGAAAATTGGGATTCCAGAGATTCCGTATTTGGTAAACTGGACTTCTCCATGTTCTTTTGCAATCAGTTCATTGTTTGCATAGACGCTAATATCACTGACATTTCTGACTCCAGAAGTTTCTTTTAAATATTTCCCTTCCGCTTCCAGTCCTACCAAAGACGGGAATGTATCCGTAATCTTATGATGAAAGTCTTTTGCAAGTTTGTATCCACTCCCATTGCTTCCTAAATTGGGCTGTGCACATCCGCCAGTTGCAAGGATCAGATTGCTTGACTGAAAACATTTCTCATTTCCATAGACATAAAATGTCGATTTGCGTTTCTCTGCCTTTATCACTTCAAAGTCTGTCAAAATATCGACATGTAAATATTTTAATTTCTGTGTCAGTGTGTCAACCACCGTTGCCGCCTGTAAGGATGCCGGGTAATAATACCCGTTTTGCTCTGTGATAAGCATTCCGAGGGATTCAAAGAATTGAATCAATTCTTCCAAACCAAATTCTTCAATCATCGGATAGGCAAAGGAAGGTCTCTGCCCGCGGTAACAATTCTCATCCATATAAGCATTTGACAGATTGCATCTTCCATTCCCTGTCGCCAATATTTTCTTTCCTAATTTATCCATTCGCTCAAGCAAAAGAACTTTCTTATGATGGCCAGCTGCTGTGATCGCTGCCATCATTCCGGAAGCCCCTGCTCCAACGATGATCACATCATATTTCATTTGTTGTTTTCTCCAAATTATTCGTTTAGCTACTGTATGATTCCAGAAAATGATATACTTCTTCTCTGTTTTCAAAGACAAAATTCTCCTTTAACATATTTAAAATATCTGCTGGGAGGTTTTCTTTCTTCATATCTGTGTACTCAAAAACTTCTTTTGTCTTATTATTGATCACTGCCAGACTGCCATCTAAAATCTTAAGACTGTAGGTTGCTTTCACCTTCTTTTCGGCTTTTGTCTGCTCCTTTAGCACTGTCGTTGTTACCTGAGAGCGAACTTCCTGAATCTTGTCTATATTTTCATTTCTTGTAAAGGCTAGATAGCACATGTATGCACATAAAACAGTGATCACGATCATATAAATGATCAAAAATCGGTTGATCTTCTTCATGATATCACCCTCCTTTGGCTATATTGTTTCCAAAGATGGGATTATTTATACAAAAAGTCCAGATCTGTTACGACTTGGACTTTTGTTATTGTTTTTACAATAAATGTAATTTCTTTGCTAATTTTACGATCAGATTTCCTTTTGGAATCTTTGTAAGTTCTTCTTCTGTAAATACTTTTAATTTAATGATCGCCGCAAAATAGATCAGTGCTCCAACTGGTACTGCAATGATCACACAGATTGCAAAGCATACTCGTCCAAATGGCAGGACGCTTTGAACCCCATACTGGATCAGGAAGCATACGACACCCATCACAGCTGCACTTAATGCAGGTTTGATAAATGTCTTTGTGATCTCCTGATGGAATCCTGTATATTTCTTGATGGAATGTGCATTTAACAGACACATGACAAGCGAAAAAGCCATTGTTGCAAAGACTAATCCATAGGTTTTACAATCTGTATATGTTAATAACAGCCATAAAACAACGATATTAACGACAACAGAGATTGCTGAATGTTTGACTGGCACACGCATCTTGCCCATTCCCTGTAAAATACCATTTGTCAATGTAGACAGGCAGTAGAAAATAACAGAGACTGCACCGATTCGAAGCATTGCAGCTCCTAATCCTTTGGCATATACGGCACCGAAAATAAGTCCATTAATAGAGCTGTTTAACACGCCAAGTCCGACCGCACATGGAATTGCGATCATCATTGTAAAACGGATTGCCATCTGAATGCTATCATTCATATCATCTTTCTTACCCAAAGCATAAGCTGCAGAAACATTTGGCACGATCGCATTGGAAAGTGCGGATGCCATCGCTACTGGTACGTTGATCAGAACATTGTACTGGCTGCTGAACAGTCCATAAAATCCTGAAACTACTTTCGCTGTGATTCCTTTTCCTACTAAAATATTACTAAAGATCGTCTGATCGATCGTTGCACTGCAGTTATAGATCGCTGTACTGAAGATCACTGGTGTGATCGTCAATAATAAGATCTTTAAGATATTTCCATAAGATTCGATATATTTCGTACGGTCATGTTTCATCTGAATCTTAACTTTTGGCTGATATGCACGATAAATAATAAAACAAAAGATCAGCCCTGTTAAAACTCCGACTCCTGTACCAATCGCACTACCTGCTGCTCCATGTCTAGCAATCTCGTATGTGATCGTCTTAGATGGCAGATATGGTAAGATCAATACATATGCCATCAAAATACTAAAGATCGCATTCAAGATCTGCTCGATGATCTGGGAAATGGATGTTGGTACCATCGTATTATGCCCCTGAAAATATCCTCTTAATACTCCAAGGATTCCAGAGAAAAAGATGGTTGGAGAGATCACCTGAAGAGCAAGTGCGGCACCTTTCTGATGTCCAACAAAGGTTGGTGCTCCAAAATATGCGATCAATGATGCGATACCACCAACAACGATCGCATAAACTAATGCTCCATAGAAAATTCTCTGTGCATTGATATATTCTCTCTTTGCAAGTCTTGCAGAAATTGACTTGGAAACTGCAAGTGGGATACTGAAGGATGCGATCAGCAAAATAATATTGTAAATATTATATGCATAAGAATAATACCCCATTCCTTCTTCGCCAATGATCCCAAACAGTGGACTACGATATAATAATCCGATCACACGGCAGACAATAGACGCTGCGGCTAAAATCATTCCCTGCATTAAAAATGAGTTTTTGCTGCTTTTACTCATACTAAACCTCTTTCATCTCTTGTATATTTCGTCTTTGTCAGAATCTCTTCCTGACGTTTTTCCATATCTTTTCGTTCTTCCTCTTCCATATGGTCATATCCAAACAGATGTAACATACTGTGCGCGATCAAAAATGCATATTCTCTCTCGCGGCTGTGTCCATAATTCTCAGCCTGTTCCCATACTTTGTCCATAGAGATCACAATATCTCCAAGCAGAAATTCCCCACTTTCCGGGTCAAACGCCATCGGATCTTCTTCGATCTTTGAAAAATCTGCTGGCTGTTCATATTCTGCCATTGGGAAAGATAATACGTCAGTTGGACGGTCGATCTCTCTTTGTTCTTTATTAATCTCATGGATCGTGTCATTATCAGTCAACATTAAGTTCACTTCGCACTCATAAGGGCAGTCCACATAATCAATTGCTGCCTCAATGACTTCATGTGCGATCTTCTCATAAGGGATATTGATCTCTCCCTCGTATTCGTTCTCAATTATAATACTCATAATATTCCTATCTTCTGTTCTTTTTGTTGTTCTTATTCTTTCTCGCAGATCTAGCTGATTCATACTGATCATATGCTGCAACAATCTTCTGTACTAATGGATGTCTTACAACGTCCTTATTTGTAAGTTCACAGACTCCGATCTCTTTGACTTTTCGCAACACTCTTAAAGCTTCTTCTAACCCTGAAATACTGTCAAATGGCAAGTCTTTCTGTGTCAAATCACCAGTGATGATCGCTTTAGAGCCAAAACCAATACGTGTTAAGAACATCTTCATCTGTGCTGGTGTTGTATTCTGTGCCTCATCTAAGATAATGTATGCATTATCCAGTGTACGGCCTCTCATATAAGCCAATGGAGCAACTTCAATTAAGCCTTTCTCCATATTCTTCATAAATGCATCGGCTCCGAGAATCTCATACAGAGCATCATACAATGGTCTTAAATATGGATCTACTTTACTTTGTAAGTCTCCTGGCAAGAATCCCAATTTCTCTCCTGCTTCGATCGCTGGCCTTGTTAAGATAATACGGCTGACTTCATCATTCTTGAATGCTGTAATTGCCATTGCCATCGCAAGATAAGTCTTACCAGTTCCTGCTGGGCCAACACCAAACGTGATCATCTTATCTTTGATCGCTTCGACGTATTTTTGCTGTCCTAAAGTCTTTGGTTTGACAGCTTTACCCTGAATCGTGTGACAGATCACATCTTTATCAAGTTCTACAAGACTTGTAGATTTTTCTTCCATAGATAAAGATAAAGCATAATTTACATTCTGCTCTGTGATCACATTCCCTCGTTTGGATAATTCAAGTAACTCATCGATCACAGAAATCGCATGATTAACTGCCTGTTGTGTTCCAATGCATTTTAACTGGTCACCACGCAGGATCAGACTTACATGCAATGTCTTTTCAATTTTCTTCATGTAGGCATCAAATTGCCCAAATACATTCCCACCATGTTCTGCTGGAAAATTCATTTCTATTTCAACTGGATTCATCTAATTCTCAGTCTCCTTCTTTGCGTATATTCTTATGTATTTTACCATCTGTTACAAAGTTTTTCAACCTGACAGACATATAAAATACATGTGGTCTGATTCATAGGTTTTTAATATTTATTGCTGTGCCGTCGTTGGTGCGATCATCTCTTCTTGTTTTTTTGTTAATTTCTTGATATTTCGGATTTTTCCAATACTTTCTTCTTTGATGATCGATGCCCTCACTTCATATCGGTTGTTCTTCCTTTGATAATTTTCTTCACAGTGAACAATCTTTGCCCCTTTTTTGGCTTTCTTCGTAAGATAATGTTCGAGCTGTTTTTTTAATTTCAACTGTGCTTCTTTTTTCGTTAAGATTTTCTTTTTTGGCTGGTATTTTTCGGTTGTTTGAATCGTAATTCCTATGGGCAAATAAAAAGAAGTCCCTATTTTTAATGATCTTCTCTCTGTCACTACATTTGTATGATTCTGTTTTTGCTTCGATGGAAAATCAAACTGATATTGCCCCAAATATATATTTTTGATGCATTTTTTCTCATCTGTGATTGTTTTTTCATAATATTCCATCGGGATGGAATTTTCATATACCTCTTTGGTACGCATAATAATTTCACCATCTGCTTTGATCTTATCTGTTTGTGTCACAGTAAAATCATCGCTGTAGTAATAGATCAATCCAGATATCAATGTTGTTCCTTTTTTCACGCTGTCACCGGTACTTACCAATGGTGTCCCGCTTTTTACTGCCATTTTTGTAATGATCCCTGATTTATTTGCCACGATATCACATGGCTTCTTTGGATTCTGCTTTGTTTTGCGATCCAAAGTTTCTTTGATCTCGATATGTAGTCTTGTTCCCTGAACAGAACAGGATACCCACGCAATCTCATCATAATCTTCTCTCAGATGATCTTCCAAAGCATCACAATCAATCTGATATTTTAATGTTCCCAGATGATAGTAGTTATCCGTGACATATTTTAGTATATCACTTTTCGAATATACTTCTCCTCCTGAAACTGTGATTTCCCATAAAAACTGGCTAAAAGAAAAGATCATCATCGCACATAAAAATATGAAGAAAAATAATATTTTACGATTTCTATGTTCTTTTAAGAAATATGGCAGCCCCCTTTGTTTTTGTAACGTAAGCTCAACATTTGCTTTCTGTGCTAATGTTACTAATGTTTGATAAGCACTTTTTCTAATACAAAAGGCATAGCCGTCTGATACTGGTTTCAATTCCCACAGTACCAGATGGTTTTTGGCACAGAGATTTAGGAAACGCTCTGCCTGATATCCTTTGACTTGAAAATATAATTGCCCAAATATAAAATGCAGGATCTTAAGCATATGCCATGCTCCTTTCAGAGAATATCATACATATTCCAGCCTTTTGATCTTTCCTTTAACCTTCATCGCTTCCTGTGAGTAAAAATCAACCGTTAAACCACATCCATAGATGTTTAATATGACATGATTTCCCTGAACAGAAATCGTATCCTCATCATACGATACAATTCCCCGATAATTTTCTATGTACGCTTCACAGTTCCCTGTCAAGCTAATGATAAAATCTCCAAACACCACATCTCTTGGAAGCGAAAGTCCTTTGGCGATTGCTTCTTTTGGTTTATTCTTCATGAAAAACTCCTTTTGTGGCATTTGGTTTAATATATGCCGAAAAAAAGCATCATATACCTGTTTTCAGGTAAATGATGCTTATCTTTTCAACTGATAAAAATTATTTAGATTTTCTCTTACGAGCTGCTTCAGACTTTTTCTTACGTCTTACGCTTGGCTTCTCGTAATGTTCTCTTTTACGAATCTCCTGCTGAATTCCTGCTTTTGCACAGTTTCTCTTGAATCTGCGAAGAGCGCTATCTAAAGATTCATTTTCTTTAACGATTACGTTTGACATTCTATTCCCGACCTCCCCTCCAGTCTTGTACTTGTGCATAGGACTGTTTGGGTTTTAATTTTTTGCACTAGATTAGTATATCACATTCCAGAGATTTGTCAACTATGAAATTTGACTTTCTAAAATTTCTTTTACTTTTGCTACTGCTTCTGGGATTCCGGCTGGGTTCTTTCCTCCGGCCTGAGCCATGTTTGGACGTCCTCCACCGCCGCCTCCAACACATCCGGCGATCGCTTTGATCAGGTTTCCAGCGTGTGCCCCTGCTTTTTGTGCTTCGTCTGTTACCATGGCAACTAAGAAGACTTTTCCGTCTTTCTGGGAAGCAAGGACAATGACACCTTCTCCTAATTTTTCTTTTAAATTATCTCCAAGTTCACGAAGCCCGTTCATATCAACATCTTCTAGAGAAGTTGCAAGAACTTTCACTCCTTTGACTTCTTCTACCTGATCCATAACATCTCCTAGAGCATCTTTTGCAAGTTTGCTCTTTAAGGATTCATTTTCACTCTTTAATTCTTTCACTTCTGCAAGAAGAGATTCAATTCTTGTAAGCAGTGTTGCTGGTGTAGCTTTTAATGCTTTGGCTGCTTCTTTTAATTCTTCTTCCTGTTTGTGGTAATAGTTAAATACTCCCTGGTCAGTCACTGCTTCGATTCTTCGAACTCCTGATGCAACACCAGTTTCAGATAAAATCTTAAATGCTGTGATCACTCCGGTATTCTTTACATGAGTACCACCACATAATTCTACAGAGAAATCTCCCATAGAAACGACTCTTACTTCATCTCCGTATTTCTCTCCAAACAGTGCCATAGCTCCTGTTTTCTTAGCATCTTCCATAGACATAACTTTTGTTACAACTGGAAGATCCTCGGCGATCTTTTCATTGACGATCTTTTCAACTCTTGCGATCTCATCATCAGATAATGGTGAGAAATGTGTAAAGTCGAATCTTAAATGTTCGGCATTATTTAAAGATCCTGCCTGTTCTACGTGAGTTCCAAGCACTTCTCTTAATGCTTTCTGTAATAAATGAGTTGCACTATGATTCTTAGCTCCTAATGCTCGGTTCTTCTCATTGACTGTAAAGACTGCTTTGTCTCCTACGTTGAATGTTCCTTCAACTACGTGTCCAACATGTCCGAACTTACCACCAGATAATTTAATAACATCTTCTACTTCAAAAGCTGCATCTCCACTGACGATCACACCTTTATCTGCTTCCTGACCACCACTTGTTGCATAAAATGCTGTCTGGTCAGCAACGATTGTTCCTTTGTCTCCTTTATTCAGAGTAGAAACAACTTCTGTCTCTGTTGTCATGGCTGTGATCTCGCCTTCACAAGTAAGCTCATCATATCCAACAAATTTTGTTGTCATAGCTGGGTCTAACTGTTCGTAAACAGTTGCATCGGCACCCATGTAGTTTGTTGTTTTTCTTGCAGCTCTGGCAGTTTCTCTCTGAATCTGCATTTCTTTATCAAAGCCTTCTTTGTCTACAGTAAATCCCTTTTCTTCTAAGATTTCGATTGTCAGATCTAGTGGGAATCCATAAGTGTCATATAATTTGAACGCATCAGCACCAGCAAGTTCTTTGCTGCCTTTTTCGTTCATATCTTTTTCCATATCTGCTAAAATAGACAGTCCCTGATCGATCGTCTTGTTGAACTGTTTTTCTTCCTGAGATAAATGATTGAAGATAAATTCTGCTTTTTCTTCTAATTCTGGATATCCGTCTTTGGATTCACGGATCACGATCTTACTGATATCTGTTAAGAACAGATGATCGATTCCTAGTAATCTTCCATGTCTTGCTGCACGACGGATCAAACGACGAAGTACATATCCACGTCCTTCGTTGGATGGTGTGATACCATCAGATAACATAAATGTAGCAGAACGGATATGGTCTGTGATCACACGGATAGATACATCTGTCTCGTGATCGACACCATAAGTAACACCAGCAATCTTACAGACTTCATCACGGATTGCTTTGATAGAGTCTACATCAAAGATAGAATCTACTTCCTGTACTACAACAGCAAGACGTTCCAGTCCCATACCTGTATCAATGTTCTTGTTCTCTAATTCTGTATAATTGTTGTGTCCGTCATTCTCAAACTGTGTAAATACGTTGTTCCATACTTCCATATAACGATCGCAGTCACATCCTACTGTACAGTCTGGGCTTCCACATCCGTATTTCTCTCCACGATCATAGTAGATCTCTGAACATGGTCCGCAAGGTCCTGCACCATGCTCCCAGAAGTTGTCTTCTTTTCCAAAACGGAAGATTCTCTCTGGTGCGATTCCGATCTCTTTCTCCCAGATCTCGAATGCTTCATCATCATCTTCATATACAGATGGATATAATCTATCTGGATCTAATCCGATCACTTCTGTTAAAAATTCCCAAGACCATGCGATTGCTTCGTGTTTAAAATAATCTCCAAAAGAGAAGTTACCTAACATCTCAAAGAATGTACCATGTCTTGCTGTCTTACCAACATTTTCAATATCTCCTGTACGGATACACTTCTGACATGTTGTTACTCTTGTTCTTGGTGGTACTTCCTGTCCTGTGAAGTAAGGTTTCAGTGGTGCCATACCAGCGTTGATCAGTAATAAACTGTTATCATTCTTTGGCACAAGTGAAAAACTCTTTAATGCTAAATGTCCTTTACTTTCGAAAAACTCAAGATACATCTTCCTGAGTTCGTTGACTCCATATGCTCTCAACGTTTCATCCTCCTAGTGTCATTTCATTATATTATTAAGAAGACCTTGTCTTTACGGCTTTTTAGCTGCATGAGAATATAAACTCATGCAGCTAAATGATCTTCTCCTAATCATGTATGATCTTATGCTTCTTTCTTCTTTGCCTTTGCACGACCAGTTCCGAAATAAATTCCTGCCGCGGAGCATGCAAAGAGAATCGCAAACTTCAATACATAAGAGACTAATTCTGATAAAAATGCTGTCATAATCTTGCCTCCTTATCTTATAAAGTCGATTATACCAAATCGAACTTAGAAACACAAATATTTTCTCACAAAGATTACATCTTAATCCTCTTTTTCTAATAAATCTGTGTAGAAACAAGAATAATTTCCTGTATGGCAGGCAGCTCCGATCTGCTTTACTTTGGCAAGTAAAGTATCTCTGTCACAGTCGATATATAAATCTTTGACATATTGATAATGTCCGGATGTCTCTCCTTTAATCCATAATTCATTACGGCTTCGACTGTAATATGTCATGATTCCTGTCTCGATCGTCTTATCATAAGCTTCCTTGGTCATATATGCGACCATCAAAACTTCATTTGTCTTATAATCCTGTACAACAACGGTTAACATTCCATCGCTGTTTAATTTGAATTCATCAAAACTCATCTTACTGTTTAATGGTTTTGCTTCGTTGCTCATCTTATAGGGCTCCTTTCGTAGAAAGCACATCTGTGATCCTTGAGTCTAAACTTGTTGCTTCATCTAAAGCTTTAGCAAATGCTTTAAATGCTGCTTCGATCATATGATGATTATTTTCCCCATGTAATTTCTTTAAATGCAGATTCATCATACTGCCATAAGATACCGCATAGAAGAATTCTTTTACCATCTCTGTGTCAAATTCGCCAACACGGTCAACGGTAAAGTCACAATCCATCACAAAATATGGTCTTCCAGATAAATCGATCGCACATAGCATTAATGTCTCATCCATTGGAAGCATGAAAGATCCATAACGTTTGATCCCTTTTTTATCTCCAACCGCCTGTTTGATCGCTTCGCCAAGTACAATTCCAACATCTTCAATTGTATGGTGGCAGTCGACATATAGATCTCCTTCGACTTCCACATCAAGATCAAAAAATCCATGGCGTGCAAATGCATTTAACATATGGTCAAAAAAACCGATTCCTGTATGGATGTTTCCATTTCCATTTCCATCAAGGTCAATGGAAAGTTTGATCTTTGTCTCGCTTGTATTTCTTTCAATTGATGCACTTCTACTCATATCTTTATCCTTCCTGGTTATCTTCAAATCTTACTTTCATGGAATTTGCATGTGCAGTCAGCTGTTCCTGATTTGCAAAGAATTCGATGTCTTTGTGTACTGGCTCTAAGGCTTCTCTTGAATAGTAAATGACACTTGATTTCTTGATAAAATCGTCAACACTTAATGGAGAGAAGAATTTCGCTGTTCCGTTTGTAGGAAGAACATGATTTGGTCCTGCGAAATAATCTCCTAGAGGTTCACAACTGTATGCTCCAATAAAGATTGCTCCTGCATTCTTGATTCTTGTCATAACATCAAATGGATTGGCTGTCATGATCTCCATATGTTCAGATGCAATGGCATTTGCTGTATCGATCGCTTCTTTCATATCACTTGCAACAAGAATATATCCGAAAGAATCTAGAGATTTCTCCATGATTTCTTTTCTTGATAACTGATTTAAGAATCCATCGATCTCATCAGATACTTTATGTGCTAATTCTTCACTTGTTGTAACAAGGATCGCACTTGCCATCTCATCATGTTCTGCCTGTGAAAGTAAGTCTGCTGCCACATATCTTGGGTTTGCTGTCTCATCTGCTAAAACTAAGATCTCACTTGGTCCTGCGATGGAATCGATGCTTACATTTCCATAAACTGCTTTTTTCGCTAATGCAACAAAAATGTTACCTGGTCCTACGATCTTATCTACTTTTGGAATAGACTCTGTTCCAAATGCCATCGCTGCGATTGCCTGTGCTCCACCAACTTTATATACTTTTGTTGCTCCAGCTTCTTTTGCTGCCACTAATGTATTTGCTGTAACTTTTCCATCTTTTCCAGGAGGTGTTGTCATGATGATATTTTTCACTCCTGCAACATGTGCTGGAACAATGTTCATTAATACAGAAGATGGATAAACGGCTTTTCCACCTGGCACATAAACACCACAAGTCTCCATTGGTGTAACTTTCTGTCCAAGCATCACTCCGTCTTCTCGTGTCTCAAACCAGCTCTTCTGAATCTGTTTTTCATGAAAATCACGAATGTTCTTGATTGCTTTACGAATAACTTTGATCAATTCATCATCCACTTCTTCATAAGCTTCTTTGATCTCTTCTTCTGTAACTAAAATATTGTCTGCATTGATCTCAGCTT
This sequence comes from Anaerostipes hadrus, assembly GCF_001404655.1. GTDB lineage: Bacteria > Bacillota > Clostridia > Lachnospirales > Lachnospiraceae > Anaerostipes > Anaerostipes amylophilus. Next base: position 35,344 of record NZ_CYYH01000006.1, on the reverse strand, counting down.
TGTCAAACTGTGCTGTATAATCAAAGACTGCTTTATCTCCATTATCTCTGACATTTTTGATAATCGCATCAACTTTATCCTGAAAATCCCCATAGTTTGTAGGACTTCTCTTTAATAAATCTGATAAGATATTTGCAATTGAATCTTTGTTTACTTTTACTATTCTCATGATTCTTTCCTCCGACCTATTCTTTTTCGTCTAAGATCTTCTTTAATGCAACGATGATCTTACTGATACGTTCCTGTTCCATCTTCTGGCTTACCTGATTTACTACCATTCTTGCAGATAGTGGGTAAACCTCTTCTAAGACCTCTAGTCCGTTTTCTTTTAATGTTGTTCCTGTCTCTACGATGTCGACGATCACCTCAGATAATCCAACGATCGGTGCAAGTTCGACAGATCCGTTTAATTTAACGATCTCTACTGTCTGTAATTTCTGATTATTGAAATATTCTTTCGCAATATGTGGATATTTGGATGCTACACGGATGATCTCATTGCTGTTTAAGTATTTCTTCGCTTCTTTTGGTCCACAGACACACATCTTGCAGGCTCCGAATTTCAGATCTAATACTTCATACAGGTTTCTTCCTTCTTCAAGGATCGTATCCTTTCCAACAACACCGATATCGGCTGCTCCGTATTCAACATAAGTTGGCACGTCACTTGCTTTGGATAGGAAAAATTTTAATTTTAATTCTTCATTGACGAAGATCAATTTCCTTGTTTTCTCATCTTTCATTTCCTCGCATGTAATACCGATCTCTTCTAATAAAGCCATCGCTTTCTTTGCAAGTCGCCCTTTTGCAAGGGCAAATGTAATATATCTCATGATCTTTTGTTTCCCTTCTTTGTGCTAGATTTGTTGATTAGATAAAATAAAGGATTCCACCAAGGCGATGTTCTTTGGCAAATTTTTCATAATCTGCTTTACTGCACAGATCATTCTTTCTCTCTAAGATGACTTTCTTTCCTTCTTTTCTTAATTCTTCTGCTCGAAGGATCGCATCTTTCATCGTTGCTTCTTTATAAATGATCATGGTATCCATATGATCAGCTTCCATATGGATTCCCTGGCGACTTAATGCCATCATCAGCTCATCTAATACGATCGCAAATCCGACAGATGGGGCTTTCTTTCCAAACTGTTCGATCAGATTATCATATCGTCCACCCTTTAGGACTGCGTCTCCAGTTCCATAAGTGTAACCTTTGAAAATGATTCCTGTATAATAGTTATGTTTATTTAACATTCCAAGATCGAAACTTACATACTGTTCTTTGCCGTATAATTTCAAAATATCATAGACATCACGAAGTCTTTTGATCGCTTTCTTAGACTGTTCATTCTCTACCATAGCTTCTGCTTGATCTAAGATCTCTACATCTCCATTTAACTCATTGAAATGTAAGAAGACATCTTTAATCTTATCAGATAAATCTAATGCTTCCACATATTCCATTAATCCGAAATAGTTTTTATTTAAGATCAATTCACGAAGCTGTGTCTTGACTTCTTCCTCTTTGATCGTCTGTGTTAATCCGTTAAAAAATTCAACCTCCCCAATGGAAAGTCTGAAATCTGTTAATCCTGCTGCTAAAAAACAATCAATTGCCATTGCAATGGATTCTGTATCTGCCTGTACAGATGCATCATTGACTAATTCTGCACCTAACTGACATGTCTCTTTTAACTTCAGTTGATAACTTGAGTTATTCAAAAACACGTTTCCTGCATAAGAAAGACGGATTCCCATATTCTCTTCATTAAAATATTTTGCAATACAACGTGCAATGGATGGTGTGACGTCTGGACGAAGAACTAAGGTATTTCCTTCTCTGTCAAAAAATTTAAACATCTCTCTTGCAGAGACTGTTCCTTTTTCGCTATTAAATACGTCAAAGAATTCAAATCCTGGAGTTCTGATTCCTTCATATCCGTAAGATGCAAAGACTTTGTTTAATTTGGCTTTTAACTTGCTTCGCTGTCCATATTCGGTTCCATATACATCTCTGACACCTTCTGGTGTGTGGACTCTCTTTTTATTCATAATTTTGCCGCTCCTTGATACTTTATCGAATTAAAGTGCTACTTAGGTAGCACGTCAAATTATTTGTATTTTACCAATCATTAACTTATTTGTCAACCTCGTTCACTCTAATTCATCTTATCCTATATTACATGAAAATCTTACAACTGGGAGATTACTTCCTCAATGACCTGATCCATGATTTCTACTGGGTCATATACAAGATCCACACTGCAGTATTCACAGATATCTTCTAAGGCTCCAAAAATCCATGGATTTCTTGCTTTGATCGTCTTCATCCTTCCATTCTGCTGTACGAAACTGATGAAAAATCCCAAAGTTCTACTGATCTCATCATCACCTTCTTCTAAAATATCCATTGTGATCACTCCGCCATCGGTATTATCATATGCCATAAATAACAGAGGATTCTTTGGACGTTCTCCCTCTTCTTCCCCTTCTACCATCACTGGGAGATAAGTAAAATCTAAGATCACTTCAAGATCAATCTGTTTCTTATTCTTTAATTCGTCTTTTAAATCCTGATCTTCTAACATCACGGATGGAAATTCTTTTTCTGCTTCTGGAATTTCTTTTACAAACATCTCCCATGTGTCATTTTCAGAATTATAACGGCGTACGATTCCTTCTGCCTGTTCGATATCTGGATTTAATTTTCCATCTTTGACTGCTTCTAATACCATATATAAATTTTCATAAGTTTCTGTAAGAAGTGCTACTTCATCTTCATCTAACTGATATGGTTTGTATCCTTTTTTATAAGAAACAAAATAAATCCAGTCACTGATTGTTTTGAAACGGATATCCAATTCATCGATCACGCTTCTTTGCTCGTCTGGAACATTCATCATGCTTCCCCAGAAACAAGTAAGGCTTGAATGTTCATCCATCAGATATTGTGCTGGAAGATCTCCCTCTTCTGCTCCAAGGATCATATAAAAATCCCCTAAACCTTCCATTCCGTCGAAGACTGCGATTCCTCTTTCCCCACTGAATTTTCCCATCACACTGCAAAAGACAGGTTCTTCTCTGTCTTTTAACTGAATCGTCACAAGCTGCGTATCTCCAAGATCATTCCAAGGTTCTAATTTGTCTAACTTTAATGTAATATCATATAACTGCTTCCATGCATTGATTGATGCTTCTTTTCTCAATGAACTTTCCTCCATATCTTTGACGTAATTTTGTATACTTAAGATTTATTATAATAAGAAATGATTTTAATTACAACAAAATCCCGACTATCTCTCTATGATTTATCGATTTGATCGTTTTTTCTTTATACTTTTCCCGATTTCTGATATAATTGTTTGACGGATTTATCTTCTTATATTATAAGATAACCGATTTTTTACCAGGAGGTATTTCATTATGGCATTCGACGGATTTGTCATTTCAAATATTGTATCAGAATTAAATAAACAGATCATTGGCGGAAGAATCTATAAGATCTATCAGCCAGAAGCCGACGAGATCACACTTGTGATCAAGAAAGAGAGACTGACAACAAGACTTCATCTCTCAGCCAGTGCTTCTCTTCCCCTTGTCTATTTATCCAAGGAAGGAAAAGCAAACCCTATGCAGGCACCAAACTTCTGCATGCTGCTTCGTAAACATATCAGCAGCGGAAGGATCATCTCGATCACTCAGCCTGATTTTGAGCGTATCATTGAGATTCAGATTGAGCATCTGGACGAACTTGGAGATATCTGCCAGAAGCGTCTGATCATTGAGATCATGGGAAAACACAGCAATATCATTTTTGTAAACAGCGATGATGTGATCTTAGATAGCATCAAGCATATCTCTGCAAATATCAGTTCTGTCAGAGAGGTATTGCCGGGACGTACTTATACCTTCCCGCCATCTAAGGGAAAACATCCGCTAGCAAGCCTGACTGCAGATGACTTTTATCAGCATATCATCACAAAACCATTGAATCTTTGCAAAGCACTTTATACTTCCATCACGGGAATGAGTCCTTTGATCGCAAATGAACTTTGTTATCGTGCAGGACTTGACGGTAATGCTTCCACGGATTCTTTGACCGATGACAGTGCTGCTGGTTTATATGGACAGCTTATAAAATTAAATGCTCTTGTAGAAGATGAAGCTTATCAGCCAAATATCATTTATTCCGGGGAAGAACCGAAGGAATTTTCTTGTATCCCTTTAACTTCTTATCCTGACTGCACCGCAAAAACATATGATTCTATTTTCGACGTATTGATCGGGTATTATTCTGAAAAAGAAAAATATACGAGAATGAAGCAGAAATCTTCTGATCTTCGTAAGATCGTGCAGACAGCCCTTGAGAGAACGAGTAAGAAATATGATCTGCAGCTTCGTCAGTTAAAAGATACGGAAAAACGTGAGAAATTCAAAGTTTATGGAGAACTTACACAAACTTATGGCTATGGATTGGAACCAAATGCAAAATCTCTGACTTGCATGAATTATTATACAAATGAAGAGATTACGATCCCTCTGGATCCAACAAAAACTCCTTTGGAGAATTCCAAGAAATTTTTTGCAAAATATAATAAATTAAAACGTACGTATGAAGCTCTTTCTGAGCTAGTCGTGGAGACAAAAGCAGATCTTGATCATCTCGATTCCATCTCTACCGCTCTTTCTTTATCAGAAGATGAAAAAGATCTTCAGTTGATCAAAGATGAGCTTTCTGATTATGGTTATATTAAGAGCCATGGAAAGAAAAAGGGTAAGAAACAAGCAAAATCCAAACCATTACATTTTATTTCTTCCGATGGTTTCCATATGTATGTTGGAAAAAACAACTACCAGAATGATGAATTAAGCTTTAAATTTGCAAATGGTGGTGACTGGTGGTTCCATGCGAAAAATATGCCTGGTTCACATGTCATTGTTCGTAAAGAGCAGGCAGAAACGCTTCCAGATGCAACATTTGAAGAAGCTGGTCGTCTTGCGGCTTATTATTCTAAAGGCCGTCAGGCACCAAAGGTTGAAGTCGATTATGTACAGAGAAAAGAACTTCGGAAACCACCGAAAGCAAAACCTGGATTTGTCATTTACCATACGAACTATTCTATGATGTGTATTCCAAATATTGACGGAATTGAGGTTGTTGAATAGGTTGTATCTGTGAATTTATAAAATTTGTATCACAAAATAACAAAAGGGATTGATCACTTATATTTTCTTGTGATCGATCCCTTTTATTTATAACCTCTTCTTTTTTACTATCGTAAAACCGACATCAAAACTTCTTCCATATTCTTGACATCAATTAGTTTCGCAATATGTCCATTCATGCATTTTGATAATGCCATTTTACGATCTTCCTCAAATGCATTGGCGGTCATGGCAATGATCAGAATCTTTGCTTTTTTCTGATCTGTTAAATCTCTGATTGCTTCTGTTGCCCTATACCCATCCATATTTGGCATCTGGATATCCATTAAAATCAGATCGTAGATATCTGCTGGCATCTGCTCGATCTTGCTGACGCATTGAACTCCATCTTCTACATGATCGACTTTCATTCCCATTTCATTGAGGATCGTGATTGCGATCTCTGCATTTAACTCATTATCTTCTGTTTTAATCTGGACAAGCCCATCCTGATCACATGGAATCTCTTGTATCTTCAGTTTTACTGTTCCACCAGATGCTGTATATTTTACTGCATTACTGACTAGATTTAAAAGAATTTGTTCTACTTTTGTGATATCGCATAAAATATGCTCATATATCACATCAACTTTCTGGATATAGTCAACTTCTTTTTTCGTTGCTTCTGGTTCAAACACATCATATATTTCTTTTACAACGGTTCTAACACTTGCATAATTTTCATCTAGTTCCATCTTCCCGCTTTCGATTCTTGCCTTTTGAAGCAGCTTTAAAAACACGATCAAAACCAATAAAAAAGCACCAGTACACCCGACAGAAACTGCTGCCAGATTGTCTTTGATAAAGTCTGATAATGTCACTTTCTTCTGGGATTCTTCATATGCAGAAACCGCATCTGACAACTTCGATGTCTGCATGGTCTTTAGCGTCTTATTAAGAATTGACATTAAAATACGATTTCCCTTTTTTACTGCAGGATTGCTCTCTCCTTAACTGTCTCCAGCGTTGTCCTTCGTTTATTCTCTAAAATGAACAAACACAAAAACTTTACCCCTGGTTTTATCATGGTCCTGCATACTTTCGGCAGGGATCTTAAATGGAATCCTCATATCCATTGTCTCATCTCTGAAGGCGGTTACAGTGATGATGCTTTCTGGCGTAATGTCTCTCATTTCAACTATACTTTCCTTCGCAATGCTTTCCGTACTGCGATCCTTTCTTCTTTTGGCTATAATCCTCTGATCTGTCCTCATTGTAAACAACAGATGGTGATCCTTGAAATATATCATAACCATCACCGCGTACCTCTTGAAGATTTATACGAGAAAGCAATGTCCCGCTCCCGTGGAAAGCGTTCTTCTGCATGACCACTTTTTTATGCTATAATCCTCATATATAGGAGGAACCCTACCATGAAAAAGAAGATCAAAGAGCTACGCGAAAAATATATTTTAAATCCTCCAGAAGGTATGACATCCGAGGACATTCGCCATATGAGCGAGGAGGACCTGCTGGATACGGATTATTTCCTAAATGAAGATGTGTTTGGTGATGATTTTGGTGAAGAAGGTTTTTATATTTTCTAAAACCATGATCATCTGTTTGCTCTGCCCACTTTTATGTGGGCTATTTTTCTTTTGGAAAGGAGCCAAAGGCGAACTTTCCTATAAATCAACAGAAAAGCGCCTTAAAGCGCGCTTATACCTATCATTGCTGGTTTATACCGTTGTTGGATATGGTTTGACCCTTATCTTGGACTACATCTTTTCAAAATTTGACATCGGTATTTTTGCATGGCTCTACTGGCGGCTTGATCTGCTTTTTATTTTGTATCTGATGCTTGGCTTTATATGTATCTTCAATTACTATTGGAAAAAGCCGTGGGGCTATCTGGATGAAGTAATTGACGCAACCCAAACGGTCTATGAGCAGAACAATCATACAGTATCGTTGTCTGAGCCACTGAAAGAACTGGAGGAACAGCTCAATCAGATTAAAATGTCTGTTCTGTTGAGCAAGCAGGATGCAAAGCAGGCAGAAGAAAAGAAAAATGAAATTGTTATGTATCTGGCACATGATATACGCACCCCTCTCACAACGGTAATCGGCTATTTGAGCCTGCTCCATGAAGCACCTGACATGCCTGAACAGCAAAAGGAAAAGTATGTGAAGGTGGCGTTGGACAAAGCAGAGCGCCTTGAAAGACTTATCAATGAGCTTTTTGAAATTACCAAGTACAATGCACATACGGTCATTATCAAAAAAGAAAATGTAGATTTACATTGTTTGATTGCGCAGGTAATAGATGAAATATACCCGACACTCTCTGCAAATGGCAATACGGCTGTATTTACTGCGGAGGACAATTTATCTGTGAACGCTGATCCCGAAAAGCTGGCGAGAGTTTTCAGTAACCTTTTACGAAATGCTGCGTCATACAGTTACCCGCAGACAGAAATCACTATATCCACCAAACGGTTAGAGCATGATATACAGATCACTTTTGAAAATCGTGGAAAAACAATTCCACAGGAACAGCTTAACAGTATATTTGAAAAATTCAATCGCTTGGATGATGCTCGGCTTTCTAATACAGGTGGTGCGGGGCTTGGTCTTTCTATTGCGGAAGAAATTATACATTTACATGGTGGAAAGATTACTGCATCCAGTCAAAACGAAACTATAGACTTTGTGATTACATTACCCCTTTCCGCTTAGGAAAATAAGAATGTGATCTTAGGAATTACTTAGGAATTTAAGCGTGTGATTTTTGAGATTGAAAAGCCTTTGTTCGGTACAATGATTATCGAACAAGGGCTTTTTATTGTTCAGCCGAAGCAAAAGAAAGGAGTGTAAGCATGGAACTGAAAATAGAGCATTTAAGCAAGCAGTTCAAAGACAAAACAGCAGTAAATGATGTCAATCTACAAAGGCAGGCGGGGCTGTCAACGGCGGTGCGTATGGCGCCGTTCATCTTGACCGTTGACTGGCTCGGCTGGCTTTGCTATTGCCTTGTAGTAAATACAAATAGAAATGATTGCTGTAATCGCTTCCGTGATCCAAAACGCATTCCAGACGCCAACGGCCCCGAAAAACCTGCTGAGTAAAAACGCAGCCGGGATGATGACCACTACATACCGGCAAAGGAAAATCAGTAAGGAGGGAGTTCCTTTCCCAAGTCCCTCCAATGCGCCGGAAGATGTAACAGAAACCGCCGAGACGATAAACCCGGCCCCGATGATGCGTAAGGCGGTTTCCCCGGCCTGAATCGTCGCTTTTGTGTGGGTAAACAGCCCCATCAACTGTCCGGGGATCAGAAGGCATATCACTGTTCCAAGTACCATAATGATACCGCTCATGCACAAGACAATCTTATAAATCTGACTGACCCTTTTGTTCTCGCCCGCGCCGTAGTTATAGCCGATCAGGGGGCGCATCCCCTGCACAATGCCATTCGCCAGCAGATAGATGAAAGTCTGTAATTTGTAATAGATTCCCAAAACCAAAATATACACTTCGGAAAATGCTACTAAAATAGCATTGAGCGCCGAAATCAAAAGAGACGGAAGTGCAAGATTCAAGGTGGCAGGAATGCCGATTGAATATAGCTTCAATACCATTCATTTGCCGGGCAGAATGTACTGCCTGCGAATATGTACGCGGATTGGCCGCACAAAATAAACGACCAGATAAATTGCCAGCGTCAGAGTTTGCCCGATACCGGTTGCCAGCGCAGCGCCTTCGATTCCCATTGCCGGGAATAAGCCATAGCCAAAAATCAGAACGGGGTCTAAGACAATGTTTGTGATGCACCCGCACATCAGGCTTATCATGGTTGTTTTCATGTTTCCTACTGCCTGGAATATTTTCTCGAATGTTACACCAACAATGATAATCAATGTAAAAGCGAATGCAACAACAGAATAGCGGACGCCAAGTTCAATCACTGTCTCGGATGAAGTGAACATTCCTAAAAAAGCCGGCATCATTGCGATACAGCAGACTGTCATGACAACGCCATGTATCACGGCAAGCACAAGTCCCTGCGTTGCAGCCTGATCCGCTTTCCTGTTATCTCCAGCGCCCAGATAGAAGGCGAAGTACGGTTTCTGTTTGCAGAGCATCTAGCCCTTTTTTAATATGTATTTCCATATCGTCTCTCCTTTTCCTGTTCTTACTGTGTTTTTGTACCGCTGCAAAGCGTTTCTGTTTTTCTGCCTGCTCGGAAGATCAGAAGCGCCAGAACGAATGTTGCCGTTTCTGTGACAGGGAAGGACAGCCAGATCCCTGTAATCTTCAGGAGTTTTTCCAGACCCCACATGAATGAAATGAGCAGCAGAAACTGACGCAGTAGCTGGATCAGCATACTTGGAAAGACCTGTTCTGTTGCCTGAAGATAGGTGGAGATCATGGTAGACCATCCGCAGAATAGGTAGCTGACCGCCATAATCCGCATAGCGGATATTCCAAAGGAGCGCATGGATTCCGACGCCGTAAATAATCCCAAAAGCTGCGCCGGAAAGAGGATGACGGTCAATGTTCCCAGTATCATCATACCGGAGACCAAAGCGGTTCCGTAGCGGAAAGCAGAGTGCAGCCTATCTCTGTTTCCCGCACCGTAGTTAAACCGCATAATAGGAAGACAGCCCTGGATCAGCCCGTTGACCGTCATGACAATCAACTGCTGCACCTTAAAATACGCACCGAAGAAAGCGATTGCCGTATCGGAATAGGCGACCAGAAAAAAGTTTACAAAAGTCACCATAAAAGAACTAAGGGCATTCATAATAAAAGACGGCAGTCCAAGGGTGAAAATACGGCCAATCAGCCACTTTTGCAAATGAAATCCTTTGATCTTTATCCGCACTTTCTGCTTTTTGCCCAGCAGCAAGGCAAATGCCAAAATCATGGATAACAAATAGCCCGCAACAGTAGCCACCGCAGCGCCACGGATTCCCATAGCCGGAAAAACACCAATACCAAAAATTAGGAGTGGGTCGAATACAAAATTAACGACCACTCCTGCAATCTGGAACCACATGGGAGCGACCATATTTCCGGTGCCCTGTATCATCTTCTGGATGGCGATATGCACCATATTGGGGATTTGCATGAACGAACATACGCTCATATAGGCAATGCTCAACTGATAGATTTCTTCATTATTGGTAAATGCCCAAAAGTAGGGTTTCATAATCAGCAATGACAGAAGATTGAGCAAAGCCCCAATTCCAAAGGCCAGTAACAATCCGTGTGTAACGGTGATATTTGCTTCATCTTGCTTTCTCTCCCCAAGATACCCTGCAATCAATACATTCACACCGACACCGATCCAGATGGACGCTGCGTTCATCAGGGTTGTAATCGGGAATGACAGAGAAACAGCCGTCAACGCATTCTCACTCAGACGCGCTACAAACGCGCTGTCTATCAGATTATAGGAATATTGCAGAAACATGGAGATCAGCGGTGGCAGCGACATTTGCCAGATGAGCTTTCCGACAGGAGCAACCGCCATTTTGTTATTCGTCTGCATACTCTACCTCCTTTCCATAAATTGTCCGGCGCAGGAAAACTGTGCCGGACAGCAGGACATTAAATCCGAACAATATAGTTTTGTTTGCGTGCTGCGGTTGGCCGGCTTCCCTGGGCTGGATAACCCAATGCAATCGCCCCGACGCCACGCAAGGTTTCCGGTAGCTTCCACTCCCGCAGGAGAGCCTTGCCGCTTTCACTGTCAAAAATCTCACGTTCCCGATGTACCCATACGGTTCCCAGGCCAAGGGCATGGGCAGCGAGCATCATATTTTCAAGGACGCAGCTTCCATCCTCGACAAAGGTGCTTGCGGAGCCATCTGCCAGAACCAAAATCACGACAGGTGCGCCATAATAAGGGTCTGTGTTACTCCCCATCACTTCTGCGTTTAGTTTTGCAATCTCCTTCCTATATTTGGGGTCTGTAATTGCAATGATGGTTGGAGATTGATGTCCTCCGCCGGTAGGAGCGTAAGTCCCTGCTTCCAGTACAGCGTCCAAAGCCTCGGAGGGGACAAACTCTGATTTATAAGCCCTTACACTGCGGCGCGTCTTGATCAGAGATAAGAAGTTGTTTTCCATAAAAAATCATCCTCCATTCTGTCAACATTTCCGAGATGCAGGCAACAAAAAAGCCACACAACTATCACAAGACAGTTGTGTGGCAAAAAGATGACCGAATCCGGAAAAGTCCACTCAAATTTTACGGTTATTATTATAGCGAACTTTCAGGAGACCGTCAAGCATCAATCATTACGGAATTGTGGAGGCTGTCTATTGCTTTTTTGTGTTACTTTATGGCACATGAGCATTCATTTGAGGGTATTAACCGTCCAAACGAAGATGGCACGGTTACAGAATTAGACGGCTTGGCAGCTATCAAGTACAAACAAGATTTATATAAAACATCCGCTGGTGAAGTGACCCCGGATAGGATCAAATCGGCTTTGGAAACTTATCAAAGCTGCGTTCGAGAATATGGGCCAGTCGAGGAAGAGGGCCTTCCTCTGGCTGTAAATATTGAAAAAATCGTCCCGATCCGTCCCTTGCTGAAAGGTCTGTCCGAAGCGTTTGCTGATCCATTAACAGACATTGGTGCTGATTTAATGGAATATTGACCCGAATGACATTGACGGAGCCTATTATGAAAAGTGCGCAGAACATTTACAGGATGTCATGCGAAATGAGCAAAGAGAAAACGAAACCGCACAGCAGAAAGCTCTTGAAAAATATTCAGAACTTGATACGCCTTTTTATATTCATTCTGGAATTTCTAAAGATGCATTTGATTATATTGAGTTTTATATTTTGTTCCTTGCTATTTTGTGCGTGACAATCGAAGCTCCTACTTTTGCCGGAGAATATCAAACAGGCGGTGACAGCATCCTGCGAACTACCAAATACGGGCGTAACCAATTAGCAATTACAAAAATTCTGGCGGCATTTACACTTTTCGTTGTTACTTTCCTTGTCGGGATCACGGTACACATTCTGATTTTAGATGCAGCGTTCGGGACGGATTGCTTAAAAACATCGTTTCAGATGCTATACTCTATCATTAACCTGCCAAACATCAATCTGGGGCAGTTGCAGATAATTCTCGCAGCAGCGGGCTTGATTTCTGTATTAGCAACGGTTAGCTGTACGTTGTTACTGTCTGCAAAATGTAAAGACACATTGACAGTTTTGCTGATCTCTATTGTAGTTCTTCTCATGCCGCTTTTTGCTTATGTGGCGATGGGAGCAACATGGCTCTCTACCATACTTCCATCTGGTGGAATTGGTATGCAGAACAATTTCCTTTATCAGCTTGCAAATTTCAATTATCTGAATATCGGTGGAATGAGTTTCTGGACACCGCATGTTATTTTGATTTCGGCAGGAATTGAATTATTTGTGTTTACATTCTTGGCGATTCATTCCTATTGCAGACATCAGGTAGCATAAAAGAAGTTCAAAATAGAATGAATTGATTATCTGTCGCACGACGGCAAAAGAAAAAAAGCCGTCGTACAGCAGACATATTTTCACGCGCTTATCAAACGGCGGCTTTAATTTTCAGAGCCGCCGTTTCTTTGCGTTTACACAAACCTATAATGAATTTTCCGGAAATATTGTGGTTAATAGCGATTTAAACTGTTGTATTTGTTTAAAAATTAAAAAATATCTAATGAGTCTTCCGCATCTACCCACATCTGCAAATTTCCATCAAGATATAATTTCGCATATTCAAGAGGTTCATCAATGGCGAGTGCGTTTAATGCACAGTCTGATCCTGGTGTGGTTTTTAAGTTCTTTTCAGCTTCCCAACAGTCAATGCGGAGCATATAGCCAACAGAGGTGTAAACATCAATACTGTTGCGCTTGGGAGTGTATTCTGCAAATATTGTTCTCATCGTATCAAATATCCTTATCGTTAAATCAATCATTTGTTGCAAAAATCAGAAGCATTTCAATCAGTTCACCATATCACTTTTATTTTGTGTTATACTGTTTTATATAATTTTCTTGCCCTTGTTTTTGCCCTTATTAGAGTTCGTAAACACTGGTGGGACGATATAACACAAGGGAAACAATAAGGGGAAGCTCACCTGCGATAAACTTTGTGTTTTCAAGAGATTGAGAGATATTTGATAATAAAATATAACAGTTATTAAATCCCTTGGAATATATGAAATCTCAATTCCGATTTGTTAAATTCATATCCGCATTATAGCATAAAAATAACGACACTGTATATCACTTTCGTAACATACAATGTCGTTACTTTTATTTTCTTCGATACACCAAACAAAACATATTCCTGTATACGATAATATCATATACAGAGTTTGACTTGTTCAGCTTTAGTGGACTAGGCGGGAATCGAACCCGCGTCCAAAAGCCAATTCACATGAGGCTCTCCCATTACAGTCAGTCTTCTTTCATTCCCTCTACTGTGCTCCGACTAACAGGATCACAGTTTCAGTAGCTTCATCAATACTTTAACCGGCACAAAGCTTGACCGGTCAAGGGTCCTGCATGTTTGAAGCCAGGATTCCAGACTACAGGTGATCTAGAGCTGACTGCTGCAAACTAGGCAGCGTACGCTAATTTATTATCTGCGTTTATATTTAAGTTTGTACCGTAAGGTGGTCCCTCCCAATGGCTCCTCAAGCTTCATAACCCCTGTCGAAACCTTTACTAGCCCGGAATTAATTAGCTTGGTTCGAGACTAGGAATCTTCCCAGTCTCGAAATTATATTATATAGTCTCTTATATAAGATGTCAAGTCTTTTTGTACAAGTTCTTATACAATCTTTTATCTTACTTGAAATTATCCAAAGTTTCTTACTTTAAAATCTCTCTGTGCTTCTCTTAACTGGTCTCTCTTTGAGATATCCTGTCGTTTATCGTAAAGTTTCTTACCTTTGCATAATCCAATCTGGACTTTCACAAGGCTTCCGCTAAAGTATACCTTTAATGGAATCAGTGTATATCCTTTCTGATTGATCTGCCCGATCATCTTGGAAATCTCGGATTTATGCAATAACAGTTTTCTTGTACGAAGTGGATCTTTGTTGAAGATATTTCCTTTTTCGTAAGGACTGATATGCATTTGATGAATGAAAGCTTCTCCATTATCAATATCAATGAAAGCTTCTTTGATGCTGCAGTGTCCCTGTCTTAAGGATTTTACTTCGGTTCCATGAAGTACGATCCCTGCTTCAAAACTATCCTCTACAAAATAATCATGTCTTGCTTTTTTATTATTTGCAATGAGTTTTTTTCCATCCGTCTTCGCTTTGCTCATAATCATCATCCTCCACTAACTCAAAATCAATATTCTTAAGCATCATATCCACATCTTTGACACGGATTTTTACTTTCTCTCCTAGTTTAAAGGTTCTTCCAGTTCTCTCACCGACCATAGAATAAGTCTTCTCATCATAGTAATAGTAATCTCCCGGAAGAATGGATACATGCACCATTCCCTCGATCGTATTTGGAAGTTCCACATAAATTCCCCAGTTTGTCACACCAGAAATGATTCCTTCATGAACTTCTCCGATTCTTCTTCTCATATATTCCGCTTTCTTAAGCTTACATACTTCTCTCTCGACTTCTTCCGCACGACGTTCCATCTTAGAGGACTGTTCTGCTACTTTCGGCAGGATTGCATCGTAATGACTGAATCGTCTTGTTGTAAATTTATTATGCAATGTTTCCTTGATGATCCTGTGGATCTGAAGGTCTGGGTATCTTCGGATCGGTGATGTAAAATGGCAGTAATATCTTGTAGACAATCCAAAATGCATGGAGCTGTATGCAGAATATTTTGCCTGCTTCATAGATCTTAATGTCAAACGGCTGATCAATGGTTCTTCTGGAGTCCCCTCGATCTTTGTCAGTAACTTCTGCACTTCCTTTGGGTGAATCTCATCATGGCTACTCTTTAAATAAATTCCAAAGTTTTGTAAAAATACTTGTAATTTATCAATCTTTTCATGATCTGGAATCTCGTGGATTCGATATAAGAATGGAATCTCTCTCCAGTAAAATTCCTCAGCGATCGTTTCATTCGCACACAGCATGAAATCTTCAATGATCTTTGTCGCTGCATTTCTTACCTGTGGATAAACATCGACCGGACGACCTTTTTCATCTAAAATGATCTTAGACTCTGGGAAGTCAAAATCGATACTTCCTCTTTCATGGCGACGGTGTCTTAAAATATCAGATAATTCTTTCATTAACTCAAACATTTCTACAAAGTCATCGTATTTCTTACGTTCTTCCATATCTCCGTCTAAGATTTTTGCTACGGATGTATATGTCATACGGTGATCAACATTGATCAATGTCTCTGCAATCTGATGATCGACAACCTTTCCACTTGGATCGACTTTCATGATACAACTTAGTGCCAGTCTGTCACATCCCTGATTTAAGGAACAGATTCCATTCGATAACTGGTGTGGAAGCATTGGAATTACGCGGTCTACAAGATACACACTCGTTCCTCGTTTTAATGCTTCCTTATCTAATGGAGAATACTCTGTTACATATTCGGATACATCTGCGATATGCACTCCGAGTAAATAATTCTCTCCTTTTCTTGATAATGTGATCGCATCATCTAAGTCCTTCGCATCTTCTCCATCGATCGTTACCATCGGCCAGTCTCTGATATCCATACGGTCTTTGTAGTCAGATGCTTTGATCTCAGATGGAATCGTATCAACCTGCTGTTTGACATCATCTTCAAACTGGGTTGGGATTCCATAAGCTTTGACAATTGATAAAATATCAACTCTTGGATCATCTTTATGTCCTAAAACTTCAATGATCTTTCCTTCTGGACTTCTTCTGGCATCTCCATAATCTGTGATCTCTACCATCACTTTAAATCCGCTGGTAAGATTCTTGCACTGAGATTTGGATACAAAAATATCACTGTCAAATCTTAAATTATCTGGAATCACAAACCCAAAGTTCTGGTTTTTCTGAAGAGTTCCGACCACTGTCTTGATTCCTCTCTCTAAAATCTTGATAATCTTTCCTTCTTTTCTTCTTCCAGAAGTTGGATGATCGTCTAATACCTGCATTAAGACTGTATCTTCATGGAAAGCTCCATTCATGTTCTTCTCATGAATGTAATAATCATCGTCTTCCCCTTCCACGGTTACAAATCCAAAGCCTTTGCTTGTACAGCTGAAGGTTCCTTTGACTGTCTTCACACTTGGCGGCATGTATTTTCCACGTTTGCTTACTTCAATTGATCCTTCTTCTACCAGTTCATTTAAAATCTCAACAAACTCATCTCGATCTTCTGGAGCTACCTGCATCAGGTATCCGATCTCTCTCTGCTTCATTGGCTGGTAATACGGATCATTGATCAACGCTTTAATTTTCTTTTTTCTGTTAAATCGTTTATCTGTCATTGTGTTCTCCTGTATATTCAACTCTTTTTACTATATATTTGATCTTATGGAAATATCATTTTCATATCGTGTATATTACCTATGGCGTTATGACATAAAAAGCACCTCTTAAAACAAGTTTAAGAAGTGCTTATCTTTTCTCTAAATAAATCTTGAGCAAAGGATTGCTGCTGTTACGAAAAATACGATCGTAAAGAATGTTGTCACTTTGATCAGTGTTCCTTCCTTAGAACGACCTTTGTTCTTGCTCCAGTATGTTCCGCTGTCTGCTGCACCAGTTAAAGAACCTAATCCCGCTTCTTTTCCTTCTTGCATTAATACTAATATGATTAATAAAATTGATGCTATAATAAAAATTACAGTTAATGCTGTTTTCACAATATGCCTCCTAATATATTTCCATTCACTGAGATTTATTCTAACATAGACATATCAAACTTGCAAGAAAAACAGCAATACTTTCCATAGTTTTTACATTTTTATCCTTTTAAAAACCATATTTTTTGCAACTTCCAAGTTCTTCTTCAATGCGTAATAAACGATTGTATTTTGATGTTCGATCAGATCTGCATGGCGCTCCTGTCTTGATCAGACCAGCATTCGTTGCAACTACGATATCTGCGATCGTTGTGTCTTCACTTTCACCTGATCTGTGGGAAATGATCGTTTTGTAGCCTGATTTTGCAGCTGTTTCAATGGCATCTAACGTCTCTGTCAATGTTCCGATCTGATTTGGCTTGATCAGAATACTGTTTGCGATATCCTCTTCGATTCCTTCTTTTAAACGCATAACATTTGTTACAAATAAATCGTCTCCTACTAATAAAATTTTCTCTCCAAGACGATAGGTTAATACCTTCCAACCTGGCATATCTTCCTCATTTAATCCATCTTCGATTGAAAAAATCGGATAATCTTCCACCAACTTTTCATAATATTGCACCATTTCTTCTGAATTTCTTCTAATTTCTTTGCCTGCCATCATACTTTCTCCCATAAAATGATAGATTTTCTCATCTTCATTATAGATTTCTGATGCTGCACAATCCATCGCAATCGCGATCTCTTCTTTTGTTTTATACCCTGCCTGTTCAATTGCCTGAACCAAAAGGTCTAATGCCTGTTCAGAGCTTTCTAGATTTGGAGCAAAACCTCCTTCATCCCCAACCCCTGTATTCAAATGATTTTTTTTCAAAATATATTTTAATGTATGATACACGTCGGTTCCCATCATCAGTGCATCTTTGAAAGAATCTGCTCCTACTGGTGCGATCATAAATTCCTGAAAATCGACGGTGTTATCTGCGTGTTTTCCTCCATTTAATATGTTCATCATTGGTATTGGAAGTCTGGATGCAAAACTACCTCCAAGATATTGATATAACGGAATACTTAGCCCGCTGGCTGCTGCCTTGGCGGTTGCAAGAGATGCTCCAAGGATTGCGTTTGCTCCAAATCTCTCTTTGTTTGGTGTGCCGTCTGCTTCCAACATGATTTGGTCAATTTCAATCTGATTAAGTGCATTTTTGCCGATCAGACGGTCTGCAATCTTGTGATTGACATGGTTCACTGCCGTTTCGACTCCCAATCCGCGGTATCTTTTTTCACGGTCTCTTAGCTCCAACGCTTCGTATTTCCCTGTGGAAGCACCAGAAGGAACGATCGCTCTTCCCAAGGCTCCATTTTCTAAAAGCACATCGACTTCTACCGTTGGATTTCCTCTGGAATCTAAGACTTCCCTTCCGATAACGTTTTCAATGCATAAACGATTTTTCAATTTTTGTCACATCCTTCTTTCTGAAAATAATAGTTGTATTATTTCCTTGATTGGATGTTTTTATACATATGCATTTAAAATAATATTAATTTCATGTTCAAAATAATCTTTTAGTAATATATTTTTAGTAAAAAAATCATACTAACTATTGACTTATCATTTTAGCAGATGTATTATCCTTTTTGACATAATAATTATATTTGCACAATCACGTGGTAGGTGAACAAACTTGAAATCTAAAACACACTATAAGTATTTAATCATCAGTATTCTTTGTTGGATTTTATTTATTGTTGCTATTTTTCCAACACTCCATTCTCCTATTGAAAGAGGATTACAGGCAGTACTTTTCTTATTTTTTGCATATCAGGGTGGGAAGAATTTTCAGAAATTCAGAAAGCATTATGCTGATTAATTTTTATAATATTCCACCAATAACTTCCGTCATCAAACCAGCAAATTAAAAATCATCCCTCAACCACAACCTTGCATACCTTCTTGAAACATGCAACTCCATACTTGATAAAATTTTTCATACCATCCTGTCGTAAAAAGCACACTCCACAAATTTTCTATGCTTTTATCAAGCTCATCATAGGTAAGTTCTGGTACAACATCTTTCTCAATACTCTCTCCTGCTATCAGACATTCTATCTCATTTTTCATTGATATATCAGCCTTATCTATAAATCTGCGAACGATAGCATTACCACTTGAGTTGGACCAGAAATCCTGTGGTTTAGCAGCAGCATCTAAATATAAACTTTTACAATATTGAATTACATCCCATGGACAATATATATCAGTGTTTCCAAAATGATAACCGTCATACCACTCTTTAACTTTCAAATAATGATTCGTCAGCACCTATTTCAAAAAAAGAGCGTAACATACTCATATTTAAGGTCTTACCGAAACGACGTGGCGTGTAAAAAGAGTCACCTCTCCACCTGTTTCCACTAACTGTTCTATAAGCTTTGTCTTATCGATATAATAAAATTGATTCTTTCTGATTTTTTCAAAACTATCGATTCCTACTGGCAGTTTTAAAGTATTTACCATATAAAATAAACCTCCACGAAATGTTAGAAATCAAATGTCAACGGATCAAAACTTGTCCTGTGATTTTCATTCATATGATTTAACTCTTCCATATCTTCTTTTGTAATCTCAAAATCAAAAACATCAATATTCTGCTGTAATCTCTGCTCATTTTTGGATTTTGGAATTGGGATGATTCCCTGCTGAATATTCCATCTTAACAATAATTGTGCAGTTGTTTTATTATATTTTTCTGCGATTTCCTCCATCTTTTTGTTCTCAAGATTTCCTCTTAATAAAGGTCCCCATGACATGATCTGAATATTGTTTTCTTTACAGAAACTAATCAGTTTTTCATCGTGCATGAGCGGTGTATGTTCTACCTGATCGATCATTGGTTTGATCTCACAGTGTTCTAAAAGATAAGTTAACTGACTGATTTCAAAGTTGCAGACACCGATACTTTTTACCTTGCCTTTTTTGTATAGATGTTCCATTGCTTTCCATGTATCAAGCATTCTAGCTTTGTCTTGTCCTGGCCAATGTACTAAAAATGCATCAAGATATTCTGTCTGCAACTTTTGTAAGGATTCTTTAAAACTGCTGATTGTTTTTTCATAACCTTGGTTACAATTATTAACTTTGCTAATCAGAAAGATATCTTCTCTTGGAATTTTATTTTCTTTTAAGGCATCTCCTAATGCCTGTTCATTTTTATACATCTGTGCGGTGTCGTATAGGCGGTATCCACTTTGATAAGCATATTTGACTGCATCGTTCATTTCTTTTCCGGCTTCCATTTTATAGACACCCAATCCGATTTCTGGAATTTGTGTTTCGTTGTTTAGTCTAAACATTATTGTCTTGCTCCTTTCTATAGCATGAAATGTACTTTTCTTCAAAGTTATTATCGCTTATTTTGTACCTTTCTTCAAGATTTTGAATTTCTTTCTCCAGATATTCTATGTTTTCTCTTAAATTCTAGTATATGGATCTTTATACTGTCCATGTCGATCCATAATGTCCTTCGCCATGCTGCCAGCCTTACCTGTTGTTGTCTAATGCTTCCTCTTTTCTTTATTTGTTACTACATAAAATTCCCATGGTTGCTGATTTCATGCACTTGGGGACTGCATACCAGCTTTTAATATCCGAAGAATTTTCTCTTTTTCTACTGGCTGATTTTTATATTTTCTTATACTTACATGATGAAAAATACTATTCATATATATTCTCCTTTATGTCATAAAATATCATTCTCAATATCTTTTATTTTTTTTGCCGGAATACCACCGATCACACAATTATCCAGTACATCTTTTGTTACTACCGCACCTGCTGCGACCACAACATTATTGCCAATGGTAACACCTGGAAGAATTGTGACATTGTAATTTGTCAAAAAATGATCAGTTCCATCACTGAAACAATCCATATTTTTTTATTTTGAAAAAACTTATGCTTTATCATTTGTATTCAAACTTCTTTCTACTTCACAAAACTACACAAATGCTTTTTTATCCTATCATAAAAGTATGAATAATACAAGTTAGTAATAAGTCTGACAAAATCATCTGTTGATTTATATTTTTTACTTCTTTATAAGTTTTTTCATAATCCTTAACATAATCCCCACTGCGATCAATGCTGTTACCACATCTGAGCATGCCTGTGATACCAAAACTCCTGTATATCCAAATACATTTGACATGATCAAAAGTGCCAATACATAGATCACTCCCTGTCTGCTAATGGACAGTACAAAAGCTCCTCCTGCATTTCCCACTGCCTGACACACACAAGTTGAAATCAAGGTAACTGACATAAATATCATTCCCATCTGTTGGAATCTTAACATCATAGCTCCATTTGTTATGATATCTGGTTTATCCATAAATACTTTGATGATCTGTGGTGCGAAAATGCACATGATGATCGTAAATAATAATCCTAATCCAATTTCAAAAAGATAAGAAAATTTCAAGATATTTTTTAATCTTTTTTCATTTTTCGCTCCATAATTATATCCAACTAGCGGCTGTCCTCCGAATGCAAATCCTACGAGTACTAAGGCTGTGATCATATTAACCTTTAATGCGATTCCCATGGCTGCAACTTTGTCTGTTCCATATAGGAGTAAAAAATTATTTGTCATGACCATCATAAAGGTCTGCATGATATTTGTGATCGATGCTGGAATTCCGATCATTAAGATATCTTTGACTCTTCTTCCTGTAATCTTCATATGGGATGGGGAACATGTCAGTCTCTTTGATTTCTTGATCACTGCATAGACATAGTAAATATCCGCAATGATATTTCCAAGAACTGTTGCCATCGCTGCTCCTGCTGCCCCTTGATTTAATCCAAAGATAAAGATTGGATCAAAGATGATATTTACAATGGAGCCAATAATAGATCCTGCCATTGACTGGACTGCCAATCCTTCCGTTCTTAGAATGTTGCTTGGCACCATACTGAAAATGATGGATACTGCTCCGATCGCGATCCATGTGTAATAGGCATTGGCATATTCATATGTAACCTTGCTGACTCCTAATAATCCAAGAATCTGTGTGCGGAATAATAATAAGATCACACTGATGCATAATCCAAATACAAGAGAAACCCAGATACAGAACGCACATGTTTTCTTGGCTTCATTATCTTTCTTCTCTCCTAATAATCTTGAAATCACAGAACTTCCACCAAGGCCAAAGATATCTCCAAATGCGATCATTAAGGTAAACATTGGCGCTACGAGTGATACTCCAGCGACCAGTTCCTGTACACCAGTCAGTGCGATAAAATAAGTATCTATCATGTTGTATACAAGTGATACGATCATACTTAATACAACTGGTAAGGCCAGTTTCATATATGCCTTTGGTACCGGCATTTTTTCAAATAAATAATTTTCCATAAATTTTTAAATCTCCTTTCGATTGATACCATTTTATTTGTTTCAACGGCAAAAAACATCCATAATCCTTAAAATATATAATGGATTATGGATGTCCGAACCGTAGCATTGTAATACTATCATTACAACACCCTATCATATCTAATTTTTACACTGTGTGGTATTCTAACAGATTTTTGATGTTTCGTCAAGTTGCAAAGTTGTTATTATTTAAAACTGTGTTCCTCTCTCGATTGCTACCATAAACAGTTCATACATATCATCTTCACCGCTTAGTTTTGGAGAATTCTCTCCGCCACCATTCGTACTTCTTCGCATTGTTGCATAAAATTCTTCTCCTGCGTTGATCAATTCCATTGGATAGATCTCATAACCAAACTCCTGGCATTTCTTACAAAAAGCAATGATTGGTTCCTTTTCTGTTCTTGTTGCTAATAAAGCCTGTTTCATTGTTTCATCATGCAGAGCTTTTTCCTGTAATTCTTCTAATTTTTCGTATACATCCATAATGTTTCACTCCTCTCTGACGACTCTTCTTACTTGATTATCATTATAGCATTTTTTATAATGCTTAAACAATCTATATATTTACTTGAACTTCAAAAAGGCGCCTGTGATTTCTCACAAGCGCCTTTGCTGTTATTCTTATTATATCCTCTTATCTTGCTTCTTTCAAGAAGTCTTTAAGAAGATCTTATTTTACGATCAGGGATTTTCCTGTCATTTCTGCTGGCTGTTCCATTCCCATTAACTCGATTAATGTAGGTACGATATCAGCTAAGCATCCACCTTCTCTTAATTTTAATCCTTCTTCTGCATTTACAAGGATAAATGGTACTGGATTTGTTGTATGTGCTGTAAATGGAGCTCCTGTTTCGTAGTCTTTTAACTGTTCAGCATTTCCGTGGTCAGCACAGATGAACATCTGTCCGTTTACTTCTTTGATCGCTTCTACAGCATCTCCAACGCATTTGTCAACTGCTTCTACGGCTTTGATCGCTGCTTCTTCGATTCCTGTATGTCCTACCATATCGCTGTTTGCAAAGTTCATAATGATCACATCATATTTGTCAGATTTGATTGCCTCTACAAGTTTTGCACCAACTTCTGGAGCACTCATCTCTGGCTGAAGGTCATATGTTGCGACTGCTGGAGATTTTACTAAGATTCTGTCTTCTCCTTCATTTGGTTCTTCAACTCCACCGTTAAAGAAGAATGTTACATGAGCGTATTTCTCTGTCTCAGCTAATCTTAACTGTTTTAATCCGTGTTTTGCAAGGAATTCTCCGAATGTATTCTTAATCTCTACTTTATGGAATGCCACTAATTTGTTAGGGATTGTTACATCATATTCTGTGAAGCATACGAATGTTGTCTTGAAATATCCGTTTGGACGATCAAAACTGTCAAATTTATCATCACAGATAGAACGTGTGATCTCTCTTGCACGGTCTGGTCTGAAGTTATAGAAGATTACGGAATCATTTTCTTTTAATGTTGCAACTGGTGTACCATTTTCCATGATAACTGTTGGTACTACGAATTCGTCTGTAACGTCTTCTTTATAAGATGCATCGATTGCATCGATTGCATTATCTGCTTCATTTCCCTGTCCCATAACGATTGCATTGTATGCTTTCTGTACACGATCCCAACGATTGTCACGGTCCATTGCATAGTAACGTCCAGAGATAGATGCTACTTTACCTACTCCGATCTCGTCCATCTTTGCTAATAATTCTTCGATAAATCCTTTTCCTGATGTTGGAGCTGTATCACGTCCGTCTAAGAATAAATGAACGTATACATTCTCTAAACCATTTCTCTTAGCCATTTCAAGAACACCATATAAATGTGTATTGTGGCTGTGTACTCCACCATCTGATAATAATCCAAAGCAATGTAATGCAGAATTGTTCTTCTTGCAGTTTTCAATTGCTTCTAACATTGCTTCGTTCTTAAAGAAATCTCCATCCTGGATCTCTTTTGTGATTCTTGTTAATTCCTGATATACGATGCGTCCTGCACCCATATTCATATGTCCTACTTCAGAATTACCCATCTGACCTTCTGGAAGTCCGACTGCCATTCCGGATGCGTTTCCTTTTACGAATGGGTATTCTTTCATTAATTTATCCATTACAGGAGTCTTTGCTTCTGCTACTGCATTTGCTTCTTTGTTTTCGTTTAATCCATATCCATCTAAAATCATCAGGACTGTTGGTTTTTTACTCATTATTTTCTCCTTCATTTCCCAAAAATTAATCTTATTTTATGTCCGTTAATATTATAACGATTTTCTTCTTGAAATTCAACTATTATATGTTTGTATTTATAGACGAACATTCTTATTCGGAGTATAATGGATTCAGATACAATTTTATATAGCTGATATGTTTGTTCATTTTCATTACATATTAGTTTTTACAGATTCGGAGGTGCTTAGTATGCTTCATGAAATTAGTTTTCATTCCTTTAATGATCGTGATGAAGTGCAGGGATGGGTTTATGTACCTGCCTGCAAACCAAAAGGAATTGTACAGGTAATCCATGGATTCGGAGAACATTCTCGCCGTTATTTCCATATGATCGTGAAATTTATGGATGCTGGGTATATCGTTGCGGCAGATGACCATGTTGGCCATGGAAAAACTGCCATGTATAACAACACCTGGGGTGACTGGGGTGATGCTGGTTTCCATACGATGATGGAAGATGAGCATAAGTTAAAAGAGATCGTCAATGAAATGTATCCTGATCTTCCTTATTTTCTATTCGGACATAGCATGGGATCCTTTATTACTCGAGATTTTGCTGCGAAATATGGGGAAGAGCTTGCAGGAATTACAATCTGTGGTACAACCGGACATTTCCGCGGTGCTACAGAAGCTGAAACTGCTCTGTTGGCTGCTGTTGCTGAAGGAAAAGGAAAAGAGTCTGATCCTTCCTTTACAACTGATCTGATGGGGTGGATGTGCGAGCGTTGTGGTAATGTTTCCATTGGAAATGAATGGATCTGTTCTGATCCTTATGTTCAGAAAGATCATGCTGAAGATCCATTTGATGCATTTACAAAACCAACAACCAACCAGTCTCTGCTTTATTTTGTCCAAATGATGAAAGCAATCACTGGTACGGAATGGGCAAGTAAGGTTCCTTCTGATCTTCCAATTTATAATATTGGCGGAGATCAGGATCCTGTTGGTGAATATGGAAAGGGTATCTATGAAGTTTCTAACTGGCTTGTTGATACCGGACATAACGTAAAAACTCGTGTTTATTCTGGATATCGTCATGAGATTCATAATTATGATGATCTGAAGGATGAGGTAGAGGCTGGAATTGTTTCCTTTATGGATTCAGTTTTGAATGAATAATTTTCTCATTATAATTTCGTAAAAGATAAAGGAATTTTTTATATCTTTAAATCATAACAAAAGTACCACAGAAATTTTATACTCCTGTGGTACTTTTTTGTAATTATTTTAATTTATCCAATAATGATGTTCCAATCGTTCCTTCTGGCATCTTGATTCCAAAGTTATCAGTAACTGTTGCTCCAATCACTGCAAAGGTATCTTGATCTTCTAATTTTCCGCTGCTTTTTAAAGATTTTGAGTATGCAATAAATGGTGTATATTCTCTTGTATGATCTGTTCCTATATAAGTTGGATCATTTCCATGATCTGCAGTGATGATCAGTAAATCATCTTCTTTTAAAACTTCTAAAAGATTTCCTAAACCAACATCAAATTTTTCAATCTCTTTTGCATACCCAACCGGGTTTCTTCGATGTCCCCAAAGAGTGTCAAAGTCTACCAGATTTGTAAAGCATAATCCGTGGAAATCTTCTTTACATACATCTACGGTCTGCTCCATTCCATGGACAGAACTCTCAGAATGATATGCTTTTGTGATTCCTTCTCCGCAGAATATATCATTGATCTTTCCGACAGAAATCACATCAAATCCCTCATCTTTTAATGCACTCAACGCAGTTCTTGAAAATGGTTTTAAAGCATAATCTCTTCGGTTGCTGGTTCTTACAAATTCACCTTTCTTCTTTCCAACATATGGTCTTGCTATGATTCTTCCGACTTTCCATTCATTTTTCATTGTAAGTTCTCTCGCAATCTCACAGCATCGATAGAGATTGGCAAGATCAAAGGTTTCTTCATTTCCACAGATCTGCATCACGGAATCTGCAGATGTATACACAATCATGGAACCATTTTTGATCTCTTCTTCACCTAATTCATCCAGAATCTGCGTCCCACTGGCACATTTATTTCCTATGACTTTCTTTCCGCATTTTTCTTCTAATTCGCGAATCAATTCTGGTGGAAATCCTGTATCTGTAAAGGTAAGAAATGGTTTCTCAATCTTTAGGCCCATCATCTCCCAATGGCCAGTCATGGTGTCTTTTCCGTTACTGCTTTCTTTTAATCTAGCATAATAGGCCATTGGATTTTTCGCTTCTTCCATTTCTTTGACTGGATGAAGATTCAGCATTCCTAGTTTCTTTAAGTTTGGAATGTTTAAGGTTCCTACTGTATCACAAATATGACCAAAAGTATCTACATCATAATCTCCAAATCTAGCTGCATCCGGCATCTCTCCGATTCCTAAGGAGTCTAAAACGATGACAAAAATTCTTTTATATCTTTCCATATTACATTCCTCCTTTTTCTTTTATTATAGACTGATTTACTAATTCCTTCTAGTATTTTAAAAAGAAAAAATCCCTCGGATATTCAATACCCGAGGGACCCATCATTTAATTAATCAAAATTATTTATAGTTTACGATTTTACCAAAGTCTGGTTTTAATGATGCTCCACCAACTAATCCACCGTCAATATCTGGCTGTGCAAATAATTCTGGTGCACTAGCTGCAGATACAGATCCACCATACTGAATGCGGATTGCTTCTGCTGTAGCTTCATCATATACTTCTGCGATACATGCACGGATTGCTGCGCAAACTTCCTGAGCCTGTTCTGTTGTTGCAACTTTACCAGTTCCAATAGCCCAGATTGGCTCATAAGCGATAACTGCAGTCTTAGCCTGGTCAGCACTTACTCCCTGGAATGCAATCTTGATCTGCTGGCGAACGAAGTCAATTGTAACTCCCTGTTCTCTCTGAGCAAGAGTTTCACCACAGCAAACGATTGGTGTAATTCCATGTTCAAAAGCTTTTAATACTTTTTTGTTAACAGTTTCATCTGTTTCAGCAAAGTACTCTCTTCTTTCAGAATGTCCAAGAATAACATATTTTACTCCAAGATCTGTTAACATATTAGGAGCGATTTCTCCTGTGTAAGCTCCACTTTCTTCAAAGTACATATTCTCAGCACCGATTGCAATATTGCTTCCTTTAGCAGCTTCGATTGCTGCTGGAATGTCGATTGCTGGTACACAGAATACTACATCAGAAGTTTCACTTGCTACTAATGGTTTTAATTCTTCGATTAATGCTTTTGCCTCGCTAGGAGTTTTGTTCATTTTCCAGTTTCCTGCTACGATTGTTTTACGCATAAGACTTATATCCTTCTTTCTTGATATATTGTTTAAAAATTATTTAAAAAATTTAATATCTACAACGATTATTTATCGTCGGCTGCTACTACACCTGGAAGGTCTTTTCCTTCTAAGAATTCAAGAGAAGCTCCACCACCTGTAGAGATGTGTGTCATCTTGTCTGCGAATCCTAACTGGTTAACAGCTGCTGCAGAGTCTCCTCCACCGATAATTGTTGTTGCATCTGTATCAGCTAAAGCCTGAGCAACGGCAATTGTTCCTTTTGCAAGGATAGGATTTTCAAATACTCCCATTGGTCCGTTCCATACAACTGTTTTAGCAGATTTTACTGCTTCTGCGAATTTTTCGCATGTAGCTGTACCGATATCAAGACCTTCTTTATCTGCTGGAATTGCATCAAATGGTACTACAGATACTTCAATCTCAGCATCGATTGGATTAGGGAATCCATCTGCCACTGTTGTATCGATTGGAAGATATAAATTCTTTCCTAATTTCTCTGCTTTTGCCATCATTTCTTTACAGTAGTCGATCTTTTCATCGTCTACTAATGAATTACCAACTTCATAACCCTGTGCTTTTAAGAATGTATAAGCCATTCCTCCACCGATGATCAGTGTATCGCATTTTTCAAGTAAGTTATCAATTACTTTTAATTTGTCAGCAACTTTCGCTCCACCTAAGATGGCTACCATAGGTCTTTCTGGATTATTAACCGCATTTCCTAAGAAATCGATCTCTTTCTGCATTAAATATCCTACAACGGCTGTATCAACATATTCTGTTACACCAACGTTTGAGCAATGTGCTCTATGAGCTGTACCAAACGCATCGTTTACAAATACATCACAAAGATCTGCAAGTTCTTTACTGAATGCTTCACCATTTTTAGTTTCTTCTGCTCTGTAACGAGTATTCTGAAGAAGTACTACTTCTCCATCTTTCATAGCAGCTACTGCTGCTTTTGCATTATCTCCGACAACATTGTCATCTGCTGCAAATTTAACTTCCTGTCCTAACAGTTCGCTTAAACGTACTGCTACTGGTGCTAAAGATAATTCCGGTTTTGGTTCTCCTTTAGGTTTACCTAAATGAGAGCAAAGGATTACTTTTCCACCATCAGCAATCAGTTTCTTGATTGTTGGAAGTGCTGCAACCAGACGATTTTCATCTGTAATCTGTCCGTCTTTTAAAGGTACGTTAAAGTCACAACGTACTAGGACTCTCTTTCCAGCTACATTAATGTCATCTACAGATTTTTTGTTTAACATGTTTCGTTTTTCCTCCTAAGATTGTATGCCATAAGGCATCTCTTATTTAATTAGGGCTTTTAGTTTTAATTTAAAAATAGGGCCCGGTCCCCAAAGACCGGACCCTTGTTTGAGTCTTATCACACTGTATAATTAATTACAGGCCTATCCTCATTCAAATATCAAATTAAGCTAATTCAGCAAAGTATTTGATTGTTCTTACCATCTGGCTTGTGTAAGAGTTTTCATTGTCATACCAAGATACAACCTGAACCTCTGTTGTTCCATTCTCTAATGGAAGAACCATTGTCTGTGTAGCATCGAATAAAGAACCATATCTCATTCCTACGATATCGCTAGATACGATTTCGTCTGTGTTATATCCGAAAGATTCTGTCTGAGCTGCTTTCATAGCTGCGTTTACTTCATCAACTGTTACATTTCCTTCAACAACTGCTGTTAAGATTGTTGTAGATCCTGTAGGAGTTGGAACACGCTGAGCAGATCCGATTAATTTTCCGTTTAATTCTGGAATAACAAGTCCGATTGCTTTAGCAGCACCTGTAGAGTTAGGTACGATGTTAACTGCTGCTGCACGAGATCTTCTTAAGTCACCTTTTCTCTGAGGTCCGTCAAGAGTCATCTGATCTCCTGTGTAAGCATGGATTGTGCACATGATTCCAGATTTGATTGCTGCAAGATCATTAAGAGCTTTAGCCATAGGTGCTAAGCAGTTTGTTGTACAAGATGCAGCAGAAATAACTGTATCCTCTGCTTTTAATTCTTCATGGTTTACATTGTAAACGATTGTTGGAAGATCGTTTCCTGCTGGTGCAGAGATAACAACCTTTCTTGCTCCTGCTTCGATATGAGCAGATGCTTTTTCTTTAGATGTGTAGAATCCTGTACATTCAAGTACTACGTCTACTCCAAGTTCTCCCCATGGAAGGTTCTTAGCATCAGCTTCAGCGTAGATTGTGATTTCTTTTCCATCAACTGTGATAGAGTTTTCTCCAGCTTCTACTTTGTCAGCTAATGCATATGTTCCCTGTGAAGAATCATATTTTAATAAGTGTGCAAGCATCTTTGGAGATGTTAAATCGTTGATTGCTACAACTTCATATCCTTCTGCTCCGAACATCTGTCTGAATGCAAGACGTCCAATACGTCCAAATCCATTAATTGCTACTTTAACTGCCATCTCAAATTCCTCCTAAGTCTTGATTAATTAATTTGATGGATTTGTCAATCTGTTAATCTATTGACAAACTTCTTTCTTATTTTAAACAATACCGACAAAAAATTCAAGGGAAATTTAGTATTTTTATCATGTATACAATAAAACGTCCTTGTACAATTTTACCAAATTTTGATATTGTTTCTTTAGCACAATGAATAAATACCAATTTTCCTGAAATTTCATTATTCTTCTTCGTCATTCTGACTTAAAATATATCTGGCGATCGTAAATGCATATCCCGCAATTCTTTCCATACTGGAAATGATATCAAGGAAATATACTCCTACATCTGGTGAACATTCTCCATCTTTCATACGTTGGATATGTCTTTTCCTGATCGTTTTTCTTGTATAATACACATCTGCCGCATAAGAAAGAGTTTCTTTTGCCTCTTTTGTATCATCAAATTCAATCGCACGGATTGCTGATTCAAATGCTGATTTTACAAGATTATTCATATTTCTAAGCTCATATGCTGCATCTTCTGAAATACTTTCTTTCATATCTTTGATATGCTGCAGATATCCAGCCATATTTTCCACATGATCTCCGGAACGTTCAATGTCCGTGATCGAATCAAATAGATTATTAACAACTTTCATTTCTTTTTCCGTGATTGCCAGATGACTGATCTTAACCAAATATTCTGTGATCATTGGCTCTAAATGATTGATCACCTGTTCGTCATTGTGAACTTTATCGATCTTACTCTGCCTTGGTTCTTCCCCTCGCATTGCTTCTTTTGTGACACGATTTAAGTTCTTTAAAACAATTTCACCCATACGCACAACTTCTTTTACAGCATTCTCTACAGCAAATGCTGGTGTTTCAAGAATACGTGGATCTAAGTGACGTAATGCTTTCTCTTCCGGTTCTTCTTCCTCTTCATCCTCCACAACATCTTCATGGATAATAATACCTGATAATTTAACCAATGCATTTGCAAATGGGAATAACAATATCGTTACAGATACATTAAAGATTGAGTGGAAAATAGAAATCTGTGTACTTGATATATGCTGCATTGCAAGATCTGGAAATATTCCAAAGAAGATCGTCATGATCACTCCATAGATTGCTGCTCCTAATACATTGAAGCTTAAATGGATTACCGCTGCTCTTTTTGCTGTTTTATTCGCTCCTGCACTTGATAAGATTGCAGTGATACAAGTACCAATATTCTGTCCTAAAGTAATAAAGATTGCTGATCTCCAGTTTACAATTCCTCTCATTGCTAATGTCTGTAAAATACCAACAGATGCTGAAGAACTCTGAATGATCGCTGTTACAACCGCCCCAACTAAAATTCCAAGAATCGGATTACTTCCTAATACCTGAAATGCTTTATAAAAAATAGGACTATCCTGATAGACTGAGATGGATGAAGACATAGATGATAATCCAATAAATAAGATACCAAATCCAACTGCAATCTCTGCTTTCTGTGTCAACTTCTGTTTGTTAGAAAATGTAATGATAAATGCTCCAATACCTAAAATAAATGGTGCAAAGAAATCTGGCTTCAGTGCTCCTGCCCACTCATTGGCTGATACAAGCCATGCTGTGATCGTTGTACCAACATTTGCACCCATGATAACTCCTGCCGCCTGTGTAAGGTTCATGATACCAGCATTTACAAAACCAACAACCATAACTGTAGTTGCAGATGAACTCTGAATGATTGCTGTTACCAATGCTCCTACCAGAACACCCAGAATACGATTATTGGTCAGATATCCTAGCAGGTCTCTCATTTTATTTCCTGCTGTTTTTTGAAGTCCTGATGCCATGATATCCATGCCATACAGAAACATTCCAAGTCCGCCGATAAACGCAAACAGGTTACCGACATGTGTTAGTGTATTCATTTTTTATGATTCCTCCTGTGTTTTTAACAGATCCCCCTTATTGGATCTCCCACATATATAATATTATCGTTTGTACGACATAAATAATTTTAACAAACATACTCCTATATTTAAAGAACTTTTTACATAGATCTTATTTTTTCTTTATGTTTCTATTATAACGTGTATAATAAAAGTATTAATTTTTGTTTATTTTGACTATTTACAAAGGAGTTTTTTATGATTCTTGCAGATTATCATTTACATACCAGTTTTTCTTCCGATTCAGAAAGTCCTATGGAAGATATGATCAAAAAGGCAATTTCTCTTGGTCTTAAAACCATTTGTTTTACAGAACATCATGATATTGATTATCCCGATAACCCTGATGATTTTGATTTTCTTTTGGATCTTCCGTCTTATAAAGAAAATTTATTTACAATGAAAGAACAATTTAAGGATCAGATTGAAATCAATTATGGGGTTGAACTTGGATTAATGCCAACAACTCTAAAGAAATGTTCTGATTTTGTAAAGGATGAACCTTTCGATTTCATTATTGGTTCTACTCATATTGTTGACTTTATGGATCCTTATGATGCAATTTATTTTGAAACTTACCCTGCCGGCAAAGGACTTGCTCATTATTTTGAAGATATTTTAAAAAATGTTTCTTCTTTTGATGATTATTGTGTCTATGGACATATTGATTATGCAGCACGTTATATCAAAGATCCTTCTTTTGAATTTCATTACAGTGATTATTCTGATCTCCTAGATACTATTTTAAAAACTATCATCGATCATGGAAAAGGCATTGAAGTGAATACTGCTGGACTTAAATACGGCATGAATGATCCTAATCCTCATCATGATATTATAAAAAGATATCTCGAACTTGGCGGCGAAATCATCACCATCGGTTCCGACGGACATTGTCCTGAACATATGGCTTATGATTTTCATAAATTGCCTGATTTTCTGTCTTCTCTTGGAGTTCGTTATTATACGATTTTTCGAAATAAAAAGCCCGAATTTATTAAATTATAAGTTTCATAATACCAAAAAGAACGAAATTATAAGATATTCCTATAATTTCGTTCTTTTACTTTGTTTGATCCATTTTAAAGTGCTCTCATCCATTCTGATTTCATATGAATATTTCCCTTAATTGCTTCATCTAATAAATGAATCATTGTTTCTTTATCCTGATTTAATGTTCCTCTTAAATTTACGTAATTGGATGCATGATTTGATCTAAAAAGGCATCCTGGACAATCCAGATATTTTATCATTTCTTTTGTTTCGATCAAAATATCATATGGATTTAAAAGTTCAAATTCTCCGCTTCTGATCTTATCTGCCAACGGAAGACCTTCTTCTATCATTAACGTGAGCAATCCTATATAATCTGGCTTCATTTCTGATAAAACGAGTCCTGTATCTTTGGCATGATCCTTCCATAGCTTTCTGCCACCCAAACCTGAGATTGCCGTAACAGATAGTCGGATTCCTGCCTTTTTTACCTTATGTGCAGCCTCGATCATCTCTTGTGCTGTCACACCTTTTTTCATATATGCAAGGACACTATCATTTCCTGATTCTAATCCCATATAAATCATAGATATTCCAAGTCGTTGTAATTTGTCCAATTCTTCTTGGTCCTTCATTAAGATACTTCTTGGTGATCCATATAAGGTTACTTGTCTGCATTCTGGAAATTTTCCTTGAATAAAATGAAGAATTGATTCTAAGTCTTGTGTTTTACAGACCAATGCATCTCCATCTGCAAGAAAGATCTTCTCAACATGTCTGTATTGATTCCTTGCATCTTGCAAATCTTCAAGTACTTCTTTTGCTTTTCTGATCCTAAAGCTTTTTTCTTTAAACATATTACAGAAAATACAGTGATTCTGGCTACAGCCGATTGTTACCTGTACAATCAGACTATATGCCTCACTTGGCGGTCTGTAAATCATTCCTTCATATCTCATATTTTCTCCTGATTTTTTTATTTTACAATTCTTCTTACTGAAAGTACTTTTCGATAATTAGCTTTTGGAGAAATCTTGATTCCTGTTTTCCTAGAACTTGCATGAACAATCTTTCCTTTACCTATATAAATAGCAACATGACCATTATAGCAAATTAAATCTCCTGGCTGCTTTTTGTTATATGAAACTTTACGTCCTGCTCTTCTCTGAGAAGATGAACTTCTTGGAAGATTATATCCAAATGATTTGTACACACTTTTTACAAATCCTGAACAGTCTGCACCAGTATTCAGATTCGTTCCTCCCCATACATATGGGTTCCCAACAAATCGTTGTGCAAATGATGCTACTGTTTTACCTTTATTATATGTACTTCCTTTTAGTTTTGGTGCTCTTGTATTAATATATACATATTTTTTTAGTACATATCCTGTTTTTCCTCCAACTTTGATCTTTCTCCAACTTCCACTCGTGGAAAGAACTGTTACTTTTGTTCCTATTTTTAATTTTTTGATCGTTTTTGCTTTTTTAGATTTTGATTTTCTCATTCTGCACCAATGTTTATATATTTTACCACTATATCCTGATGCTGCAAAAACTGTTGTTGTCGATGATGTTGTTGTCGATATTGTTGGGGTAATCGTTGTTGTTAACATTACGGCTGTCATAGCCGCAATCATTGTTATTTTCTTTACTATTTTTATCATAATTATTGCCTCAATTCTATTTTTATAATTGTTACATTTCTGTTACATTTATTGTAATCTTAGCATATTATTGATTTCTTGTAAAGTGTTTTTGTAATATTTCTGTAATATTTATAACGTTTTTTTGAAATATTCAAGAAAGCAGTGCGATCCTGCTTAGCAAGCAAGATGCTCAGATTTATCTTCTTATAAAACAAAAAATAGACTAGACATAAATCTAATCTATCTTTCAATAACAGGGGCAGAGAGACTCGAACTCCCAACTGCGGTTTTGGAGACCGATGTTTTACCATTGAAACTATGCCCCTTTATTAAATTGTAAAGGATATACCTTCAAAACAACATACAAGAACTATTCACATCTCTTCCACTCTGCCTTCTTTGGTTAAAGCCTCGACC
>NZ_CYYH01000005.1:5000-277053 GCF_001404655.1 Anaerostipes hadrus | reverse complement strand
GCTCACTAGTCGAGAGTCCCTGCGCCGAAAATGTCCGGGGCTGAAACACGACACCGAAGCTTAGGAATGTGTAAACATTGGTAGAGGAGCATTGTTAGCGGGATGAAGCCATACCGTAAGGAGTGGTGGACTGCTAAGAAGAGAGAATGCCGGAATGAGTAGCGAGATGAAGGTGAGAATCCTTCAGGCCGAATATCTAAGGTTTCCAGAGTAAAGCTGATCTGCTCTGGGTAAGTCGGGACCTAAGGCGAGGTCGAAAGACGTAGTCGATGGATAACAGGTTGAAATTCCTGTACCGCATATAAACAGAACTGTGGGGACACAGACAGGGAATGGAATCCGGGAATGGATATCCCGGTGCAAGCGAGGTAGGAGTGCTGCTGGCAAATCCGCAGCATGATCTGAAGACGTGATGCGTACCGAACATAAGTAGGGAAGTCCAGGCCCCTGGCTGTCAAGAAAAGCCGCTATTGTTTTATATGTGCCCGTACCGCAAACCGACACAGGTGGATGAGGAGAGAATCCTAAGGCCGACGGGAGAAGTATTGTTAAGGAACTCGGCAAAATGACTCCGTAACTTCGGGAGAAGGAGTGCCATGAGAGTGGCCGCAGAGAAATGGCCCAAGCAACTGTTTAGCAAAAACACAGGTCTATGCAAAACCGCAAGGTGAAGTATATGGGCTGACGCCTGCCCGGTGCTGGAAGGTTAAGGGGAGAGGTTAGCGCAAGCGAAGCTTTGAACTTAAGCCCCAGTAAACGGCGGCCGTAACTATAACGGTCCTAAGGTAGCGAAATTCCTTGTCGGGTAAGTTCCGACCCGCACGAAAGGCGTAATGATTTGGGCACTGTCTCAACGATACACCCGGTGAAATTGAAATACCAGTGAAGATGCTGGTTACCTGCGCCAGGACGGAAAGACCCCATGGAGCTTTACTCCAGTTTGATACTGGGATTCGGCATGGTATGTACAGGATAGGTGGGAGACTGAGAAGGTATGACGTCAGTTGTACCGGAGTCGCTGTTGGGATACCACCCTTACCATGTTGGATTTCTAACCTGTGGCCGTGAACCGGTCAGGGGACAATGTCAGGCGGGGAGTTTGACTGGGGCGGTCGCCTCCGAAAGGGTATCGGAGGCGCTCAAAGGTTCCCTCAGAATGGTTGGAAACCATTCGAAGAGTGCAAAGGCAGAAGGGAGCTTGACTGTGACACCGACGGGTGGAGCAGGTACGAAAGTAGGACTTAGTGATCCGGTGGTATAAAGTGGGATTGCCATCGCTCAACGGATAAAAGCTACCCTGGGGATAACAGGCTTATCACTCCCAAGAGTTCACATCGACGGAGTGGTTTGGCACCTCGATGTCGGCTCATCGCATCCTGGAGCTGTAGCAGGTTCCAAGGGTTGGGCTGTTCGCCCATTAAAGCGGTACGCGAGCTGGGTTCAGAACGTCGTGAGACAGTTCGGTCCCTATCCGGCGCAGGCGGAGGAAATTTGATAGGAGCTGTCCTTAGTACGAGAGGACCGGGATGGACGGACCGCTGGTGTATCTGTTGTACTGCCAAGTGCATCGCAGAGTAGCCAAGTCTGGAAGGGATAAACGCTGAAGGCATCTAAGCGTGAAGCCCCCCTAAAGATAAGATTTCCCATACCGAAAGGTAGTAAGACCCCTTGAAGACGACGAGGTAGATAGGGCAGAGGTGGAAGTGTGGTAACGCATGGAGCTGACTGTTACTAATCGGTCGAGGCTTTAACCAAAGAAGGCAGAGTGGAAGAGATGTGAATAGTTCTTGTATGTTGTTTTGAAGGTATATCCTTTATTAAATAAGGCCCGGTGGCTCAGCTGGTTAGAGCGCCGCCCTGTCACGGCGGAGGTCGTGGGTTCGATTCCCATCCGGGTCGCTTTATTTTTTGAATAATTGGGATCATAGCTCAGCTGGGAGAGCATCTGCCTTACAAGCAGAGGGTCATAGGTTCGAGTCCTATTGGTCCCACTTTTAAATTTAATAACTATGCCGTTGTGGCTCAATTGGCAGAGCAGCTGATTTGTAATCAGCAGGTTACCGGTTCAAGTCCGGTCAACGGCTTCACACCTAGTCATGATTAAGTTCTGATTTAGGTGTTTAAATATATATGGTTGGATTCCCGAGTGGCCAAAGGGGGCAGACTGTAAATCTGTTGGCACCGCCTTCGAAGGTTCGAATCCTTCTCCAACCATTTGATCATTATCGCGGGATGGAGCAGTCTGGTAGCTCGTCGGGCTCATAACCCGAAGGTCGTTGGTTCAAATCCGGCTCCCGCAATTTTTTATTTTTAATAAGTATTATGCCCAGATAGCTCAGTCGGTAGAGCAGAGGACTGAAAATCCTCGTGTCGCTGGTTCGATTCCGGCTCTGGGCATCTTTTTTATTTTGCGGGAAAATTTATAAGAAGATCCAAGGAGTTAGCTTTTAGAAAGAATGAAAAATTCGAAAGTTTACTCTTTTTTTAATTCCTATTCAATAGGAATTAAGTATGATATAATGAAAATGAAAAAATATGTTTACAAAGGGATAAAAAATGACATCAATTTATGACAAGTTGAAACAATTACAATATGGAGAAGAATATCCTTTTCATATGCCGGGACATAAAAGAAATTTAAAAATAGATCCATTACTTGATGAGATTGCAAAGGTTGATATCACAGAGATTACAGGATTTGATGATCTGCATCATCCAGAAGAGATGATTCGTGACTTGATGGATAACTTAAAACAGATTTATGGAACAGAGGAAAGTTATCTTTTAGTTAATAGCAGTACAGCAGGAAATCTGTCAGCAATTGCAGCCTTGTGTAAGATTGGAGACAAGATATTAGTAGCAAGAAATTGCCATAAGTCAGTGTATCATGCGATTGAATTGTTAGGATTGGATCCAGTTTATATTTACCCAGAAGTTGATGAAGATGGAATTTGTGAAGGAATTACAAAAGAACAGGTAGAAGCAGTTATCAAAGAAGAGAAGATGATCAAGGCGATGGTACTAGTTTCTCCGACTTATGAAGGACGAGTATCCGATATTCGAGGAATTTCAGATGTTTTACATCAGTATGATATTCCATTGATCGTAGATGAAGCACATGGAGCTCATTTTATTTATCATGAGGCATTTCCGGAAAGTGCAGTAAGTACTGGAGCAGATATTGTAATCCAGAGTCTACATAAGACATTGCCAGCAATGACACAGACAGGATTATTGCATTTATGCACAGATTGTGTTTCAAAAGAAATGATGCAGAAGAAACTTTCTATCTTTCAAAGTAGCAGTCCCTCATATGTATTAATGAGCTCTATCGAACAATGTATCCACATTTGTGATGGAAATCGTGGATATTTTCAACAATATTGTGAGCGATTGTGGATACTTCGTGAAAAATTAGAAAAATTACAACATATCCAATTAGTTCGAACAGATGATATTGGAAAACTTGTATTTTCGGTAAAGAATACAATGATATCTGGAGAAAAATTATTTGAGATTTTGAGAGATCAGTATCACTTGGAAATGGAAATGTCTGAACTATATTATGTGATTGCAATGACAAGTATATGTGATACACAGGAAGGGTATGATAGGCTGTATGAAGCAATGACAGAGATTGATCAGATGATCGATCTGGAGAAAAAACAAAATAAAAATCATATACAAAATAATTTTAAGAAAATGAATTTTCACAAGAATCGAAAAGCAATGAAACCAGAGGAAGCAACGAGAAGAAAACGTTGTCAGATTGATTATAAGCAGGCAGAAGGTATGATCGCTGCGGAATTTGTTTTCTTATATCCACCAGGAATTCCGTTAGTTGTGCCAG
Organism: Anaerostipes hadrus; assembly: GCF_001404655.1. GTDB lineage: Bacteria > Bacillota > Clostridia > Lachnospirales > Lachnospiraceae > Anaerostipes > Anaerostipes amylophilus. Next base: position 273,203 of record NZ_CYYH01000005.1, on the reverse strand, counting down.
GGGAAGTGATCGATGATCATGCGATTCATAAGATCAGCCAGTATGAACAAAATGATATGAAGGTTATTGGACTTGATAACCATAAAATTTACATAATAGATGAGAGGATATAAACATGGGATTATTTTTGACCGTTGAAGGACCAGATGGAGCTGGAAAAACAACACAAATTGAATTACTAAGAGACTACTTATCTGCTAAAGGTTATGATATAATAGTATGTAGGGAACCTGGCGGAACTCCCATCAGTGAAGCAGTAAGGAATGTGATCCTTAACAAAGAATTCACTGAGATGGGGCATATGACAGAATTACTGCTTTATGCAGCTGCCAGAGCTCAATTGATCGAAGAAGTCATTCGTCCGGCATTAGAAGATGGGAAGATTGTGATCTGTGATCGTTTTGTAGAATCTTCCGCAGTTTATCAGGGGATTGCCAGAGGAATGGGAATTGATCTTGTTTATGAAGTAAATCAGTTCGCAATTGGAGATACGATGCCAGATCTGACGATTATGATCGATCTGGATGCAGAAGCCGGTATTTCAAGGAAGAAAAAACAAGCAGAACTTGATCGAATGGAAAGCGAGACAATTGATTTTCACAAGAAGGTTGTTGAAGGATACAGACAGCTTGCAAGTCTGCATCCAGAGAGAATCTACACCGTTGACGGAAACCTGCCGATTGAAGAGATTCATCAGCAGATCGTTTCACAGGTCAACAAAAAATTTCATGGTAAAGGGTGATGTAGTATGAAGAGTTTTGATGCAATTATAGGACATAAAAAAATAATTTCTCATTTTGAAGAAGCAATCAAGACGGGAAAGGTTTCCCACGCTTATTTATTAAGTGGTGAAGATGGAAGCGGAAAGATGATGATCGCAAAGGCAGTTGCAAAGGCACTTCTGTGTGAACACAAAGATGGATGTGGTGAATGTGCAGCATGTAAGCAGGTAGATTCATTAAATCATCCAGATGTCATTTATATTACTCATGAAAAGTATGAAATTCGTGTTGATGACATTCGAAAAGGAATCAATGAAACAATCGATATCAAACCTTATAGTGGTGATTATAAGATTTATATCATTGATGATGCAGACCGTATGAATGCAGGAGCCCAGAATGCTTTATTAAAGACTTTGGAAGAACCACCTGCATATGCAGTAATCTTTTTGTTAACAAATAATAAAGACAGACTGTTAGATACGATTCTGTCAAGATGCGTATCCATGACACTTGGAAGTGTCCGAGAGAATGAGATTGAAGATTATCTGAAGGCAAATACAGGGGCAAGTCATGCAGATATCGCATTTGCAGCAGCATTTTCACTTGGAAATATTGGACGTGCACTTCATGTATTAGAGACAGAAGAATTTAAAGATATGTTAAATGATACGATGAATGTCATTACACATATGAAGAGTATGGAAATCTATGAAGTTGTATCTTATGCTAAGAGTCTGACAAAATATAAGAATGAGATTTATGATTTCCTTGATATAATTATGGTATGGTATCGTGATATGCTGATTCTTAAGACAACAGGATCACTAAATCAGCTGGTATTTAAAGATAAATACCGCCAGTTAAAAGATCAGGAGATTTATATTTCATTTGAAGGAATCAGTCATATTCTTGATGAAGTTGAGAAGGCTAGAAGACGACTAATCGCGAATGTTAATTTTGAAGTGGCAATTGAAATGTTGCTCGTGACGATAAAGGAGAATGGTAAAGTATGGTAGAAGTAGTTGGAGTGCGATTTCGTACTGCAGGAAAGATATATTTCTTTGATCCAAAAGAATTTCAGGTGAGGTCGGGAGATCATGTCATCGTGGAAACTGCCCGAGGAATTGAATTTGGATCCGTCGTTTCTGAGAGAAGACAGGTAAAGGAAAAATGCATTGGAGATGAATTAAAACCTGTTTTAAGAATCGCAACCAAAGAAGACGAAGAAAGAGCAGAGAAGAACAGGGAGAAAGAAAAAGAAGCATATCAGATTTGTTTAGAGAAGATCAAAGAACATAACCTTGATATGAAGTTGGTATCAACAGAATATACATTTGATAATAATAAAGTTCTGTTTTATTTTACAGCAGATGGACGAGTTGATTTCCGTGAACTTGTAAAGGATCTGGCAGCAGTGTTTAGAACAAGAATTGAATTAAGACAGATTGGTGTTAGAGATGAAGCTAAGATGCTCGGTGGAATGGGAATCTGTGGAAGAAAGTTATGCTGTAATACATTTTTATCAGAGTTTGCACCTGTTTCCATTAAAATGGCAAAAGAACAGAATCTTTCTTTGAATCCAACAAAGATTTCAGGAGTTTGTGGAAGATTAATGTGCTGTCTTAAGAATGAACAGGAAACTTACGAATATTTAAACAGTAAACTTCCAAATATTGGTGAGAAATTAAAGACAAAAGATGGCGTATTTGGGGAAGTGCAGAGAGTTGATGTCCTTCGACAAAAGGTAAAACTGATCGTTGAAGATGAGAATGGAGATAAAGAAATTCAGGAATATAAGATTGATGATCTTGTGATGAGAAAGAAGAAACCACAGGGATGTCAAGGCTGCAGCAAAGGATGCAATAATAAGAATCAAGGATGTAATAAAGGACATGGAAAAAGAAAGAATTGATAATCTTGGGATCAATGGTTATCAGATCATTCAGAAAGAACAAGGATTTTGTTTTGGAATGGATGCAGTTCTTTTATCTGATTTTGCACAAGTTAAGAATGGTGGGAGAGTTCTGGATCTTGGTACGGGGACTGGAATCCTTCCCATTTTGATGGAAGCAAAGAGTAATGCTGCTCATCTTACAGGGCTTGAGATACAGTCAGAGATGGCTGAGATGGCGGCAAGAAGTGTCAAATTAAATCATTTGGAAGATAAGATAGAGATCGTGGAGGGTGATATCAAAGAAGCTTCTGCGATTTTTTCACATGACAGTTTTGATACGATCACATCGAATCCGCCATATATGATTGGGCAGCATGGACTTAAGAATCCGTCCGAGACAAAAGCAATCGCAAGACATGAGATTTTGTGTACATTTGCGGATATTACGGCAGCAGCGAAGAAGCTTTTAAAGAATAAAGGAAAATTATTTCTGGTACACAGGACATTTCGTTTATCAGAAATTTTATGCCAGTTGTCAAAAGATGGATTGGAGCCTAAAAGAATTCGTTTTGTGCATCCATATATCGATAAAGAACCGAATATATTTCTGTTAGAAGCAGTAAAAGGTGGAAAGTCAAGAATGACGGTAGAGCCTCCATTGATCGTCTATGAAAAAGAAGGAAAATATACAGAAGAAATTTATAAGATTTATGGAATGAATCCGGAGGAATAAGTATGAGTGGAACATTATATCTGTGTGCGACACCGATTGGTAATCTCGAAGACATTACTTTTCGTGTGATCAATACATTAAAAGAAGTTGATCTGATCGCAGCAGAAGATACGAGACACAGCATCAAATTATTAAATCATTTTGAGATTAAGACGAAAATGACAAGTTATCATGAGTATAATCGTGTGGAGAAAGCAAAAGTGCTTGTAAAGCAATTGCAGGAAGGAAAAAATATTGCACTGATCACAGATGCAGGAACACCAGGAATCTCAGATCCGGGAGAAGAGTTGGTGAGACAGTGTCACGAAGCAGGAATCACAGTGACAGCCTTACCAGGGGCATGTGCATTGATCAATGCATTGATCATTTCTGGGCAGCCAACAAGAAGATTTTGTTTTGAAGCATTTCTTCCGGCAGATAAAAAAGAGAGAAAACAGATTCTTGATTCTCTGGAAAATGAGACAAGAACGATGATTATCTATGAAGCACCGCATCGTCTTGTAAGAACATTAGAAGAACTGTACGAAGTGCTTGGAGACAGAGCTATGACACTATGCCGAGAGCTCACGAAGAAGCATGAGAGCGTTTTTAAATCCACACTGAGTGAAATCCTTGCCTACCATAGAGAAAACCCACCAAAAGGCGAATGTGTGATGATCATAGAGGGAAAATCTTTCAAAGAATTAAAAGAAGAAAGTCAGGAAGAATTTTTAAAGATTCCATTGCAAGATCATATGAAACATTATATGGACCAGGGACATTCTAAGAAGGAAGCGATGAAATTGGTAGCAAAAGATCGGGGTGTTGGTAAAAGAGAAATCTATCAGCAGTTATTGGAAGAGGAATAAAAGAAAAATATCCCACATAAAAGTGGGCAGGATTTAAAATATATTTTTCGCGTAGCTCTTTGATCTTCTTTTTCATGGTAGGGCTCCTCCTTTATATGAGGATCATAGCCAAAAGAAGAAAGGATCGCAGTACGCCACCGGTTAAAACTACGGAAAGTAGTATTTTTAAATTTTTAAGTGTACTTTTATGTAGCAGCCAATTTATAGTAATTCCCATAAGAACACCTTCCTTTGTAAAAATAAGAGCATTACAATATGAATGAAAATAGGCTGTCGTATTAGTTGTTATTAATACGACAGCCTTTCTTATATTTATTGTTTGATTCAAAAATTATGCTTCAGTAATTTCGAATCCTGCAAGCTTAGCTAATTCGATAATAGATTTTCTTGAGACTTTCTTTCCTTTGTAGTCGATCAGATCATCCATATCTTCTCCAGTAAAAATATCTGCAGGATTATATTTTTTTAAAATAATCTTGTCATCATCTACAAATATTTCAAGAGGATCGCGCTCGTTCACATCAAAGTTACGACGTAATTCGATCGGTAAAGTAATTCTTCCAAGTTCGTCAAGCCTTCTTACAATGCCTGTACTTTTCATGTGTAAACCTCCTTAATTGTCTTCAATCATTTTATAACTAAACCATAGCATACCAAAATCTGGTTGTCAATTTATTTATTTATCTAAAATTTAATGAACAAGTAAGTAAAATTAACAAATTTCAGCACCTGCTGGCATATCTTTATCTGGTGTCACAAGGGCTAATTCACCCTTTTCATTTTCTGCGCAAAGAAGCATTCCTTCGGAAAGAACTCCTGCTAATTTGGCTGGTTTTAAGTTTACAAGTACCATAACTTTTTTACCAACCATATCTTCTGGTTTGTAGTAAGCTTTGATACCAGAAACGATCTGTTTTACCTGATTTCCAATCTTAACCTGAGAGCAAAGAAGTTTCTTTGATTTCTTTACTTCTTCACAGGCAATGATCTCACCAACCTGGAATTGCATCTTTGTGAAATCATCAAAAGTGATCTCATCTTTTGGTTCAATGTCAATAACAGTATCTTCTTCGATGGCAGCATTTGCAGCTTTCACAGAAGCAGCCTGTTTCTCCATTAAGACTTTGGCTTTCTCCATAACTTCTTTCTCGTCTAATCTTGCAAATAAGATCTGAGGTTTTTCCGTTACTTTTGTACCACTCTTGTAGTTTCCGAATGTTGCAAGGTTATCAAATTCAACCATAGATGTATTTAACTGAGCAAAGATCTTCTCAGATGTCTCTGGCATATATGATGATAATAAAGATGCACCAATTGTAATTCCCTCTACAAGGTTGTATAAAACAGTTGCAAGACGGTCTTTAGAAGCTTCGTCTTTTGCTAATACCCAAGGCATTGTTTCATCGATGTAACGGTTGCAGCGGCGGAATAGGTTAAAGATCTCAGTTATTGCATCTGCAACACGAAGGTCAGCCATCTTCTCAGCAACTTTATCTCTTGTACCTGTTACAACGGCTTTCAGATCATCATCATAATCTCCGACAACACCCTTGTCTTCTACGATTCCGCCAAAATATTTGTTGGACATAGAGATTGTACGATTGACAAGGTTACCAAGGATATTGGCAAGGTCAGAGTTCATACGCTCGATCATTAATTCCCATGAAATCACACCATCTCGTTCGAAAGGCATTTCATGAAGAACGAAGTAACGAACTGCGTCAACTCCGAAGAAGTCAACCAGATCATCAGCGTATAAAACATTACCTTTAGATTTACTCATCTTACCATCGCCCTGAAGTAACCAAGGATGTCCAAATACCTGTTTAGGAAGTGGAAGATCCAGTGCCATCAAGATGATTGGCCAGTAAATTGTATGGAAACGAATGATATCTTTACCGATCAGGTGAAGATCTGCAGGCCAGAACTTGTTAAATTTGTCTGAACTGTTTCCATCACAGTCATAACCAATACCTGTGATATAGTTTGTTAATGCATCTAACCATACATAAACGATGTGACCTTCATCAAAGTCTACTGGAATTCCCCATGAAAATGATGTTCTTGAAACACACAGATCCTGAAGTCCTGGAATAAGGAAGTTATTCATCATCTCATTCTTACGGGATTCTGGCTGAATAAATTCAGGATGTGTATTGATGTGTTCGATCAGACGGTCTGCATATTTGCTTAATTTTAAGAAATAAGCTTCTTCTTTTGCAGGCTGTACTGGACGTCCGCAGTCAGGACATTTACCATCGACTAACTGGCTCTCTGTAAAGAAAGATTCACAAGGTGTGCAGTATAAACCTTCATATTCACCTTTGTAGATATCTCCCTGTTCATATAATTTCTTGAAGATCTTCTGAACCTGTTTCTCATGATCTTCATCAGTAGTTCTGATAAAGCGGTCATAAGAAGTATTCATAAGATCCCAGATTCTCTTGATCTCTCCAGCAACATCATCAACAAATTCTTTTGGTGTTACACCTTTTTCTTCTGCTTTTAATTCTACTTTCTGACCATGTTCGTCTGTTCCTGTCTGGAAAAATACGTCATAGCCTTCCATTCTTTTATATCGAGCAATACTGTCTGCCAGGATAATCTCATATGTGTTACCAATATGAGGTTTTCCGGAAGTATAAGTAATTGCAGTCGTAATATAATATGGTTTCTTACTCATAGTGCTCCTCCGATTTCTTGATTCTATCCTTTTAATTATAGTACATCTTTAGCGGATAGTCTATTTCTTTTCTTTAAAAAATAAGATATTAACAGGCAGTGATATGGAGGGAGAAACGGAATTGGAAGGAAGATTAAAAAAGGTCAGAATAAAATTGATCATGATCGGAATTTGTCTGATATTTCTTGGAGTTTACAGCCTGATCAAAGAGAAAAAAGATCAGACAAAGAATACATCACAAGAAGCATTTAACCAGTATGTTACGACATTTTTTAGAGAAAGTGCATCGGAAAATGAAATTACAAAGCACTACCTTTTAGAAAATTCTGAAAAATATGGGGTAAAACAGTCCCAAGATCTCTACCCAGTGATGAATGAAAAAAATATATTGAATGAAAAGATTAGAATTTCAAGAGAACTTGAGAAATTAAAAAAAATCAAACAAAAGGAATTAACGAAAAAACAACAAAATACATATATGATTTTGTTGGATTACTTAAAAAGACAGAAAAATCTGTCCATGTATCCTTATTATGAGAGAATCCTTGGAAAAACGTCTGGGCAGCAGGTACAGATTCTATTGACATTAAGTGAATATCGTCTAAAAAACGAAAAAGATATCAAAAGTTATTTTCGATTATTACAAGGACTGGATGGATATTTTAATTCATTGATCCAATATAGTAAGGAACAGGTAAAGAGAAATTTATTTATATCAGATCAGTCACTAAGAGGAGTATTGCAACAGATTCAAAGCGTTATAAAACGAAATAAAAATAATATATTGGTTGCAACATTTAATTTAAGGATGGCAGAAATCAAAGGAATCAATGCATCACAGAAAAAGAAATACTGCAGGAAAAATAAGAAACTAGTAAGGACAAAAGTTATTCCAGCTTACGAAAAATTATATTCTCATTTACAAGCACTAAAAGGAAATGGGCAAAATAAAAATGGTCTGTATTACTACAAAAATGGAAAAGAATATTACAAAGCATTAGTTGCACAGAAGACAGGATCAGATAAAACAGTGGAAGAAATGATTGAGATCAGTGACCAATCCATTGAAAAATGTCTTCGAAAACTTATAAAATTACAAAAAAAGTATCCTAATATCATAAATAGATATAGAAAATCTAAAAAAAATATTAAAATTGTGCAAAATTCACAAAAGGTACTTAACAAACTAAGGCAAAAGATGGTAAAATATTATCCAAAGGCACCAAAAGTCAGCTGTAAAATAAAATATGTGCACAAAACCATGGAAGAATATACTAGTCCGGCGTTCTATATGGTGCCGGCAATCGATTCTTACAAGGAGAATGTGATTTATGTAAATCAGGCACAAACTGCAGAGTTGTATCCGACTTTAGCACATGAGGGATATCCGGGGCATTTATATCAGAATGTTTATTATGCGGCAAAAGGTGAGGATCCGATACGCTATATTCTTGATTATCCAGGATATTCAGAAGGATATGCAGCTTATGTGGAAGGTTTTAGTTACAGTATGATGAATGATGCCAAAGGATATGGCGATATTTATCAGCAGATGAATATGGAGATGTACGAGTACAATCTGGCACTTTGTTCAAGAGTCGATTTTGGAGTTCATTATGAAGGATGGAAGAAGAAAGATGTCAGAGCGTATTTAAGATCATTTGGGATGGAGAAGTCTCAGGCAGATGAACTATTTCAGATGATCATCGAGAATCCTGCAAATTATTTGTCTTATTACATTGGTTATCAGGAGTTTTGTGAGCTTTTGAAAGATTATAAGAACAAGGCAGGAAAACAATATAACTTGAAAGCATACCACACAGAGATTTTAGATGCAGGCCCATGTAGTTTTGACATTTTGAGAAAGCGCATCGAAAGCAACCTATGAATGGAGGAAGTAACTTATGTCAACAAAAGCTTATTACACACACGAAGAAATCGGAAAAGGAAAGCCTGGATTTTCAAAAACAAGATCCATTATCGAAGCAGCATTTTATGGGAACAACGTCGTAGAGGTAACAGATTTAAAACAGGCTTATGAATTAGCAAAGAATTCTCCTGGAACGATCGTTACAGATATGCCAGTATATAAACCAGAAGCAATTGGTTTAGATGAAGGTTCCAAAGTTCTGTTATTTAACGATGGCTCAGTGACTGGACGCTGCGCGGCTGCAAGAAGAATTTCCAGTGAACCTGGTGTTGATACAAATGATCTGGATCTGAAACTGATGGATGCGATCTATGATACAAGATGGACGACATTATATCATGCGCAGGTATATATCGGATTAGATCCTGAATTTATGGTAAAAGCACATCTTTTAATTCCAGAAGGAGAAGAAAATATCTTATATTCATGGATGTTAAACTTCCAGTATATGAATCCTAAATACAATGAAATGTATAAGAATTCACAGCCAATTGCTGATGAGACAGATATCTATATTTTCTCAGACCCACAGTGGACACATGAAGAACATCCTTTAGGATTAACATATTTTAATACAGATACAAACTGTGCTGCACTTCTTGGTATGAAATACTTTGGAGAACATAAGAAAGGTACATTAACAATCGCATGGGCGATCGCAAACCGTAACGGATATGCTTCCTGCCATGGTGGACAGAAAGAATTCAAATTAGATAACGGAGAAAAATTTGTAGCATCTTTCTTCGGATTATCAGGATCCGGAAAATCCACATTAACACATGCAACACATAATAACAAATACGAAGAAATTCAGGTTCTGCATGACGATGCATTTATCATCAACACAGAAACAGGTGCATCTATCGCAATGGAACCAACATATTTTGATAAGACAGCAGACTATCCAACAGGATGCCCAGATAATAAATATCTGTTAACAGCACAGAACTGCTCAGCAACAAGAGACAGCGAAGGAAAAGTCGTTCTTGTCACAGAAGATATCCGTAACGGAAATGGTCGTGCGATTAAGTCCAAATTATGGTCACCAAACCGTGTAGATAAGATCAATGATCCAGTAAATGCAATCTTCTGGATCATGAAAGACCCAACAATCCCACCAATCGTTAAGATCAAGGGAGCATCCTTAGCATCTGTTATGGGAGCAACACTTGCAACAAAACGAAGCAGTGCAGAACGTTTAGCTCCTGGAGTTGATCCAAACCGTCTGGTTGTAGAACCATACGCAAACCCATTTAGAACATATCCTCTTGTAAATGACTATAAGAAATTTAGAAAACTTGTAAAAGAAAGAAATGTGGACTGCTATATCATCAATACAGGCGATTTCATGGGTAAAGATATCAAACCTGCAACAACAATTTCTGCTATTGAACAGGTTGTAGAAGGAACTGGAGAATTCAAACAGTGGGGACCATTTACAGATATTGAAGTGCTTGAGATGGAAGGATATGTTTCAGACTTCAGCGATATGAATTATGTAGAGACATTAAAAGCAAGAATGACAGACAGATTAAATTTTGTCTTCGAGAAAGACGTAGAAGATGGTGGATACAATGCACTGCCAACACAGGCGAAAGAAGCATTAGCAAAAGTAATCGGTGAAGCACACAATTTAGAAGTGGAAAATTCCAACAATTAAAGGTATAATACTCTTAAATCGTTGTTTTTAGGAGGTGGATTAATTGGATAAGGATCGTTTAAATAATATGGTGGTAGACTTATTCCACGGAATTTCGTATGAAGAAGAGAAAGCCGTGATCACGGATGAGTTTAAGGATATTTCAAATAAAGATCTGCATATTATTGATGCGATCGGGATTAAGAAACCTAAGAATATGTCAACGATTGCTAGAGATTTAAATATTACGGTTGGGACACTTACAACCGCTATCAGTAATCTTTTGAAGAAAGGATATGTGATCCGCAAACGTGGGGAGAGAGACCGAAGGGTTGTTTATATATCACTTTCTGAGAAAGGGAGAAAAGCATACAATCATCATAGAGAATTTCATAAACAGATGATCCAGAGACTGCTTGATACGTTAAATGAGCAGGAACAGGATCTGTTGGTGAAGGTTATGCAGTATTTTCATGACTATTTTCGGGAACATATGTAAACTATAAGTATAGTTTTTAGGAGATAAGCATAATAAAAGATTCAGAGAATGGTACTCTCTGGATCTTTTTTGATTAAAGTATATGCGTTATCTTAAAAATAAAGCAGGGGGGGAAGGAATATGCTGCAACTAAATTACAAATTAACAGACGAAGACTACATAGAATTCAACGAATTTCATCAGTTAATTCATTCAGAGGTAGGAAAGAGAAATCTGTTTTTTCTAAAACTAGCAGGACCAATGATCAGTGTTCTTGCGATAGTAATTTTCATTTTGGCAAGAGCAGAAAAAATGTTGATCATTACAGAAGTAATTGTATTATGCATTTTTTCAATTGTATGTGTAGCACAGGCTAAAAAGATTATGAAAAGAGGTATTCGCAAGACAATTCTTAAAATGATAGAAACAGAAGGACTACCATTTGCAGAAGAAATAACATTAACTTTTACGGAAGATCAGATTATAGAGATAACAAAAGGCCAGGAAGTGAAAGTAGATTATCAAAAGGTAGAAAATGTTTGTGAAACAGAGACGGCTTTTTACATTTATATTAGTTCCATAGAAGCACTTATTATTCCTAAGAGAGTTTTAAATCAGGATATGGAAAAGAAATTAATACGAATAGTCACAGAGAATTTTGCACATCTTATTTCTATTAACAAATAAAAAAGGAGAGAAATAAGATGCCAGATATATTTTGTTTTCAATGCCAGCAGACAGCAGGCAATAAAGGATGTGTGGTAACAGGTGTCTGTGGAAAGCAGTTACAAATACACACCGGACCAAAGAAGCCGACCGATTGGTAATGGATGGATTATTTACAACAAACTGTATCATGCCGCCAAGAGAGAGTTATCAAGATCGCGTGTATACAACATCAGTTGTTGGATATGAAGGATTAAAATATATTGAACGAAAGAAAGATATAACGGCAAAGCAGTCGAAAGGCTGTGACGCAAAGCTATAGGGCCTTTGACATGGCAGCCAGTTGCACATTGTATAATAAGAGTGCAGGGGACACTGTAGATATATTTATCTATAGTGTTTTTTACATGTTTGAAGATATCAAGAAAGTATTTGACATAGATAAAAAGAGTATGAATAAGGAATAGGAAATAATGAATAAGGAGTTATTTAGGGAAGAAATAATATATTCTGTGGGTGATTCAAACTTGGAGGAGAATAGTTATGAGATGATCAAAGACGTGATCCGTAATAATCATGCAGTTGGATTTATGACAGGACATTATGATGAGAATCTGACAATTACGAATGTCAGTGGATTTTTACTTTATAATCTTGGATATGATTACAAGGAGTTTATGGAAATTACCAAAGGTTCACTTAAAAATTTATTTTATGGGGAAAATAGAAGTTTTTTGGAAATGATGTGACGATCATTATCTTATCGGCATATGATTATTCGGAGATCGAAGCAGAGGCAAGAGAGGCTGGAGTTGATGAATTTATAGCAAAATCATTATTCAGATCAAGGCTTACAGCAACACTAAAAAATATCATTGAAGGGAAATCCAATAAAGAGGCTAACATTGAGACTGCAGAAAATGGAAAAGAAGCCGTTGAAAAATTTGCAAATGCACCAAGTGGTTTTTATGACTTGATCTTTATGGATATTCATATGCCTGTAATGAATGGATACGAAGCAACGGCAGCAATCCGTTCCCACAGAAAATATAGAGAAAAACAAATACCGATCATAGCAATGACTGCCAATGCATTTGCAGAAGATGTTGTAATGGCGAAAAATGCAGGAATGAAGGAGCATATTGCAAAACCTTGGGAGATGAATCGTTTGTGCGAGATCATGCAGAGATATCTGTAATTTGACCAATTTTCTTTCCAGTGCTAAAATAACAAAAATAACCAAACAGCTTTTAGGGAGGATTTGCAATCAATGAACAAAAAAGAATTAGCATTAGAAGTAATTGAACGTTTGAAAAATGAATATCCAGATGCGGATTGTACACTGGAATATGATCAGGCATGGAAATTATTAGTCAGTGTAAGACTTGCAGCCCAGTGTACAGATGCAAGAGTTAATGTTGTAGTCAAAGGATTGTTTGAAAAATATCCAACTGTAGAAGCATTAGCGGCAGCAGATGTCGCAGATATTGAGGAAATTGTACGTCCATGCGGACTTGGAAAAAGCAAAGCGAGAGATATCAGTAAATGCATGAAAGTTTTAAGAGATGAATATGATTGTAACATCCCAACAGATTTCAAATCTATTTTAAGTCTGCCAGGTGTTGGAAGAAAAAGTGCCAATCTGATCATGGGAGATGTGTTTGGAAAACCTGCGATCGTAACAGATACGCATTGTATCCGTCTTGTGAATAGAATTGGTTTGGTTGATGGAATTAAAGACCCAAAGAAAGTGGAGATGGCATTATGGGAGATCATTCCTCCAGAAGAAGGTAGTGATTTTTGTCACAGACTTGTATGGCATGGAAGAGATGTCTGCACGGCAAGAACGAAACCACATTGTGAGAGATGTTGTTTGAATGATATCTGTCATCAGATCATTTAGAAGATTACTTAGCATTTATAATAAAAGAGTATGATAAAAAACCGTAATCACTAATAGTTTTTGTAGTGATTACGGTTTTTTACTGCATATTATTGTATATTGTTAAAGTTAAAAATTATGCCTGAAATCCTAAGTAAGCATTGATTCTTTTGTGGAACAGTGAAGAAAATACATTTGTAATATTTCCGCTTAAGAAAGCAGCGATCACAGTTCCGATTCCAACAGATGGTAATTCTGGAAGTAAAACAAAAGAAGCGACAGCAGAACATACTGTAAATAAAACTTCCAGACAAACTCTCACGGCACCAAAGCTTACATTTTTCTTCTCAGCGATACTCTTAACAAGACCTTCCATTGGCATAACAGCAAATCCAGAACTAATTGTAAATCCAACACCTGTAGATAAAACTGCACATGCAATAACAGATAATAAGATCTTTGCTGCAAGACCATGAGGCTCGATAAAGAATAAACCATAAGAAGTAAATTCAATAAATAAAGAATAAACAAATGTCAACCCAAGTTGAATAAACTGTATTTTCCCGAATTCACGGAGAACCACTGCTTCACAGATCAAAAATGTTGAGTTGATCAGAAAATTAAATAAAGCATAGCTGTGAACAGGGGAGAGATAACTTAAAGTTAAAGCCATTGTACAGCTTGGGGCAACTCCAAGAGTTGCTTTTAAAAATAAATTAGAACCAACAGACATGATCAGCAGTCCTAAAATATAAAACAATAATCTATGGTAGAAAAAAGTTTTTTCGTTTTTCATATTTTTATCCATCCTTTCTATCAAAATTCTATATTTTCATAAATTTATTTCCCTTTTGTGTTCTTATTATATAGAGGTAGAAGTAAGTATTGCAATTCCAGTTAAGACTTGATATATTCCATGTAGGAATATATACAGAAAATAGCAGCTAAAAGTGATTGAGTATGATGAAAAATGAGAATAAAAAGTGTAAAATGAAATATATGAAAATAAAAGAGGATTATAAAAATGGAAATACAACAGCTATATTATTATATGGAATTATGCAGACAAAAGAATTTCACAGAGGCTGGGTATTCTTGTAATATGACACAAGGTGCATTGTCAAAGCAGATCAGAAAGCTGGAAAATGAATTAGGAACAACATTGATCCGTAGGAATACCCGGAGATTTGAGTTATCCAAAGAAGGGGAAATCTTTTTGTCTTATGCAAAAGAAATGACATCAATGTATGAAGAAATGCTAAAAAACATACAAAAAAATAAAGAGATCAAAATTGGATGTATGCCAGTACTTGCACCATATCATTTTGCAAGAATGGTAGCAGATTTCAAAAAACAATATCCGGATATAAAAATGGTGATAGACGAAAGGATTGCAAGTGAGATTCAGGAAAATTCAGATAGTTATGACTTTTTGATCTTAAGAGAAAATACAATGGAAGATGAGAAAAAATATCGATTTACGCCATTATATGATGACCGGCTATGTGCAGTTATTCATAAGAAACATCCATTATATGGGAGGAAAAAAATCCAGCTAAAAGAACTTTGTAATGATAATTTTATTTTCCCAGAAAAGGGAAGCGGAAGTTACGAAGTATTTTCTAAGGCTTGTGAAAAAGCAGGATTTAAGCCAAATATAATTTTTGAATTTCCACAGGCGAATACGATTATGAGTTTTGTAAGTGAAGGAGTTGGGATCACGATCACATTTCCAACAGTATATAACGAAGCAAAATGTGATGGGATAAAAATGATACCGTTAGAAGAAGAATTTCACTCAATGATTTCGTTATTTTATAAGAAAAATAAGCCTTTAGATTATGCACAGAAGCAGTTTCTAAATTATATGAGGGAACATTTAAATTAGAAAGAAGGAATGGAAGAATGACATTAGGACATACAATGAAGAATTACAAAAAAGGAAACCTGATGCATGATGTGATCACGGGAATTATCATTATGGCAGTATCTATACCGATTTCTATGGGATATTCACAGATTGCAGGACTTCCAGCGGTTTATGGATTATATGGATCTGTGTTTCCGATCATCTTATTTGCACTATTTTCTACATCACCTCAATTTATCTTTGGGGTAGATGCAGCACCTGCAGCGTTGGTAGGGTCAGCACTTTTAGGAATGAATATCCAAAGTGGTTCCAAGGAAGCACTTGCAGTCGTTCCAGTCATCACGTTTTTTGTGGCAGTATGGTTGATCGCATTTTATCTGATGCATGCAGGGAAACTTGTGAATTATATTTCGGCACCAGTTATGGGTGGATTTATTACAGGAATTTGTTCAACGATCATTTTGATGCAAGTACCAAAACTTATGGGTGGAACTGCGGGAACGGGAGAATTATTAGAACTTTTGGAACATATAGAAAAAACAGTAGAACAGATCAATCTTCCGTCACTGATCTTAGGGATTGTTTCACTTGTTATCTTATTGGGAGCCAAAAAGATAATGCCAAAATTTCCAATGGCAGTAGTGATGATGGCAGCAGGAGCAGTCATGACACAGGTTTTGCCGATGAAAGAATGGGGAATCAAGACATTGGATGCAGTATCACCAGGACTTCCAAGATGGAGTTTTCCTGATCTTACGTTAGTTCCGATGGACGAAGTAGTGACGATCAGCTTGTCAGTAGCAGTTGTTATTATGGCAGAAACACTTCTTGCAGAGAATAATTTTGCACAGAAAAATGGATACCGTATCAACGATAATCAGGAATTGTTTGCATTTGCAGCGGGAAATTTTGTGGCGGCATTGACTGGATGCTGTCCGATCAATGGATCTGTTTCAAGAACAGCAATGGGAGAGCAGTATCAAGGGAAAACGCAGTTAATGAGTATTGTGGCAGGATTATCAATGATCATTTTACTGCTTTTTGGAACAGGATTTATAGGATATCTGCCGATACCAGTGTTGACAGCAATCGTAATTTCAGCACTTCTTGGTGCAACAGAATTTGAACTTGCAGTGAAACTTTGGAAAGTCAGTCGTACAGAATGTTTCATTTTCTGGGGAGCGTTTATTGGTGTACTGCTACTTGGAACGATCAATGGTGTACTGATCGGAATTATTTTATCATTTGCGGAAATGGTAATTCGCTCATCAAAACCAGCAAGTTGTTTCTTAGGAATTCAGCCGGGACATAAACATTTTCGTGATCTGGCAGAGAGTAGGCAGATTCATGAGATCGAAGGAATTGTGATCTATCGATTTAGCAGTAATCTATTTTTTGCAAATGCAGGGGTGCTGCAGCAGGATATTGAGCAGGAGATTGAACGTAGAGGAAATATTAAAGCGGTAATTCTTGATGCAAGCGGAATCGGAAGTATCGATATCACGGCAGCAGATCGACTTGAGATTCTTTATAAGTCATTCAAAGAACAAGGAATCAAGTTTTACATCACAGAGCATATTGCTGGTTTAAATGAGCAGATGAGAAAGCTTGGGATTGGTTATCTGATTGAAGAGGGATGTGTTAGAAGAACAATCCATATTGCATTAAAAGATATGGGAATCAAACGTCCATATCCATTAGAAGGCGGAGTCGATAATGAAGAAAGAAGTGCTTCAAGAAAGCGTGTGGACAATCGGATGCAGGAGTTTGTCTGGGCATTTGGTTCAGAGACAGAAGATCAGATTGAGAAACAGATCACACGCCAGATCGAGCAGCTAAAGCAAAATGGAAATGTAGAAAATCTGTTGCATGGAAGATGGTCACATATGGAAGCGTTTGATGAAGATGAATGGTTAGAACATTTGGAAGAACATTTAAAAGAGATTGTAAATATTTCCGGAAAAGATGAAAGGACGCTGGCGGCACGTTTTGAGGAACATCGAAGAGAAATTCATGAACGAATCATGAAAGAACATCCAGAACTTGCACAGAGATTTAAAGAGAGAAGGCATCGTCTGGATGAACATTTGAAAGAGAAAAGACCAGAAGTTTATGATCTGGTTGTCAGTTTCCGAGAGATGGAAAATAAAAAAGATTTGGAATAATAAAATTCTTTTGGAAAGAGAGATTTTGATAGGCTATAAATAACACAGTACAATAGAAATCAGGGTTCCTGTAAACACAGCAAGTAATGCACCAGTCAGAGTATAACGGATTTTTTTAATTCCAACCACAGAATAATATACAGATAATGTATAAAAACAGGTCTCTGTAGAGCTGAGGATCACAGAGGACATAAATCCCGCTAAAGAATCCGGACCAGAAGTTTTATAAATATCCAATAAAAATCCAGTTGCAGCAGAAGAAGAAAAAAGTTTTGCAAAAATCACAGGAAGAACTTCTTGAGGAATCTTAAGCAGACTCCCGACAGGGGTCAGAAAACGAACAATCAGGTCAAGAGCACCAGAAGAACGAAAGATCTGAATTGCAAAAAATAAAGCAATCAAAGTTGGAGCAATCTCAAATACGATCTTAAAGCCGTCCATAACGCCTTCAAGAAATGGTGTATAGATATCCTTCCTCTTTAATGTTCCATATAAAATAAGAGTAAATATAAACATTGGAATTACAAGATTTGCAAGAAATGTGATCATCGTTTTCGGTCCTTCCATTTGATATAGATAACAGCCATGATCGTGGAAGCAAAAGTTGCGATCAGTCCAGGAATCAGTACTTTCGTTGGGTTTACGGAACCATATTGGCTGCGGTAAGCAATGATATTGATCGGAATCAGCTGCAAGGATGAGATATTTAAAATAAGAAAAGAACACATTTCATTGGTTGCGGTATCTTTATGAGGATTATTTTTTTGTAATTCTTCCATAGCTTTTAATCCAGAAGGAGTTGCAGCCCAGCCAAGCCCTAGCATATTTGCAATAATATTAGTGCTGATGTATTCTTTTGCTTTTTTGTTTTTTAAATTAGGGAAAAGAAAGGAAAGGAAGGGAGATAACATTTGCTGAAGTTTTGTAGTGATTCCAAGAGATAAGGCAATGCTCATGAGTCCAGACCACAGACCAACAATTCCAAACATAAGGATGCAGAGTTCTACAGCTTCTTTGGAGGAAGAAAGAATTGTATCGGAAAGTACAGCAATCTTCCCATTAAAGCTTCCAACGATCAAGCCAAATAAGATCATAAAACACCAGATAGAATTCATCATAAAATATACTCCAAGAAGCCTTTACAATAATTTATTCAAAAAAATAAAAAAAATTCAAAAAAACACTTGCAATTTATAAAAAGTGATGGTATAGTATTATTTGTCGCTGGGGAAAACAAATAACAGCGAACAAGATATGCGGGTGTAGTTCAATGGTAGAACTCCAGCCTTCCAAGCTGATCACGTGGGTTCGATTCCCATCACCCGCTTGGTATTTACTTAAGGATATATTCGAGAGGATATATCCTTTTTTCATTTTATAAACAATTTTAGATATGAGGGAAAATATGGTAGAAGAAGAAAAGAATCAGTTTGCAGTTCTGATCGATGCAGATAATATCAGTCCCAAGTATGCACCTATTATTTTTCAGGAACTTGAAGCATATGGATTTCCATCTTGCCGAAGAATCTATGGAAACTGGTCAAAGGCAAATGGGTGGAATGAAGAGTTATTATTAGAGTATTCCATTATTCCTGTACAGCAGTTCGCTTACACTTCAGGTAAGAATGCAACAGATATGGCAATGGTTATTGATGCAATGGACTTATTATATGGGAAGAAAGTGGATGGATTTTGCCTGGTAACTAGTGACAGTGATTTTACAAGGCTTGCGATGAGACTTCGAGAAGAGCATATGTACGTTATTGGTATGGGAGAATCCAAGACGCCGGTTGCATTGACAAGAGCATGTAATAAATTTATACATCTAAATCTTCTGTATGAAGCAGACAGGGATAAAGAAGATGAGATTGAAAATAATGAGATTGAAAATGTAACATCATTAGACGAAATTTCTTGCACAATTGCGGATATCATCAGTGAAAATGGAAATGCACCAGTTGATTTAGGGAGAATTGGAAACCGACTGAATGAGAAATATTCAGATTTTGATGTGCGAAATTATGGATATACAAAATTAAGTGTGTTGATCGATGAAGAGATGGATAATTTTGTGATCGTTCAGGAAGATACCAATTGTTATGTGGAATTTAAAGAATTGACAAGCAGAGAAACGATTGAAGAAGAAGTGATTCTTTTTGTAAAGAAAAATGGAGGTTCACTGGAGAATTTATCAGCCATAACATTAGAATTGAAAGATAAACACAGCGGATTTAATATAAAAGACTATGGGTACAGCCGTATGTCAAGTTTTTTACGAAGTATTCACTGCCTTGCAGTTAACGGAAATACAGTTAGATTAAAGAGACGAAGAGAGAAAGGGGAGAAACGATGATATTTGATACACATGCACATTACGATGATAAGCAGTTTGATCAGGATAGAGAAGAACTGTTGGTTTCTATGAAAGATAATGGGATCGGAACGATTGTTGATGTAGGATCTAATATGGAAACATCTGCATGGATCGTAGATGCAGTGAATCGATATCCGATGATGTATGGAGCTGTTGGAGTTCATCCAAGTGATACAGCTGATCTTACAGAGTCAGATATGGATACATTAAAGGAATACGCAGGCAAAGATAAGATTCTTGCAATCGGTGAAATTGGACTAGATTATTACTGGGATGAACCAGAACGTGAGATTCAGAAAAAATGGTTTGAAGCACAGATTGAGCTTGCCAGGGAAGTGAGATTACCAATTATTATTCACAGCAGGGATGCAGCAAAGGACACATATGATATAATGAAATCATTACATGCAGAAGACATCGGAGGAGTGGTTCATTGTTTTTCATATTCCAAAGAAATGGCAAGACAATTCCTTGATATGGGATTTTATATTGGAATTGGCGGGGTTGTGACATTTAAAAATGCAAAGACATTAAAAGAAGTTGCAGCGTATACACCATTAGACAGAATCGTATTAGAGACAGATTGTCCATATCTGTCACCAGAACCAAACAGAGGCAAGAGAAATTCTTCTCTGAACTTGAATTATGTAGCAGAAGCGCTCAGTCAGATCAAAGGGATTGATAAAGAGGAACTGATCGCAGTCACAGAAGAAAATGCAAGAAAATTGTATCGTATGAAAGAGGTATAAGAGTGAAACTTGGGAATCCAAAAAATACAATAGAAGTAATCCAAAAATATGACTTTGATTTTCAGAAGAAATTTGGGCAGAATTTCCTGATCGATGAACGTGTACTTGAGAAGATTATTTCCGCTGCCGAAGTAAATAAAGAAGATTTTGTATTGGAAATCGGACCAGGAATTGGAACTATGACACAGTATCTTGCTGAAAATGCAAGAGAAGTCATGGCAGTCGAGATTGATAAGAATCTGATTCCAATCTTATCAGATACATTAAGTGCATATGACAACGTGTCCATTTTAAATGCGGATATTTTGAAAGTTGATATCGCAAAGATTGTAGAAGAAAAGAACGGCGGTAAGCCTGTAAAAGTGGTTGCCAATCTTCCATATTACATTACAACACCGATCATTATGGGATTGTTTGAAAGTCATGTGCCAATCGACAGCATCACAGTTATGGTACAGAAAGAAGTTGCAGACCGCATGCAGTCAGGCCCTGGAACAAAGGACTATGGGGCATTATCGCTGGCAGTTCAGTATTATGCAGAACCATATGTGGTAGCAAATGTACCGCCAAACTGTTTTATGCCAAGACCGAAAGTAGGTTCAGCAGTTATTCGTCTGACAAAATATAAAGATGCACCGATCAAAGTTACAAATGAAAAGCTGTTATTCCAATTGATCCGTGCGTCTTTTAACCAGAGAAGAAAAACACTTCAGAACGGAATTAAGAATTTTGGTGGGCTAAACTTCTCCAAAGAACAGGTAGCACAGGCATTAGAAGAGATGGGATTACCAGCATCTGTCCGAGGAGAAGCCTTAACTTTGGAACAGTTTGCAACACTTGCAAACATATTAGATCGGTAAGATAAAATAGCCGAAATTACCAGTTTTATGAGGCTTTAAAGGAACTGTGATAAATGTTTTAAATCCAAATAAACGAGAGATAAAAGCTTTTTCGTTATCAAAGATTCCAGGAATTCCGAGATAACGCTGGCCGCTGTCAGCATCTTTTGCAAGCATCAGATGGCCGAAATTTCCATAATTTAAAAGAAGGAATCCATTTGCTTTTACGTTGTCATCAAGGTCAGGAATCTGATCAAGATCTTTTAGTGTGATCTTAATGCTAGGATCAAGGCTGTAAGAAAGAGGCATTGGCAAGGTGGGATACTCCTTCCAGTCAAAACCTTTAACAGGATCAGGATGCCGGATATTTTTGGCATCCTTTTCTAATTGAAGAGCTTCAATATACTCAGAAAGTCCGGAAGTTTTTGTCTCCGCGATCTCTTCTGTCTCTTCTGTCTCTTCTATCTCTTCTGTTTCTTTAGTTTCCTCTGTTTTTTCTATCGTTTCTACTATTTCTGGTTTGGCATCCGGAATTTCCAAGGGCTTAAAACTCCGGATAATGATCGGAAGTTCTTTCCATTGTGACCCAAAGAAATGTTCATTTGAGTGATAGATCAGAAAACCATCCATTTCTTCAAAATTTTCAATTACAGGATAATTCTTTTTAAATTCGATGATTGCATCACTTCGTCTGATCGTATCAAGAAAAATTCCCTCCATTGTACCTTCATGAAAATGATAAAAATAAATTTTATATTCCAATGCCTGATCATTTGTCTTTACATGGAAATATACCCGCAGTTGATTCTGGCGCTTTTCTATTTTGGCAAAACCAACATTAGAACCTTTAATTCCATGGTGATATTCATACAGATAGGATACAATACGCTGATAATCTGACAATCGTCTACTCTCTTTTTGATTCATTCTATGTTATAATAGAAAAAAATATGACATAGATATAAGGGGAACAGACGTGACACAAGAAGAAAAATATATGAAAGAAGCAATCCGGCAGGCAAAAAAAGCAGCAGCAGTCGGTGATGTACCAATTGGGTGTGTGATTGTTCATGAAGATAAAATCATAGCCAGAGCTTATAATCAGAGAAATAAAAAGAAAACAACGTTAGCACATGCAGAATTACTTGCAATCCAGAAAGCCAGCAAGAAGTTAGAGGATTGGAGACTTGAGGAATGTACAATGTATATTACACTTGAACCATGTCAGATGTGTGCAGGAGCGATTGTTCAGGCGAGAATTCCAAAGGTTGTTATTGGAGCAATGAATCCCAAGGCGGGATGTGCGGGATCTGTTTTGAACATTTTGCAGGTAGAACGGTTTAATCATCAGACAGAGATTGAACATGGAATTTTAGAAGAAGAATGCAGCCAGATGTTATCAGATTTTTTCAGAGAATTAAGAAGGAAGAAAAAGGAGGAAAAAAATGCACAGAATTAAGAAATTAACAGCAATACTGTTATGTGCAGGAATAATGTGTTTATCTTCAATTGAGGGAGTATTTGCAGCACAGAAACCAACAGGATATCATTCTATTCATTTAAATATAGAGTCACCGAAGGAAAGTCAGCAGAATAAAACTTATGCAAGATCATATGCCGGATATTATAATGCAGCAGAACAAGGTCTTGTCACATTAGTAAAGAATCAGGGGAATACAGAACTTTGTTGGGCATTTGGTTTGGCATCGCTGGGTGAAACATCATTAATTAAACAAAAGAAAGTAAAAAAGAATGTTGATTATTCAGAAAAACATTTAGGATATTTTATGTATAATCGAACAAATGATGCGCTGAATAACACAAAAGGAGATGCAACAAAAGTATCAGGAAACTGGAAATATTCAGGTGGAAATGCACAGCTTGCGATGATCACATTAACAGGATGGTATGGGCTGGCCAACGAGAGTACAGCTCCATTTAATACCAATAAATGGACATTATCAAGCAAGCTTGGGCAAAAAGATGCTGCGATTTTAAAAAATGGATTTTTCCTTGGAAATAATCCATCAATCAATGTAGTAAAATCTTACATAAAAAAATATGGATCAGTTGTTGTAGCATATCATGCACCAGAAACGACAGAGGAAGATGAAAAATTCTACGATAGATCACATAAATCTTATAATTGTACATTATCAGAGGATGCAGCAAATCATATCGTAACAATTGTTGGGTGGAATGATAATTACAGTAGAGATAAGTTTGGGGAGGCATCAAAACCAAAGAGAAATGGTGCATGGATCATAAAAAACAGCTGGGGAAACAAGGAAGAAGACAAGGGATATACCTATATATCTTATGAAGATAGATCTATGTGTGAATTCTTGTCAGGTCAGTTTGTAAAGTCATCTACATATAAATACAACTATTTTTATGATGGATCAGCAAATCCATCTGCATACCGATTGAAGAAAGGTCAGCAGATCGCTAATATATACACAGCGAAAAAAGGAACAAAGAAGAAAAAAGAGACGCTAAAAGCAGTCAATGTAGTTACAATGAATCCAAATGTAAAATACAGCATTCAAATATATAAAAACCCGAAGAAAGGAAAACCGACATCAGGAAAGAAGCTGTTAAAACGTGCTATGACAGGAACGATCAAAGAAGCGGGAACACATACGATCGATCTGAAGCAGAAAGTCAGACTGGTCAAAGGAGAAAAGTTCTCTATAGTTATTAAGATAGGTTCAACAGCACTCATCGGATGCGATCACAGTGACAATTTTGGCTGGATCAGATTTGTGAATAAAACAGCGAAAGGACAGAGTTATGTCTGCTTGAAGGGAAATAAATGGTATGATCTGTATTCTGCAAGACTTACAATGAGGATTAAAGCATACACAACAACATAACAGAAAAATAATAGAATTTATTAAAAAAGATAATAACTATTGACCTTGAGATAACTATTTAGTATAATCAAATATGCATCTTAAATCTAAGATGCCAAAGATAATCAAGTCATAAAGCTTCCGTGCTAGCCGGGGAGGTAGCGGCACCCTTTTTCTGCAATCCGCTATAGCAGAGGTGATGGTCTTGTTTCGGGTTGTCTTCTGTAGAGCTGCCCTCTACAAGTGGCGTTGATATCTGGGTCTCACGCAATAGGAATCCACGAACCGTGTCAGGTTGGGAACAAAGCAGCACTAAGTGGAACCTTCTATGTGCCGTGAGGGTGCCTGGGTTGAGTTAACTATAGAGGTAACGTCTGTGGAAGGCGACACAAGGCAGGCCGCACGGATTTTTTTATTATCATAGAAATTAAACTTATCATTTTTCATTTCATTTAACCTCAGTTTATAATTGAGAAGTCTAAGAAATTTCAGCAGATTGTACACTATTGAATACAAATCCAAACAGTGTTAAAATAGAAACAGCAAACAAGGTAAGGAGTGAGTAGACATGAGAGAATTAGAATTACCTGATGTACAAGATGTAATGCTTGAATATCGAAAGATTAAATTATTATATCGTTCTGCATTAAAAGAGATTAGAACAAAGTTAGAGATATTAAATGATGAGTTCCGTTTAGTACATCAGTACAATCCAATTGAACATATAGAATCAAGACTTAAGACAGATGAAAGCATCACTCGTAAGCTGATGAGAAAAGGAAAAGAGATTACCGTAGAGAATATTCAGAAATATATCGATGATATTGCAGGAGTAAGAGTTATCTGTTCATTTACACCCGATATTTATAGAATTGTTGATATGATCGCATCACAGGATGATATAGAAGTATTGAAGACAAAGGATTATATGCTGAATCCAAAGATCAATGGATACAGAAGTTATCATCTGATCGTAAGAGTGCCGATCTTTTTGTCTGATAAAGTTGTTCGTACGAAAGTAGAGATTCAGATCAGAACCGTAGCGATGGATTTCTGGGCATCTCTGGAACATAAGATTTATTATAAGTACGAAGGTAATACACCAGAGTACATTAAGCAGGAATTAAAAGAATGTGCAGATCTTGTGGCATTCTTAGACAGCAAGATGTTAGCAATCAATGAAGAAGTGAGAAGTATCAGAAAAGAAAATGGTGAATAAGACATGCATTTTTTCCTCAAGAATATCATAAGATATGATTGATAGAGAAAAAGGAGCATAAAGATGGCGGATAGAGAAGGATTAGGGAATCTTCCAATATTTGATACAGAAATAAGAACAAGCAGAGAGCTGATAGCACAGGAACAGAGGCAGGAAGATGATTATCAATATATCATTCGGATGTATTCTGCACTGGCGAGAGAGATTCTAGATCAGATTGAGGATGCTTGTGATCAGATGGAATATGATGGAAGCAGAATGTTTGACGAATATATGGATCGGACAATGCTTCTTTCAATGGCAGATAAGATTTATGATAAGATGAATTACCAGGAGAAAGAAGACTGTCCTAAGCAGGAACGCAAGCTACATCAGATGATCGTAATTCTGATCGGAGGAGAGATCTATCACAGACGCTGTCGCTACCGTACAAAGAAAAATATGTTTCGATCATAGATTAATAAGGCCGGGAGAAATCCCGGCAATTGTTTTATTTACAGGATAAAAAGTCCTTTGCACATCTTAAACATTTCTTAAAATGGTTGTATAAATGTACAAAAAAAGATAAAATGAACAATAGAAAGCTTCACGGAATGAAAAAGGAGAATATAATGAAGCAAAATAAAGTGATACAGATTGCAATATTTGGGGTCATTTTTCTGATCTCATTATTTATATGGAATTATACATTAGTAGGAAGAAATAATCAGGGAGTGACAGAAACACAACAGCCGACATTCCCTTTATTAACAATATCTGTAGATGGAAAAGATATCAATGAATTACATGGTTATCAGGGAGATGTAGATGCATCACTGATCCGTGATAGTATCACACCGGTATATGAAAATCAGGTAAAAGTAATCCTAAAGGATGCAACAGAAGATATCAGTGTTGTATCATATAAGCTTTATGATACAGATAATAAGACTGTTTTGGGAAATGGTGATACAGCTTTTCATAAGGGAAAAGAAAAAAGTACTGCCAATATACAGATCAAAGAACGCTTGGAAAATGGAAAGACATATTTGATGGAGTTATCTGTAAAGCAGGATAATAAAACGATCCGTTACTTTACAAGAATTATCTATGGAACAAGTTTCCATCTTAAGGAATGTCTGAATTTTGCAGAGAAATTCCACAATGCGGCATTGACAGAAGGAAATACTGAATTTATCAGTCAGTATTTGGAAACAGCAGAAGGTACAACATCCAATAACCTTTCGAACGTAACATTGAAATCAACACAGGAAGCAGTTTCATACGCAACATTAAAACCTCAGGTAGAGAGTATTTATCCGGCAACAGTAAAAGAAATTTCAGATAATGTAACATCTGTTGAATTAAGATATATTCTTTCAGCTGAGAACAGTGACGGGACAAAACAGTATTATCAAGCAACAGAATATTTTAGGATTCGTTATGCAAAGGACAGAATGTATTTGTTAAATTATGAGCGCAATATGGAAGCTTATATGAGATATGATACGATTGACAGAAGTAATAATAGAATCTTACTCGGAATCGGAAGCAACCAGAAGCAGGTTGTCAGCAAAAAAGGCGGAAAGAAAGACGCTTTTGTTGTACAGGACGAGCTTTGGTATTATGATTATCAGAAGTCTAATATGTACAAGGTATTTTCTTTTGAAGGAGAAGATTATCGAGACAGCCGTAATAATTATCAGAAGCATGATGTTCAGATCATGAAGATGAAATCTAATGGAGATATTTCGTTTGTGGTATACGGATATATGAATCGTGGAAAGCATGAAGGTAATAATGGTATTGCGGTATATCAGTTTAGTGCTTCAGACCAGAGGATAGAAGAATTAGCATTCATTCCAACAAAGATACAGTATGATATGATGAAGAATGATATCAAGAAAGGTGCGTTCTTAAGTGATGATGGAGATTTCTATTTCTATCTGGATGGTGCTGTATATCAAGTTGATGTTGAATCAGGAAAGAGTAAGATTCTCGCAAAAAATATTACAGATGATATGACAGTTATTTCTGACAATGGAATGCTGGCATTAAACCAGTTCAAAAATAAAATCAAGATCATAGATCTTGCAACACAAAAAACAGATAACATTTCTTGTGGCAAGAATGAAGTTTTAAGACCAATAGGATTTATAGGCAAAGATTTTATCTATGGAATTGGAGAAAAATCAGAAATCGTAAGACAAAAAGATGGTTCTTATCTGTATCCTTTAACAAAGGTATTTATCAGAAGTAATAAGAAGAATGTTAAGACATATGGAGAAGACGGAACTTATATTACGGATGCCAACGTAGATAGTACAACAATCTCATTGACACATTCACGAAAGAGTGGAAAAGGATATAAGAAAGTGAATGAAAGTTATATCCGTTACAAGGATAAGAAAGAAAATAAAGTTGTCTTGGAATATGGATATACAGGGACAAGATTAAATCAGCTTTACCTTGGATTCCCAGAGGATGTATATATTCAGACAAGACCAGATTATCTGTCCACAAATGTTGAAGAAGCAGACAATGATACAGAGATTACATTTGCAGAGAATGATAATAAATATAACGATGCATATGTATATACAGGTGGCAAGCTTTCAGGAATCTATAGCAATATGAAAGATGCTATTAAAGTTGCCGAACAAGGTGGCGGAGTTGTTGTAAATTATAATCAGATGTATTTATGGGAAAAAGGTATTGCACAGAATTATGGAAAAGCTTCTAATATTCCGATGATCAAAGCAGAGAATAAAGACGAAACAGATATTGCATGTATTCTGATGATGGCAAAGGCAGATGGAATTGATATCTCCTACAATAAGATTAAGAAGATGTCAGGAAGCACATATGACAAGTTAAATAAGGTATTTAAGCATAGAGCAGTAAACTATTCTGATTGCAGTATTGATGATATTGTTTATGTGATCAGTAAGGGTCGTTCATTTATGGCACAGAGAAAGGATGGAACATTCATCGTTGTTATGAGTTATAATCAAACAGACCTAAGATACTATGATCCATTGACAGGAAAATCTGTAAAGACAAACCGTAAGAAGCTTGAGAATGAATTTAAACAGGCAGGAAGTGTTTATTACGGATATGCGAATTAGTATATTTTGTCTTTAAAGTGCAAACTATGTCGAGACAAAAGTTTTAGTTATGATATATTTTATGTTAAAATTAAGATATATATCCGGAGATATTCCGGAACAAATGTAAGCAGTAAAAACAAACGAAAGGTGAAAGGAATATGGCTGAAGAAACAAAGGAAACAAAAAAGATTATTCCCGAAAGCAAGAAAAAGAAGAAACGTAAAAAGAAAAAAGTTCTTTTAAAAGTTTCAGTGGTCTTTTTGTTGTTGGTCGTAATCGGCTGGTTTACTTTTGGGGCAAAGGTTATGAAGCTTAGAAGTGAGGCCAAAGAACTCGTCGCACAGTCGAGTGAGGATACATTCAAGGCATCACAGACAAGTATTGTATATGACACCAACGGAAAGCAGTTACTGAAGTTTAAAGGTGAGAAAGATGTATATTACCTGAAATACAAAGAACTTCCGGTTTATGTCATAGCTGCTGTAATTTCTGTGGAAGATAGGAATTTCTACAAACACAGTGGTGTAGACTATAAAGGAATTTCACGAGCTGCGGTAAGTTATGTTGTACACAAAGGAGCAATCACACAGGGTGGAAGTACCCTTACACAGCAGCTTGCAAAGACTGTATTTTTGAATCGACAGAAAACATGGAAGAGAAAAGTAAAAGAAATTTTCATGGCAGTAGAACTGGAGAAGAAATATTCAAAAGAACAGATTTTGGAATTTTATTTGAATAATGTTTATTATTCAAATGGATATTATGGAATTCAGGCAGCAAGTCAGGGATATTTCAGAAAAGATGCGAAGAATCTGACAATGTCAGAAGCAGCATTTTTATCTGCAATTCCAAACAATCCAACAATTTATGATCCACGTACAAATAAAGAAAATACGATCAAACGTAGAAATAAGATTTTGAAAGATATGTACGAACAGAATCTGATCAAAAAAGATCAGTATGAAGAAGCGTTAAATGAAGACATTGATGTGAAGAAAGCACAGAAAACTAAGACAGAGAAGAAGAACTATATAGAGACCTATGTCATTCACTGTGCAACAAAAGAGATCATGAAACAGAAGGGATTTGAATTCAAGGATGATTTCAGTTCTAACTCTGAGAAGAAAAAGTATCAGGAAGAATATGATAAGATGTATGCAGAGTGTAAGAGAACATTATACAGTGCTGGATATCATATTTACACATCCATTGATCCTGATGTTCAGAAACAGCTGCAAAAAAGTGTAAATAATGCGTTATCTGGATATACGGAGAAAGATAAGAATGGTATTTATAAAGCACAGGCATCTGGTACATGTATTGACAATGATACTGGAAAAGTAGTTGCAATCGTTGGTGGACGTGAACAGAAGAATATCGGTTATACGTTAAACCGTGCATATCAGAGTCCTAGACAGCCAGGTAGTGCGATCAAACCATTACTTGTATATGCACCAGCATTAGAGCATGGATGGTCTGCTGGATCAACAGTAAATGATTCTCCGATGGCATCAAATGATAAGCATCGAGTAAGAAACTCACATGGTTCTTACTCTGGACAGATCTCTCTTAGAAGAGCAGTTCAGAAATCAAGTAACGTTGCAACTATGCGTATATATGAACAGTTGACACCGAAGACATGTTTAAAATATCTGGAAGAGATGAATTTTAAATATTTGGAACCTTCAGATTATAAATATTATACGACATGTATTGGTGGTTTCAGAAAAGGAACAACTGCTGAAGAAATGGCAGCAGGGTATGCAACTTTGAAGAACAATGGTGTATACAGAGAACCAACATGTATTACAAAAATTACAACTTCTGATGGAGATGAAGTAATGTCATCTTCTACAAAGAAGAGAAGAGTTTATTCAACAAGTGCAGCAAAACAGATGACAGATGTATTAGAGAGTGTAGTAAAAGGCGGAACTGGAGTGGGAGCTAAAGTACCGAATGTTGATACCGCAGGTAAGACCGGTACAACAAATGATAACCGAGATGGGTGGTTCTGTGGATACACACCTTATTATACAACTGCAATCTGGGTAGGTAGAGATGATTATAAAATCATGCCAGCATTAAGCGGAGCATCTTATCCAAAAACTATATGGAGCAACTTTATGAATATGATACATTCAGAGTATTCATCTTCAGATGCATCAGGTACAATCACAGAAGATTATTCAAATTATGATGGAGGAGACTATCAGGTGACAACATCAACACAGGCTACAAGCACTGGAAGGGTAGAGACAACAACAGAAGCGCCAACAACGGCAGCACCAACAACGGCAGCACCAACAACAGAAGCGCCAACGACAGCTTCACAGTCTCAGGATAATAATTCGTCAAAGGAACAATAATATTGTACAATAAAGAAGCGTACGGGAAATCTTAATGATTCCTGTACGCTTTTTGTTTTTTTGATTCTTTTCATGTTATGAACAAAAGAAATTTAAATATAATAAAAAAGGATCTGCTGATAATAACAGATCCTTCTATATTACAAATTAAAGATTTTTCTTTTCAAGATATTCTTTGATACGTTCTGTTGGATTTAACAGATCACTGATTGATGCGTCATGATTTAATGTATCAATTAACAGTGCAACGTATTTAGATACATCAGAAGATGCATACCAGTCACGAGATAATAATTCAGGTGTCTGATAAGTAAGGTTTGTAGTGATAACCTTTTCAATGATACCTTCTTCAACAGCACGATCAAATACTTCTAATCCATTTGTGAATAAACCAAATGTAGATAAGCAGAAGACACGACGTGCATTTCTGCGTTTTAATTCTTTCGCTACATCGATCATACTTTCTCCAGAAGAGATCATATCATCAATGATCAGTACATCTTTACCATCTAATGAATCACCAAGGAATTCATGGGCAACGATTGGGTTACGGCCATCAATAACTGTAGAATAGTCACGACGTTTGTAGAACATACCAACATCAACACCAACAACGTTTGCCATGTAGATTGCACGTTGCATAGCTCCTTCATCTGGACTGATAACCATTAAGTGGTCTTTGTCGAAGTGAACGTCTTTACACTGTTCAACTAATGATTTTACAAACTGATAAGTAGGCTGAATATTATCGAATCCGCTGATAGGAATCGCATTCTGTACACGAGGATCATGTGCATCAAATGTCAGAATGTTATCAACACCAAGGTTTAATAATTCCTGAAGCATAACTGCACAGTCAAGGGATTCACGAGTACTTCTCTTATGCTGGCGGCTTTCATATAAGAAAGGCATGATAACATTTATGCTCTTAGCTTTACCAGCGGCAGCACTGATGATACGTTTTAAGTCAGCATAATGATCATCTGGAGACATATGGTTCACACGTCCACTTAAAGAGTAAGTAACGCTGTAATTTAATACGTCAACGATGATGTATAAATCCATGTCACGAACAGATTCGCGAATGATACCTTTGGCTTCTCCAGAACCAAAGCGAGGGCAACTAGCATCTAAAAGATAAGTATCTCTTAAATATCCATCACAAGCAACAGAGTCTTTGAAATCTTTGAAAGTTTCAGATCTCCACTGAATGATATAGTTGTCAATTGTTTTTCCAAGTTCTTTGCATCCTTCAAGGGCAATGATTCCAAGTTTACCGTCTGGAATCTTAGTAAAGTTACGGTCAGATCGTCTCATGATACTATCTCCTTCGTATATTGTTCTTTATATTTTTTTATAACATTATAAATAAGTTACGTCAAGTTCGATTTTTTGAAACGGATATCATCTCCATAGATTTTCTGCCAGGAATAATTCTCTATAATTCTTGAGAAGATTCGTTCCGAGTAGGTATTTCGAAATTCCTGAAGAGATAAATTGGTAGAAATAATTGTGGATTTCTCTTGGATCAATCGTTCATTCAAACATTGAAACAACTGTGAAATCACAAATTTGTTAATCATCTCTGTACCAAGGTCATCAATGATCAGTAGATCGCATTGAAAGATCAGGTTAGCAGAAGCCTCCTGTTGAGCATTCTTTTCTCTGCCAAAGGTATGTTTGGCAAGTGTATCGAAAAGTTGAAAAGCTGTCATATAGACACAGGTAAATCCGCGGTTCATGATCTCCTTTGCAATACAATGACTTAAAAAAGTCTTCCCAACACCAGTGGAACCCTGAAATAAAATGTTGTCGTGATTTGGAAATCTGGAAATAAAGGTTTTGCAGTGTTCCACAACTTTCTGGATGTTGCGTCTTGGACTTGGAAGACCTTGTTTGGTCATCTGATCGGAGTAATAATCTTCTCTGAAGGTCCGAAAATTCTCCCGGGCTAAAATCTTAGCCATATTAGAACCGGAATACAGGTGATCGATCATCGCCTGATGAAAACAGGAACATGGTTCCTGCCCAATATATCCGGTGTCTTTACACTTCTTACAATGATAGATGGGTTCCAGATAATCAGATGAATATCCGGCCTCGTGTAAGAGAGCCTGCTTCTTCTCGATCAAAACATGATTCTTCTTACGGTAGTTTTCTCGTAAAGCAGGATCATCACTGACGATAAGCTGCTTTCCAAGAGAAATTGAATTGGAAGTAATCTGTCGGTCAAGATCTCTGATCTCTGGAATGGTTGTATATATATCTTTCTTGCGCTGTTCATGAAGACGGTAATTAGAAAGCCGCCTTGCTTCATATTGGCGCATGATATCCTGATAATCGTTATTTGATAATGACATAAGTTAGTTCTCCATGAGTTCGTTTGCGAACTGTTTCTGTAAAAGCTGCTGCTCTAACGCATCAAAATCATAATCACGCTGAGTAAAATTATGCATAGTATTCTGGTTATTATTGTTAGCAAAAGTCTTAGGAGCCTTCTGCTGTACATGGAAGTTCTTAGCATCTTCCAAGGTTACAATATGGTTATCTTTCCAATGTTTTAGGATGGTATCTGCATATGGAAAACTTGGTTTATTGATCGCATTGATTGTTCGGTTACATGCTTCGATGATCAATGGAAGATCAAAACCATCTGTCTCAAGCCATCGTTTCATATATTCTTCCTGAACAGGTGCAGGATTCTGGTTTAATCCGAAAGCACGCATAATAGAATAATATTCCTTACGGAAATTTTTGCTGTATGCTTTCGCTTCATCTGGAGTCTGAATATTGGCTTCATACCAGTTGATCGCTACAGACTGCATATAACGGAAACTCTTCTTGCCATTGGAAACACAATGCTCTACAAGATATTCAACTAATTCGCAGGACATCTTAAGATCCTCGATCATATAAAGTAATGTGTTCATATCTGTGCAGGTAAGAGGTTTTCCTAAAAACATTTCACATACATAAAGAAGATATGAGAAACGTTCGTCTTCACTCTTACGCTGTAATTCAGCAGGGGACAAAGTCTTCATTGCTGGGATTGCTTCAGCACCAATAGAAGCCTGTTTTTTTGCTGTAAACTGTTCTGTCTGGGAAGAGACAGTGGATGAAGCTGTTATAGACTGTGCCTGTGAATCTGGCTGTGCAGTCTGTGCATTGGAAATCTGTTCAGGAGAATGTGGATTGCCACTGACAGGGAGAAGTTCAATAAAACTGATCTCACCATCTTTTAATTCCATGCGCAGAAGTGATTCTTTCTCCCAGTACTTTAACGCACGAGTAACATCACGCTCCGTAAGTTCCAGTACGTCTGCCAGACAAGGGATGCTGAAGTTCGCACCATCAGAAACCATACGCAGAAGATAGATATACACTTTGATATATTCACCATTCGCACGGATCATGTAATTATCAACAAAAGCGTTTGGAAGCAGCGTTCCACCGGTTGGATATGTGGTTGTTACTTTAATGTAATTCATGGCAATTTCTCCTTCTTTTATTATTGTTAATCTGACTATAACGCAGATTGGAGAAATTGTAAATACCAGGGAAATCCACAGCCCAATTGTGTACAAGTATGTGGATAATGTGGATAATGTGGACAAAAATCGTAGAATTATGGAAATAAGCCATTTACAAAGATTTTACAAATGTGGAAAAGGATAAAAGAAATCCACAGATTTGTTTATCAACAATTGTGTACAAACCTGTGGATAATGTGGATAACTATCTATTTACGAGAGAATTTCCGATAGAATCGACGTTTCCTGCGCCCATAGTTATCAACAGATCATTTTTTTTGCAATTTTTTAAAATAAATTCTTCAATGTCATCAAATTCCTTAATATAATGCACATCTACATCATAATCTGCCATACGATCTACGATATCTTTGGAACTTACGATACCAGTATCTTTCTCTCTGGCTGCATAGATATCAGTTAAGATCACATGATCACAGAGACTTAATGCCTTAGCAAAATCATCAAGGAATGCGATCGTTCTGGAATAAGTATGTGGCTGGAATACACACCATAATTCATTATGTGGATAATTCTTTGCAGATTCCAGAGTTGCACGGATTTCTGTTGGGTGATGAGCATAATCATCAACAACAGTGAAGCCGTTGCATGTACCTTTTAATTCAAAACGACGTTTTGCACCAGTGAATCCAAGAAGCCCTTTCTTTATCGTATCAATATCGATACCGATACGTTTTGCAGCAGCGATGGCAGCCAGTGCGTTCTTTACATTATGCTCTCCATTGACATTTAACTGGATATGGTCAACATATTCTCCTTTAAAGTAATAATCAAAATGTGCATGTCCAAATGCATCATATCCAATATTCTTTGCACAATAGTCGTAAGAATCATTTTCCAGTCCAAATGTTGCATATTCTGCTTTTAATCCGTCCACAATATAATCGATGTTCTCAATTTCACCATTGATGATCAGGTAACCATAATCAGGAAGTTTGTGAGCAAATTCACGGAAAGAATGGCGGATATCATCAAGATCCTTGAAGAAATCCATATGATCTTCTTCGATATTAAGGATAATACTGATCTTAGGGAAAAACTCTAGGAAACTGTTTGTATATTCACATGCCTCTGTTACGAATGTTTCAGAATGTCCAACACGGATATTTCCATTGATCGCATCAAGGATTCCACCGACACTGATCGTAGGGTCTGTGTTACCAGCAAGTAAAATATAAGATAACATAGAAGTAGTCGTTGTTTTACCATGAGTTCCAGATACAGCGATCGCATTCTGGTAATTGTGCATCATCTGGCCAAGCAGTGTGGCACGTTTCATAACTGGAATGTTACGGCGTACGGCTTCTTTATATTCTTCGTTTGTATCGAAGTTGATGGCAGCTGTATATACAACAAGATCAATATCATCTGTAATATTATCAGCAGTCTGGCTTAAGTAAACTTTGGCACCTTTATCTTCCAAGTGTTTGATGATATCAGAAGTATGGACATCGGATCCAGAAATAGTAAATCCTTCTTTGATAAGAATTTCAGCAAGACCACTCATGCTGATACCTCCGATTCCCATAAAATGAATATGAATTGGTTTGTTAAAATCTATTTGATACATTTTCATGTGTCCTTTCTTTCTATTTTGATATAGTTTCATTGTTTTCCTTATTATAAGTCACTGCAACTAAACTTGCAAGACGGAGATTGAATTGGAAAATATTATAAGTATCATAAAAATATGGATAAAAAAGTAGTAAAATGTTATAATAAAAAAGGAAATAAAAAACAAGTTTTTGTTCACAATTGCTGAAAATAGTGTTATAATAGAAACTAGCATATACGGTCGAAGAGAGAGAAGAAGTTACCAGAGCCTGACCGGAGAGCGAATTTTAGCTAAATTATTAGAAACTAGGAGGATGACAACATGCAAATAACTGATGTACGAATTAGAAAAGTGGCCAAAGAAGGTAAGATGAAAGCTGTTGTGTCTATCACGATCGACAACGAATTTGTGGTACATGATATTAAAGTAATCGAAGGGGAAAAAGGTCTGTTTATTGCAATGCCAAGTCGTAAAGCGGCAGACGGTGAATATAGAGACATTGCACATCCGATCAATTCTGATACAAGAAATATGATCCAGACTTTAATTTTAGAACAATACGAAGCAATGAATCTGGGGGATATTGACGCAACAGCGCCAGAAGTCTAAGAGAATAACTTCTTCTTTAATTTACGCAGGAAGAGAATCAGGGTTGACCGCCTGGTTCTCTTTTCTGCTATAATAAGGTATCATGATTTACGAAGCTAAGATACGAAAGAGATATTATTAAGAATAAGGAGGTTTGACCGATGGAATTTCAGATAGGAGATATTGTCAAATTAAAGAAAGCACACCCATGTGGAACGAATGAGTGGGAAATACTCAGAGTAGGAATGGATTTTCGCTTAAAATGTGTTGGATGCAGCCGACAGGTTATGGTACCAAGAAAGATGATTGAAAAAAATTTTAGAGGATTTATAAAAAAAGCTTGCCAAGATTAGATTTTTATGATAGAGTAAATATTCGTGGTATATAAAAATATCCTTGCTCTTTCACGAAGAAAGAGCCACTAGACCAAAAGGAGGTGCAAGTAATGATGAAATATGAATTAGCATTAGTTTTAAGTGCAAAGATCGAAGACGAAGAACGTGCAGCTATGGTTGAAAAAGTTCAGGCAATGATTACTACAGCAGGTGCAACGATCACTAACGTCGATGAATGGGGTAAGAAACAGTTAGCTTACGAAATTCAGAAGATGAAAGAAGGATACTACTATTTCATCCAGTTCGAAGGCGAAACTACAGTTCCAGCAGAACTTGAAGAAAGACTTCGTATTGAGGAAACTGTATTACGTTTCTTATGCGTTAAACAGGATGCGTAATTAACAGGAGGGATCCGAATAATGAATAAAGTAGTATTAATGGGAAGATTGACAAGGGACCCTGACGTAAGATATTCACAGGGTGAAACACCTTTGGCAATTGCCAGATATACGTTAGCAGTAGACAGAAGATTCAAGAGAAACGGTGAACAGGATGCAGATTTTATTAACTGTGTGGCATTCGGACGCACAGCTGAGTTTGCAGAGAAGTACCTGAAACAGGGTACAAAGATGGTCGTTTCTGGAAGAATCCAGACAGGTAGTTACACAAACCGTGACGGAGTTAAAGTTTACACAACAGAAGTTGTGATCGAAGAGCAGGATTTTGCGGAAAGCAAGGCAGCTGCAGCCCAGAACAGTAGTATGGGAGTTCCACAGCCAAGCGCGCCACAGCCTAGTGCCGCAGCAAGCGATGGTTTTATGAATATTCCAGATGGTTTGGAAGAAGAATTACCATTTAGTTAAATAGGAGGTAGAAATCATGGCTTATACAAAAGGCGATTCTCCAATGAGAAGAAGAGGCGGACGTAGAAGAAGAAAAGTATGTACATTCTGTACAGAAGCCGACGCTGTAATCGATTATAAAGATGTAGCAACATTAAAGAAATATGTATCTGAAAGAGGAAAAATCCTTCCAAGACGTATTACTGGAACATGTGCTAAACATCAGAGAGCTGTTACAGGAGCTATTAAGAGAGCTAGACATTTAGCTTTAATGCCATATACAGCTGAATAATTTTAAGCAGATAATGAAGAGCTATATTGTGACGAATGTTGCGATATAGCTCTTTTTTCTTTATATTAAAATATATTGTTTTGTAGAAAAAACATGTCGTAATGATTAAGAAAATTGCAGAAATTGAACAAATATCTCGCTTTCGTTAAATACAATGTACAAATTCATACAATTGAGTTATAATAAAGGATAATTGTAATAACTGAATCAGGAGAAAAAAATGGACATTATGAAGAAAACAAAGATAGAACAGTATCTTCAAAGACCATTATGGGTATTGCTCATTTTGGTTTTTATAGATGTAGAGTTCTTTTTCTTGGATATTCGATGTGCAGTAATCTTAGCTGTCGTTATCATTGCATTTGCAATTTTTCAAATGGTCATTTATTCCAGAAGTAAGCAAGCAATCGTGAAAGAATGTATGAACTTTATGTTTGAACAGAGTCAGGTGCAGAATTATCTGCTTCAGCAGCTTCCAGTGCCATATGCTTTGCTTGATGGGAATGGGATGATCATTTGGTCGAACGAGGCATTTCAAAAAATTGCAGGAGATAACAGAGGAAAGTCGATTCAGCAGATTTTTAATAATCTGAATCGTAATCTGATTCCATCTGATGTCAGCCATGCGATTTCACATATTGAATACCAGAAGAAATACAAAGATGGTGACCAAGAAAAGGAACAGACGCTGTTCTATAAGGTAGAGATGAATCGTATTCGTGTGGAAGATTTCTCAGATGAGAATGATAACAGCTGTTCCAGACAGATGCTGAAAGATAATGACCTGATCGCAGCTTATTTCTTTGATCAGACACTGCTTAAGAAATATATGGAGCAGAATGAGAACCAGAGAATGGTTATTGGATTGATTTATATTGATAATTACGATGAGATCCTTGATGATATTGATGCAGTGAAACGTTCAATGTTGATCGCAGTTGCAGATCGAAAGATCAATAAATTTATCCAGAATGTTTCTGGTGTTGTGAAGAGAACAGAGAGAGATAAATATTTTGTTGTGTTTGAACAAAAATATCTGGATAAGATCAAAGAAAACAAGTTTTCAATTCTTGATGAAATCAAGACGATCAACCTTGGAAATTCTATGCATATGACATTAAGTATCAGTTTTGGAATTAATGGAAACACGTATCAGGAAAGCTACGAAGCAGCTTGTGCTGGTATGGATCTTGCTTTGGGACGTGGTGGTGATCAGGCAGTTATCAAAGATGGAGAAGATATCTCTTATTATGGTGGTAACTGTGAGGTTATGGAACGTACAACAAGAGTCAAAGCACGAGTGAAGGCACATGCATTAAAAGAATTGTTGGAATCTAAAGAGAATGTTGTGATCATGGCTCATAAGATCCCAGATCCAGATGCGATCGGTGCAGCTGTTGGGTTATACAGACTGGGACTTTCTCTGGGAAGAAAGGCACACATCGTTATGAACGAAGTGACGATTTCTGTCAGAGCAATGGTTGATGAACTGAATAAGAGCGGTATTTACGATGAAGATATGTTTATTGATAATGAACAGGCCATTGATATCACAGATGAGAATACACTTTTGATCGTTGTAGATGTAAATCATGCGAATTATACAGAATGTGAAGAATTGCTAAATCGGACTAAAACGATCGTGATCTTAGATCACCATAGAAAGAATAAAGATATGATCAGAAATCCAGTTCTTTCTTATGTAGAACCATATGCTTCTTCTACTTGTGAGTTAGTTGCAGAGATTCTTCAATATGTAGATTCTAAGCCAAAGCTGGAACCAATGGAAGCGAATGCTATGTATTATGGTATGCTTGTTGATACCGATAATTTTGTGAATAAAACAGGAGTCAGAACATTTGAGGCAGCGGCATATTTGAAACGTAATGGGGCGGATCTTACAAAGGTAAGAAAGATGTCAAGAGAGAGTATAGAAACCTACAGGATCAGAGCCAAAGCAATCAGCGAGGCAGAGATTTTGTATGGAAGATTTGCAATTGCAACACTTGTAGGAATCGGAGTGGACAGCCCTACAGTCATTGGTGCGCAAGTATCGAATGAATTGCTAGATATAGATGGAATAGAAGCGTCATTTGTTTTAACAAGTGTTCATGAGAGAGTTTATATCAGTGCAAGATCGATCGATGAAGTAAATGTCCAGAAGATCATGGAAGAATTCGGTGGTGGTGGCCATTTGACAGTTGCAGGAGCACAGCTTGTCGATGTATCATTAGATGAAGCAAAAAATATTATCCGTGAGACATTAAAATATTTGGAATCAAAAGGAGATATATAAACAATGAAAGTTATTTTATTAGAAGATGTAAAATCAGTTGGAAAAAAAGACGAAGTAGTAGAAGTTAACAACGGATATGCAAGAAATGTATTATTCCGCAAAAATTTAGGAATCGAAGCTACAAAGAAAGCTTTAAATGACTTGAAATTAAGAAAAGCAAATGATGACAAACTGGCAGCAGAAGCATTAGCAGAAGCGAAAGTTTTAGCAAAAGAGATTGAAGAAAAACAGTTAGTATTAAAGATGAAAGTCGGAGAAGGTGGAAGAACATTTGGATCTATTTCCACAAAAGAGATCGCAGCAGAAGCAAAGAAACAGTTAGGGTATGACTTAGATAAGAAGAAAATGCACTGCGAACCGATCAAGAATCTTGGATTCCATGATGTTACAATTAAAGTTCATCCACAGGTAACAGCAACATTAAGAGTCAAAGTAGAAGAAAAATAAGAGGGCATATTTATGGATGAAGCATTTATCAAGAAAGTGCAGCCAAACAGCCCAGAGGCAGAACAGTCTGTGATCGGTGCAATGATCATGGATAGAGACGCGATCGCTGATGTTATTGATATTGTAAGTGCGGATGATTTCTATCAGAAGCAGAATGGCATTTTATTTGAAGCGATGACAGAATTATATCGGGAAGGAAAGCCGGTGGATCTGGTAACGCTTCAGAATAAATTAAAGAAAAAAGATGTGCCGGAATCTATGAAATCTCTTGAATTTATCAGAGATCTTCTAGAAGCAGTCCCAACGTCTGCGAATGCGAAACAATATGCAAAGATTGTCAGTGAAAAGGCAACACTTCGTAAACTGATCAAAGTCACAGAGGACATCACAACGGAATGTTATCTCGGCAAAGATGATGTGACAGAGATTCTTGACCATACAGAGAAGAATGTGTTTGGACTTCTTCAGCAGGCAAGTGGAAGAGAAGATTTTGTACCGATTGATAAAGTCGTGTTAAATACGCTGGACGCGATCGAGGAGGCAGCAAGCTCTGAGGGACGAGTGACGGGTATTGCAACAGGATTTACAGATCTGGATTACAAATTATCTGGATTACATCCATCCGAGCTTATCATCGTGGCAGCACGTCCTGCTATGGGTAAGACAGCATTCGTATTGAATATTGCACAGAGAGCGGCAGTCAGAGATCATGTTCCAACTGCGATCTTTAGTCTGGAGATGTCAAAGGAACAGCTTGTAACCCGTATGATGGCGATGGAAGCGATGGTTGATTCTCAGTCCATCCGTACTGGTGATCTTCAGGAAACGGACTGGGAGAAGATCATGGAAAGTGCCGGAACGATCGGACGTTCTCCATTGATCATTGACGATACACCGGGTATTACAATTGCGGAGTTGCGATCTAAGTGTCGAAGATACAAACAGACACACGGACTTGATCTGATCATTATTGACTATCTGCAGCTGATGTCAGGAGGAAAACGTTCCGAATCAAGACAGCAAGAGATTTCTGAGATTTCCAGATCGTTAAAAGCACTGGCAAGAGAGATGAATGCGCCAGTGATCGCATTATCTCAGTTAAGTCGAAGAGTAGAAGAGCGAAAACCAGCCAAACCAATGTTATCTGACCTTCGTGAGTCAGGATCGATCGAGCAGGATGCCGACGTTGTAATGTTTATTTACCGTGATGAATACTATAACGAAGATTCTGAGAAGAAAGGAATCGCAGAGATCATCGTGGATAAACAGAGAAATGGTTCAACGGGTAGTGTAGAGCTTGTATGGCTAGGACAATACACTAAATTTGGAAATAAAGAAAGAGCACCACATTAATGTCTGGTGCTTTTTCTTACGCATACAACTGGATAAAATATACAATTTAAATAAAATAATACAATTCAATAAAAAGGGGGTATCTTATGTTATCATTTCTATTTCCTCCAATTTGTCCATTATGTGCAAAAGAATTGTTGGACAAAGGAGAGCATATCTGTAAATCTTGCAGTAAAAAGCAGATCTTTATCAAAGAACCGACCTGCTATTCCTGCGGAAAACCAATGAAAAATCACGAAAAAGAATACTGCAGTGACTGCAGACAACACCCGAAAAACTTTGAACGTGGAATGGGATTATGTATTTATCAGAAACCAGTCACGAATTCTTTGGCTGCGATCAAATATAAGAATGAAAGGAAATTTGCAAAATATTATCTTGAAGAGATTCAAAAAAGAAAATACAGAGATTTGTTACAGTTAAAAATAGATGTCATCATTCCTGTGCCGATCCATAGAAAAAAGAGAAGAAAAAGGGGCTTTAATCAGGCAGAAATTTTTGCAAATGGAATTGCAGAAATGTTAAACAAACCTATGTATACAAAGATTGTAGAAAGAATTCATGATACGAAACCGCAGAAACAATTAAACCCAGGAGAGAGAAAAAGCAATTTAAAGAAAGCATTTCGTGGAAATTTAAAAGAATATCAGAGAGCAGGAATGCCAAAAAGAGTGTTATTAGTAGATGATATTTATACAACAGGATCAACCGCAGAAGCGGTAACAGTAGCTTTGAAACAACTAGGAATCAGAGAGGTTTATGTATTTTGTATAGCGATCGGAAAAGGATTTTCCTGATATTTCCGTCATGGTATTTTGTAGAAAGGTCTGTTATAATGAGGTCTGGCTGATCCATGAAGATTTGAAAAAGATATGGATCAGAGGGAAGAAGATAGAGTTAGAAAGAGGCAAATAGATGGAAAATCGATATGACTTAAGTGGATCTCTGCTTCACTGGTATGATTATAATAAACGTCTGTTACCATGGAGAGAAAATAAAGATCCTTATAGAATCTGGATTTCAGAGATTATGCTGCAACAGACAAGAGTAGAAGCAGTGAAACCGTATTTTGACCGTTTTATGGAGGCATTGCCAACGGTTTATGATCTAGCCGAAGTAGAAGATGATCGACTGATGAAACTATGGGAAGGCCTTGGCTATTACAATCGTGCAAGGAATCTAAAAGCAGCAGCCCAGACGATCGTTCAAGAATATGGTGGACAACTGCCTGCAGATTATGATAAATTATTATCGCTGAAGGGCATTGGAATGTATACAGCAGGGGCGATCGGATCGATCGCATTCGAACTACAGGTTCCTGCAGTTGATGGAAATGTTCTTCGTGTGCTGGCTAGATTATGGGGAGATGACTCTGATATTCTCAAAGATAAAACAAAGAAAGATATGGGAAGAAGGATCATGGAATTTATGCCGGAAGACCGACCGGGAGATTTTAATCAGGCATTGATCGAACTGGGTGCGACAGTTTGTGTGCCAAATGGGAAACCATTATGTGATCAGTGTCCATGGGATACGGTTTGTAGAGCTTACAAAGAAGATCTTATAGACAAATTACCGGTCAAAACGCCGAAGAAGGCAAGAAAGATCGAGCATAAGACTGTATTTTTATTAGAATGCAACGATCAGATCGCAATCCATAAACGAGGAGACAAAGGATTGCTTGCCGGATTATGGGAGTTCCCGAATGAAGATAAGAAAATGGATGCCGAAGATATCAAGGAATGGATGACTGCGCATCATATGGAAGATGCCAAGGTAGAAGCAGCAGGGAAAGGAAAACATATCTTCAGTCATGTGGAATGGCACATGGAAGGAGTAAAAATTTCCTTAAAAACACCGATAGAAAGCAAAGATTACGTTTGGGTACTAAAAAAAGAACTAGAAAATACGTATGCATTGCCGTCAGCATTTGAAATATTTCGTAAGATATTGTAAAATAGAAGTTATGTATATAATTACAAACTTATAAAATCCCGTAAAGGGCAAAT
Organism: Anaerostipes hadrus; assembly: GCF_001404655.1. Classification (GTDB taxonomy): domain Bacteria; phylum Bacillota; class Clostridia; order Lachnospirales; family Lachnospiraceae; genus Anaerostipes; species Anaerostipes amylophilus. Next base: position 228,931 of record NZ_CYYH01000005.1, on the reverse strand, counting down.
TCATTTTTAAAAGGAGAAAAGATTATGAAAAAGTTTTTAACAGTCGCATTAGCCGGTGTACTGGCAGCTTCTATGCTGTTCACAGGATGCAGTAAAAAAGCAGAAAGTAAAGTTCCAGATAAACTGATCGTAGGAACAAACGCAGAGTTCCCACCATTTGAATACATGAACGATAAAAAACAGCCAGAAGGTTTTGATATCGCTATGATCAAAGAAATCGGAAAACGTATGGGTAAAAAAGTTGAGATTAAAAACATGGAATTCAAATCTCTGATCGGTGCTATGGAATCTGATTCTATCAATGCGATCATTGCTGGAATGACAAAGACAGAGAAACGTGAAAAAGCTGTAGATTTCTCTGACAGCTACTATACAACAAATCAGGCGATCATCTTAAAGAAGGATAGCAAGATCACAAAATTAGCTCAGCTTGATGGAAAGAAGATTGGTGTTCAGGAAGGAACAACAGGAGATTTAATTTCATCTGGAGATAAATTTGGAGATGGTAAGAAAGCGAAAGTCCTTGTCAAAGGTGCAAAGGTAAAACGTTTTAAGAAGGGCGTTGATGCTGTCATGGATCTGAAAAATGGATCAGTTGATGCAGTAGTCATCGATGAATTAACAGCAAATGAATTTGTGAAAAAGAATGCGAAGAAGTTAAAAATAGTGATCGATTCTGCAGGATCTGAATACTATTGTATCGCACTTACAAAAGGTAATACAGCTTACAAAGAAGAGGTCAATAAACAGATTAAAGCAATTAAAGAAGATGGAACATATGATAAGCTGAAAGCTAAATATATTGATTCCAAAAACTAGAAAATAGGAAGGTAAGGTTTCAAAAATGTTAGATTCATTTTATACCGCATTTATTGAAGAACAACGTTACCTGCTATACCTCGATGGACTAAAGATGACAATTCTTGTGTCAGTCATTGCGATCATCATAGGTGTGGTACTTGGTACATTGTTAGCATTAATGCGTTTGACAGCAGAGCAGAAAGGAAAGAGTACACTTTTATCAAAAATCGCATACGTGTACATTGATATCATTCGTGGAACACCAACGTTGACACAGTTGATGATCATGTATTTCGTTATTTTAAAAGGTCAAAGTGGACTGCTTGTAGGTTCCTTAACCTTTGGTCTAAACAGTGCAGCTTATGTTGCGGAGATCATCCGTGCAGGAATTCAGGCTGTTGATCAGGGACAGATGGAAGGTGGACGTTCTCTTGGATTATCCTATGTACAGACAATGAAAGATATTATCCTGCCTCAGGCGATTAAGAACATTCTTCCTGCCCTTGGAAATGAATTTATCGTACTGGTAAAAGAAACTTCTATTTTAGGATATGTAGCGATCGTCGATCTGACAAAGGTATCAGATTTCGTAATTTCAAGAATCTTCGAAGCACTGGCACCATTGCTTGGAACAGCACTGATCTACTATGTGATCGTTAAGTTCCTGACATTAGGATTAAACGCATTAGAAAGGAGACTGAGACAAAGTGATAGACGTTAAAAATTTGCATAAATATTTCGGATCTCTGGAAGTGTTAAAAGGCATTGACTGTCATATTGACAAAGGAGAATGCGTTTGTGTGATCGGACCATCTGGATCTGGAAAGAGTACATTTTTAAGATGCTTAAACTTATTAGAGACTCCTACAAAGGGAGATATTGTCATTGATGATATGCATTTAACAGAGAAGAATTTCGATGTTGATGCAATGAGAAAACGAGTTGGAATGGTATTTCAGCATTTTAACTTATTCCCACATCTGACAATCCTTGAGAATGTTACATTAGCTCCGATCCGTCATAAGATGATGACAGAAGAACAGGCAAAAGAAAAAGCCATGGAATTGTTAAATCGTGTCGGTGTCGGTGACAAAGCTGACAATTATCCAGCACAGTTATCTGGTGGACAGAAACAGCGTGTAGCGATTGCAAGATCTCTGGCATTGTCACCAGAAGTCATGTTGTTTGACGAACCAACTTCCGCACTTGATCCAGAGATGGTTGGAGAAGTATTAGAAGTTATGAAACAGCTTGCCAAAGAAGGTATGACCATGGTTGTTGTAACTCACGAGATGGGATTTGCGAGAGAAGTGGCCAATCGTGTATTTTTCATGGATGGCGGAGGAATCCTTGAAGAAGGAACACCAGAACAGATTTTTGACCATCCACAGGAAGAACGAACAAAGACATTTTTAAGTAAAGTGTTATAAGAAGATGATGAAGGAGCAGATACTGCGATATTGTAGGATCTGCTCCTTTTTTGGTACTACCAAAGAAAAAGATTGTAAAAATCAGCATTCTCGATGGAAAACGACAAAAGTATGTGATATCATGAAAATATATGTTAATAAAGTGTATTGTTAACATAAAGGGAGTATAGATAGGGTGACGCAAGTAAAATGTATAAAAAAATAAAAGTTATTATGAATTAGGGGTGAAAGTTGTACGTGAATACAAATGTTAAGATGACCAGACAAGAGGTAGAAGAAGAGATAAAAGTACTAGAGAAAATTTTTGATGTTGTTAGAATTTTGGATGGAGAATTTTTATCTAAGATGCAAGAGAATCCCTGTGTGAGAGTACAGCTTGGAATGTGTAAATGTTATGAATTTTGGAAGAAGAATAAGCCATGTGAGAATTGCATATCAGTAAAAGCGTATACAGAGAAACGGCAGAAGACAAAACTAGAGTTTCTTGATACAGACATATATCTTGTGATCTCAAGATATATGGAAATTGATGATGAACCATGTGTTATGGAACTTGTCAGATATCTTGCGGATGATACATTAATTGATATGGATGGAAGAGATAAACTTGTCGGCAAATTAAAAGGTTATCAGGATAAATTATACAGTGATCCTTTGACGGGAATCTATAATCGAAGATATTTTGAGGATGAGATTAGAGATATGCAGAATCCTGCTGGGGTTGCAATGATCGATCTGGATGATTTTAAATTATATAATGATATTTATGGACATGATATGGGAGATCGTGTATTAAAAACCGTAGCCGATGCAATCAACCACTGCATACGAAAGACGGATAAACTGGTTCGTTATGGAGGAGATGAGTTTTTACTGATCCTTCCGAATATGGTCAGAGGCACTTTGCGTGGGAAATTACTGCAGATTCAGGAAGCAATTCAGAATGCGAAAATTCCAGAATGTTCAAGACTAAGACTGACAGCAAGTATCGGTGGTGTTTTGTCTGAGAATGAAACCATCGATGAAGCAATCGCAAGGGCAGACCATTTGATGTATAAGGCAAAAGATTATAAAGCGATAGTAGTGACCGAATGTGATAAAAAGATGCCGGATGATGAAGAAACTAAGAATAAACCAAGAATTATGATCGTAGATGATTCAGAATTTAATCGGGAAATTCTGTCAGAGATCCTGCAGGAAGACTATGAGATCGTAGAAGCGGAAAGTGGAAGAGAAGCTCTTCATAAACTGGGTGAGTATGGACTGGGAATTTCTCTGGTACTGTTAGATATTATTATGCCAGAGATGGACGGTTTTGAGGTTTTAAAACATATGACAGAAGAAGATTGGATATCAAATGTTCCAGTCATCATGATCTCAAGCGAGGATTCAGAGAATTATATCAGACGTGCCTATGAGATGGGTGTTACCGATTATATTAACCGTCCATTTGATGCAAATATCGTCTATCAGCGTGTATCAAATACAGTAAAATTATATGCAAAACAAAGAAGACTAATGGCACTGGTTACATGAACCGTGCAGAGGGAGCGTTAAACACAGAATAGATAAATGGTGAGAAAATATGAAAAAAGAATACGATGCAGACATTTTAAAGGCTTTTAGCCAAAGCTATTTTGCAGGAATTTTAGTAAATGTCGGAGAAGACCGTTATGAGGTATTGCATCTTGCTTCTTGGATGAGACATATTTCAAAGGAAGGAAGTTATACAGAATTTTTAGAAGAGATTCTGAATGATTCGATCATGCAGGATTATCAAGGACAATTAAGAGAAAAATTGGATCCTTCTTATATCAAAAAAACTTTGAATGAGGATGAACTTACAGAAATCGATCGAAGCTATTATATAGATTATAAAGTAATCAGGGAAGAACAACGCAGATGGTGTCGTGCTTCGGTTGTGATCGTGGATCTTTGCGACGATGGAAGTCCAAATCATGTACTTGTATTATTCAAAGATATTACAAAGCAAAAAGAAAAAGACATGGAATATCAGAGAACATTAAAAGAAGCTTATCAGCTGGCAGAACGTGCGAATCAAGCCAAGACGACATTTTTAAACAATATGTCACATGATATCCGAACACCAATGAATGCGATCATAGGATTTACATCACTTGCAGCAACACATATCGATGAAAAAGAACGATTGAAAGATTATTTAAGCAAGATCATGACATCAAGTAATCATTTGCTGTCATTGATCAATGATGTTCTGGATATGAGCCGGATTGAAAGTGGGAAAGTTAAAATTGAAGAAAGCCCATGTAGTATTCCTATAGTTATACACGATCTTAGGAATATTCTGCAGACAGATATCAAGGCAAAACGTCTTGATTTCTTTATAGATACAGTTGATGTGGTCGATGAGAATGTCATCTGTGACAAATTAAGACTAAATCAGATTTTATTAAATTGTATGAGTAATGCGATGAAATATACAAAGGCAGGGGGAACAGTAGGCTTTCGCATTATTCAGAAAGGGCATGCACCAGAAGGCTTTGCAGATTACGATTTTGTTGTAAAAGACAATGGAATTGGAATGAGTGAGAAATTTGCAGAACATATTTTTGAACCATTTACGAGAGAAGAAACTTCTACAGTCAGCCGAATTCCAGGTACAGGACTTGGAATGGCGATTACAAAGAATATTGTAGATATGATGGGTGGAACTATCAAAGTAAAAAGTGAATTAGGAGTGGGATCGGAGTTTACGATCTCTCTTAGATTTAAGACAACCCAGCAAAACAGCAAGAGAGGAGTTATCAAGGAATTAAATGGTTTTCGTGCATTAGTAGCAGATGACAGTATGGATAGTTGTGCTAGTGTTGAGAAGATGCTGAGAACGATCGGACTTCGTTCAGAATGGACAACGTCTGGTAAAGAAGCGATATTCAGAGCCAAATATGCATCCCAGGAAAAAGATCCATTTCAAGTTTATATCATCGACTGGCTGATGCCAGATATGAATGGGATTGAAGTGGTACGGAGAATCCGTATGGAGATCGGGGATGAAGTACCGATCATTATCTTGACAGCATATGACTGGGCAGATATCGAGCAGGAAGCAAGAGAAGCTGGAGTTACAGCATTTTGTGCGAAACCGTTGTTTGTATCAGAATTATACGATGTACTGCAGAACGCAAGCCGTCCTGTGAAGACAAAAGATAAAACCATTTTAGAAGTTGAAGCATTCAAAGGAAAAGAGATTCTGCTCGTAGAAGATGTAGAATTAAACAGGGAGATTGCTGAGACGATTCTTACAGAAGCAGGATTCCATGTTAATAGTGTCGAAGATGGAAAACAGGCAGTAGATTATATGGAATCAGAGAAAGGAAATATGATCGACCTGATTCTGATGGATGTTATGATGCCGGTCATGGATGGATACGAAGCTACACAAAAGATAAGGCAATTAGAGGATAAGACAAAAGCAGACATTCCGATCATTGCAATGACAGCGAATGCATTTGAGGAAGATGCAAAGGCTGCAATCGAAGCTGGAATGAATGCACATATGGCGAAACCTATCCGAATTGAAAGTTTGTATGAGATTATAGAACGATACTTATAGACAAATCATACGAGGTGAACTATGCATTTAAAGAAACTTATGACTGGAGTCATGGTCTTTTTTCTGTTAGGATGCTTTCTTTGCGCATGTGGAAAGACAAAAGATCAGACTAGAAAAATAATAAAGGATACGAACAAGAAGATTATTATCGGTGGAGATAACTACCCTCCATTTAACTATACGGATGAGAATGGCAATCCGGCAGGGATCGATGTAGAACTTGCCAAGGAAGCTTTTTCTCGTATGGGTTACAAACCAGTCTTTGTAAATATTGATTGGGAGAATAAGAAAAATCTTGTAGAACAAGGGAAAATAGACTGCATATGGGCGTGTTTTTCAGTGACTGGAAGAGAAAATGATTATCACTGGGCAGGGCCTTATATGCTGAGCCATGAGGTTGTCGCAGTGAACAACAGCAGCAAGATCTATAAGCTGTCCGATCTTAAGAATAAAGTCATTGCGGTTCAGTCTACAACCAAACCAGAAGAACTATTTCTAAAACAAACAGACCCCCAAATACCGAAAGTAAAACAAGTCTACAGCATGGAAAACAGAGAACTGATCTACACTTCTCTGGGCAAAGGATATGTAGACGCTATTGCAGCACATGAAATTTCAATCAGACAGTATATGTCCGATTATGAAGCAAAATACAGGATCCTTGATGAAGACATTCTTGAGACAGGGATTGGCGTTGCATTTGCAAAAAATGATCAAAGAGGAATTGAGAAAGAATTGTCAAAGACATTAAAAGCAATGGTCAAAGACGGAAGTGCCAAGAAGATTCTGAAAAAGTATGTTTCTGATGCAGAGAAATATCTGGAGGTGAGCAGCCTTGAGAAATAAAGCAGATAAAAGATTATGGACATTGAGTATCGTTGGCTGTGTGATCGTTGTTCTGACAGTTCTTTTCGTGTCTATAAAAGTGGAGACAAACAATGTCAAAAACAGAATTCATTCAACGATAGAGTACATTAGGGATCAATATTCCATGTATAACAGCTTCAATGATGCGGTTGAAGCAAAAAGCCTTGTAAGAATGGTTGAAAAAGTCCAGCAGACCGCAAGAAATTTTAAAGCAGATGATCAGGCGTTGGAAAAAGAGCATTTAAAACAATATGCAGGGGAACAAAAACTTACAGGTATCATTGTATTAAATGATAAAGATCAGCAGATTGCACAATATCATATGGGATCAAGATTTCAAAAAGTGATGGACTATGTCATGGAAAAAGAAACACTTCGTGATGTAAAAAAATATCCACAAAAATCATATATGGCAAGAATTGATCTGAAAAATGGAGGTTACATTGATCTGGCATCTTATGGAAGGATTGATGCAAAAGGAACGATCATAGGATATCAGTATATAAAAGCTGAGTATGCCAAAAACAGTGAACTCACAATCAAAAATGTGCTTGCCGGATATAAGCAGGAAAATGATGGAACGATCGTGATTACAAATGGAAATGACATCATAGCATCAAATGACAAGAAACTGATCAATACAAAGGCACAGAATAATCCTGTCGTCAATGAGATACGCAAAAGCGTGAAATCAGGACAATTTGCGGTCATCCAAAATGGCATCAAACGATATTTTACAAGTCTGGATAAGGGACGAAATTATTACATTTATATGTATGCAGAGGACAAGGATCTTGTAAAAACATTGATGAGTAACATAGGGATCGCACTTATTTTATATGGAATTTTTGTAACCATTTTAATGACGATCAAGGCAAAATCAAACCAGCAGTATGAACTCATTCAAAAACAGCGGGAAGAAGAGTATAAGAAAGAGCTGGAAAAATCAGCAAGAGAAGCAAAGAAAGCAAATATTGCAAAAACAGAGTTTTTACAGAGAATGAGTCATGATATCAGAACTCCGATCAATGGAATCCGGGGAATGGTGGAAGTCGGTGATTATTACAAAGATAATCTGGTAAAACAGGCAGAATGCCGTAAAAAGATATGGGAAGCATCTGGATTCTTGCTGGAATTGATCAATGAAGTTTTGGATATGGGAAAATTAGAATCAGAAGAAGTAATCTTAGAGGAAAGAAGTTTTAATTTTTTTGGATTATTTAAAGAGATTCGGATGGTCATTGAAAAGCAGGCAAAAGAAAGAGGAATTCAGATCGTTGTACATAAATACAGAGTGATTCACGAAAATTTGATCGGAAGTCCTTTACATGTGAAAAGAGTTGTAATGAATATTCTGACGAATGCAATTAAATATAATAAAGATAATGGAAAGATTATCATGGAATTTCAGGAGGTACAAGAAGATCAGGATACAGTTAGGATTCAATTCAAATGCAAAGATACAGGAATCGGAATGAGTGAATCCTTCCAGAAGAAGATTTACGAGCCATTTGCACAGGAAAAGGCATGGGCAAGAACCGTTTACGGCGGAACAGGGCTTGGAATGCCGATTACGAAAAGTCTTGTAGAGAAAATGGGCGGAACGATTTCATTTGAAAGTGAACAAGATGTAGGAACAACATTTGATATTGAGATTCCATTCCAGATTGATCATAATAAACAGTGTGAAGAACATAAGAAAAAAGAAGTAAAGGAAACATCAATCAAAGGTGTTAATGTATTGCTTGCAGAAGACAATGAATTAAATATGGAGATCGCAGAATTCGTGTTGGAAAGTGCAGGGGCGAAAGTGATTAAGGCATTTAATGGGAAAGAAGCGTTGGAAATCTTTAAAGCATCCGAACAGGGAGAAATTGATGTGATTTTAATGGATGTGATGATGCCGGTTATGGATGGATTAGAAGCTGCGAGATATATCAGGCGGAGCAATAAAGAAAATGCTAGAGATATTCCAATCATTGCGATGACTGCCAATGCATTTACGGAAGATCGGCGAAGAGTTTTGGAAGCAGGGATGAATGAGCATTTGGCGAAGCCGTTGGAATCTGAGGTGTTGATTGAGATGATTGCGAAGTATTGTGGGAAGTAGTAGATTACAAATAGAAAGGAGGGAAGAGCAATGACAGCCTTGAATTTGCAGTGATCACAGGGTGCCTAAGAGTCAGCAAAGAAAGCATTTTTACAGGACTTAACAATTTAGAAATCATATCAATTCTAAATGAGAATTATGCAAGATATTTTGGATTTACACAACCAGAAGTAGAAGAAATGCTGTATTATTACGGAATATCAGAGAAAAAAGAAGAATTAAAACGATGGTATGATGGCTACTTGTTTGGAAATACAGAAGTTTACAATTCATGGAGTGTCGTAAATTATATCAAAACAGCGATCACAAACCAGATTGCATTTCCAAAGCCATACTGGTCCAATACATCATCAAATAGTATTATAAAAGAACTAATTGAAACAGCAGATTCTAGTGTCAGAAAAGAAATTGAAGAATTGATCGCAGGCAAAGAAATAAAAAAACCAGCGCATGAAGATATTACCTATGCTGATATCAAAGAATCACAAGATAATTTATGGAACTTTTTATTCTTTACAGGATATCTAAAAATGACAGGTTAGCTGCTTGAAGGAAATACAGTTTATCTGAAACTGGTAATTCCAAATGAAGAAGTGAGATATATCTATCAGAATACGATACAGGAATGGTTTAAAAAGAGTGTAAGATCAAAAGATTTAAGCAGTTTGGAAGACTATGAGATTCTTTCAAACAGAGAAAGCGGAAATGGAAGACCAGATATTTTATTAAAACCTTATGATGAAAAGAAACCGGCAGTGATTCTGGAACTTAAGTATGCTGAGAAATTTACGCAGATGGAAGAGAAATGTAAAGAGGCATTAAATCAGATCGATGAAAAAGGATATGCAGATGGTTTGACCAATGAGGGATATGAAAAGATATTGAAATATGGAATCTGCTTTTGCCAGAAAAGCTGCCGTGTGTTTATATAATGATGAGAGTGTTAAAGGTATAAATTAAAAATTAAAACGAGAAAAGAGACAAGTGTGAAAAATATCAAAATCACAACTTGTCTCTTTTTAACATATTAAAAAATACATGGTATAACTCTTGCTTATTCATAAGGGGATAGAGGCGATGGGAGCATCGCCTCTTGTAAGTATTCAGATTAATGTACTACAAAAATCTATTACCAGTATACAATATTTTCGGGGGGGGTGCAAGCTTTTTTTCTGGCTATAGGAAAATTCTATAAAGCAGAAATATTTGTTGAGAGAATAAAATTTCAAGAAATGAGAGAGGCTATAACACACAACAGATCATGAAAAATTGTCGGAAAATTGTGAATAATTGCTAAATTAATGAAAAAAATCAGATAAAATACTGGTAAAAATAAACGCAAAGGACTACAATGGTTGGTATGAAAGGAGGTTTAACTGATGGAGAGAATTGCAGAGAAACTTTCAGAGATCGAAATGACAGCGCGTTCGATCGTAGATGGCGCGCAGGAACAAAAGCATCAGATGGAAATGAAAATGCAAAAGCAGCGGGATACATTTGATGCGGATATGGAAAAGGACACAAATGAGAAGATATTAAAGATTCAGTCGGATCTTGCAACAAACATGGAAAATCTTCTAAAGAAACAGGAAGAACAAAATAACAATGAAATAGAAGTTTTAAAACAAGACTTCAAAGAACATCGCAGCGAGTATGCAAGGCAGATACTAGAGCGGGTGATCAAAGTATAGGAGGCGGTGTCATTGAGAGATGTGATGCGCTACAGCGGAATTGTGACGAAAGTCGCAGCAATGCGTGCAAAGCTTTTAAAGCCGCAGGATTATGAACGGCTGGCTTCCATGAATACAGTGACAGATATTATCGAATATCTGAAACAGACGAAATCGTACGGAAAATTTATCAATCAGATGGATGAATCACTGTATCACAGAGGAAATATCGAAAAAGTTCTGATCCAGTCATTGTATGATGATTATACAAGACTTTACCGTTTCGCAGATATGCAGCAAAAAGAGTTTTTAAAGATTTTTATGAAACGCTATGAAGTTGACTTGATTCGATATTGTTTAAGGATTGTATTTAATCACAGCAATGTACCATTTGATCTAAATTACAAAAAGCCGTTTTTTGATAAGTATTCAAAGATTCGAATCGATCAGCTGGTAACGGCAAAGAATATCGACCATCTGGTTGATTATCTGAAGAATACAGAATATTACGCTCCACTTTCAAGGATCAGGGAATCAGGAGCATCGACATTAGCGGATTATGAGCTGGCATTGGATTTATATTATTTTTCCATGATGTGGAAAGCACGCAAAGGAAACTGGAACAAAAAAGATCAGGAGATGCTCACAAAAGAATTAGGAGCCAAGATCGATCTATTAAATCTTCAATGGATTTACAGGGCAAAGAAATATTACCATATGCTCGCACCAGACATTTATACATTGTTAATTCCGATTCAACATAAACTAAGCAATCAGGAATTTAAAGATCTGGTTGAAGCACCATCGGTGGAAGAATTCACAAGAAGATTAAATGAAACTTATTACGGAAAGAAATATGAGTTCGGAGAACAGGTGCAGATGGAAAGCGTGGTAAATGAATGTGTAGAACATATCCTAACGATCGCTTACAGAAACCATCCATATTCTCTGGCGAGTATACAACAATATTTATTTTTAAAGGAGGAAGAGACTTATAAGATCACCACGGCACTGGAATGTATCCGCTACGGATTATCACAACGAGAGACATTACAGTATTTGGTGAGACAACAACGACGTCAAGGAGGTAATGCATCATGATCGTAAAGATGAAATTCTTAAGCATTTCCGGTCCGAGAACTGATATTGACAGGGTAAGTGCATCTTATCTTTCCAAATACGAAATGCAGCTGGAAAATGCGATCACAGAATTGAAGACGACAGATAACCTCATGCCGTTTATGGATGTGAATCCTTACAAAGAACCGCTTTCCAAAGCGGAACAATATGTAGCGATGCTTGCACAGCCAAAAGGGGAGATGGATACCTCTCTTACGGCAGATGAGATCCTTACAATGATCCGGGATCTCAATCATGATTATCTGGATCTTAAGGCGAGAGAAGACCGGTTAAAGAAGCAGAAAGAAGAATTCTTAGAAAGGCTTCATGAACTTGAACCGTTTCAGCCTTTAGAGTTAAATTTAAAAGAAGTTTACGGTTACCAGTATATGAAAGTCAGATTTGGACGGGTAAACGTAGAGTATTATCAGAAACTTGAAAAATATTTATTTGATGATCTCAATGCGATCTTTTTGGAGGGAGTCCGGAATGAAAATTATGTGTACGGATGCTATTTTGCAGCACATAAAGAAATGGGAAAAATCGATTCAACGTTTAAATCTCTGCATTTTGAAACGATATCACTCCCAGATGATTACGAGGGAATGCCAGCAGAAATCTGCAGGAATCTAAGAAATCAGATCGATGAGATTGAAAAAGAAATTAAAAATGTCCAGAAACAGATGAAAGATTTCTTATCTGTGAAGGCAAAGAAGATCCGAGGTGCCAGATATAAGTTAGAGGAATTATCCAACAACTTTGATGTTCGTAAAATGGCAGCCTGCATGGAAAATGAAGAACAGGAAGATTACTACATTCTCTGTGGCTGGATGAGTGAAAAAGATACGCAGGCATTTATCGAAGAGACAAAAGATGATGATCGAATCACGATCATCGTCGAAGAAGGCCGAGAAAAATTCTTCGGTGATCCACCGACAAAATTACAGAACCCAAAATTCTTTAAACCGTTTGAAATGTTTATCAGAATGTATGGACTGCCATCCCATGATGAGATGGACCCAACCATTTTTGTGGCACTGACTTATACCTTTATTTTTGGAGCCATGTTTGGTGATGTTGGTCAGGGATTGTGTTTGTTTATCGGTGGGGGATTACTATATAAGATCAAGAAATGGAATCTTGCAGGAATCATTTCGATAGCTGGAATCTTCTCTACATTCTTTGGATTTATGTTCGGAAGTTTCTTTGGATTTGAAGGAACGATTATCAAGCCGATGTGGTTATCGCCAATGCATGCAATGATGAAATTACCATTTGTCGGACAGTTAAATACCGTATTTATCGTGGCGGTTGCATTTGGTATGGCACTGATCCTGCTTGCGATGGTATTTCAGATCATCAATGCAAAGAAACGAGGGGATAAAGAAAATTTATTTTTTAGTCCAAATGGAGTTGCAGGACTTGTATTTTATGGATTCCTTGTCTTAACGATCGTGCTTTATATGACAGGACACAAAACACCAGGAAATATCATGATGGTCATTTTCCTTGGAATTCCAGTCATACTGTTTTTGTTAAAGGAACCATTAGGACAGCTGGTCGAAGGAAAGAAACCAAAAGCAGAAGGCGGTGTCGGAATGTTTTTGGTACAGGGATTTTTTGAACTGTTTGAGACGATGTTAAGTTTCTTCTCCAACACAATCTCATTTGTGCGTATCGGAGCATTTGCAGTGAGCCATGCGGCAATGATGGAAGTTGTTTTGATGCTTGGAGGCATCACAGACGGGGCAGGAAATCCAAACTGGATCATCATTGTTCTTGGAAATATTATCGTGTGCGGACTGGAAGGTCTGGTTGTCGGAATTCAGGTATTACGTCTGGAATATTATGAGATGTTCAGCCGTTTCTACACGGGATCAGGAAGAGAATTCCATCCATATGACAATCATGCAGGCAAGGAAAATTAGGAGGTATCGGTTATGGTTATGACATTAGCAATCAAATTAGTGATCATCGCAGCATTAATTTTAAGTATATTTATTCCTTTTGGTTATTTTCTTCATGGAGAGAGAACAAAGAAACGTTATAAACGAAGCATTGCATTTAACGCATTTTTCTTCTTCGGAATCATTGTAATCGCCGGAGTGATGATGTTTATCACAGATCCGGTACAGGCAGCGCAGGCAAGCTCTGATGCTGGAATGAGTACAGGATTAGGATATCTGGCAGCAGCATTATCAACTGGACTTTCCTGCGTTGGTGGGGGTATCGCCGTAGCGAGTGCTGCAAGTGCAGCCTTAGGTGCGATCAGCGAAGATCCAAGTGCATTAGGTAAATCCTTGATCTTCGTAGGTCTGGCAGAAGGTGTGTGTCTGTATGGATTGATCATTTCATTTATGATCATCGGTAAACTTGGATAGATCAGGAAGTGATATTTATGAAAATGTATTTGATCAGTGATAACGTAGATACATTGACAGGAATGCGGTTAGCCGGAGTTGATGGAGTCGTGGTTCATGAGAGGGATGAACTAAAAGAAGTGATTGAAAAAGCTATGAGCGATCCAGAGATTGGGATCGTGCTTTTGACAGAGAAGTTTGGAAGAGAATTTCCAGAACTGATCGATGAGATCAAACTGGAACGCAAGATGCCGCTTCTGATCGAGATTCCTGACCGGCACGGAACTGGGCGGAAGAAAGATTTTATCACGTCTTATGTCAATGAGGCGATCGGATTGAAATTATAAGCCGGCTGTAGAAGGAAGGTGACGAATGTGACAGTAGAAGAAAAGATTTCACATATCAGGGAAGCTGCCATGGAAGAGGCGAGAGCCAGAGGAAATGAAATCATAGACCAGCATCAGAAGGCTTTGGAAAGCGTGTTCAAGACACATAAACAAGAAGCTGTGATGCAGGCAGATACGAGAATTAAGACCGAAACAGCATCGGCAAGGCAGCAGTTAAATACAGCAACATCCAAAGGACAATTAAAACTTCGAAGGCAGTTAAGCCGTGTTCAAAATGAACTGAAAAACAAGCTGTTTGAGGAGGTCCGTGAGATGACCGATGAATATATGAAAACGGAAGAATACAAAGAATTGCTCGTATCCTATATTGCCAAAGCAGCAAGATTTGCAGATGGGAATCCACTGACGATCTATATTAACAGCTCCGATCAGGATAAGAAAGAATTTCTTGAAAAACGGACAGGAATGACAGTCACAGTTAGTGAGGAAGATTTTATCGGAGGAATCCGTTCAGTCATTCCGGGAAGAAATATTTTGATCGATCACTCATTTTCGGGAGCCTTGGAGAAAGAATACGAAGAATTTACCTTTAAAGGGGGTGTGACAGGTGAGTAAGACTGGAACAATTTATGGAATCAACGGACCTGTCATTTATCTGGCTGGAAATACTGGATTTAAGATGTCAGAAATGGTTTATGTCGGCAAAGAAAAGTTAGTCGGAGAAGTCATTTCGCTGGATAAAGACCGAACAACGATACAGGTCTATGAGGAAACATCTGGGTTAAGACCGGGAGAGATCGTGGAAGCAAGCGGAGAAGCAGTATCTGTTACATTGGCTCCCGGAATCTTAGATAATATTTTTGATGGAATTGAACGCCCGCTTGAGAGAATTGCTGAAAATGCAGGTGCATTTATCACAAGAGGTATCAGTGTAGATTCGCTTGATATACAGAAGTTGTGGGATACAAAACTGGTTGTCAATGAAGGAGATGTTCTTCATGGAGGAGACATCTATGCCGAAGTGCAGGAGACAAGAGCGATCGTACACAAATGCATGGTACCTCCAGATCTTACAGGAACGGTTACCTTTGTGGCATCTGATGGAGAACATACGATCAAAGATCATATGATCACATTAAGATTAGATGATGGAACAGAGAAGATTTTAACAATGATCCAGAGATGGCCAATTAGGGTTCCAAGGCCAGTATACGATCGAATTCCGGCATGTGTGCCATTGGTCACAGGACAGAGAATACTGGATACCATGTTTCCAATCGCAAAAGGTGGAACAGCAGCGATCCCAGGCGGGTTTGGTACTGGAAAGACAATGACCCAGCACCAGATCGCCAAATGGTCCGATGCGGATATCATTATTTATATCGGATGCGGGGAACGTGGAAATGAAATGACGCAGGTATTGGAAGAATTCTCAGAATTAGTCGATCCAAAGAGTGGAAATCCATTGATGGACCGAACAACACTGATCGCTAATACGTCTAATATGCCAGTGGCAGCACGTGAAGCGTCTATTTATACAGGGCTTACACTGGCAGAATATTACCGCGATATGGGTTATGATGTCGCGATCATGGCGGATTCTACCTCAAGGTGGGCAGAAGCATTAAGAGAATTATCTGGTCGTCTGGAAGAAATGCCAGCAGAAGAAGGATTCCCGGCATATTTGGCATCGAGATTATCTGCTTTTTATGAGCGAGCTGGGATGATGCATAACTTAAATGGAACCGACGGTTCCGTAACGATCATCGGTGCGGTATCACCACAGGGAGGAGATTTTTCTGAGCCAGTAACGCAGAATACAAAGCGATTTGTCCGCTGTTTCTGGGGATTGGATAAATCGTTAGCCTACGCAAGACATTTCCCAGCGATCCACTGGCTGACAAGCTACAGTGAATATCTTACAGATCTTGGAGGCTGGTACAGAGATCATGTATCACCGAACTTTGTGGACTATCGAAACCGGCTGATGGCAATCCTGAATCAGGAAAGCAGTCTGATGGAGATCGTAAAACTGATCGGTGGAGATGTTCTCCCAGATGATCAGAAATTAACGTTAGAGATTGCAAGGGTAATTCGATTAGGATTTCTGCAGCAAAATGCATTCCACAAAGACGACACCTGCGTATCTATGGAGAAGCAATATAAAATGATGGAAGTCATTTTATATCTATACCAAAAGAGCAGAGAATTAGTGGCAAGAGGAATGCCGATGAGTGTGTTAAAAGCAGAAGGAATCTTTGAGAAAGTCATTGCGATCAAATATGATGTTCCAAATGATAATCTGCAATTACTGGATCTTTACCATAAACAGATTGATGATTTTTATGACGCAGTACTGGAAAAGAATGCATAAGGAGGCGGATAGATTATGGGAATTGAATATTTAGGCTTAAGCAGCATCAATGGTCCGCTTGTCATTCTGGAAGGGGTACAAGACGCATTTTTTGATGAGATCGTGGAATTTACGGTCGATGGAAAGACAAAGAAAATTGGAAGGATCATTGAATTATACGAAGATAAAGCAGTCATTCAGGTATTTGAGGGAACCGAAAATATGTCCCTTGACAATACAAGAACGAAACTGACCGGACATCCGATGGAAGTTTCTCTTGCACCAGATATGCTTGGAAGAACATTCAACGGGATCGGAAAACCAATTGATGGATTAGGCCCATTGATCACGGATGTAAAACGAGATGTCAATGGACTTCCGTTAAATCCAGTCCGAAGAAAATATCCAAGAAACTATATCCGCACAGGTATTTCAGCCATTGATGGATTAACAACGCTGATTCGTGGACAGAAGCTTCCTATCTTCTCAGGAAACGGATTGCCACACGATCAGTTGGCAGCACAGATCGTAAAACAGGCATCCTTAGGAGATGGTTCTGATGAGCCATTTGCGGTAGTTTTTGGAGCAATGGGTGTCAAACATGATGTTGCGGATTTCTTTCAGAAAACATTTGAGGAAAGCGGTGTTGCAGATCATGTATGTATGTTCTTAAATCTTGCAAATGACCCAGTTGTCGAACGACTGATCACACCGAAAGTAGCCTTAACGGCAGCAGAATATCTGGCATTTGACTGCAACATGCATATCTTGGTAATTCTGACCGATATGACATCATTTGCAGAAGCGATGCGTGAGGTATCTTCATCCAAAGGAGAAATTCCATCCAGAAAAGGATACCCAGGATATTTATACAGCGAACTTGCGACACTTTACGAACGTGCAGGAATTATTGAAGGAGCGGAAGGTTCTGTAACACAGCTTCCAATCCTTACAATGCCCAATGACGATATCACACATCCGATTCCTGACTTAACTGGATATATTACCGAAGGACAGATCGTACTGGATCGTAACTTAAATGGACAGTCTATTTATCCGCCGATCAGTGTCTTGCCGTCACTTTCACGTCTGATGAAAGATGGAATTGGTGAAGGATACACAAGAGAAGACCATCAGGATCTTGCAAACCAGTTATTTTCTGCCTATGCAAAGGTGGGAGAGGCAAGGAACTTAGCCTCTGTCATCGGTGAAGATGAATTATCACCGATCGATAAAAAATATCTGGAATTCGGAAAGGAATTTGAAGAACGATATATCGGTCAGGGATCAGAAGAAAATCGTTCTATGATTGAGACTTTGGATTTTGGATGGGAATTATTAAAGATTCTGCCAAGGGAAGAATTAGACCGAATCGACACGAAGATCATCGATAAATACCTGCCGAAAAAGCAGGAAAGCTAAAAAGGTGGTGAGATTATGGACCCACGAGAATTCCCAACCAAAGGAAATCTGATCGCAGCCAAGAACTCGCTTGCATTAGCAAAACAAGGCTATGATCTGATGGATAAAAAAAGGAATATTCTGATCCGTGAGCTGATGGATCTGATCGATGAGGCAAAAGATATTCAGGAAGAGATCGATACGACATTTACAAGAGCATATGCATGTCTTCAGAGAGCAAATATCCAGCATGGGATTAGTAAGGTCGAAGAACTTGCCTATACGGTTCCAATCGAGGATTCGATTCAGATTCAGACCAGAAGCATCATGGGAACGGAGATACCACATGTAAAATATGATGCACAT
This sequence comes from Anaerostipes hadrus, assembly GCF_001404655.1. Lineage (GTDB taxonomy): Bacteria > Bacillota > Clostridia > Lachnospirales > Lachnospiraceae > Anaerostipes > Anaerostipes amylophilus. The sequence goes on along the minus strand of NZ_CYYH01000005.1, from coordinate 210,512 downwards.
GAAAACCAGCTGACTTATGCGATGGATGGGACATTTGAGTCAATTGATGTTGCAAGAGAAGCGTTTCGACAAGTGAAAGATCTGACAATCAAATTGTCGATGGTCGAAAATGCAGCTTATCGGCTGGCGACGAGTATTAAGAAAACACAGAAGAGAGCGAATGCGCTGAAAAATATTACGATTCCGACTTATACTGGGTTTGTTTATAAGATTTCAAATGAGTTGGAAGAGAAGGAGAGGGAGGAATTTACGAGGCTTAAGGTTATTAAGAGGATGAAGCAGAAAGGATGAGATGTATAAAATAAATAAACTAAACTAAGGGGTGAAAAACTGGGGGGGGGTGTGTACTATAATTAGTACAAAGAATAAAAAAATTTATCAATCTTGGCATAAAATAACAAAAAATCACGTATAGGTAACACAGCCTGTGTTAACGTTTTTACAAAGAAAGCAAGCGGGGGTGCTTTATATTTGGAGAGCCAAAGGAGGAAAAATGAGAGATTCTGAAAAAGTGTACTCCAAAGAAGAGTTACTAAATTATTTGTATAAATATGGAAATATCCCTGTTATATTATTTGCAAAAGATAAAGAAGGGAAATGCAGACAAAGACGATCGATGGAATCAAGTATATTGGAGTTTTGGAAGTACCGGAATTATCACTGCAGCTTCCAGTAATGTCACACTGGAGCCTGGCTGGATTAAAAATTGCACCAGGAAGATACAAAGGAAGTGTCTACAAAAGAAATATCATCATTGCAGGTCATAATTACCGAAGTCATTTCAGTCGATTAAAGACGTTGGACATCGGAAGCAAGATCTGGTTTATTGATGTAGAAGGGAATCGATTTGAATACAAAGTTTCTGATATAGAGATCATTAAAGGAACCAATGTAAAACAAATGGAAAAAGGCAAATGGGATATGACACTATTTACCTGTACCTATGGTGGCCAAAACAGAATGGCACTGCGTTGTACACTTATAAATGCAGTGGCTGGTGAAAATTGACACGATCAAAAAGATATGATATCTTAACAAAATAAGCTGATGACATCTGTGTAATGGACACAGGGGTTATCAGCTTTTTATTTTACTCTATAGAAGAAAGGAATTTATAAAAAATGGACAAGAAAAGCTATATTTTGCAGTTGTTGAAATATTTTGTTATGGCAGTGATCGTGGGGATCATCGTAGGAGCAATTGATGCCCTGTTTGGAAGAGTACTGATCGCAATCTCTGATTTTAGAACCATACATTATCAATACTTACTTCCATTCCTGCCAATTGCCGGATTAGTGATTACGGCAATGTATTATGCATTCAGTAAAGCAAGCTTAAAAGGAATGAAACTTGTCTTTGAAGCTGGACAGCAAAAAACAGATGCTATCCCATTATTATTAATTCCATTGGTAATGATCGGGACATGGTTGACGCATTTATTCGGAGGAAGTGCAGGAAGAGAAGGGGTTGCTGTCCAGATTGGAGCGACATTATCTCATGCAATCGGAAGAAAATTCAAATTTCCAGAGAATGGAAGATTAATGTTAGTGATCGGTATGGCAGCAGGATTCGGAGGTCTGTTTCAGACACCACTAAGTGCAACTTTTTTTGCCATTGAAGTGATTGTCATAGGGAAAATGGATTATGAAGCGTTACTTCCAGCGTTAGCATCCGCATATACAGCAGCATTTACATCACATAGTCTTGGATTGGAAAAGTTTTCAGTTGTAATGAAAGATACAGTAAATCTGTCAGGAACAAAGACGATTGCAGCTGTGATCTGCCTTGGGATTATTTTTGGACTGACAGGACGATTATTTTCATTCTCACTAAGCAAATTAAAAGCATTTATGGGTGAAAAGATTATGAATCAGTTTTTGAGAATCGGATTTATGGCGATTCCATTGGCGGTATTATTATTTGCTGTTCATGGATCAAGATACAGCGGACTCGGAACAAACCTGATCTCAGCAGGATTTACAGGACAGACGATCTACGGGTATGACTGGATCCTAAAATTGCTATTTACGATCTTTACATTAGCAATTGGATTTCAGGGCGGAGAAGTTACACCATTATTCTCAATCGGAACATCTCTTGGAGTAATTCTAGGTGGACTATTCGGACTGCCACCAATGTTATGTGCAGCATTAGGATATGCAGCAGTTTTTGGAAGTGCCACAAATACACTGATCGCACCGATCATGATCGGACTGGAAGTATTTGGAGGAGCTAATATGGTACTATTTGTGATTGTTTGTGCGATTGCTTATGGAGTGAATGGGGATTTGTCTATTTATGCACAGGAGAAATTATAATATTCAATAATTTCAGTTATCCAAACCACTGGGGTGCGTATAATGTCCTAATGAAATATTTCACGCTATATAAGTAACATTTTTCAACAAAATTATATTTTTATACTAAGAATACTTATCTATCAGCTTATCAATAAATAATAAATTATATGTAAAGACAGTACAAAAAGGAACTGCAAACAACTAAGCAATTCCTTTTAAAATCCAGCTATTTTTTCTTCAATTCATCTCTTCGCTTCTTCAAAATCCGGCACAACTGTCCAAATTCTCTTACATGCTCACGAGGCATCATCTTAGGGAATGCACGCAAGATACGACGAGATGTGAATGTAGGAAGCTTTGCCATGTTTTCATATCTAGTGCGAAGTTCAAATGCACGTTGCTTCATAGAATCCATACGAGCTTTGACTTCTTCAGTATTTTCCTGTTTCACTTCATCTACTTTCTCACGAATAACATCCGCACGAGCTTTCATTCGATCCTGAGCTTCCAAGCCATCCATCATACTGTCATAAATATTCTCACCGATCTGATCAGAAATATTACGCAATTCTTTCGCAATATCCTCCATAAGAGCCAGACGTTTGTTGAACTTTAAAATACCCTGAACAGTAATACAAACATCAACGAAAATCGTGATCGTTAATAATACAAGCAGGAATTTACCAAACCATACTGGAAGAAATGAAACCAGTTTATCCGTAAAAGGATAAATAAGCTTCACGATCAACACACAAGCGACACCCCAGATCGCAGAAAATAAAGGACATACATAACCGCCAATATTCAAAGGCAGCTCAGAATAATCCCACCATCTATGATGAAATAACTTCTCAAGCAGAAATCCAGTCAGCCATTCAAGAAATGTAACAAGAATGGTAGAAGTAATATAAAGTAAGATCAGATTCCCAACATAAGGTTGCAACAAAGCAACGACAACGGTCACGCCAATCCCATAGATCGGACAGATTGGACCATTTAAGAATCCACGGTTTACAAAAGAATGTTGTTTAAAAGCAGCATATGCAACTTCGGTACACCAACCAAGAAAACCATAGATAAAGAAACTAAATAAAATATCATAATAAGTCATAGAAATCTCCTTCTAAATCTTTTCAGATTAAAAGTGGTATCCAAATCATTTTAACAAATTATCATATAAAAGACCAGATATACATGAGGAGATCAGAAAAATCTTGACTTAAACCCTGCTCCAAGGATTAAAATAAACTCAGAAATAAGTAGAAAGGAGCAAGCAATACTATGACGATTAAAGAAGTAGCAGAAAAATATGATATCTCTGCAGATACCTTAAGATATTACGAAAGAGTCGGAATGATCCCAAAAGTAACGAGAAGGCCAAATGGAATCAGAGACTATCAGGAATCAGACCTGGGATGGGTAGAATTAGCCATTTGTATGAGAAGTGCAGGACTTCCAATAGAGGTTATGATCGAGTATGTAAAATTATATAAAGAAGGAGATAATACGATTCCTGCAAGATTAGAGTTATTGCAGGAGCAGATGAATGTTTTGAAAGAACAAAAAGCACAGATTGAAAGTACGGTGGAGAGATTAGCTTATAAGATATCGAAGTATGAAGAAGCCATGGAGACTGGGGTATTGGTTTGGGATGAAAGTGGAGATTGTCATGATTAGATTTTAACTTGTAAAAACAGAGGTGTATTGAGTATAAATAGAAAATTTCTATCTGTCCGAAAGATGACCAAAATTCAGAAAAATATTTAATATACTCAAAGTCTATGTTTGACCAATTACTGTCCACGGATTGCAGACAAAGCTTTCTTAAATTGAACAGAAAATAAGATTGCTGTAAATGTCACCGCAATAAAATCAGCAACTGGTTCTGCCATGTAAACAGCCGTTGTCTGATCAGCTGTGAAAATATGTGGCATGATATAAATGAGTGGAATCAAAAGCACAAACTTTCTCATAACCGCAACAACAATAGAAGAAATTGCTTTTCCAAGAGAGTTAAATGCCATCTGGCATGAAATCTGAATTCCGAACATGAACATGACTGCCATATAAACACGAAGTGCATTTTTGGTAAATGCAACTAATGCAGGATTGGAAGTAAAGATACCTGCAAATACCTGAGGAAATACCATGACAAGTACCCATAAGATCACAGAATAAGTCAAACTTGCCTTTAATAAAAGGAAGAAAGTGCTCTTTACACGATCTGCATTTTTGGCACCATAATTATAACTCATGATTGGCTGTGCACCCTGTCCAAGTCCCTGAAGAGGAAGCATTGCAAACTGCATGACACTTGTAAGGATCGTCATTGCACCAACTGCAACATCTCCACCATATCTTAATAAGGAAGAATTAAAACATACAGAGATAATGCTTTCACTTGCCTGCATGATAAATAGGGAAAGCCCAAGAGCCAGACAAGGCAGGATCACCGGAGCACTCAAAGGCATATGCTGTTTCTTGATACGAAGTGTAGATTTTGGCCCAAATAAGAAACTCAACACCCAGATACAAGAACAAGCCTGAGAAATGATCGTAGCCAGTGCAGCACCACGAACACCCATATGGCATGCAAAGATAAAAATTGGATCTAGAATAATATTGATCACAGCCCCGATCAAAACAGAATACATTCCAGTCTTTGCAAATCCCTGTGCCGTGATAAACGCATTCATTCCAAGTGTTAACTGCACAAAGATCGTACCAAGTGAATAAATATTCATATAACTAACCGCATATTCGATCGTATTTTCACTAGCTCCAAATGCCATCAAAAATGTACGGTTTCCAAAGAACATGATCAAAGTCAGGATCACAGAGATAATGATCTGCATCGTAAAACAATTTCCAAGAATATTTTCCGCAGAATCAAGATCTTTCTTACCCATCAAGATCGAAGCACGAGGGGCACCACCATTTCCAACAAGAGCGGCAAATGCCGAAATGATCATGATCAGCGGCATACAAACTCCAACTCCAGTCAGAGCTAAAGCGCCACTTCCAGGAATATGTCCAATATAAATACGGTCAATAATATTGTAAAGCATATTGATCATCTGAGCGGCCAAAGTCGGAATTGCCAGTCTTAAAAGCAGTTTCTCAATGGGTTCCGTTGCTAAAAATTCTTTATCATTATTCATAATAAAATTACCAAATCCTTTCTTAAGCATAAAAGTTCATTTTATCACAAAAATCCGTAAAATGTATACATATATATGTATTGTGCCAAATTTAATCGTTGATTTTTTGAAAAATAACAAGTAATATAGTTCTTTAGAACAAAAAAAGGACGTGAAATAAATATGCAGATCATAGAGACATACGGAAAATATATCGAGAAATGGGCAAATACAAATCCAGACAGAGCAAGAGTATTATTAAAACTTGGATGGGAAGCTCAGAACTTAAAATATAAATTTACACCAGACAAACGATTACTGCCAGCAGATAGATATCTCGCACATCTGATGATGAACACGATGCTGATGCCACTTAAGAATCCTCAGGAATGTGCGATCGTCAGTATCTTTACACCATGTGAGATCTTACACGAAGCAGGATTACATCCATATAATGTAGAAGCATTTTCCTGCTATCTTTCCGCATCAAATGCAGAACGAGCATTTTTACAGCAGGCAGAGAACACAGGAATTTCAGAAACACTATGCAGCTATCATAAGACATTTTTGGGAGCGGCACAGAAGAAGATCCTTCCAAAGCCCAAATGTATCGTATACACAAACCTTACTTGCGATGCAAATCTGCTAACATTCAAAACATTAGCAAAACTATATGATGTACCAGCATTTGCGATCGATGTACCGATGCAGCAAAATGAAGATAACGTCAAATATGTCGCAGATCAGATCAGAGATCTGAAAGTATTTTTGGAAAAATGTACTGGAAAGACGATTACAGAAGATGGACTAAAAGAACGAATGAGACGAAGCAAACGTACGATGGATAAGTTCATTGAATGTCAGAAAAAATCCGCAGATAAAGATATCAAAACAGATCTTGTCACACCGCTTTTTGCAGGAATGACAAATAATATTTTGTTGGGAACAAAAGAAGAAGAGAAATATGTGGATCAGTTATTAAAAGATATCGAAAAAGCACCAAAGAAAAAAGGAAAGAAGATCTACTGGATGCACACGATCCCATTCTGGTCAGGTGCAGTACAGGAAGCACTGGCATTTAATGAGAATGCACAGATCGCAGGATGCGAGTTAAGTCGTACATTCGAACCTGATTTTGATCCAGAAGATCCATACGATGCGATGGCGAGAAGAATGGTCTATCATGGATTAAATGGAAGTGCGGTAAGAAGAATTGAAGCCGGAATCCGCCATGCAAAAGATGTGAAAGCAGATGGAGCTGTCTGGTTTGGACACTGGGGATGTAAACATACACTTGGAGCAGCACAGCTTGCCAAGAAGAAGTTTGAAGAAGCAAGAATTCCAATGCTGTTATTAGACGGAGATGGATGTGACCGAAGCCACGGCGGAGAAGGACAGACTTCAACAAGACTAGGAGCATTTTTAGAGATGCTTGGAGCTGAAGAAATGGAAGGTGGACAAGATGAGTAAGACATATTACGTTTGTAAATATACACCAATTGAATTATTGCAGGCATTTGGCGGGGAATGTGAGAATTTAAACCAGATGCCGGAAGGATTTGATCTCGCAGATCAGATCGCACATCCAAATATCTGTGGATTTGGAAAAGCTGTCTTAGAAGCAGTTATGACTGGGAAAGTAAAAGAACTGGTTTTAGTAAACTGCTGTGATACGATCCGAAGTGTCTATGATATTCTGGAAGACAGTGGAAAACTTGATTTTTTATATATGATCGATATGCTGCACTGTGACGGAGAATGCAGCAGGGAACGAACTGTTTTACAGTTAAAAGGACTTGCAAGAGCCTATGGAGCCTACAAAGGATCTGAATTTGATCAAAAAAAATTTGTTGAAGCATTTAAAGAACCAGAAAAGCAGAAAGAACCATATATCAGTGTTCTTGGGGCAAGAATGGGAAATGAATTATATGAAATGGTCAAAGAATCCATGCCATATTCAGTGGAGAATGATACTTGTGTCAATAACCGAAGCGTCGGTGAAGTAAAGCCACCAAAGACAGATGATTTTAATGAATTAATGGAATGGTATGCGGCAGAACTTTTAGGACAGACACCTTGTATGCGTATGATGGATAACAGCGGAAGAAAACGTTTGTATAATGATCCAAACTTAAAAGGGATCATTTACCATACGGTCAAATTTTGTGATTTCTACAGTTTTGAGTATGCACAGGTAAAACAAAACATTACAGTGCCATTATTAAAGATCGAGTCAGACTATACAGTGCAGAGCAGCGGACAGTTACTGACAAGATTAGAAGCATTTGCAGAAAGCATGAATATGGACAATTTAGAAAGTGGTGAGAAGAAAATGGGAAAAGGATATTTTGCAGGAATCGACAGCGGATCTACAAGTACAGACGTTGTTATTTTGAATAAAGATGGAGAAATCGTGACAGGAATCATTCTGCCAACAGGTGCTGGAGCAGCGATGGGAGCAGAACGAGCTTTGGAAGAGGCCCTAAAACAGGCAAAACTTCAGAGAGAAGATATCGATGCTATGGTAACAACAGGATATGGAAGAACGGCAATCACCGATGGAGATAAAAGTATCACAGAGATCACATGCCATGCAAGAGGAGCACATTTCTTAAATCCAGAAGTGAGAACGGTCATTGATATCGGTGGACAGGACAGCAAGGTCATTCGTCTTGACGAAAATGGAGCGGTTGCAAACTTTGTTATGAATGATAAATGTGCAGCTGGAACCGGACGATTTTTAGAGATGATGGCAAGAACAATGGAAATGGATTTGGACCAGATGAGTGAAGCAGGACTTACATACAAAGAAGATATCACAATCTCCAGTATGTGCACGGTATTTGCAGAATCAGAAGTCGTATCCTTGATCGCGCAGAACAAAGAAACCGATGACATTGTTCACGGATTAAATAAAGCCGTTGCATCCAAAACAGCAGCTCTTGCAAAACGAGTTGGAGGAGAAGAACGCTATATGATGACAGGTGGTGTATCTAAGAATAAAGGTCTGGTAAAGACACTGGAAGAAAAACTTGGAACAACTCTTGTGATCAGTGATAAAGCTCAGTTATGCGGGGCACTTGGAGCAGCTTTATTTGCAATGGATATGGTTCAGAAGTAACAAAAGTATGCTATGATAAAGAAAAATAGCTTTGAGAGAAAAGAGTGAATCATAGATGAAAGAATACTACCGAATCGGTGAGACGGCAAGTCTGGTTTGGAAAACAGTCTGCATTATCTTTCGAAGAATATGCATATAGCTACATGAAAGCAGGAGCAAGTGCAGTCGGAGGATGCTGTACGACGGTTGCGAAACATGTGGAAGAAGTTGTGAGAGCAAAAGAGGAGACTTACAAATGCAATCGGCATATATACATTTATATCTGATCATTATAAATATTATAACATTTGCCTTATACGGCCTAGATAAATGGAGAGCGATGACAAGACAATGGCGCATCAGAGAGAAAAAACTGATCGGTTTAGTACTGATCGGCGGTTCGATAGGAGCCATGATCGGGATGACAGTCTTTCATCATAAGACAAGAAAATGGTATTTTAAATTAGGGATTCCTGGAATCTTCGTATTACAGATCATGTTTGCCATACATTTTATATTGAAATCATGATTCCCCTATGTATTTTAGAATGATATACTAAAATACATAGGGGAAAACATAAAATTTCAAGGGGAATATTAGAATTGGAGTTATAAGGCTGCCATATGTGTCTGTTGGTTATGCAAGATTTGACCCGAAGGAAACTATCATAAAAAGCAAGAAGAGAAGAAAGAGTGGGGGAAATGATTCAATATAATATGGACTTTTTGATCGCAGGATTGATATTTCTCTTGATCCTTTTTGTTCATTTTGTAAGATACAAACAATTAACAGGAATTAGTGGAAAGCTTTTCTGGATCTTTATCGTTGGAGCTGTGCTATGCAGTATTTCAGATCTGGTCAGCTGTATGTTGATCCAGAAGAGGAATCCAGCATATAATTCGCTGATCATTGGGGTTACGACATTTTTATATCTGATGGAAGTATTGATCCCATATGTGTTTTATGGGTTGATACAAATCTTGAGATATTGTGAGCATAAGATGAAAAAAAGAAATATCATGCTTGGTATGATTCCAGTCATTTTTATGGAGTCTCTTGTGATCCTTAATATCTTTCATGGGCAGTTTTTTTATTGTAATACAAATGGAGAATATTTATATGGGCCATGGTATTTGATGATATATATCTATACGTTCTTTTTTGTTGTGATAGCAATGTATAATTTCATTTTCCATCAAGATGAGTATGGGAAAAATGAACTTCGTGCTGTTTGGGAATTTGTTGTAGTTGGATTCGTATGTACAGCGATCGAGGCTGTTTATTCACAATATTTGTTGACGGAATTTGGTCTGATCATTGGTATTTTTATTATATTTTGGACACTTTATAATCCACAGACAGTTGTTGATAGTCTAACGGGCGTATTTGCCAAAGGATATTTAAATCAGTGGATTCCAGAACAGATGAAACGAGGACAGAAATTCCATGTATTACAGATCAGTATATGGAAGTTAAAACAAGTGAATAAATTATATGGAAACAGTGTAGGAGACAAGTTGCTGCTCGATGTTGCAGATGAATTAAATCAGATTACAGAGGGAAATTATATTTTTCGAATTCATGGGAATCAGTTTTTGATCTTTTCTATGAGTCAAGCAGATTATGAAAAAACAAAACAAGAAGTAATGGAGCTGTTTCAGACACCATTTGATATTGGAGATGAGATGATTGATTTTCCAGCAACGATCTGTGGAATAACAGATGCTGAAGAACTTGTGGACAATGATATGATGTTGGCATACCTTGAATATCTGATCTTGTTAAAACCAAAATCAGATAAGACAACGTTGATAGAGAATAGCGAAACAACAAGACAGGGATTCTTATATGAACAGCGTGTGAAGAAATATATGAATACTGCGATTGAGGATGATCTGTTCGAAGTATATTATCAGCCATTATATTCGGTAAAAGATGGCCATTATGTGACAATGGAGGCATTAAGTCGTTTAAAACATCCAACCTTGGGAATGATCCCGCCAGATATCTTTATTAATCTTGCAGAGAAGAATGGACAGATCATTGAACTTGGAAAACTGCAATTTCGAAGAATCTGTCGCTTTATGAAGAGTCATACGGCACTTATGAAACAGATTGGAAGCATCAAGATCAATCTTTCACCATTAGAGTTGTTGAAAACTGGATATAGTCAGGAACTGTTTAAGATCATCAATGAATTAGAACTTCCATACAGCTGGTTTCAGTTTGAAGTGACAGAAACAGTTGCAACAGAGTACAGTGAGGAATTATACAAGACAATTTCAGATTTTCGAGAAGTTGGAATCGAAATCTGTCTGGACGATTTCGGATCAGGGTATGCGAATTTGAATACTATTTTGAAATTGCCATTTTCAACAGTGAAACTTGATCGTTCTATGTTAGATGGTATTTGTGAAGACCAGCAGATCGCATTATTATACAAGAATATGGTATCGATCTTGCAGAATCTTGGGCATAAAGTTGTTGCAGAAGGTGTAGAGACACAAAAAGAAGTTGCACTATTAGAAGAATGGGGTGTAGACTTGATTCAAGGATATTATTATACAAGACCGTTAAGTAGAGATGATCTTCTTTCATTTAAAGTAAGTTAAAAAGAAGTTTTATCATGCTTTCCAAGTATAAATATATTGATTTCACAAGATGATTATGATAAAATCATCAAGGAAAAATGCAAAAAATAAGGCATTGCAATGGAGCAGTGCCTTATTTTTGAGCCTATTAAATTTTTGAGTTTAGAAAGAGAGATACTATGAAAGAAAAGAAAAAAATGTCTTTGGCAATGCAGATTTTCATTGCGTTAGTCTTAGCTATCGCAGCAGGACTTCTGATGCAGAATCATGCAACATTTGCAAACACGTATATCAAACCATTTGGAACAATCTTCCTGAATCTTGTAAAATTCATCGTCGTTCCAATCGTATTATTCTCTATTATGTGTGGAATCATTTCTATGCGTGATATCAAGAAGGTTGGATCTATCGGATTAAAAACAGTTGTATATTATATGTGTACAACAGCATTTGCGATCACGATCGGTCTGATCGGGGGAAACCTTTTTAAAGGAATGTTCCCAGTTATCGCAACAACAAACTTGTCTTATAAAATGGGAGAAACAACATCTTTAATGGATACACTTGTAAATATCTTCCCATCAAACTTTGTATCACCAATGGTTGAAGCCAATATGTTACAGGTTATCGTTATGGCGGTTTTACTTGGATTCGGAATCATCCTGATCGGAGAAGAACAGAACCATCGTCTGGTTACAGCATTTAACGATCTGAATGCAGTCTTCATGAAATGTATGGAAATGATCTTAAAATTATCACCAATCGGTGTATTTTGCTTATTATGTCCAGTAATCGCTGAAAACGGAGCAATGATCATCGGATCTTTAGCAATGGTATTATTAGCAGCATATATCTGCTATATTGTACATGCAGTTGTTGTTTACTCTATGGCAGTCAAAACAATGGGTGGATTAAGTCCATTACAGTTCTTCAAAGGAATGTTACCAGCAATCATGTTCGCATTTTCCAGTGCATCATCTGTAGGAACACTTCCGATCAACTTAGAATGTGTAGAAGAATTAGGATCAGATCGTGAGATCGCATCTTTTGTACTTCCATTAGGAGCAACGATCAATATGGACGGAACAGCCATTTATCAGGGCGTTTGTGCAATTTTCATTGCATCTTGTTACGGAATTAACTTAACGCTATCTCAGATGTTAACAGTCATTTTAACAGCAACTTTAGCATCCATCGGAACAGCAGGAGTTCCAGGAGCTGGAATGGTCATGCTGGCTATGGTATTAACATCTGTAGGACTTCCAGTAGATGGTATTGCGTTAGTTGCAGGAGTTGACCGTATTTTTGATATGGGACGTACTACTGTTAATATTACTGGAGATGCTAGTTGTAGTATTATTGTTTCTAATTTAGAGAAGCGACGTGAAGCTAAATTAGCTAAGAAATTATAATTTGTATCTTGGTCAACTGAAGTTTTTCAGTATATGATAAAAAATAAATGATCGTCTGGAAAGACAGCTAGAGAATTTTCTAATGCTGTTTTTCTAGACGATCATTTTTTATTTCATAGGAAATTTTGATGAAATCCCCTATGAAATAAAAAATTTTAAAAAAATTAGCACTCACCTCTTGACAGTGCTAATAATAGGTGTTATATTACAACTAGAGCAAGAGGGAAGGGCTTAAGAGAGAAGCCAAAGAACCGAAGGCCCAACAAGATACAACAAGTCGTATTGAGAACTTCTCAATACGCTTCACATAAAAGGCAAGTGTCAGGAATCCAAACCTGACACGCCAAAACATTATTATAAAGAAAAAGGAGAGATGACTTATGATGATGATGCCTAGTATTTTTGGAGGAAACTTATTTAATGACGACTGGATGGATTTTTCTTTCCCAGATATTGATAAAGAACTGTATGGTAAACACGCAAAGAACCTGATGAAGACAGATGTGAAGGAAAAAGACGGTAACTACGAAGTAGCGATCGACCTTCCAGGATTCAAGAAAGATGAAATTACAGCGGAACTGAAAGATGGTTATTTAACGATCAGTGCAGCCAAAGGACTTGATAAAGACGAGAAAGACAAAGAAGGTAAATACATCCGCCGTGAGCGTTATGCAGGCAATATGAGCAGAAGCTTTTATGTTGGCAAAGATATCACAGAAAAAGATATCCACGGTAAATATGAGAATGGTATTCTGATGCTGGATATTCCGAAGAAAGCTCCGGAGAAGAAAGTGGAAGAAAAGAAATTCGTCACGATTGAAGGATAAAAGAACTTTCCCCGGGATGATCAGATTCCCGGGGAATTCTTTATATCTGAGGAGAGAAAGGAAAAGAAGGTGAAACAAAATGGCAGCAAAACGTGATTTATATGAAGTTCTTGGAATCAGCAAAACTGCAGATGAGAAAGCCATCAAGAAGGCTTATCGTAAACTGGCAAAAAAATATCACCCAGATATGAATCCTGGAGATAAAACAGCAGAACAGAAATTCAAAGAAGTGACGGATGCCTATAATATTTTAAGTGATCCAGAGAAACGAAAACTGTACGATCAGTATGGCCATGCTGCCTTTGACGGAACCGGTGCAGAATCTGAATTTTATAAAAATTATCAGAACTATGGTGGAAATCATGGAGGATATCAGGAGTTCCATTTTGAAGGTGGAGATGGTGATGATATCTTTAGTGATATCTTCGGAAGTATGTTCGGAGGTAGCAACAGAAGTAAAGGATTCCATCGAAGCAGTTTCCATCAGGGTGGTTTTGGATCTTCTGGTGGATTTGGTGGCAGTGGATTCAGAAGTGGTTCATTTAAACAGAAAGGTTCTGATGCTCATGCCGATATTTCCATCAGCTTTGACGAAGCAGTAACTGGCTGTGATAAAGTCATTCATCTGCAGGATCAAAATGGTGTAACCCAGTCACTGCAGGTTCACATTCCAGCCGGAATTGATACTGGAAAAAGCGTCCGTTTAAGAGGAAAAGGTAATCCAGGAATGGGCGGTGGAGAAGCAGGAGATTTATTCCTGAAAGTAACCGTTGGTGAAAAACCAGGATTTGAACGAAAAGGAAATGATGTGTATACAACGATCAATGTTCCGTTTAGCACCGCAGTATGTGGAGGAGAAGCTGTGATCAAAACATTATATGGAAATGTTATTTGCAAGATCAAAGAAGGAACTCAGTCAGGATCTAAGATCAGACTACGTGGCAAAGGTATGCCACTGATGAAGAATCCATCCCAGAAAGGAGATCAATACGCAGTAGTTCAGATTCAAGTTCCAAGAAATGTTTCACAGCAGGCAAAAAATAAATTAAAAGAATTTGATAGTTTATGTGGTGGAAGAGGAAAAGCCGCTTATTAAGCATGAAGTTTTTTGATAATAAATAAAAAGACGATGATCTGTGATAAGAAATGCATTTTAAAAATGCAGAAAAAACAGATAATCGCCTTTTTGTCTTTCGTAAATATAAGTAATAAGGTAAAATAGAATCATATACGAAAGAAGGTGGGAATAAGATGGATGCATCAGAGAAGATGAAATATAAATTAGCAAATGGAATGAAAGAATTACTGGTACATACTCCAGTAGACAAGATCACGATCAAACAGATTGTAGATCAGTGTGATGTAACTCGTCCCACTTTTTACCGACATTTTAAAGACAAATATGATCTGATCAACTGGTATTTTGATGTGTTGGCACAGATGTCATTTAAACAGATGGGTATCAGTATGACGTTGAGGGAAGGTCTTATTAAGAAGTTTGAATTCATCAAAGGTGAAGGACAATTTTTTGCTGCAGCATTTTCAAGTGAAAGTCAGAATTGTCTGATGGAGTACGATTATCAGTGTATTTATCAGTTTTATTGTGATATCATTCACAAACAGGGCGCTGATAAAATTCCAGAGGAATTAGAATTCTTATTGAGAATGTATTGCAGAGGGTCGATTGCAATGACTGTAGAATGGGCGACAACAGGAATGAAGATGTCACCGGAACAGCTGGCAGATCAGTTGATCGAAGCGATGCCACCGAAACTTTATGATTTATTTAAAGATATATAAAGATAAGAAAATGTTACACTTTTGATAATGTGTAACATTTTTTACATTTTGCTAAATGTGTAACTTGTTTTCGTGAAAAAACAATTTTATAATAAAGATAGTTAAAAAATTGTCAAGGAAAAAAGGAGTGTACAAAATGGTAAATCGTATCGTATTAAATGAAACATCATATCACGGAGCAGGAGCAATTCAGGAAATCGCAACAGAAGCAACAAAACGTGGATTCAAAAAAGCGTTTGTCTGTTCTGATCCAGATCTTGTAAAATTCGGAGTTACAAAGAAAGTAACAGATGTCTTAGATAACGCAGGACTTGCTTATGAAGTATATTCACAGATCAAACCAAACCCAACGATCGAAAATGTACAGACAGGAGTTGCAGCATTTAAGGCAGCAGAAGCTGACTATCTGATCGCAATCGGTGGTGGATCTTCCATGGATACAGCAAAAGCTATCGGAATCATCATCAACAATCCAGAATTTGAAGATGTAAGAAGCTTGGAGGGAGTTGCAGATACTAAGAAGCCTTGTGTACCAATCATCGCAGTACCAACAACAGCCGGAACAGCAGCTGAAGTAACGATCAACTACGTAATCACAGATGTAGAAAAGAAACGTAAATTCGTATGCGTAGATCCACATGACATTCCAGTTATCGCAGTGATCGACCCAGAAATGATGTCTTCTATGCCAAAAGGATTAACAGCAGCAACAGGTATGGATGCATTAACACATGCGATCGAAGGATACACAACAAAAGCAGCATGGGAAATGACAGATATGTTCCATATCAAAGCGATCGAACTGATCTCTGAGAACTTAAGAGGAGCAGTTGAAAATACACCAGAAGGAAGAGAAGGAATGGCAATGGGACAGTACATTGCAGGAATGGGATTCTCAAACGTAGGACTTGGAATTGTACATTCTATGGCTCACGCATTAGGTGCAGTTTATGACACACCTCATGGAGTAGCTAATGCAATCTTACTTCCAACAGTTATGGAATACAATGCAGATGCAACAGGAGACAAATACAAATATATCGCAAAAGCAATGGGTGTTGAAGGTGTCGAAGATATGACACAGGAAGAATACAGAAAAGCAGCGGTTGATGCGGTTAAGAAATTATCAGCAGATGTCGGAATACCAGCAGACTTAAAAGAAATTGTAAAAGAAGAAGATTTACAGTTCTTAGCAGAATCAGCTTATGCAGATGCATGCGCACCAGGAAATCCTAAAGATGCAAGTGTAGAAGATATTATTGGATTATATAAATCTTTATTATAATTTATAGAGAGAAAATAAATAAAAAGGTATTGAATTCCAATTTAGACAGAAGAGGAATTCAGTACCTTTTTGTTAGTTTATAAGAATTTTACAGCTGTTCCATAAACAATGATCTCAGCTGCACCCTGCATAACTGCGGAAGAAGAATACCTGACATTAATAACAGCATCAGCTCCCATATTTTGAGCATCTTCGATCATTCGATCAGTTGCAAGATCTCTGGCTTCATTCATCATTTTCGTATAGGATTTTAATTCTCCACCAACGATGGATATATGTTAGTTTTATTTTACTATAGTGGATGAATTATGACAATAAAATAAAAATAGATGTTGACAAGAAAGGATAAATACGATAATATATTATCTGTTCCGAAAAAATAAATATGCGATAGTGGCGTAGTTGGTAACGCGCGACCTTGCCAAGGTCGAGACCGCGGGTTCGAGCCCCGTCTATCGCTTTCGGTTAAAAGTCTCGAAACCACGCATTTATGCGGGTTTCGGGATTTTTTCATTTCTATGTTTTCTTGCGATTTTGCATAAATTTGCATAAACTCTATAAAGCTTCCAGATATTGTAAAGAATTTTCGTTATCAATACCAATCTTTATATAATATTTTTGCGTTGTGGCAATGTCTGAATGTCCCATCAGTTTTTGTAGTTCATAGATTGACATTCCTTTTAATGCAAGTTCGGTACAAAAAGTCTTTCGTAAACAATGGATACCGCCATTACCTGAATCTAAATCAAGACGTTTCCATAATCTGCGATACTTTTGTTCAAGGATACTGGCAGTGATACGTTGACCGTCAGTGTTGACAAAAAGCCAATCTGTATGGATGTTATGTTCTTTTTGCCAATCCTTTAATAGATGTAAGACTTTCAAAGCATTTTTGGACAATGGAAGATTACGTCTTGAATTTTTGGTTTTGACATCTCCAATGATATAATCATAACCTTTGATTTTTTCGCCTTGCTCATTGCGTTTGGAATGACGACTCTCCGCACGACGAATGGAAATAATTCCTTTCTTGAAAGAAATATCAGACCATTTCCATGCGACTACCTCGCCAGCACGAGCACCAGTATAAGCATCCAGTAAGATGGCGAAAGCAGTTGAATATTTTGGAAAATCTTCAATTTCTCGAAAAAGTTCCTTTTGTAAAAGTTTAAATTCAAAGGAATTTAAAACAGATTCTTCAACATCTTTATCGTATTCTCGAACAAAATAAGAGTCAGGAATTGAAAATTCAGTCATCGGATTATTTACACGATAATCTTTGGAAACAGAACGATGAAATACCTCTTTTAAGATATTCAATATTTTTTGAGTCTGCTTACGAGTCATTTTTTTATTTACGATAGGGTAAACAAAATCTTCAATGTCGCCTAAAGAATATTGACTTATTGGTTTTTGAATAAAAGGATTATTCGCAAAATAAGTATTCCATGTACAATCCCACCTGTCACGAGTTGAATTGCTTTCTGTTCCAAATCTTAATGAGTAATAATCAAAATATAAATCTTCAAAGGTAGATTCATTTGCATGGTAATGTTTAATTACTGCTTTATCTAATGCTTGTTTAGTTGGTTTAGATAGTAGTTTACGATGATTTTTATATGCTTCATCATAAACATATACAAGATATCTTCCAGAGGTTTTATCCTTTCGCCAGTTGTGACCTTTTGTATTATAAAATTCCTCTAAAAATTTTTTTTCTGTTAAAGTTTGCATTTCTTTTTTAACAGGGTTCTCTTCAGGAATAATTATAACAGGTCTGAACAGTTGGCGAAAGTAGATTGATAAAAGTTCTTCCCTAGTTGTTATTGTTCCGTGTGCATACGACCACCGCCTTGTATGTCTGTTGTTTCATCAAAAAGGTATGCCTTGAATAATGTGCCATCTTGATTTAGAAACAATCCTTTTGAATCTGATGGAATATATATCGAGGCATCGGTATTATCAAGAATAATCTGACTTAAAACTTGGTCAGCACGTCCGCAGATTTTATAACTGATATTATTTTTTATCTGTCCACTAATGATATTAGCGTCTGGACGTTGTGTTGCAAGAATCAAATGAATTCCGAATGCTCGACCTAAACGTGCTAGACTACTTAGCTGATTTTGAATTTTTTTAATTGGCTCTTTTTCTCTCGGTGATAATCCAGTGGTATCAAGAAGTTCTGCCAATTCATCACAAGCGAATATAATTCGCTTGTGTTTGATGAGTTCATGATTGTTGTATTCAGAGATGTTTTTATAACCATTTTTGGCATATAATTTTTTCCTGTTTTCTAGTTCAGAAATGATTTCATCTAGTTTTTTTGTCGTATTTGAGATGTCAGTAACAAACATACAATGATTTTCCCAGATACGTCCAAAATCGACACCGCCTTTAAAATCTGCGATATTAACAATAAATCCGTTATTGATGCACTGCATTAGTATTAGCTTTAAAAGCAATGTCTTTCCTGAACCTGTTGCTCCACCAATGAGGATATGAGGATAATCATTTAAAGAGACATATATTTTATTAAATAAAGACTCTCCTATTAAGAGAGAGCCTTTATTTTGTGGATGATTTTCGTCATTCCAATAAATATCTTTACTATAATCAAATTTTCCATGACATGCGTTAATAATAATTTGCCGATTATTTTTTCCAATTTTAATTGAAGAAATAGAAATATTTAATATACTTTCCAACTCTTCTTTATGATTTTGCCAATATGAAAAAGGTATACCAACATTGTCAAAAATTAATTGGATTGAATTATCTATACATTCCTGCGATATCAATATAGGCGGAATGTTAGCAGAATTTTTAAATCCTATTGAGAAAAACAAATCATAGTATTTTCTGTCAAGAAATCCATCGCTGTATTTAAAAAATAAAACTAATAAAAGTAGTCCTCCAAATACTAGCATAGAAACCTTAGATTCCATCATTTTGATAGAATTATTAACGGTAACATTGATAAAAAGATTGCAAAATAACATAATGATTATATACATAAAGAATACTTTTTGCACTTTGAAATCATTTCTTAATCTTCGCATAAATGTTTGTATACGATATGCAATTCTTAAGGGGATATAATTATCCCCTAATTGTTGTTGAGTCCTGTTTTTTTGTGTCATAGCAGATACTCCTTCTTGTCATGGTCAATAATTATGGTAGATACGCCATTACGTTTGAACTCCTTAATAGATGTGATACGTCGAATAAAAGCGTTCCATGTTTCTTTATCATAAGCTTGATAATCAGCGTATTGAGCATCTAGGGGCAGATTTGACACAATATAGACATTGCTATAACATGCAATGTGGTCATTATATCTGGCCGGAAGTTGCAATGGGTAAATGTCTAATATATTGAGCATTTCCGGTAAGGAAATCTGCGAATGGTATTCTTCAAATACCAATGTATTTTGGCCATGGTAGGAATCAAATTTTGTCGAATTTAATTTGTTACCATAACTTGTGATACGGCAGATGTCAAGCGGAGAATGGTGGTCAAATATATAGTGACTTTTCCCAGCACCAGTACTACCGAAGATGTACGTGACATTTAACTCACGATTAACACGTGAGTATTTATCAGACAGTAGAGTCTCTCGCAATACATTAATATCGTTTGTTTTGAACGCATAATTTGGATTGCTAAGAATGATTTCACTCGTTGTCATGCCAGACTGAATTAACTCAATTAATTTACTCTTTTGTGGATTAGTTTCTTTCCCTTCTGCTGGGATTGTTCCCCATTCCTGAAAACTGCCTTTTATGCTAGTTTCTGCTTTTTCCGTTGATGCCCATTTTCCCTCTTTTAAGAGATAAGCATGGTTTTCGGCGCAAGTTCCGAGAGCTTTATCTAAATGACTCATTGGGAATCGCTTTTTAGCCGTTGAAAATCGGATTGGGGAGTGACTGTAAATGAATATATGCATGTGTTCAGAACCTGTTTTTGCAATCTCACGGCAGAAACAATAGTAATCTACTGTCATTAAGCCTTGCAATACAGAATGAACATATTCATTTGATAAGCCACATTGAGATGGTTTTTGAATGGTAAATAACCATTTTCGTGATTGAGAATTTGGATTCTTCATTCAATTATCACTCCTTTCTATATGTGTGATGCTACAAGCTACTTGTAACGTAAAAGGTAATACTACCTTTTACGCTAAGATAGTAGAAAGGGATTAGACATCCCTTTCTACTATCCTTTCTTGTAGGTCTGTATGTTAGTAGCCGTGGCGGATATCTCGTAAGTGCCAGTTTTCCATTGATAATAAACATGAAGTTCAAGATTTTCAAATTGGACTGGAAGTCCACCTTCATCTTCATTAAAAGGAATACGCTGGTCGCCTGCAATTTTGACAAATAGTCGTTCATATTTGCGTTGACAGAGAACGATTTCGTAACGATAACCCTCAATCTTATCTACTTTTTTTCCATCCTCATATTTATAATAAGGACGGATGCCAATGAGTATAAGTTCTGTACCTACTGTTTTGACGGCATCAATACAGACGTTCAGTATATTCATGATTACCCCCTTTCGTTTGATTGTGCTAATTGACTTGTAACTCTAACATCGATGTTGAGCTTAGTTTAACGCATATTGATTATTCATATTGAGTAAAAAAAACTTTATTTTGTATATAAATTAATACAATTTAAAAAGGCAAATTTTAAGAATTGTAGATAATAAAATAAATAAGTATGTTTGTAAAATATGAATAAGAATAGATTTGTGTTATTATTGACATGAAGAAAAATAATTTATAATAGATTATCAATTAGAAATATCGGAGGAATTGATATGGCAAAAATAAAAGAAATGATATTGGGTATAGGCATATTAAGTGCTGTGGGAGTATATAATTTTATTTAAAAAAAAGAAGCTCCTAAGTATAGTTATGAAAGAATAAAAAAATTAACGGATAAGGAATGGGAAATAGAAAGAAAAATTGTACAAGATAAGTACAGAAATCCTCAATATGATATTGATAAGAGAGTAGAATTTTGGAATATATTGAAATTATATGATAAAGTAAGAAGTGATAAGTATTGGAATGGTAAAAAGCCACAAGGACCAGCTTACCATCGGGAACATGGTTTTGGTTTATATAAACCAGATTAAGATTTAAAATTATAATAAATACAGCTATATATTAATTAAAAATATATAGCTGTATTTATATATAAAGAATATCATTTTGTTCTTGTTTCTGTTACTTTTTATTTCGGTCTCTTGGATATAATGCACCTAAATGATGAATTTGTGAATAAAGGTCAGCCTGATATAATCTTTCGTGAACGTCAGAAACTTCTAATGAATGACCAGACTTGATACAGTATTTACGCAAAAGTTTTGCAAACTCCTCACATTGATATGCATCAGATGATAAATCATATCCCCAAGCAAGATACCAGTCATATGCGTCCTCAAAAGTAAGAGAAAGTGCAATTGATAACCGAAATAGAGCCGCTGGTGTTACTTTATAATGGTCTCCATTAAATAATGCTTTTAATTTTTTATCATTTTCGTGTACAGTAGAACGTAAACAAAGAAGTTTTTTATCTTCTGTTACAATTTGATATTTCCGGTTTCCTTTTGCATTTCGTTTTAAGACAATTTTGTAATTGTGAGAAATCAAAAAGTATAATCCTATTTTTAAATTGTTTCTTTTTTCGTTTTTTATCAATGCAAGTGACTGCATTGAGTTGATTTTTTCATTAATGTTAATTAATCTTGAATTGTGTTTAGAAGCAACGTTTTGTACATAGGAAGCAAATTCTTCCATATACATATATAGTAGTAATGTTGCGATTGACAGACAGGCAGTTGATAGTTATATAAATTAAATGATATGCTAATATTAAGTATAAATTGATGTCGACAATAGAAAATTTTATCATAAAAACCTCCTTTCGTAGAGCCTGTCAAGGATTCAAGAATTTTCCTTTCTGAAAACAAAAAAGCAATCAATAATTTGATTGCTTTTTATATATATAAATATAATTTGATTCTAAAATAATAAAGTAAAAATTCTTGATTAGAAAGGCGGCAAACCCCAGCTCTCTACTGCCGACAAAGACTAATAGCATATCCTCTATCTACTAGTATCTACAGTCTAAATCATTTTGATAAAAAAATCAATACCATTAAAACAATTAGTTTTGTATATAATAATAAACAAAAAACTATTGACATAAAAAATTGGTAGGACTAATATGGTTGATGAAATAACAATCTAGCAATAGGGAGGGACATCTATGAATTTTAAATTTCAAAAGAATGTAGCAATTGTTTTATCTTCAGTTATTATTGGAACTACGGCTCTTTCAGGAGTTAATGTTTATGCTGATGAAATTACAGCAACGGAGGAAGATGTATCGTTGAATGATGATATTTTTAATGAAAATGATATCATATACGGAATAAGTACACAATCATCTGATGCAGAAACTACATTAACTAAAAGTGAAATGAGTGCATTTGCTCAAGCCTTTAATGATTCATTAAAGGAAGATAATATCAATGTGAGTAATGGCTATGGAAGAGGGGTAAAATCAAAGGCTGCAAAGATAGCAGCTAAAGCAATGTTAAAAAAACTTAAACATATAGGAGCTAAAGCATTTGAGAAGGCAATTCGAAAGGCTGCAAAAAAATTACCAAAAGCAGCAGCAGAAAAGGTTGAGAAGTATCTTACATATCAAAAAGTATCAGCAGTTCTTAATATCGCAGCTAATGCAGAGGGGACAATTACAGACGCAATTCAGCATGCATTACAAAAAGTAGGAATTCCAAAAACATTTGCAGGAATAGGAGCGAGATTAATTGTATTTGTTTTGTTTTAGGTAGGTGAAATGAATTGAAAAATAAAAAAAATAATAGATATTTAATTATAGGAATTGGTTATCTTATTTTATTTTTTATTGTTCTAACTCCAGATATTAATAATGCAGTAGGAAGAGGAATACAAGCATTATTATTTTGTATTTTAGGATATAGATGTGAGGAAAATATTAGAAGATTTATAAAAAATAGATAATAAAAGGATTTTAATCAAGCAGAGAATTTATTTGAGATATTTTCTGCTTGATTTTTTATTTTGCTAGGAGCAAAGGTTTAATTTTATAATATATTAATTGAAATTATGGTAAAATACAATAGCATAAATTTTGCATAAATCGAAAAAAGAGAACCCTGAAACCCTCCTTTTTACGTGCTTTAGCGACACGTAGGATTATTCGAGCCCCGTCTATCGCTCTTCTTACAAAGGTCTTAGAACTTAGGAGTTACCTAGGTTTTAGGGCTTTTTTGTTTTGTTATACAGTTTTAGCCAAAGTTTTTGAAAAGATAATTCAGGATAATAATAAAAATCTGAGGATTTTAAAAAAAGTTGTTGAAGAAAATATTCATCCAAAAAATAAAATATTTATTTCTGCCTCACAATATGTCGATGTGAAAAATGGATATAAGAAAAATATCAAAGCATGTATTTTTTATCAAAGCTATAATATTCAACTTTATGAAAAAGATTTATTTTTTGATGATAAAATCACAACAGGAAAAATGAAAGTACCAATGGGAATTGTCTTTATTGTTAGTAAAGATATAAAACAATTACAGAATTAGAAATATATCATAATTGTAAATACGATTTTTGCACAAATTTTGCATAAATCGGAATATTAAAAACATTACAAAAATATTACAAAAATATTTGCAAAAAATGAAAAATGTAGTATTATATATAAGAAATCAAAAAATGGGAGGAAATATGAGACATAAAATCAAAAAAATAGTGATTTCTTATATTTTGAGTATTTGCTGTATTTTATCGTTTACGATAGGAAGCTTTAAATCGCATAATGTATATGCTTCATATTCAAGATATATAACAGCAAGATCCTTAACAGTTCGTAAGAAAGCATCTATCAAAGGAAAAGTTGCAGGATATTATAAAAAAGGGACAAAAGTTACTTGCTATAGCAAGAGTGGAAACTGGACGAAAGTTAAATATGGAAGTCACAAATATTATGTATCTACGAAATATCTTTCTACAAAGAAACCATCAACGGCTACAAAAAGTAGTACATATATCCGTTATGTAACGGCAAGTTCTTTAACAGTTCGTAAAAAGGCAACAACAAGCTCAGCGAAACTGGGTTCTTATAAGAAAGGTACAAGTATTACCTGCTATGGAAATAAATCTGGATGGACAACGATAAAATATAGTGGAAAGAGTGCTTATGTAAGTTCTATTTATTTATCTTCGACTAAGCCATCTAAAACAAATTCAACAGTATCAAAAGGACGGCAGGTAGCTAACTATGCCAAACAGTTTATAGGGAATCCTTATAAATGGGGTGGAGAGAGCCTTACAAGGGGAGCAGACTGTTCTGGATTCACGATGAAAGTTTACCAGCATTTTGGATATTATCTTCCACATAGTTCTATTTCACAAAGAAGCTATGGAAAGTCTGTTTCATGGAGTAGTAAACAGGTTGGGGACTTAATCTGTTATAATGCTATCAATGGAGTTGGACATGTAGGAATTTATATTGGTAATAATAAAGTGGTTCATGCCGGAAGTACAGCAACAGGGATTCATACATCCACAGCCAATTACAGATCTGTTAATTGCGTTAGAAGAATTGTAAAATAGTTAATACATAAAATCTTAAATACAATAGATAGAGGAATCAGTGATATCAAGCAGATAACACTGATTCCTTTTTCGTTATGGGCTTATAGCCCTAGAGCAAACCACCCGTTGGACGGGTGGTCCTGATTTTGGATATTAAAAATATTAAGGAGTTATTACAAAGATATTTACAAGTTAAGAAAAGAATAGTAGAATAAGAAAGAAAAGGAGGATTTATGAAAAATAGAATAATCAAAACTACAATAACTTTTGCATTAAGCTTATGTTGTATATTTTCATTTTTAACAATTTCTAAGGCGCATGAAGTATATGCATCTTATTATAGATATGTAAATGCCAATTCACTTATTGTCCGCAAGACTGCATCATCAAAAGGTAAAGTTATGGGCTCCTACAAGAAAGGAACAAAATTAAAATGTTATAGCAAAAAGGGAGATTGGACAAGAATTAAGTATAAAAATTCTAAGTATTATGTAGCAACAAGATATCTGGCAACAAAGAAGCCAGCAGTGGCAACAACTACTACAGCTTTCAGTACAAAGACAAGTACATATACCCGCTATGTAACAGCCAGTTCTTTGACGATCAGAAAGCAGGCATCAACAAGTGCAGCTAAGGCTGGTTCTTATAAGAGAGGGACAAGCATTACATGTTATGGAAACAAATCAGGATGGACAACTGTAAAATACAGAGGAAAGTACTGTTATGTAAGTTCAGATTATTTATCAGAAACAAAACCATCCACAACAAGTAGTTCATCACAGACAACAAGTACAGCAGCAAAAGGTGAAGAAGTCGCAAAATATGCATTGAGATTTAAGGGGTTAGCATATAAATGGGGCGGAGAAAGCCTGACAAGCGGAGTTGACTGTTCTGGATTTACAATGAAGATTTATGAACATTTTGGATATTCACTTCCACATAGGTCTACAGAACAAAGATACAGTGGAACAGCTGTTTCATGGGCAAATAAACAGCCAGGAGATCTGATCTGTTATGAGATGATCAAAGGAGTCGGACATGTAGGAATCTATATCGGTAATAATCAGGTGGTTCATGCAGGAAGTACTTCAACAGGAGTTCACGTATCTGCAGCGAATTACAGAGCAGTGAATTGTGTACGAAGAATCGTAAGATAAGATTTAAGAATAAAAGAATAAGAAGAGATAATAATGGCCGTATCAGTAATAAGTTGATACGGCTATTTTTAATTTGTACGAAAATCCTATAAAGTATAAAAAGGAAATCCTGTTAATTCAGAATTTCCTTTTAAATATTAATTTATATTGTTCTCTACAGAACTGCGTATTTTAAAATAAATAATACTGCAAGTACATACATCAAAGGTGTAATCTTCTTCGCTTTTCCGCAAGCTACATTTAAGATCACATAAGAGATGATTCCAATAGAGATTCCCTCAGAGATACTATAGAATAATGGCATAGCGATGATGCAAAGGTAGGCAGGTACCGCTTCTGTCATATTATCATCTGTAAATTTGATGTCAGAGATCGCTCCGAACATTAAAAATCCAACCATGATCAGCGCTGGAGCTGTTGCAAAGGATGGGATTGCTGTAAAGATCGGTGCAAATAATGTTGAGATCAGGAATAAGAATCCTGCGACAACAGCTGTTAAACCAGTACGTCCACCAGCAGCAACACCTGAAGAAGATTCAACAAAGGTTGTAACTGTAGATGTACCAAGTACGGCACCAGATGTAGTAGCAATAGCATCAGCCATTAATGCTGGTTTGATTCCAGGAAGTTTACCTTCTTCATCAAGCATTCCAGCTTTTGTGCTGACACCAACTAAAGTTCCAAGTGTATCAAACAGATCGACAAATAAGAAGGATAATACAACGGCAATAAAGTTAAAGATTCCAACTTTGCTTAAGTCATACTGGAAACATTTACCGAATGTTTCTCCCAATTTTGAGAAGTCTGTCATTTCAAATGTAGGGAACAGGCTGTAATATTCTGCGTTGATATCTGGAACATAGATTCCTGTTACCTGACAGATCATTCCAATGATCCATGTAGCAAGGATTCCGATCAGGATAGATCCAGGTACTTTTTTGATGTAAAGAATGACTGTGATCAGTAATCCAATGACTGCGAGTAAGGAACAGATTCCAGCAGAATGGAAGTCCTTTGTAAAGTCAGTGATCGTTAATAATGTTGAGTCATTTCCAACAATAAGTTTTGCATTCTGAAGACCAATGAAAGCAATAAAGATACCGATTCCGACAGAAACACCTTTTTTTAGGTTTAATGGAATCGCATCAAAGATTGCTTCACGAACATTTGTTAAAGATAATACGATAAAGATCAGACCTTCAACAAATACAGCAAGTAAAGCAACTTGCCAGTGATATCCCATTACGCCAACAACTGTGTATGCAAGATAAGCATTTAATCCCATACCAGCAGAAAGTACAAATGGCAGGTTCGCAGTAAGCCCCATACATAATGTTCCGATAAAGGAAGCGATACATGTAGCCAATAAGACGGCAGTAGGGTCCATACCAGCTGCAGAAAGCACACTTGGGTTTACCGCAAGGATGTAAGCCATTGTCATAAATGTAGTAATACCAGCGATGACTTCAGTTTTTACGGAGGTATGATTCTCCTTCAATTTAAATAAGTTTTCCAACATAGTTTTTCCGCATGTAAAAACATACGCTCCTTTCTTTATTAAAAATCGATAAAAAAGTGACAATCTAAAAGAAAACCACCTGGGGTATGATGGTTTTCTTTTTTGAAAAGAGAGGATTAAAAATATATATGAAAAAACTATACCTGTAGGATGTTTCCTGAAATTCTTTTTTGTCTTATCTTTTAGGTTTTTCCTTGAGGTATGGTTATAGTATAGTCATTTCCATTTCGAGATTCAATATACAGAATATAAACAAATATAAATGATTTATAAAATGACATTAAGAAATTCTTATCCGCAGTGAAAAAAGGATATGAATATTCTATTTTTTACAAAAACCTCACAAAATGATTCCGATTTTGATGATTTTCTTATATAATAATAACAAAGTCTAAAGGAGGAATTATTTTTATGCCAAAGAGAACAGATATTAACAAAGTGTTGATCATTGGATCTGGACCGATCATCATCGGCCAGGCATGCGAATTTGACTATTCGGGGACACAGGCGTGTAAAGCGCTTCGTAAACTTGGATACGAGATCGTATTGGTTAACTCCAATCCAGCAACGATCATGACAGATCCGGAAACAGCTGACGTAACTTACATTGAGCCACTGAACGCAGAACGTTTAGAGGAGATCATTGCGAAGGAACGTCCAGATGCCTTACTTCCAAACTTAGGTGGGCAGTCCGGATTAAATTTATGTGAAGAGTTATATAAAAAGGGTATTTTAGATAAGTATAATGTCAAAGTAATTGGTGTACAGGTAGATAGTATTGAACGTGGAGAAGACCGTATCGAGTTCAAGAAGACAATGGATGAACTTGGAATCGAGATGGCACGAAGCGAAGTTGCTTACAGCGTGGAAGATGGGCTAAAGATCGCTGATGAGCTTGGTTATCCAGTGGTACTTCGTCCAGCTTACACAATGGGTGGAGCCGGTGGAGGACTGGTGTACAACAAAGAAGAATTAAAGACCGTTATGGCAAGAGGACTTCAGGCAAGTTTAGTTGGGCAGGTACTTGTTGAAGAATCTATTCTTGGATGGGAAGAATTAGAGTTAGAAGTAGTTCGTGATGCAGAAGGAAATATGATTACAGTCTGTTTCATCGAGAATATCGACCCATTAGGTGTTCATACAGGAGACTCTTTCTGTTCTGCACCAATGCTTACAATCTCCGAAGAATGCCAGCAGAGATTACAGGAACAGGCATACAAGATCGTAGATTCTGTACAGGTTATCGGTGGAACAAACGTTCAGTTTGCACATGATCCAGTGACAGATCGTATCATCGTGATCGAGATCAATCCAAGAACGTCAAGATCTTCAGCATTAGCATCCAAAGCAACAGGATTCCCAATCGCTTTAGTTTCCGCAATGCTTGCTGCAGGACTTACATTAAAAGATATTCCATGTGGAAAATATGGAACATTAGATAAATATGTACCAGACGGTGATTATGTCGTTATCAAGTTTGCACGCTGGGCATTTGAGAAATTCAAAGGTGTTGAAGACAAACTTGGAACACAGATGCGTGCCGTTGGTGAAGTTATGAGTATCGGTAAGACATACAAAGAAGCATTCCAGAAAGCAATCCGAAGCTTAGAGACAGGACGCTACGGGCTTGGACACGCTAAAGATTTCGATACTTTAACAAAAGAAGAATTATTAAAGAAATTAGTAACACCATCAAGCGAACGTCATTTCATCATGTACGAAGCATTAAGAAAAGGTGCTACTGTTGATGAAATCTTTGAACTGACAAAAGTAAAAACATACTTTATTGAGCAGATGAAAGAATTAGTTGAGGAAGAAGAAGCCCTTCTTGCATGCAAAGGAAACATGCCATCTGATGAAATGTTAACAGCAGCAAAGAAAGATGGATTCTCTGACAAATATTTAAGTCAGTTATTAGAAATCCCAGAAGAAGATATCAGAAATAAACGTATCTCCATCGGTGTGGAAGAAGCATGGGAAGGTGTGCATGTCAGTGGAACACCAGACAGTGCTTACTATTACTCAACATATAACGCAGAAGATAAGAATCCAGTTTCTACAGACAAGCCAAAGATCATGATCTTAGGCGGTGGACCAAACCGTATCGGACAGGGTATCGAATTTGACTACTGCTGTGTACATGCATCTCAGGCATTAAAGAAAATGGGATTTGAGACAATTATCGTAAACTGTAACCCAGAAACAGTATCTACAGACTACGATACATCTGATAAATTATATTTCGAGCCATTAACAGTCGAAGATGTATTAAGCATTTACAACAAAGAAAAACCATTAGGAGTGATCGCACAGTTTGGTGGGCAGACACCACTGAATATCGCTGCAGAACTTGAGAAAAATGGTGTGAAGATTCTTGGAACATCTCCATCTGTCATTGATCTTGCAGAAGACCGCGATCTGTTCCGTGAAATGATGGATAAATTAGAGATTCCAATGCCAGAATCAGGAATGGCAACAACGGTAGAAGAAGCATTAGAGATTGCAGGAAAGATCGGATATCCAGTGATGGTAAGACCTTCTTACGTTCTTGGTGGACGTGGAATGGAAGTTGTCTATGATGACGAAAGCATGACAGGATATATGAAAGCAGCTGTTGGTGTAACACCAGACCGCCCAATTTTGATCGACCGTTTCTTAAATCATGCAATGGAATGCGAAGCAGATGCGATCAGTGACGGAACGCACGCATTTGTACCAGCGGTAATGGAACATATCGAACTTGCAGGAGTTCATTCAGGAGATTCCGCTTGTATCCTTCCATCCGTTCATATTTCAGAAGAAAATTTAGCAACAATCAAAGAATATACAAGAAAGATCGCAGAAGAAATGCATGTCAAAGGATTGATGAACATGCAGTATGCGATCGAAGGTGGAAAAGTCTATGTATTAGAAGCAAATCCACGTGCATCCCGTACAGTACCTCTGGTATCTAAAGTATGTAACGTGAGAATGGTACCACTTGCAACACAGATCATCACATCTGAATTAACAGGAAAACCATCACCAGTACCAGAATTAAAAGAACAAAAAATTCCATACTATGGAGTCAAAGAAGCAGCCTTCCCATTCAATATGTTCCAGGAAGTAGACCCAGTTCTAGGACCAGAAATGCGTTCTACAGGTGAGGTTCTTGGATTATCCAAATCTTATGGGGAAGCTTTCTATAAAGCACAGGAAGGTGTTGGAGCGAAACTTCCTTTAGAAGGAACTGTATTGATCTCTGTAAACCGCAAGGATAAAGAAGAAGTCGTAGAAGTAGCGAAAGCATTTGATCAAGATGGATTCAAGATTCTTGCAACAAACAATACATGTAAGCTGTTAAATGAAGCAGGAATCAAAGCAGAGAAAGTCAATAAATTAAGTGAAGGAAGACCAAATATCCTTGATCTTATCACAAATGGTGATATTGATATTGTTGTAAACTCTCCAGTTGGAAAAGACAGTATTCATGATGATAGCTACTTAAGAAAAGGTGCGATCAAAGCAAAGATTCCATATTATACAACAATTGCAGCAGCGAAAGCGGCAGCAGAAGGAATTGCTTATGTAAAAGCACATGCAGATCAGAATGAAGAAGTAAATTCACTGCAGGGGTTACATGCACAGATTTCAGATTGATAAATTTAATATTTAGGAAATAAAATAAAAGAGGCATCTTCATGTGGTTATGGAGATGTTTCTTTTCTTTTTTTAATTTATAGGAAAGTTCGCCTTTGGCTCCTTCCCAAAAGAAAAATAGCCCACATAAAAGTGGGCAGAGCAAACAGATGATCATGGTTTTAGAAAATGATCCATATCCAGCAGGTCTGGGATGAAGAGTATATTTAATTTCTTCAGTGCTTTGTTGGAGATGCTCTTTTATACAGTTATATAAAGCTTCAATATTATAAACAGTATCCATTTCGTCTTCTGCCCAAACATCAAGCCGTACTTGTCTTTTCAAGGGAGAGGTTCTGCTCTCATGCTCAGATTGTGGCCGGCGTTTGACTGAAATATTTGATGCTGATAACAGATGAAAGAAGAGACTCAAATATATTGTAAAATATTTACATGGAATATATTAACAAAAAATAATTATAAATGTCAATTTATAAAAGAGAAAAACTCCGGGGGTTTTCTTTTGTTAATTAACGAGTTACAATAGAAACAATATCTAAAATCAAATAAGGAGAGCGTTAAAACAATGAAAACAAATAAAAACATTTTGGTTGTTATGCCAGTAGAAGATGAACATAAAAAAACATTAGAGAAACATGCCAAAGGAAGTCATTTTGTATATAGTTCCTACGACAAGGTAACACCAGAGATGATAAAAGAAGCCAACATTATCATCGGAAATGTAGCTCCATTTTATTTAAAGGAAGCCAAAAATCTAGAATGGTTGCAGTTAAATTCAGCAGGAGCAGACCCATATGTAAAAAAGGGTGTATTACCGGAGAATGTAATCTTAACAAATGCAACAGGAGCTTATGGCCCTGGTGTTGCAGAACACATGTTAGCAGTGCTGTTTTCACTTCAGAAGAAGTTACATCTGTATAGAGATAATCAGAACCAATGCCAATGGCATGATGAAGGGGCTGTTATGTCATTACGAGGTGGTACATTACTGATCGTTGGACTTGGGGATATTGGATTATACTTTGCAAGATTGATGAAAAATTTTGGTTATCACATTATCGGAATCAAAAGAAGACTTGGACAGGTACCACAGGATGTTGATGAACTTCATACAATGGATGATCTAGATAAATTATTGCCAGAAGCAGATGTAGTATTTTCCGTATTACCAGATTCAAAAGCTACAAGAAACATTTACAATAAACAGCGATTCAAAGAAATGAAAAATACAGCAATTCTCTTAAATGCAGGAAGAGGAAGCGCTGTCAATACAGAAGATCTATGTGAAGCACTGATTCAGGGAGAAATCTACGGGGCAGGTTTAGATGTAACAGATCCAGAACCGCTTCAGACACAGCATAAATTATGGAATATCGAAAATGTGATCATCACACCACATATTTCAGGAGATTTTCATCATCCGGCAACATTATATCGAATTGTGGATATTGCTGCGGGAAATCTGCAGAGATATATGGCGGGAGATGGACTGATGAATGTGGTGGATATGGAGACAGGATATAAATTCTGATTTCCGTCACATAAAACTGAAGTCTATCGAAACCACTATACAGAGTGTATGTTATAGGGTATTGGCTGATAAGTTTTGTATTCGTTAACAGAAGATTCAAGAGACTTATGAATACCGATTTAATGAGATGTTTGAGCTACATTCAAACTTCATATCATCTGTCTGAGAAAACCTTAATTCATATCCAATACCATTCTCCACACACATCCCCTTAAAATTCCACCGCATCGTGTTCAGTTGCTTATTTATTTTTTATCATATACTCGAAATATACAGTTGGCCAACTATAAATTAAAATTATTCAATTTCTACAAAAAAAGACCGCTCATAACGAGCGGCTACTTTTCTGAAAAGAGAGGATTAAAAATATATATGAAAAACTATGTCTTAAGTATATCAAAATCCTCAACTCATTCAATATATAAAGTATGAACAATTCTAAAGAATTTATAAACACTTCTAAACTAATTATGTTAACAGATGATAAAAATGCATTATTTGTTCATATAATAATATTTTGCATAAAGTCCACCAAAGGTGATCAATTCTTCATGTGTTCCGCGTTCTTTGATTGTTTGTCCGTCGATAACAAGAATTTCATCTGCGTTCTGAATGGTTGATAAACGGTGTGCAATTGTGATGGTTGTACGATTTTTGGAAAGTGCGTCCAGACTTTTCTGGATATGTTGTTCACTTTCGTTATCTAATGCACTGGTGGCTTCGTCTAATATTAAAATTGGTGGATTCTTTAGGAAGACTCTCGCAATGGAGATTCTTTGTTTCTGGCCGCCAGATAATCTTGTGCCTCGTTCTCCGACGAATGTATCATAGCCATCTGGTAATGTCATGATAAAGTCGTGGATATTTGCTTTTTTAGCAGCTTCGACAATTTCATCAAATGTTGCATCTGGTTTTCCGTAAGCAATATTTTCTTTCACACTGGCACCGAAGAGGTAAACATCCTGTTGGACGATACCGATGGAATTTCTAAGACTTTCTAATTTGATATTTTTAATATTCTGACCACCGATGGTAATGGAGCCGTCTGTGATATCATAAAATCTAGGAAGCAAAGAACAGATAGTTGTTTTTCCACCACCAGAAGGTCCGACAAGAGCAACGGATTTTCCAGATTTAATTGTGAAATCAATATGATTTAATACAATTTCATTGTCTTCATAACTAAATGAAACATCATGATAACAGATATCTCCATCAGGATGTTTCATATCAACAGCATCAACACAATCTGTGATCTCAGGTTCAATATCAATGATTGCCTGATAGCGGATAAAACCAGACATACCTTTCTGGATCATTTCAGTTAACTCTACAAGAATCTGAATTGGACTGATAAAGATTCCAATATATAACGCATACATCGCAAGGTCAGCGGCACTCATTTGTCCCAGAGCAATAAAATAACCTCCAGCAAGTAATGTTACAAGATACATCATTCCTTGAAAAAATGTATTTCCACTTTGGAAGCTTCCCATGGCATGATAATTATCACGTTTGGAATCTAAGAAAGCTTCATTTCCGAGGCGAAATTTCTCGCCTTCAATATCTTCGTTTGCAAAAGACTGTACAATACGGATTCCAGCGAGAGAATCTTGAAGGGATGCATTGATATCACCGATCTTTCTACGGTTATCGAGGAAAGTCGCTTGCATTCTACGGTTTTGTTTTGCACTAAAGAAGATCATAAGCAAAACGATCACAAGAAGAATGATGGCTAATTTCCACTGAATGATAAACAGGAAAATAAAAGATCCAACAATCTTTACAAGAGAGATAAACAAGTTCTCTGGTCCATGGTGGGCTGCCTCAGAAATATCAAATAGATCAGAGACAAGACGGCTCATCATCTGTCCAGTGTTATGCTGATCATAATAAGAAAAAGAAAGATTTTCATAATGATCAAAAAGTTTACGACGCATATCACGTTCCATCTGGGCACCCATGATATGTCCTTGACAGCTGACATAATATTTACAAAAAGCCTGAAAAACATAGCAGATAAATAAGATACCGCCAATCACAGGAAGTGTTTTAAGGATCGTAGAAGCATCTTTAAGAAATAAAGTTTTTGTAAGTGAACGAAGGATCTGTGGATAAGCAAGATCAACAAGGCTGATAAATGCTGCACAGATCAGATCAAAAATGAAGACTTTTTTGTAAGGTTTATAGTATTGGATGAATTTTTGAAAAGTATTCATAATAAAATAGTGACTCCTTCTTTAAAAATTTGATTGTATACAAACAACCAAAGCCTATCATACACTAATTTCTGAAAAATAAAAAGACCGCTCAATAAAATGAGCGGTTGCTTTTCTGAAAAGAGAGGATTAAAAAATATATATGAAAAACTATGTTTTAAGTATAGCAAAATCTGTGAGGCATTCAATATATAAAGTATGAACAATTCTAAAGAATTTATAAATAGTTATAAACAAAATATTGTGAGAGCTATAAAGTAAGCCGTCCTACTGTAAGGAAGTCATGAAGCAATTTGATTTTGTAGTACAGACTTCAGTAGGAATTCATGCAAGACCGAATAATAAAAATAATTTATGAATTTTATAAAAAACATCTATAAATCTATTGACACAATATCAAAATTAATGTATCGTAAAAACATCAAAATAAGGAGAACAAAGATGACAACAAGTAAGATGAACAATTGCACATTCTATTACTTTAGCTTTCAGGGTTATTATTTTTATCCTGACTATTTTTGTTGCAATGAATCATCGCCAAAGCTTATGTCACTTTAAACAGACAAAGTAAAATATTTAAGGCATGCATTCTTGCAACAGAGTGCATGCCTTTTCTTTTTCTAAAGGTACCGTAGAAAAAAGCTGCACACTTTGTATGGAACACACATATTGCATAGCCGGGAAAGGACAAAGAACATGATTATTATTTTAAAGAAACAGGCGGAAGAGGCACAGATCAATGCATTAAAGAAAGAGATGACAGACCAGGGATTAGGAATTCATGAATCTGAAGGTGTGAATACAAGAATCCTGGGATTAGTAGGAGATACTTCTATTGTAGATATGCGTCACATTATGGCAAACAGCATTGTTGAAAATGTACAGCGTATTCAGGAACCATACAAGAAAGCCAACAGAAAATTCCATCCAAATGATACAATTGTCGATGTAAGTGGAGTAAAAGTCGGAGGAGGAAATTTTCAGGTAATCGCAGGTCCATGTTCCATAGAGACAAAAGAACAGATCACAGAAGTAGCAAATGATGTGAAAAATTCCGGTGCAGGGCTTTTAAGAGGAGGAGCTTTCAAACCAAGAACTTCTCCATACTCTTTCCAGGGACTCCATGGTGACGGATTAAAATTATTATTAGAAGCAAAGAAAGCAACAGGACTTCCAGTTGTCACAGAAATCATGGATGCGAGTCACCTTCCATTATTCGAGGATGTTGACCTGATTCAGGTTGGGGCAAGAAATATGCAGAACTTTGAATTATTAAAAGAATTAGGAAAGATTGACAAACCAATCCTTTTGAAACGCGGACTTGCAGCAACAATTGAAGAGTGGCTTATGAGTGCAGAATATATTATGGCAGGAGGAAATGAAAATGTAATCCTTTGTGAAAGAGGAATCAGAACATATGAGACAGCAACAAGAAATACTTTAGATCTGTCTGCCATTCCTGTTATCAAGAAGAAATCACATCTTCCAGTAATGGTTGACCCATCTCACGCAACAGGAATCCGAGAGATGGTAGAACCACTGTCATTAGCAGCGATCGCAGCAGGAGCAGACGGACTTATGGTAGAAGTTCATAATAATCCAGCAAAAGCACTATGTGACGGACCACAGTCATTGACACCAGAGCAGTTTGACAGTTTAATGAATAAAGTAAATAAAACAAGACAGTTTTTTGAAACATTATAAATATCTTGCTGACAACAGCAAATTGGGATATACTATAGCTAAATAAAGAAAAAGATAACCCGGGAATCTAAGGATTTCCGGGTGTTTGTCAGTGTGACAAAATGACTTTGATTTAAGAAAAGGAGAAGCATTTTATGAAAGTAATCGTTGGACTGGGAAATCCAGGAAAGAAATATGATAATACAAGACACAATATTGGATTTGAAGCCCTTGATTATATTGCAGACAAAGAAGGCATAAATATAAATACAGGGAAATATAAGGCATTGATTGGAACAGGTTATATGGGAGGAGAGAAAGTTCTTCTTGTAAAACCACAGACATTTATGAACTTAAGCGGGGAAAGTCTACGTCCGATCATGGATTTTTATAAATTAGAACCAGAAGATTTTATTATCATTCATGACGATATAGATCTTGATGTCGGCAGATTACGCATCCGAAGAAAAGGAAGTGCCGGTGGCCATAATGGATTAAAAAGTATTATCAATCATTTAGGAAGCATGGATTTTCCAAGAGTGAAGATTGGTGTCGGAGAGAAACCAAAAGGATACGATCTGGCAGATTATGTGTTAGGACATTTTACAAAACAGGAACAGGCAATTTTTGCGGAACGTTTTGATGAAGTGTACGATGCCGTACAGCTGATCGTTATGGGCGACATCACAGAAGCGATGAATCGCCACAATAAGAAAAAGCAGGGATAAAAAGTGTTAAAACATATATTAAAAGATGATCCGGTATATAGACAGCTAAAAGATGGAATTGAAGACTACAGAGGTCCTATTCTGGTGTCAGGATGTACGGATACGGCTAAATGGCATCTTACAAGTCTGATCGGAAATAAAAAGAAAAAACAATTTAAGATCATTATTGTGCCAGATGAAAATAAGGCAAGACAGTGGGTGGAAGCAAGTCATTTCTTTGGAGAAAAAGCACAGTATATTCCAGCAAAAGATCCATTATTTTATACAGCAGACGTTCATGGAAATGCGATTGCAAGAGATCGTATGCTGGCGATCAAAAAGATCCTTGATGATAAATGTGGAATATTTGTTATGACGATTGATGCGGTGATGGATCAGGTTGTTCCATTAAGCGATATCAAGAATCACAAAATGACTTTCAAAACAGGAGAAACATTAGAAGAAGCAGCAATTGCTGAAGAATTTGTTGCTAGAGGCTATGAAAAAGCACCATTTGTTGAGGCGCCTGGAGAGTTTGCGGTTCGTGGAGGTATTATCGATATTTTTCCTTATACTCAGGAAAGTCCATATCGAATTGAACTTTGGGGAGATGAAATTGATTCTATCCGTAGCTTTGATAAAGAAAGTCAGAGATCGATCGAAGAAGTAGAGACGCTTACGATCTATCCGGCATCCGAGATCATTTTGAATCAGCCAAGAATCGATCATGGTCTTCGCCAGATGGAAGAAGATTACGAAAAATTAATTCAGAAATTCAAGAAAGAGAAAAAGACAGATCAGCAGTTACGTTTAAAAAAAGAAATGAATCGTGTCCGCGAGGAGTTAAGAGAACTTCATATGCTGATTGGAGTCGAAGGATATCTTCCTTATTTTTATGACAATACAGAATGTATCTTGGATTATTTTCCAAAAGAAAGTCTGATCTATTTTGATGAACCAAAACATATCAGAGAAAGAGCAGATGCATTTTATCTTGAATATTCAGAAAGTATGAAAAGTCGACTGGAAGGTGGATATCTGCTTCCAAAACAGGCACATACCGTGACAGATTATGAAAGTATTTTATATCAGATTGAGAAACATCCGATCATCAGTTACTCTGTTATTTCCACAGAGATCAATGATTTTGTTGTATCAAAAACTTTATTTATGGAGACAAAATCGATACAGTCCTACAACAATAGTTTTGAAGAACTGGTCAAAGATCTTACAAAATATCAGGAAAAAGGTTATAAGATTGTTGTTGCATCTCCATCTGTTACAAGAGCCAAACGTTTAAGTGATGATCTGAGAGAAAATGGATTGGTTGTTACCTATGATAAAGAACTGACACATGAAGTAGAAGCAGGACAGATTGTTGTGACAGCAGGAAAGCTTCTTACAGGAATTGAGTATCCAGCAGTCAAATGGGTGTTGATTTCTGAAGGAGATATTTTTAAAGGAAGAAAAGAAAAACAGCGTAGAAAAAAAGAAAAGAAAAAGCTGGGAAAAAAAATTCACAGTTTTGCGGATATCAATATCGGGGATTATGTTGTTCATGAAAAACACGGAGTCGGTATTTATCGTGGAATCGAAAAGATCACAACGGATGGGGTTGAAAAAGATTATATCAGTATTGAATATCAGGGTGGAGATAATTTATTTATTCTTGCATCAGCCTTAGATCAGATTGCAAAATATGCAAGCGCGAATGCCAGAAAGCCAAAGCTTCATAAATTAGGCGGTAATGAATGGAAGAAGACAAAGACCCGTGTTAAAGGACAGGTTAAAGATATTGCGGAAGAACTTGTACAACTATATGCTATAAGACAGGCAAAAGAAGGATATGTCTATGATAAGGACTCTGTATGGCAGAAAGAATTTGAAGAATTATTCCCATACGATGAAACACAAGATCAGTTAAATGCAATTGATGATACGAAACGTGATATGGAAAGCAAAAAGATCATGGACCGTCTGATCTGTGGAGATGTTGGTTATGGAAAGACAGAAGTAGCGATTCGTGCAGCATTTAAAGCAGTAGATAATGGAAAACAAGTGGCCTACCTTGTGCCGACAACCATTCTTGCGCAACAGCATTACAATACATTTGCCCAGAGATTTCATAATTATCCGATCACAGTTCGTATGATGTCAAGATTTTGTACTCCAAAAGAACAGAGAGAGACGATCGAAGGTTTGAAAAGTGGGACTATAGATGTTGTGATCGGAACACATCGCCTGCTTTCAAAAGACATGCAGTATAAGAATCTTGGGCTTCTCGTTATTGACGAAGAACAGCGGTTTGGAGTTACTCATAAAGAGAAGATCAAGACAATGAAAAAAGATGTCGATGTTCTTTCCTTATCAGCAACACCGATTCCAAGAACACTGCATATGAGTCTGATCGGAATCCGTGATATGAGTGTATTAGAAGAACCGCCACATGATCGAAGAGCAATACAGACTTATGTAATGGAATATAATGAAGAACTGGTGAAAGAAGCAGTTTATCGCGAAATGACTCGCGGTGGACAGGTATATTACGTGTATAATCGTGTTAATAACATTGCAGAAGTTACCGCAGAACTTCAGAAATTGCTGCCAGATGCTAAAGTTGCATTTGCTCATGGACAGATGAAGGAGAAGGAACTTGAAGAGATCATGATGGGATTTATGAATCATGAGATCGATGTTTTAGTTTCTACAACGATCATCGAGACAGGACTTGATATTCCGAATGTTAATACAATGATCATTCACGATGCAAACCAGCTTGGATTATCTCAGTTATACCAGTTAAGGGGACGTGTCGGAAGATCTAACCGAAATGCATTTGCATTTTTAATGTATAAGAAGAACACATTGCTAAAAGAAACAGCAGAAAAACGTCTTCAGGCAATTCGAGAATTTACAGATTTGGGTTCTGGATACAAGATTGCAATGAGAGATCTTGAAATCCGTGGGGCAGGAAATCTTCTCGGACAGGCACAGTCTGGCCATATGGAAGCTGTTGGATATGATCTTTATTGCAAAATGTTAAATGAAGCAGTCCTTAAATTAAAAGGAGAACTTCATGAAGAGGAGGAATTTGATACGACCCTCGATCTTGACATCAGTGCATTTATACCAGCAACTTATGTATACAATGAATATCAGAAACTGGAATTATACAAACGAATTTCTTCAATTGAATCAAAAGATGAGATGGAAGATATGACAGACGAGTTGATCGATCGTTTTGGGGAAATGCCAAAGGCAGTCTATAATCTTTTATATGTTGCATATTTAAAAGCATTAGCTCATCATGCCTACATGACAGATGTGAAACAAAAAGGAGAAAAAATCTCATTTGAAATGAAGCCAGATGCAGCAGTAGATGTAGAAAAAATACCAGAAGTATTAGAAGAGTACAAACACGAATTATCCTTTCAGGCAGGAAAGAATCCAACATTTGTATTAGATCTTTCAAAAACAAAGAAAGTAAAACAGTTGGAAAAGATTGAACATTGTGTGAACTCTCTCAATTCATTGATAATCCGATAGTTTTATGCTATAATATCGCAAGATATAAACTGAATATAATTCAAATGTGAAGGAGAAAATGAAATGAAGAAATTAGCAAAGAAGTTGCTATGTTTAACTGCAGTTCTTGCGTTAACTCTTTCTTTATTTACAGGATGTAAGAGTAAGAATGAGAAGACATTATTTGAATATGCAGGACAGAAAGTAACATTCCAGGAAGCTCATGTATATGCAAGAATCATGCAGTATCAGGCAGAAGCACAGTACGGAGCATACTTTGGAGACAGCATGTGGTCTATGCAGGTCGGAACAGACAGCAAAGGTAAGAAGATCACAATGCAGAAGTCAGTAAAAGACAGCGTTATCAGTCAGTTAAAACAGATCAAAGTTTTAGTAGCACATGCAGATGACTATAATGTCAAATTAACAAAAGCTGAGAAGAAACAGATCAAAGAAAGCGTAAATGCCTTCGCAAAAGACGAAACAGGTAAGAAAGTCATGAAGAAGACAGAAGCTGATAAAGATACGATCCAGAAACTTTACGAAGAAAGCACAATTGCAAGTAAAGTGATGCAGGCGATCACCAAGAAAGCAAATGTAACAGTATCTGATGATGAAGCTAAAACTGTCAAAGTCTACAAACTTGTTTTCACAACAAAGACAACAGACAGCAAGACAGGAAAAGAAAAAGATATGACAGCGGCTGAGAAGAAAGATCAGTTAAAGAAAGCAAAATCAGCATTAAAGATGATCAAGAAAGGCCAGAGTGTAAGTTCTGTAGCTAAGAAATTCAGCGTAAACTCTGACAATGAAGAGTCCTATACAAAAGGGAAATCAGCATTAGGAGATAAATTCGAAACAGCGGCATCTAAACTCAAGAAGAATCAGGTAAGTGGAATTGTAGAATTAGACGATGCATACGTGATCATCAAGATGTTAAATCCAAATGACAAAACAGCAGCTGCAACAAATAAATCCACATTACTGCAGGAAAAACAGCAGGCAGCATATGAGAAAATTTACAAGAAGTGGACAAAATCAGCTGACAAAGACTGGGATGATACAAAATCTGTAGATCAGGATCTGTGGAAAGAAGTTAAATTTAAATATAAAGCTACTACAGCATCTACAGCAGCAACATCTGAGTCAACTACAACAGCAACATCTTCAAGCAAAACAACTAAGAGCAAATAATCTTAGAGATTGATCGTTTTGACGTTGATTGTTAATAAGACAAGTAAAATCGGGGAATTCAAAGATGGAATTCCTCGATTTTTAGTTTAAATTTAAAACAAACGCAAAGTATATTGTATGCATAAATTTGACAAAAACTGGGCAAAATGTTATAATAGTAAAATCATTATACAGAATTTCCAGAATATTCTGTATATAAAAGAGGTGAATTTATGACACAATTAGATCTTAACAGAGTACGGCAGTCAATTAAGAATCAGATTGGCAGCAAAATCAAGATTAGTGCAAACAGAGGACGACATAAATTTGTGACAGCAGAGGGCGTGATCAAACAGACATATCCGAATATCTTTTTGGTAGAACTAGAGAATACGGAAGGTAATGACCAGAATAAAACAGTAAGTTTTAGTTATCAGGATGTGATTACAAGAGATGTCCGCATGATGCTTTTAGAAAACTAACGGGTGATGCATAGAATCCTTCTTGTCTGAATATATTTGTATATACAGACAGGGAGGAATTTTTTTATGGATTTTGAGAAAAAAGAATTTTATGGGATTGTGGCGAAAGCGAAAAAACAGATGCAGATCACGATCGATCAGGACTGTAATGTTGCAGATACAAAACCAGATATAGAAAAGATGATTCAGACAAGAGGGATGGTAAAGATACAGGAAACGGAAATGATGATCGATCGTGTCAGGATGAAAGGTGAATTCTTATTCCAGGGCCTGTATGGAACAAATGATACGGCAACATTTTTAGAATCTTTAGAATATTCACTGCCGTTTGAAGAGTATGTACATATTGATGGGGTACTTCCTTCAGATTATGTCAAAGTACAATATACGATCGATGATATCAACACGGTATTGATCAATTCAAGAAAGATCAGTATCCGTGTGCTGTTAACATTCTCATTTCAGATTACAGAAGAAATAAAAGAAGAAGGAATTACAGCGATTCATGATGAAAATGTATCTGTTTTGAAAAAAGATATTCAGGTTACGGATCTTATCGTAAATAAAAAAGATTTGGCGAGATTAAAAGAAGAGTTGATTCTC
Source organism: Anaerostipes hadrus (assembly GCF_001404655.1). Lineage (GTDB taxonomy): Bacteria > Bacillota > Clostridia > Lachnospirales > Lachnospiraceae > Anaerostipes > Anaerostipes amylophilus. Next base: position 167,153 of record NZ_CYYH01000005.1, on the reverse strand, counting down.
CCTGCAAATAAAGCCAATGTTTATCAGGTATTGTGGACACAGGTAGATATAGAGAATCTACAGGCAAAAATTGCAGAGCATATGATTGAGATTCAAGGATCAATGCAGGTATTTATATTGTATCTTGGGGAAGATGCACAAATGCCAGTTCAGTATGCCAGATGGGAAATCCCTGTGGATACACAGTTAGAATGCTATGAATGTGTGCCAGGAATGATCGGTAAAATAGGAATGTCACTGGGTGGGCAGCAGCTGGAGGTAAGACCAGATGAAGACGGAGAGGAGCGGATCATTTCTCTGGAAGTAACGATCGATTGTGATATCAAAATCTATGAAGACCACAAAATCAGTTATGTGGATGATGGATGCAGCATGGAGAAAACACTGATTCCAGAATATCATATGTTTGATTTTGAGACTCTGATCGGGAAAAATCAGGCGGTGATGAAATCAGGTAAACGTTTTCGGATGGAACAGGAACCAGGGAAGCTTCTGCAAGTGCTATCTGTAAAAGGCAGTGTAACGGTAGATGATGTAGAAATTACAGAACAAGGGTTGTCAGTAGAAGGTGTGTGGATGGCGGACGTTTTATATCTTTCTACGGAGGATGCAACACCTGTTATGAACAGTTCCTACATGGAGCCATTTACATTTTTTGTAGAGACAAAATATCTTAGTGGAAATGAAGATTATCAGCTGGATGTCAGGGTTGATCAGATGAGTGCGGTTCCAACAGAAGGTGGAGAAATAGAAATCAGAACAGCCATTTTGTTTGATTTTATATCTTTTCACAAGACGAGACAAAGAATTATGACGGACATGAAAGAAGAAGCACTAGACTACGAAAAGATACGAAAAATCCCTGGAATTGTAGGATATGTTGTAAAGGAGGGAGATACTTTGTGGTCTATTGCAAAAACTTATTTTACAACGGTCGAAAGTATCAGAGAACAAAATGAAGAAGTCAGTGAGATAAAACCTGGGGATAAACTTTTAATCGTAAAAGAAATAGGAATATTTCAGTAAATAAGGATTGCATTTTTTTAAGAACAATATTATAATATTCTGTATACAAGATGTGAGATAGAAACTATTTCACATAGGATAAAGGAGTGCATATGGATAATAGTATTGTTCTAAAATCATATGGGAAGATCAATCTTGGTCTAGATGTTTTAAGAAGGCGCGAAGATGGATACCATGAGGTGCGCATGATCATGCAGACGGTTGGACTTTATGATTTGCTGACGATGAAGAAGATCAAAGATGACAAGATTCAGATGACTTGTAATCTGACATTTCTTCCAACAGATGAGAGAAATCTTGTATACAAGGCAGTGAAACTCATGAAGGATAAATATCATATTAAAGATGGTGTAGAGATCAATCTAAATAAGAGAATTCCGGTAGCTGCTGGTATGGCTGGCGGAAGTTCTAACTGTGCTGCAGCATTAAAAGGTATGAATCAGCTGTTTGATCTGGGCCTGTCAATCGACGAGTTATGTGAGATAGGAGTAACACTTGGAGCAGATGTTCCTTATTGTATCTGGGGTGGAACAGCCCTTTCCGAAGGAATCGGAGAGAAGCTCTCAAGAGTTGATGCAATGCCAGAATGTTATATACTGATCGCAAAACCGGGGATCAGCGTATCGACAGCATTTGTATATCAGAATCTTAATCTTTCAGGATTGGCGAAACACCCGGATATCGATGGCATGTTAGAATGTCTGAGGACCAAAGATTTAAAAGGAATTTGTGATCGTTTGGAGAATGTTCTAGAAACAGTAACAATCAAAGAATATCCAATCATTGAGGAAGTAAAGAAACACCTGATGGATCAGGGAGCAATGGGTGCATTAATGAGCGGAAGCGGACCAACAATCTTCGCAATTTTTCAGGATAAGAAAACAGCAGATAACGCATTGAAATCATTACGAAGTATTGAGGACATAAAACAGGCCTACGTAGTAAGACCGATACGATAATGTATTTTCAAGGTAAGAAAACAGAACAGAATAAAATTGAAGATACATTGGAAAAAGCAGGAGGAGAAGAAACTATGAGCGATAAATTAAAGGTAAATATGAATGAATATCTTCCACTGAGAGATGTGGTATTTAATACACTAAGACAGGCGATCATCACAGGAGAATTTGCACCGGGAGAGCGTCTGATGGAGATCGCACTTGCTAATAGATTAGGAGTCAGCAGAACACCAGTCCGAGAAGCAATCCGTAAGCTGGAACTCGAAGGACTTGTAGTTATGATTCCAAGAAAAGGTGCAGAAGTTGCAAGGATCACAGAAAAAGATTTAAGAGATGTATTAGAAGTACGCTGTTCTCTGGAAGAACTGGCAGCAGAACTGGCAGCAGAACGAATGGATGAAGAAGGTAAAGCGAAATTAGACAAAGCATTACAGGAATTTGAAGTAGCTATCGAATCTGGAGATAATGCAGCCATCGCAGATAGCGATATGGAATTCCATGATATTATTTTTGATGCGACAGGAAATCCAAGACTGATTCAGATCATTAGCAATTTAAGAGAACAGTTTTATCGTTATCGTCTGGAATATGTTAAAGATACAGATTACCATATCGTATTATTAAATGAGCATAAAGAACTTGTGAATGCGATCGAATCTGGAAAGAAAGAAGAAGCACGTCAGATCATGAAGAAACATATCACTAATCAGGAAATGACAGTGATCCGCAACATTAAAGAAGAATATTGATCAATAAAGATGTTGGAGATATCATGAATATAAGAATAGCAACGATCAAAGATTTGGATGCAGTAACAGCTGTCGAAGCAGAATGTTTCCCACCAGCGGAAGCCGCAACAAGAGAAGAATTAGAGGAACGCTTAACATATTATGCTGATCATTTTTGGCTAATGTTTGATGGAGACAAATTAATTGCATTTGTAGATGGATTTGTAACAGATGAAGAAGATCTCACAGATGAGATGTATGCAAAGGCAGATTTACACAATGAAGATGGAGCATGGCAGATGATCTTTGGTGTAAATACAATACCTGCTTATAGAAAACATGGATATGCAGGAGAGTTGCTCAAATGCGCGATTGAAGATGCAAGAAAGCATGGAAGAAAAGGATTAGTGCTCACTTGTAAGGATCATTTGGTGCATTATTATGCCAAATTTGGATTTGAGAATGAAGGCATATCTGAGTCCGAACATGGAGGAGTAAGGTGGAATCAGATGCGGCTAAAGTTTTGATTTGATAGTCTTTCGTATATGTGATAAAAATAAGATAAGAATCAATATAAGCGATGCATTGGAATTTTGTTCAAAATATGGCAAAATTCCAATGCATCGCTTTCGGTTTCTTATTTATTTTTTATCATATACTCGAATTCTACAGTTGGCCAATATACAAATTAAAATTAAGCCTGAGCTTTCGCCCATTCAGCAAATTTAGCACTTTCAGCCTGTGCCTCATCCATGCTGGAAGCTTTTACTCCATAGTAGAATTTGATCTTAGGTTCTGTTCCTGATGGACGAACGCATACCCAAGCTCCACCTTCAAGTTCATAGTAAAGAACATTAGAAGCAGGAAGTCCTGTAGGTTCTACTTTACCACTTTCAACATCAAGGATTGTATCATTGATGTAATCACGGATCTTAACAACTTTGTATCCAGCGATATCTTTTAATGGGTTCTCACGAAGGTTAGAAAGCATAGCTTTCATCTTATCCATACCTTCTAATCCTGGGAAGTCCATAGCGGTGATGCTGTCTACGCAGTAACCGTATTTCTCGTACATATCGATCATAACATCCCATAATGTTTTACCTTTTGTTGCATAGTAAGCAGCGGCTTCACAAAGAGCAACAGTTGCAGAAACAGCATCTTTGTCTCTTGCGTATGTACCGATCAGGCATCCGTAGCTTTCTTCTAATCCAAACAGGTATGTTCCTTTACCACTCTGCTCAAATCCAAGGATTTCTTTACCAATCCATTTGAATCCTGTTAATACTTCGATTAGTTTTACATTGTAAGCTTTTGCAATCTCATCTACGAGGTTTGTTGTAACGATAGATTTAACAACAGCACCATCTGCAGGAAGAGATCCAGCCTTTTCTTTTTTCTGGCTTAATACATATTCACATAATAAAGAACCAGACATATTACCTGTTAATGGAATGTATTCTCCACTCTTCGCGTCTTTTACATATACACCTAAACGGTCAGCATCAGGGTCAGTTGCAAGAACAAGGTCAGCGTCTTTTTCTTTGGCAAGAGCAAGACCTAATGCAAATGCTTCTTTTGCTTCTGGGTTTGGATAGCTGACTGTTGGAAAGTCACCATCTGGCAGTTCCTGTTCAGGAACAACATATACATTCTTAAATCCAAGGTCATCAAGTACACGGCGCACTGGAAGGTTACCTGTTCCATGGAGAGGAGTATAGACGATCTTTAATTTTGAAGCCATCGCATCAATAGAATCATGATTGATGACCTGTTTTTCAACTTCTGCGATGTAAGCATCATCAACTTCTTTTCCGATCACTTCATATAAACCTGCTGTTACGGCATCTTCTTTGGATATTGTTTTGCAAGTTGAAATGTCAGTGATCGCATTAACTTTGGCTGTAACACCTGAAGCATGAGGATCTGTAAACTGTGCACCATCTTCCCAGTATACTTTGTATCCGTTATACTGTGGTGGGTTATGGCTGGCAGTTACGTTGATACCTGCAATACAGTCTAAATGTCTAACTGCAAATGATAATTCTGGTGTTGGGCGTAAAGATTCAAAGATGAATGCTTTAATTCCGTTAGCGGCAAGGCAGCGTGCAGCTTCATCTGCAAACTCTGGAGACATATGTCTTGAGTCAAATGCGATGGCAACACGTTTCTTGTCTGTTCCCTGCTCTAAGATATAGTCAGCTAACCCCTGTGTTGCTTTTCTTACAACATAAATATTCATACGGTTGATACCAGCACCAATGATTCCTCTAAGTCCGGCAGTTCCAAATGCTAGATTAGCATAGAAACGTTCTTTAATTTCATTTTCGTCATTCTCAATGGCTTTTAATTCCTTTTTTGTCTCTTCATCAAAATAAGGATTGGAAAGCCATTCTTGATAAGTTTCTTTGTAGTTCATAAATTACTCCTCCTTTAAGTTATAAAAATGCCTTTTGTTTAATTATACCTTAAAACGCATTAAAAAACATTATAAATTTGTAGATATTTTTCGAGAAAAATCGAGCGGAGGTCTTTTTTGTGGACAAATTCCTCTAATTTCTCGATATATCGTGGAGAAATCCAATGTTTTTTGTGTGCCATGTACTGATTTGAGATCTTCCAGAACTTTTCAGGGAATAAGAACAGTCCATAAAGGCATAATAGGTCATTTTTGGAAAGAGGAAGAAAACGGTCGTAATTTACAAGAAATGTTTCACAAAACGTAAAGTTATAATTATTTTTCTCAAGTGCTTTTTTCAGAAAATAATAGACATCAAGAATCGGATAACCATGATAAAACCGTTCAAAATGAATTGTAGCAGGGAAATCAGATGTCAGGATAATATTATGGTGGCTGTAATTTCCATGACACCACCCAGATCTCGATGGTATGGTATTGTTTAAAATTTTTATAGAATCTTCTAACTGCACCCAGAATTCTTTTGTCTGCTCCAGAAACAGATATTCAAAAATCCCTTTGTTTTTTCGTTTTCGTATGTACTGGCCAATGCTTTTTAATTCTGAATATTTCTGTTCATACTGCTTGGAAATGGAATTATATTTTCGGAGATTTTCGGATGAAAATGAAATATCAAGACAGTGATTATGAAAGCTGGCAAGATTTTGAGCAGCAGTTTTTACATCATTCAAAGAATGAATATCACATTCCGTTCCTGAAAAGGTCTTTCTTAGCACAAACGTCTCATAATACCGGTCAAATGTAAGAAAATAACCATCTTTATTTAAAAGATATTGATCGGTCTTATAAAAATGATGATCGTGCATGGCATCTGTCCATTTGGCTACGGCACAAAGCCGCTCTTCAGACAGAGAAGTCTGAGAAAGGGCATAAACATCATCTTTGCCAAAACATAAAACACAACCCCGTCCCCGCCTGGTATAAGAAACAGAAATATCATATTGATCGAGCAGCATTTGATATTTTTCGTTCAACATATATCCTCCTTCATGTTCTACCTCTAATGATATGAAGATAATAAGAGGAATATGATAGTAACTTGCTATCAAAGATTAAATAGGATATACTGAAAATATCTCAGAAAGGAGTAAATTGATTATGAGAAAAAGATTTTTATTAATTTCAACAATATTTGTACTAAGTGCATTTACATTAGCAGCCTGTGGAAAGAAGAGTCCAAGCAGCCCGGAAGCAAGCAGTGAGACAACAGAAGAAGCAACAACGGAAGAACCAACTACAGAGAATAATACAGAAGATACAACAGAGAAAGAGACACCAGTATCAACGGCAACAGAGGCAACAAAATCCTCAACAGAAGAAGTATCAACAGCATCCAAGAAAGACGAACAGGCAAAACCAAAGACAGCAACAGGAACATACAATGGATTTGCAGATACAAACTCTGTAGAAATTGAATTATCCAATGGTAATTTTGAAACATTTCTTGTAAATGACGACGATGTCAAAACAGCATTAAGCAAGAAGTCAGAAGGAAGTAAGATCACATTTACTTATGGAGCTGTAGAAGGACAGGCAAATAAGGAAATTCTTTCTGTAAAATAATAGAGATTGATGTATAAACATAAGATTTATAAGAGAAGGGTGGCAGCTCCACGTTTTTAGGAGCTGTCCCCTTTTTCTCTTATTTTGCTACATTAATCATAAAGACTACCTTCACAAATCAAAATCTGTTATACTGAAAAGACTAACAAAAACAAAGGAGCCTCAAATGAAGCATGTCAAGAAATCACTCCTGATTCTGACATGTCTGATTTTTATATTATCCCTAAATGGCTGTAAAAAGAACAAACAGCAAACGACAAATACAAGAAAAGCAGAAGTCTTAACTCCAAAAGCACCAGGAGATGAAGTGTTGGATTATGGGGAGGCAGTTGTAGATATATCGAATGTCTCACAAGGATATGTTGCGGTCAGATATAGTGGAAATGCCAGAAAGATCAGCATAGAGATTACAGGAAAGAAAGATAAAACATATAAATATTTTGTAAATAAAACAAAACAACCAGTTTATTTTCCACTGACATGTGGGAATGGAACGTATCAGATCGCTGTATATGAGAATATTCAAGGAGATGAATATAGTGCTTTGATGATGGATAGTTTTGATGTAAAATTAAAGAACAGATTTCTGCCGTTTTTATATCCAAATCAATATGTAGAGTTTACAAGTGAAACAAAAGCGGTGAAGAAAGCAAAAGAACTTGCGAAAGGAAAGGAAGATGCTCTTTCCATTGTTAAATCGATATACCATTATGTTGTTAAGAATATAAAATATGATGATGACAAAGCAAAGAATGTGCAAAAAGGTTATCTGCCATCGGTGGATGAGACATTGGAGACAAAGAAAGGGATATGTTTTGATTATGCGGCATTGATGACAGCGATGCTCAGATCGCAGGGAATTCCGACGAAGCTTGAGATTGGGTATTCTGGCAGTGTCTATCATGCTTGGATCAGTACGTGGCTTGATGAAAAAGGCTGGATAGATAATATTATCAAATTTAATGGAAAGAGTTGGGAATTGATAGATCCGACACTGGCAGCGAACAATGATAACAAAGATGATGTAAAAGAATATGTTGGAGATGGAGATCATTATGCACTCCAGTATAGTTATTAAGAAGGGACAGATATGAAGAGGAAACTTAACAATGAAGAATTGATCACGTTTTGCAGTCAGATGGCGTTGATCTTGAAATCAGGAATATCTTCGCTGGAAGGAATTTATATCATGGAAGATGGAGATGTCTCTGGGGATGGAAGAGAGATTTTAAAAGAGATACGAGAAGAAATCGAGATGTGTGGGATGCTATATCCAGCAATGAAGAAGTCAGGGGTATTTCCGGAATATGCATTGCATATGACAGAGATCGGAGAGCAGACAGGAAGACTTGATGAGACGATGGAAGCACTGGCAGCTTATTATCAGAGAGAAGAAGAAATATTTGAAGCAGTAAAAAGCGCAGTAACATATCCTGTTGCAATGCTTGGAATGATGCTTGTGATCATTATTGTATTATTTATTAAAGTAATGCCAGTGTTTGAACAGGTTTATCTTCAGCTTGGCCAGGAAATGACAGGTGTAGCACGTAATATTTTAAATATTGGAAACTGGATGAGACAATCAGCGATCATACTTTCTGTAATTGCAGTGATCGTATTAATGATCGTGTGTAGTGCAGTTTTTTCAGAAAAATTCAGGAATAAATTATTTGAAAAAATTTCAAAGATCGGATTTATGAAAAAGCTAGCTTGGAAACGGGCAAGAACGAGATTTGCAAGTGGAATGGCGATGTCTTTAAAGAGTGGGCTTGATATAGATGAAAGTCTTACACTTGCAGAAAAACTGGTAGATTATGAACTGTTAAGAAAACAGATCGCGGTGTGCAGAGAAGACATGAAAAATGGAGAATCATTTCCAAAAGCACTGAAGGAATCTCATATTTTTGGAGGAATGCAGGAACGACTAATGGTGATCGGATATGAAACTGGAGCAACTGATGAGGTGATGGAACAGTCTGCGGATCTGTATCAGAAGGAGCTTCAGGATCAGATTCAGAAAATGATCGGCATTCTGGAACCAACATTGGTTGGGATTTTATGTGTGATCGTAGGAGTTATTTTGCTGTCTGTGATGCTGCCATTAGCAGGAATCATGGCAGGGATTGGATAAGGGAGGCGTGCCTTGAAAAATCGTTTTCAAAAACAAACAAAAATAAAAAGTAAGATTGCTTTTCTGCTTCCAATCGTAATATGTCTGATCATGGCAGCAGTGTTGTGGGGAAGCAGCAACCGTATTTTTAGTGAAACTCAGAAACGCCAGGAAGAAAGCACAAAGAATGCCGTTCTCAAAGGTGCAGTACAATGCTATGCGGTAGAAGGCCGTTATCCAGAAAGCCTGTCATATCTGGAACAACATTATGGAGTCAGTTATGATAAAGACAAGTTTATAGTTTCCTACGAGATCACAGGATCAAACAGAATGCCGCAGGTAACTGTGATCGCATTGAACGAGAGGTGATATCGGTGGAGAGACAAAAACATATGGTAGATAAGATGTTTCTCATTCTTTTATTTGCGACGTTTGCAGTGTGTGCATTTACATTGATCATGGTGGGTGCAAATGTATACAGCCATACGGCATCGGCAATGAATGATAACTATGAGAAGAGAATTGATATTTCTTATGTCACAGAAAAAATAAAACAGTGGGATGAACAAAACAGTATTTCCATTGGAACATTTCATAATAAGACGGCTTTGATTCATACAGAAGTGGCAGCCGGAAGAAAATATTATACATACATTTATCAGGAGAATGGCGCTTTAAGAGAATTGATGGTTCGGGAAGGGCTTCATACAGAGAAAATGCAGGGAGAACAGATCGTGCCGGCAAAAGGATTTGAGATAAAAGAGGAAGACCAGATGTATGGTATTACGATCACAGGAGAAGATGGAAAGCAGTACCGGACTTGTGTATACAGACAGAGCAGAGAGTAAGGAGGGACTATGAGACAAAAGAGAAATGGAAGCCATTTGATCTTGATGGAATTGATGTTTGTCTTGTTTTTCTTTGCGATCTGCGGGGTGGTTCTTTTACAGATATTTGTAAAGTCACATAACATCAGTGTAAAAGCAAAAGAACTTACGGAGACAAAAAATTGTGTCACGCAGGCAGCAGAACTGTTTGAAACAGGGTATACAGATATAGAACATTATCAAGAGTATTTTCCAAAGCTTGAAGAAGATCAAGGGATTTATCAGGGATATTTTGATAAAGACTGGAAGATGACCCAAAAGAAAAACGCAGTATATAAAATGACGATCAGCTTTGATGATCAAGGATTAGACAGAAATGGGAAGATAACGATATTCAAGGCAAAGAAGCAGATATATCATTTGGAACTTTTAAAACATTTGCCAGGAGGGAAAAGTAATGAAAGATCATAGAATGCCGTTTCTTGGAATAGGAGCAGCTTCCATTGTTCTGGTTTTAACCATTGTTAGTTTATCAGTGTTTGCAACACTTACGATTTCCAGTGCAAATGGGGATTATACATTAAGTCAAAAAAATCTGGAGAGAACAACAAATTATTACAAGGCATCGAATGAAGTAAATTGCACGTTAAGCCATATTGATAAGAAACTGTGGAAGAATTATCATAAAACAAAAAATAAAAAATCTTACATGAAAAATATATCAAAAAGTTTGGTGGATTTAAAAGGTATCACGTATGATAAAACAAAACATACTATACAGTTTCAAAAGAGTATTACAAGTAAACAGCAGATTAATGTAAAGATCAGAATCTGTTATCCAGAAAAACAAAGAAACCATTGCTATGAGATATTATGTTTTAAAAACGAAGCAGTTGGTACATGGAAGAAAGATGATTCACTTCCAGTATTTCAAAGAAAATGATCAAAGGGGACAAAATGAACATAGAAGAATTTTTAACATTGGCGGCAGAGAAAGAGGCATCGGATCTATTTATTATTGCCGGATTACCTCTTACAATGAAAACAAATGGAGTAATGCACCGGATCAATGAAGAACGAATGATGCCACAGGATACGGAAGAAATGATCCGTGAGATTTATAAAATGGCAGCTGACCGCAATATTGATAAATTACTGAAAACAGGAGATGATGATTTTTCTTTTGCGATCCCAGGGTTATCAAGATTTCGTGTGAGTGCTTATAAGCAGAGAGGATCGCTCGCAGCTGTGATCCGTGTGATTGCATTTCGTCTTCCGGATTCAAAAGAAATTGGAATACCTGATCAGGTAATGAGGCTGAGTGAATTAAATAAAGGACTGGTGCTTGTAACTGGGTCGGCTGGAAGTGGAAAGTCAACGACACTTGCCTGTATGGTGGAAGAGATCAATGAGACGAAAGAAGATCATATCATTACATTAGAGGATCCGCTGGAATTTCTGCACCAGCATAAGAAAAGTATCGTAAGCCAGAGAGAAGTGAATATGGATACGGTGAATTATGTAACATCTTTACGTGCAGCATTAAGACAAAGTCCGGATGTGATCTTGCTTGGAGAGATGAGAGATTATGAAACAATACAGGTTGTTATGACCGCAGCAGAGACGGGACATCTTGTATTTTCAACACTTCATACGATTGGAGCAGCAAATACGATTGAACGTATCATTGATGTATTTCCACCAAACCAGCAAAGACAGATCACGATTCAGCTTGCATCTGTTCTGCAGGCAGTTATTTCACAGCAGTTGATTCCAAGTGTTGATGGAACACTGATCCCTGTATTTGAGATCATGGAAGTAACTCCTGCGATCCGCAATATGATCCGTGAGAATAAGGTTCATCAGATCGATGGCCTGATCTATTCATCAACGGGGAGCGGAATGATGTCTATGGACCAGTCATTAATGCAGGCATACAGAGATGGAAAGATCACGAAAGAGACAGCGGTTTTATATGCGTTAAATGCTGAAATGTTAAGTAAAAGGCTGCGTTAAATGAGATAAATCCATTGACAAAGAAAGTTGAATACTGTACGATGAAAGTGTATAGATAGACGATGTTTCAAACTTGGGGAAGTTGGAACATGAAACTAAATCAAGTATAAATAAGTATAAAGAAGGGGCGATAATTATGAAGAAGAAAGTTGCAGCAGGACTGACGTCAATTATTCTTGCAGTTGTATTAATTTTCGGCGGGGTTACATTTTATAATAACCATCAGCAGAAGAAGTTTGAGAAACAGATGGCTTCATTTGAAAGTGTTGATACAATGAAGCATCCAAAAGAATCAACAATTAAGATTGATGGTGTTGAAGTGCCATTGAGCAGTGCACCGAAAGTAACAACAAAGACAACAATCAAGAAAAGCACAAAAATTCAGAAACTAAAGAAGAAAGCTTCAAAGAGTAAAGTAACAACAATAAGGAAGACAAAGACAACAAAGAAAACAAGTCAGAGTAATTCTCAGCGTAAGGTAGTAGATACAAAGGTTATCACAACAACGAAAGATTACGATAAGAAGGGTTCCAACAAGAGAACGATTAAGACAGTTATTCAGACAACGGTTAAGACAACAACTGTACAGCTTATACAGTCAGGTTCTAAAGGAACAACTGTAAAAACTTTGGGAGCAAAGGCAGATAAGAAGATTCTTAATGCATTTGATACATTAAAGTTTAAGTTTGTGATCAATAAGAATGCATCACATACAGGAGTGTTCAGTGTAAGGAATCATAAGATTGAGATCCAGAGTGCGAAAGATTATGTATTATTACATGAACTTGGACATTTTGCAAACTTCCTTGCAGGAGATAAAGTCAGCACAAGTGAGTGGAACAAGATTTACAAAGCTGAGAAGTCAAAATATACAGGATATAACAAAGCTTATGTAACAAAGACAGCTTCTGAATATTTTGCAGAATCTTACAGAGATTATAGAGAAAATCCAACAGCGTTGAAGTCAAAACGACCAAGGACTTACCAGTTTGTTAAGAAGACGATCAATGGTATTTCTGACAGTGATGTGCAGGAAATCAAAGATACTTATGGAGAATACTGGGGATTATAAAAGCAGACCTTAGGAGTACTTTCTTGGAAAGTACTCCTTTTTTCTTGTGATAAAGAAACTAAATGTGAAAGGATGAATAGAATGTTAAAGATTAAGGAGTATGTCAAAGCAGAAAGTCTTGAACAGGCATATGAGCTGAACCAGAAGAAGACGAACTGTGTGATTGGCGGTATGTTGTGGCTTAAAATGGTCACAAGAAATGTACAAAAAGCAATTGATCTATCGGGACTTGGGCTTGATCAGATTGAAGAAGATGATGAGAAATTTTCCATAGGAGCAATGGTCACATTAAGACAGATCGAGCTTCATGAAGGATTAAATACATGGAGTCATGGAGCTGTCAAAGAAAGTGTAACACATATCGTTGGCGTACAGTTTCGTAATCTGGCTACGGTTGGCGGAAGTATTTTCGGAAAGTTTGGTTTTTCAGATGTATTAAGCTGCTTCCTTGCATTTGACAGTTATGTGGAATTACATCACGAAGGAATTATTCCACTGGAGCAGTTTGCAGTGAATAAATATCCAGATGATATTCTGGTGCGTCTGATCGTCAAGAAACATCCACAGGAAAGTGTTTATCTTTCTCATAGAAATTCGAAGACAGATTTTCCGGTTTTAACATGTGCCATTTCATTAGGAAAGGAAGAGGCTTATGCAGTTGTTGGAGCAAGACCATCAAGAGCGGTAAAAGTAAAATTATCAGATCAATGGAATGTTATGATCAAAGACGATGAAGGAAGAAGAAAGATTGCAGATGAAGTCACAGGACAGCTTAATTTTGGAAGTAACATGCGAGGAAGTGCGGATTATAGAAGACATTTATCAGAAGTCCTTATAAGAAGGGGATTGGCACAGTTAGAAGAAAGGAGGGAAAATTAGTCATGAATATTACATTTACATTAAATGGAAAGAAAATAAGCAGACAGATTGAGGCAGATACTCTCCTGATCGATCTTGTAAGAGATCTTGGATGTTACAGTGTGAAACGTGGATGTGAGACATCAAACTGTGGATTATGTACAGTATTTATGGATGATCAGCCAATTCTTTCATGTTCCATTCTTGCAGCAAGAGTCGATGGGCATAAGATTGATACATTAGAAGGGTTGCAGGAAGAAGCAGCAGAGTTTGGAGCATTTATTGCAAATCAGGGAGCAGAACAGTGTGGATTCTGTAATCCAGGAATGATCATGAATGCGATCGCATTGTTCAGAGAGATTCCTGATCCAACAGAAGAAGAGATCAAAGAATATTTAGCAGGAAATCTGTGCAGATGTTCAGGATACGAAGGACAGCTTCGAGGAATCTTAAACTTTTTAGAATACAAGAAAAATAAAAATGGAGGTGCCGAATGAAAGTAGTCAATCAGCCAGTTATGAAGAAAGACGCAATGGCACTTGTGACAGGAAAACCTGTATTTACAGATGATAAGGCACCAAAAGACTGCTTGATCGTAAAATTACTCCGAAGTCCATATGCCAATGCGATGATCAAATCGATCAATACCCAATTTGCTATGAAAGTGCCGGGAATCGAGGCAATTTATACATGGGAAGACGTGCCACAGGAACGTTTCACGATGGCAGGACAGACTTATCCAGAGTTAAGTCCATATGATAGACAGATCTTAGATCAGCACGTCCGATATGTTGGAGATCCAGTTGCGATCGTTGCGGGTGAGAATGAGAAGTGTGTAGATCAGGCAATTAAGATGTTGCGTGTAGAATATGATGTACTGCCTGCAAACTTAGATCCACGGAAAGCAATGGATGAGGGTACACCATTAGTGCATCCAGAAGATAACTGGAAAGCTTTATGCAATATTGGAGCAGATAATAAGAAAAATCTGTGCGCTACAGAAGAAACCCATGAGGGAGATGTTGATGCAGTATTGGAAGATTGTGATGTTGTTGTAGAACACACATATCATACAAAAGCCAACCAGCAGGCGATGATGGAGACTTTTAGAACGTATTGCTTTATTGATGAATACGGAAGATTAAATGTCGTAAGTTCCACACAGATCGTATTCCATGTACGAAGAATCTTGGCAAATGCATTATGTATTCCAAAATCAAAGATTCGAGTATCCAAACCTAGGATCGGTGGTGGATTTGGTGCAAAACAGAGTGCGATTTCAGAAGTATATCCAGCATTTGTCACATGGATGACAAAGAAACCATCTAAGATCATTTTTTCAAGAGTAGAATCCCAGATTGCATCTTCTCCACGTCATGAGATGGAAGTGACAGTTCGTGTCGGGGCAAATAAGAATGGAAAGATTCGTGCGATTGATGTGTATACACTGTCTAATACAGGAGCTTATGGAGAACATGGACCGACAACCGTTGGATTGTCTGGACATAAATCTATTCCTTTATACAGAGATCTGGAGGCACATCGTTTTGCATATGATGTTGTGTATACAAACCGTATGTCAGCAGGTGCATATCGTGGATATGGTGCAACGCAAGGTATTTTTGCACTGGAATCTGCAGTGAGTGAACTGGCAGCGAAGATTGGCATGGATCCAACAAAGATCCGTGAGATGAATATGGTTCGTGAAGGCGATGTTATGCCTGCATATTATGGAGAGACAGCAAATAGTTGTGCTTTAGACCGATGTCTGGCTCGTGCCAAGGAAATGCTCAAATGGGATGAGAAATATCCATGCAAGGATATGGGAAATGGAAAAGTCCGAAGTGTTGGAGTTTCTATGGCAATGCAGGGATCTGGTATTTCGGGAGTTGACGTTGGATCTGCAACGATCAAATTAAATGACGATGGACTGTATACACTTTCTATTGCAGCAGCAGATATGGGAACTGGATGTGACACGATCTTAGCACAGATGGCAGCAGAATGTCTGGAATGTTCAATTGATGATATCATGGTCAGTGGAGCAGACACTGATACATCACCATATGATTCTGGATCTTATGCATCAAGTTCTACCTACGTTACTGGAAAAGCAGTAGAACGTGCGTGTGAAAAATTAAAAGGACGTATTTTAAATAAAGCAGCTCAAATGATGGAAATTGATTCTGCGGATAATCTGGAATTTGATGGTAAAAAAGTAAGCGATCCAGAGAGTGGAAAAGAAATTTCATTAGTTGATATTTCAACAGCATCTATGGTCAACAATAATGAAACATTCCAGGTGACAGAAACAAATAGTTCCCCAGTATCACCACCTCCATTCATGGTCGGAATGGTTGAAATCGAGCTTGATAAAGAAACAGGACATATCGAGATCTTAGATTACGTTGCAGTTGTAGACTGTGGAACACCTGTGAATCCAAATCTTGCAAGAGTACAGGTAGAAGGCGGACTTGGACAGGGAATCGGAATGGCATTATATGAAGGCGTTGATTATACTTTGAATGGATATGTGAAGCAGAATTCTTTCATGCAGTATAAAGTGCCATCACGAGTGGATGTTGGAAAACTTCGCGTAGAATTCGAAAGCAGCTATGAACCAACTGGACCATTTGGAGCAAAATCGATCGGAGAGATTGTTATCAATACACCATCTCCAGCAATAGCAGATGCAGTATTTAATGCGACAGGATTGTGGATTCGTGAATTGCCGATCACAAGTGAAAAAATTGCAATGGGTCTGATGGAACAAAAATAGGATGAAAACAGCAGTTATTTATCTGGCATCAGGAAATAGCAAACGTTTTGGCTATGAAAATAAATTATTAAAAAATATCCAAACCAAACCGATGTACCGTTATGGTTTGGACAGACTGATCGATATATGCAAAGAAAAGGAAGAGTTTGAAGTTATTGTTATCACGCAGTATCAGGAAATTATGAAACAGATACAATATGATTCGGTAACGACAGTATTTTGTAAGGAAAGCCAATATGGGATTTCATGGTCGATCAAAGCAGGAATCAAAGCAGCTAAAGATGCAGATTTCTATACATTTTTTGTAGCAGATCAGCCCAATATGAAAAGAGAGACGATCGAAAGATTTCTCTCTTTTATGGCAGAAGGACGTTATGAACTTGGATGTGTCAGGACAGAAGAAGAACTTGGCAATCCAGTATGGTTTTCAAAGAAATATAAAAAAGAGCTTTTATCTTTAACAGGTGATTGCGGTGGTAAAAAAATTCTAAAAAAACATATAGAAAATGCCAGATTTTTCAAGGTTCTGGAAGAATCTGAACTTTGTGATATAGATTTTCCAAAAGAAATGCAAGCAATGCTTGCAAAGCAAGGCAAAAGTAGTTAAAATATTATTTAAAATACAAAAGAGCGTGGAGGCCAAGCAATGGAGCTATTAAAAGAGAGAATCCGAAAAGATGGAGTCGTAAAAGAAGGAAATGTCTTGAAAGTAGACCGTTTTTTAAATCACCAGATGGATGTAAAATTATTCCGTGAAATTGGAAAAGAATTAAAAAAACGTTTTGAAGGTGAAAATATTAATAAAATTCTTACAATTGAAGCATCAGGAATTGGAATTGCATGTATAGCAGCAGAAATTTTTGACGTACCAGTCGTATTTGCAAAGAAAACACAGACAAAGAATATTGCTGGAGATGTATACACAACAAAAGTAGAGTCATACACACACGGAAGAGTTTATGATATCATTGTATCTAAAGAATTTTTAGGAGAGGGAGATCGAGTTTTACTGATCGATGATTTCCTTGCGAATGGTAAAGCCTTAGAAGGACTGGCAAAATTAGTCAAAGACTCTGGAGCAGAACTAGTCGGAGCCGGAGTTGTAATCGAGAAAGGATTCCAGCCAGGTGGAGATTTCTTGAGAAAACAGACACACTTAGAATCCCTTGCAATTGTCGATTCAATGGATGAGAAAACAGGAGAGATCACATTCCGCGAATAATAATTGGATAGAATAATTATCAAATGAGAATATAATATACAGAGAGTCGTTAGTTGATACGGCTCTTTGTTTTATTATAATCGAAATAAGCGAGGAAGATGAAAATGAAAATACCTACATCAGCACTTTTTGCAGGAGTTGGAACACACGATCTTGATTCTATGATGAGTTGTCTTTCTGCAAAAGAGCGAAATTACAAGAAAAATGAATTTATATTTCATACAGGAGATAAAGTTACCCAGATTGGTATGGTTCTGGAAGGAACAGTTCACATGATGAAAGAAGATGTTTGGGGGAATGTCATGATCTTAGGAGAAGCATGCCCTGGAGACTTATTTGGAGAAGTCTATGCCTGTGCAGGAGTCAAACATTTAGAAGTCGGTGTTGTCGCAAAAACAGATGTAAAAGTGTTATTTTTAGATATTCAGAAAGTACTGACAGTATGTTCAAATGGCTGTGAATTTCATTCTAAGATCATAAGAAATTTATTATCATCTATAGCGGAAAGAACATTAGAAATGACAAGAAAAGTAGAGCATATGTCACAGAGATCATTGAGGGATAAAGTATTGTCTTATTTATCATCAGAAGCTGTGCGTGCTGGAAGTAAGGAATTTACAATACCATTTAATCGACAGCAACTGGCAGAGTATTTGTCAGTAGATCGAAGCGCATTATCAGCAGAACTTGGTAAGATGAGAGATGAAGGAATGTTGGAATTCTGGAAGAATCAGTTTAAGTTGAAATAGTGATTTGTGAGGGTAGGCTTTCGTATATGTGACAAAAATAAGACAAGAATCAATATTTAAAACAACTGGTGGCAACACGCACTTAAAATCTGCTAATCGTTGCCACCTCATATACTCGAAATCTACAGTTGGCCAACTCAACAAATTAAAAATCTACAATTTATCATGAAAACTCTTCAACAAAGATTTCTCACTCTTCCATCCCAAATACCGCAAAGTTTCCTCAAGGCCACTCATAACTTCAAGCATATCTCCTACATTTGCGCTTGCACCCATGTGTCCGATTCGGATGACTTTTCCTGCCAGATCTCCAAATGATCCTGCTAACATGATATGATGCTCTTCTCTCATTCTTTTGAGAATATCATCGGCTGTCATTCCTTCTGGTACGTCGAAGACGGTAACGGTATCTGAAAATCCACTTTCTAAATGCAGCTTGATTCCGAATTCTTTTAATGCTTCTCTTGTTGCATTTGCAATCTTTGCATGTCGTTTGATCAGGTCTTTATCTGCTGCAATATTGTCAATTGCGGCTTTTAATCCATAGATATCACTGATCGGCATTGTATATGGGAACCATAGGTTTTTGTAGTAGTCTTTGAATATTGTCAGATTGCAGTAAAATGATGCAATTGGTGTTTTTCTGTTTTCCATTGCTGCTTTTGCTTCATCACTGATTGTTACAAATGTAAGTCCTGGAGGAGCTGAAACGGCTTTTTGAGATCCACCGCATAAAATATCAATTTGTGCTTTATCAACATCAACTTCATTTCCAAACATTCCTGATACAGAATCTGTGACAGTCATAATTCCATAGGATTTTAATAGTGGGCAGATTTTATGAATATCATTTAACATTCCGCTTGGTGTATCACAATGAACAATTGTTGCGTATTTAAAATCATGATCTTTCTTGAGGTATGCATCTAATTCATTTACATCAAAAGCATTTTTATAATCTTTTGTATACATTACAGCTGTTCCACCATACATAGATACGAAATCCGCAAATCCTGCTCCATAAATTCCATTGTCAAGAATTAGTACTCGATCTCCTGATTCTGTCATGGATGCACATGCTGCTTCTAATCCAAGAATTCCTTCTCCGCTTAGGATCAGAGTCTCATTTTTTGTATGAAGTAATTTACTGATCAATTCACAGGTTTCTTTATATTCATCATAAAACTGTGGATCTAGATCGGCATTTGTTGTTGAGATGCTTCTTGCAAGTCTCACATTCTCAGGAACCTGAACAGGTCCTGGTGTCATGATCTTATATTTGCTCATATTTGCCACTCACTTTCTTTTTTATTTATGCAAACTGTGTAATTCCAATTTTCTTAACCGCAATCTCGATTGGTTCGATCACGATCAGGACAATAACAGCTGCAACTGCAATCTGTACGACATTTCCTGGTACAGAAGTGATCGGTGCAACAAAGTTTCCATAAAGGATGATCTCTGCGATATAATAACCAACGATCTTAATCACAAATGCTGCAAAGATTGCTGCAACTTTCCATCCATACTGGTCATGTTTTTCTGTTATTGCTCCAACAACATATCCCATAATACCTACAATAATAAATGTAAATGGGGCCCATGCTGTCCATCCAGATAACAGATCAAATAATCCCATTCCAACACCACCAGCAATTGCTCCTGTTTTCTTCCCAAATAAGATCGCCATGATAAATAATGGTACATTTCCTAAATGAATCAGACCTCCATTTGCTGCGATCGGTAATCTTACATTAACAAATGCAGTAAACACATAAGTTAAGGCAACTGCCATTGCTGTAACTGCAATAAATTGTACTTTATTTTCTTTCATTTTATTTTCCTCACTTTCTGTTTCCTTTGATCATATATAGTTTTTTAAGTACGCGGCGTTCCTTTATTGTGTTATAATTTATCGAAAAATTGGCATTTTTAAAATAGCCAGTTTTTTGATTTTTGACAGTGCCAGTTTTTGCATAACAATGTAATGTTTACGTTGGGAGTTTTTTTATTTACTAAACATTTTGATAAATTGGTGTTCTTAAAGACCTTTAATCTTCTGTTAGCGAGTACAAAAATTAGTCAGATTCAACTTCGCACGTAAATCCTGCATCCGTAATCGTCTTGATCGTATCTTGAATTCCCTGTCCATCTGCAGTCAGATATCCTGAAGCAAAGATAGAATTCACAACGGTCAATAATTCTTTTTCCCTTCCTTTAAAATAAATTTCACGTCCAGCGGCACAGCGGATATCAGATGTTGGAACCAGTAATCTTGCCAGACATAATACTTTCAGGCAGTATTCTGGTGTCAAATTTGAAGTATCTCTATCCTGCAGAGGTGTTCCTTTGATCGGAATTAAGAAGTTGATCGGAAGTGCTTCTGGATTGATTTCTTTCAGATCCAATAACATATCAACAACATCTTCCTTACTCTCGCCCATACCAATGATACCACCGCTGCAGATTTCAAATCCAAGGTCCTGTAACATATGAATATTGTTTACACGCTGTTCGTATGTATGTGTTGTACAGATATTTGGATAATTGGAACGGCTTGTATTTAAGTTATGGTTGATACGGTCTAATCCAGCTTCTTTTAACATTAAGGCCTGCTTCTTTGTTAAAAATCCGATAGAGCAGCATAAATGTGTACCCTCTTCTTTCATCTTACGAATTTTAGAAGCAAGTTCTTCAATCTCATCATCGCTGAATTTCATACCGCTTAATCCAATGCAATGACGGGATAATTTATGATCATGGACAAATGTGTTATCTCCATATAATTTTTCATCATCGACCCATTTATATTTTTCAATATCTGCATGGGAACGACAGGATTGCGCGCAGTAAGCACAGTTCTGGGAGCAGTTTCCGCTTCTGGCATTTGTTAAAAGATGAATGCTTACATGATTCCCTTTATATTTTTTACGAAGTGCACCGGCACGTTCGATTAGTTCATTTAATTGTTCATCAGGTGTATTTAAGATGGCGATTGCTTCTTCACGGGTTAAATTTTGCTCTGAATTCATATGATATGTACCTTCCTTTGTTTAAATTCAAAATATCTTATTAAACTGAACTTTAGCATGAATAAAATTTATTGTCAACAAAATGAATTACTATAGTTAACAATTAAATAATGGTTGACATTAAATATCAATCTCTGTATAATACTAAAAAGTTAGGAAGCTAACCATTTTGAAAAGAAAGGGATGAGTGAATGCAGGATATAAATGATAAGATCAATAACATGCACATGGGAAAACTGATCCATATGTTATCACATGAGATGAAGAGGAATCAGCCAATTGATAAAGTGATCAAGGCTGATCTTACCATCATGCAGAAACATATTTTAAAGTTTATTTTATTAGAAACAATGCATAAAGATCTTTATCAAAAAGACATTGAAGAAGAATTTCAGATCCGCAAATCAACTGTGACAGGATATGTACAGTTGATGGAGAAGAATGGATATCTGACAAGAGAAAGTGTCAAAGGAGATGCTAGAAAGAAGCGGCTGATACCAACAGAGAAAGCCGAAGGATTAAGACAGGCAATCTTGGAAGATATTAAGCTTAGTGAAAAAAGAATGGAAAAAGGCATTCCTGAGGAAGATGTCATAACATGCAAACATGTTTTATATCAGGTATTACAAAATCTTATAGAAAAACACAAGGAGGAAGGAAAGAAAGATGAATAAGACCCTATTAAAATCAGTCCGAGAATACAAAAAACAATCCATACTTGCTCCAATCCTGGTAATTCTTGAGGTACTGATGGAAGTTTTGATTCCGATGGAGATGGCAAATATCATTGATATCGGAATGACAAGTGGAGATTTACATTATATTATCCAGCGAGGAGTGATCCTGGTTGCTATGGCAATGTTATCCCTGTTTTTCGGGATTTCAGCTGGAAATATGGCAGCCGTTGCAGGTGCTGGATATGCAAAGAACTTAAGACATGATATTTTCTACAAAGTGCAGGAATTCTCATTTAAGAATATTGACCACTTTGCGACATCAGGACTTGTCACACGTATGACAACTGATATCACGAATATTCAGATGGCATATATGATGAGTATCCGTCTGCTTGCCAGAGCACCGATCATGGTAGTTTTATCATGGGTAATGACATTAAAATATAGTGTGACTGTAGCGGTATTGTTCTTGATCGTCATTCCATTATTAGGTGGAACATTGATCTTTATCGCAAAGAAAGCACATCCACATTTTATCAAAGTATTTGATGAATACGATATTTTAAATAATTCCGTACAGGAAAATGTAAATGCATCTCGTGTGGTAAAAGCATTTGTACGTGAAGATTATGAAATCAATAAATTCCATGGAATTTCTAAGTATGTATACAAACTGTTTACAAAAGCAGAAAAGATTGTTGCATGGAACTCACCAGTTATGCAGTTTACAATGTATGTCGTTGTTCTGCTGTTAGTTGCGATCGGTGGAACAGGAATCATCCATGGAACAATGGGAACTGGAGAATTAACAAGTATTATCGTATACGCACTACAGATCATTGGTTCTTTGATGATGGTAACATTCGTATTCGTTATGATCATGATCGCAGAAGCATCCACAGATCGTATCACAGAAGTCTTAGAAGAAGTCCCAGAGATGCAGGATAAAGCAGATGCGGCAACAGAAGTCAAAGATGGAGAGATCATCTTTGATCATGTGAATTTCAGCTATGCAGGAGAAGGCGGAAATCTTTCATTAAAAGATGTCAATCTTCATATTAAATCAGGACAGACGATCGGTATCATCGGTGGAACAGGTAGTGCAAAATCTACATTAGTTCAGCTGATCCCAAGACTTTACGATGTCACAGAAGGATGTGTCAAAGTCGGTGGAGTCGATGTTCGTGATTATAACTTAGAAGCATTAAGAGATCAGGTATCCATGGTGCTTCAGAAAAATGTATTATTTACAGGAACTATATATGATAATATCCGCTGGGGTGATGAAAATGCATCCGATGAAGAAGTTCAGAGAATGTGTAAATTAGCACAGGCAGATGGATTCGTTAATGAATTCCCAGCTGGATACAATACACAGATCGTACAGGGTGGAAACAATGTTTCTGGTGGACAGAAACAGAGATTATGTATCGCAAGAGCGTTATTAAAGAAACCTAAGATCTTAATCTTAGATGATTCTACAAGTGCAGTAGATACAAAGACAGATGCATTGATCCGTAAAGCATTTAGAGAAGAAATTCCAAATACTACAAAGATCATCATTGCACAGAGAGTATCTTCGATTGAAGATGCAGATCAGATCATCGTATTAGATGATGGTAAGATCTCAGGTATTGGAACATCTGAAGAGTTATTAAAGACAAATGATATTTACAGAGAAGTCTATGAATCACAAGTGAAAGGAGGAGAAGACGATGAGTAAAGGATCAAAGAGAGAAAAGGTGCTTAACAAAAATATATTAAAGACAGCAAAACGTCTTTTAAGATATGTAACAGATACTTATAAATTGCAGATCATCATTGTATTTATCTGTATTTTCATTAGTGCAGCAGCTTCCGTATCTGTATCCTTGTCCTTAAAATTCATGTTGGATGATTTTATCCTTCCATTAGTTGGACAGAGTAATCCAGATTTTACAAACTTCTATCATGCAATGATCGTTCTTGGATGTATTTTTGCAGCAGGTGTGATCGCAACATTTGTCTACACAAGAATGATGGTATTCATTGGACAGGGTGTCTTAAAACGTGTCAGAGATGATATGTTTGAACATATGCAGACATTACCAATCCGCTATTTTGACCAAAATACAAATGGTTCTATCATGAGTTTATACACAAATGATACAGACACCTTAAGACAGATGATCAGTCAGGCGATTCCTCAAGCAATGATGGCATTTTTCACGATCATCGTAACATTTATTTCAATGGTAGCATTAAGCCCAGTGTTAACGATTCTTGCAGTTGTTGTTATCGGAATCATGATCGCAGTCACAAAAGCGATCGGCGGAAACAGTGGAAAATATTTTGTCCGTCAGCAGAAATCTTTAGCTGATGTGACAGGATTTATCGAAGAGCGAATGAACGGACAGAGAGTTGTCAAAGTCTTTAACCACGAACGCAAATCCGAAGAAGAATTTGACCAGTTAAATGAAGCTTTATTTGAAAGTGCTGCAAATGCCAACAAATATGCAAACATCATGGGGCCGGTTGTAGGAAATATCGGAAACCTTCAGTTTGTATTAACAGCTGTTTTAGGTGGAGTATTAGCCATTGAAGGAATTGGAGGAATCACATTAGGTGTTATGGCATCATACCTTCAGTTTACAAAGAGTTTCACACAGCCATTTATGCAGGTAGCTCAGCAGTTCAACTCCATCGTTATGGCACTGGCAGGTGCAGAAAGAATCTTTGCACTGATCGACGAAGAACCTGAAACAGATGAAGGATATGTAAGATTAGTAAATGCGAAGAAAGATGAAAATGGAAATATCATCGAATGTAAAGAAAGAACAGGAATGTGGGCATGGAAACATCCACACTCTGCAGATGGATCTGTAACTTACACAGAATTAACAGGAGATGTAAGATTTGAAGATGTAACATTTGGTTACAACGAAGACAAAACAATTCTTCATGACATCAGTTTGTTTGCAAAACCAGGACAGAAACTGGCATTTGTAGGATCCACAGGAGCCGGAAAAACAACGATCACAAACCTGATCAACCGCTTCTATGATATTCAGGACGGAAAGATCCGCTATGACGGAATCAACATCAAGAAGATCAAGAAAGACGACTTAAGACGTTCCTTGGGAATCGTATTACAGGATACACACCTCTTTACAGGAACAATCAAAGACAACATTCGTTATGGAAACTTAGATGCAACAGATGAAGAAATCTATGGAGCAGCAAAATTAGCTCATGCAGACCAGTTCATTCAAATGCTTCCAGACGGTTACGATACAGTGATCAGCGGAGACGGAGAAGGCTTATCTCAGGGGCAGAGACAGTTACTCTCTATTGCCAGAGCAGCAGTTGCTAACCCACCAGTACTGATCTTAGACGAAGCAACATCAAGTATTGATACACGAACAGAAAGTATCGTACAGAGAGGAATGGATAACTTGATGAAAGGCAGAACTGTATTTGTGATCGCTCATAGATTATCTACGATCCGAAATAGTGATGCAATTATTGTACTTGAACATGGTAAGATCATTGAACGTGGAGATCATGAAGATCTGATCAAGAATAAGGGAACTTATTATCAGTTGTATACTGGTAAGCTTGAATTGTCTTAGAATAAAAAAAGACCGCTCACATAATGTGAACGGATACTTTTCTGAAAAGAGAGGATTAAAAAATATATATGAAAAACTATGTCTTAAGTATAGCAAAATTCCTGGTTCATTCAATGTATAAATTATGAATAATTCTAAAGAATTTATAAAGAGTTGCAAAAATTATTATAAATATGTAAAGATAAAGTGAAAGAACGATTAGAAAGAATGATCTATCTTGCAGACGATCGAAATGTAGCTGCAAAATTTTTAAATGGAAAGAGTGTTGTGAGTGATAAAGATGGAAAATAAATAATGTATGATTTTAAATTATGATTGTACAAAAAAAGAAGCATTAAATATTGTTGACACATTCCTTAGGAAATGCTATTATACGAATAATTCCTATTGAAAAACTATGAAAAGAAAAAACGAATGAGAGGATGTGTAACAAAATGAGCATTAACACAACAGATTTTGCCGCACTAGCAGTCACAGTTGTTCTGTTTGCAGTAATTTACTATTTAGATTATAAGAAAGGCGTAGACTTCGGACTTTTAACATTATTAGCAACAGTCTTTGGAATCGCAGTTGGTCTGGGATTCGGAAATCATTTTACATATGTTGAAATTTTCGGACGTATTTATACAAACGTATTAACAGCACTCGTTGTACCAATGCTGTTATTTAGTATCATTGCAAGTATCACAAACTTAAGTGAATCTATTCACTTAAAGAAGATCGGTGGAAAATCAATCTTCTTCTTGATCTTAAATACAGCAATCGCAAGTACGATCACAGTGATCGTAGCAGTCATCTTAAATGTTGGTGATGGATTTGCTTATAAAGTAGCAGATGGATATCAGAAAGTTGAAGTACCATCAGTAGTTGATACGATCGTAAACCTATTCCCAAGTAACTTTGCAACAAACTGGAGTGAAGGACAGATCATACCAATCGTTGTATTTGCGATCATCATTGCATTATCTTACAATGCAATTTCAAAAGATAATGAATCAGTCAAACCATTTAAAGCATTTATTGATGCAGGAAATCAGGTCATTGGACAGGCGATTGACTGGATCATTGGATTTACACCATATGCCGTATTATCTTTCTTAGCAAGAGCCGTTGGAAGAAGCAGCGTGGCAGAATTACTTCCATTATTAAGTACATTAGTATTATCTTATATCTTATGTGCAGTTCAGTCATTTGGTGTAGAAGGGCTTTTAGTCAAATTTGTAGCAAAATTAAGCCCAATCAAGTTCTTCAAAGGAATCGCACCAGCTCAGTATGTAGCATTTACAACACAGAGCAGTGTTGGTACAATTCCAGTCACATTAAGACAGTTAAAAGAAGCACTTGGAGTTGATGCAGACGTTGCATCCTTTACAGCAGGTCTTGGAGCTAATGTTGGAATGCCAGCATGTGCAGGAATCTGGCCAGCATTAACAGCAGTATTCAGTGTTCATATGTTAGGATACCATTATGGAATTGCACAGTATGCATTCTTAATCCTGATCACATTAGTTGTATCCGTAGGAACAGTCGGAGTTCCAGGAACAGCAACCATTACATCAACAGCCGTATTTGCAGCACTTGGATTACCAATCGAATTAGTTGTCGTATTCGCACCAATCTCAACGATCGTTGACATGGCAAGAACAATGACAAACGTAACAGGAGCAGCAACAGCAGCCGTTATCACAGCAGCGACAGAAGGACTGGTTGACGAAGAAGTTTATAATTCAGATAAATCTAAACATGTTGCAGTAAATAACTAGGATAGAAACAATTCTATATATAAACACTTCATGTAATCAATATAAGTTGAGGCAGCTAAAATTTCGTGCTATCATAATCAATATAGATATTTATGATAGTACGAAATTTTTTGTTGTTTAAAGGGTGGTGTAATAATAGGCAGATTTGTTAATCCAGATAATAGTGCGTTCCAAGCAGCACTGAATTCCAGAATTTATGTAGACAAAACAGGATTAATTGCATGTATGAATGAAGTTCTGGATTCTACAGATGCGTATATTTGTAACAGCCGCCCAAGGCGTTTTGGAAAATCCTATACAGCGAATATGCTTGCAGCGTATTATAGCAAAGAAGCATCTTCAGAAGAGATGTTTTCTGACTTAGAGATAGGAAAAACAGAAGACTTTGTTTTTTTCTATTAGATTTTGTTGCCATATTATATAACCTCCTTTTCGATTAGTTTTAAGATTTCTAGAGCTTCATCGGCAGAAGCAGCATTCATAAAGCTTTCTTTCCATGCATTTCTCATAATATTTTTACTAAGTTCAGAGATGATACGCATATGAAGATTAGAACCAGATTCTTTTGGAACTCCGATCATAAAAATATGTTTGACCATTTCGCCATTTCCATCCCAATTCATTGCATGAGATAATTTTGCATAAGCGACAAATGGAGTTTTTACAGCATCTGTTTTTGCATGAGGAATTGCAGTATCATATCCGATAAAAGTACTGATCGTATTTTCTCCGCTTTCCTTCATGGAAAGAAGAAAGATCAATTGTGCGGGTTCTCCATCCCAGTCGATCGGATGAATCAGATGTTTGTCCGATTTCCTCACGTTTCATAATATAATGGAAGAAGTCGTCTGGAATGTCATAATTCTGGACCGCATTTTCACACATGTGTTCAAGGATTTCATTTTTATCATCAGAAGAAGATCCCAATACCATATTTTTATGAAAATATTCTATAAAACGACTGCTTCTGGTATCGGTGATTGCCTGATTTACCTGATGAATAAAGCTTGTTTCAAAAAATGTTGATGTTCGAATGATCGGGATCGGAACAGGAATATCGATCGGAACGGTCGTAAGGATATAATCAACATTTGAAAAATCATATAATTCCAGAGAATGGTGGTTTGTTACTCCAACGACATCAAGATAGTTCCCAAAATTTTCTTTTACTTGATACGCCAATAATTCGGAACTGGCTTTTCCGCTTCCACATACAATGAGGACTTGTTCTTTTCGATTTCATTAACAATTGATAATAAAAGATCGATATCAGGGCTTGTACCCAGTTCTTTTTTCACATTCCTGTTCTAATGCTTCCTGAGACATATAAGTATGAGCGATTCCTGCTGTACATGTGCTAACTGCTACGATTTTCATAATTCAATTCCTTTCTCTGACAATCGTCAGTATGACAAGTTTAAGATATCAGACATTCCGCGAAATGTTTTCTGTTGTTTTTGATGCTTTTATTATAACCATGGGAAAATAGATTGAAAAGACTATTTGTTACCACAATGAATGTGGAAAGAAAGCCTTGTAGGAAAAATTGCATTATCTTATAATAAAAGAAAAGTTTGCAATAGGTTTAGTCAAGGAGGTGTATCCGTATGGGAAATTATCTAAATCCAGGAAATGAAAAGTTCAGAAGAATGATCCAGTCTGAAATCTATGTAGATAAAACTGGAATGATAAAATATACGAATTCCGTACTTGATACAGCACAAAATTATGTCTGCGTCAGCCGCCCAAGAAGATTTGGAAAATCTATGGCTGCGAATATGTTGACAGCTTATTATAGTCGTGGATGTGATTCAAAAAAATTATTTCATAGTTTTGAAATTGCAAAAGATAAAGACTTTGAAAAATACCTGAATCAATACAATACGATATTCTTAAATATGCAGGAATTTCTAAGCCGAAGTTATAATGTAGAAAAATTGATCGAACGTGTAAAGAAACTCGTGATCAGAGATTTAAAAATGGAATATCCAGAAGTTGATTACTTTGATGATACAGATCTAATCGAGTCTATGCAGGATGTTTATGCACAAACGCAATGCCCATTTGTTGTGATCATTGATGAATGGGATTGTATTTTTAGAGAATATAAAAAAGATAAAGAAGCGCAGGAAAAATATTTAGATTTTTTAAGAGATCTTTTAAAAGACAAAGCATGTATTTATCTATCTTATATGACAGGAATTTTACCAATTAAAAAATATGGAACTCATTCAGCACTGAATATGTTTGATGAATTTTCCATGATCAATCCGGGACCATTAGCATGTTATGTTGGATTTACAGAGAAAGAAGTCGAAAAACTCTGCAAACAGTATGGAATGGACATGGAAGAAGTCAAGAACTGGTATGATGGCTATTCGTTTGATGGAGTGCCTTCCGTGTATAGTCCAAGATCAGTTGTAAACAGTATGAGATTTCAGAAGATATCAAATTATTGGAATCAGACAGAGACTTTTGAGGCGTTGCAAGTTTATATCGATATGAATTTTGAACATTTAAAAGATGATGTTTTAAGTATGATCGCTGGGGAAAGTGTAGCAGTTAACACTGAAAGTTTTACAAATGATATGGAAACATTCCGCACAGAAGATGATGTGTTGACACTGCTGATCCATCTGGGATATCTTGCATATGATGATAAAACAAAAACAGTTAAGATACCAAACAGCGAGATTCGGGCAGAATATGTAAATACAGTTTCAGTATCAGACTGGGGATCTGTATCAAAAGCACTAAAAGATTCTGCAGATACATTAAATGCAATCTGGCAAGGCAGAGAAGAACAGGTAGCGAAAGTGATTGAACAGGCACATTTTGAGACATCACATATCCAGTATAATGATGAAAATGCATTGAGTTATACAATCTCATTAGCATTATATGCAGCAAGGAATTTCTATACGATTCATAGAGAACTGGCAGGTGGAAAAGGATTTGCTGATTTGGTATTTATTCCGAAGAAACAATTTGCAGAAAAACCAGCATTGGTTGTTGAATTGAAATGGGATAAGGGTGCAGAAGGTGCGATCAAGCAGATCAAAGATAAAAAGTATTTTGAGAGTTTGGAAGAATATAAAAATAATATGTTATTGGT
The DNA here is from genome assembly GCF_001404655.1 of Anaerostipes hadrus. GTDB lineage: Bacteria > Bacillota > Clostridia > Lachnospirales > Lachnospiraceae > Anaerostipes > Anaerostipes amylophilus. The sequence goes on along the minus strand of NZ_CYYH01000005.1, from coordinate 136,567 downwards.
TGGTATTAATTATGATAGGGAAACAAAAACACATGAGTGTAAAATAGAGAAATTAAAATAAAAAGGAATCAAACATGAAGAAAAAATGGTGGCACAATAAAATCGCATATCAGATCTATCCCAAAAGCTTTTTAGACACCAATGGAGATGGAATCGGTGATATTGAAGGAATTATCAACAAACTAGACTATCTAAAAGACCTTGGAATCGATATTTTGTGGATATCTCCGATGTATCAGTCTCCAATGGTGGATAACGGTTACGATATCTCTGATTATTATGCGATCGATCCGATGTTTGGAACGATGGAAGATATGAAACGTTTGATTGATGAGGCAAAGAAAAGAGACATGTATCTTTTGATGGATCTGGTTGTAAACCATTGTTCCAGCCAACATGAATGGTTTCAAAAAGCAATGGCAGATCCAGATGGAGAATATGGAACCTATTTTTATATCAAAGAGGGGAAAAATGGACAGCCACCAACAAATTGGAGATCGTATTTTGGCGGCAGTGTATGGGAGAAAGTCCCAGGATATGAGAATAAGTTTTATCTGCATTCCTTTGCAAAGGAACAGCCAGACCTAAATTGGGAAAAAGAAGTTGTCAGAGAGAAGATTTATGAGATGATCTGTTGGTGGATGGATCAGGGACTTGCAGGTTTTAGGATTGATGCGATCATGAATATCAAGAAAGACCTGACATGGAGTGACTTAGAACCAGATGGTCCGGACGGACTCGCAGATGTATATAAAGTAGCTGGAAAAGTTAAAGGAATCGGAGATTTTCTTCTGGAAATGAAACATCGTTGTTTTGAACCATACGATGCATTAACTGTTGGAGAAGCAATGTTTGTCAAAGAAGAAATTCTTCCACAATTTATCGGAGATCAAGGATATTTTTCCACAATTTTTGCATTTGAGCCATGTCATGCATATCGAAAAGGGAAAAACTATATGGATTATGACTGGCCGCAGCCATTTGATGACTGGAAAAAAGAAACATTTCATAACCAAAAGATCATCGAAAAGGCAGGATTTGAAGCGAACATTATCGAAAATCATGACCAGCCAAGAGGAGCGAGCCTGTTCATTCCAGAAGAAGATTATGGATTTTATAGCCTGTCAGCACTTGCAATGATCATGCTTTGTCAGAGGGGATTACCATTTCTATATCAAGGACAGGAAATTGGAATGAGTAACCGCAGATGGGAATATGCAGAGTTTAATGATCTGGAAACGATTAACCAGTATCATATTGCACGGGAAGCTGGAATGTCAGAAGAACAGGCATTGAAAATAGCAAGTCATCATAGCAGAGATAATGCGAGAACGCCAATGCAGTGGAATCACGATGAAAATGCAGGATTTTCAACAGAGAAACCTTGGATGCCAGTGAATGAAAATTATAAGATCGTTAATGTCAAAGATGAAGAAAAAGAATATGGATCTATTTTAAATTTCTATAAAAGACTCATCGCATTTCGAAAATCAGGAGAATATAATGAGATATTGACATATGGTGATTTTAAGCCAATGTATGAGGAAGAATACCATATTTTTGCATATAGCAGATCGTATGGAGATCAGAAGCTTGTGTTAATCTGTAATTTTAGCTCTGAGGGAAAAAGCGTAGAATTGCTAGAAGATTATGAAAGTGTTGTATTTGTAAATTATGAACAGACAACAGTGATTGGAAACCGATTGCAAATGAAGCCTTATGAATGTGTGGTTTATGAAAAAAGATGAAAATAAAAATTCCTGAGAGCAATAAAAATAAAGTTGTTCTCAGGAATTTTTGCTTCCCTAGATTGTGGAAGTGGAAATCACCTTTCTGTTATAAACAAGATGTAGATACATTGCATCCTGTGCTCTCAAAGGGTCATGCGCGGCAATCGCCTGTGCAATTTCTCTATGAGATTCAATTGTCTCATTGTGCAGACGGTTACCTGTTGTTTCTACATTTAGAAGTACTCTCTGGGATTGGGAGGAAGCAAGAGATTTCTGTACGATGTGTCTTCCATATATTGATGTTTTATTTGGAATTGAACCATATCATTTATGGAAAGATGAACAGGATCATCAGACAGGAGATGTAAAAGACGGAGTTCCATTTCAACCAGATTTCAAACAGCAGGATGAGGTGTTTCATGGATTTGTAAAACGTTATCCAAATATTAAATGTATTGCAAGACATGTCAGATATGCACATAGCTGCAGTGAAAATAGTCTGATGGCATATCTTTGGTATGATGGAAAAACTTATGAAAGCCAGAAGTTAAGATTTCACATCTTAGACCGTGTCGGTGGAGGAGATGCATTTGTCAGTGGAATCATTTATGCATTGATGGAAGCTGGATGGTTAAAGGAGATCTTGTGAAAGCAGGAGATTTTGATAAGATTCAAGAGTTAACAAAAGAAGCAAAAGAATTAGCAAAAAGCATTCGATAAAACATTGTAATGCACTCCATATATCGTATAGAAGAAAAGGAGCTAGTATCAAAAAACGATACCAGCTCCTTTTTCTTTATACAATCTTAATACAAGAGAACATATCCTTACACTATCTTTTTATCATAAAAGATATAATGATGATAAGATCAAAAGGTCATAAAATAATTTGAAAAAGAGGTAAGATCATATATGCCATGGAAGATTCATAAAAAAAGACATTTAACATCATTTCAGGTGATCATATTAGGGTTCGCAGGAGTGATCCTTTTTGGAGCATTGATCCTGATGCTGCCAATTTCATCGGTTCAAGGAATTATAACACCATTTCATAAAGCATTATTTACGTCAACTTCTGCAGTATGTGTGACAGGGCTTGCAGTCGTGGATACTGGAAGTTACTGGTCCGTTTTTGGACAGACAGTGATCATGTTTCTGATACAGATCGGAGGTCTGGGAGTTATAACAACAGCAACAGCCGTATTTATATTATCAGGAAGAAAAATATCGATTATGCAGCGAAGCACGATGCAAAATGCGATCTCTGCACCGAAAGTAGGAGGGATCGTTCGATTGATGAGTTTTATTTTAAAAGGAACTTTATTGATTGAATTGATCGGTGCGTTATTCATGATGCCTGTTTTCTGTCATGATTTTGGATTACGGGGGATCTGGATGTCGATCTTTCATTCTGTATCAGCCTTTTGTAATGCAGGATTTGATCTTCTTGGAACAAAAGGGCATCCATTTGTATCATTGACATCATATGCGGTAAATCCAGTGATCAACATTGTGATCATGTTACTGATCGTCATTGGTGGAATTGGATTTTTTACATGGGAAGACATTTATCTTCATAAATTTCGGTTCAAACATTACCATATGCAGAGCAAGATTATTCTAACTACAACATTATGTTTGATCTTGTTACCAGCTGTTTTCTTTTTCTTTCAGGATTATGGAAATCTATCAGGGATTCACAGGTTGCTTGCATCATTGTTTCAAGCTGTGACACCGAGAACTGCAGGATTTAATACGACAGATCTTTCGATGCTGACAGGAGCATCAAAGGCAATGATGATTTTATTGATGTTGATCGGAGGTTCACCAAGTTCTACAGCAGGAGGTATGAAAACAACAACATTTGCTCTGTTACTTTTAAATGTACTGGCGACCTTTCAAAGTTGTGATGATGTGACAGCATTTGGAAGAAGAATCGATACTAGTGTGATAAAAAATGCAACAACGATCGCAATGATGTATTTTATCTTGTTTTTTGCAGGCGGAATGACGATCAGTGTGTATGAGGGACTGCCGCTTTCAAGCTGTCTGTTTGAAGCAGCATCTGCAGTTGGAACCGTAGGTTTAACATTAGGAATCACACCAAAACTTCATATTCTGTCACAGATCATTTTGATCATACTGATGTATCTGGGACGTGTTGGCGGTTTGACGCTGATCTATGCAGTATTTTCAGATAAAAATAAACGAAAAGCAAGACTACCACTTGATAAGATCATAGTGGGATAAAAGAAAGAGGGAATTGATGATGAAGAATATTTTATTGATCGGACTTGGACGTTTTGGAAAACATATAGCGATACAGTCAAGTCAGCTTGGACATGAGATCATGGCAGTTGATCTGGATGAGGAAAGAGTGAATGATGCACTTCCATATGTTACGAATGCACAGATCGGGGACAGTACGAATGAGGAATTTTTAAAATCTCTGGGGATTGCAAATTATGATATCTGTTTTGTTACGATCGGTGGGAATTTCCAAAATTCGTTGGAAACCACCTGTCTGTTAAAAGAACTTGGAGGCAAAATGGTTATTTCCAGAGCTGAACGAGATGTACAGGAAAAATTCCTCTTACGAAATGGAGCCGATAAGGTAGTCTATCCAGAAAAAATGGTGGCAAAATGGGCAACGATCCGTTATACCGATGATCATATTCTTGATTATATGGAAGTCGATGCCTCACATGCGATTTTTGAGGTAGAGGTTCCGAAGGAATGGATCGGAAAGACAGTGGGAAAACTTGATATTAGAAAAAAATATGATATTAACATTATGGCAGTAAAAGATGATGGAAAAGTAAGTATGGCGATATCTGCGGATACCTGTTTTAAGGAAGATGTTACATTATTGGTATTAGGAGAATATAAAGCGATCAAAAAGTGTTTTTGTATCTGATGTCATGAAAAAGAGATGAGAGCTTATGTCAGACTTCATTTTAGCATTGGCGGTAATACTGATGTTTGCATTTGTGTTATTCTTTTTGAAAAAAGTAAATTATTTTCTTGGAGAAAATCGGAAAGTAATTGACAGGGAGCAAGATGATGACGATGATTGATGTGTTTATGGATTATTATTGACGATCATGATATAATGCATCCGATAAGGAAAGGGGGCCAAGATGAGCACAGGAGAATTTGTAGAGCTGAACACAGAAAACGAACACATTCTTGTTTGTCTTTCTTCTTCACCATCGAATGAAAAGATCATACGTACAGCAGCAAAAATGGCAAGAGATATGCGGGCACGTTTTACGGCATTGTATGTACAGACAGGAAAAAGAGAAAGAGAATCGGACAAAAGAAGACTGGAAGCTCATGTACAATTTGCAAAGGAATCTGGTGCGGAAATCGTAATGACACATGGGGAAAATGTTCCGGTACAGATCGCGGAATATGCACATTTATCAAATGTCACAAAAATCGTGATCGGACAAAGTAGTGCAAAGAGAAATCACTTTTTCAGCAAACAGACATTAACAGAAAAGTTGATCGAGGCTGTTCCTGATATTGATATCCACATTATTCCAGATGCGATGAACTTAGATAATTATCGAAAACCGCATGGAGCGGTTTATGTAGGAAAGCCTACGATGAAAGACAGTTTATTAACATTATTTATATTTGCAGTTTGTACGTTGATCGGTCTATTCATCCAGAAACTTCAATTTACAGATACAAACATCGTTACAATTTATATTTTGGGTGTTTTATTAACGTCAATCCTTACAGATGGATATTTATACAGCATTGGAGGTTCTGTCTTAAGTGTATTTTTGTTCTGCTTTTTCCTTACGGAACCAAGAATGTCATTTCGGACGTATGCAGTTGGATATCCGGTAACTTTTGTGATCATGTTAATATCTTCTGTCATTACTGGAACACTTGCAGCAAAATTAAAAACACATGCAAGGCTTTCAGCACAATCTGCATTTCGTACACAGATTTTATTTGACACAGACCGGTTACTTCAAAAAGCAAAAAACGATACGGATATTTTAAGTATTACATGTACACAGCTTATCAAATTATTAGACCGCAGTATTGTGGCATATGTTGTGGAAGGCGATGAATTGTCAGCACCACATATATTTTCGAATAAAAAGAAAGAACAGACAGAAGATTTATTGACAAGCAGGGAGCAGGAGATCGCAAAATGGGTGTATGAAAATAAGCAGCGTGCTGGAGCAACGACCGAACGTTTTAAAGATGCACAGTGTCTATACCTTGCCATTTGTATTGAGGATAATGTGTATGGTGTGATCGCAATACCAGTTGACGAATATACATTAGATTCCTTCGAATATAGTATCTTACTTTCTGTGATCAATGAATGTGCACTTGCCATGGAAAATAAAAAGAATATCATGGAGAAAGAAAAAATCTCCGTTCTTGCCAAAAATGAACAGTTAAGAGCAGATCTGCTTCGTGCGATCTCACATGATCTAAGGACACCACTTTGTTCCATTTCTGGGAATGCAGACATGCTGTTAAATAGTGGAGAACGTCTTGATGATATAACAAAACATCAGATTTATACAGATATTTATGATGATTCAGAATGGCTGATCAATATCGTTGAAAATTTATTATCGATCACAAGATTAAATGATGGAAGATTAAAACTGAAATTTACAGATCAATTATTAGATGAGGTGATCGCGGAATCATTACGGCATATCAGCAGGAAACATGAAGAGTATCAGATCATTACAGAATGCGATGAATTGATACTTGCACATATGGATGTGCGGCTGATCCTGCAAGTGTTGATCAATCTGGTCGATAATGCAATTAAATATACACCGAAAGGATCTACAATCCGCATTTGTGCCATGAATGAAAATGGAAAAGCAAAGATTCAAGTAGAAGATAACGGCCCTGGAATTTGTGATGAAATGAAGCCGCATATATTTGAAATGTTTTATACAGGGAAAAATACGATCGCAGACAGCCATCGAAGTCTTGGTTTAGGTTTGGCACTTTGCCGTTCGATCATAGAGGTGCATAACGGGAAACTGGTGTTGGAGGACAATACACCACATGGTTGTATTTTTTCTTTTACACTGCCATTAAGTGAGGTTACATTAAATGAATAAAGCATTAATTTTAGTCGTGGAGGATGACCGGCCGATCCGTAATCTGATCGTGACAACATTAAAAACACATGATTATAAATATATTACAGCAGAAAATGGAAGTTCAGCTATTTTAGAGGCATCTTCTCATAAACCAGAGATCATTTTATTAGATCTTGGATTGCCTGATATGGAAGGTGTGGATGTGATCAAAAAAGTAAGAACATGGTCTAACGTACCAATTATCGTTATCAGTGCAAGAAGTGAAGATGTAGATAAAATAGAAGCACTGGATGCAGGAGCAGATGATTATATCACAAAACCATTTTCAGTTGATGAACTGCTTGCAAGGATCAGGGTTACACAGCGCCGATTAGCATTGATCCAGTCAGGCGAGGAACAAGAACAAGCAGTCTTTGTAAATGGAGAGTTAAAGATCGACTATACAGCAGGATCTACATATTTAAAAGATAAAGAACTGCATTTAACACCAATCGAATATAAATTATTATGTTTGCTGTCTCATAATGTTGGAAAAGTATTGACTCACACTTATATTACGCAACAGATCTGGGGCAGTTCACTGGAAAATGATGTTGCATCACTTAGAGTGTTTATGGCAACATTACGGAAGAAATTACAGCCAGATAAAGATGGCATGCAGTATATACAGACACATATAGGTATTGGATATCGGATGCTTAAGATATAGTAAATAAAGAGTGTCTGCATCATTAAGTGATGCAGACACTCTTTTAGATTCCAATATATGAAAACGCCCAAAAGAGGCAAAAAAGAGATTGATTTATTACCTACTATTTAAAAATGTGTTCTGAAGGAATTTTTACGCACAACCTCCGCATGCGGCACATGCAGAAGGAGTTGCAGCGCAGCCTCCCTGGGCGGTTTCTCTTAGTTCAGCTGGCAGTCGTTTACCAACGATATACATTGCGTTTAACATTTCGTCAAACGGGATGAGCTGATGGATTCCAGATAAAGAAATCTCAGCTGCGATGATCGCATTTGCAACACCTGCGGCATTACGGTTCTGGCATGGATATTCCACCAACCCGCCAACGGGGTCACAAACAAGACCTAACATATTCATTAAAACGGTAGAGGCAGCTCCAAGACATTGTTCTGGATCACCGCCAAGCAGTTCGACAGTGGCAGAAGCAGCCATCGCAGAAGCAACACCGACTTCCGCCTGACATCCGCCGACAGCACCTGCAACCGTTGCATTTCTCATAGCAAGATATCCGATCGCACTGGCATTAAACAGTGCCTGAATGATCTGTTCATCATCTAATTTATGAACTTCCTGAAGCCCAAGTAAAAGTCCAGGAACGATTCCGGCAGACCCTGCGGTTGGGGATGCTACGATCAACCCCATGGATGCATTCGTCTCAAGAGTCGCCATCGCATAGATCATACTTTTTTCTAACAGATCACCACAGATTCCAATTCCAGAATGATACCGGGAAGCAATCTTCTTTGCCTCGCCACCGATCAGTCCACCCATGGAACGAACTGGTTCTTTGATCGGAGTAAAAGCAGCATTTTTCATGATCTCAAGAACTCTTGCCATTGCATCATGAACTGTATCAGCTTCTTTTTCTCCTTCTATGATCTCGCGCTGTCTCATAACTTCGGAGATTGGAAGATCATGTTTTTTACATAATTCAAGTAATTCAATTGCGTTTTTAAAATCCATAACGTTTCAATTCTCCTTTCTATAGTTGAATGATCATAACATCTGAGACATTTGGACTTTTTTTGATCTCGTCTGCGATGTTTTCAGGAAGAAGACCATCGGATTCAACGATAGAATAAGCGGTATTTCCTTTAGATTCTCTGAAAAGACGCATAAAAGCGATATTAACATCCTGATCACTTAGACATTTTGTGATATAAGTAACGACGCCAGGTTTATCTTTCTGAATCACGATCAAGGTACTGTATTCTCCAGTAAAATCGACTTCTACATCATTGATACGGCAGATCCTGGCTTTTCCACCGCCTAAAGATTCCCCACGGATCATGATGCGATCTCCGTTTTCATTTGTCATTAAGATATCCACTGTATTTGGATGGACATCAGTTTCTATTTCATTTGGTACAAAAGAGAAATCAAGTCCAATGTCTTTTGCAATCTCGAAAGAATCACGGATTCTCATATCATCGGTTCCAAATCCCATGATTCCACCTAATAAGGCACGATCCGTTCCGTGTCCATGATAGGTTTTTGCAAAAGATCCATAGAGTGTAAATTGAACTTTTTTCAGTGTACCATTTAACATTTTTCTTGCGAGAAATGCGATCCTTGCAGCTCCAGCTGTGTGGGAGCTTGAGGGACCGATCATATTTGGCCCCATAACATCAAATGCACTGATAAAAGACATAAATTAAGCCTCCACTGTATCTTCTTTTAAGATAAATTTCTTGTAAATAGAATCTACGACGATTCCGATCGCATTATCTCCGGAAATGTTACATGCAGTTCCGAAGGAATCCTGTGTGATATAAAGTGCGACCATTAAAGCACAGATTGGTCCGTTTGTATCTCCTGCTGTTGTACCAAATACCATGTAAAGGAAAGGCAATGCAGTCATGATAGATCCACCTGGAGCTCCAGGAGAAGCGACCATTGCAACACCAAGTGTCATAATAAATGGAATAACAGTTGCAAGGCTGATCGGTAACTGATTCATCAAACATACAGCAGTTGCACATGCTGTGATCGTGATCATAGAACCTGCCATGTGGATATTGGCACAAAGAGGCACTACAAAGTTACGGATCTGAGCACTGACACCGTCATTCTTTGCACATTCCAGATTGACAGGAATTGTAGCAGCAGAAGACTGAGTTCCTAAAGCTGTAGTATAACCAGGAACCTGATTTTTAATAAGAGAGAAAGGATTCTTTTTGCTGACAGAACCTGCAATTATAAACTGGATTGTGATACATACAAAGTGCATGATGATCACTACAAGGAATACTTTCCATAAGATTCCAAGGATTGCAAATGTTTTTCCTGATTTCGTCATATCAGTAAATGTACCGCAGATATATAATGGCAATAAAGGAATGATCGTTTTGTGCAGTACTTTATCGATGATCGTTGAGAAATCGCTCATTCCGTTGTAAAGGCTGTTTCCGATCTCTTTACTTTTCATTGTGGATAAGCATAATCCTAAAATGAAAGCAAGAACAACAGCAGATAATGTATCAAACAGCGGTGTGATCGTCAGTGAAAAATAAGGTTTCAGTGACGCATCAGCAGTCGCAGCAATCTGATCTAATGCCCCAGAAGTCATAAAGTGTGGGAACAGATTGGATGATACAAGGTAAGAAGCTGTACCAGCAAGTAAAGTTGAACCATAAGCAAGAGCAACGGTAATTAAAAGCAGCTGTCCAGCACCCTGTGACAGATCAGCGATTCCCATGGTTACATAAGCAAGGATCATCAGTGGAATGATGAATTTTAAGTAGGTACTGAAGAATCCAGACAGTGTTACAACAAAGCGGCAGAATCCAGTTGGAAGGAACTGTCCAAACAGGATACCAATAATGATGGCAATAATGAGTTTTGGTACCAGACCAAGTTTAAATTTTTTCTTTTCCATTTTTAATTACTCCTCTAAAAGCATAATCACATATCATCGTAGTTTGTTTAATGTGCACAAAAAATGTTTGACGTCTTTATGTTTGTATTGTATCATCCACATATAGATGAATCAAATTCATAGATTTAATAATAACATTGAAAATTATTCATAATAGTACAAAGGAGAAAAAATGGAATTCCGTCAGATACAGACATTTATGCAGATATCACAAGTAAAAAACTTCTCGAAAGCCGCAGAATTACTGGGCTATTCGCAATCAGCAGTCACTGTTCAGATCCGTCAGTTAGAGACAGAATTAGGAGTCAGGTTATTCGACCGAACAGGGAAAAAAGTGACACTGACACCAAGCGGAAAAGAATTTTGGATCCATGCAAATAAGATCATTGATGAAATGTATAAGGCAAAAGATGCAATGAATGATACTGCAGAGTTAAAAAATCCATTACATATCGGAACGATCGAATCCCTTTGTACGGTAAAATTGCCAGAGATTGTAGAAAAATTTCGCAATGAACATCCACAAGTAAGGATCCAAATAACGATTGATTCACCAGAAAAGTTGATTCAGATGATGGAGCATAATGAACTCGATGTCATTTATATTCTGGATACACCAAGATGGGATAAAAACTGGGTAAAAGTCTTAGAGGAAGCCGAGCCTGTGATCTTTGTATCTGCACCAAATTATAAATTCGCAGGGGAAAAGGATATCAAAGTAGAAGAAATATTGAATGCACCATTATATCTGACCGAACGAAATGCCAATTACAGACAGGCATTAGAACAGGAATTATCCTTGCGAAAACAGACGTTATCACCGGTTCTTGAATGCAGTGATACCGCATTTATCAAGAAAATGCTAAAGACAGGAAAAGGACTTTCCTATCTGCCATTATTTGTCGTAGAAAAAGATATCAAAGAAGGGAAAATTGCCAAATTAGATGTCAAAGATATTGATATTACGATGTATCGTCAGGTGTTTTATCATGCGAATAAATATATGACGAAAGAGATGGAGAAATTTGTGGAGTATTGTAAATTCTGATTTGTAGATAGTGTTGCATGTATGAGTCAGAAAGAAGATAAGAAGAAATATTTATAAGAAAAAAGGATGACACTCCGCATTTTTGAAAGCGTTTTTTACAAATCGCTGATCCGCGCCTGTTCCTTCGATAACTCCCTCGCTACGAGCTAAAATACCCGCAGCTACGGTCAAACAATCGACCACAGGGCGTCAAACCACTACACAGTGTGTATGTTAAACGGTATTGGTTGATAAGTTTTGGATTCGTTAACAGAAGTTAAAAGAGATCAAATAACACCGATTGAACTAAATCGCTGTGCGATGGCCTGCCAAGAATGAAGCGGGATACCAGACTTCCTCAGCTTCTTTCGATGAAACTGTGCCGGAAACTTTTAAACTGCAGGCAGTATATTTCGAAGCTTCGGGGAAAATCTTGTGAATTGTCCATTCTATAGACTTCTGGTATATGATAAAAAATAAATAAGCAACCGAAAGCGATGCATTGGAATTTTGCCATATTTTGAATAAATTCGCAGCCCAATTGGACGAATGTCTGAGCTTCAAAGATTTTTGTCTTAGACAAAACTCCAGAGCGAGTTTTCGTAGGAAATTGGGCGGATCAGCGATTTGTTCAAAATATGAGCAAAAATTCCACCTCATCGCTTTCGGTTGCTTATTTATTTTTTATCATATACTCGAATTCTACAGTTGGCCAACTATTAACTTAAAATTTAATACCATCCTCCAGAAAAAGTAACAATCTGCCCAGTCATATAACCAGGTGCTTCTGCCACATGATAAACCATTTGTGCCGCCTCTTTCGGGCTGGCAATATAATCTGCCGGGATCTCATCTTTGATCATAGCCAGATCTTCTTCATCAAATTCTGCATTCATTTCCGTATCGATCATTCCAAAAGCAATGGCGTTCACCTGAATATTACTAGCAGCAACTTCTTTTGCTAAAGCCTTTGTAAATGCATTGATTCCACCTTTTGTAGTAGAATATAAAACTTCGCAGGATGCACCTGCTTCGCCCCAGATGGAAGAAATATTGATGATTTTTCCTTTATGATAATGAAGCATGTGTGGAATGATATTTTTACAAGTTGTAAATACGGAAGTTAAATTTGTGTTGATCATTAAATTCCAGTCATCGATGGTTGCATCTGTGAACAGTCCAACTTGGGAAATGCCAGCATTGTTTACAAGACAGTCAATTTTTGGAAAGACTTTCAGAGATTCCGTGATCATTTTATCAACAAACAAAGGATTGCTGATATCACCGCAAAAAGACAGGCAGGATACAGAATGAGAAAGGATTTCTGTTTTTAATGAATCAAGTTTTTCAGGGTGACGGAATCCATGGATAATGACATTCCAGCCCTGAGATGCAAAATATAAGGCGGTTTCACGGCCGATTCCGCGGGAACTTCCGGTGATCAGTACAGTTTTCATTGGTATACCTCGTTTCGTTTATAAATCTAGTGTTTTAAGAAAATATTAAGACGATTATAACATAGAGGATTGTTGAAATAAATCGAATAATTTGATATACTTAACGAAGTTTATACACGGAAGGAGCAGAAAGATGGCGAAGAAGAAAAAGAAGAATAAGCTTGGTGCGAAAGCGATATTTGCCAGAATTCTTGTAGTGATACTGGTGACAGCCATCGGTGGAGTTGCAAGTTTTTTTGGATTTAAGACATATTTTGCAAGTAAATTCAAAAAAGATAAGAAAGCTGAGATTGCAAAGCAGTTAAAAGAAGAAAGTAAAGAAAAGGTAGACGTTGGAATGATCCAGACAGGAAATTCCATCGTGATCCGAATTTATCATAATAGAAACCAAGAGATGATTTTTGTTCCATTACGTCAGGATATGACATTAAAACTTACAAAGAGCGGTAAGAAGGCGGTAAAGGAAACTCTTGGAACAAATGTAAGCGAGGCGACGGTTGCAGATGTTATCAAAGCAACGAAGGAAGACGGAGCTTTGATGAAAAAACAGGTGGAGAATACACTTGGAATTACAATTAATTCTTATGAATTGTTATCACGCAAGAAGTTTGTAACATTGATAAATAAGGCGGGGGACATTAAAGTAGAATTTGATCAGGCAATGTCTTATACTGATTCCACAGACAAATATGTTACATTGAATGAGGGTGAGAACAGTCTGAATGGAACAGCTGTTTATTCACTGATGAGTGAAACTGATATTTTTGAAGACAAGAACCAGCAGGCAGAACTTACAGGTGAGATTTGTGTAGCTGTTGCTGCTGCATTGAACGATAAATCGTTATCTGAATATAAAGAATATGCACAGGAATATTTTGATGCAGTTGATTCTGATGGGTCTTATGAAAATGTAGAAAGCTATCTTAAGAGAATTCGCCAGATTAAAGATAAGAATCTAAACTTCAAAGTGTTAGATGGAACAGAAAGTAATGGAAAGTTCAAACTGGATACAGATGAAGCCAAGAGAGTTTTTGATGAGATGTTATCTGAAGATGGAGATTTAAGTTCTGCATTAAGTTCAAGTACAACAGAAGCAAAGAAAACAACAGAAAGTTCGTCATCATCCAAGAATATTTCTATTGAGATCCAAAATTCAACATCAATTTCCGGATTAGCTGGAAGATGGAAAGATAAACTGTCAAGTGATGGATATACAGTGGGTTCTGTTAAAACATACAGAGAGGGATCACTGACACATACGAAGATCATTGTTGAAGACAAGTCTTTAGGACAGGATTTAAAGAGTTATTTTAAGAATCCAGAATATACAGTTGGAACAGTAAGCAGCGGTGCAAGAATCTGTATTATTGTTGGAACGGAAGATGAAATTTAGTAAATAAGGTATAATATAAAAGAGATGTTTTGAAGAAAGATAGCTTCGAAACATCTCTTTTTTACGATAAAACAGGAATTTACTGCAATGAGACACAGGAGTTTGCTTAAAGTTTGTATGTTTTTTGCTAAAAATTTGTATAAAATCCACAATATCATGTAAAAATTACTAAATTTTTCTTTTTTTTTTGGTTAAAATGCTGTATAGTAAAAGAAAAGGTTGAACGGCAAATATGAAAGGTTAATAAAAGGATGATTTCAAATCAGATATTAAAAGAGACAATTAGTGGAATGAAAGAAGTGACTGGAATCGATCTGTGTATTTTAGATCTGTCCGGTCGTATCGTAGTAACAACAATGGAGGTTCAGGAATCTTTGACAGAACATGCTACAGAATTTGCAGAGTCTATGGCAGAGAGTCAGGTAATCGATGGTTTTCAGTATTTTAAGATCTTCGATGAACAGAGATTGGAATATATTCTTCTTGTGAATGGAATGAGCGAGAATGCGTATACGATTGGTAAACTGGCGGTGATGCAGATTCAGAACCTGTTGACAGCGTACAAAGAACGCCTGGATAAGGAGAACTTTGTAAAGAATTTGTTAAGAGATAATTTATTATTAGTTGATATTTATAATCGCTCTAAGAAGCTTCATATTGAAGTTGAGCAGAGAAGGGTAGCATTTCTGATTCAGGCAGAATATGAGAAGGATCAGAATCTGTTAGAAGCTATGAAAGAAGTTGAGACAGATGGAGATACTGATTTTATTACAGCAGTGGATGAGAAGAGTATTGTATATGTGACACCAGTCAATGGAGAAGAAGGCCAGACAGAATTCCTAGCACATGCCAGGGAGATTGTGAAGGGCTTGAATGAATATGGTATCAAGGAAGTGAAGATTGCCATTGGTAACATTGCAGAGACGATCAAAGATGTTTCAAGATCATATAAGGAAGCACAGATCGCACTGGAAGTCAGTAAGATTTTCTATGAAGATGCTCAGGTGATCGCATACAATCAGCTTGGAATTGGAAGACTGATTTATCAGCTGCCTCTTCCATTATGCAAGATGTTTATCAGGGAAGTTTTTGGAGATTATTCTCCAGATTCTATTGATGCAGAGACATTAACGACGATCGACAAATTTTTTGAGAATAACCTGAATGTATCCGAGACATCCAGACAGTTATTTATTCATCGTAATACATTAGTATATCGTCTGGACAAGATTCAGAAGAATACGAATCTGGACTTAAGAAACTTTGAAGATGCCATTGCATTTAAAATAGCACTGATGGTAGTCAAATATATGAAACATATGGACACAATGGATTAGAATTATGATGATCACATTAAAGAATGTAACGAAGGAATATGATAAAGAGAATACAGGACTTACCAATGTATCACTTGATGTAGAGAAGGGCGAGTTTGTATTTATCGTTGGCAAAAGTGGTTCAGGAAAGACGACACTTATGAAGCTTTTGCAGAAAGAACTTGAACCAACAAGTGGTCAGATCATAGTTAATGGACAGAATTATAAAGAATTAAAACGCAAGGAACTTCCGAAACTTCGAAGGCAGATGGGAATGGTATTTCAGGATTTCCGTCTGCTTAAGGATCGGACCATCTTTGAGAATGTGGCTTTTGCGCAGAAAGTTGTAGAGGCTCCAAACCGCTATATCAAGCGTCAAGTGGAGAATATGCTTGACATGGTAGGACTCAAAGATCGTATGAAAGCATTTCCGAATGAATTATCAGGAGGAGAACAACAAAGGGTAGCGATTGCCAGAGCACTTGTCAATCATCCGGTATTACTGCTGGCAGACGAACCAACAGGGAATCTTGACCCTGTGACGGCAAGGGAAATCATGGAACTTTTGTCAGAGATCAATAAGAAAGGAACAACAGTATTGGTTGTTACACATAATCGTGAACTTGTGAATGAGATGGGAAAACGAGTTATCCAGATCGAAGATGGACAGATACAGCAGGATGAAGCTAGGGGGTTCTATGATATTTAGAAGATTTTTGTATGGAATTAAGGAAGGCACAAGAAATATTTTCAGGAATAAGATGTTTTCACTGGCATCACTTGGAACGATCATTGCTTGTGTCTTTTTGCTTGGAACTTTTTTATCAGTTGCATTAAATGTCAGATCAACGATGCAACAGATGGAACAATCGGTTGGAATTTCTGTTTTTTTTGATGAGGGAATTTCAAAAGAAAGAAAAAATGAGATTGGAAAAGAAATACGTCAAAAAGAAGATATTGCTACGATGAGGTATGTATCAGCAGAAGAAGCATGGGAAATCTATAAGAAGGATGTATTTCAGGGAAATGAAGAACTTTTAGAAGGATTTGAAGGAAACAACCCATTAAAAGAATCTGATTCCTATGAGATCACATTAAAGGAAGTAGAATCATATAAAATGGTGGTATCACATTTAGAGAAGATTGATGGTGTCAGAAAAGTCCGTTACTCTGAGGGAGCAGCAGAAGGAATGACAAAGATGAATACGATGGGGAGCTATATTGCAGGAGCAGTGATCGTGATACTGATGGCGGTTTCTATTTTCCTTGTGAGCAATACAGTTTCTGTCGGAGTAGCAGTAAGAGAAGAAGAGATAGCGATCATGAAACTTATAGGTGCAGCAAATGGATTCATTAAAGCACCATTTCGTGCAGAAGGAATCATTATTGGTGTGATCGGTTCGTTGATTCCGACAGCTGTGATCTTTGCAGGTTATGAGGGTATCATTTCATGGATGAATGATAAATTCCATGTAGTTACAGTATTTATGAAGTTTGTACCGATTCAGGAAATTATGATATACTTATTACCATTATCTTTAATAGTTGGGATTGTGATCGGGTTGCTTGGAAGTTCTATTACGATCCGAAAGTATTTAAAAGTCTAGGAAGGTGAGACTATGAAAAGGAGATATCATATAGGAATTGTCCTGATGATGTTGTCTGCAATGCTTACATTAAATGTTTATAAAGTACCCGTCTGGGCAGTGGACAAAAAACAACAAGTTCAGAATGAAAATAAAAAACTTCAGGAAAAAAATAAAAAAATACAAAATGAGATCAAAGAGCTTGATGAGAAAATGACAGCAAGTCATGAAACTTATGAAAAGTACAGATCAAAGCTTTCTTCCGTCCAAAAAGAACTGAAAGATACGCAGGAGCGTTTGCAAGAAGCAAAACAGTCGAAAGAAGAACAGTCAAGGATTATGAGCAAGCGTATTAAATTTCTTTATGAGAATGGGAATATGGCTTATATGGAAGTAATCTTTGAAGCAAGCAATTTTCAGGAATTTCTAAGACGGGCAGATTATGTCTCAAAGGTTTCAAAATATGACAGCAATATGTTTTTGAAATTACAGACAACGGAAGACACAATTCAGATCGTAGAAAGCCGTTTAAAGAAGGATTACCAAACAGCAAAGACGTTAACAGCGCAGGCAAAAGTAAAGAAAGAGAAGTTAGATCAGGCCGTTGCGAAGAAACAAGAGAAGATTGTATGGTATCAGAAGAAGCTAGCATCAAACAGTGCATTGCTTGCTGCATTTGAAGCAGAGGGGCCAGACCAGAAAGATTTGGATATGGCTTCTGTAAAAGAATCAGCCAAAGAATCTAAATCAGATACTGGTACATCAGCAGGTTCAACAAGCAAACGGCCACCACAGACAAAACCGTCGGCATCTGCGACAACAGCGAAGAAGAATAATACAACAACTACTTCTTCTAGAAATCTTGGCTGGCCGGTTCCATCCTGCCACAGTATTTCATCTGGATATGGATACCGCATTCATCCAGTGACAGGAGTAAGGAAATTACATGCAGGAATTGATATTCCCTGCTCGACAGGATCAACGATCGTGGCAGCAGCATCTGGGACAGTCATAGATGCAGGATATAATTCTTACAATGGAAATTATTTAAAGATCAGTCATGGAAATGGGTTGGAAACAATGTATCTTCACTGTTCAAAACTTCTTGTATCTTCAGGTTCAAGAGTCAGCAAGGGACAGACAATTGCGAGATCAGGGGCAACAGGAATGGTGTCAGGAGCTCATTTGCATTTTGTTGTGAAAAAGAATGGAAATTATGTAAATCCTCAAAATTACTTATAATAACATGTGTTCAAACAGAATACATTACATAAAAGAAAGGAACTAATTTCATGAAGAAGAAATTATCAAAAATACTTGTAGGACTTCTTGTTGTTGTATGCATTGTGGAAGGTTTTTTCCTTTATCGTGCATACGTTGTTCCAAGCTCAACACTGCAGACAGCAAGAAAGATTAATCGTATTGAACAGATTATTGATAAATATTATAAAGGATCTGTGAAGAAAAGTGATCTGGAAGATTACACATATAAAGGATTGGTTGCAGGACTTGGTGATGTATACTCAACATATTATTCAGAGAGTGACTTTAAAGAACTGGAAGAGTCAACAAGTGGAGTATATTATGGAGTAGGAATTTACATGACACAGGATATCAAGACAGGTATTATCACAGTAGTTAAACCAGTCAAAGGAAGTCCGGCAGATGGAAGTGGATTAAAGAAAGGTGATGTTTTAATAAAAGTAGGAAATTACAAAGTAAAAACATCAGATGCGCTTGATGATATTGTAAAGAAGATCAAAGGTGCAGAAGGAACCAAGGTAAACTTAACATTTACAAGAAATCAGACAACAAAGACATATACATTTACAAGACAATCCATTGAGAATCCAACGGTTGAGACGAAAATGTTGAAAGATCAGATCGGATATCTTCAGGTTACTGAATTTGATGAAGTGACAGTCAGCCAGTTTAAAAGCGGCCTTGCAAGTTTGAAGAAACAAGGAGCCAAGAAATTGATCATTGATCTTAGAGATAATCCGGGAGGATTGTTAACAAGTGTGGTAGATATTGCAAGCCAGATTCTTCCAAAGGGAACGATCGTTTATACAGAAGATAAGAATGGCAATAAAAAATATTATAAAGATACTAAAAATGAACAGCTTGATATGCCATTATGTGTCTTAGTAAATGGTAACAGTGCAAGTGCAGCGGAGATTCTTTCCGGAGCAGTCAAAGATAGAAATACAGGAACACTAGTTGGAGAAACGACATTTGGCAAAGGAATCGTGCAGGGATTTTTTGAAGTTGGGGATGGTTCTTATGTTAAATTGACATATTCATCTTATTACACACCAGCTGGGCATAATATCCACAAAAAAGGAATCAAACCAGATGTTGAGGTAAAAGACAATACAAAGACAAAAGCAGATGAACAGCTTGATAAAGCAATTTCTATTTTACAGAAGAAATAATCAATAAAATAAGTACAGAACAAACATTCGATTTGTTCTGTACTTTCTTTTTATACTTTGATATAATCAAGCATAGATGAAAATAAAAGAAAAGGCACACAATAAACAGCAGACCATATAGCAATTGTTTGATTTTTTGCACAGGGAGAATTTATATGGATCATTTTGAATTAGTATCAGAATATAAACCAATGGGTGATCAGCCGCAGGCGATCGAGCAGCTTACCAAGGGATTTAAGGAAGGAAATCAATTTGAGACACTTCTTGGTGTTACAGGCTCCGGTAAGACGTTTACGATGGCCAACATTATACAGAATCTGAATAAACCAACATTGATCTTAGCCCATAATAAGACATTGGCGGCACAGTTATACAGTGAATTTAAGGCATTTTTTCCGCATAATGCAGTAGAATATTTTGTTTCCTATTATGATTACTATCAGCCAGAAGCATATGTGCCATCGACAGATACTTACATTGAGAAGGATTCCTCTGTCAATGACGAGATTGATAAGCTAAGACATAGTGCGACAGCAGCTTTGATCGAACGTAAAGATGTGATCGTTGTATCAAGTGTATCCTGTATCTATGGAATTGGTAGTAAGGAAAGTTATTCTGAGATGATGATCTCTCTAAGACCTGGAATGATCAAAGACAGGGATGAGGTTATTGATGATCTGATCAATATTCAGTATGTAAGAAGCGAACTTGATTTCAAGAGAGGTACCTTCAGGGTTAAGGGAGATGTGCTGGAGATTTTGCCGGTATCTACATTTGAGGATGCGGTCAGAGTTGAGTTTTTTGGAGATGAGATTGACCGGATCGTAGAATTTGATGTTTTAACGGGTGAAGTAAAGAGGAGCCTTAATTTTGTTGCAATCTTCCCTGCATCTCATTATGTTGTACCACAGGAGCAGATTGAACGTGCGATCAAAGGAATCAAAGAAGAACTTGCCGAACAAGTGGCATATTTTAAAGAGCATGACCAGCTGATCGAAGCACAGAGAATTGCAGAACGAACAAATTTTGATATTGAAATGTTAAGAGAGACTGGATTTTGTTCTGGGATTGAGAATTACTCAAGACATTTAGCAGGATTAGAACCAGGACAGCCACCAAGTACATTGATCGATTTCTTTGGAGATGATTTTTTGATGATCATTGATGAGTCACATATTACTGTTCCGCAGATTGGAGGAATGTATGCAGGAGATCAGTCAAGAAAGTCAACACTTGTAGACTTTGGATTTCGTTTGCCATCGGCTAAGGACAATCGTCCTCTGGAATTTAGTGAATTTGAGCAGAAGATCGATCAGATGTTATTTGTATCTGCAACACCTGGTAAATACGAAGAAGAGCATGAATTGTTAAGGGCAGAACAGATCATAAGACCAACAGGATTATTAGATCCAGCGATTGATGTGCGTCCGGTAGAAGGACAGATTGATGATTTGCTTGGAGAGATTCATAAGGAAACAGATAAAGGGAATAAAGTTCTTGTTACAACACTGACCAAACGTATGGCAGAAGAATTAACGGATTACATGCGTGAAGTCGGTATCCGTGTAAAATATCTGCATTCCGATATTGATACATTAGAGAGAATTGAGATTGTCAGAGATTTAAGAATGGGAGTTTTTGACGTATTAGTTGGAATCAACTTATTAAGAGAGGGGTTGGATATCCCAGAGATTACGTTAGTAGCGATCCTTGATGCAGATAAAGAAGGATTCTTGCGTTCTGAAACTTCTCTTGTACAGACGATCGGACGTGCTGCGAGAAATAGTGAAGGGCATGTGATCATGTATGCAGACAACATGACAGATTCTATGCATGCAGCGATCACAGAGACAGAACGAAGACGAACAATTCAGGATAAGTATAATAAAGAACATGGAATTACACCACAGACGATCAAGAAAGATATCAGAGATCTCATTAAGATATCAGATGATCACGAAGAAGAAAGTACGGGATATGAAAAGGACATGGAATCTATGTCCAAGAAGGAACTAAAAGAAGAGATCGAGCGGTTAAGTAAGAAGATGAATCAGGCAGCAGCAGAATTAAACTTTGAGATGGCAGCACAGCTTCGAGATGAATTGAAGGAATTTAAGATTGCATATCAGGAATATGATGACTGAATTTAAATGAATTACAAATTTACAGATTAGGAGCGTATCAATGAAGAAAGAGATGATCCGCATCAAAGGTGCGAGAGAAAATAATTTAAAGAATATAGATTTGGAAGTACCGAGAAATCAGTTTGTTGTTTTTACAGGATTGAGTGGTTCTGGTAAATCTTCTTTGGCATTTGACACGATCTATGCAGAAGGGCAGAGAAGATATATGGAATCATTATCTTCTTATGCAAGACAGTTTTTAGGTCAGATGGAGAAACCGGATGTAGACAGTATTGAAGGATTATCACCTGCAATTTCTATTGACCAGAAATCAACCAATCGAAACCCACGATCTACGGTTGGAACAGTCACAGAGATTTATGACTATTTTCGATTATTATATGCAAGAGTTGGGATTCCACATTGTCCAAAGTGCGGAAAACCGATCAGCAAGCAGACAGTTGATCAGATGGTAGACCGCTTAATGCAGTTAGAAGAACGGACAAGAATCCAGCTTCTTGCACCAATCGTACGCGGAAGAAAAGGAGAGCATGTCAAGGTATTTCAGAATGCGAAGAAAAGCGGCTATGTCCGTGTCAGGGTGGATGGCAATGTCTATGATTTGTCAGAAGATATACCGATGGAGAAGAATAAGAAACATAACATTGAGATTGTGGTAGACCGTCTGGTGATCAAACCAGGAATCGAGAAACGTTTAACTGACTCTATTGAGACAACACTGAATCTAGCAGATGGCTTGATGACAGTTGATGTGATAGGCGGGGAACCAATGAATTTCAGCCAGAGTTTTTCATGTCCGGATTGTGATATCAGCATTGATGAAGTAGAACCAAGAAGTTTTTCGTTCAATAATCCATTTGGGGCGTGTCCAGTATGTCATGGACTCGGATACAAGATGGAGTTTGATGTAGATTTAATGATCCCAGATCAGAAACTAAGCATTGCAGAGGGTGCGATTCAGGTATTTGGATGGCAGTCATCAACTGATAAGAAGAGTTACACAAGAGCAATCTTAGATGCGCTGGCAAGAGAATATCATTTTGATCTGGAAACACCATTTAAGGATTATCCACAGGAAATTAAGGATATTTTATTATATGGAACAGGTGGCAGAGAAGTTAAAGTCTATTACAAGGGTCAGAGAGGCGAAGGCGTTTATGATGTCGCATTTGAAGGAATCATCAAGAATGTTGGAAGAAGATATCGTGAAGCATCCCAGAACATGAAAGCAGAATATGAAACATTTATGACGATCACACCATGTGATGAGTGTCACGGGCAGCGTTTGAAACAGGAATCACTGGCTGTTACTGTTGCTGGTAAAAATATTGCCGAGATGTGTGATATGTCTGTTGGTGAGATGGTAACATTTTTAGAGACAATGGAACTAAATGATCGTCAGAAAATGATAGGAGAGCAGGTATTAAAAGAGATCAAAGCAAGAATTGGTTTCTTGAACGATGTAGGACTTGATTACTTGACACTCTCAAGAGCAACAGGAACTTTATCAGGAGGGGAAGCTCAGAGAATCCGTTTGGCGACACAGATTGGTTCTGGTCTGGTTGGAGTTGCTTATATTCTTGATGAACCAAGTATCGGACTTCATCAGAGAGATAATGACAAATTGATCCGTACATTGAAGAATCTAAGAGATCTGGGAAATACATTGATCGTCGTAGAACATGATGAAGATACGATGCTGGCAGCAGACTACATTGTAGATATCGGTCCCAAAGCTGGGGAATATGGTGGAGAAGTTGTAGCAACAGGAACTGCCAAACAGATCATGAAGAACAAGAAATCTATCACAGGGGCATATTTAAGTGGAAAGATCAAGATTCCAGTACCGGAAGTAAGAAGAAAACCATCTGGTTTCTTGAAAGTGATCGGAGCACAGGAGAACAATTTAAAGAATATTGACGTAGAAATTCCACTAGGAATCTTTACCTGTGTCACAGGAGTTTCTGGATCAGGAAAGAGTTCTCTAGTCAATCAGATCTTATATAAACGTCTGGCAAAAGAATTAAATCGAGCAAAGACAAAGCCAGGACTGCACAAAGATATTGAAGGATTCGATCAGTTGGATAAGATCATAGCGATCGATCAGTCTCCGATCGGAAGAACACCAAGATCCAATCCTGCAACCTACACGGGAGTCTTTGATCAGATCAGAGATCTTTTTGCAATGACAAAAGATGCAAAGGCAAAAGGCTATAACAAAGGAAGATTCAGTTTCAACAAGAAAGGTGGACGATGTGAAGCCTGTGCCGGAGATGGAATCATCAAGATTGAGATGCATTTCCTGCCAGATGTCTATGTACCATGTGAAGTATGTCATGGAAAGCGTTACAACAGAGAGACACTAGAAGTCAAATACAAAGGAAAGAGCATCTATGATGTTCTGAATATGACAGTTGAAGAAGCCTGCGATTTCTTTTCAAACATTCCATCGATCAGTCGTAAGATGGAGACATTAAGAGATGTAGGATTAGGCTATATCCGATTAGGACAGCCATCTACAGAATTGTCAGGAGGAGAAGCCCAGAGAATAAAACTGGCAGCAGAATTAAGCAAACGAAGCACTGGAAAGACAATCTATATCTTAGACGAACCAACAACAGGACTGCATTTTGCAGATGTTCACAAACTGGTAGATATCCTTGCAAGATTAACAGAAGGCGGAAATACTGTGATCGTTATCGAACATAATCTGGAAGTGATCAAGACAGCAGATTATATAATCGACATGGGACCAGAAGGCGGAGCAGGCGGCGGAACCATTGTAGCAGCGGGAACACCAGAAGAGATATGTGAAGTTGAGGAATCATATACTGGACAGTATTTGAAGGGAATATTGGAGCGATAAATTCTGATTTGCGACGGTAGGATTTCGTATATGTGACGGAAATAAGATAACAAGAAATATTTATAAGAAACCGGTGGCAACACGCAGATTTTAAGAGCGTTTTTTACAAATCGCTGATCCGCGCCTGTTCCTTTGATAACTCACTGGCTGCGAACCAAAATGTCCGCAGCTACGTTCAGACAATCAACCACAGGGCGCTGCGAATTTGTAAAAAACGCACTTAAAATCTGCTAATTGTTGCCACCGGTTTCTTATAAATATTTCTTGTTATCTTATTTCTGTCACATAAAACTGAAGTCTATCGAAACCGCTATATAGTGTGTATGTTAAATGGTATTGGCTGATAAGTTTCATATCATCTGTTTGAGAAAACCTTAATTCTTATCCAATATCATTCTCCATACACACCACCTCAAATTTTCCAATTTTGTGAATTGTCCACACTATAGAGTCGAATTCTATAATTGTTCAATTCTACAAAATTAAAATTCATTTGGATGTAATACAACCTTGATTGCCTCACCAGATTTTGTCAAGGCAATTCCTTTATTAATCTCACTAAGTGGCAATACATGTGTAATAAATTTCTCAGCCTCAAATTCATCAGAAATCGCAAGTTCAAATGATTTCTGTACCTGCATACTGTTAGAACCATAATGTCCATAAATCCAAAGACCGTTGTAATGGATATAGTTCGTATCAAGCTCTGTCAAGGCACCTTTTGCGACACCACCGAAGAAGACAACGATACCAGTTCTTTTTGCCATGAAAATGGCTTGTGCCTGTGCCTGGGTAGATGGGTTTGCGGAGATGACTTTGTCGGCACCTTTACCATCTGTAAGTTCTCTTACTGCTTGGATTGGATCTTCATTTAAGCTGTTGATCGTGTGATCAACACCAAACTGTTTTGCAGTTTCCAGACGCTTGTCGTTAATTTCAATCATAATAACCTTTTTAGCACCACGTAGTTTGGCTAGTTTTGCGTGGAAGCATCCGATTGGGCCAGCACCTATGATAACGATGGTTTCTCCGAAGCCGACATCAATATTTTCCTGACATGCATAGACAGAGGATAAAGGTTCCCCAAGAGAAGCACGATCATAGCTGATTTTATCAGGAATTCTATAGATAACGTCACGGGCGATCTGTCTTGGGAGGACAGTGTAATATTGCGCAAATCCACCTGGACGATCTAAATTATTTCCAAGATTCTCACACATTTCACTATGACCAGTTCTGCATGGTTCGCACTGCATACAGTGATCAGCGGGATAAATATAAAGGCGGTCACCGATGTTATATTCTTTGCAGGAAGGAGAAACTTCATCAACGATCCCAGTGATCTCATGACCATAAATGTGAGGATATTTACCAGATTTAGAGTCTGTTGTCAGGTTACGGATATCAGATCCACACAGACCAACAGCCATAACTTTTAGGACAAATCCTCCTTCTGGGCATTCTGGTCTATCAATTTCTTCAACTCTGATATCATTTGGTCCATACATTAAAGCTGCTTGCATAATTTTTCTTCCTCCTTTTTATTTCCATAACGGTTTCTGCGGCTTCCTGGATGATTTTCATATAATTCTTCTAGATCATTATCAGAAATATTATGAACAGGTCCGATATCTTTTGTTAAATGATAGATTCTTAAAACTTCTTCTGCAGCTTCGATAATCTTAACTGCATCTTCCAAAGTTTCTCCAACAGCAATACACCCATGATTGCCAAGTAAAATTAGATCATGATCTTTGATAGCATCTTCAATCCCATCTGCGATATGAATTGTTCCAGGCAATCCATAAGGAAGGCATGGGATTTCTTCGAATACCAGTGAAAATGTAGTGGAACATTTTAACTTGATATCTTTCCCACAGTAAGCATAGGCAGTTAAGTAAGGGGCATGGATGTGAGCAGCAGCATTGCAGTCAGGGCGGGCTTTTAAAGCAGCTTCATGCAATAAAATTTCACTTGATCTTTTGACAGTTCCCTCGATTTGTTCCCCGTTTTCAGTATTTACAACAGCAATCTTATCTTCGTTAAGGAAACGCTTTCTTGTTCCAGAAGGTGTGATATACATTTTTCCTGTTTCATGATCAAGGATGGAAAGATTTCCTTCCAGAGTGTTGACCATTCCTTTTTCATCCATGAGTTTTGCATAATATAAAATTTCTTTTTTTAGTTCATTATTTCTATCTGACATATTTAAACTCCTTTAAGACATTAACATATTAATTTGAGACATTGACAAAATAATTAAGGATCAGCTGATATTTGTATTGTACAATTACAAAAACATAA
The DNA here is from genome assembly GCF_001404655.1 of Anaerostipes hadrus. Lineage (GTDB taxonomy): Bacteria > Bacillota > Clostridia > Lachnospirales > Lachnospiraceae > Anaerostipes > Anaerostipes amylophilus. The sequence goes on along the minus strand of NZ_CYYH01000005.1, from coordinate 109,584 downwards.
TGTAAAATATGTATTATGATAAGAAAACAAAGGTTTTACCTATGGATTTGGAGGGAATATGACATTAGCACAATTAAATTATTTCGTGAAAGTCGCAGAAAATGGTCATTTGACACAGACAGCAAAAGAATTGTTGATTGCACAGCCGAGTCTGACACAGGCAATTCGAAAATTAGAAGAAGAACTCGGTTTTTTATTATTTGAGAAAAAGGGAAGAGTTTTATTTCTTACTAAAGAGGGAAAGGAATTTCTTCCATATGCAAAAGAAGTTGTAGAGGCTTCTAAAAGGGCAGAACAGACAAAGGAACACATTTATCAGAGATATACAGGAAATATTCGATTTGCATATACAAGACCAATGCCGCCAAATTATATTCCAAATCTGTTAAGAGAGTTCTTCAAAACAAATAAAGACAAGAAAATAAATATTGAATCCTATGCTGCAGCTACATCGGTTATTTTGAGGGATCTGAAAGAAGATAAAATAGATTTTGGCTTTTGTTCGATTGGAGAAAAAGAAGATCCGGATATCAAAATGATTACACTGATGGAATATCCGATCAAGCTTGTTGTGAATCAAAAAGATGTACTGGGCAAGATGAAACAGTTGCATCCAGAGGATCTTATGAGTAAGCCGGGAATTTCTTATACAGAAGGCTCGGCAATGGACCGGGAGATTAATGAATTTTTTAAAGAGCAGGAGATTACACCGGATATACATTACCGTACTTCGTCCGAAGAGATTCAGAATTTTGTAGCCTGTGGATTGGGTTGGGCATTTATCGCACAGAATGGGACACCGATGAAGAAAGGTTTAAAAATCCTTGAAATGCCAGAAATGACATTGAAAAGAGAAACTTGTCTTGCAATGAGAAAAGATCGACAATTGAGTAAAAATGCACAAAATTTTTTAAAATTTACATTAAGTTATAATGAAAACTTTCTATAAAATTGTACTTGCAAAAAAAATAAAAGTCATATAAACTACAAAACAGAGACGTTTGACAGGATAGACTATGACAGGAGGCACATAAAGATGAATCAGCGTAGTACAAAGATTGTACAGTTGTTAAGCAAGGAAAAAGATGAGATCACAGTTTCAGGATTTGCGGAATATTTCCAAGTTTCACAGAAGACGATTCGAAATGATTTAAAAGAAATTAATGAAATTTTGGACAAGAATAAAAAGCAAAAAATTGATATAAAACCGGGCGGGGGTATAGTTTCTATTCCGAAAGATTTTAAGGAATCATTATCTTTATTGTTAGAAGGTAATTTTTATAACTACAAGCTATCAAAAGAAGAGCGAAAAAAGGTTGCATCAGCAATCATAGTTAATTCTGCAGACTATATTACTTTAGCAGATATTGCTGACAGACTAATGGTAAGTAGAGCAACAGTGATCAATGATCTAAAAGAAATAAAAAAGTTTATACGCCAGGGAAATCTTGAAGTCATATCTCATGCAAACAAAGGATTGCGTATTGATGGATTGGAAAGTGACAAGAGAAAGTTTCTGTTTGAATTATTACGCCCGACATTAAGAACTTATGATAATCATAAGAATATTATCTCAGAACATGTTCATGTACAGTCTGGAGATATTAATATTATTCAGAAAATCATAGCAGAACAAGAACGATGCTATAAGAAGTTCCTTCCAGACAATTCATTTAGGGAGATTTTGCTATATTTAAGAATTCTCATTAACAGGAATAAGCTTGGAGAGTTTTTGGAACCACAGCCAGAGATCAACAGCGATAATTATATGTTTTCAATGGATATCTTAAAATATGTTTCACAGTATTGTGATGTTGTTATCAGTGATGATGATATCAAGAATTTCAGTACTTTTTTGGATGAAGTCAGATTTAAGAACAATGGAACATTTAATAAAAATACAATGATCATCCAGATGATCACCAGACAGTATATTTCCACAGTTTCCACAGAACTTGGAATTAACCTGAATGTAGATTATGATTTCTTTGAGAATCTCTCCAATCATTTGGAATCAATTTTTTCAGCACCACCGATGGATTATCCAGAAGCAGATATCATTGATGAAGTTCTGGAAGATAATCAAGATGTGTTAGATGTTGTGATTGATCAGATGCCAGTTATCTATAAGTTTACGGAACGAAAACTTACAGAAATTGAAGTAAAATATATTGCGATTCATGTCTGTGCGGCGATAGAACGTAAGAAGAACAAGGAAGTATCTTTCAGAGTCATTGTTGCCTGTCATGCAGGAATTGGTACATCCATCTTGTTATTAGAGAAATTAAAACGACATTTCAAATTCAGAGTAGTTGATGTGATTTCTGCCCACGAAGCAATCAATATCAAACCGAATGCAGCAGATTTTGTCATATCCACAGTGCCGCTTGAGAGTTGCCCATTGGAGTATGTTGTAGTTTCTGCGGCATTCAATGATGCTGATTATATCCGTGTAGGAAACCGAATTGATGCATTAAGAAATAGCCGTAACATTCCAGATGGAACAGAAGATGATAAATTAAATGCATCAGAATTGCTTGAAGAGATCACACCTGTGATCAACGAACTGGTGGAGCCAAAAGATCAAGCAAGAGTCGTAATGAAAGAACTGCGTAAAGTCGTAAGGAATTATTTTAAGCAGTCAGTGGAAAATGATGCGAATATCATATCTCCATCCTTACATCATCTGCTACGGGCATCCGATATTGAAGTTGACGTAGAATGTACAGATTGGAAAGATGCGATCAGAAGATCTGCAGAGCAGCTGGTAGACCAAGGTTACATAGAAGACCGCTATGTTGATGCGATGATCGAAAGCGTCAATGAATACGGACCATACATCGTATTGTCACCAGGATTTGCAATGCCTCATGCGAAAGTGGAAGAAGGAAGTATTCGTCTTGGAATGCATTTGATCCGTTTGAAGAATCCGGTGCCGTTTGGAGTAGAAGAACTTGATCCGATTGAGTTTGTCTGTTGTTTGAGTGCAATTGATCATAGAAGTTACTTAAAAGCATTCTTTAATCTTGTCAATATGCTCAAAGATGAAGAATATCGAAAGAAGTTACATGAGGCAGTCGACGGAGAAGAGATGGCACGCATTATTGAACAATATGAATACAGCATTGTAGGATAAGCAAATATAGATCAGTTGAATTTATTTCTCATTATGGGAAATGAATTCAACTGATTTATTTTATTTCTGCACCATAGAAATAAATTGTACCAGAATAAAAAATTTCCGAAAAAGAGAAAAACCTTTCACTGTTTTTTGTCTAATGTGCATGGTACTATATGTATTGTAAACAAGAGATAAACAAATTGGCCAAAGAAATCTCGTGAACAAACGAAAAATATGGATAAGAAAACGGAGGTTAAAAATGGAAGTAGTATTAAAATTCTTTCAGGGATTTATTAACATGGGGGCGAGTACATTATTACCATTCGTCATCGCGATCTTAGGTATTTTCTTTGGAATGAAGATTGGTAGAGCGATCAAAGCTGGTCTGTTAGTAGGTATCGGTTTCCAGGGATTAGTATTAGCAGTTAACTTGTTGATCACATCAGTAACACCCGCCATGCAATATTACAAAGATCTTGGATCTGGTTATGACACATTAGAGATTGGATTTGCAGCATTAGGAGCAGCATCTTGGACAACACCATTTGCAGTACTTGTAATTCCAGCGATCATTATCGCAAACTTGATCTTGGTTAGATTAAAAGTAACAAAAGTATTAAACGTAGATATTTGGAACTTCATGCATTTCTTAGTACCAGGTGCTTTAGCATATGCGTTAACAAAGAATGCAGTTATCGGATTTATCGTAGCATTTGCCTGTGGTATGGCAGTTTTATTCTTCGGACAGTGGATTGCAAAACCATGGCAGGAATTCTTCGGACTTGAAGGAACAACATGTACATGTCTTTGCTTCGTAGCATGGGCTTACCCAATCTGCTACCTGTTAAATAAGATCATTGACAAAATTCCTGGTCTTAACAAAGTAGACGTAGACATGACAAAGATCGGTGAGAAATTAGGAATCTTCGGTGACCCAGCCGTAATCGGTATCTTCGCCGGTGTATTCTTAGGAGTTATCACAAAACAGAGCCCAGCTGATATCGTAACAATGGCTATGGGAGTTGCAGCAGCAATGGTATTAATCCCAAGAATGGTATCAATCATGATGGAAGGATTATCTCCATTAGGACAGGCAGCAAGCGAATACGCACATAGAAAAGTTGGTGAAGATGCAGACATCTACATTGGAATGGATATCGCACTTGGACTTGGAGATCCAGCATGTATCACATGTACAGCTATCATGATTCCAGTTACAGTATTATTAGTATTCCTTGTACCAGGAATGAGATTCTTCCCATTAAGCTTATTAGCAGAAGTATGCTACATGACACCAATGGTAGTATTAAGCAGTAAAGGAAATCTTGTAAGATCATTGATCGGTATGACACTTATGATGTATTTAACACTGTTCTTTGCTAATATGTTCATTCCAGAAGCAACACAGATGATGTCCGTAACAAACGTACACTTTGCAGGTACAGTAACAGCATCCCACTTTGGATGGAACCCAGGTAACTTAATCGTATCATTCATCCATAGAATCATGATGATGATCGGATAATAGATAGACTTGATATAAGAGGAGAAACTAAAATGGCAACAAAATATTTGGTGATACAGGGGACAGCAAATAGTAGTGAAGAAGCGATCACGCTGTGTGGAGAAGCCTTGCATAAAGCGGGAATCGTAGGAGAAGATTTTGGAAAAGCTTGTGTAGAGCGTGAAAAAGATTATCCAACAGGACTTCCAACAGAAATCCCAACAGCAATTCCACATGCAAAAGTATCTGGAATTAAAGAGAACGCAATTTGTCTGTTAAAATTAGAATCCCCTGTGGTATTTCGAAGATTAGATGATGACACTGAACAAGTTGAAACTGATCTGATCTTCAATCTGGCGATCAAAGATCCCAACGAACATTTACAGGTACTTCAGAGAATGATGGAATTCTTAAATAACAAAGAAGTACTGTTAAAGTGTAAAGAACTTTCAAACGAAGAAACAGTAGCATATTTAACTGAGCAATTAGGATAGAAAAGGAGATAAGTATCATGGCAAAAGAAGTTAAAGTATTAGTAGCTTGTGGAAGTGGTGTAGCAACATCAACAATTGCACAGGAAGAAATCAAAGATATCGCAAAAAATGCAGGAGTAAAAATCCGCCTGATGAAAGGTACGATCTCTGAAGTTCCAATGAAACAAAAAGACGTAGATGTAGTATTTACAACAGCAAACTATCGTAATCCATTGGAAAAACCACATTTAAGTGTGTTTGGTCTTGTATCCGGAATCGGTAAAGATGCTACAAGAAAGAAAGTTGCAGATTTACTTCAGAAACTCGCAGAAGAATAAGAACAGAAAAGTTTTAAGAAAGGACAAGGTGTTATAAGATGAAAGCAGGAGTTTTATATGCTAGAGAAGATATCAGATACGAAGAAGTAGAGACTCCAGTACCGAAAGCAGGAGAAGTACTTGTTAAAGTAAAATATTCAGGAATTTGTGGATCAGACGTTCCACGAGTAAATGGAGACGGTGCACATTTTTATCCGATCATTCTTGGTCATGAGTTTTCCGGAGTTGTGGAAGAAGTGGGAGAAGGAGTTACAAAGGTAAAGAAAGGCCAGCGTGTAGCTGGCGCTCCACTTGTTCCTTGCATGAAATGTGAAGACTGCATGAAAGGTGATTATGCATTATGTAAACATTACAGTTTTATCGGAACAAGACAGCCAGGAAGTTTTGCAGAATATATTTGTGTTCCAGAACAGAATGCAGTTCCATTTGATGACAGCGTATCATTCGAGCAGGGGGCATTATTTGAACCAGCAGCAGTTGCATTACATGGACTTGAATGCTTGCCATATGAGGGCGGTAAGACAGTAGCAATCCTTGGTGGAGGAACGATCGGATTACTCGTTATGCAGTGGGCAAATATTTTTGGAGCTGCTAAGACAGTTGTATTTGACATCGATGATGACAGAATCAAACTTGCAAAAGAAATGGGAGCTTATGATGGAGTCAACACATTAGAAGAAGGCTTCATGGAAAAAGCAATGGCAATGACAGATGGAAAAGGATTTGACTATATTTACGAGACAGCAGGAAGCACCATCACAATGAAAATGGCATATGAACTTGCCGCAAACAAAGCAGGTATCTGCTATATTGGAAAACCAACCAAAGAGTTAACATTCACAGTAGAAGAATGGGAGAACATGAACCGTAAAGAATTCACAATGACAGGATCATGGTTATCTTATTCAGCACCATTCCCAGGACATGAATGGGATTGCGTCGCACACTATTTCGCAACAGGTCAGTTAAAAGGCGAGGAAGCCTTGATCTTCAAGAAATTACCACTTTCCAGAATTGCAGAAGGTTTTGAAATGTTCAAGACAAGAGGAGCAGTTAAAGGAAAGATCTTAATCGACAGCGAAGCATAGCAGTCAAAAATCCATATAATAACATATAACTGATAGATTACAAAGTGAAGAGTGGGAAGAAAAGAGGTAAGCTATATGCGTACTATGAAGCTAGCACCATCAGTTTTTGGCGCCGGTATTGGAAATTTAAGTCAACAATTGAAAATATTAGAAGAAAATAATGTCGAATTATTACATGTTGATGTGATGGATGGACATTTTGTAGAGAAAATGGCATTTGGTCCAGATCATATCAAAATGTTAAAAGAACTCACAACAATTCCTCTGGATGTACATTTGATGATTGAAAAGCCGGAAAGAAAGCTGGATACGATCATTGATGCCGGAGCAGATATCATTACAATTCATCAGGAATCAACAACAAGACTTTACAGCTGTATTGAAAAGATCAAAAGCCGTGGTGTGAAAGCAGGAGTAGTTTTAAGTCCAGCAACCAATGAAGATACATTAAAATATGTGCTGGATAAAATCGATATGATCCTTTTAATGACGATCAATCCTGGAGAAGCAGGACCGGGATTCCATGAAGAACTGCTTACAAAGATCAAAAACGTTCGTGAACTGATCGGAGATCGAGATATCGATCTGGAAGTTGACGGAGGAATTGACAACACAAACATTGCAAAATGTAAAGAAGCAGGAGTTAATGTTTTTGTATCAGGAGGATATGTATTCAAAGGCGATATTGCCGAGAAGATCAAAACACTGAGAGAAGCATTAAAATAAGGAGAAATAACAATGAAAGCATTAAGATTTTATGACGTACAGGATTTAAGATATGAAGATGCACCCGACCCAGTCATCGAGAAACCAGATGATGTCATCGTAAAGGTAAAAGCAGTCGGAATCTGTGGTTCCGATATTGCAAGATACAGAAACCTTGGACCATATGTACCAGGAAATGTATGGGGACATGAATTTTGCGGTGAGGTTGTTGAAGTCGGAGAAGGTGTTAAGAATTTAAAACCGGGAGACCGTGTCGTAGGATGCCCAAACATGGTATGCCACGAATGTGAATACTGTAAGAGTGGTCATCCATCCAGATGCGAAAACTTAAACACAATTGGAGCTTATGTACCAGGAGCTTACGCAGAATACATCAAACTCCCAGAAATCAACTTTGTAAAAATGGCAGACAGCATGAGTTACGAACAGGGTGCTTTAGTAGAACCAGCGACTGTTGCGATTCATGGTCTGTATCAGACAAGTATCAAAATGGGATACGAAGTAGCTGTTGTCGGATGTGGAAATATCGGTCTGATGGCAATCGCATGGGCGAAAGCTTTCGGAGCAAAGAGAGTATTTGCAATTGATATTGACGATGCACAGTTACAGTTAGCAAAAGAATTTGGAGCTGACGTTCTGATCAATTCAACAGATATCGACTTCCATGATGAAATTCGTAAATATGGAAATGGAGTTGACCTTGCGATCGAATCCGCAGGAAATCCATTTACAGCAGCCAGAGTTTTAGGTTTACCTCATAAAGGAGGAGAGGTTGTCTACATGGGAATTCCATATGCAGATGTACCAATCCCTAGATTTTACTTTGAACGTATCATGAGAAATGAATTACATGTCATCGGTTCATGGTGTACGATCTCTGCTCCATATCCAGGAAAAGAATGGACAAATGCAGTAGAATACATCGGTTCAGGTAAAGTTGACGTCCTCGGTATGGTAACACATCAGGTAAACTTAAGCGAAGGCCCAGAAATGTTTAAGAAGATCATTGCTAATCCGAAAGGATATGGAAAAGTCTTATTGTATCCAGAAGAAGACAGATAGGAGGAAATACGTTATGAGAATGAATACGATCATCGAAGAATTAGACAGATCTTCAAAAACGATCGCTCCTGAGAAACTTCAGGAAGTGATCAAGAAGATCAAAGAACATAAACGTATTTTCGTCTATGGGACAGGACGTTCAGGATTAATGTTAAAAGCATTTGCAATGCGCTTGATGCAGATCGGATTAAGTTCCTATGTTGTCGGCGAGACAACAACGCCATCTGTTCAGGAGGGTGACCTCCTGATCGTGGCTTCTGCTTCAGGAGAGACAGGAAGTGTATGCATGACAGCTGAGTCAGCAGTGAAACAGGGAGTTGACTTGATCGTGATATCTTCTGCACCAGAATCAACACTTGGAAAGATTCACGCACCAGATATCGAGATTGAAGCAGCAACCAAATTTGCGACATCCAAGGTCAGCGTACAGCCGCTTGGAAGCCTGTTTGAACAGATGCTTTTAATAGTATTTGACACGATCATCCTTGAGATGAGCGAGGAAAAAGAAGGAAGCAACGAAGATATGGCAAAACGCCATGCAAGTTTAGAATAGATATTCATCAAATTAGATATTAACAGATTCAGGTATTGATAAGTATTAGGTATTAACAGACAGAAAGAAGGAGAACAAAATGCAGAATAATGTAGGATTACAGACAGCATATTGGAGTGGAACAACACCAGCATTAGATATTCACCAGATCATTGAGCTGACAAAAAAGGCTAATATGGATACGATCGAATTAAAAGCAGGAGATTTTGTTCCATTAACAACAGAAGGACGAGCAGCACTTAGAAAAGAAATCGAAGATGCAGGACTTTCTATTACGATCAATGGAACAGGTTTAAGACCAGAAAGAGACGTATCAAGTTCTGACGAGGAATCTCATAAAGCAGGAATCAAACATTTATGTCATATGTTAGATTTAAGCAAAGAAATGGGAGCAAAACTGTTCTCCGGAATTCCTTATGGATTGTGGAATACACGTCCAGGAGCAGATGACGATGCGATTGAAATGAAAAAGGAACGCAGAGCCAATGCGATCAGAGGACTTAAAGAAGTTGCAAAACACGCAGAAGAAGTGAAAGTTGTGCTTTGCCTTGAAATCGTAAACCGTTTTGAACAATATATTGCAAATACAGCAGAAGAAGGAATCGCGATTTGTGAAGAAGTCAACAATCCATACTGCAAACTTCTGTTAGATACATTCCATATGAATATTGAAGAAGACTATATCCCAGATGCGATCAGAGCAGCTTCTGATAAAGGATATTTAGGATACATCCATATCGGAGAGGCAAACCGAAAGATCCCAAATGGTGAAAAGAAAACAAACATTGACTGGAAAGCAATCGCAGCAACGATTAAAGATATCGGTTATGAAGGACCATTTATTATGGAACCATTCGTACTGGAAAGTTCATCTAGTGCTAAGAGTATTTCTTTATGGAGAGCGATTAAAGATGGTACAGATATTGATGGACTTGTAGCTGATGCAGCAGCAGGTGTCAAATTCTTTAAGAGTCTGTAATCGAAGCAATGGAGGAAATGATATGATCACGACAGTAACATTAAATGCATCCATTGACAAAGCTTATCATATGACAGAAAAAATTGAAAATGGTACTGTTATGCGTGTCGCCAAAACAGATAACAGTGCTGGAGGAAAAGGATTAAATGTCGCAAGAGTTATTAAACTCTGTGGCGTTGACTCAAAGGCAACTGGCCTGGTTGGCGGATTTAATGGACAATATCTGGAATCACTTCTGGACGCAGATGGAATCAACCATGAATTTGGGCATATCCAGGGAGAAACAAGAAGCTGTATTAATATTTTAGATCCAGGATATGGATCAACTGAATATTTAGAAGGCGGATGCAATGTCACAAAAGAAGAAGAAGCAGACTTCCTAAACAAATTTCCAGAAATCATAAAAGACAGTGATGTTGTAACAATCTCTGGAAGTGCTCCAAAAGGCATGGGCAAAGATATTTACCAGAAACTGATCAAAGTGATCAAAGATCAGGGCAAACAGGTCATTTTAGATACAAGTGGCGAATACCTTGAAAAAGGACTGGAAAGCCAGCCGACAATGGTGAAACCAAATGAAGATGAGATTGAATTATTATTCCATACAAAGATTCAAAGTAAAGATGAAGTTATTACATACGCAAAAAGAATTTACAAAGAAAAGGAAATTCCTTATGTCGTTATCTCACTTGGCGGAGATGGAGCATTGTTAGTTTGCGAAAAAGGTATTTATCAGGGCAAACCACCAAAGATTGAAATTGCCAATACAGTTGGATGTGGAGATTCCATGGTAGGAGCATTTGCAGTCGCACTGGAGAAGAAAATGGAACCGGAAGCAGCATTAAAATATGCGGTTTCTGTAGCATCAGCAAATGCATTATCTCCGCATACAGGAAGATTTGATCCAAAGGACAGAGATGAGATCATTAAGAATGTTGAGATCATAAAATTAGCATAGAAAGGACATGGTTATGTTAGTAACATCAAAAGAATTACTGTTAAAAGCACAAGAAGGCGGATACGCTGTGGGTGCATTTAATGTAGAAAATATGGAAATGGTACAGGCAGTTTTAGCAGCAGCAGAAGAATTAAATTCACCAGTTATCATGCAGACAACACCATCTACAGTAAAATATGCAGGCCTTGATTATTATCTTGCAAATGTGGAAGCTGCAGCAAAAAGAACAAAAGTTCCAGTTGTTATGCATTTAGATCATGGAAATAGTTTTGAACTTGCAATGCAGGCATACAGAACAGGATATACATCTATCATGATTGATGGATCTCATGAATCATTTGAAGATAACATTGCAGTCAGCAAAGCAGTTGCAGATGCATGCCATCCTGGAAAAGTTCCAGTAGAAGCAGAACTTGGAAAAGTTGGTGGAAAAGAAGATGATCTTGATGGTGGAGATGATAATCCATATACAGATCCACAGGAAGCAAAAGAATTTGTAGAAAGAACAGGCGTTGATTCTCTTGCAGTCGGAATTGGAACAGCACATGGTGTATACAAAGGAGAACCAAAACTTCAGCTTGATATCTTAAGCCAGATTAGAGAAGTTGTAGACATTCCGCTAGTACTTCACGGAACAAGCGGAGTGCCAGATGAAGCAGTGGAAGAATGCATCAAACGTGGAATCTGCAAAGTAAACTATGCAACAGATCTTCGAATTGCATTTACAAATGGATTAAACAAATATCTAGCAGAAAATCCAGATACGATCGATCCTAAGAAATATAGTGCAGTAGGAAGAGAAGAAGTAAAGAGATACGTCATGAGTAAAATGAAAGTTTGTGGAAGCGTAGGAAAAGCATAAATCAGAGGAATGTTTGGAAGTGTAGGTAAAATATCAAATGGAATATATTTTAAATAATGAACAACTTACAGTAACATTTACTACAAAAGGTGGAACAATATGTTCCATTGAAGATTCTCAGGGAATTGAATATCTCTGGCAAGGTGATGCAACGTATTGGAGTGGGCAGGCACCAATATTATTTCCAATCTGTGGTGGACTAAGAGATGACAAAGCCCTGATCGGAGATGATCTGGAAACACAGATGCCAAGACATGGGATCGTAAGAAAACGTGAGTGGGAAATGATCGAAAAAGACGAAAAACATATCGTATTTGAGATAACATCCAATATTGAAACAAAAGTGATGTTTCCATATGATTTCCGCCTGCTGGCAAAATATACTTTAGAGGGAAGATCATTAAAGATCACATATGAAGTAGAAAATACGGACACGAAGAAATTCCCATTCTTTACAGGCGGCCATCCAGGATTTAATTGTCCATTGGTTGCAGGAGAAGAATATACAGATTATGAAATCGTGTTTGAACAAAAAGAAACATGTACAGTTCCAACACCAGTACCAGAGACAGGCTTAGTTGATATGGAACATAGATCTTTATATCTGGAAGATTCAGACACAGTAGAATTGAATCACGAAATGTTTGAAATTGATGCAGTTATCTTTGATGAACTGAAATCCAGAAAATTAAAACTTGTTTCTAAGAAAAGCGGAAAAGGAATTGAGATGGAATACAAGGATTTCCCATACTTGATCCTGTGGTCAAGTGCCAATCATGGGAATTTTGTGGCAATTGAACCATGGACGGGATTGTCAACATGTAGCGATGAAGGAGATCGTTTTGAAGAAAAAAGAAATGTACAGAGCGTAGAAGTAGGAGAAAGCAAAGAATATAGTTATTCAGTTTCTGTATTATAAATGAAAGAAAAGATAAGGGCTGTTGCAGGAATGAGATCTTGCAATATGCCCTTATTTTTTGAAATCAGGAGGTATAATCATGAAGATTGATATTAAAGAAAGAACCATATGATCAGTATAAACATCTGGTTATGGTTTGTGATGATAATACATACGAGGCAGTAGGAAAAGAAGTTGACTGTATGATCGCAGTCGGATCATCACAGATGCACCAATGAGACTGACAGCATCAGGAGCAGAACATCATATGGCACATTTCTGGGAGATGGCAGTGATCAATGAAGAAATCATTGCAATGTTAGAGAAAGTGCATGGGGTAAAAAGTTTAGAAGATCCAGATGTTGTAGTGCTTGGATTTGATACAACGTTAACTTATGAAAAACTTTCAAAAGCTTGTCATTATATCATAAAGGAAACAGGATACCAACCGAATGAGATCGCAATTGTGGGAGACAGATTATATACAGATATTGCAGTTGCTGATCACAGAGATGTTATAATGAAATTTAAGAAAAACATAAGCATATTTCACATTTTCTATTATATTTCGTCCTAAGAATGCATGTATAATAAATAACATAAGGAGGTACATGACAGAATGAGACGTATAATAGTTTGTTTTATCTGTTTTTTCATGATGCTTGGTAACATAAAGCTGGTATCTGCAGATACTAAGATAAATTCTATAATAAAAAATAAGAATCAAGATGTATTATTTGTGGGAACTATTTCACATATTTCAGACAATTATTTTGTAATCATCGCAAAAGATTATATCAATATAGAATCAACGGCAGAAGCAATCGGAAAAAGGACAGAAAATCATAGATACGTCATCATGAGAAATGGGGGAATTTCCTATACATCATCCTATCATGGGAAAACAACACTCGAAGAAGGAGACTATGTTATTGCATCATTAAAGAAGACGAAAGGAAAATGGATAATCTCAAACGGACTATATGAGGTAGACAACGAAGATTATCAGACACTATCTGTCAAACCATGTGATAAAAGTCCAGATGTTCAAAGTATCATACTTAAATATTTTATCAACTCCGATGGAAGGATGAATAAATTCTCAAGCCTAAGCAATAAAAATAAAGTATATTACCGAGGAAAAAAGATTTATGATGCGAGGTGGAATATGAAGAAATATTTAACAATTGAAGAAATAAGAAATTCAGAAAAATTAAAACAAATGGATCATAAAACTAGTCTGGTGGGGGATACAGAAGAAAAAACATCATATAAGATTCGAAAATGGATAATGCTTGCTGTGGATGTTTTAGCGGTTGTGATGATTGTGAGATTGTTGAAGAAGCGAAAGAAAAATTAAAAAAGATTAACGTAAGGGACTGCTGTTTATGGTGGTCCCTTATTATATACGATCAAAAACACTCCACACATCCCACTTTTTTTAACCCCCAATTTATGCTATGATAAAGCTTAAGTGTATTTTGCAACCCCAAAAGATACAAAATAGAGATGGAGGGAAGTTCATGTTTGATATTCAGGAAGAATTGAAGAAACTTCCGGCGAAGCCCGGAGTTTATCTGATGCATAACAGTAAAGATGAGATCATTTATGTTGGAAAAGCGATCAAGTTATGTAATCGTGTGCGTCAGTACTTTCAGGACAGCAGGAATCTCTCTGTGAAGATTCAGCACATGGTAAAAAATGTTGCTTATTTTGAATATATTATTACAGATTCTGAACTAGAAGCGTTGGTGCTTGAGAATAATCTGATCAAAGAGCATCATCCCAAATACAATACCAAACTAAAAGATGACAAAGGATATCCCTATATCAAAGTGACAACCAATGAAGAATTTCCAAGGATCATGCTGGCTAGAAAGATGAAGGCTGATGGAAGCAAATATTTTGGACCTTATACAAGTGCGGGAGCGGTAAATGATACGATTGAACTGCTTCGAAAGATATTTAAAATCCGTACATGTAACCGCAGATTACCGAAAGATACGGGAAAGGACAGGCCATGTCTGTATTATCAGATCAAGCAGTGTAATGCACCATGTCAGGGGTATATATCAAAGGAAGATTATGCAAAGCAGATTGATGAAACATTAAGGTTTTTAAATGGAAATTACAAACAGGTTGCAAAGATGCTTCAGGAGAAAATGCAAAAGGCATCGGATGAACTGGAGTTTGAACAGGCGATGGAATACAGAAATCTCCTTAAGAGTATTGAGCGAATCATGGACCGTCAGAAGATCAATACCTATGCTTTTGAAGATCGAGATATTATTGCAATGGCAGAGGATGACAAAGACGTTGTAGTATCAATTTTCTTTATCCGCAAAGGAAAACTTCTTGGAAGGGAACATTTTCATATGGAAGCAGATGAGGAAAGTTCAAAAGAGGAAGTTTTAGGGGCTTTTGTAAAACAGTTTTATGCAGGAACGCCATATCTTCCTGGAGAAATTTTTCTTGAACATGACATTGCAGAGAAAGAGATTATTGAAGAATGGCTGTCAAAGAAGCGTGGAGCCAAAGTGCATTTTAAGATACCAGTACGTGGACAGAAACATAAGATGGTAGAGATGGCAAAAGAAAATGCTCAGAATGTACTGCGAATGGATCGTGAGAAGATCAAACGTGAAGAAAAAAGAACGATCGGGGCGGTTCATGAAATTGAAAAACTGCTTGGAATAAAAGGTTTAAATCGAATGGAAGCATTTGATATTTCAAATATCAGCGGATTTCAAACAGTTGCATCCATGGTCGTATTTGAAAAAGGAAAAGCAAGAAGAAGAGATTACCGTAAGTTCCGTTTAAGAACTATCGAAGGTCCAGATGATTATGCGAGTATGCAGGAAGTTCTTACGAGAAGATTTCTCCATGGGAAGAAGGAACTGGAAGAATTAAAAGAACAAGGGAAGGATACAGAACTTGGAGGTTTTACCAAATTTCCAGATATTTTGATGATGGATGGAGGAAAGGGTCAGGTTAATGTTGCACTCAGAGTGTTAGATGAATTAAAACTTGATATTCCAGTCTGTGGAATGGTTAAGGATGATAATCATAGAACAAGAGGATTGTATTATAATAATGAGGAAATTATGTTCCCGCCTAATAGTGAAGCCTTTTTACTCGTGACAAGAATACAGGACGAAGCCCATCGCTTTGCGATTGAATATCATCGTTCACTGCGTGCAAAAGGGCAGGTGCATTCTGTTCTTGATGATATCAAAGGAGTTGGACCCAAAAGACGAAAAGAACTGATGAAGTATTTTAAAGATATCAGTCAGATTAAGACAGCAGAGATTGAGGAACTTTTAAATGTTCCAGGTATGAATCAAAGCACAGCCCAGGCAATTTATGAATTTTTTCACGTTTCCAAGTAAAGAAGAAATATGTTACAATAAATAAAGAGACCGGTAATCAAAGGTGCAGAAAGTGAGAAGAATTATGGATAAAGAGCATAAAGTATCAGTATATGATATGGTAAAGGAATTAAATTTAAAAGAAGTCACACCAGAGATCAATTCTAGAGAAGTTTATATTGAACAGGCTGAGATCAACAGACCTGCATTGCAACTGGCAGGATTCTTTGAAAACTTTGCAAAGAATCGTGTGCAGATCATTGGAAAAGCAGAGCATTTATTTATTGAAGAAGTAGAGAAAGATGTTGAAAATGCAAAAAATATTTATAATAGATTTATTGGGGCCGGAATTCCAGCGATCGTATTTTGCAGAAACCTTCATCCAAGTGAGATGCTGTTAGATATTGCCAAGAAATATAGTGTACCAGTTCTTATTTCACAGGATTCAACATCAGAGTTTATGGCAGAAGTTATCCGATGGCTTGGTGTTGTATTAGCACCAAGTATTACGATTCATGGTGTTTTGGTCGATGTATTTGGAGAAGGTATTCTGATCACGGGTGAAAGTGGAATTGGTAAGAGTGAAGCTGCTTTGGAATTAATACGAAGAGGACATCGATTGGTATCTGATGATGTGGTAGAGATTAAGAGAGTTAGCAAAAAGACTTTGATCGGGACATCACCGGAAGTTACACGATTCTTTATTGAACTACGAGGAATCGGAATTATTGATGTTAAGAATCTGTATGGTGTTGAGAGTGTGAAGATGGAACAGGAGATTGATCTGGTTATTCAATTGGAAGACTGGAATAAAGATGCAGATTACGATCGCTTAGGACTGGAAGAGAAATATGTAGAATATTTAGGAAATAAAGTTGCGGCACATACACTTCCGATCCGTCCAGGACGAAATCTGGCAATCATCGTAGAGGCAGCAGCGATCAACCACAGACAGAAGAAGATGGGATATAATGCGGCAGAAGAGCTTTATAAACGTGTTACAGGGCAGATGGAGGAATAATTGCATGAAATATATCTATGGAATTGATATCGGTGGAACAACTATAAAGATGGGACTGTTTGCAGAAGATGGAACATTAAAAGAAAAATGGGAGATCAAGACAAGAACAGAAGATAATGGAAAGAATATTATTTCAGATATCGCAACAGCAGTGAATGATCATATGAAAGAGAATGATCTTACACGTGAGGATGTGATCGGGATTGGAGCCGGAGTTCCAGGTGCAGTTTTGGAATTTGCAAGGGTAAATGAATGTGTAAATCTTGGATGGGGAAGTGTTGATGTGGCAGGTGAGTTGTCAAAACTTACAGGATGCCCTGTCAAAGCAACAAATGATGCAAACGCAGCAGCATTAGGAGAGATCTGGATGGGTGCAGCAGCGAAATATAACAGTGCAGTTATGATCACTCTTGGAACTGGAGTCGGTGGTGGAATCATCATTGATGGAAAGATTGTTGACGGAAGTCGTGGATATGGAGGAGAGATCGGCCATATGACTGTGGATCCTTTTGATGATCGAGTGTGCAATTGTGGAAAAACAGGATGTTTAGAGCTTTATGCTTCAGCTACAGGAATCGTATATGAGACAAAGAAAGCACTCAAAAAATACGAGAAATCAACTACACTGAAAGACATTACTGAAGTAACATCAAAAGACATTTTCGATGCAGCCAAAGCAGGAGATGAATTTGCAGCCACACAGGTAGACAATCTTGGTAAGAAATTAGCACTTGCAGCAGGAAATATTGCATTGATGGTAGATCCAGAAGTATTTGTGATCGGAGGAGGAGTATCCAAAGCTGGACAGATCCTTTTAGATGCGATCAATGCACATTATAAGACATATACATTTGGAAAAGCACAGGAAACAAAATTTGTTCTGGCAACACTTGGAAATGATGCAGGAATCTATGGTGCAGCCAGCCTGATGCTTTCATAAGTACAGATAGAATGGAGAAATTATGGACGTAAAGATCGATAAATTAAAACAGATCATACCAGAGAAATATATTTTAAGCAATGAACCAATGAAGAAACACACAACATTCCGCATTGGAGGACCAGCAGATATTTTTGCAGCACCAGAGAGTATTGAAGAGATTGAAGCAGTCTGTCGTTTTGCAAAAGAAGAAGGAATTCCATTATTTGTTTTAGGAAATGGAAGTAACCTTTTAGTTGCAGATGATGGAATGGATGGTATTGTTCTTCAGATTTACAAAAACTACAGTGGAATTGAAGTCAACGGAAATGAACTTACCGTAAAAGCAGGAACATTATTAAGTTCCACATCCAAAGCGGCATTGAATGAAGAACTGACAGGTTTTGAATTCGCAGGAGGAATTCCGGGAACATTTGGTGGTGCAGTTGTAATGAACGCAGGTGCATATGGCGGTGAAATGGTACAGGTATTAAAAGAAGTTAAGGTTCTTACAAAAGATGGAGAGATCAAAACTCTGAAAGCAGAAGAATTAGAACTTGGATATCGTACAAGCAATGTTCTTAAGAACGAGTATGTTGTCTTAGAAGGTGTGATCGCTCTGGAGAAAGGCAATAAAGAAGAAATTAAGGCAAAGATGGATGAGTATGCTTTAGCGAGAAAAACAAAACAGCCATTGGAATATCCAAGTGCAGGAAGTACATTTAAACGTCCAGAAGGATATTTTGCAGGAAAACTGATTCAGGATGCTGGATTAAAGGGATATCAGGTTGGAGATGCCCAGGTATCAGAGAAACACAGTGGTTTCGTGATCAATCGTGGAAACGCCACAGCAGCAGATGTTATGCAGTTGATCAGTGATGTAGCAGATAAAGTAAAAGAACAGTTTGGAGTTACGATGGAACCGGAAGTAAAACGAGTTGGAAGGTTCTAGATAAGAAGATTCTAAGAAGGAGCAGCGAAGATGAGATTTGTAATTGTAACAGGAATGTCGGGAGCAGGAAAAAGCAGTGCGTTAAAGATGTTAGAAGATGTTGGATATTTTTGTGTTGATAATCTTCCAGTGGCATTGCTTGATAAATTTGCAGAAATGTTATTAGATAAGACTGCCAAGATAGAAAATGCTGCACTTGGGATTGATATCCGTAACGGAGAAGGAATCGGCGAATTAGAGCAGAAATTAAAAGAAATCAAAGAAGCAGGGATTAAATATGAGATTCTCTATCTAAATGCAAGCAATCGTATTTTATTAAAAAGATATAAAGAGACAAGAAGAAATCATCCATTATCAAGAGATGGAAGAGTCGAAGATGGAATCGCAAAAGAACGTGAGATCATGAAATTTTTACAGGAGAAAGCGGATTATGTTATCGACACAAGTCAGCTTCTCACAAAAGAATTAAAAGAGGAGATCAATCACATTTTTGTTGAAGGTGAAGAAGGGGAACGATTCCAGATTGCAGTTGTTTCTTTTGGGTTCAAATACGGAATTCCAGCAGATGTGGATTTGGTTTTTGATGTACGATTTCTTCCGAATCCATATTACGATCTGGAACTTCGACCACTCACTGGAAATGACAAAGCAATTCAGGATTTTGTGATGGAACATCAGGAATCAGTAGAATTTCTTGAAAAATTAAACGATATGATGGAATTTCTGATTCCAAATTATATCAAGGAAGGCAAGTATAATCTTGTTATTGGGATTGGATGTACAGGTGGAAAACACCGATCTGTTACGATTACAAATAAGTTGGCAGAAAAATTAAAACGTCTGCCATATTCTGTTAAAGTTGAGCATAGAGATATTATGAGGTAGCAAATGTCATTTTCAAGTAATATAAAAGAAGAATTATCAAGAAATGAAACGAGTGCCAGACATTGCAAGATTGCGGAAATTGCCGGCTTTTTGAAATTTGGCGGAGATATCGGTCTTGAACCAGATAATTATACGATACAGATTCAGACAGAGACAGTATCTGCTGCAAAACGTTTTTATACACTTTTAAAAGAAGTGTTTGATATTCATGCAAAGATTGATGTCGGGCGCAACGAATTTCTAAAAAGAAGTCGAAATTATACGATAAGTGTTGACAAGCATAATGATTGTGTTTTAATATTGAAAACAGTGAAACTTTTAGACCTACGGGAATTTGGGTTGGTTTTACAAAACACATGTTGTAAGCGGGCATATATTCGAGGAGCTTTTCAAGCAGCCGGTTCCATGAGTGATCCTGAGAAGAATTATCACTTTGAAGTCGTCTCTACAGATGAGCAGACCGCAGAACAGTTAAAAGAAGTCTTGAATTTTTTTGATTTAGATGCTAAAATTGTTTTGCGTAAGAAATACTATGTAGTATACATGAAAGAAGGATCAAAGATCGTAGATGTGTTGAATATTATGGAAGCACACATTGCCTTGATGGAACTTGAGAATGTTAGAATCCTGAAAGATATGCGTAATAAAGTAAACCGTCGTGTCAATTGCGAAACAGCGAATATTAATAAGACGGTTTCTGCCGCAGTCAAACAGGTGGAAGATATTGAATATATTGATAAGCACAAAGGCCTCCGTTTTTTAGATCAAGGGTTGCAGGATATTGCAAGATTACGTCTGGAACACCCGGAAGCTACACTAAAAGAACTTGGAGATATGCTAGAACCGCCAGTCGGTAAGTCAGGTGTGAATCACCGATTGAAGAAGATTGGACGGATTGCGGAAGAGATGAGATTGGGAGGACAGGAATGATTTCAAAGAATGTCAAAGTGGAAGTAGCCTTAAGAGAAGAAGATAGACCAATAGCTTTTCTTGTACAGATGGCAAGCCAGTTTGAGAGCAAGATTTTATTCGAGACAGGGAATAAGCAAGTCAATGTAAAAAGTATGATGGGAATGATGAGTCTAGGGTTAGACTTAGATCGTTTAGAAGATTTGACAGTCGTAGCTGACGGAGCAGATGAGGAAGAAGCAGTCAGCAAGATTGAAGGTTATCTTACAAAAGGAGCATAGATTCAGCATATCTGTGCTTTTATATACGCCGAAATAGCTCAGTTGGTAGAGCACTTCACTCGTAATGAAGGGGTCGCCGGTTCAAGTCCGGTTTTCGGCTTTTTATATAATATAAAAAGAACTGACAAGTGCGTCAGTTCTTTTTTGTTGAAAACTTATCTTTTATCACTTAAATCCTAAAATATTAAGTTCCAAAATATGAAAAATGCATATAGTCTTTTCTGGATCCCCAGAGTCCACGTTCAAATCCGTATTTTTGAAGAATCTTTACAAGCTGGCAGTTTAAAGGAATAGAATAACGGTTTTTATTAGGTTTCCAAAAAGAACCTGCCAGGATATGTCCATTATCGATCATATAATAGTAAGGCACACCCTTTGCAGTATATTCGTTTGTATAAGAAGATGCAGGTGAAGATAAAATATCAACACATGAGTATTATAGCATAAGAAAAAGCACACAGCATGAGAAATATCAGCTGTGTGCATCTTCTGCATTATAAAGTTAGATAATATCTATTAGATTTCAAATAAATCACTATAAGCTTTCAAAGCACCATCTGTATCATGTGCAAGCACACGTTTTGCAAGTAATTTACCAAGCTGTACACCTTCCTGGTCGAAGCTGTTTACATTCCATACGAATCCCTGGAACATGATCTTATTCTCAAAATGAGCTAAGAGAGATCCAAGAGATTCAGGAGTTAACTGATCTCCGATGATAATACTTGATGGACGACCACCTTCGAAGTTCTTGTTCTTGTTTTCATCATCTTTACCACAAGCAAATGCAACGATCTGAGCTGCAACGTTGGCACATAATTTCTTCTGGCTTGTACTTCCTTCGATTACAACATCTGTACCAATCTGGCTGTCTTTGAATCCAACAAACTGTAAAGGAACGATATCAGTTCCCTGATGTAATAACTGATAGAAAGAATGCTGTCCGTTTGTACCAGGTTCACCAAAGATGATAGGTCCTGTTACATAGTTTACACGTTCACCAAAACGGTTAACAGATTTACCATTAGATTCCATGTCACACTGCTGTAAATGTGCAGGGAAACGGCTTAATGCCTGAGAGTATGGTAATACCGCTGTTTCAGGATATCCCTGTACGTTTCTTTCATAAACACCGATCAAGGCATCTAATAAGTCAGGGTTTTCTTTGATGTTTTTGTTTGTAGCAAGTTTGTCTTCATCAGCCATACCATTAAGGATTCTTGCGAAGACTTCTGGTCCAAATGCAAGAGAAAGGATTACTCCACCTACAGCGGAAACAGAAGAGTAACGTCCACCGATAAAGTCATCCATGAAGAATGCTTGAAGATAATCATCACTCTTAGCTAAAGGAGAAGTCTCACTTGTTGCAGTTAACATATGCTTAGAAGGGTTTAATCCAGCTTTTACTAAAGCATCTTTAACGAAAGCTTCGTTTGTTAATGTCTCTAAAGTTGTTCCTGATTTAGATACAACGATAAATAAAGAACGAGAAACATCAATAGAATTTAAAACAGCAGCTGCATCATCAGGGTCAACATTACTGATGAATTTAGCTTCCATTTTATCAAATCCATTTGTCTTAGCCCAATTCTCAAGAGCAATATATAAAGCACGAGGTCCTAGATCACTACCACCGATACCGATCTGTACAACTGTAGTGAACTTTTCACCAGCTTCGTTTGTAATTTCACCAGCATGTACTTTGTTTGCAAAGTCAGCTGCTTTCTTCTGCTGTTCAACATAGAAATCACGTTTGTTGACACCATCAACAATGACATCTTTACCAAGCTGTCTACGTGCTAAATGATGAAGAACCAGACGCTGTTCTCCAGTGTTGATCACAGCTCCATTATATAATTCTTCAAATTTGTCAACTAACTGCTGTTCTTCAGCTAATTCAGCTAATACGTTAAGTACTTCATCGTCTACCTGTTTTGCAGCGTAGTTAAAATTTAATCCAGAAGCCATAGGTACTGTGTATTCAGCGACACGTTTTGCTCCGTTTTCACCTGCCATAGCTTCTTTGATGTCTACATGACCTTTGAGTTCTTTAAGTTTGTCATAAGATTTCAAAGTATCAAGGTTGTTCCATGTTACCATAAATAAATCCTCCTTAAGTCCATATAAATATAATTGGTAATATAAGGAAGTGCAGATACAAATGGGTATCTGCACACACAAATATCATAAAATAATTATACAGAAAAAATATTGTAAAAGCAATGGAAATTGGGGTAAAATCAAAAGTTTAAAAACTTTCTTGATCTACTGCAAAACGAAGAGAGCGATGAATTCAGAACCTTCTCTTTCGGTGCTGTTAACAGAAATGTATACAAAAAATCTGGTTCCAAAATAAAACAAGCTATGATACAATAAAATTCTGTGATATCCCAAAATTATATTATAGAAATGAGGAAAGTAGCTTGGAAAATAGAGAAAAATTTTCATCAAGAATCGGATTTCTCCTGATTTCAGCCGGATGTGCGATCGGGCTTGGAAACGTATGGAGATTTCCATTTATTACAGGACAGTATGGTGGGGCTGCATTCGTACTGATCTATTTATTTTTCCTGATCATTTTAGGATTACCGATCATGGTCATGGAATATGCAGTCGGAAGAGCCAGTCAGAGAAGTATTGCAACATCATTTCAGAAATTAGAACCAGCCGGAAGTAAATGGCACTGGTACAGCTATTTTGGTATGGCAGGTAACTATGTACTGATGATGTTTTACACAACTGTAGCCGGATGGATGATCAGTTATTTCTTTAAGATGTTAAAAGGTGATTTTGTAAATAAAACCCCACAGCAGATAGAAAATATCTTTGGAAATATGTTAGCTGATCCAAAGACATTGATCTTTTGGATGTTAGTTGCTACCACATTAGGATTCTTGGTATGTTCACTAGGACTTCAAAATGGAGTAGAGAAGATTACAACAGCTATGATGTCATGTCTGTTTGTAGTGATTCTGATTTTGATCGTAAGAAGCGTAACATTAGATGGAGCATCCGCAGGACTTAAATTTTATCTGATCCCAGACTTTGCAGCAGTAAAGAAACAAGGTGTTATGACAGTGGTATCAGCAGCCATGGGACAGGCATTTTTCACATTAAGTTTAGGAATCGGAGCGATCGCAATTTTTGGAAGTTACATCGACAAAAGTCGCAGATTGACAGGAGAAGCGATCAGCGTAGCCATTCTTGATACATTAGTTGCATTAATGGCTGGATTAGTAATCTTCCCAGCCTGTTTCGCATTCGGAGTAAACCCAGGAAGCGGCCCAAACCTTGTATTCATCACGCTGCCAAACGTATTCAATGAAATGCCAGGAAGCAGAATCTGGGGAGCTATGTTCTTCCTGTTCATGAGTTTTGCTGCATTATCAACGATAATAGCAGTATTCCAGAACATTCTGTCCTTTGCACAAGATTTATGGGGATGGAGCCTTAAGAAATCCATCGCACTTAATGCAGTAGTGATCACATTATTATCCCTGCCATGTGCATTAGGATTTAACGTATGGAGCTTTATCCAGCCATTAGGAGTAGGAACAACGATTCAGGATTTAGAAGACTTTATTGTAAGCAATAATATCCTGCCACTTGGATCATTAGTTTATCTGTTATTCTGTGTATCTCGATATGGATGGGGATGGGATAACTTTATGAAAGAGGCTAATGAAGGAAAGGGGATTAAGTTTCCAAAGT
Organism: Anaerostipes hadrus; assembly: GCF_001404655.1. Taxonomy (GTDB): domain Bacteria; phylum Bacillota; class Clostridia; order Lachnospirales; family Lachnospiraceae; genus Anaerostipes; species Anaerostipes amylophilus. The sequence continues at coordinate 84,976 of NZ_CYYH01000005.1, read as the reverse complement.
GGCCGAAGATTTATATTACTTATATTCTGCCTTTGATTGTTTTGTTTATTTTTGTGCAGGGGTATATTGAAAAATTTTAATTTGTAATTGGCCAACTGTAGATTTCGAGTATATGATAAAAAATAAATAAGCAACTGAACGCGATGCGGTGGAATTTTGCTTATTTATTTTTCATCATATACCAGAAGTCTATAGTGTGGACAATTCACAAGATTGAAAATTTAAGGGGATGTCAAACATCTCATCCAATCGGTGTTCTTAAGTCTTTTTGATTTTCTGTTAACGAATACAAAAATTATCAGTCAATCCCCTTTAACATACACGAAAGACTACAATCGCAAATCAAAACTTAATTAAGGATATTTTTAACGACATCCTTATCACTCAAATAAACCATATGTGATCCCTTCAACTGCACATAATAATTTTTCTCATCAGAATCCTTCTTACCAATATAAAGTACGATATTCTTCGTCTTCTTAGTATCCGTATCCTTATAAGTAATATCCACAGTTATTCGAGAATCAGAATCTAGACCATATTTCTTTAAGTCACTCTGGCTTGCATAATAATTCTGGCAGTCTCCGAAAGTAAAGACTCCTAATCCTCCAGCAATTCCATCGAGGTTTTTCTTCTTGCTTGTATAAGTAGTTGTTTTCCCATTTTTAGTGATCAGTACTTTCTTTAAGTTCCCTGTACTTAGCGTAGGGAAAGTGTCAGTTGTGATCAGATCGTCTAAAGAGGAAGATAAACCTGAAGCAATATCAGAAGATACTGTATAGATTTTTGATTTATCTCCATAAGTAATATAATAGTTTTCACCGGTTGCGTTTCCGATATAATAAATAACGGATTTTCCAGACTTATCTTTTACCCTTACAGTGTAAGTTGGCTTATCAAGTCCGTAATCTTTTAGAGCATCTGCATTTTTAAGTTCTCTGACAGCTTCAACTTTCTGGAAGGTGGAAGCGAGGCTTTCGAGAGAGGATTGTGTGATCGGGTATTTTTTGTTTTTGCTGTAATACCATTTGTTTCTGCCTTTTTCAAAGGAAAGAGTTTCTCCATTGTTGTTATAAGAAATGGAAGTCAAACTTTTTAAATTTGTGATCAGTGTCTGATCGGAATCTTCTTTGGAAGATTTATTTTTCTTGTAGAAACTGATTCCCGCATACAGGACTAGAAGTCCTGCAAATACGAGAAGTAAAATTTGTAATGTTTTTTTCTGCTTCATAAAAACCTCCTAGCGGCGTCTGCGTTTAAACCATACAACAAATCCACCAATGATCAGTGCAAGTGGGATTACGAAGACAACAAGGATGCTGAATGGACCTGGGTGGGCAATCGTGTTGTAAGTTACTTCAAGACTCTTTGGAGAGATTGAAACATTGTCGGCATTATCTAAACTTGCAGTTACAGAGTTTGTGAATAAAGTAAGATTCTCTAAAGAAGAGAAAGAACTTGTGACCTGTGAATCGATCAGCATGTTGCTTCCGTAAACAGTTAGGCGACTTTCCTTTGTAACTTTCTTTCCTTTGCTATTTTTGACTTTTACAGATTCCGTTGCAGTCGCACCAAGGACATAAGTTCCCTGTGCCTGTTTCTTATCTGTGACAGCATATCCATTGCTTGAAGTTGTCATGAAAGCTTCTGTAGAAATGGAATCTCTTGTTGGCGTACTCTGTGTCATACCTTTGGAGTTGACCATCATAACAGAGTTTGATGTAATACCAGATGCCATATCACCGCTTACAGAAAGGTTTGGAACAAGGTAGTAATAATTTCCCTGATAAGAACGTTCGGTATCTGCAATATAACCGCTTTCTACATTTAGACCATAATCTTTTAATAAGCCGTAAAAGTTTTTCATACTCTTATCTGTCTGGGCTAGTAATGTAACAACTTTTCCACCCTTTTTTAAATAAGAAGATAATAATTTGATTTCATCTTTTGTAAAATCACTTGTAGGTCCATCGATGATCAGGACATCGCAGTCATTAGGGATGGATGTTACAGTCATTAAAAGAAGATCACTTGTGGAAATCCTTGATTTAGTAAGAAGGCTTGTGACTTCGGAAGACAGAGAAGATTCCCCATGTTCAGAAGTATAATAAGCTTTGTATTCTTTTGTGCTTGTGACATAATTTAATGCACTTGTAAGCTGTCCATCCCCATCAAACTGAGAAGCAGATGAAGAGGAAGTACTATAATAAGAAGAACTATCAGAAACTAAAATATCATCAAAAGAAACTGTGATCTTACGATTTGTTTTCTTGCATGATACAACAATATTATTTTCTTCTGTTCCGTATTTTGTCAGTGCAGATGGATGAAGCACAGGATCGATCCATTCTACATGAATCTTCTTTGATAATGAAGCGTATTTATTGATGAAAGTTTTAATACGTTTATCTGTACTGTCTTTTTGTGCTAATACATAAAAAGTGACGTCGTCATCTACATTTTTGATGATCTTCTCACTCTTAGATGAAATTTCATAAATGTTTGTACTGCTGATATCAATCTGTCTCATATTTTCTGGGACAAGATTTACGATCATATTAAAAATGATAACGATTGCGATCACGATGGATGTCATAGCGAGGGTATAAGATCCATGTTTCGAATCATTACTTTGAAATAAATTTTTGATTTTATCCACGATAATTTCCTCCTAACTCCAACGTCTTTTCTCAAATGTTTGTACAGTCAAAAATACCAGAAGGACGATCAGCGACAGATAAGTCAGAAGTCCTCCAATATCAAAAATATAATTCTGTGAGAAATTATAAAAGATATCTGTTAATACAAGGTGCCCTAAAAGTGTGGAAAACAGACTTTCAAGCAATGTCTTTTTCACAAAATAAATGATCACACCAGCAATGATACCAATACCTGTGATCACACCAGCGATCATCTGATTTTTCGTAATATGATAGATCAGCAAGCCGATCAAGATAAATACGATGATCCAGATCGCAAGGTTACTGATGGCACTAGTAGGAAGGTACTGTAGCAGATTATCTAACAGATAGAAGAAAAATAACGCTGCACAAGTACTGATCGCTGCGATCACGGGGCTTTCAGTGAGGGAAGATAAAAACATTCCAATTGCGATAAACACACATCCAAGCAGGAAAAATGCAAGGATAGAAGAATAATCAACTAATAAATGTGCATTTCCCTGAAGTTTGATGATCAGTGGGAAAATACAGTAAATGATACATGGAATTGCAAATACAGTTACCATAGCAAAATATTTTCCTAATACGATCTCAACAAGTGAAACAGGAGAAGTTAATAATAACTGGTCTGTTTTATTTTTTCGGTCCTCTGCAAATGATTTCATAGATAAAACAGGGACAGAGATCAGTAACATGAAAATAACGCCCGCTAAAGAGTAGGCGAAAAATGGATAACCACTGTAAAGGTTATAAACCATAAAATATACACCACCAATGATCGTTAAGAATGCAGCAAATACGCATCCGATCATGGAATTAAAATAGGAACGGACTTCCCTTTTGTAGATAGCAAGCATTATTTTTCACCTCCAGTTAATTCAAGGAAAATATCTTCCAGAGTTGCCTTATTTACAAACATCTGTGTCACAGGCATTTTCTGTTGTGCAAATGCAAGAGAGAGATCCGCACATAATTCCTGCGTATCGTTGCTTGTATTGATCTGAATATGACAACTGTTTTCATTGATATTCAGCCAGCTGATATCATCAATGCCAGAAATATCAGAAAGGATCTGTTTTACAGAAACTTGATCTGCCTGAATGGTAAGTTCAACAGATTCTTTTCCATGAGTTAAATCTTCTAATTGCTCAGGACTTCCTTCTGCAACTAATTTTCCTTTGGAAATGATCAAAATATCGTCACAGATTTCCTGCACTTCCGCAAGAATATGAGAACTTAGGATCACTGTATGATCTTTGGCAAGTGTACGAATCAGTTCACGGATTTCGATGATCTGTTTTGGATCAAGCCCAACGGTTGGTTCGTCTAAGATGATAATATCAGGGAAACCAAGAATTGCGGCAGCAAGTCCTGTTCTCTGGCGGTAACCTTTGGAAAGATTTTTGATCAAGCGGTCTTTCATATTAACAAGTTTGATCAGTTCCATAACTTTTAAGACCTGAGAATCACGGTCAGTTTTCGGAATTTTCTTTAATTCTGCTACAAAATGCAGATATTCCGAAACAGTCATATCAAGATATAATGGTGGAATTTCCGGAAGATATCCGATGCATTTTTTGGCTTTTTCAGGTTCTTCAAGAATGTTATGCCCATTGATGATAACCTCTCCGCTTGTTGCACCGATATATCCGGTCATAATATTCATAGTCGTGGATTTACCAGCTCCGTTTGGTCCAAGAAAACCGTAAATCCGTCCTTTTTCAATTGTAAATGACAAGTCATCCACAGCGAGATGCGTGCCATATTTTTTGGTCAGATGTTTTACTTCTATCAAAATGTTGTCCTCCTTTTGCAATAGCTGAACCTTATTTTATTGGAAAAAACCAATCAAACTGTGATAAAAGTCTGAATAGTTTGTGTTTAAAATATGGAGATTTTGTGAAAAACGCAATTGGTATAGAGTATACAGAATAATATGAAAATGTTTCGTAAAAGATGCACGGAATGGTAATGATAGACTTGCATAATTATGTATAGTTTCGTATAATATAGAAGTAATTTTACAAGAGAACTTGACAGAAGACATTAGAAGAATGTATACTTTGAGAATCAAACTAATTAGAGTGTGAAGGAGAATAATTATGTTAGAGAAGATGAAAGAGATCATTGCGGATCAGTTAAGCGTAAGCGAAGATGAAGTTACTTTAGAAGCATCTTTCAAAGATGACCTTGATGCTGATTCATTAGATTTGTTTGAATTAGTTATGGCATTAGAAGAAGAATATGATGTTGAGATCCCATCTGATGATCTTGCAGAATTAAATACAGTTGGTGATGTTATCAACTACTTAAAAGACAAAGGTGTAGAAGACTAAAGAAATTGTGAGATTGACTTATAACATTCTTGTTATAAGTCAATTTTTTGAAGAAAATATTTTGAATATCAAACTAATTATTTAAGAACGAATAGATCAACGAGGTAAAGATAATGGGTAAAATCGTATTTATGTTTCCGGGACAGGGAGCGCAGTATGTTGGAATGGGAAAGGATTTTTATGATTCTTTTGCATGCAGCAAAGAGATTTTCGACAAAGCGAATGAAGTTCTGGATATTGATGTAAAGAAACTTTGCTTTGAAGAGAATGAAGATATCAATATTACAGAGTATACACAGGCAGCTATGGTAACTGCAAGTGTCGCAATCTTAAAGAAGATAGAAGAAATGGGATTAAAGCCTGATCTGACAGCTGGATTAAGTCTTGGAGAATACTGTGCATTGGTGGCTTCTGATGTTATGAGCTTTGAAGATGCCGTGAAGGTGGTAAGACAGAGAGGTATTCTTATGCAGGATACTGTTCCAGCAGGAGAAGGAGCAATGTCAGCGGTTCTTGGAATGAAAAAAGAAGCGATTGAAGCAGTTTTACCAGACGTTGAAGGAATCGTAACGATCGCAAACTATAACTGTCCAGGACAGATTGTTATTTCTGGTGAATCAGAGGCAGTAGCGAAAGCTGGAGATGCATTAAAAGAAGCTGGGGCTAAGAGAGTACTTCCACTGAAAGTCAGCGGACCTTTCCATTCTCCAATGTTAAAACCAGCGGGAGAGAAATTATTAGATGTATTAGTAGATGTAGAAGTAAATGATCCAAAGGTACCATATGTATCCAATACAACAGCAGAATTTATCACAAACAAAGATGAAGTCAAGAAACTGCTTGGAAGACAGGTTTATTCTTCTGTATGCTGGGAACAATCTATTGAGAAGATGATCGCCGATGGTGCAGATACATTTGTAGAGATCGGCCCAGGAAAGACATTATGTGGATTTATGCGTAAGATCGACCGTAGTGTCAAAGCAATCAACATTGCGAAAGTAGAAGATTTAGAGAAATTAAAGGAGATCATGTAATCATGTTAAGTGGAAAAGTTGCAATCGTAACAGGTGCAAGCCGCGGAATTGGAAGAGAAACAGCTTTAACTCTTGCAGGATATGGAGCAACTGTGATCGTAAATTATTGCGGTTCCAAAGATAAAGCAGAAGCGGTAGTAGAAGAGATCAAAGCAGCAGGCGGTAATGCAAAAGCATATCAGGGAGATGTCTCTGATTTTGATGTTGCGAAAGAGATGATCACTTCTGTAAAGAAAGAATTTGGGTCAATTGATATTCTGGTAAATAATGCCGGAATCACAAAAGACAACCTGATCATGAGAATGAGTGAAGAAGAATTTGATAAAGTCATCGAAGTAAATCTAAAAGGTGCATTTAACTGTATGAAACATGTTTCAAGAATCATGTTAAAGCAGAAATCTGGACATATCATCAATATGTCTTCTGTATCCGGGGTCATGGGAAATGCAGGACAGGTCAATTACTGTGCATCTAAGGCTGGAATCATTGGTATGACAAAATCTCTTGCAAGAGAATTAGGTTCCAGAGGAATCACGGTCAATGCGATCGCACCTGGATTTATCGAAACAGAGATGACAGACGTACTGCCAGAAGATGTCAAAGAGAATTTATTAGCAAGTATTCCGTTAAAGAGAATGGGACAGACAAAAGATATTGCAGAAACAGTTGCTTTCTTAGCATCTGACAAGGCAGCATATATTACAGGCCAGACGATCAGTGTTGATGGCGGAATGGGAATGTAAAGGAGTTTTTATATGAAGAACATGAAACGTGTCGTTGTAACTGGTATGGGTGCGATCACACCGATCGGAAACAGCGTGGAAGAATTTTGGAGTGGTGTCAAGGAGCAGAAGATCGGATTTGCACCGATTACATATTTTGATGCGACAGAATATAAAGCACATTTGGCAGCGGAAGTTAAAGGCTTCAATGCAAAAGACTATATGAAACCAAAAGCAGCAAGACGTATGGAATTATTTTCACAGTATGCTGTTGCTGCATCAAAGGAAGCAATTGAAGATGCAGGATTGGACCTTGAGAAAGAAGATACAACAAGAATTGGTGTCTCTGTAGGATGTGGAGTTGGTAGCCTTCAGATGATCGAAAAGACAACAAGACTTCTTGATCAGAAAGGACCAAACAGAGTAAAACCTCTGGCGGTTCCAATGATGATTTCTAATATGGCAGCAGGAAATGTATCTATTGCATTCGGACTTCGTGGAAAGAGTATCAATGTTGTCACAGCATGTGCAACAGGAACACAGTCAATCGGTGAAGCATACAGATCTATTCAGGTTGGAGAAGCAGATGTGATGGTAGCTGGTGGAACAGAAGCAGCGGTATCAGAAGTAGCAGTCAGCGGATTTGCAGCATTAACAGCATTAAGCGGATCTGATGATCCAGAGAGAGCATCTATCCCATTTGACAAAGAAAGAGATGGATTTGTCATCGGTGAAGGGGCAGGAATCGTTGTATTAGAAAGTCTTGAACATGCACAGGCAAGAGGAGCAAATATTTTAGCAGAGGTTGTTGGATATGGAGCAACAAGTGATGCATATCATATCACATCTCCTTGCGAAGACGGAGAAGGTGCAGCAAGAGCCATGGTATTTGCAATGGACGAAGCTGAGATCACACCAGATAAAGTAGATTATATCAATGCACATGGAACAAGCACACATGCAAATGATTTATTTGAGACAAAAGCGATCAAGAAAGCATTAGGAGAACATGCATATGATGTGAAGATCAGCTCTACAAAATCTATGATCGGTCATGGACTTGGAGCAGCTGGTGCAATCGAATTTATCACATGTGTCAAATCAATCGAAGAAGATTACATTCATCCAACAGTTGGATTAAAAGTTCCAGATGAAGAATGTGATCTTGATTATACATTAGAGCCAGTAACAGACCGCAAGGTAAATTACGCTATGAGTAACTCCCTTGGATTTGGAGGACATAACGCAACACTTCTTGTGAAGAAATTTGAAGATTAATTTAGAAGGAGACTTACATGGAAGTCAAAGAAATGAAAGAATTGATCGCTGCAGTATCCGCTGCAAATGTCGATGAATTTGAATATAATAATGAAGAATTTTCAATCAGAATCGCTAAGAAAAAAGCTAAGATCGCAACAGTTGATGCATCTGTTGCTGGAGTTCCAGTACAGAATGCAGCGATCATGCCAGAGCAGAGTGAAGAACAGCCGGAAGAGGTCCTCTACGGAGATGAGATCAAAGCACCACTTGTTGGTACATTTTATGCAGCGCCATCAGAAGGAGCAGAACCATTCGTATCCGTTGGAGACAAAGTTAAAAAAGGACAGGTTATTGGAATCGTTGAAGCAATGAAACTTATGAACGAAGTAGAAAGCGAATACGATGGAACAGTTGCAGCTATTTTAGTTGAGAATGGCGAGATGGTTGAATATGGTCAGCCATTAATGGTTATCCAGTAAGAAAGGCAGAATATTTATTATGGTAATGGATATTAAAGATATTATGAATACAATCCCTCACAGAAGTCCATTTTTATTAGTGGATCGCATTGAGGAGATGGAAGAAGGAAAACGTATCGTTGGTAAAAAATGTGTGACATATAATGAACCATTTTTTGCAGGACATTTTCCACAAGAACCAGTTATGCCTGGAGTACTGATCATTGAAGCGTTAGCACAGACAGGAGCCGTATGTGCACTTTCTGCTGATGAATATAAAGGAAAGATCGCATTCTTAGGCGGAGTCAATAAAGCAAAATTCAGAGGAAAAGTTGTTCCTGGAGATGTGCTGACATTAGAAGTTGAGATGATCAAAGTCAAAGGACCAGTCGGTGTTGCAAAAGGGACAGCAACTGTAGATGGAAAGAAAGTAGCATCTGCAGAGATTACGTTTATGATTGGATAGAGAGGGTTTCTTAAATGTTTAAGAAGATTTTAATTGCAAATAGAGGAGAGATCGCGGTTCGTATTATTCGTGCATGCCGTGAGATGGATATCATGTCCGTTGCAATCTGCTCTGAGGCAGATAAAGACGCACTCCATGCCCAATTGGCAGACCAGACAGTCTGTATCGGACCAGCACCTGCCAAAGACAGTTATCTTGACATGGAACGTGTACTTGGGGCTGCAATGGCAGTCGGAGCGGATGCGATTCATCCAGGATTTGGATTTTTGTCAGAAAACAGTAAATTTGTAAGAATGTGTGAGAAATGTAATATTACATTCATTGGTCCATCTGCAGAGATCATTGACCGCATGGGTAACAAATCCGCAGCAAGAAAGACGATGATGGATGCAGGAGTTCCTGTAGTTCCTGGTACAAAAGATGCTGTATATGAAGCAGAAGAAGGACAGAAGATCGCAGATGATATGGGATACCCAGTCATGATCAAAGCTTCCGCAGGTGGTGGCGGAAAGGGAATGCGTGTCTGCTATAACTCTGAAGACTTCGTACATACTTTTGAGACAGCAAAGTTAGAAGCAGAGAATGCATTTGGTGATGGAACAATGTATATTGAAAAATATATCGAAGATCCACGACATATCGAATTCCAGATTCTTGCAGATAAATATGGAAATACGATCCATCTTGGAGAAAGAGATTGTTCCATCCAGAGGAGACATCAGAAACTGATCGAAGAATCACCATCTCCAGCTATCAGTGATGAACAGCGAAAGAAGATGGGTGAGATTGCAGTCAAAGCAGCGAAAGCAGCAGAATACTACAGTGCAGGAACAATTGAATTCTTACGTGACAAACACGGAGATTTCTATTTTATCGAGATGAACACAAGAATTCAGGTAGAACATCCAGTGACTGAATGGGTTACAGGAATCGATCTGATCCGTGAACAGATCCGTATCGCAGCAGGGGAACATCTGACATATTCTCAGGAAGATGTTCATGTGCATGGACATGCGATCGAAGTGAGGATCAATGCGGAAGATACAGAACATGATTTCCGTCCAAGTCCTGGAACTGTGACAAGTGTGCATTTTCCAGGAGGAAAGGGAGTAAGGATTGATTCTGCATTATTCGCAGGATACAAGATTCCGCCATACTATGATTCCATGATCGCAAAACTGATCGTGTATGATAAGAACCGTGAACTTGCACTAAGAAAACTCCGCAATGCATTAGGAGAACTTGTGTTAGAAGGCGTGAAGACAAATATCGATTATCAGTATGAGATCATCAATGATGAAGATTTCATCGAAGGAAATGTTGATACAGGATTTATTGAACGTTTTCAGAAAAAACATCAGTCTGAAAATGAAGTTAAATAAAGAAAGTTAAGGTGAGTATCATGTCATTAAAAGATATGTTTAAGAAAAGGACATTATCACCTCAGGAAGTAAAACAGGCAGAACGTGTACGAAAAGCAAAGGATACGCTCCTTGAATTTCAGGCACCAGAAGGATTATTCCAGAAGTGTAACTGCTGTGGAAAGCCTGTATATAATGAGGATCTGATCGAAAATGATTATGTATGTCCAGTCTGTGGCAGTTATTTCAGAATTCGTCCAAAGACAAGAATTGCCATGGTATTAGATAAAGATACTTTTGAAGAATGGGATGCAAAGATGGATACAAGCGATCCGCTGAACTTCCCAGGATATAAAAACAAACTGGAACGTCAACGTTCTGTAACAAATCTTGATGAAGCAGTCGTTACAGGAAAAGGTAAGATTTTAGGAAAAGATGTTGTGATCGCAGTCATGGGAGCAGATTTCATGATGGGAAGCATGGGAGAAGTTGTTGGTGAGAAGATCACACGAGCAGTTGAACGTGCAACACAGATGAGATTACCGATCATCATTTTCACATGCTCTGGTGGAGCTAGAATGCAGGAAGGAATCGTATCTCTGATGCAGATGGCAAAAACATCCGCAGCATTGAAACGCCATGATGAAGCAGGATTATTATATATCACAGTATTAACAGATCCTACAACTGGAGGTGTTACAGCAAGTTTTGCAATGCTTGGAGATGTTATCTTAGCAGAGCCAGGAGCATTGATCGGATTTGCTGGACCGAGAGTCATTGAACAGACGATCGGACAGAAGTTGCCAGAAGGATTCCAGCGAGCAGAATTTTTGTTAGAACATGGATTTGTAGATAAGATCGTAGAGCGCAAGAAATTAAGAAAAGTGCTGGTAACGATCATAAGGAGTTGTGAATATGAGCAGTAATTTTACCCCATGGGAAAGAGTGCAGATCTCAAGATCAGCAGAACGCCCAACAAGTCTTGATTATATTTCTACGATTTTTGAACGATATATGTCCTTACACGGAGACCGTTATTTTGGAGATGACAAAGCAATCGTTGGTGGTTTAGCTTCCATCGGCGGAAGACCAGTCACAGTCATCGGACAACAAAAAGGACGCTCAACCAAAGAAAATATCAGACGAAATTTCGGAATGCCATCACCAGAAGGATATCGAAAATCCTTAAGACTGATGAAACAGGCAGAGAAATTTCACCGTCCGATCATCCTCTTTGTAGACACACCAGGAGCATTCTGTGGAATTGAAGCAGAAGAAGGCGGAGTCGGAGAAGCAATCGCAAGAAACTTATTCGAGATGTCAAATATCAAAGTACCAATCCTTTCCATCATGATCGGAGAAGGAGGAAGCGGTGGAGCCTTAGCAATGGCTATTGGTAATGAAGTATGGAGTTTAGAGAACTCTACATATTCCATTTTATCCCCAGAAGGATTTGCAGCAATTCTTTGGAAAGACGGAAACAGAGCTTCTGAGGCAGCTAAGGTTATGAAGATCACGGCAGAGGACTTGAAAGAGTTAGGTGTGATCGAACAGGTGATTGAAGAACCAGAACCGGTTAGTATTGATAATATTTTGGATATTTCTGAGCAGATGAAAGAGATGATACTTGGATTTATTGAGAAATATGATAAGATGACGCCGGAAGAATTGGTGGAACAGAGGTATCAGAGATTTCGAAAATTCTGATTTGTAGGTAGTGTTGCATGTATGAGTCAGAAAGAAGATAAGAAGAAATATTTATAAGAAAAAGGGATGACACTCCGCATTTTTGAAAGCGTTTTTTACAAATCGCTGATCCGCGCCTGTTCCTTCGATAACTCACTTGCTGCGAGCCAAAATGCCCGCAGCTACGTTCAAACAATCGACCACAGGGCGCTGCGAATTTGTAAAAAACGCATTCAAAAAGTGCTCATGTTGTCACCCTTTTTTCTTATAAATATTTCTTCTTATCTTCTTTCTGACTCATACAACGGAACACTATTCAAATCACTACACAGAGTGTATGTTATACGGTATTGGTTGCTTATTTATTTTTTATCATATACTGAAAGACTGCAGTTGACCACCTTACAAATTTAACTATTTTTTTCTGCTTATATTCCTAAGTATATTCTCAACAGTCCAAGTATCAACATGTGTACAGGATAAAATAAATAATTGATCAGCTTATTCTGTTTTCCACGTTCTCCGTTATACGTAAGTACTAATCCAAATCCAAGAAGTGCCCATGGTTCTTTATACATGGATAAGAAATTAAATGGAATTGCAATAAGTTCTTTTCTATGAAAAATATAATAAAAATACCCAATTAAAATTGCATGATAATCGTAGTCAAGGCTGAGAATGGCAGCGATCAGGCACATGACCGCTAGGATCACAAATGACAAGAAAAACCATAATATCTTAGGAAACTTTTCCATTTTCTTTTTTAACACGTCGATCATCCAAATTGTAACAAGCATAAGTGCTAACGTAAACATAATGTTATTCCAGTTTGGTTCAAAAAATTGCTTTGTTGTAAACAGATCAAAAGGAACTTCTGAAATTACCCCGAATATTAATAAAGTTGCAAGGTATTTAGCCCTGCTTCTTGTTTTAAAAAAACCTTCTACAAGTAAAAATGCAAAGATTGGAAATGCAATTCTCCCGATAATGTCAAATATGTCACTAACTGTATTCAATCGGCCACCATTTAAATTTGGATAGATCAATGCCTTATTTGTGTGATCGATCAGCATTGACAAAAATGCAATGTATTTTAAGTGTGCTCCTGATAATACTTTAATTTTAGTTTTTATGGCTCCTACCTCCGATCTCTGTTGCTAGATATTCTTTTTTTGATCATCAAAATGTTTAATACAATCCTCATTTTGTTTACACAAGGATCACATTTGTGGATTTTTGCAACTGTGAGGCAGTTTCTTGTGGAAAATCTGTATCTGAGATCAGATAATCTATATCACTCCAAGAAGCATATTGCTGGAAAGAAGAATATTTTGCCTTTCTGCTGTCGGATAATACGATACTTGTCTGCGAACATGATATTGCACATGATTTAATCTGACCATCTGCAAATGCATTCGTTGCCGGTCCATGATGATGTTCGAATCCTGCTGATCCTAGAAAAGCAATATCAACTCTTAAAGTCTTTAAAAGTTCAATGACCTGTACACCAACACTTGCCATAACTTCAGAATCACACTCCCCACCAAGAAAGATTAAATGATTTTTACTGTCGATGAGAGTGGTTAATACAGGAATTGAATTTGTGATGATCGTATAACCAGATAAATTTTTTAATTGTAAAGCAAGACTTAAAGTAGTACTTCCAGTATCAAGAAAGATAAATCCGTGATCTGGAATAAATGATAAAGCTTTTTGCACAATTCTTTTCTTCGCATCATGTTCATCTAATAAACGTGAATCAATAGGAAGTGTTGTGAAATCGTTCATAGCGATCGCACCACCAAATCCTTTTTTGATAGAACCATTTTCACTCAATGTATTTAAATCTCTTCGGATCGTTTCTCTGGAAACAGAAAAATAATCTGCAAGTTCAGTTGCTTTCATAGAACCATTATTATTCAATAATTCTATAATCTGTGACTGCCTGTCATGGGCATTTAAACGAGCCATTTTCCATACCTCCTTCATAATATATATGTATTTTACCACATTTTATAAGTGAATAACAGTGACAAATTGTAAAAATGCAAATTTAACAGCAATAAAATGTGTAAAAAACAAATGACATAACTCATAAATAGGAAAGATGCACAAAAATAGCCAATATAATTTGTAAAAAACAACTAAAATGTGTAAAATAACAAAATAAAGGTTGCAAGTTGCCACAAACAGTGCTAATATAAAGCCATCGAAAGGAACAACAAAACAACGTAACATAAAAGGTTTTATTTAGGAGGAAAGAAACATGAAATTACAGTTAGCGTTAGACGATATCACATTAGACGAGGCAGTAGTATTATTAGATAAGGTTCATCCTTATGTAGACATCATAGAAGTAGGATCACCATTTATTATCGAAGAAGGAATGAGACCAGTTAGAATCTTCAAAGAAAAATATCCAGATTGCGAAATTTTAGCTGATACAAAGATTATGGATGCTGGAGAATACGAAGCAGAAGAAACATTTAAAGCAGGAGCTGATTATTGTACAGTACTTGGTGTGACAGATACATTAACAATCGAAGGATGTGTAAAAGCAGCGAAGAAATATGGAAAACAGACAATGGTTGATATGATCTGTGTCGAAGATGTACCAAAACGTGTCAAAGAAATCGAAGCAGTCGGAGTTGATTTTATCGGAGTTCACGTAGGGGTTGACCAGCAGGCAGTTGGAATCACACCACTTGAGAAATTAGCAGAAATGAAACAGTGTGTAGAACATTCTATCGTATCTGTAGCTGGTGGAATCAATGAAAAGACATTAGAAGACTACAAGAAATTAGATCCAGAAGTAATCATCGTAGGTGGTGGAATCAACCATGCAGAAGATCCGGTAGCAGCTGCAAAAGCAATTTATGATATTATTAATAAATAGTCAGGAGGATAAAGAAATGGAAGCAAAAACACTTCAGATTATTACAAACGAATTATACAAATATGGTAAACTGATTAAAGAAGAAGAAATCAAAGAAGTTGTAGATCTTTGTCAGAAAGCAAATCGTATCTTTATCGCAGGTGCCGGACGTTCAGGATTTGCAGCAAGAGGATTTGCAAACCGAATGATGCACCTTGGATTTACAGTTTATTTTGTAGGAGAAACAACAACACCATCCATTCAGGCAGGAGATCTTCTGATCGTAGGATCAGGATCAGGAAAAACAGCAAGTCTTGTCTCTGATTGTGAAAAAGCAAAAGCACAGGGAGCAACGGTTGCAACACTTACGATCTGTCCCGAAGCAGCGATCGGAGAGATGGCAGACGCAATTGTTACAATTCCAGGAGCAACACAGAAAAATGCAGAACATACAAGCGATGTAGTGACAGAACAGCCGGGAGGAAATTTATTTGAGCAGTTAAGCTGGCTCATTTACGACAGCATTGTGATGGATTTAATGCCAATTCTTGGAGAAACAGAAGAAACAATGTTCAAACGCCATGCAAACATGGAGTAAGTTGAAAGGAGAAAATATATGAAAAAGGCACAGGCAAAGATTCAAAAATTTGGTTCGCTGTTAAGCGCAATGGTTATGCCAAATATCGGTGTATTCATTGGATGGGGTCTTTTAACAGCACTGTTTATCGATACAGGATGGGCGCCAAATGCATATTTAAATAAACTGGTATCACCAATCTTAACATATTTACTGCCTTGTCTGATCGGTTATACCGCAGGATCTAATATTTATGGACGACGTGGAGGAGTTATCGGTGCATTTGCAACGATGGGAGCAGTTGTAGGAGCAGACGTTACAATGCTTGTTGCAGGTATGATCTTAGGACCAGTTGCAGCAGTATGTATCCGTGCATTTGACAAAGCTGTTGAAGGAAAAGTCAAACCAGGACTTGAGATGTTGGTTGATAACTTTTCACTTGGTATTATCGGATTTGTAATTTGTATCATCGGTTATGTTGGTGTAGCACCAATCATGACAGCGATTCAGACAGTACTGACAGGTGGAGTTCAGTATTTGACTGATCACAACATGCTACCATTAACAGAATTATTTGTACAGCCAGCAGAAATTTTATTCTTAAATAATGCAATCAACCATGGTATCATGACACCACTTGGATTACAGCAGGCTGCAGAAGCAGGAAAATCTGTCTTATTCTTGGTAGAAGCAAGTGGAGCTGCATGGGTAGGATTAAGTTTAGCATTTGCAATCTTTGGAAACAAATCAGCAAAGAAATCAGCACCAGGAGCTGTGATCATCATGTTCTTCGGTGGTATCGCTGAAGTATGTTTTCCATACTGCCTGACAATGCCATTAACGATCATTGGACCAATTCTTGGAAATATGTTCTCGTTATTTGTGTTGACAAACTTTGGTGGTGGAGTTGTTGGACCAGTATCACCAGGATCAGTTATTTCCTATTACATGATGACTCCAAAAGCATGTATGTTAGTGAATACGATTGCATACTTTGGATCATTGGCAATTTCATTTGCAGGAGCAGCTATCGTATTAAAAGCATTTAAACATGATGAGGAAGAAGAAACACCAACACTGACTGCAACAGCAGATGCTAAGATTCAGAAATTAAATAAAGTGATCTTTGCTTGTGATGCAGGAATGGGATCTTCTGCAATGGGAGTTACGATCCTTAAGAAAAAATTAGAAGAAATCGGATTAAAACCAGATATTAAACACGTGGCAGTTGCAGACATTCCGAAAGATGCAGATGTAGTCGTAACAAATGTAAATTTGGAAGAGCGTGCAAAGATGTCAGTGGAAGGAACGAATATTCCAATTCTTACATTAAGTAACTTTATGGATCAGTCAGAATATGAAAGAATCATTATAGAGATTCAGAGAATGTTAGGGCATGATGTGCCAGATGTATTTTGTGAAGATAACATTGTATTAAATGCAAAATACACAAACAAAGAAGAAGCAATCAAAGCTTGTGCTGATATTTTTATCAAAGGTGGATATACAGATGAAAGTTACAAGGCGGATATGTTACAGAGAGATAAAGAAGCGTCTGTTTATCTTGGAAATGGAGTAGCGCTTCCACATGGACTTGCAAGTTCGAAAGAAACGATCAAAAACTCAGGAATCTGTTTTGTACAGGTACCAGAAGGAGTAGATTTTGGTGGAGAAAAAGCATACATTCTTGTAGGAGTTGCAGGAAAAGGAGAAGAACATGTAGAACTTCTTGGAAAGATCGGACAGACTTTAATGGACGAAGGTGTAATTGAAAAATTAAAGAATGCAACATCAAAAGAAGAAGTTATCAAATTATTGAATTTATAAACAATAATGCGGCATGCGGATATTAAAAAGTATGCCGCAATTCAAAGAAAGGTGGAATATAACACATGAAAACAGCAGTACATTTTGGAGCAGGAAAGATTGGTCGTGGATTTATCGCAGATTTATTACATGACAGCGGATATAAAATTGTTTTTGCAGACGTTGTACAGCCATTAGTTGACCTTGTGAATGAAACACATGAATACAGTCTGTTTTTGATCGATCATGATTATGAAGAAAAAGTTATCGATCAGGTGGAGGCATATTCCACCATCACACAGGAAGATAAAGTCATAAAAGAGATTGCAAAAGCAGAAGTCTTAACAACATCTGTTATGGCAACAAACCTTCCAAAAGTAGCACCAACGATTACAAAAGGTTTAAAAGCAAGAGTGGAAGCTAGTAATGACAAGAAATTAGTTGTTATGGCATGTGAAAATGCGATCATGGGAACTGACATTCTTAAGAAAGCAATGATTGAAACAGGAATCATGACAGAAGAAGAAATGGACAAAGTCGCAGTATTCCCTAACACAGCAGTTGACCGTATGGTATTTGATGGGCATCATCATGGAAAAGATGGAATTGAAGTTGGAGATGCATTTGAACTTCCGGTTGAGAAAAACAAGTTGGAAGATCCAGAATCAGAACCAGTTAAAGGTGCAGAATATGTTGATGATCTGGCAAAGTTCTTACAGAGAAAGATTTATATGGTAAACTGTGCACATGCAGTTACAAGCTATTTTGGATTTGTAAAAGGATACAGTACAGTACAAGAAGGATTAGCAGATACTCAGGTGCTTGAGGATGTTAAGAAAACAGTTATGGAATCAGCATCAGCACTTGAAAAAATTTATGGATTTGCACATGAAGATCTGGTAGAATATATGAATTCAATGATCATTAAGAGATTTACAACGCCAGGAGTATCTGATCCGATCGCACGAGTGGCAAGAGAACCAATCAGAAAGATCTCTGCAAATGACCGTATCATGGGACCTGCGATCCAGTGTGAAGAATTAGGGTTAGACAACAGTTACCTATTAAAAGGAGCAGCTTGCGCAATGTTTTATAAGAACGAAGAAGATGCACAGGCAGTAGAACTGCAAAACTATATCAAAGAGAATGGTCCGGAAGCAGCAGTTGTCAAATATATTGGATTAAAACCAGAAGATCGAATGACGAAAGTAATCGTGGAAGAGTATAACAAGCTGGTTTAGAAAAGACGATCAAAACAAAATAAAAATTGCAAAACGAGTTCTTTCTATATATAATAAGGAAAGAACTCGTTTTCATTTATGCAAAAAAACATAAAAAACAAGATTATCTTGTGCCCAAAACGGTAATACTCATACAGAAAACACTACATTTTGTATTTTATCAAAAACATGCAAAAAAAATCGAAAAACCCCTTGCATTAATTTGAAACATCATATATAATAGCAAATGTTGTGACCTTGATAGCGTTGAAGCGTGAGGTTGCTGTAGAGGCAAAAGCCTTTGCAGGTTTTCCGTGGAGCGAATGTCAAGTTGTTAAAACTGGCGACAAGTCACTGTACGAATATACAATCTATTGAACACCGGTGTAGTCCGGAATAGAGACGCAGTGTGTAGATTTCACGATACACACGGAGGAGTGTACAGTCACCACTTGTCGTGCTACAAAAACATTTATAGTACGAAAAGGAGGCGGCTTTTTTTATGGCAGCAAGTCAGGTAATGAGAATTACATTAAAAGCATACGATCATCAGTTAATCGATGCAAGCGCAAAAAGCATTATTGAAACAGTTAAAAAGACAGGATCTAAGGTGAGTGGACCAGTTCCAATGCCAACTAAGAAAGAGATCATCACAATTCTTAGAGCGACTCACAAATATAAAGATTCCAGAGAACAGTTCGAACAGAGAACTCATAAGAGACTGATTGATATCATCACACCATCACAGAAAACAGTTGATGCATTATCTAAATTAGAAGTACCAGCTGGTGTGTACATCGATATCAAGATGAAAAACAAATAGGTAATCCCTACAGGGTTATGAGTAAATGAGGTATCCCCTTAAGCTTGTAGCGTCTAGGATGATTACAACGTTAAGCGTTATAATCCGCTGTAGATTAAATAGGAGGAACAATCAAAATGAAAAAAGCGATTTTAACAACAAAAGTTGGAATGACTCAGATTTTCAACGAAGATGGAGTTTTAACTCCAGTTACTGTATTACAGGCAGGACCTTGTGTTGTTACTCAGGTAAAAACAGAAGAGAATGACGGATACAGCGCAGTTCAGGTTGGTTTTGCTGACAAGAAAGAAAAAGGAATCAACAAACCACAGAAAGGACACTTCGATAAAGCAGGAGTTGCACCAAAAAGATTCGTAAGAGAATTCAGATTTGAAAATGCTGAAGAATACACAGTAGGTCAGGAAATCAAAGCTGACATCTTCGCAGCAGGAGACAAAATCGATGCAACTGCTACATCAAAAGGTAAAGGATATGCTGGTGGTATCAAACGTCACGGTTTGAAATCAGGTCCATCTGCCCATGGTTCTAAATATCATCGTCATGCAGGTTCTAATGGTATGGCTTCTGATCCTAGCAAAGTATTCAAAGGAAAGAAAATGCCAGGACAAATGGGAGCAGAAAGAGTTACTATTCAGAATCTTGAAATCGTAAAAGTTGACGCTGATCAGAACATTATTTTAGTAAAAGGTGCTGTACCAGGACCTAAAAAATCTTTAGTAATGTTAAAAGAATCAGTAAAGGCATAGGTCTTTAAAAGAAAGGAGGACTATATAAGATGGCAACAGTATCTGTATTAAATATGGAAGGCAAAGAAGTTGAAAAATTAGAATTAAACGACAACATCTTTGGCGTTGAGATAAATGAACATTTAGTACATCTGGCAGTAGTAAGCCAGTTAGCAAATAACCGTCAGGGAACACAGAAAGCTAAAACACGTTCTGAAGTTCGCGGTGGTGGAAGAAAACCTTGGAGACAGAAAGGAACAGGTCACGCAAGACAGGGATCTATCCGTGCTCCACAGTGGAAAGGCGGAGGAGTTGTATTTGCTCCAACACCAAGAGAGTACACAAAGAAATTAAACAAGAAAGAAAGACGTATTGCTTTAAAATCTGCTTTAACATCTAGAGTGCAGGCAGACAAATTCGTAGTAATCGACGAATTCAAATTCGACGAGATCAAAACTAAGAACGTAAAAGCAATGCTTGACAGCGTTGGTGCTAAGAAAGCATTAGTGGTTATGGGATCTAAAAACGATAACTTAGTATTATCTGCAAGAAACCTTCCAGGAGTTAAAACTGCTTTAACAAGCACAATCAATGTATATGACATTTTAAAATATGACACTGTAGTTGTTTCTAAGGAAGCAGTTGCAAATATCGAGGAGGTATATGCATAATGGCAGATATTAAATATTATGACGTTATCTTAAAGCCAGTTGTAACAGAAAAAAGTATGAACGCAATGGCTGAAAAGAAATATACTTTTTTAGTTCATCCATCTGCTACTAAGAATCAGATTAAAGAAGCAGTGGAAAAAATGTTCGAAGGAACAAAAGTAGCAAAAGTCAACACAATGAACAATGATGGAAAAACAAAGAGACGTGGAATGACTTTTGGAAAAACTGCAAAGACAAAGAAAGCTATCGTACAGCTTACTGAAGAAAGTGCAGATATCGAAATCTTCGAAGGACTATAGGCATTGAACACTTAGTGAATGCGAAGCATGAACTTAGTGAGAAAGCCGTTACCGAGACTCAATGAAGCCGAGCGAAAGCGAAAGCTGAATGCTTAGTCGAGTGTAACTACCTTATAAGATAGACATGAAACTATACGCAACAAAAGCGTGATATTAAATCAGATTTGAAAGGAGACTGACATGGGAATTAAATCATATAACCCATATACACCTTCTAGAAGACATATGACTGGACTTGATTTTGATGTTATTACAAAATCTACACCAGAAAAATCTCTGGTAGTTTCTTTAAAGAAGAACGCTGGTCGTAACAATCAGGGTAAAATTACTGTAAGACACCGCGGAGGTGGATCTAGAAGAAAATACAGACTTATTGACTTTAAGAGAAATGATAAAGATGGTATTCCAGCAACAGTTGCTGCAATCGAATACGATCCAAACAGAACAGCTAACATCGCTCTGTTAGTTTATGCAGACGGTGAAAAAAGATATATTATCGCTCCAAACAAATTAGCAGTTGGAACAACTGTTATGAATGGACCAGAAGCTGAAATCAAAGTAGGAAACTGCCTTCCATTGGCAAATATTCCGGTTGGTACAGAAATCCATAACATCGAGATGCATCCTGGAAAAGGTGGACAGTTAGTTCGTTCCGCAGGAAACTCAGCACAGTTAATGGCTAAAGAAGGAAAATATGCAACACTTCGTTTACCATCTGGCGAGATGAGAATGGTGCCTGTAGTATGCCGCGCTACTATTGGTCAGGTTGGAAACATCGAACATGATCTTGTGAACATTGGTAAAGCTGGACGTAAACGTAACATGGGAATCCGTCCTACAGTCCGTGGTTCTGTTATGAACCCTAATGACCATCCACACGGTGGTGGTGAAGGTAAGACTGGAATCGGTAGACCAGGACCATGCACACCATGGGGTAAACCAGCACTTGGATTGAAGACACGTAAGAAAAACAAACAATCTAACAAGATGATCGTAAGAAGAAGAGATGGTAAAACTGTTAAATAGTACAAGGAGGTAACTTATGGCTCGTTCACTTAAAAAAGGACCATTTGCAGATAAGAGTTTACTGAACAAAGTAGACGCTATGAACGAAGCAGGAGACAAGAGTGTTATTAAAACATGGTCTCGTCGTTCTACAATCTTCCCATCATTCGTAGGACACACAATCGCTGTTCATGATGGAAGAAAACATGTACCGGTATACGTTACAGAAGATATGGTTGGACACAAACTTGGAGAGTTTGTAGCAACAAGAACTTTCCGTGGACATAAGAAAACGGAAAAGAAAACCGGAATGAATTAATTAATTTTGGAAGGAGGTTCCATATAAATGGCAAAGAAATATAGCAGATCTCAGTACAAAAAAGAGAGAAATGCAAATAAAGATACTAGACCAAAAGCTACATTAAGAAACGCTAGAGTTTCTACAACAAAAGCAGCTTTTGTATTAGATGCGATCAGAGGAAAAGACGTAGAAACAGCACTTGGAATTTTACTTTACAATCCAAGATATGCTTCATCATTAATTGAAAAGTTATTAAAATCTGCAATCGCTAACGCAGAAAACAATAACGGAATGGACCCAGCAAACCTTTACGTTGCAGAATGTTATGCAAATAAAGGACCTACAATGAAGAGAATTAAACCTAGAGCACAGGGTAGAGCTTACAGAATCGAACATAGAATGAGCCACATTACAGTAGTGCTTGATGAAAGATAGATAGAAGGAGGCAAACATGGGACAGAAAGTTAATCCTCATGGTCTGAGAGTCGGAATTATTAAAGATTGGGATTCTAGATGGTATGCAGAAGACGCTTTTGCAGACAACCTTGTAGAAGACGACAAAATCAGAAAATATGTAAAGAAAAGATTATACAATGCTGGAATTTCTAAGATTGAAATCGAAAGAGCTTCCGACAGAGTAAAATTAATCGTATATACAGCAAAACCTGGAGTAGTAATCGGTAAAGGTGGATCTTCCATCGAAGAACTGAAAAAAGATCTTCAGAAAATGACAGACAAAAAATTACTGATCGATGTTAAAGAAGTAAAAAGACCAGACAAAGATGCTCAGTTAGTTGCAGAGAATATTGCACAGCAGCTTGAAAATCGTATTTCTTTCAGACGTGCAATGAAATCTTGCATGCAGCGTACAATGAGAGCTGGAGCTCTTGGAATCAAAACATCTGTATCCGGACGTTTAGGTGGAGCAGATATGGCACGAACAGAATTCTACAGCGAGGGAACAATTCCTCTACAGACACTTCGTGCTAACATTGATTATGGATTTGCAGAAGCAGATACAACATATGGTAAAGTCGGAGTTAAAACATGGATTTACCATGGTGAAGTACTTCCATCAAAAAAGGAAGGGGGAAATAAATAATGTTAATGCCAAAAAGAGTAAAACGTCGTAAACAGTTCCGTGGAAGCATGCGCGGAAAAGCATTACGCGGTAATAAGATCACTTACGGTGAGTATGGTATCGTAGCAACTGAGCCAGCATGGATCACAGCAAACCAGATCGAAGCAGCCCGTGTAGCTATGACTCGTTACATCAAACGTGGTGGTAAAGTTTGGATTAAAATTTTCCCTGACAAACCAGTAACAGCTCAGCCAGCTGAAACTCGAATGGGTAAAGGTAAAGGTAACTTAGAATATTGGGTAGCAGTTGTTAAACCAGGACGTGTAATGTTCGAAATTTCTGGTGTAAGCGAAGAAATTGCAAAAGAAGCATTACGTCTTGCAGTACACAAATTACCAATTAAGTGTAAGATTGTTTCTCGTGAAGCTTTAGAAGGCGGTGACAACAGTGAAAACTAGAGATTTTGTAAAAGAATTAAATAATAAGTCAGTAGACGAATTAAATAATGAGCTAGTAGCTGCGAAAAAGGAATTATTCAACTTAAGATTCCAGAATGCAACAAACCAACTTGAGAATACAAGCAGAATTAAAGAAGTTAGAAGAAATATTGCACGTATTCAGGGTGCAATTACAGCAAAAGCAAACGCTTAGTAATCATTTCGAAAGGAGGAATTTGTTGTGGAAAGAAATTTAAGAAAAACCCGTGTAGGGAAAGTCGTTAGTGATAAAATGGATAAAACAATCGTAGTTGCAATCGAAGACAACGTAAAACATCCTTTATATAAAAAGATCGTTAAAAGAACTTACAAATTAAAAGCTCATGACGAAAATAACGAATGTAACATTGGAGATAGAGTAAAGGTTATGGAAACAAGACCTCTTTCTAAAGATAAGAGATGGAGACTTGTTGAAATTATCGAAAGAGCAAAATAATTTTGCTTGGTTGGAAAGGAGAATAAAGGCATGATTCAGCAGGAGTCAAGACTTAGAGTAGCCGACAACACAGGAGCAAAAGAAATCCTTTGCATTCGTGTGTTAGGAGGATCTACAAGAAGATATGCTAACATCGGTGATGTTATCGTTGCTACAGTCAAAGATGCAACACCAGGCGGTGTTGTAAAAAAAGGTGACGTAGTAAGAGCAGTTGTTGTTCGTACAAAGAAAGGTGCCCGTCGTAAAGATGGTTCTTATATCAAATTTGACGAAAATGCTGCTGTAATTATTAAAGATGATATGAACCCAAAAGGAACTCGTATCTTCGGACCAGTGGCAAGAGAGCTTAGAGACAAGAAATTCATGAAGATTGTTTCATTAGCACCAGAAGTATTATAAGGAGGAAACACTGTGTCAGCAATTAAAATTAAAAAAGGCGATTTAGTTAAGATTATCGCTGGTAAAGATAAAGACAAAGAAGGAAAAGTAATTGCTGTTGATCATAAAAAAGGTACTGTAACAGTTGAAGGTGCCAACATGATCACAAAGCATACAAAACCAAGTCCTGCAAACCAGCAGGGTGGTATCGTAAGCCAGGAAGGCCCAATGGATGTTTCCAATGTAATGTTAGTGCACAATGGAAAAACAACAAAAATTGGATATAAAGTAGTTGACGGTAAAAAAGTTCGTGTTGCACGTGCAACAGGCGAAGTCATTGACTAATTAAGAGAGGAGGTTTACGCAAGTGAGTAGATTACATGAACAGTATAGCAATCAGATCAAAGATGCTATGATGAAGAAATTCGAATACAGCAATATTATGCAGGTACCAAAACTCGAGAAGATCGTAATCAACATGGGTGTTGGTGAAGCAAAAGAAAATAAAAAAGTTTTAGAATCTGCAGTAGCTGATCTTGAAAAGATCGCTGGACAGAAAGCAGTCGTAACAAGAGCAAAGAAATCTGTTGCGAACTTCAAATTAAGAGAAGGTATGCCTATCGGATGCAAAGTTACATTACGTGGTGAAAGAATGTATGAATTCGCTGATCGTTTAATTAACTTAGCATTACCTCGAGTACGTGACTTCAGAGGAGTTAACCAGAACTCTTTCGATGGAAGAGGTAACTATGCATTAGGTATTAAAGAACAGTTAATTTTCCCAGAAATCGAATACGATAAAGTAGACAAAGTAAGAGGTATGGACATCATCTTCGTTACAACAGCGAACACTGATGAAGAAGCTCGTGAATTATTAACTTTATTTGGTATGCCGTTTAAGAAATAGTTAGGAGGGTTCCCATGGCTAAGAAGTCAATGGTTGCAAAACAGAAAAGAAAAGCAAAATTCTCAACAAGAGAATACAGCCGTTGCAGAATCTGCGGACGTCCACATGCATATTTAAGAAAATATGGTATCTGCAGAGTTTGCTTCCGTGAATTAGCATATAAAGGACAGATTCCAGGTGTCAAAAAGGCAAGCTGGTAAGATTAAGGAAGGAGGAACACGAAAATGACAATGAGCGATCCTATTGCAGATATGCTTACAAGAATCCGTAACGCAAATACTGCGAAACATGATACAGTAGAAATTCCTGCTTCTAAGATGAAGACAGCGATTGCAGAAATCTTATTAAAAGAAGGTTTCATCAAAGCATATGACATCAAAGAAGAAGGTTCTTTCAGCACAATCGTAATCACATTAAAATATGGTGCTAACAAAAATGAAAAAATCATTACAGGACTTAAGAGAATCTCTAAACCAGGACTTAGAGTATACGCAGGAGCTGAAGAGCTTCCTAAAGTATTAGGAGGACTTGGTATTGCGATCATCTCTACAAACAAAGGACTGTTAACAGATAAAGAAGCAAGAAAACAGAACGTGGGTGGAGAAGTATTAGCATTTGTTTGGTAAGATTTACCTTACAAACACCGATATTCACAAATTCTGAAAACAGAAGGGACACCAACCCTGTCCCTTCCGACAATTTAAGGAGGTAACCTATGTCTCGTATAGGTAGATTACCAATCGCTATCCCTGCAGGAGTAGAGGTAAAGATTGAAGAAGGAAACAAAGTGACTGTAAAAGGTCCTAAAGGAACATTAGAAAAATGTTTACCAGTAGAAATGACAATCAAACAGGAAGATAATCAGGTTGTCGTAACAAGACCAAATGACTTAAAGAAAATGAAATCTTTACATGGTCTTACAAGATCTTTGATCGCAAACATGATCACAGGTGTATCTGAAGGATACGAAAAGAAGCTTGAAATCAACGGTGTTGGTTACAGAGCACAGAAAAAAGGAAAAGAAATCACTTTCAACCTTGGTTTCTCTCATCCGGTAGTTATGACTGATCCAGAAGGAATCGAAACAGAGATGGACGGACAGAACATTATTATCGTTAAAGGTATCGACAAAGAAAAAGTTGGACAGTACGCAGCTGAAATCAGAAGTCTTAGAAAACCAGAACCTTACAAAGGTAAAGGTATTAAGTATGCTGATGAAGTTATCAGACGTAAAGTTGGAAAAACTGGGGCTAAATAAAGGAGTGATATAGGATGATTAGAAAAGAATCAAGAAGCAAGATTCGTGCGAAAAAACACTACAAGCTTCGTAATCGAATCAATGGAACAAGCGAAAGACCTCGCTTAAGTGTATTTAGAAGTAATGATCATATGTACGCTCAGATTATTGACGACACTGTTGGAAATACATTAGTATCTGCTTCAACAACTCAGAAAGACGTAAAGGCAGAACTGGAAAAAACAAATGATGTTGCCGCAGCTAGCTACTTAGGTAAAGTAATCGCTGAAAGAGCTTTAGCAAAAGGTATCACAGAAGTTGTCTTTGACAGAGGCGGATTTATTTATCATGGTAAAATTGAAGCATTAGCAGATGCAGCTCGTGAAGCTGGTCTGAAATTCTAATAGGAGGAAGTCAAATGAAGCATACACTTATTGACCCTAGTCAGTTAGAGCTGGAAGAAAGAGTTGTATCCATCAAACGTGTTACTAAAGTAGTAAAAGGTGGACGTAACATGAGATTTGCAGCACTGGTTGTAGTAGGGGATAAAAATGGTCATGTTGGTGCTGGATTAGGGAAAGCAGCTGAAATTCCAGAAGCTATCCGCAAAGGAAAAGAAGCAGCTATGAAGAGCCTTGTTGAAGTACCAATCGATGAAAAAGGAACAACACCACACGACTTTACAGGAAACTTCGGTGGAGCATCTGTATTATTAAAAACATCTCCAGAAGGTACTGGTATCATCGCTGGTGGACCTTCCCGTATCGTTCTGGAACTTGCAGGATATACAAACATCCGTTCAAAATCTTTAGGTTCTAACAACAAACAGAATGTTGTATTAGCAACAATCGAAGGATTAAAGAACTTAAAAACTCCAGAGCAGGTAGCAAAACTACGTGGAAAATCAGTAGAAGAGCTCTTAGGATAGGAGGAATTTTGAAATGGCAGATAAATTAAAAATTACATTAGTAAAATCTACAATTGGTGCAATTCCAAAGCACAAAAAAACTGTTGAAGCATTAGGTCTTAAAAAACTTCACAAAACAGTTGAGCTGCCTGATAACGCAGCAACACGCGGAATGATTCACCAGGTGAAACATTTAGTTAAAGTAGAAGAAATCTAATAATATTCGGCAAGGAGGTGTAACGGAATGGAATTATCAAACTTACGCCCTGCAGAAGGATCTAAGCACAGCGACGCTTTCAGAAGAGGTCGTGGACATGGTTCAGGAAATGGAAAAACTGCAGGTAAAGGACATAAAGGACAGAAAGCTCGTTCAGGTGGTGGAGTAAGACCTGGATTCGAAGGTGGACAGATGCCTTTATACAGACGTCTTCCTAAGAGAGGTTTCAAATGCAGAAACTCTAAGGAAATCGTTGGTATCAACCTTTCAGCTTTAGAAAGATTTGAAGACGGAGCAGAAGTATCTGTAGAAGCTTTAATCGAAGCAGGAATCGTTAAAAATCCTAGAGATGGAGTTAAAATCTTAGGAAACGGTGAATTAACAAAGAAATTAAATGTAAAAGCAAATGCGTTTAGTGCTAGTGCTAAGGAGAAGATCGAAGCACTTGGAGGAAAAGCTGAGGTGATCTAGTATGTCAAACGCTGTTGTCAGCGCTTTTAAAAACAAGCAATTAAGAAAGAAGCTATTATTTACGACACTAATTCTTATTGTTGTACGTTTTGGATCACAATTACCAATTCCGGAGATAGATAGTGCACAGATCAGTGCCTACTTAAAGAGTACATTAGGTGATTCGTTCAACCTTTTGAACTCTTTTACCGGAGGCTCCTTCATGCAGATGTCAGTATTTGCATTAAGTGTAACACCGTATATCACATCTTCCATCATCATGCAGCTGATGACGATCGTTATTCCAGCGCTTGAAGAGATGCAGAAAGATGGAGAAGACGGAAGAAAAAGAATGGCAAAGATTACAAGATATGTAACGGTTGTACTCGCAGTGATTGAGGGTGCTGGTCTTGCGATCGGATTTGCCAATCAAGGTGCATTAGGCACCAATTATACAACGTTTACCATTTTTACAATGATCATTGCTTTAACCGCAGGTGCAGTTCTGGTTATGTGGCTTGGAGAACGTATCACAGAGAGTGGAATTGGAAATGGTATTTCCATTATCCTGCTCGTAAACATTGTATCCGGAATGCCGGGAGACTTTACTTCTCTTTATAATCAGTTTATGAAGGGAAAACAGATCGGACCAGCTCTGATCGCAGGATGTGTGATCGTAGGAGTTGTTCTGGCAGTTGTCGTATTCGTTGTCATTTTATCTGATGCGGAAAGACATATCCCAGTACAGTATTCTAAGAAGATGCAGGGAAGAAAACTGGTTGGCGGACAGCAGAGTAATATTCCACTGAAAGTCAATACAGCAGGTGTAATCCCAATCATCTTTGCATCATCCATTATGCAGTTCCCAATCATGCTGCAGAATGTCTTAAAATACGAAAATAACGGATTCATTGGAAAAGCATTAACAAGTTTGAACTCATCTACCTGGTTTGATGCATCCCATCCGAAGAGATCAATCGGTTTATTGATCTACATTGTTTTAGTAATACTGTTTGCTTATTTTTATACATCGATTACATTTAATCCATTAGAGATTTCAAACAATATGAAGAAACAGGGTGGATTTATCCCAGGAATCCGACCGGGAAAACCTACAGTAGATTATTTGAATAAAATATTAAAATATATTATATTTATAGGTGCTGCAGGACTGACAATCGTGGCAGTCGTTCCATTCTTCTTTAACGGAGTATTTGGAGCAAGCGTTTCATTTGGAGGAACATCCATCATCATCGTCGTTGGAGTTATCCTTGAAACGATCAAACAGATCCAGTCACAGTTGTTAGTACAGAATTATTCTGGTTTTTTAAGTGAGTAACTATAAGAAAAGCTGTAGTTTTGTGCTACAGCTTTTTGTGCTTTTATTAGATGTTTTTATAAAAGCACAAAAAAACGATTGTATGGTAACAAGGTGAAATGAAAGAAAGACAAGAAGGAGGATTTGTCATGAAAATTATTATGTTAGGAGCTCCAGGTGCTGGAAAAGGTACTCAGGCAAAACAGATTGCACAGGCGTACGATATTCCACACATCTCAACAGGTGATATTTTCAGAGCAAACATTAAAGAAGGAACAGAACTTGGAAAGAAAGCACAGGAATACATGGACAAAGGTCTGTTAGTACCAGATGAACTTGTATGTGATCTTGTTGTTGATCGTATCCACAAAGATGACTGTGAAAAAGGTTATATCTTAGATGGATTCCCAAGAACAATTCCACAAGCAAATGCATTAGATGAAGCACTTGCAAAAGACGGAGAAAAGATTGAATATGCAATTGATATCGAAGTTCCAGATGAAAATATCATCAACAGAATGTCTGGAAGAAGATCTTGTAAAGACTGTGGAGCAATCTTCCATGTTCAGTATAATCCTCCAAAGAAAGAAAACTGTTGTGACGTGTGTGGTGGAGAATTAGTTCTTCGCGATGACGACAAAGCAGAAACTGTAAAAAAACGTCTGGACGTTTATCATGAACAGACAGCTCCATTGATCGCACATTATAAAGAAGCAGGAAGCTTACATGAGATTGATGGAACACAGGATATCAAAGTTGTTTTTGAAGAAATCAAATCTATTTTAGGATAAGAGGCAGACCATGGCAGTTACGATCAAATCAAAAAAAGAAATCAAACTTATGCGGGAAGCTGGAAAAATGTTAGAAGAGGTTCACAATAAGCTAGCTGATTTCATAAAACCAGGAATCTCTACATTAGAGATTGACCAGTTTGGAGAAAAAGCGATCAGAGATCTTGGATGTGTACCAAACTTTTTAAACTATAATGGATATCCGGCATCCATCTGTGTATCTGTCAATGACGAAGTCGTACATGGTATTCCAAGAAAAGACCGGATTTTACAGGATGGAGATATTGTAAGTCTGGATGCAGGGCTGATCCATGAAGGATATCATTCCGATGCAGCAAGAACGCATGCTGTTGGAAATATTTCCGAAGAAGCAAAGAGACTTATTGAAGTTACAAAACAAAGTTTCTTTGAAGGAATCAAACTTGCAGTTCCAGGAAATCATTTGTTTGACATATCTGAAGCAATTCAGAAATATGTAGAAAGTAATGGATATTCCGTAGTCAGAGATTTGGTGGGACATGGAATTGGAACACATCTTCATGAAGACCCACAGATTCCGAACTTCAAACAAAGAAGAAAAGGAATGAAATTAAGACCGGGAATGACACTTGCCATTGAACCAATGGTAAATGAAGGTAGTTATGATGTCGTCTGGCTAGATGATGACTGGACAGTTGTTACAGAAGATGGAAGTCTGGCGGCACATTATGAAAACACGATCGTCATCACAGAAGATGGTTGTGAAATATTGACTTTGTCTGAATAGGAGGAGTAAAATGGCAAAATCAGAAGCAATTGAAGTAGAAGGAGTAGTGTTAGAGAAGTTACCAAACGCTATGTTCAAAGTAGAAATCGAAGGTGGACACGTAATTTTAGCTCACATTAGTGGAAAGCTTAGAATGAACTACATCAAGATTTTACCAGGTGACAAAGTAACATTGGCATTATCACCATATGATTTATCAAAAGGAAGAATTATCTGGAGAGACAAATAAATTTAGAAAAAAGTCTTGAAATATTCAGAATATGATGATATAATCATACCCGAACGTTTTTTGAAAGGAGATATTCAAGTGAAGGTTAGAGCATCTGTAAAACCAATTTGCGAAAAATGCAAGGTTATCAAGAGAAAAGGATCTGTCAGAGTAATCTGTGAGAATCCAAAACACAAACAGAGACAGGGATAATTACGACGTTCGATAAGAATATCGCAATAACCCTTGGTTTGTTGTGTATTCACCTATTTACTGCAAGAACAGTTTAGAGGTGTATTTTGTGATGTGTAGAGATACACACGCATAATTTAGGCGGCTGCAGTGTGAGTACAGGTACGCTCATACTGATTATTTATAGATAGAAAGATAATTTGAGGAAGAGACATATATATCATTTCACCGTACTGCGGATATATGGATTGCCCTTAATAGACAAGTAATTATTTATTTTGGAGGAAAGAAAAACATGGCTCGTATTTCAGGTGTTGATTTACCAAGAGAAAAGCGTGTAGAGATTGGTCTTACTTATATTTATGGAATCGGTCTTTCAAGCGCAAAACGTATTTTGGCAGAGGCAAATGTTGATCCTGATACTCGTGTACGCGACTTAACTGATGATGAAGTTAAAAGAATCAGTGCAGTCATCAATGATACACAGGTTGTAGAAGGTGATTTAAGAAGAGAAATCGCTCTTAACATTAAGAGATTAAAAGAAATTGGATGCTACAGAGGAAAACGTCATAGACAGGGACTTCCTTGCCGTGGACAGAAAACAAAAACAAACGCAAGAACACGTAAAGGTCCTAAGAAAACAGTAGCTAACAAGAAGAAATAATAAACACTAGATTTGTAGTGTTATGACACACCCGGCTGTATGGACAGTCCGGAATAGCATAAGATTTGCAGTATCGGCAATCTTTTTGGAATTGAAATGAAGAAAGAAAGGTATACGTAATTATGGCTAAAGTTACAAAGAAAAGTGCAAAAAAACGTGTAAAGAAGAATGTACAGCACGGACAGGCACATATTCAGTCATCTTTTAATAATACAATCGTTACATTAACAGATGCACAGGGAAATGCTCTTTCTTGGGCAAGTGCAGGTGGATTAGGATTCAGAGGATCCAAAAAATCTACACCATATGCAGCTCAGATGGCAGCTGAAACTGCAACAAAAGCAGCATTAGTGCATGGATTAAAATCAGTAGATGTAATGGTTAAAGGTCCAGGATCAGGAAGAGAAGCAGCAATCCGTGCTTTATCAGCAGCAGGATTAGAAGTTACAAGCATCAGCGATGTAACACCTGTTCCACATAATGGATGTCGCCCACCAAAACGTAGAAGAGTCTAATTATAGGAGGATAATTAAAGATGGCAGTAGATAGAACTCCAGTCTTAAAGAGATGCAGATCCTTAGGTTTAGATCCTGTCTTTTTAGGAATTGATAAAAAATCAAACAGAAGTTTAAATAGATCAAACAGAAAGAAAAGTGAATACGGACTTCAGCTTTGCGAAAAACAGAAAGCTAAATTCATCTATGGTGTATTAGAAAAACCTTTCCGTAACTACTATGCAAAAGCAGAAAGAATGAAAGGTCAGACTGGTACAAACCTGATGACATTATTAGAGCTTCGTTTAGATAACGTATTATTCCGTTTAGGATACGGAAGAACAAGAAAAGAATGCAGACAGATCGTTGACCATAAACATGTATTAGTTAATGGAAAACAGGTTAACATTCCTTCTTACCAGGTAAAAGCTGGGGACGTTATCGAAATTAAAGAAAAACACAGAACATCTCCAAGATACAAAGAGATCTTAGAAGTAACAGAAGGAAGAATGATCCCTTCATGGTTAGAAGCAGATCATGATAACTTTACAGGAACTGTAAAAGAACTTCCATCTAGAGATGAAATCGACGTACCAGTTAACGAAACATTAATCGTCGAGTTATATTCTAAATAATAACCCTCAAGTTAAACCTAAGCCAAAAGGAGGGCACGTATGTTTGAATTTGAAAAACCAAATATTGAGATTAATGAGATTTCAGAAGATAACCGTTTTGGACGCTTTGTTGTGGAACCTTTGGAAAGAGGTTATGGTACAACTTTAGGAAATTCCTTAAGACGTATCATGCTTTCTTCTCTGCCAGGTGCAGCAGTAAGTTCAGTAAAGATCAAAGGTGTTCTGCATGAATTCAGTTCCATCCCGGGAGTTAAGGAAGATGTACCTGAGATCATCATGAATATCAAATCTCTGGCAATTAAAAACAACAGCTCATCCGCTGAAACAAAGCAGGCTTATATCGAGTTTTCAGGAAAGGGTGTAGTAACTGCCGGAGATATTAAAGCGGACAGTGATATCGAAATCTTAAATCCAGAGCTTGTGATCGCAACATTAAGTGATGACAGCAGCAAACTGGATATGGAGCTTACAATCACAAACGGACGCGGATATGTAGGCGCAGACAAAGCAGACAAAGAAGGAAAAGCAATCGATGAGATCGCTGTTGATGCAATTTACACACCAGTAGAACGTGTAAACTTAAAAGTTGAGAATACTCGTGTAGGTCAGATCACAGATTATGACAAATTAACATTAGATGTATTCACAAACGGAACATTAACACCAGATGAGTCTGTAAGTTTAGCAGCGAAAGTATTATGCGAGCACTTAAACTTATTCGTTGATCTTTCTGAGAATGCCAAGACAGCAGAAGTCATGGTAGAAAAAGAAGACGACGAAAAAGAAAAAGTTCTTGAAATGAGCATTGACGAATTAGAATTATCAGTTCGTTCTTACAACTGCTTAAAGAGAGCTGGCATCAATACAGTAGAAGAATTAACAAATAAAACTTCTGAAGATATGATGAAAGTTCGTAACTTAGGACGTAAATCATTAGAAGAAGTTTTAGCTAAATTAAGTGAATTAGGATTATCCCTAAGTTCAGGAGAAGAATAGAAACCAAGACCCGCCTAGGCTGAAGGAATAAGTAAGCAAGGCGAAAAAACACAGGAGGTCATTATAATGGCAAAATATAGAAAATTAGGAAGATCAGCTTCCCAGAGAAAAGCACTGATCCGTGCAGAAGTAACAAATCTGTTACATCATGGAAAAATCATTACAACTGAAGCAAAAGCAAAAGAAATCCGCAAGGTAGCTGAAAAACTTATCGCTTTAGCTGTAAGAGAAAAAGACAACTTTGAAACAGTTACAGTTGACGCTAAAGTTGCTAAAAAAGATGAAAACGGAAAACGCGTGAAAGAAGTTGTAGATGGTAAGAAAGTTACTGTTTATGAAACAGTTCAGAAAGAAATCAAAAAAGATTTACCATCCCGCTTACATGCAAGAAGACAGATGTTAAAGGTATTATATCCTGTAACAGAAGTTCCTACAGCAGCAGCTGGTAAGAAAGCTAATACAAAGAAAGTTGATTTAACAGCTAAGTTATTCGACGAGTATGCACCAAAATATGCAGAACGTAACGGTGGTTACACAAGAATCGTTAAGATTGCTCAGCGTAAAGGTGATGCAGCATTAAAAGTAGTACTTGAATTAGTTTAATCAACAGTTCAGTACTGACTATATTATTTAAATTCCAAATCGACAACAACAACAAAGAGGTCTTATCTCGGAACCACCGGGATAAGACTTTTCTTTATTCTATAGGAAAATCCTAGGGAATCACTTATGAAATCTTGCGTCCGCTTCCAAGGTATACTATACTAACATTATTATGGCTTGAAATAGGTTTAAGAAATAAAAGCCAAAAATCAGATTGGAGGATATTTATGTCCATACTAAAAATCAAAGACTTAGTTCACAAATATGTGACTTATGGAGATACAGAAGAAGACAAACAAGAGATTGCAGCGATCGATCATATTGATATCAATGTCGAGAAGGGGGAATTTGTAGCAATCCTTGGAAAGAATGGTTCTGGTAAATCATCTCTTGCAAAACACATCAACGGATTGTTAATGCCAACAGAAGGAGCAGTCTATATTAAAGGGATGGATACAAAAGATGAAAGTACACTTTTAAATGTCAGACAAAGTGCAGGAATCGTCTTTCAGAATCCAGATAACCAGATCGTAGGAACGACTGTCGAAGAAGATACAGCCTTTGGTCCAGAGAATCTTGGAGTCGAACCAAAAGATATCTGGACAAGGATTACAGCAGCTTTGACAGGCGTAGGAATGATGGCCTACAAAGAAGCAAGTCCCAATCACCTCTCAGGAGGACAGAAGCAAAGAGTAGCGATCGCAGGAATCATGGCAATGGAACCAGAATGTATCGTATTAGATGAACCCACAGCCATGTTAGACCCAGAAGGCCGCAGACATGTTTTATCACTTGTCAAAGCATTGAATAAAGAAAAGAATATCACGATTCTTATGGTAACTCATCATATGGAAGAAGTGATTTTAGCTGACCGCATCATTGTGATGGATCAGGGTAAGATTGTTATGGATGGAAAACCAAAAGAAATCTTTTCAAGAGTCGATGAGATGAAAGCGTTAGGTCTGGAAGTTCCATACGCAACTGAACTTGCATGGGAACTCAAAAAAGAAGGTGTCAACTTGTCGGATACGATCACAACAAAGGAAGAGCTGGTGGAAGAATTATGTCAATTCGTTTAGAACATGTAAGTTACGCATATGAAGATAATTCCAGTAAGAAGAATTATGCATTAAAAGATGTAAATTTAGAAATAAAAAAAGAAGAATTTATCGCAGTGATCGGCCATACAGGCTCTGGAAAGTCAACACTGATTCAGCATCTCAATGGTCTGATCCGCCCAACATCAGGAAAGATTTATTTTGATGATGAAGATATCTATGCAGATGGATATCCATTACGGGAACTTCGAGGGAAAGTTGGAATCTGCTTCCAGTATCCAGAACATCAGTTGTTTGAGACAACAATCTTGGATGATGTATGTTTTGGACCAATGAACTTTGGTAAGACAAAAGAAGAAGCCAAAGAAATAGCTATTAAATGTTTAAAAGATGTCGGATTACCAGAAAAACTATATGAGAAATCTCCATTTGAGTTATCAGGTGGGCAGAAACGAAGAGTAGCGATCGCAGGAATTCTTGCAATGGAACCAGAATACTTTATTCTTGATGAGCCAACTGCAGGATTAGATCCAGTCGGAAAAGATCAGATATTAAATCTCTTAAAGAAACTTCATGAAGAAAAGAAGATCACGATCATCTTAGTCTCTCATAGCATGGAGGATGTTGCAGATTATGCACAGAGAGTTATTGTTATGAATCATGGTCAGGTCATGTATGAAGGAGATAAAAAAGAAGTATTTTCTCATAAGAAAGAATTGGAAGCGGCAGGACTTGCTGTACCATTTTATCGTCAGGTATGCGAAGAACTTGCAGACAGAGGTTTTCCAATTCAAAGAGACTTACTGACATTAGAAGAAACAAAAGGCGCGATCATACAAGGATTAAAGGAACTGAGAGGAAAATAAAATGCTCAAAGATATAACAATTGGACAATACTATAAAGAAGACTCTCTGATCCACAGATTAGATCCGAGAGTGAAATTATTTGCAGTCTTGATCTATGTCATTACATTATTTATGCATAAATCACCTGCAACTTATGTGATGTCACTGCTATTTTTAGTTTTAACGATCAAGATATCAAAAGTACCAGTAAAATATATTTTAAGAGGACTCAAAGCAATTGCAGTGATCTTGTTGTTCTCTGTGATGATCAATATGCTATTTATTCCAGGAAAGCCAGTGATCCAGTTTTGGATCATATCCATTTCTGCGGAAGGAATCAGGACAACGATCTATCTAGGAAGTCGTCTGATCATGTTAGTTTTAGGAACATCCTTACTGACATTTACAACAACACCAAATGAGCTGACAGACGGATTGGACAAATCCTTAGGATTTTTAAATAAGATCGGAGTGCCAGTTCACGAGATTGCAATGATGATGTCAATTGCCTTAAGATTTATTCCAATTTTGACTGAGGAATTAGAAAAGATCATGAAAGCCCAGACAGCCAGGGGAATTGATTTTGAATCTGGAGGACTTTTAAAACGAGTGAAAAGTATGGTACCGATCATCGTACCTCTGTTTGTTGCGGCAATCCGAAGAGCCAATGACCTTGCGATGGCAATGGAATCTCGTTGTTATCATGGCGGAGTTGGAAGAACCAAATTAAAACCATTAAAATATGAAAAAAGAGATAAAATGGCATACATTTTCCTATTTGCATTTTTAGCAGTGATGATCTATTTATCTTTTTTTAGTCCATGGAGGTAAGACACGATGAAACGAGTGAAATTAGTCGTAGCCTACGATGGAACAAATTATTGCGGATGGCAGGTACAGCCAAATGAGATTACGATCGAAGGTGTTTTAAATAAGCATATTTCAGAACTTACAGGAGAAGATATCAAAGTCATCGGAGCCAGCAGAACCGATTCTGGAGTACATGCCCTTGGAAATGTAGCAGTATTCGATACAGAAAGCCGTATTCCAGGAGAGAAGATGGCAAAAGCATTAAATGCAAGACTTCCAGAAGATATCATCATTCAGGGTTCCAAAGAAGTGCCACTAGATTACCATCCAAGATTTCAGGATACAAGAAAGACATACGAATATACATTTTATAATGCAAGATACGACAATCCTGTAACGAGTCGCCACCATCATTTTGTATATGTACCACTTGATGTAGAGAAAATGAAAAAGGCAGCTTCTTATTTTTTAGGAGAACATTGTTTTATCAGCATGTGCAGCAGCAAGGCCCAGGTTACATCCTATGTAAGAGAAATCTACGAATGTAATGTCACACAAAATGGCAGATATATCACCATGAGGGTCACAGGAAGCGGTTTTCTCTATAATATGGTACGATTAATGGCAGGAACACTTTTAGAGGTCGGAAGAGGTAAAAAAGAGCCAGAATGGGTCAAAGAAATCTTAGCATCCAAAGAAAGAGTCACACCAGGACCAAAACTTCCAGCCAAAGGACTGACATTAATTCAGATTGAATATCCGGAGGACAGAGCGAATGCAGAATAGCTTTATCATTTTTCAGAAATTATTAGTGCTGTTTGGGTTTATGTTCATTGGATATTTAAGTTACAAAAAAGAATGGATCACAGACCACACAGAATCACAATTATCAGGACTGGTACTTAATATATTTAATCCAGCTCTGATCATTTCAGGAGTCGTTGGATCTTCTGAAAATGGGAATTGGACAATGGTGCTTATAAATCTGCTTCTTGCAGTTATCTTATTTGCAATATTGATCTTCATTAGTCCATTGTTTGTGAGAATTCTAAGAATACCAAAGAATGAAAGAAATATTTATTCCGTGATGCTGATCTTTTCAAATCTTGGATTTATGGGAATCCCGATCATAGAAGAATTATATGGAAAAGGTGCGATCATTTATGTTGTACTGTATTCCTTTGTTTACAGCATTATTTTCTATTCATATGGAATTTATCTGTTTGAGAAAGAGAAGGCATTGCAGACAGGGGAAAAAGCAAAGATCAAGTTTGAATGGAAAAAGATGATCAATCCAGGGATTGCAGCGAGCTTGATTGCAATGGTTATTTTCCTATTTCAGATTAAGGTGCCGGCACCAGCAGTAAGTTTCGTGGATTATCTTGGAAATTCATGTATTCCATTGTCTATGATCCTGACAGGAGTATCGGTAGCAAAACTTCCATTGATAGAAGTTTTCAAGGATAAGAAAATGTATTTCTTTACATTTTTAAAGATGTTGGTGATTCCAATCATTGCAGCAGTTTTGATCAGAAACTTTCATCTTGATCCAGTACTTTCAGGAATCATGGTATTAATGTTTGGAATGCCGAATGGAAGTATGGCGGTAATGATGTCGATCGATTATGGTTTAGACAGTTCAATCTGTAGTCGAGGAATCGTACTGACAACACTGTTATCAATCATAACGCTGCCGATCGTGGCATATTTGATATAAAAAATAAGATTTATCAACACAATTTCAACATAGACAGGCATAATATACCCATATATTGTGGACAGAATATAAAAATACAGACCATCTTGTGGATAACATCAAAAAATTATCAAAAACAACGAGAAAAAATCTTGACACACCCGGCGCTGTATTATATAATAAGAAACTGTGACATGAGAGAGAATACTACCCCAATGCCCCGGTGGGAGTATTTAATATAGACACATATGATTGATAGAAATTTTAAGGAGGAACACCATGAAAAGTTTTATGGCCAGCCCATCAACAATTGAAAGAGAATGGTATGTAGTTGATGCTACAGGACATACATTAGGACGTTTAGCATCTGAGATCGCAACAATCTTAAGAGGAAAAAACAAACCAACTTATACACCACATATCGACACAGGAGATAACGTGATCGTTATCAACGCTGAAAAGATCAAAGTAACTGGTAAGAAATTAGACCAGAAGATCTACTATCATCATTCAGACTATGTTGGTGGAATGAAAGAACAGACATTAAAAGAAAAATTAGCTAAGAAACCTGAAGACGTAATCTATCTTGCAGTTAAAGGAATGCTTCCAAAAGGACCTTTAGGAAGACAGATGATTAAGAAACTTCACGTATATGCAGGTGCAGAGCACAATCATGCAGCTCAGCAGCCAAAAGCATTAGAGATCAAGTATTAATTTTTGAAGGAGGAAGAAGCAGTGGCTACAGCAAAATATTACGGAACTGGTAGAAGAAAACACAGTGTTGCCAGAGTATATTTAGTACCTGGAACAGGAAAAATCACAATCAACAAAAGAGATATCGATGAATATCTTGGATTAGAAACATTAAAAGTAGTTGTACGTCAGCCATTAGTTGCAACAGATACAATTGACAAATATGATGTATTAGTAAACGTTCATGGTGGTGGATTTACAGGACAGGCTGGAGCAATCCGTCATGGTATTTCCAGAGCTTTATTACAGGTTGATGGAGAATTCCGTTCAACATTAAAGAAAGCTGGATTCTTAACAAGAGACCCAAGAATGAAAGAAAGAAAGAAACCAGGTCTTCGCAAAGCACGTCGTGCACCACAGTTCTCAAAACGTTAATCATACGTTACGGAAGATACAAAGAATATACAGAGCCTTTCAGTGGAGAAATCTACTGGAAGGCTTTTCTTTTTGTATTCAAAAATGCTACAATATTCCAGATGGAGCAATTCTATGAAGTCATACCTAACAGCATTGGACGATGGTTCATTTATGAGGGTACAGTATGGAAGTAAGATTATAGGTAAGGAATTACCAGTTTTTGGTGGATTTTATGCAACAAAAGATAATTATTATGTCGTAACAGGAGAGAATAACACAGACGAAGACAATACAAAAGAAGTATATCGAATTACAAAATACGATAAACACTGGAACAAGATAACATCAACAGGATTAACAAACTGCAATACAACAAAACAATTTAATGCAGGATCATGTAGAATAGATGTTTCAGGAAATTCTATGATCATTCATACATGTCATGAAATGTACAAAAGTGATGACGGATATAACCATCAGGCAAATGTTACGATTCAAGTAGATATTGATAAGATGAAGATCACAGATTCTTATACAGGAGTTATGGACCAGAGGGGATCAAGGATACTACACAATGGTTGATAATAATGGAGATTATCAGTCAACCATATAACAGAGATTCATAATGGACATCAGTATGCCTATGATCCAGATTCTGACACAGATGATACGATCACATTCCGCTGTACAGCATGTGATGCCCAAAAGATAGAAAAGAAAATTGTATTAGATCAAGTGTATTGGAGAAACAGTGAGGCAACCGATGATTCTTATTGGTGGTATGAAAGAGGATGGAAACAGAAGGCAGGAACAATCTAAAAGATTATCTTCCTTCCGATATTTCCAATACATCTTATGAAGCAAAGATAACAAATGTATCTAATGAAATTGTGACAGAAGCACAGAAAACAGATGCAAGCTATAGCTATAATGTAAGCAAAAATGGAAATATTGGTAATCAGGCAGAGATTGAATTTACGATCCACAGCAATAATTATGAAGATATTACATTTAAAGTTTATATAACATTAACTGATAGAATCACAGTAACTCCAAAAGAAGGCACAGAACCTGCAATTGAAGGAAGTAATGAACTATATTATGGACAAACAATTTCTGAATTAAAATTAAATACAAAAAAAGCAAAGTTTGTAACACCAGACGGAACAGAAGTATCTGGAATATTAAAATTTAACACTCCAGATGAGATGCCAGAAGTTGGTACCAAAACAGTAGAATATACATTTACACCGGATGAGGAACAATATAAATCATACATAGGAAACATAGCAATCAATGTAACCAAACAGACTCCAAAATTAGAAGGTATGAGATTGGATGGAAGTATCTATGATTCACAAAAGACATTTAAGGAGATTGCTATTGATACAGGTGTTGCTTCCGTAATGATCAATGGAATTACCTATAAAGTTACAAAAGTAGTAAATACTAAAAATGCACAGGTGATGATCAAGAGCTTGAATAAAAAGAAATCATCCATCGTGATTCCAGATTATGTCACAGTAAAAAGAGTAAAATGTAAAGTTGTATCTATCAATAAGAAAGCTTTGTATAAAGACACAAAACTAAAGAAACTTACGATAGGAAAGAATGTACAGACAATAGAAGATAATGCATTTAATGGATGTAAGAATTTAAAATCCATTACGATCAAATCCACAGTTCTTAAGAAACCAATGAAATTAAAAAAATAATCAACCAGGGGATATATGATAATTATTATCATATATCCCCATTGATTTTTTCAGACAAATCTAGTATCATAAATATCAGTTAGACAACACTAACTAAAACGTGAATGAATCATGTGGACTCCTCGATTGAGATCGACACCTGCAACAAAACGATCTCAAACTGGAAGCTTACTCTTCTTCCAGCGAGGAGTACTGCTATGTATAGGGAAAGGAGTCACAATCGAAAATGAATTATTTAGAAATTGAAAAAGTAGTCGGAAGAGAAATCTTAGATTCCAGAGGAAATCCAACAGTTGAGGCTGAGATCACATTGGTAGACGGAACAGT
The DNA here is from genome assembly GCF_001404655.1 of Anaerostipes hadrus. GTDB lineage: Bacteria > Bacillota > Clostridia > Lachnospirales > Lachnospiraceae > Anaerostipes > Anaerostipes amylophilus. The sequence goes on along the minus strand of NZ_CYYH01000005.1, from coordinate 42,331 downwards.
CGCAAGAGGAACAGCTCCAAGTGGTGCATCGACAGGAGAATTTGAAGCACTGGAATTAAGAGATGGAGATAAAGAAAGATATTTAGGAAAAGGTGTTACAAAAGCCGTAGAAAATATCAATACAAAGATCAGTGAAGCAATCATCGGATTAGACGCTTCTGATACATATGCAGTAGACAAAGCAATGATTGATGCAGATGGAACAAAAGATAAATCAAACTTCGGAGCAAATGCAATCTTAGCTGTATCTATCGCAGCAGCAAGAGCAGCAGCTACATCTCTTGAAGTACCTTTATACAGATTTTTAGGTGGGGTGTCAGGAAACAGACTTCCAGTGCCAATGATGAACATCGTAAATGGTGGATGTCATGCATTATCATCAGGACTTGATGTACAGGAATTCATGATCATGCCAGTTGGAGCTCCATCCTTCAAAGAATGTTTAAGATGGTGTGCTGAAGTATTCCACGCATTAGCAGGAATCTTAAAAGAAAGAGGACTTGCTACATCCGTAGGTGATGAAGGTGGATTCGCACCAGCATTAAAATCAGATGAAGAAGCAATCGAAACTATCTTAGAAGCAGTGAAAAAAGCAGGATACGAGCCAGGAAAAGACTTCAAGATCGCTATGGATGCTGCATCTTCAGAATGGAAGAGCGAAAAAGGAAAAGGATATTACAAACTGCCAAAAGCAGGAACAGAGTATACAGCTGAAGAACTGATCGAGCACTGGGCTGCATTATGTGAAAAATATCCAATCATCTCAATCGAAGATGGATTAGATGAAGAAGACTGGGAAGGATGGCAGAAACTTACGGAAAGACTTGGAGATAAAGTACAGTTAGTTGGAGACGACTTATTTGTAACAAATACAGAAAGACTTTCCAAAGGAATCGAAATGGGAGCAGGAAACTCTATCCTGATCAAATTAAACCAGATCGGATCTATCTCTGAAACATTAGAAGCGATCAAGATGGCACACAAAGCTGGATACACAGCCGTAACATCTCATCGTTCTGGTGAAACAGCAGATACAACGATCGCTGACTTAGCCGTTGCATTAAATACATGCCAGATCAAGACAGGAGCACCTTCAAGATCTGAACGTGTTGCAAAATACAATCAGTTATTAAGAATTGAAGAAGCTTTAGGAGACAGTGCAGTATATCCTGGAATCAAAGCATTCAACGTAAAATAATAAATAATAAGAACACAATTATAAAAAATGTAAATAATAGCCCTTTTAAGCCTCTGGATGTTATTGTCCAGAGGCTTTTTTCAATCGTGACAGTTCAATAATTTAACAATAAAATGAAAATCATTTTCAAATTAGGATATACGGAGGAAGACCAATTGCCAAGGAAATCACAATATAGAACCAAACAAATGATACAGTTATTAGAATATTAAAAAAGCATTCCAAGAGAACATCTGGATAAAAGATGCTACAGAGAATTGTCTGGTGGGCAGCAGCAAAGAGTTTTATTTCCAATATCCGTTTGTATGGTATGCATTGATCGTAGGAACACTTGCTATTGGATATCTTTTGATGAATATATTTTCGACAGGACCGAATCTCTCTGGCGATGTATGTAGTACATTATTTGGATCAACATCCATCCTTACGTTAACACACGAGGAAGTTTTATTATGTGCGGTTCTTTCAATCACGGTTGTGATATTATTCATCCTGCTGTATTTGGCAAAAAATATATAAGACTCATGGCGGGAATCTTCCTGATGATAGTTATATTTACAGGATGTGGAAATCATACGATATCGAAGAAAACATCAAAAAAGGAAATAGATTATGATCTGGTAAAGATGGATAAAGATGAAGTATATGCAACAGTTTATCAGATTGATGGGGATAATAATAAATATTGCAGATTAGCCAATGCAGTTATAAAATAGTTGTTAAAGATAATAGAGGATGTATCATCAAGTTTATGATACATCCTCTATTATTTTTGATATATTATTATGAAATATGCTTTACGGATATCCTATCCCCAGACTTCCTCAGCAATCTCCTTGATCAGAGCCATCTTTTTCCACTGATCGTCATCTGTTAAGATATTTCCTTCCTCTGTAGAAGAGAAACCACACTGAGGGCTTAAGCAAAGCTGATCAAGAGCAACATACTGTGTAGCTTCTTTGATACGCTCTTTGATCTCTTCTTTATCTTCAAGCTGAGGATCTTTAGAAGTAACAAGACCTAATACAACTTTCTGATCTTTGATGAAACGTAAAGGTTTGAAATCACCAGCACGATCACTGTCATACTCTAAGAAGAAACCATCAATCTTGCATCCGCCAAATAAAGTTTCAGCAACTGGCTCATATCCACCAGAAGAGAACCATGTAGAACGGAAGTTACCACGGCAGATATGCATTGTGATCGTCATATCCTCAGGTTTTGCTTCTAAAGCTTCATTAATCATCTTCACATAATTTTTTGCAATCTGGTCAAGATCAAGCCCACGGCTTGCATAATCATCACGTTTGCTCTGGTCACAGAATTCTCCCCAAGATGTATCATCAAACTGTAAATAACGGCATCCACGAGCGTAGAATGCTTTGATCGCTTTCTGATAAGCAAGAGCAATCTCATGATACAGATCATCTTCATTTTTGTAACGATCGATTGGCTGATAAGATTCACTTCCACGAACACAGCAGATTAAGTGAAGCATTGTAGGAGAAGGAATTGTCATCTTGCAGTCAATATCTCCAGCAACTTCTTTTAAATAAGAAAAATGATCTAAGAATTCACTGTTCTCATCAAAATCAACTTTATCAACGATCTCAAGAGTTGCAGCTTTTGGCTGATGTCCTTTAAAAGCAACAGACCAGTGATCTGCTTTGATCTCTTCAACCCCAACTAAAGAAGCAAGGAAATCAAGATGCCAGTAACGACGTCTTAATTCTCCGTCTGTCACTGCTTTTAATCCAGCAGCTTTTTCTTTTTCAACTAATTCTTTGATCGCTTTATCTTCCACTTCACGTAACTGGTCAGCAGATAAAGTCCCCTCTGCATATTCCGTACGTGCATCTTTTAAATAATCTGGTCGTAAAAAACTACCAACGATATCATATCTGTAAGGTCTCATAAGTATAAATCCTTTCTATATTAAATATTTTATTATTTGCCTACTAATATTATATAGAATATCAAATATAAATAAGAAAGTGAAATAACTATAAATAACAGTTTGCCATAACCTGAAGCTATAATGAGAATAATTTTCAGATAATTATGTCTTTCTTTTAACAATGATTGTATGCAATGTACGGACAATGTTTCTGATAAGAAATTGTTAATTGTACAATATTAAAAAAATTGCATATTTTTTGTACTTTTCTTTAAGCATTGTAGAGAAAAAAGAAAATATTTGTTATAATGCACATAGATAAAAAAATAACAATATCTAGGGTGTTTTAGTTAAGTGTTTTATAAGGAAGGGTAAACTATTATGTATGATGTAACAAGCATTCAGAATCTGAAAAAAGATGTACTGTATTTAGTAGCAAAGGCATCGTTTGAAGGAACATTAGAAGAAGAACGCGATCACATTCCAGAGAAGATGATCGAAGGACCAGAACCAACATTCCGTTGCTGCATCTACAAAGAGAGAGAAATCGTAAGACAGAGAATCCGTTTAGCAGAGGGAAAAGCTCCAGGAGCAGAAGACGATGGAAATATCGTGCAGGTGATCAAATCTGCATGTGCAGACTGTCCAATCTCAAGCTATGTTGTAACAAACAACTGTCAGAACTGTCTTGGAAAAGACTGTATCAAAGCATGTCGTTTCGGAGCAATCGAACCAGGACATACAAGATCAAGAATCGATTCTCAGAAATGTAAAGAATGTGGTATGTGTGCGAAAGCCTGTCCATACAATGCGATCGCTCATGTATCAAGACCATGTAAAGACAGCTGTCCAGTAGACGCAATTTCTTATGATGAATACGGAGTATCAGTGATCGATGAAGAAAAATGTATCCGTTGCGGACAGTGTGCAGCAAAATGTCCATTCGGTGCGATCGGAACAAAGACATGGATCACAAATGTAATCGCAGACTTAAAAGCAGGTAAGAAAGTCTATGCGATCCTTGCACCAGCAACAGAAGGACAGTTCGGAAAAGACATTACAATGGAAAGCTGGAGACAGGCAGTAAAGAAAGCTGGATTTGAAGATCTTATCGAAGCAGGTTTAGGTGGAGATATGACAACATGCAGCGAAGCAGAAGAATGGTTAGAAGCTTACAGAAATGGTGAGAAGAGAACAACTTCATGTTGCCCAGGATTCGTAAATATGATCCGCAAACATTATCCAGATCTTGCAGATCTTATTTCTACAACAGTATCTCCAATGTGTGCAGTATCAAGAATGATCAAAGCAAAAGATCCAGAAGCTGTCACAGTATTCGTTGGACCATGTGTAGCTAAGAAGTCAGAAGTAGCAGATCAGAAGATCGAAGGAAATGCAGATTACGCATTAAACTACAACGAGATCTTAGCAATCCTGAAAGCAAAAGACGTAGAATTAGAACCAGCAGAGAATACATACCAGGATGCTACAACATTCGGTAAATTCTATGGAAACTCTGGTGGAGTTACAGATTCTGTATTAGAATACATGAAAGAAACAGAACAGAACGAAGATATCAAAGTATGCAAAGCCAACGGAGCAGCAGAATGTAAGAAAGCATTAATGTTCTTACAGAGAGGAAGATTACCAGAAGACTTCATCGAAGGTATGGCATGCGAAGGCGGATGCGTTGGTGGACCAAGCCGTAACGAAGAGATCATCAAAGCACGTAAAGTCAGAGAAAATCTGATCAAATCCGCAGATGATCGTAAGATCACAGACAACTTAAAACGTTATGATATGGACAGCTTCTCAATGCATAGATAATCATGCAGTTAGTAAGTATATGAAGCATTAAAGTAAGATAAATAACATTCTGAGTAGAACATAATTATTTTATGACTCAGAATGTTATTTTGTTTTATGGGAAAGTTTTATAAAATAAGTGTAAATTGTATTAAAAACAGTAACTATTACTACTAGATATTTCCATAAAACTATGTTATAGTAAGAACAGTTAAAATAAAAACAATCTTATTTTGGAGGTAATACAATGAAAGATATTAAAGTTACAGATTCAGTAAAATATATTGGTGTAGATGATCATGATATTGACTTATTTGAGAGCCAGTATGTAGTACCAAACGGTGTTTCTTATAACTCTTATGTAATCTTAGATGAGAAAGTAGTCGTTATGGATACTGTAGATGCACGCAAGACAGATGAATGGCTTGCAAACTTAGAAGAAGCATTAGAGGGAAGAAATGTAGATTACATTGTAGTATCTCATATGGAGCCAGACCATGCAGCAAGCTTACAGGTATTAGCAGAAAAATATCCAGAAGCACAGATTGTTGGTAATGCCAAGACATTTAATATGATCCCTCAGTTCTTCGCATTCGATCTAGAAGGACGTAAAGTGGTAGTAAAAGAAGGAGATACATTATCTCTTGGATCACATACATTACAGTTTGTTATGGCACCAATGGTTCACTGGCCAGAAGTTATGGTAGCTTACGAAACATCAGAGAAGATCTTATTCTCAGCAGATGGATTTGGTAAATTCGGTGCTTTAGATGCAGATGAAGACTGGGCATGTGAAGCAAGACGTTATTACTTTAACATCTGTGGTAAATACGGAGTACAGGTACAGAATCTGTTAAAGAAAGCAGCAGGATTAGATATCGAGATCATTTGTCCATTACACGGACCAATCTTAAAAGAAAACCTTGGATATTATATCGGATTATATGATACATGGAGCAAATACGAACCAGAAGATAAAGGAATTCTGATCGCATACGCATCTATCCATGGAAATACAGCAGCTGCAGCAAAGAAATTAGCAGAGATCTTAGAAGCAAAAGGAGCTCCAAAAGTCGTAGTAGCAGATCTTTCAAGAGATGACATGGCAGAAGTGATCGAAGATGCTTTCCGCTATGACAGACTCGTATTAGCAGCAGCAACATACGATGCAGGAATCTTCCCATGCATGGAAGACTTCTTACATCACTTAAAAGCTAAGAACTATCAGAAACGTAAAGTAGCATTCATGGAAAATGGATCTTGGGCACCAATGGCTGCGAAGATTATGAAGGGTATCGTAGAAGGATTTAAGAATATTGAGATCGTTGATCCTGTTGTTACGATCAAGTCTACGATGAATGATGAGAATGTTAAGACTATGGAAGAATTGGCTGATAACTTACTTTAAATTCTAATTTGTGAGTTGGTTGGCCAACTGTAGATTTCGAGTATATGATAAAAAATAAATAAGCAACCGAACGCGATGCGGTGGAATTTTGCTCATATTTTGAACAAATCGCTGATCCGCCCAATTTCCTACGAAAACTCGCTTTGAAGTTTTGTTTAAGACAAAAATCTTTGAAGCTCAGACATTCGTCCAATTGGGCTGCGAATTTGTTCAAAATATGGCAAAATTCCAATGCATCGTGTTCGGTTGCTTATTTATTTTTTATCATATAGCTGAAGTCTATAGAGTGGACAATTCACAAGATTGGAAAATTTGAGGTGGTGTGTATGGAAAATAATATTGTATGGGGTTTCAATCATTCGCTATCTCCTTCGTTTTATCAAAAATTGACTGTTTTATCAGTAACTTCCGCTGTTCCTTTCATATTTCCCATCTAATTCTTCTTTTCTCAATTCAGCATATATTGTCCCCGAAGCTTCGAAATATACTGCCTGCAGTTTAAAAGTTTCTGGCACAGTTTCATCGAAAGAAGCTGAGGAAGTCTGGTATCCCGCTTCATTCTTGGAACAAGATCCTGATCCCATGGGATGTGCAAGACATATTTGTATAAAAAAGCAAGGTTTGTAGCCAAGATATTTCATAAATAGACTGATAAAAACCTCCATGATGATAACGACATAAAAAAGAAGCTACCAGTCTCATGGAGGTCCTCGTAAGAAAGAAAATCTTTTGTCAGTGAATACAAAAATTATTATCCAATACCGTTTAACATACACATCTCTAGTGGTTTCGATAACTGAAATTATTGAATATTATAAAAAGGGTTATATGTCGGCAGACCGTAGGAACACGTTGGCACTTAATGAGCAGTGATGATTTATCATCGCTGTCGAATTTAGTGTCCACTACGTGTGAGTCGAGCGAGAGCGCGTCACAGACATATAACCCTTTTTATAATATTCCACCAATAACTTCAGCTTATCAAACTACCTACAAATCACAATTTTTATAGACAAATTTTGTATACCTGCCGTATAATAAGAATTATACAAAATTAATAGGAAAAGGAAACATCAACATGAGCGATTTTAAATATGTATTCGGTCCAATTCCATCCAGAAGATTAGGAAGATCTTTAGGGATCAGTCCATTGCCTAAAAAGACTTGCAACTATTCTTGTATCTACTGTCAGTTAGGAAGAACCGATAAAATGACAAATAAACGTCAGGAATTTTATAAAACAGAAGATATCATTGCAGAATTTAAACAATATCTGAAAGACTCTGATAAATTCGATATCGTAACCGTGGTTGGAGAAGGAGAGCCTACGTTAGCATCGAATCTTGGTGAATTAGTAGATGCATTAAAAGCATTAACAGACAAGCCTGTTGCAGTGATCACAAATGGTGCATTACTTTCTGATCAACAGGTCAGAGAAGAATTGTGTCATGCCGATATGGTATTGCCATCCTTAGATGCTTATGATCAGAAAATTTCCAAGAAGATCGACCGTCCTTATGGAACGATTAAATTTGAAGAAGAATTTGATGGTCTTAAAAAGTTCACTCACATGTATGAGGGAGAACTTTGGTTAGAAATCATGTTAGTTGACGGAATTAATGATGATGAGCATTCTATTCTTGAATTTAAAAAGTTATTAAAAGAATTAAAATATGACAGATTATACCTAAACACACCAGTTCGTCCGCCAGCAGAAGCAGATGTGAATGTTGTATCAGAAGAACGTATGCGATATGCAGTTGAGACGCTTGGTGGTATTTCTATCGAGATGATGAGTTCAGGTGCATTTTTTAGTGAGATTGAAGATGACTATGAAGCGGTCAAATCGATTATCGGAAGACATCCAATGAATCAGTTTGAAGTAAGAGGATTCTTAGAAAGCAGAGATGTCAAAGATCCAGAAGCAATGATGGAGCAGATGAAACAAGATGAAGAAATCAATGTGATCGATTATAAAGGAATCTTGACATTCCGCTTAAAATAGTAAGGAGAAATAATATGAAACACAGTGTAAAAAGAGTGGCAGCGATCCACGATCTTTCAGGATTCGGAAGAGCCTCACTGACAGCGATCATACCAATCCTTTCATCCATGGGAATTCAGGTTTGTCCATTGCCAACAGCAATCCTGTCTAATCATACTGGTGGATTTGATACTTTTAGTTTTGTAGATTTTACAGATCATATGCAGGACTATATCGATCACTGGAAAGAATTAAAGATTGATTTTGACTGCATTTATTCTGGATTTTTAGGGTCTGAACGTCAGATTGAGATTGTTTCTGGATTTATTGATGATTTTGGAACGAAAGATAACATGGTCGTGATCGATCCAGTACTTGGAGATAATGGAAATTTATATTCAACGATGGATCAGGGATTGGTTGAAGGAATGAAACATCTGGTGACAAAAGCAGATATCATTACACCAAACTTTACTGAAGTAAGCCTTCTGTTAGGAGAAGAATATAAACAGACAACGACCGATGAAGAGATCAAAGAATGGGTAAAACGCCTGTCAGATATGGGACCAGATATTGTGGTTGTGACAAGTGTTCCAGATAAAGAAAAAGATAAAGATTCTAATGTAATCGCCTATGATAGAAGTTGTAATACATACTGGAAGATTAAATGTCGCTATATCCCAACATTCTATCCGGGAACAGGGGATGCTTATACTTCTGTTATGATCGGAAGTCTGTTAGACGGAGACAGTCTGCCAATTGCATTGGATAAGGGTGTACAGTTTATCACACAGGCAATTAAAGCAAGTTATGGATTTGATTATCCAAACAGAGAAGGAGTATTGCTTGAGAGAGTACTGGAAGTGCTGAAAATGCCAGTAGTTTTGGGCGGATATGAGATGATCTAGAAAACAGACAGGAGGTGTCTGATATGTTTCATTTACTAGATTCAGATAAATGGGAACGACAGAAACATTTTGAATATTATATGCAGATGATACCATGCGGTTATACCGTCACAGTACGTTTAGATGTGGAAAATCTGTACCAGCAGGTCAAAAAATGTGGATTAAAGTTTTATCCATCATTTATTTACTGCGCAGGGAAAGTCATTAACGAGAAAAAAGAATTTAAGATGGGAGTCGATCAGGAAGGAAGACCTGGCTATTTTGATGTGATGCATCCAAACTTTACGATCTTTCACAAAGACGACCATACATTTTCAGACATCTGGTCTTATTATGATGACGACTTTCAGATATGTTATCAAAATATCATAAATGATATGGAAACTTACAAAGATGTCAAAGGACCAAAAGGAAAAGAAGGGCAGCCACCAAACTTCTTCTGTATTTCCTGTGTGCCATGGATGGATTTTACAGGATACAGCACATGGGTACCAACCGGAAGACCAAATCTATTTCCAATTATTACATTTGGAAAATATGTGGAAGAAGATGGAAGAAGAAAATTATCTGCTGCCTTGACGATATCCCATGCATCGGCAGATGGATATCATGCTAGTATGTTTTTTGAAAGATTGCAGGAAGTATTGAATGAGTTTGTAATTCATTTTTAAGTGAAAAAATTGATGATTATAACAGCAGTATGTATTATGAAAAAAATAGCTTTTAAGAATAAAAAGATAAAATTATTTCCCTTGCAAAAATCCTACCGAAGTAGAAGCAGACAATTTCTCCAACATCAAAGATACTTCCTCTTCAGACTCCTGAAAACCACCCGTGATCCACTGCCGGATCACAGCCATACAGCCACTCACAATATAAATATGCAAAGAAGATAAAGTCTCTGCATCATAATCCGGTCTTCGGCTCTGCCACATCGGCATTGTCCAGCGCTGTGTGGCAAACAGAAGTTTATTCTGAAATCCAGGATCACCATGATCTGAAAACAGAAGCCTTACTAACTGCTTATGCTCGCTGATATAAAAGATAATCGAATTCATCAGCTGAGAAATCGAATTTTCCTTTTCAAACTGGATCATATCTTCTTCCAGCGTATTCAAAATCTCATCCTCAATGGATTCCAAAAGATCCATCGGACTGGAATAATAAGTATAAAATGTACTGCGGTTAATATCTGATTTCTCACACAGAAGGGAAACGGATATTTTCTGTATTGGCTGCTCTTTTAATAAATAAAGCAAGCTCTCCCTGAGCACACGTTTCGTCTTTAAAATACGACGATCAGTTTTCTTCTCTACCATATCAAAAACTCCTTTAAAATCATATAAAAAGATAATCTACAAAACAATAAAAAATGTTTGATACCCGCCAAAAACTCTATTTTTGTGGTTGTTCTATATACATATATTTATTATAATATACATATGAATGAAAAACAACAGTTGTAGGATAAAAGGAGGCACAGACATGAACCGGCAAGATTTTTATGATGGAAAATTATTTGACGCATATCGTTATATGGGTGCACATAAAGACGGTGACAAGATCCGTTTTGTAACCTATGCACCAAGAGCCTCCAGGATATCGATCATTGGAGAATTTAATGACTGGAATGAAGAATTTATGGAACAGGACGCACAAAGCGGTTTCTTTTTATTCTACTCAGACAAAGCCAAGGAAGGCCAGATGTACAAATACTGCATCTACGGACCTGATGGAAATAGGCAGGAACATTGTGATCCTTATGGATTTGAGATGGAATTAAGACCAGGAGCATGTTCTATTATTCGTGACATTACGACATATCAGTTTCATGATGATTCATGGATGCAGATGAGAAGTGTTGGCATGGAAGATGCTGTCAATGTCTATGAGATGCATATGGGATCGTGGCGAATGAACGAAAAGGATGAAAATGGCTGGTATCAGTATGACGAGATTGCCGAGATGCTTGTGCCTTATTTAAAGAAGAATAACTATACCCATGTAGAATTAATGCCGTTATCTGAACATCCATTTGACGGATCATGGGGATATCAGAATACTGGATTTTTCGCACCGACCAAGCGTTATGGAACCCCGGATAAATTAATGAAATTTGTTGATATGATGCATCAGGCGGGAATTGGAGTCATCATGGATTTTGTACCAGTTCATTTTGCAGTGGATGGATACGGATTGAAATTATATGATGGAACACCGCTATATGAATATGATAATAAAGACACTGGGGAGAGTGAATGGGGAAGCTGCAACTTTATTCATTCCAGAAGAGAAGTCCAGTGTTTCTTACAATCAGCTGCTAACTACTGGCTGGAAGAATATCATTTTGATGGAATCCGTATGGACGCAGTGAGCCGTCTGATCTACTGGCAGGGAGATGAAAACAGAGGAGTCAATGACACAGCAATTGACTTTCTAAAAGCATTGAATTTAGGTTTAAAACAACGCCATCCAACAGCTATGCTGATCGCAGAAGATTCTACCTCATATCCCGGAGTGACAGAACCTGTATGGAAAGGTGGTTTAGGATTCGATTACAAATGGGATTTAGGATGGATGCACGATACCTTGGAATATTTCCAGACCGGGCCAGAATACCGAAGCCGTGATTATCATAAGCTGACATTTTCCATGGTATATTTCTGGAATGAACGTTATATGCTGGAATACTGCCATGATGAAGTTGTCCATGGTAAGGCAACGATCTTACAGAAAATGTACGGAGATTACGAAGACAAATTTCCACAGGCAAGGGCAATGTATATGTATATGATGATCCATCCCGGCAAGAAATTAAACTTCATGGGAAATGAATTTGGTCAGTTAAGGGAATGGAGCGAGGCAAAGGAACAGGACTGGATAATCTTAAAATATCCGATCCATGATGCTTTCCATAAATATATGATCAAATTAAATGACATTTATAAGAAAGAAAAAGCATTCCATTACGACTACCATAAGGAAAACTTTGAATGGCTTGACTGTCATCAGGAAGAGAGATGTATCTATGCGATCGGAAGAAAGACAGCTGACCATATGATCGTTGGAATCTTTAATTTCTCTGACAAAGAACAGGAAGATTATAAATTAATACTTGAAGGCCATTATACAAGAAGAACCTTGTTACATACTGAATGGGAACAGTATGGTGGAACGATGAAGAAACGCAAAGAAAATATCCATTTAAAGAAAAAAGGCAAGAACAGTGAATTGACGATCACACTTCCAAGATACAGTGGAGTTTTATTAAAACTAACATACAAATAAGAAAGATAAAAATAAATACAAAGGGGAGAAACAGCAAGAGTTTTTTATGGATGGAGCACTCAACATCATTTATTGAGATACAAAATATAATATAGACTTCCTATATACAGCCTTTGTTCTGCAGGAGAAGAAGATCATGGAAGATTATGTAAATAATCATTCGGAATGCAGAAGAAGGGATTTTTTGCAGAGCATATGCAGATACTTTTTACATCTGCATGCCAGCGAGTAGGAAATTTTATAAGGAGATGAAAATTATGAAAATATACGATTTAGTGATCATAGGTTCTGGACCAGCCGGAATGTCAGCAGCAATCTACGCACAGAGAGCTATGCTTGATTTTATTGTGATCGAGAAAGAATATATGCCAGGAGGTCAGGTTGTACAGACGTATGAAGTCGACAACTATCCAGGAATTCCAAAGACTAATGGAATGGATCTTGGAATGAAATTTTCGGAACATGCCAAAGAACTGGGAGTCGAAAGCATTACAGCGGAAGTAAAAGAAATTAATGCAGACAATGAGATCAAAGAGATTATCTTGAAAAATGGTGATATTCTTAAAACAAAGACGATCATCCTTGCAACCGGAGCAGTCCATCAGACGTTAGGAGTTGAAGGCGAAGAAAAACTAAAAGGAATGGGAGTATCCTACTGTGCAACATGTGATGGAGCATTTTTCAGAAATAAGGTCACAGCAGTTGTTGGTGGTGGAAATGTTGCATTAGAAGATGCATTATTTCTAAGCCGTATGTGTGAAAAGGTTTACCTGATCCATCGAAGAGATGAATTTCGAGGTGCAAAGATCCTTCAGGATGAAGTAAAGAAGAACGATAAGATTGAAATTTTATGGAATACGATCGTGACAAAAATCGAGGGTGATGAGGTTGTTCAAAGTATACAACTACAAGATGTAGATAACCATGTGGATAAGTCACTAGATGTTGATGGAATCTTTATCGCAGTTGGGACAAAACCAGCTTCCAAACTTTTATCTGGAAAGTTATCAACAGATGAAAAAGGATATATTATTGCAGGAGAAGACGGTGTTACAAATATTCCGGGAATCTTCGTAGCAGGGGATGGAAGAAGCAAAAATCTGCGACAGGTAGTGACTGCAGTGTCCGACGGGGCAAATTGCGTGTACTCTGTCGAGCGATATCTCCAGAATTCCTAATTTTCAGACAATTTAAGCCATTTTTTAATAGTGACTCATAAATTAAAAATCAACCGCTTTTTGACGATTTGTGCTAGTTGTATAACAAAAAGCAGGTTGATTTTTTTATGGAAAAATTACACACATATTGCTAACAAAATACCCACAAAGTTATCAACATACAGAAATGGCATATTTTAGCCAAAAATAAGTTACCCACAGAGTTATCCACATTGTCCACATCCATAATTCGACAAAATTAAATTGTGGATAACTCGAAAAAGAAACATATGTTTTGTTCACTATTTATAAAAAGATTTTGTTTTCTTAAGAAGAATTATATGTTATAATGAATGCATACAAAAAAGGTAAAGGAGATGGGAGCCATGAAATTCATTATTAGTGGAAAGAACATTGAAGTTACAGAAAGTATCAAAGCAGCAATCGAAGAGAAACTCGGACGTCTCGACAAATATCTTGTAGATGATACAGTCGTAAACGTAACGTTAAGTGTTCAGAAGGGAAGACAGAAGATAGAAGTTACCATTCCTATGAAAGGGCACATTATCCGTGCTGAAGAAGGCAGTGAAGACATGTATGTATCTATTGATCTGGTTGTTGATGTCATTGAACGCCAGATTCGCAGATATAAAACAAGACTTATGAATCAGAAACATGATGGAACAAGCTTCAAACAGGAATTTATGGAGCAAGAAGATGAAGTGGAAGATGATGAGATCAGAATCATCCGAAGCAAGAAGTTCGCCATCAAACCAATGGATGTAGAAGAAGCTTGTGTACAGATGGAATTATTAGGACATGATTTCTTTGTATTCCGCAATGCTGATACATTTGAAGTCAATGTTGTATATAAGAGAAAAGGAAATACATACGGACTGATCGAACCTGAATTTTAGAAGATCGGAAGATAGAGGAGATCCTTAATGATAAGGATCTCCTTTTTCATGCATAAAATTATAAAAAGTTTATATTTTATTGATAATTTTTACAATTAGTTAACTTGCACCTTATAATGTTAAGTGTTACAATAACAAAGATTATATAATTGATATAAGTCTACCCTGATGTCATCGAAGACAGGCAGAAGAATCGGGGATATAGTAAATGTAAAAAGAAACTTAGGAGATTAATTTATGGGTTTATTTGATAAAGTATTTGGTTCTCACAGTGATAAAGAACTGAAACGAATCAGCAAGACAGTTGATAAGATCGAGGCACTGGATGCATCCATGCAGCAGCTATCTGATGAAGAATTAAGACATAAGACCGTTGAATTTAAAGAAAGACTTGCAAATGGAGAGACATTAGACGATCTGTTACCAGAAGCATACGCAACAGTAAGAGAAGCCAGTAGCCGTGCGATCGGATTAAAACATTATCGTGTTCAGCTGATCGGTGGTATCATCCTGCATCAGGGACGTATCGCTGAGATGAGAACTGGTGAAGGTAAAACTTTAGTGTCTACTTTACCTGCATATTTAAATGCATTAGAAGGAAAAGGTGTTCACATTGTAACAGTCAACGATTATCTGGCTACCCGTGATGCGGAGTGGATGGGAAAAGTTCATAACTTCCTTGGATTAACCGTTGGTGTCGTTACAAATGATATGGAGAACGATGA
Organism: Anaerostipes hadrus; assembly: GCF_001404655.1. Classification (GTDB taxonomy): domain Bacteria; phylum Bacillota; class Clostridia; order Lachnospirales; family Lachnospiraceae; genus Anaerostipes; species Anaerostipes amylophilus. The sequence goes on along the minus strand of NZ_CYYH01000005.1, from coordinate 27,043 downwards.
ACGTCGTGAAGCTTATAACTGTGATATTACTTATATTACAAACAATGAATTAGGATTTGACTACTTAAGAGATAACATGGTCATCGAGAAAGAAGATCTGGTACAGAGAGATCTTCATTATGCGATTGTCGATGAGGTCGATTCCGTATTGATCGATGAGGCGAGAACACCACTGATCATTTCCGGTGAGAGTGGAAAGTCTACAGAATTATACCGTGCATGTGATATCTTAGCACGCCAGATGGAACGAGGAAGTTCTGACGGTGAGTTATCTAAGATGGATATTTTAATGAATGAGGATATCGAAGAAGACGGAGATTTCCTTGTCAATGAAAAAGACAAACAGATCATGCTGACTGCAGAAGGTGTGAAGAAAGTTGAGAAATTCTTCCATATTGAGAATCTTGCAGATCCAGAAAATCTTGCGATCCAGCATAATATCATCTTAGCACTTCGTGCACATAACTTAATGTTTAAAGACAAAGACTATGTCGTAAAAGATGATGAAGTACTGATCGTCGATGAATTTACAGGACGTATCATGCCAGGTAGACGTTATTCAGACGGCCTGCATCAGGCAATCGAAGCGAAGGAAAATGTAAAAGTTAAGAGAGAATCCAAGACTCTTGCAACGATCACATTCCAGAACTTCTTCAATAAATATGATAAGAAAGCAGGTATGACAGGTACTGCGCTTACAGAAGAACAGGAATTCCGTGAAATTTACGGAATGGACGTTGTTGTAATTCCAACAAACAAACCTGTCCAGAGAATCGATCATGACGATGCGATCTATAAGACAAAACGTGAGAAGATGAATGCTGTTGTCGAAGACATCATCAAATCACATGAAAAAGGACAGCCAGTCTTAGTTGGTACGATCACAATTGAGATGTCCGAAGAATTAAGCGCAATGCTTAAGAAACGTGGCATCAAACATAACGTATTGAATGCGAAATTCCATGAAAAAGAAGCAGAGATCATTTCTCATGCAGGTGAGATCGGTGCTGTAACGATCGCTACAAACATGGCTGGTCGTGGTACTGACATCGTGCTTGAAGATGGAGTTGCTGAACTTGGTGGATTAAAGATCATTGGTACAGAACGTCATGAATCCAGACGTATCGATAATCAGTTGCGTGGTCGTGCCGGACGTCAGGGAGATCCAGGTGAATCTAAGTTCTATTTATCTCTGGAAGATGATCTGATGAGATTATTTGGATCTGAAAGAATGATCAGCATATACAATGCACTAGGAATTCCAGAAGGAGAAGAAATCCAGCATAAGACGATCAGCAAGACAATTGAAAAAGCACAGAAGAAGATCGAGAATAACAACTTCGGTATTCGTAAGAATCTGTTAGACTATGATAGAGTTAATAATGAACAGAGAGAAGTCATGTACAAAGAACGTCGTCGTGTTCTTGATGGAGATGACATGAAAGAATCTGTTTTAAATATGATGAAAGAAACAGTTGCAAACCATGTATATCAGGTGATCAGTGATGAACTTCCACCAGAAGAATGGGATCTTGCAGCACTGAATGCAGAGTTGCTTCCAATTGTTCCTTTAAATAAGATCGTATTAACAGATGCAGAGAAATCTTCTGGAAGAGTTGATGATCTAGTAGCAAGATTACAGGAAGAAACTGTTGCATTATATGAACAGAAAGAAAAAGAATTTGAAGATTTCGATCTTCGTGAGATTGAGCGTATCATCTTACTGAAAGTTATCGACCGCAAGTGGATGGATCATATCGATGATATGGATCAGTTACGTGAAGGAATCGGACTTCAGGCATATGGACAGAGAGACCCAGTTGTTGAATACCGTATGGCTGGATTTGAGATGTTCAATGAGATGACAAAGGCAATTCAGGAAGAAACAACAGGTGCATTGTTCCATGTACAGGTTGAGCAGAAGATTGAGAAAGAAGAAGCTCCAAAGATCACAGGAACAAACAAAGATGCTGAAGTTGAGAAGAAGCCTTATGTTAGAAAAGGAGCTAAAATCGGCAGAAATGATCCTTGCCCATGTGGAAGTGGTAAGAAATATAAGAACTGCTGCGGAAGAAATAAATAAGGAGTTGTTTGTAAATGATTGAAGCAGAACAATTACAATATAAATTAAACTCTTTTCAGGAACCACTAGAAGATCTTAGTGGTTCCCTTGCGTTAGAAGCAAAAAAAGAGAGAATCGATCAGTTAGAACTGAATATGGAAGAACCAGGATTCTGGGATAATGTCGAGGAATCCCAGAATGTTATGAAAGAAGTCAAAAGCTTAAAAAGTGTTGTGGAAGAATATGATGATCTGAAAACAAAATATGAAGATATCGAGACATTGATCGATATGGCACAGGAAGATGAGGATACAGATCTGATCGAAGAAGCAACGGCATTGATGGATGAATTTGAGACAAAATATGAAGAATTACGCATTTCAACGCTGTTAACCGGTGAATATGATAAGGACGATGCAATTCTTACGTTACATGCCGGGGCAGGTGGAACAGAATCTTGTGACTGGGCAGGAATGCTTTACCGTATGTTTACAAGATGGGCATACAAGAAAGGTTATGGAACGGAAGTTTTAGACTATCTTGACGGAGATGAAGCAGGAATCAAATCTGTCACAGTGAAGATTTCAGGGATGAATGCTTATGGATATTTGAGATCAGAGAAAGGTGTTCACCGTCTTGTCCGAATTTCGCCATTCAACGCAGCAGGAAAGCGACAAACATCATTTGCATCCTGTGATGTCATGCCAGATATTAAAGATGATATCGAAGTTGAGATTGCAGATGAAGATATCCGAATCGACACATATCGTGCGAGTGGAGCTGGTGGACAGCATATCAATAAGACAGATTCAGCAATCCGTATTACTCATTTACCAACAGGAATCGTTGTACAGTGCCAGAATGAGCGATCACAGCACAAGAACAAAGATCAGGCGATGAAGATGTTAAAGACAAAGTTATATCTGTTAAAACAGCAGCAGCATTTGGAGAAACTATCAGACATCCGTGGAGATGTTGGAGATAACGGATGGGGCAACCAGATCAGATCTTATGTACTGCAGCCATACACCATGGTAAAAGACCACAGAACAAATTTTGAAAGTGGAAATCCGAGTGCAGTATTAGATGGGGATCTGGATGGATTTATGAATGCTTATCTTGCGTGGAACAATAACCGTAAACAAGAAGAAAATTAAATAAAAACCATATAAGATTAAAAAAACAAAAGGGTGAGGATATGGCAGGAAAAATAATGAAAGCAATGATTGCGATGGGAGTATCACTTGGAATCGTAGGTTTACTATTTACGATATATTGCAATGTACAATTAAAGACGGCAAAATGCCAGACATATTCTGTAGATCATACAGAGAAGATCAAAGAAGTGGACTATGTGATCGTGCCAGGGTGTCTTGTATACAAAAGTGGGAAACCATCGTATGCACTAGAAGACCGCTTAAATGGTGCATTAAGATTATATCAGGAAAAGAAAGTACCGAAGATCATCTTATCCGGTGCAGCAAGAGAAAATAAGACAGGAAAAATATTTTTGACAAATCGTAATGTAGCCGAAGAAGATATTTTGATCGATGATGGAGGACTTGATACCTATTCAACGATCTATCGTTGCAAAGAAGCATTTCCAAATAAGAGATTTATTGTATGCACACAGCAAAAATACTTTAAAAGAACGGGTTATCTGATCAGCAAGCTTGGAATGAATGGGTATTGTATGGGTATTGACAAACATCAGTACAAAAAAGAAATTTATGAAAAATTTCGTGATTTTTTTGCATCAGATAAGGCATGGATCGAGTGTAATATCACAAAACCAGAACCAGTGTATTCTTTAGAAAAACTTCCAATTAAGTAATGTATTTATTTTAAAACTCAATTTTCTATTGCATCCTAAAAATATCTGTGGTAGTATTTTGCACAAAGACAACTGTACACCACAGAAGAACAAAAGGAACGAAACATGAAAGAAACAAACTATTATGTAATTAAAAAGAAAGCAGTTCCAGAAGTGTTATTAAAGGTCTTAGAGGTCCAGAAACTGTTAGATTCCAAGAAAGCAGTTTCTGTATTAGAAGCCACAGAGAAGGTTGGAATCAGCAGAAGCTCTTATTACAAGTACAAGGATGATATCTTCCCATTTTATGCTGGTAAGAAAGGCCGAAGTATCACATTTGTGATCGAAGTTGATGACCAGCCGGGCGTTATGGCCTCGATCCTTAACATTTTTGCACTTTATAAGGTAAACATCCTGACAATTCATCAGAGTATCCCGATCAATGGAAAGGGACTTTTAACAGTCAGCGTTGATATCGAAGACAGCCAGACGGATGTCTCGGCAATGATCCAGGATGTTGAGAAGATAGAAGATGTATCTTATGTAAAAGTGATTGCAATGGAATAGATGTATAAATATACATGACACATTTTTGGAGGGCAGAATGAAATATGTTATCGTTTTAGGAGATGGAATGGCCGATGAGCCGATCGAAGCAGCAGGTGGAAAGACACCACTGCAGTTAGCAGATAAACCAGTGATGGATGAGATGGCGAAAGTTTCCGAACAGGGAATTGCATACACCGTACCATCCAATTTACCAGCAGGAAGTGATGTGGCGAACCTTTCTATGTTAGGTTATGATCCACAGGTTTACTATTCTGGAAGATCACCACTGGAAGCGTTAAGTATCGGTGTTGATATGAAAGATACAGATATTGCACTTCGATGTAACGTTGTAACCGTATCTGAAGACGAAGACTATGAAGATAAGACGATCATCGACCACAGTGCAGGAGAGATTACTTCCGAAGAAGCAGCGATCCTGATTGAAGCTGTGAGAAAAGAATTAGAAGATGATGAATATAAGTTTTATCCTGGAGTCAGCTATCGCCATTTAACGATCTGGGATCATGGAGAAGTGGTTGAACTTGTACCACCACATGATGTTCTGGGACAGAAGATCGGGCAGTATCTCCCAAAACAGGAGAAATTAAAAGAGATGATGAAGAAGAGTTTTGATATCTTAGATCATCATCCGATCAATGAAGCAAGAGCCAAGAGAGGTTTAAACAAAGCAAACAGCATCTGGTTCTGGGGAGCAGGAACGAAACCGGCACTGGATGATTTTAAAGAGAAGACTGGAATGAACGGAGCGATGGTATCCGCAGTTGATCTGTTAAAAGGAATCGCAGTCGGAGCGAACATGAGAAATCTTGATGTTGAGGGGGCAAATGGTGGTCTTGACACGAATTATCATGGAAAAGCAATGGCAGCAGTCGAAGCACTACTTGAAAAAAATGACGATTTCGCTTATATTCATGTAGAGGCACCTGATGAGATGGGGCATCAGGGAAGTCTCGAGAATAAGATCAAAGCAATCGAACATCTTGATAAGGAAGTTGTAAAGGTTGTCAAAGAAGAATTAGAGAAAGCTGGAGAGGATTTCAGAATTTTGATCGGACCGGATCATCCGACACCAATTGCGATCCGTACCCATTCCAAAGAACCGATACCATTTATGATCTATGACAGCACAAAAGATTATGAAGGTCAGGAAGAGTACAGCGAAGAAGCAGCGAGAAAGACAGGACTTGTCATTTCCCACGCTTATGATTTAATGAATCGGTTATTACAAAAATAAGAGAAATAATTTTAGGAGGCACAAGATGCTAGTAGTTAAGAAATTTGGTGGTACTTCTGTAGGAAATAAAGAACGTATCATGAACGTAGCAAAAAGATGTATTGAAGACTATAAAAAGGGAAATGACGTTGTCGTAGTTTTATCAGCAATGGGTAAAATGACAGATGAACTGATTGCAAAGGCAAAAGAGATCAATCCAAATCCATCCAGAAGAGAAATGGATATGTTATTAACAACAGGAGAACAGACTTCTGTATCTTTAATGGCAATGGCAATGGATTCCCTTGGAGTTCCAGCTGTATCCTTAAATGCGTTTCAGGTAGCAATGCATACAACATCTGTATACAGTAATGCAAGAATCAAGAGAATTGATACAGATCGTATCATGAACGAATTAGAGCAGAGAAAGATCGTTATCGTTACAGGATTCCAAGGAGTTGACCAGTTCGATAACTACACAACACTTGGACGTGGTGGATCTGATACAACAGCTGTAGCACTTGCAGCAGCACTACATGCAGACGCATGTGAGATCTACACAGACGTAGACGGAGTTTACACAGCAGACCCAAGAAAAGTACCAAATGCTAAGAAATTAGATGAGATCACATACGATGAGATGTTAGAGATGGCAACACTTGGAGCCGGAGTACTTCACAACCGTTCTGTAGAACTTGCCAAGAAACACGGAGTTGCTTTAGTTGTTAGATCAAGTCTTACAACAGAAGAAGGAACAGTCGTAAAAGAAAATGTAAAATCAAAACAGAATGAGATCAGCGGTGTAGCAGGAGACGACGATGCAGCAAGAATCGCAGTTATGGGAATTGAAGATACACCAGGTATGGCATTTAAGATTTTTAATGTATTAGCAAAGAAAAATGTAAATGTAGATATGATCCTTCAGTCAGTAGGACATAATGACAAGAAAGATATCTCCTTCACAGTCAAAGAAGAAGAATTAGATATCGCAGTAAAAGCATTAGAAGATTACCTTCCAGACAGCTATTATGAAGAAATCAAAGCAAGCAAGGAAGTTGCCAAAGTATCTATCATCGGAAAAGGATTATTAAATCACTATGGAATGGCAGCTCGTATGTTTAATGCATTATACAAAGCAGATGTGAATATCCGAATGATCTCAACATCTGAGATTCGTGTGACTGTGTTAGTAAACCAGGAAGACATGGTGAAAGCAATGAATGCAGCACATGAGGAATTTGAGGCTTAAATTTTAATTTGCTGGTTTGATGACGGAAGTTATTGGTGGAATATTATAAAAAGGGTTATCTGTCTGCGACGCGCTCTCGCTCGACTCAGACAGATAACCCTTTTTATAATATTCAAATAATTTACGCAATCGAAACCACTAGTGGGTGTTCGTAGGTTCCTTTCATCTTCTGTCAACAAACACAAAACTTATTAGCCAATACCGTTTAACATACACACTGTGTAGTGATTTGAATAGCGTTCCGTTGTATGAGATAGAAATAAGATAAGAACAAGTATTTATAATATATCGGTGGCAACACGCAGATTTTAAGAGCGTTTTTTGCTAATCGTTGCCACCGATATATTATAAATACTTGTTCTTATCTTATTTCTATCTCATACATGAAACACTATTACAAATCAGAAGTTGACGATATGGCAGAAACATGACAAAATATACCTACATAGATTCAGAAAGGAATATACATTATGAAACGTAAAGATTATATTTCATGGGACCAGTATTTTATGGGAATTGCCATTTTATCTGCCCAGAGAAGTAAAGACGATCACACACAGGTGGGAGCATGTCTTGTGAATGATCATAATAAAATTTTATCTGTCGGTTATAACGGAATGCCAACAGGATGTAACGATGATGATATGCCATGGGAGAGAGAAGGAGATCCTCTTCATACCAAATATTTTTATGTTTGCCACGCAGAATTAAATGCTATTTTAAATTATGGTGGTGGTTCTCTTGATGGTGCGCGTGTTTATGTAACATTATTCCCATGTAATGAATGTGCAAAAGCAATCATTCAGAGTGGTATGAAAGAAGTTATCTATATGCAGGATAAATACGCAGATAGTGATGCGACAAGAGCATCAAAGAAGATGTTTGACATGGCAGGTGTCAAATACCGTCAGTTTGTGCCAAAAGGACAGACAATAGAAATTGATTTATAAGGTGAAGACATGGATATTATTAAAATTTTACAAGAAGAATTAGGAATCAGACGAGGACAGGTAGAGACAACGATCAAATTGATCGATGAAGGCAATACGATCCCATTTATTGCAAGATATCGAAAGGAAATGACAGGATCATTAGATGATGAAACACTCCGTAATTTTCATGAGAGATTATTATATTTAAGAAATTTAGAAGACCGCAAAGAAGCGATCAAGAAGAATATCGAAGAACAGGGAAAACTTACAAAGGAACTGGCAAAGCAGATCGAAGAAGCCAAAACACTGGTAGCAGTAGAGGATTTATATCGTCCATACAAACAGAAGAAACGTACCAGAGCTATGATCGCAAAGGAAAAAGGATTAGAACCATTAGCAAATCTGATCCTGCTTCAGATGACAAATGAGCCATTAGAGAAAGAAGCCAAAGCATTTATCAATGAAGAAAAAGATGTAAAGACTGTAGAAGATGCATTAAAAGGTGCAAATGATATCATTGCAGAGCATATCGCAGATGATGCTGAATATCGTACATGGATCCGCAAGGCAACATGGGATCATGGAAAGATCACATCTACAGCGAAGAAGCCAGATGAATCATCTGTATTTGAGATGTATTATGATTTTGAAGAACCGATCAAGAAGATCGCAGGATATCGTATTCTTGCGATTAATCGCGGGGAAAAAGAAGGAATCCTTCAGGTAAAGATCGAGCCAGATATGCAAAAGATCGCATCATATCTAGCAAGAAAGATTGTAACAAAGAAGAATCCAAATACAACAAAAGCTCTATTTGCAGCCATCGAGGACAGTTACAAACGTCTGATCGCACCATCAATTGAACGTGATATCAGAAACGAATTAACTGAAAATGCAAGTACAGAAGCAATCAAAGTTTTTGGAAAGAATTTAACACAGCTCCTGATGCAGCCACCGATCGCAGGCCAGGTAGTTCTTGGATGGGATCCGGCTTTTCGTACAGGATGCAAGTTAGCGGTTGTTGATGAAACAGGGAAAGTGTTAGATACAGTAGTCGTTTATCCAACAGCACCTCAGAATAAAGTGGAAGAAGCCAAGAAAGTAGTCAAAGGACTTATTAAGAAATACGGAATCACCCTGATCTCTATCGGAAATGGAACTGCATCCAGAGAATCCGAACAGATTGTCGTTGATATGTTAAAAGAGATTAAAGAGCCAGTACAGTATGTCATTACAAATGAAGCAGGAGCATCCGTATATTCTGCAAGCAAATTGGCAACAGAAGAATTTCCAAACTTCGATGTAGGACAAAGAAGTGCAACATCCATCGCAAGACGAGTTCAAGATCCACTAGCAGAATTAGTAAAGATTGAGCCAAAAGCGATCGGAGTTGGACAGTATCAGCACGATATGAATCAGAAACAGTTATCTGAAGCTCTGGGAGGTGTTGTTGAAGCAACAGTAAATAAAGTCGGAGTTGATCTTAATACAGCATCTGCATCTCTTTTGGAATATGTATCCGGAGTATCCAAAGCAGTAGCAAAAAATATCGTAGCATATCGTGAAGAAAATGGAACATTTAAGAACAGAAAACAGCTGTTAAAAGTAGCAAAACTAGGACCAAAAGCCTTTGAACAATGTGCAGGATTCTTAAGAGTATCCGGAGGAGACGAGCCACTTGATGCAACTGGCGTACATCCAGAGACATACAAAGAAACAGGGATGTTACTAAAGAATTTAGGATATTCAACAAAAGAATTATCCAAAGAAGGATTCCGAGGAATCAGCAAAAAGATCACAGATTACAAGAAATTATCAGAAGAACTTGGAATCGGAGAGATCACACTCAAAGATATTGTAAAAGAACTGGAAAAACCAGGACGAGATCCACGAGAAGATCTTCCAAAACCAATCCTTAGAACTGATGTCCTAGAAATGAAAGATCTAAAACCAGGAATGAAATTAAAAGGAACAGTAAGAAATGTTATAGATTTTGGAGCGTTTGTAGATATTGGAGTACATCAGGATGGATTAGTACATATTTCACAGATGGCAGATCGGTTTATCAAGCATCCTCTGGAAGTTGTAAGTGTTGGGGATGTGGTAGATGTTACAGTAATTAGCGTCGATATGGATAAAAAAAGAATACAGTTAAGCATGAAAAATTGTGATTTACGACAATAGTCTTTTGTATATGTTAAAGGGGATTGGCTGATAAGTTTTGTATTCGTGAATTGTCCACTCTATAGACTTTAGGTATATGAAAAAATAAATAAGCAACCGAAAGCGATGCATTGGAATTTTGCCGTATTTTGAACAAATTCGCAGCCCAATTGGACGATTGTCTGAGCTTCAAAGACCTTGGCCTTAGACAAAACTCCAGAGCGAGTTATCGTAGGAAATTGGGCGGATCAGCGATTTGTTCAAAATATGAGCAAAATTCCACCGCATCGCTTTCGGTTGCTTATTTATTTTTTATCATATACTCAAAATCTACAGTTGGCCAACTCCACAACTTAAAAATTCAGTATATAATCAACTCAAATCCCACATACTATCTCCAAAAAAGAAAAGAGGGTAAAAACTCCATGGACCATTTCCACACAAAAACTCACAAACTGAAAGGCAGTATCTCCCCAAACATCCAAGAAAACATAAAATATACAAAAAAGGTCATGCAAAACTGCAATGACTTAGTACAAAAACAATTCAAAATCGGAATTAACCATGAAATCAGCTTATATATTGTGTACATGGACGGCTTAGTAGATACAGAAAGGCTTCAAGAATCCGTCATAAGGCCATTACTTCAAGACTCTTTTCCACAAGAAAGAACAGCAATTGATCAATATGTAATTGAATCCGCAGACTGGAAATGGATCAATACAATGGAAGATGCCATGACGGCAATCTTATCTGGCAATACAGTCTTATTTCTGGATAAAGAAGCAAGGGCAATCTTATTTTCCAGTAAATCATTCCCAACAAGAGGTGTGCAAAATGCGGATCAGGAAGTGGCGATCGTTGGTCCCAAGGATAGTTTTACGGAGAGTTTGAGAACGAATACAGCGTTGATCCGCAGGAGAATCAGGGATACAAGGTTAAAAGTGATTCAGAAGCAGATTGGAACGAGAAGCAAAACGGATTATGCATTGATGTATATTGATGATCTGGTTCAAATAGATATCTTAAATAAAATTAAAAAACAAATGGATAAAATCTGTGTGGATGGAATTTTTGATAATGGAATGTTGCAGCAATATCTTGAAAAAGATAGTAGAACTCCATTTCCGCTTTATCAACTGACACAGCGGCCAGATAAGGTAGCGAGCAGTATTATGGAGGGGCGGATTGCGGTTGTATTGGATAATTCTCCAATGGTTTTATTGCTTCCAGTGACGTTAAATGTATTTTTTCAGGCGAGTGATGATTACTATAATCGTTGGGAAATTACGACATTCGTAAGAATCTTAAGGTATATGGCAGCAATTATTTCTATAGGGTTGCCAGGATTTTATGTAGCAATTGCGGGATTTCATCCGGAAGTGCTGCCAACACCATTTTTGCTGGCATTGATATCAGCTAGGGAAGGGGTCCCATTTCCAGTGATCGTAGAGGTTTTGCTGATGGAATTGTCTTTTGAATTATTAAGAGAAGCAGGAATCAGACTTCCGGGGCAGCTTGGAGGGACGATGGGAGTTGTTGGAGGCCTGATTGTTGGACAGGCGGCAGTGGATGCACATCTTGTCAGCACAATCGTGGTAATTGTGGTGGCGTTGACTGCGATCGCTACATTTTCGATTCCGAATGAGTTATTTACAAGTGCATTTCGGTTGATGAAATTTTTCCTGATCATGATGTGTGCTTTTTGGGGATTATATGGTTTTTTCTTAGGGTTTCTGGCAATATTTATTCATTTATTTTATCTGGAAAATTACGGAGTGCCATATGCACATCCGATGGTCGAAGAAAAAGGAAAATTATCCGCAGCTTTTCAGGATTTTATGGTACGTTATCCATTAAAGCGGATGAAATACCGCCCAGAATTTACAAAAGAGGGGGCGAGGGTAAGGCAAAAGGAGGAACAGGATGAAAAATAAAGCACAAACGATCACGGCAAGACAGGGAAATCGAATTATGATTCTTGAAATATTTTCAGCGGCTGCGATGTTTCTCCCGCAGATCGCGTTGAAAAAGTCATATCATTCAGGGATTATCGTAGTGATCATAGCAAGTGTGATGACAGGAATTTATTTATGTATCACAGATTGTGTAGCACAAGGAATTTCAATTGAAAATATATTAAAAAAATATCGTCTCGCAGCCATCATTTATTATGTAAGATTTTTACTAAATGGAGCTTTTTTTTATTTGTGTATTTTATATCTTACAAAAAAATATCTCCTTCCAGACAAATCATCATTTCTTATTGGGGCTCCATTAATTTTACTGGCTTATCTGATGAATCAAGGAGGATTAACAAAAAGGGGCAGAGTAATGGAAGGGATTTTCTGGTTCGTGTTACTACCGATGATCTTTGTTCTGATCCTAAGTGTGACAAATCTATCATGGAATGAGTTAATGGTCAATGGCTGGAAAGGCAGGGAAATGTTCAATGGAAGTATCCTTACGTTTGCTCTGATGCATCCGATAGAACTTGTCTGGTTTTATCGTGGAGATATGAAAGATGGAGCAATCCATTTTAGATCATTTGCAGGGCTAACGCTTCTTTTTCTTGGAGTATTTGTAAGTACTGTAGGTTCTCTTGGAAAGAAACTTACAATGATCGATCTAGAACCTGTGATGTCTATGGCACAGGGAGTCGCAATGCCAGGAGGAATTATGGCAAGACTGGATTTGTTTTTGATCGCATTTTGGATCGTAGGAGTATTTTGTGTGTTCAGCGGCTATTTATTTTATGGAAATGAAAGCATCAAACATGCATTTTCAAAAGGAAGGACTGCGGGATTGATCTTGTCGTATGGAGGAATTTATGCTATCAGTCCATGGATCATGACAATATTTGCAACATGGATCAGGCGATATTTTTCTATTTTTATTTACGGAAATTTAATTGTTGGATTGGTTTTGCCGCTTATTTTATTCATGCTGTGGAGAAAGGAAAAGAAAGATGAGAAAATATAGGCTATGTCTTCTGGTAATACTGATTGCATTTTGCATACAAGGATGCAGCAAACAACAAGATGTGGAAGATCACAGTTTTGTACTGGCAATGGGATTTGAACGGATCAATGAAAAGAAATTGCTAGTGCGTTATTCTTATGCGGATTTCGACAAAGTACAGAGCGATTCCGGGACCAAAATACCATCAAGATCGGTGACAGTTTTAGCAACGTCTCTAAAAGATGCTAATAAAAAATGGAAACAATACAAAAGCCAGCAGTTAAATTTTGGACATCTAAAAGTTGTGATTTTTGGAAATGGAAAAAAGAATGTAAAGATCATAAAAGAATTAGTGGAAGAACCGCAGATTGCAAAATCTGTATACGTGTTAAAAACAGATCATAATCTGTCAGATATTTTTGGAAAAGAAGACAAATTGTCAATCTCATTTGGAGAATATCTGTCAAAAAAACTGGAAATAAAGGACAGTCAAAATCTTACTCTTGGAAGGATTTACAGATAAAGGGAAAGTAATAAAAAGTTAACATTGACTTTGCTGTATAGGGGTGTTAAACTTGAAAAGCTACACTATCTAGTGTGTAAAAGAAAAAGAAAATACTACATCTAGTATACAATATAATGAGTAAAGAATAAAAGAATCTGATAGGGAAGGGAGAATTATGATCAAGGTAATTAAAAAAGACGGAACAAAAGAAGAATTCAATGTACAGAAAGTTATTGTAGCAGTGAATAAATCTGCATATCGTGCATTAGTAAAATTTACAGATGAAGAAATTGATTTTATCTGCAAATTTGTGACTGAAAAAGTAGAACAGATGCGCAAGAAAGAAGTTACGATTTCTGATATGCATAATGTGGTCGAAAGTGCATTGGAACAGACAAATCCATTGGTAGCGAAAAGCTACAGAGATTACCGTAATTACAAACAGGACTTTGTACAGATGTTAGATGAAGTATATAAGAAGAGCCAGTCTATCATGTATATTGGAGATAAAGAAAATAGCAACACAGACAGTGCACTGGTTTCTACCAAACGAAGCCTGATCTTTAATGAACTTAATAAAGAACTCTATCAGAAATTTTTCATGACAACTGAGGAAATTCAGGCATGTCGTGATGGATATATTTATATTCATGATATGTCTGCACGACGTGATACAATGAACTGCTGTCTATTTAATGTGCAGGAAGTATTAAAAGGCGGTTTTGAGATGGGAAATCTCTGGTACAACGAGCCAAAGACATTAGATGTCGCTTTTGATGTCATCGGAGATATTGTATTAAGTGCAGCCAGTCAGCAGTATGGTGGATTTACAGTACCAAATATCGAACTGATTTTGGAACCATATGCAGAGAAATCTTACGCAGCAGGGATCGAGAGATACGAAGAACTTGGATTGTCCAGAGAACGTGCCGAAGAAGAAGCAATGAAAGATGTCAAACGTGAATTTGAACAGGGATTCCAGGGGTTAGAATACAAATTTAATAGTGTATCATCAAGCCGTGGAGACTACCCATTTATCACAATGACAGCAGGAACTGGAACAGGAAGATTTGCGAAGATGGCAACGATCTCCATGTTAGATGTCAGAAGAAAAGGTCAGGGAAAAGATGGACATAAGAAACCAGTGTTATTCCCAAAACTTGTATTCTTATATGACAAGAATCTACATGGACCAGGATGCAAATTAGAAGATGTATTTGAGGCAGGAATCCGTTGCTCCAGACAGACAATGTACCCAGACTGGTTATCACTGACCGGAGAAGGTTATATTGCAAGCATGTACAAGAAATATGGCAAGATCATCAGCCCAATGGGATGCCGTGCATTCTTATCTCCATGGTACAAAGAAGGCGGAATGAAACCAGCAGATGAAAATGACGAACCAATTTTTGTCGGAAGATTTAACATCGGTGCCGTCAGTCTTCATTTACCAATGATCTATGCGAAGGCAAAACAGGAAGGAAAAGATTTTCACGAAGTATTAGATTACTATTTAAATCTGATCCGTGAATTACATATCAGAACATACGAATACTTAGGAGAAATGAAAGCATCAACGAATCCACTTGCATACTGTGAAGGGGGATTTTTAGGTGGACATTTGGGAATCCATGATAAGATCAAACCGATCTTAAAGAGTGCAACAGCTTCCTTTGGGATCACGGCATTAAATGAATTACAGCAGCTATACAATCATAAATCTTTAGCAGAAGATGGCGAGTTTGCGTTAGAAACTTTGCGTTATATTAATGAGAAAGTAGAAGAATTTAAGGAAGAAGATGGAAATTTATATGCAATCTACGGAACACCAGCCGAGAACTTGTGCGGTTTACAGGTCAAACAGTTCCGCAAGAAATATGGTGTCATTGAAAATGTATCTGACAGAGAATATGTGAGCAATTCGTTCCACTGTCATGTTACAGAAGACATCACACCAATCGAGAAGCAGGATCTTGAAGGACGTTTCTGGGAATTATGCAATGGTGGAAAGATTCAGTATGTAAAATATCCGATCAATTATAACAAAGAAGCAGTAAAGACATTAGTAAGAAGAGCAATGGACAAAGGGTTCTATGAAGGAGTTAATTTATCCTTAGCTTACTGTGATGACTGCGGACACGAAGAATTAGAGATGGACGTATGCCCAGTGTGCGGAAGCGAAAACCTAACAAAGATCGATCGAATGAACGGATATCTCTCTTACTCCAGAGTCAAAGGAGACACAAGACTTAATGATGCCAAAATGGCAGAAATTGCAGAAAGGAAATCCATGTAAAATGCGTTACCATAATATTACGAAAGATGATATGTTAAATGGAGACGGCTTAAGAGCCGTCCTATGGGTTGCAGGCTGCACCCACAAATGCAAAGGCTGTCACAATCCAGTCACATGGGATATCGAAGGAGGAATTCCTTTCGATGAGGCAGCAAAAGAAGAATTATTTGAAGCCTTAAAACCAGACTATATCACAGGTGTCACATTCAGCGGAGGAGACCCACTGCACCCGGCAAATCATGCAGAAGTTGCGGTATTAGCAAAAGAGATCAGAGAAACATTTCCAGAGAAAACCATCTGGTTATATACAGGATTTTGCTGGGATGAAATTAAGACATTAGATGTTGTAAAGTATTGCGATGTGATCGTTGATGGACCTTTTGTACAGGAAGAATTTGATGGAAAGCTTCATTGGAAAGGAAGTAAGAATCAGAGAGTAATAGATGTACAGGAAACTTTGAGAGGGAATGAGATAGTGTTGCATGAATTCTAATTTGTGAGTTGGTTGGCCAACTGTAGATTTCGAGTATATGATAAAAAATAAATAAGCAACCGAACACGATGCTTATTTATTTTTTATCATATAGCTGAAGTCTATAGAGTGGACAATTCACAAGATTGGAAAATTTGAGGTGGTGTGTATGGAAAATAATATTGTCCCCGAAGCTTCGAAATATACTGCCTGCAGTTTAAAAGTTTCCGGCACAGTTTCATTGAAAGAAGCTGAGGAAGTCTGGTATCCCGCTTCATTCTTGGAACAAGATCCTGATTCCATGGGATGTGCAAGACATATTTGTATAAAAAAGCAAGGTTTGTAGCCAAGATATTTCATAAATAGACTGATAAAAACCTCCATGATGATAATGACATAAAAAAGAAGCTACCAGTCTCATGGAGGTCCTCGTAAGAAAGAAAATCTCTAGTGGTTTCGATAACTGAAATTATTGAATATTATAAAAAGGGTTATATGTCGGCGACCGTAGGAACACGTTGGCACTTAATGAGCAGTGATGATTTATCATCGCTGTCGAATTTAGTGTCCACTACGTGTGAGTCGAGCGAGAGCGCGTCACAGACATATAACCCTTTTTATAATATTCCACCAATAACTTCAGCTTATCAAACTACCTACAAATCACAATTTAATTTTCCAACTGTTTTCCAAGAAATCCAGCTCCAACCCGTGCCACCATCAATTCCTGTTCTGTAAGTTTCTCATCAATCGAGAGGATACAAACAAATCCAACAGCATCTCCTTCCGATATGATCGTAGCTAGACATACATATTGGAAAACTTCAGGAAAGTCTGATATAAAAGGAAAAAAGTTTTTGCTTTCACGATGCATAAGTAAATTTTTACGTTCCGACAGTGCTTCTTCTGATTTTTCATGTAATAATTTTCCAAGTAGCTTTTTAGCATTAGGGCCTGCAGCAGCGATTACAGAATCCTGGTCACAAATGCAGACTGTATGAGGAAGCTGTGATGCGATAGATTCAGCACATTGCTGGGCATTGCTGCCCATTTCTCCGATTGGAGAGTATTTTTTTAAGATGATACTTCCATCTTTTTCTGTAAATATTTCTAAAGGATTACTTTCTCTGATATGCATGGTTTTTCGTATTTCTTTCGGTATAACGATCCGGCCAAGGTCATCGATTCTTCGTATAATACCTGTAGCTTTCATTTTTTATGATCCTCCATAGGTTGATTTTTCTTGTATGTCTGTAGTATTTGTAAAATCATTGGTTTTATACCCGGATTATGGTATAATATTTGATTAACAAAGAAAAGGAGAATCAATATGAAATTTTATACACAATTGAAGGCAAATGATATATTTAAATTTTCATTAGCATACACATATTCAGGGCTTCAGCTGATTCTGACAATTGCTATGGTCGCAGTGGGAGTATACATGTGTGTTACAGGAATGGGTGCAGCAGATGGACAGTCTAATATGATATTTGGAATTGTTTTGATCGTATTATTTGTTGTAGTCAATCCGCTGATGTTATATGTAAAGGCTAAGAAGCAGGCGATTGAGAATCCTGTGTATAAAATGAAGACATATTATACATTGAATGAAGATGGTATTTTTGTAGAACTTGGAGAAGACAGCGCAACGATTGAATGGGCAAGAGTCTTAAAGATTTCACATGTTATTGGATTGAATATTTTATATACAGGAAGAAAACAGGCCTTTGTATTTCCAGATTATGCGCTTGGAGAAGATAAAGACAAGATGCTGTCATATATGAAAGAACATATGAAAGCAGCAAGAAGAACTCCGAAGGCATCTGATGGACAGGATATTTCAAAATATTCAAAAGTGCCTGTGAAAGAAGAAAATAAAGAACAGGATGAAAAAACAGAAAAATAGAAGGAGAAATTATAAGATGATCGTACAAAGTTTTTGTGCAGAAGATACTTATGAGATTGGGAAGAAGATCGGACAGGAAGCAGTTCCTGGGCAGGTCATCTGTTTATATGGAAATCTTGGAGTAGGAAAGACAGTATTTACAAAAGGTCTGGCAGATGGTTTAGGAATCACAGAACCAATTCAGAGTCCGACATTTACGATCGTAAGAGAATATGAGGAAGGAAGACTTCCATTATACCATTTTGATGTTTACCGGATTGGTGATATTGAGGAGATGGATGAGATCGGATATGAAGATTACGTTTATGGAGAAGGAGTCTGTCTGATCGAATGGGCGAATCTGATTGAAGAGATTCTGCCAGATCATTATCAGAAGATTACGATCCGCAAAGATTTAGAAAAAGGATTTGATTATCGAGAAATTGAGATGGAGGAACAATAGATGAAATTATTAGTACTGGATAGTTCAGGGCTGGTAGCTTCTGTGGCACTGATCGAGGATGACCGCCTGATCGCGGAATATACGACTGGGAACAAATTAACACACTCTCAGACATTGCTTCCAATGTTAAATGAAGTGATCAAAAGAACTTCATTTGAGATGGAAGATATAGATGCAATTGCAGTTGCCAAGGGGCCTGGTTCATTTACAGGGCTTCGTATTGGGGCAGCAACGGCGAAAGGACTTGGACTGGCACTTAATAAGCCAATCGTACCGGTTCCAACAGTTGATGGACTGGCATATCAATTATTTGGAACATCTAAGATCATCTGTCCGATGATGGATGCCAGAAGGAAACAAGTATATACAGGATTTTACCGCTTCGAAGGCGGTGAAATGAAAGTGTTAAAAGAACAATGTGCACAAAGCGTAGAGGATACTCTTGATCAGTTGAGGAAATATAATGAACCGGTTATTTTCTTAGGAGATGGTGTGCCGGTATATCATGATGAGATCATGGAGAAGATGGGAGAATCAGCCATTTTTGCACCAGCACATGCAAACCGTCAGAGAGCGGCCGCAGTCGGTGCACTGGCACAGGTTTACTTTGCACAGGGAATTTATGAAAGTGCAGATGAATTTGTACCAGATTATTTAAGAAAATCTCAGGCAGAACGAGAGAGAGAAGAGCGGCTTCATGGACAAAAATAGTGCATCAGCAAGAGAATGGCATGTAAGGAAAGCTCTTCCAGAAGAACTTAAGATGGTAGCAGAGATTGAGAGACTTTCATTTAGCAGACCATGGAGTCTTGAAAGTATAGAATCTTTTTATTACAGAAAAACAAGTGATATTTATGTATGGAGAGACAGGAATCGTATCAGTGGATATATTATTGCTGAACATGTTCTTGATCAGGCAGAGATACATAGAATTGCAATTGTCCCATTTATAAGGAAAATGGGAATCGGAACCCTTTTGTTTCAAGAATTTGAACGAAGATATCAGAAACTTGGGGTAGAAACGATTTATCTGGAAGTAAGAGAATCAAATGAGGCAGCCTATCAGTTTTATTTAAAAAATGGATTTGAAGAATATGGCCGCAGAGCTAAATATTACAAAGATCCGATTGAGGATGCTGTGCTAATGTTCTGCGATGCTTCAGTGAATAACCAATCATTACCACTGGATTCTTCAGATACGACTTCTTATAATGAAGAACATAAGGAGGAGAATGAGATGAAGTGTAATGTATGTGGACAGTTATTGAAAGATAAATCAGATTATATAGAAATCAAAAAAGAATGGGGATATTTCTCTGATAAGGATACACAGATTCATGAATTTAGGATTTGTGAGAAATGCTATGATCGTATCGTAAAACAGTTTGAAATACCACCGAGAGTAACTGAAAAAAATGAGATATTATCATAAAAGGTGATTTATGTTAGATATATGTTTACTGGGAACTGGTGGAATGATGCCGCTCCCATACAGAAGATTAACCGCATGTATGACAAGATTTAATGGGCACAGTCTGCTCATTGACTGCGGAGAAGGAACACAGGTAGCGATCAAAGAGCGTGGGTGGAGTGTAAAGCCGTTAGATGCAATATGCTTTACACATTTTCATGCAGATCATGTTAGTGGTCTGCCAGGGCTTTTACTGACTCTTGGCAATGCAGAGCGGACAGAACCGCTTTTGATCATAGGACCAAGGGGTGTGGAGAAGGTTGTAAATTCATTGCGAGTGATCGCACCAGAACTTCCATTTCCAATTGAGTTTTATGAATTAAATGAAAAAGAGCATGTAATACAGATGGATGGCTATAAGATAGAAGCCTTTCATGTAAAACACAATGTACCATGCTATGGATACAATGTGATAATTCCAAGAGCAGGAAAATTTGATCCTGTCAAAGCGAAGGAAAATGAAATACCGATGAAATACTGGAACAGACTCCAGAAGGGAGAAACTGTGGAAAGTGAAGATGGGCGTGTATTAACAAGTAATATGATCCTTGGGGAACCAAGACCAGGCATTAAATTGACATATTGTACAGATACAAGGCCTGTTCCGGCAATTTCAGAGCATGCGAAGAATGCAGATTTATTTATATGTGAAGGAATGTACGGAGAAGAAGGAAAAGAAAAGAAAGCAAGAGAATATAAGCACATGACATTTTACGAAGCGGCACACCTTGCAAAAGATGCTGACGTAAAACAAATGTGGTTGACACATTACAGTCCGTCATTGGTTCGCGCTGAAGAGTTTATGGGGAAAGTAAAATCTATTTTCCCAAGAGCCAAGGCTGGAAAAGATGGTAAGACAATAACATTAGATTTTCAGGAAGAATAGGAGAATACGATGAGTGATAAGATTAAGATTCTGGCAATCGAATCTTCCTGCGATGAGACAGCAGCAGCAGTTGTTGAGAATGGAAGATGTGTAAGATCCAATATTATTTCATCTCAGATTGAATTGCATAAATTATATGGAGGAGTTGTCCCAGAGATTGCCTCAAGAAAACATGTGGAGAAAGTGAACTTTGTAGTAAGAGAAGCCTTAAAAGAAGCAGGAGAGACATTAGACAGTATTGATGCGATCGCGGTCACATATGGACCGGGTCTTGTTGGTGCACTTTTGGTAGGGGTAGCAGAAGCAAAAGCATTAGCATTTGCTAAAAATAAGCCATTAGTAGGGGTACATCATATCGAGGGGCATATTTGCGCTAACTATATAGAACATCCAGATTTAGAGCCACCATTTTTATGTTTAGTTGTATCAGGAGGACATACACATCTTGTAGATGTCAAAGATTATGGCAAATATGAGATAATTGGATGCACAAGAGATGATGCTGCAGGGGAAGCATTTGATAAAGTAGCACGAGCTATTGGCCTGGGATATCCAGGAGGACCAAAGATTGAAGCTTTGGCAAGAGAAGGAAATAAAGATGCAATTGCATTTCCTAGAGCTAAGGTAAGTGATTCTAAAATGGATTTTAGTTTTAGTGGATTAAAATCATCTGTATTGAATTATTTGAATAAATGTGAAATGAAAGGCGAGGAAGTAAACCGTGCAGATGTAGCAGCATCTTTTCAGGAGGCTGTTGTAGATGTGTTAAGTTCTCATGGAGTTGAAGCGGCAAAAGAACTTGGGTATAAGAAACTTGCGATTGCGGGTGGAGTTGCGTCTAATGGTGCATTTCGTGCCAAAATGATTGAACGTTGTAAAGTGGCTGGAATTGAATTTTATTATCCATCACCAATCTTTTGTACAGACAATGCAGCGATGATCGGTGTATGTGGATATTATGATTATATGAATGGTGTGAGAAGTGGTTTGGATTTAAATGCGGTGCCAGGATTAAAGATCGGTACCAGACAGGGGTAATACATGGAAGAAAAAATTGCGGCAATTGTTTTAGCGGCAGGAGAAGGAAAAAGAATGGGGA
>NZ_CYYH01000004.1:206091-280059 GCF_001404655.1 Anaerostipes hadrus | reverse complement strand
ATTTTTCCGCCGCTCTTTCAGCGACGTTGATTATCTTACCATAGCTGTATACAGTATGTCAACTACTTTTTTCATCTTTTAGAAACTAATTTTATTTCATAGATTTTCCTCTGTTTTCACGTTATAATATGATGTAAATACATTTCATATAAGAAAGGAAACCTATCATGGAAAAAATAGCAAGTTTTACAATTGACCATTTAAGATTATTGCCTGGCGTTTATGTTTCTCGCAAAGACGCTGTTGGTTCTGAAACTTTAACAACATTCGACCTTCGTATGACAGCTCCAAATCGTGAGCCTGTCATGAACACTGCAGAGATGCATGCGATCGAGCATCTGGCTGCTACTTATTTAAGAAACAATGAAGAATGGCAGGATAAAGTTATTTACTTTGGTCCAATGGGATGCCGTACTGGATTCTATCTTATATTAGCTGGCGATCTCTCTTCAAGAGATGTACTTCCTCTTATTATAAGTACCTTTGAATTTATTCGAGATTTCAAAGGTGATGTGCCTGGTGCCAGCGCAAAAGATTGTGGTAACTATCTTGATATGAATCTTCCTATGGCAAATTATCTTGCAGATCATTATCTTGAAAATGCTTTATACGTTGCAGATGATAAAAATCTGAATTATCCAGCATAAATTTGTACATAATATAAAGGCATCTATTGTTGTACTCACAGAATTCTTTCCACGTGATTCTGTGAGTACTTATTATAAGGAGGTTTTTATATTATGAAAAATCAAAACAAAGTATATCAAGAAGTTGCCGAAGAATGCAGCCAGTATTGTCCTTGTGGCTGTGATCATTCCGTAAAGAACGTCAGTACTGGAGATGATGCAAAAGCACCAAGCTGTTTAAACTGTAAACATTTTTCTGTCTCTGAACAGCATTGTCAACTTGATCTTTATGATCAGATTGTTACAAATTTATAATTACTCTTATATGATAATCATATAAAGTAGTGTCAAAATTTTGTTAAAGAAGTCATATTTATGGCTTCTTTTTTATTTTTCCCTTGCAATATTTGAAAAGAGGTCTATTATAATAATGAGTTTATTTTTAGGAGGAAATTGTTATGTCATTACAACAAATCATAGCGATCGTCATCTTTTTATGTACGATGGGCGCTATCATCACAGGGAAGGTCCACAATACAGTTGCCTCATTAACTGGTGCTGCATGTTTGGTGCTTACCCACATTCTTTCGATTGAAGATTGTATTGACGCAGTCGATGTAGAAACCATCTGCATTCTTGTCGGAATGATGCTTTTAGTTGCAGTTATTAAGAATTCTGGTATCTTTGAATACATAGCGATCAAAGCTGCAAAGATTGCAAAGGGTCGTCCTTGGCCAATCATGGTCATCTTTATTTTGATCACAGCTGTATGTTCTGGAATGCTTGACAACGTTACGACTGTATTGTTAGTTGGTCCAATGACCTTAGCTATCACAAATATCTTGAAAGTTGATCCTGTGCCATATATTATCACACAGATCATGGCTTCCAATATCGGTGGTACCGCTACACTGATCGGTGACCCACCTAACATCATGATTGGTAGTGCAGCGAAATTAAGTTTCGTAGATTTTATTTTAAATACAGGTGTAGCTACTATATTGGTTATCATCGTTGGTTTGATCTGTATGTATTTTATATATGGAAGAAAGTTGTTTGTAGAAGATGAAGCCATTGCCAAAGTCATGCAGCTAGATGAAAACAAAGCGATCAAAGATAGAAAACTTATGCATGAAAGCGTGATCATTATCATTCTCGTTGCTTTATGCTTTATTTTCCATGATCAGTTAGGCGTGCAGTCTTGCACCGTTGCAATCGCTGCGGCATGTATCATGCTTCTGATCGGCGGACAGGAACCTGAAGAAATCATTTCAGAAGTTGAATGGCCAACCATTCTTTTCTTTATTGGATTATTTATCGTTGTCGGTGGTATGAAAAAAGTTGGCGTTATCACAATGCTTGCAAATGGATTAATTTCTATTACTCATGGTAATATGGTTGTTACAATGATGGTCATCTTATGGGTTTCCGCAATTGTATCTTCTTTCTTAGACAACATTCCATTTGTTGCAACATTGATTCCTATGATTCTTACCATGCAGTCAGAAGGAATGGATGTCACTCCAATCTGGTGGGCATTATCACTTGGAGCTTGTTTAGGCGGAAACGGAACTCTGATCGGTGCTTCTGCAAACGTTGTTTTATCTGGTATTAGTAAGAATAATGGACATCCTATCACATTTGGACAATATTTTAAGATTGGATTCCCTATGATGATCTTATCTATTGCCGTATGTTCTGTATTTCTTTTGATCCGATTTGCTTAATGAAAAATTATGGAATATAATATTTATGAGAGGAGAGTGATCTTATGAATCAAAATACTGTAACCGGAGATTTTATCAATATTAACCTGCGTCAGTTAGGTGCTACCTCTATTAAAGAGTTCAATAGTATTATGCACATTGCTGAGTTTGATCTTGGCGATGGACTGATTGTTTCTTATGTTTTTAACATTACACGACACAACAAATATTTCCTACAGCGTATGCAACCATATGCTATGGTACATGGTAAATTTGCCAGTGATCAGGAAATCATTGATTTTATCACAGAAGATCTAAAACGTTTTGAAAACGCTAAAAACAGTCACAATTTCAATACTTTCCTTCTGATTTCCCATCTGGGTCATCATATTACCGAGAATATTGAACAGCTATTTTTAAATTATAATGTTGATGCTGATAAATTAAAAGCAATTGAAGATTCTCTGGAAGATTCTCTTGTTGAGATTCAATCCTTATTTGAGAAATCTGATAAGCTAAATTTACCAAAAGACTAACACTTATAAAAGTTAAAACTGCCCTTGAAGCTAAATGTTTCAAGGGCGTTCTTATTTTTTATCAGATAATCTACATAATTAAAAAGCTCACAAGCTGTATATTCTCTATACATCCTGTGAGCTTTCATCTTCTTATTGAATATCAACGACAATCTTCTTGTCACCTTTGTCAACCGAAGCCTTGACAACAGTTCTGATTGCTTTTGCAATTCTTCCCTGTTTCCCAATTACTTTCCCCATGTCACCTTCTGCAACATGAAGTTCTAATACGACTGCATCGGCAGTTTCTTTTTCTGTAACTGTCACTTTATCTGGCTGATCAACGAGGGCTTTTGCAATCACTTCTAATAAATGTTTCATGCACTGCCTCCTGTCTTAAATCTGACTATTTTTCGATTCCTGCAGCTTTTAATAATTTAGCTACTGTATCTGTAGGCTGAGCACCTGTTGCTAACCATTTCTTAGCAGCTTCTTCGTCGAATTTGATCACGCTAGGATCCTGATTTGGATCATATGTTCCGATTTCTTCAATGAATCTACCATCTCTAGGGGATCTAGCATCTGCTACTACTACTCTATAAAAAGGTGCTTTCTTCTGTCCCATTCTTTTTAATCTCATTTTTACTGCCATTTTGTTTTTACCTCCAAAAATCTTTCTTTTCTAAATTAATTATTATTTTCTATAACTAAGGCCTAAAAAGGTAATTTAAATCCACCTCTTTTACCACCTTTGCCACCAAACATACCTGACATCTGCTTCATCATCTGTTTCTGATTCTGAACCTGTTTGCATAAGCGATTAACTTCTGCAAGTGGAACTCCTGCTCCTGCTGCGATTCTTCTCTTTCTTGAAGCATTGATGATCTTAGGATTTGCACGTTCTTCTTTCGTCATGGAATAAATGATCGCTGCTGTCTTATCCATCATACCATCATCAATATCAAGTCCCTGCATCTTATTTCCAATACCCGGAATCATAGATAACAGATTGGATAATCCACCCATCTTCTTCATCTGATCCATCTGATCAAGAAAATCGTTAAAATCAAATTCCGCCTTCTTCATCTTCTCCGTCATGCGAAGTGCATCTTCTTCATTGATCGTCTGCTCTGCTTTTTCGATCAATGATAATACATCTCCCATACCAAGAATTCGGCTTGTCATTCGGTCTGGGTAGAACTGCTGAAGATCTTCAAGTTTCTCTCCCATACCTACATATAAAATCGGCTTTCCTGTTACGGAACGGATAGAAAGTGCTGCACCACCTCGTGTATCACCATCCATCTTCGTGATGATAACTCCATCAATACCGACTTTCTCATTAAATTCTTTCGCCACATTGACAGCATCCTGTCCCGTCATGGCATCAACGACCAGAATACTCTGGAATACATCAACTTTATCTTTGATCTCGATCAGCTCTGTCATCATATTCTCATCAATATGAAGACGCCCTGCTGTATCCAGAATTACGATGTTGTTTCCATTCTTCTGTGCGTGTTCTACGGAAGCTTTCGCAATATCTACTGGATTCTGCTTATCTCCCATTGTAAAGACTGGTACTCCGACTTTCTCTCCATTGACCTGAAGCTGTTTGATCGCTGCTGGACGATATACGTCACAGGCTACTAACAGTGGTCGTTTTCCCTTCTTCTTATACTGTCCGGCAAGCTTTGCACAAGTTGTTGTCTTACCTGCACCCTGAAGACCTGCCATCAAAATGATCGTAATCTCATTTCCTGGACGAAGCTGAATCTCTGTCATCGTAGATCCCATCAATGCTTCCATCTCTTCTTTTACGATCTTGATTACCATCTGTCCTGGATTCAGTCCGCTTAATACATCCTGTCCTACGGCTCTTTCCTGTACAGATTTGATAAATGTCTTTACGACTTTGAAGTTAACGTCGGCTTCTAGTAAAGCTCTCTTAACTTCTCTCATTGCCGCTTTTACATCATCTTCTGTTAAACGGCCTTTACTTCTTAAGTTCTTAAATACACCCTGAAGTTTCTCGGATAAACTTTCAAATGCCATTGATTCACCTCATCTAAGTTATAAATCTTCTAAAACCTGATTGCATACAGATTCTATTTGCCTGATGTCTTCTTTCATCTGCTCTTTATCTTCTCTAAGAAGCCTTCTGGATAAGGTATGGATCTCTTTGATCTTCTCCTTGGCCGTCAAAAACTTCGCTACCAGATGGAGTCTTGCTTCATAATCTGTCAAGATCTTATCGCATCTCCGGATCATGTCATGCACTGCCTGTCTAGTAATTCCAAACTCAGCTGCAATCTCCGTAGCTGTCATATCATTCAAAATATGTTCACCATAAATCTCCTTCTGATGCGCGGTCAACAATTCGCCGTAAAAATCATATAATAAATTCTGTTCTACGATTCGTTCCATCTGATACTCCTGTAAAGCAATTTTCCTTTACCAGATGTTAGTTTAGCGAATTTTACCGTCTTTGTCAAGTATTTTTACTTGCACAATGCAATTTTTACTTGAAAAACTCTGGCTTTTCTGTAAAATGAAAAGAGCGATTCTATTTAATTATAAATCAAAAAGAAAGGTTATACAATGATTCAGGCAAATAATGTAACTTTACGTTTAGGAAAACGTGCTTTATTCGAAGATGTAAATATTAAATTCACAGAAGGTAACTGCTATGGACTGATCGGTGCCAACGGAGCAGGAAAATCCACTTTCTTAAAAATTCTTTCCGGAGAGATTGAACCTTCTAAGGGAGATGTAACGATCACTTCCGGACAGCGTCTTTCTGTTTTAAAACAGGACCACTATCAATACGATGATCATATCGTCCTTGATACGGTTATGATGGGTAACCAGAGACTATATGAGATCATGAAAGAAAAAGAAGCTTTATATGCAAAAGAAGACTTCACAGATGAAGATGGTATCCGTGCCAGTGAGTTAGAAGGCGAATTTGCTGATATGAACGGATGGGAAGCAGAATCTGATGCTGCCACTTTATTAAATGGTCTTGGAATTCCTAGTGATATCCATTACACAAAAATGGCTGACTTAAACGGCTCACAGAAAGTCAAAGTCTTACTTGCTCAGGCCTTATTTGGAAATCCAGATATCCTGCTGCTTGACGAGCCTACCAACCACTTAGACTTAGATGCTATTTATTGGTTAGAGGAATTTTTGATCAACTTTGATAACACAGTTATTGTTGTATCTCATGACCGTTATTTCTTAAATAAGGTATGTACTCATATCGCAGATATCGATTATGCGAAGATTCAGTTATTCTCTGGAAACTATGACTTCTGGTATGAATCCAGCCAGCTTCTTACAAAACAGATGAAAGAAGCGAATAAGAAAAAAGAAGAAAAAATGAAGGAATTACAGGACTTTATCGCAAGATTCAGTGCCAATGCTTCCAAATCAAAACAGGCTACTTCCAGAAAGAAAGCCTTAGATAAGATTCAGTTAGATGAATTAAAACCATCCAGTCGTAAGTATCCATACATCAACTTTAAACCAAACCGTGAAATCGGAAATGATGCTTTGGTTGTTGAAAATCTTACAAAGACGATCGATGGCGTGAAAGTCTTAGATAATATTTCTTTCTTAATGAAACCAACGGATAAGATTGCTTTCGTAGGACCTAACACATTAGCTGCTACAACATTATTTAAGATCTTATCTGGAGAGATGGAACCTGATTCTGGTTCTTACAAATGGGGAGTGACTACAACTCAGTCTTATTTCCCAAAAGATAATACAAAAGACTTCAGTCAGGATGAAACGATCGTCGAATGGCTGACTCAGTATTCTGAAGATAAAGATGCAACATTTGTCCGTGGATTCCTTGGACGTATGTTATTTTCTGGAGAAGACGCTTTAAAGAAAGTCGGTGTTTTATCTGGAGGAGAGAAGGTTCGTTGTATGTTATCGAAATTAATGATCAGCGGTGCAAACATCTTACTTCTTGATGAACCTACAAACCACTTAGATATGGAATCTATCACTGCTTTAAATGAAGCATTAAAAGATTTTTCTGGTGCATTATTATTTACTTCTCAGGATCATCAGTTCGTACAGACGACAGCAAACCGTATCATGGAAATTACTCCTAATGGTCTGATCGATAAAGAATGTACTTATGATGAATATCTGGAAAATGATGAAGCTGCCAGAAAACGTCAGGTTGTTGAAATTGAAGAAGACGATGAATAATTTTATGATTTTTAAAAGGAAATTTTGTAATTTAGAATGATCATATTAAAAGAGCACAGAAGGTTTGTTACAGACCTCTGTGCTCTTTATTTATATTTTTATTCATTTTCCTGATCATAAGTATCTAAGAATGAATGTTTCACTCCATCTTTCTTATATGCAATGATCGTCTTTAAGTTGACATTTTCCACACTCTTAAAAATATTGGATTCTACATATGGATTGATCTCTTTCATCTTTGCGATCAGCTGTTTTGTCTCCATCCTCTTAGACTTAGCTACACCATCCGGATTACATGTGGTACAAGTATCTGTAAATTTGCATGCACACTGAATAAAGTGTAATCCGTTATAGTCTCTCCAATGTTTGATATCGTCCTCACGGATCAGATACATCGGACGGATTAACTCCATTCCTTCAAAGTTTGTGCTGTGAAGTTTTGGCATCATTGTCTGCACCTGTGCTCCGTAAAGCATTCCCATAAGGATCGTCTCAATAACATCGTCGTAGTGATGTCCCAGAGCGATCTTATTACATCCAAGTTCTTTTGCTTTGCTGTATAAATATCCGCGGCGCATTCTTGCACACAGATAACATGGGGATTTCTCAATCTCATATACTGCATCAAAGATATCAGATTCAAAGACTGTGATCGGGATATCTAATAATTTGGCATTATTCTCGATGATCTGTCGGTTCATCTCATTGTATCCAGGATCCATTACTAAAAACACCAGATCAAAATGAAATTTGTTATGACGTTTTAACTCCTGAAATAATTTTGCCATCAGCATGGAATCTTTTCCACCAGAGATACAGATTGCAATCTTGTCATTCTCCTGTACAAGATCATATGTCTTGATTGCTTTTACAAATTTGGAAAATAACTGTTTGTGGAACTTCTTTCGGATACTCTTTTCGATTTCCTGTGTTCTTGTCAGTTCTTTTTTCTTTCCTTTACCTTCGGCTTCTTTGTTACTCTGCTCTGTTTTCTGATCATTTTCCTGTTCTTCTTTCATCAGAGATAACAGCCACCCCGTGTATCCACCTTCTAAGCTCAAAACATCGATTCCTTCTTCTGACAAGTTCTCTGCTGCCTCTTTGCTGAAGATTCCCTTTGTGCAGTATAAAATGACTTTCTTTCCTTGATCAAGATATTCCTTTGCCTGTGCTGCAAGTTCTTCTTCATCTGCTGCCACTACAGCTCCGGGGATCATTCCATAAGATGTGTTTGATTCATCTCTCATATCAAGAAGCTGATAGCTTCCTTCTTCTAACTGTTTTAATTCTTTATATGAAATATTAATATTACTCATGCTTTCAACCTTTCTATCGTATCCTACTATATTTGTAGGGTTCCAATCACTTATTATAGAGAGAAAGCTTTCAAAATACAAGAGAAAATCGTATCATTTTTGCATCAGTTATTGTACACATTATTGATCATAAATCCATATCCGCTCCATTCCACTGGAATATATGTCTGATTTTTATTTTGTATTGCGTAAACTCCTCCACTTCCTGAAATCTTTGTATATGGATTCTTTGCTGATTTAGCTTTTTCATATTGCTGTAATACACTTGCATTTCCAAGCAGATTCTTCTTAAGCCCAAATTCTGATTGTTTTAGATTCAAATATGACAAAAAACCTGACGGTATATCTTCGATATGTTTCGCAATATCTTTCCAGTTTTGCGTATACTCATACGAATACACATCGATTGCAAGAATCTGATCTGTATACGCATCCATGATCATATTAACAGATTCATCTTCCTGTGCTGCATCCGGCACTAATGTCACATACCAAACTAAAAGATTTTTAACATTTGACACAGAAGTTTCCGTATCTGTTGTTGTAGTATTATTTTGTTTTGTAATGTATGTATATAATTTTTTATATGTAACTTTCCAGTCAGAATTCACCCGATAAGAAATCTTCATTTTCTCAAACAATTGATTGATCTGCTTTCTAGCTGTTTTTTCTACATCTCTTCCATCCACTGTTCTTGATGATGGTCTTACTGACACACTCAAAATATGATTATTGATAATTTTTAATTTTTCCAATGTTGTTTGTGTAGATTCCACTGAAATTTCCACCGGATTTAAAGATAAATTCTCACTTTTTCCAAAAGTTTTCCAGTCTGTCAATCTGGACTGAATATTGGGAAAAAAGCAAAAAAGAACCGTCAACAAAAATGCTGTTATAACTAAAAGAACATTTCTAATCTGTCTTCTCATAATGTCCTCCTCCAATGGTTATGATCGCAGTTGTTCCCTTTTCTTCCTGACTGATAAATTCCATATCACCTTTATGAATTCTCACTATTTCTTTACATAGAGCCAGCCCCAAGCCTACTCCTCCTTGTTTTCTTGATCTTGATTTGTCAACCCGATAAAATGCCTCTGTAATTTTATCAAGTTCTCCTTTTGGCATTCCGCAACCTGTATCTGAAACATAGATCTTTGCCCCTTCCTGCGCTGGGCAACACTCAATTGTCAAAATACCTCCCACATTCATGGATTTTAAGGAATTATCGACTAAATTTAAAATCAATGATTTTAAAAGATCTGCTTCCACTTCACAAATCGTTGGCTTAAGATTTAAATTCACTAAAATTTTCTGTTCTTGCAGCCGATACTGCATAGAAGATATCACCTCATGAATCATTGGCACAAGATTTTGTTTCTTCATTTGAAACTCTTGATTTTTTAAAACAAGAAGATTCATTAATTTTAATGATAAATTTTGAAGACGCTTTCCTTCCGAATAAATATACCCACATGCTTCCTTTTGTTCCTCTTCCGAAAGATTTTCAATTCGCATCAAATCTGCATAGCCAATAATCGACGTAAGCGGTGTTTTCATCTCATGGGCAAGACTTCCCATAAATTCTTCCTGATTTTTTAATAGTTGATCTAATTTCATCAATTTTTCTACCAATTGCTCTGTCATATAGTTAAAATTAATTGAAAGTTCTCCAATTTCATCTTTTGTATTTACTGATACTCTGACCGAATAATCACCATCTGCAATCTGTTTTGAAACTTGTGATAATTTTTGCAATGGCCTTGTAAGAATTGATGCAAGAAAATATGATAAGATAATCTCCATTCCTATAACTACCATGAAAATCTTACGAAAACTTATGAGTTGCTGATGCCTTGTTTCATAAACTTCAGAAATATCATAGGAACCTTGAAACACCATCGTTTCTTTTCCATAAGTGATCTTGCTTGTAATCTGATAAAAAACTCTATTTTTATTTTTAAATATCACAGCCTTCCCTTGTTTGCTCGAAAATCCACTACTGTTTCTAAAATTGTCATTTTTCCGATTATAATAAAGTGGCTGTTTCCACTGTACTACACCATCTTCTTCTTTTAACAAACGAACAGAGCTGTCTCTTAACAATCTTTGTCTGTTTAATCGTTTCAAAACACTTACAAACGTCTGGTTTTGATAAGTATCATCCATCTCATCAATTTCTTTTAACATTCTTAAGATCATCTCATAAGAACCTCTTGCTGATTTCTTTTCCTGTTTTATGGAAGCTTCATAAGAATACTGAATTAAAAGCATTCCTCCAAATCCAAAAGAAAATGATACGATCAGCATTGTCACGATCATTAATTTCCAACGAAATTTCACTTTGCTACCTCCAGACGATATCCCATCTTTGGAACAGATATCAAATAGTTTTCCCATCCAACTTTTTTACGCACTCTCTGTACATGAAGATCAACGGTTCTGCTTCCAGGGATATAATCTCCACCCCATACACGATCATAAATCATTTCTCTAAACAAAACACTTCCTGGATTTCTTGCAAATAACAGCAAAATATCATATTCCTTTTTTGTCAGATTAATATAAACACCATCTTTTAATACAGTTCTTGAATCTGTATCGATTTCCAATCCTAAAATTCGAATCATGCGATCTAGCTTTTTATATCGTCTTAATACGACTTCAATTCTTGCTAATAACTCCATAATCTCAAATGGTTTTACAATATAATCTTCTGCACCAAGTCTTAATCCATTTACTTTATCAGACAATTCTCCTTTCGCTGTGAGAAAGATCACTGGTATATCTAATGGTTTTACATATTCTAAAATTTCAAATCCATCAGCTCCGGGCAGCATAATATCAAGTAAGATCAAATCTGGATATTTCTTTTCAATCATATCGATCGCAGAAAGTCCATCATATGCACATTCACAATGATAACCGACCTTTTTTAAACTTAATGCGATCAGATTTGAAATTGGTTTTTCATCTTCAACGATCATGATGTTTACCATATTTACTCTCTCCTTATTGTTATATTTCCTTATTGTTTTCTATCTTTGCTGCCCAAAACCGTTTTTTATCTTAACACTTTTATGCATCAAATTTGCATCAATTCATCTCTTACGTAAAATTTTCATAAATGAAAAAAGGAACAAAAACAGGCACAATTCCTGCTTCTGCTCCTTATTCTTACTCTGACCAATAATTATACATACTGAATATTGGCTACGCTTGTACTAAACGCATAACTTACCATATTTAATATACTTTTTACAACTGTCGTACAAGCATGCACGATATATCTAATATCTTCTTCCACTGTATGTGCAAGTTTCATATATGAATTATGAATGCTTCGGATATAAGATGTCAATTCTTCTACGGAATCATACGCTACAACTTGTTCTTTAATCTTTAAAGCTTCTTCTGTCTTAAGAAAAGCTTTCATTCCATATTTTAAATCACGCTCATAATAGCAGTGATCTTTTACATTCCCTGGATAGTGGTTGTTATGCGGAAATGTAAAATAGTCCGCAATATAATGAACGATCACACCAAGACGTGCACAGCGTCTCATATTCATTCCTTGTTCTTTATTGTAATTCGCAATAAATTTTGAAATCTTATGTTCAATATCATCAAATGTAATATCAAACTTATGAGGTGTCGTCACAAAAGATGGTCTGCAGTCTGGCCAGATACTTCCTACATAAAATGGCAATCTATAATCAAATACATTATCAAGTTCCATAGAATCCATGATCTGTCCTGCAAGTGAAATATGTGATTTCTTTCTCATATAAATGATACTCCTTATATAGGGACAATATCTGAACTTATCTTCCCTTCCAGATATCGTCATCAACAGTTTTGTTACACCCTTTGATTCAGATTATATATCCTTGTCTGTTAATATGCAACAAAATGGGGAATTCTTTATATTTTTTTAAGATTTCTACTCTATTTTATTTAATCTTCACAATATTTCCGTAATAAATCTATTATCTTTACACTGTTAAACCCTTTTCTCGCAAAATACCCATAATATTTCTGAAAATTTTCCTTTGTAACTGATCCTTTCTGTCGGATTCTCTTCTGTACTTGCTCCTCCAGAACGTCATCTTCTTCGTATTCATACTCATCAAAGATTCGTTCTAAAATCTCTGTGCCAATTCCCTTCTTTCTAAGATCCATCTTGATCTGAATCCTACTCTTAGTCCCTGCCTTATATTCCATATAACGACGTACATATTCTTCATCATTGATATAGCCAAATGATTCTACATATGCAATCGCGCCTTCTGTGATAAATTCTGGAAATTCTGCTCGCATAAGACGATCTTTTAGTTCTTTTCTTGTACGATCCTGATATTTTAACAATGACATAGCTTTCAACTTAGCTCGGTGTAGTAACAGCTTATTCAATTCTTCAAACTCTTGCTGCCCAACCTCGTCTTTTTCATGAAATCCTAATCGTCTTACTTCATTATAATAAAGCAGGCAGTACTTTTCTTCATCGAAGAAAAGCCTAACCTGCTTTGTTCCCACTTTATCTAGTTTAGTGATGATCATTATTCTTCTTCAGAAATCTGAGTCTCTGCCTTCGGATCGTTATTGGCATTCTCAGTGTCTTCATCTAATAATCCATAATGAACACGGATTGCATGTTCTACTGTTTCTGCAATATCTGGATGTTCTTCTAAATACTTCTTGCTATTCTCTCTTCCCTGTCCGATCTTCTCTCCATTGTATGCATACCACGCTCCACTTTTATGAATGATATCTGCATCTGCTGCCAAATCTAAGATATCTCCATACTTAGAGATTCCTTTTCCAAACATAATATCAAATTCTGCCTGTTTAAATGGAGGCGCTACTTTATTCTTAACAACCTTAATTCTTGTTCTGTTACCGATCATCTCTCCTGCCTGTTTTAATGTCTCTGTTCTTCTAACATCTAATCGGATAGAGGAATAGAACTTCAGCGCACGTCCACCAGTTGTAGTCTCTGGATTACCAAACATCACTCCAACCTTCTCACGTAACTGATTGATAAAGATAACCGTACAATTAAATTTACTTACAACACCTGTTAACTTACGAAGTGCCTGTGACATCAATCTTGCCTGAAGACCCACATGAGAATCTCCCATGTCTCCATCAATCTCTGCCTTAGGTACTAATGCAGCTACAGAATCGACGATAATGATGTCGATTGCCCCAGATCTTACCATTGTCTCTGTGATTTCAAGTCCCTGTTCTCCTGTATCTGGCTGTGAAATATAAAGGTTATCAATATCAACTCCTATATTCTTCGCGTAAACAGGATCTAATGCATGTTCTGCATCAATAAAGCCTGCAATTCCGCCTCTCTTCTGAACTTCTGCTACCATATGAAGAGCTACGGTTGTCTTACCACTTGATTCTGGTCCATAAATCTCAATGATACGTCCTCTTGGCACTCCTCCAACTCCTAATGCAATATCAAGACTGATCGATCCTGTTGGTGTAACTTCAATTGTACGATCTGCCTGATAATCTCCAAGCTTCATAACAGATCCCTTACCGTAATCTTTCTCAATCTTAACTAATGCTGCATCTAATGCTTTTAATTTCTCTTCTTGTTTCATAATATATGTTATTCTCCTTTAATTTCAAATATTTATCTACATTCTTCTATGCTTTGATTCCTGTCTAGAGTATAGCATATCTCCATACTAAAAAACAAGTGTTCGAACGAATATTTGTTCGATTTTTATTTCTTCCAATCCTTTTCAAAAAATTCTTCTACTAATGCATGTCTTACCATCATTAATGCACGACATACCGCCATTTGTCTGACTTTCTGTCTGTTCCCATTAAACTGATATTTGCTGACTTTTGTCTTTCCATTGACACTGACACCAATATAAACAAGCCCTGCTTTCTTCTCTGGTGTCTCTCCTCCAGGTCCTGCAAGTCCTGTAATTCCAACTCCGACATTTGATCCTGCCCGTTTTGCAACACCTTCTGCCATCTGTTTTGCAGTCTCTTCTGAAACTGCTCCAACTGTATTTAATGTTTCTTCTTTGACTCCCAGATATTTCATCTTAGCTTCATTTGCATATGTGATAAAACTTTCATTTAAGACGTCGGAAGCCCCTGCGACATTGACTAATCTTGCGGTAAACATGCCAGCTGTACAAGATTCTGCTGCAGCGATCGTATAGTGATGTTTACTCAACATATTGACTACAACATCTTCTAATGTTTCATCTTCTTTTGTTGTAAAGATCTTATGTCCAAATCTTCTGTATAATTCTTCTGTTACTGGTGCTACAAATTTCTTTGCCTCTTCTTCACTTGTCGCTTTTGCTGTCACTCGAAGATGGACTTCTCCCAATTTGGCATATGGGGCAACTGTAGGATTTGTCTGTTTTTCAATTAAATCTTCAATCTCTTCAGCAACCTGGCTTTCTCCCATACAGTCAATTTTCACAACATCAGAATACAGCACTTCTGAACTTAATTCTTTTAAAATTGGCTCTACCTGATCGTGGAACATTGGAATCAATTCACTTGGAGGTCCTGGGAGTAGAACTACTTTCTTTTCTCCTTTTGCATGAATGATCATTCCAGGTGCTGTTCCATTTTCATTGTATAAAACATCACAATCTTCTGATATCAGTGCTTGTTTTAGATTATTCTCTGTCATGCTTCGATGGCTGCTTGCAAAATATTCTTTTAATCGTCTTAGTGCTTCTTCATCTTCTACAAGCTTCTGCCCACATACTTTCGTTGCAACTTCTTTTGTAAGATCATCTTTCGTTGGTCCCAATCCACCAGATAAGATCAAAATATCAGATCTTTCAAATCCTTGTCTGATCACATCTTCTAATCTTTCTTCGTTGTCACCTACTGTTGTTTCAAAAAAAACGCTTATCCCCAATGAGGCTAAGCGTTCTGATAAGTAGGCAGCATTGGTATTCACGATGTTTCCTAATAAAATCTCTGTTCCTACGCAAATAATTTCTGCTGTCATAAATATTGTTCCTTTCTGGATTTAGTTCCCTTCAGATAAGACCTGTTTATTCTTCACTAAATAATCAACTAAAGAAATAATTGTTAAAGCTGTCGCAATCACGATCAATACATTCTCGATCATAACAGCTGTGCTTGTTCCAAGGTCAATGATCAGCATGATGATCATAAACATCTGGAAGTTTGTCTTAAATTTTCCCCAGTAGCTGGCTGCAATAACGATTCCATTGTCAGAGGCAATCAAACGAAATCCACTGATAATAAATTCTCTTGCAATAATGATGATTGCTACAATGGATGATAAACGATGCATTCCAACTAATGCGATCATAGCTGAACTAACTAATAATTTGTCCGCCAATGGATCCATAAATTTTCCAAAGTTTGTTACCAGATTATATTTTCTGGCAATATGTCCATCTAAAAAATCTGTAAGACTTGCTAGAATAAATACAATAACTGCGATCCATTTGCTACAATTCCCTGCATAATCTGTAAGCAAGAAAAATAAGAATACCGGAATCATAAGTGTTCTTAAAATTGTTAACCTATTTGGTAAATTCATAATCTACTTCTCCTATCACATCATATTCTCTACCCTGGGTAATTTTAACATAAACAAAGTCTCCTGTCATCAGTTCTTCTGGAGAATTTATAAAAACGCATCCATCTACCTTTGGTGCATCCATATAAGAACGTCCAACATAGATGTCATCTTCAAATAAATATCCCTCAACCATAACTTTGATCGTTTTACCAACTAATTGCTGAGTGTGTTCATAGGAGATTTCCTGCTGAAGGCTCATCAGTTCATCTCTTCGTGCTTCTTTAACTTCTTCATCAATCTGATCCTCAAATGTCGCTGCCAGTGTGTCTTCTTCTGGTGAATAAGTAAAGACTCCTAAACGGTCAAATTTACATTCTTCCACAAAATTCATTAATCCTTCATGATCTTCTTCGCTCTCTCCCGGGAATCCTGTGATCAATGTTGTACGGATCGTGATATCAGGAATTTCTTGACGAAGTTTCTTGATCACTGCGACCAGATCTTCTCTTGATGTTCTTCTTCCCATTCTCTGTAAGATACGGTTCTCGCTATGCTGAATCGGCATATCAATATAATTGCAGACTTTTTCTTCTGTCTTGATTGCCTCGATCAACTCATCTGTGATTTCTTCCGGATAACAGTATAACAGACGAATCCATTCGATTCCTTCAATCTTGCAAAGTTCATGAAGTAATAATGGAAGCTGTTTTTCTCCTGTTAGGTCTTTTCCATAAAGTGTTGTTTCCTGAGCTACCAGAACTAATTCTTTCACTCCTTCGGATGCAAGGCGTTTTGCTTCATTTAATAATTCTTCCATTGGAACACTTCTGAAATGTCCACGAATCTTTGGAATGATACAATAGCTGCAACGTTTATCACATCCTTCAGCAATCTTTAAATATGCCATATGATTTCCTGTTGTTACAACACGTTCTACTTCTGAGTTGTCTGGAAGGTAATCAATACTTTCGTAATGTTCAAAATGTTCTCCAGCATTCTCTGCCAGTGCCATATTAACTGCTTCCACAATAGAATCATAACTTGTTGTTCCAAGAACAGCATCAATCTCTGGAATCTCTTTTAAAATCTCATCTTTGTAACGTTCTGCAAGACATCCTGTCACAACTAACGCTTTTAAGTTCTGTTCTTTATATTGTGCCATCTCTAAGATCGTATTGATACTTTCTTCTTTAGCATCATGGATGAAACAGCAAGTATTGATTACAATTACATCTGCCTGTGTTTCATCATCTGTTAAAGTGTAGCCATTCTTGGTCAAAAGTCCAAGCATCACTTCACTATCTACTAAGTTTTTATCACATCCAAGCGAAATAAATAATATTTTCATTTCTCTTACTCTCCAAACAGTTTCTTAGATTCTACGCAGTTTTTCATTAACATTGCAATCGTCATTGGCCCAACTCCACCTGGAACTGGTGTGATCGCTGTTGTCTTTGGTGCAACTTTATCATAATCTACATCACCACAAAGTTTGTTATTTTCATTTCTGTGGATTCCAACATCGATAACAACTGCCCCGTCTTTTACATAAGAATCATCAATAAATTTCGGTTTACCAATTGCTACAACTAAGATATCTGCGCGTTTGCAGACCTCTTTTAAATCTTTCGTATGAGAATGGCAGATTGTGACCGTTCCGTTCTCACGTAATAATAACATTGCCATAGGCTTTCCTACGATGTTACTTCTTCCGACTACCACACATTCTTTTCCATCAATTTCAACACCAGATCGTTTTAATAACTGAATTACTCCGGCTGGTGTACATGGTAAGAATCCTTTTTCTCCGATCACCATATTTCCAACACTGACTGGGTGGAATCCATCAACGTCTTTCTTAGGATCGATTGCTAACAACACTTCATCTTCATCTAAATGTTTTGGAAGTGGAAGTTGTACTAAAATTCCATTGATCTTAGGATCTTTGTTGCATTTGTCAACGATCGCCATTAATTCTTCCTGTGTTGTCTCTTCTGGAAGTTCATAGCTTACAGATTCGATTCCTACATATTCGCAGGCACGTTTTTTGTTACGTACATAAACGCTTGATGCAGGATCTGCTCCTACCTGGATTACGGCAAGAGCAATATCTTTTCCTTCTGCTTTTAGCTGTGCTACTTCTTCTTTTACTTCATCTTTGATTTCCTGAGAAATCTTCTTTCCATCAATAATCTGCATTGTATTTCCTCGTCATTTCTTTTAAGCTTTTAAGTATTGTGTTTTATATATTTTTTCTCTTATGGTTTTAGAATAATCCTGTGATAACTCCATCGTCATTCACATCAATTCCTTCTGCTGCTGGTTTCTTTGGAAGTCCTGGCATTGTCATGACATCTCCTGTTAAGGCTACTAAGAATCCTGCACCCGCATTGACATAAATCTCACGGATCGTGATATCAAATCCTTCTGGACGTCCAAGTTTCTTAGGATCATCAGATAAAGAATACTGGTTCTTTGCCATACAGATTGGAAGATGTCCATATCCAAGTTCAGTAAGTCTCTTCTTCTGACGTGCTGCAGCTGCTGTGTATACAACTTTGTCTGCACCATAGATCTTTGTTGCGATTGTCTCAATCTTTTCTTCAATTGTTGTATCTTCGTATGTATATAATGGTTTGTAGTGGCTTTCTTTATTCTCTAATGTACGGAGAATTGCTTTCGCAAGTTCGATTCCACCTTCTCCACCTTTTTCCCATACCTGAGATAACGCAAAATCACAATCTCTTTCTTCGCAGAAATTCTTGATAAATGTAAGTTCTGCTTCTGTATCTGTTGCAAACTGGTTTAATGTTACAACAACAGGGACTCCAAATAATTTTAAGTTCTCAATATGTTTCTCAAGGTTTACGATACCTTTGCTTAATGCGTCAATATTCTCCTCTGCAAGGTTATCTTTTGCAACTCCACCATTGTATTTTAAAGCACGTACAGTTGCTACTAATACGACTGCATCTGGATGAAGATCTGCCATCTGACATTTGATATCCATGAATTTTTCTGCTCCAAGGTCAGCTCCAAATCCTGCTTCTGTGATCGTGATATCAGATAATTTTAATGCTAATTTTGTAGCCTGTACACTGTTACATCCATGTGCGATATTCGCAAATGGCCCACCATGTACAAAAGCTGGTGTATGTTCTAATGTCTGGATCATATTTGGTTTTAAGGCATCTTTTAACAATGCTGCCATTGCTCCAACTGCATTTAAATCTTTGGCTGTGACTGGTTCACAATCCATATTGTATGCAACAATGATCTTTCCTAAACGTTCTTTTAAATCTGCCATGTCATTTGCAAGACAAAGAATTGCCATGATCTCAGATGCTACTGTGATCACAAAATGATCTTCACGAACAACTCCATCTACACGGCGTCCAAGTCCGATGACTGTATTTCTTAATGCACGGTCGTTCATATCGATACATCTCTTCCATACAACATCTCTTGTATCGATATTTAACTTGTTCCCCTGCTGGATATGGTTATCAAGCATTGCTGCTAATAAGTTGTTCGCAGATGTGATCGCATGGAAATCTCCTGTAAAATGAAGGTTTAAATCTTCCATTGGTACAACCTGGGCATATCCACCACCTGCTGCTCCACCTTTGATACCAAAACAAGGTCCAAGAGATGGCTCACGAAGGGCACAGATTGTTTTCTTTCCAAGTTTATTTAATGCCTGAGATACCCCAACACTTGTTGTTGTCTTTCCTTCTCCTGCTGGAGTTGGGTTGATTGCTGTTACAAGAACAAGTTTTCCATCTTCATTATCCTTTACTTCATCCATAAAATGAGAATCAAATTTAGCCTTGTATTTGCCATATAATTCAAGGTCATCTTCTTTGATCCCAATATTTGCTGCAACTTCTTTGATTGGTAATAATGTAGCTTCCTGTGCGATTTCAATGTCTGTTTTCATAATGGTTTCCTTTCTATAGATAATCTTCTTTGTATTGTTCAAATTGTTCTTCACTCATAAGAACTTTCCTTGGCTTGGTTCCTTCTTCTTCTCCGACGATTCCCGCTTCGCATAACTGATCCATCAGTCTTGCTGCCCGGTTAAAGCCGATCTTGAAAACTCTTTGAAGGCTTGCGATCGAAGCCTTGTCTTTATCAATAATAAATTTGGCTGCATCCTCAAAATATTCATCCCTCTCCTGCGATGTCGCTGCTTTCACTGCAGCTGTCTGAATCTTTTCCTGAATATCTGCACCATAGTTGTCTTCTACGTTGTTCTCTTCTTTTAAAAATTCTACAACCTTGCCGACTTCTTCATCACTGATAAATGCACCTTGCACACGGATTGGTTTCTGATATCCGGATGGGTAAAATAACATATCACCCTTTCCTAATAACTTTTCAGCACCATTCATATCAATGATAGTTCTTGAATCAACTCCCGATGATACCGAAAATGCGATTCTTGAAGGTACATTTGCCTTAATAAGTCCTGTGATAACGTTAACAGAAGGTCTCTGTGTTGCAATGACCAGATGGATTCCTGCGGCTCTGGCAAGCTGTGACAAACGCACGATTGCATCTTCTACTTCCCCTGGTGCAACCATCATAAGGTCTGCAAGCTCGTCTACGATAATTACGATCTGTGGAAGTTTCTTAAAATCTTCGCCTTCCATACCATTCTTAATCGATTCCTCTACCTTCTCATTGTAACCTGTTAAGTTTCTTACATTAACTTCTGCAAACTTCTTATATCTCTCTCCCATCTCCATCACAGCCCAGTTTAATGCACTCGATGCTTGCTTTGGATCAGTAACGACTGGAATCAATAAATGTGGAATTCCTTGATATGCACTTAATTCTACAACCTTTGGATCGATCATAATCAGTTTCACTTCTTCTGGAGTTGCTTTGTATAAAATACTCATGATCAAAGTATTGATACAAACCGACTTACCAGAACCTGTCGCTCCCGCGATCAATAAATGAGGCATCTTAGCAATATCTGACACGATTACCTGCCCTGCAAGGTTCTTTCCTACCGCAAATGCTATCTTTGATCTTGCCTGTGCAAATTCCTGATTCTCGATCAGGTCTCTGAACATGACCATCTGGTTTGTCTTATTCGGAACCTCGATTCCGATTGCCGACTTTCCAGGAATCGGTGCTTCAATTCTTATATCAGCTGCTGCAAGGTTTAATTTGATATCATCTGCAAGATTAACGATCTTGCTCACTTTCACACCCTGTTCCGGATGTAATTCAAACTGTGTAACCGATGGTCCACAGCTAATATTGGTAATTGTAACATGAACTCCGAAATCTTCCAATGTTTTTTGTAGTTTTTGTGCTGTCTGCCGTAGTTCTTCTTTATTATTATTCGATGTTTTCTTCCCTTTTTCTAATAGAGATACTGGTGGAAACTTATAATCTCCTTCTCTCGTCCGAACTTGCGGAAGAATCTCTACTGGCTTGATCCTTGTTTCTTTGTCTTTATTCACCAATGATCTCTTTGATGCTTTTGGCTGTACTGGTTCCATTGGTTCTATTGATCGTTCTTCAACTTCTGGAGCTGGTTGTACGATCAAATCATCAAAATCTTTTTGCATCTGAACTGACGCTCTTGGTTCTTCCTCCATCACAGGCATCGGTGAAGCTTCTGATGGTTTGGGTCTTCCTAATCTAAGATCTGGAATATTCAAAGAACGTTTCTTCTTCAGTTCTGATCCTTTCGATTCTTTTTTCCCCTTGACTCGTTGTTTTTTCACTGCTGTTCTTTCTTCATCTTCTTCGATCATAAAGAAATCCACGGCCTTTTTAAGAAAACTAAGGAGTGAGCGTTCCGTTACAAGGATCACTGAAATGATAGATACCAACATTACGACTAAAACACTTCCTGCTCCACCAAGTTCCTTATAAAGAAATGAACCGATCAATGCTCCTATAAATCCTCCACCACGATGCGTTCTTCCACTAAATAAAAATGCCGAATAGGCATCTTTTACTTCAAATACCATTTGAAAAATTGTAGAAATCATGCACAATAGTAAAATCGTAAAGCAAACTTTCTTTATCGCAAGGCTACTATAATCATTTGAAATTAGAAGGATCACTAATAAAAACGCTACAATCGGAACAATATAATATGTTGTTCCAAATGCCCCGAAGAAAAATGTACTAATACTATTTCCTATATATCCACATATCCCAAAATTGCTTAAAAATAAAAAAATGAAAAGAGCAAAAACAACTAATACTGCAATCTCTTTGTAAAATGGTGCAAAATCTTTTTGTCTTTTGCGTGTTCGTTTCTTTGCTGCAGAGGACGTCTTTCTCTTTCTCGTTTTCTTTGCTGCCATAGAAATTGTTACCTCTCTTGCTGTATACACTTTGTATACATAATCTGCGTATTTTCTTATTTTACAATTAAATATCAAAATACGCAAGTCCAACCATAGAAAAAGGAAAATGTATTCCTCTTCCATACATTTTCCTTTTTCTTTTCACATTTAATATTGTGCTGTTTCTGGTGGGACAAAGCTTTCCGCTTCTTTCACAAATTTCTTCACTTGAATTCCTGCTTTTACAACTGGAATATTTGTACCTGCTCCTGCTACACATCCACCCGGACATCCCATTCCTTCGATCAAATAGCCATTTTTCTTTCCTGCCTTTGCTTGTAAAAGCATTTTTTTGCATTCTGCAAGTCCTTCTACATGATCAATCTTTACTTCTGTTCCAGGATAATATTCATCAATACATGCTTTGATCGCTCCGGCAACTCCACTTGCAAC
This sequence comes from Anaerostipes hadrus, assembly GCF_001404655.1. Lineage (GTDB taxonomy): Bacteria > Bacillota > Clostridia > Lachnospirales > Lachnospiraceae > Anaerostipes > Anaerostipes amylophilus. Next base: position 257,341 of record NZ_CYYH01000004.1, on the reverse strand, counting down.
TGCATATCCACGTCCTGCTCCAAATGCATCATTTAATTCTTCTTCTTTATCATACGTATTAAAATCAATTTCTTTAGCATCAAACATTCCTGCCAACTCTTCAAATGTGATTACAAAGTCAACCTCACTTCGAACAGTTCGTCTTGATGCTTCGAGTTTCTTTGCAACACATGGTCCTACGAAAACAATTTTAGCATTCGGTGATGCGATTCTTGCCGCTCTTGCTGTTGCAACCATCGGAGTTAATGCATTTGAAATCTCATCGATCACCTCTGGGAAATACTTCTTTCCGAGCATAGACCATGATGGACAACACGATGTCAATAAGAATGGTAATTTCCCTGTTACCACACTATGAACATAATGTTTCGCCTCTTCCAATGCTCCTGCATCCGCACCAACCGCAACTTCCCATACATCTGCAAATCCAATATCAAGAAGTGCTGCTTTAATTTTATTTGGCGTCGCTTTTGGGCCAAATTGCCCGACAAATGCTGGAGCTAAGATTGCAATTACTTCCGAACCTTCATTCATTGCCTTGATCAACTGATAAATCTGAGATTTATCTGCAATTGCCCCAAACGGACAATTTACCATACACATTCCACAGGAAACACATTTATCCGGATTAATCTTAGCCCTTCCTGCATAATCTGTTTCAATTGCTCCAACTCCACATGCATTTGCACAAGGACGTCTTCTTTCATAAATCGCACCATATGGACAAACTTTCTTGCATTGCCCACATTTAATGCATTTTTCCTGATCAATATAAGAGTATCCTTCTTTAAAACTAATAGCTTTCTTCGGACAGACTTCCATACATGGATGTGCCATACATCCCTGACACTGTTCACCTACAATAAATGCTTTTTCTTTACATTCGTTACAAGCAGATGGAATGACCTGAAGAAGTGGCGGTTCATAATATTTTTCTGAAATATTACTTTCATCAATTCCTTTGGTGATTCTTGTTGGCTTATCCGCTGGATTTAAAGACATTCCCATTGCAAGCCTCAATCTTTCTCCTACGATCGCTCGTTCTCGATATATACTGTCTCGATATTTTGCAACTTCCCCTGGTACGATCTCATATGGAAGATCTTCAAGATCCTGTAAATTTTTTTGTTCATAACCAAATTTTGCAATCTCTTTGAAAATTCTTCTTCTGACATTCCGAACCGGTGTCTCTATTCCTCTCATGATGTTTCCTCCTTTTATGATGTTTCGACATGGTTTGTGTTTTTTTTAACATACTTGTTATTCTTATCATACACCAAAACAGGAATATCATAAAGCTATTATCTGTTTTTTATTCAAATTTTCTATTTATTTTTAGATTGATTTATTTTTTCAATCAATTTGTCTGTCGCTTCTTTCATCCCACCCATTTCATCGATCAGACCTTCCTGCACTGCTTTTTCTCCTGAAAGGATCGTACCAACGTCTTTTACCTGCTGTCCGATGTGAAGCATCAATTCTTCCACTCTTTCCTTTCTCATCTTACAATGATCACTAATAAATGTAGTAATGCGATCCTGAATCTTTTCAATATTACGATAACTTTGAATCACTCCGATAAACGTCCCAGAACTTCTCACTGGATGAATCATCATTGTTGCACTTTTTACAATAAATGAATGATCTGCAGCTACAGCAAGTGGTACTCCAATCGAATGGCTTCCTCCAAGAACAAGCGATACGGTTGGTTTCCCAAGCGATGCAATAAGCTCTGCGATCGCAAGTCCACATTCTACATCTCCGCCAATCGTATTGATCAAGATCAAAATTCCTTTAATACTTTGATCCTGCTCTGCCTTTGCAAGAAGTGGAATCATATGTTCATATTTCGTTGTTTTTGCATTCTGTGCAGATAGCTGATGACCTTCAATTTCACCAACGATCGTCATGATCAAAATTCCATTTTCCTGTAACTGTCCAAATTGTTCTATTTCTTTTGTTTCATTATCTTTCATACTAAATTTTACCTTTCCATATTATATTTCTATATAAAAAAAGAAGGAAGTGTCTTCTTACTTCCTTCTTTAGTATGAAATCTAATTTAATTTCTATTCATCAATCTCAAAAGAAATTAACAGATCTTCTTGATTTACCTGTTCTCCTTCTTTGACATAGATCTTATCAACCTTACCATTAACTGTAGAAACAACTGTTGTCTCCATCTTCATGGCTTCGACTGTCATCAGTGGCATGTTCACTGTAACTTCATCACCTTCATTGACAAGAACTTTACCAACTGTTCCTGGAATTGTTGATCCAAGATGTGCTGGATTTGATTTATCTGCCTTGACTCTTCCGTCTGTCTTAACCTCCAAGTTCTTATCAAGGACTTTGATCTCACGGATAGATCCATTAACTTCAAAATCTAACAGACGATATCCATCTTTATCTGGCTCTGTCATATCAATAAATTTGATGATCAGATCTTTTCCTTCATCTAATCTTAGGGTTGTTTCTTCACCTTTTCTTAATCCATAGAAGTATACATGACTTTCAAGTCCTGTTACATCGTTATAAGCCTCAAAATGTCTGCAATAATCTTCATATACTTTTGGATATAATGCATAACTTAATACTTTCTGGCTTAAAACATCTGGATCTTCCATATTATCCATATAAAAGTTTTCTTTTAATCCCTTTGCAATATAATCAAAATCTTCATCTGGTAATAAGCTTCCTGGACGTACACTGATCGGTTTCTTATCTTTCAATACGATCTTCTGTAATTCTTCTGGGAATCCACCTTCTGGCTGTCCGATCATACCTTCAAAATATTCTACTACAGAATCTGGATAAGATAAATCTTTACCAGCTTCTAGGATATTATCTTTTGTTAATCCATTCTTGAACATAAAGATTGCAAAGTCTCCAACCACTTTAGATGATGGTGTTACTTTGACGATATTTCCAAGTAAATGGTTTGCATCTCTATATAATCCTTTGATCTCTTCAAAGTCATCTGCTGCACCCATTTCTTTCACCTGAGCTAACAAGTTAGAATACTGTCCACCTGGAATCTCATATTTGTAGATCTCTGTGTTTGGTGCATCCATTCCGCTCTCAAACTGTTTGTAGATTGGACGGATTCTTGCATAGTACTGGCTTAATTCTGTTAATTCATCTGTATCAAGTCCTGTATCACGCTCTGTTCCTTTTAATGCTTCTACTAAAGAGTTCATACATGGATTACTTGTCATAGAACTCATAGAACCGATCGCACAATCAGCGATATCAAGTCCTGCTTCAGATGCCATCAGTAATGTACTGACACCATTTCCTGTAGAATCATGCGTATGCAGGTTGACTGGAATGTTTAATTCTTCTTTTAACGCACTTACCAGTTTCTTCGCTGCATATGGTTTTACAAGACCTGCCATATCCTTGATCGTAAAGATATGTACACCTAAACTTTCTAATTCTTTGGCTTTCTTTACATAATAGTCTAATGTATATTTTGTCTCGTTAGGATCTGTGATATCTCCTGTGTAACAGATCGTTCCTTCTACAATCTTACCTGTCTTTAATGCAGTTTCAATCGGCATTTTCATATTCTCAACCCAGTTTAAGCTGTCAAAGATACGGAATACATCAACACCTTTTTGAGATGCTTCATTGATGAATTTCTTAACAACATTATCTGGATAGTTACTATATCCCACAGCATTGGATGCACGAAGTAACATCTGGATCAGTGTATTTGGCATATGCTGTCTTAATAATTTTAATCTCTTCCATGGAGATTCTTTTAAGAAACGATAAGCTGTATCATAAGTAGCTCCACCCCAAGCCTCTACAGAGAATGCATTCTCCATAAATGCGTTTGTCGCATCAGAGGCTCCAACTAAGTCTTTTGTTCTCATACGTGTAGCCATTAAAGACTGCTGTGCATCACGCATGGTTGTATCTGTGATCAATAATCTCTTCTCATTTAACAGACTCTGTGTGAAGTCTTTTGCTCCCATCTCTAAGAACTTATCTCTGGAACCATATATCTTCTTCTCTGTGTCATATTTTGGAAGAGTTCTTGCCTCAAAATCTGGTTTATCAAGAACTGCTTTCTGTACATTAACCATTTTATTTCCTAAGAATTCAAGGATCTTTGTTGCTCTGTCCTGGCTCTCTGGAAGTAAGAATAATTCTGGTGTATCTTCAATAAATGTTGTATAGCATTTTCCTTCACGGAATGTCTCATGGTTTAATACGTTGATCAGGAATGGAATGTTTGTCTTAACTCCACGGATACGAATCTCTTTTAATACACGGATAGATTTATCAACTGCTCTTCCAAATGTACGATCATGAGAAATAGCTTTTACTAATAAGCTGTCATAGTATGGTGTGATCTCAGCTCCTGCATATGCGTTACCACCATCTAATCGAATTCCGTTACCAGCCCCAGAACGATATACTGTGATCTTACCTGTATCTGGCAGGAAATTATTCATTGGATCTTCAGTTGTGATACGTGTCTGAATAGAATATCCATTACATTTAACATCTTCCTGAGAACCAATTCCGATTTCTTCAGAATCTAAAGTATATCCTTCTGCCACAAGAATCTGTGTCTGTACGATATCAACACCTGTTACCATCTCTGTGATCGTATGCTCTACCTGTACACGAGGATTCATTTCAATAAAGTATGCATTATTATTTGCATCTACTAAGAACTCTAATGTTCCGGCATTAGAATATCCTACATGCTTTGCAAGACGAACAGAAGCTTCAAAAATCTGTTTTCTTACTTCATCTGGTACACTAAATGCTGGAGCATATTCTACAACCTTCTGGTGTCTTCTCTGTACAGAGCAATCACGGTCAAATAAATGAACCACATGTCCATACTGGTCACCAATGATCTGAACCTCGATATGTTTTGGACTCTCTAAGTATTTTTCAACGAAAATCTGATCGTCTCCAAATGCCTTCTTGGATTCATCCCTTGCTTCTGCATATTCTTTTGGCATCTCTTCTGCTGAGTGAACGATACGCATTCCACGCCCTCCACCACCATTAGAGGCCTTTAACATCACAGGATATCCAACCTGGTTCGCAATCTCAGTCACTTCTTCTAGTCCGTGAACCGCATGGTCTACACCAGGAATGATTGGCACATCAGCTTCAATTGCCATCTGTTTAGATGAAATCTTATCTCCCATTCTACGCATTAAGCTTGAAGATGGCCCGATAAATGTGATTCCATTCTTCTCACAGGCATCTACAAAATCTGGATTCTCTGATAAAAATCCATAACCTGGATGAATTGCATCTACGTTCTTTTCTTTTGCAATACGAATGATCGTATTGATATCAAGATATGCATCGATTGGTCCTTTGTCCGGATTTAGCTGATAAGATTCATCAGCTTTGGAACGGAATAAGGCATAACGATCTTCTTTTGAATAGATACCAACCGTTGTAATTCCAAGTTCATTCAAAGCTCGGAAAACTCGGATCGCAATCTCACCACGGTTTGCAACCAATACTTTTTTAAACTTCTTTAATTCCATGGTCATAACTCCTTTTCGAGGTTTATCTTTTTAAAAAAATGTATTTTTAAGAATGATTATATCGCAAAACGTCTTTTTTTACAATACTTGTATGAAAAAAGAATCCTGATTTATAAAAATCAGGATTCCTTGATAAAAATCTTATTCTTCTGTTTTTTCTTCTTCGTTAGCTAATGCTTTCATGCTTAAGCTGATCTTCTTATCATCTTTCTTGAAGTCAACTACTTTAGCTTCGATTTCCTGTCCAACGCTTAATACGTCAGATGGTTTGTCGATATGTTCTTTTGCAATCTGAGAAACGTGAAGAAGTGCATCGATTCCTGATTCTAATTCAACGAATGCTCCGAAATCTGTCATACGTGCAACTTTACCAGTTACAACACTTCCTACTTTGTATTTCTCTTCTGCTTTTAACCATGGATTTTCTTCTGGGAATTTTAAGCTTAATGCAATCTTTTCTCCCTGAATATCCTTGATCAGAACTGTTACTTTATCTCCAATATTGAAGACCTTCTTAGGGTTTTCAACACGTCCCCAAGACATTTCAGAAATATGAAGAAGTCCGTCTGCTCCACCTAAATCGATGAATGCACCGAAGTCTGTTACGTTCTTAACTACTCCTTCTACTTTCATTCCTGGTTCGATCTTCTCGAATAATTCTTTCTGTTTTTCTTTCTTAGCAGCTACTAATAACTGTTTACGATCTCCGATGACTCTTCTCTTACGAGGGTTGAACTCACTGATAACGAATTCGATTTCCTGTCCTTCGTATTTCTTTAAGTCTCTTTCGTAAGAATCAGAAACTAAGCTTGCTGGGATGAATACACGAGCTTCGTCGATCAGTACGCTTAATCCACCATCTAATACCTGAGCTACAGGTGCTTTTAAGACTTCTTTGTTCTCGTAAGCTTCTTCTAAACGTTTGTTTCCTTTTTCAGCTGCTAATCTCTTATAAGTAAGAAGAACCTGTCCTTCTCCATCATTCACTTTTAATACCTTAGTCTCCATAGTATCACCAACTTTAGCAACAGTTGTTAAATCTACGTTGGCTGAATCATTAGAGTATTCACTTCTTGTTAAGATACCATCTGCTTTGTATCCGATGTTTAAGATGATCTCATCTGGTTTCACATCGATAACTGTACCTTTCACTACCTCTCCGTTGTGAATTGTCACAAAACTTTCCTCTAATAATTCTTCAAAACTCTTTTCTGTCATGCTAGCATGAACCTCCTTGATAATTTTCTGTGGGGTTGAGGCCCCCGCTGTAATACCTACCTTACCAGTCGATTCAAAAAGTTTCAAATCCAGGTCTCTAAGTGTCTGCACAAAAAAGGTGTTCTCACACTCTTTCTTACTAATCTCATATAACTTCTGGCTGTTGGAGCTTTGCTTATCTCCGATCACAACCATTGCATCTACACCCTTAGCGATAGACTTTGCTTCCAGTTGACGCTCTTCCGTGGCATTACATATTGTATTACATACTCCTATATCATAACCCTTTTTATTCAGAATTTCAACTAAATCTTGAAATTTCTTGTAATTAAATGTCGTTTGTGATACAAGAGTGGTTGGCTTATTAAGATCAATTCCATCAAGCTGACTTGCTTCTGAGATGATATGTACTTCTCCAGTACACCATCCTTTAATTCCCTGAACTTCCGGATGCTGCTCACTTCCAACAATGATCACCTGATTGCCATCGTTGCCTGCTTTCTCTACAATCTTATGGATTTTTCTTACAAATGGACATGTCGCATCAACTAATTCTAATCCTTTTTTATAGATCAGATCATAGATCTCTCTTGCAACTCCATGAGAACGGATGATCACAGTTCCTTCTTCCAAAGCTTCTAATTCTTCTCTGGAATTGATCACTTCCACACCCTTTTTCTTCAGGTCATTGACAACCTCTGAATTGTGAATGATCGGTCCGTATGTGTATACATTTTTCTTCCCTGCTTCTTTGTAAACCGTATCAACCGCACGCTTCACCCCGAAACAAAATCCTGCTGTTTTGGCTAAAATAACTTCCATCTTTACCCTCACTGTTTGTAAATGAATCTTTGCAAACGCAATTATTTTACTTTCTCAAATTCCGCAACGATCGCATCGACAACTTCTTCGATCGTCATATCAGAAGAATCAACAAGCACTGCATCGTCTGCCTGTTTTAGGGGTGCGATCTCTCGTTCCATATCCTGACGGTCACGGATGATGATATCTTCTTCAATCTTATTAAAATCCGCTTTCACGCCTTTTTCTACTAACTCTTTGTAGCGACGCTCAGCTCTTACTTTGGATGATGCTGTTAAATAAATTTTCAAGTCTGCATCTGGCAGTACATTGGTTCCGATATCTCTCCCGTCCATTAAGATATTGGCTGTCTTGGCAAGATCTCTCTGAAGATCCAGAAGTGTTGCGCGAACCGTCTTATAAGCAGATGTTTTAGAAGCCATATTTCCAACTTCTTCGGTGCGTATCAGACCATTTACATTCTCCCCATTTAATAATACTTGCTGCACCCCATCTTCATAATTGATACTTACATGAATATCTGGGCACGCTTTATTGATTGCTTCTTCATTTTTTGGATCGATCTCGTGTCTGATAAAATAAAGTGCCATAGCACGATACATCGCCCCTGTGTCTACATAAATAAATTCTAGTTTCTTTGCAATTGTTTTTGCAATCGTGCTTTTCCCTGCTCCCGCTGGTCCGTCAATCGCAATACTGTACATTACCTTTTCCTCCTGATCTGCTTCTTGATATACTAATTCATTCCTGCAAGATAGCCTGTTGACCATGCGATCTGTAGATTAAATCCACCTGTAACCGCATCAAGATCTAAGACTTCTCCTGCAAAATATAATCCTTTGACTTTCTTTGATTCCATCGTTCCAGGATCTATTTCTTTCACATTAACTCCACCCTGTGTGATGATCGCTTCTTTAAATCCTCTGACTCCAGTGATCGTAAGTTCAAGACACTTTAATAAAGAAACCAAAGTTTCTCTTTCTTTCTTCGTGATCTCATTAACTTTCTTATGTTCTGGAATTCCTGATAATTCTACGATAACAGGAATCAGCTTTTTCGGCAAAAGATTATCCAAAGAATTTACAAAATCTTTATTAAGTGCCTTGTTGAAATCTTTTAATACTCTGTGATCTAATTGGTCTTTATTAAGTGCCGGTTTCAGGTCAATCATAAATTTTAATTCTTTTCCTTGATATTTTCCGATATAACTGCTGGCACTTAAAACAACCGGTCCACTAATTCCAAAATGCGTAAAAAGCATTTCTCCAAAATCTTCATAAATCTTTTTGCCATCTGCTGTCATCTTCACTGCGACATTTCTTAAGGACAATCCCATTAGCTGTTTGCAGAAATCTTCTTTAATCTCAAATGGCACAAGTGCCGGGGTAAGTTTTGTCACTTTATGCCCTGCTTTTCTTGCAAAATCATACCCATCACCCGTAGATCCTGTTGTCTGATAGGACATACCTCCTGTTGCAACAATGACTTTATCAGCCTTCACCGTGTCTCCAGATGCCAATCTAACTCCTGTTACAGTTCCGTCTTCACTCAGAATCTTTTTAACTGTTGTATTTAAATAAATATCAACATTCTCTTTTCTAAGCCCTCTCTGCAATGCTGCAATAACATCCGAAGAATGATCGGATACTGGAAATACTCGGTTTCCTCTTTCTACTTTGAGCGGGCATCCAAGCTCTTCTAACAATTCCATCATTGCATTATTCGTAAATGAATAGAAACCACTGTACAAAAACTCTTTATTCGTTACGACATGATCTAACAATTCTTCGACCTCACAGGCATTTGTCACATTACAGCGGCCTTTTCCTGTGATAAATATCTTCTTTCCTAATTTTTCATTTTTTTCGTATAAAGAAACATCGTTTCCACATTTTGCTGCCTGATATGCAGCCAGCATGCCAGCAGCACCGCCACCGATAATGATTACTTTCATAGGTTACTTCCTTCTATAATATTAAAACTCGATTCCAGCTTTCTTTCTTGCCGTCTCAAGTACTTTCACAACCGCAACAGTCTCATCCAAGAATTCCTTCGCTGTTTCATAATCTTTTTCATCGATCATTCTTGCAAAGTCCGTAAATTCCTGTGTCATACGGTGATGATGCTCTGGTGCTTTATATTCTTCTGTAATTGTTGCACGAACCATCGCTCCTGCTGCGTCTTTTACTTTCTCTTTAACATTTTCATCGACATAGATTGTCTTCAGTTCAGAAGCAATATTCGGTTTAGAATCTATCTTCATAAATCCTTTTTCGCCCTGAATGCTGACATATCCCGGACTGTCTGAATCCTTACTTCCAGTACAGACTGCGCTAAATCCATCATATTCCATCACAAGTGTTCCTGATGTATCGATTCCATTTGGTCCAACATTCGGATAATAAGTTGCATTCTTTGGTTCCCCGAACAATCCCACACAATAATGAACATTATATACATTGATATCATATAATGAACCGCCATAATACGCTGGATCAAAAGAGTGTGTGATATCTCCTTCTAAATATGCATCATAACGGCTTGAATACTGAGAATAATTGCACAGTGCCATACGAATATTTCCTAGTTTATTTAAGTTTTTCTTCATCTCATAGAACACTTCATTGTGAAGTACTGTAATTGCTTCAAAAATAAATAATTTCTTTTCATTTGCGATCTGTGCCAGTTCTTTGGTTTCCTCATAAAACCCAGTAAATGGTTTTTCAAGAATTACATTTTTTCCTGCTAATAATGCCTGTTTCGCATATGGATAATGGGCACTGTTGACCAAGCCAATGTAAACAGTATCAGCTTCTGTCTTTTTCAATAACTCTTCATAGTCTGTGTAGACTTCTTTGATCGCATACTGTTTTGCAAGTTTTTCTGCCTTATCCCTGCTGTGAGGTCTTGCAAAAACTGCCGTTCTCTCAATTGTTTTCACTGGTTCCATTGCAAATAATGCATCTTCGATGATCTTTCCTGTTCCAATCAGTGCGAGTTTCATAAAGGTTCCTCCATTTCGTATCTTTAAAATAATACCTCAATACATTTTATCATAAATTCTTCTTATGGATGAATAAACATAGCATCCCCAAATGAGAAGAATCTGTATCTTTCTTTAACTGCGATATTATAAGCATTTAAAATATGTTCTCTTCCAGCAAGAGCAGAAACTAACATTAATAATGTAGATTCTGGCAGATGAAAGTTTGTGATCAGTCCATCAATTACTTTAAATTTATATCCTGGATAGATAAAGATGTCTGTCCATCCGCTCTTAGCATGGAGTGTCCCATCTTCTTCTGCAACAGATTCCAATGTTCTTGTACTTGTTGTTCCGACAGAAATAACTCTTCCACCATTTTTCTTTGTCTCATTGATGAGTTTCGCATCATCTTCTTCGATTCTGTAAAATTCAGAATGCATATGATGATCTAAGACATCATCTACTTTGACAGGACGAAACGTACCAAGTCCTACATGAAGTGTCACATATGCGATATTGACTCCCATGTCTTTGATCTGCTGCAATAATTCTTTTGTAAAATGCAATCCCGCTGTTGGTGCTGCTGCTGAACCATCATATTTGGCATAAACTGTCTGGTAGCGATTCTTATCTTTTAACTGATGAGTAATATATGGTGGTAATGGCATCTGCCCAAGTTCATCTAACACTTCTTCAAAAATTCCCTCATATTCAAACTTCACCAAACGGTTTCCTTCATCAACAACATCAATAACTTCACCAACTAATTTCCCATCTCCAAAAGAGATTCTTGCTCCTGGACGTGCTTTCTTTCCTGGTTTTACAAGTGTTTCCCATACATTGTCCTGTTTTCTCTTAAGAAGCAGAACCTCAACTTTTCCACCTGTTTCTTCTTTAGCCCCGATCAGTCTTGCTGGAATTACTTTTGTATTATTTAACACAAGACAATCTCCTGGTTTTAAATAATTTACAATGTTATGGAAGATATCATGTCCGATCTCTCCTGTATTCTTATCTAATGTTAATAATCTGGAACTTGATCTGTCCTCAAGCGGATCCTGAGCGATCAGTTCTTCTGGTAAATCAAATGTAAAATCTGATACTTTCATCTTCTCTGTATCCCTTCTATCTATTTCTTCATTTTTCTAATATTCAAATACATTTCAGTATAACACGAACCACCATGATCCGCAACGCACATCAGATAACCTGATGTGCAAGCCACTTTCTATTTCTAAATCGTACTGTATAAATAATTGCACGAATCGTCCAGTCCGTAAACATTCCGATCCACACTGCGATTGGTCCCATATGGAACACTCTTGCAAGTACCATTGCAAGTACAACTCTGCAAAGCCACATACATAACATGGATGTCGTCATCGTAAACTTCACATCTCCTGCAGCTCTGAACCCATATGGTGGAATAAAAGCCATGATCCATACAATTGGTTTTACGATCGTAATGCATGTTACCATGAAGATGCAAAGTTTAGCACTCTCTGGCTCCATTCCTCCAAAATAAGTGATCGGATAAGTAAGTCCAAACATTAATAAACACGTAATGATCAACACTACTTCTGCTGCAATAGAAATCTTCTTTATATAATATACAGCCTCTTCCTTCTCTCCTGCACCAAGGCATTCTCCAACAACTGTCATCAAGCCGATTCCCATTCCAATCGACATGATTCCATTTAAGTTCTCGATGATATTCGTCATTCCCTGTGCTGCGATTGCCGCCGTTCCCATTAAAGATACTGTTGATTGAATTGCAAGTTTTCCAAACTGGAACATTCCATTTTCAATTCCTGATGGTACCCCGATATGTAAAATACGCTTGATTTCTTTCCATTCCGGACGAATCGAAAAATAATCTCTAAGCTGCACTTTCATATTTGGGCTTCTTAATTTATAAAGTACTGCGATCATTGCAAATGCTCTGGCGATCATTGTTGCTGCAGAAGATCCTGCTACTCCAAAATGGAAAATCCATACAAACACTAGATTCAATACGACATTAATTCCATTTGCAATAAATGAAATCTGCATTGGAAGTTTACTGTTCTCCTGTGCTCTTAAAATGCAGGCTCCGTCGTCGTACAATGCAATAAATGGATAGGACATTGCAGAAAAAAAGAAATACTTCTTTGCATTCTCCATGACTGCTGGTTCCACCTGACCAAAGATCACACCAAGAATCTGACTGCTGAATAAATGACATGCAATTGCAATGATCAGTGACATGGCGAATGTAATAAACACTAACTGTCTGGCTGCATTCGTTGCCCTCTCCTTTTTCTCACACCCAAGATAATGTGAACAAACAACCGTACCACCAGAAGCCAATGCAAAAAATGCCTGAACAACCAAAATATTGATGGAGTCCACTAAACTGACCGCTGAAATTGCTGCCGATCCTAAGTTACTGACCACAAGAGTATCTACCGTACCCATAAATGAATTTAAAAGCTGATCTACTGCCAATGGTAACATAAGAGCGATCAGCTTTTTGTTTGTGAAACGTCTTTCTTTCATGCTTTCTTTCTACATCTCTTTTCTGTCTTTATTTTCCTAACCAAAAATATACCTTTTTCATTTTATAAATCTGATGTTCTTCTGTCAATATCAGAACTTTAATTTTTTATTTTCATACCAAATATATCAAAAAAAGAACACAGAAGATCGATCCGACATGAATTGCTCTCCTGCGCTCTTTTCATATACAAACAATATTCGTAGTTCTTTTTCTATCCTATGATACGTCTCGCACAGATTGGTGTTCTGTAATTTACATTTGAAATCTTAATTCCACCTCTTGGATATGGTGCAGAATTACTTGCATGTACCACCTGACCACCACCGATATAAAGTGCCACATGATTGATACTTCCACCATCTCCGTAAAACACTAAATCCCCAGCTCTTAAGTTGCTTGTAGATACTGCTCTTCCATCCCCTGCCTGAGAACTGCTTGTACGGCTGATGCTGTATCCAAATTTTTCCATGATCTGCTGTGTAAATCCAGAGCAGTCAATTCCCCTTGTTAAACTGTTTCCTCCATAACGATATGGATTTCCAATAAACTGCTGGGCATAACTTGCGATTCTGCTTCCTGTTGCTGATGAACCACTGGATGATACTGATACGGAAGCTTTCTTTGCCGCCTGTACAGAACTTGCTTTTGTACTTCCTGATGTTGTGCTGCTGTTTGAAGTATTACTGCTTGATGTTGATGCAGACTCATTTCCGATTGTTGTTTGCGCTGCTTGTTTCTGTGCCTCTTTTGCCGCCTGTTCTGCCTGAATCTGTTTCATGGATTTTGCTTTTCCAAAAGAGTATGTTACTTTTGCATAATCTTTTGAGACATATCCTGTTTTACCATCAACTTTGACTTTTGCCCAATCACCGTTCTGCTTCTTAACTTTTAATTTGTCATCTTCAGATACCAATGTAACAATCTTTGAATCCGTAGATGCTTTCTTACGAACTCTTAATGTTTCCGTCTGAACTTTCGCCACCTTTTTCACATTTTGTTTCGCAAAGTTCTCAATCTCATCGCCAAATACAAGATACTGATTTTTTACGTATCCTGTAACATTTCCTGATCTTACTTTTGACCATTCAGATCCTTTCTTCAGCACAGTTGCAATGTTACCTTTTTTCATTTTTCCTACGATCTTTGCATTTATACTACCCTTTTTTCGGATATTTAATGTTGTTGTAGAATAAATATCTGCAACTGCTTTATTCGCATATTTACTTTCCGTTGCTGTATTTGTTTCTTTTGTTGTATCTTTCTCATCTGCTTTTATATTTCCTGTCGTCAACACACTCGCGGCAATCGTAAGCATCGCCATCGATAGTCTCATTTTCCTCGTTATCATAATGTCCCTCCTTTAAATGTTACAATTTTGTTAACTCGAGTATGTGTGTATTATAGCACTTATATATAGTATGTCAATACTTTTCATTATTATTTCGTAATATTATTGTAATATTTTATTGATTTTTGTAACATTATGTCGATTATATTGATTTAAAATTTTTTATTTCTACTATTTTTCGCATGCAAACAAAAAGAAGGGATGTTATTTATAATCTAATATCGATCATAAATAACATCCCTTCTTTTTAAGTTTAAGAATTGTATCTATATTTAATTTTATAGTTACCTATTTGTAGATAGTTAAAATTTCTTCCCCTACATTACACTCTCCAATATGATTTAATGCAATGCTTGCATATTCTTCATTATTACTTATAACGACTGGAGTTGTCATAACATATCCATCTGCTTTTATATCTTCTAAATCAAACTCACAGATAAGTTCTCCTTTTTTCACTTTCTGTCCAGCTTCTACCTTCATATAAAAACCTTTTCCATTTCGTTTGACGGTATCAAGGCCTAGATGAATGAGAACTTCTGCACCTTCCTTTGACTCCATAGCAAGTGCATGCTTGGTGCGGAATACAGCCGCAATAATGCCATCTACTGGTGCATATAATTTTCCTTCTTCTGGAACAACTGCAAATCCTTCTCCTAACATTCCTCCAGAAAATGCTTCATCTCCAACTTCTTCTAACTCGATCACTTTTCCTTTGATCGGACAGGCAATGCTTTCCTGTTTCGTTTCTTCCTCGGAATGTACATTTTCCTTTAGTAACTGTTTGATTTCTTTCTTTGCACGTCTAGTTCTTAAGTAATCTTCAAATTCTGATTTCAACACTGTTACATGTGGACCATAGATAATCTGAATACTGTTACCTCGTTTCAGAATTCCCCTTGATCCCGTTTCCCTGATCATAGCATCATCTACCAGACTTATATCCTTAAGTCCACACCGAAGTCTTGTAACACAACAGTCAATATCTCCAATATTCTTTTTGCCCCCAAGGCCAGCTGCAATTTTCGCTAATAATTCTTCTGAGAAATCTTCTCTGTATTCATATTCAGACTCCTCTTCGAATTCTATTGTTGTTTCTTCTTCTCTTCCCGGTGTCTTAATATCAAATTTCAGGATCAGAAAATGGAACAAAAAATAATATACGATAAAATAGATAATCCCAAGTGGAATTACCATCATCCAGTTTGTCTTTCCCTGTCCTTGCAAGATTCCAAAAAAGAACAGATCAATAAGGCCTCCTGAAAATGTTAATCCCACTGTAATTTTCAGTACATGCATCATCATATATGCAAATCCCGCAAAAATACAATGAATTGCATATAATCCAGGAGCGATAAACAGAAATGTAAATTCCAATGGTTCTGTAATTCCTGTAAGCATTGATGTTAATGCAGCAGAAATCATAAGCCCACCGACAACTTTTCTTTGTTCAGGTCTTGCACAACGATAAATTGCAAGTGCTGCTCCTGGCAGTCCAAAGATCATTAGTGGAAACTTTCCTGCCATAAATCTTGTCGCTTCTACATTAAAATGTGTGGTTGCAGGATCTGCCAACTGAGCAAAAAAGATATTCTGTGCTCCATCAACCATCTTCCCTGCCACTTCCATCGTTCCACCAAGTGATGTCTGCCAGAACGGAAGATAAAATACATGATGCAGTCCAAATGGAATCAATGCACGTTCCAGCACTCCGTAAATAAAAGTTCCAAAATATCCAGAGGCTTTCACAATTCCTCCGAGCGAATACATTAATCCCTGAATCGGCGGCCAGATAAAGAACATTAAAATTCCTACTCCAACATATACAATGGTACAAATGATCGGTACAGCTCTCGTCCCGCCAAAAAAAGACAAAACTTCTGGAAGTTTTATTTTATAAAGTCGATTATGCAGATATCCAACCCCAAGACCAACAATAATTCCACCAAATACACCTAACTGCAATGATGTAATTCCAAGAATCTGGTCAGTTGCTCCCGTATGCATCGTATAAGTATCACCATATAAAGACAACATGGATGAAATTGCTTCATGCATCACAAAAAAAGACAATACCCCGGATAATGCTGCTACAGCTTTCTCTGCCTTCGCCATTCCTATAGAAACTCCCATTGCAAATATTAGTGCAAGATTGTCAAAAATGATACTTCCACAATCGCCTCCCACTTTAAAAATTCCATACAAAACTGTCCCCGGACCCATGATCTTAATCAGATGGTACGTTCGAAGCATTGTTTCATTCGTAAATGATTGTCCAATTCCAAGTAAAAGTCCTGCGACCGGCAGAATGGCAATTGGAAGCATAAATGCACGTCCAACTCTCTGCAGAACATCAAATATTCTTCCTTCTTTTTTCATAAAAACTTCCTTATTAATATATTCTGTCTATAAGATTACAATGTAGAGATCATTATTTCCATTGTACCATCAAAAATAACTTCTTTCTGATCAGAACAAATAACAAAATGATCTCCTTTTTTCACTTTATTTTCTTCTAATGTTCCAGATCCTTCCGTAATACTTACCATCATAAACGGATTGTCATTTTGAATCACATTTTTACCAGTCAACTCATAACGATCAACTTTAAAAAATTCACTATCAACATATCTTGTTTTTATACCATTCTCAAGAGTTGTCTGAAGAAATTCTTTGTTCTGATCTATGTTGGCAGGTACATTTGTTACATCGATTGACTGCTTTACATGAAGCTGTCTTTCATTTCCATCTGCATCTTTTCTATGGTAATCATAGACACGATATGTGACATCTGAAGACTGCTGCGCTTCATAGATTAAAGATCCACTACAGATCGCATGTAATGTTCCTGATGGAATGTAGAAGAAATCTCCCTCTTTGATCTTAAATGAATTTAATAGATGTTCATAATCATCATTCTCAATTGCTTTTATAAACTCTTCTTTTGTTTTTGCATGATGTCCCATCACCATTTTTGTTCCTTCATCTGCCTGAAGTACAAACCAACATTCTGTTTTTCCAAGAGAATTTTCATGTTCTTTGGCATAAGCATCATCTGGATGCACCTGTACAGATAAATCATTTTTGGCATCAATGATCTTTACAAGTAATGGAAATTGATTTCCTTCGATATTTCCAAATAATTCTCTGTGATTTTCAAACAGCCAAGATAAAGTTTTTCCTTCGTATTCTCCATCCGCAATTGTACAATCTCCGTTTTTATGTGCAGAAATCGCCCAACACTCTCCTGTATGGTCACTTGGAATATCATATCCATAAATATCTTTTAATTTTGTTCCACCCCAGATCATTTCTTTAAAAACCGGATTCATTCTTAAAATATGTCCCATAACAGCCTTCTCCTTTTTCATCTTGTAACCAAAAGTTACTTTTGTTTTTTGATCTTCACACTCTTCTTAGATGGCATAAAATTACGTTTTAACACATCAAAGAAGCTTAAAGAACGTACAAGACGCTCGGATGGTATATATTGGTTGATCGCACGCAACACTTTCTTTGGTTCTTTGGACGCAAAAGAATAAGTTCCATTTTTCTTTGTCTGAATCGCGTAACGTGGAATCTTCTTTCCTTTAAACATCACAGATGCGATCACATAATCAACTTCTCCCCATGGAATCTGAATATAATCATTGACATTTCTTGTATTAAAGAATTCAAATCCTTTATCTCCAACCATGATCTTTCCATAGTTTGTAAGTCCCTGATAAGACGTTGCCTCTACTACAACATCGACTCTTGTATTAATTGATTGTGCCATAAGCCCTCCTTCGTTTCATATGTTCTCTTTGTTTATTTTATACAATTTTCTTTGCTTATACAAGATGACTTTTTGTCTATTTTATTTATATAAACTTTCTTCTTATATAAGCAAAAAGCCCGGACATCCGGGCCTTTTGTATATGTGCTTGATCATTCTTATAATAATCCAATAACGTGTCCAACGATACCAACGATGAATAATGCGATGATAATGATGATTGGAGAAACGTTTTTCTTTAATAACCACATGCATAACAGTGTTAACAGTAATGGTACAAATCCAGGAATCAGGGAGTTTAAGTTGTCCTGAAGAGTTGTAACCTTCGTTGGATCAAGTGCCATACCGGATGCCTGCTGTGCTAATGCAGTTTTGATTCCTTCAGCTCCTGCTGGAAGTTTAGCCCAATCGATATAAGCTCCTTCACTTAATGTAACTTTAGATACAACTGGAGTAAAGTTGATACTTACCCAACGTTCGATCAATGCACCAAGGACGAACATACCAAGGATAGATGCTCCTTTTGTAACTTTCTGAAGTAATCCACCAGATAAGTCTTCTGTGATCTTTGTTCCTACGTTGTAACCAAATTCCTGTGTATACCACATAAATGCCCAACGGATAACGTTCCATAATACGAAGAATAAAACTGGACCAAGGATGCTTCCACCCATTGCAAGAGAAGCTCCTAAAGCTCCAAGGATAGGTCTTGCTGTGAACCAGAATACTGGATCACCAACACCAGCTAAAGGTCCCATCATTCCGACTTTAACACCCTGGATCGCACTGTCTTCTACAGGTGCTCCGTTTGCTTTATCTTCTTCCAGAGCCAGTGTAACACCAATTACTGGAGATGCTACATAAGGATGTGTGTTGAAGAATTCCAGATGACGTTTTAATGCTGCAATCTGATCTTCTTTGTTTGTGTATAATTTCTTGATAGCTGGGATCATTGCGAAACACCAACCACCATTCTGCATACGTTCATAGTTCCAAGAACCCTGAAGGAAAGTAGAACGTAATGCTACAGATAATCTATCTTTTTTTGTTAATTGAACTTTATTTTCTGCCATTTTTCTTACCTCCTTCTTAATCAATAATCATTTAAAATATCGCCTAATGGGTCACCAGTATTGCTTCCACCGTTACCAGATCCTGCATTCTCAGACAGTTTCAGGTAAATCAGTGCCATAGATACAGCGATAACACCTAATGCGATCAGTGTTAAGTCTGAAACAGCAGCCAGACAGAAACCAATTGCGAAGAAAGGCCATACTTCTTTTGTAGCCATCATGTTGATAACCATTGCGTAACCTACGGCTACGACCATACCACCACCGATGGACATACCATCTGTTAACCATGCTGGCATACTATTTAATGCTGCAGCTACGGCAGATGATGGAATTGCAAGTAATGCTGCTGCTGGGATCGCGATACGGATACCCTGTAAACAAACTGCAATGATATGCCATGCTTCTACACCTTTGAAGCTACCTTTTGCAGCAGCTGCATCCATCTGATGAACACAGATAACGGAAAGTGTACGAACGATCATTGTTAAGAATAATCCTGCTACTGCTAATGGGATTGCTACTGCGATGGCAGTATCAACACCAGCTCTTCCCTGTCCACCTTGAACAAGAATGATTGCAGATGCAACGGCTGCTAATGCAGCATCTGGGGCAACGGCTGCACCGATGTTAGCCCATCCTAAAGCGATCATCTGAAGACTACCTCCAAGGATGATGCAAGGAACAAGCTGTCCGGTTACAAGTCCGATTAATGTACAAGCTACTAATGGCTGATGGAACTGGAATTCATCCAGGACACCTTCCATACCAGCCAGGAATGCAACGATAACAACTAATACCATTGAAATAACTGACATGATAATTCCTCCTATATATTTTTATAAATTGATTATTTAAGTTCTGCTTTCGCTTTCTTAAGCATTTCGTCCATGTTTTCTGGAGAATCGCTTGGTACTTTACGTACGTTAAATGTAACACCTTTGTCGATCAGTTTCTCGAAAGTTTCTACATCTTCTTTACCCATTGCAACGGCTTTTGTTACGACAACTTTACCTGTTGAATGAGCTAATGATCCTAAGTTGATCTCTTTGATATCAACTCCACCTTCGATTGCTTTTAATACATCCTGAGGTGTTTCAAACAGAAGCATTGCTTTTGTTTCACCGAATCTTGGATCTTTTGCTACTTCGATCATCTTCCAGATTGGGATAACGTGAGCTTTTACTCCTGGAGGTGCTGCCTCAATGATCATTCTCTTACGAAGATCATCTTTTGCTACGGCATCAGATACAACAATGATACGGTCTGGGTTTACCATCTTTGTCCATGTTGTAGCCACCTGTCCATGTAATAAACGTGTGTCGATACGAGTAAGACCGATCTTAATGTGACCGTCTCCAAGTACTGTTCCTTCTGGGATTGCTCCCTGAGGTGCTGCTGCAGCAGCTGGTGTAGCTTCTTCTTTCTTAGGTTCAAGAGATTCTGGATAGATTCTCACACCTTCTTTTCCGCTTCCGGAAATCTGAGCTGCAACTTCATGTGCTGTGTCCATTGTCATACGAGAAGCGTATGCATCAATCAACATTGGAAGATTTAATCCAGCAACGATTGCCCATTTGTCCTCATGTCCGGCAATTAATCCATTTGCCTGGTTAAATGGAGTTCCACCCCATAAATCAACCATAATCAGCACTTCATCCTGGTTTTCGAATCCGGCAATGGCATCTTCCATCTGTTTCTTGATGTCTTCTGGTCCCATGCTTGGCTGTAATGTACAAGCCGCAACATTCGGCTGGTCACCAAAAATCATGGATCCAGACTGTAAGATACCCTTGGCGAAATCACCATGTGTAGCAAGAATAATTCCTACCATTTTTTTATTCCTCCTTTTCTATATTTTCATAAGCTAATTAATTATATATTTTATAAGAAATTCTTATAAATAAAAAAAACTGATTCAAATCCGCAAATTCCCATCATCCAAATCTCCCCGCAAAAATATATTCACGAAGAAACCCGGACTTTCTGGAAAATCCATGATTCAAATCAAGTTTAGCCTGCATTACCAGTAACAATCCTGATCAACAATATAAACTTTTATCTTGTAGTAACTCGCTTGATATGTACGGTTAAATACATAAGTTCTTCATCTGTAATATCATGATTGCAAGTCTTCTTCACATAGTTCTTAATTTCATCTACGCATTCAATACATTCGTGATACTTATTCCTTATGATCTCTTGGAATTCTGTATCATCACTTCTTACTTCCTTGCCCATATAAACTCTCTGTGCAAAGAACTTTAAATGTGTGATAAATCTCTCATAGAAAACAGATTCCTTATCGATCTGTTCTCCAAAGTGTTTATCCACAATCTTTAAAACATCGTTCACAAGCTTCGTCATCGAAACCATCTCTGTCATATCCAGATCAAGTTCTGCATTCACAATATGTAATGCGATAAACGCTGCTTCATCCTGTGGAAGCGTCACTTTCAATTCTTTCTCGATCATACCGATCGCTACTTTCCCGATCAGGTACTCCTGATAATAAAACTTCTTAATCTCCCATAAAAACGGATTCTGGAACGGCACTCCCATCTCCACTCTCTCAATTGCAAAATTGATATGGTCGGTAAGTGAAATATAAATATTATCATTAATATTCTTCTGTAATGTATCCTTCGCATATTGAATGATCTTATTACAAATCTTCACTCTCTCGATTGGGATATCAGTTAACATCTCCTGAAAACGCTGTGTCATACCATGGTCTTTCATGACGTAAGTCTTCTCAATCTGACTTGTCTTGATCTCATCTCCCTTATGTTTCTGAAAACCAAGGCCCTTACCCATCAGCACGACTTCTTTATGATTCTTGTCTTCTGAAATTACAATATTATTATTTACAATCTTTGTAATCTGCACAACCTTACCTCATACTCTCCAGCGGAAAGACTTTAGTCTTACCAGCTGCACATTTCACAAAAAAATAAACCGTACTTATATGCTTCCACTTTCCCTACTGTGAAATTCAATAAGTTGGTTTAGCCTGCACTACCAGTAACAATCCTCCTCATAATCTCTTGTTAACTTATATTTATATTTTAACAAGGTCTTTTTACTTTGTCAATAGAATAATTTAAGAATTTTTTTATAATTTGTTTATTCTTTTTAAATAATTATAATTTCTTTTTTACTCTGATAGGAACTATACCACATATTTATTCTCTATGCAATATGTCTTTTTGCATATTTATGATATTTCTTAAAATCCAAATCTCAGATCTATAGAATCCAAACCTTGTACAATCGCTTGAATTATGATATTATGAGGTATCAATTACGAGGTATTAAATTATGTTAAAATTAATTTCCATGATTGGATCGATCATAGATAAAGCACAGCGAGATCACGTAACTGCGTTCTCTGCACAGGCCGCTTTCTTTACGATTCTTTCATTTTTTCCGTTTATGATCGTAGTACTAAGTCTTACAAAGTATTTTCCGATCACACCAAATGATATGATAGAACTGGTTCTTACTTATCTGCCACCCAAATACAGTGGAATGCTCGTACCGATCATAAGATCTTTAAACGGAAAACTTACAACAACTTATATGTCGATCACAATCCTTACTTTATTATGGTCTGCATCGAAAGGAATCTTGTCTATGATGACAGGACTTAATACCATTCATGAGATTCCTGAGAAAAGAAATTATTTTGTTTTACGATTTATTTCAAGCATCTATATCGGACTTTTAGCCATTGCCGTATTATTTGGATTAATCCTTTTACTGTTTGGTAATTCTTTATTGCTTCAATTATATCGATTGGAACCTGTGCTTGAAAACAAACATGTTTTTTTCGCAGCTATCCGATTTTTACTTGCATTCTTTACATTTATGATTGTTTTCATCATTATGTATCGTTTTCTGCCAAGTGAAAACTTTAAGACAAAGGAAATTCTTCCTGGAGCATTGTTTAGTTCTGCTGCATGGTTAGTATTATCCTTCTTCTTCTCAATGTATTTTGATAATTTCTCTTTTTTCAGTACCATGTACGGAGGACTTACAAGTATCTTACTGACTTTGTTCTGGTTGTATTTTTGTATGATGATGCTTTTTATCGGAGCCGAGATCAATCATTATTTTATATCCCAATCAACTAAAAGCAAGAAACAATCTCATATTCCTTATGAAATCAGATAACAAAGATCCGAGATGCTGCACAACAAACAGTATCTCGGATCTTATTCATATATCTAACTATAAAATAAAATGCCTTGGCACTCCATTCTCATATGGTATTTGCACTTCTCCCTGAATTAGTGGTTTTAAATATGTAAGCAAATCATCTTTAATGTCATTGCCTTCTTCATTGATCCATTCCATCGGTACTTTTTTCTCAAAGTTTGCGATCTTAGACAAATCTGCTAATTCAATTTCTACCTGATATGGATCATCACAAATTCTCTTTAATGCAGACATTTTTCCGCTTTCCCCACGGATCGCACTAACCGCTGCAAATGCTCCAAGATTTCTTGATTCAATGATATCTGTTTCGCTTAACATATATCCAGCACATCTTTGAAGAATATTTAATTCTACAGATCTTACTTTGCATCCGATCCTATTACCTACTAAACCTTCTAGATATTTTCCGATTCCAGATAGATATTTATGTCCAAACGCATCTTCTTTCCCAGATTTTGTTTCCTCACCAACATAATGTCCTGTGGCATCTTTCACGCCTTCACTGACTGCCACAATAATATTATTCTCTTTCTCAAGTGCTTTGTTAACGTCTTCGATGAATTTTTCTTCATCAAATACTTTCTCGCACAGATAAATGAGTTGTGGAACTCGTCTTTCTTCTGTTCTTGCAAGTGCTGAAGATGCCGTCAGCCATCCGGCATTTCTCCCCATGACTTCTACGATCGTTACAGATGGTACATCGTATACAAAGCAGTCACATGCAATTTCTGTAAATGCTGTTGCAATAAATTTAGCAGCAGAACCGAATCCAGGACAATGATCTGTCTCTCCAAGGTCATTATCAATCGTCTTTGGTGCTCCCATAACTTTAATATCATCTATGTTATTTTCTTTGCAATAAATGGATAACTTATATACAGTATCCATCGAATCATTTCCACCTGTATAGACAAAATATCCTATATTATTCTTTCTTAAAATGCGAATGATCTCCTCGAATTCTTCCGCATTTTCTTTCGGATCTTTTAGTTTCCAGCGGCATGATCCCAACGCTGCTGCTGGTGTTACAGAAAGCAGATCTCTTTTTTCTTTTGTGTCACACACCTCATCTAAATTTACAAAGTTTTCATTCAGTACTCCTTTGATTCCATTCCGTGCTCCATAAACATGTCCCACCTGATCACTTGCAATTCCTGCGTCGATCACACCTGTGATCGTAGCATTAATTGCTGCAGATGGTCCTCCTGACTGGGCAACTAGCATATTCTTCATAGTTTTCTCCTTTATACTTTTATATTTGTTCAAAGTGATTATACATTATCTCATTTGTTCTTTTCAACTTTTTTGAGTGAAATAATGCTCACTCCCCATTTCATTTTTCTTTACGAATTTTTATCAATCTACTATAATTAATATAAACATGCACTACTGATAATTTTTACAGTGCATTAAATATGACAAATGGAGGTATTGATCATGAATACAAATTTTATGAAACTTCGTGATATAATGAGAACTCAAAACGTTACATATTATCTCGTTCCGAGTGAAGATCCTCATCAATCTGAATATGTGGATGATCATTTTAAATGTAGACAATATATTTCAGGTTTTACTGGTTCTGCCGGCACTTTTCTTGCAGGTTCCAATGAAGGATGGCTTTGGACCGACGGACGTTATTTTACGCAAGCCGAACAACAGATTTCTTCTGATATCACTTTAATGAAACAAGGTGTTTACGGTGTCCCTACAACTCTTCAGTTTCTGGAGCAAAATCTTCACCCAAATGATGTTCTTGGAACAAACGGGCTTATGATCTCTGCTTCCTACGGAAAGAAAATTGCGAAACTTTCCAAAAAATGTGGCTTTGATTTTCGTTTTGATCTACATTTTGTAGAGCATCTATGGGCAGAAGATAATCGTCCTGCAATGACAAAAACTGTGGTTTACCGCCACGATATCAAATACAGCGGAGAACATACTGATTCAAAGCTTGAACGTGTGCGAAAGAAAATATCTGCAGCAGGAGCCGATGCCTTTTTTCTTTCCTCACTTCCTGATATAGCATGGTTATTTAATCTGCGCGGTGAAGATATTGCCTGTACTCCTTTATTTTATAGTTACGCATGGATCACAATGGATAAATGTTTTCTATTTTTAAGAAAAGACTGCATTTCCGCTGCTGCTTTCAATCGTTTTAAAGAACATGGAATTCTGGTCCGCGATTACAGTGAGATCGACTCTTTCTTAAAAGACCAGCACACAAATGTTTTGTTAGATCCAGATCTTACTAACTATTTTCATTATAATCTTTTATTTAAATGTAAGATCATAGAAGATAAAAATCCTACCGAACTTATGAAAGCTGTCAAAAATGAAACGCAGATGGAGCATTTAAAGGAATGTCACATCAATGACGGAGTTGCCATGACAAAATTTATGTACTGGCTGAAAAAAAATGTCGGAAAGATTCCTATGACAGAACGATCAATTTCTGACCATCTGGAAGCAGAACGCAAAAAACAGCCTGATTATGTCGGATTAAGTTTTGAAACTATTTGTGCATACAAAGATCATGCTGCTATGATGCATTATCAGTCTACGGAAGAATCTGATATTGCTGTAACTGCTGAAGGAATGCTGCTTATCGACTCTGGCGGTCAATATTATGGCGGTACAACTGACGTTACACGAACCTTTATCCTCGGTCCGATTTCTGATGAAGAGCGAAAATATTTTACATTAGTATTAAAATCTATGCTCACGCTTGCTGATGCTAAATTTCTTTCAGGATGCCGTGGCAGCAATCTTGATATTCTTGCAAGGGAACCTCTCTGGGAAGAAGGTGTTGATTATCGTTGCGGAACCGGCCATGGTGTTGGATATTTTCTAGGGGTTCACGAAGGGCCAAATGCTTTCCGCTGGAGATCAAACCCAGAAAATCTTGATGCCGTATTGCAACCTGGAATGGTCATCACCGACGAACCCGGTGTCTATGTTCCTGGCAAATATGGTATTCGTACAGAAAACATGCTTCTTTGCAGGAAATGGCAGCAAAACGAATATGGAGCTTTCCTTCATTTTGAACCTCTGACTCTTGTGCCAATCGATTTAGATGGCGTTGACCTTTCATTATTCAACGATAAAGAGAATCAACTTCTTCGTGATTATCAGCAATTAGTATATGACAACCTTGCTCCTCATCTTGAAGAAGATGAAGTTTCATGGCTTAAAACCTTATTACTTTAAACTCCAAATTTTATTTGTATAAAAGAAAAGACGGACATGATCTTCATTGGTCCGTCTTTTCTATTCTCCTATTCTTTTGTCTTGATCCACTGCTCTTTTATCTTCTGATAACTTCCATCATTATTCAGAACCTGCAGTGCTACATTAAATTGATCCAGATACTTATATCCTTTCGCAAACATAATACCATAATTACTTTCTTCAGAATTAAGCTGTTCATCTAACACCTCAAGATTCGTTGTGTCTTTATGTGTATTCATATATGACTGAATTCCTGATGCATCATAGATCGTCGCTTCAATCTTGTCTGCCTCAAGATTTTCAAACACTTCTTCTGCCGTCTTATATACCTTGATCTTATTGCCATCCTCTGCGAGATATTCTTTCGCATATTCTTCACTGGAAGTTCCCTCAACAACGCCGATCGTCATATTTTTTACATCCTTCCGGTCTGTAATGTCCGCATTCTTATTGACTACGATCTGAAGATATGTCTCATAATATATATCTGTAAACGAATAATCTCTCTGTCTTTCATCTGTAATTGAAATTCCTGCGATTGCAAGATTGATTTCCTTATTCTTTATCTTCTGTTCAATCTGCTTCATACTAAGCGGATAAAGCTTATATTCAAAGCCAAGATAATCGCTGATCTTATCTAACAGATCTATATCAAATCCTACAATCTTCTTTTGCTCTTTATCGTAATATGAAAATGGAGCCATATCATTTGACACACCAACTTTCAATGTCATATCTTTCATGGTTCCCTGTACTTTGTCTGCTTGTATAACTTCTCGTTTCACTTCTTTTTGCGTATCTTTCTTCTGCCATGGCATATTGCATGCACTTAAGCAAAATATAAGACTTCCCATCATGATTGAAGCTAATATCTTCTTCATCTTTACTCTCCTTTGATTGTATTTATCCTCATGATAGCACCGGCAAAATCATAAGTCAATTTTCTCTTCCATTTTTTTCAACGTATAAAATCTGCTGATTCCGTACATCATTTTATTAAACGAATCACTAATGGAGGAACTTATTATGGCACGAAATAAAGTGGAAATCTGCGGTGTTAATACTTCTTCTCTTCCTTTACTTTCCAACGAAGAAAAAGAAGCTTTATTTGAAAAGATCGAGCAGGGTGATAACAACGCCAGAGAACAATATATCAAAGGAAATCTACGTCTTGTTTTAAGTATTATCCAAAGATTTTCTTCCAGCGGGGAAAATGCAGATGATCTCTTTCAAGTTGGCTGTATCGGGCTTATGAAAGCTATTGATAATTTTGACCGTAATCTGAATGTGAAATTTTCTACTTATGCCGTTCCAATGATCATCGGAGAGGTAAAACGTTACTTAAGAGACAATCATAGTCTGCGTGTCAGCCGTTCCCTTCGTGACACTGCTTATAAAGCGATCAGCACAAGGGAATCTCTTACAAAGAAATTAAATCATGAACCAACAATTGATGCCATCGCAAAAGAAATTGATATGAAAAAAGAAGATGTCTTGTTTGCCCTCGATGCCATCGCAACCCCTCTTTCTCTTTATGAACCAGTGTATCAGGATGGCGGCGATACGCTTTATCTGATGGATCAGGTAAAAGACAAAAAAAACAAGGAAGCTGTCTGGGTAGAATCCATTGCATTGAAAGAAGCTATGAACCATCTTCCAGACCGCGAATATGATATTATAAAAATGCGTTTCTTCGAGGGCAAAACTCAAACAGAAGTTGCAGATGAAATTTCTATCTCACAAGCACAAGTCAGCCGTCTTGAAAAAAATGCACTAAAGCAAATGAAGAACCACCTTGCGTGATTCTTCATAATCCATTATAAAATATTCTTCTTTTTCAGGATATATACAGCGATCAGGCATACAATAACTGAAAATATAGAAATTGCAGCAAATCCATAAGTCTTCGTCGCAAATGGCATTCCTGCCACGTTGACATTCATTCCATAAAGTCCGGAGATCATCGTTGGCAATTCTAGTATGATCGTGATCGCTGCAAGGAATTTCATGACCTGATTCAGGTTATTATCAATGATCGATCCAAACAGTGACATTGTACTTCTTAAGATATTATGATAGATATCCGTCATCTCCATCGCCTGCTTATTCTCAATGATAACATCCTCTAACAGTTCCTGATCTTCTTCATAATGTCTTAAGCCAATATGTTTCCTTAATTTCTCTAATACCACTTCATTTGATTTCAATGCGGTTGTAAAATACACAAGACATTTTTCCAGATCATAAAGCTGAATTAAATCTTGATTCTGATATGTCTCATGCAGAAGATCTTCTACCTGATTTGCTCTCTGATCGATCACGCGTAGATAGTACAAAAACAGTGCTGCATTGTTATACAGTATCTGATAGACAAATCTTGTCTTCATATAGGTATAAAAATTCGATACAAGACCATCTACAAACTGCTTTAAAATATTTGTCTGCTTTAGACATACCGTAAATACGATCTTCCTGGTAATAAAAATTCCCAATGGAATCGTCTCGTACCATTTTTTCCCATTTTCTTCTTCCACAACAGGAATATTCACAAGAATCATCGTATAGTCATCTTCATTCTCTAATCGGGAGCGTTCTTCTGTATCCAGTGCCGCTTTCAGGTCATCCATATCGATCTTATAATCAACCGATATACTCGTCAACTCTTCCATTGTCGGATCTGTGACCATTACCCATGATTCCAGTTCAATATGATCTAATTCTTCTAATTCTTTTTTACCTTCATAATTCTTATAAATCTGGATCATCTTATCGCTCCTCTCCGTTTTCATACTTATTAAGTATAACCGATAAGAAAAGCTCCGTCTAGTCAAATCCTTAGTTTTATCTATTCTTTACTCAAACGGATATTTCATTCCCCACTGCGTTTTAACACTTGTTAAAATCTTCATAGTATCTCTTGTGATCTCTGGATTATCATCACTATATTCTCCACCGACTGCAGCTTCCATTGCTTCTACTTCATATTTCAATGCATCTTCTGTCTTTCCTGCTTCAACTATTTCTACTTCTCCAGTCTCTGTATTTGTGATCGTTGCCTTACATGCTCTTGGATATTCATATACTTCAATATATCCTTTATCTCCTGTCACAACTCCTCGTTTTGGCTGTTTGGCACGAAGTGTCAGACACATAACTACCATCTCACCTTTTGTATTCTTCATAATGATTCCTGATTGTTCATCAGCACCTGTCTCTAGATATTCAACTGTTGTAAGGATCGTATTTGGTATTTCACTCAAAAATGTTCTTGCAAATGATGTCGCATAAACCCCAATATCTAATAACGCTCCTCCTGCTGCTTCTAATGCAAAAAATCTATTTGTAGAATCATATCCTTTATTACTTCCAAAATTAACCTGAACCATCTTTGTCTTTCCAATGGCTCCTTCTTTGATTCGTTCTTTTAGTTTCTTATATAATGGCATATGAGAGATCGTCATCGCTTCTCTTACAACAACGTGCTTTTTTTCAGCAAGTTTTAATACTTCTTCTAACTGTGCTGCATTGACAGTAATTGCTTTTTCACATAAGACATGCTTTCCTGCTTTGACTGCTTGCATCATATTTTCATAATGTCTGCTGTGTGGTGTTGCGATATAAATGATATCAATCTTCTCATCAGCAAGCATTTCTTCATATGTCTTAAAGACATGTTTTACTCCATAAGTCTCTGCAAATTTTTCTGCTTTTTCCAAAGTTCGATTGCTGACTCCGTAGATTTCATGCCCCATCTTTATAAACGTTTCTGCCATCTCATTTGCAATTGTTCCGCAACCTAAAATTCCCCATGTACTCATCTTTCTTTTCCTTTTATCTCTCGATGATCTTGATATCATCTGTTCCTGCTACAACTACCTTAGCTGCTATCTGATAAAATAGCGATATCTCAATAACTCCTGTGATCTGTTTTAAGTCTTGATCTAGTTTCTTAAGATCACTGATTCCTTCAAAATACAGTTCCAGCAATTTTTCATTTCTCTCTTTTACTTTTGCTCCAAGTTTTTTTGCTTCCTTTGTAACATAACTTGCTGCCTCTGGCACAATTTCAAGAACAATCGGTACTTTACAGTCGAGTTTCTCTACAACCTTTGTCTCATCCACAAGTAATACATACTCTTGTGCCATCTTTGCAATAATCTTCTCTTTTGTATGAATCCCACCACCACTTTTATATGCATTCAGGTTTTGATCTACTTCATCACATCCATCAAATGCTATAGTCACATCTTGGGCCTCATTAATATCTATTACTGTAATTCCAAGCTGTTTGCATACTTTCTTTGTCTGATCAGATGGTGTTATAGCTTCTATAGCTTTTCCTGCTTCTTTGATATATTCACAAAGATAGCTGATCGTCTCCCCACCTCCAAGTCCGATCGTACCATGATCTGGCACCAGTTCAAGGGCTGCTTTTGCACACAAACGTTTCATCTTGCTTTCCTCCTTGTTTGCAAAATTTTATTTTACAATATCATATTATCACGAAATTTTATTTTGTCAATCCTGGATTGCTTTTTTCTTTGATTCAGTATAAAATAATAGAAAAAAGAAAGGAGTTTTTTCGTTATGAAGAAAACATTCAAAGACCTTTTTAAATTAGCAACTGCACTGGCTACAGTCGCTGGTATCGCATACGTTGCCCGTGATCAGATCAAAGCTATTATCGATAAAGTCAAAGAAGTATCAGGAGATGATATTGATGATGATTTCGATGAAGATTCTTTTGATGATGACTCTTTCGACGAAGAAGAAATCTTCCACGAGCCAACAAAGGATGACCGAGACTATGTTTCCATCAATATCACAGAAAGCAATGATAGTGCAGACGAAGAAGATGAAGCAGGGGAAACTCCATCTACAGAAGACGAAGAGTAATATAATTTAAGTGCAAAATAAAACAGACAGCTGAGTATTGATGACCAACTGTCTGTTTTATTTTATACTTTATCTTTTTGTTTTGATTTTCTTTACATATCCATAACTTCCATATGCTTTTCTTGACAATGTCTTTGTCTTTTTCTTCGAGGTCTTATAGCTGTATTTCACTGTACGATATGGACGAATCTTATAATAATATGTTTTTCCTCTTTTCAATCTCTTATTTGTATAAGAACTTGTTTTGGATGATACCGTCTTGATCTTCTTATAACCAGATGATTTTCTTGTGGAACGATAGATCATATAGCCGCTGACCGGTGTTGAAAGCTTTTTCCATCTTAATTTGATGGTTGTTTTTGTCTTTTTGTAAGATGTTATCTTTACTTTTCCGGCCGGTTTCACTGTCGCATGAAATCCCAGATAAATTGGGTCCATCGCACCGCCGATCACACATCCCTGTCCGTTATCTCCAATCCCATTTTCATAAGTCTTTCCATTGACATTTCGATATTCTACGGAAAGATCATCAAAGATCACGTCTGCCGTTGAAATCTTCTTCTGACAATAAGCTTTTGCCAGTTGTGTTTTTAATGACTTAAGATAAGAGGACTTGCATACTAAAGTGACCGTATTTTTCTGTCCCGGATTGCCATTTTTTGCACCAATCGTGATCTTTCCATTTGTAAATGTGAAACTATTATTGGTTTTTGTCTTGTCATTGTCCATATTCAAAAGGAAATTTTTAAGACCATATGTACCGAGCGCCTTATATGTGTAAGAAACCTTTGGATTCTTTGCGTAAACATCAACGGTTCCTGATACCTTATAATAGTCTTCCAGATCATAGTTGTATTTTGACGTTCCAGACCATGGACTCAATGTATGAAATCTTGGTGCATCATGTTCATCTGTAAGAGCTGGTGTGCTGTACGCAAGCGGAATCTTTTTAAGAATCGTTCCATCTGCACCTTTAACCAGTATCCTTGCATTGAAATTAAGTCCAGTTTTAACTGTCTTGCTTGAAAAATTAGCTTCAATCTCTGCTTTATTCTTTGCCCTACTCTTAATCGTCAGTTTGATGTCTTTCTTTCCAAGTCCGTTATCTGTGGATGTATCCATCTCTGCCGTGATATGACTTAAATCTCCCGTCTCTGTTGTCAATGTAAAACATCTTGGATTCGGCAGATAAAGTGTCTGATCGTAATATCTTGCCAACGCTGACAACGTATATACTGTGATCTCATTTCCATCCTCATCCGTTGATGTATATGGCTCATCCTGATCTGTAAGTTTATTGCATGTTATCTGAATCCCATCATCTTCTGCAGCAGATACTGGTATCGTTGTAAACAACAATGTCATGCTCATTAAAGCCACTAAAATCTTCTTCATTGACATCATCCTCTCCTTCTGAATCTCTGCGATTCCCTTGCGACAATTAATGTGTTGCCTCTTCTAACATTCTCTTTAAGTCGTCAACGCTGTAATGATAATGTGTATTGCAGAAATGACAGTTTACTTCAATCGGCTCTCCATCATCGATCATACTCTGAATCTCATCCTTTCCAACAGAAATCACTGCTTTTTCTACTCTTTCTTTGGAACAGTTACAATGAAACTGTGTTGGAACTTTCTCATAAATCTTCATATCCATATCACCTAAGAGATCTTCCATCATCTTCTCTGGTGTATGCTCATGTTCTAAGGCATAAGTCACAGACTTAAATTCTGCGATCTTCTTCTCTAGCTTACTGATCGTCTCTTCTTCGGCGTACGGCATCATCTGAATGATAAATCCGCCTGCCTGACGAACTGTGTTATCTTTGTTCATTAAAACCCCTAATGCTACAGATGTCGGGATCTGTTCACTTGCTGCAAAATAATAAGTTAAATCTTCTGCAATCTCTCCAGATACTAAATGTGTCTGTCCAGAATATGGCTCTTTTAAACCGATATCTTTAATAACTGTTAAAACACCAAGATCTAAAGCCTTTCCAACATCTAATTTACCTTCTTTGCTTGGTGGAAGCATGACACCTGGATTATTGACATATCCCTTCACATTTGCCTTGGAATCTGCGGTAACCGTCAAGCCGCCGATTGGTCCACTGCACTGAATCTGTAATGTGATCACATCACTATCATTCTTGCACATACTTCCCATCATGGCTCCTGCTGTTAATAATCTTCCAAGTGCTGCTGTCGCTACCGGACTTGTATTGTGTTTCTGTCTTGCTGTTTCTACGACATCTTTTGTGTATGCAGCAAAGAAACGTACCTGATCATTTGCTGCTGTTCCTCTGATAATATAATCGTTCATCTTTTTCCCTTTCAGTTTGCAATAAAATATAATCGTTGTGTATCTTCTTTTACCTCACCCATCGTTTCTGCATCCAGAACTCGAATAGTTGAAAATCCTGCTTCATGAAGAAGTCTCGTAATCTCCCCTTCCTCATAAGCCTTTTGCAAATGTAATTCTTCGTACTTATTATATGTACCTTCCTCATTCTGAATAAACAGACTCAGCTGATATTCATTGATCCTATCTTCTTCATCATAGAAATTATCCCAGATAAAACTTGCATCTTCACGGTCTTCCGCAAATGTATTGCATGCAAGAATTTCTTTGTATTTGTAATGACTGTTCATATCAAATATAAACACACCATCTTCTTTTAAAAATCTCTTAACCCTTCTAAATGCTTCTTTTAGATCATCTTCCTCAAGAATATAATTCATACAGTCACAAATACTTACTGCTGCATCAACCTGTTGTGGAAGTTCTAAAGATACCATATCCTGTAATACATACAAAATATGATCATCTTCTTCACTCGCTGCGATCTCCAGCATATCCATAGAGTTATCAACAGCTGTTACCTGATATCCTTCTCTGGCAAGTCTTCGTGACATTTTTCCTGTTCCGCACCCAAGATCTAATACTTGTGCAGCTTTTTTTATCTTATATTCTTTAAAAACATTTAAAATGTTTAAAAGCCATTCATCATATGGTGTCTGATCCATAAATTCATCATACACCCTTGCAAAATCTTTGTAACTTTCCATCTCATCCTCTTATAATAATGGGGCCAGTAATCTCAACACACTTTGTGCCAATGTCTTTTTTAAACTTCCCTGACACATCTCCTTTGTGATCCTCTGGCTGATCTCAAATGTTTTCTCCATATCATGTTTTACCTGCATCACTGCATCGTTGTTATACATAAAGACGCCATTCTCAAAATGCAGATATAAACTTCGATAGTCCATATTGATCGTTCCAACGGTTGCCACTTTATCATCACTTGCAAAACATTTTGCATGAATAAATCCAGGCGTATATTCATAGATATGAATTCCTGCCTCTACTAATTGTCTGTAATAAGACTGTGTTAACCAGAATACCATTTTCTTGTCTGGAATTCCAGGAGTCACGATCTTTATATCTACTCCTCGTTTCGCTGCCAGACAAAGTGCTGTGATCATCTCATTATCAATGATCAGATATGGCGTATAGATATAAACATATTTGTTCGCTGTATTGATGATATTTAAATACACATTCTCTCCAACGATCTCATGATCTAATGGATTATCTGCATATGGCTGAATAAATCCTTTTCCCTGAAATGCTTCTTCATAATGCTTATGTGGCAAAAATGCACCATAGCCTTCATCTGTCTTACGAATTGCATTCCATACCTGTAAAAACATGACCGTAAAATTCCAGACTGCATCTCCGGTTACCTTAAGTCCTGCATCTTTCCAATATCCAAATCGCTCGATCTTATTAATATATTCATCTGCTAAATTAAGGCCTCCTGTATAGGCTGTGTGTCCATCGATCACAACAACTTTTCGGTGGTCTCTGTTATTCCATGCTGTTGATACAAATGGCTTGATCGGATTAAATGCCATAGCTATGATTCCGAAACGTTCAAGTTCTTTATAATATTTGTAAGGAAGAAGGTCCACACATCCTACGTCATCATACATAAAACGTACTTCAACCCCATCATTGACACGTTCTTTTAAAACTTCTAAGATCGTATCCCACATATAGCCTTTGGAAACAATAAAAAATTCCATAAAAATATAATGTTCTGCCTTCTTAAGGTCTTCAATCAATTCATCGAACATCTCTTCCCCAGACGGATAATACTTTGCATCCGAATTCTCATAAATTGGATACCCACCATACTGATCAATATATTTTGCCTGGCCTGCCACCTGATAATCTTCCTGTTCCAGATGTTCCATAACTCCATAATCCTGCCCTAGCAAAAATTCCGTATCATGAATAGATTTCTCCAGTTTCAAACGTAGTTTCTTCGCTGGCTGTTTATCTCCAAGGACAAGATATAAAAATCCTCCGAAGATCGGAAAAAGCAAAATTGGTATCGTCCATGCAAGTTTATATGCCGGATTATCATCTTTATTTGCAATATAGATCACCACAAAAATGCTGAAAATACGGAAAATCCATTCAATTATTTTGGAATATTCTCCGATCACAATAAACAAATAGGTCATCCAGA
This sequence comes from Anaerostipes hadrus, assembly GCF_001404655.1. Classification (GTDB taxonomy): domain Bacteria; phylum Bacillota; class Clostridia; order Lachnospirales; family Lachnospiraceae; genus Anaerostipes; species Anaerostipes amylophilus. The sequence goes on along the minus strand of NZ_CYYH01000004.1, from coordinate 221,157 downwards.
TAAGCTGTAAAATAATCGCAACTGTAACAAACACCAGTCTGCGTAATAAAAATTTGAGAATTTTTGAAATTGGTTTTGTCAAATACTTTGTTATCTTCATCTTATGTCCTTACCTTCTTCAAAAGCTACTTCTTCTCATCTTAGCATAAATAAATTCCAATTTCAATTTTTTGTTCGATACTGAACAAAATCCTAACACAAAACTATTTCATAAATCCAGACATCATACAGCCACCTGCTGCCCCGCATTCCATGATCTGCTCGATATTTTTTTCATTGATCCCTCCAATTCCATAAACCGGAATATCAACTGCTCCTACAACATCTCTTAAAAAATCAAGTCCTCTTGGTGGCAAACCTTTCTTGCAATCTGTAGCAAACACATGTCCCGCGAACACAAAATCTGCCCCAAGCTCCTGTGCTTTCAATGCTTCCTCTGGTTTATGGATTGATGTACTGACGGATTCAAAATCCGTCAAATTTCCTGCCTCTTTTAAGAATACAGGATATGAAAGATGAATCTTTTTGATTCCAAGTTTTCTTGCAACATTGACAAAATTATGAATTGTAAGCGAAGCACTGTGATTTTCACAAATCTCCTGGCATTTCTTTGCAATCTCATAATAGTCTTCTTCTTTTAAATCTTTCTCTCTTAAAACAATTGTTTTAATGTCTTTTTTTGAGAGATCTTCCATCACATCAAAAAATGGACGTTTACATAAACTTCTGTTTGTTACTGCTATAAAACATGACTTGCTCATTTTAACTTCCCTTCGTATCTTAATTTCATTTCTCTTTCTGGTTTCTTTGTCTTATCTTACGATTCATGACCCCGCCAAGTCTCCCTGTCTCACTTGCTGACAATGACTTCCATCCACTTTTCTTTAGCTTGTCAAACAAACCAAGTTCTACGGCAGTCTCATATTTTAACCGCTCTATTTCATTCATTTCTTCCAATGTCTTTTCAATAAAATCTTTTTCCTTTGGCATCATGTTTCTTCCTTTCTGATTTGTCATTTATTCTTAGCGTATGACAAATCAGAAATTTCATACATGAACTGTGATCGTTTTTTGTAATGTCACAGAATAAATATAGATTTCTTTTACATTTTTCCCTGTGATCTTCTCTAATGCCTGTTTATAAGATTCCATCTGCGCATGGTATCGATTGATCAGAATATGTTCTTCTCCTTCGTTAACTCTGTCTGTCTTGTAATCTACCAGCACAATCCCGTCTGTTTCCTCAAAATACGCATCAATGATACCCTGAACAACAACAAAGTCGTCTGTTTTTGCCTCTTGGTTCATATCTGAAAATGGTATTCCTGTTACAAATTGACGTTCTTTATACAATCTTTTTTTCTGATCTGCTGTTTTCATACGTTTTCCAAGCTGTGAGTTTGTAAGTGCAAGAATTTCTTTTCGATAGATCACTTTATCATATTCTTTTTTTAATTTTCCCTGATCGATCCATTCTTTGATATCTTCATTTAAACTTTTCATCGTGTGATCTTTGGAAAAATTGAGTAGTTCAAGCACCTTATGAATCACGGTACCTTTAGATGTCGCTGAAATCTTTTCATTCTTCTTGATAAATGCAGGAACCCTTTTTTCCTTTTCCTGATGAACGGATGTATACAGCCGTTCTTGCTTATCCGCTGCCTGACTCATACGTTTGATCTCAGATACAGAATATTTTAAACGTCCTTTTGTCTCTGTCTCATTGCGATAATGATAATCAAATTTGTCTTTCATTTCTTTTACTTTATCTTTTGGAATCTGATCCTTCAGACGTTCATAAAAAATCTGTCGGTTCATCTCATGCAGAAGTTCATTTCCTTCCTGCTGCCACAAAAGATCTTCAAGTGTATATATCTTCAATCTGTAGTCTTCTTTAGGAACCTTTGGAAGTGCTTTCTTGATCCAGTCAAAATAGCATCTTCCATTCAAAAGATTAATCGCTGTGACATCTTCTTGGTCATGCCACATAATATCATCTGTCTTTATTCCTGTAAGGATCAGTTTTTCCTTTGCTCTTGTCATCGCAACATAAAGGACTCTTAATTCTTCCCCTAAAGATTCCTGATTCATCTGGTTTCTGATCAGATTTTTTAAGATCGTTTTCTTTTTTGTCCTTCGAATTGGGTCAATATGATCTGCCCCGATAAAATAATCTCCATGGAAGATCATACTTCCATTTGCATCTCTTAAATTAAATTTCTGATGAATCTTTGAGACAAATACGATTGGATATTCCAATCCCTTACTCTTATGAATACTTGAAATACGCACAAGATCCTGATCCTCACTCATGGTATTTGCCTCACCATAATCCATATCATACTCCTTGCACTGTTCCATAAATCGCACAAAATGGAATAATCCTTTGATCTGACTGCTTTCAAACGTTTTTGCCTGTTCAATAAGCATCAAAATATTTCCCTGTCGCTTCTTTCCCTGTGGCATTGCACCTGCATAATAATAATATCCGGTCTTTTCTAGTGCGAGCCAGATCAGCTGTGTTAATGACAGATATGTTTTGGCATCCCTTAAAAGTTCAAGAAGTTGTAATGCTTTCTTAGAACCTTTTATGCTCTCTTTTGTTTCACAAAGACATTCATAAAGTGAATTTTTCCCACCATCAACTTTCAATCGTCCAAGTTCTTCCTCTGACATTCCGATCATTGGCGATCTTAAGACCGCTGCAAGATCAATGTCCAGATAAATATTATCAACGACAGAAAGCAGACTTAGCAGTGTCCGGATCTCCACAGTATCAAAATATCCTTTCTGGCTATTCGCAAATGCAGGAATGCCTGCATCCATCAATTCTTTCTGAATCACTTCAGCATTCCCTTTCATAGATCGAAGCAAGATCACTATATCACTATATCTTGCTTTTCTTAAAATGGTATTGCCTTCTTCATCTTTTCCTGTAACCATCATCGGTTTTTCTCCATTTACCATCTCGTGAATCCTTGATGCGATCATTCTTGCTTCCAAAACAACGGCATCTTCCTCTGAATTCTTTACTTCCTTTGATTCTAAAAGTAAGATCTCTGTTTGGGCATCACATCCTTGTTCAAACTCCATCGTTGGAACAAGAGCAACATTTTTCGTATATTCAATGTTTCCAAGATCTTCATGCATGATCTGGTAAAATACATCATTAACAAAGGTAAGAACTTCACTGCGGCTTCGAAAGTTGTTTCGCAGTTCGATCAATTGATATTCTTCTCCCTTTTGCTGATATCCATGATATTTCTCAAGGAACAACTCCGGCCTTGCCAGGCGGAAACTGTAAATACTCTGTTTGACATCTCCTACCATAAACATGTTATGTCCACCCTCTGCTTCTTTTGAAACACTTCGTAAGATCGCATCCTGAATATAGTTACTGTCCTGATACTCATCAATATAAATCTCTTCGTATCCGTCTGATTTTTCTTTTGCGATCTTGCTTGGTACCGGATTACCTTGCTCATCATAATGATCGATCAAAAGATCCAATGCAAAATGTTCCATATCATCAAAGTCCATGATATTTTCGTTCTTCTTTTTCTCATCATAACGCATCATAAATTCTCTTGTCAGATGTATTAGGCCCCTGATTGGACTTTTGATCCTCTTTAATTCATGAAAAATCTCTGACTCATTCTCATAAAAATATGCAGCCTTTAAATCATCGAGCAGACCATACGCCTGTGCTCTTAACAATTTACACTGTTCCTGCAGCATTTCATCAATCTCATCTGTTTTCTTCTTACGCCCGGAAAGTCTTGGCTTTTCAATCTTTACAAAAACTTCACACAACTTTGAAAATGTCTGTGCCTCACTGATCTTTGTTACGATTTCCAGATCTTTTCGGAATGTTTTCTCATAAAAATATGGTCCTCCCGATGAAAGTGACAATTCTAAAGCTTCTTTTATCAGGTTTAACGCACCATCAATTGAAATCCTTGCATCCCTCAAAATGATCTTCATAAATGGTGCCTGTTCAAATTGTTCTAATGTCTCAACAGATATGTTTTCTTCTGCCTGATCAAGCCATTTAAAAGGCTCTCTATGACTTCGTGCATTTTGATATAATTTTAAGATATATTCGCTGATGATATTATCATTTTTACCCGGAGAATAAGATTCAATAAGATTAATAAAATCTTCTTCTTTCTTCTCATAAGCCTCTTCTAACAAGTCATCCAACACTTCCTGACGGATTGCTGATAATCTTCCTTCATCCCCCGGTGCTGTGCTTGGATCAATGCCAAGCACATAAAAATAATCACGGATTAAATTCATACAAAAACTATGGATCGTTGTAATCTGTGCTTTATGGATCAGAGAAAGCTGTTTCACAAAATGCTGATTCCCCGGAAACTCTCTTACTTTCTCATCAAGTGCTGCCATGATCCTTTCTTTCATCTCTCCTGCTGCCGCTTTTGTAAATGTAACGACTAGCAGATGATCTACATCGATCGGATGCTTGTCATCTGTGATCTTTTGTATGATACGTTCTACCAAGACTGCCGTCTTTCCGGAACCTGCTGCAGCAGATACTAAAATGTCGGCATCTCTTTGATCAATGACTTTCTGCTGTTGTTTCGTCCAAGGCATGTTTTCCCTCCTCTAGTGATATTTTCTTGATCTTCTCCACCTGATCAACACCTTCTTCATAAGCACAGATATTTTTAAATTCACAATACTCGCATGGTTTTCTTCCTTCATATTCATATGGTTTAATGGAAATATCACCATGCATCAATGAATTTCCAAGATCCGTCATCTTCTTCTCTACATATTTCCCAAGATTTAACAACTGCGTTGTATTTAAAATAGAAGATCGCTTATCATATCCTGACTTTGTTGCTCTGACCGGTAATGTCAGATATCCTTCTGGTCCCGTATGTTCCATATGATCGATCAACTGAAAATCTTCATTGACAACACCACTCATCTTAAGATCTTTCAAAATCTTGTCGTTCGCTTCCCTCTCATGCTCCACATTGACAACCGGATCATCCATATGGAAATAAAACATCCCAGCCGGATAGACTCTCTTACCACTTTTCTTCTCATACAATTCCATCATAGCATTCATATAAATGATCAACTGCATCTGTAGTCCATGAAAAATCTTTGCAAAATCAAACTTCTGCTTTCCTGATTTATAATCAATGATCTTTAAATATTTATTTTCTTCATCTTCCACGCTGTCCATGCGGTCAACCACACCGGAAAAAATCATTTTCTCTCCGTCCTCTAATGCAAACGTCATAGAATCCAGATGATTTTCCTCACCAAACGCAATTTCGTACTCTTCTGGTGTAAAATCTCCTCTCTTAATATGCTGTTCCATTGCCCACACAGCTCTTTTAGAGATTCGTTTCATACGTTCCAAGACATATTCATTCCTATGACTACTTTCAAACAATTCTTTCTGAACATCTGTAACTGCCAGTTCTACCATAGCATCTACAAATTCATCTCTTGACTCATCATCTACGAACTTCCAGTCGCTGCGTTTTCCGACCAGCTCCATTGTCTTATGAAAGACTTTTCCCATATCCGTCGGCAGAATTTCATGTACCAGTCGTTTACGAAGTCTAAGTCCATATTGCATAAAATGTGAAAATGCACATCCAGCAAATTTCTCCATTCTTGTTACACTTCCAGAAATCGTATCTCCATAAAGATCATGGATCAATTCTTTGCTAAGCGGAAGTGCCTGATTCGTATAAAATCTTGCATCCACATAATCTGTAACTGGTTTCAAGTCCTTCAGTGCATAATATAATGTCTGCATCCATTTCATTTTATCCGAATCCTCATTCTCCGTAAGATCAAGATCTTGCAGACAAAGGATCATCTGATCTAATGCTTCTTCTTTTGTGTACCCAGTCTTTTGTTCTTCTTCCTCCATTGAAATTTTTAATTTTGGAAAAATTCTTAAGATTCTTTCGATAAAATAAGATGGGCGATTGTTATTTCCTGCTGCTTCCATCATGCGATACGATACATACAAGCGGTCAGTTGGTTTTGACACTGTAAGATATAAATAAAACTGTTCCATATATGCAGACTCTTTTGCTCCCGGTGCAAGACCGATCCCGTAACTTTGAAGAATCTCTCTTTGATAGTCACTGACTACTCCTCCGCCATCATTTGCAGCTGGAATCACACCTTCATTGACACCTAAGAAAAATAGGATCTTTACTTCCTCTGTCCTTGTTCGTTTCATATCCCCGATCACAATCTGATCAAGACTTGGCGGAATCACTCCAATCTGCATTTCTTCCAATCCACTTTCAAGAACACTTAAGAAATCATCATAAGAAAGCTTTTCCTCCCCTAAAATTTCTGCCATCTGTTCTAACAGATCAATGACCTGATCATATACTTTCGCATAAGTTGCTGCCTGAATCAGATTTCCTTCTTCTTCAAACATCTCTTGTTTCTTTGCCATCTTTCCTTCGACATCAAGCATTTCCAGAAATTCATACAAATAAATAAGCTTGCGTTTTACGGTACTTCCCCTGCGCTTTAATCCAGTCTTTAGATCTTTCACTTCTTCCATAAAACGAATTCTTAATTCTTCCGCTCTCTGTCTCTCTTCATCAGAAAAAAGTTTTGAAGCAAACGGTCTGTTCCATCTTGCAAAACCACGAATTCCGCATGCCAGCACGTAATTTTCCAGAAAATCTGCTTCTTCCATCGTAAAATTTGAAAATCCCGATTTTAAATATCGAAATACCATATCATAGGAAAAATCTTTCTGAATCATCTTCAAGACAGAAAGAAGTGTCTCAATACAAGGATTATTTAATAACTTGCGGTTCACATCCACAAAATATGGAATATGCAGATCATCAAAACTCTTTTCCAGTTCATTCTGGTAACTGTCAAGATCCGCGGTCAGTACAACAATATCTTTGTAGCGATATCCTTCTTCTCTTACAAAACGTTCGATCTCATTTGCCACCGCCCTGCTTTCCTGCCTTGGATTCATAAAACAACGGATTTTTATGTCATTTGGTACCTCGTCGTATGTTTCATATGGATATCGTTCGATATTTTGCTCTAAATGTCTTAATTCCTTAGAATCTCTTCCATCCGGCCAGCATATGATATCTGGCATAACAGGCGTTCCTGCCTCCTGTGCAAGCTTGATCAATTCATATTTTTCCTTCTTTGACATGGCAAACAATTCATATTCATGGTATCTGCTTCTTACATAACGCCCATCTAAAGTAAGTCCTACATAGACATTTTTTCCTATCCTTAAAAGTTTCTCAATAACCTTTCTCTGTATCGGTGTAAATCCTGTAAATCCATCTAGATAAAACGTCGCATCCTTAAGCTTTTGTGATCGATCCATCTTTTGTGCCAGCACATCTAAAAGCTGTTCCGAGATCAAATAGCGTTCCTTGATATAATCTTCAAATTTCTCCATCACAAGAAGTATGTCATCCATCTTTGAACGCAGGCCTTCTTCTTTCATTATATCCATCGTCTTCTTTAAATCTTCCATTGAAACATCATACTGATATACTTCTGCAAAAAATGATTTCAATTCATCAATAAATCCCTGTTTCTTCATACTGGATGAAAAAACCTTTAACTCGTCTTTGTGTTGTTCCATGACCTTTCTTATTACCATGGATTTTCCTTCATCTTCCAGCAGATCTTTTGGAATATAGGATAATTCTTCAAATATACGATAAGTCAATCTAAAAAATCCCACCACATCAATATTAAATGTTCCATGGCGTGGATGTCTTTGTACAAGCTGTCTTTGTGCATTGAGTGTTGACTGGTCAGGTACAAGGAAGAAAAACTCCTCATCTTCATGTTCCATGGAATCTTTGATCATCTGCTCATAAATAAAATCTGTCTTCCCAGATCTTGACGATCCTAATATAAACTGTAATGCCATATCTTTTCCTCCATTTTATATTATTTTATTATATCCTATCCTTTATTTCCCGTAAAGATGTTCTAAACACAGCTGCTTATGCATAAATTAGAGATAGAATCTTTTAGGAGGATAACTATGTCATCAAAAACGAAAATCGTCGTATTTAAAGCACGGGAACTTATTTACACCGGAATTTTTATTTTGCTTGGAATCCTTTTGATCCTGCTTCTGGTCTTTATGTTTATACCATCACATAAATCATCAAAAAAATCAAAAGAAACTTCCGGTTACGCACAAGGAGTCTATACCTCTCCATTAAAACTTGGCGAAAATGAATTAGAACTTCAAGTTACAGTGAAGAACGGAAAAGCAAAGCATGTTTCCCTGAAGCATTTAAATAAATCCATAAAAACCATGTATCCTCTGGTCGAACCATCTTTAAATGAAATCAACAAACAGCTTCCAAAAGTAAACAGTATCGATGAAATTAAATTTGATGGCCAGAGCCAGTATACAAATACATTATTAAAACAGGCAGTTAAAAATGCATTAAAAACGGCACAGGAATAATTTCCTGTACCGCTTTCATACTCTGAGTTTGTATTCATATATTTTAATTTCTTATTTAGCCTTTGCCGAAATCTTCTCATAAAAACGTGTGACTGCATAAGCAGCTGTCGGTATCTGCATAAAAATATATGGATATACATACTGCCCCTTTGTCTCCCAGAACAAATGGAACAAGAATCCACCGGTCAAAAAGATCAGTCCAAATGCTGCCTTATCATATTCTTTTAAATACTTTATCACAAAGATCCACACCGCTGCCAAAAGTAAAATTATATATGCTTTCATTCCCGTATAAAGATATGTATCATGTTTTTCTTCATTGAACAGGTGATGCAGCTGTTTTGTTTTCACATACTGCCCTGCCGCTGCCTTAGGCCCCGAAAAAATAGATTCATATAATGGATCTGTCCATGTTGTTGTAAGCTTTTTGCTAAAAAATTCACAAGCCTTCTTAGGATGTCTTTTATACTGTTTAATATATCCAGATACCATCTTTTCTCCTTGCTTCGCTGCTTTTTCTCTGTCGTAATTATTGCTTACATATACATCGATAAATTTTTTATTATACCATCCTCCAGAACGAACATGATTATCAGGATCTGTTCCCATCGCGACCCACAAGATACTTGGGACTCCTTTATTTATCTTTTTCCCAGTCGCTACTTCAAATCCAACCGTCATGATCATCTTACCTGCAACAAATACTATGACAAATAATACCATCATCTTTAAGATATTTTTATCATGTTCTTTTAAATAATGTAAAAAAAGATAACAAAGACACGCTGCCAGTGCAATAATAAAATTCTTCTTCATAAGTACTGCTAGCATAAGAAAAATACTGCTTAGGATCATATCTTTCCATTTCTTTGTCCTGACTGCGGCAAATAGATAAAAAACTCCAACTGTCAGAAGAAAAAATCCCGGAATCAATCCATATGCAAATGTCAGGAAGAAAAACTGTGGCAGAAATAAAAAACTTAAAGTAATTGCTGTCAAATTAACCTTATGCTGGTCATTAAATATTTCTTTTGTAATCTTATATATGAAAAAATTAATTCCAAAAATCGCTGCAAGATTCATTCCAAATAATAGCTTTGCATCATGGCTTATAAATCCCAATATATATTCATAGATCAGAAATCCAATCTGATGTGGGTATCTGTACATATAATGCCCCATATCCATTGTTGTAAATTTTCCATGATGGATTGCAATGGATGCTTTATGAACAGACAATGCATCATATCTTAATACAGAATTTATATTTATGATCATATAAATTCCTGCCACAAGATATATCACAGAAAAAAATAAAAACAGTTTTTTCTCATCGATTCTTTCCGAAAATTTAAATAACAGGTAAAACAAAAGAACCAGCCCGATCATAAAAACTGCTGTCATCCATACATTTGTATTGCGGATGCGGATATGTTCCTTAATATTCATAACATAAGTGGAAAATATTAGATTCTTGATTGTGAGAATTGCGAGTATCACAAAAGAAATCGCATATACCATACCATTTGATATGCGATAAAGTAGTTTCATAGCTTTCATAACTTACTCCTTTTATCCTTATTGTACAAAGCGCTGCATTTGCAGCTGAATCCCTCTTTGAATATTAAACAACAAAAGTATTAAATCTGTCTATCATTTTTTTCTTAAATTTTTCTTACGTTTTTTATACAACAAAAAAGACACAGGATTAAATCTCCCTGTGCCTTTTTCTTTATTTCTTGTATTCTTCTAATTTCTCTGTTTTTGTATTTCGTTTGTAGATCTTTCCATTGTCTTTATCTACATAAAAATCTCCGTATTTCTTCCCAGAATCATCATTTGCATCATAAATCTCAAAATGATATCCACTGGCTCCATCTTTATATTCCTGCTCATCTCTTGTCTCGTTGCGTACTTCATATTTTCCATCCTTATCATCTGTCTGAAGGCGATTTAGTAAATAATCGTGTGCATCATCATAATTATCAAATCCATTTGCTACATCTTCAACGGCATCACCGACTCCGTCTGCCACATCATCAACGGCATCCTCTGCATCATCTACCAAATTATCTTCTGTCGTATTGGATGCATTGTTATTCTCTGTTGTACCTTTTGTTGTAGAATCCTTTCTTCCATTCCCACATCCAGTCAAAACTACAGACACTGCCAAAGTCAATGCAAAAATAAAACTTGCAAGCTTCATCGTCTTTTTCATATTGTATCTCCTTTTCTTCTTAACATCTTGATACTTATATTCTGTCCAGAAGAAAAGAAAATATTTATTTTGATACGAAAATTTCTTATTTTTATTTTAGCTACCCTTATTTTCTTGTAAGTTTCAGTGCAATCTTATCCCCGATCCACTGTCCTACCTGAACAATGATAACCAATGCAACAACGGTAATGATCAGCACCCCTGTCTCATAACGGTTATAACCATACATGATGGCAAGATTACCAATTCCACCACCACCGACAGCTCCTGCCATTGCAGAATATCCAATAACACTTACAAATGTAACAGTTAATGCACGTACCAGCGCAGGTGTTGCTTCTACAAATAAAACTTTGCGGATGATCAGCGGCATACCAGCTCCTGTTGCAACCGCTGCTTCGATCACACCTTTATCAACTTCACTGAAAGCACCTTCTACCAGTCTTGCATAAAATGCGATCGCTGCAATTGCCAGTGACACAGATGCTGCAATTGGTCCAATGCTTGTTCCTACAACCAATCTTGCTAATGGCTGTAATACGATGATCAAAATAATAAATGGCAATGAACGGATCACATTGATGATCGTTCCCGCAATTCCGTTAACAACCTTGTTTTTATAAAAAATCGGATTTGATGCTAAATGTAAGACCAGTCCTAAAATTGTTCCAAAGATTGCTGCTGCGATCATGGAGATCAATACCATCTCAAAGGTCTCAAAGGATGCCTGGGCAAATTCTGACTGAATGATTTCCATTGTTTGATTCATACTATCTTCCTCCTAGCCTCTCTAATTTGTATACATTCTTGCTGATGTATTCTAATGCTTTCTTACGTTCTTCATCTTCCCCGCGTAAGATTACGATCAGCATACCAAATGGTTTATTTCTGATATAATCAACTTTACCATTGATAATATCCATCGTGATATCGTAGTTCTTAGAGGCAACACTGATCACAGGATCGTAAGAATCATCTCCTGTATAGCTTAAACGAACAATTTCTTCATTTGGTTTGGCTGTTAATCCTTCTGGTACTTCTACATTTAAAACTCTCTGTACCAGACTCTTTGCGATATCTGACTTTGGATCTGCAAATGCAGAATAAATATCTGTCACTTCTTTTAACTGTCCGTCTTCCATAAATGCGATACGGTCAAATAATTTCTTTGCCACATCCATCTCATGCGTGATAAATACGATCGTAATATGTGTTTTTTCATTGATCTCTTTTAATAATTCCACAATCTCTTCTGTATTCTCAATATCTAAGGCTGATGTTGCTTCATCACATAACAGAATATCTGGATTATTTGCTAAAGCTCTTGCGATCGCAACTCTTTGTTTCTGCCCACCACTTAAGTTTGCTGGATATGCATCCGCTTTCTCTGGAAGATGTACGATCTCTAAGAGTTCTTTAACTCTGTCTTTGATCTTATTTTTTGGATAATCGTTTGCATATAATGAAAATGCTATATTTTCAGCAATTGTTGATCCGCTGATCAGATTAAAATGCTGGAAGATCATTCCAATATTTAATCTGGTTTTTCTTAATTGTTTTCGATTAAATTTTGTAATGTCTGATCCTTCAATGATCACTTCCCCATTAGTTGGTCTTTGTAACAGATTGATCACACGTACCAGAGTACTCTTTCCTGCACCACTTGGTCCTACGATTCCAAAGATCTCTCCTTTGTTGATCTTTAAGCTTACATTATCAACCGCTTTGAATTCATGACTGCCATTTTTGAAGGTTACATCTATATTTTTTAATTCAATCATGACTTTATCCTTTCTATATTTCTTTCATTATCTTACTATAATTCTCAGATCTTATATAGTTCTCCAAGAATCAGATAAGCTATTATCCATCAGTTTTCTGACAGACAATAGCTTCATCATAACAATTTCAGTTGATTTTTTCAATAATTTCTTGCTTCTTCCATAAATTACTTATAGTTTTTCATCTTCTCCTGTTCTTAGAACAGAGGTACAACGGCTCCATCATATTTGTCATTGATATATTTTTTCACTGTATCGCTCTTTAATGCTTTGATCAGAGCTTTTGTTGCTGCTAATTTTTCATTTCCTTTTTTAACAGCCACGATATTTCCATATGTTTTTGCTCCAACAGAATCAGCATCTTCTGTTGCTAAAGCATCTTTATTTACCTTTAATCCTGCCTGTAATGCATAATTTCCATTTACAACTGCGATATCAACATCTTTTAAAGATCTTGGAATCTGAGCTGCTTCGATTTCTTTGATCGCCAAGTCTTTTTTATTCTCTACGATATCTTTCTTTGTTGCTGTTAATCCGGCACCATCTTTTAATTTGATCAGTCCTTGATCCTGTAATAATAATAATGCTCTTGCTTCGTTCGTTGTATCATTAGGAACTGCAACTGTTGCACCCTTCTTTAAATCTTTCAAAGTCTTTGTTTTTCCTGGAAAGATTCCAAATGGTTCATAATGAATCATTCCAGCAGAAACTAAATGTGTCTTCTTCTTTTTATTGAAATCATCTAAATATGGTTTATGCTGGAAATAGTTTGCATCTAAATCTCCAGATTCAAGTGCTGTATTTGGCTGTACATAATCAGAGTATTCTTTGATCTCTAATTCGTATCCTTCTTTTTTTAATTCTTTCTTTGCTACTTTTAAGATGTCAGCATGTGGAGATGGACTTGCTCCGATGACGATCTTCTTTGTTTCTTCTTTCTTTGTATCACTACTGCTGTCTTTCTTTGCTCCGCATCCTGCGAATGCTCCGATGATAACTGCTCCTGTTAATGCCAATGCTAAGGCTTTTTTTAACTTTTCTTTTCTCATATTTTTCACCTCATAATCTTTCTGTTATTTTTATTTGTGTGTTATTGTTTCAACTGATTGAGTTTAGTATAACAGTGCGTTAGGAATTTGTAAAATATGTATTTCTTTTAGTTTGATATAGTTTTTGGCTATAACGGAGTGTTTAATTTGTGGGAGATACTATTTAGTCTAGTTATTCGTTTTTTTAATATATATATCAAAAAAGAGACATAATCCTAAATTTCTTTAAAATCATATCTCTTCTAGCAAGTGAGCGTGCGGGGATTCGAACCCCGGACAACTTGATTAAAAGTCAAGTGCTCTACCACCTGAGCTACACACCCTTATGTGATTATCTTGTAAAATAAGCAAAATAACAGGGTGGGTAATGGGATTCGAACCCACGGCCTCCAGAGCCACAATCTGGCGCGCTAACCAGCTGCGCTATACCCACCGTAATGTATTGCTTCTATATATAATAATATGTTTAAACATAGAAAAACGAGCCTGAAGGGATTCGAACCCCCGACCCACGGCTTAGAAGGCCGTTGCTCTATCCAACTGAGCTACAGACTCAAACTTTATAGGATTCTATAAAATTAAAAAGCGGGTGATGGGAATCGAACCCACGTGATCAGCTTGGAAGGCTGGAGTTCTACCATTGAACTACACCCGCTTATAGTCGGGGTGACAGGATTCGAACCTGCGACCTCTTGATCCCAAATCAAGCGCTCTAGCCAAGCTGAGCCACACCCCGTAAGTGTTATGTGTTTTTGTCGCTCACAACAAAATATATTTTACTACGTTCTGTTGTAATTGTCAAGAACTTTTTTCATTTTATTTTAATTTTCTTTGCTGAGCAAAAAAAATACTGCGGATGACAGGAGTTGAACCTGCACGTCGTAGACACTAGAACCTAAATCTAGCGCGTCTGCCAATTCCGCCACATCCGCATAATGAGCGTGCGGGGATTCGAACCCCGGACAACTTGATTAAAAGTCAAGTGCTCTACCACCTGAGCTACACACCCTTATATAATTATCAAGAACTGGGCTAGCTGGACTCGAACCAGCGAATGCAGCAGTCAAAGTGCTGTGCCTTACCACTTGGCGATAGCCCATCATTTAAAAATGATCAGGGTGGGTAATGGGATTCGAACCCACGGCCTCCAGAGCCACAATCTGGCGCGCTAACCAGCTGCGCTATACCCACCATAATGTGTTACTTCTATATGAATATATTCAGATATAGAAAAACGAGCCTGAAGGGATTCGAACCCCCGACCCACGGCTTAGAAGGCCGTTGCTCTATCCAACTGAGCTACAGACTCAAACTTTATAGGATTCTATAAAATTAAAAAGCGGGTGATGGGAATCGAACCCACGTGATCAGCTTGGAAGGCTGGAGTTCTACCATTGAACTACACCCGCTTATAGTCGGGGTGACAGGATTCGAACCTGCGACCTCTTGATCCCAAATCAAGCGCTCTAGCCAAGCTGAGCCACACCCCGTAAGTGTTATGCAATTTCACAACTCATAACGAAAATATATTAC
>NZ_CYYH01000004.1:0-205844 GCF_001404655.1 Anaerostipes hadrus | reverse complement strand
GGGTGGGTAATGGGATTCGAACCCACGGCCTCCAGAGCCACA
Organism: Anaerostipes hadrus; assembly: GCF_001404655.1. Taxonomy (GTDB): domain Bacteria; phylum Bacillota; class Clostridia; order Lachnospirales; family Lachnospiraceae; genus Anaerostipes; species Anaerostipes amylophilus. The sequence continues at coordinate 205,802 of NZ_CYYH01000004.1, read as the reverse complement.
ATCTGGCGCGCTAACCAGCTGCGCTATACCCACCATATATTCTTGCTGCTCATTCAAACAACAAATAATAAAACGAGCCTGAAGGGATTCGAACCCCCGACCCACGGCTTAGAAGGCCGTTGCTCTATCCAACTGAGCTACAGACTCATAAAAGCGGGTGATGGGAATCGAACCCACGTGATCAGCTTGGAAGGCTGGAGTTCTACCATTGAACTACACCCGCTTATAGTCGGGGTGACAGGATTCGAACCTGCGACCTCTTGATCCCAAATCAAGCGCTCTAGCCAAGCTGAGCCACACCCCGTAAGTGCTTGTCTGTTTTGTTATTTCCTCAACAGCAAGATTTATTATATAGAATCACTTCATAAATGTCAACAACTTTTTTCAAGTTTTTTTTATTTTTTCTTTATATTTTCTCGCAAGCCTCCTGTTTATGCGGTTTTTCGTCCTATATTTTTTTACTTTTTGATGTTATATTTCTAACCTGTTTTACATTTTGTATCATCTTTATCACAAATTGTATCAAAAAAAGAACACCCAAAAATCAGGTGTTCTTCAAAAATTTCAGTTCTTATCTGTGATCAGATATTCGCCTTTAGAAAGGAAATCTTACTCTACTTCCTCGATATCTTCTTCTTTCACATCCGTATCATCTTCATCATCGAAGAAATCATCATCAAAATCATCATCAAAGTCTTCATCAAAATCTTCATCAAAATCATCCATATAATCTGGTGCCAGGTATTTGTATACCGCAAATGCGATTCCTGCAACTGCTGCAATAGCTCCGATAATTGCTAATGCCCAGACGATTTTGTTATCTTCTTTTTCTTTCTTTGTAATGATGTCTGAAACTTTTGCCATTTCTAAAAGATCGCTTAATTTTTCCATGCCGTTTCCTTCCTTTCTTGTGTGTTTTCTTTATTATATCACTTCTGACTATATTTTACTAACTTTTTCATTCATTTTATTCGACTTTTTTTAACTTTGCAAAGGAAGCGAACATTTTTTTCACGCCAACTTTCTCAAAGTCGACAGTTACCTCATAATCACGTCCTCCTGGTACGATTTCCAGCACTTTCCCTTTTCCAAATTTTATATGTTTTACCATATCTCCGACACTATAAGATAAAGTATCCATTTTGGTCGAAGTAAATGATTTTGCCTGATATGGTTTTCTAAATTTATGTCCACGATTTGCTGAAAATAATGCTTTATCTGGACGTTTTTCTTTTAGATTGATTCCTTTATCTAACTGTAATAACTGTTCAGGGATCTCATCAATAAATCTTGAAACCTTATTAAACTGCGTTCTTCCCTGCATCATTCTGCGTTTTGCCGCACTCAAATAAAGTTTCTTCTTTGCTCTCGTGATTCCTACATAACATAAACGTCGTTCTTCTTCCATGTCATCGTCATTTTCAGACATGACTGTCATATAACTTGGGAAGATTCCATCTTCCATTCCACAAATAAATACATATGGAAATTCCAGACCTTTTGCACTATGTAGTGTCATTAAAACAACTCTGTTATCAGAGTCTTCCAGATTATCAATATCTGCAACTAATGCAATTTCTTCTAATAATTCTGATAAACTTGCTTCTTCTGCCTCTTGTTCATACGTTACCACTTTATTTAAAAGTTCGTTGATATTTTCAATTCTACCTTCTGCTTCTTCTGTTTCTTCCGCCTTCAAATCTGCAATATAGCCCGTTTCTTCTGTGATATATTTAAATAACTCTTCCAGAGAGCCTTCTTCCATCTTGCGGCGGAAATCCCGGATCAAATCTGCAAACCCATTAATCTTCTTCTTTGCATTTCCAAGAGTTTCAATATGGTCTGCCGAAAAACATGCATCTAAGAAACTGATATTATGTTCTACAGCATAGACATTGATCTTTTCAATCGTTGCCGCTCCAATTCCTCGTCTTGGAACATTGATGATTCTTCGCACTGCCAGATCATCCAGACCATTATCAACTACTTTTAAGTAACTTAAAATATCTTTGACTTCTTTTCTCTGATAGAAGTTTGTACCACCAACAATACGATATGGAATATTCTTGATCATAAAACTTTCTTCAAATACACGAGACTGTGCGTTTGTGCGGTAAAGAATCGCCATATTTTTATAATCATAACCTTCATTTGATAAAGCTTCTATTTTGTCAATGATCTGTCGTGCTTCTTCATATTCTGTTCCATACTGATGAAATTCGATCAAATCCCCCTCTTCATTTTCTGTCCAAAGCTTCTTTGCTTTTCTTCCTTTATTATGTTTGATCACTTCATTGGCCGCATTTAAGATATTCTTTGTTGAACGATAATTTTGCTCCAGTTTTATTGTTACTGCTTCCGGAAATACATTTTCAAAATTTAAGATATTCTTTACATTGGCACCTCTGAATTTGTAAATGGACTGATCATCATCACCTACAACACAGAGATTGTGATATTTTCTTGCAAGCATACTGACTAACTGAAACTGAATCGTATTTGTATCCTGATACTCATCAACCATAATATAACGGAATCTCTCCTGATAATAATCAAGCACTTCTGGATGGAACTGGAATAGTTCCACGGTCTTAAAGATCAGATCATCAAAATCCAGTGCATTGTTTGCTTTTAACTGTCTTTGATATTCTTTATAAATCTGTGCAATCTTTTTCTTCTTAAAATCATACTGATGTCTTGTCTCATACTCAGAAGGTGTCATAAATTCATCTTTGGCAGAAGAAATCTCATTAATGATCTTTCTTTCCGGCATCATCTTTGTATCGATCTTATACTGCTTACAGATCTGTTTGATCAGAGATTTCTGATCGTCTGCATCGTAAATCGTAAAGCTATTTCCATAACCAAGCTTATCGATATGACGTCTTAATATTCTTACACAAGTAGAATGAAAAGTACTGACCCAGATATGTTCCGCTCCATATCCAACTAGGTCATCCACCCTCTCCCTCATTTCCTTCGCTGCTTTATTTGTAAACGTAATCGCCATGATATGATAAGGATTCACGCCCTGATCCATCAGATAAGCAATTCTATGCGTCAAAACACGAGTCTTCCCAGACCCCGCACCAGCAAGAAGCAAAAGCGGTCCCTCCGTACAAAATACGGCTTCCTGCTGCTGTTCATTCAATGTATCATAAATTCCCATAAATAAATTCCTTTCCTTAAAACTGTAAGAGATATTATACCTTATCGAGCGAAGCGAGTCCAGTCCGATGGACTATGCATTTTCTCTTGTCATCTGGTTTAAATAACCGTATAATATAGTCATAAGATAAGGAGAAATCATTATGGAATTTGAAAAACAACTCGAAGAATGGATGAAACTTGATTATGTGCTTCCAGAAGACCTTCCAAACATCGAATTGTATATGGATCAGGTCACCACTTTTTTGGAAGAACAATTAAAGAATACAAAACGTTTTGAAGAAGATAAGATCTTTACAAAAACCATGATCAATAACTATACAAAGAATCATCTTCTTCCACCTTCTAATAAGAAGAAATACTCAAGAAATCATATGATTCTTTTGATTTATATTTATTATTTGAAGAACTTTTTATCAATTTCTGATATCAAGAACCTTTTGGATCCTTTGAATGAACATTTTGAAGACAGTGATATGAAACCTTCTTTTTATCAGATTTATGATGAAATTTTCCATCTGGAACATAATCATAACAGTTCGATCAAAAAATCTATCACCGAAGCTTTTAATAAAGCAGCTAATACCTTCTCTGATCTTGAAGATTCTAATGAGAAAGAAAAACTTCAGCAATTTGCTTTTATTACTTTGCTCGGTTATGATATCTATTTGCGAAAACAGATGATTGAGAAAATGATCGACCAATTATACCAGCCTGTACAATCAGAAAAAAAAGATAAAAAAGCAAAAAAGAAGAAATAGGCATCTGCCTATTTCTTCATTCGTTTAAATACCATATCATAGCCATCACTCCCATAATTCAGTGAACGATTCACTCGGCTGATGGTTGCCGTGGAAGCACCTGTCTTATCTGCAACTTCTAAGTATGTATGCTTATCATATAACATAGATGCCACTTCAAATCTCTGAGCTAACGATTCTAATTCATTTACCGTACAAAGATCTTCGAAAAATGTAAAACATTCTTCTTCTGTTTCTAATGTCAGTACTGCCTGAAATAATCTTTTTGCCGCTTCTGTCTTGATTTTCTTGCTCATTAGCACTTACTCCCTTTCTGATCTTATAGTTCCACTATACTATATCAGAGTGCTAAAGTAAAGTAATATTTTCTTTATGCTTCGTCGACTGCTGTCTTCATGATGCCAATTCTTTCAAGATATCCTCTTGTCTCAGATACAACTTCTCCATTTAACGCAAGCAATGCTACAAGGTTCGGGAATGCCATTAAACCATTACAAATATCCGCAATCGTCCATACTGCACTGACAGTCATAAATGGTCCGATAAATACTGCCAAAATATACAACCATTTGAATACTGTGATCACGAATTTCTTTCCATTTACCAGATATTCTAAGCACCTTTCGCTATAGTATGCCCATCCAAGAATTGTAGTAAATGCAAAGAACACCAGACACATCATTAATATAAATGCTGATACTTTGGCTGGAAATGGAAGTCCTAATGCAAATGCTTTAGTTGTAACTGCGACGCCTTCAAGTCCCATATCCCATGCACCTGTCATAACGATTGCAAGTCCTGTCATTGTACATACGATAATTGTGTCAATAAATGTTCCTGTCATAGAAACAAGACCCTGACGTACTGGTTCATTTGTCTGTGCTGCTGCCGCTGCGATCGGTGCTGATCCAAGTCCTGCTTCATTAGAGAAGATTCCTCGTGCAATACCTTTCTGCATTGCAACTGTCATAGCTCCGATTGCTCCACCTGCTGCTGCCTTTAATCCAAATGCTGACTGTATGATCTGACCAAATGCTACTGGCACCTGTGGTAAATGTGTCAGCACAATAAGCAGACAAACACCGATATATGTCACAGCCATAAATGGTACAATGATTTCTGATACTTTAGAAATTCTCTTGATTCCTCCAATAATAACAAGTCCTACACAGACTGTTACGATAATTCCAGCTACAACAACACTGATAGAATAGTTCATTCCAAATAAGCTGATCGTATGTACATTGGATGAATCAAAGAAGTTATTCACTGCTGATGTGATTCCGTTCACCTGTGTAAATGTTCCGATTCCGAATAAACCTACCATGGTTCCAAAAATACAGAATAATTTTGCAAGCCATTTAAAGTTTTTACCCATTCCTTTTTCAATGTAATAGAACGGACCACCCAGTGCGTGACCATCTTCTGCGATCACTCTGTATTTGACTGCTAACATTCCTTCAGCATATTTTGTTGCCATTCCAAAAAATGCTGCCAGCCACATCCAGAATAACGCTCCTGGTCCACCTGCGACGATTGCTGTTGCACATCCTACGATATTACCAGTTCCGATCGTTGCTGAAAGCGCTGTACATAATGCTCCAAAACTCGTAACTTCTCCTTCACCATCATCTTCATTATGAAATACATAATGAAGTGCCTTCCCAAGATGTCTAACCTGCAATCCTCGAAGTCTGACTGTCAATAAGATACCTGTAAAAAGGATCAAAATGATCAGTGGCATACCCCAGATAAAATTGTCAACGTTGTTTAATACATCGTTTAGCGTGTTTAACATTTTTCATTCCTCCAAAAGTAAATCTTTGCGAATGTAACCTTGAACAGCTTGATTTTTGTATATCTGAATATACAAAAAAGAGCTGATAAAATCAGCTCTAAAGAGTATCGAATACATTGCTTATAAAGCTCTGTCCTTTTGCCTGAGAGATTAGTTCCCTATTTGAAAACTGTACACCTTCGGCGCTCACTTATGAGACTCTCCAGAGTTTCTTTCTTTTTGTTCATCAGAAAGAAATATCTATGTTTATTTTTCTTATCCGCAATATTTACTTTATATGATGATTCTGATATTTGCAAGTATTTTTTTAATAATCTGACACTTTCGGCATATTATACAAAAACATTTGTCTTTCTACGGCATACATGTGCAATATTTTTCACAAGATTTTTTATAAGTTTCTTTACTTTTTTCCTGTTGCTGTGTTAAACTGATTCAGATACGCTCAATGCGTATGCAAACATTATTTAAAGGAGATAATTTATAATGAACAAACACAAAAGAAGCACTTTCTCCGGAAAGCTTGGCTTTGTCTTATCGGCCGCTGGTGCTTCCGTAGGACTTGGAAATATCTGGAGATTTCCATATCTTGCTGCAAAGTATGGTGGCGGAATCTTTTTACTTATTTATATCATACTGGCATTAACCTTCGGTTACACTTTGATCATGGCGGAGACTTCTCTTGGACGTATGACAAGGAAAAGTCCTGTTGGAGCATTTGGAAACTTTGGAAAATCCCGTTTTATATCCCTTGGCGGATGGATCAATGCGATCATTCCAATCCTTATTGTTCCTTATTATTCTGTCATTGGCGGATGGGTCATCAAATACCTGATCGAGTATTTTTCTGGACATAGCAAAGCTTTAGCTGGTGATACTTATTTCACAAGTTTTATTTCCAATGGGATTTCCACCGAAATCTGCTTTTTGATCTTTACATTATTTACTCTTGGAATTATTTATGCTGGTGTCCGCAATGGAATCGAACGCGTTTCCAAATTCATGATGCCAATCCTAATCGTTTTATCATTGATCATCGCAGTTTATTCCGTAACAAGACCCGGTGCCATAGAAGGTGTTAAATATTTTCTTGTACCGAACTTTGAGCATTTTTCATGGATGACGGTGGTATCTGCCATGGGACAGATGTTTTATTCTTTATCAATCGCTATGGGAATTCTGATCACGTTTGGTTCTTATATGAAAAAAGACACTTCCATTGAGAAATCAACAGAAAATGTTGAGATTTTTGATACTGCCATTGCGATCATGGCTGGACTTATGATCATTCCTGCTGTTTTTGCTTTCTCTGGAGGTGATGCAGCAACTTTAAAATCTGGTCCTGCACTGATGTTTATCACAATCCCGAAAGTTTTCGCAAACATGGGATTTGGAACTGCGATCGGTATTGTATTTTTCTTATTAGTACTGTTCGCAGCTGTGACAAGTTCTATTGCACTGACAGAAAGTGCTGTTTCAACATTCGAAGATGAATTGCACTGGAGCCGTAGAAAATCGACTGTTTTTATGGGTGTGATCATGATTCTTCTTGGAACTCTTTCCTGTCTTGGATATGGTCCACTTGTGGATTTTAAGATTCTTGGAATGCAGTTTCTTGATTTCTTTGATTTCATGACAAATTCTGTGATGATGCCAATCGCAGCGATCGCAACATGCCTTCTGGTATCCAAAGTCGTTGGAGTTGATAAATTAGAAAAAGAGATCACAAAGGATGGACAGCCATTTCGTCGTAAGAAGATCTTCTGCTTTATGATCAAATATCTTTGTCCGTTTTTTGCAGCAATCATTTTGATCAGTTCTGTTGCAAATGCATTTGGTATTATTACAATGTAAAAAAGGATGGCCGACGCCATCCTTTTTCTTTATCTTTTTATGCTTCATCGATTGCTTTACCGATATCATTTCTCTTATATTTGTTTGCAAAGTCAATCCATTCTGTTGCTTTGTAAGCATTTGCTCTGGCAGCTTTCAGATCTTCTCCTTTGGCTACAACACCTAAAACACGTCCTCCGTTTGTCACGATCTTATCACCATCAAACTTTGTTCCCGCATGGAATACATAGTATCCGTCTTTGTCTTTAAATGTGTCTAATCCTTTGATCTCGAATCCTTTATCGTATTTTTCTGGATATCCATCAGATGCTAAGACAACACATACTGCTGCATTATCTTCAAATTCTAATTCTACATCAGATAATTTTCCATCGATACATGCTTCCATCACATCAATGATATCATTCTTCATTCTTGGAAGAACTACCTGTGCTTCTGGATCTCCGAAACGTGCATTGTATTCTAAGACTTTTGGTCCATCTTCTGTGAGCATCAATCCTGTAAATAAGATTCCTGTAAATGGTCTTCCTTCTACTGCCATCGCATCAATCGTTGGCTGGTAAACGTATTTTTCACAGAAAGCTTCTACTTCATCGTTATAGAATGGACTTGGTGAGAATGTTCCCATACCACCTGTGTTAAGTCCCTGATCTCCGTCTTTAGCACGTTTATGATCCTGCGCAGATGTCATGCACTTGATCGTTTTTCCGTCACAAAACGCAAGAACAGATACTTCTCTTCCTGTCATAAATTCTTCGATCACAATCTCATTTCCAGCATCACCAAACTGCTTGTCAAGCATTAATGTCTTGACACCTTCTTTGGCTTCTTCTAATGTATTACAGATCAGTACTCCTTTCCCAAGAGCTAATCCATCCGCCTTTAATACGATTGGCATTTTAACTGTCTCTAAATATTTGATTGCTTCATCTGGATCTGTAAAGTTCTCATATGCTGCTGTTGGAATATTATATTTCTTCATCAGATCTTTGGAAAATGCTTTGGAACCTTCGATGATCGCTGCATTCTTTCTAGGGCCAAAGACACGAAGTCCTTCTGCTTCAAATGCATCAACAACACCACCAACTAATGGATCATCCATTCCAATGATTGTAAGGTCGATTGCATTTTCTTTTGCAAATGCAACCAGTTTATCGAATTCCATTGCCCCGATATTCACACATTCTGCGAATTCAGCAATTCCGGCGTTTCCTGGTGCACAAAAAATCTTGTCTACTTTTGGGCTTTTGGCAACAGACCATGCGATCGCGTGTTCTCTTCCACCACTTCCTACGATTAAAACTTTCATCTTTCATTTCCTTTCTTTCGTGATCTGAATGATTTATAGATAAATAACTTTTCCGTCTTCGACTTTGATTCTTCCATTGGCGATATCATCGATAGCTTTTGGCATAATGATCCATTCTGCCTGTTCCATGATTCTACGCTGAAGAACTTCTGGAGTGTCTCCCTGTTTGATCTCTACTGCTTTCTGGGCGATGATCGGACCTGTATCTGTTCCTTCATCAACAAAATGAACGGTGGCACCAGATACTTTAACACCTCTTGCCAGAGCTTTCTCATGAACTTTCAGTCCATAATATCCTGTTCCACAAAATGATGGAATCAGTGATGGGTGGATATTAATGATTCTGTTTTCAAATTCATGAATGATCTTCTCTGGAATCACAACCAGACATCCCGCAAGAACGATCAGATCGATCTTACGGTTTACCAGTTCATTATATAATGCTTCGTTAAATAAATCTCTTGTCTCAAAATCTTTTGGAGAAAGTGCAACTGCTTTAATATCGTGTTTCTTGGCACGCTCCAAGGCATATGCATTCTTATTATTGCTGATCACAACATCAATCTTGGCATTTGTAATACTTCCATTCTCGATTCCGTCAATGATAGCCTGAAGGTTTGTTCCTCCTCCAGAGACAAGCACTGCCACTTTTAGCATAAAGTAACTCCTTTTTCTCCTGCTTCCATATGACCTACGATATATGGTGTATCTCCTGCTGCTTTGATTGCTTCCATTGTCTTATCAACATCTTCTTTATCAATGGCAACAACCATTCCAAGTCCCATGTTGAATGTATTATACATCATCTCTTCTGCAATATCTCCTTCTTTGGCAAGAAGTTTAAAGATTGCTGGTACTTCATAGCTGTCTTTTTTAACAACTGCTCTCATTCCTTCTGGAAGCATACGTGGGATGTTCTCATAGAATCCACCACCTGTGATATGGCTGCATGCTTTGATTGTAACACCAGCATTTTTCACGCTCTTTAATGCTTTTACATAAATTCTTGTTGGGGCAAGTAACGCTTCCCCTAATGTTTTTCCTAATTCATCATAATATGTATTTAGGGATTCTTTGCTCATGTCAAATACTTTTCTTACTAATGAAAATCCGTTGCTGTGAACTCCTGTAGATGCCATACCGATCAAAACATCTCCATCTTTTAAGTTCTCTCCTGTAATCAGATCTTTTCTGTCACATACACCAACTGCAAATCCTGCAAGATCGTAATCTTCTTCTGGCATAAGTCCCGGATGTTCAGCTGTTTCTCCGCCAATTAGGGCTGCATCAGACTGTACGCATCCTTCTACTACACCGCTTACGATCTCAGCGATCTTCTCTGGATAGTTCTTACCGCAGGCAATATAGTCTAAGAAGAACAGTGGTTCTCCACCAGCACATGCGATATCATTCACACACATGGCAACAGCATCAATACCGATCGTGTCATGTTTATCAAGGATCATTGCAAGTTTCACTTTTGTTCCACATCCGTCTGTACCTGATAGTAAGACTGGATCATCCATGTCTTTGATCTTCTTTAGTGAAAATGCCCCAGAAAATCCTCCAAGTCCACCAAGTACTTCTTCTCTCATGGTTCTCTTTACATGTTCTTTCATCAGTTCTACAGATTTGTATCCTGCTTCGATATCTACGCCTGCTTTCTTGTAATCCATTGTTACTTATCCTCCTGATTATTTAAAATGTTGATCAATTTCATTATACTGTGACAATTATTACTCATAGTCTTTATATCCAACTTTATCAAGCTTCTCTGCTTTAGCTACAACTGACTGTTTCATCTCTTCGCTGTAAGCTTCTAATTTCTCAAGCAGTGCTTCATCGGATGTTGCAAGGATCTTTGCTGCAAGAATTCCTGCATTCAGTCCACCATTGATCGCTACGGTTGCTACTGGAATTCCAGATGGCATCTGTACGATAGAATATAAAGAATCAACACCACCAAGATCAGATGTCTTCATTGGGATGCCGATAACTGGCATTGGAAACAGAGCTGCACACATTCCTGGAAGATGTGCTGCTTTTCCAGCACCTGCAATGATTACTTTCACTCCACGATCTTTGGCACCTTTGGCCCACTCAAAGAAAATATCAGGTTCTCTGTGGGCGGAAATGATCGTCATTTCAAAATCAATTCCCATCTGATCTAAAAACTCTGCTGCTTTTTTCATGATAGGCATATCAGAATCGCTGCCCATTACAATTGCTACTTTTGCCATGTTTCTTTCTCCTTATCTTATGAAATTAACAATAATATTACCCTTACAGGAATTTATCTTTCTTATCATTGTACTGATTTAGTCGATCTCCGTCAATGGTTCATTTAATGTTTCTGTACCAAAAAGCACAAATTTACCATCTTTTATAAGTAAAATTTCATCCCCTCCAAGAGTGATCGCACAGATCGAATCCAATTCTTCATATGGAATCGTGATATCTGTATGACACTGAAAATACTCTCCTTCTTTGGAGCATTCATTATACTTTGCAACAATTTCTTTTCCATCTGGATTGTGGACTTCTGTCTCTTCACAATGACTATAACATGTATCTCCTACTGCAAAATGAGGTCCCATCTTCTCAACGATCAGAATCGGAAGTTGATATAAAATATCATATTTCTTTGCCATCACATAGGCTGTTGTATTCGTTCCAATCGCAAACTCACCCATTGGAAGCGTATCTCTGTTATATAACAGATTTTCTTTAATAAATGCTTTATTTTCTTTTTCTGTCTCAAAATTTTTGCAAGTGTATTCAGAAATCATTCCGTCTTTAAAAGTAATTTCAAGATCCACAAATTTAAGGTCATTTAAATAAACTTCTCCAACATGCAATACGCCATTGGTTCCTGTTAATTTCGGCGATGTAAATACCTCTCCAACTGGAATGTTCACATCTGCAAGGCAATTTTCAAAATTTGTCTCTTTGGATGGATTACCCATTTCATGCATTGCCACATAAAGGTCTGTTTTATTTTCTCCCTTACCTTTGATGTGGACTTCTACCGCCTGATCCAGCGTGTCGATCAAATGTTGCTGAATCTTTCTGTATTTATCTTTATCCAGTGTATTTACTTTTACCACTTCACGAAAAATCTCTTCAAACCTATCTCCAATCTCTGGAATCGGATATGCTATGATCGTAAAACTTCTCTGTTCTGGTTTGATATACTGGTTCATGATCTCGGATGCTTTGATCTGGAATTCTACAGAAAGCTCCTGCTGTTTCTTGGTTAATTTTAAATTTTCTTCTTTATTCTCAGGTAAAAATGGTGTTTCACCAAATGTTTCCATGCAGGCTGGTCCTGCGAACACATAAGCTTCTTCTTTGTAACGTTCATACGCATTGTGATAACATTCTAACTTATGTTTCATAAATCGATTATCAAAGAAAACTGCCTGATCATATCTATGATCATATTCATACTGTGGGTTTGGAGATGATGAAATATAACCAATCTTATTCAATCCCCGTGTAAGAACAGATTTACCACAGCGATATATGATCGGTGCAAGGCCGATCTCTGCGAATAATCGAACTGCTTCTCTTACAACTGGTTCAAACCCGATCGTATAACGGATATTTACACTTCTTTTTTGACTCATATCAATATTATTAACGATAAATCCTTCATGAAATCCATCCACATATGTCTTTGCCATTGCTGTAATTTCTTCCCTTGGCAGTTTATTTAAAAACTTCAACATATCAATTTCATTCTTAGAAATATACTCTCCATACTGATATAAAATATCTGGATTGCTTAAATCTGATTCCATCACGATCTTTGTTGCAAAATTCAATTCTGGATCTAATTGTTCTCTCACTCTGTACTCATAAACATCTTCACTGTAATCTCTCATATGATCAAAAATAATATTTTTGATCTGCTGTGGATGTTCTTCCCCTGCCAGAAACAAATTACTGATTTCCAAAAATAATTCATTGTTGATCACTAGATCAAACAGTCTTCCCTCAATAGCATAAATAAATCCACTCCGCATCTCTGTATATAAAAATGAAAAAATCTGTCCATAATCTTTTCCGTATTCCTGTACACAAAATGCTGGATTTCCCAAACTATCTACATATTTCTCTGGTGAAACTTCTTCATACCAAATCTTATTCCACTGTTTCAACTGCTCTAAAGATTTTTCTTTTGTATCATAAATCTCATTTAAAAATAATAATAGATCTGCCATCTTGGAAAAATATGAAGAAAACTGTCTTGTCTTTTCTACATCTTTCTTTAATTCTGATAATGCGATCTTATTTAATTCATGTCTTTCTGATAACATCGTATTCAAGTTCTTTCTTCCTTTCATTTTGTCAGATCATTGTGATAAGTCCGATCACAAAAACAATGATAGAAACTGCTAGTACGATTCCATTGCATACCAAGCCTATGATCTTCCATTTCATTACTGCCGCTGTGTTTTCCATGCTACGCACTCCAAGATACAATCCCAGTGCTGCTAGTGCTGTCAGAATCCATCCGATTGCTCCGCTTAATACTCCACTTGTTCCACCTGTTTTTACAGAACCTAAAAGCAGCAGGTAATATCCCAAAATTCCTGCTGCTCCTAAAACCACGGAAATGATAGATTCCCGCGAAACAATTCTGTCAGATGGACGATACGCAAATGTTTTTCTTCTGTTTCTCTTCATTTTGCCGCCCTCTTTCTGTCATATACATCATATATTGCAACCATGATCCTATACCCAATGTACCCGATCAGTCCTCCAATCGTATTCATTAATAGATCATCGACATCAAAAACCCCTACTTTCATGATCAGCTGGCTTGTTTCGATCAATAAACTGAAGAAAAATGTTGCAAATACTGCACGAAAAAAAGCTTTCTTCTTATTGATCACAATTGGTATCATAAATCCAAATGGACTAAATGCAAAAATATTTCCAAACAGATTCGTTACAACTGCTTCAGTAGATAACAAATGTCTATATCTCCAAAACCGATTGATTTCCTTAAACAACACTAAGTTTACGTGGGAGGTGTCATATCCTGTACTCCTCCCATATCGTTCACTTAATAATACAAAATAAAATATAACTACAATATAAAGATAAAATAATATTTTTACTCCTCGTCTGGCCAACTTCTTTTTCTCAACCGTCACAAGAACCATCCTTAATGTTTTGCGCCATACTGTTCATAGTATGCGTCAATTGCTGCTTTTAATGTATCATCAATCACAACTTTTCCTTTACACTCTTTGTTATATAAACATTCTACAACTTCATCCATATCAACGATCGCTGCTGTATCAAATCCATATAATTCTTTTATTTCATCAAGTGCGCATTTTTCTCCGCCTTTTCCGATTTCCATTCGATTTAAGGATACCATTAATCCAACGATTTCAACATCTGCAGCTCCTTTTACTTTTGGAACTGTTTCTTCCATAGATTTTCCTGATGTTGTAACGTCTTCGATCATGATCACACGATCACCATCTTTTAATTCACTTCCAAGGAAACTTCCCTTGTCTGCTCCGTGATCTTTTACTTCTTTACGATCAGAGCAGTAACGTACTTCTTTTCCATATAATTCACTGTATGCAATCGCAGTGACAACTCCTAATGGAATTCCTTTGTATGCAGGTCCAAATAATACATCAAAGTCATCTCCATATGTACTATGAATTGCTTTTGCATAATATTCCCCAAGTCTCTTTAACTGAGAACCTGTTACATAAGCTCCTGCATTCATAAAAAATGGAGATTTTCTTCCACTCTTTAGTGTAAATTCTCCAAATTTTAATACATCACTTTCTACCATAAATTCAATAAATTCTTTCTTGTACTGTTCCATCTTCTATCGAAACCTCCATATCTTTTAATTCTTTACTTGTTTTCTGTATTCATCGTAATAAAAACGGATCACATCTTTTCTTGTCACGATTCCAATAAATTTCTCCTGATCATCGATAACCGGAACAAAATTCTGGTCTGTGATTACATCGACAAGATCATCCATATCTGTGCTGATCGTCACTGCCTGAATGTTTCTCTTTCTTTTTACATCTGGAAGTTTGATTTTCTCAGCTTCTGATATATTCCAGTGACACATAGATTCCATGGCACGTAATACATCACCTTCTGTGATCGTTCCTGCATATTTCCCATCATCGGTTAATGTCGGCACCGCCGAATATCCGTGATATTTTAGTTTTTCAAATGCCTGCCTCAAACTTTCATTGGCAGGAATATATGCAACCTCGCTTTTCGGAGTCAGGAAAAATAAAATATTCACACCCTCATCCTCCTTTATTTATCTATTTGACACATCCGATCAATTCATTGATATCATTGATCTGATGTCTTTCCATATAAGCTTTAATTCCGTCAACAACTTCAAGTGTCGTTGCTGGATTGATAAAGTTTGCAGTTCCTACAGATACTGCTGTGGCACCAGCCATGATAAATTCCAATGCATCCTCAGCTGTTGCGATTCCACCCATACCAATGATCGGTACGTCTACTGCATTCGCAACCTGATATACCATACGGACAGCAACTGGCTTGATCGCTGGTCCTGACATTCCACCAGTTTTGTTGGCCAAAACAAAATCGCGTCTTTCAATATCGATCTTCATTCCTGTTAATGTATTGATCAGTGAAAGTGCATCACTTCCAGCATCAACCGCTGCCTTTGCCATCTCTGTGATATCTGTGACATTCGGACTTAACTTCATAATGATCGGCTGTTTTGCCTTTGCTTTTACCGCCTTTGTAATCTCATATAAAGCTTTTGGATCCTGTCCAAAAGCAATCCCGCCTTCTTTAACATTCGGACAGGAAACATTGATCTCTAACAGATCTACCGGTTCATCAGAAAGTCTTTCTACAACTTCCACATAATCTTTCTCTGACTTTCCACAAACATTGACTATGATCGTTGCTCCTGCTTTCTTAAGATATGGGACATCACGTTCTACAAATACATCGATTCCAGGATTCTGAAGCCCGATCGCATTTAACATTCCACCATAAACTTCTGCCACTCTTGGTGTTGGATTTCCTGGCCATGGGACATTGGCAACTCCCTTTGTTGTTACTGCCCCTAATTTAGAAAGGTCCACAAATTCGCTGAATTCTTCACCTGAACCAAAAGTTCCTGATCCAGTTGTGACAGGGTTCTTCATTGTTACTCCGGCAATATCAACTGATAAATTCATTATAGTTCCACCTCCCTGGCATCAAATACTGGTCCATCTTTGCAGACACGTTTATTATGAACATGTGAATGAGAGTCTACGTCTTTTGACTTACACACACATGCTAAGCATGCACCGATTCCACACGCCATTCTCTCTTCCATGGAAATCTGTGCTTCGATTCCCATTTCTTCGGCATATGCCTTGATTCCACGAAGCATTGGTGTTGGTCCGCATGCATAGATGATGCTTCCTTCGACACCCTGCTCTTTGATCGCATCGATAACATTTCCTTTTGTTCCATAAGATCCATCTTCTGTGGAAATCACGACATCTCCAACTGCCTCAAATTCGTCTTTTAAAAACATATCGCTGTCACGATATCCTAAGACCGCTGTCTTCTCACAATCTAACTGTTTCATCAACTCTAGCATTGGAGGAATTCCGATTCCTCCACCGATCAAGATCGCTTTTTTATCTTTCTGTGTAAATCCATTTCCTAAAGGCCCTAAAATTTTCACTGTTTCGCCTTCTTTATAATCGGATAGCTCTTTGGTTCCGTCTCCAACTGTACGGTATACGATCCTTAAAGTTCCTGCTTCTTTATCAATCCCACAGATACTGATCGGTCTTGGAAGAATCTTGCTTTTATTATTTAAATAAACAGAAATGAACTGTCCTGCTTTCGCTTCTTTTGCAATCTCTTCTGCTTTCAATGTCATATCAAAGATTCCGTCTGATAAAGATGTATGACGAATGATCTCTGCCATTACCTGTTTCTTACTCATCTTGTAATTCTCCTTTATCTGGATGTTTTCTTTCCTTACAAAATTTCTCACAAAATAATTGGGAAATTATTTATTTTACCCAAGCCTGTTTTAAATCTTCTTTCATATCAAGCACAGCCTGTCTTGATGCATCGGCGTAATTTTCTTCTCCAAACTGACTATATGCATCCTGCTTATATGCACAGATGATTCCTCTGGAAGAGTTGATGATCGCACCTAATCCATCTTCGTTAAAGAATGGTGCAAGATCTTTTGCCTGACCACCCTGTGCTCCGTATCCTGGAACTAAAATGTATGATTTTGGCATGATCTTTCTTAAGACTTCTCCCATCTTAGGATATGTTGCTCCAACAACAGCTCCGACATAGCTGTAAGAGTCTCCCATAAGTTCATCTCCCCAAGCAGCGACTTTCTCTGCTACCATCTCATATAATGGTTTACCATCGATCTGCTGATCCTGAAATTCTCCACTGGATGGGTTAGACGTCTTAACTAAGATAAACATTCCTTTTTTCTCTTCCTTGCATACTTCCATAAATGGACGGATTCCATCACTTCCAAGATATGGATTGACTGTTACGAAATCTTCACAGAATCCACTATATGTCTTGCTTCCAACTGCAACCTTTCCTACATGTCCAACCGCATATGCCTTGGATGTTGATCCAATATCTCCACGTTTGATATCTCCGATGATCACAAGACCTTTGCTCTTTGCATATTCACAAGTCTTGTTAAATGCAACAAGTCCTGGAACTCCAAACTGTTCATACATAGCGATCTGTGGTTTCACTGCTGGAATCAGATCATATGTAGCATCAATAATTCCTTTGTTATACTGCCAGATTGCTTCTGCCGCTCCTTCTAAAGTCTCCCCATACTCAGCAAATGCTGCTTTCTTGATATACTCTGGTACATAATCAAGCATTGGATCTAATCCAACAACAATAGGTGCATCTAATTTCTTAATATTGTTTACTAACTGATTGATCATCGAACTCTCCTTTATATCTTTATTTTTATATTTCAAAAGGTTATACCTTTCCTTACTATAGTAGTTAAGGTATATTCAATTTATCTTATCACAAAAAGGGAGTTTCGTCTATGAAACTCCCTAAAATCAATTTTAAATTTGTATTACAATTCTTTTGCGAAAGAAAAATCTTGCATTGTCTTTATCACTCCCGGACGTTTTAAGAATTCTTCTTCCTTTTCTTTGTCACAGATTGCAACAATCTGTCTGCATCCGGCATCATATGCATTTTTAAGTCCTGAATTAGAATCTTCATAAATTCTGATATCTTTCATATCGACACCGATCACATCCGCTGCCTTGTGAAACATTGCGATCTTATTTTCATAAGTTCCATCATCATAAATGATATCTTCCGGCTTGATCCAGCGATCTAGTCCAAATGATTCGATAAAGAAATCAATATTTTCTTTAATTGAAGCACTCGCGATCGTAAATGGAATACCTTTTTCTTTTAAATAATCAAAGAATTCACATACACCATCGACCAGATGAAAACTGTCTTTATCTTCTTTGCAGAATTTGCGATAATATTCTTCTTTTTTTTGAGAATATTTTTTCTGATCTTCTTTTGTTGCTTTTCCATCTGTAAAATATAAAATATTTTGTATATTCGGTGTTCCGTTTAATTTCGTGTGAAGTTCTTCCAATGTGATTTCTTTTCCACGTAAGATCTTAGAAATCTCATTCCACGCTTTCACATGTTTATCATTATCAAAAAATAATGTTCCGTTGAAATCAAAAATAATTCCTTGATATTCCATTTTCAGTCACCTCATCTGTTTTTTCTTTATCGTAACACGAAAATCTTTATACGTAAATATAATCTGTCATAACCGGCTGCATACCATTGTCCTCTATCATATGATAAATTTCATCGACTGATCTTCCGTCACTGATCTCAAACTGCTCATCACCTTTTTCTTCTTCCTGACTGTGTCCTCCGATTCCAACATTTACTCCTGCTGAAATCTTTGTCGCTGCGATCTGAATGATGTTGTCACGGAATCTTTCACATTCACGTGTTGAGATCGTAATACTTGCAAATGGCATAAAGATTCGATATGCACAAATGATCTGTAGAAGCTGTGGTTCATGAACATCTTTTGGATTGATCTTATCGTTATTAATGATCGGACGTAATCTAGGACATGAAAATGCGATTTCTGCATGTGGATATTTTTTCTGTAAAAGATATGCATGCATTCCTGTTGCCAGTGCATCTTTTCTAAAATCATCCAATCCTAAGAGAGCAGCAAATCCGACACCTCTCATTCCACCCATGATCGCGCGTTCCTGAGCATTGAGACGGTATGGGAAGATTCTCTTTCTTCCACCCAAATGCAGTGTCTTATATTTGTCTGAATTATATGTTTCCTGGAAGACTGTAACAAAATCTGCCCCACATTCATGCAGATATGCATAATCTTTAGAATCCATTGGATATACTTCAAGACCGATCAGTTTAAAATATTTCTTCGCGATCTTACATGCTTCTCCGATATATTCCACACTTGATTTGTTAGGACTTTCTCCTGTTAAGATCAGAACTTCTTCCAGTCCTGTCGCTGCGATCGCCTGCATTTCTTTTTCAATCTCTTCATAATTAAGCTGTGCACGTTTGATCTTATTGTGACAGTTAAATCCACAATAAACACAATAATTTTCACAGTAGTTTGCTATATATAATGGAGTAAAGATTGCTACAGAATTTCCAAAATGTTTTCTTGTCTCTTTCTGTGCTTTCTGTGCGATCTCCTCTAAGAACGGTAGTGCTGCTGGTGATAATAATGCTTTAAAATTATCAACAGAACAAGTTTCGGCTGCCAATGCTTCCTTCACATCTTCTGCAGTATAAATATCTGCGTCGTAACTGTTCATCTCCGCAATGACACGGTCCATGATATCAGAATCAATTGCTTCCATGTCATCGGTATATTTCATATGATCTGTATTTTCATCAATTCTTACACTCATGATTAATCCTCCAAAAATCCTGTTAATGGTGATGATGCACTAGAACCTTTTTCAATGACTCTTCCAAGTCCTGCAAGATACGCACTTCTTCCTGCTTCGATTGCATTT
Organism: Anaerostipes hadrus; assembly: GCF_001404655.1. Lineage (GTDB taxonomy): Bacteria > Bacillota > Clostridia > Lachnospirales > Lachnospiraceae > Anaerostipes > Anaerostipes amylophilus. Next base: position 185,801 of record NZ_CYYH01000004.1, on the reverse strand, counting down.
TTAAATGCTTCTGCCATAGCTGGAATATCTCCTGCTGTTGCAATTGCTGTATTTACCATAACAGCATCTGCTCCCATTTCCATTGCCTCACATGCCTGTGATGGTTTTCCGATTCCTGCATCTACAATGATCGGAAGATCAATCTCATCGATCAAAATCTGGATAAAGTCTTTCGTACAGATTCCTTTGTTAGATCCAATTGGAGACCCAAGAGGCATAACTGCAGCTGCCCCAGCATTTACAAGATCTCTGGCTGCATTTAAGTCTGGATACATATATGGCATAACAACAAATCCTTCTTTGGCAAGGATTTCTGTCGCTTTGATCGTTTCATAGTTATCTGGAAGCAGATATTTGGAGTCATGAATCACTTCGATCTTAATAAAATCTCCACATCCAACTTCTCTTGCAAGTCTTGCGATACGAACTGCTTCTTCTGCATTTCTTGCCCCAGATGTATTTGGAAGAAGTGTGACACCTTCTGGAATATAGTCAAGAATATTGGCTGTATCATTTGTGTTTGTTCTTCGAAGTGCCAGCGTAATGATCTGTGCTCCTGCATTCTGCACTGCTGCATTGATCAGATCTAAGGAATATTTTCCTGATCCTAAGATAAATCTTGAGTCAAACTCATGTCCACCGATGATTAACTTGTCCTGTTTCATGTTATTCTCCTTTATATATGTATAATTTATTGCCTTTTTTGCTTTCTGTTATCTTCTGATCATCCACCTCCAACAAATGCTACAACCTCTAATGTATCACTGTCACTTAGAATTACATTGGAGTATTCTCCTTTCGGAACAATCTCCCCATTTTTTTCCACTGCAATTCTCTTATCCGAAAATCCTTCCTGTGTTAAAAAATCAGATAGTGCAACTGGTTCTTTTAATGCTTTTATCTCGCCATTTAAACGCATCTGCTTCCTCCTTCTTCCTGCTTTCTTTTAAAGGCATAAAAAAAGGGGTCCACGAAGAAGCTTCACACCCAAGGTGGTGTGCCCCTTTGTGGACCCGATCATTTCAGATTCACTCTATTTGTAGACTACCATATTGATATTTTTTTGTCAAGTCATTCCTTTGTTCTAAAAAAGAAAAGCCTTAAACACAATCGTGCTTAAGGCTTATGACTCCAACGAGAATCGAACTCGTGATTCGACCTTGAGAGGGTCGCGTCTTAACCGCTTGACCATGGAGCCAGATATATTCGAGGTGGTCTGTTGCAACCACCTCTATTTATTATACGGATTATTTTTAAAATGTCAATACTTTTTTTAAATTAATTTTCTTATTTTTAAATAATCAAGAATCATCTCCACACATCCATCAATTCCAAGAATCCCTTCATCCAAACATAGCTCATATCCCTTAGATGCGCCCCATATCTCGTCTGTATAATATTTGTGAAACTCATATCGCTTAGAATCTTCTGTTTCAATTTCTTTTTGTGCCTGTTCTTTCGTAATCCCAAGATTTTTCATCAGATTATTTACACGGATTTCTTTCTTCGCATGTAGAAAAATTCTCACAGTATTCGGACGATCTCTAAACAGATAATTCCCACAACTATCCATCACAATTCCACCTGTATCTCCTACGATATTTTTTATGATTCCAAATGGCACATCATTTGATCTTACGCTTTCACTCATTGCGATCGCATATAATAGACTATTTACTTTCCGATCATTAAAGAACGCATTTAATTCATCATATTCATCACTACCTTCTACAGCTCTTAGAAGATGAGCTTTGTCATATAACGGAAGATCAAATTTTCTTCGAATTTTCTCTGCAATCTTTTCTCCCATTGTTCCATGTTCTCTTCCGATCGTAATGATCATTTTTTCATCTGCCATGATTTTTTTCCTCCTCTTGGTTAAATAAACTGAGCAAATCCTGATATAAATACAACGGTCAAAAGTCCTGCTACTGCCACTGCCAGACTACTCATCGCACCCTCTACCGGACCCATTTCAATTGCTCTTGCCGTTCCGATCGCATGGGATGCCGTTCCAAGCGCAAGTCCTTTAGCCAACGGATTTTTTATTTTAAAGATACGAAATACTGTATCTGCGATCACATTTCCAAGAATTCCTGTGATAATGATCACTGCAACAGTAATCGTTACAATTCCTCCAAGTTCTTCTGACAAACCAATTCCGATTGCTGTTGTAATCGATTTCGGAAGCATTGTTACATACTGTTGATGATTAAATCCAAACAACATACAAAGAACAAAAATCCCAAACAAACTTGCCAATGTTCCAGATAAAATTCCACATACAACTGCAACCATATTTTTCTTTAATAGTTCAAGCTGTTCATATAATGGAACTGCCAGGCACACTGTTGCCGGTGTCAGCAGATAAGATATGTACTTTGCACTTGCATTGTATACTTCATAGCTGATTCCTAATCCTTTTAATGCAATGATCACAATAATAATAGATACAAGCAATGGATTCAAAACTGCCAAGCCAAATTTCTTCTTTAAAAATAATCCAATCTCATATGCGATCAAACTGATCGTTACTCCTACAAACATTGATTGTCTGAACACTTCATTCATTTTTGATTCCTCTCTTTTGTGCTATCATTTGTGCAACTCTTCCTGTAACTGCCATAACAAATACCGTGATCACTACCGTAATGATCATGATTGGTACTATCAAGGGTCTTAAAACTCCCCATGAATCAATCAGACCAGCCGCTGCTGGGATAAACATGACCGGCATAATTTCAATCAGAAAAAAAGCTGCATCCTTGACCTGACTTGTTTTTAAAACGCCAGTCATCAAACATACAAGCATCAACACAAGTCCATACACACTTGCCGGTATTGGCAATGGTATGAACATCTTAAGCACTTCTCCCAAAAAAGAGAGAAGCAAAATAATCATAAATTGTCTAAGAAATTTCATACAATCCTCCAGTTTTTCATATTAAGTCTTCTCTTGTGTATACAATATTATGGTACTACCAACTTTTAATGTCAATACTTTGCTTGAAATAAATACTTGAAAAAAATAGAATCCTGCACTTACAGGATTCTATTTTTTTCACTTTGTTATTTTATAATTTTTGCTGCTTTCGAATTGATATATCCAACAAACTTTCCTGATTTTGTATATAAAGATAAATACTTATATCCATTTTCATGTTTATATCTATATTTTGCTGTATATGTTTTCTTATAAACTTTTGTCTTTGATGTCTTCCATGAAAAGTTCTTATATAATTTATAATTTTTCTTTGTAATCTTTACACGTTTTCCATATTTATATGCTTTACCTTGTTCTGGCTGTGTGGCATATCCTAAACGTTTTACAGCTTTCTGATTGATATATCCGATAAATTTTCCTGCCTTTGTATATAATTCTAAATATGTAGATCCATTCTGATGTGAATATTTATATTTAGCTACATACGTTTTTTTGTATGGATTTACTTTGGTTTTTTTCCAGCTAAAATTACTATAAACTTTGTATTTCTTGCTTGTAACTTTCACACGGTAATTGTAATTGATCGCAACACCTTGTGGTAATTTCTTGTATGTGACTTTCTGCTGTGCAATTCCTTCTTTTGTTCCTTTTATTGTCAGCTTATAAGAATCTTTATCTGGTGCATATCCTGCAACTTTCGGCAATGTAACTGTTTTTGTCTTACCTACTTCAACTTTTACATACTGTGTTACAGCAATCTGTTTTCCGTTTTTATCACAAATGTTAATTGCTACGATCTGTTCTGCACCTTTGGATACAGAATCTTTGTAAAATCTAAGTGATTGAAGCGGATGTCCGTTAAAATCAAACAACGTTATATTATCCCAGCTGCAGCCACCCCATGCCGGCTGTCCATTATAATAGAGTTTCTGTGCTACAAAGTAATCTTTCGCACCAGCAGATGCCCAGCCTGTTCCATATTTGTCTGCCTGCTCTTTGTTATATTTCCAATAGGTCTGTCCTGCTCTTACAGGAATCCATGCACCTTCCCAATAAAATGCACCTAAACCATTTCCTTTTGACATCACTGTTTTATAAAGGTCTGTCAATTCATCTACCTGTCCTTGTGGACTCACAGAATAAGCACTTGTATTGGCACTCTCTCCAATCGTGTTTCCTGTTCCATCTGCATCTTTTAAACTATTTGCCCAGCCTGTTTCCAATACTGCAAATAGTTTACCATAAGATGCAGCTAAATCCTGGACTTTAGATAAAGTTTCTGGTGTATTTGCTTTTGCCCAAGTTGACCAGAATGGATAATAGGAAGATCCTAACACATCATAATCTACCTTATCACGCTTCCATGTATTCATAATATCCTGATATTTTTTAACATTTGGTGTTTCGAGATGTAATGCTACTAAACTTTCAGGCAAAGTTTCTCTTACTGCCTTAATTCCAGCTTTCAAATATGTATTGATCTTTGTTGATTTCTTTTTATCTCCCCATACTGCATCGTATGTTTTTCCAGCATCTCTGTTTAAATAAATTCCAAAACCACCATTCGTCAATTCATTTCCAACCTGTGCCATTCCAACATCTGCACCTGCTTCTTTAAACTTCTGAATTGTTTCTTTTGTAAACTGATAAATGTTATCGCACATCTTTGTCTCATCATTCTCGTCGGCTTTCCATGCTTTTGGAAGTAACTGCACAGATGGATCTGTCCAAAAATCAGAATAATGGAAATCTAATAAAATCTTCATATCGTATTTTGTTGCTTCTTTGGCAATCTTAAGTCCGGTTTTGACATCATTTCCACCGCCGCCATAAGTTTCGCCATCCTTATTAAATGGGTCATTCCAAATACGGATTCTTATATAATTCACTCCATTGTCATGCAAAACCTTCAATAAAGATTCTTCATTTCCATCATTATCATAGTATTTGACACCTGCATTCTTTAGTGCCTCATATGATGAGATATCCATTCCTCTCATTGCATTTTCTGACATACCTGTGACTTTTTTGATCGTAACTTTCTGATCCTTTAATCCAGATTCTCCTCCATAGATCCATGGATCAACACTTACATTTGTATCGTCTCCTTTTCCTTGTGCATATGCAAAAATTGAAAGAGACATTGCTGCCTGTCCATTATCAAAAAATGAATTCCAACCATCAACAACTTCTCCCTCATCATAGATGATTCCACCTTTATTCTTGTCATCAATCGTAGCTGTCAGCAGATCATAGATATTCTTTGTCTGTGTATACACACTTGTTTTCGCTTCATCATCATTTCTTGGATATTTCACATTTGAAACAATCAGTTGTGCATCTTTATTCACTCCTGCATCTGCCTGATTATTTTCGAATTCTTTACGTAATTTTTCAATATTCGTATTGGTATTCTCATCTGGATATACATTCACACCAAGATAATCGTATGAAATATTATTCCAATCTCCATTTAACTGGTTTTGTACCCATTTAATATCTGATGGATCATTCGGCATTGAAATACTTACAGCTGTTTTTATATCTTTATAATCTTTCTTAATCTCTTGTGTGATCTTTCCCATCTGCACAAACCCATCATTACCGCCGATTCCAAGGAAATTATAATTTACTTCGTTTCCAACTGTCACAATATCTGGAAGTGCATCCTTATCTTCTAACTCTTTTAATGTGGATATGGTATAAGCAGCTGCTTCCTCTCTCGCATCATCTGCTTTCCAGCTGCTTGGAAGATCCTGTGTATTGGCATATGTCAGTTTATCTGAATAAAGTAGCACTGCATTTGTTCTTAATCCTGCCTTTTTTGCCTCTTTTAATGTTTTCTTTGCATTCTCCAGTGATAAATATTCATCGTCTCCACTTGGATTCACTGCGATCTTAACAGAAATTGTATTGATTCCCTGTGTTTTTATATATGCAAATAGATTGTTAACGGCATTTCCTTTGTAATCTTTCCAAACCTTATCCCATCCGACATTTTGTTGGTAATGTGTAAAATCAGCACCTAGAATTGTCTTTTCGCTGTCAATTCCTTCTATTTTTTTATACTGTTCCATTATTTTTTGAGCTGTATCTTTGCTGTTTGCTGTTTTTGCGATCTTATTTGTTTCTATTGCTTTTGGCGTGGCTGCAGATACTAAAGTCCCCCCACTCATTGTAGCAAGCACAGACATCATAAGTCCTGCTGCTAGTAATTGTTTCATTCTCCTCATAGGATCATACTCTCCTTTCATTTATTTAATCTTTATACTTTTTCATTATATCATATTCTCATCTTAATAACATCATAAAGTTAAATAACTCTTTTTGGAACTTTATATTTTTCACACGTTCAATCCCTCTTGTCTGGACTCTTGTTCCATAAATATAATATGCTGATGAAGTAAGTCCCCCTCTTTGTACTCTTTCTCTTTTAAACCAGTTTCCAAAAGAACTTGTAGGTCTGCTTTTGATCGGATGTGAATCTAGCACTAGATATTTCTTCGTTTTTGGATTAAAATCTGCAATCGTCACATAGTGTCCTGGCACATGTGAAATCGCAACATATCCTTTTTGCAGATAATTTCTGACTTCAGAGAGACTATAACTTGTTTTCACATAAGAAAATCCATAGGCCTCTCCAAATTCTTTTGCTGCACCTTTAAAAACTCCATCCTGTGTTCCAGAACCTATGATCCTGTAATGTTTTTTCACAGCAAAATCTGCAAATAGCATAGGATCCACAAACTGTCCATTTAATGCATAAACCGCATTGGTGATCGCTACAACTCCGCATCCAGCTGCTGCCATTTTTCCACTGTAATCTGAAACATCTCCATAATTTTTTCTTGCCCACGCTGGATCAAACTGCATAAAATTTCTATATGGCGTTACGTTTTTATTCTGAAGGCGAATAAACTTCCATTGCATAGTTTTATTTCCGGCTTCTTTGTCTGTTTTTTGAAAGTTATTTTTTATATTTCCCTGTTTCACTAACACAAGGTTTCCATTCTGGTCTACAGAAAGATATTTGTCTTCCTTCATATTTTTTATATATAAATGGTCATATTCTCTGATCAACTTCCAATTTGTCTTCTGCTCCTTGATATATTGATTTTCTGTCTGAATTTTATACTGCTGATTTCCCAAAAATGTAAGATTGATTTCTATACCTTCTTTTGTTTCTTTGTTTTCTATCCAATACTTTCCATTGCCAATTAACTGTTTTTCATTTCCATTATAAGCAATCGCCTCTTTATGGTATTTGCTTTTTTCAATCCAACCGATACCATATCCTTTCTTTTTCTCATAAATAACCTGCAGATAATTAGATGTCTTGCTTACAATGATGATTCCCGAATACTTCGGTGCAGATGCAATCTTTTTAGTTCCAGAAGAACTCTCATACACGTTCATTTTCTTTTTCAAAAATGCATATTGTTTCTCATATGATATATCCACGATTTTTCCTTTAAATTCGTTATAAATCGTCTGCGGATTATCAAAATATCCTGGCGTAGCTGCCTGTATCTTTATCGTTGTCTGCATACAAATGATAAGACACAAAATCATACTGATCCATCTCTTTTTTCCCTTATACCACTTTATCATCTGATTTTCCCTTTATTTTATGAATTCTATTGACAGTGTTTCATTTTCATGATAAATTATTAATCGGTTCTGCTGCTGTGGCACAGGAGGTAGCGCACCTCATTGGTAGTGAGGAGGTCACGGGTTCAACTCCCGTCAGCAGCTTATACAAGATTGGCTTAAAACTTATGTTTTAAGCCATTTTTCATTGTATTAACTATTTTCTTTCATCACTTTTAATCTTTTTGCGAATTCTTTGAATCGCATTATCAATTGATTTATCAGTTCTCCCAAGCTTCTTTGCGATCACCGTATAATTATCCCCATTCAGATAATAATACATAACCTGTTTTTCAAATTCACTTAATTTCTGATTGATCTTTTGATAATAATCTTTAATTTCTTCTTTTCGAAGCAGTCTTTCCTCTGGTGTCTCATCAGGATTCTCCAAGATCTCATCAAGTGCAAATTCGTCCCCCTGATCTTTATATTCAAACAAAGAAATTGACGTATTTAATGGAATATGTTTTTTTCTATTAAATGCTGTGATCGTTGTATAGATCTGTCTATGCACACACAAATATGCAAATGTCGAAAATGAAGTACTTTTCCCTTCCTGATAAGATGTTATCGCCTTAAAAAGCCCGATCATGCCTTCTTGAATCAGATCTTCTTCGTCACCGCCTGCAAGGAAAAATTTTCTTGCCTCTTTTCTTACCATATCCCGATATCTTTCCAACAGACATTCCATGGCGTCATCACTGCCGCCATGGATCTGTCTTAGCAATTCCTCATCGGAAATTGTTCTTAATTCATTCATTATTATTTTCCCAGTCGTTGTCTTACAACTTCAAATGCCAGAACTCCGGCTGCTACTGATGCATTCAGAGAATCAATATCTCCTTTCATCGGAATTGATGAAATAAAGTCACATTTTTCTTTTACAAGTCGACTAACACCGCTTCCTTCGTTTCCAATCACAAGACCGATGGATCCTGTCAGATTCTGTCGATAGATCACTTCTCCATCCATATCTGCACATGCAAACCACATACCGCGTTCTTTTAACTCATCCATTGTTTTTCCAATATTTGTAACTTTCACTACCGGAGTATAATTGATCGCTCCTGCTGACGTCTTTGCTACAGTTGGTGTGATTCCAACAGCACGATGTTTTGGAATGATCACTCCGTGCGCTCCTGCAAGATTTGCTGTACGAATAATCGCACCAAGATTATGTGGATCTTCAATTCCATCAAGTAAGATAAAGAAAGGATCTTCTCCCTTTTCTTCTGCTCTCTTAAATAGGTCATCTATTGTTCCATATTCATATGCTGCTACAATTGCTACAACACCCTGATGATGCTCATTTGTCAACTGGTTTAGACGCTCTTTGTCTACAAATTTAAGAATCGCGTCTGTTTTCTTTGCTTCTCTTACGATCGTACGGATTGGTCCATCCTGACATCCATCCAGTACAAAAATCTTATCGATTGGTTTCTTTGCTCTCAAAGCCTCGATCACGGCGTTGCGGCCTGCGATCAGATCTTCTTTATGATTCATGTTCTTCTCCTGTTTCTTCTTTCTTATTTAAATCAAAACCGATCCCGATCAGTTCGATGATACGGTCCATATCTCCTGACAGATATAAATAGCCCATCAATGCTTCCACCCCTGTTGCCTTTCTATAATCCATCATAGATGCATTCTTTGCAACAGATCCTGATTTGGAATTTCTTCCACGTTTGTAAACTGCCATCTCTTCTTCTGTCAAAAATGGTTCAATCTTTTCGAATACTTCCTTTTGTGCAGAAGCTTTTACCATGCTGCTTGATTTTTTGTGATATTTATTCACGCTCATATTCCCAGCAGACATAACGATCGTACGGATCACAATCTCATAGATTGCATCTCCGATGTAGGCAAGGGATAATGGAGAGTAACTTTTTGGATCTAACCCATCGAGTGACAATCCTTCTTTGATCTTGTTAATTAAGCTCTGCTCCATTTTACACCTTCTCTTGTATCTTTTAATACGATACCCTGTTCTAATAACTGATCTCTGATCTCATCTGCTCTTGCAAAATCTTTGTTCTTTCTTGCTGCCTGACGTTCTTCGATCAGTTTTTCGATTTCTTCGTCTAAGATCTCTTCTTCTTTTGTTGTCTCAATTCCAAGGACTCCGCAAAGATCTTCTAAGACTTTTAAGACTTTCTTTGCATAGTCTGCGCTGAAATCTTTGACTGTTGAATTTGACTCACGAACAATCTCAAAAATAGCGGAAACCGCATCTGCTGTGTTAAAGTCATCTTCCATCGCATCTTCAAATTTCTTTACAAGTGCTTCTACATTTGCAAAATGTTCCTTTTCTGCATCGCTAAGAGTTCCTGTTTCTTCTTTCGCTGCCATCTCTCTGCACAGATCGATCGCTGTTAAAATACGGTCTAATCCTGTCTTGGCACTTTCTACTAATGTATCACTGAAATTTAATGGTGTTCTGTAATGTGCACTTAACATGAAGAAGCGGATTACCTGTAATGGGTATTTTTCTCCGATCTCACGAACTGTAAAGAAGTTTCCTGCAGATTTGGACATCTTCTTATTATTAATATTTAAAAATCCATTATGCATCCAGTAATTTGCAAACTTCTCTTCGTTGCATGCTTCACTCTGTGCGATCTCATTTTCATGATGAGGGAAGATTAAGTCTTCTCCACCTGCATGGATATCGATCGTATCTCCGATGTATTTTTTGGACATCTCAGAACACTCGATATGCCATCCTGGTCTTCCTTCTCCCCATGGAGAATCCCATGCGATCTCTCCTTCTTTCTTTGGTTTCCATAATACGAAATCAAGCGGATCTTTCTTTCCTTCTTCTCCTGTTACCTTGATCTCACGATGTCCTGCTTCCAGATCATCGATATTTTTCTTGGAAAGTTTTCCATAATCTTTAAAGGATCTTGTCTTAAAGTAAACAGTTCCATCAACTTCATAAGCATGCCCTTTTTCGATCAGTGTCTGTATCATCTTGATCATACCACCGATTTCTTCTGTTGCTCTTGGCTGATGTGTTGCAGGTTTGATATTCAAAGCTTCCATATCCTGCTTGCATTCTTTGATATATCTTTCTGCAATCTCTGTCGCTGTCACACCTTCTTCATTTGCCTTCTTGATGATCTTATCATCGACATCTGTAAAGTTTGAAACGTAGTTTACTTCATATCCTTTATATTCAAAATAGCGGCGGACTGTATCAAAAATGATCATTGGTCTTGCATTTCCAATATGAATATAATTGTAAACTGTTGGTCCACATACATACATTCCAACTTTTCCTGGATGTACTGGCACAAATTCTTCTTTCTGTCTTGTCAGTGTATTGTAAATTTTCATTTTTTCTCTTTTTCCTTTCTAAGCGCCTCTGAATTTTGATAATGTATAATAAATGTCTCTAATGCCTGTCGTAATTCAGCATTTTCTCTTGCAAGTTTCTCGATATCCATATCAACAGGGTTTGGAAGGTCGATCTGGTCAAGTACCAGACTCTGAATGCGGTTTACTCTCTCTCCATCCTGTTTAACTACCTTTCCTGGAACTCCGACAACTGTTGAGTTTGGCGGTACATCAGATACAACAACGCTTCCTGCACCGATCTTTGAGTTCTTTCCAATGGTAATAGAACCCAAAACTTTTGCCCCTGAACTGATCATAACGTTATCTTCGATCGTTGGATGACGCTTTCCAGTCTCATTTCCGGTTCCGCCTAGTGTAACCCCCTGATATAATGTTACATTATTTCCAATGATCGTTGTCTCTCCAATAACCACTCCATGCCCGTGGTCAATAAAGAATCCTTCTCCGATCTGTGCACCCGGGTGAATCTCAATTCCAGTCTTTCTCGCCCATTTCTGTGAGATCTTTCTGGCTTTATAAAACTCTCCCTTCTTATATAATTCGTGTGCAACTCGATGCCAATACAACGCCTTCACATAAGGATACAAAAAAACTTCTTTTTCTTCCCTTAATGCAGGGTCTCTTAGTTTGATCGTATCATATTGGCTTTTCGCAAATTCTCGAAAACCCATCATAGCTTCTAAAACCTCCAATATATAGTATGTAATTTACGGGATTTTTTATTTTATTGAACTTTCAAATTATTATTGAACTTTCAAAAACAAAAAAACTCCGTCTCCTAACAAAGAGACGAAGTATATCCGCGGTTCCACTCTTTTAAAAACTTCTGTCCTTCTGATCATATCCCTGAATGATATCACTTAGGCAGAATGTTTTCACTTAAATCCGTTAACGCCGGCGACGTACAAAACTACTTGATTCATCTTGTCTGCTCCCAGATGCATTCCAGACATCTTCCCTAAAAGCTGCTTTCAGCCGGTGACAGCTTCTCTCTGACAGTTCCAATTCGTCTGTACTAATTCTGTTCATTGCATTTAACTACGAATAGTTTATGCTTTTTCATACAAAATGTCAACCAATTCTTGTTTTTCATACAAATTATTTCTGTATCTTATTCTGGTAAAACCCTTGCTTTCACAACTGCTTTCTTTACTGCACTTCCTACAATGATCGCAACTACGATCTTTGCTGCATCCCCTGGAAGATATGGAATGACACCTGCATATAATCCCTGGACAAATGTTAAATGCATCTGTGCGCAAAGCCAGATTGTTCCAAACGCATAAGTTACTGCAGTTCCAAGAACCATACCGATTGCTGTCATTATAACGTTATCAGAAAATTTTTCTGCAAAAAATCCACTGATCAGTGCTAAAAAGATAAATCCAACCAGATATCCTCCTGTTGGTCCTGCAAGTTTGGCAAGTCCTCCACTAAAACCAGAGAACACTGGAAGCCCTACAGCTCCGATCAATAAGTATACAAGATAACTGATCGTTCCACGTTTCATTCCAATGACCATAATTGAAAAATAAATTACCAGATTGGTAAATGAAATTGGCACTGGTGTAAATGGCAGTGTGATTGACATTGGTCCCAAAATACAAGTTAAAGCTGCCATTAACGCGATCAATGTAAGATCCTGAATTTTCATCGTCTGTTGTCTCATAATAAGTTCTCCTCTTTTTTATCATTTTTCTGATTTTATTGTTATTATAGATTGTTAACTTTAGATTGTCAACCGTTTTATTATTAAAGTTAACAATAAAGGAATTGAAAATACTTTTTTCTATGATTTTTATCTTTCTAGAAGGATTTCACCAAAATTTCCTATCAAACAAAAACACAGATATCTATACATGATATCTGTGTCTCTCTATTTATTCATCATTTTCACTATCAAGAATCCCTAGTTCTTTGATCCGTTCTTCTATCTTCTTCAAAGAATCTTCATACGTTCCTTCTTTGGCTTCTTCTTTCTCATGATTCATCTCATCTAATAATTGATCAATATTCTTGCCCAACGGATTACTCTCCGTCTTTCTTGTCAATAATCCCATACCTGTCTCCTTTTTCTGCTTCTTTGATTACTTTACAAGGATTCCCTGCTGCCACAACATTAGCTGGAACATCTTGTGTCACGACACTTCCTGCTGCTATGACTGTATTATCTCCAATCGTCACACCTGGAAGAATCGTTACTCCACCTCCAATCCAGACTTTATTCCCAATCTTTACTGGAAGTGCCCATTCATATCCTTTTTCACGTCTTCTGGCATCCGTTGGATGATTGACCGTATAAATTCCAACATTCGGCCCTATAAAAACACGATTACCAATCTCGACGCCACCTCCATCAAGAATCGTCAGATTGAAGTTTGAAAAAAAATCATCTCCGATCGTTGTTCGATATCCATAATCCAGATAAAATGGTGCTTCTAAATGAACATTCTGACCTAATTTCCCGAAAATCTGTCCCATTAAATATTTTCTATAGTCCCTATCTTCCTGGCGGCTTTCATTATATTGTTTTGTCAGGGATTTTGCACGATTCCTCTCTTCAATCAAAGAAGTTTCTTCTGCATTGTATATGATTCCCATCAGCATTTTTTGTTTTTCCGTCATTTCATGTCCTCCATTGTTTTTTATTTTACCATACTTTTTTTCTCTAATCTATCGAATTTGACTTTCGATTCAAAAAATTGTAGGATAAAAGAAATCAAATATCATAAGGAGGTTTCAACGTGGAAACAAATTTTACAATTTCACTTGATTCCATTGCAGAAGTGAATGCTTTTGCAAACATGATCGCACATTTTACATCTGAGATTGATCTGTCCTCTGGAAGATATATCGTCAATGCAAAATCTATCATGGGAATCTTCAGCCTTGATCTGACACAACCTTTGACATTAACTGTACACGGAAATGATGAAATTGACGAAATTACAGAAGCAATCGCGCCTTACATCAAAAAATAAAGAAAAACTGGCATCCATTTTAATGCCAGTTTTTCTTTATCATTAATCATTTATTTCATAGGGAATTTCATCAAACTTTCCTGCAAAATAAAAAAACATGATCTAAGTTAATTCTTAAATCATGCTTATCTACTGAGCGTGCGGGGATTCGAACCCCGGACAACTTGATTAAAAGTCAAGTGCTCTACCACCTGAGCTACACACCCTTAACTGGGGTAGCTGGACTCGAACCAGCGGTGCAGGAGTCAGAATCCTGTGCCTTACCACTTGGCGATACCCCATCAGCGTAACAACTATTTTATTATATATCAGCTGTCGTTCTTTGTCAAGAACTTTTTTATATTTTTTAAATCTTATTTAAAAAATATAGTGAGCGTGCGGGGATTCGAACCCCGGACAACTTGATTAAAAGTCAAGTGCTCTACCACCTGAGCTACACACCCTTAAACTGGGGTAGCTGGACTCGAACCAGCGGTGCAGGAGTCAGAATCCTGTGCCTTACCACTTGGCGATACCCCATCAATGCGACAGCTCGTTTATATTATCATAGCATTACGACATCTGTCAACACTTTTTTTAAAATTTTTTAATTTTTTTTATTTTCCCAGAGTCAATTCTTTTAGGTACTGACTATTCCAAAATCGCTCTGTCACAGGTTGCCAATACTCAAATACGATTTTTCCTTTATTTCCTTGTTCAGAAAATCTTCCTTTATCCTCTCCCTTTCCTATATAAATCTCGAGAATCTCTCCTCTCCCAGATTCTTTTCCCTGATTATCATAAAAACAAAGTGCCATTCCTTCCCTCAGTTCTCCTCTGACAAATTCAACCTCCATGGAACCTTTTCCTTCTTCTATTTGTTCCATTCGTTCAATATAAGTAAGACTTCCTTCTAATTGATGCAATTTGTAAATCCGTTTTCTTGCTTCTTCATTTTCTTTAGAAGGTTCCTGTTTTTTTAAATATTCAAAAAATCGCATGTTTCTCTCCTCCATTAATCTGTTTTACTTTATCATAATTTTCTTTTCCATAAAAGAGGTCTTTATAAAAATAGTTACACTCACATTTTACACTTTTACAGTTGACACTTTCTTAATTTTATGTTAGATTGTCATTATTGTAAATGATTTAAATACAATGATAAGGAATAGTAGAATATTTGAGACATTCAGAGAGTTGCTGGATGGTGTGAAGCAATTGTTGATGATATTTGAACTCGCCTTTGAGTAGCATGCTGAACTTATAGTAGGTATTGCCGGAGTCCAACCGTTATAATGGAGAGATATCGGTTTTATAACCCGTATCAGTAAAAAGTGCACGTTTTTTAATAACGTGAATTAGAGTGGTACCGCGGAAGTTTCTTCGTCTCTATCCTTATAAGGATCAGATTCGGAGCTTTTTTTATGTTATAGAAGATTATTTCATCTTTCTATCATGTATTTTTACCGCGATTCATCTATATATACTGAAAACACATGCCTACAACAATTATTAATTTTGAAAGGAGCTTCACAGCAATGATGAACCCAAACAAATATGAAAGACAATATTTTATGCCACCTGAAACATCCCTTGAATGGACAAAGAAGGAATATATCACTAAGGCACCTACATGGTGTAGTGTTGACCTTCGTGATGGAAACCAGGCACTGATCATTCCAATGAGTCTTGATGAAAAGGTTGAATTCTTTAAATACTTAGTTAAAGTTGGTTTCAAAGAAATTGAAGTTGGTTTCCCTGCTGCATCTGAAACAGAATATACATTTCTTCGTACATTGATCGAAAATGACCTGATTCCTGATGATGTTACAATTCAGGTTTTAACACAAGCCAGAGAACATATTATCAAAAAAACTTTTGCAGCCTTGAAAGGTGCTAAAAAAGCAATCGTTCATGTATATAACTCTACTTCCGTTGCGCAGCGCGAGCAGGTATTTAAGAAATCTAAAGAAGAAATCATGAAGATTGCTACTGACGGAGCCAAATTATTAAAACGTCTGGCAGATGAAACAGAAGGTAATTTCTTATTTGAATATTCTCCTGAAAGTTTTACTGGTACTGAAATCGACTATGCATTAGATGTATGTAATGCAGTTCTTGACGTATGGCAACCTCGTCCAGACTGGAAAGTTATCATCAACCTTCCCGTTACTGTACAGCTTTCTCTGCCACACGTATACGCAAGTCAGATTGAATATATGAGCAAACATATGAAGTATCGTGAAAATGTTGTATTATCTCTTCATCCACATAATGACCGCGGATGTGGTGTTGCAGACACCGAACTTGCCCTACTTGCAGGTGCTGATCGTGTCGAAGGTACTTTATTTGGAAATGGAGAACGTACAGGTAACGTTGATGTTATCACTCTTGCATTAAATATGTATACACATGGTGTTGATCCAAAACTGGACTTTTCCAACTTACCAGAACTTACAAAAGCCTATGAAAGATTAACAAGAATGTCTGTTTACGAACGCCAGCCATATACAGGTCAGCTGGTATTCGCCGCATTCTCTGGATCTCATCAGGATGCCATCGCCAAAGGTATGCATTGGAGAGAAGAAAAACATCCAGATCACTGGAATATTCCATACCTTCCAATCGATCCGCACGACGTTGGACGCGAATACGAAAGTGATGTTATCCGTATCAACAGCCAGTCCGGTAAAGGTGGCATCAGCTATGTACTAGAAGAAAACTTTGGATTCCATATTCCTGGAAAGATGCGTGAAGATGTTGGCTACACAATCAAAGATGTGTCCGACAAACGTCATCAGGAATTAGTTCCTCGAGATATCTTAAAGGTATTTAAAGAAGTTTATGTAAACATCGATGATCCTTGCAAATTAAAAGAAGTACATTTCGTACAAAAAGATGGTGGAATCGAAACAGAAATCTCCTTGGATAAATCTGGTGTTCCTAAACTTTACCATGGTAAAGGAAATGGCCGTCTGGATGCTGTAAGTAATGCATTACAGAGACACAGTGATATGCATTATTCTATCATTACTTATCAGGAACACGCTTTAAATGTTGGTTCTAATTCACAAGCTTGTGCTTATGTTGGTGTTCAGGAACCTAATGGAACAATTACTTGGGGAGCTGGTATTCATGAAGATATTATTACGGCTTCTGTATTAGCATTAATCAGTGCAGTAAACCGGCTTGATCAGTAAATTCTGATTTGCAGGTAGTGTTGCATGTATGAGTCAGAAAGAAGATAAGAAGAAATATTTATAAGAAAAAAAGGATGACACAACGCATTCAAAAAGTGCTCATGTTGTCATCCTTTTTTTTCTTATAAATATTTCTTCTTATCTTCTTTCTGACTTATACAACGGAACGCTATTCAAATCACTACATAGTGTGTATGTTAAACGGTATTTGCTGATAAGTTTTATATTCGTTAACGGAAGATGAAAGATTTTTTATCATATACTCGAAATCTACAGTTGGCTAATTACAAATTAAATTTTATCTCCCCATCAATTTCAGCATAATAACTTTCTTCTCCTTTTTCAAGAACTCCCTTTCCCATGGATGCTTCCATAAATTTCTTTTCCATCATTTCAACATCTTCCACTGGGCTGATCATTTCAAAAGTTACGTTATCTGTATATATGGTATCCAGCACCGGAATATGATCTGTTGCTGTCAGATACTGTATCTTTCCTGATGTTGTATAGTCACATGTTAAACTCATTTTCTGACCAAGACATTTTTCAATTATGGTGCTTGCTTTGATTCCTTCTTGTGTGCTCTTTGTATATGCACGAATCAGGCCTCCTGTTCCAAGCAGAGTGCCTCCAAAGTACCTTGTGACTACTGCTACTACATTGTGCAGTTCTTGCCCTGTCAATACTTCTAACATTGGTTTTCCTGCTGTTCCGCTTGGTTCTCCATCATCGCTGCATCTTAATGCCGGCTGTTTTTCTCCAATGCTATATGCCCAGCAGTTATGTCTGGCATCCCAGTATTGTTTCTTTATCTTTTCTACAAAAGCCTGTGCTTCTTCTTCTGTCTGTGCTGGTGCAATATGTGCGATAAATCTTGATTTCTTCTCTGAAATCTCTGCTTCCCCTTCCTTATATAAAATCTTATATCTCTGACTGCTCATTTTCTTCCTCCCTGATCATGATCTCATCTAATGATTCTGCTAATGAAATTGGTGTTACTTTATATTTTATCAGACTATTGATCATATGTCCGATCACTTCCGCTGAATCTGTAATCTTCGGTATACTGTCCCATTCGATCAATCCTGCATCTTCCTGACTTTTTTTCAGTGCCACTCCATATATCTGATGTACTGGATCTTCCATTAAATAGTAGGATACTACATTTTCCCTGGCTTTGTCATCATAAAACACCTGTTTCCCCATAAATTTTTTCTTGTACTTGTTACTCATAATAATTTCCTCACTTATTAATTATTCTTCTGTTTGCATGTTACATGGCCGGTTTACTTGAACTTTCTTATTTGGTATAATGCTTATCAGGAGGTTTATTATGAAATACACCAAACAAAATATTGAGAAGCAGAGAAAAGTTCTTTCTTCTGATAAAGTACGGAAGAATTCCAGTGTTTCTCTCTTTCTTTTTAAATATGCTTTTATTGTTTCCATTATCCTGATCGTTGCCGGTCTTGGCCTTGGTGTGGGATTTGTTCGTGGTATCCTTAAGACAACTCCACAGATCACCAAAAATTCCGTACATTCCAAGGGCTATATCACAACGATCTATGATAATAAAGGTCAGACAATCAAAACTTTATCAAACCATGATTCTAACAGAATTTATACTCCTCTGTCATCCATCCCCAAAGATCTCCAGCATGCATTTATTGCCATTGAGGATGAACGGTTTTACAGCCATAATGGTATTGATTTGTACGGGATCATTCGAGCTACCTTCCTTGGTATTCGTAACCAATCATTAAGCCAAGGGGGAAGTACGATCACACAGCAGTTGATCAAGAATAATCTGTTGGGAATCCAACCTGAAAAAACTATGATGGAACGTCTGGAACGTAAGATCAAAGAACAGTCTCTTGCACTAGAACTTGAGAAAATTGCTTCCAAGAAATATATATTGGAAGAATATTTGAATGCGATCAATCTTGGAGAAGGAACTCTTGGTGTTCAGACAGCATCTCAGAAATATTTTAACAAAGATGTCTCTGATCTGACACTTTCAGAATGTGCGGTTCTGGCAGGAATCACAAAAAATCCTACACGTTTAAATCCAATTACTCATCCGGAAAGCAATGCTTCCAGAAGATTACTTGTTTTACAAAATATGTTAGATCAACATTATATCACAAAATCTCAATATAGAGAAGCACTTCGTGATGATGTATACACAAGAATTAAAAAAAATGCTGCTGCATCTACAACAAAGAAAAACACGAATTCTTATTTTGAAGATGCACTAATCCTTCAAGTTGTAAAAGACTTAAAAAGCAAACTCGGGTATGATGAGACAAAAGCTTACAGTGCAATCTACAGTGGCGGATTAAAAATATATTCTACACAAGATACTGCAATTCAAAATATCGCGGACAGTATCACTAGCAGCCCAGCAAACTATCCTAAAGCCACAAAAGTAGCTTTAACCTGCTCTTTCATGGTGCGTGCAGCTTCCGGAGAGACAAATACTTACACCGAACATAATCTGCTTCATTACATGAAGACCCATAAACTAGGAAACAGCCTGGTTTTCCAGAATGCTTCCGATGCAAAAGAAACTCTCGCTAAATATAAACATTATATAAAAGATAAAGGTGCAATGATCATCGATGAGACTTCACAGACAACGATCCAGCCACAAATTTCTTTAACGATCATGAATCAGTCAAATGGTTCTGTAGAAGCTTTAGTTGGAGGACGCGATCTGAAGACTTCAGATCTTTCACTAAACCGTGCTACTACTTCAACCAGACAGCCTGGATCAACATTTAAGATTTTGTCTGCATTTTTACCAGCCCTTGATAAAAATCATATGACACTTGGAACAGTTTATGATGACGCTCCATACAACTATAACGATTCCAATCGTCCGGTGCATAATTATTACAAAGGTTACAAAGGTTATTCAACGATCCGTGAAGCGATCACCCAATCAATGAATATTGTCGCAGCAAAAACTATTTCTGATGTAACACCAAAGACATCTTTTGCTTACCTTACAAAACTTGGTTTTTCAACACTTGTTTCCAATGAGTTTACATCTAACGGTAACGTATATACGGATATCACACAGTCATTAGCCCTTGGCGGTCTGACATATGGTGTCACGAATATGGAATTAACTGCTGCCTATGCTTCTATTGCCAATGGCGGTATGTATAATAAACCTGTTTTATATACAAAGGTTGTCGATCAAAATGGAAATGTCCTGCTTTCTAACAAACCAACGAAGAAACGGATTATGAAATCAAGCACCGCTTTTCTGCTTACCGATGCCATGAAGGATGTCATTGCCAAAGGAACTGGTAAAGACGCAAAACTGTCTTCTCCTATGGCTGTCGCAGGAAAAACTGGTACAACCTCTAACAATTACGATTACTGGTTCAGCGGTTATACACCTTACCACACAGCTTCTATATGGATGGGATACGACAACAATACAAATTTCAATTCCGAAAACACACATAAGAAACTATGGGCAAAGATCATGAATCAGATCATACAGACAAAATCCGAGAAAACTAAGAATTTCTCAAAACCATCAAATATTGTCAAGGCAAAGATTTGTAAAGAGTCTGGAAAACTTGCCATCAAAGGAGTCTGCGACCACGACCCTCGCGGTAATTGTATCATCACTGAATATTTTGAAAAAGGCACTGTTCCAAAACAAACTTGTGATACTCATGTAGCTGTTGAAATCTGCAAGAAAACAGATAAACTTGCCAATAAAAAATGTCCTAAATCCGAACGTATCAAGAAAGTTTATATCGTCCGAAAAAATGGAAGTCACGGAAAAACAGCAGATACAAAATTCCTGCTTCCAAAAAAATATCAATCTAATTCCTGCACAATGCATTAACAAAAAAATAAAAAACAGGGAATTCCTCAAAGAAGAATTCCCTGTTTTTTATTTTTTTATCTTCGGTTGAAAGATCAATGATGCAAGATATGAAAAAATCAATGCAGCAGATGTTCCCACAGCTGCTGCTGTAAAGCCTCCTTCAAACAATCCTAAAAAACCATGTTTATCAATTGCTTCTTTCATTCCTTTCCACAAACTGAACCCAAATCCTGACAGCGGAACTGTTGCCCCACACCCTCCAAATTCTTCGATTTTTTTATAAATTCCCAACGCTCCAAGAAGAACTCCTGTAATGACTAAAATTACCATGATCCTTCCAGGCTGCAGTGTCGTATGATCCATAAGAATCTGTACAAGAATACAGATGATTCCTCCTGTGATAAATGCCCTGATATATTCCATTATTCATTTTCTCCTTCCAAAACAATTGCATGCGCAATTCCAACAACACTTTCCCCTTCATTAAAACTTGTCTTTGACATCAATGCTCCTGTCGGCACAAATAATACACGTTTCCATATTCCGTCAGTTATCTTCTTTATGATCATTGCTGCCAGCACAACTGCGCTGCATGCACACCCAGAACCTCCTGAATGGGTATCTTGTTCTTCACTTTCATAAATCTCAATTCCACAATCTCCATATACTCCTGAAAGATCATAACCATTTTCACGAAGTAAATGAAGCAAGATCTTTTTTCCAACTTCCCCAAGATCTCCTGTATAAATCGCATCATAATCTTCTGGCTTTGTATTAAAATCCACAAAATGCTGATAGATCACTTCCGCTGCAGCCGGTGCCATACAAGCTCCCATATTCATCGGATCTTCCATTCCATAATCTACAATCTTTCCTGTCGTGATTCCCTTGATCTTTACTGATCCCTTCTCATCTGATACAACAAACCCTCCAGAACCTGTGACTGTCCATGTTGAAGATAACGGTCTTTGATTCCCATATTCCAAAGGAAAACGGAACTGTTTTTCCGCACTTCCAATATGACTTGAGGCAACTGCAAGTACATGCTTTGCAAAGTCTCCTGCAATACTCATAGCCGCTAGTGATAATGCCTCACCTACTGTCGAACAAGCCCCAAATAAACCAAACAAGGGGATTTCAAGCTCTTTCATACCAGAAAACGTCGCTGTGTTCTGTTCCAGAAGATCTCCAGCAAATGCATACCGGATATCTTTTGTGTGAAGCCTTGCTTTACTGATCGCAAGCATAGCGGCCTGTTTCATAAAACGTCCTTCAGCAAGCTCCCAGCTTTTCTGTCCAAAATAAGGATCTTCTATAATCTGATCGATCGCATTTCCTAATGGCCCTTCTCCTTCTTTCTGTCCTGCAACCGATGCCCAGCCTTTTATATATGGTGTCTTACTAAATTCAATACTTTGGATTCCTTTCCTCATTGTCATAAAAACCACCCCCACTGCTTTATAAACAAATAAATAAGACCTGCCAGAAATGATGAAAAAATTCCATATAAAATAACCGGACCTGCAATCGTAAAGATTTTCACACCAATACCAAACACCTGTCCTTCTTTCTGGTACTCAATTGCTGCCGATGCTACAGAATTAGCAAATCCTGTGATCGGTACAAGTCCTCCAGCGCCTCCAAATTTTGTAATTTTCCCATATAAATTAAATCCTGTTAAGATAACACTTAATAAAACAAGTTCAATCGTCACATAAAGCAGAGAATCTTTTTTGGAAAGGCCAAAATATGTTATCATTGTCTGCTTCATCATTTCACCCAAAACACAAAACACACCTCCAACCACAAATGCCTTTGCACAATTTAATAAACTGTTATGTTTTGGTGTAAGATTTTTTACGATCTGCTGATATTCTTGTTTATCCGGTTCTTTTTTCATTTTAACCACCCTTTCATAGATTGATTTAACGGAATATATAAAAATACATATAGCATCCAAACATTTTTCCTAGCGCAATTCCATAAATAACATATGGAATCCCTGACCTTAGTTTTAATCTCCTTGAAAAAATCGGAAGACTTTTGATCGTCTCCGCCAATGCTCCGATCATACATCCAATAAATATGCCTCCAAAGATTCCATAAGCTGCCAGCAACCAGTATCCAGCCCTTATCGACCATCTGTAGATAAATGCTAATGTTCCAAGAATCCCTCCTGCTGCCACAAAACTTTCATACGCTCTTGCATACTTTATGCTTTTTGTAAGGCCTGCAAGTCTTGGAATCACACCCAGCATACTTAAAAATGCGAGAAAACTGGCTGCAATAAGTCCTCCTGCACATAATCCGTAAAATATTAAAAGTATACTACGAATCCACATCTTCTTCCTCCTCTTTGCGGCCTGCATCAATCATTAATGTATCATTTACATCTCTTTCATAAAGCCGCATCTGCACTTCGAATGGTGTCGGATCATCATTTAGTTTGATCTTTCCTGCATGATTGAAAAAGATGATGATTCCTATTGCCAAACCTATCGTATATGAAACATGAAGAAGATTCGGGCCATTTGGAGCACTTCCCATGATCATTTCATAAACATTATAAAAAAGTTCCTCAATTCCAACATCTGTGTTATATGTCATGATTGAAAAGCTTGCACCAAAAAACGCAACGAGCATCACAAATAAGATTTTTCCATAATGCATGATCTTCGATTCATCTTGTTTCTTTTTGTAATAGACAATAAAATCCTGCGGTCCAAGATTTATCACATCTAACGTTTTATCTACTTCTTTGATCTTCTCGATCACTTTAAGAACTGAAAAACATTTTCTCTGATTACCTCTGTCTATAAAATGATAAATACTCTTATTCTTAATCTGTTGTTCCATATCTTTATCGGTGCAGTATAAAGACATAATATCTTTCATTTTAATTTCTTTATGATCAATGCATACACTTTCTTCCACCTTAATATACACATTCATTTTTATCACCTCAGCGTTATTATCTGTTATTTTTGGCTTTTCATTCATAAGTTGCAAGAAAAATGATGTGGTGTTATAATCTCTCATAGTGACTTTTATCGATAAATCAAAGGAGAATGGCCATGGAACAAGAACAATTAACACTTTACAAACTTATGATTTTATATTTAATTGAGAAAGTGGATTTTCCTTTGAGTAATTCCCAGATATCTGAATTTATTCTGGATAAAGGCTATACGAACTATTTTACCGTTCAGAGAGCTTTTCATGAGCTAGAGGAAGAGAATATGCTCAGAGTTAAACAAATCCGTAATATGAGCCATTATGCTCTTAGTGATGAGGGTTTAGAAGCGATCGAGATGTTTGAATACCAGATTCCGAATTCGATCAAAGAAGATATCGCACAGTTTCTAAAAGAAAAAGAATACGAACTGCGTAAAGAAGCGAATGTAAAAGCAGATTTTTATCCATCGAAAGGTGATGAATACACGGTAAATCTTAAGATCAGCGAAAAAGAAAGCCCGCTCCTTGAGATTAACTTAAATGTCGTCTCAAGAGACCAGGCAGTTTACATATGCGACCATTGGGAGAAGAAACACTCCGATGTCTATTCCATGCTAATTGAAAAATTATTATTTGACGAGCCGGATAAGTAATTATTCGGTTTCTTCTTTTTCAAGGACGATTTTTTCAATGAAATCCCAGATTTCATCTCTTCCCTGTTTGGATAAGGCTGAGAATGGGAAGATTGGTGTTTCCTTGTCCATCTGAAGCTCTGTGCGGATCTCTTTTAGATGTTTTGGCACCTGGCTTCTTTTTAATTTGTCAAGCTTTGTTGCGATGATCACTGGACGGTATCCATTGTGAAGGATCCAATCATACATCATGACATCATTCTTTGATGGTTTATGTCTGATATCGATCAGTAAGAATACCATTCTAAGCTGTTTTGATGTCTGTAAATAGTTCTCGATCATGTGTCCCCATTTTTCCTTAACAGACTGTGTTACTTTCGCAAATCCGTATCCTGGAAGGTCTACATAATAAAGTTCTTCGTTAATATTATAATAATTGATCGTCTGTGTCTTTCCTGGCTGTGCAGAAATTCTTGCGTAGGATTTACGATTCATCAATGCATTGATCAGTGATGATTTTCCTACATTTGATTTCCCTGCAAATGCTACTTCCGGCAATGTGTTGTCCGGTAATTTACTTGTGATTCCACAGACGGTTTCTAAATTTACACTTTTTATGATCATGTCAATCTCCTAACGTAAAATAAATCCATTACCGAACATATTCTACGTTATCCCCTATTATTTGTCAATGGAGACATGATGAATGGGCTTTGTATTTTTTGTGATCGGAAGTATCTGATATCCCTCTTTTTTTAAGGTTTTGATCAGCGAGTCTAATCCTTTTACTGTATTTTTCGTCTCATGAAGGTCATGCATCAGGACAATGCTTGTCTTTTGTCTTCTGACATCCTTTAATATCTTTTGATTCAACTCATAAGAACTGGCATTAAAATTGATCGCATCTTCATTTAATGCATTCCAGTCAAAATATAAGATGCCTTTTTGATTCACATATCGGATATACGGTTTGATGTCTCCAGCACAATGATTACTGCTGCCTCCTGGAAAACGATAAATATACGACTTTACTTCCGTAAGATCATATAAATATTTCTGAAGTTTCATCAAATCTTTAGAAAATGCTCCGACACTTGCATAAATCTGATCATAATTATGACTATATGAATGCATACCTAGTGTGTGTCCTTCTAAAATGATCCTCCGATACATCTTTTTAGCATGTTCCGTTTCTTTCCCTACAACAAAAAATGTTGCCCTTACCTTATTTTTCTTTAAAATATCAAGAATCTCGTCTGTATGATCTGACGGCCCATCATCGAACGTTAAGTATACCTTTTTTTGATTCAGATTATTATTTGTAAGGAATCCGCTTTCTCCTTCCCCCTGACTTGCAATTTTAAATATATTATTTTGTCTGGGTATTAATTGGATCATACATGTAGTGATCGTTAATACTGCAATGATATATGCCAATATCTTCTTTCTCATATTCTTCCTCTTTTCAAAATATTTTGATTCTTCTTTCTATTTATCATGTGAAGAACTCTCATTTTTATTCTGGCATATATTTACACAAAATAAATAAAAAAAGTGACAGAAATAACATTTCTGCCACTTTTTTCGTGTATTAAAGAGTTTTACAAACTATGTAATCTTAAACTTCGAAGATCAGATCTCCGTAACTTGGCATTGGCCAATCTTCTTTCGCTACTAACATTTCCAGTCTGTCTGCTGGTTCACGTACTGCACTCATATCTGTAAAGATCGTATCATGATAGAAACGAGCCTGTGCTTCACTTTCTAATGCCTGAGCTTCTGGAATATCTGCTTCTAATTTCTTAATCGCTGCAAATAAATCTTTTAAGTTTGCAGTGATATCTTCTAACAGTTTTTCCTGTACAGAGCTGTCAACTCCAACTGTCTTCAGTTCAGCAACTCCATTTGCAAGTTTTCTCTGATATTTCATAACTGCTGGAACAATCTGTTTCTTCGCAATATCTAATGTTGCAAGTCCTTCGATGTTGATCGTGTTAGAATACTGTTCATATAATACTTCTACACGGGACTCTAATTCTCCTTTTGTAAATACACCGAATTTTTCGAACATCTTGATAGATTTTTCTGTTGTTAATGTTGGGATTGCATCTACCATGCTTCTTAAGTTTGGAAGTCCTCTTCTCTCAGCTTCTGCTACCCATTCATCAGAATATCCGTTACCATTGAAGATAACTCTCTGATGCTCTGTTAATAATTCTTTTGTGATCTCGTGAGCTTCCATTGCTACTGCATCTGCTCCGCCTTCTACTTTCTCTAATCTGTCACAAACATCTGCAAATACATCTGCTACGATCGTATTTAATACAACGTTTGGATCAGAGATAGACTGTGTAGAACCAACCATACGGAATTCGAATTTATTTCCTGTAAATGCAAATGGTGATGTTCTGTTACGGTCTGTTGCATCTTTTTCAAATGCTGGTAAAGAATGTACTCCTGATGCAAGTCTGTCACCATGTTTAGATTCTGTAGCTTCTCCTCTTGTTACAAGCTGTTTTACAACATCCTCTAACTGATCTCCAAGGAAGATAGAAATGATTGCTGGAGGTGCCTCGTTAGCTCCTAATCTGTGGTCGTTTCCTGGTGTAGATGCTGACATACGAAGTAAATCTGCATGTTTATCTACTGCTGCAATAATGGAAGCTAAGATCAGTAAGAACTGATTGTTTTCATGAGGAGTTTTTCCTGGATCTAACAGATTCTTTCCTTCATTTGTTACCATAGACCAGTTGTTATGTTTTCCTGATCCGTTGATTCCTGCAAATGGTTTCTCATGAAGTAAGCATTTTAATCCGTGACGTCTTGCAACACGTCTCATTGTTTCCATTAATAACTGGTTGTGGTCTGTTGCCACGTTGTTTGAGTTATAAATTGGAGCTAATTCGTGCTGTGCTGGTGCTACTTCGTTATGCTCTGTCTTAGCACTGATTCCAAGTTTCCATGCTTCGATATTTAAATCTTTCATGAATCCTTCGATTCTTGGTTTGATGATTCCAAAATAATGGTCATCCATTTCCTGACCTTTTGGAGGCATTGCTCCGAATAATGTACGTCCAGTGAAGATCAAGTCTTTTCTCTGTTTATATTTTTCTTCATCAACTAAGAAATATTCCTGTTCTGGTCCAACGGATGTGCTAACACGTTTTACATTCTTATTTCCTAATACATTTAATAATCTTGTTGTCTGGATATCTAATGCCTGCATAGAACGAAGAAGTGGTGTCTTCTTGTCTAATGCTTCTCCTTTGTATGAGCAGAATGCTGTTGGAATACATAAGATACATGCATTTTCTGTTTCTTTGATGAATGCAGGTGATGTACAATCCCAGGCTGTATATCCTCTTGCTTCAAATGTTGCTCTTAATCCACCTGATGGGAATGAAGATGCATCTGGTTCACCTTTGATCAGTTCTTTTCCTGAGAACTCAAGTAAAACTTTACCATCGTCTGTTGGGTTAATGAAAGCGTCATGTTTCTCTGCTGTCACACCTGTTAATGGCTGGAACCAGTGAGTATAATGTGTAGCACCCTTTTCAATAGCCCATTCTTTCATCTCATTCGCAACTACGTCTGCAATTGCTGGATTTAATTCTGTTCCTTCTTCGATTGTCTTTTTCAGATCTTTGTAAACGGCCTTTGGAAGACGTGCTTTCATAACACTGTCGTTAAATACGTGGGATCCGAAGATTTCTGATACATTGATTTTTTCCTTCATAGAGTTCTTCCTTTCTTCTCTTACATTTGAAGCATAATCTATATATTTTTTCTTCTATTATCTAACTGATAGTAGAAAAAAAGGGGCGACAAACAATATGAAACTAATTGTTTGACGCCCTTGTCAGTAACTTCACTGGTTATAGGATACAATGATTCTTTTTGAAAATCAAGTCCTTTTTTGTATTTTATCTAGTACTTTTATTTGATCGTTTTTTCGACAGATTTTCCATTCACTGTTTTGATTCCTACCAGGCGGAACTTGTAACTCTTTCCTACTTTTGCTTTTTTCTTTGTGTATTTGTATGGTTTTACTTTAAACTTGTAGGATGTTCCTGCTACAAAGTAAATTGTAATTCCGATGGTTCTCCAATTCCTTCAATTTTGCCATCAAACATCATCCCGATACGGTCTGCATATTCTGCACAGAATTCCAGATCATAGGATACCATGAAAATCGTTCTTCCCTCATCTGCAAGTTTTTGTAAAAGCTCTCCAAATCTCCTGCTGTGTTCTCTGGCCATCCCTTTGGTTGACTCATCTAGCAGCAAAATCTCTGGGTCTGCAAGCAATACCTTGACCAAAGCTGCCATCTGCTGCTGGCCGCCATTTAGATCATATGGATGTGCATACTTTTCTTTCATAAGATCTGCCATCTCTAACAGTTCATCGACTCTTTCCTCTTTGCCTTTTCCCATCTCCAACAGATCTGCAAACAGCTGATCTTTCTTATCTGCTTCCTTGCTTCTTCTATCTTAAAGCTTGGTTCTAAGTTAAATTTATCTTCCAAACGAAGAATCTGTGGAAGTGACTGTTCAAATGGATGATGCATTGATCTGCCATTTCCATCACATCTTCTAAATTATGGGATGTCAAAATAATCGTTAATCCAAATTCCTTATGTAATTTCTGAAGCATCACAAGAAAGTCATTTCTTACTGTGGGATCTAACTGTGCTGTTGGTTCATCAAGGATCAACACCTTTGGATGCATTGCCATAACTGCTGCAAGATTTACCATCTGTTTTTGGCCTCCAGACAATTCATCTGTACTTTTATGATAAATCTTTTGCAGATCAAAATAATTAACGATCTCCGCAACCGTACGCTTCATCTGTTCTTTTTTTTAATGTCTTAACAGCGTCGTCTTCCCACTACCGCTTGGTCCTGCGATCAATGTAATCTTGCCTTTTTTGATTTTTAGCGATATTTCTTTGTTCGTTTCGATAACTTTTTGATATTTCATAATTTTATCTGTTTTCCTGTTAGATCAATGCGATAGTTACTTCGATAGATCAATCTGGAGACTGGTACAAGCTCATATCCTTTTGCTTTGATATTTCTTATGATCTGTTTTAATACCTGTTTGGTGCATTTTGTTCCAGTATGCATCAGAATAATACTTCCAGGTGATAAATTTTTATGTTCACAAACTTTCTTGATCAACTGTTCTTTGGTTGGTTCCTGCCAGTCTAAGCTGTCTACGTTCCATTGAATGATATAATAATTCATTTTTCTTGCATTTTTTACAACAGATTCATTATAGTCTCCGTATGGTGCACGAAACAGATCAATTTTGATACCTAATAATCCTTGAATCTTTTCTGTGACACCTCGGATCTCTTCCTGCTGCTGTTTATCTGTTAATTTTGTCATATATTTATGATGATCTCCATGACTTGCGATATCATGCCCTTCATCGTAGATTGTTTTGATATCCGCTGGATATTTGCTGATCCAGTCTCCACAGAAGAAAAAAGTTGCTTTTACATTTTCCTGCTTTAGTATCTTTAAGATCTGTGGAATATCTTCATTGCCCCATGCGGTGTCAAATGTCAATGCGATTTGTTTTTTATCTGTATCTACACAGTAAATTGGAAGTTTTTCTTCCTGTGTTTCACTCCAGACATAGATATTGTTTTGTATAAATTCTCTGGCTGGACGAATACTGTCACTGTTTGTAACCCAGAGTGCTGTCAAGATCAACAGGATAATGACTGACATTTTTCGAAGCATTGTTTGATCTGCCTCTCTTTTTTTATCATTTTATGAATTTAGACATAGAAAAAGAATCCTGCTTTCACAGAATCCTTTTTCTTATTTTTGTTGATATTTTCTATTTTATGATACTTATTTTACCTGACCCTTCTGGATGATGGATACAATATTTAAATCTTTATCTAAAACTACTGCATTTGCGTATTTTCCTTCTTCAAGGCTTCCATATTTATCATCGATTCCAATCGATTTTGCTGGATTTAATGTTGCACACCTGACTGCACTTTCTAATGGAATATTCATCTTCTTAACTGCTGTTCTCATACAATCCATCAGGTTTGTTGCAGAACCTGCAATAGCTCCTCCTTCTGTCAGTGTTGCAAGATTACCTACTACAGTTACTGGCTGTCCACCTAATTCGTATTGTCCATCATCCATACCTGTTGCCATCATGCTATCACTGATCAGAACAATTCTCTTGTCTGTAAACATCTCAAAAGTTGCTCTGACACAAGATGGATGGATATGAACCCCGTCACAGATCAGTTCTACGAAACATTCGCTGTCCCTTGCTGCTCCAATAACTCCTGGTGTCCTGTGACCAAATGGCGGCATTGCATTGTATAGATGAGTAATATGATCGACACCTCTATGAATCGCTTCGGTTGCTGTATCATAATCTGCAGTTGTGTGTGCGATTGATACATGAACTTCATCTTTTACCTGATCGATAAATTCCATTGCACCTTCTGTCTCTGGTGCAAGATCAATCAATTTCACAAGTCCACCTGCTGCTTCCTGCATTCTGTGGAAGAAATCTACATCGGCTGTTTTAATATCTTCTTCTTTCTGGGCGCCTTTCTTTTCTTTGTTTACAAAAGGTCCTTCCATATTGATTCCGACAAGATCTGCACCTTTTCCATTCTTATGTTCTTTAGCCGCTTTCATTGCCTGCATTAACTGGTCTTCTGGAATTGTCATTGTAGCTGGACAGATTGCTAATACTCCATTGGCTGCCTCATAATCAGCCAGTGCCTGAATCGATTCTTCGGTTCCATCACACATATCATGTCTGACACATCCATGGAAGTGAATATCTACAAGACCTGGGATCACATAGCATCCTTCGGCTTCTACTTCTTTGTTATCTGTTGTTTTGTTAGAAATATATTCTCCTTCTATATAGAGATCTTTTTTTTCGAATGTTCCTTCTGGTGTAAAAACCAGTCCGTTTTTTATGATCATTGTATTACCTCGATTCTCGTTACTATTTATATGATTCTTTCTGCTTCTATTTTAACAGTCTGATACTTTACAATCAAATAAAACAGAGCTTTTTGGCCCTGTTTTACTGAAACTGATTGTTCCGTCGTGATTTGTTTTTGTTTAATCAAGTTTTTGAATGTACTTTCGATTTATCTAATGTTCTTTGCAAGACCATTCGGTTACGGTTAATTTCCATACATTCACGCTGTTAACCATTTGATCTGCGAAAGTCCAGAATGCGTCATCACTTACTTTGCAAAACTATCTTTATTATACAAAAAGTCTTTTATGATATCAACGGAAAAACGGACCAGCATATCGCCGGTCCGTTTTCGGGGAGAATTATGAATAGCAACAAAGACTTATTTACATAATTTTTCCATCTCATCTGCAACAAACTGAACTTTTGGTCCAATGATAACCTGAATGTTACCTTTTCCTGGACGAATGATTCCTGCTGCTCCTGAGGATTTGATCTTTGCTTCATTTACTTTATCATCATCGTTGATTTCTAAACGAAGTCTTGTAATGCAGTTATCAACACTCTTAACATTGGCACTTCCACCCAATCCTTCCAGGATCACAGATGCCATTGCTGTATAATCGTCATTTGCTAATGCGATGTTTTCTTCATCAATATCATCATCTTCACGACCTGGTGTTTTCAGATCGAATTTGGTGATCGCAATACGGAATACTACATAGAATACGATAAATGCTGCGATTCCTAAAGGAATGATCATCCATGTCTTCTGTGCTGCTGGTAAGGAAGATGAGAATACAAGGTCGGTTGCTCCTGCGGAGAAGCTGAATCCTGCTCTGAATCCTACCAGAGTTGTGATCGTTGTGAAAATTCCATAAAGGAGTGCGTAGATTACATATAAACCTGGTGCTAAGAACATAAATCCGAACTCAAATGGTTCTGTTACACCACAGACAAATGCACAAACGGCTGCAGATCCTACTAAACCGATGGCAATCTTTTTCTTGTTGCTCTTTGCTGTCTGGATCATCGCTAAGGCTGCTCCTGGAATACCGAACATCATACATGGGAAGAATCCTGACATATACATTCCAAGGCTCCATGATACATTCTTAGATGTTTCACCTGCCCAAAAATGAGTTAAATCTCCAAGTCCGATCGTATCAAACCAGAATACGTTGTTCAATGCATGATGTAATCCAGTTGGAATCAGCAGACGGTTTAAGAATGCATAGATACCGGCTCCAATGGCTCCCATCTTGGCAATAGACTGACCAACTGTGATCAGTGCTGTAAATACTACTGGCCATACAAACAGTAATACAACAGATACAATGATAGATACAACACCAGCAACAATTGCTACACAGCGTTTACCACTAAAGAATGATAACCAGTCTGGTAATTTTGTATCTTTGAACTTGTTATAACACATAGATCCGATCACACCAGATAAGATACCGATAAATGGATTGGCGATCTTATCAAATGCAAGTGTTGCATCTGCATTCTTTGCGATAGATGGCATGATCGTTGTTACTACTGCTGTAGATAACAAGGTTGTGATCATCAGCCATGATGCTAAGGCTGCCAGACCCCCAGTTCCGTCGTGTTTATCCGACATACCTACACCTACACCGATCACAAACAGTAATGCCATGTTATCGATCAAAGCACCTCCTGCCTTCACGAGGAAGAATCCGATCTGGTTTCCGATCCCTGTGATATCACCACCCTGCATGGTTGCAGGACACAGTGCATATCCGATTCCCATTAAAATACCACAGATTGGTAAACACGCTACTGGAAGCATCAAGGCTTTTCCTAATTTTTGTAAAAATTTCATATAGCTCGTCCCCTTTCATTTTTACTTTCATTTTTACTTTTAGTTTTTCATGTTTTCCTTCTCTTTTGGTTACTTATCTTAGTTATTCTTTTGTTAATTGTATCACCTCATCTCCCGCTTGCACTTGTTGTCCTGTTAAACATTTTGTGATCTTATAACCACTTAAGTTCGTTATTACAATTGGCGTTGTGACTTCATATCCTGCCTTTGCAATCTCCTCAATATCAAATGTAAGCAAAACGTCTCCTGCTTTTACATGGTCTCCTGTATTGACATGTGCTTCATAATACTTTCCATTCAACTCCACAGTATCAAGACCTGCGTGAACGATCATCTCTAATCCATCTTCTCCTTGAATACAAACTGCATGCTTTGTATCCATCACTGTAGCTATGGTTCCATCAATTGGAGAAACAACTGTCCCATTTGATGGATGGATTGCTATTCCAGGTCCTAATAATTCCTGGGCAAATGTCTGATCATTTACTTGATCCATCGGGATTGTTCTTCCATCTTCTGCTGCTTTGACTGAAATTATCTTTGCGTTTTTTTCAAACATCTTTTTTAATGTATCAAACATTTTCTTCTCCTTTTTCTATACTGTTTTTTCTGATCCTTTCGATATGCATCGTAAGATAAGCAATCTCTGCTGATGTCATATCTTTTTTGTATTGTTTTTTGATAAAACTCTTAATGTATCGTGCACACTGATATTCTTCCGGACAGATCTTCTGTATCATCTCCTGTACGTCATTATTCATATCATCCATTCGCTCTGATGCAAATAACTTTCTTGATAAGAATTTCAAATGTGTGATAAACCGCTCATAGCTAAGCGATTGAGTATCTATCTCCAAATGAAAATAATTCTTTACCTGCTCCATGACATCTTCTAAAAATTGTGTGATCTTTAATGTGTCCCTTACTCTCGTGTCAAATTCTGCACTCACGATATGTAATGCGATCGATGCCGCATCATCCATTGGCAAATCGATATGAAGCTTCTGCTTTATCATTCCTAGAGCATACTCTCCAAGTGCAAATTCCTTCTCATAAAACAATTTCACTTCCCGCAACATCGGGTTTGGAAAATTCATATGGTCTTCATATCTTTGAATCGCAAAATGAATATGATCTGTTAATGTCACATAAATATTCTCATTCAATTCTGTGCCTAAACTTTGCTTGGCATGTTCGATGATCGCTGTTGAAATTTCAAACTGTTCCATCGGAAGATCCTGTAAGATTTCTTTTAATTTTCGAATCATTTTCGGATCTTCTAATCGAAAAATCTTCTGAATCTTCTTCTCATCAACTGGTTTTCCTTCCTTTCCCTGAAAACCAACTCCTGTTCCAACAACAATGATCTCCTGACCGTCTTCATCAATGCTGCTTACTACATTGTTGTTCATTACTTTATCTATTTTCATAATCTTCTCTCCATTGTAATGGAAAATATATATCAAATATAATTTCTATATTTTCTAATTTCAAATAAAAAGAAAACCACATTTTATAAACATGAAAAGTCTGTGCCTTTCATACTTATAAAATCCGGTTTTGCCTGCATTACCAGTGACAATCCTAAATATTCATACTATTGAAGTCACTTTATTCATTTCTTTAACTTGTTTTTATTCTATCAGCATTTTGCACAAAAGTCAATCTTTTATTTATTTTCTTTTCATTATTTTAAACAATACTTATTGAGTGTTTCTTAACTGCTGGTGCGTGCCACGTCTTAAAATTCTTATGGCGGCGCACCTTGCAGTATCTGCGTATTTCTCTTATTGAGATTATTTCTTGATAACAAGTGTGTCATATCCTTTTTTCTTCAGTTCATTTTCGAGTCTTACTGCTTCATCAAGCGTATTGTATTCCCCAATCTGGACTGCGTAATAAGGATCTTCATAGACAATATCTCCTTCATATCCATCTGCTACCGCACGATTTAGAGCATATTGTGCATTGGAGAAATTGCGGTATAATCCAATCTGAACTCTGTAGATTCCCCGCAGCGCTTCTTTTTCATCCCCGATCGTCTGCATGATCCCATCTGCAATCGCCTGTGCGATCTGTTCAAATTTCTCATCAAATCTTTGATTGTCCTGATCGGAATTTAAAAATCCTGCTTCGATCAGGATCGCAGGGATTTTTGTTCTTTTTAATACGGTAAGATTTGGCCGTTCTTTGACTCCAATATTTCGAAATCCTACTTGTTCTAAGTTTACATTCACATTTCTCGCCATCTCAGCTTTGATTCCATTGTCATCAAATACCAGAGTTTCAACCCCTTGATATTCATTTGCATTGGGACTTGCATTTCTATGAAAAGAAATAAAATAATCCGCTCCACTTTCATTGCCAAGTCTTGCTTTCTCCGATGGAGACTGGTAGATATCGCTTTTTCTTGTGTAGGAAACTGGAACTCCATTTTGCTCTAAGATCTGTCCGACAGCGAGTGTCAGCCTTAAGTTGTCGTCTTTTTCTTTTCTTCCATCGTACTGAGCTCCATTATCATAACCGCCGTGTCCAGCATCTAGAATCACTCTTGCCATAATTCATACTTCCTGCAGTTCTTTCTTGTATCAGACTATGCAGATTTTATAGTTCTGTGTTATCATTGAACTATATAAATGATGAGTAAAAGGAGATTTTTTATGAAAAACGTGAAAGCTGTTATGTGTGATATCGATGGAACTTTATTAAGCAGTAACGGAATCGTCACACCTAAAACCATTGAAGCAATCAAAAAACTTCGTGAACACAGGATTTTATTTGGTATCTCTACTGGAAGAGATGTTCCAAGTGTCAAGCATTTATTAAAAGTGTGGGGAATTGATGGACTTGTTGATCTTATGGTTGGCAGCAATGGCGGAGAAATCTATGATTATGCGGATGATTATTATGAGATGAATTATCCATTGCCTGGAAACCTGATCTTAGAGATCATGAAACATTTTGAAGATATGGATGTGAATTTTGCGATTCATGGAGATGGGGTTTTGTATACTCCAAAAGAAGATGATCTGATCAAATCTTTATCTGATACAGATCAGCTGCCTTATGAAGTCATTGATTTTAATGAATTTTTAAAGCAGGATCAATTGAAACTTCTGATCACTTGTGCTCCTGAGACGATGCCTGCTGTCATTGAACGAAGCAAGACTTTCCATAATGAAAAATTTAAATCCGCATGTCTTCAGACAACAAAACTTTTATTTGAATTTATGGATCCTCGAATTTCTAAAGATTTTGGATTAAGAAAAATTATGGAAAAACGCGGTTTTACAATGGAAAATCTTTGCAGTTTTGGGGATGCTGATAATGATTATGAGATGACACTTCATGCTGGCGTTGGCGTTGTTATGGCTAATGGTAGTGAGAAAACGAAGAGTGTTGCGGATTATATTACAGATGATAATGATCATGATGGGATTGGAAATTTTATTGAAAAATATTTAATAGACTGAGTTATTGGCAGAATATTATAAAATCATTTATTTTTTAATATATTCTCCTCTGACTTCTCCATTTGGACTATAAATAGATTCTACTCCGTCAAAAGAATATCCATCGTACCATTCTTAAAATATCTTTTCATTACTTATAGTATGTATTCTGCGTTAATCTTGCTTAATCTATAAATCTATCCCAAATTTATTCAAATCAACCTTCCCATCTACGACCTGAACTCCGTCTTCTTCTAATAACTTTCTCTGTCTTCCTTCTCCGCCGAATGCGAAGGCTCCTGCAAGTTCTCCTTTGGCATTGACTACCCTGAAGCATGGAATGTGTTCTGGGTCTGGATTTTTGTGCAGGGCGTTTCCGACGGCTCTTGACATCTTTTTGTTTCCTGCCATAGCTGCCACCTGCCCATAAGTTGCGACATGTCCTTTTGGGATTTGTTTGACTGCTTCGTAAATCCTTTTGGTTGGGCTGTCTGTGATGATATCGTAACTTTCTTTGATCATTTTTTTGATATCTTTTTCTGGTATGGTTCCATCTAAGATGATCGTATTCCAGTATTTTTTATTTTGGTGATATCCTGGAATGACAGCATCGTAAGCTTCTCTCCAGAAGTCTCTCCATTCTGGATCAACTTTGATATTAAGATTAATATAACCATCTTTTTCATAGATCCACAGGAATGCTTTTTTACTTCCTTTAACTCTTACAAGTTCCCAATTTGG
The DNA here is from genome assembly GCF_001404655.1 of Anaerostipes hadrus. Classification (GTDB taxonomy): domain Bacteria; phylum Bacillota; class Clostridia; order Lachnospirales; family Lachnospiraceae; genus Anaerostipes; species Anaerostipes amylophilus. Next base: position 148,230 of record NZ_CYYH01000004.1, on the reverse strand, counting down.
GTCTTTGAAAGGAGCTTCTACGTATGTATGTGGGAAGCTTAGGCCGTAGGTAATTGCCTGTTGTCTTGTCTGCATGGAAATCAACTCCTTTTTCTTTTTTCTATACCATATTTTAACACATAAAAAGAGAAAAAATATAAGAGTCTGTGCGAATAATCTCACAAATAGACTCTTATATTTCAAAAGGAAATTTTAACTTTGATATTCATCAAAAAATTCATATGTTAAATTAACATCTTTCAATTTTGTTCTAAATGCAATACAAATGTTCGAATCGTTGTCCTTTTGTAATCATTGAAACCATAATCCCACAAAATGCCCCACAACTATCAATCATCACATCAAATACTTTTCCTTCTCTCCCTGGAACAAATAATTGATGGATCTCATCAGTTGACGCATACCCTGTAGAGATCAACTGTGCGATCAATACTGCTTTCTTTCGATCCTTCACATCACAGGATACTGCCTTATAAGTAAAGAATCCAAGGACTGCATACTCTGTAAAATGTGCTGTTTTTCTAACGAATGTATGCACTGCTTCCGCATGCATCATAAGATCTGCATTGGAATGAATCTTGAAGAATCCAAAAAAACTTAAGATCCTTGCTAATTCTTTTGCATACCCAATACTCATCCCCGCAGAGGATGTCCCATTTTTTGCGGAAAATGAAAAAATTAAAATCATCAAAACGAGTGTTATCCCCCAGTATAACACTCGTTTTGTCTTCTTCTGTACTCTCATACAGTTCTCCTATAAACGGTTTCCGTACATCTTATCAAAATAGTTTGCGTACTCTCCAGATAAAATGTTCTGCCACCATTCTTTGTTATTTAAGTACCATTCAATGGTCTGTGCGATTCCTGTGTCGAAGTTGTATTTTGGTTTCCATCCAAGTTCTGTCTCTAATTTTGTTGGGTCGATCGCGTAACGCATGTCATGTCCTGGACGGTCTGTGACAAATTTGATCAGGCTTTCTGGTTTGTCTAATGCTTTTAAGATTGTCTTTACAACTTCTAAGTTTGTACGTTCGTTATGTCCACCTACGTTGTAAACTTCTCCGACTTTTCCTTTATGAATGATCAGGTCAATAGCTTCGCAGTGGTCTGATACATGTAACCAGTCACGGACATTTTCACCTTTTCCGTAGACTGGAAGTTCTTCATCTGCTAATGCACGGCTGATCATTAATGGAATCAGTTTCTCTGGGAAATGATATGGTCCATAGTTGTTTGAGCATCTTGAGATTGTCACAGGAAGTCCAAATGTTCTGTGGTAAGCTAATACAAATAAGTCTGCGCTTGCTTTAGAACTGCTGTATGGGCTTGATGTGTGCAGTGGTGTTGTCTCTGTGAAGAATAAGTCTGGGCGGTCTAATGGAAGATCTCCGTATACTTCATCTGTGGATACCTGATGGTAACGTTTTACACCATATTTCTTTGCTGCATCTAATAATACAACGGTTCCTTCTACGTTTGTTCTTACGAAGATCGATGGATTCTCAATAGAACGGTCTACATGGCTTTCTGCTGCAAAGTTTACAACGATATCGAATTTCTCTTTCTCGAATAAATCCATGATAAATTCACGGTCTGCGATATCACCTTTGACAAATTTGTAGTTTGGTTTGTCTTCCACTGGTTTTAATGTCTCAAGGTTTCCTGCGTATGTTAATAAATCTAAGTTTACGATCTCATAGTCAGGGTATTTATTTACCATATGATGAACGAAGTTTCCACCGATAAATCCGGCTCCTCCGGTTACTAATATTTTCATGTTCTTCTCCTTATTTATCTAAAAATTTTCCTGCCATAACATCCATTAAATACTGTCCATACTGATTTTTCTTTAATGGTTCGATATCTTTTAATAACTGGTCTTTTGTGATCCAATGATTTAAGTATGCGATCTCTTCTAGGCATGCAATCTTACGATGCTGGTGAGTTTCCACTGTTTTTACGAAGTTTGTTGCTTCCACCAAAGACTCATGTGTTCCTGTATCTAACCATGTGAATCCCTGTCCAAGTAATTCAACATCTAACTGTCCATTTTCCAGATAGATCTTATTTAAATCTGTGATTTCTAATTCTCCTCTGGCAGATGGTGTTAACTGTTTTGCATATTTTACAACGTTATTATCGTAGAAATATAATCCTGTGACACAATAGTTTGATTTTGGTTTTTCCGGTTTTTCTTCGATGGATACTGCTTTTCCATCAGGATCAAACTCTACGATTCCGAAACGTTCTGGATCATCAACATAATATCCAAAGACTGTTGCACCTTCTTTTTTATTTGCCGCACGTAAGAGACGTTTCTTTAAGCCGTGTCCGTGGAAAATGTTATCTCCAAGAACCATAGCTACGCTGTCATCTCCGATAAAGTCTTCTCCGATCACAAATGCCTGAGCAAGTCCGTCTGGGGATGGCTGTACGGCGTATGATAAGTTCACTCCAAACTGATGTCCGTCTCCTAATAAAGACTCAAATCTTGGTGTGTCACTTGGTGTGGAAATGATCAGAATATCGCGGATTCCTGCATTCATTAATACAGATAATGGATAGTAGATCATTGGTTTATCATAAATTGGCAATAACTGTTTGGATGTTACCATTGTTAATGGGTACAGTCTGGTACCGGAACCTCCGGCAAGAATAATTCCCTTCATTTGTCTTCCCTTTCTCCCTCTGGGTGCTTCTTAAAACTTAAATGTATCTTTTAACCCCTTCCATTTCTGATCTTTTTCAGAAATGATCAGGTCAACTCCTTCTTCTAATGGCCATTCAACTCCGATCTCTGGATCGTTCCATGCAAGTCCACCTTCGTCTCCTGGATGGTAGAAGTCTGTGCATTTGTAGCAGAATTCTGCTTCATCGGATAATACTAAGAATCCATGTGCAAATCCTTCTGGGATGTAGAACTGTTTCATATTTTCTGCGGATAATTCAACACCGAACCATTTTCCATAAGTTTTGGAATCGGATCTTAAGTCAACTGCTACGTCAAATACTTTTCCTCTTACTACACGTACTAATTTTCCCTGTGGAAACTGTTTCTGGAAATGTAATCCACGAAGTACGCCTCTTGTTGACATAGACTGGTTATCCTGAACGAATACCATATCAAGTCCTGCTTCTTTCATGTCGTTCTGGTTGTATGTTTCTACGAAATATCCTCTCTCATCTTTAAATACTGTTGGTTCGATAACGTAAAGTCCTTCAATGTCGCAAGGTGTTACTGTAATTTTTCCCATGATGTTTTCTCCTTTTTTGAATTTAATCTTCGATTTATTTTAATAGTCAATCTCTTTTAAGTATCTGCTTAAGGCATCCTGCCATATTGGTAATGGTTGAAATCCATTGGCTGTCAGTTTGCTTTTGTCCATTCTGCTGTTGGATGGGCGTTTTGCTTTCGCTGGATATTCGTCACTGCTGACTGGTGCAACGGATACATCCATGCCTGCCTGTTTAAAGATTTCACAGGCAAATTCATACCATGTGCAAAGACCTTCATTTGTTGCGTGATATCTTCCATATTTGTCTGTCTGGATCATATCGACTAATAATCTTGCAAGGTCGTATGTGTAAGTTGGTGAACCTGTCTGATCATTAACAACTGTTAGGTGATCGTGTGTCTTTCCTAAGTTTAACATTGTTTTGATGAAGTTCTTTCCATTTACTCCAAATACCCATGCGATACGGACTGTGAAAAACTTCTTCACATGTTCTTCGATGGCAAGTTCCCCTTCGTATTTTGTCTGTCCATAGACATTTAAAGGTTCTCTCTCATCATCTGGTTCCCAAGGTCTTTTCCCCTGTCCGTTAAATACATAGTCTGTGCTGATATACATCATTTTGATATCTAATTCTTCACAGACTTTTGCGATATTTTCTGTTCCCTGTGCATTGACTTTTCTGCAGATTTCTTCGTTGTCTTCTGCTGCATCAACGGCTGTATATGCTGCACAGTGGATCACTGCATCTGGTGCTGCTTCTTTGATCACTTTATTTACCTGGTCAGCATCTGTGATATCCATTTCATCGATATCCACACCAATTCCTTCAAGTCCCTGTTTTTCTAGTTCGTTCATTACGTCGTAGCCAAGCTGTCCTTTGACTCCTGTTACAAAAACTCTCATAACTCCTCCTTTATGATGTTATATATCTTACATATACATTTCATTATCATTCGCTTCTTATGGTTGACATATAAAAATTCCGGCAGATTTTGTGATCTTGATCACGCCTCCCTCTGCCATCTTCTTTCTTACAAAGTCTTTAAATTCTAAATAACGATGGTTTAAATATTCATGCTGATTTCCATGGCAGGATAAAATGTAGGAAATGAGCGGTTCCGGCTGATCAACTAACAATTCATCTTTGTAGTCAACTTCTTTTACTTGTGAGAATACTTTCTTTAATTGCTCTTCTCCATTTTCAAGACCAAAGACATCATATAATTTATGATCGGAAAGTGTGATCCTTTCATCAAAATCTTTGATCAGCTGTGTGATCTCCTGCATGTGACTGCTTCCATAAGTACTGCAGATAAATGTTCCTTCTGGTTTTAGAACTCTTTTGATTTCTTTCAGTGCTTCCTGCCGGTCTTCTAAATAAAATAATACATGATTTGCGATTACTTTATCAAAACTTTGATCGTCTTTTGGAATCTTTCTGCAGTCGATCATCTGGTAAAAAATCTGTCCATTTCCATCTCCGACGTATTTTCTGGCATCTTTTACCATACCTTGTGACTGGTCAGATAAGATAACATGAACATCTTCTGGAAGTTTTTTATTCTTCCATAACTCTCCTGTTCCACATCCTAATTCTAGTACTTCGTCTTTTTCTTTTAAGTTTAACTGCTCGTAAATCCAGTCAAACCATGACTGTGGATTTTGTGAATATTTTTGATGAAGTCCGATACGGATATCTAGATTTGATGCATTTTTATATTGTTCTACTAATCCTTTTTCCAGATTGGTTACATGGAGAAGATTCATCATCTGTGTCCAGTCAATTTTCTCTTCATTTGCCATCTTTTGTTCCATCTCTTCTAAGGATTGTTCTACCAGTTTCAAATGTTCCATCTTCTTTTGTACAAGATATAACTGCAAGCTGATTGATTCTTTGATAAAATCCTGGTCTTCATCATTGATCGTCATCGTCATGATCTCTTCTAAGGAAAATCCGAGGTATTTTAATGACAAAATCTTTTGTAATTTGGCAAAATCGGCATCAGTGTAGAGACGGTATCCGTTGTCTGCGACTTTACTTGGCTTTAAGATGCCTTGACGGTCGTAGTAGCGGATCGTTCTTAGGGTTACATTGGCTTTTTTTGCAAATTCGCCGGATGTGTAGTAGCCATCTTTTGTCATTGTCGTCCTCCTTTGGTTTTCTCTTTATAACGTTATCATAAAGGGTGACGTAAGGGAAGTGTCAATAGGAAATTTTAATTTGTGGTTGGTTGGCCAACTGGAGTCTTTCTGTATATGATAAAAAATAAATAATAGTCTGAAAAAGCAGCTAGAGAATTTTGCCTTTCCAGACTATTATTTATTTTTTATCATACACCTGAAGATTATAGTGCTGAACCCACAATATGGTGGAAATTCTAGAAGGTGTGTATGGAGAATGGTATTGGTTGCGAAAGTACTTTCTATTTCATCCACTTCACGTGACTTTTCATTTAATAATTTATATACTTTAATTAATTCGTTATTATTTTAGATTTCAAGGAGGTTTTTGTTTATGCTTGATAAGTCTCTTGTTTATAAAGATATTGTGATGTGTCTGCCTTTTGAGGAGTTAAAAACTCTTAAGGTTCCTGTTTTGCCTGATGGTTATTCTTATAAGATGTTTGAGCCTGGGGACAAGGTTGCTTGGGCGAATCTTGAGGTGTTGGTTGGGGAGTTTGATTGTTTTGAGGATGCTTCTGCTTATTTTGCTAAGACTTTTTTAGCTCATGAGGAACTTTTGGCTGACAGGGTTTGTTTTATTGTGAATCCTGAGGGAGAGATTGTTGCTACTACGAGTGCTTGGTTTAAGACGGATGGGGATGTTCGTTTTCCTTTGATCCATTGGGTGTCTGCTTCTCCTAATGAACAGGGCAAGGGGCTTGGGAGGGCAATTGTTTTGTTTGCTTTGTCTCGTTTTCTTGTTGTTGAACCGGATGCTGATTTTGTTTTTCTTCATACGCATACTTGGGCTTACAAGGCTGTTGGTATGTATCAGAAAATGGGATTTCGGATTACAAAAAAAGCCCTGCCGACTAGCAGGACTGATTTTTCTTGTATAGATGTTTTAAAGGATGTACTTCCTGATTCGATCACTGCTCATCTTCTAGAGGAAGATTAAGATGCTGTCTGGAATCGCAACCTTCCTCTTTAAATTTTGAATTCAGGAAGTCGATTTCTGTAGGTATTACTTTGATCAGATTCATTGGGTATGGCATCTTTTCGATAGCTGTTCTTGGGATTTTCTTGTATTCTAGTACTTTATTGTATTCATCACTGAACGGCTCTATGATCTGTGTCTTACCCATGATCTGCATTCCTGCTAGTTCTCCGAAACCTTGATATGATTCGTAGATGGCTAGACTTACATTTTCGTTCGTGTACAGACCTCTGAATTTTCGTCCACCTTCGGATAGGAGATAGAAATTGCCATCGATATAATTGTATTCAATTGGTGTACAGCGGACGATATCATTAGCGGAAGTTGCTAAGGCACAGGTGTTATGTTCTTTGATGAAATTTTCTATGTGTTTTAACAATTTCTCTGGTTCCATGTGTGTTGATGTTTTATCTTTGTTTACCCAATAGTTGATGATCTGTTCTTTTTCATTGTCCATTTTGATTACTTCCTTATACCCATTACGATCAATATTTTTATAAATTTTGTACCTATAACTTAGTACGCTAAAATCTATCAATCCTAATAACCGCATAATATTTCCCTACCATTTCATTCTTAATCTCTTCCTTAATATCCTTCACAATTCTCTCCGGATCATACTCTTTCCCATAAGGCACCACAAGATCAAAAATAACATTCGTATGTGTCGGACCTTTCACCATTCGAAAATCGTGTACTGATAATGTCTTATCATATTTTTCAACAATCTCCAAAACTTCTTTTCTCGTCTCATTTACTTCCGCATCATCCGTCACAACCGGATCCATATGAATCGTTGCTTCGCAGTGGTATTCTTCCATCAGACGCATCTCAATATGATCCATCAGATCATGCACTTCCATCATATCTTTGTTGTACGGAACTTCTGCATGTAAGGAAACAATTCTTCTTCCAGGACCATAATCATGTACTACAATATCATGAACTCCAATAACCATCTTATGATTTAAGACAGTTTCTGTGATCTTTGCAATCAGTTCTGGATCTGGCGATTCTCCTAATAATGGATTTAAAGTATCTTTGATAGATTCATAACCGCCCCATAATACAAAACATGCCACAAAAATTCCTACAATTCCATCAATATTTAGATGAAAATAATGAAAAACTAACATTCCGCCGACAACTGCTGCGGTTGATATACAGTCATTTAAGCTGTCTGCTGCGGTTGCTTTCATTGTCTCTGAATGAATTCTCCATCCGATTCCTTTATTAAATAAATACATCCAAAACTTTAATGCAATTGAAATCGCTAAAATTACATAAGAAATCCATTGTTCCGTAATTACTTCTGGGTGAATCACTTTCTCTACAGATGTTTTAAATAATTCAAATCCCATCATCAGGATCAAAATAGATACCACTAGTCCTGATACATATTCCATCCTTCCATGTCCAAATGGATGATCTTCGTCAGCTGGTTTTCCTGCAATATCAAACCCTACCAATGTAATGATAGAGGATGCTGCATCGGATAAGTTGTTAAATGCATCTGCTGTGATTGAGATCGCACCTGTGATGATCCCTGCAAAAAATTTCGTTGCAAACAGGAAGATATTACAGCAGATTCCTACGATTCCTGCCATCTTTCCATATGCATTTCTTACTTTGCTGTCCTTTATATTTTCTTTGTCTTTAATAAATAGTGATATTAATAAGTTTGTCATAAAAAACTCCATATATAGTGCAAATGGGAGTCCTAAGGACCCCCAATGTGTTTTTTCTTTATGTCTATGAGGATCTTTTACCCCATATATTCCTTTATGCTTCTACGATCTTACCTGCGATTGCAGATGCTGCTGCTGTTTTTGGAGATCCTAAGTAGATTTCTACTTTAGATGTTCCCATTCTTCCTAAGAAGTTACGGTTATTTGTTGCAAGAACACGTTCACCATCTGTCATGATTCCTCCTGCACGTCCGCAGCATAATCCACATCCTGGATGTGTAATGATCGCTCCAGCTTCGGCTAAGATCTTCATATATCCAGCATCGACTGCCTGTTTGTAGATCTTACGACTGGCTGGTGTTACGATCAGTTTTACATAGTCAGCAACTTTCTTTCCTTTTAAGATCTCTGCTGCTACCTTCAGATCTTCTAATCTTCCATTTGTACAAGATCCGATAAATACCTGGTCAAGTTTGGTTCCTTCAACTTCTTTGACCGCTCTGATCTTGTCTACCTGTGATGGACATGCTACCACTGGTACTAAATCTTCTGCTTTGTATGTGATCGTCTGGCAATACTCGGCATCTTCGTCTCCGTATAACCAGTCAACATCTGCTAAATCTACCTGAGAATATTCAGCTGTTTTCTCATCTGGTGCAAAAAGTGCTGCTTTGGCTCCGGCTTCGATTGCCATATTTGACATTGTCATTCTTGCTGCAACGCTCATCTCATCAACGGTACTTCCTGAGAATTCTAGTGCTTTGTATGTAGCTCCTGCTGCAGTTAAATCTCCGATCAGTCGTAAGATGATGTCTTTGGAACTTACATTTTCAGGAAGTTTACCATCGATAACAACTTTGATCGTCTCTGGGACACGTACCCACATTTCACCTGTTCCAAGGATCGCTGCCATCTCTGTGTAACCGATTCCTGAAGAGAAACATCCAACACAACCATAAGTTGTTGTATGAGAGTCTGTTCCGAATACAATATTTCCTGGTTTCGCATATCCGCATTCTGTCATTAACTGGTGGCAGATTCCGTCACTTCTATGAACGTGTGTCATACCATATTTCTTAGCAAATGCATCACCGATCTTAAAATGTCTGATATCATCTGTTGTACTTGCTGGTACCATGTGATCATAGATCAGTACAACTTTGTCTGGATCCCATAACTTTGTAAATCCCATTTCTTCGAATTTTTCTGCTACAAATGGAATAAAGATATCATGGATCATAACACGATCTACATTAACTGTCTGGATCTGTCCTGGTTTTACACTGTCAACACCAACGTTTCTGCTGATTATCTTTTCAATCATTGTCTGTCCCATATCTTTATTTCACCCCGTTTCTTTTCTTCATGGCTTCTACCAATCCACCTGCGTTGATGATCTCCATTAAGTTATCTGGAAGAGAATGGATTTCATAATCAACACCATTATGTGTGATCTTCTCACCTAATGTAACTTCGATCTCATCGCCTTCTTTGACTACATCCTGAATCTTATCATTCTCGATCAGCAGTAATCCATTGTTGATGGAATTGCGGAAGAAAATACGTGCAAATGATTTGGCAATGACGCATTTTACTTTTAATGCTTTGATGATCTCTGGTGCCTGTTCTCTTGAAGAACCGCAACCAAAGTTGCTTCCTGCTACGATAATATCTCCTTCACCGATCTGTCCTGCTAATTCTGGACGAAGTGGAGAAAATCCGTACTGTTTCATATCTTCTACGGTTGGAAGTGCCAGATATTCTGTTGGGATGATGATATCTGTATCGATATCATCTCCAAGCACCCAAACCTTACCTTTAAACTGTTCCATATCTATTCTATCCTTCTCTCTTAAATCTAGTCTGCTGTTGTGATCTTACCTGCGATCGCTGATGCTGTAACTGTCGCTGCGGATCCTAAATATACATAAGAATCTGGATGTCCGGCACGTCCTTTGAAGTTTCTTGTTCCTGTGGAAATTAAAACTTCATCTTTACCGATGACACCCTGGCAACTTCCCCAGCAAACACTGCAGTTGCAATTCATAACCATTGCTCCGGATTCCATGAAGATGTCGATCAGACCTTCATCTAATGCCTGTATATAAACTTCATTAGAAGCCGGTGCGATCAAGAATCTTACGCTATCGCTTACTTTCTTTCCTTTTAAGATTTCAGCTGCAACACGTAATTCTTCGATACGTCCGTTATTGCATGATCCTAAGAATGCTTCATCAATCTTCACATCAGCAACTTCTTTGGCATCCACAACGTCATCGATCTGATGAGGTCTTGCAACAACTGGTTTGATCTCATCTAAGTTGATATCATAAACTTTCTCAAATACCGCATCGTCATCACTCTTAAATAAGTTCTCTGCCTTTCTTCCACGGCTTTCTACATATTCTACGACTTTCTCGTCTGGTTCAACGATTCCAGTCTTAGCTCCTGCTTCAACTGCAAGGTTACAAAGAACTAAACGTTCGTCGATATCAAGGTTATGAGCACCTTCTCCAGCAAATTCCATGATCTTGTAGTTGCATCCATTTGCCCCAACCATTCCAATGATAGAAAGCATTAAATCTCTGGCATATACACCTTCTCTTAATTTACCATGCAGGTTAAAACGGATCGTATCTGGAACTAATACCCAAGACTGTCCTGTCACCATCGCATATAAGAAGTCTGTACATCCGATTCCTGTACCGAATGCTCCTAATGCTCCGTATGTACATGTATGAGAGTCTGCACCCATGATAAATTCTCCTGGGCATACATGATTTTCTACCATGATCTGATGACAGACACCTTTTCCTTCATATAATTTGATCTGATGTTCTTTTGCGAAATTACGCATCTTTCTATGTGCTGCTGCTGTCTTTGGATTCTCTGCAGGCACGTTATGGTCCATGATAAATACCAGTTTATCCTTATCTGCGATCTTTGGATGCTTTAACTGGTTATGGTACATATCAATTGTCAAATGTGTTGTTCCGTCATTACTCATTAAGCGGTCAACTTCGATCGTATGGATCTCTCCTGCTTTTACCTGATCTACTTTCGCAGCTCTTGCGATAATCTTTTCTCCAATGGTCATTCCCATGTTACTATTCCTCCCCTTCATTTAAGAAATTGATCAATCCGCCGTGATCCAGAATATTCTGCATATATGGTGGCAGTTTGGTACATGGAAGGGTTTCGTTTTCTGTTTTGATCCATCCTTCAGACAGGTTGATATCAATGTCAGCTCCGTCTTCCACTTTATCGTATAAGTCTTTGCTGATGATCACTGGTAATCCAATGTTGATTGAGTTTCTATAGAAGATTCTTGCAAATGATTTGGCAACCACTGCTTTGACACCTAAGGCTTTTAGTACGCTTGGTGCCTGTTCTCTTGAGGATCCACATCCAAAGTTCTCTCCTGCTACAACAATATCTCCTTCTTTTACCTTCTTGGCAAAGTCTTTATCGATTGATTCAAAAGTATATACTTTCATCTCTTCAATATTTGGTAATAACAAATATTGTGACGCAATGATCTGATCTGTATCTACGTCATTATGGAATTTAAATACACGTCCCATTGATCTTCCTCCTGTTTTGTATCTTTTACTTTTAAGGATACTATAAAATAATGTAAGTGTCAAAAGTATAAATTGCGTAGCAATGAAACAATCTGGATACATCAGAGAGTGGCAAAATTTACTTTTGACACTCTCATCATGGTCTGATAACAAAAAAAGAATGGTAATAAGTAAAATATTACCACTCTTTATCTTCTGATTCCGTATAATTTCATCAATATTCTGCGAAATGGTATCAAATGCAGCCAGATATGCTCAAAAAACTCCCACCAGAAATCTCCTGGTGAGATCCATTTACCTTTTCTCTTTACTTTGATAATGATCGCAAAGACCTGTTCTTTATCAATTGGACCTTCCATCTCTGTCTGTGCATCCCCAATGATAAATAACTTTTCTTTTTTATTGATATGATGGATTCTGTGCATCACATATGCTCCGTCATTTCTCTGAAAAAACACCATATCTCCAACTTTTAATTCTCTTTCTGGCTTCCTCATCAAAATATAATCTCTCTGATGGATCAAAAATGGATTCATGCTACTCCCACTGATCATCATACTGACTTCTTTTCCTTCTTCCACCAGTTCTTTTAATACTGGAATATAAACATCATTTGCTATCTTTCTCATTCATCCAATACCAATCCACGCTCATACAAGGCACTTACAAAACCTATGACATCTCTTGTTGCCGTTTCCCTGTCTACTTCAAATTCGTCCATAATCTTATCAACTAATATCTCTCTTGATTCAGACTCATCCAAATTCTTCCAGATAAATGCTGCTACTTCATTTAATGTGATCATTCCATTAAACTGCTGAGTTGCGGCTCCTGTTGGTACAAGAATTACTTCGCCTGCAATATCACGAAGCATAAAATCTGTATTTCGTTTCATATGCTCCTCCGTTCCATTCCCATTTTGATTATCCTTATTTTATTATATAACTTCAAAAAAAGAAAGACTTGTCTCATAAATTACCGATAAATAAGAAAAAAGGCCATTAGCTACGGCCTTTTTTCTTATTTTTCTTTAATTTCATTTCTTTCCATGTATATGGATTGATCAATAACAGCATTGGGAACTTTAGCATAATGACAAGTCTTGATACTTTCATACCACCACCGGTACTTCCTGCACATGCCCCGGAAAACATCAGCATGACCAAGATAAATTTTGAAAATTCCGGCCATTTATTAAAGTCTGTAGATGCATATCCTGTTGTGGTAAATCCTGAAACTGTCTTCTCATCAATAATGGAAATGTCATGGTTTTCTCCACTTAATTCCTCAACAAGTGTAGAACCAATTCTACCACACCCAACAATGATAATATTCATTTTTTTACCGTCAATTCATTAACACTTTCTTAACAAATTTTTATACTTTTTTTAATACTTGTCCTATTCTGACACAGTCAGTCAAAAATTACAATTTATCTTCTATTAATAGTGTGTCTGTCCTTTGTTTCTTCGTAATACGATCTCTGATTCCCTGCATTCTCTCATCGAGGGCTGCACTTTGTCTTGCACAGTCATAGAGTTCTTCCTGAATGATTTCTACTTCTTCACTGGACAACTCTTTCTTATACCTCATTTTATGGTCAAGGCTTGCCCAGAAATCCATTGCTATTGTTCGAAATTGTACTTCAACGTTAACCATCTTCTTTTCATTTTGTAAAAAGATTGGCACTTGTATGATCAAATGCAGGCTTCGATAACCACTTGGTTTTGGATTCCTGATATAGTCTTTTCGCTCGATCAATGTAATATCATCCTGTTTTAAGAAACTCTCTGCTAATTGATAAATATCATCTGGAAATGAACAGATAACTCTTACTCCTGCTATATCTTTTAAATTTTTCTCAATATCTTGCAGATTTAAAGGAATATTTTTTCTTCGGATCTTCTTTAAAATACTGTCATACGATTTAACTCTTGTCTTAATGCTTTCAATCGGATTATTGTCGTATTCTAGAGATAGTTCATGGTTTAATACCCTAAATTTTGTTTCAACTTCCATGATCGCACATTCATAGTATGACATTAAAAGATCAAAGGGTTTCCTATTTTGATGCATAAAATTTAGAAATTCATCGGATAAAAGGCTTTGTCTTACAAACTCCTCTCTTCTTGCATCTAATAAAGCTTTTCCCTGCTTTTTTAACTCATCGATTATCATGCTGTATTTCGACTCCTTTTTTATTTAATAGTTTGATTTTATCACTCTTTTCCTTGATCTTTCAATATTTTTCATCATTTATAGCATAGAAAATCCAAGAACAACGATTCCAAGGATCACAAGAATGATTCCTGTTGCCCTGTTTAATGTTTCTGGGGTCGCTTTATTTGCAAATCTTGCTGCGATCCTTGCCCAGATCAGGGTAAATGCAACACATAAGATAAACACCGTCCAGTCTGGTGCCCCACCGATCATAAAGTGGGATGCGGCTCCTGTAAATGCGGTAAATGCCATAATAAAGACGCTAGTTCCTACCGCTGTTTTTAACTCATATCCTAATACGCTTGTTAAGATCAGTAACATCATCATTCCACCACCAGCGCCGACAAATCCACAGATCAGTCCGATCATCATTCCACAAATGATGGATTGAATTGCTCGTTTCTTTGCTGAAACGCCTTGCATGGCTTCTTTTGTTGTCATAACTGGCTTTACGATAAATTTAATCCCTAATAGCAATGTCATAAAAACTGAGAAATTTCCCATTGTTGCTGCGGGCAAAAGGCTTGCGATATAGCTTCCTGCGACTGTAAACAGTAATACCGTTACCATCATGATCATTCCATTTTTGATATCAAGATTCTTATTTTTCCCATAAATATAAGCTGAAACTGCACTTGCCAGTACATCGGATGATAATGCGATTCCTACAGCCATATATGGATTCATCTTAAGAAATGTAATTAACATCGGACTGATCACTGCTGCTGCACTCATCCCCGCAAACCCAGTTCCAAGTCCTGCTCCCATTCCTGCAAAAAATGTTACTATGATCGTTAATAATATATTCATCTTAGTTCCCACCTTTCAAAATGTCATCTAGATTTTTATCCATTGTTTTCATCACTTTGATAAAAATTTCTTTTTCTTTTTGTGTTATATTATCAAACAAATGATCTACAAATTCTTGTTGTAACTGTTGTCCTTCCCTGATCACTGGCTGTGCTTTTGTCGTACAGACCAGTTTTGTCTTTCTCCGATCTCCTTCAATCGCTTCTCTCTTTAAGTATCCTTCCTTTACTAGTTTGTCCACGTTAATCGATACAAGATTTGCTTTGATATTTCTAACCTTAACGATATCTCTTGCTGTCTGATACTGCAGATTGTTTCCTAAAAACATTAGAATATCAAAAGCTGTCTGTGGTAATTTTAACTTTTTGCATAATGGCTTACATGCATCGTTATATACTTCTAAGAGTTTTCTTGGAAATTCTATATTGATCTTCATTTATTTTTCCTTTCTTTATGTTTAGTTCATATTTGAACTATTCATTTTTGATTTATTATAGCAGATTTTATTGTGATTTTAAATATTTCTCATAAATTTTCTGTAACATAAAAACAGGTGGAAATGAATTTTTCTACTCATTTCCACCTGTTTTATCTGTTGTTTATCCTATTTCTATCTTCTCTTCAATCTTTGCTTCTCTCTTCTTCCAGCTGATAAATCCGTACATATCATTTAGGAAAAAGATCATGAAATTTACTACCACTGGAAAATATGACGGATCTTTGATAGATGCCATAACCCACAAAATAATCAATACAATATCGTTTGACGCATATCCCAGTGCATAATAAGAAGATCATTAGAATCTGTGCCCATACATTACCTTTTGCTGCAAAGATCAAAGATGTTGCTCCAATTAATGCTGCAGTCAATGTTAATATATCTATTTCCCCTGTCATTATATTTGAGATCACTACGATCAGTAATGATCCCAGCCATAAGATCAATCTATTCTATACGAATTTTTATCAAATAACAAGGATTTACACTATAAAAGAAGATTCTCACATTTCTATTTTACATACATACCATGATAATATAAATAAGAAAAGGAGAATATCGATGGATCGATGTTGTTGTAACCAACCGTCTGAAATAAAAAATCATGGACATCGCCATGGCGGTATCGATTCTATGCCTGTTGCAATGCAGTATGTTCCTTGGCAGCATTGGAATCAGATCTATAGTCCAGAAGAGGGATTAAAATGCGGAACAATCTTTCCAGAATTAAATAAACCATTTTATGGGAAAGGGGCGTGCAGATAATGAATCAGTATGATAAGAAAAAACTATTAAACTATATTGATACAGTTAGCTTTGCCCTGATCGATACAACCTTGTATCTGGATACTCATCCAAATGATCAGAAAGCAATCAATCATTTTAATCAATACCAGAAAGCAAGAAAACAGGCGCTAAAAGAATATGCCAGAAATTTTGAACCATTAACGATCGATAGTGCTGACATTGACGATCACTTTACATGGGCAACTGATTCCTGGCCATGGATGAAGAAGGGAGGATGCTAGTATGTGGAATTATGAGAAGCGACTGGAATTTCCTGTAAATATCAAACGAACTGATCCTGCAATGGCCCAGCTGATCATTACACAGTATGGCGGTCCTGATGGAGAACTCGGAGCCTCCCTGAGATATCTTTCACAGAGATTTGCAATGCCTTATAAAAATGTATGTGGAGTATTAACTGATGTCGGAACCGAGGAATTAGCTCATTTGGAAATGATCTGTACCATCGTGCATCAGTTAACAAGAGATTTAACACCAGAACAAATTAAAAAATCTGGATTCGGAGCTTACTATGTAGACCACACAGCAGGTGTATGGCCACAGGCAGCAAGCGGAATGCCTTTTAGCGCAACTACTTTCCAGTCTGTCGGAGATCCGATCACCGATCTAAGCGAAGACCTTGCTGCAGAGCAAAAAGCTCGAACAACTTATGATAACCTGTTAAGAGTTATTGACGATCCTGATGTCAAAGAACCATTGAAGTTCTTAAGAGCCAGAGAGATCGTGCATTTTCAGAGATTTGGAGAAGCTTTGAGAAATGTACAGGATCATTTGGATAGTAAGAATTTCTATGCGATAAATCCTGCTTTTGATTGTAAGAAATTTTAATTTGTGTGGTGGTTGGCCAACTGTAGATTTCGAGTATATGATAAAAAATAAATAAACGATCAGAATTTTTAATGTTATTCTCTACATGGCAGTGATAAGTGATTTTGTGGTTGTTATTTTGTGTTGATTTAACAATACTACTTTTTGGATCAATTATCTACTGCCTTTTTTAATTAAAAAAAAACTGTGCCACAGCCTTGGCAGGCCATCGCACAGCGATTTAGTTCAATCAGAATTTAATCATTAAGACTTTTTGCTCTTTCAAATTCTTCTGCCATAACCTCACTAGGTTCTTCCGTACAAAGACTAACCACGATGATCAGAATAGAAGAAACGATAAATGCTGGTAATAAGCAATAAATTTCAAAAATACCGCCTAATTTAGCTAAAGTAAATGGCCATACCAGTGCAATGATACCACCACTTAACATTCCAGCGATCGCACCTTTTAGGTTTGTTCTCTTCCAGAATAATGCGAACAGTGTTAATGGACCAAATGCTCCACCGAATCCTGCCCATGCGTTTTCTACTAATCCGAAAACAGAGCTGTTCTCATCCATCGCAATAAAAATACCGATCAACGCGATCACGATTGTTGTGATTCTTGAGATCAACAGTACTTTTTCTTCGGACATCTCTTTCTTAAATAATCCCTGGAATAAGTTCTTAGATACACAGGATGATGCGATCAACAGCTGTGAATCTGATGTACTCATTGTTGCAGCAAGAATTCCTGAAAGGATGATTCCTGCCATAAATAATGGAATCAGTCCTTTAAATAAGTGAGTTGTCATATAAATAAAGATTCTCTGGTTTCCATTTCCAGCTAATTCTGCTACATTTGGATATAGTGCTGCTCCTGTAAATCCGATACATACGGCTACACTTAATGAAATCAGTACCCAGATCATTGCGATATTTCTTGATTTCTTTACTTCCTGTGGGTCACGGATTGCCATAAATCTTACGAGAATATGTGGCATACCAAAGTATCCAAGTCCCCATGCAAGTCCTGACAAGATTGGAATGCCACCCTGTGATACTGCATTTCCTGTTGCTGGATCATGATATTTCATGATATCAAAAAATCCATCTAATGCCTGACCATGTGCAACGACATTCGCTACTCCACCTGCGTTGACTATTCCAACGATCAGCACGATCACGATTGCAAATGACATTAATAATCCCTGAATCAAGTCTGTTGTACTTGCTGCTAGAAATCCACCCATAGATGTATATAATACGATAACGATCGCACAGACGATCATACTCTTCTGGTAGTTTAATCCAAATACAGAGTTAAATAGTGTACCGCATGCAGCAAATCCTGATGCTGTGTATACTGTAAAGAAAATAAGGATCATGATCGCAGAGATACTGCTTAAGATCTTCTTATCATCTTTGAAACGGTTACTGAAAAAATCTGGTACTGTGATCGCATTATCTGCAACTTCTGTGTAATGACGTAATCTCTTTGCCACGATCTTCCAATTTAAGTATGTACCAAGGATCAATCCGATAGCTGTCCATCCTGCCTGGCTGAATCCTGTTGCGTATGCAAGTCCTGGTAATCCCATTAACAGCCAGCTACTCATATCTGATGCTTCTGCGCTCATTGCAGTAACCCATGGTCCAAGTCCTCGTCCTCCAAGGAAATAGTCTTCGGATGTCTTCGTCTTTCTGCTGTAAAAGACACCAATCCAGACAACTATTGCCATATAGAGGACCATTGCGATCAATATTGGTAATTTCATATGAATTCTCCTCTTCTTTATGTGTGTTTATCTTCATGATCATAGTCTTATTTGACCCAATTTTTGACATGATTGTCTATTTTATCACATTCTTTAGATTGGTTCAAGAAAAAGACAATTATTCAACACGCTCAGGCATGACAACCGCTGCCACAATATATAATAGCAATCCTGTTCCTGTCGTGCATAATGCTGCTGTAAGAATTCGTATTAGTGTTGGATCTACATCAAAATATTCTGCCAGACCTCCACATACACCAAATAAAAAGCGGCCTTTTCTTGATTTATATAATGTTTTTTTCATTTCTATGTATCATGCTCCTCTCGGATTTTTCTATTTTTTTAAGACTGTTTTTAACTGGCTTACCGCTTTAGAACTTGATTTACTTGTCAGATCCTGATAGTCAAAAAATGCAAATCCATCGACTTTTTTCTTTCTTCCATACTTCACCTGATTCTTTAGGACGTTTTTGTCACTCTTCCATTCTTTACGTTCCGCACTATTTTGTCCTGTATTGTGACCTGCACGGTAAACTCCGATTCCAATATAAAGTTTTACTTTCTTGCTCTTGCAAGCCTTAACCCAACGATCCGTCACTTTGTTAAACTTCGCTGTTGGATGTTTGAATCCCCAGTAAATCTGTGGGCAGATATAATCTACATATTTTTTGGAATTCGTCCATTTATAAATATCTACATAGTAAGAATATTTACTTGTCAGATTATCAATATTACCAGCTGGGCTGATTCCATAAGTAACTTTGGAATTGATCTTTTTGATTGCTGCTTTCATATCCATTACCAGTGTGCTTACCTGTGCACGACGGTATGTATAGATACTCTTCTTATTCTTCTTGTAAGATGATTTATTATATTCTTTCGCATCAAAGGCCGTTTTTACATTCTTACTTGTAAATTCCGGATAAAAATAATCATCCATATGAATTCCATCGACTTTATAGTTCTTTACGATTTCTTTTGCCCCATTGATGATCAGATTACGTACATCTTTCTTTGATGGGTTGTAATACAAACTTCCGTTATATGCAAGTACATTTCTGCTTGTTGATTTCTTAGCATGCCATTTTCTTGCTGGATTATTCTTTGAAAGTTTACTATAATTTGTTGATCCAATTGTTACACGATATGGATTCACCCATGCTTCAATCTTCATTCCATTCTTATGTGCAACATCTACCATGATCTTTAATGGATCATATCCAGGACTTCTTCCCTGTTTTCCAGAAATGTATTTTGACCATGGAAAGTATTTTGATTTGTAAATAGCATCTCCAAATGGTCTGACCTGAACGATCACACGGTTCATTCCAAAACTTTTTTCCTTTTTTACAACCTTTGTAAAATATGTACGAAATGTTTTTGCATTTCTTTTTTTGTTTGTCTCACGATAAGTATCGTAATCATAATAAGAAAACCAGAATGCTTTGTATTCTTCCTGTTTTGTTTTTGTTGTTTTTTTTGCTGCTGTTGTCGTTACTTTTGCTTTTGTCTGTTCACTTGCTGATGCTGCCAGTACCATATGACTGCAGAGATTTGCAAACATAGCACTGACTACCAGCAATGAAATCCATTGTATTTTGCCTAATTTTAAACGTTTCATGATATCTTTCTGATTATAACTCCTTTTTTAGTTTTTATTTATATCCACTTAAAATGCTCGCTTACTTCTTTCATCTATTGTAATGAATTTAACTGTTCATAAAATGTTGGATAAGATACATCCACACATTCAGAATCTTCGATCACTGTCTCACCTTCTGCATTGATTCCTGCGATAGAGAATGTCATAGCGATTCTATGATCATATTTACAGTTGATGCTTGCTCCATGAAGTGAATTTCCACCATTGATGATCATTCCATCATCAGTTGCTGTTGCATCAACCCCCATTTTCACAAGGTTATCAACTGTTAATGCGATTCGGTCAGATTCTTTTACTTTCAGTTCTGCTGCATCTTTGATCACTGTCTCACCTTCTGCAAATGCTGCTAAAAGGGCAATGACTGGAATCTCATCGATCAGTGTTGGGATAACTTCTCCACCAATGACTGTTCCTTTTAATCTGCTTGTCTTTACAACGATATCTGCTGTTGGTTCTCCACCATTATCAATCACATTTTCCAATGTAACATCAGCCCCCATATCTTTGCATACACGTAAGATTCCATCCCTTGTTGGGTTGATTCCAACGTTCTTTAAACGAATGCATGAATTTGGTGTGATAAGGCCTGCTACGATAAAGAATGTCGCTGAAGAAATGTCTCCAGGCACAACGATATCTGTTGCGATCATCTCTTCTGGTGGTGTGATCGTTGCTGTTGTATCGTGTGATTCTACTTCTACTCCAAACGAACGAAGCATTAATTCTGTATGGTTTCTTGATAATGCTGGTTCTGTCACACTTGTCTTTCCATCGGCATAAAGACCTGCTAATAAAACACAGGATTTTACCTGTGCAGATGCAACTGGCGAATCGTAATGTGTTG
This sequence comes from Anaerostipes hadrus, assembly GCF_001404655.1. GTDB lineage: Bacteria > Bacillota > Clostridia > Lachnospirales > Lachnospiraceae > Anaerostipes > Anaerostipes amylophilus. The sequence continues at coordinate 127,134 of NZ_CYYH01000004.1, read as the reverse complement.
CATTTAATTTTGTTCCTTCAATCTTAAGTGGCGCACATCCGTTTCCATTTACACTTGTGATCTTTGCACCCATCTGCTCTAATGGTTTGATGATTCTTCCCATTGGACGTTTATTTAAAGATGCATCTCCTGATAATACAGTTTCAAAATCCTGTCCTGCAAGAATTCCTGAAATCAGTCTTGTTGTTGTTCCGCTGTTTCCCACATCAAGTGTCTCATTCGGTGCTTTTAATCCATGAAGTCCATTTCCATGAACTGTAACATTCATTTCATCCTGCTCGATCTCTACTCCCATCTTACGGAAACAATCGATCGTTGAAAGGCAGTCTGCTCCTGATAAAAAGTTGCTGATATGTGTTGTTCCCTTGGCAAGTGATCCAAACATTACAGCTCTGTGGCTGATCGATTTATCTCCCGGGATAGAAAGTTCTCCTCTAAGTCCTGTGCTTTTTGTTAATTTCATGCTTATTTCCTCTCGTATACTGTGTAATTTTTATCTCTTAAGATCTTTGTCGCTTTCTTTGCGGATTCATCATCATATAACATGATCTTTAAAACACCTTCTTCGAATTCACGGTTGTGAATGATACCGATGTTCTTGATACTTACATTGTTAAGAGCTAATAATGTCGTTGTTGTTGCAATCGTTCCTGGTTCATCCGGGATATCGATAAAGATCTCATATGACTTCTGGATCAGACCGACAGCACTGTCTGGTACGGAATCTCTGTATTCTCCTGCCTCTTTAAAATAGTTATTCAGATATTCTCGATCTTCCATATCAAGAGCTGCGATCACATATCCTAAATGATTCTGCGCTTTTTTTAATAATTCTTTGATATTCTTCTTATTAGATAGAGAAATCTGTTCCCATACAACTGGTGAAGACGAAGCGATTCTTGTGATATCTTTAAACCCTCCTGCTGCCAGCTGTTTTAAGATTCCATCGTCTGTATCCATATTACTTACAATATGTACAAGTTCTGCTGCTATGATATGCGGTACATGGCTGATCGCAGCTGTATAGGCATCATGCTGCTTGTAATCCAAAATAATCGTAAGTGCTCCAAGTTCTTCAATAAAATTCGTAAATTCTTTGACTCTTTGCTCACTGATCTTCTTTGTTGGTGTAATAAAATAGTAAGCATTCTCCACTAACCTGTCAGAACTAAAGGAAAATCCAGCTTTCTCTGACCCTACCATCGGATGTCCCCCGATAAAGCATTCTTCCATTCCCAGTTCTTCTATCTTTAAATGAATCTCTTCCTTTACACTCCCAACATCTGTTAAAATGCAATCTTTATTGATCGATTCCTTCAGATCCTTTAAATACATTACATTATATTGAACCGGCGCACATAAAAATACATAGTTGCAATCTGCAAAATCTGTCTTGCAGTCCGTTGCAACCGAATCAATGATTCCTTCTTCCAATGCACTTTTTATGGTATCCGGATTTTCATCCATTCCAATGAGTGTGTAGTTCGGGAATACACGTCTAATTCCCTTTGCAATAGATCCACCGATCAGACCAAGACCGATAAATCCGATAGTAAAGTTACTCTCTGTCATTGTTTTTCTTCTCCTTTTTTTCCTTTTCTTATTGTAACTTCACACATATAAAAAGTCAACACTCACTTACTTTAAAGTGGCAGAGTATTTTATAAAAAATCAATTTTTCTTTGTATATAAATATTGGATTTCATACTTGAATCCCCCCAAAAAATGCTTTATGATTATCTTAACAATTATTTTACACTAACTATTTTTATCAAAGGAGTTTTCCAATGTTTGAAAAAGCCGTTATTTTCGCAACAAATGCTCACAACGGTCAGACAAGAAAAGGTACCAACCTTCCTTTTATCATCCACCCTCTGGAAGTTGCTGCCATTGTTGCCGCTATGACCCTTGATGAAGACATGCTTTGTGCCGCTGTCCTTCATGATGTTGTTGAAGACTGTGATGATATCTCGATTGAGGATATCAGACATGAATTTGGTGATGTTGTTGCTTCTTATGTTTATCAGGAGAGTGAAGACAAGAGCAAAACATGGGTCGAAAGGAAAGGTCATACCATTGATTTTCTAAAGAACCATGCACCACGAAACGCTAAGATCATTGCCCTTGGTGACAAGCTTGCCAATATTCGTGCCCTTTATCGTGATTATAAGATTCTTGGAGAAGAATTGTGGCAGCGCTTTAATATGAAGGACAAGAAGATGCAAGGATGGTATTATCGTGGAATGATCGAAGGATTTGCTGATCTTTCGGAGTTCCATGAGTATGAAGAATACTGCCAGCTTGTGAATGAAGTCTTTCCAGAAGAATAATTTCATCTTTGTCATTTATAAGGAAAAGGGAATTCCAATTATCGGAATTCCCTTTTTTCTTAAATTCTGAACTCTTTTGCCATTAAAACCGTTGCAATTGTAAGTAAAATACTGCAGATAAAGATGGATTCTCCTCCAGCACGTCCTGTCAAGAATCCTCCAATAATTGCTCCAATGATAAAAAATGTGATGATTCCATAGTATCGTAAGCTTTTCTGCTTTAAAGTCTTATCTCCTGTTTTGAAATACTGGCAGAGTGCCTCGGTTCCACTTCTTAAGTTTCCAGTGCACATCGTACTTGCAAATGGATGTCCATGAACTCTTCGGAATGTCTCTACCTGCATTGAGCATACAAAGGAGATTAATACATTTGCCACAACATCATATTGACCTAACGGGATAAATCCAACGATCGTTACTAATATAAGCTCAAATGCCACAATTCTCTGTCTCCAATGAATCTTATGTTCTTCTTTATAAAAATGTTTTACAATTTCTACAAGAATGACTCCTACCGCAAATGCAAGAATTGGAACCAGATAATAAATTGCCTGTGTAAAATTTCTTTTTTCAAGATATACACCAAACAATACGATATTTCCTGTCTGTGCATTTGCAAATACATGTCCTCGCATTAAATAACTGTATGCATCAAGAAAACCTCCTACAATTGCAAGGATTGCTGTTAAAAAGAAACTTTCTGACATCTGCAATCGTTTCTCCTCCATTAAATCTGCACTTCCTTTCCAATCTGATAGAAAGATTTCATCAGAGTCATCATATCATCTAAGTCTTTACATCCAGCTGTTTCATACGTGGAATGCATGGAAAGCTGTGGCAACCCAATATCTGCTGCCTTGATCGATACTTGCCTAGTTAAGATATTTCCTAATGTAGAACCTCCTAGTATATCAGAGCGATTAAAGAATACCTGACAATTGATTTTTTCTCTCTTGCACAGATATTTTACAAGTGCTGCTGAATTCGCATCGGTTGTGTATTTCTGAGATGCATTATATTTTAATACGATTCCTTCATTGATATAAGGTCGGTTTGTAGGATCTGTCTTATCCTGATAGTTTGGATGCACTGCATGGGCATTATCTGCTGATAACATAAAGCTGTCTGCCACCGCCATGCAGTATTCTTCTTCATTTTTACCTGTTAAATAACAGATCCTTTTTAAAACTTCTGGGAAAAATGTAGATCCAGCTCCTTGTTTTGTTCCACTTCCAACTTCTTCATTATCAAAAATCGCACACATTGTGACATAATCTTTGGACAACTTGGCGTTTAACATTCCTTCAATGGATGAATATGCACATTCAAGATCGTCTAATTTAGGTGCTGCAACAAATTCTTCATTCATCCCAAGACTAGTCCCTTTCATTCGATTATATAAAAACAGGTCATAAGATAAGATATCTTCTTTCTTAACGCCTGCTTCTTTGGCGATCATATCTTCAAATCCATCTTTGGATAGATCACATGCACATAATGGCAGCAGATCCTTTTGTGGATTTAAAGCTTTTGATTCCTTGGTCGATCTTGACATATGGATTGCAAGGTTTGGAATGATCAAAAGATCTCTGTCAACATTTAGAAGCTGATCTTTGATCTGACCACTTTCTTCTATTATAATGCGTCCTGCCACAGATAATGGTCGATCAAACCATGTCTCCGGGATCATTCCTCCATATCGCTCTATATTTAACTTTGTATAATGATTCTCTACCCGCATCTCTGGCTGTTCTTTGATTCGATAAGTTGGCGAATCACTGTGGCTTGCCACGATATGAAAGCCTTGAAAATCTTTTTTCGGCAAATGAAATGCGATGATCGAACTTCCATTTCTTGTAACAAAATAGCTCTTTCCTTCTTCTAAGTTCCAATACTCTTTTTCTTTTAATTCAATAAAACCATGATCCATAAATTGTTTTCTTGCATTCTCGATCACATGAAAGCAACTTGGACTATGATCGATAAATTCGATTAAATTTTTGACACTGTTTTTCATCATCTTTTCCTCCAAAAATTTTCTAACGACTATTCTAGCACATTTATATAGGAAAGAAAAGAAATGTAGTTATGTCAGTTTTATATATCTGTTATATGATATTTCTTCTCAATTCATTTCGTTGTAAAAACAACAGACTTTTTCTTCTATTTTAGATACACTAAAAACAGATGTAAGAAATTATTATATTCAGAAAAGGAGATTTTATGATGAACACATACCCATACATTAAAAATATTGAACATGAAAAAGTATTAAAGATTGCAGATCAGGTAAACGCAGATGCTGGACAAGTAGTAAGCAAAACATTAGCTCAAAATGACTTCGTAAGTGTCACTCTTTTTGCTTTCGCTAAAGGAGAAGAAATTGGAACTCACGATTCCATCGGAGATGCCATGGTAACAGTGATCGAAGGAACTGGAAAATTTGTTGTTGATGGCAAAGAATATATCTTAAATCAGGGAGAAACTCTTGTTATGCCTGCAAAGAAACCTCACTCTGTACATGCTGTAGAAGCTTTTAAGATGATGTTAGTGGTGATCTTTCCATTAGAACAGGATTAATCTATGGCAGATTCATTATCTTTAAGAGATCAATTGATCGAATCAACCATCGGCCTCTCCCGTGTCTGCTCCATGCACAAAAAAAGTGCTCGCACAGATCTATTGATCTTGCAGGCACTCCTTGACAGTGCAGATATTTCTTTATCCGATGGAACAATCCAAAATACTATGTCTCTCATACAATCCGAAAAATCAAAAATCGCCCCCATGTGTGAGACATGTGCTGCACGTTGCGGCAATTCTGATGATTACGATATGAGTAAGCTTTATAATGCATCAGATGAAATCCGTAAATTAAAGCTTGCGATCTTACATAAAATTCAGGGAATGGCAAAGGATGCGATTTTAAAATTACGTTCTGGAAAGCTCGATGACCAAGCAGTCATCTATTTCCATAAATGTCTCTTCGCAATATCTGAAGACTGGGATGCAACACAACTGTCTGAAGTGTTACATGAAGATGTTTAAGCACTTGTCATAAGCTTAATTTAGATATAAAAAATACCATCTGTTCTGTGACCATATGAGCTCGTCACAGAAACAGACGGTATTTTTTATATCTTCAATTAACCTGCATTATGCAAGTACTTTACCTTCAGGAAATGCAGCTCTAAATACAAAGCGTACAACAGGTCCTGCAATGATCAGCTGATATGGAAGTGCCATCACAAAGTTCTTAGGGATATTAGTCAGCCACATCATCAATAAGTTTGAGAAATTTCCCATTTCAATACTTACTTCAACTGCTCCATAAAGTGACATAATGATAACCATAGGAACTACCATACAGCAAGATACGCTGATTACTTTTCTTAAAACAGAACTATCTGGTTTTACAAGATATTTAAAAGCAAATCCTTTCGCAAGCTTAGATACAAAGAACCAGTCGCAGCACATTGCAAAAATATATGCGATTGGGAATCCTAACCATCCAGCTTTGATTGATTCCATGGATAATCCACCCATATGTAATGATACGTTGTATATGCTCATCCAAAATACCATCATGAAACACATGATAAATGTATAGATAAGACTTTCTCTTTTATTCTGTGGCATTTTTCTCTCTCCTTCTTCTAAAAAATTTATTGTTTGTTTCTTATATAAAAATAAGCTCAAAAAAATAGCAGGGATCTGAACAAAACTCGTTACCAATCCCCACTACCGTGTGCAATCTTTCACTGCGTTTTTCTGCTTATTTCTTGTCAATTGATTATTATACATACTTTTTATTCTTTATATAAGTACTTTTTTTAATTTCAGCATATTCTTTAATATATGTATGAATTTATTACTATTTTTATGCACTTTTTACAATGATCTTTCAGCCTTTTTCGATATTCTTAAGTCTTTATGAAGAATTCAAAAAACAGATATTTTTTTCGAACTTTATGCTACAATAAAATCAAATGTAACATTCTCATATATTTTCAATAAGTTTAAGGAGGGATTTGATCATGAGAAAAACATTTACAAAAATCGCTGGATGTGCAGCATTAGGCTTGCTGATGTGTTTCAATGCTCCAGCGATCACCAAAGCAGCTGTAAAAACAGTTCCTGCCAAAAACGGAGTTTACAATGCAAAAGTTGATATGAACGGAGATGGCAAAGCTGATGCCATCAAAATTACAACAAGTAAAGATAAGAACGATTATATCAACAAGATCAAAGTTACAATGAATAAAAAAACGGTTTATTCAAAGTCTTTGAAAGACAGCTCTTTTTGCTGGATCAAGGTAACCTATGCAAACATGTCAAACAGCCGTGAATTCCTTCAGTTTGTAGGACATGGTGATAATGACTGTATTACATTCAATCAGATTTATACTTATAACAAGAAACGTAAAAAGCTAAACTGCATCAATTCTTTTAATACAAATGCATCTTATCAAAATGAGATCGTTGCCGCTGATAAGAATTATGTAACGATCCATAACAGTGATCAACCTGCTGAAGTTGGATGGATTTCCTGGAATATTCCTTACAAATACAGCAAAGGAAAACTAGTTGCCGCAACAACTTCCACAACGACTGTAAAGAGCCTGATCGCAAACAATAAAAAAGATAAATATTCTAAATACTTTGCCAAGAATCAGTTTGTGACTGCGAAAAAACTTACTTTCTATAATGGCTCTAAAGTCGCATATACTGTTCCTAAAGGTAAAGTTGTTACTTTAACCAAATTATCTTTATCTAAAGATGTGATCTACTTACAGTTTAAATATGGAAAGAAAACTGGCTGGGCACATGTGAATGGTACTAAGTATAATTTTAGTAAACCTTGGTTTCAGGGTGTGAACGCTCGACTTGCTGGGTAAATTGTGATTTGCGACGGTAGGATTTCGTATATGTGACGGAAGATTAGAGAGACTTATGAACACCGATCAGAGGATCCTTGGAATGACAGATCAGACAGTTACTTACCTTGTAAAAGATTACAGGAATGGTGGAAGATACATCCCACATACGATCAAGGGAATAGACTTTCTGCGGATGTTTTTGATGCATGTGCTTTCCAAAGGGTTTGTAAGGATCCGTCACTATGGACTTGTCCACACTATAGACTTCTGGTATATGATGAAAAATAAATAAGCAACTGAACGCGATGCATTGGAATTTTGCCATATTTTGAATAAATTCTCAGCCCAATTGGACGATTGTCTGAGCTTCAAAGACTTTTGTCTGAAACAAAGCTCCAAAGCGAGTTATCGTAGGAAATTGGGCGGATCAGCGATTTGTTCAAAATATGAGCAAAATTCTACCGCATCGCGTTCAGTTGCTTATTTATTTTTTATCATATACTCGAATTCTACAGTTGGCCAACTCCAAATTAAAATTTCTTAATCCATTCTTCCATCTCAGCTTTATCTGCCATTGCAGCCAATGCTCCTTCTTTTGTAGTAGTATTTGCAGCATAAGCATTTGCAAAGTCAAGATATCTTCTTAATGTGTCATCATCAACATTTTCAAGATTTTCAACTTCATCATTTAGCAAACAGTATAAGAATGCTCCGATAAAGGAATCGCCAGCTCCTGTTGTATCACGTACATCAATTTTGTATCCAGGTGCTCCTATAACAGAACCTTTCTTTGTATAAATTTCAGCTCCATCTGCTCCTTTTGTATAGATCACGTATTTTGCTCTGTTGGCAAATAGTCCGTCTAATGCATCTTTGATATCTGTATATCCTGTGATAAATTCTAATTCTTCGTCAGAGATCTTGATGATATCTGCGTATGCAAGAAATTCATTGACTGTCTCTTTTAATTTGTCAAGATCATCCCATAAAGAAAATCTTAAGTTCGGATCAAAGGAAACTTTCACACCTTGCTCGATTGCCATATTGATCAATTTTTTGTGTGCTTCTTTCATTGGCGATTCTACAAGATCCACACTGCAAAAATGAATCATTCCACAATCGTCTAAAATATCTGTTGGGATATCTTCAACACTGTAACGTAAATCTGCACTGTTTTTTCTATAAAACTTAAAATCACGGTTACCATCAGATGCAAGAGATACGAATGCTAAGGCTGTTTCTCCTTCTTTATCCCTTTTAATATTGGACGTATCGATTCCTGCATTATCTAATACTTCTACAATATAATCTCCAAATGGATCATCTCCAAGTTTTGTCAAAAATTTGGATGGAATTCCAAGCTTTGTGACTGCTCCAACTACATTTGCAGGTGCTCCTCCTGCGACTCTTTTAAATGAAGGTACATCTTTTAGTCTCTGTCCTTTTACCTCTGGGATAAAATCAATTAATGCTTCTCCGATTCCACATAATTTATTCTTCATTTCTGCCTCCTTCGATCTCAAATGATTTTAATGGATATACTGTCATTATACCAGAACATTCTCCATTGATCAGTATTCTTCCATGACGATTATATATTCTTGTTGTAAAAACTTCTTCTCCATGGTTAACAAAGATTTCTAAGGAAGATGTATCCGCAAAAATATGGAGATGTTCTAATTTTTCTAGTTTTACTTTTCTTGTTGTTCTTCCGCTTCCATAGACACCGAGATTTAATGTAAGAATATTATCTTTGTAAGAAAGAGTGATGCCTTCTCTCAATGTCATTGTCATTTCGCGACAGCGTTTGAAATCTATAACAGCTTCATAGATAGAATTTTGCATGATGAGCGCCTGTCCATAACTAAATGTACAAACAGCTTTGTCATTGCTTCGAAGCTGTTTTAACTCTTCAATTGGTTCCTGGATCAGTTTTCCATCTCTTACAGATAATTTTCTTGGAATTGTAAGCGCATGCTGCCATCCTGCTTCTTCGGTTGGATTTGTATAATCCGCATCTGGAATTCCCATCCATCCGATCAAAATTCTTCTTCCTCTTTCATCTTCGAAACTTTGTGGTGCATAAAAATCAAATCCTCGATCAAAGAGTTTAATATCTGTGATCTCATATTCATCCGTCTCAAAATCATAGTTTAATTTCATTGCTGTGACCTGATGAACATTTTCATAATCAATTCCCTGCGTCTCTACGCCCTGTGGGCAGCAGATGATGTATAACTGTCCATCGATTTCAAATAAATCTGGGCATTCCCACATATAACCAAATTTCTGTGGCGTTGTAATACGGTTTTTGTATGTCCAGTTCTTAAGATCTGCGGATTCATAAAGAAGGATCATTCCAATACCTTCTTTATCTCTTGCTCCTAGCACCATGTAATATTTATCATTTTTCTTAAAGATTTTTGGATCACGCACATGGTTGCTCATATCATCCGGATAATCGTTAGTTGTCATAAGCAGTTCTTTTTTTGTAAAATTATACCCATCTTTGCTTGTAAATGTGATCGTATTACTTCCGCGTCCACTGTTAATATAATCATAATCATCTCGATCAAAATATTTCAGATTACCTGTATAAAAATAGTGAATCGTGCCATTTTCGATAAATGCAGATCCGGAATAGACACCATGGGCATCAATATCTTCATCCGGAAATACCACTGGTCCATAATCTTTGTAATGAATAAAATCCTTTGTTGTATAATGTCCCCATGTCTTTAACTCACCAGTTGGTTCAAATGGAGTGTACTGGTAGTAAATATGATATGTACCGTCAAACTGGCATAAACCGTTTGGATCATTTAACCATCCTGTCTTTGGCATTAAATGAAATTTTAATCGGTCAGGATCTGCTGCCACACGTTCTCTGTAAGCTTCATTTTCTTTATACCATTTTTCATAATCTGCCTTATAGACTTTCTTGTATTTTTCAAACATATGCCCTGGTTTCCTTTCCTTTTTCGAATAATTATTATTTTAATTTCATGATCTTTGTATCATTATCTGCATTCGTTGCTTCAATAACTTCTACTTCTTTTCCTTTCGCATCTGCTACTAGGAACATTGTCTGTGTCTGGTATCCTTTTTCTTTGACAAGATCCATATCAAAAGATAACAGTTTATCACCTTTCTTTACTTTGACTCCTGTCTCTACGAATGTTTCAAAACCCTTGCCTTCCATCTTGACTGTATCAATTCCTGCATGTATCAAAAGTTCTACACCAGAGTTTAATGTAATTCCCATCGCATGTTTTGTTGGGAAGATTAAGCTAATTATTCCATCTGCCGGTGCATAGATCACTCCTTCACTTGGATTGATCGCAACTCCTTCTCCCATTGCTTTACTTGCAAATGCTGGGTCTGCAGATTTTGATACATCTAAAACTTCACCTTTCATCGGTGCATATAATTCATTTGTTTCTTCTGCTGTATCAGCTGTTGATTCCTGTACTTCGATCTCTTTTACTTCTTCTTTCACTGAAGTCTGAGCTTTGTTGTCTTCTCTTTCGATGTTAAACTTCTTCCAGAAGATTGCTGTTAAAACTGCGGATACTGCCATAGATAAGATTAATCCGATTGCAAAGTTTAAATAGTCTTTTGGAAGCATAGATAAAAATCCTGGAAGTCCGGCTGCTCCTAATGCCTGAGCTAGGACTCCTGTTGCTGCACAATATGCATTTCCTACGGCAGAACCAATGATAGCTGCGTAGAATGGATATTTTAATTTTAATGTAACACCGAACATTGCTGGTTCTGTGATTCCAAGTAATGCAGATACACCAGAAGCGGAACAGATAGATTTCATTTTCTCATTCTTTGTTAAGAATAAAACTGCTAAAACAGCTGCTCCCTGTGCTACATTGTTCATACTTGCTGTTGTGAAAATGAAACTTCCACCTGTTGTTGCTTTCGCTGCAATTAACTGTGTCTCGATTGCGATAAAGCTGTGATGCATTCCTGTTAAACAAATTGGTGCATATGCAAGTCCAAATAATCCACCACCAACAAATCCAAGTGTATTGTATACCCATGTGATTCCGTCTGCTAATAAGTTACCTGCTTCTCTTAAAACTGGGCCTACAAAAATAAATGTTAAAAATGATGTTACCATGATAGAGATCAATGGCGTTGTTAAGTTATCTAACCATGTTGGTGTTACTTTATGTAACTTCTTCTCGATCGTTGCTAAGATAAATGCAACTGCTAACACTGGAAGTACGGTTCCCTGATATCCGATCGCTGCAATCTTAAATCCAAAGATGTTCCATACTGGTGGCTGTGCAATACCAATGCTGTACGCACTTAACAGATCAGGATGAACCATGATCATACCCATGGCTGCTCCAAGATATGGATTACCACCAAATTTCTTTGTTGCACTGAATCCGATCAGTACTGGCAAGAATGTAAATGGTGCACTTGCAAATAAGTTGATCGCTGTCGCAAGGCCTTTCCACTGTGGATACAGATCGATCACTGATTTTCCATGAAACATTGCTGCTGTCAAAATGTTATTTAATCCCATTAACAGACCACCGGCTACGATGGCTGGAATGATTGGTACGAAAATGTCACTTAAAAGCTTTACTAATCTCTGAAGGGCATTCCCTTTCTTCTCTTCTTTCTCATCATCTGCTGATGTATCGACTGCTATACCTAACTGTTTCTGCACTTCATCACAGACTAAATTTACAAGTCCTGATCCAAAAATGATCTGGAACTGTGACTGAGTTAAGAAAACTCCCTTCACTCCTTCAATGTCACTGACTGCTTCTTCATTGCGAAGGTCGTTGTTCTTAAGCTGTAAGCGAAGTCTTGTTGCACAATGCTGTACAGATTTGATGTTTTGTTTTCCACCAACGTTTTCAATAACCTGGCTGGCGATTTTTGCGTAATCCATATCTTCTCTCCTTTTTTTGATTGTGAAACTTATTATGGTATCGGTTCCATATTTGTATATTATTACTTTCTCGTTTGTTTGTCAATAGTTTTCATGGAATCGATACCATATTTTTTGTTTTATTATTTTCAACAGCAAAGCCCTCCGTTCCGAGCAATACGGAAGGAGGGCGATATTATGAGTACATATGAAGAATTTATGATCATTATCAATATAAATTTATTACCGGACACTCCCACCATCAATAAATTCATATCCAACAATCTGCTTCTTAGACACTGGATCTCCTGCGATCATCTTAAGAATCGTTTCCGCACCAAGGTACCCCATGCCATAAGAATCAAACTTTAAGGTTGTAAGTTCTGGCGTTAATAATGCACTTTCATCATATCCACCAAAGGCCGCAACCGATACTTCTTCTGGGATCTCTTTCTTATATTCATGCAAGATCTTATATGTTCCAAATGCAAGTCTGTCCGTCGCACAGATGATCGCATCCAAATCTGGTTCTTTTTCAAGTAATTCTCTTGCAACCGTCTGTCCACCAAGGAAACTGTAATCACTCTTTCCTATTACAGGTGTGATCCCATATTCTTTCAGTCCATCTAATACACCATTTCTTCGTTCGATTCCAACCGCTTTATCCGTCTCATAAACACCAATATATCCAACCTTTTGATGTCCTTTCTTCCCTATATGCTCTCCCATAGCTTTTCCTGCATGGTAATCATCATAAATGATGGAAATTCCAGCTTCATAATCCTGTGTTAAGACAACCACAGGTATTCCTGCTTTCTTTAACAGTTCTTTGTGGTCTTTTGTAATTGCTATGGAACTGATCAGGATTCCATCGACATTTAGCTGGATCAATCGCTGAATATTCTGTAATTCCTGATCAATATTGTGATCTGAATTCTGAATAAGTGTTGTGTATCCTTTCTCTCTTAGATATCGGTCAATGCTTGTGATTACGCGACTTGTGATCTTGGAATTAAGTGTCGGCACAACCACACCGATCACATTGCTTTGTTTTGCATTTAATCTTGCAAATGCATTGGGTGTGTAATTATATTCTTCAATGACCTTATGAATCTTCGCTCTTGTCTCATCTTTTACATATCCTCCGTTAAAATAACGGGATACAGTACTTTTCCCGACTCCTGATAAACTTGCGATATCTGCCATGGTCATTTTCTTTGCCATATATTCTTATCTCCTTTTGTTACTTTTTCTTTGTATATCTTAGCACAGAAAAAACTATAAAGAAATAAGGTGATATGAAATTTCATTCTGATCTAATATATGAAGTATTTCTTTTCTACCTGTAAATAAAAAAATCTGCCTGTCTGTTTTCCGCTCAAGATAACCAAGTGTCTGTTTTAATCTTTCATCATCATAGTTGCCAAATACATCATCCAAAAATAACGGAAATCCATCATCTTCATATAACAGATCTGCAGATGCCAGACGTAATGCAAAATATAATTGTTCTATCGTTGCATTGCTTAAATATTTCATATCAATATAATCGAAACCATCATATACCATCATCCTCAAGCTGTCATCCATGACAACTTTCGTATATTTTCCATTTGTTACATCTGAAAATATCTTAGATATCTTTTCATTTAATTCCTGTCCAAATGTCTTCTGAATAGATCTTCCTGCCTGCTCAATGGCTTTGATCGCCTGTTCTATCTCATGGATTTCCAGCTCAGCTGCTTTCTTTCTGCTGAGAGCCTGTTGGTATTTATATTCCATGTCTTCTGCTTTTTGTTCCTGCATCTGAAGCTGTGATTTCTCAATCTCTATAATTTCAAGACGATGTTTTAATTCCATCTTCCTGATCTTCTCTGGATCATTTCCTAACAGTTTTTGAATCCAGCCGATCAGTTTCTGCCAAAATGTCAAATGCCTTTTTTGCTGTAATTGTCGTTTAATTTTTCTCTCTTCCTGTTCATAACGTCTCAATTGCCCAACATCATATTTGAATTCATTTTTTTGTTTCCGCAAAATATCGACCTGAACAAATGCAGAATCTTTTCTCTTTTGTCTTCTCTTGATCTTTAAATAATCTACTGCTTTTCGAAGATCGATCCCTACATTTTTGCTGCTTCTTAAATTCGCCATAGAATTTTGCAGAACTTCTTTCATTTCTTTTCCTGTACGAATATCTGCCTGTGTCATTGATACTGTATTCTCAAATGCTGTTTTGTCACTGTCAAAAAGAATACGCTGCAATGTAGTTCCTGGCAGATTGATTTCTTCCATTGTGTCTTCATAAAACATCCGAAGATTTTTTTGTTCTTTTGAAAAATTCCTTATAATCCGATAAAAAGTTTTTCCTTTTCTGATCGTAACAGAACCTCCATAGTTTCCTCCATTTACTGGCATATATCTTATGTAATCGTCATTTTCTGCAGCAACTCCTCTTGCCCTCTCTAAACCAAAGAGCATTGAGATCATAAATTTTCTGATCGTTGTCTTTCCTGCCTCATTCTTTCCAAAAAACACCTGAATCTTATCAGTTGTCAATGCATTATATTTATGAAATTTTCCAAATCCATCTATATTTATTTTCTCAATCTCCATCACTTATCTCTCCCTGGCATAAGATAGTGCTTCCATCGCAAATGTCAGTGCCTGCGGTTCTTCTTTTAATATTTCTGCTACTTTTTGGATCATAAGATCATTTTCTTCTGCTAACTGATCATAATCCCAGCGACTTTTTGTTTCATAAATGATATCTGAAATCAGATAATCCTCTTTGATATCATCAAAATCTATTTCTATCTCCGGATCAATACTTCCCGTTAAAACTACTTCATAAATATTATCTTTTCCACGATAAGAAAGTTCTGTTTCTATACGATCTTTTATTTCAGATGCAGACATTTCTTCTGTGATCATAACCTCGACTTGTATATACATTCTTTTTGCAAATGGGACAAATTCTATCTGCTGTTTCTCTTCACTGATCTCACCTTCTATAAATCCATGACTTCCAGTTTCTGTACGATCCAAAGGTTCTAAAGATCCTGAATATGCCATCAGGTCTTCAAAAATAATCTCTGGTTTATGAATATGTCCAAGAGCAATATAATCGAATCCTGACCATTTTAATATGTCTTTATTGATCGGAATATGACTTTCATCTCCACCATGTGCAAGAAGAATGGAAAATTCATCAAAATCCTGTGGTTTCATATCGTCATACACAGCTTCCCTGATCTGATTTGTCCAATAACTGATCCCATAAATAGTTGTGTGAAGTTCTTCAAAATAAACATAATTTCTTTCTCTGCCGTCTAACAAATATACTTCACTATTCCAATGATACTTAACAAACTCTTCTTCTGTTGATAAATGATCATGATTCCCTGCGATCATTACTGTTTTTGTATTCTGCAATCCTGATAATATATAATCAACTTCTCTTAATTCCTGTTTCGTCGGCCTTTGATCAAAGAAATCTCCTGCGATCAGTAAGACATCTGTCTGCTGTTTGTTTGCATAATCAATGACTTTTTGAAATGTATGTTTAATTTCATTTTCTCTGATTCTTCCAAATGATCGATCTTTCTCTGGTTGTGCTCCCCAATGTACATCTGCTATATGAATAAATTTCAAAAAATCACCTGCTTTCCATTTTTGTAATTCGATAAAATATGTTATATTTCTTCTAGAAGCTTATGAATCTGCTCTTTCGTAATATTTTCAATATGTACTCCTCCAGTACATACAACAATTCTTCCCGTTTCTCTGCATCGTTTCTCTGCCAGTTTTCTGCATAAGAATTCATCTTTATGACCGGTCAGATTCAGTACTGAGGATGTCACACTGATACTTCCATCATTTGTAAGCGAAGGACGTGGAACCGCCTGTACAACACAACCAATATGTGGTTTGTCACCTCCAGCAAGAATTAACACAATATCGTCTCCAATTCTTGTTTCCTGAATCTCTATCGTAATTCCAGCAATCTGTTTTCTTGTTATGGCTCCTTCCATCTACGATACTCCTTTTCCTGTAGTTTTAGGTTTGTTTTATTTTAACGCATTTATATATAGAATTGCAACAATATATAATGATAGCAAACAAGAAATAAAAAAGCAGCCAGAATCACTTCCAACTGCCTTTTATTATCATAATTTATATTTTAAGCCCATAAATCTGCTGGATAAACACCGTCTTTGATCAGACCTTCAAATGCTTTCTGTACAGATTCTTTGTCTTCCTTGTAAGTTACACCGAACCAACGGTCCTGTGTCTCTAATACCTTAACGTTTGCACGTCCTTCTTTTAATAATTTATCTACGATATTTGGAAGCAGATATTCTTTCTTGATGTCTCCTTCTTCAACATTAGATAAGAAATTCTTGAAGTCTTCTGCAAGATATTCTAAAAATTCTGGATATGCTGCCCACATATTCATAGATACTTTATCATCTGGGCTGATCCATTTCTGAACTTCTTCATTGTCGCAAACAATCTTACCTTCTCCATTCATCTCAATTCCTGTTGTCTCATGAACCTGGCTTAACAGACCTTTCTCGTCTACAACACTGACTCCTCTTGTTACAGCACCATTATCACTTAATGTATTCTTCAGGATAAATCCTGCCATTCCCATAGTAAATTCTCTTCCAAGATCTTCTCCAGATACTAAGAAATCATGAAGTTTTACAAACGCTTCTTTTCCATAATAGTCATCTGCATTGATGATCACAAATGGTTCTTTCACTACATCCTTGCAGCAAAGAACTGCCTGTCCTGTTCCCCATGGTTTTGTACGTCCTGCTGGGACTTCAAATCCTTCTGGAAGATCATCTAATTCCTGGAAAACGTATTCTACATCAATCTGTTCTTTGATGCGGTTACCAATCACTTCTTCAAATTCTTCGAAGATATCCTTACGGATAATAAATACAACTTTATTAAATCCTGCTTCTTTTGCATCACGGATAGAATAATCCATGATGATTTCTCCATTCGGTCCCATCTTTGCCAGCTGTTTGATTCCTCCACCAAATCTTGATCCAATTCCGGCGGCCATAATAATCAATGTAGTGTTCATAAATCTCCCCTTCGGTTATTCAACTGTTTCTTTGTTTCGTTACCTTTTTTCTTTTGTGAAATATCTCTATATTTTATTTCACATATAAACTTAATTATAGATTTTATTTTGTATAAAGTCAACTATTTCAATAGGTTGTTCCTAATTTTAACCAATAATTGTCAATCTATTTCTATGAAAATTCCTTTATTTTGACATATTATCTTATAATATAAAAACCTGCTGCCACATGACTGTAACAACAGGTCTTAAATTCGTATTGTAAGATTATTTTCTTAATCCTAATTTTTCAATTAATGCACGATATCTTTCAACATCTTTGCTCTTTAAGTAAGCTAATAAGTTACGTCTCTTACCAACCATCTTAAGAAGTCCTCTTCTTGAATGATGATCTTTAGGATGCTGATTGAAATGATCCTGAAGCTCGTTGATTCTAGCTGTTAAGATTGCTACCTGAACCTCTGGTGAACCTGTGTCTTTTGCGTCTTTACCGTATTTAGCTACGATTTCTGCTTTCTTTTCTGATGAAATCATTGTGTTTTCCTCCTTGAATTCTATTGATCGCCAGATACCAGGAAAGGGTTGGAGTGCCCAAATCTGAGTATCGGTTAACTAACTTCTATATAATATCATAATTATATTAGTTTTGTAAAGTATTTTTTTATTTTTCTTTCTTTTTTGGTTTCCCAAGCTCATGGTTTTTCTTTGCCGCCGCATTGACAGCTTCGATCACTGCACTTCTAAATCCTTTTTTCTCTAGTGTATTGACAGCCTCGATCGTTGTTCCTGCTGGTGAACATACGGCATCTTTTAATTCACCTGGATGCTGCCCTGTCTCTAATACCATTTTGGCACTTCCAAGTAATGTCTGTGCAGCAAATGTATAAGCCTGTTTTCTTGGGAGTCCCTGTGCTACCCCTGCATCTGCCATTGCCTCAATAAACATATAAACATATGCTGGTCCGCTTCCGCTGACTCCGACAACTGCATCCATCAGATTCTCTGTAATCTTTTCAGCTTTTCCAAAACTCTGGAAAATATGATGAACCTTATCAAATTCTTCTTCTGTCACATATTCATTACAGCATAATCCAGACATTCCTTCTCCGACAAGTGCTGGCGTATTTGGCATTACACGCACAATCTTCATTTCTTTTCCAAACTGGCGTTCTGTTGCCGCCATGGATACTCCTGCAGCAATCGTTACGATGATCTGTTCTGTTGAAACTTCATCTCTGATCTCTTTGATCACTTCCGGATACACTTGAGGTTTTACAGCCAACACTACAATCTCTGCTTCCTTTGCTGTCTTTTTATTATCCGTTGTCGTTAAGATTCCAAATTGTTCTTTTAATTTTGCTGTTTTTTCTTCGTGTGGGTTTGATACGATCAATTCATCTGGACTTACAACATTTTGTTTCAAAATTCCAGTGATCATTGCCTGTGCCATATTTCCACATCCGATAAATCCAAGTTTCATTGTGCCTTCTCCTCCTGTCATTGATCTAATTTCTTCAGTAGTTTTTCAAAATACTCTGGAAGTGGTACTTCAAACTCCATGTATTCTCCGGTTCTTGGATGTACAAATCCTAAAACCTTTGCATGAAGGCACTGACCTTCCAGTGTATATTTTGATTTCTTTGGTCCGTATACATCATCTCCGAGTAAAGGATGCTTGATCGATGCCATATGGACACGAATCTGATGGGTTCTTCCTGTTTCAAGCTGACACTCAATATAAGTAAAACCTTTTTTGAGTCTTCTTAAAACTTTGTAGTGTGTCACTGCATGTTTCCCATCCATAACGATCCCCATCTTCTTGCGGTCTTTCAAACTGCGGCCGATCGGAGCATTTACGGTTCCTTCTTCTTCCTTAATATTTCCATAAACGATCGCATGATATTTTCTTGTGATCGAATGATCATATAATTGTTTGGCAATGCTTTGATGTGCCATATCATTCTTACATACGATCAGAATTCCCGTTGTATCCTTATCTATCCGGTGAACAATCCCTGGACGCAGTACACCATTGATTCCTGACAGATCGTCTTTGCAGTGTGCCATCAATCCATTTACCAAAGTTCCTGTATAATGCCCTGCTGCCGGATGCACCACCATATTTTTCGGTTTATTGATCAGTATAACATCCTGATCCTCATAAACAATATCAAGATCCATTTTTTCTGGAAGGATTTCAAGTTCTTCTGGTTCTGGTATCTGAAGTGTGATCTTATCTCCCTCTTTGCATTTCTTATTGCCTTTGGAAATCTTATCGTTTAACTTTGCACGTTCTTCCTTGCACAGTTTATTGATATAACTTCTTGTAAGATCATCACACTGTTCTGCCAATATAACATCCAGTCTTTTTCCAGCCAGATCACTTGTCACTTTAATTTCAAACGTTTCGTCCATGTTTTCCTTTCCTGCTCAAAAATTCAAAGTCTTCTTCTTTGTAATAAAACAAGATCAGTCCTATTAGTAATACCATTGTCACTGTAACATAAATATCAGCCACATTAAAAATAGGAAAATCAATCAGTTTAAAATAAAAGAAATCTACAACATAACCTCTTGCCACACGATCGATCAGATTACCAAATGCACCTGCCATCAGTAATACATAACAGATTCTTAATGGTGTATATTTTCTCTCTTCTGGTATTCTTATGGAGATATATGTTAACAATACTGCCACTGCCACTGTGATCAGCAAAAATAAGATCTGCTTATCTTGAAGTATTCCAAAGGCTGCGCCGCGATTTTCAAGATATTGCAGTTCAAACACCCCTGATATGACAGGAATTCCCTCACTGCCACGCAGATCCGCTAATGCCCAAAGCTTTGTCAGCTGGTCTGCAATGATCAATATGATAATCAGACTAAATATCTTTATATGCTTCTTCATTATCTTTCCCTGTTATTTTTTTAATGCATTTTCCATTTCATCATCGGTTACACTCATATCAATATATGCTTCTCCGATGGAATGTAATAATATGAATTTAATTTTATCTCCAACCATCTTCTTATCGGATTTCGTTGTTTTGATAATATCCTTAATAGAAAGTTCACTGATATCTCCATTCATACCAAACTTTATAAACACTTCTTTGATATCTTTTACTTCTTCTTCTGTAAGATTTCCTTTCATCTGCGATATTCTGGCTGCCAGACAACATCCTGCTGCCACACATTCTCCATGAAGCCATGTAAAATCTTTTAATTTCTCAATTGCATGTCCTAGTGTATGACCAAAGTTTAATAAGGCACGTTCTCCTTTTTCTTTTGGATCACGCTCTACAACGTCTCCTTTGATCAGACAGCTTCTATAGATCATCTCTCTTACTGCTTCATGTTCTCTTTCTTTGATCGGTGTAATATTATCTTTGATCCAATCATAATATTTTGCATCTTTGATCAATCCATGTTTGATAACTTCTCCCATTCCAGAAAAATATTCTCTCTCTGGCAGAGATTTTAATGTCGCTGTATTGATATATACAAGCTTTGGCTGATGGAATGCACCGACCATATTCTTATATTGAAGAAAATCAACTCCTGTCTTGCCCCCGATACTGCTGTCCACCTGTGATAACAATGTTGTTGGCACCTGCACAAAATCAATTCCTCGAAGATATGTTGCCGCCGCATATCCTGTCATATCACCAACAACCCCGCCTCCTAATGCGATCAGAAGATCCTGACGGTCAAAATGGTTAATGATTAGTTCTTCATATAACGCTTCTATCGTCTTTAACTGTTTGTGTTTCTCTCCTGCTTCAAAGCTGAATGTGATCGTTTTCGCAGCCTTTGAAGAAATCAAGTCATACATCTGCTTTAAATAAAATGGGGCTACATTGCTTTCTGTTACAATACATATTTTTTTGTGTTCAATTTCCAGAAATTCCATCTGTTTTAGAAAATCATCAAAAGAATCTTTCAAAATAATATCATATGATTTTCTACCATCTGTTCGAATCTCAATCTTACTGTTCTTTTCCAAATTGTTCATGATTCTTATCCTGCTCCTCTTCTTCCTTCTCTCCTGCGATCTGAAATTCCATCTCATATACAGGATTGTTTAAAATATCCATCTGTCCATTTATAAACTGTTTCATTCTTGCTTTATAACTTTGATAATCACTTTCTAGCTTTCGGATCAATTCCTGATAATTCTTGATCATTTGTTCATGTTTTTCTTTTTCTTCCTTGAAATCTTCTTTTGCACTCACTCTGATCTTATCTGCTTCTGCCTGTGCCTCTGAAACAAGTTCTTTTGCATTTCTTGATGCTTCAGCTTCTAATGTCTGGGCTTTCTGTGTTGCATTCTCAATCGTTTCTTTGGATGTTTCTTCCGCAAGAACTAATGCTCTCTTTAATGATTCTTCAATTGTACGATAATGACTTAAATTCTCTGTCAGTGCAGATACTTTTTCTCTTAATTCATTATTTTCTTTGTAAACTTTTTCATAATCTTTTGCAAGATCTTCTAAAAATTCATCAACCTCAACTGCCTTATAGCCAAATCCCCTCTTTAGTTCTTTTCCTAATACTTCAACTGGTGTAATCATATATTCCTCCTATTGAAAGATCGCCAGTGTAAGAAACTGACGGCCTTTTTTTGATGTTTTGCCCAAATCTTCTACCAGAAACTTTCCATATCCTCTCACTGATATGATATCTCCTTGTCTGATCTTTTGTCCTGATGATATACAAAGTCTTCCATTATGAAATACTTTCTGGGCTTTTAACAGCTTATCGCTTGATGTTCTTGAAAGTCCATATGCCTGTGACACCAGAACATCTAACCGCATAGATGCCACAAACCCTTCTTTTCTCTTATATTTCTGAATATATCCTGTTTCTTCCCATACGACTTCTTCTACTGCTACTCTTGTATGCCTTACCTGTCCTAACTGTTCTTTTAGTAAATCCATAATATGAGACATACAAAAAATATAAGCACATTTTTCATCAACAAGAATATCCCCGATCAGATAACGTTCAATCCCCAGATTCATTAAAGCACCCAGATAATCTCTGTGGCTTAATGTTTCTGCAAACTTATCAAAAACAGGTGAGATCCTGGCACATGCCAATGGAATCTCACCCTCATAACCAAATAATTCTTTCGAACCAAACAGTACCACAGCTCTTGTAAAGTGTTCATGTCCTCCAACAAGCTGTGGATGTGCATAATCAAGTTCTTTCTTCATATCTTGATAAATACTCTGTTCGTATTCATTTAAAAAATGTGTATGTTTATAAACATTCTGGCTGTATGATTTTTGTGCCAGTTCCAAAAGTCGTTTCTTTAATAATTCTTCTTCTTTCATGTTTACTTTAATTGTGGTGAGATCGTATTTCCATTCATGATCTCACTTTTCAGGTCTCCACTGACTTCAATACTGTCTGGTGCTGCAATAAAAATGTTGTTGGATACTGCCTGCAGGGAACCATTGATCGCATAAGTTGCTCCACCAATAAAATCAATGCTTCTTTGTGCAACTGTAAGTTCCACACCTTCTAAATTGATCACAACAGTTCTTCCTTTCTTTAAAAGATCTGCCGCTGTCTGCGCTTCTGCAAAATCCTGTGGTTTGATAACGTAGACTTCTACTCCTCTTCCATTCATGGATACCACCTTGCTTCCAGTACTTGTAAACCTTTTCTTCTTCTCTTCCCTACTTAATACATGATCAAAAGGCTGGCTTACTTCTTCTTCAGATTCTTCCACCGGTTCCTTTTCTTTCTTCTTAAAAAATGAAAAACCTACTTTCTCTGGTTCTTCCTCTTCTTCATCTTCGTATTCTTCATACTCTTCATCGTATTCTTCATCTTCTGTCAGCTTCATAAAGTTCAGCAGTTTGTCAACTGTACCTTTCATCGATCTTCCTCCGCTATATGTTATAATTGCGCTCTCCAAAAATTGCTGTACCAACTCTGATCATTGTCGCTCCTTCTTCTACTGCGATCTCATAATCATTCGTCATACCCATGGAAAGTATACTCATATCTACATTATCAAAGTTTTTGTTCTTGATGTCAACAGATAATTGTTTCATCGCGCGAAAATATTTACGATTATCTTCGGGATCATCAACAAATGGTGCAATCTGCATCAATCCCTTGATCTTTACATATTCAAGTTTTGAGATTTCTTTGATCACATCTTCTACGTCCTTTGGATCTAATCCAAATTTAGTATCTTCATGTGCAAAGTTAACCTGAATAAGAATTGGAACCTCTTTAACATTGTGTTTTACTGCTTCTTTATCAATTGCCTGTGCCAGTTTTACAGAATCCACAGAATGGATCAATGCTACCTTATCTACAATATATTTGATCTTATTTGTCTGCAAATGTCCGATCAGATGCCATCTTACCGGCCAGCTGATATTTGCATACTTATCTCTGATCTCCTGTACTTTGTTTTCTCCAAAATCCAGAACTTTTTCTTTTCTTAACTCTTCCACCATCTCTAATGGCTTTGTTTTGCTGACGGCAATGACTGTAACCTCTCTTGGATCTCGTCCCACGCGTTCGCAAGCTTCTTTCACATGTTCTTTCACTTCATTATAACGTTCTATCAGCATATTTCTTCCTTCTTTCTGTTGATTGATAATGTCATTTAATAAATAATCTGATTTTCCTTGATCGTCGTTCCATCCAATACGATAAAGTCATATGCACTGACTCCCTGATTCGTATCATTGGCTATGATCGAGTAATCATCTTTCTGTGTCAGAATATCGATCGGTTTAAAATCTGCATAACCACGATTTGTACAATATACCCCTTGCAAAGTCTTCTTCTTCTCGATCAAAAATGTCTGATTAGAGTCCATTGCCTGCAATACAACATTCTCCCCTACTTCATCAGGATCCAGATAACAGTATTTTTCACTTCTGCCATAAATGGTATACGTTTTTTGTTCTACCGTTACCTCACCATTCTTACTAGTGCTTCGTACGGCAAACTGTTCCGTCGTACTATTATCACCTTTTGTAAGGTATTTGACCGGAACCTGATAAAACTTTTTCTTAACAATTGATGTATTTGGAACCTTTAACCCTTTATAAGAATCTAAAGTAATGTCAATCTCAAGATAACGTTCACTCAAATAACGAACCGCATAATCATTTAATTTTAGATATCCAAAATAATTTTTACCTTTTTTGATGGTTTCTACTGTTGCTGTTGCTTTATTCTGATCTTGCATAAATCGTATTGATACTTCTTTTTTGTCTTTGAGCATCTTGTACTCTTCTTCTTTTAATGGAACAACAATCTGCCATTTTTCACTCTTATTGATCCTTGCAACAACTTTATTCTTTTTTACTTTATCTGCTGTATTATATTTTTGTTTTCGATATCTTGTCTGATCAAAGTCTGATGCATTGATATCACTTACTTTTTTCCCATCAAATTTATCCGAATAAAATTCTACCACACCACTTGAAGTACTTTTCTGCGTCTGAAAACTTTCTGTCCCCATCGCATCCTGTACTGATGCGATTACTTTCTTCATTGCATCTTCATTGATATTTAAAATAGCATTCTTAAGATCGTATTTTAAATCATACACTTCTGAAAAGTTATTATCATTGTAAACGGACTGATACTCATTGATCTTACGTGATACCTCATCATCATCCATCACATTTGTCGTCTTTTGCAACTCTTCTACTTTTTCTGCAAATGTTTCCTGAACTTTCTTGTCCTTGTCTACAGTAAAAACAGTTCCATCTTTCTTGACCCGCTTTCCTTCTTCTACATAATATGTAATGTATCCAGACTGTGATGTCTTTAATAACTGTTCATCCCTGACTGCAATTCCCGTCAATGATAATGTGTTTGTAATCTTATCTTCGGTAACTTTATATACACTCAGTTTTTTCTTGCCCATAAATATTATGACATTGATCACGATATAAACAAAAATTACCGCAAATATGATCATTCCAATATTCCAGCGCATTTTTATTTTTCGTTGTCGTTTTTTTGCCATTTAACAAATCCTCCATCGCCTGAGTGCTGCTCCGTTTTGATAGTCTGCCTTACATCCCTGTGTAAGATTTCTCTCCTCCATTATCGCATCAAACTGGTCTCTTAATTTCCACCAGCTGATTCCCCAATTTGAAAATGACGCATCTTCTTTTGGTACACGGCTGAATAGTCGTTCGATCACCATATCACTTCTAACATAACTGATAAAAGTTACAAGTCTTTCCAAATATTCTTCTGCGGAACACATACTAACCTTACCTTCCTCAAATTCTTTGTACAGTCTGGAACCTTTTGGCACATATAATGAATGTAGTTTTACGATCTGTACCGGAAGTACTGACAGGATCTTTGCCGTCTCTATAACATCTCTTATATCATCACCTGGAAGATTCAATATGATATGTGTACAAATTTCAAATCCATAAGGTGCTGTCATTAAAACCGCATCCAGATATTCTGCAAGACTGTGTCCTCTGTTGATCTTCTCCAAAGTCTTATAATTTACTGTCTGAAGTCCATATTCTATTGATATTTTCACACCATATGTGTCTGAAACATTCTTCATACAGTCAAGATAGTCTCTTGTAATGCAGTCTGGCCTTGTTGATATTGAAATTCCAACAATATCTTCCATCCTGGCTGCTTCGATCATATATTCTTCTAACTGTTTTACTGGAAGAAATGTGTTCGTATAATTTTGAAAATACGCAATAAATTTTTTTGCTTTGTATCGCTTGGCTATCTTTTCTTTTGTTGTTAATAACTGTTCACTTACAGAGGTTTCACAATTCATTGCTTCAAAGCCTGTTCCAACCCCTCCGCAAAAACTACACCCATCTCCATCCATACGATTCGGACAAGTCACTGGAAGATTTACCGGCAGCTTATATACTTTTTCTCCATATATTTGTTTTAAATGTCCACTGTAAGTTTTATATCGTTCCATTTTAGTTTTCCTTTGATAAAATATCTGTCATTGTATGGTAAAGTGCTGATTTTGTTGCTCCTTTTAATACCACTGAAATAAACTCTTCTCCGTCTTTATTCTTTGTAAGCAGAATCAGACAAGAACCTGCCTGTGTTGTTGTACCTGTCTTCCCACCAATCATGTATACATTACTTGGTAATGTATAAGTACCTGCAATATACTGGTTTGTAGATGCCATATCATAGACTTTCAACTGTCCTTTAGAGCCTGTATATTCAATTCTACTGCTTGATCTTCCCGCAATATTGAAAAATTCATTGTGTTTCGCTACTTCCTTAAAAATCAGGTATAAATCATATGCTGTAGAATAATGATTGGCTAAATGTAAACCATTTGGGTTTGCAAAATGTGTATTTGTTGCACCTAATTCTTTAGCACGCTTATTCATTAATTTTACAAAGCTTGTCAGATTTCCAGAGACTTCTTCTCCTAATGCTACTGCCGCATCATTTGCTGACATAATGATCAGGGCATTGAGTAGTGCTTCTACTGTGATCTTGTCTCCCTTTTTTAGATGAACTGCCACTGCTGCACCATCTGGGAATGTAATATCATGTTTGATCGTAACAACTTTATTTAAATCTAAATTCTCCAGTGTGAGAAGTGCTGTCATGATCTTTGTTGTACTTGCTGGATATGCCTGATCAAATACTTTCTGGCTTACTAATACTTTATTCTTTGTATTATTCACAAGAAGTACTTCTTTGGCATCTGGATAATCCTCATTCTCTGCCTTCTTCTTTGATACAACTGCTACTTTAGAGCCTTTAGATTCCCAGCGGTCTGACAATGCTGATTCTTTCATTGCTGTTCCTGTTGTTTTATAATGCTGTTCATAATCAAGTGATGCTGCGCTGGATGACTGGCACCCTGACATTGCTACCATCATGATCGACATAATCATACATATTATTTTCTTCATCTTCATAATCTTTGTAAAAAAAGACCGTCTCCTGACAGTCTATTTATACATATTCCTCCAATCCAAATCTCCTCGATCCAGTGCAAGGATCAATACTTCCGCAGTTGGAAGATTCGTGGCACATGGAATATTATACTGGTCACAGAGATTTAAAACATTATAAAAATCCGGTGTTCTCTTCTTATTTGACGGATCCTGTAAAAAAATCAAAAGGTCTATTTCATTGTTGGATATCTTGCTTCCCATCTGCTGCATTCCGCCAAAATGTCCCGCAAGAAGTTTATGAATCTTTAAATTGGCAACATCTTCGATCATCTGTCCGGTCGTACTTGTTGCATATAATTTATGCTTTTTTAAAATATCCTGATATGCAATACACAAATTCTGCATCAAGTTCTTTTTCCCATCATGGGCAACTAATCCTACATTCATAAATAGAACCTCCTAGTGTCTTTTTCTTTGTAAATATATGTTAAGTACCATTCCGATCGCAATCGATGCCGACATCAACGAGCTTAACCCATAACTGATAAACGGAAGTGGCTGTCCTGTATTCGGCATAGTTCCTGTCGCAACAGCTATGTTGATAAATGACTGAAATCCCATATAGCAGGCAACTCCCACAGCAACATAAGTACCGATCAGATTTCCTGATTTCTTCGCCACATTCATACATTGATATACAAGGCATGCAAATATAACGATCAAGATCACGCATCCAACAAATCCAAATTCTTCTCCGATCACTGAGAAAATAAAATCTGTCTGATTCTCGGATACCAAATTTACATCGCTGGCTGATACATTCGATATTGTATTACTTCCAAAACCTTTTCCAAATAATCCTCCAGATCCGATTGCCATAATTGAATTGCTTGTCTGAAGAGCTGTTGAATCTGCATAATTCTCTGGATGTAAAAATGACATGATCCTGGCCACCTGATGCGGCTCTAGTAAAACCTGTCCAGGCGTCTGGACGTACCATAAAAAGATTGCTAAAAGTGGTACTCCAATGATCAATACACGAACGATCAGTTTAGAAGACAATCCTGCCATAAATATCATTCCAAGAATGATAAAACAAATATCGAGTGTTGAGGAAAGACTTGGCTGCTTCAAGATTAAAAGAAGCGGTACTGCACATACTAATGCAAGCTTTCCAAGGATCTTAGGTTCGTTAAGATCATCCTGATGTTTGACAAGGAATGCTGCAATCACAATAATCATGATCACTTTACTAAGTTCTGATGGCTGAAATGTTCCCAATGGTCCAAGGGAAAACCACCTCTTTGCTCCATTCACATCTTTTCCAAATAACTTGACGCCGATCAGCATGATTACATTAAAAATATACAATATTTCTGCATTTCTTGTAAATACCTGAAAATCAATCAGTGATACTACAATAATAATACCAAGTCCCATTGTAATACCAAGTGCCTGTTTTACAACGAATGAAGGATTTGCACTATGAATAAATAAAAGTCCCATTGCCATCAGTACAAGTACATTAAATAAGAGTTTGAAATTGTAATTTTGCAATCGATAATTTCGCAGCATGTTCTTTCTCCAATGTTATTTTCTAAGCTCGCGAATCGGAATATTGGCATATAATGCCGGTCCTTCGGATTCTTCGCTGTTTTGTGTAATCTGAATGTCCAATCCGTCCGGGTCGATCTCCATATATTTGGAGATTACCTTAATGATGTCATTTTTGATCAGTTCCATCGTCTCAGGAGAGCAATTTGACCGATCTGAAACAAGCAGCAATTTCAAACGGTCCTTTGCTACTTCTCCTGAACTCTTTTTCTTAAAAAAATTATCAAAAAAACCCATCTTTTATCTCCCCTCTACTTTTTAAATACATGTGCAAGTCTCTGGAAGAAAGTTGGTCCTGTAATTTCCATAAATGGGACTTCTTTGCCCATCACGCGGTCACAAATATTTTTATAAGCTTTTCCTGCTGGTGTATCGCTTCCAACCAGCGGCTCTCCCTGGTTTGTGGAAATAACGATATTCTCATCATCTGGAACGATTCCGATCAGGTCAACTGCAAGAATATCAAGCACATCGTCTTTTGAGAGCATATCTCCTCTTTCTACCATATCCATACGAATTCTGTTGATCACAAGATCAATCTTATGTATGTCATTTGCCTCTAATAAACCAATGATACGGTCTGCATCACGGATTGCGGATACCTCCGGAGTTGTAACGATCAATGCTCTGTCAGCTGCAGCGATCGCATTCTTAAATCCCTGCTCGATTCCAGCCGGGCAGTCTAGAATGATATAATCAAATTCATCTTTTAATTCCTCTACAAGTTTTGCCATCTGTTCTGGTGTTACAGATGTCTTATCTCTTGTCTGAGCAGATGGTAATAAGAAAAGGTTTGGATATTTCTTATCTTTGATCATTGCCTGCTTAATTCTGCAATTTCCTTCCACAACATCAACCAAATTATATACGATCCTATTTTCAAGCCCCATGACAACATCCAGATTACGAAGTCCGATATCTGTATCAATCAATACAACTTTCTTTCCTTCCTTCGCTAATCCTGTTCCCACATTGGCAGTGGTTGTTGTCTTTCCAACGCCACCTTTTCCAGATGTGATTACAATAACTTCACTCATTTTATTTTCCTCCATTCACTATACTATGATTTCATTTAAGAGCGCTTTTGATATGGGCTCGATATAAATATTTCCTTCTTCAACAAATGCAATCTGTGCTTCCATCGGTTGATTATCACTGTTCTTGGATCTTCCAAAGAATTTTTTCTTCTTCTCCGGTTCTCCATCTGCACTTCTTGCTATATGCTTTCCAATGCGTATCTGCATGGGCTGCATGTCCAATGCCGCAACAAATGCATGATCATCTCCACCGCTTCCTGCACTTAGATATCCCTTAGCACAACCAAGAACAACAACATTTCCTTTCGCGCTGACTGATGCTCCAGGATTAACATCTCCGACAACAACAACACTTCCATCAGATTCAAGACTCTGTCCAGACCTTAAGGTTCCTCGGTAAAACTGTCCATCTCCCTTTCTTCTCTCATCGATCAGAGATTGCGATCTTTTCTGTTCCTTCTCCTCAAGTTTCTTTAATGCCTCTTTAAATGATGTCTCCATGATCTTATCATCTTCTATGACATATGCGATCGTCAATGTTGTCTTTTCGGCAATAATCCCTAAAACTTCTTCAAGCTGTTGGGATGTGAGTTTCCGACCTTCGATCTTCAATGCGATCTGGGTCTGTCCGTTAAAGAAATCTTTTGCCTGTATAAACTTCTCACAAATAGCAGCTTTGAGCTGTTCAAACTTCATCTCAGGATCAAGCACCATGGTAAGCCCAATGCTGTTTCCTTTTAACAATACCGGATGATTCATACGATTCCTCTCTTCTTTTCTTAGTCTCCCGCAGTACCTACATTGGTTTCTGTGACTGATTTATTATTCTTCTCCATCTTCGCCTTTGTCTTATCATTTGCAAAATAATACTCATAAATATCCTTTGCCGTAGATGCAGCATTGGATGAAGTATATCCAAACGGAATAACTACTGT
This sequence comes from Anaerostipes hadrus, assembly GCF_001404655.1. Classification (GTDB taxonomy): domain Bacteria; phylum Bacillota; class Clostridia; order Lachnospirales; family Lachnospiraceae; genus Anaerostipes; species Anaerostipes amylophilus. Next base: position 96,432 of record NZ_CYYH01000004.1, on the reverse strand, counting down.
CGTCGTGATCTCTGGTTTCTCATATGGTCCATAAGAAATAAACAGTGCATGGTTTGGACGTTTCTTATTCTCCTGTGCAGTACCAGTCTTTCCTGCAACCTTTACTTTCATTCCTTTGAAAATACTACTTACAGAACTGTCATTTCCATTCACTACACCTCTCATTCCTGTCTGTACCGCATTCCAGTACTTCGTATCATAATGGAGCTGTCTGACTTTCTTGACACCATACTTCTTAATCGTCTTTCCATTATCGTCTGTGATCTTATCCATGATACTAAGATTATATACTGTACCTCTGTTTGATAACGTTGTCACATAATTAGAAATCTGACTTGGTGTGAAACTGTTACGTCCCTGTCCAATGGCAGAACGTACAGAAGTCTCATCAGAAACCTGTGGAGATGACTCATCAAGTTCAATTCCAGACTTCTTATTCAGTCCAAGATCTGTTGCGTATTTTTCCAGATATTTTAATCCTTCCTTACTGCTGTATGAACCTGATTTGTTTCCTAATCTATATCCTACTTCATAAAAGAAATAATTACAAGATGCTTCTATCGCTGTAGATACAGTTCTTGGTCCATGACGATCCGGATACTTCCAGCATTTTGCTGGTGGCGTGATCTTATCATACAAACCTGTACAGTTGATCACCGTGCTCGTTGTAATAACTTTTTCATTCAGACCTGATAGTGCTGATAATGGTTTAAATGTAGATCCTGGTGCTGTTTTGTGTTTTAATGCCTGGTCATATAATGGCGTTGATGCTGAATTAGCCAGCTGTCTGTAATATCCGGAATCTGTTCCATTTGATAAACGATTACTATCATATCCTGGATAACTTACCAATGCTTTTACCTTTCCAGTCTTAGAGTCTGTAATAACAACAGAGCCAGAACATGGATCCATTCCAAGCTGTGCCGGTGTGATCTGCAAACTTTTTAATTTCTTACGGATAAAATCATAACTGTTTAAAGATCCAGATTTCAAGGCAGAATAATCACTGTCGCCTTTCTTCTTAAGGACTCCCTGTTCATAAAGCAGAAGACATACTTCTCTTCCACTTAATTTACCCTTCATGATACTCTGTTCACAAACCGTCATATCGAAATCATCTGCCTCAATCAATGCATCTTCAACATATGCTGCCAGTGCTTTCATGATCTCTTCTGTATCATTATACTTACTGTTGATATTCAAAGATGAAATATCTATCCATTCTTTATTCACCGCATATCTTAAGAATTCGCTTAAACTGATTTTCTCATTTTTCCATCTCTGGTATGTTTTATCTGTCGTATCAATAGAGCTGCTTAAGAGAATCTTCTTACTTGATAACAAACTATATACATAAGATGAATATGCCTGTTTCTCATCACTTTCATCCTTATAAGCTTTCTTTTCATTCAATACCAGATTCTTTGATGTTTTGATCGCGGCATCTTCAAGCCTCTGAATCTTTTTGTACATCTTCTTTTCGTAAGATGTTGCATCATTACCATTCAGATCCTCAAGATCGATCACACTATTTCCAATAAATGAATAATATACTTTCTTGATCGGTATCATAATATTCTCACGGTCATTTCCTGCACTGTCAGAACTTGTGAGTTTGGATAATACGATTCCTGCGATCTTTTTCTCAAGAAGATTATATACATATTCCTGCAGATCACTGTCTATAGATAATGTAATATTATTTCCTGTCCCGGATTTCACTGTCTTCGTAGTTTCTACGATTTTTCCCACATTATTGACAACTAATGTCTTGCTTCCGCTGTCTCCGTGCAGATACTTCTCAAACTGTTTTTCTATACCTGCTTTTCCAACTGTTTCATCACTGGAATAGTAATCTTTATCTTCTTCTTTTTTACCTTTGTTATAAGTTTCTAATTCGTCTGTGTTGACTGTTCCTGTGTATCCAATAATATGAGCCATTGCCTCGCTTTTATTATATACACGAATAGACTTTGTATCAATATCGATTCCTGGAAGTTCTGAACTTCTTTCTTTGATCTCCGCAATACTCTTGCTATTGATCTCATTTGCGATCGTAACCTTCATATACTGTGAATATCTACTCAAAAATGCACTGTATCTTACTGACATGATCTTTAATGCATCTTCTTTGGAATATTTTTTATCAATATCAAACATCTTTCCAGTTCCTGATGATCCCATCGTTCCATCTCTTAAATACTGAAAGACTTCTTCTGCTGTCGCATTAAGCTGTTTGTTTCTTAATTCCTTCTCTGACTGTGAAAGATCAGAAGTATCACTTCCGATTCCAAAAACATCTCTCTTAAATTTCTTAAGTCTTGATCCTGTCTCTGTAAATCTTAGTTTACCGCTTCCTGTATATTCAATTGGAATATCATTGATAAATGAATCTCCATTACGTTCAAGAATCTTAATTACTTTGTAGATTACTTCATTCTTCTCATAACTCTCTGATGTCCCATTTTGCTTAGCAAGTGTCTGGAATGCACTGTCATTTTGGAAATTTACAGTGTAAACCAACTTATTATATGCTAATAATTTTCCATTGACATCATAAATATTTCCTCGTGTACCTGATGTCTTGACTGTCTTTTGTACTTTGTATGTAAAATCCTGCCTATGAGACTGTCCTTCCACGATCTGAAGCACAAATACCCTTCCGATCAAAACACAATAAAGTACTGCGATCAGTACGATCAGTGCAAGCAGTCTGTTTGCTAATAATTTTTCTGCTTTATCGTAAATTTTTCGTAACACTAGAACATACTCCTTTTTTCACCATCTCTGATCCTAATATCTACTTCCAACAATATCTTATAAATGATCAATGCTGTGATTCCTGTATAAACAGCCTCTGGAATCATTACTTTAAACAAATAAGAAAAGAACTGAAGTCTTCCTCTTAATGCAAAAAAGAAGAAAAAGATCACAAAGCTGTATACAAGAGAATTTGCTGTCAAAAGGCCGATTGGAAGTAAAATATCATCTTCATAAAAATATGCATGAAACCATCCATTTACATATCCAAACATGAGATATACAAATGCATATTGCCCTAGCACACTTCCTGAAAAAATATCAATCAACAACCCACAGACAAACCCTACCACGATCCCTGCTTTCTTTCCTCTGATAAATGCTATTGTAACTGTTAAGATCAGTAAGATATTCGGCATAACATCTGCAAGTTTTAAAAACTCAAACACTGATGTCTGCAATAGAAAGCAAACAAGTACAGATATTACATAAAACAAAATTCTCTTAATCTTCATATCTTCACCTGCTATTCCTTAGTTCCTGTATCGAGGTTCTCTGTTTTCTTAAGATCTGTGATAACTAATACTTCTTTTAAATGCTTAAAGTCAACGATCGGTGTAACCTTAGCTGTCTTTGTAAGTTTTGTAGAATCAAGCTTGATATCGGATACCTTTCCAATCGTGATTCCTTCATTAAATTTAGAACTTACATAAGATGTTACCAACTCATCTCCGTTCTTAACTTTCGCATCCTTACTGATATATACAACTTCCAGATATCCGTCTTCCATTGTATCAAGACTTCCATTTACAATGCAAGAATCATTCGTCTTTAAGAACATTGCACTGACCATGCTTGTGTCATTGATGATCGTTCGCACTTTTGCTGTATGTGCAGATACATCATAAACGATTCCTACCAGACCATTTCCTGCAATAACATTCATATCTTTTTTGAGGCCATCTTTGCTTCCTTTGTCGATCATAAATATATCAAACCAGTTTCCTGATCCTTTACTGATAACTCTAGCTCCGACTGTATGATATTTTTTGTATTTTTTCTTCAATTTCAGCAGATCCTGAAGTCGTTCTAATTCTACCTGATTCTGTTCAAGCACACGATTCTGCATCTTTAATGCATCAACTTTCTCCTGAAGCTTCTCATTCTCTGCTTTCAGTGCTTTCTTGCTTTTTGCCTTCTCATTCCATGAAAAAACAAAATTTCCGATGGAATTAGTGCCTTCCTGCATCGGTGATAAAACCGTAAAGAATACATTCTTTACCGGTGAGAGCACCCCTCCTGCAAAAACACTAATCCCTGCTAACAATCCACATATAACGATAAAGATTGCCAGCAGATGATTTGAATTAAATTTTTTCTTTTGCAATTTCATACATCTGTCCTCATTTCATCATTTACTTTATTTTAAATATGACTGCATTCCTAAAATTACATGATCTTGTGGTTCTGGTTTGATATGAACCGTTACCTTCAGTTCTTCTTTGATCCATTCTTCTGTCTTTGTAAATCCACAAGCTCCTCCAGATATATAGATTCCTTCATTCACAATATCAGTCGCAAGTTCCGGAGTGACAACCTCCAGTACCGCTTTTGCCTGCATACAGATCTCTCGAATCTGATCTCTTGCTTTCTCTTCCACAATTGCTGCCGGAATCTTTACTTCTTTTGGAAGTCCACTTACAATATCTCTTCCTTTTACAGAAATATCCTGCTGCGTCTCATTCTCGGCATATGCCATCTTTAATCGTCTTGCATTCTTCATACCGATCTCTAATTTGTAATTCTTCTTTACATAATCTTTGATCCACTCATCGATCTGATCCCCACCATATGGCAGTAATCTGCTTTCTACAATTCCGCCTAAGGAAATCACAGAAATTTCTGTTGTACCCGCCCCGATATCAATGATCATATTACCACATGGGGCTTCTACATCAATTCCGCTTCCAATCGCTGCAAGAATTGGTTTCTCTATCAGTTTGATATCCTTTACCTTTCCTGCGGCTTCCCATGCAAGATCATCAAATGCTCTCTTCTCTACATTTGTAATATCCACAGGTACAGCTATCACCAGCTCTGGCTTGTGTACTCTCTTAAAGTATCTATCAAGCACTGTTCCTAATAAATACCTCATATTTGTGTAATCTGAAATAACCCCATGTTCCATAGGTTTTATAACCCTCACACTATATGGCTGTTTCTCATACATATCAAATGCTTCATCTCCGATTGCTTTGACTTTATCATCTTCATCAAAAGCAATCATATTCTTAATCTTTAAAAATTCTTTCTTCTTTGTTGCAGCAATTCTTAAATGTCTGCTTCCTAGTTCAATTCCTAACTGTGTCGTTTTCATATTTCTGCTCCTTATATCATGTGTTCTTCCCGAAAACTTATATATGTTCTGTCTCCAATGATAATATGGTCACACAGTGGTATTCCAAGAAACTCTCCTGCTTCTTTCATGCGCTTTGTTGTGAGAATATCCTGCCTGCTTGGTGTTGGATCACCCGATGGATGATTATGGATCATTAGAACTGATACCGCTTCACACCGCAATGCCTCAAGAAATAGTTCTCTTGGCGAAGCCACTGTCTGATTTACCGTTCCTACAGAAACTTTAAGTTCTTTGATAACTTTATTTTTCCCATTAAAAAAGATTAAAATCATCTCTTCCCTGTTTAAATGCCGCATCTGTTCCATATAATAATCTGCAATCGATGACGGATCATGAAAACTTATCTTATCTTCTACTTTTGCCTGTGCTAATCGTTTGGATAATTCAGCAATGCATAAAATCTGCATTGCTTTTACTTTCCCGATTCCAGGTATCTTTTGTAATTCTTCTCTGGAAGTGTGACAGATTCCAAGAAGCCCTTCATAAAAAGGATTCATTGATAAAATCTGCTTAGAAAGATCCACCACTGTCAGATCTTTCGTTCCACTTCTTAAGACTACTGCCAGCAATTCTGCATCTGACAAAGCCTCTACTCCACTTTTTTCACACTTTTCATAGGGTCTTTCTGAAATTGGTAATTCCTTTAATGTCTGATGTTTTTTCTCCATATCTGATCCTTTCTACCGAAAAAATCCCAAAGATCAAAAACATTTCCCATTTATAAATTTTATCATAACTTTTCTTTTATGTATAGAAATCAAACCGTTGTTTTCCTTAAATTTTTCTTATTTCTTATACTTCTGGAATTTCAACTAACCCTTTTTCTTCCATTCTCTGTAGTGACATGATAATTCCGTATTTTGCATGAGGGTAAGTAAGCCCTCCCTGGAAATAAACCGCATATGGTTCTTTCATCGGTCCATCTGCACTTAATTCAATGGATGCACCAGATACAAATGTTCCTGCTGCCATAATGACCTGACTATCATATCCTGGCATATCCCATGGAATTGGCGTTACATGGCTGTCAATCGGAGATGCTTTCTGAATTCCCTCACAAAATGCAACCAGTTTCTCTGGATCATGAAATTCTACTGCCTGAATGATATCATGGCGTTCTTCTTTTCCATCTGGAATGACTTTAAATCCTAATTTCTCATAAAGGTTTGCTGCAAAAATTGCTCCTTTAACCGCTGCATTAACAACCGTTGGTGCCATAAAGAACCCTTGGATAAACTGACGGTTTACCCCTAGACTTGCTCCTACTTCCTTTCCAAGTCCCGGTGTTGTAAGTCTGTATGCACACTGTTCGATCAGGTCACTTCTTCCACAGATATAACCACCGATTGGTGCTAGTCCCCCACCCGGATTCTTGATCAGAGAACCAACAATCATATCGGCTCCAACTTCTGATGGTTCCTTTTCCTCCACAAATTCACCATAGCAGTTATCAACCATAACGATCAGATCTTTGTTGATCTCTTTTACAAATGCGATCGCTTCCCCGATCACATCAACCGATAATGTTGGTCTTGTAGCATATCCTTTGGATCTCTGGATATGAATCAGTTTCGTTTTGTCATTGATCGCATCTTTGATTCCTTCAAAATCAAAACTTCCATCTTCTAACAGATCTACCTGTGCATATGTAATCCCATATTCTTTCAGGGATCCTTTGGATTCACGGATTCCGATCACTTCTTCTAGTGTATCATATGGTTTTCCTGAAATAGCAAGAATTTCGTCTCCTGGACGTAAATTTGCGGATAATGCCAGACCTAATGCATGAGTTCCACATGTGATCTGTGGTCTTACAAGTGCATCTTCTGTTCCAAAAACATCGGCATACAAAGCTTCCACTGCTTCTCTTCCAGAATCATTATATCCATATCCTGTTGTACCACCCAAATGCATCTCTGCGATCTGGTGTTTCTGCATCGCATTTAATACCTTGATCTGATTTAACTGTGCGATCGCATCTAATTTTTCAAAACGGTCTTTTAACCCTTTTTCTACTTCTTGTGCGTAGTCGAAGACTTTCTCTTCGACTCCCATTTCCTTATAATAGTTCTTTAACTGATCCATCATAGATCCCCTTTTCTTTTAATATTGTAAGCATATATGTTAAAATCTCATCTTCTGATCCAAATTTTGACTTATCTACCATGACAACTTCTTTTTCTCTTCCAAACCAAGTCAGCTGGCGCTTTGCAAAATGTCTGGTGTCTTTCTTGATCAGATCGATCGTATCTTCTAGAGATAAATTTCCTTCCAGGTATTCAAATACCTGACGATATCCAATTCCCTGCATGGAAACCATCGTCTTTTCATAGCCTTCTTCTTTTAATTGTTTTACTTCATCGATCAAGCCTTGTTCTGCCATGATATCAACTCTTTTGTTGATTCTGTCATATAAGATATCTCTTTTATGATTTAATACAAAATAAGCAAAATTATATGGTGATGTCTTTGCTGCTTCTTTCTCATTGTGTTCTGAGATCGGATATCCATTTAATTTATAAAATTCTAATGCGCGGATCACTCGTTTGACATTATTTTTATGAATTTTTTCTGTAGACTTTGTATCAACTTGTTTTAACATCTCATACAGACTGTCATTTCCTTCTGTTTTTGCCTTTTCTTCCAATTGTCTTCTATATTCCTGATCTCCGTCTTCCTTTGTAAAATCAATATCATAAAGAAGACTTTGAATATAGAATCCTGTTCCACCGACGATCAGTGGAATCTTTCCTTTTGCATAGATTTCTTCTAATGCATCTTTTGCCATCTGCTGAAATCTTGCCACATGGAATTCTTCCCTTGGGTCAAGTTCATCCACAAGATAATGTTTGACCCCTTCCATCTCTTCTGGACGGATCTTCGCGGTTCCAATATCCATTTTCTTATAGACTTGCATGGAGTCTGCGGAAATGATCTCTGCATTTAAGATTTTTGCTAATCGGATCGATAACTCTGTTTTTCCAACCGCTGTCGGTCCTGTTAAAATTACCATTGGTTTCATCTATTTAAAATCCTTTCGGCATAAGTTCTGATAATCGATAAGTTTCAAATCCATCTGGACTTTGACAGATCACTTTGAGTTCTGGATTAAATTCATGCAGAAACTGTCGGCAGATCCCGCATGGATATACAGTTTCTTTGTCACTTCCATTGGATGCAATCGCAATCACTTCAAAATCATGGTATCCTTCGCTAACTGCTTTGACTGCTGCCGTTCTTTCTGCACAGATAGCCGCTCCATAAGAAGAATTCTCCACATTACATCCTGTAAATACTTTTCCTTCCTTTGTAAGAATTGCTGCTCCTACCTGAAATTTTGAATATGGTACATATGCTTTTTGTTTTGCTTTATCCGCAAGATTTAATAATTCCTGATCTGTCATGATATTTCCTCCTTATCTGGCTTCCTATACGATTCTTTTAAACTTCTTATCTATCTCATATTTACTCATTTTAATGATCGTCGGTCTTCCGTGTGGACACTGGTATGGATTCTCAAGTTTCATCAGTTCATCTAAGAGATGTTCCACCTCCATCAACGATACCCTCTGGTTTCCTTTGATCGACATCTTACATGCCATCGTTGCGATCTTACTTGCGATCACTTCAGTATCCATTATCCCGTTTTCCTGGCTCACAGCATCTAAAAGTTCCATAAATAAATCTCTTTCCCCAATTCCATAAAGATTTGCGGGAACTTCACGGATACAATATTCATTTCCACCAAAGGATTCTATCGTAAATCCTAAACCTGCGAATGCATCTTTGTATCTTTCTAATGCTTCTGCTTCCATCATGGAAACCGTTACTACCATTGGCGGCTCTAATCTCTGACTGTAGATTTCTTTTTCTTTAAAATTCTTCATCAGTCTTTCATAGTTCACCTTCTCATGTGCCGCATGCTGGTCCATAATGAATAACTGGTCTTCGTATTCGATCAGCCAGTAGGTCTTAAAGAGCTGTCCTAAGATCTTGCGGTCAGGTCTTGCCTGTACAGAAAAGACCGGATCTTCTCTTAATGTCATCTGGTTACTGCTTAATTCATCGGTCTTGTATTGCGGGAATTCTTTTTTCTGTGTGTTGTAGTTTAAGCCTGCGTAGGTTGGTTTCTTTGCGGTTTGAGATGATTCGCTCTTTAAACGATCTTGTTTCATACCCTCAGGCTTTGCCCTATGTCCTATTGAATTTGCTACAATTGACGACTTTTCAATCTGCTGCACACCTTGTCCTTGCTGATTCGTCTGACTTTGTCGCATCTGTGCAAAGTCTTTCATCGTCTGGTCCATCTTCTGAGTCTCTTCTTTCCTTCGATTTACCTCAAATGGCTCAGGCTTTTTCACTTCTTTTGTTTTCGGCTGTTCTTTCTTCTTCGGTGTTTCTCTTAATACATCCTGCACCAGATCTTTCTGAAGTAACGCCTCCCTGACTGTATCCACAACCAGTTCATAAATCTCTCTTCCATTGCGAAATCGTATCTCCATCTTCGTCGGATGGACATTGACATCCAATAATTCCTGATTAATCTTAAAATCAAGACACACAAACGGATATCTATGTTTCATCGTAAAAGTACGATATCCTTCTTCAATCGACTTGTAAATGATCGAGCTTTTGATATATCTTCCATTGATAAAATAGCTCTCATAATTTCTGTTGCCTCTGGAAACATAAGGTTTTGCGACAAATCCTGTCACTTTGACATCTTCACTTTGTGCTTGTACAGGAATTAACGCTCCTGCCACATCTCTTCCATAGATATGATAAATGATATCTTTAACTTTTCCATTTCCAGAAGTATAAATCTTATTCTTGTTATTATGAATAAATTTGAAGGAGATTTCGGGATGGCTTAGGGCAATGTGTACCATCATCTGTTCCACATATCCTGCTTCGGTTGTCGCACTCTTTAAGAACTTTCTTCTTGCTGGTGTATTATAAAACAGATTCTTTACAAGAAATGTCGTTCCATCGGGTGCTCCGATGTCATCAAAAGCTTCTTCCTCTCCTCCATAGATCTTATAGGATACTCCACTAAAACTTTCTGCTGTCTTTGTTACTAGTTCAACCTGTGCAACCGCACTGATACTTGATAATGCCTCTCCTCGAAATCCAAGAGAAGATACACTTAACAGATCTTCAACCGAACGGATCTTACTTGTTGCATGACGCAAAAATGCAGTCTTTACCTGATCTTTTGGAATTCCGATTCCATTATCTGTAACTCTTATTAACGTCATTCCGCCATCTTTGATCTCAACCGTGATCGCATTGGCATTGGCATCAACTGCATTTTCCACAAGTTCCTTTACAACAGAAGCTGGTCTCTCAATGACTTCTCCTGCTGCGATATTATCGATTGTCTTTTGATCCAGTAATTGTATCTTCGCCATAAATTACTCCTCGTTCTTTAACTTTTCCTGTAATACATACAGGTAATTTAATGCTTCCAGTGGTGTCATATCGGAAAGATCTTTTTCTCTTAGTTCTGCCATAAATGGATGTTCCATTGTTGGCTCATCACTTTCCCTGAAGAAGCTTAACTGTTCGGCCTCTCCATATGGCATGATGTCTTTAGCACCTGATGTCAGATCGTGTTCTTCCAGCTCTCTTGCGATCTCTTTTGCACGGTTGATCACTGCATCTGGTACTCCTGCAAGTTTCGCTACCTGAACTCCATAACTCTTGTCTGCACCGCCTTTTACGATCTTACGAAGGAATACGATATCGTCTCCCTGTTCTTTGACCGCAATACAGTAGTTATGTACACTGTCGATCTTACCTTCTAACTCTGTCAGTTCATGGTAATGTGTCGCAAACAGAGTTTTTGCACCAAGAAGCTTGGAATTACTGATATATTCCACAACTGCCCATGCAATAGACAGTCCGTCAAATGTACTGGTTCCTCGTCCAATCTCATCTAAGATCAGCAAGCTGTTTTTTGTCGCATTTCTTAAAATATTGGCAACTTCACTCATCTCAACCATAAATGTACTCTGTCCGGAAGCAAGATCATCAGATGCCCCGACTCTTGTAAAGATACGATCTACGATACCAATATTAGCTTTTGCCGCTGGTACAAAAGAACCAATCTGTGCCATTAACACGATCAGGGCAACCTGCCTCATATAGGTTGATTTACCTGCCATGTTTGGTCCCGTGATGATCGCGACACGATTCTTCTTATTGTCAAGGTATGTGTCATTAGAAATGAACATATCATTTGGAATCACCTGTTCTACAACCGGGTGTCTTCCATCTTTGATATCAATCGTTCCTCTTACATTTAATTTTGGACGCACAAAATGATTGCGTTCTGCGACATATGCAAAAGAGGCCATTGCATCAATCTGTGCGATCACATTGGCTGTTCTTGAGATTCTCTCCATCTCTCCTGCTAATGTTTCACGGATCGTAACATAAGTTTCATATTCTAATGCATACAGACGATCTTCAGATCCTAAGATCGTATCTGCCAGCTGGTTTAATTCTTCTGTTGTATATCGCTCAGAATTTGCCAGTGTCTGCTTACGAATATAATAATTGGGCACAAGATCTTTGTAAGAATTTGTTACATCCAAATAATACCCAAAAACTTTATTATATTTAATCTTCAGATTCTTGATTCCAGTTTTCTCTCGTTCTCTTTCCTCAAGTTCCATCAACCACTGTTTTCCTTCTGTTTTCGCACGTTTTAATTGATCAATATCATCTTTAAACCCTTCTTTGATGATTCCGCCTTCTTTGATCGCAAGCGGTGGTTCTTCAATAATGGAATCTTCTAACAGATCATGAATATCTTCTAATGGGTCTAAATCTTCTCTTAACCCTGATAATAGCGGATCTTTACATTCTTCAAGAATCGTTTTGATCGCTGGTAAAAGTTCCAATGATGTCTTAAATGCGATCATATCTCTTGGATTTGCTGTCTTATAACTTACTTTTGTCATCAGACGTTCCAGATCATAAATTGGATTTAAGTATTCTCTTAATTCTTCTCTCACAATCGTCTGATTCGTAAGTGTTGTGATTGCATCGTATCTCTCTTCGATCTTTTTCTTGTCAACCAATGGCTGCTCTACCATATTTCTTAACATTCTGGCTCCCATGGCTGTCTTTGTCTTATCTAATACCCATAAAAGGGAACCTTTTTTCTGTTTATCTCTTAATGTCTCGCACAGTTCTAAATTTCTGCGGCTGGAACTGTCAATGATCATAAATTCACTTGTCTCATATGCATCAATATGCATCAAATGATCTAAGGAACTTTTCTGTGTCTCATGCAGATATCCAAGTAATGCACCAGTTGCGATCACTCCCATTGGATAATCCACAAGTCCAAGACCTTCTAAATTTCCTACTTTAAACTGACGTTTGATCCGTTCTTCTGCCTGTTCTTCATCAAAATGATATGGCTCAATGCTTGAGATCACGATAGACATCTTATCTTTTAAATAATCAAAATCCATGCCACTGATCAGGAATGCATCATTGCAAATGATCTCTGCCGGCTCGAATTTAAAGATCTCATCTCGTACCTTTGCTAAACTGTCCATGGAGGTTGTTCTGAAATCTCCTGTTGTGACATCAACAAATGAGATTCCATAGCTTCCATCACTTGCAAAGATACACATCAGATAATTATTCTTCTCATCATCAAGACTCTGCTGTGAAATATTCGTTCCAGGTGTTACGATACGCACGATCTCTCTCTTTACGATCCCTTTTGCCTGGCTTGGGTCTTCCACCTGCTCACAGATTCCGACTTTGTATCCTTTTTCTACTAATTTATTTAAATAAGAATCTACAGCGTGATAAGGAACGCCACACATTGGTGCGCGCTCCTCAAGTCCACAGTTCTTTCCTGTTAATGTAATCTCTAATTCTTTGGATGCCGTCAGTGCATCATCAAAGAACATCTCGTAGAAATCTCCGAGGCGGTAGAATAAGATACAATCCTTATTCTCTTCTTTGATCTGCATATACTGCTGCATCATCGGTGTAAGTTTTCCTTTTTTAGCCATGGATCTGTTCTCCCATATAATAGAAACCTTTTTCCTCAACTAATTTGACATCGGCCATTGTACCGATCTGTTCTTTGCATCCTCTGAAATGAACTAACAGGTTATTTTCCAATCTTCCTGTTAACATTCCTTCTTCGTGTGTATTTTCCTCTTCGATCAGAACTCTCTCGATATCTCCTACTTTCTTCTTACAGTTCTTTGCTGATGTCTCTTTTAATAAGGCAAGAAGTCTATCAAAGCGGTCTTTGATGACATCTTTATCCACCTGATCCTCCATGCTTGCTGCTGGTGTTCCAGAACGTTTGGAATATACATATGTGTATGCACTGTCAAATCCGACTTCTCTTACAACATCTAATGTCTCTTCGAAGTCTTCTTCTGTCTCTCCAGGGAATCCTACGATAATATCTGTTGTAAATGATACTCCAGGGATTCTCTCCTGAATCTTCTTAGCTAATGCAATATACTGTTCTTTTGTATAGTGACGGTTCATCAATTTTAACAGACGGCTGCTACCTGACTGCATTGGAAGATGCATATGTTTACATACTTTCTTGCTTGTTGCCATCACTTCGATCAGCTCATCAGATAAATCCTTTGGATGTGGAGTCATAAAACGGATTCTTTCTAATCCTTCGACTTTTTCTACTTCTCTTAATAACTGGGCAAAAGACATTGGTTCCTCTAATGTCTTTCCGTAAGAGTTTACGTTCTGTCCAAGAAGCATAACCTCTTTGACTCCTTCTGATACTACCTGTTTTACTTCTTTAATGATATCTTCCGGCTTACGGCTTCTCTCTCTTCCTCTTACATATGGTACAATACAGTAACTACAGAAGTTATTACATCCATACATGATATTGACTCCACATTTGAATGAAAACTTACGGTCACTTGGAAGATCTTCCACAATCTGGTCTGTATTTTTCCAGATATCAACGATCATCCCCTTAGAATCAACTCTTGCTTTTAATAATTCAGCTAATTTGAAGATATTATGTGTTCCAAAAATGATATCTACGAATTTATAACTTGTACGGATTTTCTCAATGACATGTTCTTCCTGCATCATACATCCACATAATCCGATCATCATCTGTGGATTTCTTTCTTTCATCTTCTTAACCTGTCCTAAGTGTCCATATAACTTTGTATTGGCATTTTCACGGACAGTACATGTATTAAAAATTAAGAAGTCTGCATCTTCTGTCTCAACTTCTTCATATCCGATCGTTTCTAGGATTCCTAATAACTTTTCTGAATCTTTTTCATTCATCTGACAGCCAAATGTTGTTACATGGCATGTTAACTTACGTCCTAATTCTTCAGACTTTTTCTGAACCCATTTTTTCATTTCTTCCATATATTCGTACTGTCTTGACGACTCATTCTTTAACTGTTCCATTCTATTATTTCTCCTACTTTATCTAATTCATCTCTATTTTTACAGTATCTCTGATTATATCATGAATATTTTGCTTAGACAAATATTAATTTGCTGGTTTGATGACGTAATCGAAACCACTACCGGATGTGTATGGAGAATGTTACTGGCTGTAAACTGATGTTTTCTCAGACAGAAGATGTGAAGTTTGAATATTTCTATCTCATACATGCAACTCTATCACAAATCAAAATTTTTCTTGTCACATTGCCTCGTATAAAGTAAAATATAAGTAATATTTATGTTAAGTTATTGTTAAAAAGGAGAAATGTTGTATGGACTATACTATCATACTTGCTCTGATGGGAGGCCTTGGCCTCTTTCTTTATGGAATGAAACTGATGAGCGATGGACTTGAGAAAGCTGCCGGTGCCAAACTTCGCCGGATTCTTGAAATATTTACTACAAACCGTTTGACCGGTATGTTAGTCGGTATCTTTTTTACCGCAGTCATTCAGTCCTCCAGTGCTGCTACTGTTATGGTAGTAAGCTTTGTAAATGCTGGGCTTATGAACTTATCTCAGGCTGCCGGAGTTATCCTTGGTGCCAATATCGGTACTACTGTTACTTCTCAGCTTGTATCTTTTAATCTTTCTGAGATCGCACCTGTCTTTTTGATGGCTGGTGTTATCATGGTATTATTTATGAATAATCCTACGGTTCAGAAAATTGGAGAAGTTGTTCTTGGATTTGGTGTTTTATTTATGGGATTAACTTCCATGTCAAGTGCTATGTCTGTGTTAAAAGATTCACCATTGATCACGTCTTATCTTCAGACACTTGATAACCATTTCCTTGGAGTTTTATTTGGATTTATCATGACTGCGATCTTACAGAGTTCTTCAGTCACTGTAAGTATCGTTTTGTTAATGGCCTCACAGGGATTATTAAGCCTTCCGATCTGTTTCTTTATTATCCTTGGATGTAATATGGGATCTTGTGTATCTGCATTACTTGCCAGCTTAAGTGGTAATAAGGGTGCGAAACGTGCTGCGATGATCCATTTCTTATTTAACGTATTTGGAAGTATCATCATCTTTACAGGACTTAGTATCGCACTTGAGCCTATTACTAACTTCTTCTTAAGTATTTCCGGTGGAAATCTTGGACGAAGTGTTGCAAATGCACATACAACATTTAAGATCATTGAAGTATTATTCATGTTCCCATGTACACCTTTAGTTGTTGCATTAACTGAGAAGATCATTCCTGGAGAAGATCAAAAAGTACATCATAATGAATTACAGTACATCACAGAGATTTCCTTAAAATCTCCTGCAACTATGATTCCTCAGGCTAAGAATGAATTAAAACGTATGGCAGATATGGCACAGGAGAATCTGGATCGTTCCATCAAAGGATTTTTAAATCAGTCTGATGAATATCTGAATAAGATTTATCACAGAGAAGAAGACATCAACAATGTCAGCCATGCGATTACAGATTATCTGGTAAAATCAAACCAGTTATCTTTGCCTTTGGCCGATCAGAAGATTTTAGGTTCCATGTTCTATGTAGTCAATGATATTGAACGAATTGGAGATCACGCAGAGAACTTTGCTGATTATACAAAGACCGAATTAAAACATAATACTGGTCTTACTGGCGATGCAAAAGAGGAAATCAAAAAAATGTATGAAGCTGTCTCTAAACTGTTAAAACTTTCTTTAGAAAGTTTTATGGCTCAGGATGGTGTGAACACACAAGAAGATAAACTTGCTGAGATTGCTGCTTTGGAAGCTTCCATCGATAAGATGGAACGCCGCTACCAGAAGCATCATATCAAACGTCTTGCCAAAGGTGACTGTGAGCCAAGAGCTGGTTTATTATTCTCTGATATGCTTTCTGAATTAGAGCGTATCGCTGATCATAGTGTCAATATCGCATACTCTATGAGCGACGAAGATGAAGATGAAATGCTTGCTGCTGAGAATGAGGCCCTCGCTACGAATAATTAATTTCAATCGAATCAAAAAATATATAAATGATAAAAAAAGAATCCGCAAACCAAAGATACATAAAGTATCGAAAGGTTTGCGGATTCTTTTTAGTAGCTGTACACCCAATCCGAATGTATATCACATAATAATAACAAGATCGGCAGTGCAAGATACTTAATTGCCGCTAGTGTGAAATATACAAAATGTGGAAGAAAAATATTGCCTTTAAATTTTCCAATGATGTTTTGTATAGAGTTCTGACTGATATAGCTTCTTCATAAGGCATTCTCCTTCCTGTCCGTCCTTATTTTTGTTTCAAATCCTATCCCTCTTTCCTTTTTATAATTCTATTTATGATCCTTCTTATTGTTTTATTTTTTATTATCCAGATATGTAAACATAAAAACTTTTACTTTCGTCTTATATCTGTTTTCTACAAATACCCTGTAATTTCCCTCTTTCTGAATCTTGATCGAACAGTTAACATCCATGGAATTCATTGCATACCATTCTTTTCCCCGATCATCAATGATCCCTGAAACAAATTTTGAATCGTTCTTGGTATTTTCATCCATGGAATTTCCATTTGAAATCTCTACTGTCTCTCCTTTCTTTAGATAGACAGAGTTCGATTCCATTCTTGTCCCGGCTTTTAATTTCTGCACGAATACAAGATCATCTTTTTTTCTGGTAATTCTTTCTTTCATTGGTACAACTGGAAGCTTCTTTGCGAGTCTGATTTCATCATGTACTTCCAGTTTCTCAACATCCGTAACTTCTGCGATTGGCTCAGGGTCCATATATTTTTCCCTAAGATCACTAACTGTTATGACTGTTCTCATATAAATATCGTGATATCCTCTTGTAATAAATATCACAGCAAACATGGAAGTCACAAACAATAATGTACCCATACAAAGCCCTGCAAAAATCTTTATTATGTTCATACTTTCAATTGCCCTAATCCTGTATATCCTTGTCTTCAGCTGATTCTTATCTTCATATAGTGTTGCACAAAGATACGCCCCTTTTTCAAATGGTTTTATTCCTAGTCTGCATATGGTTGTAAAATATTCTTTCTTATTCTTTAAGATCTTTGTAACCGCCTGATCACAATAGCTTTCATTCCAGCTGTCTACATCAAAGACAAATCTCTGGATTAGTGGATTCCACCAGAAGACAATACGGCTGAATGCACAAAGCTGTTTCCATAGGATATCCTTATGACGGCAATGCATCAGTTCGTGTGCAAAAATGACATCCAGTTCTTCCTTGGAATAATCTTTTACTGGCAGCAAGATGACCGGTTTTATGATACCGCATATGATTGGTGTTGCGATCGTATAGGTCTGTTTCACTATTACATTTTGATGAATTCTAAGTTTCTTCTGCCACTCGTCCTTTACCTTTATCACATCTTTTTCACATAAACATGCTGTATTGATCAGATATTTCAACCTCTTGTGGATCTGAATACTATGAACGAAAGCTTTGCCCCATCCAACTGCCCAGATCAGCAAAAAGCATCCAAACACATAAGGCAATGGATAATCTATTGAAAATGTCACATTATCATCGTACACACGGAATAATAAAACAAATACAACAGGTATCAAAAATGATAAGATCACAACTCTTAGTAATCTGATGCTCATCTTTATCAATCCCATTTTCTCAAGTGGCTTTTCTAATAATTTAAAACAGATAAATATGCAGCTTCCTGTCAATGCATTTAACAAAATCAAACTCATTATATAAATAATAGTCTGTTTGATCGTATAAATTATATTAATCCAAATCATCAATTAAATCCTGTAATTCTTCTTTCTCCTCTGGTGTGATCGTCTTTGTCAGTGTCTGGAACATTTCCTTGACCGAACCATCGTGCCAGAAATCTTTCATCTTTCTCATCTGTTCCTCACGGTATTCTTCCTCAGAAATGATCGCTGTGATATAACTGTAGTTTCCTCTTACTTCTGTGTTTAGAAAACCTTTGTCTTTTAGTTTTGCTATATAAGTTTTTACTGTGCTTCTTGCATAATCACGATCATAATGGTCTTTTAAATACTCGATAATATCATATGCCGTGATGTCATCTCCTAGTTTCCAGATACTCTTCATTATCAAAATTTCCACTTCTGATAATTCTTTTAATTTCATTCTTTTATCACCCTCCTTTATTGGTTATATTTATAGTTAATTATAACTATAGTTAATCTGAATGTAAATGATTTTCTCAAATTATTTCTTTTTCTCTATTGTGCATAATTTCATCACTTGTTTTTCGTTAAAATGCACAAAAAAGGCAGCTTCTCTTTGAAACTGCCTTTTTCTTTGGTCTTAATGCATTTTTGTTACAGCTCTATGATCTTGTAATCCATTGGTGCTGCCTTTGCCTTAACCACAGTCTTTGTTAAATTCTTTGACAGTAGCTGTAATTCACTCTCGCTTACACCTTCTTTAGCTTCTGCAAGATCGATCTCAATCTCTTTTTCCATTTGTGTTGGATTGATAAGAAGCAGCAATGCTTTATTCTCACATGCCTCTCCAAAAACATCTTTTTTTCTACTGATAAAACGCAGGATGGCTAGTACATCATCGTCTGCTGCCATATACAATGCATGTCCTGTCTGCAATACCTTTTCCTGATTTCTCATATTAGTAAGTTTCAGAACATCCTGATATGTTTCTTTATCATTTTCAAAAAATGTTCCCCTGTTAAATGGATCCATCAATCCATGCATTCCGTATTCATCTCCATAATAAATACATGGCATTCCAGGAACAAAGAACTGGACTGCTATCGCAAGCCTTGTGAGGGATTTTCCTTTCTGATCCATCTTTGATGTTATGACATATTCTGCCTGCTGCTCTCTCGATGGAAAGTTCTCGTTCATTCCTGTTGCAAGTGTCGTCCGAATTCTTGGAATATCATGAGAGGATAATAGGTTCATCAGTGCATAATACAGTGGTTTTGGATAGTTGCACTGCTGGGATAGCAGGAATGTCTTCATATCTTCGGCGCTTTGATTGCCGAGTAAATAATCTGTGACATTGACTTTCAACGGATAGTTCATTGCGCTGTCTAAGCCTTTTCCCAACGCGTATTTACGTTTCGTTCCGTAGCTTTCTTTGGTTGTGACATCTTCCCATACTTCCCCGATCAAGGCATAATTCTTGAACTTATTCTTTAGTTCACTTCGCAGTTTAAAGATAAATTCATCTGGAAGCTCATCTGCTACATCAAGACGGAACCCTGATGCTCCAAGACTTAACCAGTGTTTGATCACCGAATCTTCTCCTGTGATAATGTAATCCACAAATTTCTCATTTAGTTCATTGACTTCCGGAAGGGTTTCAAATCCCCACCAGCTCTTATAAGTTCCGTCCTCATTAAAGTCATACCAGTCGTAATACTTCGATTCTTCTCCCTGATATGCACCGGGTTCCTGATAGTTTCCCCTCTTATTAAAATAGACGCTGTCATCTCCGGTATGGGAATATACGCCGTCTAAGATCACATGAATCCTTCGTTCTTTGGCAAGCTGGCATAGCCGCTTGAAATCTTCGTTATTCCCAAGGAATGGATCGACTTTCTTATAATCTGATGTATTGTAGCGGTGATTTGATGCTGCTTCTCCGATTGGGTTTAAATAAATACAGTTGATTCCTAATCGTTTAAGGTCATCTAGTTTTGATATGATTCCTTCGATATCTCCTCCAAAATAATCACACGGATCATAAAATTCTTTTCCAGGAAGTGGTCCAAAGATTGGGCGTTCTTCCCATTCATCGTGAAGATACACATCTCTTCCCATACTCTCATGGTATGCTTTTCCACGTTCCATATTCTTTTTATTTCCCTGACAGAAACGGTCTGGAAAAATCTGATACATGATTCCTTTAGACATCCATCTTGGTGTGTCAAAGTCTTTTTCATATACCGTGATCTGGAAACTTTGTGGAGTGTCATCATAGATCATCCCTTCTCCCTGTGTCTGTCCATGCTTCGCTCCATAAAAATAACATCTGCCATGTTCCCAGATTCGAAAATAATACCACACAATCCCTGCTTCATTTGTAATCTTTAAATGTTCTTCCATACAGTCTTTTTTTCGTTTCATCTCGTATTCCCGATGAAAGGTTTCGGAATACATAATAATCTCTGCTTTGCTGACCGACTTCCCTGTTTCATAAAGCCTTATGGTCATCTCACTTCCGCAGGTGACTGCTCCTACGGGAGTTCTGTATTTTTCTATTGACGCGTTATGAATCATAATATTAATCTCATCTTCTTGTAACTCTTATTTTACTGGTTTCAGGTTCCAGATTTTTTCATTATATTGTTCAATCGTTCGGTCTGATGAAAAATATCCGGATTTTGCTGTATTGATCACTGTTTTTTTGATCCATTCCTCTTTTTGATCTACATACAGCCGGTACATTGTTTCATATGTTTCGATGTAAGATGGAAAATCTGCCAGAACATAATATGGATCTGCTTCTCCATATTCCCCAAATAGTAACGACTGGTAGATTTCTGAATATTTCTTGCCGTAGTATAACAGATTTCCTTCGATCAGGCAGTTGCATACATCACGAATCCATGGATTATTTTCAAATATGATTCCTGGATTGTATGTATGATAGGTTTTTTTATTATAATTACCTTCTGCACTATCTCCGAAAATAAAGATATTTTCTCTTCCGACTCTATCAGCGATCTCTATATTCGCTCCGTCCATAGTTCCGATCGTTAATGCTCCGTTCATCATAAATTTCATATTTCCAGTTCCAGAAGCTTCCATTCCGGCAGTTGATATCTGTTCACTGATATCTGCTGCCGGAATCAACATTTCTGCAACAGACACACAATAATCTTCTACAAAAACAACCTGAATCTTTCCTTTCATATCCGGATCTTTGTTAACCATCTCTGCCACAGAATGAATCAGCCTTATGATCTCTTTTGCTTTCGTATACCCAGGTGCCGCCTTTGCTGCAAAAATAAATGTGATCAGTGTCGTAATACATTCCGGATCTTTTTTGATCCTCTGATAAACATAAATGATATGCAGACATTTCATTAACTGCCGTTTATATTCATGCAGACGTTTACAATGTACATCAAAGATGGAATCTGGATTAATTTCAATTCCTTGTTTTTCTTTAATATATTTTGCAAATCGAATCTTATTATTCTCTTTTACTTCGCTGTATTTCTTTAAGAATTCTTCATCCTCTTTATATAGAAGAAACTGTTCAAACAGATGATAATCTTTAAGAATATCTCCCTTTATATATTCTTTCGCCAAATGATAAAGTCCCTGATTTGCAAGCCCAAACCAACGTCTGTGTGTGATCCCATTTGTGATCGCAAGATTTTTCTGTGGAAAGATACGATACGAACTATTAAATATCTTCTCTTTCAGAATATCCCCATGAAGGTTTGATACTCCGTTCACTCTTCTGCATACTGCTACACATAAATTTGCCATGCGGATCTCATTGTTTCCGATAATCGCCATACTTCGCACTTTTTCTTCATCATGACTGTAATATGCCCTAATCTTATTACAGTATTTTTCATTGAACGCGCAGACGATCTGATAAATTCTTGGAAGCAAAAAACGAAACATATTTTCATCCCAGCATTCCATGGCTTCTGTCATGATCGTATGGTTTGTATAATGGAACATTTTCTTTACAATCTGATAAGCTTCGTCCCATCCAAATCCTTCTTCATCCATCAAAATCCTCATTAATTCTGGAATTGCAAGAGCTGGATGTGTTTCATTGATCTGAATTACAACATGATCTGGCAATGTATGCAGATCATCAAATATCTGTTTATGTCTCTTGAGCATTGACTGCATTGTTGCAGATGCAAGAAAATAAAACTGTTTTAACCTTAACTGTTTCCCCGGCATATGGTCATCGGATGGATATAATACTTTTGATATTGCTTCGGCAAATGTCTGATCTGCCATTGCTTTATCATAGATTCCTTCATTAAAAGAATGAAAATCAAATCTTTGTTTACTTCTTGCACTCCATAAGCGAAGAGTTGCCGGAGTTTTGGTTTTGTATCCAATGATCGGCATATCATATGGAACTGCGATCACTGTATTATAATCTTTGTGCTTGATCTCTAAACCATTCTCTGTCCAGTTTTCCTCAATTGTTCCGTTAAAATGAACTTCTACACTTAATTCGGGCCGTTCAATTTCCCATATATTTCCGTCTCTTAGCCAGTCATCTTCCATCTCGATCTGAGTTCCATCGACAATCTTTTGACGAAACATCCCATATTCATAGCGGATTCCACAACCAACTGCTGGCAGTTCCATGGTTGATAGTGAGTCTAAGAAACATGCTGCAAGCCGCCCAAGTCCACCATTTCCAAGTCCTGCTTCGTTCTCTTCCTCTGTGATCACATCAAAGTCAATTCCCATCTCCCAGAATGCTGCTTTATATGTTTCATATAGTCCTAAATTGATCAGATTATTTGAAAATGCTCTTCCTAAAAGAAATTCTGCAGACATATAATAAAGTTTCTTTGCCCCTTGTTCCTGAACTCTTCTTCTGCTGTCCGCCCAGGATGTCATGATATCTTTCCTGATACACTCTGCTGCCGCTTTATAAATTTCATCATTGGTCGCCTCACCGATCGTTGTTCCTAAGGCATGAATCAGTTTACTCTTGATCCTTTGTACGATCTGTTTGCTGTCTGTTACGTTCATCTATGCCTCCTTTCTGTGAAAAAAACAGGGCATCTTATAGATGCCCGTTGTTTTTCTGAAATTTATAATACGCTCTTATACATATCCAGATAAATTTTTGCAGATTTTGCAAAACTGTTATCGGATTCCATAGCTCTTCTGATCAGTCCATGTTTTCTCTTTGGACTCTGCAGAGTCTGTAATGCATAACGGATTGCTCCAAGCATCTCGTGTGCATTGTAGTTTGCAAATGAGAATCCATTTCCTGTATCTTCGTATTCATTGTAGCTTTGTACCGTATCACGCAGTCCACCTGTCTCACGTACGATTGGAAGTGTTCCGTATCGAAGTGCGATCATCTGTGAAATTCCACATGGTTCAAATTTGGATGGCATTAAGAACAGATCACTCGCTGCATAAATCTGGTGTGCAATCGCATTATCATATGCGATGTATGAACATACTCTTCCTTTGTATTTATTTTCCATATAACGGAAGAATTCTTCATATTCATAATCACCCGTTCCAAGAATTACAAATGCAACATTCTCTGTACACATGATCTCATCTAACATGTATTTTACAAGATCCAGACCTTTCTGCTCTGTTAATCTTGTAACCATACCGATGATCGGAACTCCTGGTGTGATGGATAATCCAAGATTCTTAATCAGTTCGATCTTATCCTTTTTCTTTCCAGATAGATCATCTTTGTTAAAATGATATGGAATAAGCGGATCTGTCTCTGGATTAAATTCTTCCTGGTTCATTCCGTTTAAGATTCCCCATGTATCTCCTGCTCTTGCATTCAAAATTCCTTCCTGACGATATGCGAATGCAGGATCACGGATCTCCTGTGCGTAAGTTGGACTTACTGTACTCAAGCGATCTGCAAATACGAGGGCTGCTTTCATAAAGCTTGCACACTCATAATTATGCATAAATTCTGGTGTATCATATTTTGGATCGATTCCTAACCAATGTTCGAACTGATCAAATCCAAACTCTCCCTGATACATCATGTTGTGAATCGTAAAGATCGTTTTCGCATTTCCAATATCCCAATGTCCGTACTGTGTACGAAGTAAGATTGGGATCAGCCCTGTCTGCCAGTCATTACAGTGAATCACATCTGGAATAAATCCAATACGGCTTGCTGCCTCGATCACGGCACGGCAGAAGAAAGCATACTGCTCTCCTTCTGCAAGTCCACCGCGGTATACAGCATCTCCAAAGAAGCCTTCATTATCGATCAGATAATATGTAACATCATTGTAAAATAGTTCTTCTACACCGACATATGTTTCTCCACCAGCAAAGTTGATGTTGAAATCTGCCCGATGTTTTGTCTGAGCGCCATACTTGCCTTTCATCTGACTATGAAAAGGCATGATCACACGAGCATCAGCACCAATCTGGTTTAATTCTTTTGGAAGCGTTCCCATAACATCGGCCAACCCTCCAAGTTTCACAAATGGTGCACATTCAGCTCCTGCTAATAGCACTTTCAGTGAATTATTTTTACTCATTAACACTTGCTCCTTTCGGAATGAATACTGGATGGTTTGAAGATCCTGATAAGTGTGCCTTTGAATAAACTTTTACATGTCGGTCTAAGATTGTATTATTGATTTCTGCTTCTGGTGCGATAAATCCTTCTGCCATAACTACAGAATTCTTGATCACTGCACCTTCTGCAATCTGTGATCCACGGAAGATGATGGAATTCTCAACTGTACCATCTACTTCACATCCACTACAGATCAAACTATTGCTGACTTTCGCATTTGATCCATATTTTGCTGGTGCTCCATCGGCAGATTTTGTATAAATTCTTCTTCTTGCAAGGAATAACTCATTGTAAACTTCTGGTTTTAACATATCCATATTAACATTATAGTATGCTTCCAAAGATGTGATACATCCAACATATCCTTTATATTCATATCCCTGAATAGCCAGTCGGTCAAAGTTTGGAACAATAACATCAAAGAAGAAGTGTTTCTTATTATGTGCGATCGCTGTTTCGATAAAATCGATCAACAGTGTTGTTTTCATAATATAAGTATCCATACTCTTCTTATTAGAGCGATGTTTTCCTTCTGAATAGCACATATCAAGAACTTTGTCATCTTCATCTGTCTTTAAATAAACTCCTTCATAATCGCAGTTTGTTGCATCATCGCTGTTATCAAAATACATCAGTGAGATATCTGCTCCAGATTTGATATGTTTATCTAACATATCCTGAAAATCTGCATTAAAGATCACATAAGAACGTCCTAATAATACATATTTTTCTTTTGCTTTCTTTAAGAATCCAAGTGTTCCACGAAGTCCGTCCATAACACTTGCGTATTCTCCAGATGGAGATGCATCATTGATATATGGTGGGAAAATATATAATCCACCACGTTTTTTATTTAATCCCCAGTCTTTACCTGAGCTTACATGGCTTAATAAGGAATCATAGTTTCTTCTTGTTAATAATCCAACATTTTTAATTCCTGCATTTACCATGTTACTTAACATAAAGTCTACTGTACGATAACGTCCACCAACAGGAAGTGCTGATAAACTTCTGGATCGTACAAGGTCTTTTAACTTTCTATTTTCTTCTCCTGCATTGATAATACCTAACATCTGTTTATCCATATCTTCAATCCTCCTAGTGTAAGATGGTATCTGGGTAGATCATTGCTCCGTCTTCAACAGTTGCATTTTCTAATGCTACACAATGATATCCGATTACAGTTACATTATTTCCTTCTCCAACCTTGCAACCCTGTTCGATAACAACTTCTTCATCGATCAGTGCTTTGTCAATCTGGCAACCTGTTCTTACCACAGTATCTTTCATGATCACACTGTTTTTAACAACACTGCCTTTTCCAATCTTAACACCAGAATGGATGACACAGTTTTCTACTTCTCCTTCAATGATACATCCATCGGCAAGAATAGAATTCTTAACAGATGCACCTGGTGCTACAAAATGAGGTGGTAATGAGAAGTTTCTTGTGTAGATTCTCATCTTATCATCATTTAAGTCAATCTGAGGATTTTCATCTAGAAGTTCCATATTAGCTTCCCATAAGCTGTCGATCGTTCCTACATCTCTCCAGTATCCATCAAATGAGTAAGCATACATCTTTCTTCCATCTTCCAACATTCTTGGAATGATATTCTTACCAAAGTCATGTTCTGATTCTGGATCATTTCCATCATCGATCAGATACTGACGGATCAGTTTCCATTTAAAGATATAAATACCCATAGAAGCTTTTGTACTCTTTGGTTCTGCTGGTTTTTCTTCGAATTCATAAATACGTTCATCTTCATCTGTATTCATGATTCCAAAACGTTTTGCTTCTTCATATGTAACATTCAAAACAGAGATTGTACAATCTGCATCTTTTTCTTTATGATACTGAAGCATTTTTGCATAATCCATTGTACAGATCTGGTCTCCAGATAATACGATGATATGGTCTGGATCATAATTATCAATAAAGTTGATGTTCTGATAAATCGCATCTGCTGTTCCACGATACCAGTTACCTGTTTCCCCACGCATATAAGGAGGTAATACATATGCTCCACCATTTAGATCATCCAGATCCCAGAATCCTCCAGTACCAATATATGCATTTAACTCTAATGGTTCATACTGTGTTAATACTCCGACAGTATCAATTCCTGAGTTTGCACAGTTTGATAATGGGAAGTCAATGATCTTATATTTTCCACCATATGATACAGCTGGTTTTGCTTTCTTCTGAGTTAATGCGAACAGTCTGCTACCTTGTCCCCCTGCAAGCAGCATCGCAACGATTTCTTTCTTGTTAATCATAACTCTTGTTCCTCCTTTATTTTACACCTTGATTTTTATTCTTATTAGTTCTTCTTGTCTTTCTTGCTTTCTTTTTTGGCTGCTCCTTTTCTTTTGTTACAGTTTTGGTTGTTTCTTTTGTATCTTCCTTCTTTGAAGTCTCACTCTTTGGTGCAGGTTTCTTCTCCTGCACTGCTTTCTTGATAGGTTCTGCCTTCTTTGTCTCTTCTACAACTTCTTTTGTTACTTTCTTAGCTGTCTCAGTTTTTTTCGCAGTCGTCTTTCGTGGTTTTTTCTCCACTTCCTCGATCTTATAATATACAACGCTTAGTGGTTTTAAGGAAATCTGTGCACACTGCTGATATGTTGCCTTTCCTTCTGATGGTACTTTCACACGTTTTGTTGAAACTTTTGTTTCTGAAACATCACCATCTCCACCAAAATCAAGCTCACTGCTGTCTAAGATCTTCGTAAGTTTTGATTTCTTTGGCAATGGAATCAGATACTTATCCCATTCCATCGGTGTAAAATTGCAGACACAAAGGATCTGTTCCTGTTTTCTTCCTCTGCCTCTCTTACTCTTTCGTATAAATGCTACAACACTATGATCTGCATCACGCTGTAAACACCATTCAAATCCTGCTGGATCCTGATCTAATTCATAAAACGCTGGATGAGCTTTATAAATTTCATTTAATTTTGCTACATATTCATGGAAAGAATCATGCATCTCATACTGGTCAATCAAGAACCAGTCAAGCTGTTCCTTGTCTCTCCACTCGACAAACTGAGCAAATTCTCCACCCATAAATAATAATTTCTTACCAGGATGTGCGATCGTAAATCCATATAATGTACGCAAAGATGCAAACTTCTCATCATATGCTCCATACATCTTATTGATCATGGAACCTTTGCCATGAACAACCTCATCATGTGAATATGGCAGAATATAGTTCTCACTGTATGCATAATCCATAGAAAAAATGATCGCTCCATGATTATCTTTACGATATAATGGATCAAGTTCCATATAATAAAGGGAATCATGCATATATCCCATATTCCACTTATAAACAAATCCAAGTCCATCTGGATCATCGATATCACTTGTGACTTTTGGATATGCTGTAGATTCTTCTGCGATCGTTAGGAATCCTTCATATGTTGTACGAAGTGCTTCATTTAGATTACGAAGGAAATCAACCGCTTCATAGTTGATATTCGTTCCATCTTCGTTCGGCACATATTCACCTTCCTGTTTTCCAAAATCAAGATAAAGCATTGCTGATACAGCATCAATACGGATTCCATCAACATGATAAATATCTGCGAAGAACATTGCACTTGAGATCAGGAAACTTTGTACTTCTGGCTTCCCATAATTAAATAATAATGTTCCCCAGTCTGGCTGGCTTCCTTTTCTAGGATCTTCATGATCATAAATATGTGTTCCATCAAACATCGCCAATCCATGTTCATCTCTTGGGAAATGAGCTGGTACCCAGTCAAGGATCACACTGATTCCTGCTTTATGCAATTCATTGATCATATAATTGAAATCTTCTGGTGTTCCATATCTTGATGTTACCCCATAATATCCTGTTACCTGATATCCCCAGGAAAGATCGTATGGATATTCTGTGATCGGCATTAATTCGACATGTGTATATCCCATCTTTTGAAGATAAGGGATCAGCATATCAGCAATCTCTCTGTAATTATAAAACTCTCTCTCTTCTTCCTGTGGCATACGCCATGTTCCAAGATGC
The DNA here is from genome assembly GCF_001404655.1 of Anaerostipes hadrus. Taxonomy (GTDB): domain Bacteria; phylum Bacillota; class Clostridia; order Lachnospirales; family Lachnospiraceae; genus Anaerostipes; species Anaerostipes amylophilus. The sequence continues at coordinate 67,501 of NZ_CYYH01000004.1, read as the reverse complement.
AATTCATAAATGGACATTGGTTGATCTATTGCCTGACGTTTCTTTCTCTGATTGATAAAACGTTTGTCAGACCATTTGAAATCGTCAAAATCCCAGACTTTTGATGCTGTATCAGGTCTGCACTCTGCATAGAACGCAAATGGATCACTCTTATAACGACAGATTCCATCGTATCCTTCTACATAATACTTGTACAGATCACCTTTCTTAAGTCCTTCAATCTCTATCGTATAGATTCCATCTTTGTCACCCTTCATTGGGTGGGCGAGTGGATTCCAAAAGTTGAAATCTCCTACGACACTTACTGATTTTGCATTTGGAGCCCAAACAGTAAATCTGTGAGTCTTTGTCTTCTTCTGGTAATGACAGCCAAACGTTAAATATGCTTGTCTGGCCTTCCCAGTCTGAAACAAATACAAATCCTCACGATTGATAGTTTCACTCATAGTATAACTCCTCCTTAAAATTTCCAAAACAAATAAAAAAGCGTAAACAGTCATGAACAATCTTCTTGTAAATGGCTTATTTACGCTTATTAGTCATATCTTTAATTTCTATATGTATAGCAAAGAATGTGACACGCTGTCATCTTACAAGATATTTCATATTCAAAGAACAATGTACTGTAAATATCTTTCGTTTCTTGTCCACTTTCTGGTCATTTATCCGCTGTTCAAAAAGTGTTTGTTTCACTAACTTTATTATACCAAAAATCAAAGTATATTTCAACAAATTGTACAATATTTAATACTTAAATTATTGTCATATTGTGAAATTCATCCAACCAATTAATATACAGATTTTGAATTTCTGATTTTAGGATCATATCCAGCTTTTTTCAATGCTTTGATGATCTTATTTTTGTGTTCACTACCGAATGCTTCCATTGTGATCGTAAGTTCTACCGCACTGTTTCTGTTGATACTTACGAACTGGTTATGTTCAAGCTTAACGATATTTCCCTGTGTTTCAGCGATCACCTGAGATACTCTTGTTAGTTCTCCTGGTTTATCTGGAAGGAATACAGATACTGTAAAGATTCGATCTCTCATGATCAGTCCATGCTGTACTAAAGATGCAATTGTGATCACATCCATATTTCCACCACTGATGATAGATACAACTTTCTTATTCTTTACGTCCAGATGTTTTAATGCTGCAATCGTTAATAATCCAGAGTTTTCTGCTAACATTTTATGATTTTCTAGCAGATCTAAGAAACATGGGATCAATTCTTCATCTTCTACTGTGATAATGTCATCAAGATTCTCCTGAACATATGGGAAAATAATCTTTCCAGGTGTCTGTACTGCTGTACCATCAGCAATTGTACTGACATGATCACATGATACAACTTTTCCTGCTTCTAAAGAAGCTTTCATACAAGCTGCTCCTGCTGGTTCGACTCCAATGACTTTGATCTTTGGATTTAATAACTTGGCAAGTGTTGATACACCTGTTGCAAGTCCACCTCCACCGATTGGTACAAGAATGTAATCTACTGTTGGAAGTTCTTTGAAGATATCCATAGCGATCGTTCCCTGTCCTGTTGCAACCGTTGGATCATCAAATGGATGAACAAATGTATATCCATGTTCTGCTGCAAGATCTAATGCATGTGCACATGCTTCATCATATACATCTCCATGAAGGATTACTTCTGCTCCAAGATCTTTTGTTCTGTTTACTTTTAACAATGGAGTTGTTGTTGGCATAACGATTGTTGCTTTTACGCCCTGTCTCGCTGCTGCTAATGCAACCCCCTGTGCATGGTTTCCAGCAGATGCTGTGATCAGTCCTTTTGCTTTTTCTTCTTCAGATAATGTACTAATCTTGTAATATGCACCACGGATCTTGTAAGCTCCTGTAAGCTGCATGTTTTCTGGTTTTAAATAAACATCATTTCCTGTCTGGTTTGAAAAATATTCACTTTTGATCAGCTTTGTAGGAAGGACAACCTCCTGCACTTTATTATATGCTGCTTCAAAATCTTTTAGTTCTAACATTTTAATTTTCTTCTCCTTTTTCAAATAGTGCATTAACGAACATATCTGGATCAAACCTCTGAAGATCATCTACCTGTTCCCCAATACCAATATATTTTACCGGTATTCCTAATTCAGACTGGATTGCGATTGCAATACCACCTTTTGCTGTCCCATCTAATTTCGTTAAAATAATACCGGAAATATCTGTTGCTTCTTTGAACTGTTTTGCCTGTGCCATGGCATTTTGTCCTGTTGTTCCATCCAATACGATAAGTGTCTCTAGGTAAGCTTCACTGTATTCTTTCTGAATGATGCGATTGATCTTACTTAACTCATTCATCAGGTTCTTTTTGTTATGAAGACGTCCAGCTGTATCACATAATAATACATCAACATCTCTTGCTTTCGCAGCTGCTACTGCATCGTATACAACTGCTGCCGGATCTGCACCTTCTGCCTGACTGATAATATCAACACCAGCACGATTTGACCACTCTTTTAACTGCTCGATCGCTCCTGCACGGAATGTATCAGCTGCTGCAAGCAATACTTTCTTTCCCTGTCCTTTTAAAGATGCTGCAAGTTTTCCAACAGATGTTGTTTTACCTACACCATTTACTCCAATTACAAGTACCACGCTTTTTTTATCAGCAAAATCATAAGCAGTATCATCAAGACGCATTTGGTCTTTGATGGAGTCGATCAAAAGCTGTCTGCATTCTTCCGGCTCTTTGATCTTATTTTCTTTTACTTTTTTCTTCAAATCTTCAATGATATTCATGGTTGTATCAATTCCCATATCACTCATGATCAAAATTTCTTCCAGTTCTTCGTAAAAATCTTCATCGATTCCAGAAAATCCACTGAAAATAGAATCAAAACTTGAGGCGATATTGTCTCTTGTTTTTGATAACCCTTGGGCAAGTCGTTTAAAAAAACCTTTCTTTTCTGACATAGCTGTTCTCCTTTTATTCATCTAAATCATTCTCGATCAAATTAACAGAAACCTGTGTGGATATTCCCTTCTCCTGCATCGTGATACCATATAAGACATCTGCTGCCATCATCGTTCCTCTCCGATGTGTGATCACGATAAACTGGGTATCCTTTGTAAGTTTATGCAGATATTTTGCAAATCTTGTAACATTCGAATCATCTAATGCCGCTTCTATCTCATCTAACAGGCAGAATGGCGATGGTTTTAAGTTCTGAATTGCAAATAACAATGAGATTGCTGTTAATGCTTTTTCTCCACCGGAAAGCTGCATCATATTCTGAAGTTTCTTTCCAGGTGGCTGTGCAATGATCCTTATTCCTGATTCTAACACATCATCATCGGTAAGTTCCAGTCTTGCTTCTCCTCCACCGAACAATTCCACAAAAACCTCCTGAAATACTCTCTGGATGTCTTTGAATTTTTCATTAAACTGACGTCTCATAGCTTCTTCAAGCTCTTCCATCAACCCTGCTAAATGTGCCTCTGCTGTTACGATATCTTCATGCTGTTTCTGCATAAATTCATAACGCTCAGAAACTTCTTTATAATCTTCGATCGCATTGATATTAACTGGTCCAAGATCTTTGATCTGTTTCTTTAATCGGTTGATTGTTTCTTTGATCCTTAAAAGACTTTCTGTCTCATTCAGCTCCAATCTTTGCTTCGCCTGATGGTAAGTAACCTCGTAGTTTTCCCACATATAATCAAGCAATTCTTTTTTCTTTTGCTTTTTACCATCTTTCTGACTTTCCAGACGATAGATTTCTTTATCATATCCACTGACACGTTCTATCATCTCTTCGCGTTCTTTCAAGATATCTTTGTAAAGTATTTCTTTTGTTTTTACTTCTTCCTGAATCTTTTGATGTCTCTTTTGATCTGTTATGATCTTTTGTTCCATCAAGTTTAAAGAATCTTTAAGTTCTTCAATCTGCTGTTGTAATGTCTTTACATTCTCATTGACATCTCCTACATCTTTTTGATTCTCATTAAATTCTTCACTAAGACGTTCAATCTCGGATCTTATACGCTCCTGATTATCTTCCTGAAACTCTAGTTTCTGCGATTCCTGACTTAAACGCATATGAACTTTTGATACTTCCATTGCATGCTTTTCTGCACATTTTCGAAGATATTCTAATTTCTCATCAATTACTTTATTTCGTTCTTCGTCCTGTTCATTCGCACTTTCAAGATCCATCTGCTCATCCTGCAGTCTGTCTGCATCTTCTGTTGCTGTATATAACTCTCGTTTCAGTCTATCTTTTTGCAGCACTAGCTGTTCTTTTCTCTTTGTCAGTTCTTCCTGTCTGTTTTCGATTGCTGTGCGTGACATCTGTTGTGTATTCAATTCCAGAGATATCGCTTGAATGTCTTGCTCTAAGTTTACCATATTTTGCTGATATTCTTTGAGTTTTTTTTCATTTTCATCATATTTTTTTTCATCTTTTGCTATTGTCTGAGTCCATTTATCAAGTCGTCCCTTTAGTTCTTCAACTTCTCTGGATCTTCCAAGTAGATTACTCTTATTCTTAAATGCACCACCTGACATGGAACCTCCACGATTCAAAGAGTCTCCCTCAAGTGTTACAATTCTTACATTATGATGATATTTATCAGCAATCCTGATTCCTGCATCCATATCTTCTACAACAAGAATCTTCCCAAGAAGCGATGAGAACAGTTCCTTATATGTTTCATCGTATTGCACAAGCATATTAGCCGATCCGACCACTCCCGGTTCTGAAAGAATTTCTTCTCTTGCAAATGATTTTCCTTTTATTGCATCTAACGGCAGGAATGTCACTCTTCCATAACGATTCTTTTTAAGATATTCAATCATTTTCTTCGCTGTTTTCTGTGTATCCGTTACAATGTTCTGGATACTTCCTCCAAGAGCTGTTTCGATTGCTGTCTCATACTTTGCTTCTACCTTAATGATATCTGCAACCACTCCAATGATCCCTGACTCCACAGCTTGCTGTTCCATGATCTTTTTGATTCCAAATCCATATCCATCATAACGTTCTGCCATATTCCGCACCGTTTCATAGTTTGAACGGATTCTATGGTATTTTTCTCTTTTTTTATCAATCTCTGTCTGAATCTGCCGACGTTCTACTGATAATGTTTCTTCGATTCTTTTGGCATTATGACGTTCAATCTCTAACTGCTCTTTCTTTCCTTTGATTGCTTTGATCTTATTGTTAAAAAGAGTTTTTTCGTTCTGCTGTTCTTTTATCTGTTGTTCTAATTCTTCCATCTGCTGCTCAAGACCAATAATCTGCACATTTAACTGTTCTTTTACAGTCTGTGATCGTTCGATAGCTCCAGCAACCCTCATACGGCCTTCTCTTACAGCATTCACTCTGATCTCAATCTCTTCGTGTTCTTTCTCAAAATCCTGAATCTGTTTCTGATACAGTGCAACTTCGCTTTCTTTTTGAATCTTTTGATCCATAACAGCTTCATATTCCTTACGGATCTCTTCTGTCTCCACTTCGAATCTCTTTAATTGCTGCTTCTTCTCATTCAGATCTTTAAACAGCTTATCTTTTGATTCCAGATATATACTTTCTCTCATACGTTCTGTATTGATCTGTTCTTTCAGTACCTGAATCTGCCCTTCTTTTTGCTGCTTTGTGATCTTCATCTCTGAAATTTCTGCTGCGATCGTTTCTATTTCCTGTTTTAAACTGTCCAAAAGTTCTTCTTGTTTTCCATATTTTTCTTTTGCTTTGGCAAGTGCATGTTCTGTCTGTTTCATCTCTCGCTGTGCAATCTCTATCTTTTGATCCAGCTCATTTAATTCCTGTTCAAGATTTCGATTTTCAAATAAAAACAATTTTACATCTTCATCTTTTAACTGATCTCTTAAAAGCAGATATTCTCTTGCACGTTCAGATTGTTTCTGAAGAGGTGAAACCTGACGTTCCAATTCTGTCAAAATATCTGTTACCCTTACAAGATTTTCTCGTTCGATTTCTAATGATCTCTGTGTCTCCAGCTTGTTTTTCTTATATTTTACAATTCCTGCCGCTTCATCAAAGAGTTCTCTTCGATCTTCTGGTTTTCCACTTAAGATCTGTTCGATCTGTCCCTGTCCAATGATAGAATAACCTTCTTTTCCAATTCCCGTATCAAAAAAAAGTTCTACAATATCTTTTCGCCTGCAGGCACTTCCATTGATCAGGTATTCGCTTTCACCAGAACGATATACTCTTCTGGCAACCGTCACTTCTTCAAACTGAATTGGCAGACTATGATCACTGTTATCTAGAGTAATCGCAACATATGCTGATCCCATTGGTTTTCTTAATTCTGTACCAGCAAAAATGACATCTTCCATTTTAGAACCACGAAGCTGCTTCGCTCTTTGTTCTCCAAGTACCCAACGCACTGCATCCGCAACATTGCTTTTTCCACTTCCATTTGGTCCTACGATTCCTGTAATTCCATGTTCAAATTTAAAAATCATTTTATGGGCAAAAGATTTAAAACCATTGACTTCAATACTTTTTAAATACATGTCCACCTCTGCTTCATGTTATTTTTTGTGGCTTTTGATCGCTTCAAAGGCTGCATGTTGTTCGGCCGCTTTTTTGCTATGCCCAGCTCCTGTTCCGATCACTGTATCTCCAAGTCTTGCCTCTACTGTGAAGATTTTTGCATGATCTGGTCCTTCTTCCTTGACTAGAACATATTTTAATCTGCCTTTTCCTTCTCCCTGAACAATCTCCTGAAGATTTGTCTTCGCATCAAAAAATAAAACTTTATTTTCTACGTCTTTAAATAAATATGTTTCAACAAATTTTGTTGCAGTCTCAATTCCCTGGTCTAAATAGATTGCACCGATCACTGCTTCAAATGCGTCTGAAAGAATAGAATCTCTTGATCTTCCACCTGTCATATCTTCTCCTTTGCTTAAGAGAACATATTTACCTAAATTAATATCTCTTGCACATCCTGCAAGTGTCGGCTCACACACAAGACTTGCTCTGATCTTACTTAGCTTACCTTCTGGCTCTTTTGTATAAGTTCTGTAAAGATAATTGCTTGTTACAAGTTCTAATACCGCATCACCTAAAAACTCCAAGCGTTCGTTATTTTTATCTTTGCTCATTCTTCGTTCATTCGCATAGGAACTATGAATAAAAGCATTCCAAAGAAGGGATGGTTCATGAAATTTAATTCCTATCTGCTCTTGAAATTCTTCCACACTTTTTGCATCCATTTCTATTTTATCCTTTCACAATCTGATCTTTTACTTTCTGTGTAATATTTTCTTCTGCAAATGCAATACACTGAACGATCGCATTTTTCATTTCTTTTGCTGTTGCTGATCCATGGGCTTTTACAACTAGGCCATTTAAACCAAGAAGTGGTGCTCCACCATACTCTGAAGCATCAAATTTCTTTAATGTTTTCTTCAGTGCTGGTTTCGCCAGTAATGCACCGATCTTACTCTTTAGTGTTGACATCATTCCTTCCTTGATCTGGCTTACTAATACCGCTGATAATCCTTCTTCAAGTTTCAAGACGATATTCCCAGCAAATGCATCACATACAACAACATCCGCTGCACCATATGGAATTTCTCTTGCCTCGATACTTCCAATATAATTAATATTTTCACATTCTTTTAATAATGGACCTGTCTCCTTAACAAGCTGATTTCCCTTTGCTTCTTCCACACCAACATTGACAAGACCGACTCTTGGATTCTTGATTCCAAGGACATCTTCCATATAGATAGATCCCATCTGTGCAAATTGGAGTAAGTATTCAGCTTTCGCATCCATATTTGCTCCTGCATCAACTAACAGCATAGGCCCTTTGGCTGTTGGCATAACTGCACCTAATGGTGCTCTTTTGATTCCTTTGATCCTTCCAACAACAAACTGTCCTCCAACAAGGATCGCTCCCGAACTTCCGGCTGACACAAATGCATCTGCAGTCTTATCTTTCACCATTTTCAGTGCAACCACCATGGAAGAATCTTTCTTCTTACGAATCGCTTCTACTGGTGATTCGTCACAAGAAATTTCTTCTTCTGCATTTATGACTTCTACCTGTTCACTCTTATACTGATATTTGCTTAATTCTTCATGAATTTTCTGGGATTTTCCTACTAAAAATACTTTGAGATTATTTCTTTCATTCACAGCATCAACTGCACCTTTTACAATCTCTCCTGGTGCGTTGTCTCCACCCATAGCATCAACAGCAACTTTGACTAATTTCTCCATACGACCTATTCTCCTTTTCTTTTAAAATAGGAAATGCCATACGCATAAACCTTCTTAAAAAGTCTAAACGTATGGCATTTTTCTTTGATTTACCATTATTCAGCGTGTGCTGAAACAATTTCCTTTTTATTGTAAGATCCGCAGGCTTTACATACTCTGTGAGGCATCATAAGAGCACCACATTTGCTGCATTTTACAAGTGTTGGAGCAGTCATCTTCCAGTTTGCTCTACGTCTGTTTCTTCTTCCTTTGGATGATTTATTCTTTGGACAAATTGACATTGGTTTACACCTCCTTAAAATTCTTAAAAATATCCTGAATCGCTGCCATACGAGGGTCTGCCACCGTACGATCGCAGCCACACTCTTTTTTATTCAGATTCGTTCCACATACCGGACAAAGTCCTTTGCAGTCTTCCTTGCACAAAACTTTGGACGGAAGTTTTGGAACAACTTCATCGAAGATCAATATATCAAGATCAAGTTCCTTGTTCTCGATATATGAGGAGTCTTCCTCATCAAGATCCGAAAAATCTAATTCTTTCGTCACCTTGACGGAAACCGGATAACTCACTTCCTCAAGGCATCGACTGCATGGAATTCCAAGCGTAACTTCTGTCTCAAATGAAAATGATATCTTATCCTTTCCAATATTTCTAAAAACGATCGAAAAATCACTCTTCTCTCGAATAGGATAAGACACACCTTTTAGCTTAATCTCATTCAGATTGATTGACGCTTCGACGGTTTCTTCATATTTAGGTACTGAAATAATTTTTGATAATTGAATCTTCATACGATCTCCTAAATTTTCATACTGTACTATTATACGAATGTGCTTCTGGTTTGTCAAGTAATTTTCCTTACTTTTAAAAAAAACAATCCAGAAGCACATTTTAACAAGTTCTATTTTTTCATAAAATAATTATTTTACAAGGGCTACTGTGTCTCTTGCGATCATTAATTCTTCATTTGTTGGTATACACAGTAACTTAACTTTCGCATCATCTTTAGAAATCACCGCTGGTTCTCCAGCAACCTTATTCTTCTCTTTATCAAGATCTGCTCCAAGATATCCAAGATATTCACAGATTGCTGCACGTGTAATATCATCATTTTCTCCAAGTCCTGCTGTAAATGTGATTGCATCTACACCATTCATAGCTGCTGTATAAGCACCAATGTATTTTGCTACACGATATGCATATGCATCTAATGCTGCAGCTGCAGCTTTATTACCTTCAGCTCTTGCTGCTTTTACATCTCTAAAGTCAGAAGATACTCCAGATAATCCATAAACTCCTGATTCTTTATTTAAAATATTTAATACTTCAGATGCTGTTTTATTTTCTTTGTTTGCAATAAATTCAACAATCGCTGGATCAAGATCTCCAGAACGTGTTCCCATGATCAATCCTTCAAGCGGTGTTAATCCCATAGATGTATCTACAGATTCTCCACCTTTGACTGCTGTTACACTTGCACCATTTCCAAGATGACATACAATAATTTTTAAGTCTTTGATATCTTTTCCTAACATTTTTGCTGTCTCTAAAGATACAAACTGATGAGATGTTCCGTGGAATCCATAACGACGGATACCATCTTCATCATAGTATTTTCTAGGAATACCATATAAGAATGCTTTCTCTGGCATTGTCTGATGGAAAGCTGTATCAAATACTGCTACCATTGGAAGTCCTGGCATTAATTCCTGACATGCACGAACTCCAATTAATCCAGCTGGGTTATGAAGTGGTGCGAATACGCTGCATTCTTCAACTTCTTTGATAACCTCATCTGTGATCAGACATGATTTTGTAAATTTCTCTCCACCATGAACGATACGATGTCCTACAGCACCGATCTCATCAAGGCTTTCTACAACTCCGTTTTCTTTATCTGTCAGCTGATCGATAACAATTCCGATTGCTGTCTTATGATCTGGCATAGCAGGTGTAGATTTGATCTTGTCTTTTCCTGCTGGCTGATGTGTTAATGCTCCGTCGATTCCGATTCTTTCGCATAATCCTTTTGCTAAAACACTTTCTGTCTCTGAATCGATTAACTGATATTTTAATGATGAGCTTCCGCAGTTGATAACTAAAACTTTCATGAAATATGATTCTCCTTAAATTTATTCTTATTTATCTGCTTCCAGTGCTGCTGCCTGTACACATGTGATTGCTACTGCACCAACGATATCTGATGCTACACATCCACGTGATAAGTCATTGACTGGTTTTGCGATTCCCTGTGTAATAGGTCCGAATGCCTGTGCTCCACCTAATCTCTGTACTAATTTGTATCCAATGTTACCAGCATCTAAGTCTGGGAATACTAATACATTTGCTTTACCAGCAACTTCACTTCTTGGAGCTTTAGCTGCTGCAACTTCTGGTACGATTGCTGCATCAAGCTGTAATTCTCCACAAATTAAATACTGAGGATATTTTTCTTTAGCGATATTTGTTGCTTCTACAACTTTTGTTACATCGTCATGTTTTGCACTTCCGCATGTAGAATGGGATAACATTGCAACTCTTGGTGTTGCTCCGATCAGCTGTTCAAATGTCTTAGCTGAACTTGAAGCGATCGCTGCTAACTGTTCTGGATTTGGATTCTGGTTCAGTCCACAGTCAGCGAATACGAAACATCCGTTTTCTCCCATATCTTTTGCCTTTGTATCCATTAACATGAAGGCAGATACGATTTCTGTACCAGGTGCAGTTTTAACAACCTGAAGTGCTGCACGAAGTACGTTTGCAGAAGAGTTGATTGCTCCTGCTACCATTCCGTCTGCATCTCCGACTCTTACCATTGTTGCTCCGAAGAACAGTGGGTTGGATAGCAGAATCTCTTTTGCATCTTCTGGAAGCAGTCCTTTGCTCTTTCTTGCTTCACATAAAGATTCGATATATGTATTTAAACGATCACTGTTTTCTGGATCAACAAAAGAAGCTTTTGATAAATCCAATCCTTCTGCTTTTGCTTTAATCTCGTCTTCTTTTCCAACTAAAATAATATCAGCAATTCCTTCACTGATAACTTCTGCTGCTGCTGTTAATGTTCTCATGTCTGTAGTTTCAGGCAGTACAACAGTTTTCTTATTTGTTTTTGCCTTGTTTTTAATCTCATCAATAACACTCATTTTTCGCGTTGCTCCTTTCAACTTTCCAAAAAGATGAATTTAATCCTGTTAAATTATACAACATCATTTCTGTGTATACAATAATGGTATTTGTATTTTTCGTTGTACATTTCCAGAAAAATCTATATTCTATTCTACATTTTTTTGTTTCCTCTGACAAGATACTTGTTGTCCATTTTTTGTTTTTTGTGCAATTTTACTTTTTTTGTTTCGTGATTTATAATACATTTATTATATAAAAGATTTAATTTTGAAATTCTGAAAGGATATTTTATGAAGACTGCAGCTATCATTTGTGAATATAATCCGTTTCATAACGGACATAAATATCATATTATGGAAACAAAGAAAAAAACCGGAGCTAAACGTGTAATTGCGCTAATGAGTGGAAACTACGTCCAGCGTGGAACTCCGGCGATTATGGATAAAAAAATACGTGCTCATGCAGCTCTACTGTGTGGTGTTGATCTTGTAATCGAACTGCCTCTTTTTGCAGCTGCCTCTTCTGCTCCTGATTTCGCCATGGGTGCTGTTACTTTGCTTGATAAATTAGGTGTTGTTGACTACCTTTCTTTCGGAAGCGAATGTCAAGAGATTAACAAACTTAAAGCAATTGCATCCTTTCTTATTAAATATGAAAATGAAATTGAATCCGGCATAAAAGATCTTATGAGCCTTGGACATTCTTATCCAAAAGCTAAAGAACTGTATCTTACAACTCACCTTAAGGATGCTTCCATGATTCAGATTTTAAAGCAGCCAAATAACATTCTTGGGATTGAATATCTAAAAGCATTGATCCGTCTCAACAGTTCTATAACACCGGTCTGCGTAGAACGAATTGCAAACGATCATCACAGCACAGATCTGACACCATCGATCTCTTCTGCGACATCGATCCGCAGTACACTCGAGCAAAATCTGATCGAACCATTATTTTCAAGAGTCCCTGATTCTTTGCATGATCTGTATAAACATCATTACCAACATGATTTTCCTGTATGTTCAGATGACTTTTCTCTTCTTTTGCAAACTAGTATTCATTCCACTGATGATCTGACTAAGATTGTCGGAATTTCTAAGGATTTCAGCGATCGCCTTATGAAAAAACTTCGTCCTGATCAGTCCTTTGAAGATCTTATTTTAGCATGTAAGAGCAAAAATATCACGTGGAGTAAAACAAGCAGAAACCTTCTCCATATTATGCTTGGAATGACAGATTCGAAATTTCTTCTGGCAAAGAAATATCATATGGCACCTTATTACCAGATCCTTGGTTTCCGCCGGGATTCTTCTTCTTTGATCGGTGCTATAAAAAAAGAAACAAGTCTCCCTATGGTCCGTCACCTCCGTCCACTCCACGATCCACTTGAAAAAGAGCAGCAAATTCTGTTGTCAGTTGATCAATATGCCCACCAGATATATCAGGCTGTCATAGGTCAGAAATTCCATACGATCTTGAAAGATGAACAGATTATCGTCTAGTTTTATCTCCCGTTTCATACATTATAAAAAAGGAACGGGAGATTTCCTATGCGTAATGGTATTATTCAATTTTTGCTCATTTTTTGTGCAGTTTCCTTGTTATTTTTTCCACAAACTTCAATCGATGGAGCCAAAAATGGACTACTTTTATGGTCTGCAACGATCACTCCAACACTTCTTCCATTTTTACTTCTATCTGGTTTTATGCAATATTACCAAACGTTCCATTTTCTTTCCCGCCTGTTTTTCCCTTTAAAAAAGCTCTTTCCTGACATTAATGATGACTTTTTCTACACCTGTATTCTTGGTTTTTTCTGTGGCTGTCCACTCGGTGCAAAAATTATCAATGATCTTATTCTCTCTGGTTCTTATACCAAACAGGAAGGTCAGGCACTTCTTTATGTTTGCAATCAGATCAGCCCAATGTTTACTATTGGATATACATTAACTTTGATTCTCCACGGAAACATAAATACTCTTTGTTTCTTTTTCTGTCTTTATTTCCCTGTACTTTGTTATCTTTTTTATTTATTTTATCTATTTTTCACAAAAGATTTTCTTCATGCACATCAAATTTCACATCCTGTTTCTATAAAAAAATCGGCTGATCAGATAATCTTTGACAGTCTCCATTCTATTTTTACGATCGGTATCTGTATCATGATCTTTTCGATCGGTGCATCTTTAATCTCTGTTTTACCATTTCCATTTTTTATAAAGCAAATGCTGATCGCTATATTTGAGATTACAAACGCCGTCTCTTATTTTGGTACAATGCAGATTTCTTCTTATCATAAAATAATCCTTCTTTGCATGATCACTTCTTTTGGCGGACTTTCTGCTGCTGCACAGACAATAAGCGTATGTAAAAAAAGCAGACTTTCCTTCTGGAAATATCTGCTTGTTAAATTCTTATTCAGTTTATCAAGTGGTCTGCTTGCTGCCCTATTCTTCATCTGAGATAAAATCTTCAACCGTTCTCGTTCTTGTCTGAGGTATGCTGACTCCTGAAAGCTGTTCTTCAATCTCTTTCGCATTTGTCTTAATTGATTCAAGATCAGAATCTAATGCAGACAACAACTGATCAAATATACTTTGCTGTGCTTCTTTTACGCTCACAACATATCCCTGAACATCTTCCATGATCTCATTGACATAACGAAGTGCTCCTGCGCGGATCTGATCTGCTTCTTCATTCGCATTATGCATCACACTTCTTGCTGTTTCTTTGGCATGGTTCTCAATCTCATCTGCCCTCATCTTAGCCATCTCAACAATCTCATTATGATCGATCAATTCTCCTGCATCTTTCGCTGCCTGGTCGATCGTCTGTTGTGCTTTCACTCTTGCATCTTCTAAAATCGCATCTTTATTAAGAATGATCTTATGGCTTCGTTCAATCTCTCCTGGAATCTGTTTCCTTAATTCTTCGATCACTGTCATCAAAACATCTTTCTCAATTGTGATCTTTCCCGGACTAAATCTTGCCGGTTTTGCTTCATCGATCAGAACCTCGATATCATCAATCATCTCATGTAAATATTTTTCACTCATTTATTTCGCCTCCTGTGCTTTAAATTTCTTCTCAAGACATTCTTGTACGTAAGGCGGTACCATCTCAGAAACATCTCCATGATAAGAAGCTATTTCTTTTACGATCGTGGAACTTACATAAGAATACTCTATGCTGGTTGTAAAAAACATTGTATCTAAATCTTTATTCAACTTCGCGTTTGTCTGGGCAATCTGAATCTCATACTCAAAATCTGTTACTGCACGCAATCCTCTTACAGATACACTGGCCCCTTGTTCTTTTGCAAAATCTACCAATAATCCCGAAAATGACACTACTTCTACATTATCAAGGTGACTTGTTGCCTTGCGTATCATATCGACTTTCTCCTGTGTCGTAAATAATGGTTTCTTGGCGCTATTAACCAGCACTGCGACGATCAACCTGTCAAATACCTTTGCTGAACGCTCAATAATATCAATATGTCCATATGTAACCGGATCAAAACTTCCCGGATAAACTGCAATACTCACTTTCTAATCCTCCTGTGTCTTCATCAAAAATGTATGTTTATTTGTCTTATATTTCTTGACTCTTGACACCTTTAATTCCTCAAAATCTGAAATCTCCGTCTCAAGTGATGACTCTGCGATCACGACCGTATCTGGCGTGCAGATTGTTGAATCATTCAGTACCGCCAATACCTCATCTTCAAATCCTTTGTTGTATGGAGGGTCCATAAAAATATAATCAAATGTTATCTTCTTTGCTTCTAACTGCCTGATAGCTGTTATGACATCCACAGCCATAACTTGTGCTCTGTCATCAAGCTTTGTATATCTTAAATTCTCTCGGATACATCGAAGTGCCGGCTTTGCCTTCTCCACAAAATAAGCCTGCTTTGCACCGCGGCTCAATGCTTCAATTCCAATCCCGCCGCTCCCGGAAAAAAGATCCAGAAATGTGCATCCGGCAATATCATATTGTATCATATTAAATAATGTTTCTTTGATGCGATCCTGCGTAGGTCTTGTCTCCATACCTTCGATCGTCTTTAATTTTAAACTCTTCGCACTTCCTGCTACGACTCTCATAATCTATGTACATTCCTTATCTGTATTTTATTCCACGATACACTTCTGCTTTCGCAGACTATCATTCTTTTATTTTATTATATCTACAGATTTTGTCAACCGACAATGAGAAAGAAGCAGTCATAGTTTATGCTTTCACTGCCTCTTTCTCTCTTATCTTTCTTTTTTCATTTGTATTTTTAATTTACTAGCGAGACATTTCTTCTTCCTGTCTGCGGATCATCTTACGAACCATTTCTCCTCCGACAGATCCTGCCTGAGCAGTTGTCAGATGTCCATTATATCCATCTTTTAAATCCACGCCAATTTCATTTGCTACTTCAAACTTAAATTTGTCTAAAGCTCCTCTTGCTTCTGGTACTTCGACTCTGTTTGTTCCTTTGCTTCTTGCTGAAGTTCGTTCTTCCATTTTGAAAGACCTCCATTTCTTTTGTTTGTTGTTTGTTACGTTCATAGTATATGTAAACGTTCAAAAGATACACTAGAATCTTTTACATATTGTGGAATTTTTTTGTAACTGTTTCTGATATTTTTTAATATCTTACATGAAATCCTTTTTCTTTTTCATCATATGGGCGTTCCTCTTTTTCAATATGATCAATTCTTACAAAACGATTTCCAGTCTGTGTTAATTCAAGAAATTGTTCGATCTGAAGCCTTGTTCCCTGAACTTCCGCTGTTACCGAACCATCCAGCATATTTTTTACCCATCCACTCAGATGACATTTTTCTGCATTCATTGCTGCAAAAAAGCGAAATCCCACTCCTTGGACCCTTCCTGTAAACCTTAGATAAAAACGTACCATATCTTCTTCCTCCTATATATTTCTTGCAAGACCGATCTGTTTTTCCAATCTGCTATTTTTTAAATTTGAAAAATCAAATTCTTCTTCTTCAAGTTCTTTCACTGCATCTGCCGCCTGCTTCATAATATCTGCATTCGTATAAATATCTGCTAAAACAAAATCTATCATTCCACTCTGTCTGACTCCAAAGAAATCTCCAGGTCCTCTTAATTTCAAATCCTCATTTGCGATGTAAAATCCATCATTTGATTTATTCAATACTTCTAAACGCTGCATAGTTTCTTTTTTCTTGGAACTTGTCATAAAAATGCAGTATGACTGATAAACGCCTCGTCCAACTCTTCCTCTTAACTGATGAAGCTGTGCCAGCCCGAAACGTTCTGCATTCTCTACCATCATAACCGTTGCATTCGGTACATTTACGCCAACTTCCACAACCGTTGTTGATACAAGTACGTCTATCAGCCCTTCTGAAAAATCATCCATCACTTTCTGCTTATCTGCTGCTTTCATCTTCCCATGAAGATAACTGATCCTTACCGATGGTGCAAACTGGCTTCTTAACATCTGTGCATACTGAATGACATTCTCCCCTTCCATTGGCTCACTTTCTTCCACCATTGGACAAATGATGTAAACCTGCCTTCCTTGACTTACCTGTTTTTCAATAAATCGATAGGCTGTCGGACGGTAACTTGTATTTACTACACAGTTTTTGATCGGCAATCTCTCTGCGGGCAGTTCATCAATGATCGATACATCAAGATCTCCATATAAGATGATCGCAAGTGTTCTTGGAATCGGTGTTGCACTCATAACAAGCACGTGTGGTTTTTCTCCTTTTAACGATAAACTTTCTCTTTGTCTTACTCCGAATCTATGCTGTTCATCTGTAATAACAAGTGCTAATTTCTGATATTCTACCTTATCCTGAATTACCGCGTGAGTTCCGATCACAATATCAATCTCTCCACCCTTAATCTTCTGGTAAATTTCTCTTTTTTCTTTTGCTTTTGTTGATCCTGTTAATAATGCAATCTTGATTCCATATGGATTCAAAAGCTCCATAAATGATTCGTAATGCTGCGTTGCAAGTACTTCTGTCGGGGCCATTAAAACGCCTTGATATCCAGCCTTTGCACACATCAAAAGCAATATGATCGCAAGGATCGTCTTTCCTGAACCTACATCCCCCTGCACAAGACGATTCATAACTTTTCCCGATGCCATATCTTTTGCCATCTCATTTAACGCCTGTTTCTGTGCTCCTGTCAGCTCATATGGAAGATTCGCTATTAATTCTTTTGCTTCCTTACAAACACCGATCTTATATCCTTCTTCTTTAATATCTTCACCTGATGTTATCATATGCATTGCTGAGATAAAAATAAAAAATTCATCAAAGATCAAGCGTTTTTTTGCTTCTATCAGATCATTCTTGGACTCTGGAAAATGAATATTCCAAATCGCTTTGTTATATTCCATCGGATGATACTGATCAAGAATATTCTGTGGAAGATATTCTGGAATCTGAAAAATATAATCTTTTGTCTGAAACATTGCTTTGGATACCAGCTTATTGGTAAGCCCGCTTGTCAATGGATAAACTGGCTGCAGTGTTTCCTGTTTTGCCTCATAATCTTCTGGTGTAAAGATTTCTGGATGTTCCATTGTGATCCTGCCATTCTTGTAGATCGGTGTCCCTGTAAATATATAGTCTCTTCCCTGATGTAATTGTTTCTTTAAATACGGCATATTATACCATACAAGCATGATCGTTCCCGTGTGATCCTTTGCAGTGCAAGTAACAATCTTTATTCTTCTTGCATACTGAATATGCACTTCTGAATTAATGCGTACTGCAATCGAAACCCTCTGTCCGATTTCTAATTCATGGATGTCTTTTGGGTCTTCGTAAGTGAGATAATATTTAGGATACATCGTGATAAGACTATCAATATCCCGAATTCCAAGTCTTCCAAATGCCGTTGCACTCTTCTCCCCAATTCCTTTTAATTCTATGATATTCGTTGTTCCATCCATAGGTCTCTCCTTAAATAGTTCCTCTTAAAAGCAAAGAAACCCCGCCTTCAAGCGGGATTTCTTTGTATCATCTTATTCTACTGACAATAAGAAATAATAAATCGGCTGTCCGCCATATTCTAACTGTACATCACAGTCACCATATGTTTCTTCTACTTTCTCAAGTAATGCTTCTGCCTGTTCTTTTGTTGTATCTGCTCCATAGTAAATGCTGATCAGCTCGCTGTCTTCATCTACCATCTCTTCTAATAATCCTAATGTAACCTTCTCGATATCCTGTCCGACTTTCTTGATTCCATCATCATCAATTCCCATAATATCATCAATCTTGATCGCAATTCCATTGATGGATGTATCTCTGACCGCATAAGTTACTTCTCCAGTCTTGACGCATTCGATGATATCTTTCATACTTTCTTCATTAGACTCGACATCTGCTTCTGGATCAAATCCAATGATCGCTGAAATTCCCTGGGGAACAGTTGTTGTCGGAATGATCACAACATTCTTATCTTCTACTAAAGACTGTGCCTGTGTTGCTGCAAGAATGATGTTCTTGTTATTCGGCAGGATAAAGACTGTCTCTGCATTAACCTGTTCGATCGCATTCAACATATCTTCTGTACTAGGGTTCATTGTCTGACCACCTTCGATCAGATAATCTACCCCTAATTCACGGAAAATGTCATTCATTCCCTGTCCAATAGAAACTGCTACAAATCCATAATCTTTCTTCGGTTCTTCTGGTTTCACTGGCTGATCGTCCACCTGTGCTTCTGCCTGTGTAAGATTCAAACGCTCTCTGTGTTCTTCTCTCATGTTATCAATCTTCATATTCGTAAGTTCTCCATATGTGAGACCTTTTTCGATTGCTTTTCCAGGATGATTTGTATGCACATGAACCTTAATGATGTCTTCGTCTGCAACGACTACGATAGAATCTCCGATTCCCATTAAGAAATCTTTGAATTTCTGTTCTTCTTCCATAGAAATCTCTTCTTTGGTCATAACAATAAACTCTGTACAATAACCAAATTTGATATCCTTCTCTTCCAATGGTGCTTCTGTCTGTGTCGCTGCTGGCTTCTTTGCAACTCTTTCTACACCACTTAGATCAACTTCTTTTCCGGACAATACATCTACTGCCCCCTGAAGAAATTCTACCAGTCCCTGTCCACCTGAATCCACAACACCTGCTTCTTTCAGTACTGGAAGCATGTCTGGTGTTTTCTTAAGAATCGCATTTGCTTCCTTGATCACAACCTCTGCAAATTCATTAAAATCTTCTGTTTCTCTTGCACATGCTACTGCTTTCTCCGCCGTTACTTTCGCTACTGTAAGGATTGTTCCTTCTTTGGGTTTCATAACAGCTTTGTACGCTGTATCTACCGCATTCTTAAACCCCGCTGCAGCAGTTTCGGTTGTCAGAACATCTTCACCCTTGACACCTTTGTAAAATCCTCTGAATAACTGAGATAAGATAACTCCAGAGTTACCTCTTGCACCTCTTAAAGACCCGCTTGATAATGCTCTTGTAACTTCCTTAACTGTTACTTCTGGTGCATTTCCAACTTCTTTGGCTGCTGCAAGTGCAGTCATTGTCATATTCGTTCCTGTATCACCATCTGGTACAGGGAATACATTCAGTTCATTAATATATTCTTTATTCGCCTCTAATCTCTTGGCTCCGCCAATCAACATCTTCTGCAGCAATGCTGCATCTATCTGTTTCATCTTAATCTTTGCCTCCATCATCTATTATCCTATATCTTTTACGCCTTCAACGTAAATATTGATCCGTTCTACTTCAAGGCTTGTAAATTCTTCCACACGATACTTTACAGATTCCATAAGATTGCTTGCCACTGTAGAAATAGAAACTCCATAAGATACAATAATATGGAAGTCTATCGTGATCTTATTATTATTTACTGAAACAAATACACCTTTTCTGATATTATCTCTTGTCAAAAGCTTGGCAATTCCATCTTTCATATTCACCATTGCCATTCCTACAATACCAAAGCATCCAAGAGCACAGATTCCGGCATATTTCGCAATTACCTGATTTTCAATGGAGATTTCTCCATTCTTTGTATTCACATGTCCTTTCATAAATTATACCTCCAAACGAGAATTCATATAACTCGATTATACATTATGAAACCCTCTAAGTCTAGTGTTTCAAAAAATGATTTAAAATAAAAGCAAATTTATTCTTGATTTTTATAAATCAATCTGTTAGAATGAAATAGTTGTCGAGCCTGGAATGAAACAGGAATAGAGATTGGAATAAGGAGGTGCTAACATGGCAAAATGTGCTATTTGTGGCAAAGGTGCTCATTTTGGAAACGCAGTGAGCCATTCACATAGAAGATCAAACAAAATGTGGAAATCAAACATCAAATCCGTAAGAGTTAAAGTTAACGGAGCAGCTAAGAAAATGTACGTTTGTACTTCTTGCTTAAGATCTGGTAAGGTTGAACGTGCTTAATCTTGATTGATTATATAAGAAACCACTAAGAGTTGGAATTTTTCCAACTCTTTTTATTTTACCTTTCTATTGAAATTCATTTAAAAAACAAACAATACGCTATAATGTCACATCCTATACAAATAACTATTTTCATAGGATCATGCGTAATCCAAAATCCCGCAAACAACCCCATAGAGAAAAAGAAAAAAGCAATAGCCCAGACTCGTTTCATATTTAAAAATCCTTTTTGTACATATTTATTCCGAAATTTTATTACTCATTCCTTTATAAATTTGGGTTTGCGACGGTAGGCTTTTGTATATGATAAAAAATAAATAAGCAACTGAACGCGATGCATTGGAATTTTGCCATATTTTGAATAAATTCGTAGCCCAATTGGACGATTGTCTGAGCTTCAAAGACTTTTGTCTGAAACAAAACTCCAAAGCGAGTTATCGTAGGAAATTGGGCGGATCAGCGATTTGTTCAAAATATGAGCAAAATTCCACCGCATCGCGTTCAGTTGCTTATTTATTTTTTATCATATACTCGAATTCTACAATTGGCCAACTCGAAATTAAAATTTACTTTTCAAGATCATCCACAATATCTTCCAAACTTTCGTTCTTACCTGCGAACCTGTCAATCACATCTGGTACCATATCCAATAACTTCACGATCGTCTCCTGATTCTTAATGTTCACAAGCTTCGTCTGTCCATCTTTAATAACAAGTACAGCACTTGGAGTCATCTTTCCTCCAATTCCTCCTCCACTTTTATCTTTCTTGTCTCCAGAGAAAGCTCCTGCACCCATTCCGAAGGAGACATCTACTAATGGTAAGATGATGGTATCTTTGATATAGATAGGTTCTCCTACGACTGTTTTTGATGTTAAGAATCCTTCCATGCCGTCAAATAGTGAACCCATGGTATCTTTTAAATTTTCTTTGCTCATTTTAGTTGCCTCCTATCATTCTTAATGCTCGGTCTTTTTGTTTTATTAGTTCATCTTTGTCTTTGTATATTTTCCATAACAGCTGTAAGATCTTATATCTTCTTATACTTCCTTTGATCTTTAAATGTCCTTTTAGAGTTCTTTTTTCAAAGTCTGGTGTAATATCTATGCGATCTCCGTAAATTGGAATCAGTACCGCTGCCCATCCTAAGACTTTCCCTGTGTAATATGGGTCTTCGAAACCAAATGTTATCTGTGCATTTAGTTTCTGCGGAAGCAACAGCTTTACTGCATTTATTCCATATTCTTTGATTCTCTTTATTGCATTGATAATATCTTCGTCTTCTAAGATGTCTCCAACAGTCTCCATCTTATCTGTAATCTTACGAATCTTTGTTATGAGATTCTTGCATTTATTATAACACTTTTTGAGAAGATTCACGATTTTTTTGCCGAAAAACTCCTTGTCTTTCTTTGTTGATTCTTCTTTTTCATCCCATGTAAGATCAAATACGTCTTCTGAAGTCTTTTTTATTGTTATATCTTTTGCTTCCCGAACCACCTTTTTATCTGAAATTTGTTCTTGTACAGTATGCTTTTCCTGTTTTATCTGTTGTTTATTTTGTTTCGCTTCTTTTTTTGATTTCTTTTCAGATGTCGATTTTTTCTTATGTTTCTTCTTGTTTTTCTTCTTATCTTTCTCTGGATGCTCCCCTAATACAGACCAATGGTCCTTTCGTGAATCATATACCGGAATTCCAAAGATGCGGATTGCAAAGTTAAGTTCTTCTTCATAAAACACCTTTGCCCGTAAAAATACGACTGCCCATGATACTTTCGCTTGTGCTTTCGGTGTTTTATCATCAAAATCTCCTTCCATCTGGTAACAGATTGGAAATATCAGAAGGATTAAAAGTAACACGATCGGTATCAAGATCAGGATTCCTATGATCTTTAATATAAAAAATAGTATGCTCATTTATCTTCCCCGCAGAAATATGTTGTGATGTCTTTTAATTTTCCTTTATGATACAGATCATCGATCATACGTCTTAACATAACGACTGCATCATCTTTTCCTGCTGCCATCCCTACGATTGTAATATCTTTTTCTTTGTGAATATCTGATAATAATTCATTATAAGGATATATTTCCAGAAATGCACTGTTCCAGAGTGGCAGTGTGATACAATACAGTCTTGAAATTGATTTTTCTTTCTCTATTTTGCGAAGTAAGTGCCTCTTTTGTATTTTTAATATCTCTGATATGTATACACGTTCTGAAACTTTCACTCGTATTTCCTCCTGAAAATATCCCATCTTATCTTAGTGAATTTCCTGATAAAAGAAAAAAGGGATGTATTGCTACATCCCCATTCTATCATATATTCGTGTCGATTACTCGCCAAATTCACCGATTTTTACTACTTTTAACATATTTGTAACACCTTTTCCACGGTGGTTAGCTGGTCCACCACCTGTTAAGACTAAGATGTCACCTTTCTCAGCAAGTCCTGCATCTAATACGATATCTGTTGCTTCATCTAACAGATCTTTTGTTGTCTCAGCTTTGTGAGATTTGAAAGGACGTACTCCCCAATAGATCTGCATCTGACGTACGATCGCATCATCTGGTGACAAACCGATGATCTGTGCATCTGGTTTGAATTTAGATACGATTCTTGTTGTGAATCCTGACATACTTGATGCTAAGATACATTTTGCATTTACATTGTGTGCTGTCTGTACTGCAGAATAAGCAACTGCTGCTGAAATTCCACGATTGATATATTTAGATCTGTAATCTTTGATCTTTGTGCTTAAGTGAACTTCTGTTGAGATTGCGATCTGATTCATCATCTTAACAGCTTCTACTGGATATTTACCTTTTGCTGTTTCTCCAGATAACATGATCGCATCTGTTCCATCATAGATCGCATTTGCCACGTCTGTAGCCTCAGCTCTTGTTGGACGTGGGTTACGGATCATAGAATCTAACATCTGTGTAGCTGTAACAACTGGTTTGAATGCATCGTTACATTTTCTGATGATCTCTTTCTGTAAGAAAGGTACTTCTTCAGCAGGTACTTCAACACCAAGGTCACCACGGGCAACCATGATACCAGCAGATGCATCGATGATCGCATCAATGTTTTCAACACCTTCCATGTTCTCGATCTTAGAGATTACACCAACATGCATGTTATGTGCACCGATGATATCTTTGATCTCTTCTACAGCTTCTGCATTACGGATGAATGATGCTGCGATGAAGTCGATTCCATTCTCAAGACCGAATTCGATATCTGCTTTATCTTTTTCTGTGATAGATGGTAAGTTAACTCTTACGTTAGGTACGTTAACACCCTTACGGCTTCCTAAAAGTCCTCCGTTGATAACGTCACATACGATATCTGTTCCATCTTTGATCTCTTTAACTTTTAACCCAATTAATCCGTCATCGATCAGGATTGTGTTTCCAGCTTCTACATCCTGTGGAAGTTCCGCATATGTAATGCTGGTAATTTCATTATTTCCTTTGATGTCTCTTGTTGTCAGTGTATATTCCTGACCTGTTACTAATTCAACATCATCATCTGTTTCTAATAATCCTGTACGGATCTCTGGTCCTTTTGTATCAAGTAAAATAGCGATTGGTAAATTCAGTTCTTCTCTAAACTTCTTAATTCTCTTGATACGTCCTAACTGCTCTTCATGATCTCCATGAGAGAAGTTTAAACGGGCAATGTCCATTCCTGAACGCATCAGGTCTTTTAATACCTCATCGTCGTCTGTTGCAGGTCCCATTGTACAAATGATTTTTGTCTTCTTGGTTAGCATAATTTTTCTCCTTTGGTTTCAAAATATATTTAAATAATAAACAACTCACCTTTTCACATGCTTATGGGTAAATAAATGATCTTGACAATATTCATAATTCCCATCGCATTTTGAACAATAACGAAATTCCAATTCTGGATCGTCAAGTTCTGTTCTGTGGCACACTGCACATTCGTGCATCGCACCATTCTTCTTCTTTGGCGTGATCGTCTTAGCTTTGTACGCTCTTGCCTTCTTCTTATGTATTGTTTTAGCCTTGAAGTTTGCTCCCATTCTTCGGATCTTCTTCATAGAGAAGAAAAATAGTAGAAAATTTAACAAAGCTGCAACTATAGATACTTTAACCGAAATTCCGGCAACTGTAAAGCCTGAACTTAAAAAAATGTAGATTAAATATAATCCATCTAAGTATCCAAGCCATTTTACCTTGATTGGAAGGATCATATACAAATATACTTCCATCTCTGGAAACATTGCTGCATATGCTAAAAACAATGTCATATTCAGATAAAATGTGTCCATATTCACAAAAGCACCATAGGATTCTCCATACGCAAACGTAAGAATCACATAGGTTAAGAACGCTCCAACGATCGTTCCTAAAACTCCGATCAAATAATACATATTAAATCGGAAAGTACCCCATACCTGCTCTAATGAGCTTCCGATAGAGTAATAAAATAATAATACAAATATTACAAAAATCAAATTCGTCTCTGGTCCGATCAGTAAAAATGTTACTAATCTCCAGACTTGTCCGTGAAGGATCAGATACGGATTCAATTCCAGTAAGCTGTATAATTGTGGTGATATATTTGCGATCACAAATCCAACCGCATATAATAAAACTATGATCTTTGGAAGATCTGAAATTGCATATTTGCCAAATTTCTCTTCCAGTTTATTTAGCCACATAAAAAACCTTTCTTATCATCAATCAATATTAAAACATGTTTTTCTTACCCAGGATGTATCCTCCAAAAATTGTGAGAATTAAAGATACGATCACTAGGATCAAAAATCCATATGGTGAATGTGCTAATGGTACTGGAACATTCATTCCCCAAAAACTTGCGATCATCGTTGGAATCGACATAACGATCGTGATGATTGCAAGAACTTTCATTACTATGTTCAGATTATTTGAGATAACTGATGCATATGCATCCATTGTACCACTTAAGATATTACTATAAATATCCGCCATCTCAATAGCCTGTTTATTCTCTATGATAACATCATCCAGTAATTCCTCATCTTCCGGGTACTGTTTGATCTTATCAATCTTTAGCATCTTCTCAAGTACCAGTTCGTTTGATCTTAAGGATGTAGAAAAGTAAACCAAACTCTTCTCTAATTCCAAAAGCTCTATAAGTTCCTGATTCTTCGTTGAGATGTGAAGCTGTTTTTCAACAGAATCACTCTTTTTATCAATGATTCGCAGATATTGAAGATATAATGATGCATTCCTGTAAAGTATCTGTAAGATAAATCTTGTACGCTTAAATGTCCAGAAATTTCTAACTCTTCCATTCTTAAAGTCTGCAAGAACAGAAGTATCTTCAAGACATACTGTAATGATCACTTTCTCAGTCAGAATAATACCACATGGAATCGTTAAGAAATATTCTTTTTCTTTTCGTTCCTCTGTTGTTGGTACGTCTACGATAAACAAGGTATAACCTTCTTCCACCTCGATATGCGAACGTTCTTCTTCGTCCAAAGGGGCTCTAAGATCATCAATATCTATCTTATATTCTGCCGCAATCGTTGCAAGTTCTGCCGCTGTGGGATGAACTAACGATATCCATGTACCTTCCATAGGTTCACTGATTTCATGAATCTGATGATCCATCGTGCGATAATACTTGATCATTGTCCGCTCCTTTCTATGGAAGTACCTTGTCCATAAGTTTCCCACAAAACAGGGCTCTGTATTCTCACAGATCCTGTTTTCTTCTTTGGAATATCTAAAACTCCAAACTTTTACCTATTTCATTATAAAGAACTCATTTTGCTTTGTCAATTAACAGTACTGTACCAACTGGCAATGTCATTTCCCTTATTTTTTTGTTACTTTTTGCTAAATTTTCCACTGTTGTTTTGTGCATATTGGCTATATTAAGGATTGTTTCTCCTTTTTTTACAATATATGGAGTGTATGCATTTTCTGCAACACTTAAAAATCCAGGAACACATAATTCATCACCGATCTGTAAATTATACACATTAACAAAAGGATTTTCTCTCATGATATCTCTTACCTTCACTCCATATGCCTTTGCGATCTGATACAGGCTGTCTTTTTCTTTTACAATATAAACTGTTCCTTTGCATGTATTTGTTTGACTCATTTTTAAGAATTCCTTCGCTTTTTTATAGAATATGCAGCAGCATTTCCTTGTTTCCACTATTTTCCCCCGATTTTTTAGATAATATTCCTATTTGCAATTATTTTGAAAATGATTATAATAGATATAATGTCCATGTATATTGGACAGATATGTTTTTTTAACATTATTTTAACGCTTGAAATTATAGTATTTTATAGAAAGCAGGTATACGAGAAGATGAAACGATTAGGAATTGATATTGGCTCAACGACAGTCAAGGTCGCTGTCATCGACGAACAACATAATATACTTTTCTCTGATTATCAGAGACATTTTGCTAAGATTCAGGAAACACTATCTTCCTTATTAAGAAAAGCAAAAGACCAGATCGGAGAAATGACGTTTGCTCCAACCGTTACCGGTTCCGGAGGACTTTCCATTTCTTCTTACTTAGACATCCCATTCTGTCAGGAAGTTGTCTGTGTATCCAGTGCATTACAGGATTACGCTCCTCAGACAGATGTTGCCATCGAGCTTGGTGGTGAGGATGCAAAGATCATTTATTTCACACATGGAATCGATCAGCGTATGAATGGTGTCTGTGCTGGTGGTACAGGATCATTTATCGACCAGATGGCTTCTTTATTACAGACAGATGCCGGCGGATTAAACGAATATGCAAAAGATTATGACACAATCTATCCGATCGCAGCCCGCTGTGGTGTATTTGCAAAGACTGATATCCAGCCTCTGATCAACGAAGGTGCAACGAAACCAAACCTTGCTGCCTCTATTTTCCAGGCAGTTGTAAACCAGACGATCAGTGGTCTTGCATGTGGTAAACCAATCCGTGGAAACGTTGCTTTCCTTGGAGGTCCTCTTCATTTCCTTACAGAATTAAAAGAGGCATTTATCCGTACATTAAACTTAAAAGATGATGAGATCATTGCTCCAACTCACTCTCATTTATTTGCAGCTGTCGGTGCTGCCTTAAATGCAAAAGAGGAAGTTACAACTGATTTTGAACATTTATTAAAGCAGTTTGAGAAGAAGATTGAGCTTCAGCAGGAAGTTGACCGTTTAGAACCTTTATTTAAGAGCGAACAAGAATATAAGAGTTTCGTAAAAGATCATAACCGCCATGTTGTAAAACGCGGAGATCTTTCTACATATAAAGGAAACTGTTACTTAGGAATCGATGCTGGTTCCACAACAACAAAAGTTGCTTTAGCTGGTGAAGACGGAGAACTTCTCTACAGCTACTACAATAATAACAACGGAAGTCCGCTTCACGCTGTTGTCGAGGCACTTCATGAGATTGATAAACAGATGCCAAAAGAAGCCAAGATCGTATCTTCCTGTTCGACAGGATACGGAGAACATCTGATCAAGGCTGCGTTAAACCTTGATTTTGGTGAAGTTGAAACAATTGCGCATTACTATGCTGCTGCATTCTTTGATCCTGATGTTGACTGTATCCTTGATATCGGTGGCCAGGATATGAAATGTATCCGTATCAAAAACGGTGTCGTTGATGATGTACAGTTAAATGAAGCCTGTTCTTCAGGTTGCGGATCATTTATTGAAACATTCGCAAAATCCTTAAATCATTCCGTACAGGAATTTGCAAAAGTTGCCTTAACAGCACAGAATCCGATTGATCTTGGATCACGTTGTACAGTGTTTATGAACTCTAAGGTAAAACAGGCACAGAAAGAAGGAGCAAGTGTTGGAGATATCTCTGCTGGTCTTGCTTACTCTGTTATCAAGAATGCTTTATACAAAGTTATCAAATTAACAGATCCTTCTGATCTTGGAAAACATATCGTTGTGCAGGGTGGTACATTTTATAATGATGCGGTTCTTCGAAGCTTTGAACGTATCTCTAGATGCCATGCTGTAAGACCTGATATTGCTGGTATCATGGGAGCTTTCGGTTCTGCACTGATCGCCAGAGAACGTTATGAAGCAGATATGGAAACTTCTATGCTTCCTTTAGAAGAGATCTTTGCTATGAGTGTTGATACATCTATGACACGATGCAAAGGCTGCACAAACCACTGTCTGTTAACGATCAACAAATTCTCAAACGGCCGCCGTTATATCACAGGTAACCGTTGTGAACGTGGTGTTGGAAAAGAACCAAATGCAGAACATATTCCAAACCTTTATGATTACAAACTCCATCGTACTTTTGACTATGAACCTTTATCTGATGAAAAAGCTTCACGTGGTGTCATTGGTATCCCTAGAGTTTTAAATATTTATGAGAACTATCCATTCTGGTATACATTCTTTACAGATCTTGGATTTAAAGTTGTGATATCTCCAGAATCTTCCCGTAAGATTTATGAGTTAGGTATCGAATCTATTCCAAGTGAATCAGAATGTTACCCTGCAAAATTAGCCCATGGTCATGTGATGTGGCTGATCAAACAGGGAATCAAGGATATCTTCTACCCTTGTATTCCTTATGAACGTAACGAGATGGAAGGTACAAATAACCATTACAACTGTCCGATCGTTACTTCTTATGCAGAAAATATCAAAAATAACATGGAAGAACTTGCTACAGAGCATATCAACTTCATGAATCCATTCTTAGCACTGGATAATGAAGAAGCCCTGAAATCCCGTTTATTCGAGGAATTAGAAGCTCAGTATCATTTAACAGTAGATGAAGTCAATCATGCGGTTGATAAGGCGTATGCAGAACTTGCACAGGTTCGTACAGACATTCAGAATAAAGGTGAGGAAGTACTTGCTTACCTTGCTGAAACTGGTAGAACTGGTATCGTTTTATGTGGTCGTCCATATCATATCGACCCTGAGATCAATCATGGTATTCCAGAGCTGATCAACTCTTATGGAATCGCCGTTTTAACTGAAGACTCTATTTCTCATTTATCAAAGGTTGAACGTCCATTAAATGTACAGGATCAGTGGATGTATCATTCCAGATTATATGCTGCAGCAAACTATGCAAAAGCAAATAAACAGTTAGAAGTCATTCAGTTAAACTCTTTCGGTTGTGGACTGGATGCGGTTACAACTGACACAGTAAAAGATATCTTAACAAAATCTGGACGTATCTACACAGTATTAAAGATTGATGAAGTAAATAACCTTGGTGCAGCAAGAATCCGTATCCGTTCACTGATCAGTGCTGTTCGTGTCCGTAAAAAACATAAGATTGAACCAAAACCTGTATCTCCAGCGATCAAACGTGTGGAATTTACAAAAGAGATGCGTAAAAACTACACACTGTTAGTTCCTCAGATGTCTCCGATCCATTTTGAATTCTTAGAACCTGCCCTGCAGTCTTGTGGATATAACGTTGAAGTTTTAAATCAGGGTGGTATGGAAGATGTTAATACAGGACTTAAATATGTAAATAATGATGCTTGCTATCCATCTCTGATCGTGATTGGACAGTTAATGAATGCATTGCTTTCTGGTAAATATGATCCTCATAAGATCGCACTTGTCATCTCTCAGACTGGTGGTGGATGCCGTGCTACAAACTATATCAGTTTTATCCGCCGTGCGCTTGAGAAAGCTGGTTATGGTTATGTTCCTGTTATTGGTTTAAGTGCACAGGGAATTGAGAAAAACAGCGGATTTAGTTTTACACCTGGTTTATTAAATAAAGCAGTTCAGGCGATCGTTTATGGTGATGTCTTTATGAGAACGGTTTATCATACACGTCCTTACGAAGTAAAACCTGGTTCTGTTAATAAATTACACAAACAATGGGCTGCAAAATGTAAACGTGATATTGCCAAAGGTAACTTCTACACATTCCAGAAGAATATCCGTGGAATCATTCGTGACTTTGACCGCATTCCATTAAAAGATATTAAGAAACCTCGTGTCGGAATCGTTGGAGAGATCCTTGTGAAATTCCTTCCAGATGCAAATAACCACTTAGTAGAACTTCTGGAACGTGAGGGTGCGGAAGCTGTTGTACCTGATTTATTAGATTTCTTCATGTACAGCTTCTACAACAGTAACTTCAAATACCGTTACCTTGGTAAATCTAAGAAATCTGCGATCATCAGCAATTCCGCGATCTGGATCGTTGAACGTTATCGTCAGACTCTTCGTAAAGAACTAGCCAAGAGTAACCGTTTTGAACCACCTGCATATATCAAAGATCTTGCAGAATATGCAAAACCATTTGTATCCATCGGTAACCAGACTGGTGAAGGTTGGTTCTTAACAGGTGAGATGGTTGAACTGATTCACAGCGGTGCTCCAAATATCGTATGTACACAGCCATTTGCATGCTTACCGAACCATGTCGTTGGTAAGGGTGTTATCAAAGAAATCCGTCAGGCATTCCCTGATGCGAACATCGTGGCGATTGACTATGATCCGGGAGCTAGTGAGGTTAACCAGATCAACCGTATTAAGCTGATGCTTTCTGCGGCTGAGAAGAATATGAATAAATAGTTATTTTTCTATTGTTTAGAATCAAATGCTAATAAAAAGAAGCCATGTTCCGGCATAGATAAATCTTGTCTATGCTTGTAACATGGCTTCTTGTTTGTTTCTTTCTATTTCAATTAGATCATTCTGCTAAAATTTCTTCCAGAATGGCTGTTGCATCTTCAATACAGCCTGGACAGGATCTTAAGACTTTTCCCGTTTCAATCCCTTTTAGGTCCTTACATTTTGTTGCTTGATTCTTCTCCTGAAAGCGTTTTACAAGCTCTCCTGAAAGTTTGTAGGTTGCTGCTTTGGAAACTGGTTTCTCGATGTCTCCACAGCTTTTTATGGCACCGATGACTGCAACGGCTCCGGTGATCGCTCCACATGTTCCTTCCATGCAGCCCATTCCTAGTCCATGACCTTCCATCATCTTGAAAATGATGGATTCGTCGATTCCCATTTCTTCAGCAAATGCACAGGCAACTGCCTGGGCACAGTTGTAGCCTTTCTGGTGGTTTTGTGCTGCTTTGTCTGTCTTGATACTCATTTGTAATGTCCTCCGATTTTATTCATTATTAATTAGATTGTAGATTTCTTCTGCTGTTTTGTCTGGATGTTGTTTTACTTGATCGTAGATTGGTCTTATCTTGGTTGTTGACTCTTCTAGTTCATCTGCTATTTGTTCTAGATTCTTGTTTTTCTTTACTTTTTTCTGAATCATAGAAATTTGATTTAGTAATTTTCCTGCCCTTACCCCACGATTTTCCGCACTCTGCAGCTGACTCACTCTGTCACTCGCTGCCATCGCTTCTCTCAAATATAGATATCTGTCCCGTTCGTCCTGGCTCATCTTTACCATTTCTTCTTGTATCCTTTCCATATATCTATTACCTGCTGATTCCTGCGCAACCTCTTCCCATGTCGTTGCGGCGATCAGTCTTGCCCAACGGTATAGAGGATGCTTTCTTGCTTTGCCTTTGGCTGCCTTTGTTTTCTTTAATTCTATCACATGGAATTGAAATTTTCTACTGTAGAGTTCATTGGTTTTTTCGTCTCGCAATGTCACTTTATGGTAATATCCAGGACTTTTCATCATGTTAAAATTTAAGATTCCTATATGGATACAAGGTGAAAGCTTCCAGTAAGGATCGCCTTTTTTAAAACCTTCTGTAAACATCCGACAGTTGTAGAAAAGGCTTCTCTCTGCCCAGTCTTCCTGATAGGTATTTTGCATTTCTATGTTAATCTTTTTACTTCTTCGCTGATAAAATTATTTTCATTTTGTTCCATATGTCCCCTCCTGTTTATTATGTAAATGTTTGTATTTTATGTAATTAAAACACATTTGTTTATTCCTGTCAATATTTTACAATAACATTGTATTAAAAAAGAAGACTCCTCACAAAAAAAGAGTCTTCTTTCCTTATCATCAAATGATATAATTCTATCGTCTGACACTAATCCCTCTCTGATCCAGATATTCCTTGAGATCAGATATCTTCAATTCATTAAAATGGAACAGTGAAGCCGCCAATGCTGCATCTGCTTTTCCTTCTGTCAATGTATCATAAAAATGTTCTTTATTCCCCGCACCACCAGATGCGATCACTGGAATATCAACATTCTCTGCAATGATTCTTGTCAGTTTATTGTCATATCCTGCTTTCGTTCCGTCACAGTCCATGCTTGTTAACAGGATTTCTCCTGCTCCACGGCGGTTTGCTTCCATGGCCCATTCTACAGCATCTAAGCCTACATCGATTCTTCCACCGTTCTTGTAGACATTCCATCCGCTTCCGTCGGCTCTGCGTTTGGCATCAATCGCTACAACAACACACTGGCTTCCGAATTTGTCTGCTGCATCATTGATCAGATTCGGTGTATTGATTGCTGAGGAATTAATCGAAATCTTATCTGCGCCTTCTCGTAAGATTGCTTTAAAGTCATCCACAGTACGGATCCCTCCACCGACGGTAAATGGAATAAATACTTTTTCTGCGACTTTTCTTACCATATCGATCATGATATTTCTTGCATCGGATGATGCTGTGATATCTAAGAATACAAGCTCATCTGCACCTGCTTTGTCATATGCTGCTGCGATCTCTACCGGATCTCCGGCATCAATCAGATTAACGAAATTGACACCTTTCACAACGCGTCCTGCTTTGACATCTAAACATGGGATAATTCTCTTTGTATGCATCGCCAATTCCTCCTATAGTGAAACGAAGTTCTTTAAAATCTGTAGTCCTACGGTGCTGCTCTTTTCCGGATGGAACTGGCAGGCAAAGATGTTGTCTTTCTCTACTGCTGCGTGAATCTTCACACCATATTCGGTTGTTGCTGCTACGATATCTTCATCGTCTGCCTGAAGATAATAGGAATGTACAAAATATACATATGGATTATCTGGAAGTCCTTTGAATAATCTAGAACCTTCTTTAACTTTGATATTATTCCATCCCATATGTGGAATCTTTAAATCTCCACTCTTTGGAATTCTTAAGATCTTTCCTGGTAATAATCCAAGTCCTTTCACCCCTGGTCCTTCATCACTAGATTCAAACATTAACTGTAGCCCAAGACAGATCCCTAAAAATGGAATATTCTTCTCTACGACTTCATGAATCGTATCTTCTAATCCATAATGACGAATCTTCTCCATCGCATCTGCAAATGCTCCAACTCCTGGAAGAATGACTTTGTCGCTGTTTACGATCTCATCGTGATCTCTTGTGATGATTGCTTCTTCTCCGAGGTAATTCAGTGCTTTCTCAACACTTTTGATATTTCCTGCATCATAATCGATAATCGCTATCATAGGCTGTCTCCTCTATTCGTGTGCTATGTTTAAAAAGTCACGGCTGTCCATCTTGATCCCGATTCCTTTTTCTTTGATCTCTTTTCCAATCTGGTAAAGTGAATGATGCACTCTTACAAAAGTTGCTTTCTCATTGTAGAATGCCATCTTCTCGAAAGGCCAGCGGAACAAACTTGGGACTTCAAAACCTTCTCCTAATTCTAATATAAAAAGCTTTTTATTTAAAGTGTTTTGGAGCCATTTCGTATAACTTGCCCATGAATTTAGGTAGGCTCCTTCGATATAGATGGATTTTGTCTCTTCTGTACGGACATTAAAGATTAATTGTTTGCCACACTTTGGACACTCCAGATGTTCTATCTTACCTGTTTTCTCGTAATAATCAATTAGATCTTTAAGTCCTAAGTTGGCTGGATAGAGCTGTTCATCACATGGTCCGCTGCACTGGAAGAAATCACCGTTGCCACATGGTGCAGTAACATGATCTTTCTTTAAATGAGTATGATATAATAATCCATCATCATTGCTTGTCACTACAAAATATTCTTTTCCTTCTAAAACTTCTTCTAATTCTTTGAACAGATCTGTCTCTTTCATAGATAATAAATATTCTCTTTCGTAGACTGTTCTCATCCATTTGGAATCTTCATCATCTTTGCCGATCAGATTCTGATAATGTTCATTTGTGATTGCTTTCTTAAAATCGATCAGACGGTCTGCACGTAATTCTCGTCCGATTCCAACTAATACAAGGTCTGCATCTTGAATCTGGTCTTTGTAATCTTTTAACATATTTCTTTCATCCTTTTTATCCTTATTTGCCAAAGGAAACCAGCTTACACTGATTTCCCCTGCTTTTACTCTTTCTATATCATACCACAAGAATCGTTTCCTTGTCTGTATTATTTTTACATTGAATCATACTATTCGGATTCAGAATCTGCGGATTCTACTTCAAAGTAAAATTCTACTCCACCTTCTACATTCGTAACTCCGTAATCTTTGCCATGGGCTTTCATCGTAGCTTCAACGATAGACAATCCAATTCCGCTTCCACCGTATTCTCTTGTTCTTGCCTTATCGACTTTATAAAATTTTACCCAAAGCTTATTGATATCTTCCTGTGGAATATGATCTCCTGTATTGAATACTTTGACTCTTAAGTCCTTTCCATGCTGACAATAGCTTACTTTGATGATTCCTCCATCTGTAACATGATTTCTTGCATTGCTCAAGTAGTTATTCACAACCTCTTCGATCATAAATTCATCTGCCCACACATGTGTCTCTGGTTCATCAAAAATAATCTGAACTCCTTGTTTCTCCACAAGGATCTTACTTGCTTCCACCATATTTTGAATCATTTCCGTAATATCAAATCGTTCCATGTTAACCTGATTATTTCCAAACTCAATCTGATTGAGTGTCAGCAGTTTCTGAACCATCCTGTTCATCTTCTTTGCTTCATCTGCGATAACGTCACAGTAGAATTCCTTGCTTTCTTCGTCATCTAAGATATTGTCTTTCAGCCCTTCTGAATATCCTTGGATCAATGCGATCGGCGTCTTTAATTCATGTGATACATGGGATAAGAATTCCTTTCGCATCTCATCAATCTGAACTTTCTGCTCAATATCCTTTTGAAGCTCATTGTTTGCCGTTTTTAGTTCTGAAATAGTTAATTCCAATTTAGACGATAGCTCATTGATACTGTTCCCAAGCCTTCCAAGTTCGTCATCTGATCCTGTTGGTACTTTTACATCAAAATCAAGATGCGACATCTGATTCGCTGCTTTTGCCATATCTTCGATTGGCTTTGTAAACTGGCGGCTGTATAAATACATTGCCACTGCACCACAAACGATCAAGACCAATCCAACATACATCGTAAACTGTCCTGATAATCTTGCACTTGTCTGAATACTTTCCATCGGTGTGCTAATGATCACCGTATAATCATCCTCCAGATATCCGATCAGATTAATACTTGTTCCAATACTCTTATTGGAATTGGTCATAACTGCATATCCCTGTTTGCTGATCTCATTACTGATTCTGTCCAGATTATTATTTAGAATATTCCAAAGGTTTTTATACATAAAACTCTTTTCGCCTTCTGAGCTATATACATTCTGTCCTGTCGAATCATTGATCATAATTCTATAATTATACTTTTTGGCAATCTCATCAACATCATTCTTACGAACTGTATCCTTCTTAAACACTTTCTGTATCTCACAGTATGATTCCTTAATTGCCTTTTTCTCTTTTTCTGTATAGTATGTTTTAAGCATCGTAAGATTTACTAATACAGACAATAAGATCACCGATGTCATGATAATGATCAGCATCAAAGTCATCTTTACTCGGACTGAACGGTTTTTTAATACTCTCTTTTTCAATTCTCTTCAACCTCAAATTTATATCCCATGCCCCAGATCGTATGAATGTAAGAACCTTTCTCGCCAAGTTTACTTCTTAATTTCTTCACATGCGTATCAATTGTTCTGGCATCTCCAAAATAGTCATAATTCCACACCTGATTTAAGATACTCTCTCTTGTAAGTGCTCTTCCCTGATTGGACATAAAGTATTGTAACAATTCAAATTCTTTATAACTTAAATTGATTCCTTTCCCATCTATCGATACATGGTGTCCTCCAACATCCATCACGATTCCGCCTGCTTCTAACTGTTCACCTTCTGTCTGAACCGTTCTTCTTAAAAGAGCTTCCACTCTGGCTACTAAAATCTTTGGGCTGAATGGCTTGGAAATGTATTCATCCACCCCAAGTTCAAATCCAAGAAGCTCGTCCTGTTCCTGATCCTTGGCTGTCAGCATGATAATCGGAACTTTCGATACCTTACGGATCTCTTTGACAACTTCCCATCCGTCCATCTTCGGCATCATAACGTCTAAGACTAAAAGATTGATTCCTTTTGTAGAATAAAAGGTATCAACCGCTTCTTCACCATCCTGTGCTTCTAGTACCTGATAGCCTGCTCTTGTGAGAAAGTCTTTCACTAGCTTTCGCATTCTGCTTTCATCATCCACAACTAATATCTTTAATTCACTCACCTTATATCTTCCTCCTGATTTTATTTTTATACGATCATTTATAATACTGTACTTCCTATCGAGTAAAAAACAGCTTTTCTCATTTTGTTGATTTTATTCTATCATAGGATTATGTCAAAACTGTGAATGTTTGTTATGAATTTACAATCGTAATTTTACGACATACATAACATATGCAAAAAAGGAGCTTTACAGATAAAATTCTGCAAAACTCCTTTATTATACTCTCGTATTTTATTAAATTCATTGGATTATTCAGAAATTGCTTTGATCTTCTCAAGTCCAAAAACGATTGCAATACCGATAATAAAGAATACCGGATGGAACGTATGAAGTGTCATTGCTGCCTTCGTATTCTCCAGTGTTGTTGGTCCCATAACGATTGCATATAAAGACCCGATCATCATTCCAATGACAAAATAAATCATTGCTGAACGATGATTTTCCAAAGCTCTCTTGATCAATTTAATGACAAGTGCGATCCCTGTTAAGACTCCAAGTCCGAAGATCACAACAACTGGAAAGTAAGACAGATTTAGATGCATTACTTCTTTAACAGCAGTGATCACTGGAATGTATAATCCAAAGATCAAAAGCATAGTTGATCCTGAAATCCCAGGAAGCACCATTGCTGAAATTGCTACCATTGCTACCGCAAAGATGTAAATACCAAGTGTAACATTTAAATGTTCTACACTGACACTGATACCTTTTCCAGATACCGGATTAAAATATGTGATCGCTGCAACTAATACAACTCCGATCACTACAAAAATGATATTCTGATATTTCCCTTTTAAGGAATCCCTCTCTTCTTTACAGATCATTGGAATCGCAAAGATGATAAGTCCTAAGAATAAGGAACTGATCTCATAGATCTTATCATCAAAAATACTAGCCAGAACAGAAACCGCTGCCCCCATTCCGATTACCCATCCAATTCCAATTCTTATTAAAAACTTGATTGCTTCGATTCTTTCTTCTTTTGTTCCTGACATCAAATGATCGAGTGATGTGATAAACTTGTCATAAAATCCAAGTAAGAACGCAACCGTTCCACCAGATACACCCGGAACGCTGTCAGCTAATGCCATACAAAATCCTCTGATAAAATTTAGCATACTACCTCTTTCTCCTGTTATTTGTTAATATACAACTCATAGTATTGTAACATACCTTTTTTTTAGAAGAAAGTATGAAATAAAATACGCATATACTCATCTGATATCTATAAAGACTAAGAAGATATTAACAATAAAACCTCTTCCAACTTAGCAAGATCGATCGGTTTAGATAAATGTCCATTCATCCCACTTGCAAGAGACTTTTTCACATCTTCATCAAATGCATTCGCACTCATTGCTATGATTGGAATCTCCTGACAATCTCTTCTTGAAAGTCTTCGAATCTCTTTGGTTGCCTCAAGCCCATCCATCACTGGCATCATGATATCCATAAAAATAAGATCATAATATCCTGGAGCACTTGCTTTGATCTTATCCAATGCTTCTTGTCCATTATAAACAGATTCCACGATCACTTTATAGTCCTTTAGTATCGTTGTAATGATTTCCATATTCAGCTCATTATCTTCTGCGATCAAAATTCTCTTTCCTTCCACATTTAATGGATGATCCTCTGCTTTCTTTACCTCTTCCTGATCTTGTGCAAGTTCCAGTGTCACATGAAATCCAAAGATACTTCCTTTTCCTAACTCACTTTGAAGTTCAATCTCTGAATCCATCATATGAACTAAACGATTACTGATTGCAAGTCCCAGTCCTGTTCCTTGTCTTCTTGCGAGATCAGAATTATCGGCCTGCTCAAAACGTTTGAAAATGATCTCCTGCTTATCTTTTGCAATTCCTCATCCATTATCCTGCACCGCAAAATAAACATCAGAATGTTTCTCATCCATAGCTGTTTCTTTCACGATCAGTGAGATATATCCAGCTTCATCACAATATTTGACCGAATTACTTAAGAGATTCACAAGAATCTGATTAAGTCTTAGTTCATCGCATATGAATGTATGGTGAATCAGTTCAATCTGTTTTACAAAATGTAGCTTCTTTTGCTTTATCTTTGATTCCATCACAACGCTTAGATCTTCGATCACTTGATTCAATGAATATTTCTTTTTTACAAGCTGCATCTTCCCACTTTCAATCTTGCTCATATCAAGAATATCATTCAAAATGCCAAGCAGATATGTAGAAGAACTCTGAATCTTTCTTAAACAATCCATTCTTCTTGCTTCCCCTTGATCTTCTCTTAAAGCAATCTCCGTCATACCGATAATACCATTCATTGGTGTCCTGATTTCATGTGACATTCGTGCAAGGAAATCAGATTTTGCCTGAGCCAGGAGATTGTGACGTTGCAGGTTCATTCGGTTTTGGATGATCGCACTAATCTCTTCTAACTGTTTCTGCTCTTTCTCCTCATAAATATATTGACGCTCTACTCCAATAAATAATACACTTCCAGAATATTCTCCATCATCAAGCATATGGAAGATCATACCATCTTGTTCTTTGACAAAGTCTTTCAGTAATGGTTCCTGACGCAGCTTTTGTGTGATTGGAAGAATCTTTTGCTTAATGTTATTTTTTATGAAATCTGCATATTGTGTTGCATTACAATGTACGATTCCGCTCCATTTTTGTGTATCTTCCTGTTTCCACTGATAGGAATAGCTATTTACCAGATATTCTTTGCTAAAGTTTATGATCTCAAGATTTTTAAGATGACAAACTTCCTGAAGTTTCAGAGCAAGTACATCCATTGCAACCTTCATATCACTACTACGATCAAATAAATTTAATGCCAATGATGACAGACTCATTTCTTTTAGCTTTTCAAAAATTGGGCGTTCTTCAATCTTCATATCTTTAGGAATGATCTGTTCTTCTTTGGATAATTCTTCATAACAAAGTTCTTTCATCTGCTTGCTTTTTGCTAGCTGTAAAGCTTTTTCTGTCTGTTTTAGCATTTCCCATATATCATCATCCTTTGATATCATAGATATTCCTGCCTTAAAGCTTAATTCCTGATAATCTTTATGAATCATATTTTCAAAATCTTCTCTGATCAGATCAAGAAGTTGTTTCATATCATCTACACTTTTGTGTGGAATCCAGATTACAATCTTTCCTGCATTTCCACGAATAAAAATAGCATCGTTGATCTTCTGCTCTATACATTCTCTACGAATGATCTTTGCTAAATGTTCCAGTATCAGGTCTCCAAATACCAGACCATATTTTTGGTTTAATTTTGTAAACTGATCAATCTCAAGTTCTGTGAATACTGACTTATGAACCTGTTTCATTCGTAACATGATTTCATTAATTCCATGTTCCAAACGGTAAAACTTAGTTGTAGAATCAAGAATCTGTTTATTTTTCTGTGCTTCTTCTAACATCTTGTGCTGCTGAATGTCATGTACACAGGCAACCACACGATCATATTCTCCATTCTCATCCTTCATCACACTTCCCGTCAGATTTACCCATTTATAGTCTTTATGAACATTCTCTCTTAAACGGCATTCAATATTCAATTTCTTCTCGTCTGTCTTAAAAATGTCAAATACTTTCTTGCGGTCTTCCGGATGGATACACTCGTTTCTTAAATATTCTGGATGGTCTTTGCATTTCCAGACTCCATCAAATTCTTTGCTGTTTACAATTTCAAGGATCTTATCCTTCTTACGATAAGTAAAGAACAAATCATTGGATGTCTCTACTGCAATCTTATAACGTTCTTTTTCTTCCAACAGCCTATCTTCTGCTTCTTGCTGTGCATCTGTCAATGTTTCGATCACTTCATGAAGTTCATTGATTTCTTTGATCGATGATGATCCATACTGATGAATTTTCTTAACCCCGCCTCTTACACTTTCAGCAAGCGTATATACTGGTTTTGTCACATAACGTATCAAAATATATAAAAGGATAACTGCACATAATGTACTTCCTATGATTGTTGCAATGATCCACATATATACCTGATTCCCAAGTCCATAGATAGAATCCTCTGTAACAAATCCACACAATGTCCACTTCGTATCCTCATATGGTACATTATTACTATATAATTTTAGAGGTTTTGTGATCGCATAGATTCTTTGCGTTCCAACAAAAGCATCCTTCACTTTATATAATTCTTTTCCTGTTTGTTGTTGTAATTTTAAAGTCTTTCCAACTCTTGCTGCTGCATCATAAAGTGTTCCTTTTCCACTGATGATCTCATAAGTTTTATCAGAATCATCCGACTGATCGATCGTCAATGCATATCCTGCATTTCTTGAAGTATCAAGATCATGTACAGAATAGTAACTGTTTAAAAAATCCAAGGAAATCTCCACTCCCAAAACTCCATAGATTTCTCCATCATACTTCAAAGGTACAGAATAAGTGATCATCTTATGATCATCCAAATAACTGTCTTCCAAGATAAATGGCTTAGCCCAATAGCCAAGATCGACCATCTTACTGTCTTTATATTTCTGTGCCGCTATGTATGGCTGATAATAAAAATCATCGGCACTTCGCTGTCCATTTCCACAAAAATGGAAATTGGTTACCCACGGACTATCTAAGGAAATCTTCTCATTATGAGACAGCTTCTTACTGCCACGTTCCATTAGTAAATCTGTATTCGAAACTGTCTTAGACTGTGGATTAGAATCTCTTACAAAAACTCCTTGATAATCTGCTTCTTTTGAAATATCCTGGTCATTCGCCAGTACTAGGAAAACACCAGATGTTGTATTATACTGTAGTGTACTCAAAAGCTGTGGGAATACCTTTTCCAGATACTGCCCCTGTAATTCTTTTGATTTCAAAAACTGCTTTATCGTTTTATGATCACTTTTTAATAAATTCTCGAGATTCAGTGAAAGCCCATCACTCTCTTTGTAGATCGTACGCCATTTCTCATTCATATCATTTTGCAGGATCAACTGGTTTTTCTCTATCATATGCGTATCCATCTGTATCGTATTATCTTCCAGACTCTTCTTGATCCCGCTCAGTACAAGTGTCAAAAACGGTATACTCCCCTGGATCAATATGATCACAAGCATCGGTATTAACATGATCTGCAATAATGATCTCTTCTTTTTCACGCTCTGTCTCCCCTGTTACTACGAAACTTTCATTTCGTTTCCTTTGCTTCCTGTGCTTTCTCAAGTGCACTGCAAAATCCCTGATACCATGTTTCAAAATTCTTATCTGATGTGTATTGCTTTAACACACTTTCTCTGGATGCACCTGCCTTGATCGCTTTATCAATGGCAGCTTTATCCGCAGTTGCCTGATCGGATAAATTATAGTCCAAGACTTTTCGCATACTATATCCATTCTTGAATGTCTTTGTTGTGTAAAATTTTGTTTTATCAAAATTATCCAATGTGTTCTTCAGACAATCGTAGGTTTTATCATCTACTTTGATCTTCTTATCTTTGATCATCTGATCCACACTCTTCATATTGTTGGCTTCTTTCAAAACTGGCAGATAAGAAGATTCACAAACAAATTCAAGGTTTTGTTTTTTCTTTGAAAACCATTTTAAAAATACAGTCGCTGCATATTCGTGTTTATCATCTGATTTCGTCACTGCCATTCCAGCACCCTGCTGCACTTTATAATTTTTTCCACCTTTCATGATCGGTGCTTCTAATACTTTATAATCAATCTTATGAGAACCCTTATCTTCTTCTACCTTATCCGGGAAATAAAATGCAGAAGACGTAGAACCTGTATATGCAATAATATTTCCTGTCTTCACATCGTCAGATCTGAATCTTCCGTAAGATGCAAAATAGCCACTCACATATGGTACATAATAGTTTTCCCATAAACGTTTTATGGAGTTTTTATCTACATTCACTGTTACTTTTCCATCTTTGACTCTAAATAATTCCTGACCCATCTGCTTCATTCCGATCACAAAATAATTTGACATGGAATCTCTTCCATAGAATGCTTTTCCATCATTTGGTGTATTCGGTGTCTTTGCATCTGTCCATTCATAGTATTTCTTTGCTACTTTTGTGATTCCCTCTGTTGTCTTCAGGTCATCCGTTGTCACTTTCATTGCCTTGGCAAATGGTTCCCAGTCTGTCGTATTTAAAAGCATTGCTTCCGTTGATTTAGCAACTGGAAGTAAATACAGCTTTTTATCGTTATTTAAATATCCTTCTTTGATGTAGGAATCTATATATTTTGAAAGTTCTTTCTTCGTAAAATATGGTGATAGATCTGCTAATTTTCCCTTTTTCTGGATGGAATATGCCGTATCTGCATAAGTTGAAAAAATATCTGGCATATCTTCTGCACCTACTTCTTCGTTTACCGAACTTGTCAATGCCTTATCAAGATCTGCAACTGATCCGTGTCCATAGCCTTCAACATAAATTCCTTGTTCTTTTCCAACGGTTGAATTAAATTTCTCTAGCAGTTTGTCAAATGTTGCCTGCTGGTTTCCATTATAATAATGCCAGACTTTTAACGTCACTGGATTATCTGGGTCTAGCTTGACCGTCTTTGCCTCATCTTTCTTTAAACTGCCACATGCTGTCAATAATGATGTGATCATCATGCATGCCATCAGTGCGGCCAGAAACCCTTTTTTCATAATATCATTCCCCCCTTATCATCATGAACTACTTTTTTCATTATAACATGATTTTTTTATTTGAAATAGAAAAATATAGAAAACAAGGAAGTTTTTATACCTTTTTTGAGATATAAAAACTTCCTTGTTTTTTTATTTATTCATTTGCCGCACGAAGGATCGTAGCTCCTCCTGCAACAATATCTCCATCATAGAATACAACGGCCTGTCCCGGTGTGATCGCTCTTTGTGGGTCGTCAAAGACAACTCTCACTTCATCTTCCCCTGTCATATAAACTCTGCAAGGAACTTCCGGACTATTATAACGGATCTTCGCCATCAGTCTCAT
The DNA here is from genome assembly GCF_001404655.1 of Anaerostipes hadrus. GTDB lineage: Bacteria > Bacillota > Clostridia > Lachnospirales > Lachnospiraceae > Anaerostipes > Anaerostipes amylophilus. Next base: position 23,260 of record NZ_CYYH01000004.1, on the reverse strand, counting down.
ACCATCTTCAAATGCTGGTACAGACATACAGTTAACTTTATTTCCATATAAAACATTGGCAAATAAATCCTGCTTGTCTCCGACGACGACCTCATTCGTATCTTTATCTACTTTAATGACATATCCTGGTTTCTTCAAGGATAGTCCCAAACCTCTTCTCTGTCCTACAGTATAGTAGATGATTCCTTTGTGCTGTCCTAAGACATTGCCTTCTGGATCTACAAAATTTCCTTTTGGAATCTTTGTTCCAGTTGTCTCTTCAATAAATTCACCATAGTTATCATCTACAAAGCAGATATCCTGACTATCAGGCTTCTTAGCTACTAAAAGTCCGATCTCTTCTGCGATCGCTCTGACTTCATCTTTGGTATATGCCCCGATTGGCATGAGTGTTTTGGAAAGCTGATTCTGAGTCAGATTATACAGGGCATAGGTCTGATCTTTCTTCTGTGTCTTAGAACATTTTAATGCGTAACGTCCGTTATCAAGCTTTGTGATCTGTGAATAATGTCCGGTTGCAATATAGTCTGCTCCAATATCTAAGCAACGCTTTAACAAGGACTCCCATTTTACATAACGGTTACATGCGATACATGGATTTGGAGTTCTTGCATTTAAATATTCTTCACAGAAATAGTCAATGACTTTATCTTTGAAGTCTTTTCTGAAGTTCATAACATAATGTGGGATTCCAATTGCCTGGGCAACACGTCTTGCGTCATCAACCGCTGATAATCCACAGCATCCGCCATTCTCCTCCTGAACAAACTCATCTTCTTCCTGCCAGATCTGCATTGTCACACCGATCACGTCATATCCCTGCTTCTTTAAGAGATATGCCGCAACAGATGAGTCAACACCTCCTGACATTCCAACCACGACTTTTTCTTTCACAGCTGCCTCCTAGTATTCCTCTTCTTCTTCACCTTCACTGATATCTGTTTTAGGTTTTTCTAATCCTTCGATCTTGATACCATTTTTCTCAGCATAATCCCATAATGCTGCGTGAATTGCTTCTTCTGCAAGTAAAGAACAGTGAACTTTCACTGGTGGAAGTCCGTCTAATGCTTCCATAACAGCTTTGTTTGTTACTTCTAATGCCTGCTGGATGTTCTTTCCTTTTACTAATTCTGTTGCCATACTGCTTGTTGCAACAGCTGCTCCACATCCAAATGTCTTGAATTTGACATCCTGAATGATTCCATTATCATCGATATCTAAGTAGATTCTCATGATATCTCCACATTTTGCGTTACCAACTGTTCCAACACCACTGGCGTTTTCAATTTCTCCTACGTTTCTTGGATGCTGAAAATGATCCATTACTTTCTCACTGTACATTGTGATTCCTCCTGATTTATCTATCTATAATTTTCTAGTTATTTTTCTTTACGAAATCTTCGTATAATGGTGACATCTTTCTTAATTTTGTCACGATTTCTTTGATCTTATCAACAACATAGTCCATATCTTCTTTTGTTGTTTCTTCTCCGATTGTCATACGAAGTGATCCATGAGCGATCTCATGAGGCAGTCCGATAGCTAACAATACATGAGATGGATCTAAGGATCCAGATGTACATGCTGATCCACTAGATGCACAGATTCCTGCCATATCAAGCATGATCAGTAAGGATTCACCTTCGATAAACTGGAAACTGATGTTGATATTATTTGGTACTCTCTTCACTGCATCTCCATTTAATCTGCAGTATGGAACTTCTGCTAAGATTCTCTTGATCGCATAGTCACGAACTTCTGTTTCTTTCTTGATTCTTTCATCCATTGTTGCAAATGCGATCTCGACTGCTTTTGCAAGTCCTACGATACCTGTGATATTTTCTGTTCCGGCACGTCTCTTTCTTTCCTGAGCTCCACCATGAACGAAAGAACGAAGTTTTAATCCTTTTCTGATATATAAGAATCCGATTCCTTTTGGTCCACCGAATTTATGTCCGCTGACACTTAACATATCGATGTTGTATTCATCGACATTGATTGGAATCTGTGCATATGCCTGAACTGCGTCTGTATGGAAGATGATTCCATGTTCTTTCGCGATCGCACCGATCTCTTTGATTGGCTGGATCGTTCCGATCTCGTTGTTTGCAAACATCACAGAAATTAAGATCGTATCTGGTCTGATTGCTGCTTTTAGGTCATCTAATTTTAAGATTCCGTTTTCATCAACATCGATATATGTGATCTCGAATCCTCTTTTTTCAAGATATTCACATGTATGAAGGATCGCATGATGCTCGATCTTACTTGTGATGATATGTTTTCCTTTGCTTGCATAAGCTTCTGCTGTACATTTTAATGCCCAGTTATCAGATTCAGAACCACCTGCTGTAAAATAGATGTTCTCTGGTGTTGTTCCAAGAGATTTTGCGATCGTATCTCTTGATTCATCTATGACTTTACGGTTATTTAATGCTGGTGTATATACACTGGATGGGTTCCAGAAATTTTCTGTAAAATAAGGAAGCATTGCATCTACAACTTCCGGTCTTGTTGCTGTAGTTGCTGCATGATCTAAGTAAATGATTTTCTTTTCCATGATTATGATTCCTGCCTTTCTTCTTGATCATATTTATTATGTATTTCGATTGATTCTTCCATCAATTCTTGTAAGGTAATTGAATCAACCGCCTGCTGGATGCTATCATTGATTCTTTGCCAGACTGTCTTAGTTACACAGAACTTTGTTCCGCTGCAAGTGGATGTATCTCCAGTAAATGCTGCACAGTCGATCGGTGTTAGATCTCCTTCCAGAGTTCTTAAAATATCTCCTGCGGAAATGTCTTTTGGATCTTTATCCAACATATATCCACCTTGTGCCCCACGAATACTTTTGATAATTCCTGCCTTCTTAAGTTTTGGTAATAATTGCTCTAAGTAGCTGACAGAAATATTCTGCCGTTCTGCGATCGCACTGATCGGTACCGGACTATCCTGACTGTATACTGCAATATCTACCATTGCTCTTAATCCATAGCGTCCTTTTGTCGATAATTTCATTCTCTCACCTCAATCCCGACTATATAACTCGGATTTCATTTGTTATATTAACAAAGCATCTTTGTGATGTCAACATTATTTGGAATATCTTATTTTTTTATTTCATACAATGATTAAAAACGGCTGGTATCTCTTATGAAAAATGCAAGCCCATTTATCTGTGGCACTGTGATCTTAACAATTTCAAATTTTCTTTCACGGCTCATTGGATTCTATAATAGAATATTTCTTGCAGGGATGATTGGTGCACATCAGATTGGAATTTATCAGTTGATCTTTCCTGTATATCTTCTTGGGTTTGCGGTCTGCTTTCAGGGATTTCAGATTGCACTTTCTAAGATCACTGCGGAAAAAAAAGCTGCAGGAATAGTTGATGCTGCCAAAACAACTCTTCGACTTACAATTATTTTGACAATGGTGCTTTGTTTTATTTTTTCCTTTTTTTGCTTTGTATATGCAGATAAAATCTGTGCTGTCTTTCTTCATGAACCTGCCTGCGTGCCATGCCTTCGGCTTGCTGTCCTTGTTCTTCCTTTTGTCGGTGTCAAAAATTGTATTCATGGATATTGTCTTGGAGTCGGAAATTCTTATGTCCCCGCGCTTTCTTTGTGTTTAGAACAGATTTCTCGGGTTTCTTCCATTTTTTTGCTTTCTATATTCTTGATAGAAAAAATGCCAGTTGCTGCATTCCTTGCTGTTTGTGGAATGGCTGTCGGTGAAATCGTTTCATTTTTCTTTACTGTGATCTATTATCTTTTACATAAAAAATCTGATCATGTTAAGGCAGGATCCGGTTCGACTGTATCAAAACGTTCTTTATGTTACGAACTGTTATCTCTTGGGATTCCCCTGACTTTAAACAGCTTGTCTGTCACTTTATTGCAGAGTGTGCAAAGTATTCTGATTCCGATGATGTTATATCGCTTTTATGGAAATCGGTATCGTAGTGTCGAGATTTATGGAATCTTAAGTGGAATGGTACTTCCTTTTATTATGTTTCCATCTACGATCACAAATGCTTTATCTTTAATGCTCTTACCTAAGATTTCCGCTGCCAAAGCTGAAAATAATTCTGCTTATCTTAGACGTTGTGCGATCCTGCCTATCATTTTTTGTTTGATTCTTGGAGTTGGGGCTTGGGGCGGATTCTTTGTATTAGCTCCTTGGATTGGGAACTTCTTTTTTCATAATAAACTTTGCGGGGAATATTTAAGATTATTGTCTTTTCTATGTCCGTTTTTGTATTGTTCTTCAATCTTATCTACGATTTTAAATGGACTTGGAAAAACGAAAGATACACTGCTACATAACAGTGTATCTCTTGTGATTCAGATCTGTTTTATTTTATTTGTCATTCCTTTGTATGGGGTTAAGGGATATTTTGGAGGATTGTTTCTTAGTTGTTTGTTCCTTTGCTGGGCGAATTATCGGAAATTGAAAATTGTGATTTGATAGGCTTTCGTATATGTGACAAAAATCTACAGTTGGCCAACTCCACAACTTAAATTTTTTCTACCTTACAACTACTTCTTCAAAATCGTACATCTCTTTTTATAAAAAGAAATCCCATAACAAATCACTTCATCACAGCTGTCTTCATACTCTTTTGCATACATCCGTTGATCGATCTGTTTGATCGCTGCCTGACAATCCTGATCCATTGCATCGATCGTCTTCGAATACTTTGCCTCGAATATCACAACTCTTCCATCTATAGAGTCATAAACAACCACATCACTTCTGCCTTCTCCATGTTCTTTATTTGATTCCACCATATATCCTGCTCCTGCAAAAATTCCTGCAAGAAATGGGTAGAAATCTTCTTTATAATCGTGATAACTGATTGTTTTTCTAAGTAGTTTATTCTTTTCCATAATATTTATTCATGATCTGCAATAATAATTGTAAGGAGCGCGAAATCTCAACTGTACTGGCTTGCTGATTCTGTAATCTTCGAAACATCTGTCGTTCATTCTCACTTAGTTGTTCACAATCTGTTAAGTATGAATGCTCTTCAAATAAACTTCCAATCTCATATACTAACTGATCATATGCTCCTTGGAAGTTTAATCCATCAATATTTTTAAATGTTAGAAAAATGACTAGATACTGGTTCATCCACTCTTTGCATACATTATCTTTTTTTGAAATCTCCAGACCTTCAAATAATTTCCTGCTGTCTTTTTTTATATCAAAGAAGTTGTATAACATACTCATTCCAAGTGTTTTTCCAAAACGTCTTGGTCTTGTGATCAATGTAACTTCCGTTGCTGGTGTTTTTAGAATTTCACTGACCAAGCCTGATTTAGTCTGAAATTCCTACTGGAATGTTTAAGTTTATCATGTTACACCTTCTTTCCTGCGATATTAATAGTTAACAAAAGTATCACTTTTTTCCATTTTGAACACTTGTAATATTTTCAATCCTGTCTCCTGCTGCTTCAAACAATTTTCTTATCTTCATTCTTTTACCGTATTCCCAAAAACGTCTCATAAAGATCAACTTCCCCATATCCCCATTCTCGATTAGGATATATTCTCCCTTGATCTCTTCTTGCACCGCGGATCAGATAATTCTTAATCCTCGTCGTATTCATCTGCATATCATTTTTCTGTACAATTCCCCATTCCAACATCAATGCTGCGATTCCCGCTGTGATAGCTCCTGAGACACTGGTTCCTGATCTTCTTCCATAACGATTTCTTGGAAGTGGTCCTAAGATTTCTACTCCGGGTGCTGTAAAATCTGGTTTGATCGCATTTCTTGGGAAACCTCTGCTGCTGTCGATTGCAAGACTTCCTGTATTAGAATTATAATTTCCGCAACACATTAATAATCCTGTATTGGATGGTGCTACCAGTGTATTATATGGTGTCGATTCTAAAAAAAATGTGTCTTCACTTAGAAAATTTGTAATTGGAAGCCATAGATCAAACTCTCTGTTTCCAACTTCATCATCGCTGACATAGATATTCCAAATCCCGGGGGCTGGATTTTGAAATCTCATAACGATGACAGGTGCTCCTGCAGATGTATCTACTGTAAAATATTCCACGATCAGCCTTGTTCTTTCCAGTAAAAATGTGACATCTCTCTGTCCGCTTAATCCTCCTTGAATCCTTCCCGTTTTCTGTCCAGATGGTGATTCGATATCCACATAATATCGGTTTGGTGCTAATCCCCATAATTCCATCGTAAATCCATATTCTGATTCTCCGACTTTTACTTCTACTTTGGATGCATTTTGTGAAACCTGACCGCTGTAGTGATGTCTTGCCTGCCCTTCATTTCCGGCACTTGTGACGACTGCGACTCCTCGAAGCATAGCTCTGCCTGACAGATATTGATCTAATGGACCTGTTCCAAGATGGGATGCAAGGCTTGTTCCGATTCCTAAAAATATGACAACAGGTCTTTGCAGTTGTTCTGCGATCGCATCAATATAGCGGACTGCCAGCATGATATCTGTTTCTGCATATACTTCGTATTTTGGGTCAATGCAGTAGTATTCTTTTAAATAATCTTTTGCCTTTCTTAACTTGACAACAATGAGTCCTGCATTTGGGGCAATCCCTGAAAAACCTGCTTCGTTGTCCTCATTTCCTGCGATTAATCCTGCTAAAAAAGTACCATGTCCGGATTCATCCTTCGATGGTACTTTTTCTTGCGGCACTTTACTTCTTAGTGCTTCTTCGATCTGTTCTTTTGTGTATTCTGTTCCGTATCCTAGGAAGGTATCTTCTGGATTGCCTTTGATTGTCTGATCCCATAGAGAATAAATCTTGCTGCTACCGTCTTCATAGCGGAATGCCTGATGTTCATAGTCGATTCCTGTATCGATCATTCCGACCAAGACACTATTTCCATAAAGTTCTAACGTACTTCTCCTTACTTGTGCAACTCCAACATCTTCTAACATCTGTGTATCCATCAAGCCAAAACATCTTGGGATCGTGTTGTATGGGCAGTTTTGTCCGTAGATTGATGTCCGTCCATTTTTCGGGACGTATGCGATTGCAAATCTTTGATCGATGACTGTGATACATTCGGTGTTAAATTCTTCTTTTACATAGTCAACAACTCCACTATATTCTCCAATAAATTCAAAGTAGTCATCACTTTGGGCGGCATTTTCGCATGGCATAAGAATACCTCGGATTTTTTTATAGTTTATGCTGCAACTTCTTAATTTGTTATTTTACAGTAACCTTACACTTCATTGTCTTACCATTGCAACTTGCTATAATATACGCTCCGTAATCAGTCCTTTCTGATAAGCCCATAATAACTGTTCAAGATCTGCCACTTTTTCTTGTAATGCTTTTCCATTATCCGTATCAAGAACACATTTTCGTTTTGTTACCTTATTGATAATCGTTGTGTCAGAATGAATATCTGTTTCCTCACGAATTGCTGTATCTCTTGATACAAATGGTTCATGTGCTACGATTTTTAATTCATACGAATTCGAAACAAGTGTATATCCCGCAATTCCTGTTGTCTTCTGATATGCTTTTGAAAATCCTCCATCAATGACAAACAGTTTACCACCACATTTAATCGGACTTTCTCCTTTCTTGACCGCAACTGGCATATGTCCATTGACGATCTTTCCTGTCGCCGGATCTAAACCAAACTCTTCTAAGATCTGATTGATCACTGTTTCATTTTCATACCATTGATAATAATAGTCTTTTTTCTCTTTCTTAAGATCTGCATCATCCAGAAAATACCTTTCAAACGTTGCCATCTTTGCTTTTCCATAAACAGGTGAATTTTCATTAGACCAGATGAACCACATAATATCCTGTCCGTATTTTCTAGCTTTCATATTCTTCTCTTCATAATACCCTTGTCTTGCCAGATGTTCCAAGATATCATAAAGTTCTTTTCCCGCATATTTTCTTCCTTCGATCTCTACCTCACGGAAGGTACCATCTTCATTCAACGGTACACAGCCATGATACAGAAGCATTCCATTAAATACTTTATATAAATTTCCTTTCGCAAACAAAAATCTTACATGTTCCTGAAGATAAGCACAATATTTAAATACGGTCACAAGATGATCCATCACGTATTCTTCTTCTTTTGTCAGCTTATATGGATCTTCTGGATCGATCGTTGGAAAATTCTTGTCTTTTAGTTCATATTCCTTTCCATCCAATGTGATCGTTCCTTTTTCATAATCAACCTTGTCTAATAACAATCGATCGTCCATTAAAAAATCCTGACGCCGTTTGATCAATTGTCCTTCAACTTTGAACTGAATGATGGCGATTGCTTTATGCATCTTCTTATTTAATTCTTCTTCACGGATGTTACTTTCATCAACTTCTCCAGATGCATGGAATAGCTCACAATCGTCATCTTTATAACATTCCAGTGCAAATCTTGCCAATGGGATCAGATTAATTCCATAACCATTTTCCAATACATCCAGATTATTATATCTTGCACAGATCCTTACTACATTACAAATACATGCCCGATGCCCGGATGCAGCTCCCATCCATAAAATATCATGATTTCCCCACTGAATATCTACATTCTCCGTTTTCATGATACAATCCATGATCCTGTGTGGACCTGAACCTCTGTCATAAATATCACCGATCACATGCAAATGGTCAATGGAAAGATCCTGAATCAGATGTGCCATTGCTGCGATAAACTGTCTGACCCTTCCTGTTGTTATGATCGTCTCAAGAATCTGTTCTACATATTTTTTCTTATCTGCTCTTCGATGTTCCACCATCAATTCTTCCATAATATAGGCAAATTGAGGATTCATTGCTTTTCTTACTTTTGATCTTGTATACTTGTTTCCAACCGCTCTTGCAACATGCACAAGCCGTACCATCGTATCATGCTGCCACTCTAACAGTTCATTCCTTGGTAATTCTTCTTCCATTAAATCCATTTTCTGCTCTGGATAATAGATAACAGATGCTAGATTTTTCTTTTGTTTTTTTGTTAGTTTATTTCCAAATTCATCCTCTATCTTACTTCTGACTGCTCCTGATCCATTTCTTATAATATGACTGAATTTCTCATATTCTCCGTGGACATCAGACAGGTAATGTTCTGTTCCTTTTGGCAAATGTAAGATTGCCTGAAGATTAATTATCTCCGTTGAAGCAGCTGCGACATTTGGATAACGCACTGCCAGTTCCTTTAGATACTTCATCTGGTCCATGAGAAGAATCCCCTTTCGTTTACGCTTATTTTATTGTTCTGTAATATTATATCATTATTTTTCATACTTTCCCAATAACTTTCTTTCATTTTCCTTAATTATGATGCTTTTATGAAAATAATGTCATTTCTTGTGTTATACTGTAGTCAGTCTTTGCAAAATCTATGTAAATTTTCTGATTTTTGATCGTAGATTTGAAAGGCTGCATACAATAAGGAGGAGATTATGTTAAAAAAGAACAAAAGCATTGCACTGGTGATGATCTTAACTTTATTGATCGTCACTTCTTCTTGTGCACCAAAAAACACGCAGACAGAACTTAACCAGCCTGCAAAAACAAACACCTCTTGGGAGCGGAAACTTTGCAGATCAAAACTTAATATCATCAGTTCTTATGGTGATGATCAGGCATTTCACCCAAAAGTCTTGAATTTTGACAAACCTTGGAACGGCTACCGCTACTGGATGGCTTATACACCATACCCAGGTGCTGACCAGCGAAAAGAAAATCCCCATGTCTGCGTATCCAATGATAAAATTCACTGGAAACCATTTGAAGGAGAAGGAAAAGCTGTTGCACTGGATCCACTAACTCCATTTGAAAATCCTGACAAGCAATATAATTCTGATACACATCTTGTATATAGAAAGGATATCAATACTTTAGAATGCTACTGGCGCCAGGTTGATAATCGTACCCAGATCGATAAGATCATGAAACGCACAACAACTGATGGTATCCATTGGAGTAAAGCTCAGAATGTATTGGTTTCTGATGCACACACTGACCGCATTCTAAGTCCATCGATCATCTATGAAAATGGACGATATAAAATGTGGACCGTTAATTGCAAAGGAAAATATCCGATTCTATACCGTGAAAGCAAAGACGGATTCCATTGGAGTAATCCACGCAAGATTCAGTTAAAATATCCATCAAATAATCTTCGCAGCTGGCATCTCGATGTCATTCATACGAACAAAGGATATGAGATAATCGTTGTTGCTTTCATTAATGGTCATAAGCACAGAGAAATGAATCTTTACTATACTTCTTCTAAAAATGAACATGATTTTAAGAAATGTATCACGATCTTAAAACCATCCCAAAAGAAGAAAACATGGGATAACCGTGGTATTTACCGCAGCAGCTTCTTTGTAGAAAATGGCACCTATTATATCTATTACAGCGGTATCGGTTATCCAAAGGGACCAAAAAGTTCTCAAGGTGTTGGTCTTACCTATGGGCCATCGGTGAAAAACATTCATGGTTATGATGTATAAAATATCTTGACGTCATAAATATTCGGGTGTAAACTGTTAGCAATAAGAATTTTTAGCCAACCATCCATAGACTGGCTAACGACTCTACAATAAGATTAGAAGGAAGTGCATTAATATTATGGAAAAGAAAAATATCGACTGGGCTAACATCGGTTTTGGTTATATGCCAACAGATTACCGTTTTGTTGCAAATTATAAAGATGGAGCATGGGATGAAGGAGCATTAACTACAGATGCTACGATCACACTCTCTGAATGTGCCGGTGTATTACAGTACGCTCAGACATGTTTTGAAGGAATGAAAGCTTACACAACTGAAGATGGACATATTGTTGTATTCCGTCCTGACTTAAATGCAAGCCGTATGGCAGATTCTTGTAGAAGACTTGAAATGCCTGTATTCCCTGAAGACAAATTTGTAGAAGCCATTGAGAAAGTTGTTGCAGCTAACGAAGCATTCGTACCACCTTTTGGTTCTGGTGCTACATTATATATCCGTCCATATATGTTTGGAAGTGACGCCGTTATCGGTGTTAAACCTGCAAACGAATACCAGTTCCGTGTATTCACTACACCTGTAGGACCTTACTTCAAAGAAGGTGCAAAACCTATTACTATCCGTGTCAGTGATTACGATCGTGCTGCACCTCACGGAACAGGAAACATCAAAGCTGGATTAAACTATGCAATGAGCCTTTACCCAATCATGGAAGCTCATCGTCAGGGATTTGATGAAAATATGTATCTTGACCCAGCAACAAGAACAAAAGTAGAAGAAACAGGTGGAGCTAACTTTATCTTCGTTACAAAAGATGGTAAAGTCGTAACACCTAAATCTGACAGCATTCTTCCATCTATCACTCGCCGTTCTTTAGTTTATGTAGCAAAAGAATATCTTGGACTTGAAGTTGAAGAACGTGAAGTATTATTTGATGAAGTAAAAGATTTCGCTGAATGTGGATTATGCGGAACAGCCGCAGTTATCTCTCCTGTAGGAAAGATTTATGATCATGGTAACGAAATCTGTTTCCCAAGCGGAATGGAAAAAATGGGACCAGTCATCCAGAAATTATATGATACTTTAACAGGAATCCAGATGGGACATATCGAAGCACCTGAAGGATGGATTAAGGTTATTAAATAATCTTTCGTAATCAATAGAATATAGAAAATAAAATAGTAGTCAAATTGACTACTATTTTATTTTCTATATTCTTTTATACGGAAGGTTATTGAATCACATAAAAATGCAGACGGAAAGCTATTGGTTAATAATTCCGTCTGCATTGTGTTTAGATATATCGTGGATTATCTGGATTGTATTTATTGGTCTCTTAGATGAATTTCTGGATTTCCGTGGTTTTCGATGTAGTCTCTTGTGATCGTTACACTTCCGATCGTGTCATCTTTTGGTATTTCGTACATGATGTCCAGCATAAATTTCTCGATGATCGCACGTAATGCTCTGGCTCCTGTTTTCTTTTTCAGGGCTTGTTCTGCGATGGCTTCTAATGCTCCTTCATCGAATTCTAATTTGACTTCATCTAGTTCTAATAACTTCTGGTATTGTTTCAGGATCGCATTCTTTGGTTCTTTTAAGATCTTGACTAACATTTCTTTTGTTAATCCGTCTAATGTAAATACCATTGGAAGTCTTCCGATAAATTCTGGAATCATTCCATATTCTCTCAGATCGTCGTTTGTGACTTTGGAGATGATGTTCTCTTCGTTATCAAAGTGATCTTTAAGATCCGCTCCGAATCCGATAGATGTTTTCTTCATCAGTCGTTTTTTGATGATTCCTTCGAGTCTTGGGAAAGCTCCTCCGCAAATAAAAAGGATATTTCTTGTATTGATCGTTGTCAGTGGTACCATGGCGTTTTTGCTTGTAGCTCCGACTGGTACTTCGACTTCTGCTCCTTCTAAAAGTTTTAACAGTCCCTGCTGTACGGATTCTCCGCTGACATCTCTGCTGTTTGTGTTTTGTTTCTTGGCGATCTTATCGATCTCATCGATAAATACGATTCCGTGTTCTGCACGATCTACATCGTTGTCTGCAGCCTGTAGAAGCTTTGATAAGACACTTTCTACGTCATCTCCAATATATCCGGCCTCCGTTAATGATGTGGCGTCTGTGATTGCAAGGGGCACTTTTAACAGTCTTGCCAGTGTTTTGACAAGATATGTTTTACCACTTCCTGTTGGTCCGATCATCAGCATATTGGATTTGTCGATTTCAATCTCATCCATTGTATTTGTGACCACTCGTTTGTAATGGTTATATACTGCAACAGACATGACTTTCTTTGCATAATCTTGTCCAATGACATATTCATCTAACATTGCCTTGATCTGATGTGGTGCTGGAATGTCTTTTAATGTAAGTTCTGGCGTTTCTTTTTTGTCTTTCTTTTTCTTCTTTACTTCTGCTTTTGGCTGCATACTTTGCATATCGTTCATCATCTTTGTGATGTCCATGCTGTCAAGATCCATATTTCTTGCATCAATGAAACCAAACTGGCCATTGCTCATAGAATTTAATGTTCTTTGCATGCAGTCTGTACAAATATAAATATTATTAGGAAGTTCTAACATCTTACCGGCTGCAGATTCCGGACGTCTGCAAAGATAGCAGTAATGTTCTACATCTTTGTGTTCGTCTTCATTTGTTACTTCCTCAATCTCGTTTTGATTCTTCTCTTCTGACATATGATTGTCCTCCACTGTTTATTTTGAATAGAGTACTTCTCTTATAATTTCAATCCCTCTTATCATATCTTCTTTTTTCATTCTAGTAAACCCTAAAATATATTCTTCTGTCGATGGCTTTCCTTCAATATAGTACCATGAAAGCGGATAGATCATCACACCTCTTTGTTTTAATTCTTTCTGGAACTTGTAAGGATCATTTACCGGGAAGCTTACAATGATATGTGCACCAGCTCCATGTCCATATATTTTGATCTTTGAATCCAATTTTTTAAGACTTATGATAAGCTGATCATGTTTTTCCTTATAAATGTTTCTCATACGATTTAAATGCCGCTCAAAATGTCCTTCTGTCAGAAACATGGTTAATACTTTCTGATCAATTCTTGATACTGCACATGAAAATGTCCGCCCAATCTTCTGGTATTGTTTTACCAGCTTTTGAGGTAATACCATATAACATACACGAATGGCCGGTGCGATCGCTTTTGAAAATGTTCCAGTATAGATTACATTTTCTCCATCGTCTAATCCCTGCATTGCTGGAATTGGCTTTCCTTGATATCTGAATTCACTGTCATAGTCATCTTCAATAATATAACGGTCTGGGTCTTTTTTTGCCCATCTTAGTAACTGGCTTCTACGACCAACTGGCATGATCACTCCAGTTGGATACTGATGTGCTGGTGTCACATAGGCCAGATTAGCATCTGTTTGTTCTAGCTGCTCCACACACATTCCCGATTCATCCATAGTGATCGGATGAATCTTAAAATTTAGTTCTTTTAAGATTGCATAAGCATTTTTGTATACTGGATTCTCAATTCCGATAGAAACTTTCTCTCCAAGAATCTGATGAATCAAAAACAATAGATTCTCCATTCCTGCTGCCACTACAATCTGGCTAGTGTGAACATGCACACCTCTTGACTGTCTCAAATAATACATGATTGCTTTACGAAGTTCTAAATCTCCCTGAAAATTTCCCTTCTGGAACAATTCACTATTATCATTGATCATGATCTCTTTTAAAAGTTTTCTCCAAATATGATATGGAAACTGCGTCATATCAACTCCTACCGGAGAAAAATCATAAGGAACTTCTTCCTTCTTGATTTCTTCTTCCTCGTCCTCAATTTTAACTGGAATATGTAATTCTGCGAGTTCTTCAACCTGACAGACAAAAAATCCCCTTTTGGGCTTTGACTCTATATAGCCTTCTGCACACAACTGTGCATAAGCTGTATCCACTGTATTGCGGCTTACATCCAGATGTTTTGCAAGTCTTCTTGCAGAAGGAAGCCTTGCCCCGAAAGGTAAAGCTCCTGTTACAATTTCTTCTTTTATAGAATTATAAATCTGCTCATATAAAGGTTCTTTCCTTGATGCATCAAGTGCAACGATCAGCATATCATCACCTGTTTCCCCTTTTATTTATTTTGCATTTGAAACCGCCATTTTCTCAATCACAACTTTCTTCACCGGCTGGCTTTGTTCCCCACTTCCACTATCCTTTGTCTCACATGCTGCAATCTTATCTAACACATCATATCCTTCGATCATCTGTCCGAATACCGTATAGCTTCCTGTCAAGGATGGGTATCCACCCTGATCTAAAAATAATTGTTTTTGTTTCTTGGTAAAATCCATAGTTCCTTCTTCCAGACCTTTTTTTGCTGTATCTGATTTGGCCTGAACGATGAAGAACTGGCTTCCATTTGTATCAGCTCCAGAATTTGCCATACATAACGCCCCTCTTAAAGGTAAAAGTTCATCACAGACTTCATTCTTAAATTCTTCTCCCCAGATACTTTCGCCTCCAGTACCTGTTCCTGTTGGATCTCCACCCTGGATCATAAAATCATTAATGACTCTGTGAAAGATCTGTCCGTCAAAATATCCATTTGATGCAAGTGTTACGAAGTTTTTCACTGCCAATGGTGCTTTTTTCATAAAAAATTTAAACTTCATCTCTCCATAACCTTTAACTTGCATCGTAACAATTGTTTCACCCTTTTGTGCTTCAGCCAGCTGATCCGTTTTCTTTGCTGCTGTGATCTTTGGTACTTTATATTTGGACTGTACTTTCATTTTGGCTTCCGTTGTTGCTGTTGTTGTTTCTTTGCTGTCCTCTTTCTTTGATGAGCATCCCACACATAGTGACATTGCCATCATCAAACATCCTGCTGCTATGATCTTTCTCATGTTTTTTGATTTCCCTTCTTGTTTATTAGTCTTATTTTAAAATCTCTTATTTAGGATCATTGTTCTCTGATCTTATCTGCTGGAAATATGATTCCTGTCTGTCTTCGTACTTCATCTATGATATCCATCTCAATCTCTGATGATCTTAAAAATTCATGATCGACTTTATGTTTTTTGATCAGTTCTATAAAATCTCTTGTCTCGTAGATCATTGGATTGTCTCTTTTTTCAAATTGTAATTCTTCTTTCTCCCCATTACGATAAAGAATCGTAATCTTCTTAATGATCGGACATTCTTCAATGATCATACAGCCCTTTTCTCCCTGAATCTGTGTTGGCAGTTTAGAATCTGTGATCTTGGAATAAATGATCTCTGCCTGCTTATCTCCATAAGATGCGATCACACTTCCTGCTCCATCAACTCCATTTTCAAGAAAAATGCTGTCCGCCAAGATCTTTTCTGGTTTGCCAAATAAACTTGCGAGGAAATGGATGCAATAAGATCCAATATCCATTAATGCCCCATTAGAAAGCTTTGGATTGAACGCATTCTCTATGATACCATTTTTGAATTTGTCATATCTAGAAGAATACTGACAATACTGGATCGTTGCTCTCCTTATCGTTCCGATCTTATGAAGATTATCCATCATTGCATAAAATCCTGGTGAATGAACATTCTTCATAGCTTCCATAAATACAACACCTTGTTCTTTCGCTGCTTGGGTAAGTATATCTAATTCTTCACGATTTGAACAGACTGGTTTCTCGCACAAAACATGTTTTCCATAATTGATCATTGTAATGGAATGTGCGTAATGCATATAAGTCGGACTTGCTACATAAACAGCATCAATCTCTGGATCTTGTGCCATTTCTTCGTAATTGTTATATACTTTCTCTACACCATATTTTGCTGCAAACTGCTTTCCTTTTTCTAAATTTCTTGAATATACCGCAGTTAATTTAATCTCTTCTAATTCCTGAACTCCTTCCATGAACCAGTCTGTGATAAAGTTGGTTCCGATCGTTGCTAATCTGATCATTCGTTCTCCTTCCTGATCCACTCTTCCATCTCTTCTTTTACATCTTCTAAGGTTATCTTAGCAAGTTCTTGTTCCATCGCCCTTTGTACTTTATCTAATTTACTATCCAGCACATGATGGATATTACGGCCTACCGAACATTTCTGGTTTGGCTTCTCATGGAAATGGAATAATTCTTCCTGTGGTGTGCATTCCACAGCCTGATAAATATCTAAAAATGTGATCTCATTAAATGGACGTTTCACTTTCACGCCGCCAGTTCCTCTTAATACTTCAACCAGGTCTGCTGCTTTGAGCTGTTGCAAAAGTTTCCTTATGATCACGGGATTCGTTCCGATGCTTGCTGCCATAAAATCACTGGTCATTTTCATATCTTTAAATACATCTATACATGCAAACATATGAATCGCCATTGTAAATCTGCTTGATATCTGCATTTTCTTTCCTCCTGTATACCTTATATTTTATAGTGGCAGTGGTGTAATGTCAATGATTACGACTAGCGCATAATGATGTATGCACTATAGCATAAATACAAGCAGATCATTATGATTCCTTCTGTTCTTGAAATCTCTTTTTTTGTTGCTCCAAAGAACCATACAACGATAGAAAATACGACTAATACAACAATATCGATAATATTTTCACCGATCAATTGTAATGGACTGATCGCGGATGCAATTCCAAGTACCATAAGAATATTAAAGATATTCGAACCAATTGCATTTCCAACTGCCATATCAACTTCATTTTTTCTTGCTGCTACGATGGATGTTACTAGTTCTGGCAGGGAAGTTCCGATAGAAACGATCGTTAATCCTACAAGATTCTGGCTCATTCCAAAATCTATGGCAATCCTGCTTGCGGCATCAACTGTAAGATCTCCACCAAATGCAATGGCTGCTGCACCTCCAACGATACATAACAGACTCTTTGGATAAGACATGATCATCAATTCTTCATTTTCCATTGTTTCAAGTTGTACGACTTCCTGATTATTTCTGGCACGCATTGCCTGAAAAACCATCATAAGAACATATACGGCAAATATAATAAGGAAAATGATTCCATCAAAACGTCCAAGGATCATATGTGATCTATCTCCGAATGCAAGATAACCAAATATGAGAAGTAATGTCGCACATACAAGAGATAATGGAATATCTCTTATAATTGTTTCTCTTTTTACACCGATCGTTGCTAAAATTGAACAGACTCCGATCACAAACATCATATTAAAGATATTAGAACCAACTACATTACTGATCGCCAGAGCATTATTATTGGCAATAGACGCTGTTACACTGACTGCAGTTTCTGGAAGTGATGTTCCCATGGCTACGATCGTCAATCCAATGATAATAGAAGGAACTTTTAAACGTTTGGCGACACTTGAACTTCCTTCTACAAAATAGTCTGCTCCTTTCATTAAAAATGCAAATCCTATGATCAGACAGATGATCACTAAAAATAATGGGGATTGGTTGATAAATTTCTCCATTTGTTTTTCTCCTTTCAAAATTGTCTTTTTATTTGTACATAAGAAAAACTCATGTATGTTCCAGATGTACTATAAGAACATACATGAGTCTCATTCTTTAATATTTGCCAGGCTGACTTGCTTGATATCTGCGAGTCATTACCGAGTCTGTTGACAAATCACGTCTTTGTATGACGCGAACTACTCCCTCATGGAATATTGATTGTTTGATTACTTTAACAAAAAAATATTGATCTGTCAAGTATAGTTTAAATTGCAAATTGAATCATAAAACCGTATAATAAAATTAATTATGTTGATTTTGATATACAATGCGATCAACAAATGGAGGGGGAAACTATTTTTGATCAGAAAACCATACAAAACTAATAAAAATATTTCCAGACTATTTTATATTTTGATGATGATCATCTTTGTCTGGTTCATTGGGATTCAGATTTTAGGACCTGATGAACAGTTTTTTGACCAATCTGGACATTCCATCATCTACAATGGTACTTTTACATGGAAGAAATCCGATGGTACAAAACAAAACATTTCTGTCCCTGGACGTTATAAAGTTCCAGCAAAACAGACGATGATCATTACTACTACACTTCCAGATGATTATAACGAGAATGTGATCGCAATCCGTTCTTCCCTTCAAGATGTACGTTTTTACATTGATGGAAAACTTCGAAAAGAGTACAATGCAAAAAGCCTGCACCGATTTGGCAAAAACTCTGCCAGCCGTTATATATTCTGCAATACTTCGTCTGCAGATGCCGGAAAGGAACTTTGTCTGGAACTTACAACATATACGAGTAACTACTCTGGTGTTGTCAATACGATTTACTGTGGAGATCAAATGCAGATCTGGAGTTATATTTTCAATCATAACTTCTCTGGAACCGTGATCGGATCATTTATCTTTTTTGCATCGATTGTCACAATCTTATTCAGTATCGCCCTTGGAATTGTTTACAAAACCAAGTTTAATATGGAATATCTTGGATGGTGTACGCTTATGGGTTCTGTCTGGATGATCGGAGAATCAAAAATGCGGCAGATCCTTGTTCCAAATGCATCTGGACTTGCAACTTCATGTTTTATTATGCTCATGTTATGTCCGTTGCCGATTTCCTTATATGTCAATAATCTTCAGAAAGGTAAATATAAAAAGATCTTTCAATCGATTTGTTTTATTGCTTTATTGAATTTTATCATCTGTACGATCCTGCATCTTACAGGCGTTGCAGATTATATTGAGACAATGCCAGCAGCACACGCAATCCTTATTATTACTTTCCTTGCTGTCATTCTTACTTTTCTGATCAGATATTGGAATCATCGGAGTCGAAGTGATTGCCTGTTGTTCTTTGGACTGCTTATTACAATGCTTTCTGTGATTTTTGAAGCAATTTCTGTATATTACAAAGTATCTGTTTCTGGTGTATTTGTCGGTATCGCTATTTTGATCTTACTGTTTATAAATGTGATCTATACGATCCATATCATCCGTGATATCATCAAACACCAGCAACAGGAAGAACTCGATAAACGTAAAAAAAATATAGAAGAGATGTCTCTGCAGTTGATGCAGATGTTATCCACCACGATCGAGGCAAAAGATGAATATACGAAAGGACATTCTCATCGTGTTGCAGAGTATTCCGTTTTGATTGCTCGTGAACTTGGATGGAATGAAAAAGAACTTAGTAATCTAAAAAATGCTGCTCATCTTCATGATATCGGCAAAATTGCTATTCCTGATACCATTTTAAATAAACCAAGCAAACTTTCTGAGGAAGAATTTTCTATTATTAAGGAACATACGATCATTGGTGCAAATATCTTAAAGAATATTTCTCTGATCGATCACGTACAAGAAATTGTACGCAATCATCATGAACGTTATGATGGAAATGGTTATCCTGACGGTTTAAAGGGAAAAGAGATTCCACTACATGCAAGAATTGTTGCGGTTGCTGACAGTTATGATGCTATGAGTTCCCAGAGAATTTACCGAAATCAACTTCCACCAGAAAAGATCATACAGGAATTAGAGAATAATAAAGGGACTCAGTTTGATCCTGAGATCACTGATATCTTTTTAAAACTATTAAGGGAAGACCGTATTCATGTCAAAGAAGATCTTTTAAGTATCACTGAGAATACTCAGATTCCTGAAGCTGAAATCGAAATGAGTCAATTCATTTCTGACATCATGAGCACGATCCGTACACAAAAAACCAAAGAAAATCTCGACTTTTTAACTGGGCTTCCAACCAGAAATAAAGGTGAGCAAGCCATTGCGCAGTTGATGAAACGCCACAGCGGATGTCTTGTCTTTATGGATATGGACAATTTAAAAACCATCAATGACATCTATGGCCACAAAGCTGGTGATCGTGTATTGAAGCTTCTTGGTAATCTATTATTAGAATATTCCAGTGAATGTCTTGTCTGTCGTCTTGGCGGAGATGAATTTCTATTATTTATGCCAAATGCTGATCAAAATAGTATTACAGAAGTTATAACTGCTATTTTTAAGAAATTTAATACTCGAAAGGAACAAGATCCTGAGCTTCATGCTGCATCCATTTCTGCCGGACTATATATGTGCAATATTGGAGATTCTTTTGACGAATGTTATACAAAAGCTGATAAAGCACTATATTTCGTAAAACAAAATGGAAAAAGCGACTTCTCCTTTTATCGGCAGATTTCTGAATCTGGGTGTGACGACCACACGGTTAAAAATGATCTCTCTTTAATTGCAAAAGCATTACGTGAAAATGGTAATTACTCTGGTGTACTTGATCTTGATTATCGTGAGTTTGCTAAAATCTATGAATATATGCATCATCTGGGTAACCGCTACAAATATCACTGTTATCTAGTGATGGTCACGATGGAAACAAATCCTGATCATATCATGTATATCGAGAACATCGAGGATGCGCTTGATTGCATGGAACAGGCGATCCGTCAAAAAATTCGAAAAGTTGATATCTGTACTCATTACAGTTCCATGCAGTATCTGATCATTTTATATGAGACTGATGAAACAAAGATACCTCAGATTATGAATCGTATCTTTATCGAATATTATAAGTTATATAGCAAACATCATCTTGAACCAACTTATGAATATATTCCGATCATGAAAAATAAAGCACCAAACATATAAAGAAGAGAGTGGCAAGAATTTACTTTTGCCACTCTCTTCTTTATATATGGAATAACTGAATCAACACAAGACCAGAAAGTCCATAATATGTGATAACTGCAACTAGATCATTGATAGTTGTGATCAATGGACCAGAAGCCACTGCTGGGTCAATATTGATCTTATGAAAGAACATTGGAATGATCGTTCCTACAAGGCTTGAGATCACCATCGCAACGATCAGTGAAATTCCTACGCACCCTGAAATCAGAAATGAAGAAATCCATGCATAATGTTTAAATAAATGGATGTACACCCCTAAAAATACGAGTGCCATGATCGCTAGGCTCGCTCCATTTAAGAAACCGATCTTCATTTCTTTAAATAACAAAGCAATCTTTTTCTTACCTGACAGATTTTCATCCATTAATACGCGGATTGTTACAGCTAAAGACTGTGTTCCAACATTTCCCGCCATATCAAGTACCAGGGATTGGAAACAGATAACGATTGGTAATACCGCAACAATAGATTCAAACATTCCAACAACTGAGGATACTGCCATTCCTAAGAATAACAATGCGATCAACCATGGAAGTCTCTTCTTCATACTAACTATCGTGGGTTCATTTAAATCTTCCTCTTCTGTTAAACCAGCAAGTTTTGCATAGTCATCTCCCATCTCGTCATCGACCAATTCTACAATATCGGAAGATGTTAAGATTCCTGCGATTTTCTTATCTTGTGTCAGTACTGGGATGGAATCTTCTTCGTAATCTGTTAAGATTTCCATACATTCACTGATTTTTTCATGTTCATATACATAAGGATAAGAACTGCTTATGATGTCCTGTAGATTATCATGTTCTCTTGCGATGATCAAATCTTTCAGATCGATCGCTCCTGCAAAAATCCCATTCTCATCTATCACATAAAGTGTCTGGATATTATCATGTTCTCCTGCCTGCTTTACAAGTGTACTCATTGCCTCACGAATCGTTACATCATTTCTTACTACGATATAATTATTCGTCATACAACTACCGATCTGATCTTCCTCGTAAGACAGCAGTTTCTGAACATCTTCTTTTGCTTCTTTATCCAGTCTCTTTAATAATTTGTATTTATCTTCTTCATTTAGTTCTTCAAACAGATCCATCGCATCATCTGAATCCATGTTTGATACAACTTTCGCTGCCTGTTCAATTGGCATTTCTTCCAGATATTTTCCTGGTTCCTCTTCGATATAAGAAAAAATCTCTGCAATATCTGCAATGTCTAAAATGTCATAGATACATTTTCTAACTGTTTTATCTGATTCTACGATTGCATTTGCAATATCTCTTTCGTGATAAGCTGCGATCTTTTTCTTTAATTCTTCTCTATCTTTCGTTGTCTGTACGATCTTGATCAATTCTTTTGCATAATCTGTTCTATGCTGATTTCTTGCATTTTTCATGATATCCTCCTTCTTTTCCTAAATCTGGTTGCAAAATTCTGTTTCGCGGTGTATCAAAAAGGATATCATAATACAAATGTTGCTATTCATGTATCTTCACAGAGAGCAGCATTCGCATCTTATATTTTCTTTTTTGACCCCGCATACAACTTCGTCCTATACGATCGCAACTATCCATGAACATACACCTCCTTTCACATCTTTACTAATATCTCTCAACATTCTTTGTTTTCATTCTGGGTTATATTATCAGATTTTTCTGATATCGTCAACCTATTTTACTATGATTTAACAATCTTTTCCGCCGCAGTGTGATCCTGCCCGGAGGGCTTTTTATTGCATAGGGGATTTCATCGAAATCTTCTATGCAATAAAAAAAACATCCTTATCTCTAAGAATGCTTGAATCTTCATATTAAATCTATATATAAAGGATATACCTTCAAAACAACATACAAGAACTATTCACATCTCTTACACTCTAGCCTTCTTTGGTTAAAGCCTCGACCGATTAGTAACAGTCAGCTCCATACGTTACCGTACTTCCACCTCTGCCCTATCTACCTCGTCGTCTTCAAGGGGTCTTACTACCTTACGGTATGGGAAATCTTATCTTTAGGGGGGCTTCACGCTTAGATGCCTTCAGCGTTTATCCCTTCCAGACTTGGCTACTCTGCGATGCACT
>NZ_CYYH01000003.1:132835-391873 GCF_001404655.1 Anaerostipes hadrus | reverse complement strand
GCTTCGTTCGACTTGCATGTGTTAAGCACGCCGCCAGCGTTCATCCTGAGCCAGGATCAAACTCTCATGTTCAATGTTGATCCAAGTTCAAGAAGCACTAGCTTCTTTATCCTTGTTATTACTGTTCTTATAAAGAACGTTCGTTGATTTTTTCTAAAATCATCTGAAAAATTCATTAGAATTTTCAAGGTTGTCTTATTGTTCAGTTGTCAAAGATCTTTTTGATCCGCTTCTTGTGTATAAGAAGCTTTATCATTTTATCACAGCTCTTTTTGTTTGTCAAGAACTTTTTTGATTTATTTTGTTGTTCTGAACTCTTTCATTCTGCAACAACTTTTATATCATATCATTTCTGATCTTGTCTGTCAAGAACTTTTTAACTTTTCTTTTAGATTTGATTTCTATTGTTCTGATCGTTCTCCGTCAGCAACTTTTATAGATTATCACATCTGATTACTTATGTCAAGAAGTTTTTTCATTCTTTTCAGAGTCAAAAATGGAATCTGATGTTATATTTTTCCGCCGCTCTTTCAGCGACGTTGATTATCTTACCATAGCTGTATACAGTATGTCAACTACTTTTTTCATCTTTTTAAATTAATCTAAAATCATATATCCTATATCTTTGAATATGTTGTTTTGGCACTGATCCCTTCAACTTTTCCAAGCTTTCCAGCTAAAGTATTAATGATATCCTGAGAGGCATCAATCGCGATACTTATGATATTAACCCCTTTCTCATGATATGGTATCCCCATTCGTCCTAAAATATACGTTCCATAATCATGTAAAATTTCATTTACAGTTGTTGAAGCATTAATATCTTCTACGATGATTCCAATAATTGCAATACGACTTTCCATTTTATCATACTTCCCTTCTTCTATATTTATCTTCTTCCTTCTGATATATATCCTGCATGAAATTCCATGTTGATCTGTCTTAATTCTTTCTTTCCATCAATATAATCCTGATACATTTCAATGATTCCAACACTACATCCATCGCAAGCTCCTGAAATATTTCCAATAGATTTTGCAACGATTTCTTCTCTTTCTTCTTTTGTTGTATCTTTGATCAATAAGCTCATAGTTGTATCTCCTTCTCTCTTAATTTTGAAAATGGTATTATTTCTTTCGGTGGCTGTTCATGTTTCCCGATATATTTCTCCATCCAGACCATATCGTACCATCTGCCGAATTTGTATCCGCTTTTATAAAATCTCCCCACCATATGATATCCTAAATGTGTGTGGTATTGTGCACTGTTTTTTGTTACATATTCGTCTTCTTGTTTTGGATAAGTAATGCATGCATCTACATTGATGATATTTTGCATACCAAGAATCTTTTCTAATGCTTTATATAGCTTTTTCCCGATCCCTTTTCCTCTGGCATCTTTATCAACATAGATCGTTGTTTCCACAGACCAGTCATATGCAGCCCTTTCTTTAAATGGTCCTGCATATGTATATCCGTAAATTTTCCCATCCTCTTCTTCTACCAGATATGGATATTTCTTTAATGTGTTTTCGATTCTTCTTTCAAATTCCTCTACACTTGGTGTTTCGTATTCAAATGTGATTGTTGTTTGTTCCACATAATATTTGTAAATATCAAGTAATGCTTTTGCATCTTCTTTTGTTGCTATTCTGATCATTACTTTTATCCTTTAATTCTGCATAAAAATATGTTCACCTTGGATTACTTCATATTTTATTAATTCAGTACTATCTAAATCTTCTTTTGTCATATCGACTGCACTGATCTGGTGATTATCATATGTTGTGTAATAGTAAATTCCTTTTTGTGCATTACAGCAAGATGTATACAATGTAATCTCATATTTACCATTCACATCACAACATCCTCTTTGTTGATCTACAGAACCAAGGATATGGAAAAACTGACTGACACTTTCTGCTTCGGAATTACCAGATACAGAATGTAATTTGGTAAATGCGACTTTCGCAAAACGAGAGGATGATGACAGATCCCCTGGAAGACCGATTGCACCCATTCCACGACTATATGCATTCAGCTCAATATCTTTTGCAAATAAGTTCTCTGGCTGTTTTGGTGATAGTCCCATATATTGGTTTAATAAAAACATCTGAATATTAAATGGAGGATTATTAGTAAGAACTCCCACTTTATTCTCATAAACATGCATTCCATCTTCCATTGCCTCTACTGTGATCGCTCCTGTTTTATCAGCAATGATCCAGTGAAGCTGTGCTACTGGAAACTGTTCGCTATATGGCGTATTTG
The DNA here is from genome assembly GCF_001404655.1 of Anaerostipes hadrus. GTDB lineage: Bacteria > Bacillota > Clostridia > Lachnospirales > Lachnospiraceae > Anaerostipes > Anaerostipes amylophilus. Next base: position 389,603 of record NZ_CYYH01000003.1, on the reverse strand, counting down.
TAAGATTCATCTCACTTAAGGCTTTTTTTGCCTCATCAAGAGTTGCACAAGTTCCAAGAATCCATGGAATAAACTCAAACTGGGCAATATTTTCTTTTCCTTCTTCTACACCATAATAAGAAGCATTTCCAACAAAATTAAGACCTGCCATTGCTAATCCTTTTTCGTTAAATGCATCATAGTATAATGGATCATTTACAACGACATGTGCCATTCCGATCATTGCATAATGACTTTGTAAAGATTCTCTGTGTCTAAAATCAAACTGATAGTTTCTTGGAGTGATCACAATCTCATCTCCATAAGAAAATTCATAATCCAGTGTTCTTCCAAAATAAAAATCTTTTGTCTGATATGTTGCAGCTGTACACATATTTTTGCACTCCTTTTTATTTTATTCTATTTTATAGTTTTCCCCTATTTTCTTTTCTAATATTATATATTATCATGTAATATAATTGATAGCAAATCAAAATCAAAAAGGTGTGCATGTAGCAAAAAAAGAAAGCCATGTAAATCAAATTGTACACGGCTCTCTCTATATCTCTTATTTCTTTATGATACTTGGCATGATCGCATTCTGGTGCAAATACCGACCATCAATTAATTAAACTTGATTTCCAACCATTGTATCATCTTCCATCAGGTTTCTTACAGCTGTACTAACTCCTCGGAAAATTTTATCAAAACCATACGCATATAAAGGACCAAATACATTTGCTACAATTCTTAAAATAATGGCAGTCTTAAGTCCAAACATACTTTCCGCAATGTATAATGCTCCAAATGTATTAAATACGGTTTGCCATGCATATCCAGCAGAATAACCGACTCCAACTCCACCGATCAGACCGATCCATTTAAAAATACTGTCTGGAAGAATCATATGTAATAAAAGAAAGATCATACATCCAAGGATGTTAAATGGTCCTCTTCTTTGCACGCGGTATTTCATGTCTTTCGAAAATGGTAACAATACAGACATCGTTGCAATACCAATCCACATCACTCTCGGCATATTTGCTAATTCTCCGATCAGCATTGCTGTTGAAATTCCAATGGATAATCTTAAATACCAATTACTTCTTGTAGAAAATAGATGAAATTCTTTAAATAAATGAAGAAATCCTCTTCGAAATGTCCTGTTTCGATGGTTTTTATAAAATACTAAAGAACAGATCACCGCTCCTGCTAACAATCCATAAATTCTTAATGTATAATCATGTCCTGTCACATCATATCCATATAATAGTAAATATCCTAAAATAAATGTGGATTGATTGGACATGATCACATTATGGCAGCTTAATATCAGGATTGCCATAATACAGACAAAATGAATCAAAAAAGTCCATCCAGCACTTACAGTATTTGCAAGTCTTGGTCCTGCTGCAAGAATACCAAAGATCATAAAGATCACTGCAATACTATGCTTTGTATCAATTCCAAAATCAACCTGTCGTAAGATCATTAATACTAATAATACAAGAACACCTACAATACTGTTTTGTGATCCAAAGATCATACTGTAAAGTGTCACAACTGCAAAACAAAATGCAACTACTAAATATACTTTAAAATTATATATTAAAATACGGTTTCTCTTTTCTTTGAGATCATTAGTACTTTTGATCCATTGTTTTGACCCAATCGAACTTAATTGTAACTGTTGGTAAAAATTCAATCGAAAACGCCTCCTTATTTCTTTATTATTTCTTGGTAGCAATAAAACATTTTACATATTTTATACTGATTCGTCAATACATATATTTTTTATATTTGACGTTTTATTTCATTTTTGTTATGATTTCTATAATATATTTGAACTTGATAAAGAAAGGAGGATTTATCCTCATGGCAATGAATTTTAACCAGATGTTAAAGTTTCAACAGATGAAAAACTCTCTGAAACGATTTGACAGAGATCATCCAAAGTTTAAAAACTTTTTAAATGCGGTTACGCGTGAACAGGCGCTTAGAGAAGGAGCCGTCATTGAACTATCTGTAACTTCCCCAGAAGGAAAGAATTACTGTTCTAATATTAAACTAAATGCTGAAGATATCGAACTTATCAATCAGTTAAAAACTATGAATCCAAATAGCTAAGAGGATTAATGATTTATCTTTCCTAAGGATCGTGAATGTTCCAAAACGTCAAAAAGAATTCCTTATTTTAAATTTTAAGGGATTCTTTTTATTCTTTAAATATTAAATTATCCTATGTATTCCTCAATCAAACGTACTGCCTTGGATCTATACAATGCCGTAATAATAATTGCTGCAATAATCGTTCCACAAAGTGTACTTGCAAGAAATGGTCCCACAAATGTAAATAATGCTGCCTTTTGCCCCATCATCATAGATGCGATCGGATAGCATAACATACCACCTAAGATTCCTGTTCCAAACACTTCTCCAATATAAGCACCAATTCTTGATTTTGTATATTTAAAAACCATCGCACTTATAAATGCACCTACCATACTTCCAGGAAATGCAAGTAAACTTCCCGTTCCAAGAAGGTTTCGGATCAGTGCTGTACAAAATGCCATTGATACTCCGTAAACAGGACCTAAGAAAACCGCCGCAATCACATTCACCATATGTTGAATCGGAAAGCAACGGCTTGCTCCGATCGGTATTGAAAATGATGATAAAATGACTGCTACTGCTACAAGCATTGCAGATATTGTTAGTTTCTTTAAATTCATCTAAGGTCACTCTCCTTCGCTGTTAGTTCCATGGTCGTTGATCTTTATCCCAGCCCTTTTCTCTCCAATAAGCAAGATCAGCTTCATCCCATCTTTTTGTATGAAGCATTCTCATAAGATAAAAACAAATCTTTGTCTTTATTCCTGGTTTTACTTTTCTATGTCGGGCTTTGATCTGATTAGCTATTTTTGTTGTCTTCTTTTCAATCTGTGCTTTAATCTCTGGTTTTACATTCTGATAAGAAGTGGACATAACTCTTACACCATATTTATATGTTTTCGCTACACCCCAGTAAAAAAAGCTATCAGCCATATCTTTATTCGTACTTTTCGTTCCTGCACCAGCAGCTGTTGAAATACAGACTGCCTGTTTATGAAACATCGATTCCTCCGGTCTATGTAACATCCATCGATACCCATAATGATCCAAAAATGCCTTCATAGATCCTGTCACATGATAAACATAAACTGGACTTTCAAAAATAAGTACGTCTGCTTCATCCAATGCTTTTGTTAATGGTTTTAATTTTTCATAATGCGGACATAATGTCTCCGATTTATGAAAACATTGTGTACATCCTATACAAAATTCACCAAAATCTCTCGGAAGAAAAATTTCTTTCACTTCCCCATCTAGTTTATCTGCCAAAATCTTTGAAATATGATATGTAGAACCTTTATGACTTTGCCCATGTATGATCGTTATCTTCATTATTTTACTCTTTTCTAGCTTTTATCTTCTTCTGGCTGCACGGATGTACAATGAGGACATCTTGTCGCACGAATATCAATCTCACTCATACAAAATGGACAGATTTTTGTTGTTGATGCTTCTGGTTCCTCAGGCTTTGCACCAAGCGACATGATCTTATTCATTGCTTTTAATAGACAGAATAAAATAAATGCCATGATCAAAAAGTTCACAACAGAAGATCCAAATGCAGAAGCATATCCGGAGATTTCCTCTAATGTATAAACCTTTCCTGTCATGACCAGTTTGATGATCGGCTGAATAAAGTTATCAGTAAGTGATGTAACAATTCCTGAAAATGCACCACCGATCAATACACCGACTGCCATATCCATGACATTGCCACGAAGTGCAAATGCTTTAAATTCTTCTAAAAATTTCTTCATACATCTCTCCTTTATACAGTTTTTCATAACGCTTTTTATTTTAACACATATTTATCAAAAACTATATAGTATCTTTTATTTTACGACAGGAAATTTCTAACAAAAAGAGACTGTATATCAAATACAGTCTCCGTAATTACTAAATTGTTCAATTTATTCTTGTGATTCCTTCATATCAATCACTTTCTTGATCATCTCAACACTTCCATCAATTCCAAGATAGCTACTGTTTAAGCACAAATCATAAGATTTCGCATCTCCCCACTTATTAGAACTGTAGTAATTATAATAACTAGAACGCTGCTTATCTTTCTTCATGAGCACTTCTTTGCTCTTCTCTTTCACAATTCCATATTCTGTCTCAATCCGTTTAATACGATCTTCAAACGGTGCATGAACATAAACACTTAAACAGTTATCAAAATCTTCCAGTGCATAATCTGCACATCTTCCAACAAATACGCAAGGTCCTTTTTTCGCTAATTCCTTAATCGTATCAAATGCAGCCAAAAATACTTTATGATTCAGTGGTAAATCAAAAGAATTAGAGTTATATCCTAATGAATATGGATCCATTACTAAAGAATACAAGAAACTTGTGGTTGGTTTTTCATCAAAACTTTCAAAAATTTCTTCACAGATTCCACTTTCTTTTGCTGCAACCTTAATCAATTCACTGTCATAGAAAGGAATTCCCAGATCCTTAGAGAGCTTCTCTCCGATCAGATGTCCTCCGCTTCCATATTGTCGTTCGATTGTAATAATTGTGTTAGTACTCATATGAATCGCTCCCTTCCCCAAAGGGTAAAATATTCAAGTTATTCCTTGTTAGTAATATTATACTACAAACGAGTACTATTTAAAAGGAAAATTGTATATTTTTTTATTCAATTTAGTATTTATAACCAAAATGCTCTTTTGCATATGCTTTTGCAAATTCTGCATCTTCATGCATCTGCAAACTTAAAGATTCCAGAGAATCAAATTTCATTTCTGGTCTTTTGAAATATAATAAATCAACTTCTATTTCCTTATTATAGATATTCTTATTGAAATCAAAAATATAAGTTTCAACTCCCATATGTTTCTTTCCTTCAATCGTCGGTTTCACACCAACATTACTGATTCCATAATGAATTTCATCTTTATAACGGATTCTTGAAACATAAACTCCTTTTGGCGGCAATAATTTATCTTCTGCCGGTATTTGATTTGCTGTTGGCATCTGAAGCACTTCTGCTCCCATATGATTTCCATGAACAACCGGTCCACAGATCATAAATGGATCCTCCATCAAACGATTAGCTTCCTCAATCCTTCCTTCTGACAGCAAACGGCGGACTCTTGTGCTTGATACGATCTCGCCTTCTAGTTCTAATTTTGGAATAACGATCAGTTTAAAGTCATATTCTTTGGACATTCGTTCTAGTAATTCAACATTTCCCTGTCTTTTATATCCAAATCCGCAATCGTCTCCAACAACCAAAACTTTCATTCCTGTTTTTTCAAGAAGAACTTTAATAACAAAATCTTCTGGTGAAAGATGTGAAAATTCATCCGTAAATGGATGTTCAATATAGATATCAATTCCTCTCTTAGCTAGAAGTTTTGTTTTCTCATTCGTTGTATAGATCACGTTCATATGTTTGTGTTTTAACATATTAAGCGGTGGACGGTCAAAAGAAAAAACAGCCGCCTGATATCCCATTTCTTTATATTTGATCAGTTCATCAAAAATCAGCTGATGACCTTTATGCATTCCGTCAAATTTTCCAAGGGCTACCACTGTATTATGAAATTGAAATTGTTCTGTATTATGAAATTGAAATTGTTCTGTATTATGAATGTATTCCATGGCTTCCTCTCACTGGTTGTTGTCATAAAAAATCTTATCTGGGAAAAACATATTATTTTTCCAGTAATATATTCCGATAAAATGTTCATCTGCATCGTATATACGAAGTTTCTTTGTTGTATCAATATCTGTTTCGAAGAAAGCATCCTTTTTCAAGGGGTTTCCATTAAATAAAATCTTATTATATTCTTTTTTTACAGTTCCTTTCTGGTATTGTAAAAAAACTTTCTCGATTGGAACAATCAACTGTTCGATTGTTCCATCTTTCACTGCCTCTTCAATCTGAGACAGTGTATGTGAATTCTTAATCTGAAATCCACTGGATTTTGTGCGTACTAACTTTGTCATGCATGCACCATTGTGAAGCTTACGGCCAATATCCCTGCAAAGACTTCGAATGTATGTACCTTTGCTACAAGTAACTATCATTGTTACTTCCGGATAGGAAATCTCAATATTTGTGATATCATAAATTTTAATTCGTTCTGGCTTTCGCTCAATAACTTTTCCTTCTCTGGCAAGTTCATACAGCTTCTTTCCATTAATCTTTTTTGCAGAATACATTGGTGGTATCTGATCATATTCTCCAACAAAAGATAATATCGTATCTTTAATTGGAGCTTCTGTATCTAACGGCTCATAGGTATTTGTAACAGTTCCCCAGATATCTTCTGTATCCGTCTCTTTTTCAAATACAAAGCTCACCTGATACTGTTTCTTTGTACCTGTTAACATATCACATAATTTTGTCCCCTTTCCAAGGCAGACAGGCAATACACCTTCTGCATTTGGATCAAGCGTCCCTGCATGACCGATCTTTTTCTGTCGCAGAATTCCTCGAAGCTTTGCAACGACATCATGAGATGTAAAATCTTTCTCTTTGTATATATTTAATAATCCGTTGTACATAAAAACCTCTGTCTTATAACTGTTTTGTGATATCATTTATGATCATATTCTTAACATCCTGTAAGTTTCCTTTCACAGAACATCCCGCAGCGCGGATATGTCCTCCGCCACCATGTGATTTGGCTATTTCTGAAACGTTTACAGTCTCATTCGAGCGCATACTTACTTTGTAACCATCTTTAATCGGATATAGAAAAACTGCAGCTTCTACGCCTTTCGTAATACGAAGCTGATCAATAATTCCATCACTGTCAGAAGTTGATGCCTGAAGATCTTTAAAATCTTCTTCTGACAGATAAGAAAAAATGATCTGTCCTTTTTCATAAAGCTCACTTTTTAACAGGGCTTTCCCTAACAGCTGATTTTGTACAAATGTTTTCTGATAAAAAGTCTCATCAATGATCTTTGTACTTGAAACACCTTTTTCAAGTAACATTCCTGCATATTCCATTGTTTTACGCGTTGTATTGGAATGTTTAAATACTCCTGTATCGTGTACAATTCCTGTATACAGACACTGTGCACATTCTTTGAAAATTTTATCTTCCTCAAAAATCTGACATAAAACTTCACAAGTCGCACTTGCCTGTGGATCAATCTTGCAAAAATCCCCAAATCCATCATTACTGATATGATGATCAATTCCAATCAGTGTCTTTGCATGATTCACCATTGTTGCAAATGGTTCATAACGATCTTCTGCCCCACAGTCCAGGACAAAAAACAAATCATAGACTTCTTCATCATTTGACTCTGTGATGATCTCATCTGCATGACTTAAAAAATAAAATTCTGTGCTGATCGGTTCTAAATAAACATCAACTTTCTTTCCAGAATAGTTATCTAAAATATATTGCTTTAGTGCAAGGCAGCTGCCAATACAGTCCCCATCCGGGTGGATGTGTCCTGTAATGGCAATCTTATCAGCCTTTAAAACTTGTTCATTAAAGTGTTTCATGTTCACTCCCATGATTTAATTCATCAATCTTCTTTGACATATTCACTCCATATTCAATGGAATCATCTAAAATAAATGTGATCTCTGGAGTATTTCTTAAATTGATAGAGTGTGCAAGTTCACGACGGATATATCCTACGGCACTATTTAAACCTTTCATTGTTTCTTCTTTTTCTTCGTTATTTCCAAGAACACTGATATAGGCTTTACACTGCTTAAGATCTGATGTTACAACTGCATCAACGACAGATGTCATTGGCGCAATTCTTGGATCTTTGATCTCTCTGCTGATGATACGGCTTAATTCTCTCTGAACTTCACCATTGATTCTTGTATTTTTAATGCTGTTCTTTCTCATATTGCTACTCCCTTCAGGAAATTATCTTGGAACCTCTTCCATGATAAATGATTCAATCTGGTCTCCTTCTTTGATGTCGTTAAAGTTTTCCATAACAAGACCGCATTCAAATCCTGTACGAACCTCTTTCACTGCATCCTTACCACGTTGAATAGATGCAAGCTTTCCTTCATGAACAACGATACCATCACGAATGATACGTGCAGAACTATCACGCTGGATTGTTCCATCTAATACATAAGAACCTGCAATTGTTCCAACTCCAGAAGCTTTGAAGATCTGTCGTACTTCTGCGTGTCCTGTAACTTTCTCCTCAAATTCTGGGTCCAACATACCCTTCATAGCTGCTTCGATATCTTCAATTGCATTATAAATAACACGATATAAACGAAGATCTACTTTCTCTGTTGTTGCTGCATCTTTAGCTGCTGGTTCTGGACGTACATTAAATCCAATGATGATCGCATTTGATGCTGCTGCTAAGTTTACATCAGATTCTGTGATAGCACCTACACCACCATGGATAACTTTAACTGCAACTTCATCATTAGAAAGTTTCACAAGACTCTGTTTTACAGCCTCTACAGATCCCTGTACATCGGCTTTTACAATGATATTTAATTCTTTGACACTACCTGCCTGAATCTGATTAAATAAGTCATCTAATGATAACTGCTGTTTTGTCTCAGATAACATCTTTTCACGACCATAAGCAATGAATTTCTCTGCTACTGATCTTGCTTCTTTTTCGCTATCCATCACCATCATAACTTCACCGGCATTTGGTACTTCGCTTAATCCTAAGATTTCAACTGGTGTAGATGGTCCTGCATCTTTGATACGTTTTCCTTTATCATTGATCATAGCTCGAACTTTACCATGTGCACTTCCAATTGCTACAGCATCTCCTACATGAAGAGTACCTTTCTGTACTAAAACAGTTGCAACTGGTCCGCGTCCTTTATCAAGCTGTGCTTCTAAGACGATACCTCTCGCTTTACGATTTGGATTTGCTTTTAATTCCAAAACTTCTGCTGTCAAAGAAACCATATCTAATAATTCAGTGATTCCTTCTCCAGTATGTGCAGATACAGGGCAAAAGATTGTGCTTCCACCCCAGTCTTCTGGCACTAATTCATATTCGATCAATTCCTGTTTTACTCTTTCAATGTTAGCACTTTCTTTATCAATCTTATTGATTGCAACGATAATTTCAATTCCAGCTGCTTTTGCATGGTTGATTGCTTCAATCGTCTGTGGCATAACACCATCATCTGCCGCAACAACTAAGATCGCGATATCTGTAGACTGAGCACCTCTCATACGCATAGATGTAAATGCCTCATGTCCTGGTGTATCTAAGAATGTGATCTTACCATTGGCTGTTTCTACAACGTACGCACCGATATGCTGTGTAATACCACCAGCTTCTCCTGTTGTTACATGAGTAGAACGTATCTTATCAAGTAAAGAAGTTTTACCATGGTCGACGTGTCCCATAACGCAGACAACTGGTGGCCTTACGATCATATCTGCTTCGTCTTCCTCTTCTTCTTTTAACAGTTCTTCAATGACATCAACCTGTTCTTCCATCTCTACCAGACGATCAAATTCCATTGCGATCTCTTCTGCTTTTTCAAAATCAAGTTCAGAATTCACATTCAACATTCCAGCTCCGCTGATCAGTAATTTCTTAATAATATCATTTGCAGGGATAGATAATGCATCTGCAAGTTCTTTCAGTGTTAATACTGGTGGAATTTTTACTGGTGCATTTGGATCTATTTCCGGTTTCTTTACTGGTTCTGGTTTAATAAATGCTCCAGGACCTGATGTTTTTTTCTTTTTCTTATGATCTTGATTCTGATTTTTATTGTTAAATTTCTTATTCTTTTTGTTATTTTTTCCAAACTTCTGAGAATTCTGTGGATTTTCTTTTCTTAAAATCTTTTTATCCCCATCATTGTTTTTATTCTTTGAATTTTTTTTATTATTCTTTACTTCTTGTGTTTTTTTATTATCTTTCTTTTCCATATTCTGTGCTTTTTTATTATCTTTTCTCTTTGAATTTTCCTGTTTCTTTGAATTTTCCTGTTTCTTTGAATTGTTATTCTGTTTTGCTTCTTTCTTTGGTTTCAATGCATTATCAATCATTTTGATCTGCTCATCTCCTATGGTACTCATATGGTTTTTTACTTCCACATGATTGGCTTTCAAAATTTCTAAAATTTCTTTATTGTCTTTATTATATTTTTTTGCAATTTCGTAGACTCTGAATTTTGCCATAAATATACCTCCTGTGATTTTTATTTATCAAGCTGTTTTAAAAGAGCATCAGCAAATCCCTGATCGGTTACCGCGATGGAAGCTCGAAACTCCTTTCCAATCGCATGCCCAAGCTCCTCTTTTAATCCTCCGCAATAAAAAGGTACCTGATAATGTTTACACTGATTCGCAAACATCTTTTTTGTATTATCGGAAGCATCATTGGCTACAATGACAAGAGTCGCTGCCTTTTTCCTGACTGCTTCTCTTGTGGCAAATTCTCCGCTGACCAGATTTCCTGATCTAAATGCAAGACCTAGAAGAGATAATACTTTATTCATAAAGTTTTTCCATCTCCTTTTTTAATGTCTCATAGACTGATTCCGGTACAGCCATCTTAAAAGAACGATCCAATCCCTTTTTCTTAAATGCTTGTTTTAAGCATTCTGGATCAGGGCAGATATATGCCCCTCTCCCATTTTTCTTTCCAGTCACATCAAGACTTATTTTGCCTTCTTTTGATCTCACGATCCGGACTAATTGATTCTTTTCTTTTAATTCACCGCATCCGATACATTTTCTCGTTGGAATTTTTCGATTCATTTTATCACCTGCTGATATTTTCTATTCTTCGATATCCTCTGCATCGAAATCTTCAACAGCTTCTTCTGTATCTTCTACATCTTCTGTGAAATCGTCATTGATTTCTTCATTATCAAAAAGATCTTCTTCAATTTCAAAATCATCTGTTTCTGGTTCCTCACTGGCTTTTGCTGCTTCTTGGGCTGCCTGTGATTCACTCTTAATATCAATCTTGTATCCTGTTAATCTTGCAGCAAGTCTCGCATTCTGTCCCTCCTTACCAATTGCTAATGATAATTGATAATCTGGAACTACAACTTCTGCACTCTTTTCTTCTACATCAACTGCTACAGAAACAACTTTTGATGGACTTAATGCATTCTCGATGAATACACAAGGGTCTTCATTCCAATTGATGATGTCGATCTTCTCACCTTTTAAATCATTTACGATCGCGTTTACTCTGGCACCATTTAATCCAACACATGCTCCAACAGGATCTACATTCTTATCATTAGACCATACAGCCATCTTTGTTCTTGATCCAGCTTCGCGAACGATGTTTTTGATTTCAACTGTTCCGTCCTGGATTTCTGCAACTTCTTTTTCAAACAGACGTTTTACAAGATCTGGATGTGTTCTTGAAACAAGAATACGTGGGCCACGATTTGTCTCTTTTACTTCTACAATGTAAAGTTTGATTCTTTCTGTTGGTTTAAATACTTCACCTTTGATCTGCTCAGATTTCATTAGGAGAGCATCTGTTTTATCATCTAAGCTTACACTTACATTCTCTCCAACATAACGCTGTACAACACCTGTTACGATATCTTTTTCTTTACAGTAGAAATGATCGTATACAACTCTTCTTTCTTCTTCTTTAATCTTCTGTACGATCACGCTTCTTGCATGCATTGCTGCAATACGTCCAAAATCTTTTGGTGTGATTTCGATTCTTACAGTATCCCCAAGATTTAAATTCTTATCAATAGCCTTTGCCTTTCCAAGACTGATCTCAAGTGCAGGATCGTAAACTTCATCTACAACTTCTTTGATCGCATAGACATAGATATCTCCTGTTTCACGATCCATATTAACTACAACGTTATCTGCACTTCCAAAATCTCTTTTACATGCAGCAAGCAGGGAATTTTCAATGGCTTCCATGATAACGTCTTTATCAATACCTTTTTCCTTTTCCAACTGATTTAATGCCGCAATTAATTCACTCATTCTCTTTCTTCCTCCTTAAAAATCTAACGACAAACGAGCACTTGCAATGCTCTTTTTCTCAAATGTAATATCCTGATCTTCGACTGTAAGTACAATCTGATCTTCTGTGTTTTCTTTTAAAATACCAGTAAATTCCTTCTGTTTGTCAATTGCTTTATAAAGCTTGATATCAATGGACTTTCCAACACTTCTTACGTAATCTTTTTCTTTTTTTAGTGGTCTTCCAAGTCCTGGAGAACTTACTTCTAAAATGTATGCATCTTCAATAAAATCTTCTGCATCTAGTTTCTCTTCTAAGCTTCGACTGATCAGTACACAATCATCAATTGCGATCCCGCCTTCTTTATCTGCATAAACTCTTAGATACCAGTTTGCCCCTTCTTTGACATATTCTACATCCACCAGTTCAAAATTGTTGGCTTCAATGATCGGTAATACTAGTTCTTCTGTTTTTGTTTCAATATCAACTCGTCTTGCCAATGTATCAACCCTTTCTTTTGTAGTGTTATTTCTTCATTGTTACACAAAATAGGAGTGGACATCTGCCCACTCCTAAGTCATTTTTTCTTAAGCTATATTTAGTTTAACATGAAAAATATCTCTTGACAAGAGTTTTTTCACATATTCTCAAAGAAAATTAAAACTTAACTGGTCTGTATCTGAAAGATCCCCCATGATTCCTAATTCCTTCATTTTATCAATACATGCCTGCGGTGCCTTGGTGCGATTTCTGAAGTTTTCTAAGGAAGTAAACTGTTCTCCCTTGGCTGCTTCTTCTACCTGCTGCGCCGCTTTTTCTCCCATTCCGTCGATACTTGTAAGTGCTGGCATGATCTTGCCATCAATTACCTGAAAATCTTTTGCTTTTGCTTTGTAAATATCTAATGGCCAGAATTCATAGCCTCTCGCGTACATTTCATCTGCGATCTTCATTTCTCGTAACAGGTCAAGGTCGGCATTCTTTACTTCATGCTTTGGTGTGTTTTTGATGATTCTCATCTTTTCATCTAAATGTTCTTTTCCAAGGCACATATCTTCATACGAAAATGCTTTCGCACGAATACTAAAATATGCTGCATAATATGCCAGTGGATGATACACCTTATACCATGCGATTCTCCATGCCATCATAACATAAGCTGCCGCATGGGCTTTTGGGAACATATATTTAATCTGTTTACAAGACCAGATGTACCAGTCTGGTACGTTATGATCTCTCATCATCTGCTCCTGTTCATCCGTTAGTCCCTTTCCTTTTCGGACGCCTTCCATGATCTTAAAGGATGCCTCTTGTTCCAGTCCCTGGTTGATCAAATATACCATGATATCATCTCGACAACAAATTGCAGTGGAAATCACTGCATCTCCATTCTCAATCAATGTCTGGGCATTTCCAAGCCATACATCAGTTCCATGAGACAAACCAGAAATACGGACAAGATCAGAAAAGCTCTGTGGATGCGTATCCTGAAGCATCTGAATTACAAAGTCTGTACCAAACTCTGGAACTCCAAGTGATCCAAGTGGCGTTCCATCAATATCTTCTGGCGTGATTCCTAATGTTTCTGTTCCATGGAACAATCCCATAACACCTTTATCATCCATTGGGATCGTTTGCGCATCAATTCCTGTGATATCTTCCATTCTTCGGATCATAGACGGATCGTCATGTCCAAGAATATCTAGTTTTAACAGATTCTGGTCAATGGAATGATATTCAAAATGGGTTGTGATGATCGGTGTATTCATATCATTTGCCGGATGCTGTACTGCTGTAAAATCATAAATTTCTTTATCATGAGGCACTACAATGATTCCACCTGGATGCTGACCGGTTGTTCTCTTAACTCCAGTGCATCCAAGAGCTAATCTTTCAATCTCACAGCGACGTTTTGTAATCCCTCGTTCTTCCAGATATTTCAATACATAACCATATGCCGTTTTTTCTGCAAGTGTACCAATTGTTCCTGCACGAAATGCTTTTCCCTTTCCGAAGATAACTTCCACATAAGCATGAGCTTTTCCCTGATATTCTCCAGAAAAGTTTAAGTCAATATCCGGCTCTTTATTTCCTTTAAATCCAAGGAATGTCTCAAAGGGGATATCCTGTCCTTCTTTTGTCATCTTTGTTCCACACTTTGGGCAATATGCATCTGGCATATCAAATCCAGACATACCCATCTTTGCATATTTCTGTACTTGTTCCGAATCAAAATCTACATAATGACATTCCGGACAAATATAATGTGCTGGCAACGGATTTACTTCTGTGATTCCTGACATTGTTGCTGCAAAAGAAGATCCTACCGATCCTCGTGACCCTACCAGATATCCATGATCATTAGAATCCCACACCAGTTTTTGCGCAATGATGTACATTACCGCATATCCATTTCCAATGATAGAATTTAACTCTTTTTCCAGACGGCTTGTCACTCGCTCTGGAAGATCTTCTCCATAAATTTCATGGGCCCTCTTATAACAAATCTCTCTCAGTGTTTTATCTGAATTCGGGATAACTGGCGGGCATTTATCTGGATGGATCGGAGATATATTTTCAATCATATCGTTAATCTTATTGGTATTGGTAATTACAACTTCTTTTGCTTTCTCACTTCCTAGATATGCAAACTCATCTAACATTTCCTGCGTTGTTCTAAAATAAAGCGGTGCCTGTTTGTCCGCATCTTTAAACCCTTTTCCAGCTAATAAAATAGAACGATAGATCGCATCATCTGGATTCAAGAAATGTACATCACAAGTTGCAACAACCGGCTTATGGAATTGTTCTCCAAGATCCACGATCTTTTGATTCAATCTCTGAATATCTTCAACTGAATTTACATTCTCCACTCGCTCTGATTCGATCATAAATTCGTTATTGCCAACTGGCTGAATCTCCAAATAATCATAAAATGATACAATATTGGCAATCGTTTCATCAGAGCGCTCATCCAATAATGCCTGATATAATTCTCCCGCTTCACATGCAGAACCAATGATCAGCCCATCTCTGTATTTATTGATCAGAGATTTTGGCATTCTTGGTCGACGGTTAAAATAATTCAAATGTGATTCCGATACTAAACGATTTAAGTTTACACGACCTGTATTATTCTTTACAAGGATAATCCCATGATACATACGACCTTTTTTAATTAGATCAACATTATCATTTGCAAATTCATTAACCTGATCAAGATCTGTAATGCCTTTTTCTTTTAACATAGAAATAAATTCTACAAAAATCTTTCCTGTTGCTGTCGCATCATCAACTGCCCTATGATGTGTTTCTAGTATAATATTTAAATGTTTACAGATATTATCCAATGTAAATTTACCAAGATGTCCCATCAAACATCTTGCAAGTCCTAGTGTATCTACGACTGTATAATCATATGGCAGATTTAATCTTTTGGCATTTTCATGAATGAATCCAGTATCAAATCCTGCATTATGTGCAACCAGAACAGATCCCTCGCAGAATTTTAAAAACTGCGGAAGAATCTCTTCAATTGTTCCAGCATCTTTCACCATGCCATCTGTGATTGTTGTCAGCTGTGTGATCTTATATGGAATTGGGCACTCTGGATTGACGAATTCACTGAATGTTTCTTTAATCTCTCCTCCAATGACTCTGACAGCACCAATTTCTATAATTCGATCATTCACACTGTTAAATCCTGTTGTTTCAATGTCAAATACAACATAACTGTCCATTAATGACTGTCCTTTTGAATCAATGATCAGATCTCCAAGGTCATCAACAAAATATCCTTCTACACCATAAATGATCTTAAATGGATCGTCTTCTTTTAATTTTAGATCTTCATACGCATGACGTGCAATTGGAAATCCCTGTAAAACTCCGTGGTCTGTAATTGCAACTGCTGGATGTCCCCATTCATAAGCACGATTTACAATATCTTTGATCTGTACCACACTATCATTATCACTCATTACAGTATGAAGATGTAATTCCACACGTTTCTCCATCGATGTATCCTGACGTTTTTCCCTAAAATCTGTGATAGCTTTAATTCCTGCGACTGAACCAAGTGCAATCTCATGATCAAATTTATCATACATTGCAACTGCTTTGATACGATAGAACTTACCTTTTTTGAGCCCGTCCAAAATATCCGGAAGCTGTTCATTTCGAACAAAAATCTTACAACTGATCGTATCTGTAAAGTCTGTAATATGGAAAATAATAATTGTCTTTTCATTTCGGATTTCTCTAGTCTCAAGAAATGTAATCTGGCCATGAACTACAACTTCACCAATTTCATCATAGATATCTTTAATTTCCATTAACTCACCATCACAATTTCGGCCATATAACAGTGTTGGATCATCTGAATATTTTGGTTTCTTCTTAAACGTATGTTCTTTTTTTGTAACTGCCGCTTTTTTTCTAGCTTTCTTCTCTTCTTTTTGTTCTTTCTCCACCGTATCTGCATGTTCCACAATTGTATGAATTTCCTGCTGTAAGCGATAATCGCTTTCCATCTTAAGACTCTGATCAATTGTTTTAGAAAAATCAAATCCGACTTTCGCGTCAATCGAAAAACGATTTTTTAAAATTGTTTCAAAAAAGTCTTTGATTTCTGGTGCTTTATTTCGATTTACAAAAGTATCTTCAAAATAAAATGTGATCACATTATCAGAAACTTTATAATCTCCTTTTCTTACAACATTAAAAATAACCTCCCCTTTGCCTTTTAACTCAAAGAGGAAGCTTTTCATGTAATGCTCCATTAGATATTTGAGATTATATTGTTCGGATAAATGATAACTTTCCTGAAAACGAATCTTTACAAAACGTTTTGAAAACAGCTGTTCTCTGATTGTTCGTTCCATTCTCCATGTATCAACTCTTGAAATCAGATGATCACATTGAAAAGAGATCTTAAGCATATTGTCTCTTTTCTTTAATGTGATTTCTTTAATATTTGCGTCTTCAAACAATGATCTTACATCGTCTGAAACTTTCAGATCCGGGAACACACTGAAAAATGGTTTCGTTGTCACTTCCATTTTATTCACCCCAGTGTTCTAATTCGTATCTTAAAGTATTAAGCAGTTCATCTTCTGGTACTTTACGGATGACTTCACCTTTCTTGATCAAAAGTCCTTCTCCATTACCACCCGCAATTCCTACATCTGCTTCTTTAGCTTCTCCTGGTCCATTTACAACGCAACCCATAACTGCGACCTTTAGATTCAGATCTTCAAAATCTGCAGCCATTGTTTCTACCTGATTTGCAAGTGAAATCAGATCAATATTTGTACGTCCACAAGTTGGACAAGATACAACCTCAATTCCTCCTGTTCGAAGTCCCAACGTCTTCAAGATCAATTTTGCACTTGCAATCTCATTGACAGGATCTCCTGTTAATGAGACACGGATGGTATCACCAATTCCCTGATTTAAAATGATTCCAAGACCAACGGCTGACTTAATATTACCACTAAAGACAGTTCCTGCTTCCGTGATTCCTACATGTAGCGGATAATCAATTTTCTCTGCAACCAGACGATATGCCTCTGCACACATTAAAACATCTGATGATTTAATGCTGACTACCATATCATGAAAATCGTATTTTTCAAGCATTGCCACTTTATCTAATGCACTTTCTACCAATCCTTGTGCTGTCACTCCATTGTATTTTTTGACTAATGGTTTTTCTAGTGATCCACTGTTTACACCAACACGAATTGGCACATGATATTTCTTTGCCGTTTCTACGACCTTGCGGATGTTTTCTTCACAACCAATATTTCCTGGATTAATACGGATCTTATCTGCACCATGTTCCATCGCCGCAATCGCAAGTTTATAATCAAAATGAATGTCTGCAACTAGCGGAATATGAATTTCTTTCTTAATTTCTGTAAATGCTTCTGCAGCTTTCATTGTTGGGACGGTACAGCGAATAATCTGACATCCTGCCTTCTCAAGAGCAAGAATCTGTTTGACTGTCGCTTCTACATCCTCTGTCTTTGTATTAGTCATAGACTGGATAGCAATCGGATTGCCTCCTCCAATCTTAGCATCTCCAATTGAAATAACTCTTGTCTGGTTTCTTGTATACATGCAAATCCCCCTTTACATGAAAATCTTTACAATATCCTGGTACATTACAATTACCATTAAAAGCATCAGTAAAATCAATCCTGCAGTGTGTACCAACGCTTCCATATTCTGTGGCACTGCCTTACCTGTTATTGCTTCAATGATCAAAAATAATAAACGTCCACCATCCAATGCTGGTAATGGCAAAAGATTCATAACACCCAGATTTGCACTGATCAAAATGATCCAGTTTGCCATTGTCAAAAATACTGTTTTAAGTCCATAAGCAGCTGCCTGTGTATATTGATCTCCAACCGTCTTTACAATTCCTACTGGTCCAGAGAGATCTTTTACTCCAAGTTTTTGTGAGACTAGCATTTTTACGCTCTTTAATGTAATCTTCACTTGCAGTCCAACTTCACGAAAACTGTATTCAAGCGTCTTTAACGGATTGACTTTCTGATATCCACTCCATGTAATTCCGATCATATACTGTGATCTTTCCTTGTTATACATTGGTGTTACCTCAATGTTTTTTTCTTCTCCATCTCTTACTATAGTAATCGGAATTTTATCTCCAGCATAATCTAAATACATATAATAAGAAAATTCTCGATAATTATGAATCTTCTTTCCATCAACTTTTGTCATTATATCTCCAGCCTTGATTCCTGACTCATATGCTGGAGAATTATTTTCCACCTGTGAAATCTTTGGAATATCAACTCCTGACATTCCGATCACAATCAATGAAAATACAAATGCCAGAATAAAATTAAAGAATGGTCCACCAAAAATAACTGCCATCCTTGCCCAGACAGATTTATTATTAAATGCATTCTCACCTGGACGTTCTTCATCTTCCCCCATCATACATGCCCCACCAAAAGGCAACAGCTTTATAGAATAAAATGTATCGCCAACTTGTTTCCCTATGATCGTTGGCCCAAGTCCAATACAAAATTCATCTACTTGAATTCCATTTTTCTTTGCGATCAAAAAATGTCCAAATTCGTGTACAATGATAATAATTCCAAAAATTAAAATTGCAATGATAATATTCAATGATTTACCTGCTTTCTATATGTTCATATACCCATTGTTCTGTCTCTAACACTTCCTCAAGTGATGGATTAGGAAGCACTTTATGGGCATTCATTGCATCCTCAATGATGTCATAAATATCCAAAAATTTAATTTTGTGATCTAAAAATAATGCAACTGCTTTTTCATTTGCAGCATTTAACACTGTCGGCATACTTCCACCAATTCTACCAGCTTTATATGCATATGGAAGTCCTTTTAGAACATCAACCGGTGGCTCTTCGAAAGTAATTTCTTTTAACTTTGCAAAATCAAGACGCTCTCCTTCCAGATAACGATGTTCTGGATAAAACAGTGCATACTGAATTGGAAGTTTCATATCTGGTGTTCCCATCTGTGCAATAACACTTCCATCTTTATACTGAATCATGGAATGAATAATACTTTTTGGTTGGACAACAACATGAATATCATCAAAATCTACATCAAACAGCCAATTTGCTTCTAATACTTCAAGTCCTTTATTTACCAGTGTTGCAGAATCGATCGTAATCTTATGTCCCATCGACCAGTTCGGATGTTTTAATGCGTCTTCCACTGTTACATTCCTTAATTCATCTGTTGTTTTTTTACGGAATGGTCCACCAGATGCCGTAATGATCAATGAATCAAGATCTTTTTCATTTCCACTTTGAAGACATTGAAAAATTGCTGAATGTTCACTGTCTATCGGATAAATAGAAACACCTAATTCATCCGCCAAAGGCATGATGATATGACCAGCTGTAACTAACGTCTCTTTATTCGCCAGCCCAATATCTTTTCCTGCCTTCATTGCAGCAATCGTTGGACGAATTCCAATCATTCCAACAATTGCTGTTACAACGATCGAACACTGTTTCTCTGTTGCTACTTCTAATAAACCATCCATTCCTGCATAAACTTTAATATCCATATCAGCAAGACGAACTCTTAATTCTTCTGCCTTTTGCTCATTATATACTGCTACCACAGATGGTTTAAATTCTCTTGCTTGTTTTTCCAAAAGATCAATACTTGTTGCGGCAGCCAATGCTGTAACTTTCAAATCTTTGTTACTGCGTACAACATCTAATGTCTGGCTTCCGATTGAACCTGTTGACCCTATGATTGAAATATACTTCACTCTAGATTGCTCCTCCTGAAATCATAACTGTTAGATAATAAATAACTGGTGCAATAAAAATAATACTGTCAAAACGATCAAGAATTCCTCCATGACCAGGAATCAATGT
Organism: Anaerostipes hadrus; assembly: GCF_001404655.1. Taxonomy (GTDB): domain Bacteria; phylum Bacillota; class Clostridia; order Lachnospirales; family Lachnospiraceae; genus Anaerostipes; species Anaerostipes amylophilus. The sequence continues at coordinate 369,195 of NZ_CYYH01000003.1, read as the reverse complement.
ACCATAATCTTTAATTCCTGAATCTCTTTTGATCGCAGATGCTGCTAAATCTCCAATTACAGAAACTGCTCCGCCAAGTCCACAAATAACAGGGAACATTGTAACCGGATTAAAGCTAAATCTGATATATGTGTTTAAGTACATTCCATATAATCCACCAAGAATTGCTGCACCAACAATTCCTCCGATCAGTCCTTCAATGCTCTTCTTAGGACTTAAGATTGGAGACATCTTATGTTTACCGATCAGCATTCCTGTACAATATGCTAAAGTATCATTTCCCCATGCAGCAAGGAATAATAATACAACAAACTCTCCTCCATTTTGTAATTCACGGATCTGATAAATAAAGGACATCATAACCCCTACATATACAAATCCAAAAAACGCTGCCATCATCTGATCTACTTTATATTTTGGAAAACGTACAACATAACATCCCAGTAAAAAAATTAAAAATAAAATAATGATAGCTGTTGTCCACTGTTCTAGATCAAAAAATAATGCAACATAATAAAGAATCGTTCCCGTATAACCGATCACAGCCAAGGATGATTTCTCAATATGATAAATTCTTAGAATCTCGCTGTATCCAATCAATGCAACGATCAATGTCATTGCAAATGTAACAACACCGCCCATATATAAACCAAATGCTGCGATCAGTACTAAGATGATTCCACTGATCAGTCTCTGCTTAAACATAAATTTATATTCCTCCAAATCTGCGATCACGTCCATTATAATACTCAATCGCCTTTATTAATTCTTTTTTATTAAAATCTGGCCATAGCACATCCGTAAAATAAAACTCTGTATATGCTAACTGCCATAACATAAAGTTTGATAATCTTTCTTCTCCACTCGTACGGATCATCAAATCTGGATCTGGTAGTTCTTTTGTATCCAGATATCCTTTAAATACTTCCTCTGTGATCGCATCTTTTGAAAGATTTCCATTCTCAAGATCTTCCGCCATATGTCTCATAGCACGAACCATCTCGTCACGACTTCCATAATTTAACGCAATTGTAAAATTAATTCCTGTATTATCTTTGGATGCCTTTTCAAGTTCAATGATCTTTTCCTGCAGATCTTCTGACAATCCTGTAATATCCCCGATCACTCTGACTTTCATATTATTTTTATTTGCACGCTTAATGCATGTTTTTAAATAATCACGAAGTAATTTCATCAGTGCATTCACTTCATCCTGAGGGCGCTTCCAGTTTTCTGTTGAAAATGCATATACCGTAAGATATTTAATTCCAAGATCATGTGCATCTTCGATAATCTGTTCTACCACTTTACTTCCTTGTCTGTGCCCCATATTTCTAGGCAGATGACGTTTCTTTGCCCATCTTCCATTTCCATCTAAGATAATCGCCACATGCTGTGGAATATTTAAATTCTCCATTCAAACCTCCTATATCTTATTATAAATCTGATTCATGTTCACATGAAACAAAACAGGGCTGAGATTTCAACCCTGTTGATGATTCGATTAAACTGTCATGATTTCTTTTGATTTAGCTTCAACAGCTTCATCAATCTGTTTGATGTATTTATCTGTCATCTTCTGTACTTTATCTTCTTCATCTTTTGCCTGATCTTCATTTAATTCTCCGGTTTTATTCTGTTTCTTGACAAAGTCATTCGCATCACGACGGATATTTCTAACAGCTACTTTTGCTTCTTCTCCACGTTTCTTAACATCTTTTGCAAGTTCTTTTCTTCGCTCTTCTGTAAGATCTGGGAAGTTTAATCTGATTGCTTTACCGTCATTTGTTGGTGTGATTCCGATATCTGATACTAAGATTGCTTTTTCAATCTCTTTTAATAAGTTTGGCTCCCATGGCTGAATCATAATTGTTCTTGCCTCTGGCACAGAAACATTTCCAACCTGTGCTACTGGAGTTGCAACTCCATAATAATCAACTTTTACCTTGTCCAATACGTGTGGATTCGCACGTCCTGCACGAATTGTCATAAAGTCATTCGTCATACTGTCTAAAGATTTCTGCATCTTGTCTTCAAATTGTTTTAACATGTCGTCCTCCTAATTTATCAAACGGTTACATAAGTTCCGTTGAATTTACCTTTCATTAAATTCTCAATACTGTTTTCTTCATTTAATCCAAATACAGCTAATGGCATCTTATTCTCAAGACACATAATAGTTGCTGTCAGATCGATAACTCCTAATTTCTGATCTAGTACTTCTTCCATTGTGATACTATCGTATTTCACTGCATCCTTATTCACTGCAGGGTCACTATCATAGACACCATCAATAGATTTTGCTAACAAAATAGCATCTGCTTCAATCTCAATCGCACGAAGTGCTGTTGCTGTATCTGTTGAAAAATAAGGATGCCCTGTTCCTCCCGCAAAAAATACAACTTTACCTTCATTCAAAGCTTTCACTGCTTTGTCTTTTGAGAATAACTCTGTAAATGCTCCACACACAAATGGCGTATATACTTCTGTCTCCATTCCAGCAGTTCTGAATGCATCTGATACATAAATACAATTCATGACTGTTGCAAGCATTCCAATCTGGTCAGCTTTTGTACGTTCCATACTTTCGCTTGTGCGGCCTCTCCAAAAATTTCCTCCTCCGATAACAATTGCTACCTGAAGTCCTTCATCTACCAATGTCTTTACCTGGCGTGCTGCATCTGCACAAGTTGCCTCGTCAAATCCTGTCTTCTTATCCCCGGCAAGTGCTTCACCGCTTAATTTTAAAAGTACACGTTTCATATCTTTTAAATCTTTCATTGATCTACCTCTTTTGTTCTTTCTTTGCCAAATCACTATGTGAAATTATATCATATCATCAAGAAAAGAACAACTATAAAAAGAAGGACCTCTTCCAAGATAGAAAAGATCCTTTTACATTTGTTGATTTTTTATATTTTCTTAAGTTGTTGCCATCTCTTTCATATTCGTACGAAAAAGATCTTCAACCTCATTCTTTGAAAGTTTAAGTACATAGGAAATCTCTGAAAATAAAATATTCTCTGCTATTTTTAAATAACGTTCATCTGTCGATGGGAAATTCTTTCCACTCAAAAGTCTGGATCTCTTGCGTTTCAAAAGTGACTTTACAAGTCTTAAAATTTCTCTAAAATCACAGCCTCTGACACACTGTTTATAATTATCTTCTCTGAATTTTTCTTTCGTAATCTCAAAATCTTCCAATTCATTAAATTCATTGAGATAAGATTTGATCTCATTTGAAGATAATAACTTGCGCATCTTTGTCTTCTTATTATCAACCGGAGTAAATATCTCACGGTCTTCCTTATGATATGGTCTTAAAATATAATACAGTTTATCGCCTGGCACTCCATCCATATCCATGGTTGTCACTTTTTCAACTTTGCAAACACCTGTGCTTCCATAAACAATATACTCGCCTTGTTCAAACATTCATCTCATCCTTTCTATCTATTTGGCAAGTTTTCATAATATCTAAACAAATTCCTATATTCCTATTTTAACACAAGGTTTTTCAAATTTCTAATAATTTTTTCTACATTATCCAATTTAATCCAATTTTTGAATAGCATCTACAACTTTTTGATATTCTTTCTCGATTTCGTCAATCACTGGCAATACAGTTTCCTTTTCTCCTGCACGGATCATATCTACTGCCTTTGCACTTTTTTGCTGTAACTGTGTAAATTCAAGATTGCTTGCGATTCCCTTCATCGTATGAGTTGCTCTTAAAATCTCATCATAATCCATCTTCTCAACAGATTCTTTAATCTGTTTATATGTTGGATCCTCCAAAAATTTGCGAACAAATTTCTCGACCAGTTTTTGATTCCCCATCATACGACTACTTACATTTTCATAGTTTTCATCAATACTATCATAAAATTCCTGAATATTCATGACCTTTCTGCTCCTTATCAAATATATCTCCTAGTTTTATAATCCCCATGATTATATCATATTTTACATAATTCAACAAATCAATTTCTGTCTTTATACACCAGAAGTTTTTCCAACATTATAACTCTTTCCTCGATAATTTTTATCTTCTGTCTGTGTATAATGATGGCTTCTTCTATGATCACGTTCTTCATTTTCTTCAAGAATTTCCTGTTTTGCATTCATAACTAGCATCTGAAGCCTGTTTTCAATATTCGCAAAACTTACATCCGGATCATAATCCAGTGGAAGAATCTGTGCATTTGGATACATTTCTTTTAATTTTTTTGAAATTCCTCTTCCGACAACGTGATTTGGAAGACATCCAAACGGTTGTAAGATCAAGAAATATCTACATCCATGTTCTGCATGATGAATGATCTCTCCTGGAATCAAAACGCCTTCTCCCGCATCAAATGTATGATGAATCACCGGATCACTTGCTTTTACCAGTTCATCCATGCGAATTGCCGGCTTATACAATGGATGATTCTTTGCAATCGAATCTGTCAGACTATGTGCAAGATCAAAGAAAGTATCCGCTGTCCTAAACCATATTTTCTGATCGATTGGTTTATTTAAGTGATATTCTTTTATCTGAGCATCCTGATAAAAATATGTTTTTCTGATTACATCCGTCATTCTTGCTTCAATAATCTCAAATCCATTATCTTCCAGATACCTTTCAATGTCATGATTGGCACCTGGATGAAAATTCAAAAGATATTCTCCCACGATCAGAATCTGCGGTTTCAGGTTTGATCTGTCATAAGATATATTCTTCATAATATTGATTGCTTCTTTAAATCCTTTTCTTGCCCCATGGACACCAGATTTCTCAAGTCCCTCGATCACACAGTCTAACGCTTTATCAAATGCCTTATCTGCACTTCCTTTGACCGTCTCATAAGGACGAATCTTTCGCAGTAATTCTTCCAGCACATCGATCATCGGCAGCGCAAATGCAATTTTTACAGAGGATGCAAGATTTAACTTAAATCCTGGATGCATGTTATGAGAATCCACATCGTCATTTGTGAGAATCGGAACATTTTCATATCCTGCATCATCCAATGCTTTTCTAAGTAATGCTCCGTAATGTGTCAAACGGCAGTCACCCACATATTTTGCCATGACAACTGCAACATCTTTTCCATTATACTTTCCACTTTCAAGTGCTGCTAATGCTTCCCCGATTACAACCTGTGCCGGGAAACAAATATCATTATGTACATATCGTTTTCCCAGGCGGATTGCATCCTCTCGCCCGATATCCAATGATACTGCTCGAATTCCCTGGCCTTTTAATGCAGCCGTCATAATTCGGCAAAATGCATGAGATGTATTTGGTACTAATGCAATCTTTTCTTTTTTATCCTGTTTTGTAAATTTGACTGCATATGGCTCCTGTAATTCATGTACATTAAGTTTCTTTTGTTTCTCTCTTCCCATCTTGACAGTTTCCAAAAACGAACGGACACGAATTCCTAGTGGTCCCTGATTATCACTTTCATCTACTTTCAATATCAGTGGTGTCTTGCCAGAAATCTCTTTCATCATTCTTGTGATCTCATCGGATAAATAAGCGTCATGTCCGCAACCAAAACTTACAAGCTGTACATACTCAAGATGTTCACTTTGTGCTGCAAGGATCGCAGATGACAGCATTCTTGCATGATAGTTATTTACTATATCAATGCGGCTTTTAGACAGTTGTGTTTTGTTCACTTCTGGCAGTGAATCTGCAGTTAATACTGCAATTCCTGCCTTTATAAACATTTTAGAAAGATCATGGTTTACCAATGTATCATTCTGGTATGGACGTGAAGCCAAAACAACTGCAAAGCTGTCTTTTTCTTCTACATCATCTAAGATTTTCTGTCCACGTTTCTTTAGCTGTTCCTCAAAAGATTTCTGTGCAAGATCTCCTGCCCTCATTGCTTCAAGCACTTCTTCTTTTGAAATATGATATTCATCCTGCATATATGCAAGCAGCTGACGCTGTCTGTCTTTCTTCGTATGCCAGTGAAATAATGGTGCATCAAATGGAACATTCCATTTATCCTGTGGATTATCGGAGTTTCTGATAACAATTGGATATCCTTTCACAACAGCACACATAGATTCACTTGTTTTTTCTGTATTCTCTGGTGGTACTGTTGTGATCGATGGCATAAAGATTCTGTCTACATGATATTTTTTCACTAGATTTCTAAGATGGCCATGAACTAACTTAGCTGGGAAACATACGGTATCTGAAGTTACTGCTGATAATCCACTTTCATAAATCTCTCTTGTACTTTCATCGGATAACTGCACATTGTATCCCAAAGTTTTGAAAAATGTAGTCCAAAATGGCATCGTATCCCAATAGGAAAGCACTCTTGGAATTCCAATCGTAATATTCCTCTCCTTCTTTGGCGTTGGGTATGGATATTCTTTAAATAATAATTGCTTACGTTCTTCAAATAAATCTGGAACACTTTTATTTTTCTTAATGGTTTCTTTTAGTTTTTTAGATACTTCCGTATTCTTTGGATCACCGATGATCTCACCTTTTTCACAACGATTGTTTGTTACCCATGAATTTCCATTTGAGAACTGTACGATCGTTCTCTGGCAATGGTTAGTACAGAACGGACAAGGTGCATTTGCCTCCTGTGTATATGAAAATGTATCAAGATTTGTAAGATCCCATGCTTTCACACTTTCCGGATCTTTTTCATACTGTTCCTTAGCAATCAGTCCTACACCAATAGCTCCCATGATTCCAGGGTATGGTGCTCTTACCACTTCACGTCCTACATATTCTTCCATTGCACGTAAGACTGCATCATTTTCAAAAGTTCCACCCTGTACAACAATCTTCTTTCCTAAAGAATCAAGATTTGATACACGGATTACCTTTGTAAATACATTTTGAATGATAGATCGACATAATCCAGCCATGATATCTTCTGGATTCTTTCCGTTTCTCTGTTCCGTAATGATACTACTATTCATAAATACCGTACAACGGCTTCCTAAAACAGCTGGATTTTTTGATGCAAATGCTTTGTCTGCGATTTCTTTTGTTTGAATATGTAAAGATGAAGCAAAGTTTTCAAGGAAGGATCCACATCCGGAAGAACATGCTTCATTTAGCAGGATATTTGTAATAACTCCATCTTCCAGCCAGATTGCCTTCATATCCTGTCCGCCAATATCCAGAATAAAAGAGGCATCTTTTACATATTTCTCAGAAGCTCTTGTATGGGCAACTGTTTCTACTGTGTGGCATGGAATTTCAAACGCTTTGGAAAACAGCATTTCCCCATATCCTGTTGTTCCAGCGGAAAGGATCTCAAGTTTCGCTCCTACATCTTCATATCGTTTTCTTAAACAAATCAGTGCATCTTTAGCAACTTTTAGTGGATCTCCTTCATTCGGTGCATAAAAAGAATCAAGAATTTCTTCCTGTTCATCAAGCAATACAAACTTGGTTGTTGTACTTCCAGCATCAATTCCAAGGAAACATCTTACTGTTTCACCTTTTTTAGGCCGCTTCCATGTTACCTTTTTCTTCTGATGTGCTTTTTTAAATTTTTCTTTTTCTTCTTTGGACGCAAAAAACGGTACCGCAGCTTCTCCTGATATGTGTGCATTATTTCTCTGTGCACTTTCTAAAGTTTCTAAAAGTTTATCAACATCTTTTGCCTTACTGTCTGAGAACATCTTCTCCAAAGACAGCGCTGCTCCATATGCGATCATTAATTCTGAATGCTCTGGACAAAGGATTTCCTCTTTCTTAAGTTCCAGACGTTCTGCAAACACTTTTACCAATGTCGGATGGAAAGTTAATGGTCCACCTTCAAATGCCACAGGTTTTTTGATCTCCAGACCTTGTGCAAGTCCTCCCATCGTCTGCTTTGCGATTGCATGAAATGCTGACAATGCAAGATCTTCCTTGGCTGCACCCTGATTTAACAGTGGCTGAATATCTGTTTTTGCGTAAACACCACATCTTCCTGAAATATCATAAAGATGTGTTCCTTTTTGCGCTAATTCATTAAAATGTTCCACTGGAACTTTTAATACAGATGCAATCTCATCAATAAATGCTCCCGTTCCACCTGCACAGCTTCCATTCATTCGCATATCTGCAACACTCTGTGGCTGTCCATTTTCAGAATCTTTAAAAAAGATCATCTTCGCATCCTGTCCACCTAATTCAATTGCCGTTCCTACTTTCTGAAATTTATCCTGCAAAGCAATCGCATTCGCAGCAACTTCCTGTACAAATGGTACTTTCAAAATAGAAGAAACTGGTTTTGCTCCAGAACCTGTCAGACACAATCTGATCTTTTTTTGTTTTATATGACTGCAAAACTCTTTAATACTTTTGATCACACTAGCAATCTGATTTGCATGATGTCTTGCATAATCAGAAAATAACAGCTGATGATCATGATCAGCATCAAGCGCTACTATTTTCGTTGTCGTAGACCCAACGTCGATTCCAACTAGTATATTCTGTTCGTTTGGTTTTGTTATCTCTTTATTCATCATTCGTTATCATCTTATCTCCTTCTTTTGAGCTTTACATTTTATCATAACGCAAAATTTCAAAAAATGTAAGATAAAAATTCGTTTTTAGCACTTTCTTCACAATCAAACGTTGAGCTTTTTCTTCCGATTTTCCCAGTCAGGAAGGTATAAATCCATAAAATAATAAAATCTCTCATTATGACTTGGCTCTAGCAAATGACATAATTCATGCACTAACACATACTCTATACATTCTTCTGGTTTTGCTGCCAACTGAAGATTTATTCGAATCTTTTTACTGTGAATGCTGCAGCTTCCCCATCTGGTTTTCATATTCCGGATCATAAAACCAGTGCAATGAACTCCCATTACAGGTTCCCATTTCATTGCATATTCTATAATCTTATTTTCCAGCCACTTTCGCTGTTCTATCGAAATCTCCTTTTGTTGAAATGTTTTTTGATTCTTCATTTTTTCATGATTTTTCAAAATCCATTGTTCTTTCTTCTTAAGGAATCGAAAAACCTCTTCATCAGAGATTCTCATCGGTACAGTGACAAGAACATCTCCCTTCGGAGGTTTGATATAAATATTCATATTTTTAATTTTTCTACGCTGAATCTCAATCTTTATGTTTCCCATCTGTGTTATCATTTCCTATGTCTTCCTTTTTGTATGATCATTTTAATCAGCAAATAAATAACAATAACTAATCCCGTAATAAAACCAGCCACACTAATATATGGCATTCCATCAATTCTTGGAGTAACATCACTTAAACATAGTAAAGCAGAGCTAAACCATAGCGCCATAACGATCAATGTAAGAATCAAATGATCCATTCCTTTTTTCATATCACGTCTTACTTCATCCATCTGTGATGACTCAAGATTAATCCTTACTTGTCCATTCTTCGTGATATTCAATAGATCTGATATCTGTGCTGGAATCTCCAAAGATTTTTTAGATGATCCATAAATATCTCTTAATGCGTGTTTTACTTCTCTCTTAGGATCAATCTCATTTATCATGTTCGCAGACATATATGATGTCAAAATCTTGATCATATTTACTTGTGGTGAACAAAGTTTTAAGGTTCCTTCCATCGTTACCATACTTCTTGCTAATAACGTAATGTCTGAATCGATTGCTATCTTATGTTTCTTCAGCAAGTCCAGTGCATCTTCCATCAACTCGCCAAGATCCATGGTTCCAAAATCCATGTTCATGTACTTGCCGACCATATCATCAAGATCTGTATATAAACTAGCATGATCTATCTTCTGTGTTGCTTTGCCAAATGATAAAAATGCATTCTTAAGCTCATAGATGTCATTCTTTAAGATCGCTGTAATCGCACGTTTCATGATTGCACGATAATGTTCTGATAAGTTTCCTGCCATTCCAAGATCAAGCCATACGATCTGCCCTTCACTGATCCATAGATTCCCTGGATGTGGATCTGCATGAAAAAATCCATCTGAAAGAATCTGCTTGCAATAGTTCTGTGCTGTTTTCTGTCCGATTTCATAACGATCATATCCTTCTTCGTCCAATTCTTTAATATGATCGATCTGTATTCCATCTATATAACTCATAACAAGAAGATGACGATTCGAATATTCTTTATATACTTTCGGGCAGGTTACATATCTGACATCTTCCTGATTCTTATAAAATCGTTCTAGATGCTGTGCTTCCTTAATAAAGTCCATCTCTTCCTTGGAAGTCTCCCAAAGTTCATCGATCACTTTCCTAAAGTCAATGAGATCTCCTGTTCCTGTTGCAAAATTTAAAAATCCAGAGGCCTTCTTAAGTAATGTAAGATCTTCTTCCATTATCTGCTTGATATTTGGCCTCTGAATCTTTAATACAACTTTCTTTTTATCTTTCAACACAGCTTTATGAACCTGTGCAATTGATGCACATCCGATTGGTTCTTTGTTAATCTTCTGAAAAATCTCATTTGGTTCTTTATGAAGTTCTTTCTTAAGAATCCCCCATACAGTATTAAAATCCATTGGCTTTACATCCGTGCGAAGTCTTGCAAGTTCTTTACAGTAACGCTCTGGCAGTATATCTGAACGCATTGACATAATCTGTCCAAGCTTTACATACGTCGGCCCAAGATCTTCTAAAATTCCACATAATTTAACTGGATCAATCCCTTGTGTCACTTTATGTTCTTTTAATACATGAAGAATCTCCTTTAGTCTCCCTGTTTCCTGTTTCATAAAAACCTCTTTTTAATCATTCCAGATCTTCTGCTGCTTCTGAATTGATTGATTCTTCCCCAAAATCCATTGTTTCAGATTCTTCACTTTCCATTTCCTGTTTTTCTTCCTGAAGTGCTTCTGCCTTTGCAATTCGTTCTTTTAACAACTCAAGATCTTCTGCTGACATCTCATCAACGCATTCAAACGCATCATCGTATTTTTTTGTGACTTCTACAGAAACATGTTCTTTTACTTTCTTTTTTGCATTATGCTTAAGTTCCTGATTCAGAACTTTTCCCTGCTCTACGGTCTGTTCGCCTTTTTCGATCATTTTCTCAACGATGTCTTTTGTAACTTCAGCCGTTGTAGCCACTGCACCTACACTTGCCAAAAATGCCTTTTTAATTCCATTTGTCAAATCCATAACGTCATCATCCTTTCTTAAAAAATATAATCATTTGTTATATTTATTTTACCACTACAAATCTTCAAGAACAACCGTAAATGGACCATCATTTATCAAAGAAACTTCCATATGTGCCCCAAATACTCCTGTCTGCACGATATCTATTTCTTTTTTACATTCACCAATGATATATTCATATAACTGCTCCGCTTTTTGAGGATTTCCAGCTTGTGTAAAACTAGGACGGTTTCCTTTATTACAACTTGCATAGAGTGTAAACTGAGATACCAATAGCAACTCTCCTCCTACATCTTTTAGAGAAAGGTTTGTTTTCCCATTCTCATCTTCGAAAATGCGTAAATTGATCATTTTTCTAATATATTTATCTGCTTCTTCTTTTGTATCTTCGTGGCCGACTCCGATCAAAACCAGATACCCATTTTTTATCTTTCCAGTATATTCACCATCTACTTTTACAGATGCTTCTTTTACTCTTTGAATCACAAATTTCATTAATCTTCTTCCTTCCCGACACATAACTGTCTATATAATTTTATAAAAGAAAAAGATCAGAAATCTAAAATCTCTGATCTTTTATATTCTTATGTAAGATAAACAAAATCTAGTTGTTGATTAATTTATCTTCATTACTCCAGCTATATAAGCTACGGATTTCTTTTCCGACTACTTCAGACTGATGTTCAGAAGCTAATTTTCTCATAGCTTTGAAGTGAACCTGAGATCCAGCATCAGACATATCTAATAAGAAGTCTTTTGCGAATGTTCCGTCCTGGATATCAGAAAGAATCTGTTTCATAGCTTTCTTAGTATCTTCTGTGACAATTTTTGGTCCTGTGATGTAATCACCATATTCAGCTGTGTTAGAGATAGAATATCTCATTCCTTCGAATCCTGACTGATAGATTAAGTCTACGATCAGTTTCATTTCATGGATACATTCGAAGTAAGCGTTTCTTGGGTCATATCCAGCTTCTACTAATGTTTCGAAACCAGCCTGCATTAATGCACAAACACCACCGCAAAGTACTGCCTGTTCTCCAAAAAGGTCTGTTTCTGTTTCTGTTCTAAATGTTGTTTCAAGAACACCAGCTCTTGCTCCACCAATTCCTAAAGAATAAGCAAGTGCTAAGTCTAATGCTTTACCTGTAGCATCCTGTTCAACAGCTACTAAGCAAGGAGTTCCTTTTCCTGCCTGATATTCGCTTCTTACTGTATGTCCTGGTGCTTTAGGGGCGATCATAGTTACATCTACATCTTTTGGAGGTGTGATGCATCCGAAATGAATATTGAAACCATGAGCGAACATTAACATGTTTCCTGGCTCTAAGTTTGGTTCGATGCTTTCTTTGTATAATTTAGCCTGTTTTTCATCGTTGATCAGAATCATGATGATATCAGCTTTCTTGGCAGCTTCTGCAGATGTGAACACTTCAAATCCCTGTTCTTCTGCTCTCTTCCAAGATTTGCTTCCTTCATAAAGACCGATGATAACATTGCATCCAGACTCTTTTAAGTTAAGGGCATGTGCATGTCCCTGACTTCCGTAACCGATAATAGCGATGGTTTTTCCATCTAACAGTGATAAGTTACAGTCTTCTTGATAATAAATCTTTGCCATTTTTCATTCCTCCATTTTTTGGCTTATATAGTAAGGGTCATGACCCATTACTTGTAAATTAAAATACGTGGGAATTGTCTTCCCCTCTTGATAAACCAGTGATTCCTGTTCTCACAAGTTCAATCACTTCAAAATCACTGATCAAATTGATAAATGCTTCAATTTTATTCACATTACCCGTTAACTCGATCATCAAGTTATCTTTAGATACATCCACAACTTTTGCTCTGAAAATATCTGCGATCGTGACAACTTCCTGTTTCACTGCCTTATTTGCACGAACCTTCGCAAGAATCAATTCTCTGCAAACAGACTTGCTATTCTCCAGTTCAAAAATCTTTACGACATCTTCCAGCTTGGAAAGTTGATTCTTGATCTGTTTTAAAATCATATCATCACCACTAACCGCAATCGTAATTCTTGAAAACTTCTGATCCTGTGTTGTGCATGCTGTGATACTGTCTATATTATACCCTCTTCTTGTAAATAAACCAGAAATTCGGCTTAATACTCCGGGAGTATTCTCTACTAAAATAGAAAGAACAATCTGTCGCATATCTTTTATTTCCTTTCCTTTTCTTATTCCATCACCGTAATGGTATATTACAGGGTATTGGTAACTTTTTTTATTCTACCAATTATACAAATATGTGTCAAGGAAGAATGTAGCTCTAACCACCATTCTTTCTTGACACATTTTCATTTTAATTGCTTTTAATTTATTCTTCTTCACCTGCAGGTTTCGACTCTGTTGCAACTGTTGTATGATGCTCTGCTGTAGTTACCCTTGATGTCGAAGGTTCTGAAGTTGTACTTTCTGTACTTCGATGATAAGTACTTTTGCTCTCTGTTGCATAAGTTGATCTTCTTGTACTTCTTGTTGTGTAGTCACTTGTATCAATATTATAATTTGAACGATAACTACTTGTACTTGACGTACTGGATGTTGAATCAGAAGATGCACTTCCATATCCAAACATTTCTACATTTGAAGTTCCACCATATTCTTTTGCCCAGTCTTTTTCTGTTCCTTTATCAAACAAGAAATATTTAAGGGCTGCTTTGTTTGCTTTAAAGTTTGTAAAGAATACAAACATATTACTCTGTGCACGTCCCATCTTATAAGTGCCTTCCACTGGGACCCTCATCTGATCGATCTCCGTTGTTCCCATTTTCACAACTTTTAATACAAGTGTTTTTAAATAGCTTGCATTCATATCTGTTGACACATCTTTTAATGCTTCAAGCGCAATATCTGCAATTGTTGTTGGGCTCTGCTGTAATACTTTATTCAAAGCTGCCTGAAGAACTGCTCTCTGACGACCCGTTCTTCCAAAATCTCCATCTCCGTATTTCTTAGATACAACATAACGTACTCTGGCATAACCTAATGCCTGATTTCCATTTAATGTCTGTTTACCAACTTTCACATTACGATATTTCTTCTTTGAAATATAGTTTGTTGTATTTAAGTATTTTGCTTCTTTCTCTTCTAATGAAATCTCAATTCCGCCAACTTTATTGATAACTTTCTCAAATGTTGAGAAATCAACAACACAATAATTATCAATCTTAATTCCAAAATTCTTCGCGATCGTCTTATACAATAACTCGACTCCTCCAAATGCATATGCCGCATTGAGTTTGTTGTGTCCATGACCTGGAATCTCAACATACATATCTCTCATCAATGATGTAAGTTTTAATTCTTTGCTCTTAAAATTCACAGTAGCGATCATAATACTGTCTGAACGTCCATGATCTCCCTTAATAGCACCATGGTCAGATCCTACAAGTAAAATATTCACAACATCTTTGTTAAACGTAAGATTATCTCCAACATCAACCGAATTTAATGATTTTCCCTGATTCACAGATGCTTCTAATCGTGCATCATAATATCCAAGCATTCCTCCAACGGCAATTCCGATTATCAGAAAAATACTCAGGATAATCTTAAACTTTCTAATCTTCATTCGTGTCCTCCTCGCAATTGACTGCTTTCGGTTACTCATTATATCATAGAATCAATAAAAACTGTAGATTATTTTATTAAGTTTTCGTTAAAATTCCAGTACGTCTTATTCATTGTAAGTTTTAAGATCATCCATCTCGGAAGCTTTTTATAGTTTCTTCCAAGCTTATAACCAATCAGTTTGAATCCAGAATCAATCACATATTTCGGAATCAGATAAATTTTTCCTTTAGTTATCAAATGTCTGATCGTTGAAATAACCATTTTAACTCCCTCGGATTCAGATTTTACTTTCAAGAACAAACCTCCATGATCCACCTGTGATACAGCAAGATCAAAATTACGATGAAGCTGCTGCATTGCTTTATAATCATGCCAATGCCAGACTCTTGCATCGGCCTGATAGGCAACAGCTTTTCCATCTTCGATCAGTTTAGAGGCCATGATCATATCTTCATTAAAAATTGTTTTGTGTTCAAAACCTCCCATTGCATCATAATCTGTCTTTCTATAAGCACTGCATACATTAGAGCAAAAAAAAGTTTTGATTCCCAGCGTATCAAGATCTTCTCTCCTCTTAATCCTGCTTTCTTCTGGGTAATTAAAGATTCTTGTATAATATTCGATATAATTTTTCTTTGGATCTGCCATCTGCCTTCCATATGCTGCTGAAACTTTTGGATCATTAAACGCCTTTATCAAATTCTCTACTAGATATTTATCTTTTGGAATTGCATCATCTGTCATAAACATTAAAATATCTGCATCTTCTGCAAGTGAGGCTCCATAATCTCTTGTTGCCCCATGGTCAAAGTTTTCTTTTTTAATATGATACACTTCCACATTGTCATATGGACGTATCATCTCCTCATCAAAATATTGTGCTTCTGTATTAATCAAAATGATCCTGTCTGGTTTTCTTGTCTGCTGTGCAAGTCGTTTTAATGATTTCTTGAATTTTTCTCCAGGTTTATAAGTCGGTATGATCAAATCAACTTTCATAACATTTCCTTTCTGTTTTATCTGCGGACCTTAGTTCCTTTCGTATCTCGTTTTGACAATTTTAATCTGTTAAATTCGAGTTCTTTTTCCTTATACATAATGGAACTTATATTTTGTGCATCCATAACATATACATTCGTGATAAGATCATCTTTAGATAATTTCATTCCTCGCACACCAAGTGCACTTTTTTTCTTCTTCGGAATTTCTGCATATGGAAATTTTAAAAATACTCCATCTTTTGTCTGTAAAACAACTTTATCCTCAGATTCTTCACTCCAATCTGCCACAATTACAGCAACCAGTTCATCTTCGGATAGTTTTGTCGCCTGTACTGTTCTTTTTGATGCATTTAATAAGTCTCCATCCATTACCTTTAACATGCTCTTTGCAGTTGCAAATAGCAACGTACTATGTATCATTGTCTGGACATCAAGTACTTGTATAATATATTCTTTCGCACTATCATAATTACAAAGATTATCAATCGGTACACCTTTATCGCGGAACTTACCTGCCGGAATATCAAGCACTTTAATCTGATGCATCAGTCCAAGATTGGTAAACACACAGATTTTGTCTGTGTTCATGCAAGGCACAATAAATTTATATTCTTTTAAAATATTATCCTTATTTCTCTGATATGTTGCTTTATCCATTGTTTTCGAATAACCGAAGCGATCCATCACAAAATAAACGGTCTCTTCTTTAATTGGTGCTGCAACATAAACTGCCTCTTTTGCGTCTTCAACAATGGTTTTTCTTTGTGATCCAAATTCTTTTTTGATCAAGTCTAATTCTTTTCGTATTACATTTTTTAATGATTTTTCATTAGCCAGAATATCTTCGTATTCTGCGATCTTTGTAACAATTTCTTCATATTCTTCCTTAAGCATTAAAATTTCCAAACCGATCAGACGATATAATTTCAGATCAAGGATCGCACTTGCTTGTTTATCTGTAAATGAAAGTTTTGTTGCTTCGATCATAGAATCAGATGACTGAAATCTGATATTACCAACATCTCCTTTTGTAAGACATGCCTTAACTTCTTTCTGATTTTTACTTCCACGAATGATCTCGATGATCAAATCTATCATATCGCAAGCCTTGATCAATCCTTCCTTGATCTCGCGCTGTTCATATAATTTATTTAATAACGTTTTATATTTTCTTCTAGTTACTTCGTAATGAAACTGTGTATGATTTTCAATGATTCCTTTTAAATCCAATGTCTCTGGCCGTCCATTGACGATTGCAAGCATATTAACACCAAATGTATCTTCAAGCTTTGTCTTTTTGTATAAAAGATTTTTAAGGCGTTCCACGTCTGCCCCTTTTCGCAGTTCTAGAACAATTCTGATTCCATCTTTTGATGATTCATTTGAAATATCTAAGATATCTGTTGTTACTTTATTTTCAATCAGTGATACAATATCAGATAAAAACTTAGATATGTTATTCCCGATCATTGTATATGGAATCTCTGAAATTACAAGTTTATCCTTTTCTCCTCGTTTCTTTGCAGGTTCCAAAGTCACTTTTCCTCTTAATTTTATCTTTCCGATTCCTGAAGAATAAATATTTAAAAGATCTTTTTTATTGATCACAATACCGCCTGTTGGAAAATCCGGTCCTTGAATATATTCCATTAATTCTTCATTCGTAATACTTTCCTTACGCATATAGGCTTTCACCGCATCAATTACTTCACTAAGATTATGTGGTGGAATACTTGTTGTCATACCTACCGCAATTCCATCCGCACCATTTACCAAAAGATTCGGTATCTTAACTGGAAGTACTTCTGGTTCTTTTTCTGTCTCATCAAAGTTGGATACAAAATCAACAACATTCTTATCCAGATCCGCCAGATAAGCTTCCTGTGTAATCTTTTGAAGTCTTGCCTCTGTATATCGCATGGCCGCAGCTCCATCTCCTTCAATGGAACCAAAATTACCATGTCCGTCTACTAGCGGAATTCCTTTTTTAAAATCCTGTGACATAACGACTAATGATTCGTAAATCGAACTGTCTCCATGGGGATGATATTTACCCATTGTATCTCCAACAATTCTAGCAGATTTTCTATGTGGTCTGTCATAGCGGAGGCCTAACTCATCCATAGAATAAAGCACTCGTCTTTGTACTGGCTTTAAACCATCTCTTGCATCCGGCAATGCTCTTGCACAGATAACACTCATGGCATAATCAATATAAGATTTTTGCATAACCTCAGAAAATTCCGCTTTAATAATATGTTCTGACATTATTTATGTTTTCCTTTCTTTTTATATATCAAGCATCGCATCATTTGCATTTTCATAAATAAACTGTCTGCGAGGCGGCACATCACTTCCCATAAGCATGGAAGTTACATCTGATGCCATTCTCGCATCTTCGATCTCAATCTGTTTTAAAGTACGGCTCTCTGGATTCAATGTTGTTTCCCACAACTGCTGTGCATCCATTTCACCTAAGCCTTTATATCTTTGCAATGTAAAGCTTCCTTTATGATTTGCACGGTATTTAGAAAGTGCCACATCATCATAAAGATATGTTTCTTCTCCTTTTTTTGGCATTGCCTTATATAATGGAGGCGTTGCAAGATATACATGTCCATGTGTAATAAGCTCCGGCATAAAACGGTAGAAAAATGTTAAAAGTAACGTGGCAATATGTGCTCCATCCACATCGGCATCTGTCATAATAATGATCTTATGATAACGAAGCTTTGTAATATCAAAATCATTTCCATATCCTTCTGAAAATCCACATCCAAAAGAATTGATCATTGTCTTGATCTCTGCATTTGCAAGTACTTTATCCATCGTTGCTTTTTCTACATTTAAGATTTTTCCACGGATTGGAAGAATTGCCTGTGTTTTTCTATTCCTTGCTGTTTTTGCAGAACCTCCTGCAGAATCTCCCTCAACGATAAAGATTTCACATTCCTCTGCTTTTCTGCTTTCACAGTTTGCCAATTTCCCATTACTGTCAATTGATAGCTTTTGTTTCACTAGCATATTCGTCTTTGCTTTTTCTTCTGCTTTTCGAATCTTTGCAGATTTTTCTGCACATGCCAACACTTTCTTTAATGTATCTAAATTCTTATCAAAATATAAAACAAGTTCTTCTCCTGCAATCTCTCCAACTGCTTTGGCTGCATCTGGATTATCAAGTTTTGTCTTCGTTTGTCCTTCAAATCTTGGCTCAGGATGTTTTACAGAAACAATCGCTGTCATACCATTTCTTACATCTGTTCCCGTAAAGTTTGCATCTTTCTCTTTTAAAACGCCTATCTCCCTCGCATACTGATTCATGATCGTTGTGAATTTCGTTTTAAATCCAGTGATATGTGTTCCACCTTCGATCGTATAGATATTATTACAAAAGCCAAGAATATTTTCTCCAAAATCTTCTGTATACTGAAAAGCCACCTCTGCTTCAATTCCATCAACCATACGTTTAAAATAAACTGGTTCATGAAGCATTTGCTTTCCTTCATTTAATTTTTTTACATATGCACAGATTCCCTCTGGCTCATGATAATCAACTGTGGTTTCTTCACCTTCTCTTTGGTTAATATAATGAATCGTAAGGTTTGGATTCAGATATGCTGTCTCATGCAAACGGTTTCTTACCATCGCTGCTTTAAAATATGTTTTATCAAAAATTTCTGGATCCGGAAGAAACTGTACCTTTGTTCCTGTATCAGACTTTCGACATGTTCCAATCACTTCAAGCGGTGTTATGATTTTTCCTCTTTCATACTTTTGCTGATAAATCTTTCCGCCTTGTCTGACAGTCACTGTAAGCCATGTAGATAATGCATTTACCACAGATGCACCTACTCCATGAAGGCCTCCTGATATCTTATATCCTCCATCTCCAAACTTACCACCCGCATGCAGCATAGTAAATACCATCTCAACTGCTGTCTTTCCTGTTCTTTCATTGATTCCAACTGGAATTCCTCGTCCATTATCTATGATCGTTGCAGTCCCATCATTATTTAATGAAACTGTGATCTCATTACAATATCCTGCAAGAAATTCATCCACTGAATTATCTACGATTTCATATATTAAATGATTTAGTCCCTTTGTAGATACACTTCCGATATACATTCCAGGACGTTTTCTGACAGCTTCCAATCCTTCCAGAACTGAAATACTATTAGCATCATATGTTTTACTTGCCATAAATACAAAACACTCCTTTTCATCTTTCGGTTATTTAGTTTAACACACAACTTTTTGTTACGCAAACGCAAATCTTATATACCTTTGAGCAGCTTTCGACAATGATTGACTTTATCTGGCAAAATCCATATAATATTAAATATACAAATAAACAGAAAGGATAAAGAGTATGAAACGTAGGATTTACAGACAAATCCTGTCCGGTGTATTAGGTATCTTGTTATTATTATCTCTTGCCGGATGCGGACAAACCAATGCGATTGCAAAACCAGACAAGACAATGGAGGCCTTTTATGATCTGATCATCAGGCAAGACACCTCTGCTATGACTGATCTTGGAATTGATTCTAAGGAATCAAAGGAAACTTTAAAAACCTATCAGTCCTCTATGGTATCTACAATCCAGAAAAGTTTTAAAGATGCTGGAGTTGCGATCACAAAATCACAGGCAAAAGACATTTTTAAAGCAATCAGCAAGAAACTGGTTTCTTTGGAATATAAAGTTTCTGTCGTTAAGAAAAATGACAAAGAATCAACTGTAAAAGTTTCCAGCCAATATATTAATTACCTTGATATTTTCAAGCAGGCAAAACAAACAACTTTAGATGAGTTAAAGCCTCTGCATATTGAGAAGTTATCTGATGCTAAAAAACAACTGGTATCAAATGTAATCGATAGTTTTAATTCAGCTCCTGTTTCCAATGATATGCACGATAAGACATTCACTTTGAATCTTCAAAAGATCAAAAGCGGTAAAAATACAATTCGTATTTTCTTCCCAGAAAAATATGAAGAAGTTGGAAGCAAGTTGACCGAGATCGTTACAAATCAATAATATTAAGAAAAAGGTTAGCACAATTTTATCGCTAACCTTTTTCTTATCTCTCTTTATAATTCGTCCTCTTCCATCATCTTCTTTAATTGAACTCTCGCCTCACTGCATCGTATTTTTACCGTTCGTTCTGAAATCTTAAATATGTCTGCAATCTCTTTGCATTTTAAGCCATAAACATACCGAAATAATAATGTATCTCGATGACGTCTTTTCATTCGAGAAAGATTATATTTTAATGAATCCAAATCTATCATCTGAAGATAGTTATCTCTCGGATCTTCAATAAAATCACCTTCCGTCCCATCGTCATAAACAAGACTTTCATGTTCATTATCTTTCTCTTCCTGAATAATATCATACGCTTCATGTTTTAGAACTGTAGACAAAAAATAAAACACTTCATCTCTCGGCACTTTTAAAATACCATCAGGATATGTCAACACTTTCGCAAATGCACTCTGTACAACATCTTCTGCAAAATCTTCATTTTCAACATATTTTCTTGCAATGAAAAACAACCTTTTTGAATATTCTGCATACAGTTCTTCAATATACTTGATATTTTTCTTTCCTATTGGTTTCCTCTTTCGAATTTCCATACAATATTTCTCTTTCGGTTTTTCTATTTATCATTTACTATCTCTCAATTATTATAAAGATATTATGTATATTAGTCAAACAATAGTTCTTCAAAGATTGCTTCTATATTCTCCTCTGAATATTCAATTTCTTTTGAATACATTTTAGCAATATCTAAAAGTTCAAAAGAACTATCGTATACCTTACAATACTTTGCCACAATTTCTATCATCAATACACTTAAAACTGCAAATTTTATTTTATCTATCAGATTATCATCTTCATATGCCTTAATAAAATGCCGATAAATAAAATAATACAATAATCGCTCTATATATTGATCATTTATATCTTGTTTCTTACACGTTTCAAATTCTTTTACCGATTTCCTAAGCAGACTCTGAAATGTTTCATCCATATAGTCAAGATTACTATAGAAATCAAACCAGTATTCCAAATAATCTTTCTGCCTCATCTTCAACATAAGATGTTGTGGTTTTATCTTCTTCTGATCGATCGGTACTGTAAGTTCTCCTGTATAATTTATTTCCTTTTGATATGCTGCTGTCAGATCAAAAATTTTATCAATCTTCTCATCCACACAATATTCTTTATTTTTCAGAATATTTAATAACAACATCTCTAGCTTCATTAATTCATTAGCCCATTCATCATCTTCTTTTTCTGATTTCAAAACATCTTCTTCTATTTTCAAGTCTAAATCGTTTAAGATCAATCGAGCTGCTTCTTCACAAGCCAATCCAAGACCTGACTGCACAATATGTCCATATTCATTATGAAACCTTGGATGTTCAGTGCATATATCACATAAAGCCTCTTCCCCTAGCTGAATATATATATCACATAGATTATTCTCATTTAAAAAAGCACATCTTCCATCTTCATTCATATAAAACTTAGGTTCCTCTTCCTGAATAATTCCCTCATTCAAACGTTTTTTAAATGGAGTTGCAACTTTTTGATATTGTTCATATGATTGCCGATCAATCATAATATCCCATCCAATGCAACAATTGTCTTTACATTTTTGTGCAATGCATTGAAAATTTCTATAATAGCTTGGAATATATTGTTTCATATTTTCCTCCAAATTTTATGATACCCGAATCTGGTATTCCAATCTCATCCAGTCGGCAACTGCAGCAATAAATTCAGAGTTCGTTGGTCTTTCCTGCTGCTCAATCACAAAAGTTCCAAAAATTTCACCTAACAGTTGTTTGTTTCCTCTGATCCACACAATGTCAACCGCATGACGGATTGCTCTCTCAACGCTTCCGATCGTTGTCTTGTATTTCTTAGCAATATCCGGATAAAGTGATTTGGTAATATAATTAACACTGTTTGCATCTTCCATAGCCATTAAAATTCCACACTTTATATAACGGCATCCTTTGATATGTGCTGGAATCCCTAAATTTCTTACTAAAAGACTTATCTCTCTTCGAATATCATTTTTATTACCAATAGATGGTATTTCTTCTTTTTCTTTATGTATTTCTTTTTGAATCTTTGTATTTACAGAACGAATTCTTATCATCTGTGTAATTCTCTCTGCAAGAATCGCTGCTTGAAATGGCTTCATCATGCAGTAGTCAACTTTCAAATGTCTGATATACTCCATCAGATCTTGATTTTCCATCATTGTCAAGGCTATAAATGCCGGCACTTCATCTGGGCTCATCACTTCCCTGCACCTTTCAATAACCCCAAGCCCATCAAGTCCTGGTAACATCAGATCAACGATCACTAAATCTGGTTTTAGACTTATAATTCCAGAAAGTGCTTCTTCACCATTTTCTGCGATTGCTATTACATTATATTGCTTTTGCAGTTCTTCTTTTAATTGTTTGGATTCGTGTGGATAGCTATCAGCAATTAAAACATTGTATCTCTCATCCATATTTTCTCCTCCAAGCAATCTCCCTATTTTTGTTCTTCTACATCCTATCTACATCTTTTTAGGATGCATTGATATGATAATCTAATCTTAGCTTATCTGCAATCAGTGCTATAAATTCTGAATTTGTAGGTTTCCCCTTACCTGCACTGATCGTATACCCAAACATTTCTTCTAATAATTCCACTTTTCCACGACTCCATGCAACTTCGATTGCATGACGTATCGCTCTTTCGACGCTGCTTGATGTCGTTTTATATTTTTTAGCAATTGTCGGATATAAAAGTTTTGTGATGTAATTCATCATATTTATATCTTCAATTGCCATAATAATCCCTTCTCTTATATATTGATACCCCTTGATATGTGCCGGAATTCCAAGATCCCTGATAATTTTTGTCACATCTTGCTTCATATTAAATTCATAATCTAGAACCGTTCTTTGTTTTCTTATTTCTACACTTTGTAGTTTTTCCTTCTGACGGATCTTTTGATCCAACCCTTTAATCTTTGCCACTTGTTTGATCCTATGAATCAAAACCTCTTGTTTGAACGGCCGCATCATACAATAATCAATATCCATATGATTAATACATTCTATGAGTTTCTCTGTTCCTATAGAAGTCAATACAATAAAAACTGGAAGCTGTTCATATTCCATCTCTTCTCTGCATTTTTCAATAACACCAATTCCATCAATCTGTGGCAGCATAATATCAATTAGTACAACATCTGGTAATTGTCCTTTGATTTTCTCCACTGCTCTGACTCCGTCAAATGCAGTTCCTGCTACTTCAAAATCTGTTTGTAATCTAGACTCTAGGATCTCTGCCTCCGATACATCTCCATCTACAATCAAAATCTTTAACTTCTTTTCCATCTTTTTCAGCCTCCTGATCATGACAATGTCTATATCTACTGCCTATTTCCCTTGAGATATTATCTCATCTCCATATTCCAGACGTATCTTATCAGCGATCAATGCGATAAATTCTGAATTTGTAGGCTTTCCTTTACCTGCATGGATCGTATATCCAAATAACGCATCAATCGTATCCATTTTTCCTCTTCCCCAGGCTACTTCTATTGCATGTCTGATTGCACGTTCTACCCTGCTTGGTGTTGTATCAAATTTCTCAGCAATCGATGGATACAGCTGCTTTGTGATAGAATTCAATATATCCATATCACATACTGCCATCATAATAGAATCTCTCAAATACTGATATCCTTTAATGTGAGCTGGAACTCCGATCTCGTGAATCATATTCGTTATAATGATCTCCAGCTGATTCTCTGTTAATCCATGGATCTTCTCTGGTACAGAAACGAATGGTCTTTCAGGCACCTCTTGCTTTATTCTTGCCTGTTTGATCTGTTTAATGATCGTGCGTAAATCAAAAGGTTTCAAAATAAAATAGGATGCACCTAAATCCATAGCTTCTTCACAGACATTTTCCTGGCCCATTGCAGAAACCATAATAATGATTGGTCTTTTACTGAGATTTTCATTCCGCAAATGTTCCAGTACCCCAATTCCATCAAGCTTTGGCATAATAATATCAAGTAACACTACATCCGGTTGTCTTTCCTTGATGATGCGCAACGCATCTTCTCCGTTATCAGCACTTGCAATTACTTCGATATCACTTTCTTGTTCTAACAGTTCTGTCATCATCTCAACGGTTCTCTGGTTATCATCTGCAATAGCCACATTAATCTTGTTCATATCCAGTCCTCCCATTCTGTTTTTCTCTACATTTTTATTATATATTTTCTCTAAGTTTACAAACAACCCATATTTCTCCGCAAGTTTTGGTTGATTTCCAAAGGATTCGACATAATTCGACAAAATTAATTGTATTTTTTAAAATCGTTGTCATATTTTTTCTTTTGCACTTAGTATAACATGACTATAATCTTCTGTCACAAGAATTCCTGATTATTTCACTTTACTCCCTGCATGATCTTTGTAAACTTCTATCTTCTGATCAATCTGCTCTTTTAATTCTTCAACATGTGATATAATACCAACCAGCTTATTTCCTTCAAGCGATAATGAATGTATGATCTGTATTGCTTTGTTTAACGAATCTCCGTCAAGTGTTCCAAATCCCTCATCAATGAAGATTGTATCCACCGTGATCCCGCCTTTTTTATTCTGGATCACGTCACTTAATCCCAACGCCAATGACAAAGCTGCTTTAAATGATTCTCCTCCTGAAAGAGACCGGATATTTCTTTTTTTCCCTGTCCATTCATCAAGAATTTCTAATTCAAGTCCAGAAGATCCCTTTTTATTGTCATTTTCTTCTTTTCTAATCAGATAATAACGTTGTTCACTCATGACAGCCAATCGCTGATTCGCAGCAGAAAGAATCCGATCAAAATACACAGACTGTACAAATCGTTCAAAAGAAACTTTGATTTTTCCCTTTTGTTCCCCATTCGCTGTATCTGAAAGATCCTTTAACAATGTATAATTTTCTTCTGCTTCTTTATATTCCACAAGTTTTTTCCCCATAAGATCAGCCGTCTGTTTGTTTAAAAGAATCTGCTTATTTAATTGTTCAAGAACTTCTGTCTGTTTTTGAATCTGTTTTTGTTCTCTGTTTAATTTTGATTCAAACTTTTTAAGATCTATAAACTCTTCTTTGGATGACCTCATCTGCTCTAACCAGACTGTAAGTTCTTGAAGATTTTTCTCTTTTTCTTCCCTTGCTGCTATGATCTGGACTTCTTGTCTTTGAATTATTTCCCGCTTGTTCTTAATCTCATCTGCCGTTTCATGTGTTTTTGCAATCTCATCAAGCAATTGTTGTTTTGCTTCATTTGCCTCTTTAAGAGATTTATATAAAAGATTTTTTTTGATTTCAAAAATTCCTGCTCCTACCTCTTTATATAAAATATCTTTCTCATGTATCTTTTCCAACAATTCATTTATTTTTTCATCATAAGATTTCTGCTTTTGTTTCGATTTTTCAATCTTGTCTCTCTGATCTGCAATTTTTTCTTTCTGTCTCTCTATGCACTCAAACGCTTTTTTAATCTTTTTATACTCTTTGATCGTTTCTTCGTATAATTGATCAATTTCTTCAAAATTTTCTGGTTCTTTTCCACTTTTTCGGCATAGATTTTTCCTTTGAGCCTCTACCATCCCTTTTCTTTGTCTTACTTTTGAAAAAATCGTATTATACTCCTGATCAATCTCTTCTGTCTGTTCTCTAAGATTTTTTAACAATTCTTGCGTAATATCACTTTCTTTAAACTGTGCTACATTCGGATGTATTGTTGAACCACAGACAGGACATGGATTTCCTTCTATTAACGTTCGTGCCAGAAGACCTGCCTGATTACAATCATACTGATCCTGCCAGTCAGATAAACGATCCTTTAATTTTCTGCGTTCCAGTCGAATTTTCTCATAAATTTTCATTTCCTTTTCATAAACTACAAGTTCTTTAAGATATTTTTCTTTATCTTTACAAAGTTCCTTCAGCTGCTTTTCACGAACAGACATACGAAGTTCCTCTTTTTGAAGTTCATCATATCGTTTCTCTATTTCTTCTGTCTGACCTAAAAACTCTGCAATTGTTTTTTCTCTTTGCTGTTCTTTTTCTTTTTTCTGGTTTAATTCTTCTCTTTGATTTTCATATCTTTGTTTTACATTTTGATATGATTCCTGTTTTTTTACCAGATTTTCCAATTCTTTATACTGCTTTGTCTGTTTTTCAATCTCTACCACACGGAGCTCTTTTTTATGTAATTTGGGGGCATCTTTCTGAATCTTATCATATTGTTTTTTTATCAGACGCTGCTGTCTTTTAGCTTCTTTTTCATCCTCTGAAAGTTCCTTGATCAATAATTTAAGCTTTTTAGCCTCCTCAGTTTTATCTTTCATTCGTGAATAAACAATCTTCTGCTCATTCCATATTTGTTCGTCTTTTTCTTTCTGCTCTCTTAAAACTTCATATTCTTTTTGTTTACGATCATGATACCTATTTACAATATCCAGAAATTCCGGAATCTGATGCTTCTGTTTATAATATTCTTTATATATCTTATATTCTGGCTCATCTTTTGGTATATAAACACTATCTTCCTGTTCTAATAACGTATCCTGAATATTGCTATATTCATATTTGCAAGAAAGATGACGCCGTTTAATTTTTTCCTGAAATTCGTATAAATAACCAGTACCAAAAATTTTACGAAATATCTCACTTCTTTCTTTTCCTTTGGCATAAAGCAGTTTTAAAAATTCTCCCTGTGCGATCATAGAAATCTGTTGATACTGTATCCGATCCATACCAAGAAGTTCTTCTACTTTGGCTGTCACCTGATAATTTCCTGTCTCAAGAATTTCTTCATCCTGATATAAAACTGCTTCTGGTGATTGACGTGTCATACCATCACCACGTTTACTTTTTCTCATATAAGATGGAATTCTTTCAATCTTATATTCTATATTTCTATGTGAAAACAAGAAAACAACTTTCGTTTCTACATCCTCTTTTGCAAAATCACTACGAAGCATATCCTGTTTTCTATAAGAACCACTTGGTTCCCCATACAAAGCAAAACAAATACCATCAAAAATAGTTGTTTTTCCAGCACCTGTTTCTCCAGAAATCAGGAAAATACCATCTTTGAACTTTGTAAAATCAATAATAGTTTCTCCAGCAAATGGTCCAAATGCTGACAATATCAATGTATGTGGTCTCATCGGATCACCTCCTCAAAAACTGATAACACCAGCTGTAATCTTTTCTCATCCAAATCAATATGATTTTGCATCTTATAAAACTGCTCAAATAATTCCGCTGGACTTTGATCTGAAATCTGATCTTCTTTGATCTGTGCACTTTCT
The DNA here is from genome assembly GCF_001404655.1 of Anaerostipes hadrus. Classification (GTDB taxonomy): domain Bacteria; phylum Bacillota; class Clostridia; order Lachnospirales; family Lachnospiraceae; genus Anaerostipes; species Anaerostipes amylophilus. The sequence goes on along the minus strand of NZ_CYYH01000003.1, from coordinate 341,081 downwards.
AACTGTTTCATGTGTCTACGATTTTTGAAACTGATCTGCATAACATTTGGATAAATTGTTCTCACTTTTCCAATCGCATCTAAAATCTGTTCTTCATCTGTAAGAATTACATGCATATAATCTTCTTGCTTACCAATCTCACATTGTTTTTTTAATAATTCTTCTAATGAACATTCAATTTCTCTCATATCTCTCAAAGGTTTTAGTGGGTGAAATGACAAAGATATTTCTTTCTTTGCATCAATTGTAAGAATTGTTGCCTTCTTGTCCATATGAATCTCTGAAAATGAATACTTAAGAATCGATCCTGCATATCTAACCATTTCACGTCCCATCGCCTGTGGTTTATGAATATGTCCAAGTGCTACATAATCAAATGGATCAAAAATATGAAAATCAATATTATCAATTCCTCCAAGACTACTTGTTTCTGAGTCTGACAACTCTGGATTTTTCTTATTTGCAGTCACAAACTGATGGGATAACAAAATGTTTGTTTCTTCTTCATCTATCTTTGTGTGTTCAATCAGATATCGGAAACATTCCTCATATGAGTCTGTCTGCAGCTGAAATATATGGCTGATATAAGCAGATTTTACAAATGGCAACATATAAAAATTCACTGTGATTCCATTTTCTTTTACTGTGATCTTTTCTATTTCATTTTCAAATTGCGATGCAATATATAAATTAGAACGTGTAAATAAGCTCTTCCCAAATGATAAACGATCAATTGAATCGTGATTTCCGCTTATCATAAGTACTTTAATCGCCATTTTACTTAATTGATCTAAAAACTCATCAAGAAGATGTATTGCTTCGATCGTAGGGATTGATTTATCGTAAATATCTCCGCATAGTAAAACAATTCCTACACTTTCTTCTTTGATTAATGTTATGATCTGATCTAATATATACTTCTGATCTTCGATCATCGACATCTCATTCACTCTTTTTCCAAGATGTAAATCTGCCAGATGCAAAATCTTCATATCCCTCATCCTCCTATTTTTTATTTTTCTATTGTAACAAATTTATACTTAAAAAGCATCTTCTATTTTTTCATCTCATAAATCATTGTTTCCATCAAAATTGCATATCCTTTTGTCGGATCATCTACAAAAACATGGGTTACTGCACCAATCAATTTTCCATCCTGTATGATCGGACTTCCACTCATTCCTTGTATGATTCCATTTGTAAGATTTAACAACCGCTTATCTGTAACTTCAATTTCCATGCTTTTTAAAACATCTGTATCGGATGGAACAACTTTAGAAATTCTAATTTCATATTTCTTCATAGAGCCTGTAAGATTTGACAAAATATAAGCCTTCCCTTTCTTAACGTCTTGTCTGTATCCAATTTCATATGCTTTACTTTCCGTATCCGATACTGTTCCATAAATTCCTTTTTCTGTATTCTTTTTTATAGATCCTATAATATTTTCTTCTTTGTACTCGATACTTCCAACAATCTCTCCTGGTGTTCCTGCTTTTCCCTTTTTGATAGAATAAATCTGTGGAGTTAATAAAAATCCGCCTTTGATCTTTAAAAGCTTTCCTGTATCCATATCATAAATTCCATGTCCTAAGCCTCCAAAAGAATCTTTTTTTATATATGTCATAGTTCCGATTCCTTGTGTATTATCCCTGATCCATGCCCCGATTTTATACATATGATCTGTCTTTGAAAACTCCGGCTTAATCTTAATCTTCAACACTTTTGATCTACGGCTGACTGTCAATGTAACAGAATTTCCATCACTTTGATTAATTTTTTCAATAAACTGCTTTTTCGACAAAACATCTGCTCCGTCTATCTTTTTAATATAATCCCCACGATACAATTTATTTTTGCTTGGTGCATGATCGACTCCATTTTCTCCAGTAAAACCATCGGTATCGATCACTAAAAGTCCATTTGTTTCAACATAAATTCCGACAACCTGTCCACTCGGGATAACTTTCTGTCCATCAACTACTTTTACCTTAATCTTTTTAAGCGGAATAGTCCCAAACAAACTAGTTTTCATCTCATACTGCCCACTGCTGCATTTCTGAAAAATAAAAGTTCTGTTTAGTTTAATCTTCTGGTTATTGATCGTCGCACTTGCTGGAATATTATAGCAAAGTGATATTTTTTCTCCTTTCTTGATATGAATCGTATTTGGCAATTGTGATTTACAATATTTGATATAAAACACTGCGATTGCAAATAAATTCAACATAAAAAGTATAATGAGAAGCTTACGGTAACTGTATTTTTTCATATTCTTCCTCCTAAAAAAGGACATATCGTAATTGATATATCCTTTTTATTATATGAAAATTACCGTTTTCATAATCAGTATAATTTTGTTTGATCTGCCAATGTTTTCATTTCTTTTGCATGTTCCATGGATGCTTCACTTCTCTGATCTCCACTGATCATTCTCGAAATTTCTTTCAATGATTCTTCTTTATTTAATTTGTAAATCATTGTTTGTGTATTTTTTTGGTCTGTCTGTTTCCTGATAAAATAATGACTGTCTGCCATAGCTGCAATCTGTGGAAGATGCGTGATCGCAATTACCTGATGATCTTTTGAAATCACTGCCATTTTCTTAGCAACACGATTTGCTGTTTCTCCACTGATTCCCGTGTCAATCTCATCAAAGATCAATGTATCAACACCATCCGCCTGTGCCGAAACGGACTTTAATGCAAGCATGATACGTGACAACTCACCACCAGATGCAACTTCCTGAACTGGATGCATTGGAAGTCCCGGATTTGTTGAGATCATAAAACGTATCTGGTCAATTCCATCTGGTGAGATCTGATTCTTTCTTGTCATTTCGATCTCAAATCTCACATCTAAGAAATTCAGATCTTCCAACGCTTTTGTAATATCACGTTCCAGTTTTTTAGCTTCTTTTTCTCGTTTTTGCGACAGATTTTCAGCTTCTTTTATATATTGTTCTTTTATCTGTTTTTGTTCCTGTTTTAGTATATCAATCTCATGTTCTACATCACATAAAATATTATACCGCTCTGATGCTTTTTGTCCGTATGCAAGGATCTCTTCAATGGAGGAACCATATTTATCTTTGAGGGAATTGATGACATTTAATCGTTCTTCTGCTTCCTGATATGTCTGTTCATCAAAATCCATATCTTCCATATAATCTGTCAATTCCTGGTGAAATCCATTCAAAAGATCTTCTATGGATAATAACTGCTCATAAAATCCTTGTATTACCGGATCTAAATGACTGATTTCCTGCATTTTTCTAAGACTTTCACTTAGTTGATTCCCGATAGAAATCTCTTCTTCATATCCAGTCAGCATACTTGCCGCCTGACAAGATGTAATGATCTCTTTGCTATGAAGAATCTTTTTATAGACCGCTTCTAATTCTTCATCTTCTCCTTCGATCAGATTTGCATTCTCAATCTCTGAAATCTCATGTTTAAGAAAATCAAGTTCTCTTAATCTTTGCTGATCATCGATTGATATTTCTTTAATTTTTTCTTCAATCTTGTGATATTTCTTTGACAGTTCCCTGCATTCTTCTAACGATTTTTTTGCTTCTATTGGTAAAAAATGATCCATCATACTTAGATGATTTTTCTCTTTTAAGAGCACTTGGTGTTCCTGTTGCCCATGAAGATCAAATAATCTTCTTGATACTTCTCTTAACGTATTTAATGTAACTGTACTATCATTGATCTTATTAATACTTCTCTTTTCGTTGATCACACGTTTAATAAAGATCTGCCCATCTTCCACTTCAAGATCAAACGCTTCAATTTCTTTGATGAGTTTTTCATCTTCAATCCAAAAAAGCAGTTCAATAACTGCTTCTTTAGCACCTGGACGGATCATATCTTTAGAGATTTTCTTACCTAGTGCACTTTCTATGGATCCTATCAAGACCGATTTCCCTGCACCTGTCTCACCAGTTAGTATATTTAAATGTTCATCAAATGTAATCTCAATCTCGTCGATCAACGCAAGATTCTTTACATGTAAATTCTGCAGCATAGATTTCCTCTCTGTTTTTTTATTCTTTTAATTTTTTGATCATATGATTAATCTCTGCGATCGCAGTTCTTCCAATATTTTTATCTTTCATGACACACATAATTGTATCATCACCCGCAATCGTCCCAACCATACCGATAATATTTAACGAATCAAGTGCCGCTGCTGATGCCATTGCCATTCCAGAAACTGTTTTTACAACAAGCATATTCTCTGCTAATTCCATGGACACAATCGCTTCTGCAAGAATTCTCTGATATTTTCTTGAAGTCTCATCTTCTTGATCGATCAGACAATATATCTGTTTCCCATCTGCATCTGGTTTTTTGATCAGCGCAAGTTCCCTGATATCTCTCGAAATCGTCGCCTGTGTCGTCTTAAAGCCAATCTGATTCAATCTTGATAATAACTCTTCCTGTGTTTCAATTGGATACTTCTGAATCAACTCAATGATCGCTTCCTGCCTATTCTTCTTCATTCTGACCTCCAACTTTGATTCGAAGGATTCTGTAAAAGCTGTCTCCTTTCACTTTAATGATCCTTGCAATCTTCTTTGATCTTCTTACTTGAAGGACATCTCCCGGCTGAAGTTTTCGTGCAACCTGCCCATCAAATGTAACATAGGCTTCTTCTAACTGAGATTCCCTTACATTCTCAATATAAATATCAATCTCATCATCCTGCGACAAAACAAGACTATTTGACTGCAATGAATGAGGACAGATCGGTGTTACAAGAATTACGTTAGCTTTCGGATTCACAACAGGACCTCCAGCAGATAAATTATATCCTGTAGAACCTGTTGGCGTCGAGATAATGATTCCATCTGCTTCATAAACATCTAGCAGCTTTCCATTGACCATAATACGAAATGAAATAATTCTCGAAAAACCACTTCTTGCGATCACAACATCATTTAATGCAGGAAGATGATCTGTTTCCTGATCTGCATGGATCACACGTCCATCTAGCATCATTCTCTCTTCAACCTGAAAAGTATCATTTAACAGTCCATCTAGGCCCTCATACAGCTTAGATAACTCAATCTCTGTCAAAAAGCCAAGTGTTCCAAGATTGACTCCAACCATTGGAATATCATGATCTACAACCAATCTGGCTGCATGAAGCATTGTTCCATCTCCACCGAGAACGATCACACATTCTGTATCTTTCGTAATACATTTCATATCTTTCTGAATATGTCTTGTAAACTCACACATCCTATGGCTTTTTCCACCATTTTTCTCAATATAATCCTGAATTTGTTTTGAAATACGAAATCCCGGATCTTTTTGCTCATTCGTTAAAATCAAAAAATTCTTCATGTTATTCCTTATTTTTCGCCAGATCATTATGAGATGCATCTACGATCTTTATAATCTGATCTGCCATAGTATGTCCATTCTCCATTGTCTCCGTTTTTCTCATATGTAATAAATATTCAATATTTCCCTCTGGCCCTTTGATCGGAGAATAATCAAGATGTAGTAATTCAAATCCATTAGACGATGCAAAATCACAAATCTTCTCAATTACCTCTTCATGGACTTTCGGATCTCTTACAACACCCTTTTTCCCAACCTTTTCTCTTCCAGCTTCAAACTGTGGCTTGATCAGTGCAACCACTTCTCCGCCCATATTCAAGATTCGATATACCGCAGGAAGAATCTTCGTAAGGGAAATGAAGGAAACATCAATTGATACAAATGATGCTTTCTCATCAATATCATCTTCTGTCATATAACGCATGTTTGTGCGTTCCATGCAGACAACCCTCTCATCATTTCTTAATTTCCAGTCTAACTGTCCGTGTCCAACGTCCACAGAATAAACTTTCACTGCACCATTTTGCAGCATACAATCTGTGAATCCACCTGTGGAAGCTCCAACGTCCATACAGACTTTATCTTTTAGTACGATATCAAAGTTATTCATGGCTTTCTCAAGTTTCAATCCACCACGACTAACATATTTTAATGTTTTTCCTTTTACTACAATCTCCTGTTTCTCATCAAAAGTAGATCCTGCTTTATCTTCTCTTTGTCCATCGACAAACACGATACCTGACATAATGATCGCTTTCGCTTTTTCTCTGGAAGATGCAAGCCCTTTCTTTACTAATAATACATCTAAACGTTCTTTTTTCATTGTTCTATTCCTTCATCCATTGTCTGATAGAGTCAGCAATACTTTCTCCATCAATCTTAAGCATTTTTCTTAATTCACTCACAGAGCCATGTTCTACAAACTGATCATCAATTCCAAAGCATCTTACTTTCCCTTTATAATCATTTTCACTTAAGAATTCATTGATCATCATTCCAAAACCACCATTTAAAACGCCTTCTTCAACAGTAATGATCTTGTCATATTTTCCTGCCAGATCAAGAATCATTTCTTTGTCAAATGGTTTTATATATCTTGGATTCACAAGTCCAATATTATATCCTTCTTCTCCAAGGATCTTCACTGCTTGATCTGCCTCATCAAAAATATTACCCACACCAATGATCACGGCATCGCTTCCTTCTTTGATTACTTGACCTTTTCCATAGTGTAACTCTTCAAACTGATCTTCATACAAAGAAAGAGCTTCTCCTCTAGAATACTTGATCGCCGTTGGTCCCTTTGCATGATGTAGTGCATCTTTTAACATCTCTTTAAGTTCTCTTCCATTGATCGGTGCCATAACTGTAACATTTGGAATCATAGATAAATATGGGATATCAAAGATTCCCTGATGCGTTTCTCCATCTGCTCCAACAAGACCTGAACGATCGATCCCAAAGATCACTGGATAATTACCAATCGCAACATCATGAAGAACCTGATCAAATCCTCTTTGCAAAAAAGTGGAATAAACTGCAAATACTGGTTTTAATCCTCTAGAAGCCATACCTGCGCAAAATGTTACCGCATGTTGCTCTGCAATTCCTACATCAAAGAATCGATCTGGAAAATGTTCCTTGAATTTACCTAGTCCAGTTCCATCTGGCATAGCTGCCGTTACAGCAACGATCGTTTTATCTTTCTTTGCTTCTTCGATCAATGTCTGGGAAAATACAGCTGTATTAGATGGATTATCTGACTTTTTAAGTACTTCTCCTGTCTTTAGGGAAAACGGGCTGATTCCATGAAATTTCGCTGGATTTTGTTCCGCAGGGCGATAACCTTTTCCTTTCTTTGTTACAACATGAATGATGATTGGCTCATCTAATTGTTTTGCACGATTTAATGTATCCACCATTAAAGGAATATTATGTCCGTCAATCGGTCCAACATATGTAATCCCCATATCTTCAAAATACATTCCCGGAACAAATAACTGTTTGATCAAATCTTTTGATTTCTTAATGATCGTTGTCAGTTCCCTTCCGATCCCCGGAATCTTCATCAAAGACTGCTCTACATTTCCTTTGAATTCAACATATTCTTTCTTTGTTCTGACTTTATTTAAATATGCAGACATTCCACCGACATTTTCTGCAATAGACATCTTATTATCATTTAAAATAACTACAAGATTTTTCTTTTCTTTACGCAATCTTGCCATATTATTTAATGCTTCGTATGCCATTCCTCCAGATAAAGCACCATCTCCGATCACCGCAACGATCGTCTCATCTGTATGATTGATATCTCTTGCCGTAACCATCCCAAGTGCAGCAGATAAAGACATGGAACTGTGTCCACTATGGAATGCATCACAGTTACTTTCTTTTCTCTTTGGGAATCCACTCATACCATGAAATTGTCGCAGATTCTGAAATCCATCCTTTCTGCCTGTCAAAATCTTGTGTACATAGGATTGATGTCCAACATCAAAGATCAACTGATCCTTTGGAAAATCAAGAACAAGATGAAGTGCCATCGTAAGTTCTACGATTCCAAGATTCGATGCCAGATGTCCTCCTGTACGACTGACATTTTTCAACAGAAAACGGCGGATATCTTTCGCCAGAAGTTTATAATCCTCTGGCTGAATCCGTTTTATATCATTTGGATCATTGATATATTCTAACATAATGCTTCCTCTTTCTCTCTGCTTAGTGTGTTCGATGAATTAAAAATCTTGTAAGATTTGTAAGATAACGATTTCCCACATCATATCTTGCTAAAATCTCAATTGCTTTCTTTGAAATTTCTTCTACATCTTTTGCAGATTGTTCCAATCCCTTTAATGTCACGTAAGTCGTCTTGTGATTCTTCTCATCACTTCCGACTGGCTTTCCAATCTCTTCTTCATCTCCAGTAAGATCCAGAATATCATCCTGAATCTGGAATGCAAGTCCAATATATTCCCCACATTCTTCCATCGCCATAACATCTTCTTTCGATGCCCCTGCAAGAACTGCTCCGATCATCATGCAAGCCTCGATCAATGCTGATGTCTTATTCTTATGGATAAACAAAATCTGTTCCATACTAAGCGGTGTTCCCTCTAGCTCAACATCTGCAACCTGTCCACCGATCATTCCATAGATTCCAGGTTTTCTCGCAAGAATCTTCACTGCTTCAACTACATTCATCATCTCATCTTGATCCGCAAGATCAAATGCTTTCGTTGCAACTTCATATGCATAATTAAGCAACGCATCACCCGCAAGGATCGCCATATCTTCTCCATAAACAATATGACATGTCTTTTGTCCTCTTCGATAATCATCATTATCTAATGCTGGCAGATCATCATGGATCAGAGAATATGTGTGGATCATCTCAATCGCCGCCATAAATGGTTTTACGATATCTCCCTCTCCTCCAAACATCTTATAAGTTTCATTGATCAGCATTGGACGAAGACGTTTTCCTCCTGCCTTTACTGTTGTATTCATTGCAGTTAAAACTGTTTTTTGTAATCCTTCTTTGGGTGGCAGATATTGATCTAAAATCTGTTCAATCTGCTCTACCCTTTCATTCATCTCAGCCTTAAAGTTCATGTTCTTCCCCATTTTCTTCTAATATGATCAGTTCTTTTTCTACTTTATCTAAAGAATCTTTGCACTGTTTTACAAGCCCGACACCTTCCGTATACAATTTTACTGCCTCTGGAAGTTTGATCTCTTCTCCGGAAAGCTTTGTAAGAATCTCATCTAACTGCTCAAATCCCTGATCTATATCAAATTTTTTCTTTGCCATATCAAATTTCCTCTTTCTTAACTTTCCTTAATTTCATCCATTCTCTTGATCTGCTCTGCTTTCGTAATGATCGTTCCATCAGAAATCGTCAATGAAATCTGATCTCCTTCCATCACCTTCTTAACACTTGTCACTGGCTCTCCGTTTGATCCTTCGATATATCCAAAACCATTAATAAGTTTCGCCGTCGGAGACAATCCGTGAAGTTCCTTTGTATACAATTCCAGTTTGTGCTGATAGTCAGTCATCTTGTTCTTCATTACTGCATGGATCTGTTCTTCCAATTCTGCTAAATGCATCTTCTGTTCCTGTAATTGAAAACGAGGATCAAAATTAGCAATTGTAATCTGATATTGTTGCAATTTCATCTGATATCTACGAACCACCTGTTTCAATAATGTTCGAAGCGTATATTCTCTATTGATGATTCCTTCCATCACTTCTCTGATATCTGGAACTGCAAGCTCACATGCCGCCGTTGGTGTTGCTGCTCGAAGATCCGCAGCATAATCTGCAATTGTTGTGTCTACCTCATGTCCTGTTCCAGAAATGATCGGTGTCTGTGCTTCATAGATTGCTCTTGCAACCTTCTCCTCATTAAATGCCCATAAATCTTCGATGGATCCACCACCTCTTCCGACAATGATGATATCCACTCCATATTGATCTAATGCTTTAATTCCTGCAACAATGGTATCTGACGCTCCATCTCCCTGCACTTTCGCTGGATATAAAATAAGCTGGACATAAGGATTCCTTCTCTTTGCTGTACTAATGATATCATGGATCGCCGCACCTGTCCTTGCAGTTACCACTCCGATCTTCTTTGGATTCTTAGGAATTGGTTTCTTCTTCTCATGATCAAATAAACCTTCTTCATATAACTTCTGTTTTAACATCTCATAAGCTACATAAAGCTCCCCGATTCCATTGAGGCGGATCTCTTGTGCATAAAGCTGGTAACTTCCTCCACGCTCATACACACTGATATTCCCATCAACTACAACTTCCTGTCCATCTTCTAACTCAAACTTCAGCCCATCATATCTTGCATTCGCAAACATAACACAAGATATCTGGCTTCCTTCATCCTTTAATGAAAAATAAATATGCCCGGAAGAATGGTATTTGCAGTTTGATACCTGTCCTTTGATCGAGATTCTTCTCAGAGCATAATCACTTTGAAACATTCTCTTGATATAAGTATTAATCTGTGTTACAGAAAAAACTTTATTCTTCATTCATATCCTGTCCAATCTTACTTAACACACCATTGATAAATGGAGCTGCTTTCTCGTTGCAGTATTTCTTTGCAAGTTCTACTGCTTCATTGATCGCTACCTTTCTTGGCACCTGTTCATCTAATAAGATTTCATATGTTGCAAGTCTTAAAATAGACAATTCTGCCTTTCCAAGTCTTTCAAGATTCCATGCATTTGTATGAGCTGAAATTTCTTCATCAATCTCATCTAAGTGTTCGATCAGATTCTCTGTCTTTGCTGTAATCTCTTTCTGAGTCTTCTCATTAATACTCTCATGTCCATGAAAATATAACTCTACCTGATCTTCAAATTCTTCCTTTTCACAGAATTCTACACAAAATAAAATTCTAAAAATATGTTCTCTTACCTCACTTCTTTTCATTATGATTCCTTTCTGCGATACAAAGACGGAACTGTTGATCAGTCCCGTCTGACTTTGCTTTTATATTATTTCTACTCTTCTTCTGCTGCCACACCTGCAACACGAACATTGACTTCTTTTACTTTCAATCCCGTCATATTCTCAATGGCAGACTTTACTCGATTCTGAACTTTCTCTGATATCTCTGGAATACTTACTCCATAATCAAGTTCTAATGCAAGATTGACTCTTACATGATGATTCTCTACGACAACTTTGACTCCCTTGGATAAATTGTTAACTCCAAGTTTACTTACCAATTCATTTGTAATATTTCCACACATTCTGGCAACACCTGTCACTTCAGTCGCTGCGATTCCTGCGATCACTGCGATCACATCATCTGCAATTTTCACTTCTCCGAGCACTCCCTGCTCGTTTATCTGGTAACTACTTTTATTCTCCATAGTAAAAGCCTCCTGTATTTCTGCATACTGATATGATTTATTATAGCAAATATGTTATAGTTATTCAAACTTATTTTGTGTTTTCTTTTAAATCTCCTTATATATTTCTATTTTTTAGATTCTTAATCAGATTCTTAAATTATAAAGTTATAATAATTAATTGCTCATAAAAAAGAACTATACATTTTCTGCCAAATCCTTTATAATATTATGCTGTAAAAATAGCAGTATAAAACTGCTCATCATACATTATAAAAAGGAGACGAAAGAAAAATGAATCAAGAGAAAAACAAAGGTGCGGAGTACGATTTTTATGGAAAACTTCCGCTGCAAAAAGCGATTCTCCTTGGTCTGCAGCATGTATTCGCCATGTTCGTAGGAAACTTAACTCCAGTTCTGATCATTACAGGGGCTTGTGGTATTGCTTCCGGAACCGAATTTGCAGACGTTCAGATTGCGCTTTTACAAAATGCTATGTTAATTGCCGGAATTGTCACTCTGATCCAGTTGTATGCAATTGGACCAATCGGTGGAAAAGTTCCAATCATCATGGGAACCAGTTCAGGATTTATCGGTGTCTGCAGCAGTGTTGCTGGAGTCATGGGTGGTGGAATTCTTGGATATGGTGCGATCATGGGTGCTTCCATTATCGGTGGATTATTTGAATCTGTATTAGGATTTATGTTAAAACCACTTCGAAGATTTTTCCCAGCGGTTGTAACCGGTACGGTTGTACTTTCCATTGGATTGTCACTGATCGGTGTTGGTGTCAATTCTTTTGGTGGTGGAAATTCCGCTAATGATTTCGGATCAATTGAGAACTTATTACTTGGAACTATTGTTCTTGTGATCATCATCGCATTAAAGCATGGAACAAAAGGTATGACAAGTGCTTCTTCCGTATTGATTGGAATTATCGCAGGATATATCATTGCGGGAATCATGGGTGTTGTACTTCCTACAACTGCCGTGAATGCAGATGGTGTAGAATACACAAAAGCATGGGTATTAAATTGGGATAAAGTTGCACAAGCCAGCTGGTTTGCCGTTCCAAAATTTATGCCTGTAAAAATTGTTTTTGATGCAAGAGCGATCATTCCTGTACTTATCATGTTTATCGTAACCGCTGTAGAAACAGTCGGAGATATTTCTGGTGTTATCGAAGGTGGTATGGATCGTGAAGCTACAGATTCTGAGCTTTCTGGTGGTGTTGTCTGTGATGGTATCGGATCTACACTCGCAGCATTCTTTGGTGTTTTACCAAATACATCATTCAGCCAGAACGTTGGTCTTGTTACTATGACAAAGATCGTAAACCGTTTTGCACTGGCTACAGGAGCAATCTTCTTAATTCTTTGTGGGTTATTTCCAAAACTTGCTGCCCTGATCTCTATCATGCCACAGAGCGTATTAGGTGGAGCAGCCGTTATGATGTTCTCTTCTATCGTAATCAGTGGTATTCAGCTGATCACAAAAGAGCCAATGGGTATGAGAAATATCACAATCGTATCTGTAGCACTTGGTCTTGGATACGGAATCGGTGCAAACAGTACAGTTCTTTCCGGACTTCCTGAAGGAATTCAGTTAATCTTTGGAGGATCTGGTATCGTACCTGCTGCACTTGTTGCAATTATTTTAAATATTGCGTTGCCAAAAGAAGATTAAATAAACTAATAAAAACAGCACTGCATTGGGAATTTTATTCCTGTACAGTGCTGTTTTTCTATATGCTTTCCTGCGTCTATTATCAGCTCATAACACCAATTTCATCCGGTACGATCACATCAGCTTCTGTGCATGCAAGGATATCTTCTACACTATATCCTTCTGCAAGTTCCCTTAACACGAGACCATCTTTTGTAACTTCAAAATAGCAGCGTTCTGTTACGATATCTGTTACACAATGAACTCCCGTCAAAGGAAGTGTACATTTCTTTAATATCTTAGACTTTCCACTCTTTTCACAATGGTCTGTTGCTACAATGATCTTCTTCACTCCGGCACACAGATCCATGGCACCACCCATTCCTGGCACCATCTTCCCTGGAATCGTCCAGTTAGCGATATTGCCTTCTTGGTCTACCTGAAGTGTACCAAGAACTGCTGCATCAATATGTCCGCCACGTATAAATGCAAAAGACATCTCATGATCATACACGCTTCCACCTTTGATCACAGATGCAGGCTGTCCGCCGGCATCAATAACATCAATATCTACTTTATCCCAGCTTGGGGTTGGTCCACTTCCGACGGTTCCGATCTCTGCTTCCAGCCACAGATCCACACCTTCTGGGAGATAATTTACACACATCAGCGGAACTCCGATACCAAGATTTACAAAATCTCCATCTTTAAAAAACTTTGCACATCGTGATGCGATCAGCTTTCTTCCTGTCAATCCTGCCATATCACTGACCTCCTTCCGCTTTTGCTTTGGCTCGCTGCCACATTGGACACATTGGTCGTTTCTCACCGGTTCTTTCATAGATCATATCGATCACAGGTGCTGGAACATCGATCTCTTCTGGTCCTAGTTCACCCACTTCCACGATCTCTTCGACTTCAACAATCACCATATCAGCAGCCATAGCCATCGTACTGTTTGTTGCTCTGGAATTCATTCGGAATGAAATATTACCTGCAGTATCTGCTTTCGTTGCTTTGATTAAAGCAACATCTGCACGCAATGGTAATTCCAGAAGATATTCTTTGCCATCGATCGTTAGTTTTTGTTTACCTTCTTCTACTTCTGTACCAAGTCCTGTTGGTGTCAGACAGCCACCTAAGCCTGCTCCACCACAACGGATTCTTTCTGCAAAGGTTCCTTGCGGACTAAATTCTATCGCAAGTTCTCCTGCAAACATCTGATCCTTGGCGATCGGGTTCAACCCAATATGTGTTGTGATCAAACTCTTAACTCTGTGATCTTTGATCAGCTTTCCGACTCCTTGATCCGCCATTCCAGCAGATACAGCGATCGCATCAATGTCTTTGATTCCTTTTTCTAACATTCCATCAATGATCTCATCTGCTGCAAATTCTCCATGCCAGTCTCCAAACATGATCGTCTGTCCATCATGAATTCTTGAGAGCGCTTCCTCTCTTGTTACAACTTTTGACTTCAAAGGCGTGACCTCCCTTCTATGTTCATGGTTTGATCCTGGCTTTATTCTCCTTTGAATTCAGCCTTTCTCTTCTCCATAAAAGCTTTGACTCCTTCTATAAAATCAGAAGATGCCGCACATTCACGCTGTGTCGGAATCTCACATTCATCCAGGTATTTCTTATAATCAGCAAGCCCTGCCTGATAAATCTGTTTCTTGATATTCTTATAAGAAAGTAATGGTCCACTAGCAAATTTCTTAGCAAGTTTCATAACGGTATCATCTAATTTCTCCGCTGGAACTACATCATATACCATTCCGGCATCTTTTGCTTCCTGTGCTTTCATTGGTCTTCCTGTAACACACAGTTCCATTGCCTTCTGAATTCCAAGACTCTTAACAAACAGGTACGTTCCACCGGTATCTGGAACTAGTCCAAGATTCACAAATGCCATAATAAACTTCGCATTGTCTGCGCATACAACAAAGTCCCCTGAAAATGCAAGACTTACTCCTGCACCTGCTGCCGCTCCACTTACACTTGAGATCACAAGCTTACTCATACGCTTCAGACCATCGGTTACATTGCCAACTTTACTGATCAAAGAATCCATATTCACTTCTCCACCTTGTTGGATCAGGTTATAGAAGTATCCAATGTCTCCTCCTGCTGAAAATGCCTTTGGCATTCCTTTTAAAACAACAACTTTTACATTCGGGTCATTCTCACAAGTATCTACTACGTACATCAACTCGTCTGCCATCTGATCATCAATTGCATTAAGATTCTTCATATAGTTCATTGTGATGATACCAACTCCATCTTCTACAACGAACTGCAATTTCTCTAGCTTCATAGGCATATCCTCCTTTAAGTTGTTTTGATAAGTATATTGTATCATTTTTTGTACAATTTGTGAAGTTTTTCGACAAAATTAAGGGGGGTTGATGGACCAGGGATACGAACCGTTATCTTTTTACAAGGATGTGCTCTAAGATGTCGTTTCTGCCATAACCCTGATACTTGGGAATTATCTGGCGGAACCGAATACACACCGGAAGAACTTGTTGCAAAGATCCGACGATTTAAACCTTATTTTAAAGAAGATGGTGGTGTTACCTTTTCTGGTGGAGAACCTTTATTACAACCTGATTTTTTAAAAGAGATTTTAAAACTATGCAAGAATGAAGGCATTCACACTTGCATCGACACTGCAGGTTATGGACTTTCTGATTATGATGAGATTTTAAACCATACAGATCTTGTTCTTCTTGATCTGAAACATATCCATAAAACGGATTATGAAAAAATGACAGGAAGATCAATGGATCGTTTTGAAGAATTTTTGAATGCTTTAAAAAAACATCAGACTAAGATATGGATTCGCCATGTCGTTGTTCCAGGAATTACTGACAGCGAAGATCATATGGCTCAGTTAAAAGCTTATATTCAAACGATTCCTAATGTAGAGAAAGTTGAGCTGCTTCCTTATCATTTACTTGGTACCAACAAATATAAAGTTATGGATATTCCTTATTCTTTAGAAGGTGTACCGGCCATGGATAAAAAGAAAACAGAGATGTTACAACAAACCTATTTTGATCATGTTTATTTTATGGAGGAAAAATCATGTTAAACGAATGGAATGGATTCAACGATGGTGTCTGGACAAAAGAAATCAATGTAAGAAATTTTATACAGAAAAACTACACTCTCTATGAAGGAGATGACTCTTTCTTAGCTGATGTATCTCAGAAAACAAAAAAAGTCTGGAATAAATGTGAAGAACTGCTTGCTGAAGAATTGAAAAAAGGAGGCGTTTTAGATGTTGAGACAGATATCATTTCTGGTATCACGAACTTCGCACCTGGATATATTGATAAAGAAAATGAGGTGATCGTTGGACTTCAGACAGATGCACCCCTAAAACGTATTGTCAATCTATATGGCGGTAAACGTATGGCGCACCAGTCACTGGAACAATATGGTTATAAACTAAATGAAGAGATCGACCGCCATTTTAATGAATACAGAAAAACACACAATGAAGGGGTTTTTGATGCCTATCCAAAACGTACTCGTCTTGCAAGAACTGCTGGACTTCTAACAGGACTTCCTGATGCTTATGGACGTGGACGTATTATTGGAGACTACCGTCGTGTTGCTCTTTATGGAATCGACCACTTGATCGAAGAAAAACAAAAAGATTTAGACTTTGAAGATGGACCTATGACAGAAGACCGCATCCGTCTGCGTGAAGAAATTTCTGAGCAGATCCGTGCCCTTTCTAAAATGAAAGAAATGGCTGCATCTTATGGTGTTGATATTTCAAAACCTGCAAAAAATGCGAAAGAAGCTGTTCAGGCGGTTTATATGGGATATCTTGCGGGAACAAAAGAAAATAATGGAGCTGCAACTTCCCTTGGACGTACTTCTACATTCCTTGATATTTATATTGAACGAGATCTTAAAAATGGAGTGATCACAGAAACAGAAGCTCAGGAATTGATCGATCAATTTATCATCAAACTTCGTCTGACAAGACATTTAAGAACTCCTGAATATGACGAGCTATTTGGTGGAGATCCTACGTGGATCACAGAGTCTATCGGTGGAGTTGGTATTAATGGAAAACCTCTGGTTACTAAGAATTCTTTCCGTTATCTTCATACTTTATATAACATTGGAACTGCTCCAGAGCCTAACTTAACTGTTTTATGGTCTGAAAAACTGCCAGACAACTTTAAACATTTTTGCTCTAAAGTTTCTATTGATACGGATTCTATCCAATATGAAAATGATGATGTTATGCGCCCAGTCTATGGGGATGATTATGCGATCGCTTGTTGTGTATCTGCAATGAAGGTTGGAAAACAGACACAGCTGTTCGGAGCCCGCTGCAATCTGGCAAAATCACTGCTTTATGCGATCAATGGAGGAATTGACGAGAAAAAAGGAATCCAGGTTGTTCCTGGAATCGAACCGATCACAGATGACGTTCTTGATTTTGACAAAGTATGGGAAAACTATAAGAAAGTTATGACTTATGTTGCTGAATTATATGTTGATACAGTAAATATCATTCATTTTATGCATGATAAATACGCATATGAAGCCAGCCAGTTTGCTCTTCATGATACAAACTTAGAGCGAATCGCAGCTTATGGAATTGCTGGTCTGTCTATTGCCGCAGACTCTCTATCAGCGATCAAATATGCAACTGTAAAACCAATCCGCAATGAAAATGGTGTAGCAATTGACTTTGAAACCATTGGTGATTTCCCTAAGTATGGAAATGATGACGACCGCGCAGATGATCTTGGAAAAGATCAAGAACAACGAGTACAAAACCTTACAACAATCTTAGACGGATACTTTGTTCAAGGTGCACATCATTTGAATGTAAATGTTATGCATAGAGAAACTTTGATCGATGCTATGGAACATCCAGAAAAATATCCAACACTTACGATCCGTGTTTCTGGATATGCCGTGAACTTTAATCGATTATCACGCGAACAGCAGGAAGAAGTGATTCGTCGTACATTCCATCAGAGTATGTAGATTTTTATGAAACAGCAATGGTGCCTGTTTTTTTGATTGAATCAGGCACCATTACTATTCTTCAAACATTTCTCCCTCTATATCACTTATCTGTTCAATAGGGATGATCGTCTGATCAGTCATAACAACTGTATGTTTATATTTATCAATTTTCTTTACACAACCAGAACAGGTAATATATGCTCCCCCATCTTTCTTAGTATCTGGTACAAAATACGTGATCTCAACCAATTGTTGTGTACCAATAGTTTCAGTGATCAGATATAACTTTTTATTTAATTCTGCTATAACTTCTTCACTCAACACCTGTTTCGCATCTGTTTGTCTTACAGTTTCTTTAATAGCTGCTTGGTGTCCGGTAAGTGCCGCAAAAGGCGAAAATTGTGCTGCTCTGGCATAAAGTGACATACGAGGGTGTTTCTTTGAAGTTGGATGCGGCAGATTGATAATATCATCGTATTTATGATTGTGCTGATCTTTCATAATCTTCCTCCGTTCACACTGAATACTTATTTTCTATGCTTTATGTCCGCCGATCTGCTCATTACGGTCTTTTGCCGTTGCTCCTTCCTGAAGGTTCATTCCTTTCAAGATAGCGTTCTTCCCAAACTTCTTTTTGATTGTGAGCATTGTCTGTTGCATCCGTTTCTCACGCTCTAAAACAGCCTCTTCTTCGGCTTGTTCCTGTTCCTTTACCGTATAATCTGTAAAAAGATCAAGCTGCTCATACGTTTCTTCTTCCTTTGAAAAACTTTCATCCACGAGCTTGTTCGCTGTGATATTGATTCTTCTGATCAGCAGATTTTTATCCACGATCCGATCATATAATTCCATCACTGCATCTGTGATCAGCATGGTAGATGATGTCTGCCTTTTTAGGTTTGTTGTTCCGTGAGCATGTTTGGGAACTTTCCTCCCATACCGATCAATCGTAACAGATCCCTTGTACTTCCTATATCTGTCTGGATCCGTTAGATTTTCTATATCATAACCTACGGTCAATACGATCTGGTCAGTAACAAGTCTCTTATCTACCAGATCAAGTGTCATAAGATCAGTCATTTCTTTTACAACTAACTTTGCCTTATCAAAGTCATAGGGGCAGTGAAGTACTTGCCCGGAGCATACACTGTTGGTTTCCGGTTTGTACGCTTTGACTTGCTCCATAGTACAAGGCTCATAGCCCCAGGCATGATCGATCAGCAGTTCCGCATTGATCCCAAACATCTTATAAAGCAGTTCTTCATTATGGAATTCATTTGGCTTTCCGATGGAACATCTTGCAACATCTCCCATTGAGAAAAGACCGTGTTCTTCCAACTTCTTCGCATAGCCTTTGCCTACTCTCCAGAAATCCGTAAGCGGTCTGTGATTCCATAGCTTCCTACGGTAAGACATTTCGTCTAATTCGGCGATCCTTACGCCATCCTTATCCGGTTTAATATGCTTTGCTACGATATCCATCGCAATCTTGCACAGATACATATTCGTTCCGATTCCGGCGGTTGCTGTAATTCCCGTTGTTTTTAAAACGTCTCGTATCATAGTCATGGCAAGTTCCCTTGCAGTCATCTGATAAGTATTCAGATAATCTGTTGCATCTATAAATACTTCATCAATTGAGTACGGAAAAATATCTTCTGGAGCAATATACTTCAGATAGATATTATAAATCTTGGAACTATATTCCAAATAGTATTCCATACGTGGTGGTGCAACAATATAATCAACCTTCAATGCCGGATTTACATTTAATTCTGTGCTGTCATCCGACGAACCTGTAAATGTTCTGTTTAAAGCTTTCCACCTGCGGGTATTATTGACTTCTTTAATCTTTTGCACGACTTCAAACAAACGTGGTCTGCCTGGTATTCCATAGCTTTTCAGCGATGGAGATACCGCAAGGCAGATCGTCTTCTCCGTCCGGCTTTGATCTGCAACCACAAGATTTGTCGTTAAAGGATCGCGATTTCGCTCCTTACATTCCACAGAAGCATAGAATGATTTGAGGTCGATCGCAATATAAGCCTTTGTCTTTGTCATCGTTCTATGCTCCCCTATTTGCATAATGAATCAACCATCATAGCGAACCACATCATACAAAACATAAATAAAAAACACAATAGTACAGAACCACACCCAACATTTGATTTCCCATCATCGGATGATTCTTCCTTCTCTCGGTTATGCTTCGATGCATCATCTTCTTTCAATTTGTTATAAAGATAATATTCTCTGGCATTGTCTTTCCAATCTTTTTTCCCATTTCGATCATAGTCAAAAAAGGCCATATTGATCACTCCCCATTCCTTAATCTATTCATGTTTTTTCTATTTACTAGAGCTTGGAAAATATGGGCTTAATACTCCAGCTACATTACTGATCGGCATTGTTTGCAGCCATACTTTCCCAGGACCTGTAAGTATTGTGTTAAACACTCCTTCTCCACCAAACAACATATTCTTTACACCCGGAACACTTTTGATCTCCATCGTACAACTTGCTGTCATCGCGGCCAAATGTCCAGTGTCTACAACAATCTGCTCTCCAGCCTCTAATTCATATTCCACAACATGACCATCAAATTCTGCAAACATGATACCATGGCCAGATGCTTTCTGCATAATAAAACCTTCTCCGCCAAATAATCCAGCTCCGATCTTTTTATTAAAGAATGCAGATAACTCAACTCCATTCTCACCGGCAAGATAAGCACTTTTTTGTAATATCATTTCCTGTCCAGGTGCAATTTCAAATGCCTTGATGGATCCCGGGAAGCATGAAGCAAAGGCGATCATCCCTTCTCCGCCTTGTGCGGTATAAACATTCTGGAACATCTTTTCTCCTGAAAACGCTCTTCCAAAGATCTTTCCTATTCCTCCATTCGAAGTTGTTTCCATTTTCATATTTGGAGACATCCAAGACATTCCTCCACCTTCTGTAACCATTTTTTCTCCAGATTCCAGATAACAGATAACTACTGGAAGTGTTTCACCTAAAATTTCATATCTCATAATGTTTTCCTCCTTACTCAACATTTGATTTGTTATTTTTCTTTGCATTTACAATATAAATTCCAACACATACAAGTGCGAGTGCAATCAGACTTCCAATATTAAATGCCTGTTTGACTTCTCCCAATACCAATGCCGACAAGATTACACTGCATAATGGATTTACAAATCCAAAGATTGCTACCTTTGACACATCATTATATGCAAGTAATACAGACCAAAGTGTATAGGCAACTGCAGATACCAATGCAAGATACAACACGACCGTAATTCCACCAACTGTTACATGATCTAAATGTCCACCCATTGCATTTCCGATTAAAAATAATACAATTCCACCAATAAAAAACTGAGTTCCACTTAATATAACTGGTGATACTTTTTTTGAATAGTAATTGATCAATATCGTGGATGTTGCATAGGCTAACTGTGAAATCAAAACGAATCCTTCTCCCATCATCGTAAAGCCGAAATCCAAAGAATTCCCAAGAAGATTGATCACGACAACTCCTGCAAATCCTAAGATGCATCCTGTTAATTTTCTTCCCGTTAGTTTTTCATTTCGTACGATCAAACATGACATTAGGATTGCGATAAAATTTCCTAAACCTGTAATGATTCCACCTTTCACTCCAGATGTATGTGCCACGCCGATATAAAAGAAAAAATACTGTCCAACAGTCTGAGCAAGGCAGACAGGAACTGCATATTTTAGAATCTTTCCATCGGGCAGTGTCACTTTCTTTTCCCGTATAGAAGCAAAAATCAAGACGAAAAGTCCTGCTAACGCAAATCTTATTCCTGCAAATACGATCTGACTGGCTGTGTTTGTCGTATCTACTTGTAACAGTCGATATCCTGTCTTGATCATCGGAATAGCACTTCCCCATAGAATACAGCATAAACTTGCCAGCGCTGCTACAACCCAAGTCTTTGTTAATGTATGATGCTCTGTCTTCATTATCTTTTTATATGTCCTCTCTTGTATAGTACTTTATTTGTATTAATTCTATCATATTTTCATATCTTATCCAATCCATACATTATTGATGTTTTTGTAATGATAACAAAAGACTCAGAAGTCCACGGCTCCTGAGTCCTTTAAAATTATCATATATCTATTGCATTACTGCATTCCGTTTGCTGTCTTATATTTATACAGCATTTCGGCATGATTCTGTTCTTCTACCTGAATGTCTGCCATCAACTTTCTAAGATCACTATCCCCAAACATAAATACATTTGTATTATACTCTCCGGAAACCAATTTCTCTGTTCCAATTGCATCAGTTGCAAGAAATGCATCATGCATCTTATCTTCGGACTGGCTCGCTGCTGTATAGATTGCTCTTGGTTCATAGTCTCTTCCATCACTGTCATTGCAGTCACTTGACGGTACTGTTCCATCTAAGACCTGTGTGAGTGAATCGTAATGTGTCTGCTCTTTTTTGTGTAACTGTTCAAAAAGATTTTTAAGTTCTGGATCGATCGCCTGCTGTGCGTATTTTTGATACTTTTCTATGCAACTTTTCTCCTGTGTTCTTAGGTTTTCAATTGCTGTTCTTTCTGTCTCTTTTAATACCATGATATGAGTTCCTTTCTACTTTGGAAATTTTTATGATGGTATTATCTGCTGTTTGATGCATTTCTATGCAACGAATGGCGAAAATTTAATATTCAATTACATTGAAATTCCATCGTACCATCCGTCTGTAATTCTGCTTGATCAGATAAGTAAAATTCCAAAGTCATAATATTTTTTTCATTCAATTCCAGTTTTTTCACTTGATACTTTACCATTTCACTCATAGAAAATTTACCATCTTCTTTATAGATCGTTGTCAAAATTCCTTCTGTCTTTCCATTGTTGCTTTGTAATCGGATATTTGCAAATCCTCCGGAACTATTTTGCTGTAACAATGTTATCGTTGTTGGTTTTCCAGCTTTTGTTTTTTCATAAAATGTTTTCAATTTCTCACCATGACTTGTCTTGGATGGTTTGAATTTTACTGGTGCATTTTTTGTACTATGTTTTTCTTCCCCAATCTGGGCAACAGGATAACCTTTGGATGTTAATGTATCATATAGCATTTGTAAGTCTTTTTTTGTAACTTTATTCTCATTGATTTTTATGTTTTGACAAATGTCTGAAATTTGCTTAACTTCTTTTTGTGCCTGAGCTTTTTCTCGCTTTGTTATCACCAATGGTTCCCACTTCTTTGTCTTATGATCTGTTTGTTTTGTTGTTTCTTTTATATTTGATGATCTACATGCTGTAAGTGTTATGACACTTGCGAGTAACAAAATAGCTAGCATTAATCTACTACATATATTCTTCGGATATTTTCTTTGCTTTTCTAACCACATATTCTTCTGCCCTTTTAAAATTCTTATGAATAATCCCATATTTCATACCCCTGTCGACGTGCGGAATCATATACGGGTATCATATTCTTTTCAAGTATATTATAAAACATCTCTTTTGAATTACCTTTTCGATATAATTCTTGTCCTGCCCAGATAGAATGGAGATTATCTTTATAACAACCCTTAAATCTGTTATAGATTCCCATATCATCATAAATCATTTGATACATCAGATATTGATTTTGTGCAAAATTCTGAAAAAACGGATTCCATTTTGGTAATCGATTACTCTTTGATGAATTTAGTGATGCATCCATCGGCATCAGATTCCAGAGTTCATCGTTCATAACAAATGACCATGGAATAAAATGATCAATATCGTATTTTTTCTTCTTCACAGGTTGTCCAGTAAAGACGTCTCTGATTTCTTGAACTTCCATGATATCTTGCCAGAGATCTCTTACTTTTTTAAGCTTTCGCACCTTTTCTTCTGTTGGGGTCAATTTATATACCAGACCGGGAACTTCTGGATTATTGTTCTGCAGCCATTTTACTTTTTCGTATTGAATCCAACCCAAAATATTGACTGTATGATCTTGGATCATCTTGATCCAGTCTTGTTGGAAATATACTTCTTTTTTTAACTTGCTGCTTGTTCCTAATATGTATGGAAGAGTTAAGACTTCTTTATTAAATTTCTGAATATACGCTGTCATGCGATTTGCGCTATTCCAATTTACTTTTTCATTACTCCTCGTAAAAAAGCCTGCTAATGCTCGGTATGGAACCATATGAGTCAGCTGTTCTTTCGTCGTTTTTAATTCCTTGTTATACTGCTTGATCGCGTTTTTAATCTCTACTTTCGAAGCATTCGCCGATAATTCACTAAGCTCTGTTAGCAAAAGAACTGCTCTCTCCAATCCATCCTTGATCTGTCCGTCCAGTGGCATTCCACTTAAGTGAATATGGAACTCTCTTACAGAATACCATGCATTTGTGATCATCTCATCTATGATTTCATCAAATGTCGATTCTGTTTTTCCCTCAGAGATTAACTGTATGATCGCTTCCAGCCAATAAAATTTATAGCAATAGGATGGACTTTTCATCATTTTAGAAAATCCATCAATATTTAGATTGTTATAATATTTTGGCTCAATTTCTAAGATATTTTTCCCTTGCAAATCAGGATATTCAACCATCGTTCATCACCTCGTCCTTCTCTGACATCTCCTGTTGTCCATATTTCTTTGATCTGTAATTGAGGGATCTGCAAGATAAATTCTTTCAATGAATCTTCTGTAAAATCCGTAAAATAACGCCCATTTCTCTCCCCTTCGAATTCACCATACTTAAATGATGTATAAATGATTCCATTTTCTTTCAATGCTTTGTTCATCTTATGAAATACAAGAAAAAGATCATTTTTTGATAAATGAAGGATTGATGCACATGCCCAGATTCCATCATAAATATTCTGGTCATTTAATTCTTCAAACAACATTTGTTTTACTTTGATTCCTGTATATTTTGAGGCTTCCTTACAAATCTCTTCGGATCCGTCAATCGCCGTTACATTATATTTTCGCTTTAGAAAATATTTTGTATCGCGTCCGGAACCGCACCCAAAATCTAAGATGGATGCGCCCGATGGAAGATAAGATAAAAATTTATTTTGTATGTTTGTAAAGTCTACGGATCTTGTTGCTTGTATGAATGATTTAGTGTATTTGTTATAATAGTTTATGGTTTTGTTGTTCATTGGAAGCCTCTCCAAACTACTTGTATATTATATTGATTTGCCCATTTCATAAGCACGTTCTAATAAGTCCTCTTGTTCTTTCACAAGCCCTGCATCCATAACATTTGTTGCGTATATTCTTCCTTTTACTTTTGAATCATCCAAATGCTCGACAAATCCGTCCAGATCCCCTAAGGATCTTTTTATAATGTCTTCTCCTAATCCTGCAGAAATAATATAATAAACATCTTTGTGTCCTAAATTCTGCCAAATTGGATATGTACGATCAATGAATATTTTCATCTGGGCTGAAATTCCATAAAAATAAACTGGTGTTGCCAAAACTAATACATCTGCCTGTTGATATTCTTTTAAAATATCTCCCATATCATCTCGTTGAACACAAAATCCTCCATTTTTCATACATGCATCACAAGCTATGCAAAAATTAATTTTTTTGTCTGACAGGCGAATCATCTTGACTTGATGACCTGTACTTTTGGCGCCTTCTGCAAATTTATCACATAAAATCTGAGAATTACCCTTTCTTCTTGGACTTGCTGATAAGATTAATACTTTTTTAAATTCTGCTTTTTTCATTTGTACTTTCCTCAATTGATCAATTCTGCTTTTTCCAAACATCCGGTTGATATTAAATGTAACAACTCCTACCATCTGTTTCCTTAATTCTGGATTTCTTAATGTCTGCAAGAATCATTGCGCAAAATTCGTTCCTTTGTTCTAGTTCGATCTCCAACTCTTGCCATGACCGGATTCTTTGTTTTTTCTTCTTTTCCTCCAAGGCTTAAGTAGATATTGCTTTCATACTTTATTTGATGATGTAACACATATTCATCCCATTGTTCGAACCATAAAGAACCGGAGCAGCTTGCAATTGCTGAGAAGATATCCGTTTCATAGGATGTCCATAGAGCAAACAATCCTGCAAGGGAATATCCGATCAGATAAATTTCTCTGTCTACCCCGTAATCTGCTTTTAATTCTGGAATCAAATCATTCATTAACCATTGTAAAGTCTTTGGACCATTTCCTTTAAAATCTTCATCTCCAAAGGCAGCAGGTGACTTCCATGGAGAAAAATCAGCATTCCAATCTATTACCTGAAATGCACAGAAAAGAAAATCCTGATCATTGACTGTCTCCATCAGGCAATCCCACATATGTGCTATTTCATTTCCACGATGAGGGTACATTCCCCATAAAATGATTGGACCACCGGAACCATTTTGCTCTATATAACATGCTTTCTGTTTTATCTGTAATTTCTGCATAAATACATTCATCTCCATAAATTTATCTGCTTTTAATGGATTTATTTTCATGAATTTTGGCTTATTCCCTAGTTGTAGAATCCTCCAGTTCTTCTAACGCGTCCATATAATTATCCATCCATTCCATCTGCCATTGTCTGGGACCTGTTTCTGATATCTGGCTCAACGGATCGATTTCGTCAAACATTCCAAGATTCTCTGCCATATCTAGCGGAAACAAAGTTTCATCTGGGCCGATTATTACCTGATCTCCAATCCCTAGATTCCTGTCATAAGCTGTTAATTCTTCCATTGAAATCTCTTCTGGTTCATCTATAGAATCTTCTTTTACATAAAAAGTTAACATGGGAATTTCTGTTTCTTCTGCTTCTATTTTTACAATCGTAAAAATTGGTATTTCATCCATTGTTTGTAATTCAATCATATCACAATCCCCTTGCAATGATCAATTTCATGCTGTATGATCTGTGCTGTCCATCCAGAATATTTCCCGTGCTGCTCTTTAAAGTCCTGATCCAGATAATCTACTTCTATCTCCTTATATCTCTTACAAGGTCTCACTCCATCCAAAGATAAACATCCTTCTTCTGTCTCAAATACGCCTGATTTCTTTGTAATCTTCGGATTGATCATTGCAAACTGAAATGGCCCAACTGCTACTACGATAATGTTCTTTTTAACGCCGATCATATTTGCTGCCATTCCAACACAATGATCTAAATTAGCTCTTAGTGTATCTAACAGATCAACTACTACCTGCTGATCTGCTTTTGTTGCATCTGTTGATTTCTGTGCTAGAAACAATGGATCTTTCATTATGTCTTTTATCATTTTATTTTTACCTCCTTTATTTCCTTTAAAAATTCTTCTGGAGAAATATATAAATTTTCTAATATTGGTATCAAATATTTAGATGACTTGAGTCTGTCTACTGCCCATGGTTTTGATGTGCAATAGTTTGTCCCATTTGTTGTCTTGTGTATCGTTCATAAATTGATATTCCTGCCTTCCTGTTTCAATTATTGCAGCAATCTAAAAGACCCAGAAGTCCATGGTCCCTGAGTCTTTTAGAAAATACATTATAATGGTCCTAATTGGTATGGGTAACAACCTAATGGTTATAATGCATAATCTTGATTGTTTGCTGTTAAACTAAGCTTTTCTGCTAACTCTTCATTCAATACCATTATTTCAATATTCCAAATTTTTCTAATCTGTAATAACCTGGCTTTTAATTCTGCAGATGGTCCTACTAACCAAGCAACATCTTCAGCATTCTTAATTACCAATACAAACTTTAATTTCATATTTTTCATTTCATCTACAGATTGTAAGCTATCTCCAACCTCTGAAATATCCGGATATCTACCTAAAATAGAAGCTAAATAAATATGTAAAGATGCAATAAATTTTTCTACTAGTGAAGAAAAATAAACTTCAAATTTATGTTCTTTCTCCTCTGTTTCATGCCGTTTCTCCGCATTAGGACAACTTTTCTTTGCTTCTAAAAATATAATACTGTCCTCTTTATATTTTAAAATAAACTCTACTGTCTTAATTCCATCACCAAGATCCCTATAAATTTTAGAATTTTCAATATGAAACAAGTTAGATTCATCAAATTCTCCAAAATTCATTTCCGATTCTGTTATTACTTTCACTATAATACCACCCCAATTTCTTCTCTATAAAGTTGACGAAAAGTATCCATAATCGTATTATGTTCCAGTAATTCAAATTCTTTTGCAATCTCACATTGCACTTTACTCATTTCATCTTTATACAGCGAAATATACTGAACATTACTGTCAGATTTCCGTTTTATTTCAATATACTTAGATAAAAAATAATCATGTGTTGAAACAAAAATCTGTACACCCTCTTTTTCCAGCATAATTAATAATTCTGCCAACACAGGAATATATTTCGGATTAATATTAGCCTCTGGTTCATCCCAAAATAATACAGATCCTTTCTCTAATGTTCCGTTCTTAATAAGCTGCCATAATAGAGCTATCTTACGTAAACCTTCTGCAACTAAATTAAATTCTAATTTTGCTTGTGTACCTGGTTTTAAATAAAAACGATCTTCATGTAAAGTAACTTTTCCACTGCTAATCTGTTGTAAAATCTTTAAATATTTCTTCCTTGCAGCGGAATCTACACCTCTGGAAATATCAATTTTAGCAGCTGCAATAATATCTAAATAGGTGTCATCAAATTCTACATTTCCCATCTTCACTGCTGCATCTAAATTCCATGCATTGGATAAAATTTCTTTTGCTGGAATAAACACACTTGTGAGATCAGACATTTGCTTTTCCCATTTTTCCTCTGTTGTAATCTCTGCATCCCATTTTTTGGTTTTCGTTGAAAATGTCATTCCAATCTTTGCTGTGTCTGATCCTACGGATACTTTTGCTGTATTTTTCCCATTTTTCTTTCTATTTACTAATCGTCCAATACTTGACTGATCTGGTCGAAAAAGCATAGTTGTTTTCTGTGAAAATGATACATCGTGTTTAGAAGCCTGACATGCTGCATAAGCTAATTTCATAACATGAGTCTTTCCCATACCATTCTCGCCTACTAGTATATTTAATCCTTTATTAAATGGAATTTTTATATCATCAAATACCGTAAAATTATCCGCCTCTATATTTGTTAATGGCATTTTCATCACCTCATTTATTATTTTGCTCTAGATTTTTGTGTTAAAAAGTGTATCTAAAGTTACATAATTTGTTGTATTATATCCGTTTTTCTTATATTTTATTTCATATTTTGTAACTATAGATGCATATTTATGATTATACATGATTTATTATTTTTCGTCTATTTATATTCATCTTCATTGAGCAATATTGATCAAATATTTAGATGGCCTGAGTCTGTCTACTGCCCAATCTCAAAAATCATAATGCGTTCTCTCTCACTATTTCCACCAAACAAATCGGAACAATCAATTTCATCGGTAAACATCATCTCATCCACCGTCATCAGATATGTAAGATATTCGTCGGATGGATAATAGAAGAAACATAAAATCTGTCTTGGATGTTCATAGTATGATTCCATGATCCTTGCCATCACTTTTCTCAAAATCTCTACGGAAAATGGATTAAAAAAATAGATGCGGTCTATCTGTTCTGGGAGTTGAAATTCTTCTGCATTCGCTAATGAAAATGATACCCTCTCTTTCGATACGGCTTCTTTCTTATTTTCCATTACTTTCTCATAAATGCGTTCGTCATATTCAACTCCGAGGCAACGGCATCTTGTCTGGTAGGATAAGAAAAAGTCTACCCTTCCTTTACCACAGCCATAATCTAAGAGCATATTGTTCTTCCTTATAAGTCCTGTATTTGCTAATCGTTGCAGTACAGAATATGGAGTTGGTTCGTATGGATAGCGGTATTGATCGGATTGAGAGTCGTCTCTGCCCATGGTTTTGATGTGCAATAGTTTGTCCCATTTGTTGTCTTGTGTATCGTTCATAAATTGATATTCCTGCCTTCTTGTTTCAATTATTGCAGCAATCTAAAAGACCCAGAAGTCCATGGTCCCTGAGTCTTTTAGAAAATACATTTTTAAATCCAATTGCAGTCTCCACCCGTGATAGCAAGGCTTAGTAAAGCATCCATCTTTTCGACTTCTTCTTCACCCTCGATTTTCTGAAGTAACTGCGCAGTATCTAAAATATCTTCCATATTTTCATCTGGTCCAATCTCGTAGTCGATCTCTGCCTCACAGTCTGGACATGGAATCTTCTCCATCATCTGTAATGAGAGGAATCTATTCCCGCATTTTTTACATTCATAATATCCGCATTTTTTTGTTCCATCTGGTACATAATACATTGTTCCTATCTCCTTTTTTTGCTTTATTATCACATATTATACATCTAATCTGGTCTGTTGTCTTAACTTTTTGTGAGACCACAAACCCAATAAGGATTAATATAGTTCCAATGATAGAAATCACTGTTATTTTTTCATGTAAGATTAACACTGAAAGTATTACGGTTATAACAGGGGATACGTAAATATAGATACTTGTCTTGATTGCGCCAATCCATTTTGTCGCAAGATTCCATAACAAAAATTATAATACGTTCTTTCTCACTATTTCCACCGAATTTCTTGAAAAATAGAATATTCATGCTAAAATAAATGATTGAATTATGAAATCATTATAAATGAAACAATCGTCAAAGAAGGTAGTATTATGAAATCAAAACTTAAAAATTTTTCCTTACTTACAATCAGCACACTCATTATGGCTGTCGGAATTTACTTCTTTAAATTTGCAAACAATTTCACATTTGGTGGTATCACAGGTATTGCCGTTTTAGTTGCAAAATTCCTTCCTATTTCTGCCAGTGATTTTTCTTTTGTTGTGAATATTTTATTGCTGATCATTGGATGGATCGTCTTAGGTAAAAGCTTTGCTGAAAAAACAGCTTACAGCACGATTCTTTTATCTGTAAGTTTATCTCTTTTAGAGCGAATTTATCCTATGAGTCATCCACTTACCAATGAGCCATTATTAGAGTTGATCTTTGCAATCTTATTGCCAGCGCTTGGTTCAGCAATCTTATTTAATATTGGAGCTTCTAGTGGTGGTACAGATGTTATCGCTATGATTCTTAAAAAATATACGAGTGTAGATATCGGAAAGGGCTTAATGATCTCTGATCTTATCTTTACTCTCGCAGGATTCCTAGTGTTTAACGTCAAAACAGGACTTTATTCTTTGTTTGGTCTGATCATGCGTTCTGCGTTGATCGACAACTTTATTGAAAGTTTTAACCGTTCTAAATACTTTCATGTTGTAACTTCCAATGCAACATGTATTTGTGATTTTATCCAAAATGATCTACAGCGCGGAGCAACCATTGTGAATGCAACCGGAGCCTTTACAGGGGATGACAAATATATTATCCTGACGGTTCTTAGTCCTTCACAGGCAGTGAAACTTCGAAACTTTATCAAAGAACATGATCCAAAAGCTTTTCTTTTAGTTTCTAATACAAGTGAGATTATCGGAAAAGGCTTCCATTCTGTCTAGGATGGACAGCCTTTTCTCTACTTTCTTCTGGTACAAAATACATTGTTCCTATCTCCTCGTATAATATCTTTTATTGGATTTATTTTACAAAATATTTTTCTTAAATTATCACATACTAAGAAACGAGGAGATTTCAATGCATGAATAATAAGAAGAAGAAACGAGAACTTACAAACGAAGAAATTGATGAAAATATCTTCGAAATGTGCAATATTTGTTCTACCACGGATTGTACTGGATTGATCCAAGTTGTTCCAAGAACAGAAGCCGAGCTTGAATCTTACGAAGAATTGTACCACTTCCGACCACCGTTTTTACCTCGTGATGATGATTAAGTCGTCATCCATTTTCTCCTGTAACAAGATCTTATGGCCTGTTATGACTATAAGGTCTTGTTTCAATGTCCACTTTCTCTTCTAATTAGTCTGACAAAAAATATCATCTCTTATTGATTCTAACATAATTGTTTGTGGTGTAGCATCATAATTTTCATCCATCCAAGCTACAGACTCATCGTCCAAATAATCCATGAAATCAATATATGTATTCTCCTCATCCATTTCGAAAATTCCTTCTTTCTCAAAGCTCAAAACTCTCTGAATCAGCTTATTATCAGGATATGTCTTTTTAAGAAATTCAATGTGCTCTTTTTTAAGTTTAAATCTTATCATACTTATCACTTCTTCCTTTTACTTTTGAATCATCTTTTTTGGCCTGTGAAAGTCCTGTTTCCATCATTGTATCAAATTCTACTTGTGTTAAATTATCTCTGGTGACTAATTTATCTGAAATAATTGTGTTTTTAATTTACATCGTACCATCCGTTCACTTTTCCATGTCGAAAAATTATATAAGAGCCGTCATCATAATACCAATATGACCAGCCATTTGAACTTGTTGCAGTACTGGATGGATTACCCCAATGATGAAGGAATCTATATGTACATTTTAATTGCTTTTTGGTCATACCTGTTTTCATATTTTTGGCATATAAAACTTTATTAAATGCGTTACTACTATCTACACCAACGCATTTATTTTTATAATATGTTTTTATGCTAATTTTACTTCCATACGATGGTTTTTTAATTTTAATTCTATATTTATCTGTTTTGTTATTCATTTTTTTCGTATATGTTTTTTTACCTACTTTAACTTTCAAAACATATCCTTTGTCATAGCTATAAGTTCTTAAAGTTATATACCTAGTATTACGATATACATTATTTCGACTACGTACATCAAAACTAGCATATCCATCTGTACCTTTATATGCTTTTTTAAAATTCCAAACTACTTTTTTTCTTGTTGTTTGTCCGCAATCACTGCACTTGTATTCAAAAATTCCATTTGTTTTCGGCTCTGCCCATTTAATTAATTTTGAATATTCAAATTCATGTGCTTTTCTAAAATATTCTTTACGATTGCACTCGTTACATTCAAATAATTCATAATGATATGTTGCATCACATTTTTTATACTCATAATCGCTATCCCAATCATGTTCACCATATTCATTATACCAATAGCAGTCGTCATCGTCAGCTTTAACATTCACTTGAGTAAATAAAACAACTGATGCTAAAAACATTAGCATAATTAAATTCCTTTTCTTCATACCTTCTTCCCCCTAACTTTGTACAATTTAAAATCGGATTATTTTGTTACACAAGATACTTTATAAACTATCTTTTTTCCCATATTTAACGCATATTTTTGTTTTGCGATATATTGCACTTCCATTTTCTTTTTATATATTGATTCATACATTTTTTTAACATCACATGCATCTGGTCGTTGATCATATATAGAGCATATATTGTCTTCTGTCAAATACTTGTAACTTCCATTTCCCGAATCAAATTTTTCTAATTCTTTTATTTCTTCATCTCTAAGTTTAAAGTTTATCATACTTATCACTTCTTCCCTTAGCCCTCTCAACAGGATATTTCCGCTCATTGATCTTAATCTTCTCTTGTACAATTTCATCTAAATCAAGTTCACAAGCATCTGCCATCAATACACAATAATTCACTACATCTGCTAATTCCTCCTTGATTTTATCTTGTTTTCCTTCATTTGACACATCTGCACCGCTCCATTGAAATACTTCAAGAAGTTCAGCTGCTTCCAGCGAAATTGATATTGCAAGATCTTTCGGATTATGAAATTGTTTCCAATCCCTGTCATCTCTAAATTTTAAAATTTTATTTATCGTCTCTTCTCGCATCTTAATTCTCCACTTCTATGTACTGGCTCAAATATTCTCTTAGATCATCATCACATACATAAAGAAACGTTCCTTTAATGCCTCTTGTCATTAACACATAATAGATATTTTTAATATATTCTAATAATTGTTCATATGTTGTTGACCGTTTACCATTTTGATCAAAATATAACTCTTTACGAACAATGATCTGTTTCGTATTTTTATCGTATCCTATATCTTTACCTAAGATAACAAAAGCATAATTTAAATCATACCCTTGTATCGAATGAATACATCCAACTTCATCGATTGCCTCCGGTGTATGCACCCATCCTTCTGTACAATGATTCCACTTGCGCTTGATTCCTTGAATTTCGATGTTTTTTTTCGTTTGATCTTTTTTACTGATCCATGGCCAGGCATATCCTGCAACCATTCTGGATAATCCTACTTCTGTTTCTTTTCGATACATATCCTTTTCAAATTTTGAAAAATCAAGATATATTTTAAGATCATATTTATCTGATTTATATTTTTCAGTACATGATTCTTCAAATATACTTTTCACAAAATCTATATATGCATTTCCACCTTGTACTCTCATCTGTGTTAATAATGTAAAATAAGAAGTCATACGTTGTTCCAATGAATTCTGCATCTTTTGGTCAAATCGCTGATAATCTATTCCTGATGGACCTACTACCTGCATTGCATCATAGAATAAAATAGTACAATCTGATTGTTTTATAATCCAATCCAATTCATCTGCTTCTGTCGTCAATCCAAGTTTTTCACAATTTTTCTTAAACGAACCCATATAAGATATATTTTTATACTGATGCAAACGATGTGCTTCATCCACCAATAATATATCATATTTTTTCTTTGTAATATCTGATGGTGATAATACCTGTGATGGTCTTAATCCATAAATACTTTTGAAAATGATTTTCATAGTTTTTCTAAGCGATGTCTGTGGAACAACAAATCCTATTTGCTTGTTTTGAAATTCTTCACAGTCCGTTAGATATTTCATTAAGTAAACTGCTACTATCGTTTTTCCACTTCCTGGCATTCCATTTATTACAATTCGATTTGTATCCTCTTCCCTAATCCTCTGAATAATTGTTTCTACTGCATTTCGCTGATTGTCATTTAATTCTTTATACGGGGAGTATTTAAATAAATCAGAGTTCTCAATCTCCTCTAAAGAATGTTTTACCAATTTCTCCCTTTGCAGTTTTCTCCAAAGTAATTCAAATTTCTTATCATATTCCTGTTTTTTATAATATTGTTTATCGGCAATTCCAGAATTTTTATTTGTCACTTGAAAAAGCTCGTCTGCAACAATATATTGTATTAATTTTGATTCATAGTCAAATGTTACTGACTGATTAAATATTTTGGAATAAATAAAATGGACTTTGTCAAAAATCTTTTTTTCTACATTTGAACTATGTTGTGTCATCCTTGTTTTGACATGATTTGACTCTCCAATATATATTTGTTTTCCATTTTCAAGAAGATATAACATTGGCCAATTATCAAGATATTCTTCATTGCTGTAGATATTATTTTTAAAGTCACCTTCTATAATTTTGAACATTGCTACTCCTCCTCACATTTTACATTAGTATCCAGTTTATTTAAACAAGTCCCAAAAACTAAAACTAGTCTTATTATAAACCTTATTGTAAGCAGCCTTCTTAGGATCTTTTACCCATCCTGTCCCCTTCTTTCCATAGCCAGGAATTACTGCTTTTTTCACAGCCCTTTTTGCCTTTCCTTTTGTTCTGGCGCTTATTGATTTTTTAATACTAGGTTTTCTCATTCCAAATTTCATTACACTCTCCCCCTTTGTCTTTATTTAAAATAGCGTTACTATTCTTCTATAGATTTTATCTCCTTTTCTCCATCTTTAAATGTCACAGATCTAATATATTTATCACTCTGCATATCTTTCTCTTCTTCCATCGTATCCAAATTCATTTTATATAATGTGAATTTTTTAGTAGAACTATTTTGTTCTTCTTTTAATTTCGTGTAATAAACTGTTTCGTCATTATATCCTTTCAATATTGCGTTTTTCTTTACTTCTAGAATATCTTTTCCATCATATGATAAAGATATAATCTGTGTACTATTTTGTACCACAATTCGATCTCCTAAATAATATTTTTGAATATTATCTGCTAATTTAACTTTCTTTTTCGTCTTTTTGTTTTCACGATATAAAGTTCCTTTTTTTGACAGTATGATCTTATCTGTCTTTATCACACTATTTTTATCCTTTGAAGATGGAAGTATAACTGTTAATACGCCAAATATAACTATTGTAGATATAATAAATATAACTGTTTCAAAACGTACTTGTTTAATCCAATAAATTACTGCCATAACTGTATAAATTGCCATTAACACTAATGCATATTTCTGCATTTTAGGTTCCCCTACGGCATAGATTAAAACAATAAATAACGTTATAAGAATTGCAACTATCTTTTTAACAAATTTTTTTATACCCATAAACTACTCCTGTATTTCTTGTGGCGCACTAATGGCTGCATTCACTGTATTTCCAATATCACTTACTTTATTAGCATTTGGTGTTAAAATATTTGATACATCATCTAATTTTACATCTGGCACTTTAGGTTTTACCACTTTCGGAGCCGCTGTTGTTGCTGATTTTGAAGCTGCATGATTACTATATGTACTATTATTATGAGATCCGTGGCTGTTGTTATGCGATCCATGGCTACTATGTCCAGATGATGAGACATGACTAGAATGAGAAACATGACTTTCATGGCTTCCATGTATTCCTCCTCCACTTCCTGAACTATGTGAGGAATGTGAACTGTGAGAACTATGTGATCTATGAGCCGCAAAAACTTCATCATACATCATCAAACTTAAAATCAACATCATTGTTCCCATTGCAATAACTTTATTTCGTGTGATATTTCCCTCTTCTTCATATATAAAATCTTCTATTGACTTTTTTATTTCCGGGAATAAATGTTCTTCCATACTTTTTCTCCTTAATATGCTGCTTTAACACATGTTCCTTTTTTCCAATATGTGTTAAAATGTGTCTTTTTAGATTTATAATATGTACATGTACCTTTCGGCTTATTATTTGAAAAGTCACCTTTTAAATATGGATATTCATTCCAACTATAATAATAAGTTCCTTTTCCATTCATCTTATCCTTTTTCCAATTACCCGTATAAGAATCTCCTGTTTCTGACCATTGATAAGTACCCTCGCCACTTTTCAAATCATCTTTTACTGTCCCAATATAGGTATCTCCACCAGAGTATGTAATTTCGCATTCTCCATTAAATTTTCCATTTGCAAGATTTCCCTTATAAGAATCTCCATTTATAAGTTCTGCTTTTACTTTTCCCTCAATTTTTCCATCCTTTATCTGAATTTCAAATACTCCTTGTTCATCTTTTAATATAAGTTCACCATCTTTAAAACAACTA
Source organism: Anaerostipes hadrus (assembly GCF_001404655.1). Taxonomy (GTDB): domain Bacteria; phylum Bacillota; class Clostridia; order Lachnospirales; family Lachnospiraceae; genus Anaerostipes; species Anaerostipes amylophilus. Next base: position 303,963 of record NZ_CYYH01000003.1, on the reverse strand, counting down.
TTTTCAAATGTGCCTTTATACGTAGAACCGTTTTGGTAAGTATACTCACCTTTTCCATTTTTCTTACCATTTTCAAAATTCCCACTGTAGATATTTCCTGATTTAGACCTTTGAATTCCACTTCCTTCTAATTTATTATTTATTGTTTCTCCAATAGAAATTTGTGATTTTGTCTCTTGATACTGAACAGAACCTTTTGATATTTCTGCTTGTTCTCCATTTTTCGATGTAATTGCTGTATATGAAAATACAATCATTATCACCGAAAATATAATTCCCGCAATCAGAAATTTCTTTTCTCTCTTTTCCATACTTTCTCCTTTCAAATCCACGTTTTTAAAATGTCTTCTGCATCTGGTTCCTCAAATAATATTTCAAATAGAATGTCTAAAATTCCTTTATATATTTTGCATCGATATACATTGGATTCCCTTGCATAAATACTATTATCTGAAGCATATGATATAACTGGACATACTCCACAATATGGATGATACACGCAGTCGCAACATCCTGGCAAACTTTCTAATACGGATGCCTGACAAGTGACCTTACATACCCTATTCTCCATTAAATCATCGTATGTACTATAATTAACATTTCCTAAGTGGAACATTTGATCTCCCATTTCTGCTACCATTCGACCTTCATCACATGTGTATATATTACCATCATAATAATATGCCATCTGTCCAATTCCTGCTCCGCATGGTGATCTTAATTCCATATAATTTTCTGAATAACCCGTCAAAATTTTCTTTAGAAATATTCTTGCATGACCTTCCGACATTCGAATTCCATTTCGATTATGCTCTAATAAAATTAAAATACATTGTTTATAAAATTTCAAAAATTCTTCCGGTTCATATCCTATTTCCGCCCAATGCTCTTTTGCATATCCTAATGGTGTTAATGGTCGAATAAATAAATGATTTAATCCTAAGTTATGATAAGTTTCTATGATCTTCTCTGCATTTTTCAAACTAATTTTTGTTGTTGTTTCAATTGCACCTACTTGAATATCATTGCTTTGTAACCACTTTATATTTCTGCTAACATAATCATAGGTACCATCCCCGTCTATTTTAGGTCTGTTACTGTTATGAACTTCTTTACAACCATCTAATGAAGTTGAAATTGATACATCATATTTCTTAAAAAATTGTATCATTTCTTCATTCAGAAGGAGTGTATTTGTAACTAGTGAATATTGTATTTGTTTATGATTTTTATTTTGCTCACTGTATTCCACAATATATTTTATTGTTTCAAAATTAAGAAGTGGTTCTCCTCCTTGAAATTCAAATGTTAAATATTCATTTGGTGATTGTAATGCTATATCAACAGCAGCCTTAGCTGTCATCTCTTGCATCTTTCCTTTTTTCTCTTGAGCCGAATCTTGTGCCTGACAGTAAACGCAACACATATTGCATGCATTTGTCATAACAAAAATATGTAGTGAAGTTGCTGAAAACAAATATTGCTTATTATCTCTATATGCATTCGCTACTTTTTCGATAAATACATCCTCATCTATATCATATATGAAAAAACGATCTTTCAATGTTTGTAATATTTCTTTCGATAATAAATCATATCGTTTATTTACCAAATTCAAAAAATCTCTTTTTCCCAATAAAATGTATCTTCCTTGCTCATTTGTTAATAACATTTTATCTTTCCATTGTTTAAAATTAAAATAATTGTTCTTCATAATTTATCCTATCGGTGTTACACTCGGTTTCATAACTTGCTTTGTTGAATAGAAAAATCCGCCACATATATCTTTAACTTTACATTGATCACATTCAGGCATATATCTGATTTTATAATCTGTAATGCTCTTTACTGCAATGTGCCAATATCCACGTTCTACTGCGCAAAGTGGAAAATTATATAATTGTACATCTATTCCATGACTGATCAAACAATCAATTGCAGATTTCATTTTTTTAAACACTATTGGATAATCAACCCATAATTCGTCTTTATGAACTGCTGCACATCCCATCATTTCCATTGCAATAAAATTCACACAAAATACTCCCTGATATTGTTGAACAATATATTTCGCAATATTCAATAAGTCTGACAAATTCTTTTTTGAAACAACAATGCGGATTTCAACCTTTTGCTGACACATTAATAAATTTTTTATTCCTTGATCTGTTTGCTCAAAACTTCCTTTTGTCCTTGTAATCTGATCATGTAACATTGCATTTGATGCATGTAGTGGAATTGCCCAGCGAATTCCGTATGGTAAATGTGGCAATAACTGTATTAAAAAATCAAAATCCGCTGCTGATCTCCCATTTGTTAATAATTGAAATCCTGAATTTTGAAATTTCATTTTTAATTTATCCATTATTTCGAAAAAAGCTTGTCCAACTAGCGTTGGCTCACCACCTGTTACATTAACATATTCAACATTCTCTGGTAATTCTTTTATCTGTTGAAATATTTCTTCAATCCGCCCATTATCTGACTTTCTTCTAACTGTCTCTGACAACGGACACATGATACAATTAGAATTACAACGATTTGTAACAAAAATATCTACGTCCTTTAAATACTCTTCTCTATTTTGTTCTTTATCTTCTACTTTCATTATCTTAAAATCCTTATTATAAATAGTAACAAGATTCCAGCTACAATAAATATTGCAAACGGGATCTTTCTAACAATAATAATTGTATCTTCTCCGTATTTACTACTTTCCCATCGTTTTATAGCATTCATTTCATCTTCAGTTATTCTATATCTCATATCTTCGCCACCTTGTTTCGGTAATCCTTTCACTCTGGACGGAAGAAATTTAGCTAACGTAACATATGATAATACCATTCCTTTTTCAACATTTTTTGTAGGAATCTCCTGATAATTATACCCACTCATAATATGACGTAAAAATAAAGCTAAAAATAAAACTGTATAACTTTTCCACTGTATATTCCCCGGTACATAAAATTTTATGGTCAGAATAATATCAATTGCAAATGCTATTATAATTAATCCGATTTTTTTTAACCACTGAACATTTTGAATCCAGATTACCAGAAATATATTCATGATCATAAATATTACCTGATTACTGAAATAAAAATTTTTAAAAATCAATCGGATTACCTGACTGAACAAATTTAAATATATAAAACTTACAATGTAACTCTTTATAAATACAAATATAAATTGTCGATTTATCGTTCTATATTGAATTTTTTGTGCTTGCTTTAATTTTTGTATTATCGTATCCCCTAACACATACACATATGCTAATAAAAAAATTAAAATAAAACCATATATTCCCGGTGCAATTACTTGCTTCCCAAAATCATAGAATCTTGCTGGAAATAAAAACATTAATACTATTAATAATTTACTATCTCCTGCTGCCCAAAAATGAATCATATACAATGCAACTGCTAAAATTGACATGATGATTAAATTGCTTATATATACTTGAAGAAATCCATATGCAAATCTGGAATAATATACTATGTTAATAAAAAATCCAATTATTCCTGCCTGCAATAGCCTTTTATTCTGAATAATTCCATGTTTTATATCTGTCACCGTTACATAGAATCCTAAAATTCCTATAATAGAAATCAATAATGTTTCACAAATAATCATTACATACCTCTGCCCTGATTCCATAATTGGATCAAATAGTTTTCAAACTCTTTTTTTGTTCGAGCAATTCCATATTTGCAATTATCAAACTCACAAATCCAATATTTTTCATCTTCTATTACAGAAATATCAGTTAACCTTTTATAAACCATTATTGCTTGACCTATATAGCTGTAAGAGTATAATTCTTTATTTAATACTAATTTATTCTTCATTTGCATCATACCAATCTGTTAATATATCATTTGCATTATATTTATTTTGAGGAATTTCTTCTTCCTTGACTAAATTTACAATCGTTGAAGACAATGCTCTCGCCACTATCATTTCTCGTATATTTTTTGTATCTTTTGTTACCATATATCTTGCTTGCTGTACAATCAATTCATTTTCAAAACGATTTAATAATGTTTCTTCTGATTGATTGGTTTTTGACTGCATAGAAATCAAATAATTTTCTGTATCAACATCTAGATGTAGGTATGCACAATCGGTAAACATATATGCTGCTTTCATTACTACTTCCTTAGCATATAGTTCTTTTGCATATTTTTTTACTATTGCCATTGTATAATCTCTCTCCTATTTTTATCGTTTATTTATGTAATATAGTATATCATAGTGTACGTATACTATCTAGATATACATAGTCCTATTTTATTTTTATCCCTCCAAAAATCTTCCTTCAATTTTTTCTGATTCATTCCAATTTAAAATTTCTGCTTTCCAAAATCTAACAACTTTTTTATTTACGCAATATTGCATATTTAAAATCTGATTTGACAATCTATATATTTTATCTTCATTCTGAATCCATTCATCCGTTATATTAGCATCAAAACTATCCTCAATAAAACATTTCGGTAACCTTTTATTCTCTTTTACAGAAATCTTTTTTAATTTTTTATATTCCTCTAATACATACTTACATTCAATATGATTTTTAATCATCATTTCAAAATTTTTATATACATGTCGTGATCCCTTATCTTCTGCATAATAAGGCGTTATTTTACCATCATATGGATTAATATATAAATGGCATAGTGATAACTCTATATACATATTATCTACATCAATAATTGCACCGTGAATTTTACCTGACCCATTTAGTTGTTTAATAGTAAACGCACAATAGCACGTACCTAGACAAACAAAAGATCATTTTTTCATGACCTCTTGTTTGTCTTTTTGATCTCTTTTGGTAACTTTTCTGACCACAGAAGTAAGTCATCTAAAAATGAACGATCGGTATCTTCCATATGTTTTGGAATCTCTGTCAGCAAATGTTCAAAATATTCATATGGTTTCAGATCATTTGCTTTGGCTGTTTCTGCAATACTATAGATGATCGCTGAATTCTCAGCTCCACGGATCGTATCGATCAATTGCCAGTTCTTTCTCCCAATACAGAATCCACAGATCGCACGTTCACTTGCATTGTTATCCATCGGCACTTCCCCATTTTCCAGAAATGCCCGCAGATACTTTTCCTGATTTAACAGATATGTCACTGCTCTGGCAAGTTTTCCCTGTATCCCGACCGGAACCTGATGCTGTTTTGCGTATGCAAACAAAGCATCTACCAGTGGCTTGATCACCAACTGACGCTGCTTTAATCTTTCTTCGGTTTTCAGATCCTTAAGCTTCCCTTCTTCCCGATAGATCGCTTGGATCTGTTTCATTACCAGATATCCCCACGACTTGGATCTGACAGCTTGGGGGGATGATCTTTAATGCCTCGTCAAAATATCTTCTGGCGTGCACCCAGCATCCTGCGATCGTTACATGTTCCAGTGTCTTTTCAGCACTATGATATACCTGATATCCGTCTGTTACACAGATTCCTTCATAATCTTTCAGAAATCTTATAGGATGTGATGCATTTCTTGTCTTCTGATATTCGTAAAGTACGATATGATGTATGCTGCTGATCCCTCCAGAACGATATACCCATATATAGCTCTTACTTCCGGCTGGTCGTCCGTCCTTGTTTACTTCCACTGGCGTTTCATCCGCACCTATCACATCGAAATCATAGATCTTCCGATGCAGATGATCATAAAATACAGAAAGATATTCTTCACTTAACCGTATCATCCAGTTTGCCATGTTAGCACGGCTGATTGCCAGTCTATAACGTTCGAATTCTTTTTCCAGTCGATACAATGGAACGGCATTGACATATTTTCCGTTCATGACCGCTGCTCCAAGAGATGGTGACACAAGACTTCCATGCAGCAACGCCTTTGGATGCGGTGCTCTTACCATATGTTCATCTTTTTTATCTGCATAGACTCCGATACGATGTTCCTCGATCTCAACTTTTGCCGGAACAAAACGCTTCTGGGTAATATTTATATTTTACTATTGTTTCTGTAATCTCTAACAATTCAAGTGTTAACATTTCTCACTCACATCCTAACTTTTACATAATTTCTCATACTCTATATCCATATTCTTTGCATAATGAATGAAATTTATAAGAGTTCGTAGTCTATTCTGTTAAAATTTATTCTTAAAGTATCAAACTTTCCCCAATATCTTTACGTGGACACCCCAATATTTCCTCACCAAATACATTATCATTTTTTAATTTTATTATACAAACAAAATCTTCATCTTTTTTTATAACTTTTTTTAATTCGTTGGACAAAAGTATCATATTAGATGGTGTAATTTCACCCCTAAAAACTGAATATTGAAAATGCGATAAATATTTTTTGCATATTTTAAATACTTTTTGGACTCTTTTTTCATTTACATCATAAAATAAAAATGCATAATTATAATTTTTAACTACATTCACTTATTATACACCCTCTTTCAATGAAAATGGAACGAATTCCTGATCTTCTAAAATATATTTTATCAATTTATAACAATCTAATTTAATTGCCGTACGATAGGTCACCTTACGTTTCAGTTTCGGATGCATAAACGTTGTATCCATTCTTTTTTCAAATGCTTCAATAAATATTTTTCTACCTTCATCATTTAACAAGCAATAATTGACGCTTTTTTCAAAATGTTTCTCTACTTGTATTCTTCGATTATTAACTAACTCAAAAATCGTTTTGAATACAATAATTGGTTTAAATACCTCACTTATATCTAAGCTTAATGAAAATCTCCTTTCAGCCGGTTCATGTAGAAAACTAATTCTTTGATCTAAATGTGTTCTATAAATTGCTGATACAGTTTTAGCATATAAAAGTGTATTTCCAAATGAAATCAATGCATTCATCGGATTATCTGGTGGCCTTTTTACTCGTTTATTCATAATAAAATCTTCTGGTAAGAAGTACTTAAATGTGGCATAAAATTTAGCCCATGCTTGTCCTTCATAGCTCATAAGCTCTTCTATTGTTTGAGATTTCAAAATATTTTCTACAAAGTCCTTTCGCAACCAATCAATTGTTTCTTTTACTTCCTTTTTATTATGTTTATAATAATGATATAAAATTTCTGCTATATTATCTCCAATTACTTTCACAATAGCCTGTGCGATTTTTAATCGATCTGTTTGATACTTATTTACTTGGGCAACTAACAATCTCCCACTTAAATATTGATCTTTTGGATAAAAAGTTCCACTATACATACCATAATAATTAAAAAAATGTACAATTACATGATTTTGACTTAAAAAATCCAACAATTTTGAATTCAATGATACTTCATTTAAACAAAATAATTCCTTTGTATTTTCAATTGGAATGTATACATTTTTACCATTTTTTCGAAAGCATATAGAATTGTCTTTCCTTGATAATTCTCCCATTGACATAATATATCTTGTACTTCCCATATTACCCCTTCTTTCATATGTAACAATACTCATAATATGCACATTTTTTACATCCACTTTTATTAAGACGTTCTGGTATGTCTTGACAATTTAAAAGTTTTTCTATTGATTCAATAATTTTCTTTAATTCATTTTCCCTCTTCTCTGTTAATTCCAAAATTACTACTTTTTTATTAGATTTGTTTTTTTCAACAAATTCTAGTTTCCCTTTTCGATAAATTCCTTTATTTTTTAAAACACTTAGGTAATATAATAATTGCCATTTTGCTGCTTCTACATCAGCATCTGATTTTTTTACCTCTGTTAAATACTCTTTTGTTAATTTATCTAATTTAATATTTTCAATTGCTATTTCACTGTTCGAACTTTGTAATCGTTCTTCATGAATTGCCTTTCCAATTTGTACGATTTCACTATTATCTTCAAGATTCAACCTATTTCCATGTAAATAACACTGTCTTTTACAATGGAAATAATAATTGATTAATGTTCCATTAACTCTCATAGACTCCTCCTTAAAATTAGAAATTAATCAAATGTGCTTATAAATTTATGTTATTGTTTAACAAGATTAGGAGTCTCAGGGATTCATCTCTGGGACTTATTTCAAAACATCTCATGTTATTGTTTAACGGAAGAAGCCAATGCTACTAATGTTGCTTTATTCTATTTCAAAACATCTCATGTTATTGTTTAACATTTCACGTTCAATAAAGCTAACAAGTTCACTCTTATTTCAAAACATCTCATGTTATTGTTTAACGGGAGAACGTGGACAAGAACGTACTGATCCAATATTGATTTCAAAACATCTCATGTTATTGTTTAACGAAAGTCTCAGATGCCAATAAGAGGCGTTTACTATTTCAAAACATCTCATGTTATTGTTTGACCATGTACCAGGCAACACACGATGCAGTGATGTTGAATTTCAAAACATCTCATGTTATTGTTTAACCGTCCACGAAGCTCCTTTTTTAACTACTTCTACTTATTTCAAAACATCTCATGTTATTGTTTAACAAAATATCATCTGGAAGATTGAATGTATTATATATATTTCAAAACATCTCATGTTATTGTTTAACGTGATTAGAACAGATAAACTTCGTGGAATTATATCATTTCAAAACATCTCATGTTATTGTTTAACCAGGCAGCAGGACCAACCAAATTATATTTGTATGAATTTCAAAACATCTCATGTTATTGTTTAACTTATTAATTTAGGGAATTGTCGGGTCCTATCTAGATTTCAAAACATCTCATGTTATTGTTTAACCTGTTCAAAGCATTTCTTTTCATAAATTTTTCTTTATTTCAAAACATCTCATGTTATTGTTTAACTGGGAGCAGGTGGCAGACCGCCTAAATATAAAAGTGATTTCAAAACATCTCATGTTATTGTTTAACTATCTTTAGATAAGAAAAAAGGAGTTATGTAATTAATTTCAAAACATCTCATGTTATTGTTTAACCTCCATTTTCTTTTCCTCAAATTCACACTCATTTTGATTTCAAAACATCTCATGTTATTGTTTAACTTTAATGTTCCTGTCGAATGTGAAAGTCCGGATTTATTTCAAAACATCTCATGTTATTGTTTAACAATATGACTTATACTTTTACAGGTAATAAGTTATCATTTCAAAACATCTCATGTTATTGTTTAACATTATCTTGCTGATACTTTACCATTTTATGGGTTAAATTTCAAAACATCTCATGTTATTGTTTAACTCACGCTTGTGAACTGGATCTTGCTTAACAATGGGATTTCAAAACATCTCATGTTATTGTTTAACTCATCAGCGGTCAATTTTTTAAACGGACTCTCCCAATTTCAAAACATCTCATGTTATTGTTTAACGATAACGGCAAGAGATTGATAAGAGACAGATATTATTTCAAAACATCTCATGTTATTGTTTAACGGATATTGGTTCTGGGATGCAGAAAAGCAATCAATTAATTTCAAAACATCTCATGTTATTGTTTAACGAGATTGAAACGTAAGCGTCTGAATAATAATAATATTTCAAAACATCTCATGTTATTGTTTAACTAATATCACTCCTTAATCATTCAGTTTATTATCTTATTTCAAAACATCTCATGTTATTGTTTAACTCTGCATATCTTGCAACGCTTTTTGCGTAGATCCTATTTCAAAACATCTCATGTTATTGTTTAACAGAAGTTGTTGCTTATTAAAAAGTAACGGCTTTTTATTTCAAAACATCTCATGTTATTGTTTAACATCAGGACGATTATTTAATAGCAGAAGGAATCGAATATTTCAAAACATCTCATGTTATTGTTTAACGAAATTGCAGATCAAATCAGCGATTTTTATGGCGATTTCAAAACATCTCATGTTATTGTTTAACCAACGATTTTACGTCATTTTTTAATGGTCTTTTTAAAAAAACAACGATTTTATGTACCTTTCCATTATTTTTTCCAAGTGCCCCCTCAATTTACTGTTTTTCTAAAAAGGTACATATTTCAGCCATTTCTAACACTTTTTCTGGAAATCACTTGGTAAAATTTTGTACTTTTAAATATCAATAAATAATCCTCCTGATTGTTCCAACAACTTTTTGTTTAACTTTCCGTTTTCAAAATATTGTTCTCCATCATAGATACATCGAAGTTCTCCTAAAATATCATTATATATTAAATCTGAATTTTTTTTGATTCTATATGTAAAATATTTAAGATTGCTTCGAGCAACCGAAAGTTTTATCTGCTTTTTTGCATATTCCATATCTGAATCTTCCAATATATTTTTGTATTCATTCCAAACTTCTTCGCCATCTAAAACAGTTCCATCTTCTAATTCAAGTCTACGACACAAAACAATATCCATGCTCCAACTATTATCATCTATCAATTGCATTCTTTTCGCAATTTCAGAAAAGTTTAACTTATTAATATTATTCCAAAAATCTTCTATTCCTTTTCCATCAGTATTTTCGTTTAAGTTTTTACGGAGTAGTTTAAAAACCTGATTATAATAATCATAAAAATGTTTATTCTCCAAGATTTGCTGCATATTTCTTTCACATAATGTAAATTCACGATTTTTACGAAAATCCTTTTGATAAATTTTTTCCCATGAATCTATATAGAAAAAATACGCCATTCCTTTTCTTTTACATGAACGATTAATACGACCTAAAAACTGTTCTTCACTATCAAGTAAGGAAATATTTTTATAACCAACATCCATATCAATATCAACACCTGCTTCTATTACCTGCGTTGCCACTAAAATCAGGTCTTTCATTTCTCCATTTTTTATTGGATTTAATATTTTTTCACGTTCATAAATAGAATCATCTCCTGTAATACATTTTACATCACATTCTATTTCTTTTGATTCTATCAGCATTTGATAAAAAGTATAAGCTGAATCTTTTTTGATAAATTCAACCAATATTTTTTGTTGTTTTTCCTTATTCTCAATAATGTGTTGTAACAATTTCTCATATGTTATTTTATCATCTTCTAATAACTCATAAGATATCTTGACTCGGTTCTTAAAAATCGGATGTTCAAAATATAAATTTCGATTTTGCATTAAATGAACTACTTGATTTTTCTCGTCTGTTAACACTTCTAAATTAGGCAATGTTGCTGACATAATGATAATTTTCATACCCATTAACGAAGCACAATATTTTAACATTGTAATAATCTCTGTCCAAATATAATTACGATAACTCTGAATTTCATCCAGAACAATTACAGAATCTGTTAGCTGATAAAATCCAAAAATATCTTCTTTTTTTGATCCAAATAAAACATTAAAAAAACTCACATGCGTTGATAAAATCATTGGGTAATTCAAAAATTGTCGATCCAATAACGCTTCTTGATAATAATTCGTAGAATCTTCATTTTTAATATTTTCTTTTACTGTAATCGGTGTCAATGAGTTTACCACAACAATTTGATCCTGTAATTTCTTATCTTTGAAAAGCTCACTCAATGTTTTCATATTTTGTTCAACAAGCGTATTAAATGGGTAAATATAAAATAACTTCTTTCCATGTTCACCCATTAAATGAAAACTCAATTGTAATGCTGTATTACTTTTTCCACTTCCTGTTGGAGCTTCTAAGAAAAACAGCTCATTATCTAAATGTTTATTTAATTCTTTTTCTGCATCAAGAAATAATTCACTTCGAAGTTCATTCATATCTGTAATAGATTCAAGATGTTTGTCTTTCTCTAAATATTTTGTATGTTCATAGTTGCGAATACTCTTTGAAATATCTGAATTCTTATATGATTCTTCATATTCTGCAATTGATAATCCATCTGCCAAATCATCTTTTTTCATATCTTGCATAAATTCCGTTGTCGCATGATAATCACTTGCTACAAGTAATGAATATGCAAGTCTGTAATAAAAATATTTTTGTATGCTCTCTTCTTTTTCAAAGTTCTTCTTTGCACTATAATGTTTCTTAAAAACATTGAAAATATTCTTTTCATTCTGTTTTTGTATCTTTGGAAATTTATTCTGATCAGACAAAAAATGAATCAATTCTCTTTTTTCTGGACTGTCCGTACACTCTGCATAACTGTTAAGTGACTCTAAATCGCTATGATGCCTGGATATAATATAAGCATGTTCCCAGATTATGACCATCATTTTCTTTTTCTCTTTTTTATCAAATGCGTCTTCTTTTTCTAATAAATCAAAAAAGTAATCCAGATATAGAATAGAAGATAAAAAAGAATGTTCTGTACCAGAAAGTCCTTTCAAACTTTCTGGTATAGAATCATCATTATTTTTCATCTTTTTTCGTTGAAAATTCGGGTTACATTTTCCAATATCATGAAATATGATCATCTGCCATAACAACTTAATCATCCACCGATAAACAGCTTTTTTGTTTTTAAACTCCAATGCTTCACTAAATCTTCGTACCACACAATCAAGTTCTTTTTGATAAAATATTCTTTCAAAATAATATTTGCAACGATTCGTATGTTCTTCTAACGTCTCATAAATCGTAATACAATCTTTTTCTTTCATATGTGCATAAACAGGATAGTTAAACGAAGCAACATCTTCTAACTCAATAAAAGGTAATATGTTTTTCTCCATCTTCATAAATTTCTGTAAAAGCCTCCTCAACTGGTGCATTCGTTAATATAAACTTCTTTAATTCATGATGATTTGTTTCTAAATTCAATGTTAATGGTAAATATTCCTCATATTTAAAATCCATTTCATCTTGATCAAAATCTAATGATTCACTAAGACTTAAACTCTGAATCGTAAGATTCTCAGCATCAACATTTTTAACTTCCACATATTCGGCTTTTTCTATTGTTGCCGGATGATCATTTTTCCCTAAATACGGAATATATACACACTGGCTATGGATGATCATGTTCGCTAATTTCTGACTTTCATCATTATTCAACATAATATAAATCGTCCAAGATGGACCTTCAAGCCATTGTTCTTTTACAATCAAATTTCCACCTTGTTCCTGAGATGCATAACCTACAGAATTATTAAATTGTTGAAATTTCTTATTAAAATATCCATTCTCAGAATTTGGGACAATTGAAATTTTTACATCTTTTAGCTTCTCATAATATTCTGGAAAGTCTGTTATTTCATAACCATATCCTTTATATCCTAAAATTGCTCCAAACATTCCAAGTAATGCTGGCTTATGAATATTTCCATAAGTAAAATAGCAAACTGAATTTACCATCGGTACCTTAAAAAATGCTGTTTTCCCCGAAAGGATAAATTTTAGTGCTTTCATATATTACACCTCTTTTCGTGTAACAATATGATAATATTTTGCTCCTTCTAAATCATCTGCAATTTCTGTTGTACTTGGATTATAGTAGATTTCAATTGCCTTAATCTGCTCTTTTAATGTTGCTAATACTTCTCCTGCAGAGATATGAATCGTATTCTTGTTTTCACCTTTTTCAAAAGTTATATACTGTGTTAAATTTGGTAAATATAAATGAGGTTCTGTTTCAACAAACATCGCAAACTCATTTTCACATCCTTCTTTTGCGTTCGTTGAATAAGAAGTGGCAGAAACTAAGGCTGTTTCTTTAAATTTATTATAATCATCCTCTGTATAACCTTCAGTAACTCCAAGTTCCATATATTCTCTATATGCAGCTGGATTTATTACAAAGGGGTAGAAATAATGCGCTTCATCAGTTACAATCTTTGTTCCTAATGTAGAATTTTTTGCCTCTCCTTTTTCTTCAGTTGCTTTAGTTGCATCTCTGAAAGGCGAAAGAATTGGCTGTTCCTGTGGTTCACATTCTTCGTATTTATTAAATCCCTGTCCAAACTGTACTGCTCCTGTAATCGATATATTAACAGATGCTTCTGCAAAAGTTGCTCCAAAATTCTTAACATCAACAGCTTGAAATAAATTTTCCAAAACTTCTTTGACATCCGTATTCTTTTTTAAATCTTCTACCTGAAATAACTGTTCATATCTTTCTTTTAAACTTCTTGGAATTAATGAAGTGGCACCTTTTTTACCTTTTTCAAAACGTAAGGACTTAATGTATAATACCTTATCTCCCTGATCATCCCACATTTTTTTCATTGGGTATTTTAAAGCTTTATCACTTCCAAATATTTCTCCACTAGTAATTGTTTTTGGATATCCTGAAAAATCTGCATTCCAGTTTGCCATAATTGCTGAAATTCCTAATACACCATAAACTCTTTTATCCATTGTTCATTCCTCCTATTCATTATCCTCATCGTCCGTTTTCTTTTCATACATTAATGATGATGCTGTAAAACCTGCCATGATCAATTCATGTTTTATTTCTTTTGGTTCATACTCCATTACATGAGATAAAAGTTGTGCATTTCTGCCTCCATTAATGTGAATAATTTGATAGTTATATTTCTTATACATCCGCAGTAATCGTTGTTTTATAACTTTTGAATTCTTTGCATTAAAAAATGGATTTACATAAGACTCTGTTTTATTATTCGCTTTACTTAAATGCAACAAATAAGAAACTGCCTGTCCTACAGCATACGAATATTCCTCATCTGATATAAAATCCCATTCCACATCTTTTGCTACATTAATATGTTCTCTCAGTTGATTTCTAATCTCACTCATATGAACTCCTACCTCCTGATCATCTAGATACTCCAAAAGTGACCATCTTAAATTAAATTTTCTTTGTGCATCAAATGTTTCATCATTTAAGATTGAATTTTTAATTAAAGCTAACGATACATCATCCAATATTTTTACCAATTGATTTTGTTCTCCACGCCAAAACCAATTTGCTAAAATATTTCTACTTTTTAAAATAGATTGCTTTAAACAATCATCATAAATGTTCATATCTTTTGCATCTGTAAAGAAATTATTTTTTAATTTCCCTTCAAAAAATATGCCATTGATCAAATCCATAATTACCCATTGGTCTTCTATCGCTTCATCATAGTGAATCTTAGATTTTTCTATTCTTTCCTCAGGGATCTCAATATAGTTTTTTAAAACAAGTCCCGGTTCCAACTTTGTTTTATAATGAGTAATCACATCCGCTTCACAAATCTCAGCACCAGCTTTCCCCATTCTACATCTTAAATAATATCCACTCACTATATCTTCTGGCTTATCTTTATTTGTATACGAGCAAATTTTCTTATCTATATTATCCACATAAATGTGAAATCGTTTTTTTGATACTTGTCCAAAAAGATAATCAAAAAACTTTGATTGCAATAATGCACTTTCTTGGTTTAACAAATATGGAACTTTCACTTTTCTTGTCTTATTTTCCAAATATGGCTTTTTACTGTTCATTCCCATATTATCATTTGGCAAACCAACAATTCCTTTTTCAAACTCCATATTAAAATTATTATTATTGTAAATATTCGGAATTAAATATCTTTCACTTTCAATTTTATAAATTTCTTTTGTTTTCTCTTCTTCTTGATACACAAAAAATAATTTTACATAATTCTTTTTCTCAAGATTTATGCCTTTCCAAATATCTTCTTTATTGGCTAATATGAACTTCTCTATTTTATCTATTACTTTAATGTCAGGCTGCCCCAGCCTTTCTTCTGCAACATGATATAATGCTCTTGCTTGTGGTTTTTTTTCATATTTTTTGTTTGGGTTTCTTAAAATTTCATAATATTGTTGAATAATTTCTTCTGATAATTTTCCTGATGTGACACTTTCTTTCTTGACTGCCAACGATAGATAGTTGTTTGAATGAATTACTTTTTTAGGATCTATTGGTTTATTCATTTCGAGTAGTTTACTTTTATAATCTAATTCTTGAATCAACAAATAATCCGTATCATTGCTTATATCTACAGTATTTGTTTTTTTGTTAAAAATGACATCTACGGGATCTTTTATTACCCAACCATCATCTTTCATTACAATTAACCGATAGGTACCGTCTTTAGGAATATAGGCATCTGTTATAATGCGGTCTCCTTTTTCTTGTAACATAATCTGGAATACTTCCATTGCTTCTTGTAACATAAAGAATCTTCCCTCCCTTCCCTATAAATATTTGTAATTCACAAATCCGAGTCCCCTTGCGTTATTACAGCCCAAGCCTACTCCCAATGCAAAATAAGCCAATTCTTGTGACAATTGTTCATTTGATATTCTAAAGCTCAATTTGTCCCCTAACAAATTGATATTTTTATATGAAACTTTAATTGGCACTCTATTATTAAATTTCATTACATCATACAACAAAATATCCTCACTAATATTTTGTCCCATAAATTGTTTATATTTTTTAATTAGATTAATCTTAATTATTTTTTCAAATTCAGGAACTGTCATGTTTCCTCTCCAATACCCCTCATCCGTCTTAACTACAATTGGTGTAATAGAATAAAGTTCTTCAATATGCTTTTTAGGAATAATTCTTAACTTTCCACCAATTCCTAGAAGTTCTTTTGATGTATGAGCATATAATTTCTCAGAGAAAAATTCTGCTAATTCTTGTTTTACGGTTCTGATTCTTAGAGTATAAACCTTACCTTCTTTATAAATACCATCTTTTTCAATTGGCCATGGTGCATCTGTTACATAGTATTTATAACCTTTATTTTCATGATATTGTAAAAATTCTTGATCTTTTGCAAGTACACTGTCTAAAAAGTAATTTATTTTTTCTGCTATTGTTTTATGATTTATGCTTTTTAGAAATTTGAGCTTGCATTGGTATTCAAATACCAGCATCAGCATCCCTCCATTCACTGTTTTCTTTGGTTGATTCGTTGTGATACATTACATGTTACGGTTTAAGATAAGAAATATTACCTTTTCTTGTATAAATTTCAATACATTTATGTTATTGTTTATACATAATAATACTCTTTCTTTTCTTATTTGTCAAATAGCTTTTAATAATTACCTTTTCTTTTATAATGATTAATATTCTTTTTTAGATAAAAATAAGTATGTAGCACCGACTATTTTATACCTTCGTTAAATGTTATTTAGACATCTTATGTTATTGTTTAACATGTGACTGTCATGCATTGCATGATGGTAAGTAAAATTTCAAAACATCTCATGTTATTGTTTAACTTAAACTACCTGAAAAGGTCACAAAGTATTATCTATTTCAAAACATCTCATGTTATTGTTTAACTCAATCAAAATCATTAATTCTTCTTTTGTATATTGATTTCAAAACATCTCATGTTATTGTTTAACAGCACGCACTATGAAAGAAGCAGGAATCAAGGCTCTATTTCAAAACATCTCATGTTATTGTTTAACTGGGCATTGCTAACGGTAACGGTGGGGCAGTATTATTTCAAAACATCTCATGTTATTGTTTAACAAATATATAGCCGTTGTTGCTCCACATAGTCCAAGATTTCAAAACATCTCATGTTATTGTTTAACAAAACTAAAGATGGTTGGATTAAACTGTCTTACACAAATTTCAAAACATCTCATGTTATTGTTTAACTGATCCAGCCCCAAAGACAACCATACTTGCTCCAAGATTTCAAAACATCTCATGTTATTGTTTAACATTGATACGTTTTTCTAATGGAACTTCTGTTGCAATATTTCAAAACATCTCATGTTATTGTTTAACCCGTCAGTTTTCATCATCCCAATTAACTCATTATTATTTCAAAACATCTCATGTTATTGTTTAACTCATACATAGCGTTGCCCCTTTTTATAAAAATAATTATTTCAAAACATCTCATGTTATTGTTTAACAATATACAGTTCTAGAGCGTGAGCAACTGCATTCAATTTCAAAACATCTCATGTTATTGTTTAACCGACTGGCAGGATTACTGAGGAACAGTATAATGAGTATTTCAAAACATCTCATGTTATTGTTTAACCTGACTTGCATCGAATGTCTCCGATCGCAGTCAAATTTCAAAACATCTCATGTTATTGTTTAACGCAGAGTCTTGGTGTGCAATGTAATTGGCGTTGATAATTTCAAAACATCTCATGTTATTGTTTAACTGGTAAAGAATTGTGGCTACAGTTAGATAAAACAAAATTTCAAAACATCTCATGTTATTGTTTAACGCTACAATCCCAGAACTTTTTAGTACATTATGGGAATTTCAAAACATCTCATGTTATTGTTTAACGGATAGTGTGGATAAGGCTTCTTGTTGCTCTTTTGGATTTCAAAACATCTCATGTTATTGTTTAACAATGGTAGAGGCATACGGTAAAGGCGAATTATCCAAATTTCAAAACATCTCATGTTATTGTTTAACTAAATTGGTTTGGGAGTGCCCAAACTGTGGTAATCGATTTCAAAACATCTCATGTTATTGTTTAACCTTTATTGATGTAAAGTACACCATTCTGAACTGTATTTCAAAACATCTCATGTTATTGTTTAACTAATAGATGGAACTGATTATGCCAGTTATTCAATATTTCAAAACATCTCATGTTATTGTTTAACATTTCATCAAAACTCGATAGTGTTACAACAAAGGTATTTCAAAACATCTCATGTTATTGTTTAACTTTTTACCCCTCTTTTCTAAATATATTAATTCAATATTTCAAAACATCTCATGTTATTGTTTAACGTCCTCAGAATATCCAAAGGTTAATAAAATCATCTAATTTCAAAACATCTCATGTTATTGTTTAACTTTTGATAACGACTTATAATAAGGATTTTTCCTTTATTTCAAAACATCTCATGTTATTGTTTAACTGTAAATTCCTCGTTCCTGGCCAAATTTAACTAAAATTTCAAAACATCTCATGTTATTGTTTAACCATCTTCGTAGATGCGGATTCTGTTCCTTTTGCTGCATTTCAAAACATCTCATGTTATTGTTTAACCGAACAAGAAGCACAGACATTTGCTTCGGAACTTTATTTCAAAACATCTCATGTTATTGTTTAACGGCAGAGGACCCAGACTACTATGCAACCTTATTAAAATTTCAAAACATCTCATGTTATTGTTTAACGGTAGAAAGACTTTTTCAGCAGCCCTAAAAATCAAATTTCAAAACATCTCATGTTATTGTTTAACCGATACGAACCCATATATAGGAGATTAACTATGAGATTTCAAAACATCTCATGTTATTGTTTAACATGTACCATGTTAAAGTGTAAGATTGGGGGATGAATATTTCAAAACATCTCATGTTATTGTTTAACTTCTTTTTCTGCGTCCCAGTACCAGAACCCACCCCAATTTCAAAACATCTCATGTTATTGTTTAACTCTCGGGGACGGGGGCACCTGTGGCGTTCTTTGCCATTTCAAAACATCTCATGTTATTGTTTAACTGTAAAATCTGTATCTGGATTTAAAAGCATAATTGGATTTCAAAACATCTCATGTTATTGTTTAACGATATCACACTGCAGACAGCGTTTGGGTTTGAATACAATTTCAAAACATCTCATGTTATTGTTTAACTTTCCGTACATCACAACAATTTCGATCGAATAATTGATTTCAAAACATCTCATGTTATTGTTTAACTAGTAGCAAGGTCAATCTTATCTGAAGCAAAAATATTTCAAAACATCTCATGTTATTGTTTAACCAACGAAAAATCGTTATTTTTAAATAGATTTTTTACAAAAAAGAACGATTTTATAAGCTTTTTCAATATTTTTACCAACCCCCTTACTAATTTTAACCTTTCTTGAAAAACAACGTATTCTAGCCGTTTTTACTACTTTTTCAAAAAATCACTTGGTAAAATATCAAAAACTTCATTTCCCCATGTTTCTTAACACTTCCTATTATGAATCCAATCAATCAAATATGCAACCCTAATATACAAATCCATATATAAACATAAAATTCTCTCTGAACAATATTCCAAAATTACCCAAGAACATCATCCAGAGAGAACCCAAACCCTCTATTCCATATACACTTCTACTCCTCCGTCTTAATCGAACTAATCACCACATCCCCCAACTGACACCCCACTTTCCTCATAACAATATCCTCAATCTGACTCCTCTCAACTTTCGACAGATCCTTCTTATTCACCAACACATCCACCTTCCCATTCGTAATCGTAACAATACTATTCAAAAATCCCTTAGCCCCCAGCAGATTCTCCGCTGCAGTCTCCATCTCCATTTGTTCTGACAGCATTGCCAACTTATCCACTGCATCCTGTTTCACACTATCTTTCACTGTCTGATCCTTAATAATCTCCTCCAGTGTATCCTTCGCCTTGCTATGTGTCTGCTCCCTCTCTAATTTCGCTTTCGCCACATAATTACCAACCTGAGCATTTGTAAGCACCGCTTCTCCAACATCAGTCACGTCATCGGTTACTGCTGCCGCACTTTCTTTTGCCACATTCTTTGAAACTGTCTTCGTCTTACTATTCTTCGTCCCAGCCGGATCGTATTTCTGACTATAATTTACATACCCTGCAACAGCAATCACGACCGCTAGGGTCATGATGATCATCTGATTTTTCTGAAATACTTTTTTCATTGTTAGGAATCCTCCATTTTTAAGACTTTCACTTTATAAGATGAAATATGAAATAACACAGAAACTGCTTCAACGATCTGATTCTTTATAATATCATTCCCACCACCCTGGGCGACGACGACCACTCCTTCGACGACTGGTTCTACTTCTTTGATCACGTATGGAACTTTCTTTCCGTCTTCTTCGACTAAAACGGTCTGTTCATCCTCTTTGACTGTTTTTTCTTTTTCACTGCTGCTTTGTTCGTAGGGACTGTCTTTATTTACGACAGCTTCTTTGGATGAATTAACGGTGATCATCACTTTTACTTTTCCGACTCCTTCTACATGTTTTAATGCATTAACCAATCGTTTTTCCTGCTTTTTCACATAGAGATCAGTAGAATCTTCTTTTGCTGTGGTTTCAGTGCTTTGTGTGTTCTTCTTTGTCTTCCCGGATGGGATACTTACGATGATCAGGCTGATGCCAAGAAGTAAGATCAGGCAAAGTTTTGGAATGCCTATATTTTCGATCAGATGTTGTAGTTTTTCCCTCTCTATCATATTTCTTCTACTCACTTATATTTATATTAGATTCCTTCATATTATAGAAGTTTGAAATTGCGGTTTTTAGTTTCTTTGTATGACGAAGCTTGTCTGTTTTGATGTCGATCTTTTCGATAGTTCCTTTTTCATTTACCTTTGGATCAACCTCTAATACTTTGAGATCGTAATGTGAAAATAACGTTGTGATCTGTTCTTTGATCTGATTTTGTTTTTCCTCTTTTGCACCATCCAAAAATGCAGGGTTATTTTCTCCTTTGACTGCTGTTGAGATTGCCTGTGTCACGATATCTTCGTTGGATAAATAATAGGATATTGGCTGCATCATCAGGGAGATGAGCATAAATCCTGTTATTAACCGAAGGTATGGACGGTAGATGCTTTTGTCGCAGAGCTGATCGATCAGTGTTGTTAAGATCAGAAAAAATATGATCATTTTCAGATAATCCATAATCCTTACCCCGCATAATAATTAACGTTGGTTGAGAATGCGATCAATGCCACGGATAGGATAAATAACAGTGCCATCGTAAAGATCATCGAAAGCATTAATTTCCCGCTTTGAATGACTGCATCCATCGCTCCGGTGATCCTTTTGTCGGATATGGGCTGGATCATGATCCCTGCCAGCAAATAGGTAAGAACAACTGCTGTGATCTCTATAACTGGTGGGACGATGATCACGATCAGTACAAGGATTCCAACGGCTCCGATGCTATTTTTGATCACAACTGCCGAACCGATGACCATGGTCATGGCTGAATTTAAACCACTTCCGATTCCTGGAATGGCACTCATTCCTTTTTGGAGAACTGTATTTTTCATGGAATCAACGGCTGGCAGGATCATCGACTGGATCAGCTGGACTCCTAACAGTACGCTTAAGAATCCTTTGAGTAGAAACTTGATCACACCTTCGAGTGTTTTGCACAGTCTTGAGAAATGTTCTTCTTTTGATATATGGTTGATGATCTTTAGGACAAATAAGATCTTGATCATCGGAAGTAATACAACATTTGTAAGGGTTGTCATTGCATAGATCAGCAGAAGATAAAATTCATAAACTGTCGTTGATGTCGTGATCCCGGAAGTTGAGACAACAGCCAGTGAATATGCCATGATCATTCCTTTCATATAATCTGCCATTAAGGTAACGAGCTGCGTCACTGTTTTGTTTAAATAAAAAAAGGAATGTACCATGACACCGCATAGGATCACATAAGTAATATAAAATGCACTATTGGCTGTGCTTTGCTGAAAAAAGGAATCGGACAGATTTTTAAAGATGGCTGCGGTAAATGCGATCAGAAGGATTTCTCTGATCAGGTCTTTTTGGATCAACATACGGTTTAAAAAGACCTCTTTCATTTTGGCTTTGATCGTATGCAGAACACCTTTTACATTTCCGTGGATCAGCTGTTTTACTAATTGTGTATAAGATACATCGATTTCTTTCTCTTTTAAGGTGTTTTCCACATTGGTAAACATGTCTTCATTGAGTTTTGTTTCTTTGGCGGAAATATCATTTGTTTTTGTAAGGATCAGTACGAATAGCAGAATTAATAGAAACATTCTTTGTCTCATGTGCCATTTCCTAATAATTTCTGAATTGTTTCTAGCAGTGATTCAAAGACTGGAAGTCCAACGATCAGGATTGCTAGTTTCCCTGCAAACTCGATCTGTTTTGCAATCGATGCCTGTCCTGCGTCTTTGCATATGTTGGATGCAAACTCGCAGATGAAGGAGATACCGATCAGTTTTAAAAGAATCTGGAAATAACTTTTTGGGATTTTGGAATAGGATCGGATCGTCTCAAAAACTGCTAAAATCTCTTCCATTTGTTTTAATCCATACATTGCCAGAAGAATGCTTGAGATCACTGCGATCAAGATGGCAATCTCTGGACGGATGGTTTTGATCTTCATGGCAATCAGACTTGCAACGATCCCAAAGACTGCAACTTTTATCATCTTAGTATCCGCCTCCAATCTCTAGGATATCGTAAAAAGTGTCTGGACGCTTTCAAACAGATCATAGATATATGGGATCACCCAGCCAAGAACAAGGATCAGTCCTGCAAGTGTGATCAAAAAAGCCTGTTCGTCTCTTCCGGAATGTTTTAACACCTGCACAAGGATCGTTACAAGAATTCCGACGGCTGCGATGCGAAAAATGATATTGACACTCATAACTCCCTCCTTGTCATAAAATGATCGCGATGTATTTTATAATAAAATGATCACGATCAAGACACTTAGTGATATTCCAAGACTTCGATACATTTTACAGTTTTTTACTACTTGATCTTTCATCAGAAAAATCTGGTCATCGAGCTGTTCGATCGTTAACAGGATTGTTTTTTCCTGCATCTGCTGATCCAGGTATCCGATCGTTTCTCCCATATTTTTTAAGATTTCATAAAACTTCGGTTCGTAGATCACCTGTTTTAATTTCTTTTCAGCTGCCTGCTGCCATACTTTAGCAAAGGATTCTTCGCTATGTGTCTCTAACTGTTTTGCCACGTTTTTTAGGAATGGCTGGTATTCTTTTTCTGTTTTTGTTGATATTTTTAATACCGCTTCTGGAAGCGGGGTAAATCCATAGCGGATCTCTCCTTGCAGAAGGTATAACATTCGTTTGATCGCAATTCCCTGTTCTAGACGTTTTTGTTCTTTTGCGGCTTTGTGAAATCCAAATCCGATCCCTGCGAAAATGACGATCAGTGATCCTAATACTTTGATCAATTTAGTACCACCCCGTTTTCATCCATGATCTTTGTGATATATCCTGGTTGGTCTCGCTGTTCTAAGATCACGTAGCGTTGGAACATTTTTTTGTTGATGATCTCTCGCATATAGGGATTCTTAGATAAGGATTCCTTATTCTTTCCATGAGCGGTTGCTAAAATGCTGCATCCGCGGTAGGCACAGAAAAATAAAGCTTCAACATCTTCTTTGCTTCCGATCTCATCCACAGCGATCACATCAGGTGCCATGGATCGGATCAGCATATTCATACCCTGCCCTTTTTCACATGCATCCATGATATCGGTCTGGATACCGAGATCATTTTGGGCAACACCTTGATAACATGCTCCGATCTCGCTTCGCTCATCGACAACACCAACTGTCTGTCCTTCATCGGAGATTTTTCTTATCATATCCCGAAGTAATGTTGTCTTCCCACAGCCTGGCGGAGAGATGATCAAGGTTGGGATGAGTTTTCCCATTCTGGTACACATAGAATAAAGGGCGTCTGCGCATCCTTTCACTTCGTGTGCAACGCGGATATTTAAACCGGAAATATGTCGAATTGTTTTGACTTTGTCATGGTCCATCACAACCGTTCCACAGATTCCAACACGGTGTCCACCTCTTATTGTTAAAAAGCCTTGTTTTAGCTGTTCGATATAGGCATACATCGAATAGCTGCTGATATATTCCATGGCTTGTCTGATCTCTTGTGACGTTACGATATGTAATTGTTCTTTTCTTGTTGTGATCTTTCCCTGTTCGGATAAATAACAGGCTTTCGACTTGTATTTTAAAATGACTGGCTTTTGAATACGCAGGCGGATTTCCTGAAGGTCGTCCCAGTTGATGTCTGCCTGCTTTATGATGGTTCTGATATGTAATGGAAGGATTCCTAAGATTTCTTCCTCTTTCATAAATTTAAAAACACCTCCCCATTTTGGTATAATCCAAATATATGTGATAGAAGGTGTTTTTATGAATGTTGTTTTATTTTTCTTCGTTTATTTTTTCTTTTGATAATATGGTGCGATCTGATCAAATGATTGTCTTAACTGATACTGGAAGTTATTTTGTTTGACGATATTTGTCTTCTGGGTGACAAACTTGTCTAACTTCTGCATGTACTCTTCTTCTGTGACGGTTCCTTCTGCCACGTAGGTTAATCCTTTTTCCCAGCTTGCAGTTAAGGTTGGGTTTAGGAGTGATCCAATGGATGCACTGACAACGTTTACGATCATCTCTCCAGTTAACGTTGGAGTTACGATCTGTGTCTTTTTATTTAATGCGATGTATTTATTGGACACAAGTTTCTTTACGATCTCTGCTCTTGTCGCACTTGTTCCGATTCCGCTTCCTTTGATCTGTTCTCTTAAATCTTCATCTTCAATGAGCTGTCCTGCATTTTCCATGGCAAGGATCAAAGAACCTGAGTTGTATCGTTTTGGTGCGGATGTTGTTCCATCTTTGATCTTGTATTCTTTGACTGGTAGTTTCATACCTTTCTTTAACGATGAGATTGCATTGATCTGTTCTTCTGTTAATGCAACTTCTTTTTTCTGGCCGCCCATTCCAGTCACTTTTAAGTATCCTGGGTCTTTTAGCATCTTAAAGTTTGCAAAGAATGCTTCACCTTTGGTCTGTGTCTCTAATTTGATCTTCAAATATACTGCTGGCGGCATAAAGATGCTTAGGAATCTTCTGGCAATCACATCGTAGACTTTCTGTCCCATCTCTGAGATTCTTGATAAGCTGTTCACTGCCTGTCCGGTTGGAATGATCGCATAATGGTCGGTGATCTTTTTGTCATCCACATATTTGGATTTGATCATTCCCTGATATTTCTTGCCTTGCATGATCTCATTTGCAAAGCCTGATAATGGAGCGTAGTTATTTAAACCTCCGATATTTTTATAAATCTCTTTAGCGACTGCACTTGATAAGACTCTGGCATCGGTTCTTGGGTATGTAACCAGTTTCTTTTCATATAGGTCCTGGACAACTTTTAATGTCTCATCTGGACTTAATTTGAATCGTTTAGAACATTCATTCTGTAATTCTGCAAGATTATATAATAATGGCGGATTCTTCTTTTCCTGTCGTTTGGAGGATGATACAACGATTGTCTCATTGTTGCTGCCATCTTCTAAATATTTGATAAATTCCTGTGCATCTTTCTTATCCAAGAATCCATTGTCTTTATATAACTTGTTAGATTCAAAGTATTTTGATCCTTTGACCGCTTTCCATTCCGCTTCTACCTGAAATCCCCGACAGTCAAAGTGTCCTAAGATTCTGTAAAACGGTGTTGGCACAAAGGTACGGATCTCTCGTTCTCTCTTGACGATCATTCCGAGAACACAGGTCATCACTCGTCCGACTGCTACCACTAAACTTCGTTTCTGATTTAAATAGTTACCGAGTGTCCAGCCATATTTGAGTGTCAGGACTCTGGAGAAGTTGATTCCCATCAGATAGTCTTCTTTGGCTCGCAGGTATGCGGCGGCTGCTAGGTTGTCGTATTCACTTAAGTCTTTCGCTTCTTTTACCCCGCGGATCACTTCTTCTTTTGTCTGGGAATCAATCCAGACACGTTTTTTCTTCTTGTCTTTGCTGACATTGGCCTGCTGGTCTACCAGACGGTAGATGTATTCTCCCTCTCGTCCGGAGTCAGTGCAGACGTAGATCGTATCGATATCTTCTCGGTTTAGGAGAGATGATACGATATCAAATTGTTTCTGGACTCCTGGGATGGTTTCGTATTTGAATGTCTCTGGAATAAATGGAATGGTTTCTAAGTCCCATTTCTTTAACGCAGGATCGTACTGGTCTGGGTAGGACATGGTGACTAAGTGTCCGACACACCATGTGATAACTGCCTTGTCTCCTTCCATATATCCGTCTCTGTTTTTTGCATTTATGTTAAGTGCCGCTGCAAATTCTCTGGCGACACTTGGTTTTTCTGTGATAAATAGTGCTTTCAAAAAAATACCTCTTTCTAAAAGTTTTACATAATATTATATCATATTGTTTTGAAACATGATATAATGAATTTTGATTTATGGGATTTTAAAGGATAGGTCCCATTTTAACTTTATATGGAAAGGATGATATAAATGTTTTTAAATGAAGCAACAAAACTTCGTGCACAGACGATTATCAAAGGTCTGGAAAAGAGAAATATGGAGGGTGTCTTCTGCGAGACAAAGGAAGATGCACTTGCGAAAGCTTTAAGTTACATAGAAGAAGGTTCTTCTGTTACTTGGGGTGGTTCCATGAGTATTTCTGAAATCGGTTTAATGGATGCAGTGAAGAATGGTAACTATGAAATCATTGACCGTTCTGTTGCAAAAAATTATGACGAGCAGCGTGAGATCTTTTCTAAAGCAGTATTAGCTGATTACTATCTAATGAGTTCCAATGCGATCACGCTTGATGGTGAACTGATCAATATTGATGGTACTGGTAACCGTGTTGCATGTTTAACTTATGGACCTAAGAATGTGATCATGATCGTTGGTATGAATAAGGTTGTCAATGATGTAGAAGATGGTATAAAGAGAGTCCGCAACTTTGCCAGTCCTCCAAACACTCTTCGTCTTGGACTTAAAACTCCTTGTTCTATGACTGGTCGTTGTGGTGACTGCTATGGTGACACTTGCATCTGCAGCCAGATTGTTGTAACACGTCGTCAGAGTGCTGCAATGAGAGGCCGTATTAAAATCATTCTTGTAGGAGAATCTTTAGGATATTAGATTTTTCTTAATAACTACATAAAGAGAGAACTTTTATGAAATCTAAAAAAAATTATATTTATTTTTTGTTATTCGCTGTTTTTATGATACTCGTCCATGTTTATATAAAACCTGTTTTCGGAGATGAAAT
This sequence comes from Anaerostipes hadrus, assembly GCF_001404655.1. GTDB lineage: Bacteria > Bacillota > Clostridia > Lachnospirales > Lachnospiraceae > Anaerostipes > Anaerostipes amylophilus. The sequence continues at coordinate 276,329 of NZ_CYYH01000003.1, read as the reverse complement.
TCATTTTCGGGCAAAACTGATCAGCTATCATTATGATATTTTATCGCTTCTTAAATGGCGATGGATGAATTGGAGTTCGCGTTTTATTCTCGAATTTCCAATGTATCTTATGGCAGTCCTGCCTTCTATTTTATGGAAGATCATTGACTGCATCTGTTTTATAGCAGTATTTTATATGATATCCATATATACAGATGAGAAATTATTTTTGCTGACTTGTATTTGTTCTTATCCGCTGATCCATCTTGCTTCTGCTGGATGGATCGCAACAACGACAAACTATTTGTGGCCGTTTACAGCTGGACTTGCTGCTTTTTATTTGTTTATGAAACTTGTCAGTCAAGCTGACTTAAACGTTCCACAATTTCTTTTATATTCGTTGTTATTGATATATGCCACAAACAGTGAACTTATTTCCTGTCTGTTTTTATTGGCGGTTTTGTTATTCTTTGTTTATGATCACCTATTTTATTATAGACGCCGACTGATCAAAAATCGAAAGGTTATCATCTGGTCTCTTCTGCTATCGATCGCAGGAATCGTTAATGTATTGATCTGCCCAGGGAATCAAAATCGAATTGCAAAAGAGATTACACAGTGGATGCCTGATTATGCACAATTATCATTTTTCAGGAAATTGCAGCTTTGTGTTGTATCAACGATTCAACATTTTACTTCTATTCCAAATATGATCTTTCTATTGTTAGGTTTTCTTATTGCATGTATCATAATTTCGGATCAGCGTTTCAATCTGTTATATAAACTGATCGGCACAGTTCCTTTTGTCATCAGCTTATTATTGACCGCATATTATGGCTGGTTTAACATTTTGAAAAAACATAATCTAAATTATGTGCTTCCAGAAGTAACAATGAAATCATCCTCTCAGATTCTTATGCAGATGATTCTTTTTGTATTATCTGTAATCTATCTTATCTGTATGTTGATTTCTATTTTTTACATCTTCCGTGATGACACAAAATATGGAGTGAAACAATATGAGCAAAGTTTCTGTCTCGTTAGTATTTACTTTGGTGGACTGATCTCGCGTTTTACATTATTATTCTCTCCTACGATGCTTGCATCTGGAACACGTATTTATTTTATTTTCTATATGGCACAAATATGGATCTTATCAAAATTATTTGAAAAAATAAAAAGTCAGCCACTTCGTATTTTATGCTATATCATATGCATTGCAGGAATCATAGTCAATCTTATTATGCTTTATATGTTACAGCGAAAATACATCTGATGCTTTAGATTCTGAATAAAAAGTAAGCACTGATATGGTATATATTACCTGTCAGTGCTTGTTTTTTTATAACAATCATAGTAAAATCAAACTAGATTATGACATATTTCGACATTTATTATAACAATTTTGATTTTATGAGGTTTTTCTATGATTTATGATATTTATGATGCATCCATACATTCTTATCCTGCCGGCAGACTTAGTGATGGTGTTTCTTTTGATCGAAAGATTCTTGAAATCCGACAGATCCCTGGTGGATTTTTATTTCCGCGTATAAGTTGTCATTTTGAATTTATCTATCTTCTCTCTGGCACTATGGAATTTCGTATCCGCCAAAAGGCTTTCTTGGTATCTTCCGGTGAGGGATTTTTTATCAACATGAATGAGATTTATTCGGCTTGTACTTATCAATCTTATGACTGCCACTTTGTCATTTATCGTGTTTCACCATCCGTCTTATTTCAGACCGAAAACAATCCTTTGTATCAGAAATATATCCGACCCCTGATCGATCAGCCTTCTTTTGGATACCAGACACTTGTACCAAAAATTCCTTGGCAGAAATATATTCTTGAAATGATTCGTAAAATGAATGATATCTGTGACCGTCCTGTTGATGGTTATGAACTGAAGATCAACCATTTTGTAAACGAGATCTTTTATTATATCTTTCATAATGTGAATCTCTCCAAAGAACTGTCCTTAAAAGAATCCAGAGATTTGGAACGTATGAAAGATGTGATGATATATCTCAATAAATCGATCGACCAAAAGCATACACTCGCTGATATTGCTTCTTACTGCCATCTAAGCAATAGTGAATGCTGCCGACTCTTTCAAAGAAATGTTCATCTAAGTCCTGTGGATTATCTGAATCAGCTTCGTATTCATATGAGCTTGTCTGAGATCATCAAACATGAGAAAAAGATAACAGATATCGCTAAGATGTATGGTTTCTCTGGCAGCAGTTATTTCTCTGAAATGTTTAAAAAGACCCTCGGCATAACGCCAAGAGCCTTTTATAAATCTGTTCTTCAGCAACAAACTCTTTCTTCTAACGCTGATCCCATTCACGGAAGGCGATGAATTTCGTCTTCCAAAGAAGGCTCAATGCTGGTGTTAATGCCCAGATCATCTTTGTCTCTTCTTGCATGATCAGATCGATCTTTAATATCCCCGCATACTGAATTACCAGTAGTAACGTAAAGATCACTAGTAATCCATATGCAACAGAATAAGAATTATGCACTTTCTGCCCGATCTTCTCACTAAAGTAAAAACGATCCAGCGTCAGAGAAATGATCGAGATCACTGATAAAATGATATTGATCGTATAAAATGTATGCATATCCATATGATTAAACCAAGTTGCCAAAACTCCTAGAAAGATTATGATCTGTGCATACCATAATACTTTTTCCTGTTTTTCATATTGATTTCTCATCGATTGAAACCTCTTTTTCTTTCTTTTAATAATGAATAAATACAGGATCTCCGATCTTCGTCAGGTTATATACAGATCTTGCATCTGATAATGTTAAGTTAACACATCCATGAGATCCATTCGTCTTATAATACGTTGGTGACCAGCTTCCCCAGTCTCCTCTGCTGCTGTAATGATATCCTGTTCCTGTCCACATGATCCTTGTCCAGTATCTTGTTGGAACACTGTAATCCGCACCTGTTAATGTCTTTGTAAGTTTCTTCTCTTTGATGTCATAAACACCAGTTCTTGTGATACGATCTGGTGTTGCTTTTCCAGTGATACAGGTTGTGCTGAATACAAGTTTTCCTTTCTTGTAGACGAAAACTTCCTGTGCTGACAGATCAACTTCACTGTAGTTTTGTGTATCCCAGTCATTTTGCTTGTTCGTATAATCCATACGATATCCTTTGTGGCTGTAGACTGGTTTTAAGCTTGTAAGTAAAGCCTGTTCATTCTCCTTGGAAGGGTCTTTCTCATAGGCTTTGATCGCAGATTCTTCTGGTGCTTTCTTTAACGCTTTCATTGTCTGTGCGATAACTTTATCATAATCAATACGCCATCCATAGTCTCCACCACTGACTTTGATTTTCTTACCTGAATGTGTCTTAAATGTTCTGGCAATTCCCTGTGTCTTATATTTTAAGCAAAAACTTTCCAGCCATTTTTCAACTTTTGCTTGGCTTAATTTTACTGTTCGTTTCTTTGTGTTCACTGTGATACAATCTTTTAATGCATCTGGTCCTAATGTTTCCTTTACACCATTTCCCATATCCCACTGGATAAAATGAAAAAGGTATTCGTTATAAGTTGTCTGCATTTGTTTTAACTGCTCATCATCATGATATAAACCTGGTTTCACATAGACATCTGGATTGTTTTTCTCATCTGTTAAATTCAATGTTTTACTTAAGGATTCTACAGATCTCTTTGTTGCATTATAGAATTCTTTTCGATTGAGATAGTTTCCTTTGTCTTCTTTCTGAATCACACCATACTTCTTATTGGTATCATATGTAATTGTTGCATCAACCGGTTTTGTAATCTTATAAGAATCATTGCCTTTTACTAATACAGACTGTTTTAATTTTTTATTTAATTTCTTCTCTGATAATGTTACAGCTGTAACATTTGTCTTTGATCCACCAAAGAATGCTGAGAATACACTTTTCTTGTGCTGCGCATCATATGCTTCTTTGACTTTTTCTTCAGAAGTAAAAGCAAGATCAATCTCTTTTCCTGAAATCATTTCCTGCCCTTTATTTCTTCCCTTGATCTTTAACTTGTAAGAATCAATGGATTTCTTTACTTTCTTCACTGATTCTTCGTATGTCATTCCTGACACATCAACCTTGTTAAATGTACTCCCCGGATACCAACGGTTCTGATAATGGGCATGGACACCGATAGCGGCTGCTATTAAAACAACCGCTACGACACCTCCTATGATTCCCCCTTGTTTCTTTGTAATCCTCATTTTAATTTTTGCCTCCAAATCCAACACTATGATGGATTATTCATAGATTGGATATTTTTTTGTTAATCCTAATACTAATTCGTTTGCTTCATCAAGCTTCTTATCTAATAATGTCAGACGGATAGCTTTTGCGATCACTTTCATATCGTCTTCTTTCAGTCCACGTGTTGTAACAGCTGGTGTTCCAAGACGTAATCCTGATGTTACAAATGGAGATTTTGGATCGTTTGGTACTGTGTTCTTGTTACATGTGATATGTACAGAATCAAGTACTTTTTCAGCTTCTTTTCCTGTCAGACCATATTTCTTAAGGTCTACTAACATTAAGTGGTTGTCTGTTCCTCCAGATACGATATCGAATCCTTCTTCGATCAGTGCATTTGCAAGAGTATCTGCATTCTTCACAACCTGTTTCATATAATCTTTAAATGATGGATCTAATGCTTCTTTAAATGCTACAGCTTTACCAGCAATTACGTGCATTAATGGTCCACCCTGGATTCCTGGGAAGATTGCTTTGTTGAAGTTATATTTTTCGTTCACTTCGTTGCTGCACATGATCATTCCACCACGAGGTCCTCTTAATGTCTTATGTGTAGTAGTTGTTGTTACATGAGCATAAGGGATTGGACTCTGGTGTAATCCTGTTGCAACTAATCCTGCGATATGAGCCATATCTACCATTAAAACAGCTCCAACTTTGTCAGCGATCTCACGGAAACGTTTGAAGTTGATCTCCCTTGCATATGCGCTTGCACCAGCGATGATCATCTTTGGTTTGCATTCTAATGCAATTCTTTCTACTTCATCATAATCGATGAATCCTTCTTCGTTTACTCCGTATGGTACGCAGTGATAGTTTTTACCAGACATGTTGACTGGGCTTCCGTGTGTTAAATGTCCACCATGGTCTAAGCTCATTCCCATGTATGTATCTCCGACATTTAATACTGCGAAAAATACTGCCATGTTAGCCTGTGCTCCAGAATGGGGCTGTACATTTACATATTCACATCCAAATAATTCTTTGGCACGTTCTCTTGCAAGATCTTCTACAACGTCTACATACTGGCATCCACCATAGTAACGTTTTCCTGGATATCCTTCTGCATATTTGTTTGTTAAATGACTTCCCATTGCAGCCATAACAGCTTTTGAAACAAGGTTTTCAGATGCAATCAACTCAAGATTTGTTCTCTGTCTTGTTAATTCGTTTTCCATTGCTTCTGCTAATTCTGGATCGTAGTTTTTTACTTCGCTAAAATCAAACATAGTTTTCTCCTTTATATGTTATGTAAAATAATATTATGTCTCGTATGTTATGTCTATCTGTCTGATCTTTTTATTGATCGTTTGATTTATCTGATTATTCCTGGAACTGTTCTTTTAACGCTTCCACTGCACGTTCTACGCGGCTTTGTTTGATCAAAACTGTGATCTTGATCTCTGATGTATAGATTAAGTGGATGTTGATTCCACGGTTATATAATGCTTCAAACATCTTAGATGCTGCTCCACTATTAGACATCATTCCTGCTCCGACGATGGATACGATTCCAACTTCTTTGTCACTAATGATCTCATCATAATCTGCTTCATCAAATGCTTTCTTTAATGTTTCAACGGCATGATCTGCTTCATCCTGTGCTACAACAAAAGAGATGTCTTTGTTCTCTCCTCGTCCGATAGACTGAAGGATCAGTTCCACGTTGATTTTTTCTTCTGCAATGGCACCAAAAACTTTGGCTGCGATTCCAGGCTGGTTTTTGATTCCTTTGATTGCGATCAGTGCAACTTCAGAGTTAGACTGAACACCGCTAAATAACATTTTCTCCATCTGATTATTCCTCCTCTGGTGTTGAAAGTTCAATTCCAAGTTCTTCTAACTGTAATGTATCAACCGGTCCTGGAGCCTGTGTCATCAGACAAGATGCATCTTTAACTTTCGGGAAGGCGATGACATCACGAATACTGTCTTCTCCTGTTAACCACATAACAAGACGGTCAAGACCATAAGCTAAACCAGCATGTGGTGGTACTCCATATTTAAATGCATCTAATAAGAATCCGAAGCGGTTGTGTGCATCTTCTTTTGTAAATCCAAGAGCTTCAAACATCTTCTCCTGAATATCATCCTGATGGATACGGATAGATCCACCACCAAGTTCTGTACCATTTAATACGATATCGTATGCTTTCGCACGGACATCTCCTGGTCTTTCATCGATGAATTCAAGATCTTCTTCAAATGGCATTGTAAATGGATGATGCATTGCTGTGTAACGGTTCTGTTCGTCGCTCCACTCAAGTAATGGGAATTCTGTTACCCATAAGAACTTGTACTGGGATTTATCGATCATATCGTACTGTTTTGCAATGTGAAGTCTTAAATTACCAAGAACATCAAAGACAACTTTATCTTTGTCTGCAGCAAATAATAATAAGTCTCCTGCTTCTCCATCCATTGCTTTGATCAGTGCATCCATCTCTTCTTCTTTCATGAATTTGGCGAAGGATGATTTCACTGTTCCATCACTCTTTAACTGAATGTATGCCAGACCTTTAGCTCCGAAGTCTTTTGCGTAATCAACGAATCCGTCGATCTTCTTACGTCCAAGATCTCCTAAACCTTTGGCATTTAATCCTCTGACTGATCCACCATTTTCTAATGCTCCTTTAAATACCATAAAGTCGCATCCAGCTACTGTCTCGGATACATTTGTAAGTTCCATTCCGAAACGCATATCTGGTTTGTCAGATCCAAAGCGGTCCATTGCTTCTTTGTATGTCATGCGAAGCATAGGAAGCTGTACATCAATATCTAATACTTCTTTAAAAATCTTCTTTAACAGACGTTCGTTTACATCGATGACATCATCAACGTCAACAAATGAAAGTTCCATATCGATCTGTGTAAACTCTGGCTGACGGTCTGCACGTAAATCTTCATCACGGAAACATTTCGCGATCTGATAGTAACGATCAAATCCAGAGCACATTAACAGCTGTTTAAATAACTGTGGTGACTGTGGAAGTCCATAAAATTCTCCTGGATGTACACGACTTGGTACAAGGTAATCTCTTGCCCCTTCTGGTGTACTCTTTCCTAAGATTGGTGTCTCGATCTCTAAGAATCCTTCATCACCTAAGAAATTACGCACCATTCTTGTTACATCATTACGAATGCGTAAGTTTCTCTGAAGATTTGGTCTTCTAAGATCAAGATAACGATATTTTAAACGAAGTTCATCTTTGACTGTCTGATTCTCGTCAATTGGAAATGGAGGAGTTTCTGATTCTGATAAGATACGCAGTGTATGTACCTTGATCTCGATATCTCCTGTCTTTAAATTCTCGTTGATCGCTGCACTTCTCTTCTCTACAGTACCTACTGCTGCAACGACATACTCACTTCTTAGAGAGTTTGCCTTATTATAGTCTTCCTCGGATAATACTTCCTGATCAAAGACTAACTGTAAGATTCCTGAACGGTCTCTTAAGTCTACAAAAATAAGACTTCCTAAATTTCTTCGTTTCTGTACCCATCCCATGACAGTGACTTCTGTTCCGATAAGTTTGTTGCTTACCTCTGTACATCGGTGGGATCTGGCTAAACCTGACATTGATTCTGCCATGATATAATTTCCTCCTTCATCCTTTTCACTTTGTACGAAAGGCAGAGCCCAATCTCTGGTTCTGCCTTGTATATTCTTTTATGAATCTTTTCTTACAAGGATCTGTTCGATCTCTGCAGCGTAAAGTACATGATAATCCTCATTAGGATACCACTGTTCATCTAAAGATTTATCAACAAATCCTGCTGGATCCATTGGCTGAGAATATAATTTTTTACAGATCAGTACGATCTTTGCTTCCTCAAAAAATGGAATCCCATTCGCATCTGTTGGTGTCAGACGTGTCTTTGCGATCTTGTCTTCATCTCTTCCTGATACGCTTCCAAGATAGCTTAAATCCTTCTTGAATGTATCATCATAGAAAGATAATGTAAATGATTCTGACTGATCAATGAATTCTTTTGTATATCTTTGTGGTCTTAGAACTGTCACAGCAACATTCTTTCCCCACATAACACCGAAACCACCCCATGAGGCAGTCATTGTGTTTACTTTTCCTTCTTGATTCTTTGCAGTAACAAGCATCCATTCCTTACCGATCAGACGAAATACGCTCTGGTCGAAGTCTTCTGGTGCCACGATTGCATATTCACTCATGCATTATTACCTCCTTTCCTGTAATCATTACTCATTATATATGATTTTGTCAAAAATGTCACGAACTAGTACAAGAAAGCATAATTTTATTTTAAACAATCTGCAATCTTATCAAGAGAAACTGTTGTAATCTCTCTTGTTTCCATATTTTTAACATTTCCTTCATTCTTGGCAATCTCATCATCACCAATAATAATTGTATTCTTGGCATTCAGCTTATTTGCATATTTCATCTGAGCTTTTACGCTTCTTCCAAGATAATCTGTTTCTACAACAAATCCCTGATTGCGAAGATCTACAACGATCTGGTAAGCTTTCGCTTTTGCTTCCTGTCCAAGAATCCCTACATAAAGATCAATATCTCTTGTGCATGGGAGATCAACACCTTCTTCTTCTAAGAAATATAGAATTCTTTCTACACCCATACCAAATCCAACAGATGGCATAGATATTTTTCCATCAATCTCATGAACAAGATTATCGTAACGTCCACCACCACATAATGTAAATCCATCTTCATTTACAAATTCAAAGACTGTCTTTGTATAGTAGTCAAGTCCACGAACGATCTCTGTGTCAACTTCATATGGAATATTCAGTGCTTCTAACAAGCTCTTTAATTCTTCAAAGTGTGCCTTACATTCATCGTCTAAGTAGTCGATCGTTCTTGGCGCATCTTTAACAATTTCCTTACATTCTGGTACTTTACAGTCGATAACACGTAATGGATTCTTTTCCATACGTTCTCTACATGTAGGACATAAATGTTCTTCATGCTCTTTTAAATAAGATAATAAGGCTTTATTATACTCCTTACGGCAGTGTTCGCAGCCAATGCTGTTGATGTGTAATTTTGCATCTTTTAATCCAATCTTTTTAATGAAAGTAGATACTAATGTGATCAGTTCTACTTCAGCTAATGGGCTTTCTGCTCCAACGAACTCAACTCCAAACTGATGGTGCTGTCTTAATCTCCCGCTCTGTGGTTTTTCATAACGGAAAGCTGGTGTGATATAAAACATCTTGATTGGCTGTGGTTCATTTGCAAGTCCATTCTGTAAATATGCACGGATCGCTCCTGCGGTTCCTTCTGGTTTTAAGGAAATACTTCTGTGTCCTTTATCTTCAAATGTATACATCTCTTTCTGAACCACATCCGTTGTTTCTCCAACACCTCTCTGGAAAAGTTCTGTATGTTCGAATACTGGTGTGATGATCTCGTGAATATTATAGGATGCGCATAATTCTTTAAACATATTCTCTAAATATGTGCGCTGGTCCATGTCTTTTCCAAACCAGTCTTTTGTTCCTCTTGGTGCCTGTGTAATCATTGTTGTTCCTCCTCAAATAAATCATCCAGATTGCCTTTTCCTATCACAGTTTCCATAACTCCATCAGAAAATGCAACTCTCTGGAATGCTAAAAATACTTTCATATCAAAATTCTTTACTTCATCGATCATGATATCGAGTGCAGTCTCAACATCAAATCCTTCCCTGTAATCACGATTTGAGATCAATGCGCCGAAAATATCGCATACATGCATGATCCTTCCAACCAATGGAATCTGCTTTCCGACCAGATTATGTGGATAACCAGTACCATCGTAGTGTTCATGATGATATAATACAGCATCTAAGACTGTCTGATCATAATCATAATCTGCAAGGATCGCATATCCGATCGATGGATGCATTCTCATATACCTTGTTTCATCAACGGCCAGAATTTCGTCCTCCACTTTCTCATTCATATAGAAATTAAGTCTTACTTTTCCAAGATCATGTACCATCCCTGCAACTGCAAGATCGTGGCATATCCCTTCTGAAAGTCCCAATTCCTTTCCAACAAGATAAGCTAAATTACTGACAATGATCCCATGACTTAATGTTTCTTTTATATCTGCATGGATCGGTGTCTCGATATCTGTTCGTCCATAACTGATTGCCATAATAAAACTCCTGTTTAGATCATCTTTAATTCTTTTCTATGAATGATCTCATCAATTCGTGTAATATACTGCTTAATATCCTTAAGATTCTCGATGCGGTCCACCTGATGATCTTCTTGATGTACGATCTTTGAAGATGTTCCTGCACCAACTGCTATGATATCATGTAATTCTTCCATAATCAAAATATTGTAAAGACATTCTTTTCCTTTTTTTGAAAAACCGACATTCTCAAGGTTCCCTGGAATATTCTTCTGTCGATATAAATAATATGGTTCCATCTGCATATCTCTTGCACACCTGGCTGCGTAAGATACCATCTCTTCGGTTGCTCCAAAATGATATGTATCTTTCATACGGTTTAATCTTGATGATCGTTTCACCGCAAGTGCATGAACCGTTAAACTTTCTGGATCGAGTTTCTTGATCTCTTCTAATGTATAGGAAAGTTCTTCCATTCCTTCCTCTGGAAGTCCGCAGATCATATCCATATTGATATTGTTAATTCCTGCCTGTCTTGCCATTCTAAACTTCTCTTTGATATCTTTGGATACATGATTCCTTCCGATCAGTTTTAATGTTTTATCATTCATTGACTGTGGATTGATGCTGATCCTCGTAACTCCGTATTTCTTTAAAATTTTTAATTTCTCAAGATTTAAACTATCCGGTCTTCCTGCTTCCACTGTGATTTCTTTTATCTTTGACAGCGGAAATCTTTTGTTGATCTCACATAACAAATATTCCAGATCCTGCTCATTTAATGATGTCGGTGTTCCACCTCCGATATACATTGTCTGGAGTTCTTTGTACGCATACGCCTGCTTTACAAAATCAAGTTCTTTAAATAATGCATCTAAGTAATCCTGTACAATATTCTCGTACTGATCGATCGAATACGATGTAAATGAACAGTACAGACATGTACTTGGGCAAAATGGTATTCCTACATATAAACTGTATCCTTCTTTGTATGGAAATGTTTTTAAAAGTTTTCTCTCTTTTTGTACAGTTTCTGTACAAAGACTTGCTTTCTCCTTGGAAGCCAGATAATCTTTCTGAAACTTATGAATGATTTCTTCGCTGCTTTCTCCTTTTTTATATCCATCAAAAGCAATCTTTGTCGGACGGATTCCAGTTAATGTCCCCCATGGTAGCTGTTTATTCAATGCCTTGGAAAATAACTGATAAATTCCTCGTTTCAGCTGATTTTTGAAAAGCTTTTTATCTTCGTAATCGCCAAAGAGCTGAATCTCATCTTCTAATTCACCTTTCTTGTACAGTTTCATATCGATTTCTTGATCTTTATATTGAACTTCCAATATAAAATCGTAGATAGAATCAACGTGATCCGTCAATTCTATCTTCTCTCCGAGCATAAATGCCAATATTAAACTTCTGATATCATATTCATAAATTGTCTTGTTTTGAATTAATCCAATCATAATCTATTGCAGAAACGGATTACTTCTGCTTTCCTCCTCAATCGTTGTTGGTGGTGTATGACCGGATAATACTTTGGTCCATGGCGGCAAAACAAATAATTTCTCTCTGATCGCTGTTAAAAGATCATTCAGATTACCTGTTGGAAAATCAGTTCTTCCAATGCTCATCTGGAATAATGTATCTCCTGAGATCAGCCATCCATAATCTGCAAAATAATAACAAACACCGCCTTTTGTATGTCCTGGAACATGAATACATTTTACCTTTGTTCCCAGTACATCAATGATCTCTCCATCTTTCACCAGATGATTTGCCTTTAAGGAAAGATTCATTCCCATCATAGATCCAAGATTCAGATCAGGACTTGCAAGTACTTCTGCCTCACTTTCGTAAAGATAGACATTAAGATCTGGTTTTTGCTCCATCAGATATGGGAGTGCCATCACATGGTCAAAATGTCCATGAGTCAGGCATACACCTGCAAGTTCCATGCCATCCTCTTTTAATGTATCCATAATGCGTTCTCCTTGATCACCTGGATCAAACACGAACGCCTGATTTGTTTTTGTATTCTCAACGATATAACAATTTGTCTGCATTTGTCCAAGACAGATCGTTACCATCTTAAGTGGTCTGTCTAGTCGTAATGTTGTTTCACTCATATTATCACCTATCCTGCTGTTCTTTCGATATCGATCACACCTTCCACATTCCTGATCTTGGTAATGATACGATTCAGCTGCTCTACGCCTGTGATATCAAATGACATACTAAGCGTTGCTCTTCCTTTCTTATTGTTTGATACATTGATCGTAATGATATCAATATCAAGTTCTAAGAAAATCTTAGAAACTTCTGCCAGAAGGCCTTTCCGATTATTCGCATAGATATTAATCTCTGTTGTATATGTCTGCGTTGTATCAGCTTCACTTACCTGCCATTCTGCTTCGATCAAACGTGCCCTGTCTGATTCTGGCATATTCAGCAGATTAATACAATCTGTTCTATGAATAGAAATTCCACGTCCTCTTGTAATAAATCCAACAATTTCATCTCCAGGTACTGGGTTACAGCATTTTGAGAAACGAACAGCAACATCGTTAGCACCTCGTACCACAATCCCACCTTTTGATTTCTTATCTTTCTTCTTCTCTGGATTTGCCGCTGCTGCCTGTGCTGCTTCTGTCGTTTTCTTTAAGACCTGTTCATCTGTGATCTTCTGTTTCTTGATCTTACGGTCTTCTTCCTGCATCTTATTGATGACCTGACCTTCTTTTAATCCACCATGTCCGACTGCTGCGCATACAGAATCCCAGTCTTTAAAGCCGTACTTTAATTCAACTTTCTTAATATATTCCGGCTTCATCAATTCAGAAAGTCTGATACTTTTACTTTTACAATATTTTTCAAGAAGTTCCTTACCCCTTACGATATTCTCTTCTTTAAACTGTCGTTTAAACCACTGATTGATCTTACTTCTTGCCTGTGCTGATTTTACAAGACCTAACCAATCTCGGCTCGGTCCTTTCGAGTTCTGGGATGTAATGATTTCTACACGGTCACCATTTTGCAAATGATAATCAAATGGAACCTGTCTTCCATTAACTCTCGCACCAACCATCTTATTACCAACCGCACTATGGATGGAATAAGCAAAATCGATTGGTGTGGAACCATTTGCAAGGTTTTTAACGTCACCATTTGGTGTAAAACAATATACCTGTTCTGCAAAAAGGTCTAAGTTTGTCTTAAGCAGACTTAAAAATTCCTTGTTATCATCCATGTCACGCTGCCATTCCAGCACTTCTCTTAACCAACTTAATTTCTCTTCTTCTTTGTTAAGTCCCTTGGTATTATTATTCTCTTTATACTTCCAATGAGCTGCAATACCATATTCAGCCACACGATGCATCTCAAAAGTACGGATCTGAATCTCAAATGGATGTCCTTCTGGTCCGATCAGTGTTGTATGCAGTGACTGATACATATTTGGTTTTGGCATTGCAATATAGTCTTTGAATCTTCCTGGAATTGGTTTATACATCTCATGAATGATTCCAAGAGCTGCATAGCAGTCCTTGACGGTATCAACTTTAATTCTTACTGCAAATAGATCATAAATCTGATCGATCGTCTTATGCTGGTTGACCATCTTCTTATAAATGCTGAACATGTGTTTTACACGTCCATCAATCTCTGCCTTTATTCCTGCACGATCAATATGACCTTTCACTTCTTCTACGATCTCCTGGATAAAAGCTTCTCTTTCTTCTTTTGCAGAATTTAACGATTTCTCTAAATCTTCATATACATCTGGCTTTAAATAACATAGTGCAAGATCATCTAATTCGACCTTAATCTTTGAAATACCAAGACGATGTGCGATTGGTGCATAGATATCCATCGTTTCTCTTGATTTCTCTTTTTGCTTCTCTGGGCGCATAAACTGCATCGTACGCATATTATGCAGACGATCCGCTAATTTGATCAGAATCACTCGGATATCTTTCGCCATTGCAAGAAACATCTTTCGTAAGTTCTCCGCCTGAACTTCAATCTTATCCTTGGAATAACTCAACTGTCCTAACTTCGTAACACCATCAACTAACTGGGCAACTTCTTCTCCAAAGTCTCTGACAATATCCTCATGGGTCGTTTCCGTATCTTCTACAACATCATGAAGCAGCCCTGCCATAATCGTTTCTTTGTCAAGTTCTAATTCTGCAAGTATGATCGCAACACAAATAGGATGAATGATATAAGGCTCTCCAGACTTTCGTTTCTGCTTCTCATGTGCCTTGTATGCAACTTTGTAGGCACGCTCTACAGCCTCAATATCTTCTTCATCATAAATGCTTTGCATGGTTGTGATCAGCTGTCGTTTCAGTTCTTCAGGCGGAGTGAAGCTTTCCGGACTGCTGATATCCTTTTTTACACGATTTATGTTTGTTCTGCTTTCTTGTTTCATGCACGGATACCTCTTTGTCTCTTTTGCTTATTTTTTTAGTTTAGATTCACAGTAAACACAACGATATACCTGATGTTCTCTATCTGTTAATTTAAACACATGATCGATCTCTTGTTCTACAGATGTGATACATCTTGGATTCTTGCATCTTGCAATATTTACGATCTTTTCAGGAAGTTCTACTTTATGCTTGGATTTTACACTGCCATTTTCAATAACACATACAGTAACTTCTGGATCGATGTATCCTAAAACATCAAAGTTCACTTCAAATGCGTCTGAAATCTTGATGATATCTTTCTTTCCCATCTTGTTGCTTTTTACATTCTTAATAATTGCAACGCTACAGTCTAA
Organism: Anaerostipes hadrus; assembly: GCF_001404655.1. Taxonomy (GTDB): domain Bacteria; phylum Bacillota; class Clostridia; order Lachnospirales; family Lachnospiraceae; genus Anaerostipes; species Anaerostipes amylophilus. Next base: position 261,160 of record NZ_CYYH01000003.1, on the reverse strand, counting down.
CTGATCTAGTCCAAGACTGTTATAAATCTGCATTCCGCGGCCTGCACGAATATGATCTAATACAATTCCATTCTTAATGCTATCAATGTTCATCTGCACTTACCCCCAGTAATTCCATGATCAATGCCATTCTTACATGTTTCCCATTCAATACCTGTTTAAAATAGCAGGCTCTTGGATCGTTATCGACTTTTACAGAAATCTCATTTACACGAGGCAATGGATGTAAAATCGAAAGATCTTCTTTGGCGATCTTTAATTTATCCATATCTAAAATATAGCTGTCTTTTAATCTGACATAATCGGCTTCGTTGAAGAAACGTTCTCTCTGTACTCTTGTCATATAAAGAATATCTAACTGAGGCATCACATCTTCCATCTTATCAACTTCTGTAAATGTGATCCCTTTCTTCTCAAAGACATCTTTCTTAATATATTCAGGAATCTGAAGTTCTTCTGGAGAAATTAAAATATAATTAATTCCTTCATATCTTGATAATGCTTTGATCAGGGAATGTACTGTTCTTCCAAACTTTAAGTCTCCGCAAAATCCAATCGTGAAATTGTTAAGACGTCCTTTTTCTCTTCTGATCGTTAAAAGGTCTGTTAATGTCTGTGTTGGATGATTGTGTCCCCCATCACCCGCGTTAATGACTGGAATGTTTACATACTGTGATGCTACAAATGGTGCACCTTCCTTTGGATGACGCATCGCAATGATATCTGCGTAACATTCAATAACTCTTGCTGTGTCTGCCACACTTTCTCCTTTGGATGCAGATGAAGAATCTGCGGAAGAAAATCCAAGAACACTTCCTCCTAATTCAAGCATCGCTGCCTCGAAACTTAATCTTGTTCTTGTACTTGGTTCAAAGAACAAAGTTGCTAATTTCTTGTGTTTGCATACTTCCTGATATTTTTCAGGATTCTTTGCGATGTCATCAGCGCGGTCTAATAATCTGTCAATATCTTCCACACTTAAATCCATCGGATCAATCAAATGTTTCATTACATATTCCTCCTAATGGTTTGTCCTTTCTTCAATTCTACATTTTTAGACACCTAGTGTCAATTCTTTACTTCTGATTTTAGGCGAAGAACACCTTTATCTACCATAAATACTGGACGATAGGATAATTTCGATTTACGAAGTCCTTCTTCTCCGACATCATCCTCTCTGTTTACATATTTAAAATTCTCCATCTCGTGAATGACAAACTGCTGATTGATCATTGGATATGCTCCTTGGATATCTGCAAAAGCTTTTTCAATATGAACGATAAACGTATCTTCATTTGATGCGCGTTCTCCAATGGAAAATCCTACGATCTTACCTTCTGCACGCAAAACGCCTCCTACGAGCCCTAATTCTTTATAATTGATCACACTGTTTTTCGATACACAGATCTCATCATGTTTCTCAATATCTTCTGGATCACAGTTTTGTAACTTCCATTCCATCAACATTGCTAGTACTTCTAACTGATTTTCATCAGAAAGCGGTTCATATGACCATTCATGATTTTCCTTAAAACGATTGATGTGATTTCTCTTTCCATGAAGTTTCTTGCCAGATAATGTTGCTAGTTTTTCTCTGTCATAAATATATTCTGAGATATCTCTGTCATATTCAATTTCATAAATATCTCCAAACATTTTCCGAAATTCATCTTCCATTTCATGAGTTACCCCATGCAATACAAATGGAATCTGTTTTTCTTTACAATCGTCCATCAGAGACTGTAATACCTTTTTCTTATCTCCCTTTCCGATCGGGTAGCAGAAAGAACCGCCTTCTTCATCTGTATGCGATACAAAGAGTCCTTCGATGATCGCATATTTTACCTGATAATATGCACTCCATAAAATAATATTGGCTGTTGCGTAATCACAGCTTCTTGTATCATCTGCCAGGATACATCGGTCAATTTCTTCTTTATCTTCAATTGTTGGTGTCTTAAACTCCATCTTTGCTAACTCCATTCTAGTGTTTTCTAGTATTACTTGTGATATGGCTGGTGATTTAAAATCCGGTAAGCACGATAAATCTGTTCTAGTATGATCGTACCTGTTAGTGATCCACTTTGTGTAAAGGAAGATACATGAAATGGTTTTGTCTCTTCAGATTCTAAATCTCCAATATAAAAATGAAACTTTGAAATTCCCTGCACAGAGCTTTCATTGATCAGTTGTGCAAGTTCCGGACTTGTCATACTGTCTTTTCCTGGTATGATATGATAATGCTCTCCCGCTTCTTTTAATATTTTCTCTACTTGTTTTGCATTCTTTTTATACACTACAGAAACTTTCGCATATGCCCCGAGACGCTTTAGATATTCTCCCATTGCTTCTTGGTACGTCTTAGAATCTTGCGATTTCTTCTGTAGAATATAGATTTCAAATTTCATCATATATTTTAATTTCCTTCAAAAAATTGTTTTAATTTTTTATCTTGTTTTAAGGCCTGATCATATTTTTTATTGATCTGCTTTGTCAACTTTTTAATCTCTTTGCTGTTTTGGCTTTCTTTTTTTGCATCTGTGATCTCATCCGTATCATGTTTTTGATTATTGTAGATACAAAAAGTATCTCCCTTCTTCATTACATAATACGATGTCATTCCTGGTGCCAATGTTGCAATCTTCTTAATCTTCATCTTATATGTCACATAAACAATAAATGATTCATCATCTGCTCCTTTTTTTACAAGATATGTAAGATCATCGTATTTTTTCACATACTGATGGATAGCTTTTTGATTTTTCTCCAACTCATTCGTATCTTCTACCATAGATTTCAAATTTGTAAGATCATTTTTCTGAACCAGCTTATAATATGTTTTCATAAAATCCTCCACTGTTTTTTTCTCAGCATCAGGATCTTTCTTTTTTGCTTTCACTGCATCATTGGTTTCCTTGATCACGTTTTGTGCGGTATTCTTCTGTGTTGTTTGTTGAAAAATCTTTTCATTGGTAAGTCGTTCTTGCCTTATCTGATCTAATTTTACATAAGCTAAAAAAGCTGCTACAAAAAATAAAATCCAACTTGTAATGATAACAACAACTGTAGATTTTCTAAGCTTCACGAACATCCCTCCAATCCACCTACAGCAAATTTACAGTATATTATACCTTATCGAGCGGAGCGAGTCCAGTCCAAAGGACTATGAATTCACGAATGCCCTGCGGGTATACCTTATCGAGCGGAGCGAGTCCAGTCCAACCCAAAATAACTCTTGCTATTTTTTTCAATATATTGTAATATAATAAAGCTTATGTACCAGTAACTCAGTGGATAGAGTGGCAGCCTCCGAAGCTGTTGGCCGCGGGTTCGACTCCCGCCTGGTGCGTATTTTAATAAATAAAATATATTATAGAAATTAAATATTGTCTTTTAAGAGACTATAGATTTTACTGTTTCTGATCGTTAAACAGCAAAGTCTATTGTCTCTTTTTTATTGTTAAGGAGGAAAATTATTTTATGGATCAGACGTATATGAAAGAAAAACCAATTTTACCATTATTATTATCAATGGCGCTGCCAATGGTAATCTCCATGTTTGTAAACTCATTGTATAACATCATTGACAGTATCTTCGTTGCAAAAATCAGTGAAGATGCAATGAACGCTTTATCTCTTGTATATCCAGTGCAAAATCTGATCAACTCAGTTGCGGTTGGATTTGGCGTTGGAATTAATGCAGTGATTGCAATGTGTCTTGGCGCAGGGAAAGCAAAAGAAGCCAATAAAGCAGCAACACAAGGATTGTTTCTAAATACTATTCATGGAATCATTTTTACGATTGTTGGATTAATGATCATGCCATCATTTTTGGCAATGTTTACAAAAGATCAGACTGTTATCAAAATGGGATTACAATATTCAACCATTGCATTAATGTTTTCAACTATTATTATGGTAAGTATTTCTTTTGAGAAGATTTTTCAGGCAGTTGGAAATATGGTGACCACAATGATTGCTTTGATGACCGGTTGTATTGTAAATATTGTATTAGACCCACTTTTAATCTTTGGAATCGGTTTCTTTCCGAAACTTGGAATTCAAGGTGCGGCACTTGCAACTGGAATTGGACAGAGCAGTACATTGATCATCTATTTATTCGTTTATCTATTTCGTCCAATTCATGTAAAGATCAGAAAAGATTGTTTAAAACCAGAAGCTGCATGTATTAAAAGATTATATACCATCGGAATTCCAGCAACTTTAAATATGGCATTACCATCTTTCTTAGTGTCTGCTTTAAATGCGATTTTAGCATCATTTTCACAGACTTATGTTGTTGTTCTTGGTGTTTATTACAAATTACAGACATTCTTATATCTGACAGCGAATGGAATGATTCAGGGAATGCGCCCGATTATGAGTTATAATTATGGAGCAAAGGAACCAGCACGTGTCCGTAAGATCTATCTTATGACATTTGAGATTGTTGTTGGAATCATGGCTGTTGGAACTGTCATTTGTTTTACGATACCGCAGACGCTTATGAGTATGTTTACAAACAATCCTGAAACATTAACAGAAGGCACGATCGCACTTCGCATTATTTGTGCAGGATTTGTAGCTTCTTCCGTTTCCGTTGTTTCCGCAGGTGCATTTGAAGCATTAGGAAAAGGTATTCAGTCTTTTATGATCTCATTTTTACGTTATGTTGTTGTGATCATTCCTGCAGCATTTATATTAAGTAAAACAGTTGGAGTACATGGTGTATGGCATGCATTCTGGGTTGCTGAAATCATTACCGCACTCATTGCTTTTATCCTTTACTATAAACTTATTGGTAGATCAGGAAAGAACACCGCTACAGTACAGCTTCTTTAAATTTTGACAGATTCTTAAAAAATGCTTACAATAAACAAAAAGAAAAGGAGCGTAAATTATGGGACATATATCAACGATTGAAGTTCGTTATGCAGAAACAGATCAGATGGGGATTGCTCATCATAGTAACTATGCAGTTTGGTTTGAAGTAGCCAGAACTGATTTTATTAAAGCCGCTGGCATTTCTTATACAGATGTAGAAAAAGAAGGAATCATCACTCCATTAACAAGCCTTGAATGCAAATATAAAAAAGCAGCTTTCTATGAGGATCAGTTACAGATTCATGTAAATCTTACCAAGCTGTCTCCTGTTCGTCTAGAGTTTTCTTATAAGGTTACAAGAGGTGATGATCTGATTGCTACTGGGAAGACAACACATGGTATGGTGACAAAAGATCTAAAACCGATCAATGTAAAAAAAGAACACCCGGAAATTTACCGAATGTTCGAAAATGCTTTAGATTAAAGATAGCTTAACTGCTCAATTAAGATCAGGCGCATTAATTGATGTGGAAATGTCATTTTACTAAAACTTAATTTTAATTTCCCTTTGGATATAACTTTAGGTGATAATCCAAGGGAACCGCCAATAATAAATGTAATATTATTTATGGACTCCTTGTTCCACTGATTCCATTTCTTCTGGAATTGTTCTGTGGAATAAGGAGTTCCTTCTATACAGAGAGAAATTACAAAAGATCCTTCTGGAATCTTATCAAGAATTCTCTGTCCTTCAATTTCCTTGATCTTTGCTTCTTCTTTTTCACTGGCGTTATCTGGTGTTTTCTCGTCAGGAAGTTCTATAATTTCAAAATCATATTTCTTGCGGATAATCTTTGTGTAGTGATCGATCAATTCTCTTAAATATGCTTCTTTAATTTTTCCGACGCAGATCATTTGGATTTTCATATGTTTTTAATACCTTTCTTTATAAATTGATCAACAATTCCCAATAGCCTTTATGACTAGTGCCGATTCGTCTAATTGCCTGCTGTTTTTTCATCTTGTCACATAAGTCTTTTATATCGTTTTCATCAATTTCAAGATATTCACATGGCTCATCATCAACACCAAAAACAATACGTCCTCCTCTTCCATTTGCAAAAGCCACTACTGTTTTCATATATTTTTCGCTCTTTTTAGGCATTTCAACTTTATATTCAATGTTTATTGACTCTCCTGAAAACAACTTATTTTTCAATATGACTTCTCCTATCATTGTTCATTCAAACTATACTTAATACTATATAAATATATTCAGAATCATATCATACAATTTTAATATTTACAATATAATTTTCTCATTCTAAATAAAAGTGTAGCACATTTCCAGAAATCCATCAAACAATAAAGCAGCCCTGCATCTATACAAGAAACTTGGATTTATCCAGCTTGGTATAATTCCAAAGGGATTCCATATTTTTTCTTTTACCTTACTTTGATCCACTCCTGATCTTCTTTCTTCTCGAAGCTTCCATCTCCGATTCCTAATGCAGATTTCGCTAACATATCTGCATAATCGTTATATTTATCATTGGAATGTCCTTTGACTTTTACAAACTTAATCTGAACATGCTGTTTCATTTCTTCATAAATTCTCTGATAAGCCTGTGTTCCTTCTTTTTTTGCTGCCCACTCACCTGTACACCATTTCTGGATTCCTTCATAATCATAGTGAATTGCAAGTTTTTTGTAGCCATTTTCTTTTGCAAAACGCATGGCTGCTTCGGAACCTTTGATCTCGCCTGCTACATTACGCATCGTTGCCAGTTCTTCATCTATGTATGGATATGCAAAATAGCGTTCTTTTCCGTCATGCATCAAAACCATTCCATAGGAAAATCTCTTCTGGGAATGATCATAACTTCCGTCCACATATGCAACTAATGTGTCTTCATCAATCTGCATCAATTCGTTTGCATCGGGATTTAAAAACTCTTCCGCTTCTGCTTTTGTTTTAAATCCTTTGTATCTTGCATTTGGAAATCCCATCACCTGTGCTTTGCATGCATCCCATGACATGTAGATTCCTGGTTTTCTTCCTTTTTTTACTGCATAAAATTTTCCTGCCATATTTTTTCCTCTTTATTTCTTTGTATTTAAAGTGATAACTACATATTCGGAATGTCCGCCTGTACGGATTGGATATCCCCAGCCGCCGATTCCGAAACTTACAATTACCTGATAATCTCCATCTTGTCGGTATCCATAATTTAACTCATTCACACCGATCAGCTCTCCAAGCTGTCCTGTCGGCCAGATCTGTCCAGCATGGGTATGTCCGGATAAAGAAAGATCAATACTGCTCCAAGCCCATATAACATCCATCCCCATCTAACACAGCAAAGTGTCAGGATCAATGAAATAATATTGCTTATTTTCTCCTCCTTATTTTAGAAAAGAAAAAATCCTGCAACGCAGGATTTCTTCTCAAATTTATATTTCTAGTCGTTATCTCTTTCTCCGAATAAAATAACCAGACGAAGTAAACTAAGGATTGCCGCTGTTGCACTTGCCACATAAGTGAGTGCTGCTGCAGTTAATACCTTCCTTGTCTGTGCTACTTCATCACCATACATGATTCCTGTATTGCCAAGGATCTTTAAAGCTCTTGCTGAAGCGTTAAATTCAACTGGAAGTGTTACCAGCTGAAAGATAACTGCCAATGAGAATAACAAAATTCCGATATTCAGCAGTGTCTGGTTCATTCCAAGAACAACACCACCGATAATAAACAACCAAGATAAATTAGATCCTAAATTCACGGCTGGAACCATCGCTCCACGAATCTTTAATGGTGTATATCCTTGCTGATGTTGTACGGCATGCCCACATTCATGAGCTGCAACGCCGATCGCTGCAATGGAATCAGATCCATAAGTTGCATCGGATAATCGTAGTACCTTATTCTTTGGATCATAATGATCCGTAAGATTACCACTGACTCGTTCTACAGAAACATCGTAGATTCCTGCCTGATTTAAAATACGTTGCGCCGCCTGCGAACCTGTTAATCCACAATGGCAACGAACTCTTGAATATCTTCGGAATGTTGAATTCATCTTAGAAGATGCAATCATTGTAATGATCACCCCGACGATGATCAAAATATACGTTGGGTCGAAATAATAACCATATGGGTACATAAATATCTCCCTTCTTTCTCTATAACATGTAGAAGATTATATCGTTCCTTCTACATGAAATCAAGGCAGTTTAGAAATATTTTATTTCTTTTTATAATCATTTTATTGAACGATTGATTCTTTGTCTTTTTATAACAAAGAAGCTCTTAATTCTTCTCCAGATTTGGCACTTAAATATGCTGGTGCGATATCAAATACAGTCTTGCATCCGCTCTGTCCTTCTTTGGAAAGTTTGTATGCAGCTCTTGCATATGCAACTAAAACGCTTGATGTAAATTCTGGGTTAGAATCTAATTTTAAGCTGTATTCGATAATGTGTTTGTTTTCTTTTTCCCATCCTGTGCATCCGCTTCTTAATACGAATCCACCATGAGGGATCTTGCTGTGATCACGATCTAATTCTTCCTGACTGATGAAATGTACTGTTGTGTCATAGTCTGAGAAGTAGTTCGGCATTGTTTTGATCTCTTCTTCTACTTTCTTCGCATCTGCACCTTCTTCAAGGACTACAAAACATTCTCTTGTATGTTTCTGTCTTGTTGTAAGTTCTGGATCTTCTCCATTACGAACTGCTTCTAAGGCTGCTTCTACAGGAATTGTGTACTGTTTACCATCTTTGACACCTTCTACACGACGAATTGCATCAGAATGTCCCTGGCTGACACCTTTTCCCCAGAATGTGTAATCCTTTCCTTCTGGAAGGATTGCGTTTGCATACATTCTATTTAAAGAGAACATTCCTGGATCCCAACCTACAGAGATGATTCCAATATGTTCATTTTCTTTTGCTGCTTTATCTACATTTGCAAAATGTTCTGGAATTCTTGCGTGTGTATCAAAGCTATCTACTACGTTAAATAATTTTGCATATTCTGGTGTTTGAACAGGAAGATCTGTTGCACTTCCTCCACATAACATTAAAACGTCAATCTTATCTTTCCAATCTTCTACATCTTTGACATTACATACAGCTGCACCTTCTGTTAAAATGCTGACTGTCGCTGGATCTCTTCTTGTAAATACAGCTACAAGCTCCAAATCGTCATTCTGTTTGATCGCGCATTCAATTCCGCGTCCAAGGTTACCATAACCCATAATACCAATTCTAATCATTGATCTTTCTCCTTTTTGACTTTATTAGATTCAGTATATCATTAATGAGTTTTTCATTCAACGTATTCTTTCTGTCATTTTTTTGCTATAATAACTTTAAAAATTCCCGATAATTCTTACTTTTCGGGTCAGTTTAACAGAAATGAGGAATTTTATCATGTCATTCACCGGCATTTTCAAAGCAAAAGATGGAATCGTCGCTGTCGTCGATTCAAAAGCATCCAAAACAGAAGATGGTCAGTCTTACGAAGATCTTCATAGGAATCCAGAAAAACTATTTATATTCCAAAACGGAATCGCTACAACTTTTGGAGCAAACCAGATCCTAGTACAAAACCCCTTTGAATTTTCCTCAAAAGTTATTGCAATTGAGGATCTCGTTTATGAATATCTACATTTAAAAAATATGTTAGATGCCTCATTCTTCCAATCTCTACTCGTAAAAATGACATCCAATCCAGCCAACACGGAACCAGTGAACTTCCTGATCGGGCGAAAAATCCGGCAAGAAGAATATCTATTAGAACACCATCAAGTACGCTATTGCGCTTACGCCCAAAGACTAGGAACTCCAATGGAACATTTCTTTACTGGTGGTGATGAAAAATATCGGAAACACTTTGATAGCCTTCCCTACCTTTCACAGATCACATCTGTTGATGTATTACAGAAAACAGTGGCGAACGAATTGGATGAATTAATTCAATATTATGACAACCAAACTGAATACAATCCTGTTGGAAAGCCTGTGAAATCCTATATTTTAAGATAAAATGCGAATGGGTCTCAGAATAGAATACATACAGATCATCCAACACACAACCTACAGTTTAATTTTCGCAAAAGCCTCCGCAAATGCATTATTAATTGGCTGTTCTGCCTCTTTCTGCTGTTTCTTCAAATACCGGTTCACTTCCTTCTTACTCATTCCAGAACCCTGTTTTTCTTTTCTCTGTTTAAATGCAGACAGTTTTTCCTTATATCCGCAAACGCATACAAACTTCTGTCCTTCACCTTCTCCGACCATTTCCATTTTCTTATGACATACTGGACATCTTGCATTTGTGATTCTTGAAATTGTCTTTTTATACCCACAGGTGCGATCCTGACATACCAGACGTTTTCCATGTTTCCCATTGACTTCTAATAAGAATTTTCCACATTCTGGGCAACGATGTCTTGTCACATTATCATGTCTGAATTTTCCATCGGATGTTTTAATATCTTTGATCAATGCCTGTGTATAATCTGAGATTTCTCTCATAAATTTCTGATCATTTTGTTTTCCTTTCGAAATTGCTGTCAGTTTCTTTTCCCAGTCAGCGGTTAGTTCTGCTTTTTTAAGATCTTCTGGAACAAGTTCTAATAACTGCTTTCCTTTGGATGTGATGTGAATTTCATTTCCTTTCTTTTCAAGAAGGTAACTGTTAAATAGTTTATCAATGATATCTGCTCTTGTTGCAACCGTTCCAAGACCTTTTTTATCCATCTGATCAATTAATGTTCCTTCAGTATAACGTCCTGGTGGATTGGTTGTTCCTTCTGTCATAGAGATCGTACCAACAGAATATTCTTTTCCTTTGACTGGAATATTTCCTGCTTTGATCATATCTTTTGATCCTGTTTCTTCTTCGTAAAGTTCTCTCCATCCAATTTGTTTGATATTCTCTGCTTTTGCACGGAATAACTCCCCATTTACACTTGCTTTTACAGAAAGTTGTTCGGAAATTGCTGGTTCAGATAAAACAGCTAAAAATCTTGCAACAACCATATCGTAGATCTTTCGTTCATCAGAGCTGAAACTTGTCAAAGATGCATACTGTTCTGTTGGAATGATCGCATGATGATCGGATACTTTCTTATTGTTGATAAAACGACTGCTTGCTTTAATCTCTTTTCTTAATAATGCCGCTGCTGCCTTTTTGTATGATCCATTCTGACACGCTTTGATCCTGTCTTTTAATGTCTCTGTCATATCATTGGTTAAATATCTGGAATCTGTTCTTGGATACGTCAATACTTTGTGATGCTCATAAAGGCTCTGCATGATATTTAATGTCTGTTTTGGTGAGAATCCATAGCGTTTGCTGGCTTCTTTCTGCAGTGTTGTCAGATCGTAAAGTTCTGGTGCATAATTCTTCTTCTCTTTTTTGGAAACTTCTGTGATCACAAGATCATGACCTCTTAATTTCTTTCCAAGTTCCTCTGCCCATTTCTTATCGGAAATTCTCTGGTTCCCTTTTTGATTTTCCCATGTGAAATTCATTCCTGTTGCAAAAATCTTATATCCATAATATTTCTGAGGTTTGAAATTTCGAATTTCCTGCTCACGATTCATGATCATTGCCAGCGTTGGTGTCTGCACACGTCCGCAAGATAACTGTGCGTTATATTTACATGTCAAAGCTCTTGTCGCATTGATTCCAACTAACCAGTCTGCTTCTGCCCTTGATCTTGCCGCACGAAAGAGATTGTCATATTCTTTTCCCTGTTTTAAATGTGCAAAACCATCTTTGATCGCTTTATCTGTTACCGAAGATATCCACAAACGATAGATCGGTTTCTTATTTCCTGACATCTGTAAGATCCATCTGGCAACCAGTTCTCCTTCTCTTCCAGCATCAGTTGCAATGATCACGTCTTTGATGTCATTTCGAAGAAGTAGTTTCTTCACTATCTGAAACTGTTTGGATGTCTTTTTTAACACAGTCAATTTCCAGTGTTTGGGCATCATTGGAAGGACATCCATATTCCATTCTTTATACTTTTTTCCATACTGCTCCGGATCTGCCAAAGACACTAAATGTCCTAATGCCCATGTTACAATATAATCATTTCCTTCGATATAACTATGCGTTTCATTTTTACAGCCAAGAACTCTCGCAATATCACGCCCAACCGAAGGCTTCTCCGCTAATACTAATCGTTTCATTTTATTCTTTAAACCTTTCTAAAATTATCATCTCAAATTTATCGTCCCGACCATTTTAACATATTTTGTGATATACTGAAACAAAGATATTTTATCGTACTTTTAAAGAATTGAGGTATTTACATATGAAATTAATGATCGCATCCGATATTCACGGATCTGCTTATTATTGTAGACAATTAATGGAAGCTTATAAAAAAGAACAGCCTGATAAATTACTTCTCTTAGGAGATTTACTTTATCACGGACCAAGAAACGACCTTCCAAAAGACTACGCGCCAAAACAAGTCATCGAAATGCTAAATTCCATCAGTGACCAGTTGATCTGTGTGAGAGGAAACTGCGAAGCCGAAGTCGACCAGATGGTACTAAACTTTCCTGTATTAAGTGAATCCTGTATTCTATACATCGACGAACAAACAATCTACGCAACCCACGGACACATAAACTCACCAGCGAATCCTCCAAAATTACATAAAGGAGATATTCTGTTAACTGGGCATACACATATTCCAGCTTGGGAAGAATATGATAACTTTTTGTATTTAAATCCAGGATCTGTGTCAATTCCTAAAGAAGAATCTGAACATGGCTATATGATTTATGAAGATAAAAAGTTTTTATGGAAAACTTTAGAAGGTGACATATATCATACCCTTTAATTCTTTTCGTTTCTCAAATAAATATACCTAAATAGTATCTATAACCTTCGCGTATGTTATAAAAATAAAAAAATAGATGGTACATGAAATTCATGTTTCGCGTACCATCTATTTTTTTATTTTTGTAACATACTCAAAGATTATAAATATTATTCACTTTTTTTACTTTTAGGAAGTACTAAACTCAAAATTAATGACACTACAAAGACTCCCGCAACTGCATTCCCATTAAAGATATCCCCAACTTCCTTCGGAAATGCTGCAAAAAAGTTTCCAGATGTCTGAGTCAGTCCAACTCCGATACAAAATGCTAAAGATACAATCACCATTGTACGATCATCAAACTCACATTCTTTTAACATCTTGATTCCTTCATACATGATAGATCCAAACATCATAACCGTACATCCACCAAGCACTGCCTGTGGGAGAGAATTAAAAAACGCTCCCAGTGGTGGAAATAACGATGCTAGGATTAAAATCAATGCTCCCATTAAGATTGTAAATCGATTAATAACTCCTGTCATTGTGACAAGTCCAACATTCTGGCTGAATGATGTTAATGGAAGACATCCAAAACAACCAGAAATCGCACTGGAAAATCCATCAGCTGCTAATGATCCCTGTAATTCTTCCATTTCAATATCTCTTCCAAGTGCTCCAGTACAGATGGCTGTTGTCGCACCCGTTGTCTCTGCTGCTGATACAAGGAATACGATCGCAATCGTAAAAAATGCTCCAAGATCAAAGACTGGTTTAAGGCTTGTAAAGAATACAAGTTTCGGAATACTTACAACGCCAACCTGTGCGATTGTTTTTGAAATTCCAGAGAAATCAACCAGTGGTGCAATTCCTGCAACGGTAAAGATCACAGAAAGAAGGTATCCTAAGACCAGTCCGACTAATACATTTAAGTTCTTATATACACCTTTTAAGATGTATCTGGCTGCAAGACAGACGATCAGTGTAAATGCTCCGATAAAAAGATGATACCATGATCCAAAATCTTTGGCTCCATCTCCGCCTCCCCAGGAATTCATTCCTACGGATAGTAAGGATAATCCGATCGCGATAACAACACAGGCCGAAACAACAGGTGTTAAAAATCGTTTCCAGTATCTGGCACTTAAACCTACGATTCCTTCAAAAATACCTCCGGCAATGACCGCTCCTACCATTCCTTCATATCCAAGATCTGGATTTGTACAAATCATCAATAAACTTCCAAGGAAAGTAAAACTGACTCCCATAACGATCGGAAGCCTCGATCCGATCTTCCAGATTGGGTATAACTGAAGACACGTACCGATTCCTGCAACAAACATCGCACATTGTAATAACTGTGTGATTTCTGCTCCAGTCAAATGATGATTCGTTCCATGTACAAATGCTGCACTACAGACGATCAGTACTGGTGCAAGATTGGATACAAACATTGCCAGCACATGCTGCAGTCCAAATGGGATTGCTTTAGATAATGGAACTCTTCCATTCAACTTGTAAATATTGTCTGCACTGACATTTTGATTCTGATTTTCCATATAAATCTTAATCCTCTTTTTCTTTCTTAACCCTTAATAATATCATCGATCGTATCAAATGGGATTCCTTCATTTTCCCCATTGTCTTTATGCACATGCACAATATCATCTTCTTCCAGACATCTTGCAAATTCAATCTGCATAAAAATACCTTTGATTTCTCTTCCATTTAATGTCTTTACGATCACATGATCATTTTGTGAAAGAAAAAGTTCTTCTTCATTTCCTGCTTCATTTTGTTTTACCAGTTTGACTCCTGGTAATACGTTTGTAAATTCCATAAAAGTTGCTCCTTATCTTATAATTTCAGAAAAAACTTCATCAATTGTTCTTTGGCTTTGTTATATGGCATATAGCGGATTGGAATGTCGATCTTGTCTGATTTTTTTATGATGCTTTTTTCATGTGTAAAAGTATCAAAGCTTTTCTTTCCGTGATAAGTTCCCATTCCGCTGTTAGAAACTCCTCCAAATCCTAGATATGGAGTTGCAAGGTGGATGATCGTATCATTGATACAGCCGCCGCCAAAAGACAACTGTGAAAGTACATCTTGTTCTACTTTATCATTTTCTGTAAATAAATACAATGCCAACGGTTTGTTATGATCTCTGATATAAATGATCGCATCTGCTAATTTGTCATATGTCATCACTGGAAGTATTGGTCCAAAAATTTCTTCCTGCATAACATTTGATTTTTCTTTTACATTCACAAGAATCGTTGGTGCGATCTTTTTTAATCTCATATCGCCATAACCGCCTTCTACGATCTTTTCATGTTTCATAAGATCCATAATCCGCTGATAATGTCTTGTGTTGATCATAGATGGATAATCCTTATTAGACAAAGGATGTTTCCCGATCATTTTGTTGATCCAGTATTTTAAGTAAAAGATCAGCTCACTTTCTGCTTTTTTATCTACCAAAATATAATCTGGTGCAACACATGTTTGCCCACTGTTTAGAAATTTTCCAAAAACAATTCGCTTTGCTGCCAGTTTGATATCTGCACTTTCTTCTACGATACAAGGACTTTTTCCACCCAATTCTAAGGTTACCGGTGTTAAATGTTTCGATGCTTTTTCCATCACGATCTTGCCGACTTGTTCTCCTCCAGTATAGAAAATATGATCAAATGACTGTTCCAGAAGTTTTTCACTGATCTCTACACCTCCATTGATCACAGCAACGTAATGAGATGGAAAAACTTCACCAATCATCTTCTTTAAAAGATTCGCACAATGCGGTGCATGTTCCGATGGCTTTAAGACACTGCAATTTCCTGCAGCAATCGCTCCAATGAGTGGTTGCAGGGATAAAAGAATTGGATAATTCCATGGTGCAATGATCAGAACCTTTCCAAGGGGTTCTTTGATCTTAAAACTTTTGGATGGGAACTGGGCAAGTGGTGTTTTTACCTGTTCTGGTTTCATCCATCTTTTCAGATTTTTCTTTATATAAGAAAGTTCACTTTTTACCATACCAATCTCTGTCATATAGGACTCAAAGCATGATTTTCCTAAATCTTTATACAATGCATGTTCGATTTCTTTTTCATGTTTTTTGATTGCATATTCCAGACGTAAAAGTGCTTTCTTTCGAAATTCATAATCCTTTGTCTTTTGGCTTTGAAAAAAATGTTCTTGTCTTTTTAACATCTGATTGATCTCCATGGTTTTCTGTATATTTGTAAATACACTTATCATTTAAAAATAGATTCTTCCTGAAAATGCTACATGAGCAAGTTCATAAAATGTGCTATTCTTTGGACAGATTGGCTTATACAGTGGATCTGCCACAATGATCTTTGCGTTTTTCAGTTCTTCTTCCATTGCTTCTTCTCCAAGTACTACTTTATCCTTCTCTCCAATCAAAGCTTCACATTCTTTTAATGGGCATAGCACACGCGTTGAGTGTCCATAGTGTTTTTCAATCCCTGCTGCAAGTGATCCCATAGTGACAGGCTCTCCGATCAGAGTGATCTTGGCTTCCTTGGGCATACGTTTTTGTAAATATACAGCTTTTTGATTTTCCTTCTTTGTAACTGCAAGCTCCAATGCATTACAAATATCTTCTGTCAACCATTCATTTGGTGTCCCGATCACATAAGGAATTTTGTATGTTTTCCAAAGAATCTTTGCTGCACGACGCCCCACTGCTGATACAACTAAATTTACATCTGCTTGTGCTGATCTTTGCAGTGTTTCTAAGTCATCTCCCATTGCCCATGAGGACATCACTTCCCATCCGCATTTTTGCAGATTTTGTTTTAATATTTCTACATTTTCCTGTGGCCCAAAATCAAGAGGGGTTACTCCTAACAGATTTACAGCTTTTGAAGTAGAATCTTTTTGATCTTGTTTCTCTGGATCTTTTACAAAACGTTTTGCGATTTCTTCCAATGCGATCCCTGCTCCATACACATAATCATTCATGCCATTCGTTGGCACTGAAAATGTTGGAATCCCGGTTTCTGCCTCGATCACATGGGCAATTGCAGGGAAATCTGTTCCATTCATAAATGGAATTGGTGAACCTGCTAATGCGATAAATTTTGGATGCAGTTGTTTGGCTGCATGCTCAATATCATCAATAAATTTTTGATCATTTCCCATGATCGCATCGATTTCCGTCAGACCAGAAATAAAAATCAAGCTATCCTGATCGTACCAGCGAAGTTCATCATGAGTATTGTAGGTGGAGTTGCATCCAGAAGGATCGTGCATCACTGTCATGCCACCTAATTCATACAATGCAGAACACACGCCTGACACGTCAGCTGTATAAATTGGTATAATTCGATAAGATTGTCTCATAAGCAGCACTCGCACCCCCATCCCTTTTGTATTACTAATTTTTGTGTATCTTTTTCCTTAAGATATGCATCCATCATAAGTTCGGTCGTTCGTCTGATTCCATCAAATCCATATAATCCTTCTCCCTGTACAAGATTGACAAAATGGCGGCTTTTGCTAAAATATGCGGCTTTCTGTCCGATCGCAAGTACTTCTTCACTGCCGCCTCTTGGCAATACACGCATCTTTACTTGGATCGTTGCAATGAGCTCAAGTTCTGGTGCATGTTTTTGAAGCCAGATAAAATCGTCCTTTTCTTCTGGATTGATCGCATCCAGATAGACTGATTTTACACAAAATCCATGGGTAATGAGCAATTTTGCCAGTCCAAGAGGTCTTGGATGGTATAGATAATCCAATGTGATCGGCATATCTTTGATCAAATCTTTTGCTTTGGCAAGTGCTTGTTCACATGATTGTCTTTCTTGTTTTCGTTCATCTTCTGTAAGTTCTGGTAAACCAAGAGTATCTGTAAGCTTCTTTAACTGTTCTTCTATTTCATCATAATCAAAACTTCCAGGAAGATACAAGCACTCGCGTCCAAGACGCCTTGCCTGTGTCTCCATTCCGTATTTTCCAGCTGGGTAGCAGTTTATAAACAGTTTTCCCTTGCTCATTTCCATCATATCCTGCCAATTTTTACATTTTGGCAACTCAAATATTCTATAATTATATTTCTTTAATAAACGTTTAATATCGCTGCTTTCATCTAGAGCAAAATCACTTCCCAATACAGATACTGTTTTATCATATGGTTTACACTCTATAAGAGGATCATACATTGCTTTTCGAAGCTTCTGATCTGGAGTTAATCCATGTTTTTGCATGATTGGGTCCATATAGCAGCGAATAAAACAGATATCAGGGAAACGTTTCTCTAATTCGCTATAAATATAGTCAAGATTACTTCCAACAAAATGGTGAAGACAAACCGTAAAGAGTAAAACAGCTTTGGGATGATCGTCTCGTTTCTTTAATACATCTGTCACACCTTCGATGGTAATATCTTCCAGATTCCCATTTAAGATATTTTGCTCCTCTACGATCACAAAGGAAAAACGGTCTGCTGCATTCATTTCCGCTGCAGTGAGGACGACACCTCGCATACAGTTATCTGCACAGACATAGATCTGAATGGATTCTGGAAGTTGCATTCCTGTGTGTACGATATTCCAGTTCCCGTGCACTGGAGAATTATATTCAAGTTCTGAAGCAAACGGAGCTGGGAATGATGCATCTTTTATTTTTACCATCGCATCTTTTGGATCAATGGTTTCACCTACACGACGTAACATTAGATTTCCTCCCCGCATATGCGATATATCTGCCTTGCAAGCACACGATATTCCTCTGCCATTTCACTTTCTGGATAACACTCCAGCAATGTTTTTTTCTGTTCCTCTGCTAAGATTACCTGCTCACTATGTGATAATGTGCCAACAATTGTTGTTTGAAAATCATCTGCCAGCTCTTCTACTTTTTCTTCTTCTCTAGGAACGTCTCTGCGATTTAGAATAAAGCCTCCAAGTTCAGCATATCCACGATTTTTGAAGTTATCCACTGCCATGGCTATATTGGCTGCTGCATGAATTGCCATATTTTCTCCGGATGTAATGATAAATACTTTATCTGCGTAACCGCCTCGCATCGGCATGGAAAATCCGCCGCATACGACATCTCCTAATACATCGTATAAAACCACATCTGGCTTGTATACATCATATGCACCAAGCTCTTTTAATTTTTCAAGAGCCGTGATGATCCCACGCCCGGCACATCCAAGTCCCGGTGTCGGTCCTCCAGCTTCCACACAGATCACGCCGTTATAACCAATGCGTATCATATCATCAAGTTTCAATGCCTGTTTTTTCCTATTATATAGATCAAGCACTGCCGGAACAGCTTCTCCATGACAGAGTAATATCGTAGAATCCGCTTTTGGATCACAGCCGATCTGCATGACCTTAAGTCCCATTTCTGACAATGCTGCTGCCACATTGGAAACGGTCGTTGATTTTCCAATTCCACCTTTTCCATATACTGCTATCCTGATCACTTACATCTTCCTCCTATTTAACAGATTCTAGGTAAAAGCTCTCCTCCCGGCTGTGGAAGTAATGCCTGTGTACCGATCTCTGTCTCCATGATAACTCTTCCAGCTTCTTCTTCCATAACTTCACCAATGATTGCTGCATTTGCTGAATATGGACATTTTTTCAATGTTTCCACGATTGCTTCTGCCTCTTTCTTTGATGCCATGATAACAAGTCTTCCTTCACATGCCAGATATAATGGTTCTAATCCAAGCATGCCGCAAACTCCTTTTACTTCTGGCTGTACTGGAACCGCTTCTGCATTTAAACGGATTCCTACATTGCTCTGGCCTGCGATCTCATATAAGACAGTTCCTACACCACCTCTTGTCGCATCGCGGATAACATGCAAATCATGTGTTGTATCCATCACTGCTTTGACTGTATTCCATAAAGGTGCACAATCGCTCGTCACATCTGCGTCAATTCCAAAATCTTCTCTCTCTAACAAGATTGTACATCCATGTCGTCCGATATCACCTGTTACAATGATCGCGTCTCCCGGTTTTGCCAGTTCTCCACCGACTGTTACACCTTCTTCGATCTGGCCCATTCCAGTCGTTGTGATAAAGACTCCATCAACCTGTCCTTTTCCTGCAACTTTTGTATCTCCTGATACGATATGCACTCCGGCTTCTTTTGCTGTTTTTTCCATCGCTGTAGCGATCTCTTCAAGTTTCTCCATTGGATATCCTTCTTCGATCACAAAAGCACAGGTAAGGTACAATGGTTTAGCTCCCATACATGCAAGGTCATTTACAGTTCCACAGATAGAAAGTTTCCCGATATTTCCTCCTGGGAAAAATGCTGGTGATACGATAAATCCATCGGTTGATACTGCCATTTTTCCTGCTGGTGGGACTAAGACTGCTGCATCATCTGCTGTCAGATCATCATTTGCAAAATGTGCTTTAAATACTTCATCGATCAATTCAGATGTCTGTTTTCCACCGGCACCATGTGCCATCGTTACTGTTTTATTTTCCATGTTGTTTTTTCCTTCTTTCCTATTTAAACACTGGTAATTCTTTGTACAATTATGAATACTGATAGTATGCAGAACAGGCTCCCTCTCCAGATACCATACAGGCTCCGACTGGATGCTGTGGTGTACAACCTTTTCCAAATACTTTGCAATCAGATGGTTTGCATTTTCCCTGAAGTACATCCCCACAACGGCATGCTGGGTTTGGTTTTCCTTCGATCTTTGGCATCTGGTATTTGATCCTTGCATCGAAATCCTGCCATTCTTTTCTTAATTTCATTCCGGATTTAGGGATAATACCAAGTCCTCTCCATTCACAGTCACATGCTTCCATCATCTCATCGACAAGTACCTGAGCTTCCTTGCTTCCATCCCGTGTTACCACACGTGGATAGCAGTTTACAAAAAATGGCTTTCCTTCCTGGAATTTTACGAGTGAAACCGCCAGTGCTGTTAACAATTCTTTTGCTGTAAATCCAGCCACAACTCCGCTGATTCCTTCTTTGGTCAAATCCTCACACAAACGTGTTCCTGTGATCGCATTAACATGTCCCGGATATAAAAATACATCGGCACTGTTCTTTAATTTTTCATAAGCTTGAGGCATCGTTTTGTTTGCAACCAAAATAGAATAATTATCAAGATGATCTTCTCTGGCTGCCTTGACAGAAAGACATCCTGCTGGTGTTGTTGTTTCAAATCCAACAGATAAAAATGTCACCTGTTCTTCACTATGTTCTTTAGCATATTTTTCAGCATCTGCTGGTGAATACACGACATGAATCTTCGCGCCTTGTTCTCTGGCTCCTGCAAGACTCATCTTTGTTCCAGGTACTCGTACCAGATCGCCAAATGTACAGATCGTTACATCTTTTTCTAATGCAAGGTATATCGCCTCATCGATAAAACTAACTGGTGTGACACAAACTGGACAGCCCGGTCCTGAAATCAGTTCTACCTGTTTGGGAAGAAGTTTACGGATTCCAAGCCTGAAAATCTCGTGTGTATGCGTTCCGCACACCTCCATGATCCGCACTTTCGGACCATCATAAGTTTCTATGATCTCTCTGGCTGTTTTCATGATAAGAATTCCTCCATTAACTCTTCTGTCTCGTTATCATCTTCATCCGTAATCTTTGCAATTGCTACACCTGCATGAACCATAACATAATCCCCTGGTTCTAAATCTTCTAACAATTGGGCAGAAATCTCTCTTTTAGCCCCATCTGCATCGATCACTGCTGTTCCATTATTTATTTTTACTACTTTCGCTGATAAACCTACACACATTATTATATCCTCCTATTATTTTGTAACTGATACATTCCATATGCCGCCTGTCCGATCGCGATTCCTCCATCATTTGGTGGAATCATACGATGTCGCAATACGGTAAATCCTTCCTGTGCCAATTGTTCTTCTGTCAAACGCAGCAATAAACGGTTTTGGAATACTCCACCGCTCAGGGCTACCTTATCTCTGCCGCTTTTTTCTTTTGCTTTGATACAAGCGGCGGTAATCTGTTGCGCTAATATCTCATGAAACAGATATGCAAGTTTGTTGCTGTCTTCCCCTTGTAGTTTTGCTTCTGTGATCTTTTCTACAAGCATCTTTGTATTTAAGATCAACCGTTCTTCTGTTTCATATATTAATATATCTACTAATTCATTTTGTTCCTGTAAAATATTTTGTTGTTCATATGCTTCTGCTGCAAACTGTAACGCTGTCGATGCTTCTCCTTCAAACCCTGATTTCAATCTAATTCCAAGGATCGCACTGACTGCATCAAACAGTCGTCCAACGCTTGTTGAAACTACCGCATTGATCTTACGATCTGCCATAGTAAACTGAACTTTGCTTTCCTGTTCGCTACAAAGACCAAGTTTCTCTATGATCTCCCATGCTTTTTTGCGGTCTTTCGTATAACCATAGATCATGGATACCGCAATACGCCATCCTTCTTTTGCAGAAGCATCTCCACCAATCTGTAAAAATGGAGTGATACTTCCAAATCTTTCAAAGCTTTCATAATCTGCAAGCAAGATTTCTCCACCCCAGATCGTGCCGTCTGTTCCATATCCGGTTCCATCAAATGAAACTCCAATAACTGGATCTTCACAGTCATTTTCTGTCATACAGGATAAGATATGTGCATAATGATGCTGCACTCGGATAATCGGATAGCCTAGCTCTTCTGCCACAACCGTAGAATTGTATTTTGGATGCAGATCACAGACTACAGCCTGTGGTTCTACTTCCAACAATGTTTGAAAACGATGGATCGTTTCTTGCAATGCTTTTACGGTTCTTAAATCTTCTAAATCCCCTACATATGGTGACTGATAAAATCTGCTGTCCACGCCGATACAAAATGTATTCTTTAATTCGCCGCCAACCGCCAGCACCTGGCCTTTCCAATCCGTGGATGTCATAAATGGCAATGGTGCATAACCTCTGGATCGACGGATCATATATGGTTCATTTTTGTAAAAATCCATAACCGTATCATCAGAACGAATTCTAATCTTTCGGTTATGCGACAACATTGCATCACATAAATTGGATAATTCAGAAATCGCTTCGTCGTCCTCACGGCAGATTGGTGCACCAGAAGTATTTCCACTGGTCATGACCAAAAGTTCTGGCATTTTGATTTCATCATCGTATTGAAAGATCAATAACTGTACTGGTGCATATGGAAGCATCACACCAACTTTTGGATTTCCTGGTGCTACGGAAGATGCTAATTTTCCATCATTTTCTTTATCTAATAACAAGATTGGTTTTTGATGTCCTGTAAGAATCGCTTCCTGTTCCTTTGTCACGACACATTCCTGTTTCACAACTTTTTCGTCTTTCGCCATCACTGCAAAAGGCTTTGCTGGGCGTTTCTTTAAGATTCTCAGACGTTTGACTGCTTCTTCATTTGTCGCATCACAGCACAGATGAAAACCTCCGATTCCTTTGATCGCTACGATCTTTCCTTCACTGATCATCTTTCGTGTATATATAATTGCATCTCGTCCTCGTTCTTTTCTGCCGATCAAATAGACTTCTGGTCCGCATTCATTACAGCACACCGGCTGTGCATCAAAACGTCTGGATTTCTCGTCTGTGTATTCCTTTGCGCACTCTGGGCACATCGGAAATTCTTTCATACTTGTACGTTCTCTGTCATATGGCAGTGCATCCAGAATCGTAAGCCTTGGACCGCAACAGGTGCAGTTGATAAATGGATGCAGATATCGTCTGTCTTTTGGATCAAACAACTCTTTTTTACATTCATCACAGATTGCGATATCTGGGGAAACAAAGATTTCTCCTTTTGTTTTTTCACTCTCAATGATATCAAATGTTTCAAAATGCAGTTCGTTCTCTTCCGTAATGTCTTCTATATTTATTTTCAAAATAGCTGCTCGTTTTGGTGGATTTTCTTTTAATCCATTTAAAAATCCTTCGATCTTCTCTTTTTTACCTTGCGCATAAATTTCCACATATGGTCCCTTATTACAGACCGTTCCATAAATTCCATGTGCTGTCGCTTGACGGCTGACTGTTGGTCTAAATCCAACACCCTGAACAATACCATATACGCGAATGCGCCATGTCATTTCACTTTTATACACTCTTTTCTCCTATCGTATCGTGCTAATCTTCTGATCCTCTTGCCTCTGCCAAATGCCCTGATACTGCAAAATGTATTGTATCAATAAAATTTCCGTCAAATTTTGGTGTCATTCGTTTCATACATGGATCTGCATAAATGACATCATACGCTTCCTTTTCCACAAGATTGATATAATCATCTTCATCACGTAAATGCAGATCCGTGTCTTTGCGAAGTTCTGGTTTCATCATAAACCAGCTTGTAACTGTTACTTGTGCATCGGGTGCTTTTTTTAATATTTCTTCACGAATTGCACATCCGATCACCTGCTGTTGTACGATCAGTATCTTTTTCCCATGATAATCCATATCACAAACCAGTTCATCGACTAGTGGATAACCCATTTCATATGGTGTCCCATACGTTCGTTCCAAATACTGAGCTGCTTTTATGGCAGCTGGCGATACAACGATATTTTTTTCTACATTAGAAACTGATTTTACATCATCAAGTCCATTTCCCATCCCATAACAAACCGCTGTTTTCCCTTCTTTTGCAAAATGTTCTCTGATACGGTCTGCTGCATGCAGATCACTGACATCCTGTGGGGTCATTCCAAGAATACCGATTCGATCCTTTACCACTTCTTCTTTTTGACCTGCAAATGTAAGAAATAACTCCATCCATGCCTTTTCTTCACCCTCATCATACAATGCCATTCCATCTGTATCCACAGTCATGATCGGAAGATCTACTTTTTTCTCTGTCATACGTTTTAACGCATGGTAATCTGTTCCGATCACTGCTGGAACTGGTGTCCCGATGATCGCTGCAAACTTTGCATCCAATTTTGTCACTGCATCCGCAAGTTTCGCTACCAACTTATCATCACGTCCAAGGATTGCGTCCATGTCACGAAGTCCCGCACTAAATAATGCACTTTTACTCTCAAACCATCGTGGCTCATCAAATCCACAGATATTTCCGGTACAACCACCAGCATCGCAAATGGCGATAATTCCACCAAATTCATATAATACAGACACCGCTCCTGACTGATCTGGTGCAAATGGTGTCAGATATTTTCTTAGTCCTCTCATGTTACACCTCCATCAATTCCTCAAATAGTCTGCGTACACCTGCATATCCAAATGGCTGTCGTTCTTCGTTCCAGAGTACATTTGGACATTCTTTGTGATAATATCCTGCATCTTTTCCTATGGTCATATTAACACCAGAGTCTTTTCCATCATAATAAAGCATCGTTGGTTCCAGATTTGAAAAAACTTTTGTTTCCGGACTGATCTGCGCTAACTGTTTTACATAGATAAAGTTTTCTCCAGATAATGTTCCATAAATCTCTGGCACACGAAATCCATAACGTACCAGTGCAAGTGCAAGTTCAAATGGATCTCCATTCATCCATTCTCCGACCGCAAATGATGCATCCGGATGAGCTTCTTTAAATTTTGCGACTGCATCTTCGGCTTCTTTTCGTGGTTTTTCATCATCAAACTCGATACCTAATGCCGCTCCAAATGCACGATACTGACTGCCGATCTTATCGATCTGATAGAGTCTTCGCAGCTCGATATATGGAATTTTTAATCGATCATGAAAGTCTTCGGCTGCAAAACGTGCTTCCGGATGTAATACCAGATTAAAGTTTGCTTCCGCCATCGTCTGATATTCCTCGTAATCTTTACATCTGGAAATCTCATGGATTATCTTTACCCCTGCTCCATGAAGCAGATCATATAGCTCACAATCATCAATGATTGGTGAAAAATAACCTAATAAATTCACTACATTTCCTTTTTTCTTCTTTGGTTCCAAGAGTGAATAAATAGACTGACGAACATGCACCATTGGCGGCTTTCTTCCTTCTCTTGTCAGAGCATACATATAGCATGGCTTAACAGGAATTTTGGCATATTCCTCTGCTTTACGACAGACACGCTCCATATCCGTTCCAAGCAATGCATCCACACATGTAATACAGATCATCACAACAGATGGCTTCTTCTCAAGTCCCTCACAGATTTCTGCAACTGCTTTTGGAATCTTTTTTAAATGTCTTCCCGTTACAATATCCGTCTCATCCATCAATAGATAATAAAAACGGTCATGATAAGCTCTCATGGAACTAAGCACGGATGTATTACGTCCACAACACCCTGGAGATACGATCAGCATAATTGAATCCGGAACCGCAAGCCCTGCACGTTTAACACCAAATCCTTCTGCTCCTGGAGAGTTGAATGCCAATGTTGCCGGAGAACTATAGATTAAATGTGTATGGGAGATCAACTGGTCAGGAATCTGTTCTTTTCCTAATTCATTTAGCTCTTTTACCGTACAAAAATATGCTTCCTGCTTCATTCTTTTTCCTCTTCCTTCCATAATAATTCGGCAAGATCAAAGAAACATTTGCTGATCTCGGATGTCGGATCACCTTCGATCACTGTCTTACCCTGTTCTTCCCAATGGATAATGTCATCACTTCTCATGACTTCACCTACGATCGGCACCCCGATCTTATCTGAAAATGCCTGTACTTTTTCTTTCTCATTTTCTACATTTCTGTGATTTAACACAATACCAAACACCTTGGCATAGCTTCGGTCCTCAAAGTTTCTGACTGCACTGGAAATATTATTGGCCGCATATAATGCCATCTTCTCTCCAGATGTAACGATCAAAACCTTATCCGCATATCCCTCACGGATCGGCGCCGCAAATCCTCCACAGACAACATCCCCTAAGACATCATACAAAACAACATCCGGTTTATAATTTTCAAATAATTCCATATCTTTAAGCAGCTGGAATGTTGCAATGATTCCACGTCCTGCACATCCAAGCCCCGGTGTTGGTCCACCTGTCTCAATACAAAGAATTCCTCCATAACCTACCTTTGAAATCTGTGCAAGCTCATCTGGTTCTTCATCTTCTTCTCTCATAAAATTCATCACTGGACGAAGCGGCTCTCCTCCTAGTAAATTGATCGTAGAATCGGCTTTTGGATCACAACCGATCTGAATGACACGTTTTCCCATACTGGCAAAAGCTGCCGCGAGATTGGATGTTACTGTGGACTTTCCAATACCACCCTTTCCATAGATTGCTACTTTTAACATGTTATCCTCCTATTATAAAGAAAAAATCCTACTCGGACGGCTTCTTGCTTTATAGAATTTTCCTATAAAGTAAGAACCATCTCTCCGGCAAAATGTCAGAAAAATGGTTCTATAAATCCTTATTTCGTAACTATTCCTGCTTGGATCATCCTTGCCGTCAGAGTTTTCTTATTTATCTATATTAAAATTGTTCTAATAAATTACGGTTTTATCTTCTCCACCAAATGCTTTGCAGATGTATGGATTAGATGTTTTAATTTTATCATTTACTAATGGTTTTCGTCAATATAAACTCCGTAGTATGAGTCAGAATTTTATTGCTACCTTTTATTTTTTTCGTTATAATAAATCTGTTTTATAACAACAATATATTTGCAACGAAAGGATTTATACATATATGAAACGTAATATCAGATTAACAATCGAATACGATGGTTCTCGTTATCAAGGATGGCAGCGACTTGGTGGTGATTCTAGTGCCAATACAATTCAGGGAAAGCTTGAAGCTGTCCTATCAAAAATGACTGGAGAAGATGTCAATATTAATGGTTCTGGTCGTACCGATGCAGGTGTTCATGCTTATGGACAAGTGGCTAATTTCCATACAAACTGTATGATGTCTCTTGGTGATATCAAAGAGTATCTTACAAAATATCTACCATCAGATATTGGTATTGTTGAAGTTTCTGAAGCTTCCGAACGTTTTCACAGTCGTTTAAATGCAAAAGAAAAAACTTACCTTTACCGTATTGCGATTCCTGGGGTATCGAATGTTTTTGAACGTAAATATCTTTGGTATTTCCCAGAAACTTTGGATATTAAAAAAATGGAAGAAGCTGCATCTTTGCTCATCGGAACTCATAATTTTAAGGGATTTTCTTCTATTAAAAAGACAAAAAAATCTACGATTCGTACGATTTATGATATCAAGATCAAGAAGATGAAAAAAGAAATCCAGATTACTTATACAGGAAATGGATTCCTGCATAACATGGTCCGAATTCTTACTGGAACTTTAGTTGAAGTTGGATGTGGAAAGATCAAACCTGCAGATATTACAAAGGCTTTGGAATCTACGAAACGCGCCGATGCTGGGATTACCGCTCCGCCTCAAGGGTTATTTTTGGTATCTGTAGAATATTAATATTTGTTTATACAAAAAATAAAACAGGGAGGTTTGCTGCTTATAAACAGTACCTCCTTGTTTCATTTTTATCTTATCTTTTTTGCAAACACACTACTTATTTGTGTGCAAAAATTTTATTCTCCCCAGACTTCCTCTGCAATTTCTTTCACTAATTTTAATTTTGCCCACTGTTCTTCTTCTGTTAATTTATTACCAATTGCGCAGGAAGCAAAACCACACTGTGGACTTAAGCATAATCGTTCCAGTGGAATATATTTTGTTGCCTGTTTAATTCTGTTGATCACTTTTTCTTTATCTTCAAGATCTGGTTTCTTTGTTGTGATCAGTCCAAGAACAACTTTCTTGTCTTCGGATACTTTCTTAAGTGGCGCAAAACCTCCAGATCTTTCATCATCATATTCAAGGAAAAGTGCATCCACATTTTCTTTTGCAAATACATAGTCTGCAACTGTATCATACGGACCACTTGTGAAGAATGTAGAATGATAATTTCCACGACAGATATGTGACGTAATTACCATATCTTCTGGTCTTCCTTCTAATGCAAGGTTGTTCACTGTAAGCAGCTGTTTCTTCACATCTTCAAGATCAATTCCTAATGCTTTATATCTTTGTTTTGCAGCATCTCCCACAATTGCTCCCCAAGTACAGTCATCTAACTGAAGATTACGGCATCCTGCTTCATAAAACTGTTTGATCACATCCTGATATGCAACACCAAGATCCTGAATCAGTTCTTCATTTGTCGCATAATATTTTCTTGTCGTTTCAATGTTTGTTGGAACGATCATTTGCTGAAACATCTGTGCTGGTGCAGGAATTGTATATTTTGCAATTGTATTTTCATCTTCAAACTGCTTTAAGTATTTAAAATACTCCACAAATGGATGCTTCTTCGCTTTGATCTTCCCTACCAGATACGTGTCTTCTAAAGAAGCTAATTCTCCATCGAACTGTACTCCACTTCCTGTCTGTTCATGTGCTACGCCTTCAAATCCCCACATAAAATCTAAATGCCAGTAAGTTCTTCTGAACTCTCCGTCCGTAATCACATGATATCCTAATTCTTTTTGTTTTGCTACTAATTTTGCGATCTCTTCATTTACGATGTTATCGTATACTTCTTTTGTGATCTTGTTTTCGTTATATTGTGTTGTTGCTTTCTTTAATTCTTCTGTTCTTAAAAAGCTTCCTACATAATCATATCGAAATGGCTCTTGTAATTTACTCATCTGATGTTCTCCTTTGTTTGCCTTGTTTTTAAGCTATACACAGAGTATATCATCACAAAATCATTTTTTAAAATATATATATTTAACGGTTTGCCATATCTTTAAGTTATAGCAAGGAAATTCTCAGACATTAAGTAAATAGGAAAAAACCTGCATATCTAATAGACATACAGGCTCTTTTACCATACTTTACTTTCAATATTATATCTAAGATTAATTAAAATAATCCTTCCTCATTAAAATAATCGATTCTCATTGCATGACGCACATCTTTCATTGTATCCTGTGCCTTCGCTCTTGCAACTTTGGTTCCTTGCTGAAGAATTTCCGCAACTTCTGGAAGTTTTGCTTCCCACATCTTTCTTCTCTCACGGATTGGTTCTAATTCTGCCTGAAGTACTTTATTTAAGAACTTCTTCACTTTCACGTCTCCAAGTCCTCCACGCTGATAGTGAGCTTTTAATTCATCTAAATTTTTGTAGTCCGGTAAGAATTCATCAAAATATTCTGGTTTACAAAATGCATCTAAATAGATAAATACCGGATTTCCCTCTACCTGTCCTGGATCTTCCACTCTTAAATGGTTTGGATCTGTAAACATAGACATAACTTTCTTCTTAATCTCGTTTGGTTCGTCTGATAAGTAAATACAGTTTCCAAGAGATTTACTCATCTTTGCCTTTCCGTCAATACCTGGAAGTCTTAAACATGCTTTATTATCCGGAAGCACGATCTGTGGATCTGTCAGTGTTTCTCCATATACAGAATTAAATTTATGCACGATTTCTTTACACTGTTCTACCATTGGCATCTGGTCTTCTCCAGCTGGTACAACCGTTGCCCTAAATGCTGTGATATCTGCAGCCTGGCTGATCGGATATGTGAAAAATCCAACTGGGATACTTGCTTCAAAGTTCTTCTGCTTGATCTCTGTTTTCACTGTTGGGTTTCTCTGTACTCTAGCAACTGTTACTAAGTTCATATAATAAAAAGATAATTCTGTAAGTTCTGGCACCATAGACTGGATAAAGATATTAACTTTCTCTGGATCTAGTCCACATGCAAGATAATCAAGTGCTACCTGCATGATATTCTGTCTTACTTTCTCTGGATGTTCTGCGTTATCTGTCAATGCCTGAGCATCAGCAATCATAATATAAATCTCGTCAAATTTACCGGAATTCTGCAATCTTACTCGTTCTTTTAATGACCCTACGTAATGTCCAACATGCAGTCGTCCTGTTGGTCTGTCTCCTGTTAATATAACCTGTTTCATTGTCTTCTCCTTTTCCGCTTTCCGTATAGATCTTGTATCTCTTTTCTTACAATCTATACTCTTATGTTTTATTGTAAAATTAAATGCTTAAAGTGTCAATATTTCATTGTGAAAAGATTCTCTGTGTGTCCGTATCAGAAAGACATTTATTTTTGTAAAAAAGACATTTTCTATTGACTCCAGAGTAAAAAGCACATATAATGGACAAGATTGATTCTTTATTTTCAAGAAAATATGACATAAAACATCTTGAAAATACAAAAATAAGGAAAGAAGGAAATTTTAAAATGAAAAACCTATTACAAAAATGGAATAGCTTAAGTCTGATCGTAAGAATCTTAATCGGTCTGATCATTGGTGCTATTCTTGGTATCGCTGCTCCAAAAGCAACTGGACTTGTTTTACTTGGAGATTTATTCGTTGGTGCCCTTCGTGCTGTGGCCCCAATTCTTGTATTTGTACTTGTTATTGCTTCTTTAGCAAACTCTAAGAGCAACGGTGCAAAAAATATGCGTATCGTTATCATCCTTTATATGGTAACAACATTTATCGGTGCCGTTGTTGCAGTATGCGGAAGTTTTCTCTTCCCAGTTACATTACGTCTTGGAAAAGCTGCTACATCCGAAGCTGCTCCTCCAACCGGTGTTTTAGAAGTATTAAAGAATTTATTAATGAACATCGTATCAAACCCTGTTGATTCCCTTGTAAATGCAAACTACATCGGTATCCTTGCATGGGCTGTCGTTTTTGGACTTGCATTAAAAGCTGCAACTCCTGGAACAAAGAAAGCGCTTCACGATATCTCTGCGGCAGTTACAAAAGCTGTACACTGGATCATCAACTGTGCTCCATTCGGTATTCTTGGTCTTGTATATAACACAGTATCTACAAATGGTTTAAGTATCTTTACTGATTATGGTAAATTATTAGCTTTATTAGTTGGATGTATGTTATTTACTGTATTTGTGACGAATCCAATCATAGTATTTGGCTTACTTCGCAAAAACCCATACCCACTGATCTTAAAATGTTTAAAAGAAAGTGGTTTAACAGCATTCTTTACTAGAAGTTCTGCTGCCAATATTCCTATGAATATGGCTCTTTGTGAGGAACTTGGATTAAATGAGGATAACTATTCTGTATCTATCCCTCTTGGTTCTACGATCAACATGGATGGCGCAGCGATCACGATCACAGTTATGACGCTTGCAGCTGCACATACAATGGGAATTTCCGTTGATATTCCTACAGCGATCATCTTAAGTGTCTTATCTGCAGTTTCTGCATGTGGTGCTTCTGGTGTTGCCGGTGGATCTTTACTGTTAATCCCTCTTGCATGTTCTTTATTTGGTATCTCAAATGAGATTGCTATGCAGGTTGTTGGTGTTGGATTCATCATCGGAGTTGTACAGGATTCTGTTGAAACTTGCTTAAACTCTTCTTCTGATGTACTGCTTACAGCGACTGCTGAATTATATCAGAGAAGAAAAGCTGGGGAAGATATTGTATTGATTCCGAATAAATAAAAAACTTACGAATAAATAAAATTTGTCGAAATATATAAAAAATAGATTGTTTCCCTTGGACTCACTCTCGTTCAGATTCGCACGTAGCGGGCACTAAATTCGACAGCGACGATAAATCGTCACTGCTCATTAAGTGCCGACGAGCTCATATGGTCCAAGGGAAACAATCTATTTTTTATATATTTAAATTTTGTTTATTGGTAAGCTGTAGGTATGAATGACTACTGATGGGAATTGGATTTTCATATCTCTCCTTCGTATTTTAATTGAAATGGAAGAAAGATTGCCTGTTCTAAGTCTTGTTCTACTTCTTTTCTCTGTTCTTCCATCATCAACTCTGTGTTTGCTGCTGTCACATAGCTTCCTTTTCCATGAACTGTTACTGTAAAGCCTTCTCTTTCTAGTTCATTGTAAGCTTTCTTTACCGTTAAGACACTGATCTTTAATTCCTTTGACAATGCACGAACCGATGGCAGCTGGTCATTTTGCTTTAGGTCTCCCTTACGGATCATTGTTTTGATCTGATCTATGATCTGCTCGTAGATTGGAACCAGGGATGATATGTTGATTATGATCTTGAAAAACACGTATCTTCAGGTATAAATAGACACAGAAATATAGATAGGAGTACGAAATGATAGAATTCCATAGGCTTTTTTCAGGTTCGCAGCAAACTTGGTCGGTTGTTTGAATCCGCGTAGCGGATGAGTTACCGAAGGAAAGTTTGCGAATCAGCGACCTGCAAAAAAGCCGTCAATGGAATTCGTTTTTCGTACTCCTATCTATATTTCTGTGTCTATTTATACTCGACGCACTACTGTATTTTCAACTTAATTTTTCCCATCCATCAATCCAAACTGTATCGTCACACAAGTAGCAATAATCAGTCCGAACATATAAAATGAATATTTCAGCACACTAAGTGGAGAAACATTGGCAAGTGCTGTGATCATCAGCATTCCTCCGTCATGTGGCATTAATGAGATAAATGCGCAGGCAAAGATATCTACCAGACTGGCAAGTCTTTTTGGTGCGATCTTATATTTTGCACCGATTTCTTTTGCGATCGGACATGTTACAATAATGGCGATCGTATTATTGACCATTGCTGCAGAAAGGATTCCGGACATTAGACCGATTCCGTATTCTGCACCACGTCTGCTCTTGATCTTATCACTGATTGCTTCTACCAGCCATTCAACACCGCCATATTCACGGACAAGTCCAATAATACCAGATACTAAAATTGCAACCATACTGATACTGAACATATCACTCATACCATTTCCAATTGCCTGAATCCAGTCAAAGAATCCGCAACTTCCAACACACAGTCCGATAATTCCTGCAGAAAGGATTCCAACAAAAAGTACAACCGCAACGTTAATTCCCATCAATGCTGCTCCAAGAACGATAAGATAAGGAAGAACTTCTATGATATTATAGCTTCCTGCCTTGATCGCTCCACTTCCAGTACCGCCGATGACTGAATAAAGGATCATTGCCACGATCGCAGCTGGCAGTGCGATAAAGAAGTTCATCTTAAACTTATCTTTCATCTCAGAACCGCATCCTTCTGCCGCCGAAATTGTTGTATCTGAAATCATAGAAAGGTTATCTCCAAAATAAGAACCTCCGATCACTGCTGCACCAACGATCGCAACATTTAAGTGTGCTCCCTGTGCCACATTGATCGCGATCGGTGCCATTGCTGCAATCGTTCCCATGGATGTTCCTATCGATGTAGAGATAAAACAGCACATTAAAAACACTCCTGGAATCAGAAATGTTACTGGAATCACATGAAGGCATAAATTGACAACAGAATCTTTTCCTCCCATTGCCGCTGCTGCTCCTTGAAATCCACCTGCCATCAGATAAATTAAAACGATCATCATAACCCCTGAATTTCCCATGTTCGTTGTCATAATATTTAATTTATCTGGTACATTCATTCCACGATTTAAAAGCAATGCCACTGCACAACCTGCTAAAAGTGCAACATGACGTGGAAATTTTCCAAATGGATCATCGACTTCCATCAAAGTAAATGTAATCCCGCATCCCACATAACATACCAAAAATACGATCAGTGGAAGAAAAGCCACTGCTCCTAGATTTTTCTTTTGTTTATCCATCTCTTATTTTTTCCTCACATTCTTTTTTCTATCACATATCCATTTTATTTCTTTGCCAAATGTTTATCCAAAGCATCTTTTAATTGTGTCAACGCCTGCTTTACTGTCACTCGTGGACACGCAACATTGAAACGCTCAAACTGTGCTGTCTCTGGTCCAAAGATAATTCCTGAATCCAGCCATAATTTTGCTTCTTCTAACATCAAGTGTTCTAATTCTTCATTACTAAATCCATATCCAGAAAAATCAACCCATACAAGATAAGTTCCTTCTGGTTGTACCATTGTAGCCTTTGGGAAGTTTTCTTTTACAAACTTACTCATATATTGCACATTTTCATAGATATATTCTACCAGCTCATCAACCCATTCTGCACCTTTTGTATAGCATACTTTTACAGCTAACTGTCCCATTAAGCTTCCCTGACTGTAAGCTGCCTGTGTATTGGCCCACTGATATTTTTTTCTTAATTCTTCATTTGGAATAATGATATTGGCTGGCTGTAATCCTGCAACATTAAATGTCTTTCCTGGAGAACTGTAAAGTGCAATGATCTCGCGATATTTTTCATCCAGATTCATACAGCTTGTAAACTCATGTCCAGGGAAAATGAAATCACAGTGCATCTCATCGACCATCCAGACTACATTGTATTTAAGACAGATTTCTGCCACTTGTTCCATCTCTTCTCTTGTCCAGACTCTTCCGACTGGGTTGTGCGGATTACAGAAGATCAGTGCTTTTACATTTTCTTCTTTGATCATCTGTTCCATTTTTTCAAAATCGATGGAATAATGATTGTTTTCATAACGAAGCTGGCAGTTTACCAGTTTTCTTCCATCATTTTTGATAACTTCACTGAATGGATAGTAAACTGGCTGCATTACCATCATTGTATCGCCTTCTTCGGTAAATGCTCTGACACTTGTTCCTAGTGCGTAAACGATTCCTGCACCAAGTGTTACCCATTCTGAATCGATCGTATATCCATATCGTGTGGAAAACCAGTGATTCATCGCATCAAAATAGTCATCCAACGGATCTGTATATCCAAAAATTCCATGATCGATTCTTTTGTGGAATTCATCAAGAATCTCATCTGGCAGACGAAAATCCATATCTGCTACCCATAATGGAAGTAAATCATCTCTTCCTTTTCTCTTCATTCCAAAATCATATTTTAGACAGTCTGTTCCATGTCTGTCAATCACTTCATCAAAATTGTATTTTCCCATTTATGTACTCCTTTTTAAGTTTTGCTATACTATTATATAGCAAAAATAACTGTAGACAAAGTACAAAATACCACTCTACAGTTATTGCTAATTTTACTAGTAATATATCTTACTATTCCACAGGAACATATAGTATTTCATTTTTACCACCACAGATCATACCAAGCGTTGCACTCTTGGCATTGGAAAGATCATATTCTTTCTTTATGATTTCTTTGATTGACATAGCTTCTTCCATAACTGTCTTTTCCAAGTTCCCACCACCGATACTTCCAATAATTCCATCTTTTGTAACAAGCATCATACTTCCAACACCTCGTGGAGATGAACCGAATTTCTTTGTGATAATACATAAGACTCCAGATTCTTTTGTTTCAAAAAGTTCTTTGCTCATCGTACTTTCTGTTTCTTGATTCTTGATCTCAACCATCTCTGCTGCGATACTGATCGCGATCTCTTCTGGGGTTCTTGCTCCGATTTTTAATCCGATTGGTGCATAGATCGTGCTGATCTGTTCTTTGCTGTATCCTTCTTCTTTCATCGTCTCAAAAGTTTTTGCTACTTTTCCCTTGCTTCCGATCATTCCAAGATAAAGATATGATCTTCTTAAAACAGTTTCTGCACATAATCTGTCATTTGCGTGTCCTCGTGTGACAACGACATAAAATACGTTATCCTGTTCTGGCAAAATATCTTCTATATTATGAAAATCCCTGCAATAAACCTCATCTGCTTGTGGAAGCTTCTCCGGATCTGCAAATTCCTCTCTATCATCAATCATAATCGTATAGAAATCTAAAAATTTTGCAATCTGAAGCAACTGGATTGCTACATGTCCTGCCCCGAAAATGACCAGTTTCGGTTGAATCTTAAACCAGTCTTCTTTGATCTGTGTAACATCTTTTTCTTCCTGTAAGAATCGGGCGATCACTCTTTGATATAAGGTATCTGCCTGTCCTGGATATACTTTGATTTTTGTATCGTTATGTTGTTCTCTCAATGGTTCTAGATATCCTTTCTTCAGTAATTTTTGTAAATGCAATGGTGTAATGATCGTATCTTCTTTAATTTCTAAATCGTCGTCAGCCAGGCAAAGGCGATGGACTACTTCTTTGGCTGTTTTCCCCAATGCTGACATTCCGATCACAATATGAATCTCATCGACATTTTCAGGAATCACTGGTTCATAATCTGCGGGAATCTTTGCAGGCATCCCTCTGGAACCATCTGCTTCTATCAATGTGATATCTGCTTTTTTGACCACCAGATCATAAAGATCTTTTGGTAATGTTCCGATCTTTTGTATTGGTGCGCCTTTGGCTGTTGTCAGTGTTCCTGCCATACAATAGCCATTCTCATTTAAGGGATTCAAAAGATCCTTCGCATATGTTGGAATAACTGTTTCTGGTTCTTTTTTCATATGTGTTGTTGTAGTGACAAAGACTTTCTTTCCAAGGCTTCTATAATATTTTGCTAATTTATGAATTCTTGTTGTTTTTCCACCGGAACCTACAACTGCAATGATCATCATTTTTTCCTCTTATTCTTCTGCCAGAATCTTGACTGCATGAATAATCTGGTTAATTTCTTCGATAGTTGTCTCATGTCCAAAGCTGAATCTTACCATTCCCTGTTCTACCGTACCAAAATGTTCATGTACTAATGGTGCACAGTGAGCTCCTGATCTCGTCTGAATATGAAAACGTTCCATTAGTTCATCACTGACACTTCCAGAATCATATTCTTCCAGATTGATCGAACAAATAGCTGTCTGTTTTGTGAAATCCAAAGGATTCTCATGATATGTCTTAATTCCTTTGATTTCCTTCATTTTCTTATAAAATGTTTCAATCAGATTTTTTTCCTGTTTTCGTATCTTATTGATTCCATAAGTATTGATATGATCAATCGCTGCTCCAAGCCCTGCGATTCCAATGCCATTTAATGTTCCAGCTTCCAATGCCTGTGGCAATGCTTCTGGCTGTGTTTTTGAAAATGATAAGATTCCTGTTCCACCTGTTTTTAATGGATGGATCTTTACACCTTTTCTAATGCAGATTCCACCAATTCCCTGCGGTCCCATCAGTCCTTTATGTCCAGTAAAACATAGAACATCGATATAATCTTCTTTCATAGAAATCGGAATAACTCCTGCACTTTGCGCTGTATCTACAACAAATAGGATTCCTTTTTCTTTACATAGTTTCCCAACGCTTCTGATATCAAATACTTCACCTGTTACATTAGATGCTTGTATCATCACAACCATTTTCGTATCTTCATAAATTGCCTGTTCGATATGATCAACATCTGGTGAAGTGATCGTTAAACGAACTCCTTGCTGCTCCATCTCATATAATGGGCGGAGAACACTGTTATGTTCCATGAAAGTTGTGATCACATGATCTCCTTTGTTTAAGTAACCTTTGATCACCGTGTTTAAACTTTCTGTAATTCCACTGGTAAATACAACTTGTTCTGGACCATAGCCATCAAAAAACTGATCAACTTTTGTACGGACTTCATAAATCTTTCTTGCAGCATCTAACGAACTTTCGTTAACACCTCTTCCACTATTTCCAAGTGACAATGCATGAATCATTGCATCTTTAACACAATCTGGTTTTGTGATATGTGTTGCTGCATAGTCCGCATAGATTGATTTTGAATCTTCTATTTTCTGATCTGCAGTAAGATTATTTTTCAAATATAATAATGCTTCTAATACACCACCTGCAATGCATCTGGCTTTATCTGAAATCGTAAAACAGTTATCATATTCTTCTGCTCTTGGATCGATATCTGCAAT
The DNA here is from genome assembly GCF_001404655.1 of Anaerostipes hadrus. GTDB lineage: Bacteria > Bacillota > Clostridia > Lachnospirales > Lachnospiraceae > Anaerostipes > Anaerostipes amylophilus. Next base: position 222,882 of record NZ_CYYH01000003.1, on the reverse strand, counting down.
CTTAAATCCCTTTGTCACTGGATAACCATCACGAATTAAACCTCGCAATAATCCATCCATACTTGCAGGTACATCAATGATCTCACCGTCTGGTGTCTCAATCTTTGCTAGTATCTGACCTTTGGTTACCATATCTGTGATATGACAGATATTTCTTAAAATTCCTTCGGCTGGAGAATGGATCACCCGTTCTTTTCCAAACCCTTTGATCACTCCTGGAATTCCCGTATTCGGAATTGCATTGCCTTCTTTCATGATCCTTCCAAGTCTATGCCCACGCATTGTCTCAACGACAACGTCAACATCTTTTCCTGCTGTAAATCCAGGTCCAAGCGCGATCGTGATCGGTGCCATATCTCTTGTTGTTCCAAGATTTTTCTTCGCAAGAATTGCGTCAACAACGGCAATTGGTTTTAGTTTCTCGATCATCTCTCCTTTTGGATCAATCATTACTGCTGGACTGCCTGTTTGCATGATCTGTTTTGCTTCTTTCATATCATTTGCAAGATAGCAGGTCATATCTTCGACCTGCCATTTTCCTTCGTATACTGCTTCTGAAAATGCAACATTTCTGCGGATTGCAGATGGATGTGTGATCTCAAGGATCAATACATGGAATCCACTTTTTACTAATTTATAAATTGTCCCCGTGGCGATATCTCCACCGCCTCTTACAATAACTAAATCTTCCATAGATATTCCTTAAGGTTTGATCACTTTTCCTGCTTTTTCCATCATTTCTACGATATCATACATATTTGTGATGGAACCAACAGCTAATTTCTCTGTAACTTCATAAAAGTTTAAGCATGTTCCACAAGTATAGATTTCTACACCCTCTGCTTCTAATGTTTTTAAGTCTTCTAAAGAATCAGAACCTTCGCATGTAAGGTATGCCCCTGAATTATAAAACAGCATCTTAGATGGAAGTTTGTCCTGTTTTGTTACCGCAAATAAGAATGCTTTGATCAATGTCTGTCCAAGGGCTTTTTCTCCCTGTCCCATCTCGTTCGATGATACAACAATGATAAAATCATCTTTTGCAGATGGTGCGCAAACAATCTCTTCTTCCTCATCTGCTGGTGTATAATTTTCTACCATGATCTCAATCTTAAATTCATTGTCTGAAATCTTCTCACTTTTGACTTCACAGTTTTTACCTTCTGCAAATCTTGTGACGTTCTGAACGGCTGGCTCATTGTCTACCAGGACAACTAACTTTGTCTCTCCATTCATGGATTCTAATGCTTTCTTTGTGTGTACGACAGGAATTGGACAAGCGTTTCCTCTTTCGTCAATCTGTTTCATATCTAATTATCCTCCAATTTAAATTTCTACTTGAAATACCCCTTGTGGAATGATTTCATGTTCTGACATAAATTGTACCACAGATTCTTCATTTTCTAAAGGGGTCATCCATGCCATTCCGCATCCTGCTGTGATCTCTTTTGGTACGGGGATCAATCGTCCCTCAATCTGATATTCTTTGCAGGCACTTTCCATACCGATGGCCTGTGTGGTTGTCTCAAATGTGATGACTGTTTTTAATTCTTTTTTTCTCATCGTTTACTTCTACTCTCCTAGATCACCAAAATTTTTTAAAAAAGATTCTTTTGCAGCTTCGGCTACTTCTTTGTGAAATTTCTCATAACGTTTTAAAATATCTTCCCCCTCAGGAGTCAAATTAGAACCGCCACCTTGTTTTCCACCGGATCTTCTCTCAACCAATTTCACTCCAAGATCTGCCTCTGCACGCTTTAAGATCTTCCATGCTTTGCTTGCTGCCATTCCCATAGATTTATATGCTGCAGATAAAGAACCTTTCTCTCTTGTTAATGATAATAACTGTGCAACTCCTTTTCCAAAGTCAGGTTCCTCCATAAAAACTCTGACTCTGAAGTCAAAATGTTTTGGTATATACGATTCCATCTCTACCATCCTTTTCCAAATCCACAGTTTGGATAAGTACAGACTTTACAGTTAAGACATAATCCGCCTTCTCCAAGATGTGCAAGTTCTTCTGCGCTTACTTTGTCATCTGCCATGATTCTTGGCAGAACAATATCAAATATGGTTCTTTTTGAATACATCACACATCCAGGAAGTCCCATGATCGGAATCATTTTATCACCTTTCTTGTAATAAGCAAGTAAAAACATTGCTCCTGGCAAAACTGGTGCTCCGTAAGATATGATATCTGCTCCTGTATTTTTGATCGCGAGTGGTGTTTTGTCGTCTGGATCGACACTCATTCCTCCCGTGCATAATACCATTTCTGCTCCATTTTCGATTGCTTCTAAAATTGTTTTTGTTAAAAGTTCATTGTCATCTGGTAATTGTTTTGTACTGGTCACTTCAGCGCCGTATTCTTTGATCTTTTCTACTACAACCGGGGTAAATGTATCTTCGATTCTATGATAATATACTTCATTTCCTGTGGCTAAGATCACGGCTTTTTTCTTTTTATAAGGTAGAAGAGACAGAATTGGCGTATCTCCAACCCTGTCTTTGACTTCCTGCATCTTATCTTTTTCAATGACCAGTGGAATGATTCTTGTACCTGCCAGTTTATCGCCCGCTTTAACTGGAGTATTCCCAGATCTTGTTGCGATCATCATCTGTCCAAAGGAGTTTACCGTAAATAATTTTTCTTTGTCTATTTTTAAGAGCCCATCGTATTCGGCAGATAGTTCAATCTTACCCTCCTTGACTTCAGACTCTTTCATACCTTCATTCTTGCACAGATCGCAAAGAATCCTGGCTGCATCATTTTCATGAAGCATATCGTCTCCAGCTTCCCAGACATATAAATGATCTTTTCCAAGGGATAACAACACTGGAATGTCTTCTTCTTTGACGACATGACCTTTCCTGAATCTTGCGTCTTTAGTAACGCCTTTGATGATCTGTGTGATATCGTGGCATAACACAGTTCCCACAGCATCTTTTGTATCCACTAATTTCATTGTTTTTCACCTTCTACTTCTTATTTATTGATTGTAAATCCATAAGATTTGAAAACCTTTAATGCTTTTTCACTCTGTAAGAATTTTACGAATTTATCTGCTGCATCTTTATTTTTGCTTTTCTTTAATGCTGCAACTGGATAAATCACTGGTGTTTTTAATGAATCTGCTGGTGCTTCTGTTAAAACTTTTACATCTTTGCTGCTTGCTGCATCTGTTGCATATACAATACCACACTCGGCACTTCCTTTTGCTACCCAGTTTAATACTTCTGTTACGTTTGTTCCAAAGCTTGCTTTTTTCTTCACATCATTCCAATTCTTTAAGTTCGTAAAGATTTCCTGTGCATAAGCTCCCGCTGGAACACTCTTAGGATCTCCTAATGCAATTGTATCAGCTTTTGTGATATCTTGAAAGGACGAAACTTTTGCATTCCCTTTTTTAGGTACGATCAGCACAACTTTGTTTTCTAATAATTCTACAACATCACCTTTGCTGATATATTTTTCTTTGACAAGGTTATTCATTTGCTGCGTTGCTGCTGACATAAATACATCGGCTGCCATTCCGTTTTCGATCTGGCTCTGTAATTTTCCTGAACTATCATAGCTTCCTTCTACTTTAATTCCTTTGTTTTCTTTTTCAAACATTGGAATTAATTTTTCTGTATAACATTTTTCAAGGCTGGCTGCAGCTGCAAGTGTAATCGTTGTTGTCTCTTCTTTCTTTGCTGCCTCTGTTGTGGATTTAGAGCTGTCTTTGCTGCTTCCACACGCTGTTATGGAAAGAACCATAGCTCCTGCTAATAGCACAGCTAAAAGTCTCTTTTTCATTTGTAACTTCCTCACTTTCTTAATAATATTGTGTAAAATTTTATCGTTACCCTATTTTATAATGCGACTTCTTTCAGATGCCCTCTTTGAATATGATATTTTTTGTCACATAGATTTTCTACTTCCTTACTGCTGTGACTCACTAAGATCGCTGGTTTGTTTAACATTGTAAGCATATTAGAAAGTTCATCTTGCATCTGTTCTCTTAAGTATTCGTCCAACGCTGAAAATGGCTCATCCATCAAAATGACTTCTGGTTCACAGGCAAGCATTCTGGCTAATGCTGTTCTCTGTTTTTGTCCACCTGAAATTTGTCTTGGATATCTTTTTGCTAATTCTTCAATATGAAATCGTTTCATCATATCATTTGCCTTTTGTTTGATTTCATCTTTCGGAAGCTTTTTGGCTTTTAATCCTGTTTTGATGTTTTCTTCAATTGTCATATTGGGAAACAATGCATATCCCTGAAATAAATATCCAATCTTTCTCTTTTGTGGTGAAAGATTGATTTTCTTTTCAGAATCATAAAGAACTCTTCCATCTAGTATAATCCTTCCACTATCGGCTGTCTGCACTCCTGCAATGCATTTCAATGTAATGCTTTTTCCACTTCCAGAAGGCCCCATAAGTCCTGTACATCCTGTTTCTACATGAAGTTCTGACTCTAACGTAAACTCTTTTAATTTCTTTTTGATCTTTACTTCAAGACTCATAAATCTCTCCTTAGGCTTCCTGCTTTTTCTTTTCCATGATCAGATAAATATTCATAGCTGCTACAATTGCAAAACAAATGACTACGATCACTAAAACATACTGATATGCTGCGTCCATATTTCCTGCTGCGACTTCAGAATATACCGCAAGTGGCAGTGTTCTTGTTCTTCCCGGAATATTTCCAGCGATCATTGCTGTCGCTCCAAATTCTCCGAGTCCTCTGGCAAATGCAAGTACTCCACCGGAAATGATCCCTGGTAATGCATTTGGGATCATAACCTTAAAAAAAATGCACCACTCACTCATTCCAAGTGTTCTTGCCGCAAAGATCAGATCATCGTCAATCTGTTCTAAGGCACCTCTTGCCGAACGATACATTAGCGGAAATGACATCACAACTGCCGCAAGGATCGTCGCTCCCCATGAAAATGCGATCCTGATCCCTAGATAATCTTCAAACAGCTTTCCGACTGGACCGTAAGAGCCAAAAAATACAAGCAGGAAAAATCCTGCAACCGTTGGCGGTAATACTAACGGCATCGTAAAAATTCCATCCCAGAAGATCTTTGCCGCTTCAGATTTACGATATAAGATCCATCGAGCAGCAAACAATCCTAGAATAAATGTAAATACAATGGCAACGATTGCTGTTTTCATCGATATAATGATCGGTGATGTATCCATAGATTATCTCCTCTCTTAGTTTCTTCCACAATCCTGTGTATTTCCTCTTAATGTATCTAATCCGTGTGGCAGCTGGTCAATAATAAAGGAAAGACCCTCTTCGACTGCCTTTTTGCTACCCGGAAGATTGATGATCAGTGTTTTCTTTCTTATGACACTGACCCCTCTTGATAACATGGCTCGTTTTGTGATCGTCATAGACCCTGCACGGATTGCCTCTGCGATTCCAGGTACATTTCTGTCAGCCACGGCTAAAGTTGCTTCTGGTGTACAATCTCTTGGGGAAAGTCCTGTTCCTCCAGTTGTAATGATCAGATCAACCTGACGACTGTCACTTAAACGGATCAATTCTTTTTTGATCTGTGCCATCTCATCTGGAAGAAGGATTTCTTCTATGATCTCAAATCCATGTTCTCTTAAAATCTCACTTGCTTTTGGACCACTTGTGTCTACTCGTTCTCCTCTGGATCCTTTATCACTTAATGTGATGACTGCAGCCTGATATGGCATATCTTTGTCTGGATAAATAACTTTAATCTTATCTCCAACTTTGATCATTCCACCTTCTAACACTTTTGCAAAAATTCCTTCTCTTGGCATAATGCAGTCTCCCACACGTTTGTAAATCTCACAGTGACTGTGGCACTCTTTTCCAATCTGAGTAACTTCAAACTTTACATCATTACAGATCAATTTTGTTCCAACTGGTAATTTCTTAAAATCAATCCCATAAACAAGCACATTTTCTCCAAAATCACCTTCGATCACAGATGCTCCTTTTTCATTGAATTCATCTACGATATCCGCACTTAAAAAACTGACCTGTCGGTGCCATTTCCCTGCATGTGCATCTCCTTCTAATCCAAAGTCTTTGATCACTTTCACTTCATTGATATTTTTCTTTACCGTTCCACGTTTTTCACTGATACAAACCGCTTTTATGATTCCTTCCATGTAAAATCACCACTCTTTCCACCTGTTTTTTCCACTAAATGAATATCTGACATGACCATATGTTTATCGATTGCCTTACACATATCATAAATCGTTAATAAGGCAACCTGGACTCCTGTCAAAGCTTCCATCTCAACCCCTGTTTTTCCTGTTGTTTTAACAAGGCAGACCGCTTTGATCTCTTTGGTCTCTTCTAACATTTCAAAGTCAACTTTACACTTTGTAAGCATCAGAAGATGGCACATCGGGATCAGTTCAAATGTCTTCTTTGCTGCCATGATCCCTGCGATCCTTGCAGTTCCTAAGACATCTCCTTTTGCCATACTTCCTTCTTTGACTTTCGCAAAGATTTCATCATTGACTTTGATCTTTCCCTGTGCGATCGCAGTTCTTGTTGTTTCTTTTTTTTCTGTTACATCGACCATGACTGCATTTCCATGCTGGTCAAAATGTGAAAATTCTCCCATTGATATTATCCTCCAATTGTATACATCTTACTGTCTGACGGCTTGTCTTCAAAATGATGTGCCTGTGGTTTTTTGTAAATGATCTCTTCTAACACCTTTTTGATTTCTTCGTCAGAACTTCCATTTCTTAATAGTTTTCTGATATTCCCTGCTTCTTGGTAATAAAGACATGGTTTAACTCCTCCAGTCGATGTCAGGCGAATACGATTGCATCTGTCACAAAACTTTCCATGCAATGCTTCGATCCATCCGATCATTCCTTTATAACCTTCCATTGTTTCATAAACTGCCGGACCATTTCCGATTTTTTGTTCTACTTTATGAAATCTAATTCCTTGATCTTTTAGATTCTTTCTGATCTCATCTCGTGACAAAGATGATGTGATCTGTTTGTTTCCAAGTGGCATTTGTTCGATGAATCGGATACAAATTTTATGATATTTTATATAGTCTATAAATTTCTGGATATCCTCCATCGTTGTCTGTTCTGTCAGTACGGTATTGATCTTTACGTTCAATCCCATATAAGCTGCTTCTTTGATAGCTTTCATAACCTTTTCATAGCCATCATATCCTGTGATATTTTTATATTTTTCACAATCCATAAAATCAAGACTTACGTTGATCCCGTCAATTCCTGCTTCTGTTAATTTATCCAAATCTCTTGATAAAAAAATTGCATTTGTTGTTAATGTAACTTTACTTACCTTATTCATCTTTTTTAATTCATAAATAAAATCTGCGCAGCCTTTTCGTACCAATGGTTCTCCACCTGTGATCTTAAATTTGTCAATTCCAAGCTTAGTAAGAATCTTACATAATCTTAGGATTTCTTCATATCTTAAAATATCCTTATGAGATAACTTTTCCTCATGATCTGGGCGGCAGTAGGTACAATATAGATTGCAGCGGTCCGTGATCGATATTCTGGCATAATCAATCGTTCTTTGAAATTGATCTTTCATTCTTCTCTCCTGTCGTTATTCTCAAATGAGAATAACGATTGCTCAAAATCAGACAGGACAATCTTTCTTCATCTTAAGATCCTTCCTGTCTGTTTTATGTTCTATTCTAATATAATTGATTTCTCTTCTTTATCTTCTACATACCCAATTATTTTAGCACATGGGATCGTATTCTGTAAATCTTTTAATAAATTTTTTGCATCTTTTTCATCGACTGCGATCATCAGTCCTCCGGATGTCTGTGGATCGTATAAAATATCTTCCATGGCCCTCTTGATTTCTTTTGCTTTTGAGACTCCTGCACTTGCATATTTGCGGTTTCGATAGGCTCCTTCCGGGATCATTCCAAGATCTGCCATCTCTAATGCTTCTTTGTGATATGGAATCTCTTTTGTCATAAAATGGATCGTCACATTACTTCCCTGTGCCATCTCATACCCATGTCCGAGCAAACCAAATCCAGTCACATCCGTACAACTGTGAACAGCGTATTTTACCATGATATCTCTGGCATATTTATTTAATTGTCTCATCTGATCATAAATCTTATCCATCACTTTCTGATCGATAAATTCTGCTTTGGCGGATGTTGTTAGAATCCCGACTCCTAATGGTTTCGTAAGAATCAAGACATCTCCAGGTTTTGCACCACTGTTTGTCAGAAATTTCTTTGGATGCACAAATCCTGAAACGGATAAACCATACTTTGGTTCCTGATCATGAATTGTATGACCACCTGTGATGATCACTCCTGCTTCATATGCTTTCTTATAACCCCCGCGTAAAATTGCCTGTATACTGTCCTTTGGCATATCTTTTGTGACACACATGATATTTAAAGCCAATTTGGGATCAGCTCCCATCGCATAGATATCACTGATTGCATTGACCGCTGCGATTTCCCCAAACATTTCCGGATCATCAACGATCGGTGGAAAGAAATCCAGAGTCTGAACAAGTGCTGTATTATCATCAATTTTATAGACAGAAGCATCATCACTTTTGTCGAATCCAACCAGTAATCGTTCATCCGATCTTGTTGGAATTCCATCTAATAACTTTGCCAGAGTTCCAGCTCCGACCTTTGCCCCACATCCTGCACACTGGGCAAGTTTCGTTAATTTTACTTCTGTTTCCATAGAAATTTTCCTCCCTTAAATATCTCTTTCAATACCTCTTAAACGTTATCTCTTGTCACATCTTTTAACCATTTAAAACTACGATACCTGATCGATGTGATCGGCACTTTGATCAATTCATCACTCATCAATAAGACATAAACTGCCGGTACACTCCAATGAAATACAAATGCTGCCAATGCACCTAACAAAATGGAGCATCCCCACATCGTTGATACATCCATGATCAGGCCAAACTTTGTATCGCCTCCAGAGCGGAAGATTCCAACAACCATTGTTGTATTAAATGCCTGTGCGATCACAAAATAAGACATCACATAAAACATCATCTTCAGATAATATCTTGCAGCTGCACTTAGTGATAAGAAAGAAATCACAACTGGGGAAGCAATTAAGATCAATGCCCCGCCAATTACTCCCATAACCACACTTAAAATAATAAATCGTTTCGCATAAGCTCTGGCATGATCAAATTTCTTCTCTCCGATCGTCTTACCAAGATAGATTGCTGTTGCACTGGATAATCCAAAGGATACGACGGTTGCTAACTGTCTTGCCACCTGTGCCACAGAATTGGCTGCAACTGCAGAACTACCCATATGTCCAAGAACAGCTGTATTTGCTGATGTTCCAAGTCCCCACATCACTTCATTTAAAACAACTGGCAGGGAATAGACTAAAAAGTCTTTCACTAACAATTTGTCCTGATGTAGAAAATAATGAACTCTGAATTTTACATCTTTATTATAAATCTTTGCATAACCACAGACCAAAATCAATTCTACGATCCTTGCGATCAATGTTGCAATGGCTGCTCCTCGGATTCCTAATGCTGGAAATCCGAATAATCCAAAAATAAAAATTGCATTAAAGATCACATTACATAAAAATGATACAAGATAGACGACTGTCGCTACGATCACTCGTTCAATGCTTCTCATAACATATAAGTATACATTGGTAATTCCCATGATAATATAAGAGCATGCTACAATTCTTAAATATTTGACTCCTTCTGCGATCACCTGTGGATCATTTGTAAAGATTCTCATTAGGGATGCTGGAATTGCAAAGGCTGCCACTGTAAAAATTGCCGTTACGATCACTGCGGATCTGATCCCTAAGGCAAGAATCTTTTCAATCGTTGTTTTATCACCTTTTCCCCAGTATTGCGCGGTAAGAACAGTTGCACCTGACGTCAATCCAAATAAGAACAATACCATGATATACTGAATCTGACCTGCAAGGGAAGCTCCTGATAATACTTTTTCACTGACTTTTCCAAGCATTACAACATCGGCTGCAGTAACACCGACATTGATCAGATTTTGTAATGCCATCGGAACAACCAGTGAAAATACATTTTTATAAAAATCTTTCCAGTTAATATTTAAATCATTCAATCTTTTTCTCCTGTTCTTTTCATTTCCTCATAATAGAATATAGAAGCTTTGTCTGCTTGTCAAGCACGTGTTAAATGTCTGTATTTCATTTAGTATCTCCAAAAATTAAAAAATAAAAACCACTTAATAGAATCATCCGCAAATTCGTCTTTGCAAGATTTATTAAATGGTTTTTACTTTTATAATTAGAATTTAATTTTTTGGCATGTATTATGAATATGTAGTTTATTCTTCGATCTTTAATGCTTCTTCGTTACTGATCTCTTTGCCGTCTTTTGTTGTTGCAACGTAATAGATATCACCTTGCGCAGGTTGATAGTAAATATCTAAGTTTGCAATTGTGTTCATTTTAACACCACTTGCTTTTAAATCTTCTTTAACAAGTTTCTCTGTGTCTTTTACATCCACATTACGTTCCTGAAACTGCACTTCGATTTTTGTTTTCATAATGCTCTCCTTCTTTTTAATTGTCTGATCTTTATGTTAACTCTTGATGTGATTATTATCAGATTGTATAAACAATATGTATATTGTATTTTCCATGCCGTTTATAAAGCTATTATATACTTTAATTCCAATTTATTCAACTTGAATCTGATTTAGTACAAAATCTACGCCTTTACTTTTGCTTTTCTTTCTGCAATCTTTTTAATGATCACATCTGCGATCCATCCACATAATAATCCAATGATCAATCCACCTAAAACATCCGTTGGGTAATGAACATATAAATACAATCTTGAAAAAGCGATGAAAATAGATAATATCAAAGCCCCTGCTGCCACTTTCTTTTTTCCTGCAAAATAAAGTGCACTGACTGATGCAAACGATGCTGCGGTATGACCGGATGGAAAAGAATAATCCTTCAATGGTGTAACCAGTAACTGTACCGTTTTATTGATACTATAAGGCCTTGGTCTTGCAACGATCGGTTTTATGATCACATTGCAAATGATCAGATCAGCGATCAATGCCACTGCCATGTATCCTCCTGCTTTTCTTGTTTTTGGTATCAGTAATAAAATAACTGTCAAAATGATCCACACGATTCCTGCATCTCCAAGTTTGGTGATTGATATCATAAATGTATCTAGGAATGAAGTATGGATCGTCTGAAGTCCGTCTAACATCTGAAATTCAAATCCCATAATGATTTAATTCTGCCTTTCTTTTTCATTTAAAATGCCAGCGTTCCATCATTTGATCTCTGGCATTTTGCTATTATAACATAGATTCCTTGATTTTATCAAACATTGATAAATATGTTGTATCTTTGGCTTCTAAAATATGTTTTACTCCAACTTTCTTTAATTGTTTTGTTGTCTTTTCTCCGATACTGATGCATGGAATGTTTTCTATCCATTCCTTTATTTCTTCTTTTTTTATCTGATCAAAAAATCTTCGAACGGAAGACGCACAAGTAAATGAAATACTTTTAATATCTTTGATCTGTAGGTGGACATCAAAGATCACTTTCTTATTTTCATACATGATCTTTTCTTTTATCTGGCAAACTGATTCAAGTGTTTCTTTTAGTATTTCTCCACCAGATATTCCTTTACAATACCAAATGACATCATCTTTATTTACTTCCTGTTTCATAAGTTTGCAAAGATAGACTTCTCCTGCTTCTTTCGGCATAAAATCTGCAACAATTCCATATTCCATTAAAACATCTTTCGTTTTCTCTCCAACGACAACTATCTTTTTATCATAAAGATTTCTTAGATCCAGATTAGCAGCTTTCATCTGTTTCATAAACCCATGAACTCCATATCTGCTTGTAAAAATAAGATAAGTAACTTTCGCTAATTCTTCCTTAGAAATCAGATTCTTTTTATAAGAGATCTCTCCTGTTTGAAATTCTTTGATCTTATATCCATGATCTTTTAATAACTGTGCTAATTTTGATGGCTGATCACCTACCTTTGTGACCAAATGCCAAATTGTATCTTCTGGTTTTTGAATCTCTTTTTGAAGTTTCACAACATCTCCTACAACAATAACAGCTGGTGATGAAAGCTTTTCCTGATCTGCTTTTTCCTGAATCGTATTTAATGTTGCAGTACATGTTTTTTGTTTTGCTGATGCCGCATTTGAAATGACTACAACAGGTGTATTTTCATTCATTCCTTTTTTTAATAAATTGGTTGTGATCTCTTCTAATTTTGTAAGTCCCATTAAGAATACTAATGTCTCTTCTGACTTTGCCATAGAAGCAAAATTAAGATCAGACAGCTGATTTCTACAATCATGTGCTGTCACAACGCGAAATCCTTTGGAGATTCCTCTGTGTGTGACTGGGATTCCAGCAAGTTCTGCGGCTGCGATACAGGAACTGATTCCAGGAATGACTTCGCAGTGAATTTCCTGATTCGCTAAATAAATAGCTTCTTCCCCACCTCGTCCAAAGACAAATGGATCGCCACCTTTTAAACGAACTACAATATCATATTGCAATGCTTTCTCTGCTAACAATTCATTGATCTGTTCTTGTTTCATTGTATGATGATGATTTTCTTTTCCAACATAGATACACTCACAGCCAGCTTTTGTCTCATCTAATAGTTCCTGTGGAATAAGCCTGTCATAAATCACGCAGTCTGCTTTTTTTAATATCTCTTTTCCTTTGACTGTGATAAGTTCCGGATCTCCTGGTCCTGCACCGATCAAATAGACAATTCCTTCCAACTGTTTTTTTATATTTTTTACGGCTGTTTTTGCTAAAGTTTCAGGGTCAGTCCCATAAACTTTCGTGTATGCCTGTTTGTTTCCATCTTCATTTCCAAACATCGCATCTAATCGGTATCCATCGTTTGTCTTCTGACATCTGGCACCTGCCGGGGTATGACAGCTTCCACCCATTTGTTCTAAGAAATTTCGTTCTGCACATACCTCGTTCATAGTTTCTTCGTCCGAAAATACATCTAACATCTGTTGTAATTCTTTCTGATCTTCTCTGACTTCCAACGCAAGAACTCCCTGTGCAGGTGCTGAGATCATTTCTTCTGGTTCCAGATATTGTGTGATCACATCTTGCATTCCAAGTCGTTTCAGTCCTGCTGCCGCAAGAATGATTCCATCTAATTCTTGTTCTTCCATTTTCCGAAGTCTTGTATCGACATTTCCACGGATATTGACGATCTTAAGATCTGGTCTTTGTTTTAGCAGCTGAAACGCACGTCGTTTACTTCCAGTTCCGATCACTGCTCCTTTTCTTAAATCAGAAAGGTTGGATGCTGTTCGAAGGATTAGTACATCTCTTGGATCTTCCCTTTTCCATGATTTTGTGAAAACAAGCCCTTTCGCTGGAGTTGACGGCATATCTTTCATACTGTGAACGCCCATATGAATCTCCCCGGAAATGATTTTTTCTTCGATTTCTTTCACAAACAGTCCTTTTCCACCAATCTTATCTAATGGTTTATTCTGAATTTTATCACCCTTTGTTTTAATCACTTCAATTTCAAAAGAATGCTCTGGATATGCCTTTGCCAATTTCTCCTGTACATACTTTGTCTGAATTAATGCAAGACGTGATCCTCTTGAGCCAATGATATATTTCATAGATCGGTTCCTTTCTTTGTGTCAATTCCAAAAAGCTGTTCTACCATCTTTTTATAATCTGCCTGTTCTTTCCTTGTCTCTAAATGTTTTAATTCCTGAATCGGTTCTTTGATCATTCGCTGCAAAGATGCATTTAATACTTTCTTCAATAACTTCTGTTCTCTTGTCCCAAGATCCATTTTTCTTGATAAATAGGAGTAGCTGTCTTCCACGATTTCTGTGCATTTTTCCTGAAGGGAACGGATTGTTTCTTCCATTGGAACTTGAAATAACCACTTGATCGTTTCTTCTTTTTCCTTCTCGATCATCGTAAAACTTTCTCTACAAAGTTCTTCCCGTTCTGACTGATTAGCTTTAGATATTTCTTTGATCGTATCCAAGTTGATCAGATTTACCTTTGGGTCATCTGAAAGTTTTGGATCGATGTCTCTTGGCGTTGCAAGGTCTAAAAATGTAACAGATTTTTCTGGTGTAAAACATTCTTCTTTTACAACCACATGTGGTGCTGATGTTGCAGAAACTACGATATCACATCGTTTCATGACCTCATATCTTTGTTCATATGAAATGATCTCAATTTCTTCAAATTCTTTCTGAACATTTCCTGCATGTGCCAGTGTTCTGCTACATAAATAAATCTTTCCTGCCTCGTATTCATATAGATAACGAAGAGCAAGAACTGCGGTATCTCCACTTCCGATCACCAAAATCGTTTTTCCTTTGATCATGCATGTTTTTTCAACTTCAAGGATTCCTATATAACCAACAGATACTGGTTTTTCGCTCATTTTAAACGTAGTCTTTACCTTTTTTGCACAGGTTACTGCATCTCTTACAACTTTATTTAATTCTTTTTTGCTAAATCCCATTGTTCTCGAAAAATCTAAGGCATCTTTTACTTGTCCAAGAATCTGGTCTTCTCCTAGTACCATGGACTCTAGACCCGCTGTGACTCGAAACAGATAAGAAACAGCTTTGTCTTCTTCGCAATGTCTAATATATTGCCTAATCTGCACTTTCTCAAACATATCGCAATAGATATCTTGTATTGCTTTTACCTGTGATTCCTTTTCATAAAAATAGTAGATCTCACTGCGGTTACAAGTTGATAAGATCATGACTTGTTCAATTCCATTTTCTTCTGCTTTACGGAAAAATTCCATCTTTTTCTGATCTGTAAATGAAATCTCATCACGAACGGCAAGATCTGCATTTTTGTAATCGATTCCTAGAAGTCCAAATTGCATAAAGCTTCTCCTGCAAGTTTACACGTTTTCTCAATATCTTCTTCGGTATGTGCATCAGAGATAAACATTGTTTCAAACTGAGATGGTGCAATATAAATTCCACGATCTAATAAATATCCAAAATAATCTGCATATTGTTCCGTATTAGATGTCACAGCACTTTCAAAATCTCTGACTTTCTGATCTGTAAAGAAAACACTCATCAAAGAACCGATCTGATTCACACAAACATGTCCATTTCCTGCCTGTCTTGCTGCATTTGCAAGTTTCTTTGTTTTATTTTCCAGTCTTTCATAAATCTGTGGATCATCTTTTAAGATATTTAATGTTTCAATACCTGCGGTTGTTGCAACTGGATTCCCTGATAAAGTTCCTGCCTGATAAACTGGTCCATCTGGGGAGATCATCTGCATGATCTCTCTTCTTCCACCGTAAGCACCGATTGGCATTCCGCCACCAACAATCTTCCCAAGTGTTGTGATATCTGGCTTGATATTGTAATACTGCTGTGCTCCTCCAAGAGACAGTCGGAAACCTGTGATCACTTCATCAAAGATCAGTAAAGAATCGTGATCTTTTGTGATCTCTCGTAAAAATTCAAGAAATCCTTCTTCTGGAAGTACTAATCCCATGTTCGCTGCAACAGGTTCTACAATGACTGCTGCAATCTCATTTTTATTTTCTTTAAATAATTTCTCTACAGAATCTTTATCATTATATTCTGCAACTAATGTATTCTTTGTATCGTCTTTTGGAACTCCGGCACTGTCTGGAACGGATGTTGTTAATGCCCCAGAACCTGCTTTTACTAGCAAACTGTCGGAATGTCCATGATAACATCCGCGGAATTTGATGATCTTATCTCTTCCTGTGAACCCTCTGGCTGCACGGATCGCACTCATGACAGCTTCTGTTCCTGAACTTACCAAACGGCTTACCTCCATGGATGGAATGAGTTCACTGATCAATTCCGCCAAAATTACTTCCTTCTCTGTTGGTGCTCCAAAGGTTAATCCGTTTTTGCAAGATTCCATAACCTTTTGAATGACCTGTGGATGAGCATGTCCTAAGATTCCAGGTCCCCAGGAACATACATAATCAATGTATTCATTTCCATCGGCATCAATGATTCGATCCCCTTTTGCTGATTCCATAAATCTTGGAGTTCTGTTTACCGCACGAAATGCACGGACTGGACTATTAACCCCACCTGGAATGTGTACTTTTGCTCGTTCATATAACTCTTTTGATCTTGTATCACTCATTTATCTTTCCTCTTCTTTCAGCCATTTTGCAACATCTAATGCATGATAAGTAATGATCATCTTTGCACCGGCACGTTTTAATCCAACCATATTTTCCATAACGATCTTTTTCTCATCGATCCATCCATTGGCTGCAGCTGCTTTTACCATGGCATACTCACCGCTTACATTATATGCAACGATTGGAATATTATATTTCATGGATGCTTCTTTCATAATATCCATATAGGCAAGTGCTGGTTTTGCAATAATAAGGTCTGCACCTTCTTCGATATCTTCCCCGATCTCGCGCATCGCTTCCTGTCCATTGGCTGGGTCCATCTGGTATGTCTTTCGGTCTCCAAATCCTGGTGCGGAGTGTGCTGCATCACGAAATGGTCCATAATATCCTGACGCGAACTTAGCACTGTAAGACATGATTGGTGTGTATACAAAACCTGCTTCATCTAAAGCTTCACGAATCGCTTTTACTCGAAGATCCATCATATCACTTGGTGCAATGATATCTGCTCCTGCTTTTGCATAACTTATAGATGCTTTTGCAAGAAGTGGCAGTGTTTCGTCGTTTAAGATCACGCCATCTTTCACGAGACCGCAATGTCCATGAGAAGTATATTCGCAAAGACATACATCTGCAATGATGATCAGTTCTTCGTATTCTTTCTTAATCTGACGGATTGCTTTTGGTACAATTCCATCTTCAGCGTATGCACCACTTCCGACTTCATCTTTGTGATCTGGGATTCCAAAGATTAAAATTGCTTTGATCCCTGCTTCTTTAATTCTGTTAATTTCTTCTGGCAGGCGGTCTAGCGAATACTGGTAAATTCCTGACATGGATTCTACTGGATGCTTGATATCTTCTCCTTCTGTGACAAAGATCGGATAGATCAGTTCATCAATTCTTACATGGTTTTCTCTCACCATATCTCTCATATAATTACTTGTTCTTAATCTTCTTGTACGTTCCATTTTACTGTTCCTCGATTTCACTCTGATTTTTTGTATATTTTTGAATGATTTCATTGATTCGTTGTTCTTCTAGTGAATCAATATCTTTTAATCCGATTTGTAATAATTCTTTATAAAATTCCTTGCGCTGCTGTTCTGTGGCAATACATGATTTTGCAAACGCTCTCAAACTTCCTAAGATCTGTGCGATCTGTCCTAATTCTTCCGTCAGATTTGGTTTAATCTTTTCCTTTAAATATTGCGTGATCATAGGGCTTTGACCACCACTTGAAAACGCCGCAACTACTTCTCCTTCTTTTACATAGGATGGAAAAATAAAGCTGCAATCTTCTTTCTGATCAACTGCATTGACCGGAATCTTTCTTTGCATACAGATCTTGCTGATCTCACTGTTTACCTTTGGATCATTGGTTGCTGCAACCACAAGCTCTGCTTCTTTGAAATCTTCCTCCATAAATGTTCGAAAGATTCGGCGGATCTTATCGATCTGCCGAATCTGGGGTATCATCTCTGGTGCGATCACGGTAACATCCGCTTCAAAATCTTTTAAGACTTCGATCTTACGAAGCGCAATCCTGCCACCACCGATCACGAGACATTTTTTATTCTTTAGTTGTACAAACATTGGAAAATATACCATTGCTTCTACCTGTTATTGTAAATATTCTTTTGCGATTTCCTTGATACCTTCTGGATGTTTTGCATTCCACTGTGCATAATCAAGTCCTTCGCTCTCAACGGTATGTCCTAATTTTACAAGGAATTTTGGAATATCTTCTTCAAGGATGGTTCCTACTTCTTCTCCCATAACCTCTTTGCCCTGATAATCAGATCCATTGATATGAAGAACAAATGCAGAATGAGCAACTTTATCAATCACTTTCATACTTCCGTGGAATCCGATCTCTCCGATCTGGTGTGTTCCACAAGAAGACATACATCCGGAAATATGAATCTTTGGTAATGATCCATCTTTTAATCCGGCTTCTCTTTCTGCTTTGATCACTTTGTGTAACAGTCCTTGAGAATCTCTTAATCCAACCTGACAGATTGTTGCCCCGATACAGGATACCGATGTCTCAAACAATGTTTCTGCACCGTCATTTGTGACTTCTAAAACTTTCTTTGCTTCATCTCCAGTCAGATTAATGATATACATCGTCTCATCTGGAGAGATCCGTGCTTCTACCTCATCCATATCTTTGATCACATCATAGATCTGACCTAATTTCTCAGGTTTTGGACAGCCACCAAATGGATGATAAGCAACTGCATATAATCCTTCTTGTTTCTGCTCGATCACACGTTTTCCTTCTGCTTTACTTTCATCTCCTTGTTTTGTTACTTCAGGAATCTCTACATGAAGATCTAAATCCTGTCCAGATGCGAAAACTTCATCTAATTTCTCATGGAATGCTTTGATATATCCTTCTTCTCCTAAAGTTTCCTGCATATAGCGAGTTCTGGCTCTTCCACGCTGTTTGTAATTTCCATGTGCGATAAATGTCTCTCGCATTGCACAGATATAATAAAGGATCTTCTCTGGTTTTACATTCTCAGCAACTTTCAGTCCAAATCTTGCATTATTGCCAAGTCCACCGGCACTGTAAACATCAAAGTTTCCATCTTCTCTTGCCACAAATCCAAGATCACGGAATGTTGCATGTGTCTCATTCGCTGGTCCATTTGAGAATCCAACTTTTAACTTTCTTGGCATGACTTCTTTTTTAATAAATGTCATTAAATACTCTCCAGCTGCTTCTGCATAAGGAAGAACGTTAAAATATTCTCCTTTCTGCACACCGGATAATGGAGATACAGTAACATTTCGTGGAAAATCTCCACCACCACCCATTGTTACAATGCCATGATCTAATCCACCTTCCATGATTCCATAGATTGCTTCTGGCTGTAAGTTATGTAACTGAATTGCCTGACATGTTGTCAAATGTACTTTATCTATGTTATATGTTTTAATATTGTCTGCGATAAATTTTAATTTGTCTTTTGTTAAATGACCACCCGCCATACGAAGACGGATCATGCTTGCTTTTCCATCTTTCTGTGCATAGCTTCCGTAACCACCGGAGAATCCTTTATAATCTGCTTTACTTAATTCTCCTGCATAAAACCGGTCTGTCTTTTCTTTAAATGCTGGCAGGTCTTTTTTCCATTCCTGTGGATTGATCGTTTCCATATGTAAAATTCCTTTCTGAATGTTTTGTATCATTTGTCTTATCATACCACATTTACATAGTCGTTTGAATGATTTCTTTCTTTTTCTACAAGAAATGATTCGATGGCTTCTGCAAGGTTTTTATGTCCTTCTTCATTCATATGTTCCATATCTGCCTTACTTGGTTTGGCTACATCACTTGCTGCAAGAAAATCACATCCGTATTTCCATGCAATCTTTAAATATGTCTGTTTTAATTGTTTGGATACTTTCACAGAATGCTGATCAAATTCGGGATCAAACCCTGGTTTCCATACATCTTCTCCAAGTTCAATTGGAGATACTAATAAAATATCGATCGTAGGATCATGTTTTTTGATCTGTTGGATTAATTTTTCGATGCCTTTTCCAATACGCTCTGCACTTGCATGATTGTATATTTTACAGTCATTGGTTCCAAGCATTAAAACCACCTGATCAAGCGGTGTGTGTGTTTCTAAAAGCATCGGAAGTACTTTCGCTCCATTCCTTCCATCTCTTGTTGCATCATCAAACACACTGGTTCTTCCGCATAATCCTTCTTCAATGATTCTATATCCTTTATCGTAAAGCTTCTCTGATAAAATACCTGTCCATCTTGTTTCTCTGTTATATCTTCTATTTGTACCGGGGATGAGTCCGTATGTATTGGAATCTCCGAAGCATAATATTTCTTTCATCTCTGTCACCTTCTTCGTTATATTTCATACAATTTTAATAGGAATAATATGATTATAAGGAATGAAATTATACTTGTCAATAGGTTATGAACAGAAAAATACCTTATAAGATATAAAAATATCCTATAAGGCATTATAGATTTGTGCTATTTTTAATTTAATTTTTCTCACAAGCACTCTGAATTATTTTTTTCCAACCATACTTTTTATGTTTCCATCGCTCCTCTTCCATTAATGGCTCATACTTATCACACTTAATCTGGTCAAAAATCGTTTTATCATAAATTCCCAAAGCAATTCCTGCCAAATATGCTGCCCCAATTCCTGCAACTTTATTTTTATCAATCCCTGCTTCTGTAACCAGTTTCTTTACAACATAAATCGTATTTTGATAGATTTCTTCCGGATTATGTGATACCAATCCAAGATCATTAATAATCTGTTTGTGTGAAAGGTCTTCTCTTCTTAACGTAATACCTCGATCATTAAATAAAAAAAATGGCTTTATATCATATTTTGTATATGATATAAAACCATTTTTTCGTTATTATTATATAAGTTAATTTATAAAGGGCTTAGTCATTCTTCTTCCCAAGCAATAAACTTACGATCACACTTAAAACAATCGTGATCACCATATCAGGAAGTGTGTTTCCAAGGATCGTATCGACACCCATCAGCCAGCGGTATGCAATAAAGCCAACAACCCATACAAGCATGTTCTGAATGCATACAGATTTTCTTGAAAAATCCTGATGAAGGATAAAGAAATCTGCGATCTGTACGGCGATCATTGGTGCAAAGACTGAACCGATCAGATATAAGAAATCTGTGATGTCATCCATTGGATAAACAATGGCTCCAATGATTCCGATCACTGTTGCTGCAACTGCGATCCATTTTCCATTGATATTCTTAGATAAAGATTCACTGGAAATTCCAGCAGACCATGCATCTAAGAATGTTGTTGTTACGGTTGAGAATACGATAATTAATAATCCTGCGATTCCAAGTCCGGCTTTTACCATGATCTGTGCGATATCAGATTCTCCTGTGAAAATAGAGATTCCCATACCGATCACATACATCCAACAGCTGACTAATCCATAGACGATCACGCTTGCCCATGTTGCTTTTGTTGGTTCTTTTGCTTCTCTTGTGTAGTCACTGATCAATGGAAGCCATGATAATGGCATAGCTACCGCAAGTTCTACAGCTGCGCCAAATGTTAATCCATCGTTTGCAACCGTATTTAATGATCCATGTCCAAAAATGATAAAGCTTAATACAACGGTTAAGATAAATAAAGCTGCCATTGCAACCGTATTAATCTTTCCTAAACTTTCAATTCCAACTAAGATCCAGATGATGATCAGTCCTCCGATCACAACTGGCCATACCCAGTTTGCCACATGAAAGATTCCTGCTGCCGCTAATGATCCATCATAGATCATGATGGCTGTCCATCCAACTAACTGTAAAATATTTAATACTGCAAATAACAAAGCTCCTGTTGATCCAAAGCTCATTTTTACAGTTTCCATTGCGCTTTTTCTTGTCTTTCCACCAATAAATCCGGCAAAAAACATCATTCCACATCCAATGATGTGTCCAATGATGATCGCTAATAATCCTTTGGTAAACCCTAAAGGTGCGAAACTTGTACCTGTTAAAATTTCTGCTAATGAAACTCCTGCTCCAAACCAGATCAGTCCGTTTTCAAAGATTGATGTTCTTCTGCTTCCCATCACTTATGCCTCCTCTTTCCATTCATCTTTTAAATCAAACGCATGATTCATTGGTCCACTTCCAGCTCCTAAATCTAACATATCTGCTAAAGCTCTTGAAATATAATCTTTTGCTCTTTGTACAGAAGTCTTAAGATCAAAACCTTTGGCAAGATTTGCTGCGATGGCACTAGAAAGAGTACATCCTGTTCCGTGTGTGTTTGGGTTGTTGATCCTCTTTCCTTTAAACCAAGAAACTTCTTCTTTTGTATATAATAAGTCATTGGCATCGTTGATGTTATGACCACCTTTTAATAAGACAGCACATCCAAGATCTTCATAGATTGCTTTTGCCGCTGCTACCATATCTTCTTCCGTGTGAATCTCCATACCACAAAGAATCTCTGCTTCTGGAATATTGGGTGTGATTACCGTTGCAATCGGTAATAGTTCTTTCTTTAATGTATCTACAGCATCTTCTTCTAATAATCTTGATCCACTCGTTGCTACCATCACTGGATCAACAACGATATTTTCCGCTTTATAATGCTGTAATCTCTCTGCGATCATTTTGATCAGTCCACTCGAGGAAACCATTCCAATCTTGACTGCATCTGGCCTGATGTCTTCAAAGACTGCGTCGATCTGTTTCTTTAAAAACTCTGGATCTGCTTCTAAGATTCCTGTTACGCCGGTTGTATTCTGGGCTGTCAGTGCTGTAATGGCGCTCATTGCAAATACACCATTCATTGTCATAGTCTTTAAGTCAGCCTGAACTCCAGCGCCTCCACTGGAATCACTTCCAGCGATTGATAATGCTGTTCTCATAAGTATCTCTCCTTTTCTCTTATGCATTATTTTTGTATTGCGATCAAAAGTGGTGCCCCCAATTGACCGCATTGTTTTATAGGCTGTTTTCTCATAAAATTTACTTGCCTATAAACACAAAAAACGGAAAGCTACTGATTTAGTAACTTTCCGTATATTCGCGATTCATGATCTTCGTTTCCTACGCTGGCATTACCCAAATCAGGTTCAAAGGTCGAAAGTTTTACTTTCCTCTCAGCCTGTTTCACAAGCTCCCTGTTTTTATTTCTTTGTTATTATAGATCAAATCGTTTGAATTTTCAAGTTTTTGTATACAAACTTTAAATTTCTTTTCCTTTTGTTGCGATCACATGAACAATAAATGGAACAAACAGTGTGATAAATGCTGCGTATCCAAGGTATGCATATCCCTGTTTTACAACGGCTAATAATCCAAACTGTGCAATGGCAAAAGCTAAGAATGTAAAAATAAAAGTTGCAATGGCATTTCTTACTAAAGTTACTTATTTTTTGTAACAAATGCTATTTCTTTTTATGAAGCAATCTTTTGTATATATGTTATATTCTTATTCGTCGTCATCACTAACGATCACTGGCTCTTTCTCCACCACCTGCTGTGGTTTCATTGCCTGATTCACAACTGGTGCTAATAATACTTTTCCTGTTCCACGGTATACATTTACCAGACCTTCACCACTCACTGCAGAACCAAGCAAAGATCTTCCTGCTCGTTCTACCGTAAAGTCAAGACTTCCACTCCATGCAATTGCAAGGTTTCCGTCAATCTTTATAACATCATCTTCTAATGTGATTTCCACTAATTCTTCTCTTGGGCAATCGGATTCCAGACAGACAACTCCGCTTCCTTTTAATCCTAGGTTGAAGAATCCTTCACCACCTGCAAATGCAGAAGAGAACGTCTTTCTTCTGACTGCTTTTTGTTTCAGTGTAGATTCACAGGCTAAAAATAAACCATCATCTAATACGATCGAATTACCCCATTCGTCAAGATCTAATAAAATGATATGTTTATATGTAGGTTCCAAAACAAGAGTTCCATCTCCTGTATATTCTGGCTTAATCGCAGATTCTCCCGTTACTTTTCCCCGGATTGTCTTGGATAAGAAATCTCCTGCTCCTTTGATTCCTGTTGTCGCAGAGACATCTCCTGCCATCCACTGCATGGCACCTGCCTGAATTGTTACATTTCCTTTAGATAATTCGCATTTAAGCTGACGTTTTCTTACGTTCATCTGACTGCAGAAGAATGCTAACTGGGCATCTTCTGGCATAACACTTAAGTCTCTCTGATATTCGATGACTTCAAATGGTCCTGACTGGTCGATGATCTTTACGTCGTCGTTGTCACTGAAATTGCTGATTTTGTACATAATCTTTCCCTTTCCTGTTATTTTAAAGAAACGTTTCTTAACTATTGCTCTAATTTATTGTTCATTTTAATATCAGTTTACCATATTCCTTTTTCATCCACAAATGAAACTATTTGTATCAAAACATGTCTATCATTTCTTGTTGAGATTCTTTATCATTAAGTGTTTTTTTTTGGGGGATATCTGGACATATGAAATCTATTGTTTATAATATTATTTAAAAATAAAACTTTAAGGATTTTTATTATGGGAGGGAATTATTATGGAACATATTATCGTTTTATTTATCTTGGCTTTATGCTTTTTTTCATTTTTTTACTTTTTATATCATGTACTGGTAAAATTACAGAACAAAGAAAACTTTTCAGATGAGTATAAATTGATGGTTGCTTCTATTGTTATTTTTGTTTTTATATTGTTGATATAAAATTTTCTTAAATAAAAAACAGACCATATAAAACTTTAGGTCTGTTTTTAATTTATACAACTGTTTCTATAATATATTCTCCTTTATAATCAATAATAATATCTGTTCTTTTATTATCTCTCATTCGTGCTTCAATATAATAATTTCCTACCATTTTCTTCTATAAACTTTTGATCTTTTTCTGAATAAATTTCTTCATAATATTCATAAAACTTTTGCATTGCCAATGGCATTTGCAACATTCCAGATACAATAAATTGATTTCGATCAGATGATACCTTCATATACATTTGATTATTATCTGCGATATTCCATAGACTGTTATATTTCGATTCTTCTTGTGGATGTAGTTTTAACTTTAATGTTTTAATATCGTAAACACCTGCAAGAATTACAGAATGAAATGTTACATCTTTTCCCTGCTGGCATTTTAAATATTTCTCTCTTAGAAGTCCGAGGAAAGATAAGAAAATCTGATTGTCTGAACTTTTGTCTACTTCATCGGCAGCTTCAAAACTTAAACTCAAAACCAGATAATCTTGTTTTCGCAATTCTTTTTCCAGAAGATAAAGCAAGGTTGTCTTACCATATTGTCTGGCTCGATTGATCGTAAAGTATTGTCCTGATTCGATATATTGATTGATAATCTGCTGAATCCTGTTGCTAAGATCAACCATATAATTTTTCTCCGGGATACATGTTCCTGTTGTACAAAACTTCTTAGCCATAAACCCCAACCTCCTTTCTTGTCCACTCTCTATTAATTACACCCTTATTCTACAATTCATCAAAATCAAATATCATTGGGATTGTGCTTTCCTGATAATATTTCTGTTCTTTTTCAAAATAAGCTTCTAATCCTTTATAGTCTTGTTCGTGCTGTGCTTTATTAAGATATCGATTATATTCTGCTTTATGAATATCACGGATGATTACTGGAACAATATTATGATCCAGACATTGTTTTAGAATGATCATACGCCCGACTCTCCCATTTCCATCCTGAAATGGATGAATATTCTCAAACTGTGCATGAAATTTAGCAATATCGTATAATGTAATTTTCTCTGCGTTATGATACTTTTCTAATAACTGATGAATCTTTTCTGGAACTTCTTGTGGCAATGCTGTCTGGATATCACTGACTCTGTTTGCACGCTTTTTCCACCCACCAATTGCATATCCATTTGCTCGATCTTCAAAAACACCTTCCTTTAAATTTTTATGCATATTTTTTATGATATCTTCTGACAAAGGTTTTTCCATACATTTCATTACATAATTAAACATTTTGAAATGACCATTCATTTCTTCTATATCTTTTGTTCGAAAAATCATGTCTGGATCATCCACATATAAAGTTCCTGTTTCAAACATACTTGCTGTCTGTTTCTCTGTTAAGGTACTTCCTTCAATTCGATTGGAATTATACGCCATACTCCTCTGTGTATAACCGTATACTCCGCTTCGATCCTGTTTTTTAAATTCTATTTGCAGTCTGTCTTTTAATCGTTTCATATATGTTTCATTTTCCATGATTTTATCTCACCTCTTTTATTTAATCTGTTATTTTTAAGTATAGCATGAATTATGAATTTCTACATCTATTCTTTTAGAAGTCTATCCAATAATACTTCCCGATTATTTATAAACATCTCCGTAATCTGATAACTTTCCGTCTCCTCATACTCACATAAATGAATCCTACCATCATCAAAACAATAAATGTCAGCGTCTGGAATTCCTAGTAAAATCGGTGAATGCGTAACAATAAAGAACTGTGCTCCTTTTCTTGCACATTTATATATCTCCATTAATAATGTTAATTGTCTTTGTGGTGATAATGCCGCTTCTGGCTCATCAAAAAGATACAATCCATTGGGCTGTAGATTATTTTGTGCTAATGCCAAGAAACCTTCTCCGTGTGATCTCTCATGATATCTGGCTGAATCTATTCCACCATATTCTTCTTCCTTCGTTGCAACATTATAGAAACTTTCTGCTCTAAGAAAATATCCCCATTTTTCCTTCCGATATCCTTTTACAACTCTGATGGCATCGCATAATTCGGAGTGTGTATCATGCGTAGAAAATACATAGTTTTTCGTTCCACCTTCTGGATTAAATCCATAAGCTATGGCAATTGCTTCTAATAATGTAGACTTTCCACTTCCATTTTCTCCAACAAAAAAGTTGATTGAATTTTGAAATTCTAGTCTTTCAACATCTTTTAATGCTTCTATTTGTTTTAGGTAACTGTCATCATCTATTTTGTTCCAGTCAAATATAATGCCCTGTATAAACTGATCATTCATTGGATTTCCTCTCTCCTGCTCCCTTCTTCCCAATCTTTGCAATGCGTTAAATACTCTATAAGTTTATCTGTATTGTTATCATAATCATATTGTGAAATTCCTTTATAAAGTGCCAACTCTGTAAAAAGTCCACTACAATTTGATTCAATATATCCTGTAGCTTCATCTATGTAAACATATATTTTCTCTTCATCATCCATTTCTTGATAATATTCCTTGCTTGCCGTTGAATCTTCAACACGATATGCATGGAATTTTATATCTTCCGATGAAATATTCTCTCCATCGAGTGAATGCATGATATTGAACCTGCATATTTTCATTTCAATATCTGATATATTTTGCGTAATATCTTTTATGATAAATTTTTGCTTTAAATAATCAATCACTTCTTCTATGCTTTTCTCACCAATAATTGATGGATTTTTATATTTTTTGATCAAGCTTTTGACGTATTTATTCATGTTCATTTGTTACCCCTTTTTTGTTTTTATCTTCTTATTGTTATATATTTGATAAACTAAAAATCATTTTATCACTTTACATTTTATCAAAAAAAGATATGACACGAAACTGTCTTTTCATATTTCTATATCTCGAAATACTTATTCTATAGGATATTCAAAAAGCGAATCTATAGAAACTCCCAATACTTTAGATAACCCATATAATTCTATATCTGTTACCGTTCTACTTTTATCCTCAATTCGTGAAATAGATCCTCTGCAAATATATATTGCTAATGTTTCTAATTTATCTGAAAGTTCTTGTTGACTCATCTTTTTTTGTTTCCTTAATATTTTCAGATTGCTTCCAATTAAATTTTTTTCATTACTATCAATTATTCTTGCCATTTTTATCTCCTTTATTTTTGTCTTGTCACAGGACAAAAATAAAGATATTATGAATCCGTGATAATATATTTCTTACTGGATATTATAAAGGTTGCGATGGAAACTGGCATGATTATGACGATAGCTGTAATCTGAATAGCGATGACGATGATTGTTGCAGTTTATTATGTTCATGTTTATGTTTATCTGGCTGTTCTGCATGTTGTTGTGATAGTGACACTTATATGAATGCTGGCAAATGTATTTCTCATTGTCTATGTTAAGGTCGTGAATTATGTTAGGGTATATTAAAACACAAAGAGATGATTTAAGAATATGCGATTTTCGCCTATACAAACAACAATATTGTGCACTATGTCAAGGAATAGGAAAAAAATATGGTATAGTTTATCGTTTAATTTTAAGTTATGACATGGTTTTCTTAGCATTAGTACTCGAAAATTTTGAAACAGAAATGACACCCCTATCTTTTAAATGTCCAACAAATCCATTCAAAAAAATAAACACGAGTATTTCTAATAATGTAATAGAATATTGTGCATTTATAAATTACTATCTTTCTGTTCTTAAATTGGAAGATGATATTATAGATGAAAAAAATAATGTCAAAAAAATTATATTAAAATTTTTCAAACATAATTCACAATACCAAAACATATTAAATACATATGGTGCTAAATTAAATGTATTATCTGAATTAATGAGCAAAATAAATTCTCTAGAATCAGAAAATGCTTGTTTTGATCAACTATCAAATTTATTTGGTGAATTTTTTGTTGAGCTTTTTCAGTTATTTTTCAAATTATATAAAGAAGATTGTGTGATAGAAAAATACGATAATTTATATTCACTCTGTTTTAATCTTGGAAAATGGATTTATATTATAGATGCCTATGAAGATATGCAGAATGGAAATTTTAATTTATTACAAAATATAATGAAAGAAGATGATTCTGATAATAAATTAAATGCCCATAAAAAAATTGCAATGATAAATAAAATATTAATATTAAAAATGGAAAAATCATTTCATGAAATAACATGGAATAAATATAAGGAAATACTCTATAATATTGTTTCTTTAGTATGTACTAATACATATTTTAAAATATTACACGAAAAATATCCAGAAATTGAATCTATTATTAGATGCATATAAAAAAGAAGGAACCCTAAGTGCAACGATTAGCAAAATGCGTGTTGCACTCAGGATTCCTTCCTTTTATATATTCATAGACTATATTAAATTCACCTTACATTGCTTTTCGATATATCTCAGCAATTTCTTTCTGTGTAAACACAACCGGATTGTTCTTAACACTTGCCGCAGATACTTTCATACAGTTCTCTGCCATCCAAGGAATATCTTCTTCGGATAATCCAAGGTCAGATAGTGTACAAGCAAGGTCGATATCTTTTAACAGACTTCTTAATTTACCAGCAAGATCTTCTGCGGTAACCCCGCCAAAGATTCTTGCGATCTTAGCAAATTTGAAGTGGTTTCCTTTATGAGATGCTTCTACGATCACTGGTGTTAATGCTGCAAGTCCCTGTCCGTGGACGATATCTTTTAGTCCGCTGGCTGGATGTTCCATTCCATGTGCCAGTGTGACACCTGCTGTATTGATGACCATTCCACCGATCGTTGATGCCAGTGTGATCTTCTCCCATGCTTCTTTGCCGCCTTCACCTTTATATACTTTGACAAGGTTTCCTGCGATCAGTTCCATCGCGTATAAACTTAGAGCATCTGTAAATGGCTGTGCGATCTTTGACGTGTATGCTTCCATGCAGTGACATAATGCATCGAATCCGACAGATGCAAGTACATGTTTTGGCATTGTCATCATGCATTCTGGATCAACAATGGATACTTTTGCAACGATCGCATTGCAACGTAAGGATTTCTTGTCTCCGTTTTCTGGGTTTGTAAGAACCGCAAATCCATTTCCTTCTGATCCTGTTCCGCAAGTTGTAGGGATTAAAACTAATGGTAATGCTTTATCGCTTTGTAATTTGTTATAAATGTAATCGTTGATATCTCCGTCATTGACACTTA
Source organism: Anaerostipes hadrus (assembly GCF_001404655.1). Taxonomy (GTDB): domain Bacteria; phylum Bacillota; class Clostridia; order Lachnospirales; family Lachnospiraceae; genus Anaerostipes; species Anaerostipes amylophilus. Next base: position 193,210 of record NZ_CYYH01000003.1, on the reverse strand, counting down.
AGAATGCGATCGCTTTTGCACAGTCCATGATACTTCCACCACCGATGGCTACGACAACATCACATCCATTTGTTTTTGCAAACTCGGCACCTTCCATCGCAGTTGTCGTTAATGGATTCTGTGCGACTTTATCAAATAGTACATGGTCGATTCCTGCTTTAGAAAGACTGTTTGCTACTTTATCATATAAACCAGATTTCTTTGCACTGCTTCTTCCGGTTACGATCAATGCTTTCTTACCATATGGTTTTGTAAGTTCTCCAGTTTCTAAGACTTTACCATTTCCAAATGCAATATTAACTGGAAGGAAGTAATTAAAGTTAATTGCTGGCTGTGCTTCTACTACATTTTCAGCAGCATTGACAACTCCAAGTGCTTCTTCAAATGTATGATCTTCTTCTGTTTCTACTTCATTTTCGTCTACCGCAACATCAATATGAGATCCGAATTTTTCTTTGTATTTTGATTTACAGATAACGAAGAATACAACACCTAAGACAGCCCATCCACCTGCCATTGCCCATTCTTGTGGAACTAGGTTTGATCCTGATCCTGGAATGATATACATTGCTACCATAAATCCTGACATTATGACTGCCAATACACCAACAATCTTATAATGTTTTACTTTATATGGACGAGCCATTTCTGGTGCTTTCTTTCTTAAAATGATGAAAGATAAGGAAACCATACAGTATGCAAGACAGCATCCAAAGTTACCTGCATCGACAATCCATACTAACATTTTACGTCCAAATAATGGTGCTAAAATAGATAATCCACCGATTAAATATAATGCATTGACTGGTGTTTTGTGTGTTTTATGTAATTTTCTAAATGTTCTTGGGATCATGTAAGATTCAGCCATGGAATACATGGCACGGCTACCACCGATCAAGAAAGAGTTCCAGCTTGTAACGATTCCACACATACCACCAACGATCAAGACTTTTGACATAATACTACTGTGGAATGCCTTTGCCATCGCATCGGCTGTGACAAGTCCTGATCCAGCCTGAGATGATGAAATATCAGATGGACTCATAACATAACCAACGCCTAAGATGATCAGCGCATAAAATGCAACTGCAAGTACAATGGATAAGATCATGATCATACCGATCTTCTTCAACGGTACATTAATCTCTTCTGCTGCCTGTGGAATAACATCAAATCCAATAAAGAAGAATGGTGTCATAACTGCAACACTCATGATCGCTTTCATCGTAGTTGATGCACTATCTCCTGCAAATAACTGTGGTGCTAGATTGCTACTATCTCCACTGACTACAGATGCTACAATTAAAAGAATTCCAACACCACCGATAATAACAGTTAAAACTGTCTGTAAAGTTGCTGCTGTCTTAGCACCTTTGATATTGATCAATGTAATAAATAAAGCAACGATCATCGCAACTGCAAGCCATGATGCGTAAATATCAAATCCTGCGACAGTATACAGATATCCTTTTAAGAATCCTGGATAAATATAAGTGATAATGGTAGGTAACGCACACGCTTCAAAACATACAACGCTGACATATCCTAAAATGATCGCCCATGTGCAGATAAATGAACCAATCGGTCCCATAGCTTTATAACTAAATACATGTTCTCCACCACACTGTGGCATCGCTGCGGTAAGTTCTGCGTAGGTAAGTCCTACAAAGAATACCATCGCACCACCGATCGCAAAACCGATGACAGCTCCTAAAACTCCGCCTCGTCCGATCCAGTCCCCGGTTGAAACAACCCATCCCCAACCGATCATAGCTCCAAATGCAATGACTAAAATGTCCCATGCACTAAATACTTTGTCAAATTCTGATTTTTTCTTTTCCATTATATATCATTCCTTTCTTGCTTCACATTCTGTTTAAAGTTTCGAAAGAAAAAAGACGCTAAAAGATCCTTATCTCTTAACGCCTTTGTTAGAATGTAAATGTATTTTATTTTAGTCTTCAAATCGCAGATCAATTAACTGCATGATATATTTTGCTGTTTTTTCAAGTCCAAGAATACTGGAATCGATCATCATATGTCTGGTTCGACAATCTCTCATATCAGAGTTTGTCATATATTCATATCTTGATTTCAGCATTCCATCATTATATTTTACAAGCTTTTGTGCTTCTTTTTGTGAAATACCTTTTTGCTCCATAATATGTTTGACTTTAAATTCATCTGGTGCATATACAAAGATGTTCAAGCAGTCATCTCTGTCTTTTAATATGTAGTTACTGCATCGTCCAATGATAACGCAGGAAGATTTCGCTGCCAGTTTATGGATAACCTCAAACTGTGTATAGATAACACGATTTGTAAGGTTTGCATATCTTGGTCCAAAAGTTGTGTCAAACTCATATTTGACATTTTCTTTTCCGGAATCAGCTTTTTCTACCAGATCTCTGTCAACTCCTAACTTTTCTACGACCTGATCCACTAAATCTCTGTCGTAAAATGGAATTCCTAGTGATTCGGCAACCATTCTTCCGATGTCCGGACCACCGCTTCCGTATTCACATCCGATATTTACGATAAAATGTTTCATTTACATTCCTCCCTGATATTTTGATCTTTTTTCAAAGATTTTATTTTATGCTAAGGATTCCACAGCCTCCTTCATGATCGCAAATGCTTTATCACATTCTTCTTCCGTTACGATCAATGGTGGAATTGTACGAATGACACTGCTTCCGATGGCTGTGACTAACAGTTTTCGATCAAAACATGCATGTTTGATATCAACTGCGTTTAATGTGTCATCAAATTCAATACCTGTTAATAATCCCTGATGTCTGACTTCTTTTACATGAGGAAGTCCTTTTAATTTCTCTGCGAAATAATCTCCGACTTTCTTCGCATTTCCAGCAAGATCACGATCGATCAGTTCATTAACTTCTGCTAAGGCTGCTGCACAGCTGACTGGATGTCCACCAAATGTTGTTCCATGAGATCCTGGTGTAAATGCTTTGGCAACTTCTGCTGTTGCACAGATTGCTCCGATTGGCATACCTCCACCTAATCCTTTTGCCATGGATACGATATCTGGTTTGATTCCATAGTTCATATAAGACATTACCGCACCTGTTCGACACCATCCTGTCTGAACTTCATCAATTAAGAGTAACATATCATTTTCATCACAAAATTCTCTTAAACCTTTCATGAATTCCTGTGTTGCTGGATGAACTCCTCCTTCACCCTGTACTGGTTCGATCATGATCGCGATCGTATTTTCTGTACATGCATCTTTAAATGCTTGCAGGTTATTATATGGTGCGTATGAGAATCCATAAGTCATTGGTCCAAATCCAACCTGACATCCATTTCCCGGCTGTCCTGTTGCTGACATTGCTCCGAATGTTCTTCCATGGAATCCCATCTTGGCTGTTACGATATGATAATGGTTTGGTCCGTATTTTTCAATTCCATATTTACGGGCCATCTTGATCATTGCTTCATTTGCCTCTGTACCAGAATTCTGATAAAAGATCTTATCCATTCCAATGGTTTCACATACTTTTTCAGCAAGCAGTGCCTGAGGAATTGTGTATGGATAGTTGAATGTATGCATAATATCGCCAACCTGATCTTTAACTGCTGCTACAACTTTTTCATTACAGCTTCCTGCGTTGTTAACTGCAATTCCTGCATAAAAATCAAGATATGCTTCTCCATTTTCATCGTACATATACATGTCTTTTGCTCTCTCAGCAAGGAAGTCAAAACGTTCATATGTTTCGATCATATATTTGTTTACTTTATCTTTAATGTCCTGACTTGTTAATCCTGTATCTTTTAATCTCATATCTGTTTCCTCCTCATGATGTTATTGGTTATTTAACTTCTCTGGGCCAGATTTTGTTTATCTCTTTTGTTGATAAACTTGAAATAATAAAAAGAAAAGCAAGGGAAACTCATCCTATGATAAGCGCCCTTGCTTAATTTTTATCTTTTATTTTGTACAAATATACAATAGCACTGGTGGAGTGAATTGTCAATATATCTGTCGAAATTTTTTAATTTTCTGTATTTTTATCTTTTATAGTATATTTTAATTATTTACTTATGTGTTTTTGTGGCCTTCTCATGATTTTTTGGAATTTTTATAAAATATTATACACTGTATTTGTCCATTATATTGAACACCTTGTTCTATTATCCTATTATTCCTGTATGATATTTACCGATAGTCTACAAATACACAGATAAAACTTGTCTTTTGGTCTGTATTATTTTTGTAATTGTGTTTTTTATCTGTCTCAAATCGATAGATCTGTCCTTTTGTGATTTTCTGAATTTCTTCACCACATTCAATCGTAAGTTCTCCATCTGTTACAGAAAGATATTCTCTCGTCTTCTCTCCGTGGCTTCCACTGATATATTCTCCTCCTGGTTCGATGTCGATGCGATAAATCTCTAACTGATGATTATCTTCGTATGGAAAGCAGGTCCATACTTTGTATTCGCCGATCATTTCTTTTGTTGGAGTCATCTGATCTGGTGTTACGAGACAGGATTCCATTGGCGGAGCTTCGATTAATTCTTGGAATTCAATTCTTAATCCGCTGGTGATCTTTCCTAAGACTCCTAAGGATGGATTTGCTGTTCCTTTCTCAATTTGGGCTAGCATGCTTTTGCTGACTCCTGTTTGTTCGGAGAGGACATCAAGGCTCATGCCTTTGGAGGTTCGGATTCTTTTTAGGTTGACGGCTACGTTGTGGGATAGGTATGATTGGTAATCCATATCGAAAGCTCCTCTCTTTTTTATTTTTTATTATTACAATGTTTTAGTCTAATTTTCAATCTATTTTTCATATTATACTACAAATTTGGTAAAATAAAAAATAGGCAACTTTATACAAAGTGCCTATTTTTTATTATGAGTTTCTTTGAATTATTGTTCAATTCTTAGAATTTACCTGCTTTAGCAGCTTCTTCGATAGATACAGCTACTGCAACTGTAGCTCCTACCATTGGGTTGTTACCCATACCGATTAATCCCATCATTTCTACATGGGCTGGTACTGAAGAAGATCCTGCGAACTGAGCATCACTATGCATACGTCCCATAGTATCTGTCATTCCGTAAGAAGCTGGTCCTGCAGCCATGTTATCTGGATGTAATGTACGTCCTGTACCACCACCAGAAGCTACAGAGAAGTATTTTTTACCCTGTTCGATACATTCTTTTTTGTATGTACCTGCAACTGGATGCTGGAAACGAGTTGGGTTTGTAGAGTTACCTGTGATAGATACGTCTACACCTTCTTTGTGCATGATTGCAACACCTTCTGTTACATCGTTAGCACCGTAGCAGTTAACCTTAGCTCTTAATCCTTCAGAGTAAGATTTTCTGAATACTTCTTTTACTTCACCTGTGTAGTAATCCATTTCAGTTTCAACATATGTAAATCCGTTAATTCTGGAAATGATCTGTGCAGCATCTTTTCCTAATCCGTTTAAGATAACTCTTAAAGGTTTCTGACGAACTTTGTTCGCTTTTTCAGCGATTCCGATAGCTCCTTCAGCAGCTGCGAAAGATTCGTGACCTGCTAAGAATGCGAAACATTCTGTTTCTTCTTCAAGAAGCATCTTTCCTAAGTTACCATGTCCAAGACCTACTTTACGCTGATCAGCTACAGATCCAGGAATACAGAATGCCTGAAGACCTTCACCGATAGCAGCAGCAGCGTCTGCAGCTCTTCTGCAACCTTTTTTGATTGCGATAGCAGCACCTACTGTGTAAGCCCATTTTGCATTTTCGAAACAGATTGGCTGAATTCCTTCAACCTGAGCATAAACATCTAATCCAGCAGCTTTTGTAATTTCAGCAGCTTCTTCGATAGAATTGATTCCATACTCTTTTAAAACAGCAAGAATCTGTTTTTCTCTTCTTTCATATGATTCAAATAAAGCCATTATTCGCTACCTCCTATTCCTTTCTTGGGTCAATAATCTTAACAGCGTCATCAACGCGTCCGTACTGACCTTTGGCCTTGTCAAGTGCTGTCTGAGCATCGTCTCCAGCTTTGATGAAGTCCATCATTCTACCAAAGTTAACAAACTGGTATCCAATGATTTCATCATCAGCGTCAAGAGCGATACCTGTAACGTATCCTTCAGCCATTTCAAGGTAACGAGGACCTTTCTTAAGTGTTCCGTACATTGTACCAACCTGAGATCTTAATCCTTTTCCTAAGTCTTCAAGACCAGCACCGATTGGAAGTCCTTCTTCAGAGAATGCACTCTGAGTTCTTCCGTATACGATCTGTAAGAATAATTCTCTCATTGCTGTATTGATAGCATCACAAACTAAGTCTGTATTTAATGCTTCTAAGATTGTTCTTCCTGGTAAGATTTCAGATGCCATAGCAGCTGAATGTGTCATTCCTGAACATCCGATTGTTTCTACTAATGCTTCCTGGATGATACCTTCTTTAACGTTAAGAGTTAATTTACATCCTCCCTGCTGAGGTGCACACCAACCAATACCATGTGTTAATCCTGAGATGTCTGTTACATCTTTCGCTTTTACCCATTTTGCTTCTTCAGGAATTGGGGCAGCTCCATGGTTTACACCCTGAGCTACTGTACACATTTGTTCTACTTCATGTGAATAAATCATGTTGAAACTCCTTTCAGTATTAAAAATAACACTATTATTTTAGCACATCGTTAAAAATAAAACAACAAATTATCTTAAGAACTTCGTTAAGTTTTTCAATGTTTTTGTTGGTTTGTGTGATAAAAATAATTTTTTTGTCAAGTTGTTTTTCTTTTATACAAAAAATCTCGAATTTTCATTTTTTTTAGTTAATTCAGTAAATTGTCTGAATTCTATTCCCCTTGTTTTCTTTAGGAATTGCGGGTATAATTTAATACATATTTTTTATAACAGAAAGGAATTATGATTATGAGTCATTATGATTTAGAAACAAAATGTCTTCATTCTGGTTACACTCCTAAGAAAGGAGAACCATGTGCACTCCCTATTTATCAGAGTACTACTTTCAAATATGATACAACCGATGAAATGGGACAGTTATTTGATCTGAAAGCAGAAGGATATTTCTATACACGTCTTCAGAATCCTACAAACGATGCTGTGGCTGCCAAAATCGCTGATCTTGAAGGAGGTGTTGCAGGACTTCTTACTTCTTCTGGACAGGCTGCGAACTTCTATGCGATCTTTAATATCTGTGAGGCTGGAGATCATGTTGTTGCAGCTTCTACGATCTATGGTGGAACATTTAACCTTCTGGGTGTTACATTAAAGAAACTTGGAATTGACTGTACATTCGTTGATACTGATGCAAGTGCTGAAGAAATTGCCGCTGCATTTAAACCAAATACCAAAGTTTTATTTGCAGAGACAATTGCAAACCCTGCACTTGTCATTCTTGATATTGAGAAATTTGCAAAGGTTGCCCATGAACATGAAGTTCCATTGATCGTTGACAATACTTTTGCAACACCGATCAACTGTCGTCCTTTTGAATGGGGTGCTGACATCGTCACACATTCAACAACAAAATATATGGATGGACACGCTGTTCAAGTTGGTGGTGCGATCATTGACAGCGGAAACTTTGACTGGGACGCTTATGGGCACAAATATCATGGTCTTACTGAACCTGATGAATCTTACCATGGTGTCGTTTATACAAAACAATTTGGAAAGAAAGCTTATATCACAAAAGCTACAACACAGCTGATGCGTGACCTTGGTTCCATTCCATCCCCTGAAAACTGTTTCTTATTAAATCTTGGATTAGAAACTCTGCCTTTGCGTGTAGAACGTCATTGTGAAAATGCTCAGAAAGTCGCTGAATTCTTAGATGCTCATGAAAAAGTATCTCATGTTATTTATGCCGGACTTCCTGATGATAAATATCATGAACTAGCACAAAAATATATGGATGAGGGAAGAACCTGTGGTGTTATTTCCTTTGAACTGACTGGTGGACGTGATGCTGCAGTACGTTTTATGGATAACTTGAAATTAGCAAATATTGCGACACATGTTGCTGCATCCAAAACGATGGTACTTCACCCTGCAAGTCATACACATCGCCAGATGAACGATGAACAGTTAAGAGAAGCTGGAGTTTCTCCTGGAATGATCCGTTTATCTGTTGGAATTGAAAGTGCAAAAGATATTATCAATGATCTGAAAGAAGCACTTAAAAATGCATAATTTTACAATTAATTCTATCACATAAAAATCTATAATATAAGCCTAACCACCAATTTACATCTGATAGTTAGGCTTATTTTTAATTAATCAAAGAAATCATATTCACATCCATCGGCATATACTACCTCATTTTTATTATAATATCAATTAATTGTTATAACACAAAACAGGCATTCCCCACAACATTATTGCCTAAATGTTGTGAAAAATGCCCGCTTTTTATAGTCATTTATGCCATATCATTTATGATATGCTTTTATTCATCCCAGTTTGTATAAACTTCCTGAACATCATCATCTTCATCCAGAAGATCTAATGTTTTCTGAATATTCTTAATATCTTCTTCACTTGTAAGTTCAACCATAGTACCAGGGATCATTGTTACACTGGCATCTGCCATAGGAACTTCTTCTTTTTCCAGAGCTTCTCTAACTGCGCTGAAATCTTCTGGCGTTGTCAATACTTCAAAGCTGTCTTCTTCTTCATTGAAATCTTCTGCTCCAGCATCTAATGCCATCATCATAAGATCATCAGCATCCATTTCACATTCTTCTTTAGAGATAATGATCTGTCCTTTTTTTTCGAACATGTAAGATACACATCCTGGTGTTCCTACGTTACCATTTCCTTTTGTGAAAGCATTTCTTACATTAGATGCTGTACGGTTTTTGTTATCTGTTAATGTATCTACGATAATAGCAACTCCACTTGGCCCATATCCTTCATATGTAATCTGTTCGTAATTAACAGAATCTGCATCTCCAGCAGCTTTTTTGATACCACGTTCAATCGTGTCATTTGGCATGTTGTTTGCTTTTGCTTTTGCAATGACATCACGTAATCTGCTGTTGTTATCTGGATCTGGTCCACCTTCTTTAACTGCTACTGCAATTTCTCTTCCAATAACTGTGAAAATTTTTCCTTTTTTCGCATCATTTTTTTCTTTTTTGTGTTTGATGTTCGCAAATTTACTGTGTCCTGACATCTTTTTCTTCCTTCCTTTTCCTTTTTTCTACCTTTACCTGCCGGATCATGTTGTCATGAATATCGACAGATTTAAAGGAATATCCTTGGTAGATTATTTCTATTTCTTCATTGTCTTCTGGTAAATGTCCCAGCTGATCAATTAAAAATCCATTCAGTGTCTCAATATCTTCAACGTCAAACTCGATTCCAAGTGTATCCTCAAGTTCTTCAAGTCTTGTACTTCCGCGTACAAGATAAACATCTGCCCATCCGATCTTAGTGATATTACGATCTTCAACATCATATTCATCTAAGATATTACCTACGATAACCTCTAACATATCTTCCATAGATACAATACCTTCTGTCTGGCTATATTCATCAATGACGATCGCCATATGAATCTTCTTGGTCTGCATCTCTTGGAAAAGAACGGATAGATTCATCGTCTGATGAACAAAAAACGGCTCTCTTGCAATATCAGAAAGCTTTGCTTCTTTCTGATTGAGGTATGCATCGATTACATCTTTTAAATAAAGCACTCCTACAATATTATCAATATCATCTTCATATAATGGATATCTTGAATACGGCTCATCTAACATGTAATTTAATGCCTTCTCCACGGACATGGTCATATCAATGGCATCGATCTTCTTTCTTGAAGTCATAACGTCTGTAACATCTTTATCTCCAAACTCAAAGATATTCGTGATCATACGGGCTTCCCCTTCCATGATCGCACCTTGTTCATGTCCTTCGTTGACAATGTTCATGATCTCTTCTTCATATTCATTGTCTTCATCCTCTTCATGTTCCTGTTCTGATGTATGCAGTTTCTTCTTGTTTTCCAAAATCTTCTCTCTTTGCTTCATGAAAAAATATCCAGCCACAAATCCAACAATAACTGCTAAAATGATCATCACAAGTACCGAGGGAGTAAATCCTTCCATTTCTTTCTCCTTTATCTTCTAGAAATTAAGACTATGCAAATTTAAATATATCATTTCTAAGAAAAAAGGTCAATATCGTACCATTTCTGTTATGTATCAAGACTTAAACTGATCTTCAGTGCATGATCCACCTGTTTTAGAAATGTACAATTTAAATGACATACCTTTTCTCTTAAACGGCTTTTATCGATCGTCCTGATCTGTTCTAACAAGATCACAGAATCTTTTTCCAATTCACATCTGTGACAGTCGATTGGTACATGCGTTGGCAGTTTTGCCTTATTCATCTTACTTGTGATCGCTGCACAGATGATCGTTGGACTATATTTGTTGCCCGCATCATTTTGCAGAACGATCACAGGACGGATACCGCCTTGTTCTGAACCAACGACTGGCCTCAAATCTGCATAAAATATATCGCCTCGCTTAATTACCATAAGCATAAACACTCTCCATTTCTTTTTAAATATTCTATGAAGAGTATTTACAATTCTTTCAAAAGTATTCAAAAAATTCCCTATTTTTCAAAATATTCAGCTTCTTTGATCTCACCATTGCGAATATAAACACGAGGGACTCGTTTTCCGATTCCGCAGACAAATTCATAATTGAATGATCCTGCAAGATTTGCAACTTCTTCTACAGTTAACATCTTATTGCCATCGTGTCCAACTAATGTTACTTCATCCATCACAGAAATGCCTTCAATATCTGTAACATCAACCATAAACTGATCCATACAGATTCTTCCGATGATCGGAGCATACTGCCCACGGATCAAAACTCTTCCCTTGGATGAAAGTGCTCTTGGATATCCATCTGCATATCCAACTGGAATTGTTGCGATCTTTGTCTTCTTGTCTGTGACATAAGTATGGTTATAGCTGATTCCCTCTCCAGGTCCTACTTCCTTAATGTATACAATATGTGTCTTCAATTCCATCGCTGGTTTTAAATCTAATACATCTTTTGATACTTCTTCGGATGGATATAATCCATAAGTGATGATCCCTGATCGTACCATATCTTTTCTAAAACCAGCCAGATCAATGATCGATGCACTGTTTGATACATGCTTGATCGGAATATAAATATCTTTTTCTTCTAACCATTTAATAAACTGATCGTATTTACGTTCCTGTTCGTACGCAGATGTCTTATCTGCTTCATCTGCACATGCAAAATGAGTAAAGATTCCTTCAATCTTGATATTTGGTAGTTTAGAAATTCTCTCAACAATCTCTACAGATTCCTGTGTTGGTTTAAATCCAATACGATTCATTCCTGTATCAAGTTTAATATGAATCTTTGCAACTTTTCCTAAAGCCTGTGCGATCTTAGATAAAGATTCTGCCATCTCATAACAAAATACTGTTGGCTCGATCTCATACTGGATCAATGAGCTGTACTGATATTCTGATGTATATCCTAAAATCAAAATTGGTTTTTTAATCCCATGATTTCGAAGTGTGATTCCCTCTTCAAGGATCGCAACTGCAAATGCATCAACCCCAATCTTATTTAATTCTTTTGCGATTGGCACTGCTCCATGTCCATATCCGTCAGCCTTAATCACTGGCATTACCTTGACACCTTCTCCAACGACACGTTTTACTTCCTGTATATTATGACAGATTGCATCCAGATCAATGACTGCATGCACTCTATAGTACTGATTCATAGCTTCCTCCTGTAACATCCTTTATGTGAGTGATAATATCTGATGCGATCATGCTGTAAGCACCCAGATCACATCTTGCATGATCTCCTGCAAGGCCGTGAAGATAAACTCCATGAACTGCTGCCTCATGAGCAGCTAATCCGCCTCCTAAAAGGCCTGTGATCATTCCGGCAAGAACATCTCCACTTCCTCCAGTTGCCATTCCATCATTTCCGCTTTGATTAATATACACCAAATCACCTTCTTGTGCAACGATAGTTGCTGCATCTTTTAAAACTGCAATGCAATGATATTTTTTTGCAAGCTCATATGCATTCTGACATAAATCTTCTTTCATTTGCATAATATCACATGCCATCAGTCTTGATGCTTCCATCAGATGTGGAGTCAAGATCAGTCCATATGGATAATTAATTTCCATATCATATCTGCTGATCGTATTTAATCCATCTGCATCAATAACTAATGGTTTTGTTCCTTCCTCAAGAATCATTTCCAACATTTCTTTTGTCTCTTCACTAACTCCGATTCCTGGGCCAAATAAGATACAATCACACCAATTTAGAGATTCTTTTAAATCTTTTCGTTCTCCAAATAAAATTTCTGGAAGTTTTGTCTGTAAAACTGAACGATTCTGTACATCTGAAAGCACTTTTACAAGACCTGCTCCCATCCGCAATGCTGCTTCTGCTGCAAAACATGCTGCTCCTGACATCGTTTTATTTCCAGCAATGATCAAAACTTTTCCATAACTTCCCTTGTTGGAATATGCTTTCCTTTCTGGCATTAAATGATCATCTGCTTCCAATGTGTATCCCGTTGCATATTTTTTAATCGTCTGGTTGTGAAATCCAATGGATACAAGTTTTATATTCCCACAGTATTCACGTCCTGGATATAATAAATGTCCTCTTTTATAACTGCCAAATGTGACCGTTATTGCTGCATGAACAGCACATCCAAGAACTTTTCCGCTGTCTCCACTGATACCAGACGGAATATCGATTGCAATGACAGATTTGCCACATGCATTGATACGCTCAATCATTTCTTTGTAAATACCGCCAACTTCTCTGGAAAGTCCAACTCCAAAAATTCCTTCGATCAAAAGGTCATATTCATGAAAATTTGCATTTTCTAATGGAAAATATCCAAGATTTTTAAGAATCTGAAGCTGTAATTTCAGATCATCTGAAGCTTTTTCCAAATTTCCAACAATCATATAATCTACCAGATAGTCCTGTTCAAGCAAAATTCTTGTACAGGCAAGAGCATCCCCTCCATTATTACCAATTCCTGAAATTACCAGAATTCTCTTGGAATGATCGATCATCTGCACTGCATAGTCTGCAACCGCTTTTGATGCTCTCTCCATCAGCACAAGCCCTGGAATTCCTATTCCATGAATTGTTTCATAATCAACCGTCTGCATTTCCTGATTCTTTAATACATATTTCATACGCATTCTCCTATCGCAAATGCCTGTGCAAATTCCTTTGTATTAGTGATCGATACATGGATCTTTATGATCTTCTTATCCTTCGCAAGCTGTCTTGCACCCCCATATAATTTCACATATGGTGCCCCAAACTTATCTCTTAATACTTCGATCTCATATGGTTCCATACCGAAAAAGCCGGTTCCAAATACTTTGGAAACGGCTTCTTTTACAGCAAAATTGCCAGCTAAAGTCGCAGCATTGTCTTTTGCACACGCTAATTCAGTTGTTGTAAAAATTCTTGTAAGACGACTTCCTCTATGAAGCATCTCTTCTATTCTTCCTATCTCTACAAGATCTGTTCCTATTCCAGCAATCATCTCATCTATCACCTGCTGTGCCTATTGTTCCTGTTCTTGTTCTTCTCTATTGTGAACATTATATGTTAACGTCATCAGACTCTCTGCCAGATGGACATTCTCTACCGTAACATTATCCGGCAGATGAAGATCGATCGGTGCAAAATTCCAGAATCCTTTGATTCCCCATTCTGCCATCTTCTTGGCGATCGCTGGTGCCTGATCTTTCGGTATCGTCAGTGCAGCGATCTTGATGCCGTGTGTCTTAATAAAGTTCTCAAGTTCATCTGTATCAAGAACTTTCACTCCACGAACAGAAATTCCGATCAGTTTTGGATTGACATCAAATAATGCCATAACTTTATATCCATAATCTTCATTAAAAGACTGGTAATTAGCAAGTGCCTGTCCAAGGTTACCTGCTCCTACAATGATCATGTCATTTCTCTTATCCAATCCTAAAATCTTGCCAATCTCTGTATATAAATTATCTACATTATACCCGTATCCCTGCTGTCCAAATCCGCCAAAGTTATTAAGATCCTGACGAATCTGAGATGCTGTTACCATCATCTGTTCACTTAATTCTTTTGAAGATATTCTTGTAATATTCCTTGCCTTTAATGCACCAAGATAACGAAAATATCTTGGAAGGCGCTTGATAACTGCTGAAGAAATATTCTTACCTGAGTTTGCCATTTTATTCCTCCAAAATCTTTATTCTGTTTATAATTATATAAGATTGTCTAATAACTGTCAATCTTTCTATCATGAAATTATTTCATTTTCTCAAAAAATATGGTATTCTGAAAAATAATGTCAATAAAAAATTGGAAAGGGGTATCTTAATGATATTATCATGCCAGAATATCTGCAAAACTTTTGTTGAAAAACCTGTCTTGCAGAATATCTCATTTCACTTAAATGAAAACGACCGGCTGGCAATCATCGGATATAACGGTGCCGGAAAATCGACACTTTTAAAAATACTGATTGGAGAAATTTCCAGTGATGATGGGGAAATTTCTTTAAAAAAGGATGCCAGCATCGGCTATCTTGCCCAACATCAGGATCATACATTTCATCATACGATCTTTGATGAACTTCTCTCCGTTAAGAAGGAAGTCATTGAACTAGATGAACAGATGCGTACATATGAACAAGAAATGAAGCATCTGACCGGTGATGCACTGGAGCAGAAAATGAACCAGTATACAAACGCAACTCATAAATTTGAACAGTTAAATGGATTTGCTTACAAAAGTGAGATCACAGGAATCCTTAAAGGGCTTGGATTTTCCGAAGAAGATTTTTCAAAAGAGATCAATACCTTATCTGGAGGGCAGCGAACTCGTGTTGCTCTTGGTAAACTTCTTCTTAAGAATCCAGACATCCTGCTTCTTGATGAGCCGACAAACCATCTGGATGTCGATTCTATCAGATGGCTTGAAAATTATTTATCTCATTATAAAGGTGCCGTGATCATTGTATCTCATGATCGTTATTTTCTTGACAAAATTGTCAATAAAGTTATGGAGATCGACCAAGGGCATTCCATGCTGTTTGATGGAAATTATACTACATTTATTGAGAAACGCGACCAGATCAAAGCAATCCGTCTAAAAGAGTATAAAAACCAGCAACAAGAGATCAAACACCAAAAGGAAGTTATCAAAAAATTAAAGCAGTTTAATCGTGAGAAATCGATCAAACGAGCAGAAAGCCGCGAGAAAGCTTTAAACAAAATTGAAGTTTTAGAAAAACCAACTGAATATAATGCAGACATGCGTCTTAGCATTGAGCCAGAAGTAGTCAGTGGAAATGACGTTCTTACATTAAAAGATGTTTCAAAATCATTTGGAAGCAAACCTCTATTTGAAGGTCTCAGTGCAGATATCTTTCGTGAAGAACGCGTTGCCCTAATCGGTCCAAACGGAACTGGTAAGACCACCTTATTAAAGATCATTTGCAAAAAGATCAGCAATAACGGAGGAACGATCACTCTTGGTGCAGGTGTTTCTATCGGTTACTACGATCAGGCACAGGATAACTTAGATGATTCTAAAACCATCTTTGATGAAATTTCTGATGCCTATCCTGACCTGAACAATACAAAGATCCGTAATACACTTGCAGCATTTTTATTTTATGGAGAAGATGTATTCCGTCCGATCTCCTCTTTAAGTGGTGGCGAAAAAGGTCGAGTTTCCCTTGCAAAATTAATGCTTTCTCATGCAAACTTTCTGATTCTTGATGAGCCGACGAACCATTTGGATATTCAGTCAAAAGAAATCCTTGAATCAGCAATGAACGCTTACACTGGAACGATTCTGTACGTTTCACATGATCGTTATTTTATCAACAAAACAGCAACAAGAATTCTGGAAATTTCTGACCACGGATTAACTTCATATCCTGGTAATTATCAAGATTATATCGCACAGAAAGAGAAAGAAAAGGCTGCTCTAAATGCTGCTTCTACTTCCGCTGTTTCTGTTGATACGGAAGCAAAACTTGACTGGAAACAACAAAAAGAAGAACAGGCAAAGCAAAGGAAACGTGAGAACAGACTGAAAAAAGTCGAAGATATGATCACCGACCTTGAAACAAAGCAAGAAGAACTTTCCGAAGCCATGTCTTTACCTGAAAATGCTTCTGATCCTGCAAAACTAATGGAACTTAGCAACAAACAGGCAGAGATCACTTCTTCTTTGGAAGAACTTTATGAAGAGTGGGAAACTCTTTGCTAATTGATCAAAAAACATATATAATAAGAATGTTAATCGTATTTTAAACAGGAGGTTTTTATGAAATTAATATCCTTTGTTGTACCTTGTTACAACTCTCAGGAATATATGAGACACTGTATTGATACATTATTACCAGGAGGAGACCAAGTTGAAATTCTTATCGTCAATGATGGTTCTTCTGACAATACAGCTGCCATCGCCGATGAATATGAAAAAAAATATCCTGATATCTGCCGTGCTATCCATCAGGAAAATAAAGGACATGGTGGTGCCGTTAATACAGGAATCAAAAATGCAAAAGGAATTTATTTAAAAGTTGTCGACAGCGATGACTGGGTAAATGAATATGCTTATGGCGAAATTCTTGATACACTCTCTACTTTTTACAAACAAGGAACAGTTCTTGATATGCTGCTTTCCAATTATGTGTATGAAAAACAGGGTGCTAAGAAAAAAACAGTGATCCACTATCGTCACGCAATTCCAAAAGACAAGATCTTTTGCTGGGATGATGTCGGACGTTTCCCTGTCAGCCAGTATATTCTAATGCATTCTGTCATCTATCGTACAGCCCTGCTTCGTGAATGCCAGTTAGAGCTTCCAGAACATACATTTTACGTTGATAACATTTATGTATTTAAACCACTGCCATATGTAAAAACGATGTATTATCTTGATGTAAACTTCTACCGCTATTTTATCGGACGTGATGACCAGTCTGTCAATGAAGCAAACATGATCAAACGTATCGATCAACAGTTTAAAGTTACTTACATCATGATCGATTATATGGCACAGTTTAATCTTGTAAGCAAACCATTAGAACGCTATATGAAACATTATCTTTCTATCATCATGTGTATTTCTTCCGTGATCGCAGTAAAATCTGGAACAAAAGAGCATTTAAAGATGAGAAAAGAATTATGGAAATACTTATACGGAAAAGATAAAAAATTATATCGCAAGATTCGTCACAATATCACAAGCTGTGCTGTCAATCTTCCTGGATATGTTGGAAGAAAAGCCACGATCGGTATGTATAAAGCAGCCCGCAAATTTATTGGTTTTAACTAATTTTTTATATTTTAAACTATACACTCAAAAGACTCGTTTTTGCGGGTCTTTTTTGTTTCCATATGTACGTGTTCTGCGTATTCTAACAATAAAGACAGAAAGGATTTTAATGATGATAGCTTCTGTTTCAAAACAGATTCATGCTGATCTTGCACACCAGCATGGTTTTTTAGGAGAAGGCATTGGCATTGCTTATCTTGATACCGGACTTTTCCCTCATAAAGATTTTGCTCCATATTCCAGCCGTATCGCTGAATTCATAGATTTCGTACAATATCGATCTTTTAGTTATGATGATAACGGACACGGAACTCATATTACAGGAATTGCTGCTTCTTCTGCGGTCTTTGATTCTGACTATCTTGGCATCGCTCCAAAATCTCATATTATAGCATTAAAAGTATTAGATGCATCAGGAAATGGGGTTCAAAGTGCATTTTTAAAAGGACTGGACTGGATTCATAAACATCACAACTCTTATAACATCCGCATTGTCAATATTTCAATTGGAAGTTCTGCTTCAGAAGAAAGCCCTGCTTCCATAGAATTATTAACACATGTTAACACATTATGGGATGACGGCCTGATCGTATGTATTGCTGGTGGAAATCACGGACCAAAATCTCACAGTATCTCCATTCCTGGAAACAGTCCAAAGATCATTACCATTGGATCAAGTGATGATACCTCCCCAATGATCGGCAGACGCGGATTTAAAGTTCAATATTCTGGTCGTGGTCCAACCTCCTCATGTGTTATGAAACCAGACGTTGTTGCTCCTGGAACTAATATTTTTTCCTGTGCTCCAAATCACCGTTATACTTTAAAAAGTGGTACTTCCATGGCAACCCCGGTTGTTTCTGGTTCACTTGCTCTATTACTCGAAAAGTATCCTTTTTATACAAATAAAGATGTAAAAATGAAGCTTCGTAAAAACTGTGACAAATTAAAAACCCCCAGGCACCATCAGGGCTGGGGGAGGATTAATTTAAAAAAATTAATGGATTTATAAAATTTTAACTTGATTCTTCATCAAACAAAAATTCACATAAAACTTGATTACTGACAAGAATCCCTTCTTGTGTCAGCAAGATTCGATCTCCTTGTTCTTTGATAAAGCCTTGTTCTATGGATTCTTTTAGAGGTTTCTCATAAACAGAATCCACAGAACAGCCGAAACGCTCTTCGAATTTATTTTTTGAAATTCCTTTCGTCTTCCTTAACCCAAGAAACATAAACTCTTCCATCTGCTCATGAACGGATAACGGACGAGTCTGGCTGTATAGCTCATCAAATGATGTTATCTTTAGATACTGTTTCATATCCGATGGATTCTCAAAGCGTCTCTCATCCATATAAGACGATGCATTCAATCCAACACCAAGATATGGAATATGTGACCAGTAACCTAAATTATGTCGACTTTCAAAATCTTTTTTTGCATAATTTGAAATCTCATACTGTTCATATCCATATTCCTTGAGAATCTGTGCTGTCATCTGATACATCCGCACCTCATCTTCTTCCGACGGCAGAAGATCTTCTAAATTCTCATCTTCATAAAAAGGGGTTCCCTCTTCTATGATCAAACTGTAAGCTGAGATATGTTCCGGTGAAAGTTCTGCGATCGTTCTTAAGTTTTTCTCATAGGAATGAATTGTTTGCTTTGGAATTGCACTCATAAGATCGACACTGATATTACAAAATCCAGCTTCTCTCGCCCAATTGTAACATTGTAAAAACTGTTCATAGGTATGAATTCTTCCAAGATATTGAAGTTCTTCCTGAATCGTTGACTGTAATCCAAAACTGATCCTGTTGATCCCGCTTTCTCTGTATGTACAAAGTTTCTTTAAATCTACCGTTCCGGGATTCGCCTCAATCGTGATCTCTGCATTCTCACTGACCTTAAAATACTGAAAGATAACATTACAAATTTCTTTGATATACTGTTCTTTCAGATAAGATGGCGTACCACCTCCGATAAAAACAGTCACTACTTCCTCTTTTGTAAGTTTCTTTCCCCAGAAAATCAATTCTTCTTTTAATTTTGTTATATAATCATCGATCACTGCATTCTCTGCCTGAAACGAACAAAAGTCACAGTATCGACATTTGCTTTTGCAAAATGGTATATGAATGTAAAGTTCGATCTTTTTAGTCTTCATCTAATTTCAGAACACTCATGAATGCTTCCTGTGGAATTTCAACATTTCCTACCTGACGCATTCGTTTCTTTCCTTTCTTCTGTTTCTCTAACAGTTTTCTCTTACGAGAGATATCTCCACCATAACATTTTGCCAGAACGTCTTTTCTCATCGCTTTGACAGTCTCTCTTGCAATGACTTTACTTCCGATTGCTGCCTGAATTGGAATTTCAAACATATGTCTTGGAATCTCTTCTTTTAATTTAGAACACATCTTGCGTCCACGTTCATATGCTGTATCTTCATGTACAATAAATGAAAGTGCATCAACTTCTTCTTTATTGATCAGGATATCTAATTTCACAAGTTTTGATGTCTGATATCCTTTCATCTCGTAATCTAAGGATGCATATCCTCTGGAACGTGATTTTAATGCATCAAAGAAATCGTAAATGATCTCATTTAGTGGAAGTTCATAACGAAGCAATGCTCTTGTCTCTTCCATATATTCCATTCCAAGATAAACTCCACGCCTTTCCTGACATAAGCCCATGATCGCTCCGACAAATTCTGATGTTACCATGATCTCTGCTGTAACGATTGGTTCTTCCATATGATCGATCTCTGATGGATCAGGAAGATTTGATGGATTTGTCAATTCGATCATTGTTCCATCTGTCTTATATACACGATAAATAACCCCTGGTGCTGTTGTTACAAGATCCAGATTATATTCTCTCTCTAAACGTTCCTGAATGATCTCTAAATGTAATAATCCAAGGAATCCACAACGGAATCCAAATCCTAACGCAACCGATGTCTCTGCTTCAAACTGAAGTGCTGCATCATTTAACTGAAGTTTTTCTAATGCATCCCTTAAATCTGGATATTTTGCCCCATCTGTTGGATATAATCCACAATATACCATCGGATTAACCTTTTTATATCCAGGAAGTGGCTCTGCACATGGATTATCCGCATCTGTGATCGTATCACCGACTCTTGTTCCCTGCACATTCTTAAGACTGGCTGTGACATATCCAACCATTCCAGCAGTTAATTCATCACATGGATTAAATCTTCCAGCCCCAAATGTTCCAACTTCCACAACTTCTGCACTTTCTCCGGTTGCCATCATCTTCATCTTTGTTCCAACTTTGATCGTACCTTCTTTAATTCTTGTAAAGATAATAACTCCTTTGTATGCATCATACATACTATCGAAGATCAGACCCTGAAGAGGTGCATTCTTATCTCCCTGTGGTGCTGGAATCTTCTCTACGATCTGTTTCAATACCTGCTCTACATTTAATCCGCTCTTTGCTGAAATCTGTGGTGCATCTTCTGCATCAATCCCGATCACATCTTCAATCTCTGCTTTCACACGTTCCGGATCTGCACTTGGAAGGTCGATCTTATTGATCACCGGCATAACTTCCAGATCATGGTCGATCGCAAGATATACGTTTGCTAATGTCTGAGCTTCGATTCCCTGTGCCGCATCGACAACAAGGATTGCTCCTTCACAGGCTGCAAGACTTCTTGAAACTTCGTAATTAAAATCGACATGTCCTGGAGTGTCGATAAGATTAAAGATATATTCTTCTCCATCATCTGCTTTATATACAATTCGCACTGCCTGAGATTTGATCGTAATTCCACGTTCTCTCTCAAGATCCATATTGTCAAGAACCTGTTCCTGCATCTCCCTGTCAGTTAATGTCCCTGTCATCTGGATGATTCTGTCTGCTAATGTTGATTTTCCATGATCTATATGTGCGATAATGCAAAAATTTCGTATTTTACTCTGATCTATTGCCATAAGTTCCTCCTAATTATATTTCAAGTACATATAACTTTTTACATACTCCATTTTAGTATAACACATCACTTAATAATTCAGCAAGTAAACTCATGGATGCTTTCGCTTCTGACAATGTATTGTTCTGAGCTCCAACTTCAACCAAAAGGCTTCTTCCTCTGTAATGCAGATTATAACGATATCCTTTCATATAAATTTTTCTTGTAAAACCAGGATATTTTTTTGCTGCCTGTGCCTGAAGCTGCAGACTGAACGCTAAATTCATCTGTTTATTAGGATTTTTCAGATATCTAATATTTCCATTGGATATGGTACGGCTCATACCATTAAAAAACATGATCTGTGCCATCCGTCTGCCCTTTTGCATTGTAACAAGTTTTGTTTTTTCACTGATACCATCACGGTGCAAATCGATCACCACTTTTATAGATGGATATTTCTTTAAATGATTCTCTATTGCATTTGCTGCATAATTATAGGCTTTTGATCGTTCTTCTTTCCCGTTTTTTTTATCATAAATATTACGGTCATGTATAACAGAAATATTTTTCTCTCTTAATTTCTTAACCAGCATATCCCCTACACCGATCACTGTATCTGATTTTTTTCCTCTTTTACTTCCTCTGTATGTCTCACTCCCATGCGTATGATAGAGCAAGATCTGCGGTTTTTTTGTCTTTTTTAATTTAAGATCCATGTTGAGTAAAACTTTTCCATTCAGTTCACTATTCAATGCCATTGTTGTACTGTCGATCTGATAAATATATTTTCTTAAATATTTGGGATTTTCCCATTTTTTTGCATGAAATCTTTTTGCTTCCTTTTTTACCTCCTGAGCAGCTTCATCTGTTGTCTCATCATCCTGAAAATGGTAATAATCCTCCTGTACAAGATCTTGCTCATCTTTATCTTTATAGTCTGTCCGATATTGTAAAAATGGTACAGTATCACGATAATATATACGGATCATATCAGACAAGATCATCCCTGAAAATGTTTCTTCTTTCTTTGACAATGCTGGACAAAATTCAGTAATCACTTTCCGATAATACCCATCGATCATCTCTGCTATCATTGTGCCTGACACCTGTTTACTAAAAATTATAAAAAATATAAAAATCCCTGTCTGTATGATCCATCTCTTTCTTTTCTCCATACTTTCATTGTATTCATGGGTTCTTTAATTATGCAATAAATGATTAATGCCTTCTGATATGGTATAGCTGATCCTTTTCATTGATTCATCAATATTCTTTGGTGTTACATGCATGGAAATAAATTCTTCATCCATATTTTCATATTCTTTTTCCAATGATCTCCTACCAAAAAGATCATGAATGATCGCTGGTACAGAAATTACCGTTGGCACTCCAATGGCAAATACCGGAACACCGATCGTATGTTCCGTAATCTCACTTCTATGGTTCCCAACCCCTGAACCAGGTGAAATCCCAGTATCACTGATCTGAATCGTTTTATTTAATCTACTGGAACTTCTTGCCGCCAGTGCATCAATTGCGATCAAAACATCTGGTCTGATCTTTGCTGCCAGCGATTCCAAAATCTCACTTGTCTCAATTCCTGTCTGTGCCATAACTCCCGGCGCGATCGCACTTAACTCATACTGATATTCTCCAATTCCTTCTCTTTCTAAATGCCTTGTAATGCAAAGATTATTTACAACTTTAGGTCCTAATGAATCTGCTGTTACATTAGCATTTCCAAGGCCTGCGATCAGTATCTTTTTTCTCTTTCCAAGCATCTCCTTTAGATTTAAAAATAATGCTTCACTCATTTCTTTATGAAAACTCCCATCATTTGAAGACAGATTTTTTGCTTCGATCGTAATATAACTCCCTTTTGGTTTTCCAAGAGAAATTTCTCCTTTTTTATTTTTGATTATGATCTTTGTTTCTTTGATATGATTTGCTGTATCTATCCTTGTTTTTACAATAATTCCAGACTCCGCAGATCCAATATTTTTTTCTTCCTTCAATTCTAACGCCAGATCTGTACGATTTTGCATCAATGTTTCCTCCTTTTTTGTGTAGTATGTGATTATTTTTAAAAAAATATTACATTTTTTTGCCAAAGTTATTGACAAATGAGGACATTTTCTATAAGATATAACAGTATGTTTTGTGTATAGCTAACCGTGTCTCGCTATAGACAAGATTCAAGAAAAGTAAGAAATTTAAGTTATTATATTGGAGGTGCCCACTTTGGCAAATATTAAATCAGCAAAAAAAAGAATCAAAGTTATCAACACAAAAACAGAAAGAAATAAAGCAATCAAAACTAAAGTTAAAACATATATCAAAAAAGTAGAGGCAGCTATCGCAGCTAACGATAAAGCAGCAGCTTCTGAAGCTTTAACAGCTTGCATTTCTGAGATCAACAAAGCTACTTCTAAAGGAATCTTCCACAAGAATACAGCTTCAAGAAAGATCTCTCGTTTATCTAAAGCTGTTAACGCTATCGCTTAATTTTAAATATTAAGAATCGAATATAAATATAATTAACCCGCAAAAAAGAAGCCACCGTCAGGCTTCTTTTTCGTTTACATTTTTAGAAAATAAACAGGATAGCCACTCTTATTATCTGGCTATCCCATTTTTAATTCCTTTATTTTATTTCTGGCTGAACTCAATCAGTAACAGTTCCACTCCAACCCTGTCGCTGATCTTTCCTGTTTTAATCGCCTCATCTGTCTTCGCACATAACTCGAGCATATTACACAGTGTTTCCATCGAAAACAGCTTAGCCTGATCTTTTAATTTTCCTGCCACAAACACTGGTACTTTCATCTGCTTGGCGATCATTCCATTATTCTTTCCTAATCTGTCTAAATCCTTTACTTGAAGCAGCTGATTACACTGTCTTACCAACAACGCAAGAATCCCAAATGGAGACTCTCTCAATTCGATCAGATCGTAATATAATGTAAGTACTTTTTCTCTTTGTTTTCTTGCAATTGCTTCAAGCATTACAAAAATCTGATTTGTCGTCTGAGACGATGTCAATTGTTCTAAATCATGAATCGTAATCTCTTTTCTTTCTCCAACATAGGAAATCAGCTTTTCCAGTTCATTTTTTAATGTATACATATCAGATCCACAACGGTATAAGAAACTTCGCATTGTCGAAGATGACATCTGTTTTCCTTCTTTCTTAAGTAATGACATCAACCATCTGGATAATTCTTTATCTCCTGCTGATTCAAAACAGACTACATGTCCTTCCTTCGAAAGGAACTTATAAATCTTTGAACGTTTATCAACACTGTCTTCAATAAAAAGAAGTACACTTGTATCAGAAGCTTCTTTTAATGCCTCAATAAAAGAATCATCACTCTTCTTTCCAAGGCCTGTCTCGTCCAAGATAATGAATCTATGATCACTAAAAAATGGCAGTGTCTTTGCAAGCTCTGCAATCTCCACTGAATCAGCCTTTTTCCCTTCAAAATAAGAATAATTCATCGTATCATCTTCTGAAACTAAAGCCTTCTTTAACTGATTCTTCATCTGGGAGATCATATATTTTTCTTCTCCGTAAAACAGATAAAATCGTTCATATGTATTTGTCTTGATATCTTCTAATATTTTCTTCATATTTTTGCATCTCTTTCTCTGGCTTTTGATAGTATACCTTGTTTTTAACTGATTTTCAACCATCTCTTTTCTCTCGAAAAATGACAGCTCCATTTGTGTCTGTTCTTTTGATCTTCGTATGGCAGCTTTTTAACCTGTGAATTGTTTCCTTATGCGGATGTCCATATCTGTTATTTTGTCCACAGGATATGATCGTTTGTTCCGGCAATACCTTTTGCAAAAATTCGCTGCTCGTAGAATTCTTAGAACCATGATGTGCTACTTTTAATATTTCTGCGTGGCTAAGTCCTTCTCCCAGAAGCTGTTCTTCTCCTTCTTTTTCTACATCCCCTGTAAGAAGTAATTTGTATCCAAGCACATTCCCTTGCATGACAATTGAAGCCGCATTCTTTTCCATCTTACTGTTCTTTACCGGATGGAGAACTTTAAGATAATCATCTTTCGTCTTAATTGTTCTTCCTCTCGATAAATAAAAAACTTTAGTATTATTTTGTCTTGCCGCTTCTATGATCTTTTCCATTGCTGCATCCTTTTGTATTTCAGGAAGTCCAAGATATTCAATCCTTCCCATCTTAAGAAGTTCAAGAATTCCAGAATAATGATCCACATCCATATGGCTGATAACTGCAATTTTGACCCTTTGATATCCAAGATATTTTATATATGGGAGAATCCTATATTTTCCAACTTGATCTTCACTACTGCTTCCTCCATCTGATATTATCAGTCCTGCATTGGTATCAGCAATAAAACAGTCTCCCTGTCCAACATCAAGAAAAGTGATCGTCTTCTTTCGAAACTTTGGTATAAATATAAGAAGCACAATTCCTGTATAAACAAGACCAATCCTGATCTTAAATTGAAGTTTATTTCTTTTAGAAGTACACAACAAAAGCAGACTATAAAACAAAATCACCCAGAAAAATGGTACATGCCCGATTGTAAGCATTCCATATGATCGTTTGGAAAGCCATAAGATCACATATATCATCCACGAAATGATATCGTGAAAAATTGTATGTGGAAGAAAGATCAAAACAAACGCCACCGTAAATGCCGTCGATGCCAATGGTACAGCTATCACATTTGCCAAAAACGAAAGAAGCGGTGCTTCATATTGAAAATAAATTATTATTGGAAACATTCCAATCTGAATCGCTGTACAAAACAATAAAGATTCTCTTATTTTTTGAAACTTGCCCTTAAGCCTTGGCTTGATCCTCTGATAACATCCGATCACAAAAACCGCTGTAAATGAGTAAAGGAACGCTGTATCATAAATCCTGTATGGACGTATAAGAAGCAATATCACACCAGCAAAAGAAGCCGATGATAATAAATCGTAATGTTCTCCTAAAATCTGCGATAAAAAATAGATCAAAAGCATGATCAATGCTCTTAAAGAAGATACTGAAAATCCCGTTAAAGCACAATAAAATACCGCTGACATCGTTCCAATAACTGAACTGATCATAAAGCTGCCACAAAGTCTGCGAAACAGCCGATAAATGCTTCTTCCTGCCAGCGAAATATGAAGTCCAGATACTGCCATTAAATGAATCAGACCGCTTTCTTTAAAATCATCTTTTACAGTATCATTAAGCTTTGTTTTATCTCCAAGCATCATTGCATTCAGGAAATTTGAAATTCCTTCATCATACTGCATACTAAGTTGTTGTTTTAAATATTTTCTGCATCTTGCGATCATTTGATCTAAGCATAACTCTGTAGATTTTTTAATAAGTATGTCTTTTGAATATGCATGATAATAAATACCTCTGCTAAAATAATAATGCCTGTTGGAAAACTGTCCTGGATTGGTTGCTCCATCAAAGACTTTAAGGCTGCCCCTAAAAGATACGACATCGCCTGAACTTATTTCTTCGTCATTTGATGTATATAATAAAATTTTTCCTTCCAGCATATCATTTTTAAGAAGCAATGCCTGCTTTCCGGTTTTTGTTTGCGATACTTCAACTACCTTTCCTATGATATCCTGTGTTTCATTATATCTGACTTGTGAAAAATCAAGATTCATCGAGATTTTAGCAGATGCAGCAAATATAATTCCTAAGATCATTCCTGCGATGATCCATCCATATCCCTTATCAAAGCAAAGCATACACACCATAATGCAGAGTCCTGCAAGTAAATAAAAAGCCGTTGCCATGGATAAAATATTCCATACAACGGCCATTCCGGATAATACTCCGGTAAATATAAGAACCATAGGTCTTTTTTTCATAAATCATTTCATTGGCAATTCATCAAACACAAAACTGTCTCTTCCAAGTGCTCCTAATGCTGTTCCATCTGTATCAAGCATAGGTTCTCCTGAAATCGAAAATGATACATAGTTAATTCCTTTCAATTGAGTTAATGTATAAACAATCCCCGCACGACAGATTAAATCTTTGTTCTCTGCAATCCGTTTATATCCCATTGAAAAATCAACCTGAACAATATTGCTGTTCACCTCAAAACTGTTGATCACAATTCTCTTTGGTATAACAGACCGTATGTTCTGACTCTTTGGCGTCTTCTGAAGTTCTCCTAATAACGTCTGAACTTTCTGAATCTGACTGCCTTTTAATCTGATATTTTTTCTTTTTAATATGAGTTTTGTCACATCATTGTTTGTGTAATAAATCGCCGTTCCTTTTTGATTGCTCTGGTCATTCGTTTCTTTCTTTGACCGGCATCCTGTAAGTGCCAGAACAAGAATCAGACAGAACATCATCATAACAGATTTTTTCTTCATCTTCTCCTCCTAGCCTTTATATTTTAACGGAATTCTTAAGGTAAATGTTGTTCCTTCACCAACTTTACTGTACAGCTTAATCTCTCCATTATGAAGAGATACAACGCTTTTCGTGATCGCAAGTCCAAGTCCGGTACCTCCAGTATCTCTTGATCTTGCTTTATCCACTCGATAGAAGCGATCAAATACCTGATCCTGACAGTCCTCTGGAATACCTACACCTGAATCCGCTACTTTCACATAGAAATACTTATGATCAGCATTCAATGTAACACGGATCCATCCGTCATCTTTGTTGTATTTAATACCATTCTCGATCAGATTTGTGAGTCCAAGTGATAATTTCACTTCATCAATCTCCGCAGTAACCGGACGAAAACTTTCAAAGATCAATTCAATATTACGTTGAAGTGCCAGCGGCTTTAATCTCTTCATAACAATCTCTAACAATTCATTAATGCTGACTGTAGTGATCTGAAGCTGTGCTGCTTTCTTATCTAGTTTTACCAAGGATAACAGGTCAGAAATAATAACATTCTCTCGATCGATCTCCGCGACAATATCCTGCATAAATTCACGGTATAGTTCTGCTGGAACCTGATCTCCCTGCTGAATCAGAGAATCTGCAAGAACTTTCATTGATGTCATTGGTGTTTTTAATTCATGAGACACATTCGATACAAATTCCTGTCTGGATTCTTCTAATGTCTGCATTCTTCCAAGAATCTCGTTAAAGCGCTGTACAATCATACGCATTTCCAAAAATCCTGTCTCTTCAATCGACTCATCCTCATGCCCAGATGCAATAAAATCAACGTCTTTCTGAATCTTCTTTAAATCTCTTGTCAGTAAATAACTGATTGCCATCGCCGCACACAATCCGCATATAATGAAAGCAACCAAAAGCATATTCCTTCTGTGTTCCATCTCGATGACTGCACCCATCATATCTTCTGATGGAACAGTCGCTATTACTGCACCAAGAATCTGTGTTTTATTTCCTGTCTTGTATGTGATTGGAACCAAAACTTCAATATATTTTCCATTCTCTGTAACAATTCTTTCTTTGTTTCCCTCCATGATATCAAGAATATTCTGATTCAGGAAGAATCTTGACTGAAAATCTGTATGTGTATCTTTTATGATCTTATAATTACTTTTGATTACGATGATCCGACCATTCATACTCGCTGCTAATTTATCTGTCTGGGTAGAAAGAGAGTTGGAGCCATCGTCTAAACGAAAATCAACTCCAACTACCTGATCTCCAAGCCATGCACACTGACTAGCTACACTATCAACTTTCTGATCATATATTTTCTCTCGATATCCATCATTCAAAAACTTACTAAAAAAAACAGATATCAATGTCGTCAGCAAAAAGATTGATAGAAAGATAAAGAACTGCATACTATGTAAGAAGGCAAATCGATCTCTCTTACGCTTGAAAATAGTAACCTACCCCCCACTTTGTATGTACATAGTCCGGTACTCCGGGATTCACTTCGATCTTCTCTCTCAGTCTTCGAATATGAACATCAACAGTTCTCGCATCTCCTGGATAATCGTATCCCCATACGGTATTCAACAGATCCTCTCTGCTATATACTTTATTAGGATGAAATACCAAAAGTTCAAGCAGATCAAACTCCTTGGCTGTCAGATTCACTTCTTTGCCGTGAATATGTACTCTGCGGCTTTCACAGTCGATCTTTAATCCTCTGGATTCTACAACTTTTGCAGATTCCTCTTCTTTCACATCGTGATGTGCGCTTCTTCGTAAAATAGCCTTGATCCTTGCCTTTACTTCCAGAATATTAAACGGCTTGGTAATATAATCATCTGCACCATATTCTAGTCCTAGAATCTTATCCATGTCTTCTCCCTTAGCCGTCAGCATAATGATCGGAACATTAGAAAATTCACGAATTGCCTGACACACTTCAAATCCAGTCAGACCAGGAAGCATCACATCAAGAAGAATGATATCGTACTTATTCTCCTTTGCTTTCTCTAATGCTTCTTCGCCATCGTAAGCACAGTCAACCTGCATCTCGTCTTGTTCTAAACTGAATTTAATGCCTTTCACGATTAGTTTTTCATCATCAACAACTAAGACCTTCCTCATTTTTCCACCTCTATAAATTATATTGTTATCTTGTCTTTGATCTTATTATAGATTCCCTCTTTGATTCCTTGAATCTTCATGATATCTTCAGGGCTTGTAAAAGAGCCATGTTCCTCTCGATAAGAAATAATATCATTCGCCTTCGATTCTCCAATTCCAGAAAGTGTCTTTAATTCCTCGACACTTGCAGTATTGATATTAATCTTTCCAGAGGAAGATTGTGTGGCGTTCACATCGGTTGTTTCCTTCTTTGTTACTTGTTTCTTCGATGGGATTGTAATCTGCTGCCCATCTTTCATCTTCTCTGCCTGGTTAATACTCTCTGCTGATGCCTTGGATGTCAGTCCTCCAGATGCCTTGATCGCTGCTACGATCCGGTCGTCCTTTGAAAATTTATATACACCTGGATGCTTTACTTCTCCACAGATATAGACGTAAATAGAATCTTTGGATGAGGATTTCCTGGCCGTTGTCGTCTTCTCCTGCCTTGATGCTATCATTACATCACTTCTGCGTGTACATCCACTAAATATAAATATCACCACCAGCAAAATGTTTATTATTTGGACTCTTCTAAACAACATAAACCTCCCGGTCTTATGCAAAGAGCCTGGAACATGTAAATCTATTTTCTATTTTAGCGAAAATTATAATACTTTACAAGAGATATTTATCATTTCCATTTAAATATTAACAAACCTGCAACAAACAAAACAACTCCTAAAAGTTTTATCCATGCAAAACCTGTTTTTTCCACTCCAAACAATCCAAATACCTCGATCAGATAAGAAATAACACTTTGCGATGCAACGATCAGCATAGCAGACTGTGCAGGACCCAGACTTTCGATACTTTTAATTACCGTAAATGTGATCGCTGCTCCAATCATCCCTCCAAGCAAAAGGTATTTAGGACTTACTTTTAGAAGCATTGTAAAGCTTTGATCTTTTTCTGTCACAAACCATATGATCAAGCATGCCAGAAATCCTGTTGCCTGAACAAACGTACTCGTTGTCCAGGTACTGCTTTGTTTTGTTACTTCTGTATTAAACACTCCCTGAATGCTCATAAGTGCACCCGAAACTAACGCAATGATCAACCCTAACATATAAAAAAACCTCCATGAAAAACTATCTTTTTATAAATAGTCTTTCCACAGAGGTTCATTTTATACATCTTATGCAATACAATCTTCTAAAATAGAAAGCATCTCATCAACATGTTCTTTTTCAATGACAAGTGGTGGCACGAAACGAATGACATTATTTCCTGCTGAAATTAAGATCAGTCCTTTCTCTAATGCTTTCTTAACAATATCTCCAACTGGATGATCTGCATCAAATTCAAGACCTTGCATCAAGGCAATTCCTCGATGTCCTGTAATAAAGCTGTATTTATCTTTTAATTCTTCTAATTTATCCCACAGATATGCTCCCACTTCTTTTGCATGTTCTGGAATCTGTAATTTCTCAAACTGATCAAATACGGCATTGATCGCTGCTGTTGCAAATGGATTTCCTCCATAAGTTGTTCCATGATCTCCTGGAACTAAAGCCCCATCAGCCTTTTCTCCTACAACAAATGCTCCAACTGGAACACCACATCCAAGTGCCTTTGCAAGTGTTAAAACATCTGGTTTCACTCCATAAAGATCATGTGCAAATAAGGATCCACAACGTCCCATTCCACACTGGATCTCATCAAAGATCAGTAAAATATCTTTTTCATCACAAACTTTACGAAGTCCCTCTAAGAATTCCTTATCTGCAGGGAAAATACCACCTTCACCCTGAACAACCTCACAGATGATTCCGCAAGTCTTGTCTGTAATCTTTGATACAACATCTTCTAAGTTATTAAATTCTGCAAATACGGCACGGAATTCTTTTGGCACGAATCCATCCTGATAATGGCTGTTACCCGTAACAGATAAAGCTCCCTGGCTTCTTCCGTGGAAAGAATGATTCATAGCGATAAATTCATAATCTTTGGAATCATCTTTGTTATATGCATACTTTCTTGCAACTTTTAATGCACCTTCGATCGCTTCTGTTCCACTATTTGTAAAGAATACTTTTTTAAGTCCTGAAGCATCAACAATCTTCTTTGCAGCTTCTACTGCTGGAATGTTGTAATATAAATTTGATGTATGGATCAGCTTGTCAATCTGATCTTTTAATGCCTGATTGTAGGCTTCATTTCCATATCCTAATGCAAATACGGCAATTCCTGCACCAAAGTCTAAATATTTTTTATGGTCAGCATCGTATAAATAAACGCCTTCCCCTTTTTCTAATACAACTGGAAAACGATTGTATGTCTTTAAGATATACTGTTCTCCCTGGTCGATATATTCCTGCTGAGTTTTCATCTTAACATCCTTCCTCATCTTCACTGAATAATGGTTTATCAAATAATGGTTCTTTTAAGATAGCTGTTCCGATACCTTTTTCTGTAAAGAACTCCAGTAACAAACAGTTTGTCAAACGTCCATCTAAGATATGAACTCTGGAAACTCCACCTTCGATCGCTTCAATACAGTTTTTAAGTTTTGGAAGCATTCCTCCACCAACAACTCCGTTGTCAATAAATTCTTTTGCCTGTTTTAAATCCATCTCAGAAATCAGTGTTGATTTATCCTCAGGATCTACAAAAACACCTTCGATATCTGTTAAAAATACAAGTTTCTCTGCATTTAATGCTTCTGCAACTGCACATGCTGTATCGTCAGCATTAATGTTATATGCTTCGTAATTATCTCCTAATCCGATTGGAGAAATAACTGGTACAAAATCATCTTCGATCAGTGCTTCAAGAAGTGTTGTATCAACGCTCGTTACTTCACCAACATATCCAAGATCTTTTCCTGGCATCTCTTTTTTCTTAACGCGGATCATTTCTGCATCTTTTCCAGAAAGACCTACTGCTTTCACTCCAACTTCTGCCATCATGGCAACCAGTTCCTGATTAACTTTAAATAATACCATCTCAGCAACTTCCATTGTCTCTTTATCTGTGACACGAAGTCCATGATAAAATTCAGGTTCTTTTCCTGACATACGAACCCACTTGCTGATTTCTTTTCCCCCACCATGTACGATGATCGGTTTCATACCTACTAATTTTAATAAAGCAACATCTCGGATAACACTCTTTTGAAGATTCTTATCTTTCATGGCACTTCCACCATATTTAACAACAACATAACTGTTATTAAAACGACGGATATATGGTAATGCTTCTGTTAATACCTTTGCTTTTTGTTTTGACTGTTCGATTAATTCTTCGATTTCATTTTCCATCTGTTCCATTCATTTTTCCTTTCGTAACTGTCTTGCTTTTCTGTATTTTATTTTATGATCTGTAATCCGCGTTGATCGTTACATAATCATGAGTCAGGTCACATCCCCATGCAGTTGCCTCAAAATCTCCATTATGTACGTTGATATCTGCTGTCACTGCATCTGCGGATAATACTTTTGTTGCCTCATCTTCAGAATAATCTGTTGCAATTCCATCCTTTACGATTTCAATCACACCATCCGCACTCTTTAAGCTGATGTCAACCTTCACTGGATCAAAATCAACTCCCGCATATCCAAGTGCGCAAAGAATTCTTCCCCAGTTCGCATCTTTTCCATAAATTGCTGCTTTTGTAAGACTTGACGTCACAACAGATTTACTTAAGATTTTCGCATTTTCTTTAGAATCTGCACCTGCTACATGAACTTCAAATAAACGTGTACATCCTTCTCCATCCCCTGCGATCTGTTTTGCAAGAGACTGGTTCACATATAATAAACCTTCTTTGAATGCTTCATAATCAGCATCTTTTTCTGTGATTTCTTTATTCTCTGCCATTCCATTTGCTAAAACGAAAACAGTGTCATTTGTAGATGTATCTCCATCAACAGATACCATATTGAATGTATCTTCGATCAGTTCTCTCTGAAGTTCTAATAATAAAGCTTTATCAATCGCTGCATCTGTTGTGATAAATCCAAGCATTGTTCCCATGTTTGGATGAATCATTCCAGAACCTTTGCACATACCTGCAATTGTAACTGTCTTTCCAGCAATTTCTACTTCTACCGCTGCTTCTTTTGGTTTTGTATCGGTTGTAAGGATTGCCCATGAGGCATCTTCTTCACTCTGTCTGTCAGCTTTCAATTCAGGAACTAATTTCTTGATTCCTTCTTTAATAACATCCATTGGAAGCTGCTGTCCAATAACTCCTGTGGAACCTACGACAACTTCTTCTGGTTTGATATCTAACAAGGCTGCAACTTCTTTTGCTTCTGTTACAGCATTTTCATATCCCTGTGCACCAGTACATGCATTGGCAATTCCTGTATTAACTACAACGGCTCTGACTGCTTCTTGTTCCTCTACAATCTTCTTTCCCCATAAAACTGGAGCTGCTTTTACGATGTTCTTTGTAAATGTTCCTGCGATCTTTGCTGGCACTTCACTTACGATCATTGCCATATCTTTGTTTGTCTTCCCTGGTTTGACTCCAGCACGAAGTCCTGCACATTTGAAACCTTTTGGAGCTGTTACTCCGGCATTGATGATCTTCATAATTCTAGTCCTTCCTTACCAAAGTTCTATGGGAACATTGGTACTAATTCTAATCCTTCAGTTTCTTTTAATCCAAACATAAGATTCATGTTCTGTACTGCCTGTCCAGCTGCACCTTTTACAAGGTTATCCATAGCACCCATCATGATGATGCGGTTTGTACGTTTATCAATCTTAAAGTTGACATCTACATAGTTACTTCCTTCTACCCATCTTGTCTCTGGGCAGACATCTTTATCTAAAACTCTGACGAATTTTTCATCTTTATAATAAGAATCATAGATTGCTTTGACTTCTTCATAGCTTACATCTTTCTTAAGTGTTGCATAAGCTGTCACCAAAATTCCACGATTCATTGGAATTAAATGTGGTGTAAAGTTTAATAACACTTCTTCTCCAGATGCATAGCTTAACTGATCTTCAATCTCTGGAGTATGTCTGTGTGTTGCGACTCCATATGCTTTGATGTTTTCATTGACTTCACAATATAAGTTGTTGACTTTTGCTCCACGTCCAGCTCCGGATGTTCCTGATTTTGCATCGATGATCACACTGTTCATCTCGATCAGTCCTTCCTTCGCCATTGGGTAGATAGATAATGTAGAGCATGTTGGATAGCATCCTGGATTAGCGATCAATCGTGCTTTCTTGATATCTTCACGGTTAATCTCACAAAGTCCATAAACTGCTTCATCGATAAATTCTGGACTTTGGTGTTTGATTCCATACCATTCTTCATAACGATTGACATCTTTGATACGGAAATCTGCACTTAAGTCGATGATCTTAACTTTTGATAAGATATCTTCTGACACTAATGAGCTGCACAGTCCCTGTGGTGTTGCTGTAAATATGACATCTACTTTGGATGCAAGTTCATCCATGTTATCGTCTAAACATTTGTCATCCACAATCTGAAACATATTTCTAAATACTTCATAATATTTCTGGTCTATATAACTTCTGGATCCATACCATACAACTTCTGCATCTTTATGTTGTGTAAGGATTCTTACAAGTTCCTGTCCTGCGTAACCTGTGGATCCAATGATTCCTGCTTTGATCATGTTAATCTCCTTGTCCTTCTCTTTTATAATGTAGGTTATTTTTTCAATCATTGTTCATAAGTATACAACCGAATTTTAAAATATGCAATAGTTTTGTATAAATATGCAATTGTTTTTCATTTTATTCATTTTTATGTTATAAATATTCATTATTTTCGAAAATAGAACTTGCAAAAGATGCAAATATAACGTATATTAATAGACAAGCAAATATTTATATGAACATGCGGGATTTTGATTTCGAAATATTACATTCTATATAATAAGAAAGATAAGAAAGCATCCCGTCAATATACACTTAGGAGGATTTATTTCATGAAAGAAAAAGTTGTTTTAGCATATTCCGGAGGTCTTGATACTACAGCTCTGATTCCTTGGCTTAAGGAAACATTTGACTATGAAGTTATCTGTTGCTGCGTTAACTGTGGACAGGGTAACGAATTAGACGGACTTGATGAAAGAGCAAAATTATCCGGAGCATCTAAATTATATATCGAAGATATCGTTGATGATTTCTGTGATAACTACATCATGCCATGCGTACAGGCAGGTGCTGTATACGAACATCAGTATCTTCTTGGAACATCTATGGCTCGTCCAGCAATCGCTAAGAAATTAGTTGAGATTGCAAGAAAAGAAAACGCAGTTGCTATCTGCCACGGTGCTACAGGAAAAGGAAATGACCAGATCCGTTTTGAACTTGGTATCAAAGCTTTAGCTCCAGACATCAAGATCATCGCTCCATGGCGTATGACAGACGTATGGACAATGCAGTCTCGTGAAGATGAAATTGAATTCTGTGAAGCACACGGAATCCATCTTCCATTTGATGCAAGCCACAGCTACAGCCGTGACCGTAACTTATGGCATATCAGCCACGAAGGTCTTGAATTAGAAGATCCTTCTTTAGCACCAAACTATGATAACATGCTTGTTTTAGGAGTAACTCCACAGAACGCTCCTGATAAAGAAACAGAAGTTACTATGACATTTGAAGCTGGTGTTCCTAAGACATTAAATGGAAAAGAAATGAAAGTTTCTGAGATCATCACTGAATTAAACCGTCTTGGTGGCGAAAATGGTATCGGTATCGTCGACATCGTTGAAAACCGTGTTGTAGGAATGAAATCCCGTGGTGTATACGAAACTCCAGGTGGAACAATCTTAATGGCAGCTCACGAACAGTTAGAAGAATTGATCCTTGACCGTGAAACAATGGAAGCTAAGAAGAAACTTGGAAGCCAGATGGCTCAAGTTGTATACGAAGGAAAATGGTTCACTCCACTTCGTGAAGCAATCCAGGCATTCGTTACATCTACTCAGAAATATGTAACAGGTGAAGTTAAATTCAAACTTTACAAAGGTAATATCATCAAAGCTGGAACTACTTCTCCATACAGCTTATACAATGAATCTTTAGCATCTTTCACAACTGGTGATATGTATGATCATCATGATGCAGATGGATTTATTACATTATTTGGACTTCCTTTGAAAGTTCGTGCTATGAAGATGCAGGAAGCTGAAAAGAATAATAATAAATAAAACATAACCCATGGAACTGCTCTTACTCACAGTTCCATGGGTTATATTTTTCTACACTGTTTTCCAAAAATGATAATAAATCTTCCACATCGAATACTTTAACATTCTTTACCGCCTCTTCTGGCACTGTCAGGTATCCTTCTAATTCTTTTAAAACATTTTTTACATTCCGATAAGAAACTTCTTCAATTCCTGGATTATTAACTTCTGGATCAAGTCTGATCGGTATATGATAATGATTGAACAGATACGTGTTCATCTTCGTATAGTCACCATAATAATATTTCTCTGAGAAAAAATCTTCTTTTAAAATCTTTTCTCCAGTTCTTTTTAAGATCACATATTTTACCTTGTTCATTTTTTCCTCTACCCGATCTTCTTTATCTCGGAATTCTATAATTCTTGGCATGTATTCTTTGAAAAACTTCCGGTCGATATATAAATGAAATAAATATCCCATTACACTCGGATCATGTAAAATATTATGATATTTCCTCGCAAACCATGATATTTCTGGATATTCTACCATATTTCCTTGATATTTGGGATCTCTAAAATGTGATCTTGCTTTATCTTTTGTTGTATCTGGCATCAGATTTCCAATTAAAAAATTATTTGTTTCCTGCTTATTGACAAACAATTCCTGCTCTTTTTTTGTTTGTTTTAAAAACATCTGTGCTGCAGTTAAATGTAAAATATATCCTGGCATAATTATCCGATTCCTCCTAATGCAATTCCAAGTACCAATACTAAAATACAGATTGGCACATAAATATATTTACAGATTGGATAATATAATTTCGTAAATTTATTTTCTCTTCCCTTGTTTACCTGTGTTTCTACATATTTCTTTCCTGCTACCCAGAAGAACATGATTCCTGCAAGCCCCGCTCCTAATGGGCAGATGTAAATGGATAGGATATCCATCCAGTCAGATACGATGCCCTGGATCAATAAGGATACGATCACGCCGATCACTGCGATGATCACGCAGGCGGTCTTTCTTCCTACGTGGAGTTTTTCCTGTACGGTTGCGATCGGTGCTTCGTAGAGATTGATCAGTGATGTCATTCCCGCAAAAAGCACTGCAACGAAAAAGATGATCGCGATGATCGTACTTCCTGGCATGGAGTTGATCAGGTTTGGAAGATAGATAAATAACAGCCCCGGTCCTCCTTGATCCAGTGTTGCTCCAGTTGTTGCCATAGCTGGGATGATCACGAGTGCTGCAAGCATCGCAGCAACCGTATCAAAAAATGCAACTCTTGCTGCAGATGATGGGATGTCTTCTTCATCGGATAAATACGATCCATAGATCAATGTTCCATTTCCTGCGACGGATAAGGAAAAGAAGGCCTGTCCTAGTGCAAAGATCCATGTCTTTGGATCTAAGATGGCCGCCTTATCGACTCTGAAAATATATTGATATCCCGTTGCTGCCCCTGGCTGAAATGCCACGTAGATTCCAAGGATCACAAACAGCGCAAAGAAAATTGGCATTAAAATCTTATTGGCTTTCTCAATCCCTGCTCCTACACCAAAGATTAAAATACACATGCATAAGATCAAAGCTAAAATCTGCCAGATGTTATTTCCAAATGCAGATGCCATTGTTCCAAAACGTCCGCCAAATTCTTCGATCGTCTTTGGTGCAAGTGTTGCCCCTGTGAAAGTTCCAACAGCATATTTTAAGATCCACCCCATCACAACTGTATATCCGATTGCCATAGCAAGAGAACCAAGAACTGGTATCATTCCTAACCCTTCCCCGACTTTTCTCTTTCCTTTCTTCTCACAGACCATCCCAAATGCATCAATCGGTCCAGACCTTGCCGCACGTCCAAAACTCATCTCTCCGATCACACCAGTGGATGCGATCACAACGACAAAGATAAAATATGGGATCAAAAAGGAACCTCCCCCATACAAAGATACCCTTGTCGGAAACATCCATATATTTCCCATACCAACTGCCGAACCAATGCAGGCGAGGATAAATCCCCACCTGCTGTTAAATGATTCTCTTTTATCTTTCATATTTCAATTTTATCCTCCTGATTTTACTTTTTAAACTTCAAGTCTGTCGGTGTCAATACTCCATCATCTCCAAGCTGCTTCCATTTATATGTGAAATTCTTCTTTGCTGAATGTATCTTCTGTCTGTTGATCGTTTGACCTTTCATACCGATCAGCTGTTCATTTATGATAACATATGCTGTGTCTTTTTGCATCTGGTATTGTTTTATTTCAGGTGAAATATAGGCTGTTTTTTTGATCTTGACATCATCTTTGTTCATTTCGATGATCTGAATCTTTTTGACTGCACGGTCTGCTTTAAAGTCCACACGGTATGTCATCTTTCCTTCTTCTGTATCCACAGAAAAAGATTGGCTGATCCCAGACCCTCCTGTTTTACATAGATCCTGCACAGAAGACCTTCCTGAAGGTTCCAGATAAAATGTACCATCTGCTCTTTTATATACACTTCCAATCTGCACTTTTGTGATTCCTTTTGTTTCCTGAACATAAATTGTTGCCTTACATGACTGGCCTGTCTTTTGCCATTTATCTTTTTGGATCTCGCCATCTTTCATATTAGAGCCGCCTGAAAAATGAGTCAACTGTGGATCACCATCCATGCTGATCGTATTTTCTTTCTGATCGTATTTATGAAAAAAGAAATATCCCTTGATCTTTTTAAAATGAACAAATCCTTTTTTATCTTTCTGCCCAACGGTTGTTCCTTCCATCTCTGGATCTGGAATGTCTGGATCATCCAGACTCTTTCCTACAACTGCATAAGCACCATACAATGTTTTCTTTACTGTTCCATCCTCGTCTTTTTTTGCAAGGCGGCATCCTGATAGAGTTGCTGCCAGCATCACAACCATTGCCAATACTCCTGTTTTTCTTATTCCCCTACTCATCTTCTTTCTCCAATCTCCCGTCAAATTTCAAGATATCTCCAACATCACACTCAAGATAATAGCAGATCTTATTGATCGTTGAGAAACGTACTCCTTTTGCCTTGCCGCTTCTTAAGATTGACAGGTTTGCTTCTGTAATATGGACTTTTTTACATAGTTCTTTGGATGTCATATTTCGCTCTTTTAAGATATCATCCAAATGTATTTTAATTGCCATAACTATCATTCCTTCTATATAAACTGGTCATTTTCTTCTTTTAGCTGTTTGGTCCACTTGAAGTATTCATGGAAGATCAATGCTCCAAATGCTATGATCAATGGTTCCATGGATACGTCTGGCGCAAACGTGACATTTACATTCTGTAAAGTCGCTCCAAGCAAAAACTGATAAAAATTCAGGATAAAATCTGATATGACTGTAACCACTGCGGTAACCTTTGCGACACCTGCAAGTCTTGCCACCGTCATCATCTGCTGCTCTTCCTTATGATCTTCGATTGCTTTTACTACATGAATGATGTTGATAAATAGCAGGATTGTCATAATGATTGGTAATAACTGTAATACTGATTTAAACCATTCTATCGAAGATACATTTTGCAGTTTATTTTCGCTCTTATGAAGCAGTTCAAATGTCTTTGCATATGTGATCAAAAGCGTGTAATAACTGACTAGTGCAGCAATCAGTCCTTTCATCCCAAAATACAAGCGGCTTTTCCAATTCTTCTGGCTGTCATCTCCAAGAAAACGGATCGCTTTCATGATCAACCACATGATCAGGACGCTGTAAACGATGAATGCGTAAATAATTTTCATTACAATCAGACTGCTTTGGTCCATTGAAAAAATGTCTGGCATTTTCTGATACATGAGTCCTGGATTGATGAACATATACATGGAATAAAATAATAGTCCTGTGAATGCAACAAGGATTCCTGCGATGACTTCGATCAGGATTAATTTATTTATGTTTGATTTCATCCTATCCACCTCTAATTATTGTTTTTCGATAATTTCAAGATTATTGTAGCATGGAAATTATTGAAAAACAATAATTTTTTGAAGAAAGTTTCATTGACTTAAGTTGTAGATGAATAGAATTATAGAAATAGAACCGAGCTCATATGGTCTCGGTTCTATTTCTATAATTCTATTCTTTAATTTAGGTTATTGGTTTTAACTAGTTCCTGTCTTTTTCCGTTCTTAATCGCCCTAATAAATTCCTGACGGATCTCTTCATTTGGAATATAAACTTCTTTTTGATCAATATCATACGCTAAATATCCTAAATGTACCAATAATGTTAATACATCATCTTTATTTTTCAGTGATGTCATATCATTTTGAAATGATCCTGTATCGATTCTGCAGTGTTTTTCTCCTATCAGATCTACTATCATATCTTTTAAGCCGTCAAAGTTTAAGTCGATATAAACTCTTAGTGATTCATATGTCTCTGTCTGGGTCCAGTAGTTGCTGAATCGCTTGTTAAATATTGCTTTCATTACGGAATTCGGATTATAAATATGTCCTGTCTGTCCGAAGCAGTAGCCATCGTACCATTTTTTTGCCTGTTCAAAATCGATTTGCTGCTCTTTGCATAAATCTTTGACTTCTTGTTCTGTAAATCCTACAAATTCTGCTAATGGTCCTGGTTCCAGCATCGTGTATTC
The DNA here is from genome assembly GCF_001404655.1 of Anaerostipes hadrus. Classification (GTDB taxonomy): domain Bacteria; phylum Bacillota; class Clostridia; order Lachnospirales; family Lachnospiraceae; genus Anaerostipes; species Anaerostipes amylophilus. The sequence continues at coordinate 151,524 of NZ_CYYH01000003.1, read as the reverse complement.
GTAGAAATCAGTTAATGCTGATTGTGTTCCGTATTTTTTGATTGGAAGAATTCCTGTCATATAGGCTCCACTTAAGAATCTTGAAACTTGTATCCCTTTAAACAATCCTCTTAACAACTGGATATATTCTTCCTGCAGTCTCTGATCTGTTTGGGCTTCTCGAAATAACGCATCCCATTCATCGATAATGATAAAAAACTTTCGTCCTGTGACCGCACTGATCTGCAGGAGTGCTTCTGGAAGTGCTATTGTTTCTTGTTCTATGCAGTCTGTAAACTCTCCTTTTAATTCGAAAATTATTTTTCTTTGAAGATCTTTTACCGTATCTTCGATATTCCGGGCATTGGTAATAAACCATGTCATGTCCCAGAATAGGACATCGCATTGATTTAAATATTGTTTGTAATGGCTTTTTTCTTCTATATCTTTTGCAATTTTTAAGTCTTTAAATAAATGCTCAGATTTTGTACCTTTTGAATAATAGGCAACTAACATCTGGGCTGCGAAAGATTTTCCGAATCTTCTTGGTCTGCTGAAACATGTAAGCTTTCTTGTTGTTCCCAGAACCTGATTGGTATATGCAATCAATTCTGTTTTATCCACATAGATATCATCTTTTAAAATATCTTCAAAGCCGTCTGCTGGCGGATTTAGATAAATTCCCATTCTGCTGTCACCTCGTTTCCTTTCTTTTATTTTTATATTAACACAAATGATGGTAAATTCCAATTTTGCTATATATAAATTCAAAAAATCCCCTGACAATATTATCTGCCAGAGGATTTTAATTCTCACTTTATTTTATTTTCAATCACAATTAAGCACGTAATTCAACGCCTAATTTCTTAAGTTCATCAAGAATCTTCTCAACGATCTTAGATACTTCTGCATCTTCTAATGTACGATCTTTTGCTCTGAATGTTAAGGAGTATGCTACGGATTTGTATCCTTTTTCGATCTGGTCTCCTTCGTAGACATCGAATAATTCGTAGGATTCAAGAAGTTTTCCACCTTTGTCTTTGAAGATCTTCTCAAGCTGTCCAACGAAGATGTCTTTCTTCATAACCATACTTAAGTCACGTTTCATTGCTGGGAATTTGGCTACTCCTTCGTATTTGCGGTCGAAGGTTGCTTTTGGTACTAATGTTGGCATGTCGATGACTGCTACATAGACTTCGCCTTTCATGTTGTAGTTATCCATAACTTCTGGATGGATCTGTCCGATGTAAGCGATCTTTTCTCCATCGATTGTGACATCTGCAGCTCTTCCTGGGTGTAAGAATGGATGTTTAGTTGTTGGTGTATATTCAGATGTTCCACCTAATCCAAGGGAATCAAGTATGTCTTCTACAACACCTTTTAATGTGAAGAAGTCACATTCTCCGTACATTCCAAGTGTCATCTGCATTCTTTCATCTGGTAATTCTGTTAATGGTAATGCTTTTGGAATATAGATATTTCCAAATTCGTATAGTCTTACGTTTTTATTTCTGTGTGCTAAGTTTGTAGCAAGAGATGTTAACATTCCGTTTAAGGAAACCGTTCTCATAATACTGAAGTCTTCTCCTAATGGGTTTGAAATCTCGATTGCCTGACGTTCTTTTGCATCTTCAGGTAATAATAATTTATCGAATACTTTTGGACTTTCGAAAGAATATGTCATTCCACCGCTAAATCCGTTCTGTTCTGCTACATTTCTGCAGACATCTTCGACACGGATCTTGAATGGTTTCTTACCGGCTGTGGATTCTCCGTTTGGTAATGTAACAGGGATGTTGTCATATCCGTAGAATCTTGCAACTTCTTCTGCAAGGTCTGCCATACGGTGAAGATCCTGACGGAAGGATGGTACGATCACTTCGTTTGTTGCTTCATCGTATCCAAGTTCGATTCTCGCAAAATATTCTAATACTTCTTCTTTGGATACATTTGTTCCAAGAAGAGCGTTCATCTTGTCTACTTCTAATGGAAGACGAATCTGTTTCACTGGATTTGGATAAACGTCAACGGCTCCTCCAACAACTTCTCCAGCTCCTAATTCTTCAATCAACTGGCATGCACGATCCATCGCTGCCATTGCATTTTCTGGGTCTAATCCTTTTTCGAATTTACCAGATGCATCCGTTCTTAAACCGATTCTCTTAGAAGAAAGTCGGATGTTTGTTCCGTCAAAGCATGCTGCTTCGAATAATAATGTCTTGATGTCATCTGTTACCATAGAGTTTGCTCCACCCATGATACCTGCGATACCGATTTCTTTTTCTCCATCACAGATCATTAAGACATTTTCGTCCAGTGTTCTTTCTTCACCATCTAATGTAGTGAATTTGTCTCCTGCTTTTGCACGGCGGACAACGATCTCTTTGTTTGAAATTGTATCAAGATCGTATGCATGCATTGGCTGTCCGTATTCTTCCATCACGTAGTTTGTGATATCAACTAAGTTATTGATCGGACGGATTCCCATTGCAGATAATCTTCTCTGCATCCATTCTGGTGATGGAGCTAATTTGATATTTTTCACAACTCTTGCTGTGTATCTTGGGCAAAGGTCTACGTCTTCAACTCTTACTTTAATGTAATCGTTGACATCTTCATCATTTCCAGTCTTTGTAACGACTGGTGGATAGAAGTCTTTCTTAAATGTAGCGGCTGCTTCTCTTGCCATACCGATCATACTGAAACAATCTACACGGTTTGATGTGATCTCGAATTCGACAACTGCATCACGAAGTCCTAAAGCTTCGACTGCATCGTCTCCCGGTTTCACATCTTTATTGAAAATGTAGATTCCATATTCTGGTGCTTCTGGGTACATATCTCTGGAACTTCCAAGTTCTTCGATAGAACACATCATACCAAAAGATTCTACTCCACGAAGTTTTCCTTTTTTGATCTTAATTCCATCTTCTGGATTCTTTCCACCGTCATGTCCTCCGGCTACTCGTCCACCGTCTAAGACAACTGGTACTAAGTCTCCTTCTGATACATTTGGTGCTCCTGTTACGATCTGAATAGTTTCATCTCCGACATTTACCTGGCAGATGATCAGTTTATCGGCATCCGGATGTTTCTCGATCTTCTCGATCTTTCCGACTACGATCTTTTCTAAGTTTTTATCTAAATATGTGACACTTTCCATGTTGGAACCAGATAATGTCATTTTATCTGCATATTCCTGTGGTGTGCAATCAAGATCAGGCACATAAGCTTTGATCCATGAAATTGGTGTATCCATTACTTTTATTCTCCTTTATTCTATCTTCTCTATTCGAAATATTCTTATCGTTTCCTAGAACTGTGATAAGAATCTCTTGTCGTTTTCGTATAACAGACGCATATCGTCGATCTCGTATTTTAATAATGCGACACGCTCTAGTCCGATTCCGAATGCAAATCCTGAATATACTTCTGGGTCGATTCCGCACATTTCAAGAACGTGTGGATGAACCATTCCGCATCCTAAGATCTCGATCCATCCGCTTCCTTTACACATACGGCATCCTTTTCCACCGCATTTGAAACATGTAACGTCTACTTCCGCACTTGGCTCTGTAAATGGGAAATGATGTGGACGGAATTTTACTTTTGTATCTGGTCCGAAGAATTCTTTTGCAAACTGCTCTAATGTTCCTTTTAAGTCTGCAAATGTGATTCCTTTATCTACAACTAATCCTTCTACCTGATGGAAAGATGGAGAATGTGTTGCATCAACTTCGTCAGAACGGAATACACGTCCAGGTGCGATCATACGGATTGGCATCTTCCCTGTCTCCATGATACGTGCCTGTACTGGAGATGTCTGTGTTCTTAACACGATATCTTTGTTAATATAGAATGTATCCTGTTCATCTTTTGCAGGATGGTTTGCAGGAATATTTAACATCTCAAAGTTATATTTATCGTATTCTACTTCTGGTCCTTCGACTACTTCGTATCCCATACCGATAAATACTCTCTCTAAATCTTCAAGAGCGATCTGGTTTGGATGACGATGTCCTTTTTCATGAGTTTTTCCAGGTAATGTAACGTCGATGACTTCACGTTTCATCTTCTCTTCACGAACTTTTTTCTTTAATAATGTCATCTCTTTTTCTAATGCTTCTTCGATGACTGCTCTGGTATCGTTAACCATCTGTCCAACGATCGGACGTTCTTCTTTGGCTACGTCTTTCATTCCTTTTAATACCTGAGTTAATTCACCTTTTTTACCCAGTACAGATACACGGATATCATTTAAGCTCTCCATTGCATCTGCTTGCTCGATTTTCTCCAAGGCAGCTTTCTTGATTGCCTCTAATCTCTCTTTCATCTGCTTAGTTCTCCTTTATTGATCTTTTCTATATTCTCGGATCAGGTTCATTTTTCTTTTTCTGTATATTTAAATAAAAGAAAAAGAACCCGTCCGCAAAGGGACGAGTTCTTGTTATATACTCGCGGTACCACCCTAATTCCTATGGTATCGTTAAACGTCTTCTTAATTACCATAAGCACTTAAGTCTCTGCGTAACGGGCAGACTCCGTTATCTCCTACTGATGCCTGATGTGAAAATGTATATTGCATCGCATTCAGAGATACAGCTACGGTGTGAATTTCGGAAGCTATGTAGCTTCTTACTGTGCACCATCAATGCCTTTAACGTTACTTATTTTATAACACCTTTAGGGGTTTGTCAATTGTGATTTTTTATCCATAGATACCAAATTTCTGTTATATTCATATAATCAATTTTTAAAATTTCTCCTGAAATATGCGGAAACGGTGCTATTTATGCTCCATGTGATAGTGTGATTGCAACTGTATATGACACCAAACATGCGATTGCTATGACTGCTGACAATGGTGCAGAAATTTTAATGCACATTGGTTTAGACACTGTTCAATTAGAAGGAGCATGGAATGTAGGCATAAAAGATTATAAAGCCCACGTTACGATTTCAAGCAAACGTATTCACGAAGCTATGGATGATACTTACTATCCAAAACGTCATGGATTCCTTCGCTACGCAAAGACATGTTTTGAGCATTACGGAGAATATGTGAAATATTGGATTACATTTAATGAAATTGACAGTATCCATCGTCACTCCTTTATTACTGCTGGTATCATTCCAGATCTTTGTGGAGAAAAAGGCGAAACACAGTGTTGTTATCAAGCATTGCACCATCGGTTTGTAGCTGTTGCAAAAGCTGCTATATTGTTACGCGAAATCGTTCCAGATGCAAAAATTGGTTCTATGATTACTAAATTAATGACATATCCTTATACTTGTGCCCCAGAAGATGTTGCTGCAACTCAACTTACTGTTGGTCTTAGAATTGCATTAATTGAACTTTATGATCGTTATAGACTAGCAGTTGATCTTCCAGAAGAAGAAGCTGCAAATATTGCTTTTTATATTATCAACGCACAAAATGATGATATCAATCACGATGCCATGCGTTATGCAAAGTTAGTAGGAAAAATCGTAAAATTAGTTATCTATATCATGCGCTACAAACCAGATAAAGAAAGCATACACTACTATATTTTCAAATCAATTTTCCCCTGGCAGTTGTGCCAGAATAATCGCTATAAACATCAGCGCACATCCTATCAATTCTCTCTGGCTTAAGTTTTGATGCAATACTAAAAATCCTGCGATCACAGATATCACGGATTCCAGACTTAAAATCAGGGAGGCCACTGTTGGATTCATGTTCTTCTGTCCAACCATCTGTAATGTATATCCAACTCCGCATGACAGTACTCCTGCATACAAGATTGGTTTCCATGCAAGTAAGATCGTACTGATCTCTGGATGCTCAAACAGTATCATTGGAATAAAGCAGATTATTCCACAGGAAAAAAACTGAATGCATGACATTTTTACTCCATCATTAAACTGTGTAAAATAATCGATCACTAAAATATGAATCGCAAATGCCAATGCACCTAAAAATACATAACTATCGCCTTTCCCAATCGAAAAGCCATCTGTAATACATAAAAAATAAAGTCCGATCAAAGCAATCATAACACTAATCCAGACAGATAATCCACATTTTTTTCCTAATAGCAAACCAAGAATGGGAACGATAATAATGTAAAAAGCTGTGATAAATCCTGCTTTTCCTACTGTTGTGTACATAATTCCAAATTGTTGAAGTGTACTTCCTATTGCAAGCGCAATTCCACAGCAGATTCCCCCGATCATTAATCTTTTTTTCTCGGAACTCGTCATCTTTTTCTTTACTTTTCCATGATTTAAAAGTGTAATGCACGGAATGAGTACAATCCCTCCTATCAATGTTCTTACGCAATTAAACGTAAATGGTCCGACATATTCCATTCCAACACTTTGTGCCACAAATGCACTTCCCCATATAATTGCTGCTAATAATAACAATAACATTCCTTTTATTTGTTTTTTCTTCATACCGTTCAATCCTTCTTTTTCATTCACATATATTTTTTTATTTTACTACGTTCGTTTTTTATACGCAAGCAAAAGAAAAAGGAGGAATATCTCTTGTAATCTAGTATTCATTGGCCTCTCTGTATATTTACAGATTCCAAAATCTTTTATTCCCAGTCATTTTTTACTTCTTCTAATTTGCTTCTTAACGTCTTTTCAAGAACAACAAATGCTGGAATAAAACTATCACGGATCAATAATATCATCTCATCAACTTCTTGTTCATTATATATATGAACAGATGTATTCCTTTTTTTTAACATCAATAACCATACTGCTGCATCATCTACAAAACTAAGTTTATATCCTAACTGTAAAATCTCTCTTGGTGACCCAGTTGCCGCTCCATCTGCTCCGTGCATTTTTAAGATTTCTTGTAATGCCTTCCATGCAAGCTCAAATGTCAAATTAAACTGTCCGATTACACCTATCCTATATATATCATTATTATCTGCCATTTCAAAATCTGCATTTTTTAACACTTCCAAGCAATTCGAAAAGTTCTCAAGCTTTTTCATATATCACCACACCATCCTTTTCTATTTCTTGTTTTAATTCCTCTGAAATTGACTTATCTGCTTCTACCACATCAAAACTTAAAAGGGAATGTACTTTTTCTTTAATATCCCAATAAAAAGAATCAAAATCTCCACCATATACAGCAATATCAATATCACTTCTCTCTGTATTGTCACCTCTTGCCCTTGATCCAAATAAAATCACTTTATTGATTGAATATTTTTTTGCAAATACAGAAATATCCCTTAAAACTCTCTCTGGAATATTATATTTCATACCCTGCTGTCTCCTGATTTTCTACATTAAATGTAATCTTATGTCTTGGGATATTATAACATCTTTTATCTATGCTATCCAATACAAGTTTCTGTTCTATACGTTAAATGTGTATTTTATTTGCAATTTTTTGAACAATTTAGTTTAATTCTACAATTTACTTTATAGACTGACTTCTCCTGTATTCTGGTCGATACTTGAAACTTCTCTTCCTATCGGGTCATAGGAAGTTGTATCTTCCTGTGGCACTTTTCCCTGAATATCATTAAGGTACCGTAGCCCTTATGAAATCTGATTCTAAAATTTATTATGATTATTCTAATTACTTTTCTGATTTCTCTATGTTTTCATGTTTTATTGCATCTCTTTTTTCTTTTCTGACTTCATAAGGTCTACGAATGAAATGTCTTTACTAATTATGCTCCCATAGTAAGCTTTGTAATATAAAATATATCGCATCATTCAAGTAGCCTTCAATCTAGTACTCCTTGTGCAGCTTTATTTTTCTGGAAAATAGTAATCATCCTCATCTAATTTTACTTTTTTTAAAATAAAATAATTTGGATATTCTTTAAATCCTGGTAATGTTGATCTATACTTTTTCATTACATTTCTTGCCTTTTTCCAACTTCCAAAATAACCAATGGGTAATAGGTTTCCTTCATCTCTATATGTTAGTTGATATACATACATATTGCATCACCTCATTTTCTAAAAATATCTTTCCATCCAAAAATTTCAATCTGATATCTTTGTCTTACAAATTTTAACATATCTTCATAAGTATTTGCTTCATATTGAATCTTTCCTTGTTGTTTATCTAAACAATACATTTCCCCACTCTCAATATTTTTCAAACACAAAAATTTTTCATGATCATAATAACAATCCATGCTACCTTGATACACTAATCTATCTTCTTGATTTCTTATTTCTATATTATGATTTTCTGAATTATGCTCTTGCTCTTTTTCAATTACATATCCTCTTAAAAGTTGAATTATGAAATATGACCTTGTTGCTCTCCAAAATCCTTCATCCCACCAAGGTTCATTCATTTTAAAATCATGAATTTCAAAAAAATCTTCTTTTCCTTTAAACCTTGGTTGTTCCAAAAGTTTTTTTCTTGCTGATTCTGCTTTCTCATATGATGAATATGCAGCAATAATCATTTCTTCATCATTTTCTGGATCTTGATCATAATATGAAAAAAATAGCTCATAAACCATTCTTATTATTACCTCCTTCAATATATTTTATACATTTACAAATTACTTATCTTCTTTTTTTGTATCGGTATCCCCTGTCTGCCCATTTTTTTAATTCACTATATTCATGTCCTTGTCTTCCTTTCCTTTTCCATTTCCCTTTTCCATAACGTTGGTCCATTTCCCTTTTTGCATAAGCATTTCCATTTTCTCCTGCTTTTGGATTATGTCCATCTGCCCAACTTGGTATATCTGATGATTTTTCTTTTTCACTCATTTTTGACTGCTTTTTCTTTTTTCCCTTACCTTTACTATGCATTATTCTATTAGCTGCTCTCCACGTAAGCCATATAGATATTCTAGTTTTAAAAGTAACTCTTCTTCCTGCATATCGTGTCTTTATCCTTCGTCTTTTCCAAGTTGAATATGATACATAAAATACCACTCCTCCTGCAACTACCTTTACTAATGTATATAATGCCACTGCATAGTGACCACTAGGATCAACATGATTTATTGGATTATTCGCACAATATACATATAAATGTTGTGTATCAGGTTTATCATTTTCTCCACGATAAGTATCTTCTATCAAAAATCTTGCATCCTCAGGATTATAATACCTTGCATTCAAATAATATAATCCTGTACTCTGGTCATAGATTCCACCCGTATAACAAACCTCATTCTCTGCTTTGTTATCTCCGTTGATTGCTGTCTCTCCAAAGTCTGTATACCGGTATGTTGCATCAGCACTTCCATCTTCTTTTACAAGACTTGTGGTACTTCCCTGGATATCTTTATGATACAACAGATAGTCCGTATGGTCACTTCCATATCTCTGTGTTGCAAGGATATTTCCATCCGTTCCGATCAGGTTCTGGGATGTCTGGCTGTTATCTCCATCCGTTGTATAGGAAACTACTCCGTCCTGATAGTAATAGTTCGTTGTTTTGCTTCCTTCCACTTTCTGGATCCTCTGTCCGTCTCCGTTATAACGGTTCTGCTGGATCACGGCTGTCTTTCCGTCTTTGTCGGTGACAGATACTTTGCTTAAGCGGTTCTCTGCATCATAAGTATAGGATTCTGTCTGTCCAGTCTTTGTATTCTTAACATCTGTCTGGTTTCCATTGGCATCATAGCTGTACTGGCGCACTTCATCAACTGGGTACCGTAGCCCTTATGAAATCTGATATTTTTTATATTATTTGGTTTATTGTGATTTTTTTAGTTACTTTTCTGATTTCACTACGTTTTCGTGTTTTATTGCATCTCTTTTTCCTTGTTTTCTGACTTCATAAGGTCTACGAGCACTTAAATTCGATACAGATTATTTCCTGCAATTCATCTTCTTTTACTTTTACCCCCTGCTCATATTGTTCCTTACCGTAATTTTGATAGGTGTCATATATTTCTTCTTTTGTTGGCTGATGACCTAAAGATTCTAGTGTTTTAAAAGATTTTTTATCGCCGAAGGCTAAAATAAATTCCCATACATCACAAGGTTTTCCGTAATGATTTTTCTTGAAATTCACTTTGTCTTTTTCTATCAAAATCTTTGCATTGTCTAAGTTTCCTGCGACAATCGCAAAATCAACTGCTCTCACTTTATAATAATCTGCCTTTGCTTTTGAATTTAATTGTTGTTCTAACAAATATTTTACTACTGAAGAATGATTGCATAGTGCTGCGATCTGCAATAATCCTACTTTATCTGAGTCTTTCCAAGAAAAATCATACCCTTGTTTTCTCATGATCTTCAATGTATCCACATTACAATGTGCTGCTGCAAAAGCTAATACCTGCTCTTTATCTTTTTTATTTATTTTATCTGATATCACAAGTTTTTGAAGTTTATGATCATCTCCATTCATTGCTGCTCGTAATCCTTGTGATATATTTTGTTTTCCGTCATATTTTTCTAATTTTTTTAAAATTTGAGGCGTGAAATAATACTGCATTCCCCAATTGCTGTTATCATTGTTTAAAAGAAATGAAACTATATCGGAATCAGGCTTTGCACCTGATTCCAATAGTCTATTTAACATGTCCATTTTCTCATTATAATTTTCAAATGGAATCCTACTTACCGTTCCTTTTAGTGCTGTTATCTCATCTCCTTTTTCATTAACATCTGCACCACTCTTTATCAATTGTGAGCATATTTGTAGCTGTACCTTTTCGCTCTCAATCTCTCTGACGGCTAATTCTAACGGCTTCGTTTTTGATGATGTTTTAATTGTTTCTTTTGCAAATTCTGCATGATTTTTCAATGCTTCCTTTACGCCTTGCATATTGAGATTACAAATAAAGGTGTATAACTGTTTTTTGGATATATCCTTGTCCTTATCTTTACTGCATCCACATATGGTAAACAAAATGTTGAAAGCATCGCAATCATAATAAAAATCTTTTTTCTTATTTTCTGACTTCACAAGGTCTATGGGGTCAAATGTCCAAATTATTTAATTCGCTCCATTATGTACACATTATTTGAAGATTTATCATCTTCATATAGTATTACATCATCGATCAAAAAGTTTATGCCTCCTGTCTTATATGTCGGTTTTTTTATAATATATGATTTGTTATCTTTTAAATCAAATACTTGCATTCCTTCATGCTCAGAATCATACATAACTTCGTCTACAATAACTTTTGTGGAATCCGCTATGGCATTTGCTCCTCCTTGAAATTCAAAAATCTTTTTATCCTTTTCATTTTTTTCATATTCATACATGACTTGTCGACCTATATCATCTTTAGTTTCCCATTTTGTATAATATAGTTTCCCATTATATACTGTTATTTCCATGTATATTGGATGATTGTCCATCTCATAATCCTCATACCATTTTATTCCTCGAATTCTCTGTTGTTTCTGCGTATTTAAATTTATCTCATAAATACCAGCTCCTCCTTTATCTATATAATATAAACATTCTCCTCCAAAACATATTTGCCTCATGTAACCTTTTATAAGAACTTTATATTTTTCTTCATTATATTGAACAACATATAAATTTGTATAATCCTCCATTATTATATACAATTTATTATGGTACATTTTTACCGAAACAACTTCTGCATTTACCCCACATTTCTTCAAATTTTCTTTTGATAAAATCTTTGTGTATTTTCCTTTGAAATTACTTTTATATATTTCTTGATTATATATATAATACAGATAATTTCCTTCTAGAGATAAGCCGCCTTTATTTACTCTCTTAAATGTTACGATTACTGATTTTTCTTTACTTTGTTTATTTACTTTTATAATTTTTTTACCATTTTCTATGTAAAAAACATAACTTTTATTTTCTACAACTGGATTTATGATTCTTAATGATCCATACCCATCATCACTTTTTATCTGCATTTTTTTAACATCTAAAATTTGAGATAATTTTCTATTAGAATTAACTTGTTTTTTCGTCGTCTTTCCATTACAAGCAGTCAGCATTATTAAACAGAAAATTAATAACAGATATCTAGTTTTTCTTTGTTTCATGTTCTTCCTCCTCATTGTATAAATTTCAAATTCCATACCGCCTTGTTATCTTTTGCAATTTTCTTGCAACTTCTACCCTCTGAATCTTTTTTCTTGTTTTCTGACTTCATAAGGTCTGCTTCATTTGTCACTTCTTTGTTTACATGTCCGTTGGCATCTTTAACACTGGTCGTGGTCTTTCCATCCGTTCCCATGTCATAAGGAATACTGTTACTGATGGTTTCGTTTCCATTCTTTCTGCTGACACCTGTGACACGGTTCTGGTCATCATAAGTATAGATTGTGACATTTCCATCGGTAACAGCACTCTCATTTTTCCATTGACATCATATGCAGTCTCATTAATAATGGTATCTTTTCCTATAGTAATACTGTCTCCATCAACAACCGGCTGGCTGATCGTATGAGTTATTTTTATAACCATCTATGATTGTCATATCTTTTTAAGCATCAAATTTCTCTGGTAACTGTCTCTTTGTCATATCTAATAATTTTACCATACTGGCTGCACATTCACCTTTCTAATCAGCTTTCCACCATAAGAATAAATATACATTTTCCTGTTTTTATAGTCTTCACCTGTTATGTCTATTACTATATATGATTTTGTAAATATGACTGATGTCCACGCACTATTCTTATTATTTTTGCTTTCAGATGCAATCTTTTTAATTTCTCCTGTCTTTATATCTAACACAAAAACATCCATATTATTTGTACTATAGTATAATTTGTTATTGTCTATCTTTAAATTATCATTTAAAAAGTCTTCTTCTTTTTTCAGATCTTTTATATAATACTTTTTCTTCTTACTCTTTTTATCATATGAATAAACATTTAACCCATCCGTTACCATGAAATGTTCGTCATCTATATATCCTGCCCACATAATATCTCCCCTATTTTTACATTTCACGATGGTTTTATCACTTAAATTTATTTCATAGATTTGCTTATCTACATTATTGTATGTATACAATTTTCCATGATCCTGTCTTAATATATAGGAGAATTCGCCTTTTAGAAAAACTTCTGTTTTCCCTGTTTTTAAATTTTTTCTATATATATTATTTTTAAAATCACTTGCCCCACTTTCTTTTAAATAATACATATATTCTGGTGATATGGTGCAAATTCCTGCCTGATCCAACTCTTCTTTGCCAAAGCCAAATCCTTTTGTCTTTTTGGAATATAATTCAATTCCTTCTTCCGCTCCAAATCTGTTATAATAAATTTTTTGTTTATTTAGTATAAATTTACTTCCAAATCCATAATAAGGAATCATACTACTTTTTATTAACTTCCATTTATTATGTTCAACGTCATATAAATACAATCTGTTCCATGGCGTTGTTGGAAATGTTGTTACCCCACCTGTATCAAGTAAGATTTTATCTTCTTGTGTATATTCGTTCATATTTGAGATTATTGAATCAACTTTCATTTGAGGCAGATATTGAATTGCTAATAAAATTCCATTAATTACTATTAATACAAAAATTATCTTTACTATTAAAACTATTTTTTTCTTACCATTATATCATCTCCTCACATTAAATCGAGTAGGAGGCGGTGACTAACCGCCGTCCTCTCACAGCACCGTACGTACCGTTCGGTATACGGCGCTTTCAATAGTTGACGTGCACTGACTGATAGGCTATGGCTAAATCATAAAAGCCACGGCGTATAACTTAAGGTAGCGTAGTCCTTATGAAATCTGATATTTTTTATATTATTAAATTTATCGCGATTATTCTAGCTACTTTTCTGATTTTGCTATTCTTCCTTGTTTTATTGTATCTCTTTTTCCTCGTTTTCTGACTTCGTAAGGTCTACAGGACCCAATGTGGTCAACTCATGAAAATGTTCTAACATAAGCAGAACCTCTTAGATTTAATACCTTTACTAATTACTTTTTATACCAATCTATAATTTTTTCTACTCCCATTTCTTTGGCATACTCATATATTGTTTCCGTTCCGCCCTTATAATTTTTATCCTTTAACTTCAAAAACAATTTATAAGCATAATCTTCATTTCCCTCATTCATTGCTTCTATCACTGCCTGCTTTATATACCAGTCAGATCGTAAGTCTAAATATTTTAATACCAGCTCTGCCATCTTCACATTTCCTGTCTGTGCTGTTTTTAGCAGGGCTTCTTGATTATCCATACCTGCTTCCAATAATTGTTTTGCTGTTGTTATTTGATCTTTCGATATAGCATATAACAAAGCATCTTCTCCAAAGCGATTTTTGTGTGTCAGTTTTAGGTTTTGAGCTAACAAGTTATTTAACAGCTTTTGATTTCCATATCCCGCTGCTATCATAAGCATTGTATTTCCATCTTTATCTGTAAGTTTTGCTTCTTCTTTTGTCCCCTCTGTTTTCTGTCCTCTTGCTGCCTTTAAGAGAACCTTTTGTTCTGCTGTCATATCTGTTTCTGGATTCTGGTTTAATTTATCATATACCCAATCCAAAACCTTATAATTGCAACTTGCTGCTTTCCATCGATAATTCCAAGGCTGTATCACAGCATTTTTTGTTTCTTCCGTTATAACCGCACCCATTTTTATTTCATCTTTTAATTGTTTAAGAATCTGCTTCTCTGAAAGATCACTCCTAATTGCAAATTCTAGTACGCCTTGTCCTTCATTATTTCTTTTACTTATATCGGCTCCATTGTCTTTCAATTGATGAAAAATCTTCATATTGCCTGTATAAGATGCTATCATCAACAAAGTATTCCCTTGTGCATCTGCATAATTTATATTTGATTTGTCTTTGAGTTGCTTTATAATCTTCTGCTCATCAATCTCTTGTTTTAGAATGGAAAGATATAGTGGATTGTTGTCTTTTTTTGAGTAAAAAGATTCCCCTGTGTTATCTCTTTCATCATATTGTTTATTCTTTGACAGATTTATTTTTGTGCCATTGATATAAACAATGTTTTCTGATTTCCAGACAATATATGCCCATGAAGTATTTGGCTGCCAGTATATGTTTTTCTTTGTTTGATCATTTTTAAGTTCTACTAATACGGAAGCATTTTCTTTGTTTGTATCTGCTGTATATACATTAAGTTGATGATTCTTAGATGGTGAATATGTTGTAAACAATCTTCTTTTTAATTTGATTGTATCTATCTTATTGGATTGCGTAAAATATATATATGCTAAAATGATGATACATGGAATTATAAGTAAAATTAATTGGTATCGTTTCTTTGTGAATCCCTTTTTCATACCTTTTTCCTCCGTTCCTTATCATTTATATCACAATCTTGTATTGGAATCAGGCTTTGCACCTGATTCCAATAGGCTATTTAACATGTCCATTTCCACTCTCAATCTCTCTGACAGCTAATTCTAACGGCTTCGTTTTTGATGATATTTTGATTGTTTCTTTTGCAAGTTCTGCATGATTTTTCAATGCTTCCTTTACGCCTTGCATATTGGGATTGCAAATAGAATCGTATAACTGTTTTTTGGATATATCCTTGTCTTTATCTTTACTAATTATGCTCCCGTGGCAAACCTTGCGATATAAAATATAGCATGTCGTTCAACCAGCCAGCGATCTAATACTCCTTGTGTAGCTTTATCTACAGGATATGGTTCTATAATATATGCCTTCTGATTTGACTTCAATTTATGGCTCTTATCTAATATTAAACTTCCTGTTATTGCCTCTTTAGGATATCCTGATATAAATACACTAAAGCGAACAGCGCCTTTATCTGTCATAAAACTATAGATTAAAAGGATTATGATAACTCCATAAATTAGAAATTTTCTTATTTTATCCATAATTCATCCTCCTATAATTAATCATTTAAAATGAATTATTCTATGATTTTCAGCATCACTCCTTTGTTTACATGTACGTTGGCATCTTTGACACTAGTCATAGTTTTTCCATCCGTTCCCATATCATATGAAATACTGTTATTGATGGTTTCGTTTCCATTCTTTCTGTCTACACCTGTGGCATAGTTCTGGTCATCATAAGTATAAGTTGTGACATTTCTGTTCCCATCATCTGCCGTCTTATTGATAATCGTATCTTTTCATTTAACTATGTTTCTTTGTTTTATTGCACCTCTTTTTTCCGACTTCGTAAGATCCACGAGACCTTAAATTTGTATCCTACCTATTTCATAAAATCTATTCTATTTTCTTTACATAAAAAGCAACTAATATATTCAAACAAAATAGAAAAAACCTAGCACTCCTCCTAAAACTATAAAAAGTATTTTATATTTCATATATTTCTTACCTGTAAGGCAAAAAACTATTACTAAAATTAATAAATTGATAATAATTGCTAACAAAAATTGGTTCTCCCATTGATAAGAAATCAAAGTAAATGAACAATACATAACAGGTAATCCTGATAAAATTAATGATAAAATGCCTTCTTTATGATAATAATATAGAATTATTCCTAGTCCTCCAAAAATCACAGGAATAATAATCGCTTCACCTAATCCACATAAAATATAATCATAATTCTGTTTTCCAAATTCAAAAAAAAGTTCTATATTCTTAATCCATGTTGAACCAATAACAAATGATAATCCAAATATGGCACAGTTTATACCTAATTTTATTTTCTCCTTAGTTATTACCATAATAATCGTAATAACTAACACAATAAAAACGCCATCACCTAGAATACATTCTAAACTGATTGACATATCTGTTCTTCTTGATGTTAAATATCCTAGTACAATTCCACACAACAAAATAATTACTTTTTTTAAATACATTACAATTTTCTCCATCTCTATATCTCCTCTTTTTTATACTTCAATAACATCATTAAGGTTTATATTTTTTTAATGGATTTTCATGATTATAATAATTTCGCTTTCCTCCATATCTAGGATAATACACTTTTTTCTTTTTATCATATCTATAAGATAATCCATATGGATAACTAGATGCATACACAACACATTGACATTTTTTAGCCATAATTTTAGCCACACTATTTTTGTCTCCTATTCCTCCCTTACATGAAAGCAATACTATCTTCTTTTTTATTTTTTTCTTTTTTAAAGCTAACAACTCTTTTAAATTCATATCAGAACCATCAAAATACAAACAACTAACCCCACCATGCAAATATAAATATAATTCAGATGTTCCTTTTGGTATTTTATCCCACTCTTTTTTAAATTGTGCTTTTTTAATCACAGATTTAAATGTAACTTGACTATTCTTATAATATGGAGAATGCATTGCTTGTTTCTTAAAATCCTTCCCTTTTTTATTATAATAAATTACTGTTTTAGCCTTATGTCCACTAGGATCCACATAATTCACCGGATTATTCGCACAATAAGCATATAAATGTCCTGTCTCTGGTTTAGCAGTCTCTCCTCGATAAGTATCCTCTGTCACAAACCGTCCATCTTCTGGATTATAATACCTTGCATTCAGATAATAAAGCCCTGTACTATGATCATAGATTCCTCCAGTATAACAAACCTCATTCTCTGCTTTGTTATCTCCGTTGATCGTTGTCTCTCCAAAGTCTGTATACCGGTATGTTGCATCAGCACTTCCATCTTCTTTTACAAGACTTGTGGTACTTCCCTGGATATCTTTATGATACAACAGATAGTCCGTATGGTCACTTCCATATCTCTGTGTTGCAAGGATATTTCCGTCGGTTCCGATCAGGTTCTGGGATGTCTGGCTGTTCTCTCCATCGGTTGTGTAAGAAACTACTCCGTCCTGATAGTAATAGTTCGTCGTTTTGCTTCCTTCCACTTTCTGGATTCTCTGTCCGTCTCCGTTATAATGGTTCTGCTGGATCACAGCTGTCTTTCCGTCTTTGTCGGTCACAGATACTTTGCTTAAGCGGTTCTCTGCATCATAAGTATAAGATTCCGTCTGTCCTGTCTTTGTGTTTTTGACATCCGTCTGGTTTCCATTGGCATCATAGCTGTACTGGCGGACTTCGTCAACTGCGGTTCCTTTTTCTTTTGTTGCTGTCTGTAACTGATCCAGTCCGTTATAGGTATACGCTGTCTGTGTGGTTCCATCATCTTCTGTGGTTCTGTTTCCAGCTTTGTCATAAGTATAGGTAACGGTCTTTGTCTTGTCATCGTTCTTATGATCGGTTGTCACAGTCTTTGTCAGTCGTCCGAGTGCATCATAAGTATAGGCTTTTGTCTCATTGACTTTATCCGTATCTTCTTTTGGATAGTTATTGACTTCTGTTTTCTCTGTGATATTGGAATTCTTGTCATAACTGTAGCGGTAAGATTCCATCACTTTGTCTGTCTCAAGATCTGTGTACGTCATCTCTTTGACACGGTCCAGGCTGTCATAAGTGTAGGCTTTCTTCACTGCCTGATCACTGCTGTTTAACAGATCTCTGTAGTCTTTGATCTCTTTGACTTTTCCATAGCTGTCATAAGTATAGCTTCGTACCGTCTTTTCTGTACTGCCATCTCCTGACTGGATCTCTCCTTTGATCTTTGTCAGCCATCCGTTCTGGTCATATTCATATGCTAAAGCCTGAACTCCATTCTTGGTCGTTGGATAGGTAACCTTTGTAAGCTTTCCATCACTGTCATAATGGTATCTGATCTGGTGTTCTTTGATTTCATCCGCTGTCGGTGCGTTTTCCTGACTTAATTCTGCATATCCTGTTGTCTGTCCTCTGCGGTCATACTGATATTCTGTGTAACGTACAGTTGTT
>NZ_CYYH01000003.1:0-132550 GCF_001404655.1 Anaerostipes hadrus | reverse complement strand
AGTGCTTTCTGTCAGTCCTGCTTCATTTGTCACTTCTTTGTTGACATGTCCGTTGGCATCTTTGACACTGGTCGTGGTCTTTCCATCCGCTCCCATATCATAAGAAATGCTGTTGCTGATGGTTTCGTTTCCATTCTTTCTGCTCACACCTGTGACACGGTTCTGGTCATCATAAGTATAGGTTGTGACATTTCCGTTTCCATCGGTCACAGCACTCTCATTTCCATTAACATCATATGCAGTCTCATTGATGATCGTATCTTTTCCTGTGGTGATACTGTCTCCATCAACCACTGGCTGGCTGATCGTATGGGTTGTTTTTCCTTCCTTATTGTATAACGTCAGGGAGATCTTTCCTTCTCCATCGGTGCTGCTTCCAAGTGTGACCGCTGCGATCTCTTTTCCATCGTCAGTAAAGACATGATCCGTATAGATACCGCTGCTTAAGCTACGGACTGCATTGCCTGCATGGTCTGTCCATGTCTTGTCTGTCACGGTTCCATTGACTTTGGTTGTCTGTACCTGAAGATCCTTATAGGTCTTTGTTCCTGCCAGGGTATGGATCACGGCAGTTTCATATCCATAAGAGGTTTCTGTTGTTTTTGTCGCATCGTCTGCATCTTCCTTTGCAATGGTTACTCGGTTTCTGTTGTCATAATGATACTCGGTTGTAACCCCTGCACTGCTTGTTTCTGATGTGACTGAGCCGTTTGCATTATAGCTCTTTGTTTCTGTCTGAACAATGTCCTTTCCTTCCTGATCTGTCAGGGATCTTTCTGTTTCTACTGCACGTCCCATAAAGTCATAGGTGATCCTTGTCACTTCTCCTGTATTCCGGTCAGTACTTGAAACTTCCCTTCCCATCGCATCATAAGAAGTTATAGCTTCCTGTGTCATTTTTCCCTGTGTGCTTGTTAATGTCTCACTGACTTTGTGGTCTGCTTCTTCTCTCTGTGTAACATACTTAAGGTACCGTAGCCCTTATGAAATCTGATATTTTTTATATTATTTGGTTTATTATGATTTTTCTACTTACTTTTCTGATTTCACTACGTTTTCGTGTTTTATTGCATCTCTTTTTCCTTGTTTTCTGACTTCATATGGTCTACGAGCACTTAAATTTATTCGAGCACTTAAATTTATTATTCTGGAATGGATCCGAAGAAACCAAAATGACCAGAAAACGTATGGCGAATTATTCTTCATGTTCTGTGATGATATTCAGGACATGGAACTAACCAATGCACTGCAGAGCCTTATGGCTCTGTTTGTGGAACACATTTTAACATTATCCGCTGATATCATATCTATTATAAAATGTAAAGTAAGTGAATGGATTGCATCTCAAGCCACATTTATTCAGGCTTTATTTAGCGATATTAGCTGGGAAAGTTGAGTTACTATTAATACAAAAATAATTTTCAATACTTGAAATATTCTTTTCCTTATCATTTATATCACATCCTTGTATTGGATTGTGAAAGGATTTTCCAATTTTGCTTTAGAAATGCTTTCTTTTTATTGTATAAGTTCCAAATTCCATACCGCCTTGTTATCTTTTGCAATTTTCTTACAGCTTCTACCCTCTGAATCCTTTTTCTTACTATCACCTCCATGCTTTTTCAGATATTTCAAAATTTCTTGACTTTGTGATGCGCACGCTGTCTGTAATGCTGTAGAAGAATAATTTTCAGTTTCTTCTTTTACATATTTATTGATATCTGCTCCTTGTTCGACAAGATAACGTACCATTGTGTAATCCCCAATATCAACTGCTGTCTGTAATAAATATTCTTTTCTGACTTTTCCTTTTGTCATTTTGTTTTCTAGTATTTTTCTTGCAATATCACTTTCTCCATTCCAGATTATTTCCTGCAATTCATCTTCTTTTACTTTTACCCCCTGCTCATATCCGTAATTTTGATAGGTGTCATATATTTCTTCTTTTGTTGGCTGATGACCTAAAGATTCCAGTGTTTTAAAAGATTTTTTATCGCCGAAAGCTAAAATAAATTCCCATACATCACAAGGTTTTCCGTGATGATTTTTCTTGAAATTCACTTTGTCTTTTTCTATCAAAATCTTTGCTTTGTCTAAGTTTCCTGCTACAATCGCAAAATCAACTGCTCTCACTTTATAATAATCTGCCTTTGCTTTTGAATCTAATTGTTGTTCTAACAAATATTTTACTACTGAAGAATGATTGCATAGTGCTGCGATCTGCAATAATCCTACTTTATCTAAGTCTTTCCAAGCAAAATCATATCCTTGTTTTTTCATGATCTTCAATGTATCCACATTACAATGCGCTGCTGCAAAAGCTAATACCTGCCCTTTATCTTTTTTATTTATTTTATCTGATATCACAAGTTTTTGAAGTTTATGATCATCTCCATTCATTGCTGCTCGTAATCCTTGTGATATATTTTGCTTTCCGTCATATTTTTCTAATTTTTTTAAAATTTGAGGCGTAAAATAATACTGCATTCCCCAATTGCTGTTATCATCGTTTAAAAGAAATGAAATTATATCGGAATCAGGCTTTGCACCTGATTCCAATAGTCTATTTAACATGTCCATTTTCTCATTATAATTTTCAAATGAAATCCTACTTACCGTTCCTTTTAGTGCTGTTATTTCATCTCCTTTTTGATTTGGATCTGCACCCGCATCCAACAGCTGATTGGCTAAGTCAAATCTATCATTACCAATTGCCCAGCATAGATTCGTATCTCCATCTATTCCTTTTTCATTAACATCTGCACCACTCTTTATCAATTGTGAGCATATTTGTAACTGTATCTTTTCGCTCTCAATCTCTCTGACGGCTAATTCTAACGGCTTCGTTTTTGATGATGTTTTGATTGTTTCTTTTGCAAGTTCTGCATGATTTTTCAATGCTTCCTTTACGCCTTGCATATTGGGATTGCAAATAGAAGCGTATAGCTGTTTTTTGGATATATCCTTGTCTTTGTCTTTACTGCATCCGCATATGGAAAAACAAAATGTTGAAAGCACTGCAATTATAATAAAAATCTTTTTTCTGTTTTTCATTTTATTATCCTTTCCATGAAAATGTTCTAACATAACTAGAACCTTTCACTTTTAATTCTTTTACTTTTTTTAATTTATTTGATAATGTTTGCATTTGTTTTGCATATTTTCCTGTTTTAGGAAACCACAAAGTACCTGTCATCCTTAATGTTGTTTTTGAATAAATGTCCTTTCCTGGCATATCTTCTTTAAATACAAATGCTGTTAACCACCATGCCTTTCCTTGATCTGTTGATGTTTTACTATCTCTAGTAAATAATTTTCTATTACCTACATATAATGACATTCTCATTCTTATTCTTCGATTCCTATCATATGCGCAATACCAATGAGGATTACCTTTTATGGTTCTGTAATACAAACCTATCTCGCATCCATTTGATATTTTAGGAACATACGTTGCTCCATATTTACCTTTCCAAAATTGTAATCTCCACCATGTTGTTTCTACTTTTTTTGTTACCAAATCCCCTACTGTCCAATCCATCACATCATATAAGTCATTATATCCTGCATATTTTTGAGGTGCATTCTGATTGAATGCATAATAATTTTGAGTATTGCTTTTAAATGCAATATTCCAAAAATCTACACGTTTTTTCTTATTTCCACTGGAATCTATATAATTTATCGGATTGTCTGCACAATAAACATATAGATTCTGTGTATCAGGCTCATTTGTCTCTCCTCGATAAACATCCTCTGTTAAGAATCCTCCATCTTCTGGATTATAATACCTCGCATTCAGATAATAAAGTCCTGTCCTCTGATCATAGATTTCACCCGTATAACAAACCTCATTCTCTGCTTTGTTATCGCCATTGATCGTTGTCTCTCCAAAGTCTGTATACTGGTATGTTGCATCAGCACTTCCATCTTCTTTTACAAGACTTGTGCTACTTCCCTGGATATCTTTATGATACAACAGATAGTCCGTATGGTCACTTCCATATCTCTGTGTTGCAAGGATATTTCCATCGGTTCCGATCAGGTTCTGGGATGTCTGGATATTATCTCCATCGGTTGTATAGGAAACTACTCCGTCCTGATAGTAATAGTTCGTTGTTTTGCTTCCTTCCACTTTCTGGATTCTCTGTCCGTCTCCGTTATAACGGTTCTGCTGGATCACAGCTGTTTTTCCGTCTTTGTCGGTGACCGCTACTTTGCTCAGACGGTTCTCTGCATCATAAGTATAAGATTCCGTCTGTCCTGTCTTTGTATTCTTAACATCTGTCTGGTTTCCATTGGCATCATAGCTGTACTGGCGGACTTCATCAACTGTGGTTCCTTTTTCTTTTGTTGCTGTCTGTAACTGATCCAGACCATTATAGGTATACGCTGTCTGTGTGGTTCCGTCATCTTCTTTGGTTCTGTTTCCAACTTTATCATAAGTATAGGTAACAGTCTTTGTCTTATCATCATTCTTATGATCAGTTGTCACAGTCTTTGTCAGTCGTCCGAGTGCATCATAAGTATAAGCTTTTGTCTCATTGACTTTATCTTTCTCTTCCTTCGGATAGTTATTGACTTCTGTTTTCTCTGTGATATTAGAATTCTTATCATAGCTGTACTGATAAGATTCCATCACTTTTCCAGTCTCAAGATCTGTGTAAGTCATCTCTTTGACACGGTCAAGGCTGTCATAGGTGTAGGCTTTCTTCACTGCCTGATCACTGCTGTTTAACAGGTTTCTGTAGTCTTTGATCTCTTTGACTTTGCCATAGCTGTCATAAGTATAGCTTCGTACCGTCTTTTCTGTACTGGTGTCTGCTGACTGAACTTCTCCTTTGATCTTTGTCAGCCATCCGTTCTGGTCATATTCATACGCTAAAGCCTGAACTCCGTTCTTTGTCGTTGGATAGGTAACCTTTGTGAGCTTTCCATCACTGTCGTAATGGTATCTGATCTGGTGTGCTTTGATTTCATCTGCTGTCGGTTCGTTTTCCTGACTTAGCTCTGCATATCCTGTGGTCTGTCCCCTGCTGTCATACTGATATTCTGTATAACGTACGGCTGTTTCCTCTGCTCCGTCGATCTGATAGTCAACACTTTCTAACAGTCTGTCATTGATATCGTAACTGTAGACCGTCTTTAAAGTCTTCTCTCCGATACTTTCTCCTGCTTCCCCTGCTTCATAGGATTCTGTCTTGATCAGGCGGTTCTTCCTGTCATAATCAAATGTCTTATAGCCGCCGTCTGCATAGGTTTCCCTGATCTTGTTTCCGTTTGTGTCATAACTGTAGGCTGTTGTGATCTGTTCTTCTCCGTCTCCAAGATCCGTGGTGCTTTCTGTCAGTCCTGCTTCATTTGTCACTTCTTTGTTGACATGTCCGTTGGCATCTTTGACACTGGTCGTGGTCTTTCCATCGGTTCCCATGTCATAGGAAATACTGTTGCTGATGGTTTCGTTTCCATTCTTTCTGCTGACACCTGTGACACGGTTCTGGTCATCATAAGTATAGGTTGTGACATTTCCGTTTCCATCGGTCACGGCACTCTCATTTCCATTGACATCATACGCAGTCTCATGAATGATCGTATCTTTTCCTGTGGTGATACTGTCTCCATCAACCACCGGCTGGCTGATCGTATGGGTTGTTTTTCCTTCTTTGTTGTATAACGTCAGGGAGATCTTTCCTTCTCCATCGGTACTGCTTCCAAGTGTGACCGCTGCGATCTCTTTTCCATCTTCGGTAAAGACATGATCCGTATAGATACCGCTGTTTAAGGTACGGACTGCATTACCTGCATGGTCTGTCCATGTCTTGTCTGTCACGGTTCCATTGACTCTGGTTGTCTGTACCTGAAGATCTTTATAAGTCTTTGTGCCTGTCAGGGTATGGATCACGGCAGTTTCATATCCATAAGAAGTTTCTGTTGTTTTTGTCTTATTGTCTGCTTCTTCCTTTGTGGTAGTTACTCGGTTTCTGCTGTCATAACGATACTCGGTTGTAACCCCTGCACTGCTTGTCTCTGATGTGACTGCACCGTTTGCATTATAGCTCTTTGTCTCTGTCTGAACGGTATCCTTTCCTTCCTGATCTTTCAGGGATCTTTCTGTTTCTACTGCACGTCCCATAAAGTCATAGGTGATCCTTGTCACTTCTCCTGTATTCCGGTCCGTACTTGAAACTTCCCTTCCCATCGCATCATAGGCGGTTGTATCTTCCTGTGTCACTTCTCCCTGTGTGCTGGTTAATGTCTCACTGACTTTGTGGTCTGCTTCTTCTTTCTGTGTTGTCTGTTCGGACGTCAGAACTCCGGCATCCCACTCTGACTTAACGTTTTCATAGGACTTTTCTTCTTTGACTTCCCCATCCTCATCATATGTATACTCTGTCCTGCTATCTCCGATATCTTCATATTCAAGGATCGTATTTCCATGATCATCGTAATCATAGGTTGTGTCTGAAGTAGTTTCTCCCTCACTGTTTTTGATCACTTCTGTCTGTGCAAGACTGGATTCTTTCCCTGTTCCATAGGTTGTGCTTGTTACCTGCCCTGTCTCATCCACTTCTTCCACTACGTTTTCGTTGCTGTCATAGGATGTTGTTGTCGTTACTTTTACATCATTCTTAAAGTTTACCTGATTGTTTTCTAATGTCTGATAGCATACGGTTGTCTCAGTTCCTGTCTGTAACAGCGGATTCTCTGTGTTCTCATACTGGTATGTCGTCTTAACTCCATCCCCATTTGTGGAAGATAAAAGCTTTCCGCTGTTCTTCTCATAGGTCATGGAATCTTCGGATATCTTTGTTCCGTCATTCTTATGAAGGGATACTGTGGTTGTTCCATCCCCATATGTGATCTGCTGGTATTCTCCGTCCGGCTTGGTAAAACGGACTGCCTTTTCCCTTTCATATGTAACACCATAATCATTTCCCTCTGCATCCGTTATGGCTGTCATGTGGTGTTCTTTATCATAAGCATATGGTTCCTGTACAGACTGATTTCCGTCCGCTGACACATGGGCTGCATTGGTAAGATCTCCTGCTGTATCGTAGGTATACTGCATCTTTGTTCCATCTGCAAGTTCGATCTCTTTTAACAGGTTCTGGTCATTATACTGCATCTTAAGGAACTGGTTCTTGTCTGTTGTCACTGTCTTTAACAACCCTGTTTCATCCATTTCATATAACAGGAAGTTTCCGTTTGCATCTTCCTGTGAAACCATCGTTCCATTCGCATCAAACCGTGTGATGTTCTGGTCCTTATCCATGAGTGTCCACTGATAGGAAATGGTCTTCTTTACTGTTTCCTGTTCTTCTTTTGCTTCTGTTTTTTCTTCCAGTTCATAAGTCTTTTCCTGTTCTTCCGGTTCTTCTTCCAACGTATATTCTTTGGTTTCTTCACAGGTATAGCTGTCCCCGTTCTTCTCAAATGCCAGACAGCTTCCATCGCTGTCCTGAAAGACCACCTGATCTCCAACATGATATAATTCCCTGTGAAAGCTGTCATACCATCCGTTTCCAAACATTCCCTGTTTGTCTGACTGGCTGTTATAAGTTCTTGTAAGGGATAATCCCATCACCCCGGTATTGATCTCAAAATCCGTGTTTGCATAGGTAAGATTTCCGCTTCCCTTGTCGATCGTTCCGCTTCCTGTCGGTGTGCTGATCTCTGCTGTATCACGGTAATCCCTGCTTCCAAGCCAGCGGCTGTATTCCGCCTTGTCGATCGAAACCTGTGATCTCATCGTTACATATGCACTGGTACTGTTTACCTCTCCCTTTGTTGTAACTTTTTGTGCGCACACCTTGTAATACCACTGGGTTCCATCTGCAACTTCGGTATCTGTACAATAGGAGTCCCTGATGGATGCCTTCACAAGATTTTCTTTCGACGGTGTAAAGTCTTCGCTCTTTCCACGATAAACGGCATAACTGATACTGTTTGGAAGTTCTTTTTTCTTCCAGCTGATCGTGTTCTTTCCATAGTGATTCTGGACGTTTCCATCTTCCGGTGCATAATCGGATGCTTTGGAATTATCGATATAATAATAGTTGACCGTCTTTGCTGCACTTTCATTTCCTGCCTTGTCAACGATCACTGCCTGGATCTTAAATGTCTGGTCTGTAACACCCTGGCTGATCGGAAGTTTGATCGTTGTCTGGGATGTTGTTCCGTTAAAGCCTGCACCTTTGGTGTAAGAGGATGCATTGTCTACTTTATATTTGATATAAGAAAGGTTCGCATCTTTTCCTGTGATCTTCAGTACCGGATTTGTCTGGCTGGACGGACTGGCTGCTGTCTTTCCGGATGTCATCTCGGGATCACTGGCAAATGCCGGTGCTGTACGGTCGATCGTAAACCATGCCCCTTTTCCATATCCATTGATGTATCCGTTGTCCACTCCACGGACGACGATCTTATAATCTCCTTCTGCCCACTTATCGCTGTTGATAGTGGCTGATCCGCTGGATGTTGTTCCGATCTTTGTCGAACTGGAATATGGCACATAGTTTGAATTTCCTTCCGCGTTATTAACCCATGTTGCCAGACGGTATTCCACTCTGTTTAATGATTTTGCATTGATCCCTGTCCATGCAAGCTTGATCGAATGCGTATTCTTTCCAACATATCTTGGTGTCGCAGATGCACTGGCTGCTGTTGTTGGTCCGTCATAGTAAGTCACTGACAGTTTCGGACGGTTTGCGGAAGCCCTTGAACCATAGAACTGTCCATAACTCTTTGTCTCATCAGAGTTCTTTAACATCACTCCGTAAGATGTGATCTTCCCGGAAGCACACTCCCTTGCATACTGGGTCAGATTGATGCTTCTTCCTTTCTTGGCTTTTCCTGTTGTCTTCACACTTCCATAGTTGGTGCTGTATCCCGGACGGCTGCTCCATTTTAATCCGGATCTTGTCCATCCTCCTGTGACTCTTCTTGCCTCGATCGTCTGTCCGCTCTGGCTGCTTCCTGTCTCATACATCGTAAGTGTTGCACTGTCCACGTATTTTCCTTCGATCTTCTTGGTAAAATCCTTGAAGCGGAGATAGGTACGGTAAACTCCCTGTTTTGCTTTTCCTGCCATCATGGCTGTGATGCCGCTGTCATAGAAGTTTGTATTCTTATAAGATCCGTTGATCACATAGACATCCCAGAAGTTTGTGGAACCGGTCCATGATACGGTCGGATCGATCGTTACCGGATATTCCCGGTCTTTCTCCTGAAAGTAATCTTCATCCAGATGCAGTGTCAGAAGATAGGAATCTTCTTCTCCATCCGGTTCAATGTCATAATACAGTTTCTCGCTGTATGCTTTTCCTGTTGCATCGTTTATATTTGGAGCTTCTAAAGATGCAACGATCTCATCTGTCTCCTCATCCAGAAAGCTGATGCCGCCATCCATTGCATTTTTCTTTGGTGTCAGTCCTTTCGCTTTAAAGTGAAACTTCAGAACGTTTCCTTCGGGTGCTTTTGTCAGGACAATGCTTTCTTTCACTCCTGTATTCAGGGATTCATAGGAAAATGTGCAGTCTTTCTTCTCTGATTCATATGAGACTTTTACCTGTTTTTCCTCGCTATTTCCCCGTGCATCTTCCACCGTTTCTTCTTCCAGTCCGGTACGTGTTAATTTCTTTACCGATGTGAGAGCATCTTCCTGATCGTCTTTGTCTGTTGCTTCTGTATCTTCTGCCTGATCGCCGGATGTTCCTTCTGTCACTGCACGGACTGCCTGATCTGCCTGTGCGACTGCCTGTTCCACAGCTTTGGATGTCTGGTTATCTGACTGATCTTTTGAATCTGTTGTGTTGTCTGTATCTGTATTATCTTTATTCTCTTTATTCTCTTTATTCTCTTTTTCCTCTCCATAGATCGGTGCGAAAGAGATCTCATACTTTCCATTTTCCATCAAAACCGGGGTCTTGTCTGTCAGTTTCTTTGGCAGATAGTGTTTCTTATCCCCTGTTTCATTTTCATAGGCATAGTCTTTTAAGCTGTTTCCATTCTCGCTTTTTGAATCTTCTACTTTTACGAGTGTTGGATCGTAGTCTTCTAATGTTCCATTGTCTGTTTCAAAACGGACATCCTGCCCATAAAAGATGGTATTTTTCTTTCCTCCAGTCATCTGAAATGTGGTAGAATTTGTAGTTTTCTCTATGATTTTCTTTGTTTCGCTTGTCTCATTTATTGTCTGTTTTGCATGAACTGAGTGAATCATCCCTGCAATTCCAGACCATTCCACTGATGTCAAACATAATGTAAATGTCAATAATACTGCCAATATCTGCTTTCCTAGTTTTTCTTTCATAAGCGTACCCTTTCTGTGCTTATTTTTCATTTGGGCATTATTGATTTTTTTGCTGGGCTAATATCTATTTTTGTATAAATACTACTTCCTTGTTTTTTATAAAATTCACTTGTTCTTTTTAATACGTTCGCTTTTACAGTCCAATCTAAAGATACTTGCGTACTATTGGGAATAATCCCTGTATTCGATTCAATTTCTTCAATAAAACCATCTTCTAAAATAATATCTGACTCTATATACTCATTTTCTTCTGCTCTTACATTATAATGAGTTCCACATATACAGATAACTACCATCATCATACTAATTATTTTTTTCATTTGCTGCTTCCTCCTCTTTTAAACTACATGTTCCTGCTACATTAACTACTTTCTCCCCATAATTTTCTACATATATTTTATAATACCCTGACTTTTCTATTTTGAAAGAATACCATAAATCCCAATCATCGCTTATATATCTTGCATTCCCTTTCATATCTGTAATTCCTGTGGAAATATCTTTACTATCTCCGTCTTCTTCCATTCCTGAAGTTACCGACAACTCAACGATTGTTCCTCTTTTGATATAGGCTTTTTTACTTTCTAGTCTTTGTCCTGCTTTTATCGTATTACTGAATGCTATTTCACCATTCATTCGTGGAATTTTTTCATCTAATATTATTGTTGTTTTACTTTTTGACAGTTTTTCTGTTTTTTCCTCAAAATCCTGTTGTGGAACATCTTCTATTGTAGCAATCTCATTATCTTGTGTCTTATCCGCAATGTAACTATACCCCTTAGCATACCCAACAGATGATGCCGCCACAGTCACTGCACTGACTCCAAAGACCATTATTACCAATCCTGCAGATACAACCTTCTTTAGTGGTCGCTTCTTCATATAGGCATTCATTCTCTGCATTCTTAACATAAGCAGCTTGGTTCCCTCACAAAGTCCTGCCATATAGACATCACATTCTGGTCGTTCTACCGCTATTGTTATAATAATATTGAAATAGTCTTTTACACTCTTTACATATCTGCTGACCGTCATATCACATACTGTCTCTCCCCATTGATCTAGCTGTCTCAGAATATCCTGCATTGCAGGATGAAACCAGTAAATACATCTCGTGATCTGAAACAGTTGTTTCCAGAACAGATCATGGTGTTTATGATGTACTAGCTCATGCAACAGAATCACTTCTAATTCCTGTTGACTATATTCTTTGGCTGGCAGCAGAACTTTTGGCTGGAAAAGTCCATATGCCATTGGAACTTCGATCATATGTAATATCACTGGTTTTACACTTCTGTGAAGTTTTACTCTCTTACTGATTTCACTGATTTGTTCTTGCAGTATTGGAGATTGTTCTTTAACTTCACATTGTCTGATCGCTTTATGTATCTTTCTATGCTGATTTCCATAGCGTATTATACATATCACAGTTCCAGCTACCCATATAAAAAATAAAATAGAAGCTATGTCCATAATAAAAGCTGTCTTCCAGAATTCAAATCCATACAAACCATTTTTCCTTATCTTTAATAACACAAAAAATGATATCGGACACCAAAAAGATAATAATACAACTTTCCAGATCCAATAGCTGATATCTACATATCCTCTCTTCTCAGACCATCGTCCAGCTAATTTCCATATCAAATATACGATCGTTCCTAAGGCTGTTCCAAAAACGATATATGTAAATCCATTGATCACTATATTATTTAAAATCCATCTCATCTAACATATCCTTCAAACTTTCTTGATCTTCTTTGGGAATCTTTTGATTCAATGCACTGAACAGCTCTTTTGCTGATCCGTCAAACCATTCATCCAGCATGCTTGCTGCTTTCTCTGTCTTATATGTTGTTTCGTCAATCAATGCATTGATATATGCTTTTCTTCCCCTTTTCTCTACTTTAATATATCCTTTATCTTCTAAACGGAACAAATAGGTTCGAATACTTGTACGTTTATATTCTTTATGAAATTTGTCCTTTAATTCTTCTCCCATTCGCAGAAATGGCATCTCTTTTCCGTAGTTCCAGATACATTTCATCATTAATTCTTCTGTGTTAGTTAAATATTCCATCTTACTCATCCCCTTTTTAACTGTTTTTTTAATTACTTTTACTTTAACATGTTTACTGTTTTAATTCAACTTGTTTTTTAGTTACTTTGAATAATTTTATCAATATATCGTCTATATTATTTTGCAAAATGTACAAAAGAGATTCAATCTAATCTATATCAAAAAAAGAGATGCCTTTTCCTTTGGCATCTCTTTCTTCAAAATAAATCTACAATCTGCTAATAAATTTTTCATGTACTCTCAAATTCTCATCCAATTCCTTCAAATTCCTTCGTTGTAAAGAAGCTTCCTAGCTGTCTTCCATATGCATTCCTTTTCACACACATTGGTATCGTTCCAAAGTATGTTTCTTCTTGGTCTTTGATATCTTTTGCAAGAAGAATGAGTCCTGCACAGGTTGCGAGGACTGGCATTCCTTCTTCGATCTGTTTCTTGATCGTATCAAACATATCCAGTTCTTTTAAGAGTTTTCCCTGAACGGTGCTTTCACCGCCGGGAAGGATAATTCCATCGTATGGTTTTTCTAAATCTTCTTTGTTTCGTAATTCAATACAGGAAACTCCTAGTTGTTCAAGCATTTTTTCATGTTCGATAAATGCGCCCTGTAATGCTAAAACACCGACTTTCTTCATCTTATTTTCCTCTTTCTTCCATTAATAATTCGATTTCCTGTTCGTTGATTCCTACCATTGCTTCTCCAAGGTCTTTGGATAATTCTGCGATTCGTTTAGCATCTGTAAAGTTTGTGACTGCCTGTACGATCGCTGCTGCTCGTTTGGCTGGATTTCCAGAT
Source organism: Anaerostipes hadrus (assembly GCF_001404655.1). Lineage (GTDB taxonomy): Bacteria > Bacillota > Clostridia > Lachnospirales > Lachnospiraceae > Anaerostipes > Anaerostipes amylophilus. The sequence continues at coordinate 119,365 of NZ_CYYH01000003.1, read as the reverse complement.
TTGAAGATTCCTGATCCTACGAAGACTCCTTCTGCTCCTAACTGCATCATTAGGGCTGCATCGGCTGGTGTTGCGACTCCACCTGCTGCGAAGTTTACGACTGGAAGTTTTCCATTTTCATGAACGTATAATACCAGATCATAAGGGACTCGTTGTGTCATATCTTAATAAAATAAGAAAAGTCATTGAATGCTCTTATTTTGTGAAAAATAATTTGCATTCAATGACTTTATAACCACTGTGTCACACAACTATGTTTCTTTGTCTTCTCATCATAACTGATTCCAACACCTAAGATTTTATGATCTGTTTTTATTTCACCTATTTTTCCTTGAAATTTTAATTTATAATCTTTGTCCACAATCTGCTTTAATGCTTCTCTTGGACTATGATCTACTTTTAATTCTAATATAATTCCTGGATCCTTCTTATTCTCTGGATAAAAAATATAATCAACAAATCCCTTGTCTGCTTTGTCTTCTCTTTCTACACGATATTTGTCCCTTGCTGAAAGATAAACAAGATTTATAATTGCTGATAATTCCGTTTCATTATTATATGATAGAATTGGTGTTTCTGTATTATGTGCGTATTCTAAGATTTCTTCCATTACCTGAGTATCTTCTGCTAAAGTTGCTTGTAACATTCTTTCTGACTCTTTTGCCAAACGATAAACATATCCTAGAGATTCTTCTTTTTGAATCATATCATCAAATTTATTCATCAATTCTTTATTTGGTATTCTTACTTTACCATCTTCATAACTCAAAAATCCATATACTACCATAGCTGAAAATATCTCACTTTTTGTTTCAAGTCTCATAGCTGCTGCAGCATATTCCTGAATTTTTACCTGCACTGACTCTCCTGATATCATTAGAGCCAGATCATTTTGTACATCATCAATATTCTTTCTGATATAATAAAAAATTTCATCGTATGGTCCTGAACTTGTCCAATAATTTCCTATATTGTTATTCATAAGAGCAAGTACAACGGATCTGGGATTATAGATTCTCTCTCCAGATTTTGTTGTATATCCATCATACCAAATTCTTAAATCTTGTCTTGAAATTTGAGCATTCTCATTATTATGTTCATACCTTTCAAAAAGTTCATCTACCTCCTCATCTGTAAATCCAAAATATTCACTATATTTTGTTTCTGATGCCATATTATATTCCCAGAACATATTTAATTCAGAGCCACTTGAATACTTAGCAATTGGTAAAATTCCTGTCATATATGTCATGATTACATACGGACGATCTTTTAATAGATTACTCAAAAATAGAATATATTGCTTTTTATCTTCCTCTTTAATAAAATCCTTATGGAAAATAAAATCCCACTCGTCAAACACGAATATAAATCTCTGTTCATCATATTCTTCAAAAATTGTTTCTAATACATCTGCTGCTGAATCTCCTTCATAAATTTCAATATCTGGATATGCTTTTTTTAAATCTCTGATCAAATTTTCTTCTATACGATCAATATATTCTCGATATGAATGACATTCTCTTGGCATTTTGCTAAAGTCAATGAATATAACATCATATTGATTTTTATACTTTATATATTCTTTATTTTGAGATATATTCAATGATTCAAACAGCCCATTTTCACTTTTTCTTTTCCCTAAAAAAGAGGCAATCATGTTTGCAATCATTGTTTTTCCAAAACGTCTTGGTCTTGTAATACAAATATGTGTATTTCCAACTTCTAAAAATGGAAATAACTCTGATAACAACTTTGTTTTATCTACAAAATATGGCTTCATCGTTTCATTTTTGTATAATACATATGAAGTTGAACTGTTTAAGTATCTTCCCATATCAAGACCTCTTCTTTCTTATTCCATGATTCTATACAAAGTTGTATTTTTTTAATTCAACTATACCAAAAGATATGGTTAAAGTACAGCATAACAAACTGAATTGATGCATTGACTGCTCTTTGAAATAATCTTTACTTCCTATTTTTTCAATTACACTTCATTTTTAATACAAACATCCAATTTCTGATAAGGTATCTCTATTCCTTCCTCATCAAATCGAAGTTTAATCTCTTCATTCAACGCCCATTTTGTTGCTACATAATCCGATGTTGGAACCCAGCACCTGATCCCCATCATCACAGAGCTGTCTGCTAAACTGCTCACAAAAATTTCAACTCCATCTTGATCAATGATCCTTTTTTCTTCTCTTGCAATCTCATTTAAAATCTTTTTGACTTCTCTGATATCAGCATCATAAGAGATTCCTACTTCAATATCAATCAATCTTCGATCCTGTTTGGTGTTGTTGATCAGATTGGAATTGCTTAATGTACCATTTGGAATAACGATCACTCGGTTATCAACAGTCTTAAGCTTTGTGTAGAAAATGTCCATCGCTGCAACTTCTCCTTCGCAGTTGGTTCCTGTTAATACAATATAATCTCCCACCTGAAATGGTTTCAGAATTAATAATAAAACTCCGCCAGCTACGTTAGAAAGTGTTCCTTGTAATGCTAAACCTACTGCTACACCGGCAGATCCTAATAATGCGATAAAGGAACTTACTTCTACTCCCATATGTGCCACTGCCATAAAAATTACAATACATCGCAATCCAATCCTTATGAAGGAACAGGAAAATGAGATCACTCCATAATCGATCTCTGCCTTCTCAAAGGTTGTTTTTAAAAGAGTAATCAGGATTTTGATCAGTTTAAATCCGATGACAATGATCAAAAATGATACAATAACTTTCCCTATGATACTCATTGCAATTTCCAGATATTTTTCAAAAAACTGATTCCAGTCAATCTTACTTAAGTCCACTGCTGCGAACATTGATTGTATCTGTGCTAACATACTATCTCCTTTTTTATCTTATATTTTTTCATGTACTTAGCAACGTGCGCCATAAGACGCATAACATGAAAGAAACACGTATTTCTACGTGTTTCTTATCATAGCAAGTTTATCTATTAATTACAATGCTTATTTCTTTGTAATATATCCTTTTGCTTTTAATGTCTCTGCACATAATACAGCTCCACCTGCTGCACCACGAACTGTGTTATGAGAAAGTCCTACGAATTTGTAATCGTATACTGTGTCTTCTCTTAAACGTCCAACAGAGATTCCCATTCCGTTTTCGTAATCTACGTCTGCTTTTACCTGTGGGCGGTCATCTTCTTCTAAGTACTGGATCATCTGTTTTGGAGCACTTGGAAGATCTAATTCCTGTGGAAGTCCGCTGAAGTTCACTAATTTTTCGATCAACTGTTCTTTTGTTGGTTTCTTTTTGAATTTAACGAAAACTGCTGCTGTATGTCCGTTTAATACTGGTACACGGATACACTGTGTTGTGATCACTGGTGTTTCAGCTTTCACGATCACACCGTCTTCAATGTGTCCCCATAAACGAAGAGGTTCCTGTTCACTCTTCTCTTCTTCTCCACCGATGTATGGGATGATATTTTCTACCATTTCAGGCCAGTCTTTGAAAGTTTTTCCTGCTCCGGAAATTGCCTGATATGTTGTAGCTACGACTTCATATGGTTCGAATTCTTTCCATGCTGTTAAAACTGGTGCATAACTCTGGATAGAGCAATTTGGTTTTACCGCTACGAAACCTTTTGTTGTTCCTAAACGTTTCTTCTGGCTTTCGATAACTTCGAAATGTTCTGGGTTGATCTCAGGTACTACCATTGGTACGTCTGGTGTCCAGCGGTGAGCACTGTTGTTAGATACAACTGGTGTTTCTGTTTTTGCGTAGTCTTCCTCGATCTTTTTGATCTCATCTTTAGACATATCAACTGCACTGAATACAAAATCAACCTGAGAAGCAACTTCTTCTACTTCGTTTACATTCTTTACGATCATAGATTTTACTGCTTCTGGCATTGGTGTATCCATTTTCCAGCGTCCACCTACTGCTTCTTCATATGTCTTTCCTGCAGAACGTGGGCTTGCAGCTAATGTTGTAACTTCAAACCATGGATGGTTCTCTAATAATGAAATAAAACGCTGTCCAACCATTCCCGTTGCACCTAAAATACCAACTCTTAATTTTTCACTCATGCTTCTTCTCTCCTATAGTACACGAACTCGAACGACTCCGTCGATCTGTTCCATTTTCTTAACTGTTTCTTCTGTTGGTGCTTTCTTTTCCATATCAAACATAGAATAAGCCCATTCACCTTTGGATTTATTTAACATATTGGCAATGTTATGTCCATCTGCTGCAAGGATCGCTGTTAACTGTCCGATCATATTTGGAAGGTTTTTGTGATGCACTGTGATACGTGCTGCACAATTTGCTTCTCCAAGATCACAGTTTGGATAGTTGACTGAATTTACGATATTACCATTCTCTAAGTAATTCATTAACTGGTCAACTGCCATCTCTGCACAGTTTTCTTCAGATTCTTCTGTAGAAGCTCCTAAATGTGGAATTGTGATCACTTTATCAACTCCAGCAATCTCTGCACTTGGGAAGTCTGTAACGTAATGTTTTACTTTTCCAGATTCTAATCCTTCGATCACTGCCTGATTCTCAACCAATTCTCCTCTGGCAAAGTTTAAGATCGTCACTCCGTCTTTCATCTTATCGATGGCTTCTTTGTTGATCATTTCTTTTGTGGAATCCATATATGGAACATGGATCGTGATGTAATCACATGTCTCAAATAATTCATCGATAGATGCGATATGTTTTACCATTCTTGATAAACTCCATGCGGAACGTACAGATACATATGGATCGTATCCGTAAACTTTCATTCCAAGACGGTTACAGATATTTGCTACTAAAACTCCGATAGCTCCAAGTCCGATGACTCCAATGCTCTTTCCTTTTAATTCGTTTCCTGCATACTGTTTCTTCTGTTTCTCAACTAATTTTGCAAGATTTTCTTCGGAAGCATTTTCTTTAACCCAGTTATATCCACCAATGATATCGCGGGATGCAAGTAAAAGTCCGGCAACAACTAATTCTTTCACTCCATTTGCATTAGCTCCTGGTGTATTGAATGCTACGATACCTTTCTTTGCATATTCATCTAATGGAATATTGTTAACTCCAGCTCCAGCTCTTGCAACTGCAAGAAGGCTTTCTGGAACTTCAAGTTCATGCATGGATGCACTTCTTACTAAGACTGCATCTGCTGCATCTAAATCATCAATGACTTTAAAATCTTCTGTAAATAAATCAAGCCCTTTGTCTGCGATCGGGTTTAAGCATTTTACTGTATACATGGCTCCTCCTTATTTGTTCTCTTCTTCAAATTTCTTCATGAATGCAACTAATTTTTCAACACCTTCTTTTGGCATTGCGTTATAAATACTTGCACGCATTCCACCAACGGTACGATGTCCTTTTAAGTTTTCAAATCCAGCTTCTTTTGCTTCGGCTACGAATTTGGCATCCAAATCTTTGTCTCCTGTTACAAATGGAACATTCATTAAAGAACGATCTTTTTTGACTACTGTTCCTTTAAACATTTCACTCTGATCTAAGAAATCATATAAGATCTTTGCTTTTTCTTCGTTACGTTTCTTCATTGCTTCTAGTCCACCCTGGTCTTTTAACCATTTGAAGACTTTACCACAAATATAGATTCCATAGCATGGAGGTGTGTTATACAATGAATCTGCATCTGCCTGTGTTTTCCATTTTAACATGGTTGGTGTTCCTTCTAACACATCATCTGTAATCAGGTCTTCACGTACGATACAAACTACAACTCCAGCTGGTCCAACATTTTTCTGTACTCCAAAATAAATAACTCCAAAGTCTTCTACATTCACAGGCTCAGATAGAATGCAGGAAGACATATCTGCAACAAGGATCTTTCCTTTTGTGTTTGGAATCTGCTGATATTTTGTTCCATAGATTGTATTGTTATAGCATACATATACATAATCTGCATCTTCTGATACTGGAAGATCAGAGCAATCTGGAATATATGTATATGTTTTATCTTCAGATGAAGCTAAGATATTTGCTTTTCCATATCTTGCTGCTTCCTGATATGCTTTCTTTGCCCACTGTCCTGTGATGATAAAATCTGCGACTTTGTTCTTCATCAGGTTCATAGGAATAGCTGAAAACTGCTGGGAAGCTCCACCCTGAAGGAATAATACTTTATAATTATCTGGGATGTTCATTAACTCTCTTAAGTCTGCTTCTGCAGTTTTGATGATGTCATCAAACATCTTGGATCTGTGGCTCATCTCCATAACGGACATTCCACATCCTCTGTAATCAAGCATTTCCTCTGCTGCTTCTTTTAACACTTCTTCCGGAAGTACTGCCGGTCCAGCTGAAAAGTTGTATACTCTTGCCATTTCTTTTCTCTCCTTTATATGAAAATAAATTAAAAGTTATCTTGCCTGCGCCTCAAGATCCGCTTTATCAAATGCATCTTCAATGGAGCCGCCTGGATTAACCATTGGCCATACTTTGTCATCTAAATCGATATGACAATCAAGAACCATAGGTTTTCCTAACGTTAAAGCTTCTTTAAATGCATCTTTGAATTCATCGATATCCGTGATCTTCTTTGCATCAACTCCAAGACCTTCAGAAACTTTTACAAAGTCCACTTTGTCCTGAAGTGTTGTATACGAATATCTTTCTTCATAAAACAGATCCTGCCACTGTCTTACCATTCCTAATACGCTGTTATTGATGATTACTTCTATAACAGGAATGTTGTATCGCGAGGCGGTCGCAAGCTCGTTTAAATTCATACGGAAACATCCATCTCCTGCAATGTTTACTACGATCTTGTCTGGATTACCAACTTTGGCTCCAAGACTGGCTCCAAGACCGTATCCCATTGTTCCAAGACCTCCAGATGTCAATAATTTACGTGGTTTATCATATTTATAAAACTGAGCGGCCCACATCTGATGCTGTCCAACTTCTGTTGTAATGACTGCCTCACCTTTTGTAATATCATAAATCGCTTCCATGATCTCAGGGCATGTTAAACATCCCTTGTCATATGTTAATGGATATTTTTCTTTATATTCTTTGACTGTATTCATCCATTCTTTATGTTCCTGTGCTTCTAAGCGGCGATTGATCACAGTCAGAACTGCTTTTACATCTCCGATGATTGAAGCAGATACACAAATATTCTTATTGATCTCAACTGGATCAATATCGATCTGTAAAATCTTAGCATTCTTTGCAAATGTCTTTGGATTTCCTAATACACGATCACTAAATCTTGTTCCGATCGCGATCAGTAAGTCACAATGAGAAACTCCAAGATTTGATGCCTTGGTTCCATGCATACCAAGCATTCCACTGTAACGCTCATCTGTACCATTAAATGCTCCTTTTCCCATCAAGGTATCACATACTGGGGCATCAACTTTATCTACAAACTCTTTTAATTCATCTGCTGCATCAGAGATAACTGCTCCTCCACCTACTAAGATGTATGGACGTTTTGATTCTTTGATCATCTTGATCGCATTCTGAATATCTGCTTCTTTGATTCTCTCGCTGAAACGGATGATCTTCTCTGGTTTTTCTGCTTCATAAGATGTCACGGCTGCCGTCACATCTTTTGGAATGTCAATTAAAACCGGTCCTGGTCTTCCTGTTTTTGCAATCTTGAATGCTCTTCGAATTGTATTTGCCAGTTCTTCTACATTCTTTACAATAAAGTTATGCTTTGTGATTGGAATTGTAACTCCAGAAATGTCAACTTCCTGAAAACTATCCTTTCCAAGAAGACTCACTCCTACGTTACATGTGAGTGCAACAACTGGAACAGAGTCCATATTCGCTGTTGCAAGTCCTGTGACAATATTTGTTGCTCCAGGTCCGCTTGTTGCAAAGCACACTCCAACTTTTCCTGTAGATCTTGCATATCCATCTGCTGCATGAGAAGCTCCCTGCTCATGAGAAGTCAGGATATGTGTAAAATACTTTTTCTGTTTGTATAATTCATCGTAAATGTTTAAGATAGCTCCACCTGGATACCCAAAAATGGTATCCACGCCTTGCTCTTTCAAACATTCTAAAACAATCTGAGCACCTGTCAATTGTTTCATCATTTGATCCTCTTTTCTTACTTCATTACTCTTTGATTTCTAAAACTGCTCCGCGGTTTCCAGATGTAACTAAAGATGCATATCTTGCAAGATAACCTGTTGTAACCTTAGGTGTTCTAGGTTTCCAGTTTTCTTTTCTCTTTGCTAATTCTTCATCGGAAACTTTTACATTTAATGTATTTGCATCGATATCGATTACGATGATATCTCCTTCTTCTACTAATGCGATTGGTCCACCAACGGCTGCCTCTGGAGAAACATGTCCGATACAAGCTCCTCTGGAAGCTCCGGAGAATCTTCCGTCTGTGATCAAGGCTACACTTGATCCAAGTCCCATACCCATGATCGCTGATGTAGGATTTAACATTTCTCTCATACCAGGGCCACCTTTTGGTCCTTCGTAACGAATAACGACAACATCACCTGGTTTGATATCTCCACCTTTGATCGCTTTGATCGCATCTTCTTCGCAGTCAAAGACTCTTGCTGGTCCTTCCATCTTAAGCATCTCAGGAGCAACTGCTGAACGTTTTACAACTCCTGAATCTGGTGCTAAGTTTCCTTTTAATACGGCGATTCCACCAGTCTGGCTGTATGGATTGTCGATCGGACGGATAACTTCTGGGTTCTTGTTTACGCATCCTTCAATGTTCTCTGCCACTGTCTTACCTGTTGCTGTGATAAGATCTGTATGGAGAAGATTCTTCTTATTTAACTCATTCATAACGGCATAAACACCACCAGCCTCATTTAACTCTTCAATGTATGTATGTCCTGCTGGTGCAAGATGACATAAGTTTGGAGTTCTCTTACTGATCTCATTTGCCATTTCAAGATTTAATTCAACACCTGCTTCATGAGCGATCGCTGGTAAATGAAGCATACTATTTGTACTACATCCTAATGCCATATCAACAGTTAAGGCATTTTCAAATGCTTCCTCTGTTAAGATATCTCTTGGGCGGATATTCTTCTCTAATAATTCCATAACCTTCATTCCTGCATGTTTTGCAAGACGGATTCTTTCAGAATATACGGCTGGAATTGTTCCATTTCCCTGTAATCCCATACCAAGTACTTCTGTTAAACAGTTCATGGAGTTTGCTGTATACATACCAGAACATGATCCACATGTAGGACATGTTTTATTTTCATATTCATCTAATTCTTCTTTTGTGATCTTACCTGCTGCATAAGATCCTACTGCTTCAAACATACTTGATAGACTTGTTTTGCATCCTTTTACACGTCCCGCAAGCATTGGTCCGCCACTGACGAACACTGTAGGTACATTAACACGTGCAGCTGCCATTAAAAGTCCTGGTACATTTTTGTCACAGTTTGGAACCATAACTAAAGCGTCAAACTGATGTGCTAATGCCATACATTCTGTAGAATCAGCGATCAGATCACGTGTTACTAAGGAATATTTCATTCCAACATGTCCCATTGCAATACCATCACATACAGCAATTGCTGGGAATACAACTGGTGTTCCACCAGCCATAGCAACTCCGAGTTTAACCGCTTCGACGATCTTATCAATATTCATATGCCCTGGTACGATCTCGTTATACGAACTTACGATTCCGACCAATGGCTTTTTCATTTCTTCTTTTGTGAAACCTAATGCGTTAAATAACGATCTCTGAGGAGCATATGCTTCTCCCTCTGTAAATTTATTATTCATAAAACTAACCTCCTAGTATAATATACCTTCTTCTATCTATGATAATTATTTAATCTTGTCGATGATCAGCTGTCCCATCTCTTTACATCCGACTTTCTTCATTCCATCAGACATGATATCAACAGTTCTGTATCCATCTGCTAAAACTGCTTTGACTGCTGCTTCAATTTCATCTGCTTCTTTATCAAGATCAAAAGAATAACGAAGCATCATAGCTGCAGAAAGGATCGTTGCGATTGGGTTTGCGATATCCTGTCCTGCGATGTCTGGAGCTGATCCGTGGCTTGGTTCATATAATCCAAACTTACCTTCTGCAAGGCTTGCAGATGATAACATTCCGATAGATCCTGTGATCATACTTGCTTCATCAGATAAAATATCTCCAAACATGTTCTCTGTTAAGATCACATCGAACTGACGAGGGTTATTCACTAACTGCATTGCACAATTGTCAACTAACATATGTTCATATGTAACATCTTCATAGTCTTTCGCTACTTCTTCAACAACGGCTCTCCATAATCTGGAAGAATCAAGCACATTTGCTTTATCAACACTGATTACATGTTTTTTACGTTTTCTTGCAATATCGAATGCTTTGATCGCGATTCTTCTGATCTCATTTTCATTGTAAGATAATGTATCAACCGCTGTTCTTACACCATCAACTTCTTCTGTATGTCTTTCTCCAAAGTAAAGACCACCTGTTAATTCTCTCATAATGACCATATCAAATCCATCACCGATCACTTCATCACGAAGTGGGCATGCTTTCTTTAACTCATCATATAAATATGCTGGTCTGATATTGGCAAATAATCCAAGGGCTTTACGAAGTTTTAATAATCCTGCCTCTGGTCTTAACTGTGCTGGAAGTTTGTACCATGGAGATGTGCTTGTATTTCCTCCGATAGATCCCATTAATACTGCATCACTATTCTTAGCAATCTCTAAAGCTTCTTCTGTTAATGGTTCTCCGTGAACATCAATGGATGCTCCTCCCATTAAGATCTGTGTGTAAGAAAATGTGTGTCCGTATTTCTCACCTACAGCGTCTAAAACTCTCATTGCTTCTGTGACAATCTCTGGTCCGATTCCGTCACCTTTGATGACTGCTAAATTACAATTCATATCTTCTTCCTCATTTCTTCTTGTCTTCTTGATATTACTTATGTCTGTCAATGAATTGGCAGATTTATTTACCCTAAAACTACTAATGCGATAAACGCTCCAATACAGCTTGCACATGCAACTGTAACAATATTTTTTTCATTATATGCAAAAATCATCGCAATTGCAAACCCAATTGTCGATGCAATCCAATTTCCTGTGGCATAAAACACGGCTGGCATGATCATTGCCGCCAAAACTGCATATGGTACATAGTATAAAAAGGACCTAAAAAATCTATTCTCGATCTTCTTCTGTATTGCAATCAGTGGAATGACTCGTATTAAATATGTAGAAACTGCTGTGACTACAATGTAGATCAATAATCTGCTAAGCTTCATCAGTCTCCTCCTCTTCTACTGGAAATAAAATTGCTCCAAGTGTTGCTGCGATCAGCGTACAGATGATGATTACAAAACCACTGGATACAAAAGATAACGCTTTGATATATTTAAATAATAAACTGATGATCATGGATATGATGATCACGATCGTTATATGCTTATCATGTCTTGCCGGTGGAATAATGATTCCAATTAACATTCCATAAATTGCAAGTCCAAGTGCATTCCTTAAGATCAATGGTAATAATGTATTCGCTGTTGCTCCTAATAATGTACCTATTGTCCAGCTGATCCACGGAATGGACATCAATGCATAGAAATATTTTGGTGTAATTTCTTTTCTTCCTGCACAGGAAACTGCAAAAATCTCATCAGTTACCATAAATGCCATCGAAAGTCGATTCCATAGTGTCGACTTCTCCGACATTTTCTGTCCGATCGCAATCGACATGATTGAATATCTTAAATTAATAATGATCTGTGATAAGACTAATTCTACTAGTGATCCTCCCGCTGTCATCGTAATGATCGCTGCAAATTGTCCTGCTGATGTTACACAAGTTGCAGAGATCAATGTAAGTGCCCATACAGGGATTCCATGAGATGCTCCTGAAATTCCAAATGCAAATGAAACAGCTACATAAGCTAATCCGATTGGAATCCCATCCATTAGTCCTCTTCGAAATTCATTGTCTGATTTCATTATCTGCTCCTATAGTTCAAAATAATTCGATTCCTGCAAAAATTTATAAATTTCTCCCAAAAATCGAACTTATATAATAGGATACCACATTCTTAGACAGATTGGAAACTATTTTTCAATGAAAACCGCATGAAATTGATGTTTTCGTTGAAATACATCACAAAAAATATTATAATCTTACTGTAAATCTATAAATTCAAAAATAGGGGATGCATATGTTAAAGAAAAAATTTATTTGTCTTGGATTATCTATGATAATGCTTTTTACGAGTATCATAAATACTCCTGCTGCTGTAACTGCTGGCCAGTATTATAAAATCAAGTATACACATAACAAGAAAACTGTTACAAAACGAGCCATTGATGCAAGATATAACAACAAAGTGATCAAAACAAATATTCCTGGATATATTGAAGGTTCTATTTCTATGTACTCTGCATACTGGATCTTTGGACGCTGTTCATCAATCAGCACTAAATATTCTTATTCATCAAAAACAAAGAAGATCACTCTTACGCGTGGTTCACAAAAATTAGTTTTAACGTTAAACAGCACAGCTGCAACGATCAATGGAAAGAAAATCACTCTTCCATCTGCCCCAAGGAAGGTATACTATCCTGCACGTAAGAAGAATTATATTATGGTTCCAGGGGATGCTGTGGCTAAGAATCTGCAACTGAACTATGCATGGAATAATCGTCTGCTTGCAGGCCTTATTACTAAAAAGGGATCAACTAGCACACAACCTACAACAGCAACGTCTAATACTAGCACAACATCTACAACCCTTGGTTCAAAAACTAAGATTACAGCTTCAGCATCAAATTATTCTATCAGAATCAAGAAGCCTTCTGGATTGTCAGCTTCTGCTGTTAGTTGTACCGATGATTATTCAAATAAACGACTAAGAATCATCGTTAATGGGAACTATAAGACTTTCTTCAGTTCTGCTTCTAACAGATATATCAAGGAATCCCTTACATACAATGTATCTTACAGTGGCGGCAAAACTTATATTGATCTTAAGACAAATGTAATCAAGGGATTCAGTGTAATACAGACTTCTTCCTATATATATGTGAAATACGCAGATCCAAAGAAGATGTTCTATCATGTAGTCGTTGTTGATGCTGGTCATGGAGGAAAGGATTCCGGTGCAGTTGGAAACGGATACTCTGAAAAAAACATGACTTTAAAGATCGTTCAAAGTATCAAGAGTAATTTTGACAAAAATTCTAGCTACAAAGTTTATTACACAAGGCTTTCCGACTGGTATCCAAGTCTTTCTTATCGTTATAAGATGGCAAACGAGGTGTCCGCAGATCGTTTCTTGAGTGTTCATATCAATTCAAGTGATAGTTCATCTTCTAAAGGAACTGAAACACTTTACAAAACTTATAAATCCTATGCACAGACCCTTCAGTCATTCGCTTTGACCGGAATGGGCTACGCATCAAACGGTTCCTATAATCGTGGATTAAAATATCGTTCTGATCTAGCCGTATTAAATGGTCCAAAGATGACAACTGCACTTGTAGAACTTGGATTCATCTCAAATAAAACCGAGACTAGCCGTATTAATTCGAGAACATCCACGATTGGTTATAATCTATATAAAGCGATTTGTAATTCTTTCTAATTTTAAATTTCTAAAAGTCATATTGCAAAATATGACTTTTTTCTTGCAATAATATTACATATATGTTACAGTTAATTCTCGGAAAGGAAGATACAAATGAAATTACAGAAATTTATTATCACAACATTGTTATCAGTTTCAATTATCGGTACAGGAATACCTGCAAATGTTTCTGCATCATCATACGCTGTAACAAAACATACTTATACACTAAAAATCAACAAGAAAAAGCAAAAGAAAAAAGCTGTTGGTGCTTCTTACAATGGAAAAACCATTAAAACAAAAGCTCCTGGATATAAGACTGAAAACACTCCGATGCTCTCTGCATATTATGTTTTTAAAAAAGGCATGGGTGTATCTTATTCTTATTCTAAAAAAAATTGGAAAATCACTTTAAAACGTGGTTCCAATAAAATTGTTATGACACGCGGTAATAAATACGCCTATGTAAATGGTAAAAAAACAAAAATGCCAACTCCTGCACGTAGTGTCTATTCTTATGAACAGAAGAGTAACTTTATTTATGTACCTGGATCTTTTTGTGCAAAATATCTTAGATTATCTTATTCTTGGAATGATTCTTCTTATACTGAAACATTCAAAAGTAATTCTACTGCAAGCACTACAAGCAAAACTTCTTATGTACAGCTTGCAAAACCTTCCGGTTTAAGCAATAGAAATGTTTCGAGCACGGATGATTATCATAATTATCGTTTGATTCTTAATATCAAAGGTAACTACAAATCATTTTACGAAAAATCTTCAAACCACAGGGTTGTGAATGATTCTTCATTTAAATCATACTCTGTAAAATATTCTGGTGGATATACAAAAATTTATATTAAGCCACGCAGTAAAACGATCAAGGGATTCCGTGTAACCCAAACAGATTCCTATATCAGAGTTTACTATGCTTCACCTAAATCTATGTATAAACAGATCATCGTATTAGATGCAGGTCATGGTGGTTCTGATTCTGGTGCTGTTGCATATGGCTATAAAGAAAAAAATATGACTTTAAAAATCGTTCAGGCCGCAAAAAAATATTTTGATAAAGACCCTAACATCAAAGTATATTACACTCGACTTTCTGACACTTATCCAAGTTTAAGTGATCGATCTGCCCTTGCAAACAATGTTGGTGCTGACAGATTCTATAGTGTACATATTAATTCCGCCGGAAAATCTGCTCACGGAACAGAAACTTTATATAATTCAAAAGGATATAAATCAACTTCTGGATTAACTAGTTACAAATGGTCAGCTACAATCCATCCATATATCCGTTCTGCTACAGGATTCACAAACCGTGGACTCGTTGATCGTACTGGATTATATGTACTCCGCCACTCAAAAACAGCATCCACATTAACAGAAATTGGATTTGTATCAAATAAAAGTGAATCTAAAAAAATGAATGCTAACCTAAATAAATATGGAAAAGCAGTTTATAATAGTACAAAAGCTTCATTAAACAAAAATCCTACTAAACGTTAATTTACCAATCAATATATTTATTTGAATAAAATATTTCTAGCCATCCTTTACTCATTGCAAAGGATGGCCTTTTTATTTATTCCTCTTTTTCTTATCTTCTGACTGTATAATATGGAATTACCAGATACATTCCATCTGTAATCTGTCTATCATAGATGTGATTCGTCTCACATACTTCATCTATATAATCATCAACAGTATCATATTCATCTCCCATATGTTCCTTAGCAATGCTCCACAAGGAATCACCTTTCTTAACCTGAATACTTGTAAACTTCTTCTCCTTTGTCCCCTGTGCCTCTATAGTAGGAGTTTTCATAAATAATACATGAAATGCCATAAATAATACTCCTAAAAGAATTATTAAAAAACACCATCTTCTCTTCTTACTTATCATAATGTATTCCTCCTCTTATTTATCGAACATCTGTTTTGTCTTTATTATAATTCTCGAACATTTGTTTGTCAATATTTTTTCGAAACTTTGTTCGAGAACACTTGTTTCTATAGTGATTATATGTTATTATGAATATAATAAAAACACGGAGGATATAGTACATGGCAAGAGAACAATTAAGTGATAAACAACAACAGATTCTGGAATTTATCAAGCGCCGCATCCTTGACAAAGGATATCCACCTGCAGTCCGCGAAATCTGTGAAGCCGTGAACCTTCGTTCCACATCTTCTGTCCATTCTCATTTAGAGACATTGGAACGAAAGGGATATATTCACAGGGATCCTACAAAGCCTCGTGCAATTGAGATTATCGATGATGATTTTAACCTCGCTCGCCGCGAGATCATTAATATTCCTGTAGTTGGTACTGTAACAGCTGGAGAACCTATTCTGGCTGTACAGAATATTGAAGATTATTTTCCAATGCTTCCAGATCGTATCAGTAACAAGAATACATTCATGTTACACGTCCGTGGCGAAAGTATGATCAATGCTGGAATTTTCGATGGTGATCTTGTTATTGTCGAACAACAGTCAACTGCTGAGAATGGTGACATAGTTGTTGCAATGATCGAAGATTCCGCCACAGTCAAAACATTCTACAAAGAAGACGGCTACTATCGCCTTCAGCCAGAGAATGATTCCATGGAACCTATTATTGTGAACGAAGTATCTATCATTGGCAAAGTGGTTGGACTTTACCGCTCAATGAAATAAAATAAAAAGAAGCCAGAACCGAGAATCTTAATGCGATTTCTCCATTCTGGCTTCTTTATTATCTTTTTTAATTTAATTCTTCAATAGAAACTTCTTTTCCATCTTTCCAGATTCTCTCAAGATCATAGAACAGACGATTTTCTTTATCAAAGATATGGATAATGATATCTCCAAAATCAAGTAAGATCCAGTTTCCTTCTCTGTATCCTTCCATCTGTTTCATTTCATATCCAGCCTTAAACAGTTCTTCCTGCACATTATCTACCATTGCCTGCACCTGGTTTTTATTATTACCATCTGCAATAATAAAATAATCTGCTAAAACTGAAATGCTGCGAATATCAATGATCTTAATATCTTCTGCTAATTTGTCATCTAACGCATCATATGCGATCTTTACCATATTTAATGACTGATCCATCTTAATTCTCCTTCTTATTCTTATAATACTCATAAGTCTTGATTGTGCGCTGATCAATTTCCTGTCCGCATTCTGTCAGATAATTAATCGTATTGTTAAGAATCTCATATGCACATGCATCCAAATCTTCAAATGCAAGTTTCCGTACCTTTATAAGTCCCGGTATTATTTTTCTATTTGGCTCTATATAGTCTGCAATAAAAACAATCTGATCTAAAGGACTCATTGCAATCTTTCCAGTTGTATGACATCCAATCGCTGATAAGATTTCCTTGTCTTCTTCCTCATAATCATCTTTTGCAAGAAATGGGGCAATCTCCTGATGCATTAACTGTGGACTCTTTGTTAATGTTCCTTCAAGACAAATGTTATATCTCTCACATAACTGTCTTTGCTTCTCAATCGAAAATCCTTTTGCACAATCATGTAACAATCCAGCTCTGTAAGCTCTCTCGGTATCTACATCAAATACCATCGCCATACATGAAGCTGTATAGGCAACTCCTAAAGTGTGTCTGTATCTGGATGGTTTTAGTACTGTTTTTAATTTATCTTCAATCTGCTGTAATTCCATATAAATCATTTCTTTCTATATAATCGATCACATCCTCTGGAAGGAAAAAATGAATACTTGATCCATTTTTGCATCTCTTTCGGATATCATTCGATGAAATCTCGATACTTGGACTGCTTAAATGATAAATCTTCCCGCTATATTTTTCTTCCAGATAATCAATCTGGGCATCTAAGGCACTTCTTGAATCGTTTCTTGTAGCAACCAGAATATTCGCCATATGAAAAATCTGATCTGGATCTTTCCATGTCTCAATCTGATAAAGGGAATCTGCTCCCATAATAAAATAATACCTGCAGTCATCATCTTTCTGTGTAAGGGCTCTTAATGTATCCACTGTATATGTCGTGCCATCTCGTTTTAATTCCATATCACTAAATTTAAAATATGGAAAATTGGCAATTGCAAGTTTGATCATATCGACACGATTCTGCTCGCTGACTCCTCCACTGATCATTTTGTATGCCGGATTCTTTGTTGGCATAACAAGAATCTCATCAAGTCCAAATTCCTCTTTCGCTGCCTGTCCAAGAATTAAATGTCCATGGTGGATCGGATTAAATGTCCCGCCAAGAATTCCTATCTTCTTCATGGCTCTTCCTCCGATATTATTTTCCTGCTTTTGGCAGTTCAATTCTTTTATGATTCTTTGATTCTTTATATAATACGATCTTCTTACCGATCACCTGTACAACCTGAGATCTTGTTCTCTCTGCTAATACAGTTGCCAGTTCTTTTGGATCGTCCATGCAGTTTTGAAGTACACCAACTTTGATCAGTTCTCTTGCTTCTAAGGCATCTCTGACACCCTGTACAAGTTCTGGTGAAATGCTTCCTTTTCCGATGTTATAGATCGGATCGATCTTCATTGCAAGGCTCTTTAAATAAGCTCTTTGTTTGCTTGTCATGTTATCCTCCATTAAATTAATTATATATCTATCTATAGTAGTCAAACTCCAGATTATAAAGACGTACAGTATCACCTTCTTCGATTCCCATCTCTGTTAAACGTTCAATGACACCGTTTTCTTTCATAAATTTCTGGAAGAAGTCAAATCCTCGCTCTGATTCCAGATTTGTATATCCAAGCATTCTCTCTACTTTTGGTCCTTCGACTGTATATAGGCCTTCTTCTGGATGAGCAATAATGATTCCACCTTCTTCTTCTCCAAAGTTTAGTTCATATTCCTGTTCAAATTCTGTTGCACCTTCTGGTAATTCATCTAATAATCCCTGCACGTGCCATAATAATTCCTTGACGCCTTCTCCACTAACTGCAGAGATAGGGAATACCTTAATTCCTTCTGGTTCAAACTCTTCTTTTAATAAATCGATCACAGTCTCTCTGTCTGTCTCAGACATCGCGTCCATCTTGTTGGCTGCGATCACCTGTGGTTTCTCTAAAATCTCTTTGTTGTATTTCTTTAATTCATCTGTAATAGCATGGATATCAACGATCGGATCTCTTCCTTCTACAGAAGCTCCATCTACCATATGGATCATAACTTTTGTACGTTCAATATGGCGTAAAAACTCAAATCCAAGTCCAACACCTTCAGACGCACCCTCAATGATTCCAGGGATATCTGCAATAACAAATCCTTTGCTTCCATCCATATCTACAACTCCAAGATTTGGATTCAATGTTGTGAAATGGTAGTTCGCAATCTTTGGATTCGCATTTGTTACTCTTGATAAAAATGTTGATTTTCCGACATTCGGGAATCCAACTAATCCAACATCAGCGATCACCTTTAATTCCAGCATAACTTCAATTTCCTGTGCTTTTCCACCTGGCTGAGCATATTTTGGTGCCTGCATGGTTGGTGTTGCATAATGCTGGTTTCCTTTTCCACCACGTCCACCTTTTAATAGTACAACTGGTTCTTTTTTATTTGACATATCAAGGATAACTTTCCCTGATTCTTTTTCTTTTACTACGGTTCCTGCTGGAACTTTCAGGATGATATCTTCTCCGTCAGCACCATGGCATCTTCTTCTGCCACCTTCCTGACCATCTCCTGCCTTGAATTTTCTTCTGTGACGGTAATCAGATAAAGTATTGATTCCTTCATCTACAACAAAGATTACATCACCGCCACGGCCACCGTCTCCACCATCCGGTCCACCGTTTGGTACATAAAGTTCCCTCCGGAAGCTTACATGGCCATCTCCACCTTTTCCGGATCTGATTATAATATTAGCTCTATCTGCAAACATTGTCTTTTCCTTTCTGTATCAAAAAACAATTTCCGGTCACAAAATTCCTTCATTATCTTATATCATAATGAAAAACGGCCTCAAATATGTATTTGAAGCCGTAATTACTGAATCTCAAATGATCTGTTCCTGTATGCAATTAAATTATGCTACTGGATGTACAGAACACTGTTTTTTATCTTTACCTTTTCTTTCGAAGCGAACAATACCATCAACTAATGCGAATAATGTATCGTCACCACCGCGTCCTACGTTAACGCCTGGATGAATCTTAGTTCCTCTCTGTCTGTAAAGAATATTTCCAGCTTTTACAAACTGTCCGTCAGCTCTTTTCGCACCTAATCTCTTAGATTCAGAATCTCTACCGTTCTTTGTAGAACCCATTCCTTTTTTATGAGCGAAAAATTGAAGGTTCATTTTCATCATTTTTGTTACACCTCCTTAAAGATTACATCTAAATACTGTTCATGTTCTTCTTCCACCGAAGTAAGTCCAAGAATCAGTGATCTTAATAACAAGCTTCCATCATGTGAAAGCTCTTCCGTAAATACTACGTCAATTTCTGCGTTCTCCTGGTTTACATCAATCTGATAGTGATCATCTGTCAGCTCATCCAGGGAATTCACAAAATTAATTACCAGCGCAGATACTGCGGCACAGACAATATCTTGTCCTTCCGCACTGTAACCTGCATGGTCCTGTGAATGGAAGCCATGAAAGCTTCCATCAACTCCTTGATAGAATGTTATCTTTGTCATAACTCTATCCTCAGGATATTATCCAACGATACTATCGATCTTAACCTGTGTAAATAACTGTCTATGACCGTTTTTCTTATGGTATCCAGTTTTTCTCTTGTATTTGTAAACGATGACTTTCTTACCTTTTCCTTCGCTTACTACAGAAGCTTCAACTTTCGCACCATCAACGGTAGGTGTTCCAACTTTAACAGTATCTCCACCAACTAAAAGTACATTATCAAATGTTACTTTAGCTCCTACTTCAGCGTCAAGTTTCTCAACTTTGATTACGTCGCCTTCGCTTACTTTATACTGTTTTCCACCTGTTGCGATAATTGCGTACATCACGGCACCTCCTATTATCAAATCTCGCCAGCTTTGGTGATTTCTCGCATTCTTTAACCTCGCTGTGCGGCATACTCATATATAATAACAGCACTATTCTAATATGTCAATACTTATTTGTCGAAAAATTGGATTTTTTTCTTTTTTTCTTGTAATCTCCATAATTCCGAGTTTTGTAATGTCTACTGCGACTGCTTTTTTTGAGTCATCATTTAAATAATGCTGCATTACCTGTAATAATTCTTTCTCATCTTCTTTTGATCTCATATCAATGAAATCGATCATGATGATCCCGGATAAGTTTCTTAACCGGATCTGTCTTGCTGCTTCCTTTGCAGCTTCTAAATTTATTTTCTTAATATGTGTTTCCTGATTTTTCTTTCCGATAGATTTGCCAGTATTCACATCAATAACTGCCATTGCCTCTGTCTGCTCAATATAAAGAAATCCCCCAGACTTCATAAAGATCTTTTGCTTAAATACTTCTGACAGATAATGACGGACTCTGTATCTGCGGTCAATATCTCCTGCCTCATAACAGCATAAAGATACCTCATAGCCTTTTTCTTTTAACTGTTCATACAGATCTTCCTGGTCTGTTACAATACTGTCTGCTGCTTCTGGTTTTATATCACATACAAGAACTGACAATGCATCATAATTTGTATCTACAAGCTGTGGTGCTTTGCGGTATGACTTCTTACGGACAATCTGCTGATACTTCTCTGCGAGCATATCCGCCTCATAAAGCACATCTTCCTTATCGGCTTTCGCTGCCTCAGTACGAATAATAAAACCATATTCCTGTGTCACCAGAGGCTCTGCCATCTCTCTTAATTCCTGTTTCTTGTCTTTTTTATGAATCTTATTAGAAATCCCTACAGAAAGCTTGTCTGAAGTCAGCACAAGATATTTGCCAGTTAATTCAATCTGGTCTGATAACATTGGGCGTTTTTCCTTCGTCGCCTCTTTCTTTATCTGCACCAGAACTTCATCTCCCGCTTTATATTGCTTATGTTGCATGGAAAGAAATCCCATCTCATCTTCATCAAACTCGACAAAAGCTCCATTGATATTTTTCACAACATTTTTTACGATGCCTGTGTAAATATTTCCGATTTCGATTTTGGCTTTTTCACTCACACATTGAAATTCCACTGGCTGGTGATCTTTTAATAACATACTTACCAGATGGTCTTTCATCTTTGTGATCACAATCTCTGTATACGCCATTATTCTTTGATACTAGGAATTTCTACAACTGGATCCGTCTCTGCTTCATAGTCAATTCCTTCCTCATTAAATCCAAACATACGGTAAAAATCTTCCCAGTAACCATCAACATCTGCCAGTCCCTTGACATTATCTGTATCAATCTCTTCCCAACGCTTCTTCACTTCATTCTGAATATCATCACGAAGTTCCAGATCATCCATTCGAATCCATCCATGTTCATCTGTGACTGTATCTGCTAATAATTTCTTTTCTTTAAATAAACGTTCAATCTGTTCGATACATCCTTCATGAACATTATTTTCTTTCATAACTTTATATAATACAGACATATATAATGGAACAATCGGAATTGCTGCACTCGCCTGTGTTACAAGCCCTTTATTTACAGAGATCAGCGCCTTTACTCCAACCTCTTTTGTAATCTCATCAGCTGTCTGATGCAGATGTTTCTTTGCTGCACCAATCGTTCCTTCATAATAGATCGGATAAGTAAGTTCAGAACCAATATAAGAATATGCAACCGTACTTGCGCCTTCAGATAATACATCAGCATCCTTTAAAGCCTGCATCCATAACTTCCAGTCTTCACCACCCATAACTTTGACTGTCGCTTTCACTTCTTCTTCTGTCGCTGCAGGAATGCTCTTCATTCCAATACTATTATCTTTCAGGTTAAGATTCTTATTTGTAAATTCCTCTCCTGTTGTCTTTAGGACAGAACGATATGTTTCTCCATCTGGTGTTGTTCTTCTTGGTGCTGCGAGACTGTATATAACAAGATCTACTTTACCAAAATCTTTTTTGATCGTTTCGATCGTCAGATCTTTAATTTCCTTAGAAAATGCATCTCCATTGATTGTTTTTGCATAGATTTCTTCTTCATTTGCAAACTGTTCAAATGCTGCTGTATTATACCATCCAGGACTTGCTGTCTTCTTTCCATTAGATGGTCGTTCAAACATAATTCCAAGTGTATCTGCATGACATCCAAACGCTGTTACGATTCTTGATGCCAGTCCATATCCTGTAGAGCATCCGATCACTAAGACTTTCTTTGCTTCTCCAGGAATTTCTCCCTGCGCTTTTACATAAGCGATCTGATCTGCTACATTCTTCTTACATCCTTCTGGATGTGCTGTTAAACATAAATAATCTTTGACTCTTGGTTTAATGATCATAAATTTTCTCCTTTAAAAAACATCAGTCCAATAAGGCAGATGTATATTTTACTAAAATCTGTTATTTAAAATTATAATATGTATCTGTTTTATCTGTCAAATTTTTATGCTACATATCTTAAATTTTTGTTGGATATCTTCAAAAAGATTTCTTTCTTTGAATCTCTTATATTTTTAAAGTTCTATCTTAATGCACAAAAAAAGACATCTCTCAAATTGAGAAATGCCTTTTTGATCTTACTGAACAATTCTTCTTACTGTTACGATCTTTCTGTATCTTGCATTGTTAGAGATTTTAATTCCACCTCTTGGATATGGTGCTGAATTACTTGCGTGTACAATCTTGTTATTTCCCATGTAAATTGCAACATGTCCGCTATAACAAATTAAATCTCCTGCTTTCGCATTCTTAATTCCACCTTTTACTTTCTTACCATATCTTCTCTGTGCACTTGAAGAATGAGGAAGGCTCTTTCCAAACTTCTTATATACACCTCTTGTAAATCCAGAACAATCTGTTCCTTTTGTTAAGCTTGATCCACCGTATTTGTATTTATTTCCTACAAATTTCTTTGCATATTTAACAACCTGCTGTCCTTTTCTGCTTGCTGCCTGAACTTCCTTTGTCTTTGTATGTACATTCATTGTAACTGCCGCCGATGCCATTGCTACTAATACTGCTAGTCTTAAAATAATCTTTTTCATATTGTCTCCTATATGTATATCAATTTTTAAATTTATTTCAAATGTTTCGTTCAACAGTTAATATTGTACGATACGCAGCAACATTTGTCAACAGTTTTTTAAGATTATTTCAGTTTGCTTAATATTTTTGTAACATTTCTGTTTTTTCTCTTTAATAAATCCAAATGACGTTTTACGATCACTACTTCCTGATCTGTAATATCTGCATCACTAAACTTTGCTTTTTCAATGATCCCGTATGTCATCAGTTCAGCTGTTTTCCTCGATTTTCCTTGGTTTTCTCCATATTTTTTTAATTTATTTTCGTAGAAAAGAATCTTTTCTTTGTTGTCCATTTTCTTTAACTTCTGCAAGTTTTGTAACATTTTTATTAATATTACAACAACCAAAATAATTGCAATTATTGCTACAAAATGCAATACTTTTTTTACATTTGTTACAAATTGTTTTTTATTTGGTACAATCGCATTGCTCTGTTTATCCAATTTTTGTACTTGCTCATATGCTGTTTTACCTGTATTCATCCCAGTAACTTCCACAGGCAACCACCCAATGTGCTCAACATAAACTTCTGCCCAGGCATGTGCTTCATAATCCGTCACTTGTGCCTTTCCAAGTCTCCACTGATCAGATCGAATCTTATACCCTTCTACATATCTTGCTGGAATCCCAGCATTTCGAAGCATAAAAACTGCTGCCGATGCATACTGGGTGCAAAATCCTTTCTTTCGATCTTTTAAGAAATAAACTATCGGATCTTTTCCTTGTGGTGTCAACCCTGGACGATAACTATATTGGTAATTACGTTTTAAATAAGACTGGACTTCTTCAATATTTTGATTCTCTGATTTCTTTAAATCGGTCTTAAGATCTAATGTTTTTAAACATTTTTTTATGGAATCCGGTATTTTTAAATATTCTTTTCTTACATAAGTTCCATAATCATCCATCGTCTTTATGTAATCTTTTTCCATGATCTCTTCCATTGTGCTTCCGATTTTAGAAAAATCAAGCCTTTGTTGTGCCTGAAATACTGCTTTTGGATTCTTTACCTGATAATATACCATGTCATAATCCTTGCGACTGTTTGTCCTGCTGATCATGCTATCAGAAATAACATTTCCTTCTATCTGGCTTATATCACAAAAATATGGAAACAAAAGATATCGATCTTGTTTCTTCTGATAAGAGATTTTCAAGTTCCTTTTTTCCGAAAACATCATATCTTTATCCGTTTTAATGTAATCTTTATCATATGTAACAAAATCGTCCATATGAAGATCTGAAAACAGAAACGGAAGTTCTATTGCTGACTCACCACCATATACAATGGTGTCTTTCGTACTTGCTATCCACTTTCCATTTACGTAGTCACTGCTTACATAACTTTTCAGATAAAGATCATCTTTTTCTGGCGCATAAACCTGAAATAATTTTTTTCCTGTCGGTGATACTTCTCCCACTGAAGCAATATCCCCATTTCCAAGTCCTCCTTCTGCTACATAAGATTCACCTTGCGTCATCTTTCGAATCTGTACTAAGATGCTACGCTTGATCATTGTATCTGCAGGAACCGTCGTTTGGTCATGAAAATATAATGGAAAGATCATCAAAATACATAAAATACCAATTAGTCCCGCAAATTCCTTTTTCCCTTTGCGTAAGCTAAAATAAACGATCCATGATCCAAGAAATAAAAAGAATACAGCAGAAATACTATATGGTGCCACAATCAAAACAAAGCACTCCATCACCCCTGTTAAAGCAAACAAGATCAACGGATATTTCCTTAAAAATGATAAAAGTATCCCTGCAATCAGAAGAAAAAATACAACCGCCAACACACTGTCTCTACGGCTGTTTTCCATCTGTACTGATACATAATAATAAAATCCAAGATCCATACTTTGATTCAACGCAAGTGCCATTTTATTATTGATGATTCTGAATCCATTTAAAAGTTGTGTATGAAACACCGCTAAAAATAATCCAGCCATAATGATCATCAGATAAACTGTCTGTTTCAACCGATCACATAACGTACATATTCCAAGAAACAGTACAACACTTCCAGAAATCATAATCCATTGGTATCTGGAAACCCTAAATCCTGCAAAAATCCCCCATATAACAGAGGCAAAAATAATCGCAGGCAATATATATTCTATTTGTAATTTCCTATTCTTCTGCATTATAACTCCATCTCATATAAATATTTCTGGATATTTTTTATATTATCATCAAGTGTAATTGCCTGGATATTAGGAATTTCCATAGATATCTCTGATATTCCACACTCAAATATATCCGTAAAAAGTTCTTCATATTGTTCTATATACTTTAATAAAAACATATGGTTTCCATAATAGATTTCTTGATTTACCCCGGCATTCATATAAAATAACAAAACGGAATAAACCACTGCAAAATAATCAGAAATTCGATCTTTATTTATATCTTTAAGGCTAATTGCAATCTTTACACTTTCCTGTGCTTCATCCTCATTTTTTCTAACCCATAAATCTCTGGATGTAGCATAAAGGTTCCAATGAATTCTTGATAATCTGTCTCCTTCCCGGTATTTCCTTACTCCATCATATTCAAATCCCTGCTCACAAGAATTCATTTTCTTGAGTCGATCATTCATGGTTCCTAATTCATAAGAATGTGGCATTACAAGAATCCGGATTTCTTGTTGTAAATATTTTTTTATTTTATAAATTCCAGTAAGATCTTCCCATGAAACAGATATCAAGCGAAACACAACATGATCGCATTTTTTCATTTCTTCTGTCAAAAGCAGATTGTCTATCTTCTGATTCCATCGAATCTTCTGTCTTATTTTGTTTTTAGTTCCATAAAATTTTGATTCAATCTCATATTCAACTTCAAAAATATAATCATCATTCCTTGTATTAATTCCAGAAATCTCTGGAATGATCTTGATCATTTCTCCTTGAGTTATGATCCGTTCTTGAACATTTGCCTTAAATTCCAGCTGTTTTTCCTCTTTTTTGCAGCGACTGATACTATAAATCAAAATAAGAAATAAGGATGCCATAAGGCACCCTCCAATCCAGTTTCCATAAATGATCCAGTAAACAGCCGCAAATACTATGACAAAAAAATACATCTTTATCCTTTCTGATTGCCCTTTGGAAGTGGAATCTTGTAAAAAATGTCTTTTAAAATTTCCTTCCTTGTCTTTTTCTGAATCCTTGCTTCTTTACTTTTTATAACTCTGTGTTCAATTGTTTCAAGAAATACATTTTTTATATCCTCTGGTATCACATAATTGCGTCCATCAAGATATGCGTTAGCTTTCGCCATGGATAACAATGCAATCGTTCCTCTTGGACTGATCCCAAGCTCTAAATCTCTAGATCTTCTTGTTTCATTTGCAATTTCTACAATATATCTAATAATATCTTCATGAACAAACAATCCTTTAACTTCCTTACGAGCTTTCTTTAACTCTTGTGCTGAAATCTGTTCTTTGATATTCTGCTCTGTCAGATCAACACTTCCCTGCATAAGCATCTGCACTTCACTTTCCATATCTGGATAACCAAGGGAAGTTCGAATCATAAATCTGTCTAACTGTGACTCTGGAAGTGTATGCGTTCCGATTGATCCAAGTGGATTCTGTGTTGCAAGCACAATATATGGATCCGGCAGATCTCTTGTCACTCCATCGACCGTAATCTTTCCTTCCTCCATCGCTTCTAATAATGCTGATTGTGTCTTCGGAGACGTTCTATTGATCTCATCCGCAAGAAGCAGATTCGTCATTGCTGCACCTTCCCGATATTCAAAAGTTTCACTTTCCATATGATAGATAGAAAATCCTGCAATATCTGTCGGCATAATATCCGGTGTAAACTGAATTCTCTGATATGAGAGACCTAAAACCTTCGAAAAAGCCAATGCAAGTGTTGTCTTCCCAACCCCTGGAATATCCTCGATCAAAACATGCCCTCCGGCAAGAATTGCTGTCATGATCTGATGAACTGTACGCTCTTTGCCGATCATGACACGATTGATCTCTTCCATTGATTTTATGACTTTTTTATCCATCAAGATTTTGCTCATATTATCTTCCTCGTTTCGCTGTCATAACTATAATTGCCATAACAACTGCCAGACTCGCTAATGCTGATGCAAGTCCAATATAACCACTTCCAGTAACTCCAGATAAGATATACCCAATACTTGCACATAACGCTACCGTTAACGCATACGGCATCTGTGTTGACACATGATCAATATGCCTGCATTGTGCACCCGCAGATGAAAGGATCGTTGTATCCGAAATCGGAGAAATATGATCTCCACAAACCGCTCCCGCAAGAATCGCTCCTACACAGACAGACATCATCATATAATTACCACTTAAAATTGTAACAGAAATAGGGATCAAGATTCCAAATGTTCCCCAGGATGTTCCTGTTGCAAATGCAAGTCCCAAGGAAATCAAGAAGAAAATAACAGGCATCACTGCGATTGCCATTGTACTTCCTCCAACTGCTGCCTTTACAAATCCTTGAATATTTAAATATTCAGCTCCACAAATTCCTGATAATGTCCATGCAAGACAAAGAATCATGATCGCAGATGTCATTGCTTTAAATCCTTGTGCAAAACTTCCACAGAAATCTACGAACGCAAGAACTTTTCTTGGAATATATAAAATAAACGTAAAGATCAACGTTAAAAATGATCCTAATACTAGACTTCTCGCGCTAGAACAATTTGCAAATGCTTCTGCCAATGGAACTCCCTTAAAGAACCCTCCAGTATACAGCATAAACCCAATGCATGATGCGATCAAAAATAAAATTGGCAGAATCAGATCTTTTACTTGTCCATGCCCAACGATCGGCACTTCTTCTGCATCCTCCACAACCTCTTCTAAATGTGCATTCAGCTCGTACTGTTTCATCTTTGAATAGTCAATATTTGCAATGATCAAAAATGCTAAAAATGCTAATGTAAGCAATGCATAGTAATTAAATGGGATTGCATTTAAAAATAAAGTGAATCCATCAATATTACTACCTGCTGGTAAAGATGATCCAACTGCTGCTGCCCAACTTGAAATTGGTGCAATGATACACACCGGTGCTGCTGTTGCATCAATGACATAAGCTAGTTTCGCTCTTGTAACTTTATATTTGTCTGTTACTGGACGCATAACTGTTCCGACTGTCAGACAGTTAAAATAATCATCAACGAAAATTACAACGCCAAGACAAATGGTTGCAAACAACGCCTGTCTCTTTGTACGGATTGCTTTCGCTGCCCACTTTCCATAGGCTCTGGAAGCACCAGATTTTGTGATCAGTGCTACCAGAATTCCCAATAATACTAAAAATATCAAAATATCGCAATTGGCTCCAATTTTCTCTCCCATGATCGCAAAAATCGTATCCATGGCCTTGATCAAATGAAAATCATGATACATCAAGGCGCCTGATGCGATTCCGATCATCAGCGATAAATATACCTCCTTGGTCACTAATGCCAAAATAATTGCGATCACCGGCGGAAGAATCGCCCAAAATGTACCTGTCATGTATATTTACTCCTTAATCCTTTAATCTCTGTAATAATTGATGAGACATCCTTTTAAGATGATCTCTCTCTCATCATCTGTTAATTCACCTAATGTTAAGGTGATCTCTTTCATTCCTTCATTTACTACATATGCAGGAATGCTTGTAAGTTTGTCTTCTACCGCTTTGCGGATCTCTGGAACAAAGATGTAATCTTTATTCTTAAATGGAAGGTCACCCTTCTTGATTGTAAATGGTAACATACCCCAGTTGATCAGGTTGGAACGGTATCTCTTTGTCGCATATTCATTTGCGATATTTGCCCATCCACCTAATACTTTCTGGCAGGAAGCTGCCTGTTCACGTGCAGAACCATCTCCTGGTTTTACTGCAAAGATCGTACTTCCGATTCCTAGATTATCCTGAGTCACATCTGCATAAGATTCTTTGACCGTTGCTAAGATATCTTTCACTTCTGGAAAAGCTTCGGCTGCATCTTCACCAGCTTCGATTGCTTTCTGTGCTTTCTGTACTTCTTTTGCAAGTCCTACATATGCAGGATCTTTTCTTGATAATGCAAACTCTGCAAGTCCTAATGGGTTAGAACGATAAGATGAAGTCTCTCCTGAAGGAATCAGTTCATCTGTTGTTGTAACAGGATCATGAATTTCTGAAACAACTTTTAACAACATATTCTGTGGAAGTGCAGACATCTCTGGCCAATCTTTGATGTTTGGTCCAAACTGAATCTCTACAGATGGATCTGCAACACCTTTGCTGTCAAATACACGATTATCGTAAATTGTCTTATCAAAATGATATTTTGGAATAAAATCACTTGCTTCCACATCAGTTGCAGCTGTTAAATATCCTTTATTCGCTGCAGTTGCCGCGATAGAACGTGCATCCATTAATGCTACAGAAGAAATCTGACCATTCTGAAGTTTAGAGCCTTCACGATTTGGGAAGTTTCTTGTTGAATGACGAATACTGAATGCATTATTCGCAGGTGTATCTCCGGCACCAAAGCAAGGTCCGCAGAAAGCTGTCTTAACGATCGCACCTGTCTGCATCAAATCTGCAACTGCTCCATTCTTTACCAGTTCCATATAAATTGGTGTACTTGCAGGATAGACACTTAATGTAAATTCGTCAGAACCGATACTTGCTCCCTTTAAGATGTTAGCTGCCGCACAGATATTCTCATATCCACCACCAGCACATCCTGCAATGATTCCCTGATCGACATAAAGTTTTCCATCACGTACTTTATCACGTAATGAATAATCAACAGCTCCATCTAAACTTACTAATGCACGTTTCTCTACATCTGCTAAGATATCATCAAGGTTTGCATTCACCTCTTCGATCGTATATGTATTGCTTGGATGGAATGGCATAGCGATCATTGGTTTGATCTTATCTAAGTCAACTTCCACGATTCCATCATAGTAAGCAACTTTTCCAGGATTTAATTCCTTAAAGTCTTCAGATCTTCCATGAATCTCATAAAATTCTTTGATCTTGTCATCTGTTCTCCAGATAGAAGACAGACATGTTGTCTCTGTCGTCATAACATCGACACCGATTCGGAAATCTGCACTTAAATTAGACACACCAGGTCCGACAAATTCCATAACCTTATTATTTACATAACCTTTTTCAAATACTGCTCCAATAATTGCCAGTGCAACATCCTGTGGCCCGACTCCTTTGACTGGTTTACCTTTTAGATAAATTCCGATTACTCCAGGCATGTTGATATCATAAGTTCTGTTAAGAAGCTGTTTTACAAGTTCTGGTCCCCCTTCTCCCATTGCCATGGTTCCAAGTGCTCCATAACGAGTATGGCTGTCTGATCCAAGAATCATCTTTCCACCGCCTGCTAACATCTCTCTTGCAAACTGATGAATAACTGCCTGATGAGGTGGTACATAAACTCCACCATATTTCTTTGCAGCTGTTAAGCCAAACATATGATCATCTTCGTTGATCGTTCCACCAACAGCACACAGACTGTTATGACAGTTTGTCAAGACATATGGTACCGGGAATTTTTCGATTCCTGATGCTCTTGCTGTCTGGATAATTCCAACAAACGTAATATCATGGGATGTTAATTTATCAAATTTGATCTGAAGTTTTTCCATATTTCTGGATGTGTTGTGATCTCTCAAAATACCATATGCGATGGTATTTTTCGCAGCATCCTCCTTGGATACTTTTTCACCGACAAGCTGCTTTAAAGCTCCGGCTTCAGATTCTTTTACTAAAGTTGTTCCGTCTACAAGATATGCACCTTCTGAAAATAATTGAATCATGTATCTGTCCTCCTGCAATGCATTTTTTCTAATTATTATAACATACTTCTGCACTTTATGGAAGTAAAACGTTAAAAGGTGCAGACATCGAAGCTCTGCACCTTATGTATTTTATTTACCTTAAATGAGAATCAGATAAACTGTTGCAATTGAAATAACGATCTGAATGATCGCAAATCTGAAAACTGTCTGTGTATTAGACCATCCGATCTTTTTGCGAACATGATCATGAAGCGGCATGGTTGTATTTTCAAAAATATGAATCTTTAAAAATCTTAATAATGCAACCTTTAAAAGTCCTAAACCACCATCAAGGATCAGGATTAACGCTACTAATAAGAATAAGAACGGACTTCCTGTCTTAAGCACTGCAATACTAATAAAAATTCCCATTGCACGGCTTCCTGCATCTCCCATCATCAGACGGCTTGGTGTTGCATTATACCATAAATATCCAAGGATACATACAACAAACAGCAGGATGATATATGGAAACTGTGTTTCGTTACCACGGATCTGGTCGATCACATAGATTGTCATTAATGTAATGATCGTTAATGTTCCTGATAATCCATCAACCCCGTCAGAACAGTTTGTGACATTGATTGCTGCCCATACTAAGACGATCGTAAGGATAAAGAACAATACTGGTGGAATGTAGAATTTCACACCAATCGTTGCAAGCTCTACATAAGTAGAATTAAAATGCATATAGTTAAGTGCTGCTACTGCCGCTACAAGGAAATCAAGAATTCCTTTTTTCAGCTCACCCCATGGCACTTCTGCTGCATCATCCAAAAAACCTGTTAACATTTCAATGAACACAAGTACCAGATAGATAAACATCTCCACAGACATCTCTCCAAACAGCAATGCTGCAATACAGAACACAGAAATAAAGATGATCCCTGCACCCCTTGGTTTTCCTGCGGATAACTTTCCATTATGTGCAAATTCTCTTCCATGATCTCTTGGCAGCCAATCATTTAAAAAGGATGTCAGGATACACGTTGCAGAAAATGCAAAAAATACTCCGATAAATGCCGTGATCGGTAAAACTTCTCCGGCAAACATATTTAACATTGGTATTCCTCCTAATTATCTTTTGATATGCTCTTTTTTATCACACAATTATTTAGTATATCACGGATTTCAAATATTGCAATTCCCTTTTTTCTATTCTTGCTTCATTTTTTTTACTGTTTTTAACAGCTCTTTTGTATCTTTTGTAATATCTTTTGCACCAAAAATTGCTGAAACTACAGCAACACCATCAATCCCTGTTCCTGTTAAAGCATCAATATTATCTTTTTTAATTCCTCCGATCGCCACGATTGGTATATCCACAGCTTCTTTAATCTTTTTAATTTCTTCTTTGGATACAACATTCGCATCTTTCTTTGTCGATGTCGCACATACGGCTCCAACTCCTAAATAATCTGCTCCACCTTTTTGTGCTTTCAGTGCTTCCTTCACATTGTGAGCGGATACACCTATGATCTTATCTTCTCCAAGAAGTTTTCTTGCTTCTTCCACAGACATATCATCTTGTCCAATATGTACTCCGTCAGCATCTACTTCCAGTGCAACTTTGATATTATCATTGATCACAAATGGAATCTGGTATTGTGCTGCCAGTTTCTTCATCTCTCTTGCTTCTTTTATAAATTCTCCCTCTGAAAGCTTCTTTTCACGAAGCTGCAAAAAAGTAATGCCGCCTTTTAGTGCTTGTTTTACCTGCTCCATTAGTGTGACTTCTTTCGCCCATGCTCTGTCTGTGACTGCGTATAATGTCATTGTTTCAGCTTCTACTCTCAATCTGATTACTCCTTTCCATCCATGTTTCATCTATATTACTCATCGCATCTATAAGATGCACTTTTAACGTTCCTGTTCCTTTTGCATTTTCTCTGGCATATTCCCCACAGATTCCCATTGCAGAAACTGCTGTGACTGTTGCTTCTAGGATATTTCCTTGGTTTGCCCCGATAAATCCTGCGATCACGCCATCAAGCATACACCCGCATCCTGTAATTCTTGCCATTTCCGGAACACCATTTTTTATAAAATAAACAGTTTCTCCATCTGTTACAAGATCAGTTTCTCCTGTAATCACAATAACAGCTTTTGTTTTTACTGCCAGCTCTTTCGCCATCCTGATTACTTTTTTCTGATTGTCTTCCGTTATAATATCATCTTTCTTCGCATCCACACCATAAGAATTTTCACTCCATTCATATAGTGTCTTTATCTCTGATATATTACCACGGATGACACTAAAATGAACCTCATTAAGCAGTTTTATTGCTGTATCTTTTCGAAACTTTGATGCTCCGACTCCTACTGGATCAAATACGATTGGATGACCTGATTCATTTGCTTTCTTTCCTGCAAGCAGCATTGATCTTACGATATTTTGCTTTAATGTTCCCATATTGATCACAAGGCAGTCACTGATACCCGTAATCTCACAAACTTCTATTGGGTCATCCGCCATGATCGGAGATGCACCCATCGCAAGAATAATATTCGCTACGTCATTGATCGTTACATAATTAGTAATACAATGAACCATTACTGAATCTTTTCTAACCTTGTCAAAAACATTTTGAAAATTCAATTCTCCCATTATTTTTCCTTCTTTGTTATTTCTTTTCATACATTCTATTGCAGATTATACCACAAACACAAAAAAAGGTATACCAATGAATTTTTCTCACATTTTGCCATCCATAGAATATTATAAACTGTAAATAAATCTTTGGAGGTTTTAGCATGAGTGATTTAGCTGCAACTGGCTGCGGAGGATCTTGTGGTTCATCTGGTTTCGGAGGAAATAACAGCTGCCTGCTTCTTTTAATTCTGCTTTGCTGCTGCGGATGCGGTAATAACGATGGATGCGGATGTGGAAATGGCTGTGACAGCCTGATCTGGATCATCTTAATCCTGTGTTGCTGCGGTAATGGTGGTTTTGGATGTGGAAATAACAATGGCTGTGGATGTGGATGCTGATCCTATCAATTTTGACATAACACGATCTTTCCTTAAAACGTAAAATGAGGATGCCTCAAACTGGCATCCTCATTTTTATTATCGTACGATTAAAAATAGCAGACATAAAATCCATATATTCGGCTGATTTTGTTTTCTACATATTGCTTTTGTTTTCTGTGCATGATAACTGTTTTTATTTCTTATTTCCTTTGAATCCCTCTGTCTTCTCTTTTGTTCTTCTTTTCTTTTTAGACACTCTGCATCTAATTCATAGACCGTATTTTCTTCTTCCACAAAAATTTCACTCATAATTTACTTCACCTCCTAATACTATAGGATATGAGAATAAATCTGAAGGTTGTGACAATCATGGAACAAAACCAAATTTCCTGGGAAAATTTCTTCCGCAGTGATTCTTCTAATATGTTAGAAGATGCTCTTCCATATCTGCCGCCAAATTTAAAAAAAGTGGCAGCAATCTATATTAAATTAACAGAATTATCCCGAATCTCCACTCAATTTGATAATGAACAAACGCTTTCCGCCTGTGGTTTTGACCAAAATCCTGCTTCTATGGAATTATTACTAAATGCCATGAAACTTCGTGCGCCAAAAGAAACTGCCGAGCAAATTGAACAAATTCTCCAAATGATGCAGATGTTTGAAATATATCAAAATTACCAGCGTTTTGTTGACACTACTGGTAATCATAGTCCTTCTTCATCAAATAAAAATTCTAATGCAGATCTTTTTTCAAAACTAATGCCAATGATGATGGCAGGCGATTCATCTTCTAATAACCATCCGAAGCCAAATACTGATTTTATGAACAAATTAAACCAGATTCTAAAAAAATAAAGGAGTTTTTTATGTCTGATCATTCTAGCCATTTAAAAAATTTATCAGATCTTAATCCAAAAAAACTGGAGATCATTGAATTTGTGATCTCCAGCTGTCAGGGAAAGCCTCTTGAACTAATTCTTCCTGATCTTATGGCAGCTGCAAGCCGCCTTTCTGAACAAGGTCTTTCTTTTACAAATGAAGAAATCTCTGTGATCATGGATAGTCTTAAGGAAACAATGTCTCCTGAGGAACAGCAGCGTATTGATATGATCCGTCCATTGATCATGTAACTTTAAGAAAGCAGTTCTTCTGCTTTCTTTAAATAACCGCGGATCACGTCACAAGAATGAGCAAACTGTGCCTCTTCCTCCGCTGTAAGTTCCATTTCCACAATCTCTTCTATTCCATCTGTTCCGATCACAACAGGTACTCCTGCTGCCACATCTTTCTGTCCATACTCTCCATCTAGATGTACAGATAATGGCCAAATTCGTTTTTCATCATGAAAAATAGATTTTACGATCTCACTTAATGCAATTCCGATTCCAAATTCCGTACTTTTCTTTCCAATAATGACCGTCATTCCTGCCTGACGTACTTCATCCTGTAACTGTTCGATCGTAATCTTTCCTAATGTATCTGGATTTTCTTTCTGTAATTTTACAAATGATTTTCCACCAACGGACACATGAGATAATGGGACGATCTGGGAATCTCCATGTTCTCCCATACAGAAAGCATCAATAGAATTTCTATGATATCCTGTTTTTTCTTCCAGAATTCGCTTAATTCTCAAACTATCAAGACTCGTTCCTGTACTAAAGCAACGGAATCTATCAATTTCCAATGCCTTTCTTAAACATTCCCCAACAACATCTGCAGGATTTGTGATACTGATCAAAATTCCTTGAAACTTTGTGTTTTTGATCTTTGGAATGATATCTTTGAGTCTCTCTATAGAGTCTTCAAACATGTCAAGTCTCGTCTCTCCCTCTTTACGGCTTCTTCCGATCGCATTAACAAGAATATCTGCATCACAAAGATCGTCGTAATTTCCTGAGCGAATCACAACTTTTGCAGGAATGCATGCTCCCATATCATCAAGATCCAGCACCTGGCTTTTTGCTTTTTCTTCATCTGTGTCGATCAGCACAATTTCATTTGCAAGAGCACGAAACATCAATGATAATGCACAATGTGTTCCAACATGTCCTGCTCCTAAAATCACGATTTTTCTATTCTTCATCTGCTTTTCCTTTCATTTTAATTAAGTATCTGTATTTTCCGTTATCTGCACTCGATCACTGCATAAGGTTTTTGGTTCGCATCACACATGCTGACCAGTATTCTGTTATCTTCTTTTGCATATCTTGGATATAAAATATCTCCTTCATATGCTTGTTTTTTGTATTCCACACGAAGTTGTCTGACCTCTAAATCCTGGGGCAGCTGCTCAAATGCTGTCTTTACATACCAGCTGTTATTGACATGTTCATTGCTGTCGATCCAACTTCTTTGTACCTTTACTGCTTCTTTGTCTTCCCATTCTCTGGATAGTTTGATCTTTCTTGGTTCATATTCCATCTCTAACGGAGTTTCTAATTTGTAAACATTTATTTCTTCCTGTCCTGGTCGGACTGGCATTCCTGTTTCTGTGTTTATATATACCCAAATTGAATTGGCATACGCTAATCGTTCACCTTTTGTTGTCTCCATAATAAAATTCCTTGTCGCATGGAACTTATCAAATCCAGAGCCCCATGTTCCAACTATAATATTTTCACATTCTTCTGGTCGTCTTTCAAAGACGATCTGCCAAGAATTCAAGATCCATGCACGTTTTTTATTTGCAAGATATTCTACTCCAACACCCAATTCTTCTGACTGAAAAGCACTGCAGTCCTGAAAATAATCAACTACTGCCGGAATTGATAGCCTTCCGCTTCTATCGATTTCACTGTATCGG
Organism: Anaerostipes hadrus; assembly: GCF_001404655.1. Lineage (GTDB taxonomy): Bacteria > Bacillota > Clostridia > Lachnospirales > Lachnospiraceae > Anaerostipes > Anaerostipes amylophilus. The sequence continues at coordinate 81,979 of NZ_CYYH01000003.1, read as the reverse complement.
ATTCTACTGTCAAATGTATACATATTATAACCTTTCTGATTTTTAAGTGAAAAAATAGCGCAGACACTTTTCATCGTTATCTGCGCCATTTGTATCATTTTATTTCTGAACGATATTTACGATTCTTCCTGGTACATAAATTTCTTTTACAATGTTTCCATTTAATTTATCTCCAAGAACTTCTTTTGCTTTCGCAAGAACAGAATCTTTATCTTCTTCTGCAGCAATGACAAGTTTTCCTTTGACTTTACCATTGATCTGAACAACGATCTCTACTTCGTCTTCTTTCATTGCTTCTTCATCATATGTTGGCCATGTCTCAGCAAATACACTATCCTCATGTCCCATTGCTTCCCATAATTCTTCTGCGATATGTGGTGCAAATGGTGCTAGTAATACAACTGCATCTTCCAGAGTTTCTTTGTCAACTCCATCTTTTTTAGCCATTGCTGTTAATGTATTTGTGTATTCCATGAATCCACTGACAACAGTATTTAAGCTGAAGTTATTTAAACGTGTTGTAATATCATAAATCAGTTTATGACGAACTTTTAATAATTCTTTATCAGCTTTTACACCTTTATCTTTCTGGTCCATAACGAGTTTGTAGAATCTTGTTAAGAATCTATGCACTCCGTCAATACCACTCTCATCCCATTCTGCATCTAATTCAGGTGGTCCGACGAACAGTTCGTACATTCTTAAGGAGTCACATCCATAGTCTCTTACAAGATCATCTGGAGATACAACATTTCCTTTAGATTTACTCATCTTGATACCATTTTTACCTGTGATCATTCCCTGATTGAACAGTTTGTGGAATGGCTCGTCAAAGTCGATCACTCCGATATCACATAAGAATTTCGTGTAGAATCTTGAATATAACAGATGTAATACGGCATGCTCTACACCACCAATGTACATATCAACTGGTAAATATTTATCTGCTTTCTCTCTGGATACTAATTCTTCATTATTCTTGTTATCGATATATCTTAAGAAATACCATGAAGATCCAGCCCACTGAGGCATTGTATTTGTCTCACGTTTGGCATCTTTGCCACATACAGGACACTTGCAGTTTACCCATTCTTCGATATCTGCTAATGGAGATTCTCCTGTTCCTGTTGGTTCGTATTTCTCTACTTCTGGTAATGTTAATGGCAATTCTTCTTCTGGTACCGGAACTGCTCCACAGTCTGGACAATGAACAATAGGGATTGGTTCACCCCAGTAACGCTGACGACTGAATACCCAGTCACGTAATTTGTAGTTTGTTGTCTTCTTACCGATTCCCATCTCTTCGATGATCTTTGGTGCTTCTTCTTTTAATTCAGAAGATTCTTTTCCATTCCAGTCTCCGGAATTGATCATGATACCTGATGCTTCTGTGTAAGCTTCTTCCATGTTCTCGATCTCTTTACCATCTTTGGCGATAACCTGGATGATAGGAATGTTGAATTTCTTAGCGAATTCAAAGTCACGATCGTCATGAGCTGGTACACACATGATCGCTCCTGTACCGTAATCAGCAAGTACATAGTCAGATAACCAGATTGGTACTTTTGCTCCATTGATTGGGTTGATCGCATAACTTCCTGTAAATACACCTGTCTTTTCTTTATCCTGCATACGGTCTACGGATGATTTTAATGATGCCTGATAAATATATTCTTCTACTGCTTCTCTTGTCTCATCTGTTGCAAGTTCTTTCGCAAGCTCATGTTCTGGAGCTAATACCATGAATGTTGCTCCATGTAGTGTATCTGGACGAGTTGTGTATACTGTGATCTCATCATCTCTTCCGTCCACCTTAAAGTTAACTTCTGCACCATGGCTCTTACCGATCCACTCTGCCTGCATCTTCTTAACTTTCTCCGGCCAGTCAAGTTTATCAAGATCTGCTAACAAACGATCTGCATAAGCTGTGATCTTTAACATCCACTGTCTTAAGTTTTTCTTTGTAACGTCTGCTCCACAACGTTCACACTTACCATTAACTACTTCTTCATTTGCAAGTCCTGTCTTACATGATGGACACCAGTTGATCGGCATCTGTTTTTCATATGCAAGACCTTTCTTGAACATCTTTACGAAAATCCACTGTGTCCATTTGTAAAATTCAGGATCTGTTGTGTTAACTTCCATATCCCAGTCATAGATTGCTGAAATCTCGTTGATCTGGCGTTTGATGTTCTTAATATTGGCTTCTGTAGAAATGCGAGGATGTGTTCCCATCTTGATCGCATAGTTCTCTGCTGGAAGTCCGAATGCATCCCATCCCATTGGATGAATGACATAATATCCATTTAACAGTTTGTAACGGCTCCATACATCACTGATCACATATCCTCTCCAGTGACCTACGTGAAGTCCACTTCCTGATGGATATGGGAACATGTCTAAGCAGTAATATTTTGGTTTCTTACCGTCATTTACATTGACAGGATGTTCCTGCCAGTGTTTTCTCCATTTTTGTTCGATTGCCTTATGGTTATAAGGTGTTGCCATATTTTATTCCTCCTAGCCGTATCTATCTCTTGCTGACTGTCCTATTGCTTATGCCAGCTGATAAATTCTTTAATCTTTTTTATTTTATCATACTGAAATGTCGTGTCAACTATCCTGCTAAAAAACTTCAAAAATTATAAAGAGGAAATGCATCATTTCCAGATACATTTCCTCTCTTAAATTATAATTACTGTTCAACTGGCTGATCAGTCTGCTCTTCTGCGGATTGTTGGGCTTCCTGTTCTACATTTACTGTTACTGTAACTTTATATGTTACAGTCTTTCCATTCTTTCCTTTGTAAGAAACTGTTGCTGTAATAACTCCTGTTTCAGTATCTTTTGAAACTGTTACAGTTGCTGCAGTTGATTTTACAGTTGTTCCATTGTCTGTGATCGTAATTGCTTCATATACTGCTTCATATACTGCTTTCTTGATCTGATCATCTGTTGCTGAATCTTTCACTGTCACTGTCACTGTTTTTGGTGATTTGATCACTGCATCACCTAAAACTGTGATCTTAACAGTTTTTGTAGCTGCACGATTTGGTTTGTTCACATTCTTCGCAACATACTGTACATAATATGTTCCAGCTTTTGTAAATTTGTATGCTTTTGCTTTGGCATAGCTGTATGTTGTGTAGCTGCTTGCACCTGGTGCTTTAATCTTCACACTCATGCTGCTTGTTACACTCTTACCACTTTTCATCTTCGCAGATACACCGCTGACTGCATTGGTTGTATTGATATTCACTGTACGATTCTTAGCTGTGATCACTGGTGCCTTTGTATCAACAACTCTCACTGTAAATGTCTTTGTTGTTGTAACTCCTAAAGAAGATTTTACAGCATATTTGATTCGATATGTTCCAAGTGATTTTGTTGAGAATTTTGCCTTCTTATACTTACCATTGCTGTATTTTGTTACTCCGTATGTAACTTTGCTTGTAAGACTTCTCTTTGTGATCTTATCTTTTGCTGTTACACCAGATTTTATATTATAAGAAGTTCCATACTCTGCTGTCGCAGCTTTCTTTGATGAAATACTGATCGTTGCTTTCTGTTTGCGATATGGATTCTTCTTATCTGGATCTGTTGGATCCCAGTACATTCTTCTGGATGTTGACACTTTGATTCCTTTTGGTTTACCAAGAGGTCCTGGGTTCTTGCTGCTGTATACAGTAACTTTTGTTCTTAGTGCACAGTTATCATAGATCCATTTTGCATCTGCTACTGATAATCTGACACATCCATGAGATGCCGTCTGCCCAAGTTTATTAAACTGTACCGTTGACTGTGTTCTCTTATCTTTCTGATAATACCATACAGAATGGAAGAGGATTCCTCCATGGATCCTTGTACAATACTGTCCATAACTTGGTCCCATCAATGTCTGCCAGCGATATTTGGCTGGTGTATAGAAAGTACCTGATGGTGTGTTAGATCCTCCACAGGAAACCAAAAATGCTTTGATCGGTTTATACTTTCCTCTCTTTAACTGATAAACAGTTGCTACATTTGCCCGTTTGTTAACTTTGATCCAATACTTTGTATTGGCAGCCTTCGCAGTCTTTGGTGCTGCAAATGAGAATCCAAATGCTGTCACGATCATTAATACGACTGCACATAATTTTTTACATCTTAATTTAAATGATTTCATATTGCTCCTTTCTTTCCGCCTGTTCTTTTTTATTATATCTTTGCATTTTCTTCTTGTAAACATATAAATATGCTGATATGATAAATTTAAATTTTTTTTAAGATTTGTAATCATTTTTTATTCATTTTCAAATGATTACAGTACAATAAGAAAGGATGTTTTTATGTTTCAATTTAATCACTTTAATTTTAACGTTTTAGATCTTGAAAAGAGCTTAAAATTCTATAAAGAAGCTTTAGGACTTGACGTTGTCCGCGAAAAGGATTCTTCTGATGGAAGTTTTAAGATCGTTTATCTTGGCGATCACTCTTCTGATTTCTTATTAGAGCTTACTTGGATGCGTGATCAAAAAGAGCCTTATAATCTTGGAGATGAGGAATTTCATCTTGCTTTGACTGCAGATGATTTTGATCAGGCGCATGCACTTCATGAGAAGATGGGATGTATTTGTTTTGAGAACCATGATATGGGGATTTATTTTATTAATGATCCGGATGGGTATTGGATTGAGATCATTCCAGCGAAATAGATTGATTGATACTATCTAGGCTATAAATGAAGAATTGCTCTATCATCTGGCTCGGAACGCGTGTTCATACGGTTCTGTGCCAGATGATAGAGCAATTCTTCTTATACTTTAATGTATTGGATACTATTTCGGTATTATTGAATGTTCCATCTTTGGCTTCTTTTGTTTCTCTCCTTCTCCTACCGCTACAATTATTCTTAAAAAATAAATCTGCTGGAATTGAGGAAATCTTAAATTTTCCAAGATGAGCTGATCTAATGCCATTTCAGCTAACTTATATTCATCTCTTTGCACATTCGCCCAGGCCATCTTCAAAAGATATCCATTTTTTATACTATATCATATCCCCCCTATATTAAAACAAGCTGACACCACATATTTCTGTGATATCAGCTTATCTTCACATATCTTATCAAATTTTATCTACAATTCTTCAAGAATGCCTCATATCCTTTTTCCACTTCATAGATATCGGACTTACTTGTGATTTCCCATGGTGCATGCATGCTTAGAACTGCAACGCCACAGTCGATGACATTCATGCTGTAGGCTGCTGGAATGTAAGCGATCGTTCCTCCGCCTCCTTCGTCAACTTTTCCAAGTTCAGCTGTCTGAAACGCTACTTTTGCATCATCAAAGATCTTTCTTAACTGGGCGATGTATTCTGGGTTTGCATCATTGGATCCTGATTTTCCTCTGGCTCCGGTGTATTTGTTTAATACTAAGCCCTTTCCGAAATATGCACAGTTTTTCTTCTCCATAACACTTGGATAGTTTGGATCGAAGGCTGCGCTTACGTCGGATGATAGCATGTAGGAATTCTGCAGGGTTCTTCTTAATCTCAGGTCATTGTAATCTCCTGTTAAGGCTAAGATTTCCGCGACTGTATTTTCAAAGAATTTAGAGTGCATTCCAGTTGCTCCAACACTTCCGATCTCTTCTTTATCTACTAAGATGCAGCAGGATGTTCTCTTTGTTGCTTCTACATTTAACATAGCTGCTAATGATGTATAGGCACAGACTCTGTCATCTTGTCCGTAGGACATGATCATGCTGCGATCTAATCCAAAGTCTCTTGCTTTTCCTGCTGGTACGACTTCAATCTCTGCGGATAAGAAGTCTTCTTCTTCTATTCCGTATTCTTCATCTAATAACTGTAACAGCTGTTTCTTAACTGCTTCTTTTTCTTCGTCTTTTAATGGTTTACTTCCGATCAGAACGTTAAGGTCTTCTCCTTCTACGATCACATTCCCTTTCTTCTGCATCTGTTTTCCTGATAAATGGATTAAAAGATCTGTAATTCCCACTACTGGATCTTCGTCTTTTTCTCCAATACAGATGTTGACTCTTGTTCCATCTTTTTTAACTACAACTCCGTGTAATGCCATTGGAAGTGTAACCCACTGGTATTTTTTGACTCCACCATAGTAGTGTGTGTCTAATAATGCCATCTCTGTATCTTCATATAATGGATTTTGTTTTAAATCCAGTCTTGGGGAATCGATATGGGCTCCTAAAATATTTAATCCGTCTTCGATCGCATCTTCTCCAATCTGGAATAATACGATCGTTTTCTCCATCCATGTGCGATAAACTTTATCACCTGCTTTTAATGGTGTCTGATTCTTGATCAGTTCTTCTAAATCCTGATATCCGGCTTTCTCTGCCAGTTCTATAGATTGTGCCACGCATTCTCTTTCTGTCTTTCCATTGGATAAGAAATCTTTGTATTCCTTACAAAGTTCTTCTAACGCCTTTAAATCTGCTTCTTCATATGTTGTCCATGCATTTGCTCGATTCATCTATAATGTCTCCTTCCATTGTGCTTCTTTAAATCCAATCAGCACGAAATCATCTCCTACAATCAGTGGTCGTTTTACTAACATTCCGTCTGTTGCAAGCAATTCATATTGTTCTTCTTCTGACATTTCTGGTAATTGATCTTTCAATCCAAGTTCACGGTATTTCATGCCACTTGTATTAAAAAATCGTTTCAGCGGCAGTCCGCTTCTTTGATGCCAGTCTTTTAGTTCTTCGGCGGTTGGATTGTCTTCGATGATATGGCGGTCTTCATAGGATACGCCATGTTCATCCAACCATTTCTTTGCTTTCTTGCAGGTACTACATTTGGGATATTCTAAAAACAGCATTGTTTCGCCTCCTCGCATTTATCTTATCTGTTTTATCATAGCACATTCTCGTGTCAGCGTAAATCTTTGAATAATTTTCTCAAAATAGTACCAGTAATCTTTCCGTTTTATGTTCTGTTTTGTGTAAACAGGTATGGCCTTTTGACTTTTCCCATTGACCAGATATCGAATTTCTCCAATCTTTTGCCCTTTTTTCACAGGGGCATCAACGTATGAAGGCAAAATACTCTCAACCTTTATCTGATCCGTTTTCTTTACCAGAAATGAAACTTTCAGATTTCCTGTTTTTAATAAGACTTTTTGTTTTAAGCCATCTTTTACATAAATCTCTTTGATCTTACTTGTATCTGCAACAATCTCTCGTTTCTCGTAATGATCTGTGGCATATTGGACCAGCTTTCTTACATCGTTCCATTTATAGGTTTTATGTGGCGGCCATCCACTTGCAAGAACTGAAAGTGTCATCGTCATATTTTTCTGCTTCACTGCTCCGACATAGCAATATCCCGCTTTCGAAGTATACCCTGTCTTCCCAGATATAGCTCCCTGCATAGTAGATAACAATGCATTATGATTGTTACAGGTAAACCTTCTCTTCCCACTGTCATCCGTAAATGTATGCTGTTTTGCCTGTGTAATTTCAAGGAAGTGCTGATTCTTAATGCAAGATGCCATAATCTTTGCCAAATCCTGTGCGGTTGTTTCATGCCTTCCGTTCTTGTCTGTCCCATCCAGTCCATTTGGTGTTACAAAATGTGTATTGGATGCTCCAAGTTTTCCTGCCAACTGATTGACTCTTTTTTCAAATTTTTCTACACTTCCTGCGGCGTATTCTGCCAGCACTACTGCACAATCATTATAAGATTCCAGCATCAGTCCATAAAGTAGATCTTTCACTTTATAACTTTCTCCTTCTCTAACCCCTAATCTTACTTTCGGCTGTATTGCAGCATTTTTGGAAACTTTAGCCTTCTTTTCAATATCACAATGTTCTAAAATATATAAACACGTTAAAATCTTTGTCGTACTTGCATTTGGCATTTTCTGGTCCTTAGATTTTCCATAGAGAATCTTGCCGCTTTCAGCATCCATGATCACAGCTGCCTTTGCATTTAAATTTAATTCGTCTGCTGATATCGAATATATCTGTACACTGCATATGATCATATATAAAAAAACAAAAACAATGGTTTTCATATCCTCATACCTTTCTTTTTATTCATCGAAAATTCAATATAATACAAGTATATGGAATCCATTGTTTCTTTATTATAATTTTATGATAAATACTGGCATTGGCGGATTGTTTTTCTTGTTCGGGAAGTCCTGTCTTGCAATAAAATATTTACGATCATCCAGCTGACTTAAGTATTCAAGTACACCATCTCGTTCCTCAAATCCACTATCTCCTCCACTGTAAATACAGATACTCATGATCCCACCAGTTTTTAGCAGCTCAAACCCTGCTTGTATTGCCTCAATCGTTGTGTTTGTCTTCGTTGCAAGATGGTGATCTCCACCCGGAAGATAGCCAAGATTAAACATAATACAGGATACTTCTGATTCTTTGACGTACTTTTTCATATGTTCGTGTCCATCCAGGATCAGTTTTGCATTCATTTCATGCTTATCTAACTTTTCTTTTGTTTGTCTTAATGCATCCTCCTGCACATCAAAGGCATATACTTTTCCATCTATTCCTGTTTTACTGCATAAATAATAAGTATCTCCACCTTTTCCCATCGTTGCATCAATGCAGCAGTCTCCTTCTTTGATATATCCATCCAATACCTGATGGATCCAATCTGTCATAGTAATTCTCATTTCATTATTTCCTTTTATTTGCTTATATTAATGAGTCCTGTTTTTTAAGGATTCTCCACCAACAATAAAAAAGCAGGGAAGTTTATTGGCAAACTCCCCTGTATTTTTATTAATAGTATGTTACAACCGGATCACCCTGGCTTACTAATTTGTATAATGTTGCTGCGGAAGATGTTGGAAGGTTAACGCATCCATGAGATCCGTTAGAAACATATTCACTTCCACCAAAGGATCCTCTCCATGGTGCAGAGTGGAATCCTACATTGCCAATGAATGGCATCCAGTATTTAACGTCAGAACTGTATCCCTGTCCACTTAATGTCGCACTTGGCTGTTTATAAAGAATATACGCAACACATTCTGGTGTCTTACGGTCTGCTGTAAGCTTACCAGTAACACAAGCTGTCGCAAATTTTAATTTTCCTTTTTTATAATAATAAACAGTCTGTGCACCCATATCTACTTCTACATAAGTATCTCCGATATCTCCGTTAACACCATCATAGACTTTCGCTTTTTCTCTCCAGTATGGCTCTCTTGTTTCTGTTGTTCCTTCTTTTAACATCTTCTTTACAGAAGCCATTTCTTTGTCTTTACTGATACGCCATCCATATGGTCCACCATAGATCTTCTTTGTACGTCCATCATGTGTTTTAAACTTATGCCATCCATACTGTGTATTGTATTTATACATAAATTTTAATAGCCAGTTTTCCATTGCATTTTTGTCTACTTTATATCCTGAATAATCTTTCTTGGTCTTTAACCAGCTACTGTATGTATTCTTATCAAGAACAACTACCTGTTTTCCAAATTTATATGTAATACTTCCTTTTAACTTCTTGTTCATCTCTTTTGTAAGACTTACAAGCTTGTCACTCTTAGATGTATATTCTGGATTGTTATAGCAGTTCTCTTTATCCAGAGAAATTGAAGGAATTCCATCTTTGACAGCTTGTCCAATCTTCTTTGCTGCTATATCTTCCTTAAGTTCTGTTCCTTCCTCTTCTTTCTGGATGATGAATTTTCCATCTTTATATACTGGTTTTGCATTCGCCGTCTTGATCATCTTCTTACTATTGAATGCATCTAGTTTCTTATATGCTTTATTGAAAGACTTTGTATCATAAGAATACATTGTCACATTGTCATAATGTTCTGTACCAAATAGTCCTTTAATCCATCCAAATGATCCTTGATCTTCTTTAATCTGTTTAATCTCATCGGCACCTTCAAACTTGGTTTTAACCTGATCACTTGTTAATGTTTCTGTCTTTCCTTTTCTTTCCTTGATAGTTAAAGAATAGTCACTTGCATTCTTATTGAAAATCTCAACAACTTCATCTGCTGTCTTTCCAGCAACATTCATTCCATTGATCTTAGTTCCCCAGAAGAATTTCTTACTGAAGTAAAAACCAATCACAAAATAGATTACCAGTACCGCAACAACTGCAATTCCAAGATAATGTTTCCATGTTAGTTTTTTATTTTCCATTTGTTTTATCCCTCCTAAATACAACTTCCTATTATAGTGCAATCTTTCTAAAATAACTACTGTTTTTTTATACTTTTATGTATTTTTATAGAATCAATTTTCATAATTTTTTTGGTTTTTTTAAGATACTTTGATAATTTTTTAACATTTTCTCTTGTACTTACACATTCAAAATGATAAAATATAACTAGTGTGTTAACAATGAAACTTAGATTTCATCTAATTTATTTTTAGGAGGACTTATTATGTCATTCACGCAAGAATATCAAAAAAAATTAACAACAGCAGATGAAGCAGTTAAGGTTGTAAAATCTGGAGACCGTCTGGAATATGGATGGTGCGTAACAACTCCAGTAGCTTTAGATGAAGCACTGGCAAAACGTATGCCAGATCTTGAAAATATCCAGATCCATGGTGGTATCGTTATGCGCCCACTGGCAATCACTCAGATTGAAAATCCAGCGGACCATTTCACATGGAATTCCTGGCACATGGGTGGTTTAGAAAGAAAATGGATCAATGAAGGATTCTCTTTCTATGCACCAATTCGTTACTCTGAATTACCAAGCTACTATCGTGATTATCTTCCAGAAACTGATGTCGTTATGATGCAGGTTGCACCTATGGATGCTCACGGATATTTCAACTTTGGTCCTAGTGCATCTCATACAGCTGCTATGCTTGAGAAAGCAAAATGCGTTATCGTTGAGGTTAATGAGAATATGCCTCGTTGCCTTGGAGGATTTGAAGAAGGAATCCATATTTCCAAAGTTGATATGATCGTTGAAGGAAATAATCCAGCAATCGATGAATTAGGTGGCGGAGGAGCTGCGACTGAAGTTGATCAGGCAGTTGCAAAACTGATCGTTGATCAGATTCCTGATGGAGCTTGTTTACAGCTTGGTATTGGTGGTATGCCAAATGCCGTTGGATCTCTGATCGCAGAATCTGACTTAAAGGACTTAGGTGTTCATACAGAAATGTACGTTGATGCGTTCGTTGATATTGCAAAAGCTGGTAAGATTACTGGAGCTAATAAAAACATCGATCGTTATCGTCAGACATATGCTTTCGCAGCAGGTACTAAGAAGTTATATGATTATTTAAATGATAACCCAGCATGCATGAGTGCTCCTGTTGATTATACAAACAGCATTGCTACTATTTCATCCATTGATAACTTTATCTCTATCAATAATGCGGTAGATATTGACCTTTATGGACAGATCAGTGCTGAATCTTCAGGAATTCGTCAGATCAGTGGTGCCGGCGGACAGCTTGACTTCGTTATGGGTGCTCACTTATCTAATGGTGGTAAGAGTTTCGTATGCTTGTCTTCTACTTTCACAAATAAGAAAGGTGAGACATTCTCAAGAATCCTTCCTACATTACATAATGGATCTATCGTTACTGATACTCGTGCAAATGCTCACTATATTGTTACCGAATATGGTATGGCTAACTTAAAAGGTAAGTCTACATGGGAACGTGCTGAAGCATTAATTAACATCGCTCATCCAGACTTCAGAGACCAGCTGATCAAAGATGCTGAAACTGCTCATATCTGGAGAAGATCTAATAAATAAACTTCCAAAAGAGGTTTAATAGTTTTTTAAATTTTCCAAATTTTAAAAATCCCGAATCCATTCATTCTGTTGGATTCGGGATTTGTTTTTATTTAATTTTTACGCTCTCAATATTCTTAATGATGATCGTGCTTCCACCACCTGATTCTTCAATGATCTCAACATTATCTTTCATATTATATTCTTCCATTGGAATCTTAATCTCAATCCCTGTATCTGTTTCTAGCATCTGATATTCAAGTCTCTTTACTGTATTTTCCTTTGCTACAGTAAATGTATCATACTGCATATCGTATCGTTCAATCTTCTCATCAAATTCCTGTTTCTTTCCTTGATGATTTCCAAAAAGTTTATCTCCGATCTCATTAACTTTAAACGCCTGATTCTCTGAAAATTCTTCTCTTAAACGGCTTTTCATATCCAGCCTTTTTGCAATACCATCTTCTGGATAATGATTGTTGATATCATTGATGACTTTATTTAAAATCTGAAATTTCTTTTTTGGTGCAAGATCTGCATAACATTGTAAAAAACGTTCTGACAGATAATTGATCTTATCTCCATTTAACATCTCATATTTCTTTTCTACCAATCGCACTTTATATTCTGACAGATCAATAATAACTGCTTCTGTAAGTTTTGCCGAATCTGTCGGCATAACTCTTTGTTTCACGATATCATTTGCCTGTACATCTTCTTCTTCCTGATGCACATATGTCACCTTATAATTCATTTTTAGCAATGCCAGATGAACTACACTTTGAACTTGAAATGTAACACAAAGTAAATCTCCTGCTGGGATTGTAACACTATCACACATGATGTCAAATAAATTTTCTCCAAGTATTCTCGTTGCCTCAATAAAACTCTCGTCATCGGTCTCATCCATGCTTTCTAACAGACTTAAAATTGGTGAAACACTGCCATCAAACTGACATCTTTTCGCATCATCACTTTCCATAATCTTAAAAATATGCCCTCTGACAAATTCCATAAGATCTGGTCCCATATCAAGAAGCTGGCTGGATAGCCCAAGGTAACCTGTATGACTATCTAATATATGTAAAATTCCTTTTCTGATGATAATATCGTCTTTCTGTATATGTTCCATCTTTATCTCCTTTTTGTTTTTATTCCTTGTATTTTATCATATCGACTCTTTTTAGGCAAAAGATAATCCTGGTTCGCAGAAAAAAATTTTATAACAAAAAAGTCATGGTTCCCTACACCATGACTTCTGCTAATATGAAAAATCCCCATGTATCCTCACTACATAAAACTGGCAACCCACTGTCAGTGATTCTTTCTGCGAACCCCTTCACAAAAACAAATCAGTGAGAAATGTAAAATTCCATATTCTCTATAGGATCCACTCATTGATATCTTACTCGTGGCAAAATGTTATCTTCAGGCTCCCTATTTCCTAAAAATAAAAAACCGTATATAGAATAATCTCATAATCTATAACGGTTGCCTCTATCAGGATAAAATATCCATATCACATTCCCTTAATGTTAAATGTGGCAACCGGCTGTCATAATCTCTAAAAAGACCTTAGACCCTTTGGCTTTGCGTCCCTGCCTTTCAACAGGTTTGCCCTATGAATAAATATGAACTTTTATTTACATATATAATATCATGATTCATAAATAATGTCAATCATCTTTTTCTTAGTTATTAATATTTATAATAGTTTTCTTTCCTTATACATATAAAAAGTCCGCGATAAAATTACCGCGGACTACTTAAGGATTAAATTCTCAAAAGTTGATTATTTAACAACTGCTCTTAATTTTTCTGTTAAAGCTGGTACGATCTTGTTTAAGTCTCCAACGATTCCGTAATCAGCTACATCAAAGATAGGAGCTGTCTCATCTTTGTTGATTGCAATGATGATATCAGATTCTTCCATACCTGCAACATGCTGGATTGCTCCAGAAATACCGATTGCGAAGTATACGTTAGGACGTACAGTTTTTCCTGTCTGTCCAACCTGAATATCTCTTGGCTGCCATCCGTTATCTACAACGGCACGAGAACAGCTTACTTCTCCTCCAAGAACATCTGCTAATTCTCTTAACATTCCGAATCCTTCTTCTCCAACTCCACGTCCACCAGATACTAAGATCTTAGCGTCCATGATATCTACTGTATCTGTAACAGATTTAACGATATCAACGATTTCAACGTATTTGTTGTCTGGAGTAAATCCAGGATTGTATTCGATAACTTCAGCTTTTGCTCCTTCAATAGGATCGATCTTCTGCATAACACCAGGACGAACTGTTGCCATCTGAGGTCTGTTGTCTGGGCAAGCGATTGTTGCGATTGTGTTTCCACCGAATGCTGGACGAGTCATTAATAACTGATTATGTTTCTGTTCTTTTCCTGGGATTGCTCTTAATGGGAAATCACCGATTTCAAGAACTGTACAGTCAGCTGTTAAACCTGTCTGAACACGTGCAGATACACGAGGTCCAAGGTCACGACCAATTGCTGTCGCACCAACTAACATAATTTCTGGTTTGTATTCATTGATTACAGATGCTAATGCATGTGTATATGGTTCTGTTCTGTATTCTTTTAATTCTGGATCGTCAACTACGATTACTTTATCAGCACCGTATTTTGCAAGATCATCTACTAATCCTTTAACGTCAGAACCTACAAGAACAGCAGTTACGTCTGTATCTAAGTCTTTTGCTAAGTCTTTTGCTTTTCCAAGTAATTCGAATGCGATTCCGCTTAATTCGTTATCTACCTGCTGTGCAAAGACGTATACGCCTCTATATTCTTCTAAACCCATTTTATTCACCACTTTTCCTTTTCACTAAATTACATGTTTTTCAGCTAATTTATCCATGATATAATCTACTGCTTCTTCTGGATCAAGTGTAACTTTTTCTCCAGCACCTTTTCTTACTTTGTCAGATGCTTTTGCGATCTTAGTTGGAGATCCAGCAAGACCAAGGTTAGAATCATCTACATCTTTAAGGTCTTTTCTTCCCCAAACAGTTACTTCTGCATCATATGCATCAAAGATTCCACCTGGAGTCATATATCTTGGCTCGTTTAATTCAGCTAATGCTGTAACTAAGCAAGGCATTTTAGCTTTTAAGATGTGGTATCTATCTTCATACTGACGCTGAACAACTACGCTGTCACCGTCAATTTTAATGTCTTCTGCATAAGAGATAACTGGAATATCAAGATGTTCAGAAATCTGTGGTCCAACCTGAGCTGTATCACCATCGATAGCCTGACGTCCTGTGATGATCAGGTCATAATCAAGATTTCTTAATGCTCCAGCTAATGTAGTAGAAGTTGCCCATGTGTCAGCTCCTCCTAATACTCTGTCAGTTACAAGGATACCTTTGTCAGCACCCATTGCCATAGCTTCACGAAGAACTTCGTCAGCTTTTGGAAGTCCCATTGTAAGAACTGTAACTTCAGCTCCATATTCATCTTTAATTCTAAGTGCTGCTTCTAATCCAGCTTTGTCATCTGGGTTCATGATAGTAAGCATAGCACCTCTGTCTAATGTACCATCTGGGTTGAATTTAACTCCACCTTTTGTATCTGGTACCTGTTTTACACAAACAACTATCTTCACGGTAAGTACCTCCCTATTTCAATAAGTTTCCAGAAATAACCATACGCTGAACTTCAGATGTTCCTTCGTAGATTTCTGTGATCTTAGCATCGCGCATCATACGTTCTACATCGTATTCTCTGATGTATCCGTAACCACCATGTAACTGAACAGCTTTTGTTGTTACTTCCATAGCAACTTCTGCTGCATATAATTTAGCCATAGCAGCTTCAACACTGTATACTTTCTGAGTAGCTTTAGCCATAGCAGCTTTGTATACTAACTGTTTTGCAGCTTCTACTTTTGTTGCCATATCAGCTAACTGGAACTGTGTATTCTGGAACTGTCCGATAGAACGTCCGAACTGTTTTCTTTCTTTTACATATTCGATTGTTCTTTCTAAAGCACCTTCTGCAAGTCCAAGAGCCTGAGAAGCGATACCAATACGTCCTCCATCAAGAGTATGCATTGCGATACCGAAACCTTTACCCTGTTTTCCTAACAGATTTTCTTTTGGAATACGGCAGTCTTCAAAAATTAATTCATATGTAGCTGATCCGCGGATACCCATTTTCTTTTCTTTTGTTCCGAATGTGAAACCTGGAGTTCCTTTTTCTACGATGAATGCAGAAATTTCTTTCATCTTTCTTCCGCGTTTTTCAACAACACCTGTTACTGCGATTACAATATAAACGTCTGCGTAGCTACCATTTGTAATGAAGCACTTAGATCCGTTTAATACCCATTCGTCTCCGTCTAATACAGCTTTTGTCTGCTGTCCCTGTGCATCTGTACCAGCACCTGGTTCTGTCAGACCAAAAGCTCCTAATTTCTTACCAGATGCTAAATCTGGGATATATTTTTTCTTCTGTTCTTCTGTACCAAAAGTCTGGATTGGATCGATACAAAGAGATGTATGTGCAGAAACGATAACACCTGTTGTACCACAAACTTTTGATAATTCTTCAACACACATAACGTATGTTAATGGATCGCATCCCTGTCCACCATATTCTTTAGGAACTGGAATACCTAAGAATCCTGCTTTAGCCATTTTTGCTACAGTTTCAACTGGAAACTGTTCATTTTCATCCACGTCCTGTGCAAGAGGCTTTACTTCTTTTTCAGCAAACTCTTTGAAAAGAGTTCTTGCCATTTCATGTTTCTTACTTAATGTGAAATCCATTCTTTATTCCTCCATCATGATTTCTATAAAGTTAACTTCTGCATCCGGAGTTCACCATCTCCGGATGCAAAAGAAAAGCTCTTTTTCTTACTTGCTGTAATCGTAGAATCCTTTACCAGTTTTACATCCTAATAATCCTCCACGAACCATCTTTCTTAATAATGGATGTGGACGATATTTTGTATCACCGAATTCATTGTAAAGTACTTCCATGATTGCAAGGCAAACGTCTAATCCAATTAAATCACCTAAAGCTAAAGGTCCCATTGGATGGTTTGCTCCTAATTTCATAGCTGTATCAATACCTTCTACAGAAGCTACTCCATCAGCATAAATTCCGATTGCTTCGTTGATCATAGGAATTAAGATTCTGTTAACTACGAATCCAGCACCTTCTTCAACCTGTACAGGTGTTTTACCGATTTCTTCAGCGATTGCTTTGATCTTATCAACAACTTCTTTTGGTGTGTTGATACCAGCGATAACTTCAACCAGTTTCATAACAGGAGCTGGGTTAAAGAAATGCATACCGATCATTGGACGATCAAGTCCTGCACCAATTTCTGTGATTGATAAAGAAGATGTATTTGTAGCAAAGATAGCATCTGCTTTACAGATATCCTGTAATTCTTTGAATGTCTGTTTTTTGATTTCCATGTTTTCAATAGCTGCTTCTACGATTAAATCGCAGTCTGTACAGATATCTTTTACACCTGTTGTGATCTTTGCTAAGATAGCATCTACAGTTGCCTGTTCCATTTTTCCTCTTGCAACACGTTTTTCTAAACCTTTTGCGATTTTAGCTTTTCCGTTTGCTGCAAATTCTTCATTAATATCACATAAGCATACTTCATATCCTTCTGTCTGTGCAAATGCCTGTGCGATTCCGCTACCCATTGTTCCAGCGCCGATTACTCCAACTTTCATTATAATTCCTCCTGTAAAATTATTTTATTATGTGTTTTTCCAGTCTGCAGAAAATACCGCAGACTGAAAATATATTAAATTTCATTATTATTTGTTCTGGAAAGGAACAACTTTTAATTTCTTAGATTTATCTTTCTCTAAAAAGTTACCCATTCCTGCTTTCTGGTCTTCTGTTTCAAAACAGCTTCCAAAAGCTTTTTCTTCAACAACGATTGCCTGATCCATATCTACCTGAAGGCCTTCGTTGATTGCTTTCTTACATGCACGTACTGCGATTGGTGCATTAGATGCGATCTTGTTAGCTAATTTCTTAGCTGCTGCTAATAATTCCTCCTGTGGATATACTGCATTCACAAGTCCGATTCTGTAAGCTTCTTCAGCTTTGATGTTAAATGCTGTATAGATCATTTCTTTGGCTTTTCCAACTCCGACGATACGAGCAAGTCTCTGTGTACCACCGAATCCTGGTGTGATTCCAAGACCAACTTCAGGCTGTCCAAAGATTGCGTTTTCAGAACAGATTCTGATATCACAACTCATGGAAATCTCACATCCACCACCTAAAGCGAATCCATTGACTGCTGCGATAACTGGAATAGGGAATGTTTCGATCTTGCGGAATACATCGTTTCCTGTCTTACCGAAAGCTTCTCCTTCTGCTTTTGTTAATGTACTCATCTCTCCGATGTCAGCACCGGCAACGAAAGATTTATCTCCAGCACCTGTTAATACAACGGCTCTTGTTGCATCTAAGTCAATTGCATCAAAAGTTGCTTCGATCTCTTTTAATACTTCACTGTTTAATGCGTTTAATGCTTTTGGACGATTGATTGTTACAACACCTACAAAACCATCCTGCTCATATGTAACGAATTCCATTCTAAGAATTCTCCTTTCCTAATTATCTATAATTAATTAGTCTCTTTCAACGATAGTTGTGCAACCCATTCCACCACCGATGCAAAGTGTTGCAAGACCTTTCTTAGCGTCTCTCTTCTGCATTTCATGAAGCAGTGTAACGAAGATACGGCATCCTGAAGCTCCTACTGGATGTCCAAGAGCGATTGCTCCACCGTTTACGTTTACTTTGCTCATATCGAATTTCAGATCTCTTGCTACTGCTACAGACTGTGCTGCGAAAGCTTCGTTTGCTTCGATTAAGTCCATATCGTCAATTGTTAAGTTTGCTTTTGCTAAAGCTTTCTTTGTAGAAGCTACTGGTCCAACACCCATGATAGATGGATCTACACCACCAAGAGCTCCTGTTACATATGTAGCCATTGGTGTAACACCTAATTCTTTAGCTTTTTCTTCGCTCATTACTACGACTGCTGCTGCACCATCGTTGATTCCTGATGCGTTACCAGCTGTAACCATTCCACCTTCTTTTCCTGAACAGCATCTTAATCCTGCTAAAGATTCAGCTGTTGTTCCAGGTCTTGGTCCTTCGTCTGTATCTACGATAACTGTTTTCTTTCTCTGTTTTACTTCTACAGGAACGATCTCATCTTTGAATCTTCCTGATTCCTGAGCTGCGACTGCTTTCTGCTGAGAAGCTGCTGCAAACTCATCTAATTCTTCACGAGTTAATCCCCACTGTTCTGCTACGTTTTCAGCTGTGATCATCATGTGATAGTGATTGAATGCATCTGTTAATGCATCGTTAACCATTGTATCTACCAGTGTTCCGTTGTTCATACGATATCCGAAACGTGCTTTTGGTAATGCAAATGGAGCCATTGACATGCTTTCCATACCACCGGCAACAACGATATCAGCATCTCCTGCCTGAATCATCTGTGCTGCCATGTTTACACAGTTTAATCCTGATCCACATACTACGTTAACTGTAACTGCTGGTGTTTCAATTGGAAGTCCTGCGTTTAAGGAAGCCTGACGAGCAACGTTCTGTCCTAATCCTGCCTGGATAACGCATCCCATGTATACATGGTCTACCTGATCAGCTGGAACTCCTGCTCTCTTTAATGCTTCTTTGATTACGATTGATCCCATGTCTACTGCTGGTACTGTGCTGAGTACTCCACCCATTTTACCAATCGCTGTACGGCATGCTCCTGCGATAACTACTTTCTTTGCCATATCAATTTTCCTCCATATTCTTGATTATTATACTTTGGCGATCTTCTCTCTCGCCGATATGTTAATACTATCACAATCTTTTCTCATTTTCAATTGCTATTTTTTAAAAAGATTTTCAATAAATTGTGCAAAGTGCCAAAAACCGCATAAATACGTATTTTTTTGATGTATACAATACCCTTGTCGGATTGTATTTTTTTTAACACAATCCGACATAACTTATGACACTTTCTCACCGAATTGATAACTTTCTTGTATTTTCTATGAAATAATCCTGATTTTTTCGTGAAAAAAATAACAATTTTTACAATATAAATATATTTATACTCTTTATAAATTGATTTTTTGTTAAATTTACTTCACTTTCAACATGTCTAACTTAACACATCCCTGTATTTTTTCATTGAAAGAAAAAACTTTTTATTCCTATGAAAAATCCCCATATTTTTTAAAAACTTATTTCTGTACACGCAAAAAAGAGAGCTTGGTGTGTGCGTTAAAACGCCAAACTCTCTTTTCTCTTCTATATTATTGTCTTCTGATCATTAACGATCCTGCATGCTGATACAATCGATCGCTACCGGACCACCTCTGACTACTTCAATATTTGTATAACGTTCTTTAAACACCTTTAAAATAGAATCATTCTTTGTCTCTGTACGAATTGCTTCTATTAATAAGCTGTCTTTTCCCATATCCTTGATCAGGAAACGGAACACTTCTGCCATCTGGAAGATCTCTGCCATCTGCTTCTCTGTAAGACTTTTCACTTTGATAAACATGATTTCCTTTGTTCGGATCGATGTATCTGTATAGTCAATAACTTTAATAACTTCCACGCTTCGATTTAACTGTTTCTTGACCTGTTCAAATGTCTTTTCATCTGCATCAATACAGATCGTCATACGAGACATTGTTGGATCTTCTGTTTCTCCAACTGTAAGACTGTGTATATTGTAGGCTTTTCCAGAGAATAGTCCGGAAATTCTTGCAAGAACACCAACACGGTTTTCTACGAACAAGGAAAGCCATCTTCTTTCCATCTGATTATCCATTTTCATTCCTCCTATTCTTCTCCACGTTCCATGATCAGATCTGTGATAGATCCATTTGGTTTCACCATTGGCATAACAAGTTCTTCATTCTCAATGATAAATTCAATGATCGTTGGCCCATCTGTTTTCGCTTTTGCTTTCTCAAATGCTGGGATAATTTCTTCTTTCTTAAAGACTCTGAT
This sequence comes from Anaerostipes hadrus, assembly GCF_001404655.1. Taxonomy (GTDB): domain Bacteria; phylum Bacillota; class Clostridia; order Lachnospirales; family Lachnospiraceae; genus Anaerostipes; species Anaerostipes amylophilus. The sequence continues at coordinate 61,185 of NZ_CYYH01000003.1, read as the reverse complement.
CCCCTGTGCTCCATAACTTTCAGCAAGTTTTACAAAATCTGGTGTATATGGCGGACATTTTGAAAAATCTCCATCACAATGATGTTCACAACTCTTTCTTCTTCTTAAACATGTACCTGCATATGCTTTATCATAGAAGAGATCCTGCCACTGTCTCACCATTCCAAGATACCCATTATTTAAAATACAGATTGTAATAGGAAGTTCCTGAATCACAGCTGTCGCGATCTCCTGGGAATTCATCTGAAATCCACCATCTCCAGATACACAAACAACTTCTCTTCCTGGATTACCAATTGCTGCACCAATTGCTGCTGGAAGACCATAACCCATCGTTCCGAGTCCACCAGATGTCAGCATCTGTCGTCTTCCATATAGTTGTAAGAACTGTGTCGTCCACATCTGATTCTGTCCAACGTCTGTTGTAACAATTGGTTCATCAAAGTACTCATTGATCGCATCAATGACCTGTTTTGGAACTAATTTTTCTTTTTCTTCCATTACTAATGGCTTTTGTTCATGCCATTCATTCATTCTTGACAGCCATTCATCTACTTTACATGGTTCTTCATTTTCTGCAATAGACAACATTAATGCGATGGCTTCTTTTGCATCTCCTACCAATGGCACATCAACTGTAACGTTCTTAGAGATCGCCGCTGTATCAATATCAATATGAATGATCTTGGCATCCGATGCAAATGTTCCAAGTTTTCCTGTAATTCGGTCATTAAATCTTGTTCCAATGGAAATCAACAGGTCACAACCATTTACTGCCTGATTTGCAGCATAATTTCCATGCATACCAATATTTCCATAATATAATTCATGATTTGTTGGTACGATTCCTCGTCCCATGATCGTTGTAACAACTGGAACCTTTAATGTTTCCATTAATTTGCACATCTCTTCTTGTGCCCCTGCGATCTTCGCACCTCCACCAATTAAGAATAATGGACGTTTCGCATCATAGATCATATTCATTGCACGAAGAATCTGTCCATGGTGTGGTTTCGTGTTTGGTTTATATCCACGGATATTGACTTCCTCTGGATATTCATCACTTCCTAATTCTGCCATCACATCTTTTGGAAGATCTAATAAGACTGGTCCCGGTTTCCCTGTTCTTGCAATATAAAATGCCTCTTTGATCAGGCGATTCAAATCCTCTCTTTTACGGACAACTATAACAAATTTCGCGATATTTCTTGTAACTCCGACAATATCGATCTCCTGAAATGTATCATTACCGATCAGATTTGTGGCAACCTGTCCTGTAAAACACACCAATGGCACACTGTCATAATTCGCTGTTGCTATTCCTGTAACAAGGTTTGTGGCACCTGGTCCACTTGTTGCCAGACAGACACCAACTTTTCCTGTAGCTCTTGCATATCCATCTGCCGCATGGATCAACCCCTGCTCATGTCTTGGAAGAATCAGTTCTACTTGATCCTGCTTATAGATTTCATCAAAAATATCAATGACACACGCACCCGGGTATCCAAAGATCTTCTCTACGCCTTCTTCCTGTAATGCCTTTACCAGAAATTCATTTCCTGTCATTTTGCCCATACTATATCTCCTCCATCTCTTCTTCCAGATTAGTCTCATCTAGTGTATATTTCACTTCTTCCTGAGCCTGTATTTTAAAATCTTCCACCTGTTCTTCTCCAACAACTGGAAGATCATCTGTTGATTTTACTCCAAAACATCTCAAAAATTCTTCTGTCGTACGAAACAAGATCGGACGCCCGATCGCATCCAGCCGTCCAGCCTCTTTGATCAGCCGGTATTCTAACAGCTTGTTGATCGGATGATCGCATTTCACACCTCGGATCGCTTCAATCTCTTGTTTCGTTACTGGCTGCTTATAAGCAATGATCGATAAAGTCTCAAGCATTACATCCGTAAGCCTTGGTTTCTTTGGATGATTCACAATTCTTATCAATGATCCATAATATTCTGTTTTGGTACAAAGCTGATAAGCATCATCCAGTTCCAATAACCGGATTCCTCTCTCTTCTTTGTCATATTCTGTCTGTAACAGTTTGATCAACTCATCAAACTGTTCATCATCTATCTCAAGTGCCTCCATCAGCTGCCGCCTTGTCACACTTGTTCCCATCGAAAATAAAATTCCTTCGATCGCTGCAAGTTTATTCTTCATAAATTCATTACTCCAGTGCCCGTATGAAAATATCATCTTCGATATTTTCCTGTTGAACGTAAATCTTTCCTGTCTTCATCAATTCAAGAACCGCCAGAAATGTGACGATCACTGCTTCTTTTGTCTCCTGTTCGTTTAGAAGGTCATAAAAGTTCACTTCTTTATATTGTATAATATAATTATACACTTCCGTGATCTTATCTTCTAATTTGATCTCTTCCTGCTTGATCTCCCCAAATTCGCTTCGGATCGGATCTAACTTATCCTGTCGTTTTCTCATCACAAACTGAAAAACTTCAGAAATCCTCTGTAAAGTTACCTCTGATAACATCTGCACAGGATCGATCTCTTCTCTGTATGCAAGTACTTGCGGTGGAATATCTGGTGATCTAAAAAAACTCTTCTCTGCCGTCATCTCTCGTTCTTTCAACTGTAAAGAGGCATATTTATAAATCTTATATTCAATCAGTCTTCTTACAAGTTCTTCTCTCGGATCTCCTTCTTCTTCCTCTTCTTCCTTCACTGGAAGCAACATCTTCGCCTTGATCTTTAATAATGTGGCTGCCATAACGAGAAAGTCACTCATCACATCAAGATCTTCCTCTTCCATAGAGCGGATATAATCAAGATACTGGCTTGTGATCTCAGAGATTGGAATATCATAAATATCCACTTTATTCTTCTCGATCAGATGCAACAGAAGATCTAATGGTCCTTCAAATGCATTTACCTTAATATCTATTCCCATAAATCAGTCTCTCTTCTTTAATTCAATGCATGAAATCTCTGGTTTATTAAACAATCTTAATTTGATGGAATGGTTTCCAAGTCCACGGCTTAAGATCATCGTTGTCTTTCCCTCATGAAACTCTCCTGCATCGTATTTTGGAAAAATCTGAAATTGCGGTGAGATCACACCTCCAAATTTCGGAATTCTTACCATTCCTCCATGGAAATGACCAGCTAAGACAAGATCACTGCCCCAATCTGCATATGTTTTTAAATAGTTTGGGTTATGTGCTAATAAAATATGAAAAATGTTTCCTGGAGAACTTCCTACCACAGATTCCATATGAGAAAGCGGCATGCGCGGTACATGAAATCTCTGATAATATTTCTTCTCAAGATCAAACGCAGTTAAAGAAATAAATCCAGTCTCTGACTGAATTACGATCGTTTCATTCGAAATGTGATGTATGTTATACTCTTTCAGACTATGAACATAATCTTTATAACGCACACCAAAGATTTCTTCATTCCTTGCAAGTTTCAGTTCGTGGTTTCCATCCGCATAATAGATCGGATACTTTGCAGATAACTCTTTCATCAGTGCAAGCGGCACTTCCTCATTCGAAGATTCGCGGCTTATTACCATATCTCCTCCAACCAGGATCATATCCGGTCTGCATTCATCAATTCGTTCGATCAATTCCTGATTATTCTCTCCAAACTGTGCACAATGCAGATCTGTTAAAAACACGATCCGATATCCATCAAATGCTTCTGGAATCTTTTCTGACTCTATTTCGTAATATTCAACTGTCAATCTCTTATTTTCATAACTGCTTAAAAGCACTGCCACGGCAATCCCCACAACCAACAGCACTGCTATGATCCATATCCATAAAGGAATCATAAACACTCCTTCTCTCTGTTTCCCAATCCATCTTCTGATTCGTAAATGTCTTTTTCCTATTTTACTAGATATAGCAAAAAAAAACAACCCATAGCACAACATCTTTAGGAATATTGTACAAAAAAAGAGAATGCCCAGATTCTGACATCCTCTTTTTCTCATTATAATATTACTGTCTGGAAAGCAGCCTTATTTTACGATTGCGATCGTGCTTCCGATATCAAGTGCTGGAAGCTCGGCCTTTTCCATGCAGATAGTTCCTGGAAGACACTCAGCGTCTTCTCCACCGAAGTTATATGTAACATGTCCTAAATTCTTCAGATTCTCGTTGGCAACTTCTCCAACTTTTACAATCTTGAATTCTTTACCGTCAATTACAAGTTTACATCCAGGAGTTACTTCTCCATCTACTGGATTTACATCGATGGAATAGCAGAAATCTTTCAGAGTATCTGGTGCGTTATCACCAAATGTAACGAAGATCCCTTCTTCTCTAAATGCGTCTACCATAGCTCCTTTTCCTTTAATCGTTACCTGATACATAATACTACTTTCCTTTCTCACTAATAATTATTTTTATTTTGCTGCATATAATCCAAAGCTTGCTAAGTAACCAACGATAACTCGAGGTACACCAGTGATAAATCTTGAGTACAGTACAGCTGGTACACCAACTTCTACTGTTTCAGGATCTGCTTCTGCAAGTCCAAGTCCTACTGGAACGAAGTCACAAGCACACTGTGTATTGATTGCAAATAATGCTGGAAGTGCAAGGCTTGGTTCAATGTTTCCTTTACCAATTTCTACACCGATCAATGTTCCGACGATCTGAGCAATTACAGCTCCAGGTCCAAGCAGACAGCTTAAGAATGGAATAGAACAAATAAATCCTAAGATTACAAGTCCAATGATATTTCCACATAATGGCTGTAATAATTTAGCAAACCAGTTACCGAATCCAGATCCCTGAATGATACCGATCAGCAATGATACGAATCCCATGAATGGAATGATCGTATGAAGTACTGTGTTTGTAGATTCTTTCGCTGCACTATTGAAAGTAGCAACGACTTTACCAGCTCCCATACCAATTTTCTGGATAAAGCTTGATTTTGATGAGCTTCCCATTGTTTCAGATACTTTCTTATCTGCGCTGTATTTGAAGTCTTTTTCTTCTTTTGCAGGTGCTGCTTCTGAAATAGGTGCTGCAGATCCATCTGCCAATGCAATGTTATCATTTTTAACACCAGATACATAAATATCTTCTGTAATATATTTTGCCATTGGTCCAGATTTTCCAACTGGGTTGATATTGATCGTTGGAATTCTCTTCTGTGGATAAATTCCACAACGAAGTGTTCCACCACAGTCAATGATCACAAGGAAGATCTCTTCTTCTGGAACAGATGTCTTAAATCCGTTAACTGGGCGGCATCCTGTTAATTCTACGATTTTAGGTAAGATATCAGGTTCTGCTCCACCACCTGTGATATATAATAATACATCTTTTCCTTCTTTAGGTTCTACTGTTAATGGACCACCAAATCCACCGCTTCCCTGTGTGATCGTAATCGCTCTATATTCTGACATAGTTTTTCCTCCTAATTATACTCGTAAATCCATCTTATTTCAATTCGTTACTTAATTCGATTCCCTGCTGTTTCATAACCATCTTTGTTGTAAAGTCTGTTACCCATCCTGAGAAGAAGTTCATAACAAGACCAACTAACATATAACGAAGACCTAATTCTGTCATATCAAATCCAGCTTTCTGAACACCCTGTGCAATTCCAAGGTAGATAAAGATTTCACCTGGGTTAATATGAGAGAAAATTCCACTGTTTGTATGGCAATGATAAGAAGCTGATGCATAATAGCTTGGTTTCATTCTTTCTGGAAGGAATTTACCCATTGATAATGCCATTGGGTTTCCTAACATAAATGCTGAAATAAATGGTAATACTCCATATGCAAGGATTACGTTTCCTGAACATACTTTAGCAAATTTATTAACTCTTTCCTGTCCAATCAGGGCGATGATCGTATTCATTAAGATTAACAGTAATAATACCTTTGGTACGATTCCTGACACCCAGCTTACAAATGTTTCTGCACCTGTATCAAACAATCCCATGAATCCTGATGCACCTTTAATAATGATATTCATATAATTCTCCTTTCATTTCAGGCTTTTTTCTTATTGACACCGTAAATCTTGTCTCCAATTCTTGTAAACAGACTCGGCTTTTCTAAGACTTCGCCTCCACTCATAATCGTGTTGTAATTTGAGGAAGCATTAAGCACTGCTCTTCTTAAGGATACACCGATCGTTGCACAATCATCTTTTTTAATCGTTCCAACATCAATTCCATTAAAGAAATCCCAGTTTTTAAATCGTGCAAGCATTGTAAATCCTCTCATAAAGCAACCATCTATGATCACTCCATCCTGATCGATCGCAAACATAACGATCGCACCTGCATGAAAACCGCCTTTTGCCTTTCCTATGGCAACCCGGCCTTTTTTTCGAAGTTTTGTATAAAATTTATTAAAACTTTTCATCTGCACCATCTGAAATAAAAACTGCAGACAAAATGCTGCAAGCATCGCCACAGCTATGACCATAAATGACATCGTCTTCCTCCTTTTCGTTTACTCAAATATATTATTTTCTTCTGCAATATAGAGAAGAAATTCTCTGTAGCTTTCCATTTTCTGGATCTTAGGAATGACATCCGGTTTCTTGCCGATCGACAAAATATCATCATACAATCTGACAAGTACTGTGTCATCTTCCATTGATTCAGGGATTCCCAGTAAAATAATGATCCGGATATTTCCGTATTTATCATCTTTTAACATATCTGGAAATACACCCATTGCCAATGTTAATTTTGGCAGCATATTCTTTGTATGTGGAAACGCAATATTCTGGTCAAGAACCATTGTTGAATATTTTTCACGTTCTCTCACTCTCTGGGCAAATCCTGCATCAAGTTCTCCCTGATTGGTAAGTGCCCTTGCCATCCGATCAACATTCTCATCATATGAACTTTCTTGATCCAGAACAAAAAATCTCGTTTCATCTAATAAGTTCATAAACAAAGAATCTATTCCCTTTCGGATCGTTCGTCCTGCTTCAGAAAGATATCTCATATTTTCAAATTTACGTTGAATATATTCTCTATCGAATACTTCATCCATAAAAACAATCGGGGTTTTCGTATCCATATGTAATTCTGTCGTCGTAACAATATAATCAAAATCATCTTTGCGATTTTCATCGAAGATACCATAGAAAAATTCAAATTCCGGTTCTACATCAAAGACTTTCTTTAACTGATTCTCGATCAGACGTCCGATGATCTTTCCAGATCCGCAAACGATCGCGATCTTGCATCGTTTCTCTTCTGGTTCCTGCTCTAATAAAAACACTCCAAAATAAGCAGCCAGAAATCCCATCTCATCTTCTGTCATTTCGATTCCTATGCGTTCTTCCAAAACACCTTTTGCAATCTCCGCCATCTTATAGGCTACACTGTATTTGTTCTTGAAATTATCAACCATCGGATTATAAATATGGAAGCCATATTTTAGCCGGTTGATCATAAAAAATACGTGATAGACAAAATCATCAAATAATTCATTTGCTACAACTGTTACATTAAGTTCTGCTTTGATCCGATCTAAAATTTCAATGATAAGATCTGCAACACCTTCCGAAATACTGATCTTTTGCTCGATCTCTGCTGTATTTGCCGGTGTTCTCATTCCTGCTACAGATATGCTTAAAAACAATCGCTCTTCTTTGGATATCTTATATCCTTTGACCTGTTCAATTTCATTAAGGAACTCATCCACGATCATATATGCTGAACTTTCGTATAGTTCTTCATATTTCGGCTTCAGCTTTTTGATCGTATGACCGCTTTCCATTCTCTGGATCATCACAACAAAAAATCTGTAAAAGAAACCAAACCCTAGGGCATCCATCGATAATCTTTCCTGAAAATCATATAGTTTTTCACGAATTGTCTGTCCAAGTGGGAAATTTAAATACAGTTGTTCATAAATATTTTCTAAGATAAATAGGCGAATGTTAAACTCATCACCACAAAGAGCCAGTCCTGTATTTGCTTTTCCTTTGATCTTCAGGTCGTATTTCTCGATTGCCTTTCTTAATCGGTTCAGATCACCGATCGTTGTTGTTCTGGCAACTTTCATCTCCTCAGAAAGATCATCGGTAAGATACGGTTCCTCGGCATGCATCAGCTGCCAGAACATATATGCCATTCTTGTATGACTTGAATTAAAAAGGTCTTCCTGCTTGTAAATCTTATTGCGGATTTCTGTAAAACCTTTCGGTGCAAACACGATCAGTTTACATGTTCCTTTGTTATTGCTGATACATGCGTATCCTCCAAGCAGGCAATTCAATTCCTTAATGTCATTGCGGATCGTTTTTTGCGACACATCAAGCTTTGCCGCGAGGCTTTCTACACTGCAAACAGATTGCATTTCGATATTCTTTAAAATAACTGCGATTCTGTTTTCATTGTTAAAAAGCTGTTTCATATTGATCCTCTTTTCTATTGATACAGGTTAATTGTTTTTAACCTCTTGTTTTTCCTCCTGCTACATTCACTGTAACTCCATGAACATAAGAAGCTCTCTGACTTGCAAGATATACACACAGATCTGCAACTTCTGATAATTTACCAGATCTTCCTAGTGGAATTGTAGATGTTTTAGAATATCCAGCTCTTAAGTCATCTACTGTGATTCCTCTTGTATATGCTAATGCTGATTCATAAGCAATTGTACGAAGTCCTGTAGCTTCCATGATTCCAGGTGCTACTCCGACAACTCTGACTCCCTGTTTTCCAAGTTCTTTTGCCCAAGATCTTGTTAAAGAGTTTACAGCGTTCTTTGTTGCTGCGTAAACGCTCTGTCCTTCAGATCCTTCCAGACCACTTTCAGAAGACATGTTAATGATAACTCCTTCACCTTTTTCAACAAGCACACGTCCAACGGCCTGCGCACAGAAGAATACACCTTTTAAGTTTACGTTACAAACTTTATCCCATACTGCTTCATCTAATTCATACTGTCCTTTTGGATCTTTTGGATCTACTAACAAACGAGGAATGTTAATTCCGGCATTGTTTACTAATACGTCGATCGTTCCGAATGTTTCTTTGGTTTTTTCTACCATTGCTTCAACATCTGCTACTTTTGTAACATCTGTTTTCACATACAGTAATTTTCCTGCTGCTTCGTCCATCTCTGGTGCTTCAGATGCCATATCAGAAATGACTACGTTAGATCCTGCATTTAAGAATCCCTGTGCAACTGCTTTTCCGATTCCAGATGCTCCACCAGTTACGATGACTGTTTTTCCTTCAAGATTTAACCAAGATTCGCTCATTATAATCCTCCTTTGAATCTGTGTTTCTTTGCTTCATGAGTTCATTATATAGAGCGTCAAGAAAAAATTTAATTCTTTCATTTTCCATCGTGAAGAAATTTTGTGGACTTATTACAAAAAATGGCTTAAAATCAAGAAATATTGAGTGGAAATTTTTTTAATCTGTGTCAAAAAATCTGCCTTATTTATTGTTTCTTGTGCCAGGATCTTTTCTTTATGGATCATAATATTACCTTTGCTATATTGAATCTCACCAATCTTCTGTCCTTTCTTCACTGGTGCTTTCACAGAATCTATCTTGATCTTTTTCACAATCTTTCCCTTCTGTGTTTTAATATCGATCAGATCAGCAGTCACCTTTTCCTGGCAAGATACCTCTGATCTCTGACCCTTTTGTACTGGAATCCTTCCGATTTCTTTTCTTGTAGTTTCGCTGTGTATCCGCTGGCAGTTTGAAAATCCATAGTCCAAAAGAGTTCTTGCATCTTTGATCCTTGCTTTAGAGCTTTCACACCCCATCACTACCGCAATCATATGAATCTTATTTCTTGTTGCAGTTGCACTTAGACAAAATCCTGCTTTCCCTGTACTTCCAGTCTTCATTCCTGTACATCCATTGTAGTGGCGGATCAGTTTGTTTGTGTTACTTAAACCAAATTCTTTCTCACCTTTTTTCGTTTTATGTATGATCGTATCCATCCAGATCTTTGTATATTTAAAAACTTCTGGATATCTTTGTGCAAGTTCTCTCGTCATCAACGCAATATCATATGCACTTGTCACATGTCCTTTTGCATCAAGCCCGCAGGCATTTTGAAATGTCGTATGTTTCATCCCAAGCTCTCTGGCTTTTTTGTTCATCCTTGATACGAACGCTTCCTCACTTCCGCAGACATGCTCTGCCAATGCAACAACTGCATCATTCGCACTTGAGATCACAACACATTTGATCAATGTTTGTACCTGCTGCTTCTCTCCTGTTTCTAAAAACACCTGAGAGCCGCCCATAGATGCTGCATGTTCACTGACTGTAACCGTATCTGTAAGTTTGATCTTACCTTGCTTTAAGTCTTCAAAAATAAGCAGCAAGGACATTATTTTCGTTACACTAGCTGGTGCAAGTTCTTTATCCTTATCTTTCGCAAATAAGATCTCCTTGCTTTCCTGTTCCATAACTACTGCTGATTTTGCTGAAAGATCAAGTACTGGTGCTGCTGTTTCTAAAAATCTTGCCTCTCTTGCCATGACTGGACAATGAAAGCTTTGAACGAGTATTGCTGCAACGAGCAGTATCACTTTCCATTTCTGCATGCATCCACCTCAAACCTGTTTGTTATAGTTTAGTGGCAGATACTTAGATTTATACATAATTTCTTTGCTGTATATGTTTTTTAAAAAAAGAAAACCAGAAATATCTTCTGATCATATCTCTGATTTTCCTTCATTTATCTTGTTTTCTTACCCCAACGATTCGCAGATCTCAACTTTTTATATTCATCATATGCTTGTTTTAAGATCTCTTTCTCATTAGGAAATTTCAATAAGTGGTAAGCCTCGTGAAATTTGTAATACCCTGAGTCTACAAAAAACTCTTCCTTCTGAGGTTTTGAGTGATAGTTCTCGGATTCCATCAAGTACCAGTGTACACTCTTTATGATCTGTTCATGAAATGAATAGAAAGAATATTCACTTTTCCCTACATACTTGATAATTGATGCGTCCGCGTCTGTCTCTTCCTTTACCTCACGAAGTGCTGTCTGCTCGTGAGTCTCTCCTTGCTCAACAGTACCTTTCGGAAGTACCCAGCCATCATATCGGTTCTTATAACTTTTGTATAACAGCAAAATCTTTCCTCTAAATATTACGACACCACCACAGCTCGTTGCTTTTGTCACCAGTTACAACCTCCTGTCTCTTAAACGATCTTATTCGCCTAAGTATGTGTGTCTTTCTCTGACAAATATTATACATGGATTGTGAACTGATTTCAACTGCTATCTGTTTTACTCTTTTGAAAACATCAATCTAAAAATGCATGAAATACTTTATCTGCGATTGGCGCCGCAACTCGTCCTCCAGAATCTCCACCCTCTACAAGAACACTGACTACGATCTTTTTCCCGCCTCTTTCGGCACATCCGATAAACCATGCGTGGGAATCTTTCGCGCTGTTATATTCTGCTGATCCTGTCTTTCCATATACATTATAGTGTGAAGAATAAGCTCTTGTTCCAGTTCCCTTTGTGACAACTTTTCTCAACATTTTCTTTAATGTCTCACATTCCGATGCCTCTAAAGGTTCTGATAGTTTTGATGCTTTTGTTTCCTTGATCACTCCACCGTCAATATTTTTGACATTCTCTACCAGATATGGCTGCATCACAACTCCATCATTGGCGATCACAGACATGACCATCGCATTTTCAAGTGGTGTGATCAAAGTCTGACCTTGTCCGATCGAAGTGTGTGCCATCTCATTAGTTCCTGATTTCTTATCAAGAACAAAACGACTTCTGTTTGCAAGAAGATTGATCGGAACTTTCGAATTATACATCAGATCTCCTGCAAGACTTGCGAGTTTTCCTTTGTTGATCTCTTCTGACATATGCACAAACGCACAGTTACAGGATTTCTCGATTGCCTGTTCAAGATTCACCGTTCCATGTGCTTCTCCTCCATAACAATGAATCTTTAAAGTTCCAACCGTTGTATATCCAGTACAATGGTATTTGAAATTCTTATATGTGTTTTTATGTTCTCTCATATATTCTAATGCCGTCACAACTTTAAATGTTGATCCTGGCGGATATAATCCTTGCGTTGCACGGTTTAACAACAAAGAATTCTTGCTTGTATTTAATTCTGTCCAGTTTTCTTTGACGTAAGCTGGTCTGTAATCTGGTTTGGATACCATTGCATAGATCTTTCCTGTCTCTGGATCCATCGCAACAACCGCTCCTTTTTGTCCCTGCAAGGCATAATATGCTGCTTTCTGAACTTTGGTATTTAATGTTGTGTATACATTATCCCCTATACTTTTCTCACCTTTTAAGCTGCTTGTGATCTGTGTCATCAAGTTCGCATCCGATTTTAATAGATCAAAATTACATACAGATTCCAGTCCTGACTTTCCTTTATCGTTATATCCTACAACATGTGCAAACATTCTGCCATAAGGATAATCTCTGATTTCTGATCCATTTTCAGTAAGTGTCTGTGCCAGCACTTTTCCATCACTACTGATGATCTTTCCTCGTACTACTTTCTCTGCCATAGACTGTAATCTCCGGTTATGCGCATTCGTGACCACATTTTTACTATCTACCGCAACAAAATGTGCAATATAAGCGATCAATGCCAAAAATGCTACAACAAATATATAAGTAATCTGCAGAATCTGGCGATTTGCTCTTTTTTTCTTTTTCTTCTTTATCTTATTGATTCTTTCGGTTGTTTTGTCTTGTATATTGTTTTTCTGATTCTTGTGCCTTAATATGCTCATATTCTTCTTCCTCGCTATCTGCTAACATATGTAATCCTTGTATGATATTAAAAATGATCAAAGTACTGATCACAGAGGTTCCTCCATAACTTACGAGTGGAATCGTAACTCCAGTGGATGGAATGAATTTTGTCACACCACCGATACTTAAGAATACCTGGAATAAGAAACAAACTCCGAATCCAAGGCATAACAATTTGTTAAACAATTTTCTGCTTCTTGTGGAAATATCCATAAAGAGGATAAAACTGCTCATTAAAACGAAGATCAGGCAGATTCCAAAGATCACACCAAATTCTTCACAGATCACAGAAAAGATAAAGTCTGATTCCCTGACCGGAATATCAAACGGCCGTCCGTTTCCAAGCCCCATTCCAAACCAGCTTCCAGTTCCAATAGCAAATAAGGATTGACAGACCTGAAGTCCTCTTCCTTCGATCATGGAAAACGGATCTTTCCATACCGCTACACGGATCTGTACATGAGTAAAGATCTTATCTGCAATAATAGCAGCCACAGATCCTGCTGCCAAACCGCCAAATAAGTAACTTGCTTTTGCGGTTGCAACATAAAGCATCATCAGATAGATCACAAAATAAAGCAACGCTCCGCCTAAGTCCTTCTCAACAACAAGCACTAATACATAAAATGCTGCAATCACTGTGATCTTTACCAGATCTTTAAATTCCTTTGCCTTAGAAAGCAGTGCTGCAACAAAGAACACAAAGATGATCTTTACAAATTCAGAAGGCTGAAATTTAAGTCCCGCAATGCTGACCCAGTTATACGCCCCATACTTGTTGATGCCAAACACGAATACTGTAGACAACAGTAAAAATCCTGCCCCTGCATAAAGCCATCCAAATTTATTCCAGATCGTGATCTTATGCATCATCAATGGAATAAAACTTGTCACGATCACACTTCCTGCCGCGATCGCAAACTGTTTCATTGCCAGATCAAATGATAATCTTGTTAATATCACAAACCCAACTCCTAACAAAAAACAGGTGTTATTGATCAGCGGTCTTGAACATCTTTTATAGATTCTCGGAAATACGATCATCAAAATCTCGAAAAAGATCACTTGTGCCGCAAAAAAGATCAAGATCTTTAATTCAAATTTCTGCAAAAACAGTACCATGTAACATAAGAACAAAAATACAAACATATAGATGACCTGATTGTCTAACAGGTCTTCCTTTCTATCTCTATTCTTTGGACGAAATACTGTATAACATGACAGTGTATAGATCAGACACATAATGATGATCAGATATTTTGCTATCGTAGTAATAATGTCTATCATATGGTTTTATAAAACTTCCCTCTTTAAATGCCCTGTCGTATATTCTGTGGCAAGAGAAGCTCTTTCCCCTTTCTGTATAGATTTCGCTGCATTTAAAATCTCCTTGACCTGCACCTCATTTTCTCTTGTAATATGAAAACGGATCACGGATGGATGAAGATCATTAAGAATTCCTGCTTCATTTCCAACCCACAATGGTTTTCCATTATAAATCTCATTGATGCAGTCACAACAACTTGTGTGAACGAAGAAGTTTGCATTGTAACGATCCTTTAATGTCAGCCAAGATGGAGTCTTATCACATCCTCGAAGATTATTCTTCACGCATTGTGCAGACACCATCAATGGCTGATAACCATAGAGGAACAGGTCCGCATTCAGAAGTTCTAACTGTTCCATCTCTTTTTTGTTTAATTCCGATGGATACGTCATTCGAATTTGAATACCTGATAATCTTTGATATTCTTTGACAGCCTCTTTGTTATATCCATAAAACATGTAATCCGCGATCATTTCCTTTTGATATCCCTCTTCGATCAACCATGAAAATTCTTCTAAATTGCGTACGAGCAGCCCATCAATTTCATTTGTAAATATAAGATCTTTCTTTGCCTTTAATTCTTCCATCTGACGTTTTCTTGCAATCTGTGGAAGCATCAGATAACACTGTTTTCCTGCAGTCTTTATTTTATTCAGGATAGATTGTGGATCCTCCTGCTGTTTGAGTTCCATCCATGAAAGATAGATCTTCATTACTTCCCTGTCTTCTGTTACAATATCCAGATACTCAAGGTTCTCCATAGAAACTGCAATCTGTATCTTGCTGTCTTCCTGTTCCTGACTGCTTGCTACATCATTTTCTTTGACTGGATCTTCGTAAGTTCTTCTGTATTTTAAAATCTTTGTCTGATCCATCTGTGCAAATGCTTCTTTTCTTAGTTTCTTGAGCACAGAACCTGGTACGAACAAGTTCTCTCCAAGATCAACTTCTAATTCTTCAAATGTATAGTGGGTCTGTCCTGTTTTCTTAAGAAGCTTCTCAATATCTGCTGGCATGGCACCATTTTTCTTCGCTTCTTCGATCACTGGACCAATTACTTCTACGTGATTTTCTCCGTCTTTGAGAATGAGTTTAGCACACTGATCTTTCTGAATTATGATTTTTCCCTTAAGATTTTCTTTCTTTTTTTGCTTTAATCCTTCATCAATCCGTTCGATCATTGGATGATTCAAGGTTCTTTTAATTTCCATGCCTTCATGAAGTTTCTTCATTTTCTGTCCATTTAAAACAACCTTGCTGCCTGCTTTAAATTCAGAGGGACTGGTAAGTTCTACTTTTTCTTCTGAATTGATACGGATCTGCAAAGCATCTCCTTTGTGGATATCTTCTTGGGCCGTAAAAGAAATCTTACCTTTCATAAGCTTGCTGATCTTCCCAACATATAACCCCTGATGATCTGGCCGTTTCATACTCATCATATCTTTTCCATGATATTCTTTATAATATCCGCCAGTAAATCCCCCACGGTTAAATACTTCCATCAAGATTTTCAGATCCTCGGATTCTACTTTATATGGTTTTTCTGAAAGATAAAGATCTACGTATTTGCGGTAGATTCTTGTGACTTCCCCGACATATCTTGGACCTTTCATGCGTCCTTCAATCTTTAAGGAATCCACTCCATGATCTAAAATCTCTGGTAAATGTTCAATGGTACATAAATCTTTCAAACTTAATGGATACGCATTCTTTGTATTCTTTGTCCCGTCAAGATAAAATGGCAGACGGCATGTTCCTGCACATCGCCCACGATTCCCACTTCTTCCACCTAACATACTACTCATAAAACACTGTCCTGAATAGCAGTAGCATAATGCTCCGTGAACAAAACATTCCATGTCAAGTCCTGTATCATCCTTAATCTCCTGAATCTCTTCCAAAGATAATTCCCTTGCTGGAACAACTCGTTTTGCACCCATTTTCTTTGCGATCCTTGCTCCATGAACCCCTGTGATCGTCATCTGGGTGCTCGCATGAATCTCAAGTTTCGGAAAGTGTTTTCGGATCACGGATACAGCTCCCAAATCCTGTACAATCACCGCATCCAGTCCTTGCTCATAAAAAGGTTTTAAAAATCCCGGCAGTAATGGAAGTTCTTCTTCTTTCATCAGAGTATTGACTGTAAGAAATAATTTTTTACCATACAAATGTACGTAATCGATTGCTTCTAATAGTTCTTCCTTATTAAAATTCCCGGCATAAGCTCTGGCTCCAAACATCTCTCCACCTAAATAGACGGCATCCGCTCCATTTAGAATTGCTGCTTTTAGGCATTCCATGGAACCAGCTGGAGCTAATACTTCAATTGGTCTGTTCTTTGTTCTCATCTGTTATCTATCCTCTGGTATTGGTAAATGAAAATGCTCATATGCACTTCTTGTTACAACTCTTCCTCTTGGTGTTCTCTGAATCAATCCGTTCTGGATCAGATATGGCTCATACACATCTTCGATCGTTCCTGAATCTTCTCCAATCGCTGCTGCTAATGTATCAAGTCCGACTGGTCTTCCTTCAAATGTCTCCATCATCGTCTTTAATAAATTTCTATCTGTCTGATCCAGCCCGATCGTATCAACTTCTAAATGATTCAGTGCATCTCTTGCAATCTCTAATGTAATCTGTCCATCGTATTTTACCTGTGCAAAATCTCGCACACGTTTCAATAAACGATTGGCAAGTCTTGGTGTCCCTCTGGATCTTCTTGCAATCTCTAATGCACCCTCTGGATCGATCCCAATCTCTAAGACTTCTGCAGACCGTTCAATGATCGTCTGTAACTCTTCACTGTTATAGAAATTCAAGCGGTTTACAACTCCAAATCGATCTCTTAACGGTGCTGTTAACATTCCAGCTCTTGTCGTTGCCCCGACTAATGTAAATCTTGGCAGTTCCAGCCGGATCGATCTCGCAGCCTGTCCTTTTCCTACTAATATATCAATGGCATAGTCTTCCATTGCTGGATACAGAACTTCTTCTACCTGTCGATTTAAACGGTGAATCTCATCAATAAATAAGACATCTCCTTCCTGCAGATTATTAAGAATTGCCGCGATTTCTCCTGGTTTCTCGATCGCTGGTCCACTTGTTACTTTCAAATGTACACCCATTTCATTTGCTACGATCCCTGCAAGTGTTGTCTTTCCTAATCCTGGGGGACCGTAAAACAGTACATGATCTAAAGATTCTCCTCGACTTTTGGCTGCCTCAATAAAAATTTTTAAATTCTCTTTGACTTTTTCCTGTCCAATGTAATCACTTAACATTTGTGGGCGCAGATGATTTTCAATTTTGATATCTTCTTCCACAAGTTCTGTGGAAATCATTCTGTTTTGCATAATTACCCTCTATCTATATCATAATATTCTTCAATGCTTTTTTAAGAAGTTCTTCTGGGGTGAGATCTTTCGCATCTTCTACCTTGTTAACTGCGATCGCTGCTTCACTTTTTGAATATCCAAGACTTACTAATCCTTCAATCGTGATCATCACAGAATCACTGCTGTCTGCAGATGTATCAAAGATCTCTGCTCCCACACCATCTTCTTCTAATTCTTCAAAGCTTAACTTATCTTTTAATTCTAAGATCAATTTCTTCGCTCCCTTAGGTCCAAATCCCGGGGTCTTAGAAATTGTCTTGACGTCTTCACTGATCACTGCCATCTTAAGTTCATAAACGGACAACGTTGATAATACAGACAATCCTACCTTCGGTCCGATCCCATTGACTCCGATCAGAAGTTCAAATGCTTCTTTTTCTTCTTTTGATAAAAAGCCAAATAAACTGACATCATCTTCTCTTACATGCATATGGGTATAGATCTTGATTTCTTGTCCGATCTTAGGAAAAGATTCTCCTCTCATCGGAACCATCATCTGGTACCCAATCCCATGATTATCCACAACCACCATCCCTGGTGACATATCTTCTAGTATTCCTTTTATATATGAAATCAATTTGGTTTCTCCTTATTCTGTCTTTTTCCATTCGTTTCGTATTATACCTTATCATGTCTTAACAGTCCAGTCTATTGGATCAGAATTCACAAATAATCCGTACGTATGTTCTTATCTTAAATGATCATATGATGGAGTGTCATACTCTGGTTTTCCATTCATTGCAAATCCGATCAAAAGCCGATATAATAAATCTGTGGATATGATTCTTGTTCACAGAAAGGATTTTTATGGAACATAACATACAACAATCTTTATTTTTTGATATAGAAACAACTGGATTGAGTGCTGATATCTCAGCGATTACTGTGATCGGATGCTGTGATATGGATGGAAATGTAACACAATGGTTTAATGAAGACGGACTATCTCAGGAACAGATCTTAACTGATTTTCTTGCATTTATCCAACCTTATAATACACTGATTACATTTAATGGCAAAACCTTTGATCTTCCTTTTTTGACATCGAAGATCAAGGAGTTTAAGATCAATGCATCATTTGATCAGTATGAACATCTTGATCTTTATCAAATTTTAAAACCTTATAAAAATCTGTGGGGATTAAAGAATTTCCGGCAGAAGAATCTGGAAGAATATTTAGGAATTCAACGAACCGACAAACTTTCTGGAAAAAAACTTATCAAAACTTATCAGGATTATCTTGAGAATGGAGAGATCAAGAATAAAGAATCGCTACTTTTACATAACCTCGAAGATCTTATCGGTTTACATAAAATTTATTCGTTGATGTCTTATCCCGCATTGCTTGATAAAGAATTTACTTTATCATCCTATTTTATTGAAAATGATCATTTTGTTGCTCATCTGAATCTTGATATACAGATTCCTGTCAGCTGCAATTACGAAAAGTCTGGCATATCTCTGACTCTTGATCATTCAAATGCTATACTTACATGTCCTTTGGAAAATGGTCATCTAAAACATTACCTCAAAGATTATAAAAATTATTATTACCTCCCTATGGAAGATCTTGTGATCCATAAAAGTATGAAGTCATTTGTGGATACTACGAGTATCATTCGTGCCGATAAAAACAATTGTTATTCAAAATTTACTCCAGGAGATAGCTTCTTATCTGCAAAAACTGATGTTGCCAATTATTGTGCTGACATTATTTATTACATTTTATCTGAAAAATAAAGTAAAAAAACATCCATCTGAACTTTAATTCTCGATGGATGTTTCTATTTTTAATCTCTCCCGATCTTTCGGATTTCACGATGTTGTAAAATTTCTTGTTTTAACACATCTACAGAGCGATTCACTACTAGTTCTTCTGGGAAATTCATCTCTTGTAATAAGACTTCCACATGATCAAATACGCCAACCGCACTTGAAAAATGTGCATCTGTCCCTGCGACTACTGGCACTTTCTTCTCTTTACACATCTGAATCATGATCTGCAGATTCTGCCATGCTCCAACTCTTGATGACAAAGAATCCAAGGAACTGTTATTTATCTCTAATAATGTATGATTTTCTTTTGCCGCATCTACGATCGTTTCATAATCAATCGGTATTCTGCTGTCATCTGGATGACTGATAATATCGATCATTGGATTCTCGATCGCTTTTACATAGGCATTCGTATTTTGCGTGACGGTTCCAACTTCATAACATGGAAGATGGATTCCCGCAATTCGGATATCCAATGTCTTCTCAATAATTTCTTCTTCCATACTTAAAGTTCCATCATGATCGATAATGTTGATCTCAGAGCCAAACATCAGATCAATCCCGTACATCTTCCTTGGAATAATACGCATATTATGGAAATAAATCTCATCGCATGTTCCAGGAATTCCTTGTGCATGTTCTGTGATTCCTAAAAGTTTCAATCCTTTATCTGCCGCTGCTTTTGCCATCTCCTGTACTGTTGAATACGCATGTCCACTGGCTACTGTATGTGTGTGTAAATCTAATGTAAATTTCATTTTTCAAAACCTCGTTTTATCATCCACTTCTGATCTTTATGAAATTCTTGCGATCTGTTCTTTGACCTGTTTTAACATCTGCTGATATTTGGCAAGTTTGTCTTTTTCTTCCTGAACTTTCGCTTCAGGCGCTTTGCTTACGAATCTTTCATTTCCAAGCATTCCTTCGCAACGTTTGATCTCGCCATTTAAACGTTTTTCTTCTTTTGCAAGACGTTCTTTCTCTTTTGCAATGTCAACTAATTCTGCAAATGGCATGTAGATCACAGCTCCTGCGATCACACTTGATACTGCATCGTCTCCGATTCCGTCTTTGTTATCCTGAATGATAACTTCACTTGCATATCCAAGTGTAGCAAAGAAAACTTTCCCTTGTTCAAAAATATCTCTGATCTCCGCATCTTCAGATACCACGTAAACCTGTGCTTTCTTCTTTGGTGATACGTTCATCTCTGCACGAACATTACGGATTCCTCTGACTGCTTCTTTGATCGTCTCTACAGCCTTCTCATCAGCCTTGAAGTTCCATTCTTCTTTGAACTCTGGCCATTTTGCTAACATAATAGATTCTTCATCTGTTAAATTACAATAAATCTCTTCTGTGATAAATGGCATATATGGATGTAACAGTTTTAATGCTTCTGTTAAAACTGTATTTAATGTCCAAAGTGCTGCTGCCTTTGTCTGGTCTTCATCATTGTACAGACGAGGTTTTACCATCTCAATATACCAGTCACAGAATTCTTCCCATAAGAAGTCGTTTAGTTTCTGAACTGCGATACCAAGTTCGTATTTCTCCATGTTGTCTGTAACATCTTTGGCAAGTGTATTTAACTTAGATAAGATCCATTTGTCTGCACTTGTAAGATCTTCTAATGTAACATCAGAGAAATCAGCCTGCTCTAAGTTCATCATAATGAAACGAGATGCATTCCAGATCTTGTTTGCAAAGTTACGACTTGCAATGACACGTTTTTCTGTGTAACGCATATCATTTCCAGGGGCATTTCCTGTGATCAGTGTAAATCTTAAGGCATCTGCACCATACTGTGCAATGACATCCAATGGATTGATACCATTTCCAAGGGATTTACTCATCTTACGTCCCTGTTCATCACGAACTAATCCATGGATCAGTACTGTGTCAAATGGACTCTTTCCTGTCTGTTCGTATCCTGAGAATACCATTCTGACTACCCAGAAGAAGATGATATCATATCCTGTTACCAGTGTATTTGTAGGATAGAAATAATCTAATTCTTTTGTCTTCTCTGGCCATCCGAGTGTTGAGAAAGGCCACAATGCAGAACTGAACCATGTATCCAATGTATCTTCATCCTGTGTGAAATGCTTGCATCCACACTTAGGACATACTTCCGGTGTTTCTCTTGCTACGACAACTTCTCCACATTCATCACAGTAATATGCTGGAATTCTGTGTCCCCACCATAACTGTCTGGAAATACACCAGTCACGGATGTTCTCTAACCAATGAAGATATGTCTTTGTATAACGTTCTGGTACGAATTTCAGATCTCCGTTCTTCACAGCTTCGATCGCTGGTTTTGCGAGTTCTTCCATCTTCACAAACCACTGTGGCTTGATCATAGGCTCAACTGTTGTTCCGCAGCGGTCATGTGTTCCTACGTTATGTTCATGTTCTTTGATCTTAACTAAATATCCCTGTTCTTCCAAGTCAGCAACAATGGCCTTCCTTGCTTCATAGCGATCCATACCTTCGTATTTACCACCATTCTTGTTGATCGTTGCATCGTCATTTAAGATATTGATCTCTGGCAGATCGTGGCGTTTTCCAACTTCAAAGTCATTTGGATCATGTGCTGGTGTGATCTTAACGGCACCTGTTCCAAACTCACGGTCTACATATTCATCTGCTACAACTGGAATCTGACGGTTGCATAATGGCAATTCTAACATCTTACCAACTAAATGTGTATATCTTTCATCATCTGGATGAACTGCAACTGCAGAGTCTCCTAATAATGTCTCTGGACGTGTTGTTGCGATTTCTACATATTCACCTTCGCTTCCAACAACTGGGTATTTAATATGCCAGAAATGCCCTGCCTGATCTTCGTATTCTACTTCCGCATCAGAGATAGATGTCTGGCAGACCGGACACCAGTTGATGATTCTTGATCCACGGTAAATATAACCTTTTTCATATAATTTAATGAAAACTTCTTTGACTGCTTCAGAACATCCTTCATCCATCGTGAATCTCTCACGATCCCAGTCACAGGAAGATCCAAGTTTCTTCATCTGTTCGATGATCGTTCCACCATATTCTTCTTTCCAATCCCAGGCACGTTCTAAGAACTTCTCTCTTCCAAGATCTTCTTTCTCGATTCCTTCTTCTTTCAGTGCATTGATGATCTTTACTTCTGTCGCAATACTTGCATGGTCTGTTCCTGGTATCCATAATGCATTATATCCCTGCATCTTCTTAAATCGGATCAGAATGTCCTGAAGTGTCTCATCTAACGCATGTCCCATATGAAGCTTTCCTGTGATATTTGGAGGTGGAATCACGATCGTATATGGTTGTTTTGTCTCATCTACTTCTGCATGGAAATACTTGTTATCCAGCCATTTCTGATACAGGCGTTCTTCAATCGCACCTGGATCATAGGTTTTTTCTAGTTCTTTCTTCATCTCTAAACTCCTTCTATAGTTTCGGAATCTGCTTGTTCACCGATTCCTTCTAAAATCTGCTCATGACGAATCAATTCCTTGCTACATATATCTTTTCTCTGATTCAATGCATTCAGATAATCCCTTCGTTTGATCAGATTATATAAAACCTTTGGATGATACATCCAGAATCCAGATGTCTTCCATTGGTTCTTGTCTAATAATTGTTCCAGATCAGCGGACGCTTCAATGATTGCATCGCTAAATCTTAATCTGGCTGACACTTTACCACAAAAATCAAATAATTTCCACTGTTCTGGGGAAATATATGAAAATACGTTCTCAAATTTCTCATAGTAGAATTTAAGATCATTTCCAATCTCTCTTTTATCATCTTCCAGCCGTTTTCCTGTATGACCTTTGTGAGTAACCATCATCTCTAACAGCTTTAACTGGTCAGAAACTTTCTTGTGTGATTGAAATAAGATTAGTAGGAATAATACCACGATCACGCCCGCACACGCAAGCTGCCATGCATACTGCTTGACTGGCACTGTGAAATGATACAGATAAAATCCTGTCACACAAACTGCCGCAACAGCCATCAGGCAAAAAGAAATCAATATTGCTTTCTTATTCTTCTTCTTTTCATAAACTGCCACAATCCTGCCATCCATGGAAATCTCTTCTTCATTGGCACGTGCAAGTTCTTTCTCCAGCTGTTTTTGTTCTCCTTCCAGCGAATTAATGGAATTGATCCCTGTTTTTAATTCTTCTTCGCGTTCCCAAAGATCAAAGAACTCATCATCACTGACTCGTCCCTCACAGACATCATAAAATTCTCTTGCAAATGCCCGGTAATAGGCTCTTGCTTTCTCTTCCACTTCTCCTTTTGCATCAAAATCTTTCTGATCAAGTTTCTTAAGATCACTGATCTGTTCATCAATCTTATCAATCTCTGATTCATACAATTTTACAAAACGTTTTTCTATGATGATTTCGCCATCATTTAACAGGTCATTAGATAATCTCTGCTTTGTATTCATCTTTCCACTTCCCTAACGTTGTTTTTACTAACCGGCGGGTCATGCTTTTATCTGCCTTCTTTCTATGATAATCTATTTTCGCCAGTTTATCAAACTGTTCTTTCTCAAAAATCTCTTTTTCACATTCTTTGAGGTTTTCATATATGGTTTTGCAGTGTTCCTCGTCAAAAGAAACTGCTTTTCCATCTTCGATAAAGCTTTTTTCATCCCCGCTTAGATAAGATATCATAAAATACGCTTCCTGAATCTGTTTTTCTGGTTTTAGCATCAATGCTTTGCGAAAAGATTCTTTTGCCTCATCAAAACAAAACATTCTACTCTGGCATAATCCCATGTGATACCATACATGCATCTGTTCATTTGGATTTAATTTTCCTGAGACCATCTCTAATTTCTGATAAGATGTTAGTGCCATCAGATATAAATGATGTTTCAGGTACATATCTGCCAGAAGCTTTTGTTTCTTTGCAGCGGAATATAAGTAAGTTGTCCTTATCTTCTGCTGAAACTGAATCTTTTCATCTGCTGTAAAATAATTCTGAAAATTTATGATTTCTTTTACCTGCTGGACTGCATCTTCACTCTTAATCTCCAGATTCAGATATTCTTTTAAATAATTTTTTAATGAACGATCAATCCCCTCACTTAAAAAGAAGATCAGATAATGTTCCAACAGCCAGCAAAGTTCTTCATAACTTTGAAAACTTCGATTGATCTTATGGATCGTATACGCTGTTTTTGCAGGTTTTGTTTCACACAAAACAATCTTACTCATTATAATCACCTCTTTCCAGATAAATGATCTGCTGCCATGTCTGATAACTTGCCGGTCTTATCTTTCCAAATCCAAGATCTGTGATCTTGATCTTGCACTGATCTGCTTTTATGTATTCTCCCTGTATCTTTAATTTATACACAATATCTGCATCCTTTTTCATTCCATCAAGCGGCATACGGATAGATGCTTTTTTCATTCCAGAACGATTTCTTACTTCAAAGCTTAAGCCATTGATTCCAGATACAAAGATTTCCATCTCACCTCTGCTCTCTTCCCATGGTTTTCCCTCCATGATCAGTGGGCAGAACATATCCCTGCCATGATGATGAACAACCAGACCAATCTGACTGATCGTTGTATGATTTACGGTTGCCGGAACTTTTTGTTCTCCTTGTCTGTTTGCACACAAATACGCCGCTCCAGATGCAAAGAGATGTTTTCCCATAAACACTCGTCTTCCGATACAAAGAGCATTGGTTGACTGACTAAACCAGTTTCCATCAAATCCTTCTCCACATAAATAGATCGTCGTTGTAATTCCTCTGGCCAATGCCTGTTTGATGATCGTTAAAAATGCTGCATCTTTTTCCTGGTCTGTAACAGCATGTTTGATCTGTTCTGTGTAGTCTTTTGCTTCCACGATCACTGAATCTTTTTGTTTCTTTACTTCATAATATACAAAATGTTTTCTTGTGTAGTCAAAAATTCCTGTGTTTCCTTTTGCCAAATTGTCTCCTCGAAATAACACAACCCCAAGTGCTGCTTCTTCTTTTGTAAAGAAGTTTACCTGTCCTTGCTGCAATCCAGATCTAATGCATTGTTCTTCTGCATCCTTTACGATCTTTCCTGTTGCATCATCAAAAACAACTGCGATTTTTCCTTCTTCCTGTGCCTTGGCAGTCTGAATCACAAATTCTACTCTCGATCTTCCATAGGAAACAGGCTCTTCTTCTTTAATTTTTCCATGATCAGATACACATATATATGCCTGATCTCCTTCAAAATGTATCGCTGTCTGCATATTTTATTCCTCTGTCATTGGTTTTACCATCTGTGTCATCATTGTTTTTACTGCATAACGTTCCATCATTTTCTGAACATCTTCATCCTGCTGATGAATTAAAAGTTCATTTAATTCATAAAATCTGCTGCCTTTGCTGTATTTCATATGGTCTGATATGATCACATCTTCTCTGTATCTTCTTAACTCTCCTGATACACTAACATAGCAGTCTGACAGCTCATGATAAAAGACTGCCAGGGACAAAACATAATATCCAGGGAGTAACTCATTCATTGGCTCTTCAATCCAATGCCCATTGTCACTGTCCATATAATGAAATACTACATTGGCACTGCTCTTTGCATAAAACTGTACAAATGTTTCAGCACAAAGATATTTTGGCAGTGAGATCACATCAACATATTCAAATAGTACAGGCAGAATATGATCTCTCCTGATGATCTGATAGTCTTTGATCTTTTCAATACGTTTTAAACTTCGCTCAGATAATTGTTCTTTCTTATCTTTGTAGTAATCAAGATACAATTGCTGGTACATCCAGTCCATCTTCCCATGATCAATCTTCTCTCCGATCAATTCGTAAAATTTCTCTGGAAGTTCTTGCTTATTATCATATGCATAATTTACATATTCCACCAACATTGCATTGATCAGACCTTTGTCTGTTTCTGACTGGTTTAAGTATTCTTCAAACACTTTAAATTCAGTTCCATCCACGCCATCTGCAATACATGCTCTTAGCACACTCTCCACAAATACTCTGTCATACATACTGACTTTCTGTCCTGCATCAAATACAGCTAACATCTCTTCTTTTGTTCCATGGAAGTATTTTTGCAGATACTTGATCACTTCGTTATTTTCATTGCCTAACTCAAAAGATTCCATACACATTTCTACCAAAAGATCTGACCGTCTGTTACTCAATGTTGTAAGTGCATACAAACAGATCTCTTTTAACTGATCTTTGTCAAGAAATTGATATCCGTACTGTCCAATTCCTTTCAGTGCATCCTCATACAGTCCTGCAGCAATAAAATATCCAATCATGTGTCTTCTGTTCTCATCTTTTAAATTCTTCCATTCGACATAAGACAATGCATTCTGCAATTCTTTCTGCAATTCATGTGCTTTATAATACTCAAGAACTTTCTCAAACAATTCCTGCTCATAATCAACATCTAAGTTTCTGCTTTTTAATGCATATAGCACAACTGGGAAATCTTCTTCTTTAAGCTTTTCTCTTATTCCAAATCCTGCTGCTTTATACATAACATAATGTGGATTATTTCCATCCGCACTCTCACAATACATCTCCATCTGTTCTCTTGTAAAAACTGGTTTTAACTGATACGCAACGGATCCAATATAACGATTTCCTTCATTGTCAAAGAAAATAAATGCTGCATTCTGGTCAAAGATTTCTACATAGCGGTTAGGCTCTGACAGATAGCAGACGTCCAGATTTTTCTTCCACTCCTGACTGATCTCTGCTTTCTGAATAAATTCATTATCACATATCAGCTTCTGTACAAACACAACATTTCCAAGATTTTGTCTGGACACCTCATTCTGAAGAAGTTCCTCATAATAATAACGATACAGTAAAATAAGATCTTCGTTGATCTGTCCTTTTTGCAGTTCTTCTCTTAAAAATGTACGAATCAGTTCTTCATAATTCGGAAAGATCTTATGATAGTTGCGTCTGTTATGTACTACATTGGCAAACAGGCGGCTTTGTTCTTCTGCCCCAAGACTCATGCTGTATGTAAAATACATAAGAATCTCTTCTGGCAGTAATGGGTACTCTCCTTTGGGAATCGTTCTTAAAAATGCTTCCTGTAATCCAATCAGCTGTACACCTCGCTGCAATGCTTCCTCATAGTATGGATGGCAGTCTTCATCCATACAGTTTCCCTGAATCATCATGGCACAAATTGCCTGCAGCACATCTGTCTGTGGATATTCTTTATATATACACATAAATAACCATAAGATTTCTTCTGAAAATATCTTATTTCTTGAAACAAGAAAGCATAACTTTCCAATCAATCTTGTATTTAAAATCTTCTCCTGTGCACCGAATTCCAGTACCCATAATTCATAAGAATCTATACATGTTAATAATTGTTCATCTTCCCCTAAAATACAGCAGCCTTCAAAACGAAGCAGAGGGTTTTGACATCCCTCCTGATATAATTCTTTGATCTGTTTCATTCGAAGTGCTGAATCTTTCATCAAATCTTCACTTAAATTCATAAGAAACCAGAACAAATATCCTTTAACATTGATATCATCGCTGTTTTCATAGAGAATTTTCATCTCTTCTCTGGCTTCATCTATCGTATCATCTTCTTTATCGTAACATGCCTGCAGATACCAGACATATCCCTGACAGATTTCAAGCGATTCCTTCTTTGCATCTTCCGGAATGTGCTCTTTTAGATCTTCCTTGCCACAAAGAATATCCAAATGAAGTTTCATAAGATCATAAATCCGATTTCTTACCGGATGATCTGGCATCTTATCAAGTACAGATCTTGCACGTTCAGCAAACTGCTCCAAGCGAATCCTTCCACTGCAAAAATCAATGTATAATTCATAAAGTTTCTTTTGTCTAAACTCTTCTTCCTTTTTTCTTTCACTTTTTTCTTCTTTGTATATCACTTCAATCTCGATCGTCTGATAGACAGTCTGCACGATTAAATGGTCTCTGTCTCCATCTCGTGGTATTGTTTTAAGATCCACATAAATAGCCATCTGTCCATCTTCAAAATCTTCAGCATGAAATGTATCTTTGTGAAGAGTGATAAACTTTCCTTCTGTCTTAACTCTTCCTGCAATGTATCCCCATCCATCCTTCCTTATCGTAATTTCCAGCGGTTCATCTAAATTTGCAATTGTTGCATGATACATTGTTTTTGTTACATCAAGCAATACTGGTGATTTCTGGTCTGTACTTAGTAAAAATTCTTCTAAGATCTGATCTCTGTTTCTTCCCAACAGCAGCTGATGATATAGTTGTTTTTCTTTTTGTTTATCTTTCAGAAATTCTTCCTTAAATGCTTCAGAAAAAAAGAGCGTTTTAGCTCTTTGATGATCTTCCTTCGCAATACTTGTAAACTTTTCTAATGATTCTGACATATTCTTATTCTGCTCCTTGCCAACCAAAAGATTTTGTGGGTATAATAATACATAATTTCAATTAGTATTCATTATACCAAATTTCGACACAATATTAAAGGAAAAGAGGAATTACCATGTCAGAAAAAAAACAAGAATTTCACGGAAGTGATCTTGAGAAAGTCGAAGCTTATTATGGAATCAAAAAAGAGACGATCATTCCTTTTGCAGGAAATGTCAATCCTCTAGGAATTTCACCTTTATTGAAGAAAAGCATGGCATCTCATATTGAATGTATCAGCGAGTATCCTGACCGTGATTACAAGGAACTTCGTTCTACCCTTTCACTATACTGTAATGTCCCAATGGAACATATCATTGTTGGAAATGGTGCAACCGAGATGATCAGTCTTACAATGCAACTATTACGTCCAAAACACGCACTGCTTCTATCTCCTACATATTCCGAATATACACGAGAGATCGATCTTGTTGGTGGTCATGTAGAAGAATATTATCTAAGAGAAGATCTTGATTTTCAATTAGATCTTGATGATCTTTTTGCAAAACTCGATGACAGTGTTGATCTTCTTGCAATATGTAATCCGAATAATCCAACCTCTAGTGCTCTGAATACGGAGGAAATTTCAAAAATCCTTGCACATTGTAAAAAACATAATATCTTTGTTATGATTGATGAAACTTATGTAGAATTTGCCCCCGATATCCAAAAGATCTCAGCGGTTTCTCTCACTACAAAATTTGATAATTTCATGGTTCTTCGCGGAACTTCCAAATTCTTCTGTGCTCCAGGACTTCGTCTTGGTTACGGAATCTGTGGAAACCTTTCTTTCCTTGAACGTATGAACAGCATCAAAAATCCATGGACGATCAACACACTGGCTGCCCTTGCCGGAGAAGCAATGTTTATGGATAAGGATTATATCAAAATGACGAAAGATTATATTGATTCTGAGCGTTCCCGCTGTATGAATATTTTATCCAAACGTCCTAATCTTAAGGTTTTTAAGGCTTATGCAAACTTTATTCTTGTAAAACTTTTAGATGGAACTACTTCTTTTGAAATGTTTGAACGATGTATCAAAGAAGGTCTGATGATCCGCGACTGTGCGAGTTTTCATGGACTTGATGGTGAATTTATTCGTTTCTGTATTCAGAAAAAAGAAGATAATGATCGTTTATTAGCATTATTAAAATAAAATATTTATTTTATATAAAACTAAAAAAGTTCCGGTAATGAATCTGTTTATCCATTATCGGAACTTTTTATTTTCTTGTTATTATTTTACTGCAATAACTTCAATCTCGATCAGTGCTCCTTTTGGAAGAGCTCCTGCCTGTACACATGATCTTGCTGGTTTGTTATCTCCAAAAGCTTCTTCATAAATTCCATTGATCTCTGCGAAATCATTGATATCTGCTAAGAATACTGTTGTTTTGATAACATTGTCTAATGTAAGATCAGATGCTTTTAATACTGCTGTTAAATTTGCTAACACCTGTTTTGTCTGTTCAGCGACACCTTCTTTTAACTCCTGTGTCTGTGGATCTAAACCAATCTGTCCGGATGTAAACACAAAATCTCCTGCTTCTACTGCATGGCAGTATGGTCCAACAGCTGCTGGTGCATTCTGTGCATTAATGATCTTTGTATCCATGATAGTATTTCCTGCCTTTCTTCATCTGTTACTTGATCCGTTTGATTGATGGGTAATATCGAAACCACGCTTTTCCTAAGATCTCGTCTCTGGAAACATAGTGTATATCCCATTCTCTCGCATCATTTGAATTATTCCGATTATCTCCCATAACAAAATATCCATTCTTCGGCACTGTATATGGTCCAAAATCTTCTACTGGTTCTTCTTTGATATATGGTTCACTAAGTGGTTTACTGCTTCCGTTAATGTAGACTTTACCATCTTTAACCTGCACAGTCTCTCCTGGAAGAGCGATCACACGTTTAATATACCATTCCCTTTCATCCTCTGGATACTTGAAGATAATAATATCTCCCCTTTTCGGATCTTTAAACCAGTAAGAGGTCCTAAGAGCAATCAGCTTGTCATTCGTCATGATCGTATTCTCCATCGAACCACTTGG
Organism: Anaerostipes hadrus; assembly: GCF_001404655.1. GTDB lineage: Bacteria > Bacillota > Clostridia > Lachnospirales > Lachnospiraceae > Anaerostipes > Anaerostipes amylophilus. The sequence goes on along the minus strand of NZ_CYYH01000003.1, from coordinate 30,418 downwards.
AATATTGGCGTTGATAATTACAAAATTCAAGATAAATTCTGTGAGAAGAATGGTCACCACAATACAGATCACCCAGCTTAAAGCTTCTCTCTTAAAGCCTTTCTTCTCTTCTTTATCTGCTTTCTCTCTGCTCATATTGGCTGTCCTTAAAATTTAGTCCTCAAAACCACGTCTGATGATATCATGTCTTTCTGGTCCGTTGGATACTAATGTGATCGGATATCCAATCTTCTCTTCTACAAACTCGATGTACTTACGGCAGTTCTCTGGAAGATCTTCGTAGTTCTTGATTCCACGGATATCAGATTTCCATCCTGGAAGTACTTCTAAAACTGGTTTTGCTTTCTCAAGTTTTCCTGTTGTTGGGAAGTCTGTTGTTACTTCTCCGTCAATTTCATATCCTACGCATACTGGAATCTCGTCTAAATATCCAAGTACATCTAATACTGTAAAGGCAACATCTGTTGTTCCCTGCATACGGCATCCGTATTTAGTAGCTACAGCATCAAACCATCCCATTCTTCTTGGACGTCCTGTTGTTGCTCCAAATTCTCCACCATCTCCACCACGACGGCGAAGTTCATCTGCTTCATCTCCAAAGATCTCACTTACGAAAGCCCCAGCTCCTACGGCACTTGAGTATGCTTTTACAACTGTTACAACTTTCTTGATCTCATATGGAGGAATTCCTGCTCCGATCGCACCATATCCTGCTAATGTAGAAGATGATGTAACCATTGGATAGATTCCATGGTCAGGGTCTTTTAGTGATCCTAACTGTCCTTCTAATAAGATATTCTTTCCTTCTTTGATCGCTTCGTGTAAAAACAATGATGTATCACATACATAAGGTGCTACCATCTCTTTGTATTCCATTAATGTATTGTATAATTCATCTGGATCAAGAAGTGGTTTGTGATATAAATGCTCTAACATAACATTCTTTTTCTCACATACTGATTTTACTTTTTCTCTTAACACTTCTTCTTCATCGAATAATTCACTTACCTGGAATCCGATCTTTGCGTATTTGTCTGAATAAAATGGTGCGATACCGGATTTTGTTGATCCAAATGAGTTCTTTCCAAGACGTTCTTCTTCATACTGATCGAATAAAATGTGATAAGGCATTACCATCTGCGCACGATCTGATACTAAGATCTTAGGCTTAGGAACCCCCTGGCTTACAATTTCTTCAATCTCTTTAAATAATACAGGGATATTTAATGCCACACCATTACCGATCACACTTGTTGTATGGTTGTAGAATACCCCAGATGGTAATGTATGCAACGCAAACTTACCGTAATCATTGATGATCGTATGACCAGCATTTGCTCCTCCCTGGAAACGAACGATAATATCGGATGTTTCACCTAACATGTCTGTAATCTTACCTTTTCCTTCGTCTCCCCAATTGGCTCCAACGACTGCTTTTACCATATGTGTATCCTCCTAATAAAATCAATTATTTGACTTTTTCTTGTATTTATTGTGTGGTCGTACTTATCTTAAATACTACACAGCAACAACTTTCATTCTATATCGTTTTAGGCACTCTGTCAAGACAGAGTGCCTAAAGCTTTTAATTTCTACATATTTTCTTTTGATTTTTTATATTACTTACCATTTCCTACGGAAAATAATGTATTACTAACATGTTTTGTATCCATCAAACTGTTATATTGCAGATAGTGATACTCATTGATCAGTTTTGTATATTTGTTCTTTTCAGAAAATTCATGATCTTTTCCATCTTTATCCACATAACCATTCGCATTTAACGCTGGTATTGTCTTTCTTAAATTTAACAAATATTCATTATATCTTGATAATTTTAAGTTTGTCTGCTCAAGCATCATGCTGGAAAGATAGTTTGCACTGACATTTTCCATATCAGAAGCTTCATCAATATCATAATTTGCCCATATGATAAATGGCACCTTGTATTTCTTCTGTAATTCCTTAAGGCTTAAATTATTTAAAGATTTTCCATATAATAATTCATAGAAAGAATCCGGAAGTTTTGGCTGATGATCTCCAAACATTACAACAATCGTTGGTTCTTTTTGTTGTTTAAAATAGTTGATGATCTTTTCAAACGCACGGTCTGACTCATGGATCAGTGACAGATAACGGTTTGCTGTATCCGTTGCTTTCTCATCCTGAATCTTGATCTCTTCTTTAAATTTGGTATCTTTGACATAATAACCACCATGATTCTGGATCGTTACATTAAAGAAGAATAGTGGTTTCCCTGATTCCTTTTTATTAAACACATCAATGATCTTATTATAATCCTCAGAATCAGAATACCATCCACGGAATTTTTCTCCGTTTGGATTCATAGATGTCTCGTCAATGAATTTATCAAATCCAAGCAATGGATATACCGTATTTCTATTCCATCCATTCGCTTTATATGGATGGAATGCCATCGTATCATATCCTTCCTGTTTTAACTGCGATGCAAGACTTGGCACTTTATGTTTGATAAACTGTGTATAAGCATTACCATTTAATGGCAATGTTGATACAGAGTTTCCTGTCAGAAATTCATATTCTGAGTTGCTTGTTCCTCCTCCAAATACAGATACAAGCATATGCCCTTTTATCGTATTTTCTTTTAAACTGTTAATAAACGGCATAACCTCTTTGTTGGTCTTAATATGATTGACTACATTTAAATCTGCAAATGTTTCATTCATGATCACGACTACATTTGGTTTTTGTTTTAAAGTTTTATTCTTTCCTGTTGTTACCTGATAGTTATCTGCAATCTTATTTACCGTCTGCGGATTATATCCATCTGGCTGAGAAACAAGAGTATACTGAACATTTAAAATAAAGCTTAAAATATATCCATTTTTCAAATATCCATTTTTCTGGTTAAATAAATTAACTTTGATTCCATTTTTGGCAAGATCATCTACTTTTGTCATGTGAACGGAACTTGCAACTATCACTATTGCCGTGATAACAATTGCAACCAGTCGTTTCTTGATCGTAAATGCCTTGAAAGTTTCTAATTTACATGCGATCACACATAAACCAAGTAAAATGATCGTTGCAATAATGGCTGGTTTATCAAAACTTAGTACATAATGATCTGCAACATCCATCGCTGTTCCAACCGCATAAATATCTGCTGGTGTGATTGGATTTCCTCTAAATGCAAGTACAAAATAATTTGCGATCGCTGCACCGTAGAAGAAAATATTTCCTATCATCAGTGCCCATTTAATACGGTTAAAGAGCATCAGCAATACTGCATATATAATGTAATACCACAGCACATTTAAAGCAAATGTCAGTGGCTTCATAATGCTGATCGGATTATAAAACACTTTCTCAACCATATAAAATGCGATCCACGGATTCACAATAAATAATATCCAACTAAATCGTTTATTCCATTTTTCTGGAAGTTTTAATGGAATCAGAATAATAGCCATCAGTGCAACTGCGATTGCTACTGTCATTATGATCGCACTTACATCAATACGATTTGTCCATACTCTCATTCGGATATGAAAGTCTTTTTGTGACTTTCCATTGATCACTGCTGGCTCATATATCTTGCCCATCTCCTTTGATGTATATAAATACAATGGATGATCTTTTTTGATTCCTCTGGCTTTGATCGTAAGAGTATATGTATCGCCCTTTTTGATATCCTTATTAACGATCAAGCTATACCATTTTTGGGATGTATATCTGCTTGTCTTTAAAGACGGCTGAATGTTTCTCATTCCATCCACATCCAGCAAATCTTTTGTGACATGATAAACTGATTTTCCTTTGCTGTCCTTGATATTAACAGAAATACTTCCTGCTCTTTTATAGCTCTGATTTCGATCGATCATGAACGTGAAGCTCTGAATGTTATCATACGTCGCTTTAAACTTCTGCACAATCTCATCATTACCTGTCACTGCGATCTGAGAAATTTCCTTATCTGGTCCACCCTTAGCGATTTTTTCTGAAAACTCAGCCTTATTCTTTAGTACAAAAATAATAAAAAGAAATAATGCGAATACAACCACGCCTTTCATCGCTTTGTTTATTATATTATGAATTTTATTTTTTCCATTTCGTTCTGACATATTTCTTTCCTCTCGTCCTGCTTATTTCACAGAAAACAAATCTGTACTGACATGTTTCTTATCCATCAAACTATTATACTGCAGATACTGATACTGTGTGATCAGTTTTGTGTATTTATTTTGTTCTGAAAAATGATGATTTTCTCCATCTTTGTCTACATACCCATTTGCATTCAATGCAGGAACATTTTTTCTCATATCTAATAAAAATTCATTATATCTTGACAATTTTAAGTTTGTCTGCTGAAGCATCAAGCTTGATAAATAGTTTGCACTGACATTTTCTACATCGCTTTTTGCATCAATATCATAGTTAGCCCATATGATAAATGGTACTGTATACTTCTTCTGCTGTTCTTTCAAACTTAAGTTGCTTAATGATTTTCCATATAACAGTTCATAGAATGAATCTTCCAGTTTCGGCTGATGATCCCCGAACATTACAACGATCGTTGGTTCTTTCTTATTCTTAAAGTAATTAATGATCTTCTCAAATGCACGGTCAGATTCATGGATCAGTGACAGATAACGATTTGCTGTATCTGTTGCCTTTTCATCCTTGATCTTGATCTCTTCTTTAAAGTTCTTATCAGCGATCAGATATCCTCCATGGTTCTGAATCGTTACATTAAATAAGAATAATGGCTGCCCTGCCTTTTTCTTATTAAAGATATCAATGATCTTATTGTAATCCTCGGAATCAGAATACCATCCTCGGAATTTTTCTCCATTTGGATTCATGCATGTTTCATCTAAGAACTGATCAAATCCAATCAATGGGTAAACAGTATCTCTGTTCCATCCATGTGCTTTGTATGGGTGGAATGCCAACGTATCATACCCCTGTTGTTTCAACTGGGATGCAAGACTTGGTACTTTATGTTTTACAAACTGTGTATAAGCGTTTCCATTTAATGGAAGTGCTGATACAGAGTTTCCTGTTAAAAATTCATATTCCGAATTACTTGTACCTCCACCAAAAACAGACACTAACATATGACCTTTGATGGTATTTTCTTTCAGATTGTTAATAAATGGCATAACCTCTTTATTTGTCTTGATCTTATTAACCACATTCAGATCAGAAAACGTCTCATTCATGATCACGACTACATTTGGTTTTTGTTTTAAGTTTTTGTTACTTCCCTGTGTAACTTCGTAGTTGTCTGCAATCTTATTTACTTTATTTGCACTATACCCTTCTGGCTGGGATACGATCGTATACTGAATATTCATTAAGAAACTTAAAATATATCCATTATTGGTATAACCTAATTTCTGATTCCAAAAATTCACCTTAACTCCCTTAGATTGTAGTGCATCAACTCTTGTCAGTGTAAAAGCACTTGCTGCTGTAACAAGAACCGTAACTAAAACAGCAATCAATCGTTTTCTCCATTGAAAGATTGGATATGTTTCAAGTTTGGATGCAAGCACACACATTCCAAGTAATACAACTGTTGCTACGATTGCTGCTTTATCGTAGGATAATACATAATGATCTGCTACGTCCATTGCAGTTCCAAGGGCATAAATATCTGCTGGTGTGATTGGAGTTCCACGGAATGCAAGTACAAAATAGTTACCTATCGCTGCTGCATAGAAAAATACATTTCCAACCAACAATGCCCATTTCACTCTGTTAAATATAAGCAACAAGATCATATAAATAATATAATACCATAATACATTCAGCCCGAATGCCAGCTTATTCATAACACTGATCGGATTATAGAATACCTTCTCAACCATGTAAAACGAAATCCACGGTGTTATAACAAACAATATCCATGTAAATCTCTTATTCCATTTTTTCGGCAAATATATTGGAATAAGAATCAATGCGATCAGTGCCAATGTAATTGCAACTGTTAAAACAATTGCTGAAACATCAATCTGTGTTGTCCATACTCTTGTACGGATATGTACATCCATCTTCTGTCCATTGACTTTCACAGGACTAAAAATATTTCCCATTTTCTTTGATGTATATAAATATAATGGACGATCTTTCTTGATTCCTTTTGCTGTGATCTCAATCGTATAATTCTCACCTTTGTTCAGTTTCTGGTTTACTACAACTCTGTACCAGCGATATTCAGCTCTTTGGGTACGTCTCATTGTTGCCGTCATATTCTTTAATCCATCAACCTCTAACAGGCTCGGCGTAATATGATAGATTGATCTTCCCTTACTATCTTTTACATTCAGATCAATACTTCCAGCTCTTCCAACCTGTTCATTTCTGTCAACCAGAATATTCAAACGTTCCATCGTATCACATGTTGCTTTAAACTTTTGTACAACTTTATCACCATCTGAAATTGCAATCTTTGATATTTTCTTTTCTGGAACACCTTTTGCAACTCTTTCTGAAAACTGATTTTTATTTGTTAAAACCAATACAATAAATGCGATCAATGCAAGGACAATCCCATATTTTAAGACTTTTTGCATGACGCTGTGAAATTTTTGTAATTTTGTTTCACTATTTCTCTGTGTCATTTTACATTACCTTCCATTCGTTTGTATTTCCCCAGTCTTTTTTTCACATTCATAATTTTTAGAAATTTCCTAATATTTTAAAATCCTTTGTCTCTTCTTTGATTCCTGCCAGTGCATTACGGATTGCTGGATCATTTAAATTCCCGATCACGTCAACATAAAATCCATACTCCCACTTTCTTCCTGGAAGCGGCCTGGATTCAATATTACTCATACTGACATTATTAAACATAAAATGAGTCAAGATATTATACAAAGACCCTGATTCATGTGGTACGCTGAAACTAATACTTACTTTTCCTGCATCTTTTCTATATTGTTTCTTCTTTGACATGATCACGAATCTTGTTGTATTGTTTCCTTCATCATTTACCTCTCTTTTTAAAATCTGAAGACCATACATCTTAGCTGCACGTTCACTGCAGATCGCAGCTTTTGTATTCTTGCCATCATCTGCTACTTTCTTTGCACTAATCGCAGTATTAGCAACTTTTACCTGCTCCCATTCTGGATGTTCATCTAAGAAACCTTTGCATTGCATCAATCCTTGCGGATGTGAATACACTTTCTCGATCTGTTCTAAACTGCTTCCTGGAAGTGCTGCAAAAACATGTCTCACATCAACAGATTCTTCTCCTACCACACAGATATCGTAATCAAGAATCATATCATAAATTCCACTGACAGTTCCTGCTGAAGTATTCTCAATTGGAAGTACTCCATAATCAGCTTCCCCTCGATCTAATGTCTTTACAACATCTTTAAACTCCGGTACAGAGAAATTTTTAACATTTTCTCCAAAATACTGTACCATTGCCTGTTCCTGATATGCACCAGGAATTCCCTGATATACGACTTTTGTATTTTCATTGATATCCAGAGAATCAACTTCTTCAAATGTTCCATCGATATAAGCATCTTCCTGTGATAACAGACTATACTGGTATCTGCGACTGATACTCATCATCTGAAGAAACATCTCTTCCACGGATTTCTTAATGATCGTTTCCGTTTCATCTTTTGTTAAAACATCAATCTTCTGTCTTTCTCTTACAGGGTCATAAATTGCTTTCCCTGTCCCTCTTTTATATTCTGCTACGTCCGCAGAACATCTCATTCGTTGTTTGAATAAAGAAAGCATCTTCTGATCGATCTCGTCAATCTGTTGTCTTATTTCCATCAAATCTCTCATAGTTTATTGTTCCTCTTTTATCATTTCTTTTAATTGTGTGACTGTTTTGCCAAGCAGTGGATGCATAAGATATGGTGCAATCTCTTCTAATGGTTCTAAAACAAACAGTCTTTTGTGCATCTCTTTGTGAGGGATCGTTAATTTTCTCTCATTCATCACAAGATCATCATACATTAAAATATCAAGGTCCAGTGTTCTCGGTCCCCAATGAATTGTTCTGACTCTTCCTGCCTGTGCTTCCACATCCATCAGAAAATCAAGCAGTTCTTCCGGTTCTTTTAACGTATCGATGGCAATACATCCATTCAGAAAATCATCCTGCTTAACTCCTCCATATGGCTTTGTCTCAATCAGGCTTGAAACATGAACAACTTTCGTATCATCCTGTGCCTCGATCGCATCGATTGCTTGATTGATATATTCCATACGGTCTCCCATATTGGACCCAACACCAATATAGGCTCTATGCCAGCCACGTTTAATCTTAACAGAAACATAATCAAGAGGCAATCCAATTGGTGCCCATGGTTTTTTTACTTCAATCTCAAGTTTTCTGACTAATGGAAATTTAAGAAGCAGTTTCTTTGCCACAGTTTCTGCCACACATTCGATCAGGTTAAAGTCATTCTCTGTCAGAATATCCTTGATCACGCGGCATACTTTTCCATAATCAACAGAAAATTCCATCTGGTCACTGACACCTGCAAGCTTCGTATCCACATAAAGTACTGCAGATACTAAAAACTTTTGTCCTAATACCTTTTCCTCTTTATATAGACCATGATTTGCATAAACTTCCAAATCTTTGATTATAATCTGATCCATCATCAATTCTCCCTTATTTTGCACAAATTGCTTCTATCATCTTCATAGCACGCATGTTTTCTTTTACATCATGTACTCTGAAAAATCTGCATCCTTTCATGTATCCACTCACTGTTGTTGCAACAGTTCCTTCCACTCTCTGATCAGATGGAAGATCCAGAATAAGTCCGATCATTGATTTTCTTGAAGTTCCAAGAAGAACAGGTACATCCCACTGGTTTAAAAGTTCTAAATGATTCATAAGTTCTAAATTCTGATCAAGATCCTTGGCAAATCCGATTCCTGGATCTAACATGATCGTATCTTTTTTGATCCCTGCCTTCTCTGCCATCTCCATTGTCTCATTCAGATCAGCTATCACATCATTTAAATAATCTTTGTAGTCTGTATCCTTGCGGTTATGCATCAAACAAGAAGCGATTCCTGTTTCTGCTAACACTTCTGCCATTGTTCCATCCCACTTAAGTCCCCAGATATCATTGATCAGATCAGCTCCTGCTTCAATCCCTGCTCTTGCCACACCTGATTTGTAAGTATCCAGAGATACTGGAACATCAAATTCTTTCTTAAGGGCCTCAATCACTGGTGTTACCCTTCCAATCTCTTCTTCATCGGAAATCAGAGTGTACCCAGGTCTTGTAGATTCTCCACCTACATCAATGATCGCAGCTCCATCTTTAATCATTTCTTCTGCATGTTTTAATGCTGCATCTAGATGATCATATTTTCCTCCATCAGAAAATGAGTCTGGTGTCACATTCAAGATTCCCATAATATATCCATGGTGTTTCGTATCAAATGTTTTATTTCCAATAATCATTGTATCTCTCCTAGTAAATATACCTGCTGTTTTTCTTCTCTTGCGGCCAATAACATTCCTGTCTGGCTTTGCAGTGGATACAGTCTCTGGAAAGTTTGTCTGCACGATAAAAAATAGCTGCAAAGCTGTCTTCTTTCTCTTCAACGTCACGATGCTTTAAGATCGTATCGACCATGATTTTTCTTTCTGCGGCTGTATAGCCACAATCTTTTAAAATCTCTTCTGCAAGAATTGCACCTGCCTCATCATGTGAAATTCCTTTTTCATACTGGTCAGCTCTTCCCATATCATGAAGAAATGCCGTCGCATATATGATATCTTTCGGAATATCAAGATTCTTCTCAAGCACCATAAGATAACTGATTCTTGCTACCGAAAGAAAATGTTCCATATCATGCCCGCAAAATTCACGGTCTTTTTCTAATTCTTGTAGTTTTTCGTACGTTTGTTTGTATGTTTCATGGCATACGATCTTCTGGAATCTTTCCACCTGTTCATCCTCTGCTATTGGTTTATTAGTTCATTTTGAAAAGATAATGTTCCACAGATTATGATCACATCATCTTTCTCTGCCTTCTGCCTTACTTCACTAAGACATTCAGCGAGTCTTTGTCTTTCCTCTACGTTCTGATGATATTTACTTATACAATTACACAGCTCCCTGCTTGAAAGAGCTCTTGGATTATCCGGTGCTACTGTATAAATCTTATCTGCCGCTGGGGCAAGAATCTGTACCATCTGTTCGTAATCTTTATCTGACAATACTCCCATTATATAGATTAATCGCTGGTTTGTAAAATTATTTTGCAAAAAACTTAATAAACTCTTTGCACCATCTGGATTATGTGCACCGTCACAGATTACCATAGGTTCTCGTTCCAATATCTCAATTCTACCTCTCCAGATTGTTTTTCGCATTCCGTCTTCCGTCTGAAAATCACTGATACAATAATAGTTTTTTATAACATTTAAAGTTTCTAACGCAAGTGCTGCATTGTTGATCTGATGTCTTCCAAGAAGTGGTATCTCAATCTTTTCATACCATCTTCCATCAGAAGAACGATAAGAAAAACTTTCCCCATTCAGTGACTCCTGAAGCACTCTGATCCCTGCAGAATTCACAAAAGTTACTTTTGCATGCATCTGTTTAGCTTTGTTCTTTATCACTTCATTAACTTCTTTTGTATTGTCATAAGAAATGACCGGACATCCTTCTTTGATGATCCCCGCTTTTTCTGATGCTATTTTTTCCAGTGTATCACCTAAAAATTGCATATGATCCATTCCAATTGATGCTATAACTGTTGCAATCGGCTTCTTTACTACATTTGTTGCATCCAGTCTTCCGCCCATTCCCGTCTCTAATAATACAACATCTACTTTTTTATCGAGAAAATAAAGAAAACTAAGTGCTGTCTCAATCTCAAACATTGTCGGATGGGATAGACCATCTTTTACCATTTCTTCGGCAACATTCTTTATTTTTTCCATATAAAAGCACAGGTCTTTTTTAGAAATATTTTCTTCATTGATACGAAACCTTTCTTCATAGTAAAAGGATGCAGGGGATACATATCTCCCTGCACGATATCCACTTTCCCTAAAAATACCTGCCAGAAATGCAAGTGTTGAACCTTTTCCATTGGTTCCGGCAATATGAACCACTCTAAGCTGTTCTTGTGGGTTTCCAAGTCTTTCTAATAACTCTCTGATATTATCAAGTCCTAAGACACTTCCAAATTTATTTGTATTTTGTATAAAATTCATTGCTTCTTCGTAATTCATAACTGCCTCCAGTTTTTATTTTATCATGATATTAATGTACGAACGCTTCTTTGATCACTTGTGTCATTGTTTTTACATAAACGATCTCAAGTCCTTCGATTACTTCTTCTTCAAATTCCTTAACATCTTTTTCATTCATCTTTGGAACTAAAACTTTTGTGATCCCAAGTCTTTTAGCTGCAAGAAGTTTCTCTTTTAATCCACCAATCTGAAGGACATCCCCTCGGATCGTTACTTCTCCTGTCATCGCAAGATTTCCATAAACTTTGTGCCCTGTGATCGCTGAGAGTACTGCTGTTGTCATTGTAATTCCGGCAGATGGTCCGTCTTTTGGTACCGCTCCCTCTGGAATATGAATATGAATGTCATGTTTTTCAAAGAAGTCATTCTTGATCTTATATTTCTTACTTTGACTTCTGATATAACTGATCGCTGCCTGTGCAGATTCTTTCATAACATCCCCAAGAGAACCTGTGATCTGAATGCCACCCTTTCCTGGCATAACATTCACTTCAATCTTTAATGTTACTCCTCCAACTGCAGTCCATGCAAGCCCATGAACAACTCCAATCTGATCTCGTAATGTATCCTTCTCCCATTCATAGACTGGTTTTCCAAGATAATCTTTGATTGCCTTCTTTGTGATCGTAACTTTTCTGTGTTTCTTCTGGTAAATGTCTCTTGCAACCTTTCTTGAAACCTGTCCGATCCTTCTCTCTAAATTTCTGACTCCAGATTCTCTTGTATAATCAGAGATCAGAAATCTCAGTGCATCTTCTTTCCAGTGAATCTGTGTATCATCTAATCCATTGGCTTCCATCTGCTTCTTCACAAGATAATCATTTGCAATGTGATATTTCTCATTCTCTGTATAGCTTGTAACTTCAATAATCTCCATACGATCAAGCAATGGCCTTGGAATTGTAGAGAGATCATTGGCTGTCGCGATAAACAAGACATCACTTAAATTTAAAGCAACTTCAAGATAATGATCTGTAAAATTCTCATTCTGTTCTGGATCAAGGACTTCTAATAATGCAGACGCTGTATCTCCACGCTGATCTTTTCCAGTCTTATCAATCTCATCTAATAACATCAGCGGATTTCTGACTTTGACTTTCCTTAATGCATCAACGATTCTTCCAGGCATCGCCCCAACATACGTCTTTCTGTGTCCTCGAATTTCTGATTCATCACGCACACCACCTAAAGATAAACGAACATATTTCTTATTCGTTGCCCTTGCGATTGATTTTGCAATCGATGTCTTTCCTGTTCCTGGAGGTCCTACCAAGCAAAGGATCGCTGCATCTTTCTTGCCGCTCATTGCACGTGCTGCCAGATATTCAAGCACTCTCTCTTTTACCTTCTCCATGCCATAATGGTCTTCGTCTAAGATTTCCTGCGCTCTATCTAGATCTGTACTGTCCTCACTCATTTCTTCCCATGGTACAGAAAGCATTGTTTCGATATATGTTCTTAACACAGAACTTTCTGGTGTCTGATTTCCCATTGTCTGAAATCTTGAAATCTCTTTTTTGATCTTTTCTTTGACTTCATCGGATGCCCTCAGTTCTTTTAACTGATTCATAAATTCATCCGCTTCATCTTCTACATTTGTCTCACAAAGTTCTTCACGGATTACTTTCATCTGCTCTCTGAGCATATATTCTTTCTGATTTTTATCAACATTTACTTTGACTTTCTGCTGAATCTTCTGTTTCAGTTTCAAAACATCCAGTTCTTCTTCCAGCATAACGAGCATCAGTTCACAGCGCTCTTTTAAATCCATCTCTTCCAGAATCTTTTGTTTCTCCGGATAGGAAAAAGGAATATGTGTTGCCAGTTCATCTACCAGAATCTCTACATCAGACTGAAGCAGGATATAATTAATAATATTCTGGTCCAAATGCGGCCATGCCTGTGCATAACTTTCAAATGCTTCTTTGATCATTCGTAAAAATGCTTCTCTTTCGAATGCTTCAAATGGTTGCTGCTCCACATGATCATATAAAATCTCTACTTTAAATAATGGATCATATTCTACAGTTTTGCTAAGTTCTGCACGGAATAATCCCTCTGCAAACACTCTTAATGTATTCTTAGGGAGTTTTACCACCTGCTTGATCCTTGCTAACGTTCCAACACGATATAAATCATCAATTCCTGGATCTTCTACCATCGGATCAATCTGATTATTTAAAAAGATCAGCTGGTCATGCTCCATTGATTCTTCTATTGCTTTAACCGACCGGCTTCTTGACACATCAAAATGAATCACCGTATTCGGAAATATGTACTTTCCTCTGAGTGGAAGCATTGGTAAAGTCTTTTTCATCTTGTATTTCCTTTCGCTTCATAAATTTAATTCTAAAATGTATGTCCATAAGAAGAAAAACTGCTTTGACACAAGAATCTCTTGCACGAAAGCAGTTTTTATTTTGGCTAATCTATCTATGCAATCTCATGATTGCTTGTTTTAACCCGTTTCTTTGGTACTGTAGCTTTTACCTTCTGGTCTGAACATCCAATCTGTGGATCTTCTGTGCCTTCCACAACACCTTTCGTGATCAGACACTCTGTCACATCCGTCTGTGATGGAATCTCATACATTAAATCCATAATCACTTGTTCCACAATAGCTCTTAAGCCTCTGGCACCTGTCTTACGATCTAATGCTTTCTTAGCGATCGCACTTAAAGCATCATCATCAAATGTAAGTTTCACGCCATCCATCTCAAACAATCTCTGGTATTGTTTCACAAGAGCACTCTTTGGTTCTTTTAAGATTCGTACTAATGCATCCTGATCTAAAGGATTCAATGATACATTGACTGGAACACGTCCGATAAATTCAGGAATCAATCCAAATTTCACAAAATCCTCAGGTAATACCTGTTTTAATAATTCTCCCAGGTCCTTCTCTTTCTGTCCGAAAACATCTGCTCCAAATCCAATAGACTTCTTGCCAATTCTTGATTCAATGATCTTCTCTAATCCATCAAATGCACCTCCACAGATAAACAGGATATTCGATGTATCAATCTGAATAAATTCCTGATGAGGATGTTTTCTTCCTCCCTGTGGCGGTACAGATGCTACTGTACCTTCGATAATCTTTAATAATGCCTGCTGTACACCTTCTCCGGAAACATCTCTTGTAATTGATGTGTTCTCAGATTTTCTTGTAATCTTATCAATCTCATCAATATAAATGATTCCACACTGTGCACGGTCAATATCATAATCTGCTGCCTGAATGATCTTAAGAAGAATATTCTCAACATCTTCTCCAACATATCCTGCTTCTGTAAGAGCAGTCGCATCTGCGATCGCAAATGGCACATTTAACATCTTTGCTAAAGTCTGGGCTAATAATGTCTTTCCTGAACCAGTTGGTCCAAGCATTAAAATATTACTCTTCTGCAGTTCTACATCAGAGTCCCCGCCCATTAAAATTCTTTTGTAATGATTGTATACAGCAACGGAAAGTACTTTCTTTGCCTCGTCCTGACCAATGACATATTGATCTAAAAATTCTTTGATCTCTTTTGGCTTACGAAGATTGATCTCCCCATCATCCTCTGTATACTGTTCAAATTCCTCTTCAATAATCTCTGAACAAATGTCAATACATTCATCACAGATATAAACATTCTTTCCCTTTGGCCCCGCGATCAGTTTGCGGACCTGGTCCTGTGTCTTATTGCAAAAAGAACATCTTAATACTTTTTTCTCATCATTATAACCTGCCACCAGATCACCCCACTATTCTATCACTATCTTTTTTCCATAACCTTATCGATCAGGCCATATTCCAGTGCTTCCTGTGCAGTGAGCCAGTTGTCACGTTCTGTATCCTTGACGATTGTCTCGTATGGCTGTCCTGTATTCTCGCTTAAGATCGTATTTAATTTCTTCTTTGTTCTAAGAATATGCTCTGCTGCGATCTCAATCTCTGTTGCCTGTCCCTGTGCTCCACCAGATGGCTGATGAATCATGATCTCTGCATTTGGAAGTGCCAGACGCTTTCCTTTTGTTCCACCTGATAATAAGAACGCTCCCATACTGGCAGCCATTCCCATACACATCGTAGATACGTCACACTTTACATACTGCATTGTATCATAGATTGCCATTCCGGCAGTTACAGAACCGCCAGGGCTGTTAATATATAAGTTGATGTCTTTGTCTGGATCTTCAGATTCTAAGAATAATAACTGAGAAACTACAAGTCCTGCTGTGACATCATTCACTTCTTCTCCTAAGAAAATGATTCTTTCTTTCAGCAGTCTGGAGTAAATATCATAAGATCTCTCTCCTCTGCTTGTTTGTTCAATGACATAAGGTACTAAACTCATCCTTGCATCCTCCTAACGATAGTTAAGGCAGTTTATTTATGTCTGTCAAAAGGAACATAAAGTCATAAATGCCTTGCTTATTTTGCTTCGCTTACAAGGAAATCTACAGCTTTCTGTACTGCGATGTCATCCATCATCTGGTCTTTCTGAGCTCCCTGAATGATCTTTTCAAGCTGCTCTGTTTCCATCTGATACATTTTTGCCATCTTTTCCAGTTCTGCTTTGAAGTCTTCCTCGCTTGCTTTAATATCTTCTGCTTTTGCGATTGCTTCTAATACCAGGCGTGTCTCGATTCTCTTAACTGCCTGTGGTTTTAAATCATCTGCAAATTTCTGTGCGTCCATTCCAGAGAACATTAAATACTGTTCCATAGAAAGTCCCTGATAGCTTAATCTCTGAGCGAATTCATCTGTCATCTGCTGAACCTGTTCTTCAATCATAGCTTCTGGAATATCCATTGTAGCTGCTTCTACAGCTGCATCAACGATCTTGTTTTCTCTTTCAGTCTTAGCTTCTTCTTTCTTTCTTGCACGAATCTGTTCTTTGATATCTGCTTTGTAGTCTTCTAATGTTTCAAATTCAGATACTTCTGCTGCAAATTCATCATCTAATTCTGGAAGTTCTTTTTCTTTGATTGCTTTTACTGTTACTGTAAATACAGCATCTTTACCTGCAAGATCAGGTGCGTGGTATTCTTCTGGGAATGTCACATTGATATCTGCTGTTTCATTTAAATTCTTTCCTACTAACTGTTCTTCAAATCCTGGGATGAATGCTCCTGATCCGATTACTAATGTCTGATCTTCGGCTGTTCCACCTTCGAATTTTACTCCATCAACAGATCCAGAGTAATCAATTGTTAAGATATCTCCGTCTTTTACTGCACGATCTTCAATTGTGATCTCTCTTGCGTTCTGTTCCTGAACTTTCTTTAATTCTTCTTCAATCTCATCTTTTTTAACTGTAACTCTTGTTTTAGGTACTTCAATTCCTTTGTAATCACCTAATGTTACTTCTGGTTTTAATGCAAATGTAGCTGTGAAGATGAAATCTTTTCCTTTCTCAAGCTGAGTTACATCGATCTCTGGTCTTGAAACGATTTCTAAATCTGTATCTTTCATAGCCTCTGCATAAGCGTCTGGAATTAAGATGTTTGCCGCATCTTCATAGAAGATTTCAACTCCGTATTCTTTTGCGATTAACTGGAAAGGTACTTTTCCTTTACGGAATCCAGGTACATTAAACTGCCCTTTTTTCTTGTTGAAAGCCTGTTTGATAGCGTCATCTAATTTCGCTGCTTCAACTTCAATTGTTACCTTTGCCATATTATGTTCTAAGTTTTCCACTTGCAAACTCATCTGTATAGATCCTCCTAAAAATTATTATCTTTTTTGTAATTTCACAAACATTCACCTATTATAGCATAAGAATTACGCCTTATACAAGCATCTTTGCGTTATTTTTCACTTTTTTCTTGATAAACATACTCATTTGAGCTGCTTAATACTTTTGGTGTCTTACTTACAATGCTTACTTTAAATGTATCTCCATTCTTAAGATCCTTCTTCGAAACCTCCAGAAGATGTTCATTATGATACGTTGTATTGATCTTCACATCGCCAACATAAACCTGACAGAAGTTCGTAAAATTATTTCCTACAATAAAAACACTGTCCTTTGTCTCATATGCCTTAGTCACAGTAAGTGGACGGATTCCAAATTTAAGATTTGTCGCCTTGTATGGATTCTGCTGGTTCCATACATACTGTTTGCCATATAGCATATCATATTGAAGATTCTTCATATCTTTCTGATAATTCTTTGTTCCTTTTCTTGTCTGATGAAAACTATTCATGATTCCTGTATGAATATTACACTTATTAAGAACTTCTGATCCAAGATCATATGCCTCGATCGTTCCATCCTGTTTCTTTAGTCCAATATTATCCCACATAAAATAACTTGTCTGGTATTTGTTTCCATATGTCAGATCCTCATCTTCAATATCCAGACTTGGCAGATGATCACCATACATGCAAAGAATTGTTGGTTCACCACGTTTTTCTAATGCTTTAACCAGTCTTCCGACAAACTGATCCATCTGATAGACCTGGTTGACATAATACGTGTATTTATTCTTTAGAGCTTCATCTTTGATACCTTCAACTTTGATCTCTGGATTCTCAATGATCTGAGTTGTTGGATAATCTCCATGTCCCTGTACAGAAATACAATAAACATAATCCTGATTCTTTGTAGAATTCAGACTGTCCATGATATATCCTGTAAGGATTCCATCCTTCGCCCATCCATTTTCCGTCCATTTCCTGATATTCATACTTTCCTTCGTTGTAAATGTATCAAATCCAAGTTGTGAAAACACAAGATCTCTATCATAAAATGAAGCACTATTATCATGGATCGCATGGGCTTTATATCCATATTGCTTTAATACAGTTGCCATACTCTCTGTCGTAGTATCTTGAAGCACTGTCTTATAAGGATATTCTGCTGCTCCAAAATGATCCAGATTCATTCCCGTGATCAGTTCAAATTCTGAATTTGCTGTTCCCGCCCCATAAGAAGGCATAGACAATTGCCCAGAAGAATACTGTTTCATATATTTATGAAAATTCTCCAATGGATCTTTATTAAATTTCAATCCTTTTACTTGCGTTACATCAAAATGTGATTCAAGCTGTACAAAAATAATATTTGGCTTCTTCACTTTCTCTTTCTTCATCTTGGCAACACTTTTTTTTGTGCGCTCTTCAATCTGTTCAATCTTCTTCTCTGAATAGTTCGATGGCTTGTCGATTCCATTCTTCAAAGCTGTAATGCAAAAACAGTATGCTGTTCCATAATCACTGAATGCAATTCTTATATTATGAATCTCCTCTGTCAACATACCACTCTTAAATCCATACGATGTTACTCCTGCAAATGCTGCCACGATCACTGCCACTTTCACAAATCCAATCTTACGATTTAACTGTTCTTCCATTGGAAGATACATATATGCTACAACAAGCAACACCAGTGCGATCAAAATTAATGCTCCGATTGCCCCGATCTCCAGAGGAGTAAAATAATTATTCATAACCGGAAGCACAGATTTCATCAATGTAATATCAACATAAGTAAATGGCGTATTTCGTGAACTTAGCATCATAAAATTCACAATCCCAACAACACTCCATAACAATGTCACTATAATATAGGTAAAAAGTCGTCTCTTAGTGATCAATGTCACAGAATATGTCAAAAATATAATAAAAATGCTGTAAAGGAACATCTTGGTCCGTTCATTCACAAACCCAACCGCACTTAGATCAAATGTCTGACGACCTAAAACTTCCAGTAAAAATGCCAGAACAACCGATAATACAAGATTACATATAATCGGATGTCTGTGAAGTTTTTCCACGATCACTTTCCCTGTATTCTTAAAAAAAGTTTTCATTCTTTTCTCCTTTATCTTCTTTTGCTGTCATAGTATTATACCATTCATGTTCTAAAGTATCTAGTTTTAACTTCTTAAAACTTTATTAAAATATGACTTTTTCTTCCGTAACTTATTAACATTTTATTAAATATACGATTCTTATTTGACTTCATTTTATTTCCGTGTTAGAATCACTAACGTTGAAAAGCTTTGGGTTTTGAGTATTTTCTTCAAATAAAATGAAAGGAGTTTTTAAACATATCGAAGCGCCATGCACCTTTCTGATACGGAAACAGACATACTCTTGTCTGATAGGAAGGTTAACGAGGAGGAAAGTTATCGAGATATTCGGCGGATGCTTTCCCGCAGCTCCAGACTACGTGATATACTGAGTAAAACCATGAGTGATCATGAAACAGAGGCAGTATAATCTGGACAAAACCGCATATGATGTTAGAAAAAAGAAAATCGAAGATCTATTTGGAAGTTTTTTACATATCTGTACTTCCTCTTATTTCTTTGTGCAAATTTAAGGAGATTTATATTATGTGTGGAATTATTGGATTTACTGGAAACTTACAGGCACCTGGAATCTTAGTTGATGGATTACAGCAGTTAGAATATCGTGGATATGACAGTGCCGGAATCGCAGTAAACAACGGATCTGAAACTCAGATCGTAAAAACAACTGGTAAAGTTGCAACTCTTCGTGAAAAAGTTGCTGCTACTGCTGGTCTTGAAGGAACATGTGGTATCGGACATACACGTTGGGCAACACATGGTGGTGTTACAGAAGTCAACGCTCATCCTCATGTATCTGGAAACGTAACATTGATCCATAACGGAATCATCGAAAACTACAAAGAATTAGCTGCTTCTTTAAAAACAAAAGGATATACAGCGATTTCTGAAACAGATACTGAAGTTGCAGCAATGTTAATCGATTCTTTATATGATGGTGATCCATTTGCAGCATTAAAAGAAGCTGACAAGGTTTTAGAAGGAGCTTATGGTTTCTGCGTAATGTTTAAGGATCATCCAGGGGAAATCTACTGCATGAGAAATGCAAGTCCTCTAGTAGCATCTCATACAGAAGATGGATCTTTCATCGCTTCTGATATGGTTGCATTATTAAAATATACAAAAGACTATTTCGTTGTACCTGAAGAACACATCGTTGTTATGAAAGGTGACAGCATTACATTATATACAATGGACGGTGAAGTTGAAGAACCTAAGATGCTTCACGTTGACTGGGATACAACAGCAGCTCAGAAAGGTGGATATGATTTCTTTATGCAGAAAGAGATCTATGATCAGCCAGAAGCTCTTCATAACACGATCATGCCTCGTATCCATAACAACCGTGCAGATTTTACAGCAGATAATATCTCTGATGATATCTTTAAAGGTGTAAATCGTGTAATCGTAACAGCTTGTGGTACTGCATGGCATGCAGGACTGATCGGAAGACATCTGATCGAAGCTATGATCCGTATTCCTGTAACTGTTGAATTAGCTTCTGAATTCCGTTATATGAATCCAATCTTAGATGAACATACTTTAGTTGTTGTTATCACGCAGTCTGGAGAAACAGCAGATTCTCTTGCAGCACTTCGTCTTGCAAATGAACGTGGAGCAAAAACAATCTCTATCGTTAACGTAAAAGGATCTAGTATCGCTCGTGAAAGTGATTATGTATTATATACACATGCCGGTCCTGAGATTGCTGTTGCAAGTACAAAAGCTTTCTCTGTACAGTGTGCAGGTATGTATCTGATCGCATTAAAACTTGCTGAAGTTAACAACTTAATGACAGACGAACAGATGAAAGATTTCTGTGCGAAGTTTGAGCAGGCGATTGGAACGATCGAAGATGTATTAAAGATGGATGATTACATCAAAGGAATCGCTGAGAAAATCAAAGATACTTTCTCTGCTTTCTATCTTGGAAGAGGTTTAGATTACGGTATTGCTTGTGAAGCTTGCTTAAAGTTAAAAGAGATCTCTTATGTAAATGCTGAAGCTTACTGCGCAGGGGAATTAAAACACGGAACGATCTCTCTGATCACAGAAGGAGTTCCTGTAATTGCGATCGCTACACAGGAAAATGTATTACCTAAATTAATGGCAAACGTTGAGGAAGTAAAAGCTCGTGGAGCTCACGTTATTGTTGTAACAGATAAAGATATGACAAATTATGAAGGAATCTATGATGATTTAATTCAGGTTCCTGCTACAGATGATTTATTTGCAACATTCCCTTCTACTGTTGCATTACAGTTACTTGCTTATCATGTAACACTGTTTAGAGGATATGATGCTGACCAGCCAAGAAACCTGGCTAAATCTGTAACTGTTGAATAGGCATTGAGCACTTAATGAATCCGAGCCGTCAGGCGACAGATGAATTTAGTGCGAAAGCCCGTCCCGAACCTTAGTGAGTCCGAGCCAAAGGCGACAGACGAACTTAGTTGAGTGGACGTCTAAAACATACGAAAGACTAAATCGACAGAACAAAGAAACTTATATAAAGCAAAGATGCGAAAGAACTTAATCCATTCTTTCGCATCTTTTATTTTTTAAATTTCTTTATTTATCTACCACTTCTTTATTTTCTTTCCTATCAAAATAAATATCTATCAAATTCCCAAATATTTTAATCACCAATGTTACCATAAAGACATCTATAATTTCCGCCAAAAAAACCAATACCATATATTGATTAAACCTTCCACTTAAAACAGATACATAAATCCAAAATGAAATCACTACCATTACAAGCATAACAATACACTGTAAGATTTTTTTACTGATTTTTCTTTCATTTGCTTTTTTTATTTTACATTTCTTATCTATAAATATTATTACTATCCACAGAATAATCCAAACAATACTCCATATTCCAAATTGTTTAAAAAAATTGTTCGGGAAAAACATTCCCATTTCAGCACTTTTCATATACCTCAAACACATTTTTATAAAATACCCAATTCCAGCCACTGGCATCAATAATATTACTATTAACACTATTAGTTTCTTTTTATCTCTCAAAACATTTCTCCTTAAATTAAAAATTAATCTTCAAATAACTATTATTTTGATATCATCACAAATCTAGTACTAACTTTCTTTCCAGATTCTGATCTTTCATTTCCAAATCCTATTCCTGTTGCCCATTTACTTCCATCCATTCTGGTAACAATAATTCCCCCACTTCCCATATGAACAGCTGCTACATCTTTCATTACTTTTTTAGGTTTAAACCAACATTCTTTATCAGAATCTCCAAAATACCAACCATCTTTCTTTCCATTTCCCAATTGTCCATATGTATTATCTCCCCACAAATATAAATCATTTTTTTCTGTAATCACTGCCATATTATATCCACCTGCTACAATATATTTTACATTTTCAAATATTTTCTTAGGTTTACAGGAAATCAAATCTGTATTTTTATCATATCCTAACATTCCACCTGCATTACTCCCCCATGTCCATACAGAACGATCTTTTTTCATAGCAATCACTGCCCCACCTTCATTGATTGAAGCATAAATAATATTTTTCATAATAAAAACAGGTTGACGAAAAACTGCTGTACTTACATTATTTCTTTTATCTTCTGGCATTTTAATCTGAAATTCTTCATGACTATTCCAGCCCATTCCATATAGTCTGTTTTTATGATCAAGATACAGCAAACTTCCTCTTCCTCCAAAACTTATATGTTTTACATTATACGCAATCGTATCTTCCATCACATGTCCATATTTTTTCAGTGGATACCCATATTCATCAATTAATGTTCCATACAATTTCCCATTCTTTTTAATTTGGTACTCGTACGGCATTTCTTTGATTCCAGAAGAGCAAAGAATCTTTTTATTATAATGATCTTCTAATTTATAGGATAGATATTTTAGTTTTTTGTATCTTACCGGTTTTTTATAATCTTTTTGTATCATTGCACCTGATTTAAACAATCCAACAATTCCAAGAACTACTATGATACTAATCACTGTCACAATGAATACAATCCTCTTTCTCTTACTTTGTCTCATCTTGCTTTTTCCTCTTTTCATATGTTTTCTCTTACATAATACCATCTTTTTCTGCAAATAAAAATCTAGCCTGCACATTTAGTCGTTTTTTATGCCTAAATGGTTATACTAGAGTCTTTACAAAATATAATTTTTTAGTAAAATATATCTTTAGAGAAAATTTATAACAGGAGATTAACTTATGACACTTACTATACTACTAACCATTCTTGGAACCTCTATTGATACGCTTTTATTATGCTATTGTACAAAATATTTTGATTTTCGATATTCTTACATAAAATCAGGTATTATTTACACATTATGGGGACTTTCTATTATTGTTTTAAATTTACTTTCTTGCCCATTTATTTTTAAATTAGTCTATGAACTGATTTCAATCGTACTTTTAAATCGTTTCTTATATTTGGATTTCCACTTGAAATCTACTTTAAAAATGATCGCTGTATTTTATATTGTTTTATGTTTGTGTGAATTATTAACTGTTGGAATTTGTTTTAGTGTTTTATATTGCACTTCTTTATCTGATATTTTTAATAACCAAGTTCTTTCACTTGAAATGATCATTTTTTCAAAAATTTTATCCTTCTTATTGTTACATTTTGTTTTTTATTACAAACCAAATGATCTGGAAGTTTCATTTACTATGATAGAAAGCATTCTTTATTTTCTTCCGATCATCACATGCTTACTTCTCATTTTAGGTATTATATACTTGTTGAAAATTTCTAATATTTCCTCACAATATCATGAAGTCTTTTTATGGATCTCTATTGTGTTAATGATTACTTCTTTTTGTCATTTTATATTATTTCACTTATACCTTTCTAAAAAGGCCGAGGAAACTTATATTAATTTTGTAAAATCACAAGAAGAAAAAACTTTTTATTATTATCAACAAAAACAAAAGGACATTGAAGATTTAAATATTATACGTCATGATCTTAAAAATCAGCTTTTAGCCTTAAAGTCACAGCCAGCAGAAAGCAATCAATACACCCAACATATTGATTCCTTACTAAATGATCTTTCAAAATCTTCCTATGCTGTACACACAGGAAATCCTTTTATTGATGTTTTAATTTCCGAAAAATTAAAGCTGATCAAAGAACAACACATCTCTTGCAAAATAAACGTGGAATTAGAGAATATTCATTTTATTCGTAATATAGAGTTATGTTCTTTACTTGGTAATTTGTTAGATAATTGTATTGAAGCTACCCAGTGTTGTGATAATAACAAAAGTATTACTTTTCACTGTAATACGACACAAAATCATTTGTGTATTCATGCATCCAATACATATAACAAAAAATTAAAGCATAAAAACGGAACCTTCATAACTACGAAAAAAGATTCTGCTATGCATGGTTTTGGAACCATTTCGATCAAAAAAATCGTTTCCAAATATAACGGAAATATCTCTTTTTCTTCTAGTGTTGAAGAATTTGTTGTAAATATTTCCATACCAATTCCACAAAACTTAAATTAAAATATTATTTATTATATAAGGAAGGGGAACATTATGAAAATCTGTATTTGTGATGATGAAAAAGACTTTATTCACAATTTTCAATTGCTTTTAGAACAGTACTTTAAAAAACGTAAAACTATCCATCATTTTAACTTCTTTGAAAATGAAGAGGATCTGCTATCTTATCTTGATTCTCAAAATGATATTGATATCTTATTTTTAGATATCAAATTTCAAACATATAGCGGAATAGAAATTGCTGAAAAAATACGAGCTATCAATCCATCCGTAATTTTAATCTTTTTGACTGCTTTTCCAGAATATGCTTTGTCTGGTTATAAAGTAAAAGCTTTTGATTATCTTGTAAAACCACTTTCATATACTCAACTAGAAAATGTTTTGGACCGAGCTATTTCAGAACTAACATCTAATAAAAATAATTTTTTAGTTGTGAAAGATTCTGGTAATATCTTCAAAATTAAATTTTCTGAAATTGTATACATAGAAACCTATAACCGAAATATTTTATTTCATTTAACATCTAGATCTGAAATCACAGGACATGAATCTTTAAAAACATACGAAACTAAACTTGATAAACGTTTTTATCGCTGTCATACAGGTTATATTGTTAATATGGCATATGTAACTTCTATACAAAAAGATTGTGCTGTATTAAATTTGAATATCACCATTCCAGTCAGTCGATATAAAAAGAAAAAGTTTCAAATGTTATTTACTGATTTTTTGTGTAATTCTATTTTTTAATCGAGTAGGAGGCGGTGACTAACCGCCGTCCTCTCACAGCACCGTACGTACTGTTCGGTATACGGCGCTTTCAATAGTTGACGTGCACTGACTGATAGGCTATGGCTAAATCATAAAAGCCACTGTTTATCAGTCTTTCTTTTGTCATTGCCATGTTTATTGCAACTGTATGCGTTGCGAACCAATGTCCCCGTCGGGTATTACCCGCTTGCATTGCCAAGTCTTCGGGTACTCCCATATTGATAAGATTACGTACCTTCGTCTTCGGTTTCTTCCACTGTTTCCATATACACATACGTATTCTGTGATAGAGCCATCCGTTGATGTCATCTATGTTGTTTTTCATACTTGCAATTCCATAGTAGTTAAGCCATCCTCTTGCATATACTTTGATTTTCTCAAGGCTTAGCTTGATTGTCTGACATCGCTTGCGGGAAGAACTTATTGATTGTTCGCCCCTTCGCTCCATTTCCATTACAGAAACTTCTTCACTACTATGGGTTCTGCTGACTTCTCACAGTTCATTGTTACTAGGCAAATGAAACCTCTGTGAGATCTCCACGCTTAAGTTGCACGCTCTTTCTCCTCATAAATCCGCCGCATTTACTCTGCTTCTACAAATGTGGTAGTTATTAGACTTTGCTGTCTTTCGCCAGCTTATCTCTCGAAGCCTAGCCTCATATGCGATTTCTGTCCGTCGGACCAAGGATTTGCCTACAGCTTCCTTCAGATTCCACCTCACGATGGACACCCTTGCTGTTCAGCTATACATTTCCCACTACCTGGGCATGTTCAGGACTTTCACCTGCGAGAGCGCGCCCATGGCGCGCAAACGAAACGTGCGCCGCTAGGCGCACATTTTTAAGAACCCCTGAAAGGTTGATCAACCTTTCAGGGGTTCTTTCATATTTTCTATGTCTATTAACTAGATACTGGCAATTTTCTATTCTGTATAATATCTTCCAAGTGCATCCGCACCCATAATTGCTGCATACAGATCTTCAGGTGTTACCTCAAATGGCATATTTCCCATTGTATCTTCTGGTGCGCATGCTAATTTCGCAACTTCCATAATCTGTTCTGGTTTCACTTCTTCGATTCCTAATCCTTTTAATGTCACAGGAAGTCCGACTTCACTGCAGAAATCAATTACTTCCATGATCTCATCTTCTCCCGCATCTTCTAGTACCAGCTGAACCAATGTTCCAAATGCTACTTTCTCTCCATGATACATCTTATGTGTTTCTGGGATTGCTGTAAATCCATTATGGATCGCATGTGCTCCTGCTAATCCTCCACTTTCAAATCCGATTCCTGATAAGTAAGTATTTGCTTCAATTACATTTTCTACAGCTTTTGTACAGATTCCTTCTCTTGCTGCTGTCATTGCCTGTACTCCGTTCTCCATTAATGTATCAAAACATAACTGTGCAAGATTCATTGCTGCCAATGTACATCTTCCGCCAACACAATTACTTGCATCGGATCTTTTACATGCTCTTGCCTCAAAATAAGTTGCCAGGGCATCTCCCATACCTGAAATCAACAATCTTACTGGTGCTTTTGAAACGATATCTGTATCTACCATAACCATATCCGGGCTTGATGGCAAGAACAAATATTTCTCAAATACACCTTCATCTGTATAGATCACAGATAATGCACTGCATGGTGCGTCTGTGGATGCAATGGTTGGTACAATAATGACTGGTTTCTTTGTATAGTATGCAACAGCTTTTGATGTGTCATGAATCTTTCCTCCACCGATTCCGATGATCACATCGCTTCCTGTTTCTTCTACGATCTTTATGATACGGTTGATCTCTGTCATACAACATTCTCCATTAAATACATCGTATGTCAGATTACTGTCTTTGTTCCCTTCGTTGATCGCTGGTTCTACTCGTTTTCTTCCGGATGCACTTGTTAAAATGAATAGATTCTTTCCGAACTTATCTGCATAGGAACATAGGTTTTTCATTTCCCCTTTTCCTTGGATGTAACGTGTTGGGCTTCCGATGATTGCTGCCATGATTTTGCTCCTTTCTTGGTTAATTTGATTTGGTGTTTGTTATTATTATAACATTATTTTAGTGGAATTGCTCAAAATTTTAATTGTAGTGTTGGCCAACTGAAGTCTTTCCGTATATGGAAAAAATAAATAAGCAACCGAAAGCACAGCGGTGAAATTTTGCTCATATACCTGAAGGTTATAGTGTAGGGAACTACAAGATTGGAAAATTTGAGTTGGTGTGTATGTTGGATGGTATTGGATATAATTAAGATTTAAATATATGTCAAACTTCTCGTCAAATCGGTGATTGTAAGTTCCTTTGATCTTCCGTTAACGGATACAAAAATTATCATCCAATACTGTTTAACATACACACTCCGTAGTGGTTTGAATAGTCTTCCGTTGTATGAGATAGAAAGAAGATCAGAACAAATATTTATAATATATCGGTGGCAACGATCAGCATATTTTAAGTGCATTTTTTACAAATTCGCAGCGCTCTGTGGTTGATTGTCTGACTGTAGCTGCGGGCATTTTGGCTCGCAGCCAAGGAGTTATCAAAGGAACAGGCGCGGATAGGCGATTTGTAAAAAACGCTCTTAAAATATGCGTGTTGCCACCGATATATTATAAATATTTGTTCTGATCTTCTTTCTATTTCATACAACAGTCAACGACTACCTTTCAAATCAGAATTATACAAAAAACAAGAAGGAATCCAAGATCCCTTCTTATTTTTCATATGGATTAAGAAAACAAGTGAACAAACTATTTGTTAACTTTTATTTTTCATTTTTTGCCTTAACGATTGCTTCTGCCATTTCTCTGACTCTCTGTGCAGGGGATGGTGCGTTTAAGATTCCGGAGGTTGCACCTGTTCCGTCTGCTCCTAATTTTACTACATTGTAGCAGTCTTCAGCTGTGCTTACGCCGGATGCGATCATTACTAATACATTTGGATTGATCGCATTTAACGCTTTGACTGTTTCAATTGTGTAAGAATCATCTGCCACCTGGCCTGTTCCGATCAAGTCTGTTGGCTCTGCCAGTACGATGTCTGGGTCCATGCAGGCAACTGCTTTGGCTTCTACGGTTGAGTCTGCACATACAACTGTGATCATGTCAAGTTCTTTTGCTCGTTTGATCGTTGCGTACAGATCACTGACTGTTTTAGGATTCTCTGCATGATTTAAAAATAATGCTTCAGCTCCAGCTTCTTTTAAAGATTCTGGTAATACGTGTCCCATTCCTCTTCCTGGAACTAATGGGTCCATGGACTGTGCACATACGATGATATCAGTTGTATTTTCTTTGATCATACGGATATCCGCATATGGACATGTGAAATATATCTGAAGTCCTGTATCTTTGGCAACCTGATCAGCTGCTTTTGCTAATTCAAGACTTTCTTTTCCGTATAAATATGACTTAGGATTGACAATTAAAAATGGTGACTGGGCTTTTGCCATGATGCTTTCCTCCTTATTCTCCAAGAACTACAATCTTACATTTTCTTGTACGTGGACGTGTACGGTCAAAATCTGCAAAATATACATATCCTGTTGTACCTACCCCAAGTTTTCCGTTATCTACTTCGAATGTTTCACTGGAACCTAATAATGTTGATTTTAAATGTGCATCTCCATTAAATAATGCTGTTCTGTCTCCTCCTGGAAGATAATCTTCAGCATTTGGCCAGCTTTCTACTGCTTTGTAGTGTTCTTCTCCTGGATATACATACTGATCTTTGGATACATGGTCTGGAATGATCTTTGCAAGAACATTATTTAAATCTTCCTGTAAAAATTCATCTCCATCTTCATTATAGTCATGACAGAATTCTTCGAAGAATACGGAACATGTTGTATGAGGAGAAATCACGGCACAGATACCGTTCTTGATCCCGCTTTCTTCAATGACTCTTCTTACGTCCTTTGTAATATCAATATATGTTGGGGTTTTCCCATGAGATTTTACCTCAATTGTTTCTTTATATACTGCCATTTTTATCCTCTTTTCTATAATTTCTGGAATACTTTGATCGCACGTTTTACATCTTCTTTGATCGCTTCTGTTGCTTTGATTGCCATAGAATCATAGAAATTTGTTTCATCATCTTTCCAGAATTCTTTGGAGGCTTTTCCTCCGGCAACATTCATATATGTATAGTAATTTACTTTACAGATTCCGTTCTCGATCGCAACAGCGTAATCTTCATCGGATACTCCGGATCCACCATGCATAACTAGTGGTACATTAGCAGCCTCTCTGATTCTTGCTACTCGAGGAAGATCTAGTTTTGGTTCTGTTAAATATACTCCATGTGTTGTACCAAATGCAACAGCTAAACAGTCAACCCCTGTTAACTCTACAAATTTCTTTGCAACTTCTGGATCTGTATAAATATCATCAAGATCATCATAATCATCCTTGCTGTCTGCGGAGCCACCCTCTCCATGAACAACTTCAGATGTAAAAATATGTCCAAGTTCTGCCTCTACACTTGCACCTACTGCATGTGCGATTTTCACAATCTCTTTTGTTTCTTCGGCATTTTCTTCAAAGCTTTTTGCTGATGCATCGTACATAACTGATGTAAACCCTAAACGCAAGGCCTGTACACATCGTTCAAAGGAGCTTCCATGATCTAAATGAAGTGCAACAGGAACTTTTGCACGTTCTGCGTAATATTTCATGATCGGTCCGATTTCTTCTAGATCAATGATATCATCATGGCTCTGTGCATGCTGCAGAATTACTGGACAATTTAATTCTTCTGCTGCCTGAATGATACCGCGGATTGCTTCTAATGTTGTTCCATTAAATGCACCTACCGCTTTGTGTTCTATTTTGGCCTGGTCGAGTAATTCTTTTAAAGTTACTAACATCCGTCTTCCTCCTAATTTACATTCACCATTTTAATTTCTTTCCTGCCACATATAAGTGTGGCAGGAAAGTATGAGTATTTTCTATCTCTTATAATACGTTTCTTCCGTACATAGCATCCTGTTCTTTTCTTAACTTGTAGATCAGTGTGCTCTTATCTAATTCGATAT
>NZ_CYYH01000002.1:230058-418175 GCF_001404655.1 Anaerostipes hadrus | reverse complement strand
AAAATTTGACTCATAACCCTCATAACTATTGATTAATCTTATATCAGTTTTTTGTGTTTACACAAAACTTGAAACAGTCTCTATCATAACAATCAAATAGTTCCCGTCCACAACACGCGTTTTATTCATCATTTTTGACCGATCGCTGATTCGCCGACATTCCTTGTATAACTCGCTTATGGAAGTCCAAAATGACTTCCATATCGCTCAGACAATACACCATGTCGGCTGCGAATCGGTCAAAAATAATGATAAAACGCTAATCGTTGTGGACGGGAACTATTTGATTGTTATGATATCTTACATACTTGAAGTTTATTGGAAAGAACTATTGAATAATAAGATGTGTTGGTTATATCACAACTGTTTCCCTAAAACTAATACTGTCCTCTTTAATGTATTATTTTATGAATCACATTTTTTACTATTTTAAATATAGCTGTATATAGTACCACTCCAATAACTACTGTGATAAGTTGTATAATTAGATCTGGTATTAACATTTCTTTCCCCTCTATTTCGCTTCTTCTGCTTCCCAGATAATGATGTTTTTCTCATCTTTACCGGAGTGTTCTTTTTTTAGTTCTCTGACCTGTTGTTTTGTCACTTTTCCTTTGGCTTTGTCTTTGATCGTTACGCCTTGGTATTTGTTTGTTGTGACTGTGTCTTCTTTCTGCTTGGCGGAGTTGGTTTTGTTTTGTCCGTAAGTTGTGCCTGCGCTGTATAGTGCAGCTGTTAGGCATACCCCTGCAAGTAGTATTGATAATTTCTTTTTCATGTGTTATTCTCCTTAATGTTTTATTTTGTGTATATGTCAGTATATACATATTTTTTGCGAAATATCAATACTCTTATATTACAATTTTATACTATATAATCATCCATAAATACATTCTAATTCACAAAAATCTGTGATATAAATTAATAAAAGTTTATTTTACTTTCTTATCTATACTATATTTCAAATATTTACTCGGAATTGAAAATATAATATTTTCTTCTTTTAATTTTGTATTTGTACCTTTGGTTGTTGGTCCTGTATATTTTGTACTCTTTGTATATTTTGCGGTCATGCTTGAAGCTAATCCTTGTGTAATAGACCCTACTTCAAGTGCTACCCCACTTTCTATTTTGTATTTAGAACTTTTCGTAATTTCTTTTGTCAATACTACCGTTTCACCTTTTGTAACACTAAGTACGAATTTATCCCCAGATTTTGGACTATATTCTTTTCCATATTTTTGAGCACTTCCATTTTTCACATATGTAGTAATTCCTCTTGTTTGCATTGAATCATCAACTGGCGTTTCTACTTTCTCCGTCATAAATTCTTTATCTGATATGATCTTAACACTTCCATTTCCATCTTTATCATCAAGAATTCTTTCAATATCATTCTCATTATTTTTTTCCAGCTACATCTTTACTAATATCAAGTTTTGGTGATTTTTCATCTATATTTGTCTGCCCAAAAACTGATAATCCACTTGTAACCTTCGCATATCCATTTTTATTGACTCATACATATTCAACACGCTTAAAAAGCCAAATAAAAAATCCGACCCAAGGAAGTCTGGTCAGATTTTCTAGCTTTGTTATGTTTTGTTTTTGTTTTATGTTGGTTAGTCTTAACTAACTGTTATTATAATATCCTATCTTGGATGATTTGTCTACCTTTATTTTTGAGAAGTTTTCTCGATACCAAGAATCTTTTCTGCCTTTGCTACGGCTTCTTCACTTGGTGGCTGTACCCCTTCTAACGGATACTTAATTCCTAATTTTTTCCATTTAAAGAGTCCAAGTGTATGGTATGGCAAGATTTCTACTCTCTTGACTGTCTTTAGTCCATCGATGAAGTGTTTTAAGTCTGCTAGTCCTTCTTCATCGTCTGTTAGGTCTGGGACAAGCACATGACGGATCCACAGATCTACTCCTAGGTCTGAGACTTCCTGTGCCATTGCTAAAATATTGCTGTTTGGACAGCCTGTCAATTTCTTGTGTTTTTTCTCGTCCATTTCTTTTAAGTCTAAGATGACAAGGTCGGTGTATTTCATTAATTCTAACCATTTTGTATGGAATGATTCTTCTTTTGTATATGGATTGGCAGAGGTATCCACGGCTGTGTGAATTCCTTCTTGTTTTGCCAGTTTAAAAAATTCAATTAAAAAGTCGATCTGTAAGAGAGGTTCTCCACCACTAACTGTGATCCCTCCATCTTTTCCCCAGTACATGCGGTAACGCAAAGCCCTCTTTAAGAGGGCTTCAGGCTGCCAGTCTTCACCGCAGTTTTCCTGCCAGGTCTCCGGATTATGGCAATATTGGCATCTCATCCGGCAGCCCTGCATGAAAGCGATAAACCGCACACCGGGACCATCCACAAGACCAAAAGTCTCGATGGAATGGATTTTTCCGGTTATTTTTTCATTCATAATTCTTTTCCACTAATTCAAATTACATTGTTTTATGACATGTTCTGGAAATAACGTCCATCTGCTGTTCTCTTGTTAAGTCGATGAATTTCACTGCATATCCAGATACACGGATCGTGAAGTTTGCATATTCTTCTTTTTCAGGATGTTCCATCGCATCGATCAGTTTCTCTTTACCGAATACGTTTACATTTAAGTGATGCGCTCCCTGATCAAAGTATCCATCCATGACATTTACAAGGTTATTGATTCTTTCCCCATCTTCATGTCCTAAAGCATCTGGGTTGATCGTCTGTGTATTAGAAATACCATCTAATGCCCATTCGTATGGAATCTTAGCTACAGAGTTTAAGGATGCTAATAATCCGTTCTGCTCTGCACCATAACTTGGGTTCGCTCCTGGTGCTAATGGTTCTCCTGCTTTTCTACCATCTGGCATTGTTCCTGTTGCTTTTCCGTATACAACGTTAGATGTGATCGTCAGGATAGATGTTGTAGGTTCAGAGTTACGATATGTGTGATGTTTTTTGATCTTTGCTAAGAATGTTCTTAACAGCCATACTGCGATATCATCTGCTCTGTCATCATCGTTTCCGTATTTAGGGAACTCTCCGTCGATTTCGTAATCAACAACTAATCCTTCTTCATCACGGATTGCTTTAACTTTTGCGTATTTGATGGCGCTTAAAGAATCAACTGCATGAGAGAATCCCGCGATTCCTGTTGCGAATGTTCTTTCAAGTTCTGTATCCATTAATGCTAATTCCGCTGCTTCATAGTAATATTTGTCATGCATATACTGGATTAAGTTTAATGTATTTACATAAAGGTCTACTAACCAATCCATCATAACGTCATATTTCTGCATAACTTCATCATAATCTAAGTATTCAGACATGATAGGTTTGTAGGCTGGTCCTACCTGCTGTTTTGTCTTACAGTCTACACCACCATTGATCGCATATAATAAGCATTTTGCAAGGTTTGCTCTTGCTCCGAAGAACTGCATTTCTTTACCAGTCTTAGTCGCAGATACACAGCAGCAGATTGCATAGTCATCTCCCCATACTGGTTTCATGACATCATCATTTTCGTACTGGATAGAGCTTGTACGGATAGAAATATCAGCTGCATATTTCTTGAAATTCTCTGGAAGTGCAGAAGAATATAATACAGTGATGTTTGGCTCTGGTGATGGTCCCATGTTCTCTAATGTATGCAAGAAACGGAAGTCTGTCTTTGTAACCATAGAACGTCCATCTACACCGATACCAGCAAGATCAAGTGTTGCCCATACTGGGTCTCCTGAGAATAACTGGTTGTAAGAAGGAATTCTTGCGAATTTAACCATTCTGAATTTCATTGTTAAATGGTCGATCATTTCCTGTGCTTCTTCTTCTGTGATGATTCCTTTGTCAAGGTCACGCTGAATATAGATATCAAGGAATGTAGAAACACGTCCGATACTCATAGCAGCTCCATTCTGAGTTTTGATCGCTGCTAAATATCCAAAGTACATCCACTGAATTGCTTCTTTTGCAGTTTTAGCCGGTCTTGAAATGTCAAATCCATAAATCTGAGCCATTTCCTTCATGCCTTTTAATGCTTTTTTCTGTTCTGCTAATTCTTCACGAAGACGGATCACATCATCTGTCATAACACCGCATCCGCAGTTTGCAAAATCATTTTCTTTTTCTTCTAATAAGTAGTCGATTCCGTATAAAGCAACACGACGGTAGTCACCTACAATACGACCACGTCCATAAGTATCTGGAAGACCTGTGATGATCTTGTTATGTCTTGCTTTTTTCATTTCTGGTGTATAAGCATCAAAAACAGCTGTGTTATGAGTCTTTGAATATTTTGTAAAGATTTCATGTAATCTTTCACTTGGTTCATAACCATAGTTACGACAAGATTCTTCTGCCATTTTGATACCACCATATGGCATAAATGCACGTTTTAATGGTTTGTCTGTCTGAAGACCAACGATCTGTTCTAAATCTTTTGTTTCTTCACTAATATAACCAGGTCCGTGAGAAGTTAAAGAAGATACGATGTCTGTATCCATATCAAGAACTCCGCCTTTTTTTCGTTCTTCTTTCTGAAGTCCCTGTAAGATACCCCATAATTTATCTGTTGCTTCTGTAGGTCCTGCAAGGAAGCTTGCATCTCCATCATAAGGTGTGTAGTTTTCCTGGATGAAATCTCTTGTATTGATTTCTTCCTTCCACATTCTACCTTTAAAACCTTCCCATTCTTCAAACTGTTTCATTTTGAAAACTCCTCCATTTCTTGGATCAAAATAATTTCTATTACATTTATAAGTTAGCCTAATCTAACTACTTTTATTATAACAAAATTTAGATTGAATACAATATACCTATCCGATAAATTTTCTCGTTAAATAAATAACAAGTCTTATTTTCGGTACTTTTTTCGTACATGTATCCTATTTTTCTTTGGTAATCTGATTGAAATTTTCTTTGAGATATCATACTGGCAGCAGTCATGAAACCGTGGCTCCTGCCAGTATCTTGTTAATTGATATGTTTTTATGTCTTTTGAAATTCTAGTGATGGAATAATCTGATTCCTGTAAATGCCATTGCCATGTTGTATTTGTTACAGCAGTCAATAACGGCCTCATCTCTGACTGATCCACCTGGCTGTGCGATGTATTTTACTCCACTCTTATGTGCTCTCTCGATATTATCAAAGAATGGGAAAAATGCATCAGATCCTAAGGTAACATCTGTTAATTTGTCTAACCATGCTCTCTTCTCTTCTTTTGTGAACACTTCTGGTTTCTCAGTAAAGATATTTTCCCATGCTCCGTCTGCTAAGACATCCATGTATTCGTCTCCGATATAAAGATCGATCGCATTATCTCTGTCTGCACGGCGGATCTTTTCTTTAAATGGCAGATTCATAACTTTTGGACACTGTCTTAACCACCAGTTGTCTGCTTTCTGTCCAGCAAGTCTTGTACAATGTACACGAGACTGCTGTCCTGCTCCAATTCCAATTGCCTGTCCATCTTTTACAAAGCATACAGAATTAGACTGTGTATACTTTAATACGATCAGAGAAATCTTCATATCGATCAATGCTTCTTCAGGAATGTTTTTATTCTCTGTCACAATATTAGATAATAATTCATCATCAATTGGAAGTTCCTGTCTTCCCTGTTCAAATGTAACACCAAAGACCTGTTTATGCTCTAATGGTGCTGGTGTATAGTTCTCATCGATCTTAATGATGTTATAGTTTCCGTTTTTCTTTGCTTTTAAGATTTCCAGTGCTTCATCTGTATATCCTGGTGCGATCACTCCGTCAGATACTTCTCTCTTGATCAGACGTGCTGTATCTGCATCACATACATCAGATAAAGAAATAAAGTCACCGAATGAAGACATACGATCTGCACCTCTTGCTCTGGCATATGCACATGCTAATGGAGATAAATCTCCCATATCGTCTACCCAGTAGATCTTCTTTAAGGTATCAGACATTGGACGTCCTACAGATGCTCCCGCAGGTGATACGTGTTTGAAAGAAGTTGCAGCAGGAAGTCCTGTTGCTTTCTTTAATTCTCTTACCAGCTGCCATCCATTAAATGCATCCAAAAAGTTGATGTACCCTGGTCTTCCGTTTAATACTTCGATTGGAAGCTCACTTCCGTCTGCCATATAGATTCTTGATGGTTTCTGGTTTGGATTACATCCGTACTTTAATTCTAATTCCTTCATTTTTCTTCTCCTTTGATCTGCTGATTGACTGATTATTTGTTCTTATTTACGATTCTTGTCTCATATTCCCCTGTTGCAATATCAATATAACGTACAAATAGAGATACTTTGTTGTCTTCATTTAAGCTGTTCCAAAGTGTGTTTGTGAAATCATCGATATCTTCTTCGATTCCAACAAATTTAGGTTCTCCCTCGAAGCTTGGAAGTGGATTTCCATCATGCATATATGTATGGATAAAACGTCCTTCTCCTGCGATCGGATTCTCATATGTATATGTGTATCGGTTACAGGATTCTGGATTTCCATTATCACTCTTTAAAATGGACATTGCATAGTGGAATGTTCCGTCTGCAATCTTCATAAGACCTGAGATTCTTGGTGTATAGTTTGGTCCGTCTGGTTCAAACTCACGGCTTCTTAAAGACTGCTCAAAAGTAAGTCCTTTTTCTCTTCCTTCATAAACAGTGTCTGTCTGATCTCCATTCGTAACGATCGTTTCGTCCCCAAGAACACGGACAGGTGCATAGATGATAAGGCTTGGATCTTCTAACTTCGCTGGATCAAATGCCTGTGTGCGGATTCCTTCTCCATCTTCTACAAAAACACGGTTACGACTGTTCTCACTGCGTCCCATGATAAAGTATGCAGTCACCGCTTTCTTTCCATCTTTGGATCTTCCAATAACGATTCCACGTCCTGGATAAGCATTTTCCTTTAATTCCTGAGCAAGAGCTAACTTCTTCATTGGTCTTAAATCTCCTTTTTTGAAAATCTTAATTTATATTTCTTCTATTGTATATAAAAAATGGATTTAATACAAGAAAAATCTCATAATTACAAAATAAAGGACAGGTTTACCGAAATTTTAATTAAGCCTATCCTTTATTTCTATCACTTTTTACATGAACTTTCTTTTTCTACCTTATGATTTATTATAGCCTAAACAAAAAAAGAATGGAACACCCTATTCCTGATATCCCATTCTTTTCTAAATCGCATATTTAATTTAATAATTAAATTACATTCTCTTGATTCGTTCGATCGCTTCAACTGTATTCTCATAGTTACCAAACGCTGTAAGTCGGAAGTATCCTTCTCCGCTTGGTCCGAATCCTGATCCTGGTGTTCCAACGACGTTGGCATCTTCTAACAGATGATCGAAGAATTCCCAAGATGTCATGTTGTCTGGTGTCTTTAACCAGATGTATGGTGCATTGACACCACCAGATACTGTGTATCCTGCATCCTGTAATCCGTTAAAGATTACTTTTGCATTGTTCATGTAGTATCCAACCTGTTCTTTTAACTGAGCTTTTCCGGCTTCAGAGTAAACTGCTTCTCCAGCTCTCTGTACGATGTATGGAGCTCCGTTATATTTTGTTCCGTGACGTCTTGCCCATAACGCATGTAACTGTGTATCTCCACATTTTAAATCTTTAGGGATAACAGTATATCCTAAACGAACTCCTGTAAATCCTGCGTTCTTAGAGAAACTCTTTAATTCGATCGCACATGTTCTTGCACCTTCACATTCATAAATTGTGTGTGCAACGTTATCTTCTGAGATATATGCTTCGTATGCTGCATCATAAATGATCACGCATCCGTTTTTGTTTGCATAGTCTACCCATCCCTGTAACTGGTCTTTTGTGATTGTTGATCCAGTTGGATTGTTAGGGAAGCAAAGGTAAATGATATCTGGTACTTCGCTTGGGAAATCTGGTGCGAAGTTATTCTCTGCTGTACATGGCATGTAGATAACATCACTCCATGTTTCTGTTGCTTTATCATATGTTCCGGCTCTTCCTGCCATAACGTTTGTATCTACATATACTGGGTATACAGGGTCACATACGGCAATCTTGTTATCCTGTGCAAAGATTTCCTGAATATTTCCAGAATCACATTTTGCTCCATCACTTACAAAGATTTCATCTGCTTTGATATCTGCTCCACGATCCTGATAATCATTCTTTGCGATTGCATTTCTTAAAAATTCATATCCAAGGTCTGGTGCGTATCCGTGAAATGTTTCTGCATGTCCCATTTCATCTACTGCTTTGTGTAAAGAGTCAATGATCGCTGGTGCCAGAGGCTGTGTTACGTCTCCAATTCCTAAACGAATAATATTTTTGTCAGGGTTTGCCTCAGAATATGCATTCACTTTTTTCGCAATTGTTGAAAATAAGTAGCTTCCAGGCAGTTTCAAGTAATTGTCGTTAATTTTAAACATAAATTCCTCCTAGTTATGATATATTAATGATTCTTTGATCATTTTTGCCATTTCGATAAGTCCCACACCACTGTTCATACTTCGCTGCTGTATATATGTGTGGGCTTCACTTTCTGTGATCTGATTGTTCTGCATCAGTAATTCTTTGACTTCATCAAGCAGACGGATTTCTTCTCTGGTACGTTGTTTCGGCCGTTGTTTCCTTCGTCTTTGCTTCTCAGAAATTTCGGTAACGATCTCTCTCGTTTTCTCGACAAGTTCATGCCCCTTAAGAGGCATCGGAAGTCCTGTCACGTTCGAATACACACAGTCATCTAAATATTGGCGAGAAGCGATCAACAGCATCTTTATCTCTCCTGAGAGGTATTCTCTTAACTCGCTGTAGATCATATCTGAGCATTTGTATCCGCAGACGACAAGCCCTTCCTCAACACCTTCCATACGTTGAACTACCTGTGCACCCGTTGCACACACAGCGGTTACTTCAAAACCGCTTCTTACCAGAAGATTTCTGATACTTCTGGCGACTTCTGTTTTCGGGAATAAAACGATGACGTTTACCAAGCTTCTCACCTCCCGTATCAAGTATCTGTCAATCATTAGATCTTATATAAATAACGATCGACTTCCCATTGTGATACGAACTGTTGGTAAGATTCCCATTCAGAACTCTTAGCTTCCACATATTTATTAAAGATATGATCTCCTAAGAGTTCTTTCATATAAGTGCTTTGTTTGAAAATCTCAAGAGCTTCTTTCATGTCTCTTGGCAGTGTATTGATTCCTGCTTTTTGTTTTTCTCCCTCAGCCATCTCATACTGATTCTTCATGGAACCCTTTCCAGGGGTTAATTTGCGCTTGATCCCATCTAATCCTGCTGCAAGGCTGACTGCCAGTGCAAGGTAAGGATTGGCTGCAGAATCAGGACTACGAAATTCAAGTCTTGTTCCGCTTCCACGGGCTGCCGGTACTCGAATGAGCGGGCTTCTGTTTGACGGTGACCATGAAACATCAACCGGTGCCTCATATCCTGGTACGATTCTCTTATAAGAGTTGACCAGTGGATTTGTGATCAGACACATCTCATTTGCATGTTCCATGACTCCTGCCATAAAATAGAAAGCTTCATCACTGATCCCAAGTTCATTCTTAGAATCAGCGAAAATGTTCTTTCCATTCTTCCATAAGGACATGTTAAGATGCATTCCAGAACCATCCACTCCTGTAATTGGTTTCGGCATAAAACTTGCATAAAGTCCATGTCTTTTGGCAATATATTTTACGATAAATTTAAATGTGAGGATGTTATCGGCCGTTCTTAAGGCATTGTCGTACTTAAAGTCGATCTCATGCTGTGCAGGTGCAACTTCATGATGAGATGCCTCGATCTCAAATCCCATATCCTCAAGATTCAAGATCATATCTCTTCTGGCACTTTCTCCAAGGTCTAATGGAGCTACATCAAAATATCCGGCTTTCTCATGAGAAACCGTCGTTGGGCGGCCTTCTTCATCTGTGTGGAATAAGAAAAATTCACATTCCGGACCGACGTTAAATTTATACCCCATCTTCTGGCACTCAACCATCACACGTTTTAGTACATTTCTTGGATCCCCTTCAAATGGGAGTCCATCCTGACCATATACATCACAGATCAGTCTTGCCACACGGTTTCCTCCCGCATTCCACGGGAAGATCGCAAAGCTGTCAAGATCTGGATATAAATACATATCAGATTCTTCAATGCGGACAAATCCATCAACACTGGATCCATCAAATGTACACTTGTTATCTAATGCTTTCTCAAGCTGTCTTGCGGTGATCGCGACGTTCTTCATTGTTCCGAACAAGTCAGAAAACTGTAGTCTGATAAATTCTACATCGTTTTCTCTGACGAGGTCTATCACATCTTGTTTTGTGTATCGACCCATAACATCACTCCTTCTTACTTCTATTAAATCTGTGCGATATCAACTACGCTGAGCTGATCTCTGTTTCCTGTTTCCAAACTAGTCAGCAGAGCATCTGCCGTATCAAGACTTGTAAGGCATGTTACTCCTGTTTCGATCGCGTAACGGCGGATCAGGAATCCATCTTTGCTTCGACCTACACCCTGTGATGGTGTATCAATGACTAAATCAATTTTATCATCTAAAATGAGATCTAGCAAGTTTGGAGATGGTTCTTCTAATTTATTGATTGGTTTTGCATGAACTCCAGCTTCATTTAAGACTCTGCATGTGCTCTTTGTTGAGAAGATCTCATATCCTAACGCTTCAAATCTATGTCCGATATCGATCGCATCGATCTTATCAGAATCCTTGACTGTTAAGATCATCTTCTTATATTTTGGAAGATTGACTCCAGCTCCTAAGAACGCTTTATATAATGCTTCATGGAAGTTCTTAGAAATACCTAAGCACTCACCTGTAGATTTCATTTCAGGTCCAAGGCTAATCTCTGCTCCTCTTAATTTTTCAAATGAGAAGACAGGTTTCTTCACTGCATAGTATTCAGATTCTTTCTGAAGTCCTGGTTCATATCCAAGATCTCTGATCTTTGCCCCTGTGATCACTTTCGCTGCTAATGCTACGATCGGAATACCTGTTACTTTACTGATATAAGGTACAGTACGGCTAGATCTTGGGTTTACTTCGATGACATATACTTCATCATCTGCTACGATAAACTGAATGTTGATCAGTCCGATAACGTGTAATGATTTTGCAAGTTTTCTTGTATATTCTGCGATGATTCGTTTAATCCTATCTGTTAAATTAATAGATGGATATACGGAAATGCTGTCTCCTGAATGGATTCCGGCACGTTCCACATGTTCCATGATTCCTGGGATCAGAATATCTGTTCCATCACAAACAGCATCAACTTCGACTTCTTTACCAACCAGATATTTATCAATCAAGATTGGATGTTCCTGCTCGTAACGGTTGATAACTTCCATAAATGCTGTAATATCTTCATCAGATACCGCAATCTGCATTCCCTGTCCACCAAGTACATAAGAAGGTCTTACAAGCACTGGATATCCAAGTTCATGTGCAACTTTGATTGCTTCTTCGCATGTAAAGACTGTTGTTCCTTTTGGTCTTGGGATACAGCATTCTTCTAAGATCTCGTCAAATAATTCTCTATCTTCAGCTGCATCTACATTTTCAGCACTTGTTCCAAGGATTGGTACTCCCATCTTCATCAGTGCTTCTGTTAATTTGATCGCTGTCTGTCCACCGAACTGTACGACTGCACCGTCTGGTTTCTCAAGATCTACGATACTTTCTACATCTTCTGCTGTTAATGGTTCAAAATAAAGTTTATCAGCGACATCAAAGTCTGTAGAAACTGTTTCAGGGTTGTTGTTTACGATGATTGTCTCGTATCCTTCTTTGCTTAATGCCCATACACTGTGTACAGAACAGAAGTCGAATTCGATACCCTGTCCGATACGGATTGGTCCAGAACCAAGTACCATGACTTTTTTCTTTCCTGATGTTTCTTCGACTTCATTTTCTCCGTCATAGCAAGAATAGTAGTAAGGTGTTGCTGCATCAAACTCAGCTGCACATGTATCTACCATCTTGTAAGATGCATGAATATTATATTCATTTCTTAATTCTTTGATCTCACGTTCTGTCTTACCTGTTAAGCTTCCGATCACTTTATCTGGGAATTCTAAACGTTTTGCTTCCTGTAATAAAGCTTTATCTAATGTATCGGCTTGTGCTAATTTCTTTTCCATCTCAACTAAGACTGCGATCTTATCTAAGAACCAGCGGTCAATCTTTGTGATGTTAAAAATCGTATCATAGTCAAATCCACGACGAATTGCTTCTGCAATCACATAGATACGAAGGTCGTCGATCTTTTCAAGTTCTTTTAATAATTCATCATCTGTTAATTTATCGTAATCACCGAAAATTAAGCTGTCTACATGCTGCTCTAAGGAACGGATGGCTTTCATTAACGCCCCTT
Source organism: Anaerostipes hadrus (assembly GCF_001404655.1). GTDB lineage: Bacteria > Bacillota > Clostridia > Lachnospirales > Lachnospiraceae > Anaerostipes > Anaerostipes amylophilus. The sequence goes on along the minus strand of NZ_CYYH01000002.1, from coordinate 405,774 downwards.
CAAAGTTTGTTCCGATACTCATAACTTCTCCAGTTGCTTTCATCTGAGTTGTCAGAGTACGTTTTGCATGAATAAATTTATCAAATGGAAGTCTTGGCATTTTCACTACACAATAGTCAAGCATTGGCTCAAAACTTGCATACGTTTTCTTTGTTACCGCATTTTCGATTTCATCTAATGTATATCCAATCGCGATCTTGGCTGTTACTTTCGCGATTGGGTATCCTGTTGCTTTGGAAGCTAACGCTGAAGAACGGCTTACTCGAGGGTTTACCTCGATAACACAATATTCAAAGCTGTCTGGATTTAATGCATACTGTACGTTACATCCACCATGAACATCTAATTCTGTGATGATATTTAATGCAGATGTACGAAGCATCTGGTATTCTTTATCTCCTAATGTCTGAGATGGAGCAACTACGATACTGTCTCCTGTATGAACACCAACTGGGTCGATGTTTTCCATGTTACAGATTGTAATACATGTTCCATTTTCGTCACGCATTACTTCGTATTCGACTTCTTTCCATCCACCGATATAACGTTCTACTAATACTTCCCCTACACGGCTTAAACGAAGACCATTTTCAAGGATTGTCTCTAATTCTTCCTGATTGTGGGCGATTCCTCCACCACTTCCTCCAAGTGTATATGCTGGACGAAGTACGGCTGGATATCCGATCACTTTGGCGAATTCTACTCCATCTTCTACAGTTTTAACAACCTGTCCTGCTGCGATCGGTTCTCCGATCTTTTCCATTGTCTGCTGGAATTCCAGGCGGTCTTCTGCTTTCTTAATTGTTGATGGAGATGTACCGATCAGTTTCACTCCAGATTTTTCAAGATATCCGCTTTCTACTAATTCCATTGCAAGGTTTAAAGCTGCCTGTCCACCAAGTGTTGGAAGGATACTGTCCGGTTTTTCTTTTTCGATGATCTTTTCAATGACAGGAGCTGTTAATGGCTCGATATATACTTTATCGGCAATATCTTTATCTGTCATGATTGTTGCAGGGTTTGAGTTTACTAAAACTACTTCCACTCCTTCTTCCTGAAGTGCTCTACAAGCCTGTGTTCCTGCATAGTCAAATTCTGCTGCCTGTCCAATAACGATTGGTCCTGACCCGATTACAAGTACTTTCTTTATATCTTCTCTCTTAGGCATTTTTTGCTCCTTTCATTCTATCCATAAATTCATCAAATAAATAATTGGTATCCTGTGGTCCAGGACATGCTTCTGGATGGAACTGAACTGTTCGAATATTTTTATTTTTATAGTCTAATCCTTCGATTGTTTTATCATTTACATTGATAAAGGAAACTTCTGCAACATCTGGATCGATTGTTTCTTCTTTGATCACATATCCGTGGTTCTGAGAAGAAATGTAAACACGTCCGCTCTTTAAATCTTTGACCGGATGATTTCCTCCACGATGTCCCCAACGCATTTTTTCTGTGTCTGCACCTGTTGCAAGTGCCATTAACTGATGTCCTAAACAAATTGCAAAAATTGGTACTTCACTGTCATATAACTTCTTGATCTCTTTGATGATCTCTACACATTCTTTTGGATCTCCAGGTCCGTTTGATAACATAATTCCATCTGGATCATCTCCTAAGATTTCTTCCGCTGTTGTATCTGCAGGATAAACTGTAACGTCACATCCACGTTTTTGTAAAGAACGGATAATATTATTTTTTGTTCCAAGATCTAATAATGCAACTTTAAATCCATCTCCAGGAAAATGTTCTTTTTCTGTTCTTGAAACAGTTTTTACTGCATTTGTCACTCTGTATTCTTTTAATTTTGGAAGGATTTCATCTAAATTAAAATTAGGATTTGTAGTGATCATTCCACCCATGCATCCGTGCTCTCTTAAGATCTTTGTGATTGCTCTTGTGTCAACACCACAAACACCTGGGATATCATGTTCTTTTAGATAATCTTCTAAGTCTTCTTCCCTTCGGAAGTTACTTGAAGTTCTTGAGATTTCTCTTACGATAAAGGCTGAATGCCAAGGTTTTTCAGATTCGATGTCCTCTAGACATACTCCATAGTTTCCAATCAGTGGATAAGTCATTACGACTCCCTGTCCCTGATAGGAAGGGTCTGTTAATACTTCTAAATAACCTGTCATGGAAGTATTAAATACGACTTCACAGATCACTTCTTTTTGGGCTCCAAAACTTTTTCCCTCAAATACGTGTCCGTCTTCCAATATCAAAAATGCGTTCATGTAATTTTTCCTCCTAAAAAGTCTCATTCATAGGGTATATAGTAGAAAAGACTAACTTTCTACCTATAGAATAAGGGTTTGCTCATAACCCTTATTGTTTGTATAAAAAAAAGAAATATCCTAAAATAAAAATTACGAAGCTAAGTATTGGAAATTCAGCCATTTTGTCCTTCCAATACCTGGGTCATTTTTTATTTCAGAAATATTTCTCTACAAATTGTAAAAATTTTATCATAAATTTTTTGTCGTTGCAAGTACTTTTTTGTATTTTTCTACATTTTTTCTATGTTTTTTTGTTTGTTCATCCGTTCTTCACTTTCTCGCTTCGAGAAAATGCAACCGCAGAAATTCTGGCGATACAGATTATATTCTTTGGATAACTGAATAGATCTCTGGTAGCCACCTTTCTTTTTAAAATCTGATGGCAGAAATTCTACACCCAAAAGTTCTCCTGCTTTCTGTCCTAATTCATTCAGCCATGATGCGTTTTTTAACGGACTGATCGTGAGAGTTGTTGTGAAATAGTCATATCCGCCTTCTTTGGCAAGCTTGGCTGCCTGATCCAGTCTTAGCTTGTAGCAGCGGTAACATCTCTTGCCGCCTTCTGGTTCCTGCTCATACCCCTTTGCCATATCAAAGAACGTCTGTGGATCATATCCGGCATCGATCACTTTAATAGGAAGATTCATTTCATTGACCAATCGCTGCTGCTCATGAACTCTTTTTTCGTACTCTTCTTTGGAGTCGATGTTGGGGTTGTAGTAGTCGATGGTGATATCGAAATATTGGGAGAGATACTCCAGGACGTAGCTGCTGCATGGGGCGCAGCAACTGTGGAGTAGCAATGTTGGTTTCGTTTCTCCTAAATTTTCGATTACTTTATCTAATTGCTTTTGGTAATTTATTTTGTTCATTAATTATCTCTTTCTGGTCTTATTTTTCTCTTTTAAGTGGTACCGCAAGAAGTCTGTCTACATCTTGTTCCTGCAGCATACCATAAGACTCAAATCCATTCTCCTGTTCTATATTTGATATAAAATAAACTTCGTCTTTCTCAAAAGACTCCATCCATACAGATATAACATCGATTGGAACTGCCTGTAAATTATCGATCTGTGGCACAACTCCATCACTGGCATATTCATAAGTATTTTGTAGTGTTTTTCCATTCTCCATCTTCAAATAAATAACTGCACACATAGACATGAAAAAAGAACATGATCACATCACTCAATATAAATACCATAAAATTGCTGATACGCACCATATAATGTCCAAGACTTCCTACACATCCACGAAATATATACGCAAGTGCATCATTAAAAAGAAGGATTGCCGTAAAGAACTGCATCAACTGCAGCCATTTCCTTTCCGTAAAACTTTTACTTTCTTTAATTAAACATACTATACCACACTTTTTTTTAAAAAACCATAAATCATTTACTTCGGATCAAATAATACATCACACATCCCGTCATGCATGAAATTGCTTCAGAAACCACAACGAATCTTCGAAATATAAACAGTACGACAACCAATCCTGTGATCAATTCTGTCTGATATATGACTGTCTTTTTGAGAAATACCAAATCCTGCAAGAACATAGTCTCCATATTTCATTGCATAATAATTAAACATAAGACTCGAAATGATCAACAAACCATCAAGAATGTTGCAAATGGCAGTAATAATGAAATTGCTGCTAGTTCATGTGTATCATTTAATTTTCCTATAAAAAATGTATCCGTAAGATTATAGATCATATTAACAGACATCCCAAGCATCATTGGAATTGTCATATGCTTCCTGATCTAATGGGTTCCCAACCATTTCTTCCAGCGAGGAAAGAATTCGATCAATGTAGGAAGAAAATTGCTCTAATTCTTCATTGGTCAGACAATCAAAGATTTCTTTATATTCTTCTTCTTTCTGCTTAACCTTTTTGCCTTCTTCTGTCAGACATACGATCATAACTCGTTTGTCTTCTTTTGATGGTTTTCTTTTAACATATCCACTTTTTTCAAGTTTCTTTAACAACTCATTTAATGACTGCTGTTTAATTCCTAAGAGATATGCCATATCTTTCGTCGCAATCTCTGGCTGAATCTTAAGTAATGCAAGAACTCTTCCCTGTCCTTCATTTCTATTTTCATAAATATTGTGTTCCTTACAATTCATCATCTGATAACGCCTTAAAAGCCATTGAAGAGTCATTAGCTTTTTGTAAATATCTTTATACATCTCATCCATTTGTTTTTCCTCCTTTATTTTATACAGGTAGCTGTAGAATTAACAAGTATATGTATTATTAGCACTCTTTTTTATTGAGTGCTAATTTTTACTTGACTTTTATCAACTTTGGTTCTACAATAACATTTATAAAAGTTCTATTTGACATAGAACACTTAAAATAAGACTAAAATATTTTTAAATAAAGGAGTGTAACATTATGGCAGAAAAAAAAGGAACTCTTTCCATTAACAGCGATAATATTTTTCCAATTATTAAGAAATGGCTTTATTCCGATCACGATATTTTCTTCCGTGAATTAATCTCTAACGGATGCGATGCCATCACAAAATTAAAGAAATTAGACATGATGGGAGAATACAATTTCCCAGAAGGACATAAAAATAAAGTTGACGTTATCCTTGACCCTGAGAAGAAAACTTTAAAATTCATCGATACTGGTCTTGGTATGACAGCGGACGAAGTTGAGAAATACATCACGCAGATCGCATTTTCTGGAGCGACTCAGTTCTTAGAGCAGTACAAAGATAAAACAGAAGGTGACCAGATCATCGGACATTTCGGTCTTGGTTTCTATTCTGCATTTATGGTAGCTGATGAAGTTACGATTGATACTCTTTCTTATAAAGAAGGAGCTGAACCTGTTCACTGGACTTGTGATGGTGGTACAGAGTATACAATGACAACTGGTACAAAAGAGTCTGTTGGTACGGAGATCACTTTATTCTTAAATGAAGAAAGTACAGAATTCACAAATGAATACCGTGCAAGAGAGATCATCGAGAAATACTGCTCTTTCATGCCAACTGAGATCTTCTTATCTGTAGAAGGTGCTGAACAGGAATTTGAAACAATCCCAGAAGATCAGGTAAAAGATGATGATGTTGTTGTAGAACATATTCATGAAGATGCAAAAACAGAAGAAAAAGAAAACGAAGATGGTACAAAAGAAACAGTTGAAGTATCTCCAGCAAAAGATCTTGTAAAGATCAACAAACGTCCTGTTTCTTTAAGTGATACACATCCACTTTGGAATAAACGTCCAAATGAATGTACAGACGAAGAATACAAAGAATTCTACCACAAAGTCTTCCATGACTTTAAAGAACCATTATTCTGGATCCATCTAAACATGGATTACCCATTTAACTTAAAAGGTATCCTTTACTTTCCTCAGATCAATACAGAATATGATTCTATCGAAGGAACAATTAAATTATATAACAATCAGGTATTTATCGCCGATAACATCAAAGAAGTCATTCCTGAATTCTTAATGTTATTAAAAGGTGTGATCGATTGTCCTGACCTTCCACTGAACGTATCAAGAAGTGCTCTTCAGAACGATGGATTCGTGAAGAAAATTTCTGATTACATCACAAAGAAAGTTGCTGATAAGTTAACTGGTATGTGCAAGACAGACCGTGAATCTTATGAAAAATACTGGGATGATATCAGTCCATTTATCAAATTTGGATTCATCCGTGACCAGAAATTTGCAGATAAGATCAAAGATTACATCTTATTTAAGAATATGGAACATAAATATGTAACATTAAGTGACCTTGTTCCAGCTCCTGCAAACGATGATGATGTGACAACTTTATACTATATCACAGATGAAGTTCAGCAAAGCCAGTATATCAATATGTTCAAAGAACAGGATATGGATGCTGTCATTTTAAATCATAACATTGATTCTGCATTTATCACACAGATTGAACAGCAGAATCAGCATATCAAATTTAAACGTATCGATGCGGATGTCGAAGATGCCCTTAAAGAAGATGTAGATGAAAAAGAATTAGATAAAATCAAGACTTCTTTAACTGACCTGTTTAGAAAGACTTTAAACAAAGAAAATCTTGAAGTTCACGTTGAAAAATTAAAAGATGCAAAGATTTCTTCTATCATCACTTTATCTGAAGAAAGCAGACGTATGCAGGATATGATGAAGATGTATGTAATGCCTGGTATGGACCCTAATATGTTTGGTGCTCCTGCACAGGTTCTGACTCTAAATGCAAATAATACACTTGTGAAATATCTGTTTGAGCATGGAGATGCCCAAAATGCAAAGATTATTTGCGAACAGCTGTATGATCTTGCCATGTTAAGTCATACAACATTAGCTCCTGAAGAAATGACAAAATTTGTTCAGAGAAGTAATGAGATCATGGAAATGATCACGAAATTTTAATTTGCTAGTTTGATGACGAAAATTATTGGTGGAATGTTATAAAAAGGGTTATCTGTCTGCGACGCGCTCTCGCTCGACTCAGACAGATAACCCTTTTTATAATATTCAAATAATTTACGTAATCGAAACCACTACCGCCTTCAGTTAGTGAATACAAACTTACGTACAAATCATAACTTTACAATTCTTCTGGATGGTTATATAATATTTTGGAAATATTTTTAAGAAAGCTGGTTTTTTCATGTGTAGTAGGGATATGGATCGTTGGATCCATTTTAATATGGCAATCGTTGGGGGATTTCTTGGTGGTTTTTCGATTCTTAATCATCATGAACTCTTTGGTTCTGCGCAGACTTCGAATCTGATCTCTGTATTTGCAGATCTTGCTGGACACCCAGATGCGAATTTCTTTGTGCGACTTCTTGGTGTTTTTATTTATATGTTTGCATTATCACTGACGGTGATCTTACCGAAGTTTACAAGGCTGCATCTTCCTTATGTCAGTCTTTTTATAGATGCAATGGCAGCCTTGATCGTTGCTTTTCTTCCATCGGATCTGAATGATTTCATTGCCCTCTATCCGTTGTATTTTGCAATGGCAATTCAGTGGTGTTCCTTTAAGGGTGGGGATGGATTTACCTGCTCTACAATTTTTTCTACGAATAACCTGCGTCAGTTTACGACATCTATGACAGAATATCTTTGCAGTAAAGATCCCGACGCCTTAAGAAAATGGAAATTTTTCGCTTCTGTTTTGCTTTGTTTCCATTTTGGTGTTATCGTTTCTTATCTATCTTGCAAAAACTTTGGACATACTGGTTCTCTCGTATGTTTTCTGCCTGTTTTCAGTGGTTTTTGTCTTGTGTGGACGAGAAAACATTTTGTTGCAGTGAAACATTTTATCTACCACTACCTGATCACACCAAAGAAAAGTTCAGCTTATACTACAGAAAGTGAGTAATTATGGAAAATTTAATCTTTAGCTTAAACGCTACAGTTCCCGTCTTTTTGATGATGATCTTAGGACTTGTCTTTAAAAAGATTGGATGGATTGATGATATTTTTGCTTCGAAAATGAATAAGTTTGTTTTTATGGTTCCTTTGCCTGTCTTGGTATTTGAGGATCTTGCAACGGTTGATTTTTCAAAAGTCTGGGATGTTAAGTTTGTCCTGTTTTGTTTTATCGTTACCATGATCAGTATTACGATTTCTTTTCTGATTTCTTGTCTGCTCAATGATAAAACGATCCGTGGTGAATTTATTCAGGCGGCTTACCGAAGCAGTGCTGCTCTCCTTGGAATCGCATTTATCCAAAACATTTATGGAAATGCCGGAATGGCTCCTTTGATGATCATTGGAAGTGTACCATTATATAATATGATGGCTGTTGTTGTCTTATCTGTATTTAAACCTGGACAGAGTGGGCTTGACCATACTGTTGTGAAAAAAACAGTCAAAGGAATCGTGACAAACCCAATCCTTATCGGAATTGTTGCTGGACTTGTCTGGTCTGCATTAAAAATTCCAATGCCTGCAATCCCTAAAAAGGTTATTTCAAGCATTGGAAATGTCGCCACTCCAATGGGACTCATGGCGATGGGCGCTACCTTCGATATCAAAAAAGCTTTTGGAAAGATCAAACCATCTGCCATTGCTGCTTTTATGAAACTTATTGGTCTTTGTGCCATTTTCCTGCCAATTGCAGTGAAACTTGGATTCCGTACCGATAAGTTGGTTGCCATCCTTATCATGCTTGGTTCCGCAACAACAGTAAGTAGTTTTGTTATGGCGAAGAATATGGGACATGAGGGAACTCTTTCTTCCAGTGTTGTCATGTTAACAACGATGTTTAGTGCATTTACAGTTACAGGATGGCTATATATTTTAAGACATTTTATGTTAATCTAGCTAACTCAGATCCAATGTGATCTGGTATTTTTCCAGCCAGTAATTGACTTGCAGAAGGTAAGCGATCATCTGAGGACCTGCCATCAGCTGTCCATACCATGGTTTACCATAGTCTTTCGGACTGTCTAAGAATCTGCTTAGTTTATATGCATCGATCAGTTCTTTGATCGGTGCTCCTTTTTTTGCCATAACTTTCAGAAGTTCTTTGGATAAGATTTTTTCATAGTTTGGATCATAAGTCTTTGGATATGGACTTTTTCTTCGATACAATACCTCATCTGGCAGGATTCCTTTCCCTGCTGCTCTTAGCAATCCTTTTACCACACCATTTAAACATTTTAACTCCCACGGAACATTATAAAGATATTCCACGATCCTGTGATCAGCAAACGGCACTCGTGCTTCTAACCCACAATGCATGCTCGTGCGATCCATGCGATCCATTAAGGTTACCATAAACCATCTTAGATTCAGATAAGAAATCTGCCTTCTTCTAGCTTCTATCCGATCTTCTCCATAAAGTTTTGGCGTCTCATTGATCGTCTTTTGATAAGCTGTTCTTGCATAAGATTCTAAATCCACTTTCTGTATGATATCATCATTTAACAGCATTTTTCTTGGTTGCATATCCATAGACCATGGGAAGATCTCTGCCTTGAAGCATTCCTCTTTATGAAACCATGGATAACCACCAAAAATTTCATCTGCACACTCCCCTGTTAATGTTACTTTGTTATATTTTACAACTTTCGAACAAAAATATAGCATCGAAGACTCCACATCTGCCATACATGGAAGATCTCTGGCATCAACTGCTTTGTATAAATTTTCGATCATATTTTCATTGTCGCATTCCAAATATCTGTGATCTGTCTTTGCATGATCAACCATCTTATCAACCCATGGACGGTCTTCGCTTGGCTGGAAGGCGTTTGATTTAAAATATTTATGATTATTTACAAAATCAAAGGAAAATGTGTTTAAATTTTTTCCTTCTTTTTGAAGCTTTTTCGCACAGATTGCTGTGACAAGACTACTGTCAACTCCACCGGATAAAAATGTACTGATTGGAATATCGGATAACATCTGCATTTCCACGGCATCTTTTACTAGCCACCTTGTATGCTCGATCGTATCTTTTTCGCTGTCTGTGTGTTCTTTCGCTTTCAATTCCCAATATGCACGATCTTTCAGCCCTTCACGATCGTATTCCAGGAAATGCCCTGGAAGAACTTCATAAATATCTTTGAACACTCCTTTTCCATATGACTTTGCAGGTCCTAACCCAAAGATTTCACAAAGTCCTTCTCTGTTGATCACTGGTTTGACTCCTGGATAGGCAAACAAGCCTTTGATCTCAGATGCAAAGATTAATGTATCTCCTCGTTTTGTATAAAATAACGGCTTCACACCAACACGATCTCTGATCAAATATAATTTCTTCCGTTTCCCATCCCACAGAGCAATAGAAAAAATTCCATTCAACTCTTCAATATAAGAAATTCCATACCTGATATACCCGGTTAATACAACTTCCGTGTCACTCGTTGTCGAAAACATTTCTCCTTCTTTGATCAGTTGTTCTTTTAACGTTTTCATGTTATAAATCTCGCCATTTAAGATGATTGCGTAGGTATTTCCTTCTTTCTTTTTACACATTGGCTGATGTCCCCTGTAAAGGTCAAGGATTGACAATCGTACATGCCCTAATGCACAGCCATTTTCCAAAAATATCCCTTCATCATCTGGACCTCGATGTCTTTGAACTTCATTCATTTTCCTTAAGATCTGATATATTTCTTTCTCTGTTTTTTTATCATTGTTTCTAGGATTTAGAAATCCTGCAATTCCACACATACACGCTACCTCTTTTTATTTTTTATGATCAATGAGAACCGGCTGGTATTGTCTGCCTTTTAATGCCTGCAAAATTGTCGGAATGAGCAGTCTTGTATCCGCGATCATGGAGTTTGGCTTCTTTACCGGATCATCCTGTCCGAATGGTACAAAATAAATATGCTTATGATTTAAAAGATTCCCGATATTCTTAAGATTCATACCTAAGGCATCATTGCTCGCCATAGAGATAACGACTGGTTTTTCATTCCGCAGCTGCGCTTTAGCTGCCATTAAAACCGGGGTATCTGTAATTCCATTGGCAAGTTTCGCCATGGTATTTCCTGTACATGGCATTAGAATCAGGATATCCAGACACCCTGTCGGACCGATGATTTCTGCTTCTTCAATCGTTTTCATCGGTTCATTTCCTGTCATATTGTGTGCTCTTTTTACAAATTCCTCACCTTTTCCAAACCTGCATTTGATATGCTGGGATATGTCAGAAAAGATCGTCTGCAGGATCGCACCTTCTTCTAGTAAGCGATCGATCTGTTCAAAGGCTTTTGTATAAGTGCAAAAGGAACCTGTCATTGCTACTCCGATTCTTTTATTTTTCAATACCATGTTTGATCTCTCCACTGATTTCTAAAACTTTTTTTGCAAGCATGATCCCAGAAGATTTCGGGGAATAAATGCCTGGAAGACTTGGGCATAGTTTTGCACAGATTCCTAGTTTTTCCGCCATTTGATGGTTTGTTCCACCAGGATAGGAAGCAATATCTATGATGCAGGATTCTTTGGAGATCTTCCTGAGGATATCTTCTTTTAGGATCTGTTTTGGAACGGTATTAAAAATATGATCATACTGACAGATCCGCCGTTTTAGTTCCGTAAAATCCATAACCTCAAGTCCAAAAGATTTTGCAAGACTTCTTGCTGTTTTATTTCTGGCACAGACTGTTACCTGAGCATCCATTCCTTTTAGTTTCGCTGCAAGAACTTTTGCACATCTTCCATAGCCAAGGACCAGACAACGACTTTTGTGAAGATTGATCGGCTGCATCTTGATCGCTTCCATGATCGCACCTTCTGCAGTTGCGATCGCATTGTAGATAGCGACATCATCCATTTTCATGAAGTCAAATGCTTTGATTCCTTTTTGTTCACATTCATGTCGAATTTCTTCATTGATACATCCCCCAAATAAAATCTGTTCTTTCGTCATTTCTTGAAGCAGTGTTTCTACTGACATTTTTTTGTTGCTAGAACTTCCTGTGATTTCCCCGTTTTTTGAAAAAACGACGGGTCCAATCATGCACTTCGCTTCTCTTATGACATTTTCAAAAGATTTACCTTCCTTGCATTCTGAGCCTTCTTTTTTGGTTGCATATGTGATAACCTGATATCTTTGATTTTTTAGATAGTTGGCTAAATATACCTGTCTCATATCACCGCCGATAACGGCAAAATCATAAATCACAGTCTTTTTTCCTTTCTTTTTTCTTCTATTTAATATATGTGATTTTTATTCATTTTGTTCTTTTAAAAATACATCAATTTTACCCCTTTAAAAATTAAAAAGTAGTGATATAATAAACTCAAGTGCATAGAAACACCTACAATACAGCAAGAGCTTCCACTACACTGGGAGCTCTTTTTGTGTATTTATATATTTTATACACAAAGTACTTTCGGTGTTATACCATAACATGCATAATATCTTAATGTTTTTTCAAGGAGGAACTTTTTATGAACACATTAACTGCAGAAAAAAGAGATTTGAAAACAAAGGCTAAAAAATTAAGAAAAGAAGGTTATGTTATCGGAAATCTGTTTGGCAGAGATATCGAAAATTCCATTCCATTGAAAGTTGATTCCCGTGAAGCCGCTAAATTCTTAAAGGATAACAAAAAAGGAGCTCATATTACTTTACTTGTTGACGGAGAAAATGTAGACGCCATCGTAAAAGAAATCGACTACAATGCCATGAAAAACGAAACAATGTTTATTAACTTCCAGGCATTAGTTGCTGACGAAAAGATCCACACAACTGCTGCGATCGAATTATTAAACGAAGATGCTGTACAGAATGGTATCGTTGAACAGTCCTTATCTGAAATCGAATACAAAGCATTCCCAACTGATATCGTTGAAAAGGTTGAGATTGATTTAACACAGTACAATGTTGGTGATATGATCCATGTCAAAGACTTGCCATTAGCTGCTAACAGCAAGATCTCTCTTGTTACACCAGAAGATACTTTGGTTGTTAACATCGCAGAACCAGAAGCTGCACCTGAGGATGAAGACGAAGAAGCGGCTGAAGAATAAATAAATCAGTGAAAGAAAAGACTCGATTTTCATAATTAAAAATCGAGTCTTTTTATTTTGCCTTTTCTTTGATATCCTTTAAAAAATCCAGCATTTTTTCTCGGATGTTTTTCTCTGCATTCTGAGATCATCAACTGAATCTTAAATTTAAAATCTTCAGATTCCAAGATCGTAAATGGATGTTCTTCTGTTACACAAACCGATAAATGTTCGCTCTCATATTGTGGATACGTTCCTGTAAATCCTTGTTCTTTCAGTTTTTTATCAACCTGTTCTCTGTATCGTTGAATCTTCTGATCGATTCTTTCTCCATAGTTCCTTGCTGGATATGGATCAGAAGCATTGCAGACTTTCTCGCAGATCAATTCATATAAATCTTGTCTCTTTGGATCTTGCAGTTTCTTTGCAAGCGTCATCTCCATTCGTTTGGTTGGGTGCTTCTCATATTTATCGATCCATTTTAAATAATCTTTATCACCTGCCTGCATAGCAAGATTTCTCATACATTCTAATCCTTCTTCGGTTTTGTCATACCATTCTTCTGGATCTTCATTGATCGGAAAATAGTAATAAAATGGTGCAAATTCGATCAATGACATGATCTCCATCTCTTGATCATTACACACTTCTTCCCCTAAAAAGCAATATTTCTCACGGATCGTTCCAATCATATAGACTAGCTGGCGCCACTGCTCAGCTCCATCTCTCCAGAAATGTCCGATCTCATGATACCGGTAACAGTTCGTATGTTCCATGATCTCATCAAACCACATTGTAAAAACACTTTCTTCTCCCTGATGAACAATCAACCCATAACGACCTTCTCGTTCTTCCAGTTGTGCCCACATCTCTCCTTCATAGTCTTTGTCATATTTTCCAGAGATACGAAGTCCATGAAAACTTAGATAACACTCAATTGCATCGTTCATCATATATGGAACATATCCTGTTTGATTTCCATCTTTTTCTTCGACTTGAAGTTCAAACACTTGATATTCAAATATCTGCACAAGCAACTGTATGGATCTTGATATTTCTTCTAAATTTGTTTCAAAATAGTTCATACGGATTTCCTTTTCCTATTATCTATGTATTTTATTTATATTTCTGAATTTCATTTAAAAAACGTTCGCCATATTTCTGAAGCTTATGTTCTCCGACTCCATTGACTTCTAACATTTCCTCATCATTAGAAGGTTTCATCGTACTCATATGTACCAGTGTCTTATCGGAAAATACCATATATGGCGGGATTTTCTGTTCGGATGCGATCATTCTTCGAAGTACACGTAATGCTTCGAACAATTCTGTATCTTCCTCAGCAAGTGCTGCCACAGCCCCTGCTTTCTTACGTTTCTTCGTCTGAATCTTGCGTTCTTCTTTCTCTTTTTCGACTTCTTTTGGAATCTTGATCTCAAAGTTCCAGTTATCATCAATCTTAGTAATATCTGCAACGCTTAAAACCGGATATTCATCAGCTGTCATTTCCAGATATCCATAGACTAACATTTCATTGATGATCTGTCGTATCCTTGCAATGCTTTCTGATGCCAATGCTCCATATTGTGAATTCTCATCTAAATGACGGCTTAATACTTTCTGGCTCTTTGAACCTTTTAAAATATCAACGATCGTGGATAGTCCGAAATCTCGATAACAATCTCTAATACATTGGATGATAGCTTTCGCTTCCATTGTTGCATCAACCGTTTCAAACTCGGTCAGACAGTTTAAGCAGTTTCCACAGTATCCGCTTGTCTGTTCTCCAAAATAATTTAAAATATAATGACGTAAACATTCCTTCGTATAGCAGTAAAATGTCATCTGACGAAGTCTTTCCCAGTCTCTTTCCATCACGATCTGCTTTGTGATCGCATCTAATTCCTCATTCTCCTCTCCATTTTCGATCAGAAAACGATTGGTTCGGTTATCAATCGGCGCATAATATAAGATACATTCCGCAGGTTCTCCATCACGTCCTGCTCTTCCTGCTTCCTGATAATAACTTTCCATGTTCTTCGGCATATTATAATGAACAACAAAACGGACATCCGGCTTGTCGATTCCCATTCCAAAGGCATTTGTCGCTACCATGATCTGCTTTCTGTCATAGATAAAATCTTCCTGATTTTCCTTTCGTTCTTCATCCGATAATCCTGCATGGTATCTTGTCACGGAGAATCCATCTTCTCTTAACTGATAGCAGACTTCCTCAACATTTTTCCTAGACAGACAGTAAATGATCCCGCTGCTTCCTGGCATCTTTTCTTCTTTTTCTTTTAAATAACTTAGTAATTCTCTATACTTATCCCTTGGACGTTTTACTGCATAGTAAAGATTCTCCCGATCAAACCCTGTCGTTAATACAAATGGATCTCTCAGGTTCAAAATATCCATAATATCATCCCTGACTTCTGCTGTCGCTGTTGCTGTATATGCAGTCAGTACAGGCCGATACGGAAGTTTCTTTAAAAATTCCAAAATCTTTAGATAACTTGGCCGAAAATCCTGCCCCCACTGTGACACACAATGTGCCTCATCAACTGCCAACATTGATATCTTCACTCCCCTATTTAGCGCAAAATTGATAAAACCTTCTGTTTCCAAGCGTTCTGGTGCCACATAAATGATCTTATATCTTCCCTGCATCGCATATTTTAATGCGGTATGATACTGTCCCTGTGTCAGAGAACTATTTAAAAATGCCGCATGAATTCCGGCTTGATTCAGTGTCCCAACCTGATCTTTCATCAGCGAGATCAGTGGAGAGATCACAAGTGTAATTCCATCCATCATCAATGCTGGAATCTGAAAACAAAGAGACTTTCCTGCTCCTGTCGGCATGATCCCTAAGACATCCTGTCCATTTAATGCTGCCTCGATCAATTGTTCCTGACCTTGGCGGAATTCATCATATCCAAAGTATTGTTTTAATAGTTTCTTCGCTTCTTGTATCTTACTCAAATCTATCACTTCCTATTGTTTTATTTATACTTTTACCACTCTCATCGTTTATATTCCCATCCGGAGGGCTTTTTTATTTCATAGGGGATTTCATTGAAATTTCCTATGAAATGAAAAAGCTTCCAATCACATTTAGCACACCCGCAAACAGCATGACAATGATCGGGTCTTTTTTCTTTCTCAATAAAAGATAGATACAAACGATAAAAATACCACCCTGTATCCAGTTGATCTGTTGAAGATCTATATGACTTCCCTGAAAAAATGCCTGTGCAAGGATCGTAATTCCAGAAGTCAAGATCAGTGCGATCACCGCAGGACGTAAAGTATTTAACACCATTTGTATTCCTTCCATATGACGATATTTTACATAAAAATAAGCAATTGCTGTCACGATCACACACGCAGGGAATACACATCCCATCGTTGCACATAATGCTCCTTGCCACCCTGCGACTCTTATGCCCACGAAAGTCGCCGCATTAATTGTGATCGGTCCCGGTGTCATCTGCGAAATCGTTACGAGATCTCCAAATTCAGAGACAGACAACCAGTGATATACGTCTACCATCTGCTGCTGTATCATTGGCATTGCTGCATATCCGCCTCCGAAACTAAATGCTCCAATCTTTAAGAAACTTAAAAATAATTGCAGATAGATCATTTTCTGCCTCCTGTCTTCTTTCTTGAAATACCATATTGTACGATTCCAACTCCAATACATGCAAGAATAATGTAGATCACACTAATATCAAAGACATAACTTGCCATAAATGCCACAACCATAATGATCGCAAGTTCTATTCTGTTTTCCTTCTTACTTTGCCCTTTTGCCATCTCGTACACAACACTGATGATCACCGCGCCAACACCCGTCTGCATACCAGAAAGCATCGCTGCAACAATCCCGTTATCCCGAAATATTTCATAAAAAACAGAGACTACAGATATAATCAAAAATGGCGGTAGAACAGCTCCGAATACACTTACGATCACACCACTGATACCTGCTAATTTATAGCCAACAACGATTGCTCCATTCACTGCGATTGCTCCTGGGGCTGATTGTGCGATCGCCACCAGATCAAGCATCTCGTCTTCTTCGATCCAATGATATTCATTCACAAACTTCTTCTTCATCAAAGATACGATCATATAGCCGCCACCAAAGGTAAATGCACTTAAATAAAATGTTTCTATAAACAACCTCAATAATTTTTTCTTTTTTTTCATTCCTTTTTCTTCCATATGACATCTCCAGTCAAAAATCTTACCATTTATACTGGTGCAAACTGGCTGTTATATAATCTGGCATACGCACCATTTTTCGCTAAAAGTTCTTCATGTGTTCCCTGCTCCAAAATATGTCCATTTTCCATAACAAGTATCACATCCGCATTCTGAATCGTTGAAAGTCGGTGGGCTACGATAAAACTTGTTCTTCCTTTCATCATCGTTTCAAATGCTTTCTGAATTCGGAGCTCTGTCATCGTATCAATTGATGATGTCGCTTCATCTAAGATCAGCATTGGAGGAAGACTTAACATGATCCTTGCAATACAAAGGAGCTGTTTCTGTCCTTGAGAGAGATTTCCGCCACCTTCTGTAATGATCGTATCATAACCATCTGGCATTCGCTCGATAAATCCATGTGCATTGGCTTCTTTTGCTGCCATGATCATCTCTTCCTCAGTTGCATCTGGTTTTCCATAGCAGATATTTTCACGAATCGTTCCTGCTTTTAACCATGTCTCCTGAAGTACCATTCCATAACTGGATCGTAAACTTTCTCTCGTGACATCCCGGATATCATTTCCTTCCACCTTGATCATTCCTACATTCACATCATAAAAACGCATTAACAGATTGATCAACGTTGTTTTCCCACATCCTGTCGGTCCAACGATTGCAATCCGCTGTCCTGGTTCCACTTTCAGATTAAAATCCTGGATCAAAGGTACTTCTTTTACATAAGAAAAGTCCACATGCTCTAATTCTACATTTCCTTTCACATCCTGTAACGCCTTCGCATCTTTGGCATCAGGAATCATCGGCTCCTCATCTAACAATTCAAAAACTCTTGCCGCAGAAGCTAACGAATTCTGAAATTCTGTGATAACCCCTGTGATCTCATTAAACGGCTTTGTATACTGGTTTGTATAACTTAAAAAACTTGATAACTGACCAACACTGATATTTCCGCGAATAACACTCATACATCCTGCGATCGCAACCCCTGCATAGATTCCTGAATACATAAATCTGGTTGCCGGATTTGTGATAGATGAGAAAAATGTCGCTCTTAAGGAGTAATATGCAAGATCATCATTGATCTGATCAAACTCTTCCTGTGCTTTTTCTCCATGATCAAACACTTTGACTACTTTAATATTTCCAAGCATTTCATTGACAAATCCTGTCATATTTCCTCTAGTCTGTGATTGTTTCCGGAACATATTAAAACTTCGCTTTGAGATAAAACTTGCGATAAAAAACGAAAACGGACTTAAAATAACAACGACCAATGTGATCCATGGATTGATTCCTAACATAAAACAAATGGTTCCAATGATCGTGATCACACCAGTAAATAACTGTGTAAATCCAAGCAGCAATCCATCCGTAAACTGATCAATATCCGTTACGATCCGGCTGAGCAAGTCTCCTGAGGAGTGTGCATCTACATAAGATAATGGCAGTTTCTGCAAATGCTCAAATGCCTGAATCCTTAAATCTTTTCCAATCTTATATGTAATTTGGTTATTAACATGATTCATCAGCCACTGCGCTGCTGCCGTCAATACGATACAGATCACGATCGTTTTTATAATACTTATTAATCTTGCAAAATCAACATTTCCTTTTGATATAATGCAATCCACACCTTGTCCTGTCAGAATTGGAACATAAAGTGTCAGTGCCACACTGATCACCGCCAACACTAAAGACGCAAAGATCAAAAATCGATAAGGCTTCATATATTCCATGATCCTTTGTAATGTCTTTTGTTTTTTGTCTTTCTTCATGATCTTATGCCTCCTCTCCTGCCATCTGTGATGCGCAGATTTCTTTATATACCTGATTCTCTTTTAATAGCTGTAGATGAGTCCCGATTCCTGCAATCTTTCCATCATCCAACACTAAGATATGGTCAGCATTACGAATCGTTGATACTCTCTGGGATACAAGAAATACTGTCATATTATCTGTATTTTCTTTGATCGCTTTTCGAAGTCTTGCATCTGTTGCAAAGTCAAGTGCGGATGCACTATCGTCAAGAATTAAGATCTCAGGTTTACGTACTAATGCTCTTGCGATCGTTAGCCTCTGTTTTTGTCCGCCAGATAAGTTTCCTCCATTTTGTTCAATTCTAAAGTCTAATCTCTGTTCCTTCTGATCAACAAATTCTCTTGCCTGTGCGATATCCAATGCCTGATAGATTTCTTCATCTGTGGCATCTTCTTTACCCCATTTCATATTATCTCTTAGGCTTCCTTCAAACAAAGATGCTTTCTGCGGAACAAATCCGATCTTTCCTCGGATAAATTCTGGTTTTAATTCTTTCTCATCAACTCCACGGTATAGAATTCTTCCTGATGTCACATCATATAATCTTGCGATCAAAGATACAAAAGTACTCTTTCCTGACCCTGTACCTCCGATCACCCCGATCGTTTCGCCTTCTTTCACCGCAAAATCAAATGGATGGATCGTCTCTTTTCTTGCACCATGATAGACAAACGATGTATCTTTAAACTCAAGAATAGGTGTATCTTTCTTCTCTTCTATATCTGTTTTTCCAGTTTCCTTCATGGATGGCTCTAATGCAAAAATCTGATCCACACGGTCAAGACTTGCAAACGCTCTAGATAAGATGATCAAAAGATTCGCAAGTTTTACAAGTTCTACAAGGATCTGTGACATATAATTGATCAGGGCAATGATCTGTCCTTGTGTTAAATAACCCAGATCAACCTGTTTTCCACCAGACCATAGGATTGCAATGATCCCCAAATTAATGATCATGTAAGTCAGAGGATTTAGTAACGCTGAAATCTTTCCAACGTGGATCTGTTTGTTATAAAGCTGTCCACTTTGTAATCTGAAATTTTCTTCCTCACTTCTTTGTCTGTTAAATGCACGGATCACACGAATTCCAAGAAGATTTTCCCTTGTACTTTTTAATACTCCATCGACCTGTTTTTGTACTTTCTTATACATTGGCATCGTGATCCATAAGATCAGTCCAACAACCACTGCCAATGCTGTGATCGTAAATACAAAGGAAACCGCTGCCTTATGATCCACCGTAAATGCCATGAACATCGCACCAAATACAACAAATGGTGACCTTAAAAACAAACGCAGGAACATGTTAACTCCATTTTGCACCTGATTGATATCATTACTCATACGGTTGATCAGCGTTGATGTCCCAACCTGATCGATCTCCTGATAAGAAAATTGATTTATATGTGCAAACAAATCACTTCTCATCGACTTTCCTGTATACACAGCCGATCTTGCCGCAAAATACTGTGCTGTGATAGAAAATGAAAATCCAATGATTCCAAGTAAGATCAATAATCCTCCCATCTTCCACAAATATCCAATATCGTGATGTCCGATTCCTACATCGATCATGCTGGCAACGACCAATGGTACAAATAGTTCAAAACTAGCTTCCAGCATCTTAAATAATGGTGCAAGGATCGTAACACAAAGATGCTCCTTTAAATATCCTAGTAACCGTTTCATCGATTCGTACTCCTTCTTTTATCTTACTATTTTCTTTAGTATACACCATTTTATTTTTTATTTGAACATAGTCCCAGATATTTTACGAAAACAAAAAAGTACCGCTTAGAGCCAGGTAACATGCTCTAAACGGTACGGGGATGATTTATGGTTCAAAAAGAGTTATTTGTCTTCCTTTTGAACAGAACAATATCCTTGTGGGTGGCTGCTGTGCCATTTCCATGCGGATGCAATGATTTCTTCAAGATCTGCATGTTCTGGCTTCCATCCAAGGATATTCTTCGCTTTTTCACTGGAAGCGATCAAGACAGCCGGATCTCCAGCTCTTCTTCCTTCTTCCACAGCCTTGATCGGCTTTCCTGTCACTTTTCTGGCTGTTTCGATGACTTCTTTTACAGTAAATCCAACACCATTTCCAAGATTGAAGATGTTGCTTTCATTACCTTCCATTAAGTATTTCACTGCCAGAATATGTGCCTGTGCAAGGTCTGTTACATGAATATAGTCTCTTACACAAGTTCCATCTTTTGTATCATAATCCGTTCCAAAGATACTGATTGCTTCTCTTTTGCCATTTGGCACCTGTAAGATCAATGGAATCAGATGTGTTTCTGGATTATGATCTTCTCCGATCTGTCCACTTACATGTGCTCCGCAGGCATTAAAGTATCTTAAAGATACATAACGAAGTCCATGTGCACGACCAACCCACTTAAACATCTTTTCCATGGAAAGTTTTGTCTCTCCATAAGTGTTTGTTGGCTCTGTGCGGTCTGTCTCTACGATCGGTACTTTCTCTGGTTCTCCATAAGTTGCTGCTGTTGAGGAGAATACGATCTTATCGATGCCATGTTCTACTAAGGACTGTACCATTGTCTTTGTTCCACAAAGGTTATTATCATAATATTTTAATGGATTTACCATACTTTCTCCAACTAAGGAGTTCGCTGCGAAATGGATCACTGCATCGATATCTTTTTCCTGATCTAGGACACTGTCTACAAATGCTTTATCTCTTAAGTCTCCTTTGTAAAACTTTGCTTTTGGATGAACAGCCTCAATATGTCCTGTTTCCAGATTGTCGATGATCACGACTTCTTCCCCTGCATCGATCAGTTCATAAACTGTATGAGAACCAATATAACCAGCTCCACCTAATACTAATATTTTCATCTGTCATTTCCTTTCTGAACTCAATTACAAAGTTGCAATAAATCGGTCAAATGCTTTTCTTCCTTCTTCCGTGCATTTATAAACTCCGGCATCTTCTAAAACTTTAACGAATACTTGTCCGATCTCTTCTTTTAAGATATCTTCTACATTTTCTTCATTGATATCTTCATATTTTTCTTTGATCTCATCAACCCATGGTGCATGTTTCTTAAGATCTTCATACTGGCTGACATCTTCACCCTTCACAAGACATTCACTTAAATGTTCCATCTCTGCTTTTAATCTGGATGGAAGTACTGCAAGTCCCATAACCTCGATCAGTCCGATATTTTCTTTCTTGATATGATGATACTCATTATGTGGATGATAAAGTCCTAATGGACATTCTTTCGTTGTGATGTTGTTACGAAGTGTCAGATCCAGTTCATACATATCACCTTTTTTACGTGCGATCGGTGTGATCGTATTGTGTGGTTCTCCATCTGTCTCAGCAAAAATATATGCCTCTTCATCGGTATATCCACGCCAATTTTTCAAAATATAGTCTGCAAGTTCAATGAGTCGTTTTTCATCTTTGCACTGAATACGGATTACTGATAATGGCCAATGAACGATTCCTGCTTTCACATCTTCGTATCCTGGAATGACAAATTCTTTCTCGATCGCTGCACGTTCCATGGCAAATTCATAATGTCCACCTTGGAAATGATCATGTGTTAAGATAGAACCTCCAACGATTGGAAGATCGGCATTAGATCCTAGGAAATAGTGTGGAAACTGTTTTACAAAGTCAAATAGTTTTGTAAATGCTGCCTTATCAATCTTCATTGGTACGTGCTGTCCGTTAAATACGATACAGTGTTCATTGTAGTATACATATGGAGAGTACTGGAATCCCCATTTGCTGTCATTGATCACAAGCGGCATAATTCTGTGGTTCTGTCTTGCTGGATGATTCATTCTTCCTGCATATCCTTCATTTTCCATGCAAAGCTGGCACTTTGGATAAGAACTTTGTTTTGCATTTTTTGCTGCTGCAATTGCTTTTGGATCTTTCTCTGGTTTGGACAGGTTGATCGTGATGTCGATATCTCCGTATGGACTGTTTACTTTCCATTTCATATCTTTTTTGACGCGGTCTCTTCGGATATAGTTGGTATCCTGGCTGAATTCATAGAAAAACTCTGTTGCTTTCTTTGGACTCTCTTCGTAATAGGTACGGAATTCTTTGATAACCTGGCTTGGTTTTGGTGTCAGGATTCCCATTAATTTTGTGTCAAATAAATCTCTTGTCACGATATCATCACTTTTGATGATATAGCGATCATAAGCTGTATCTGTCAGACGATCTAAAATCTCTGGCAGGATGATTTCTTCTCCTTCAATATCAGGATCTTCATATTCATCTAATCGAAACACTTCCAGATATTGATTGATCGTATAGATTTCATCTTCTGGCATGATCAGTTTTTTATCAAGTCCATATGTTACAAGTTTTTTGATATCTTTTTGTAAATCCATCTTATTCCACCTCAAATCGATATGTTGTTACTGCTTCGTATTCTTCGCCTTTTCTTAAAATTACCTTTGGTTCTTTTTCTATATGTATGGAGTTTGGTAAGAACTGGGCTTCTAAGGCAACACCATCTCTGTTTTCGTATGGTTTCCCACCTTTTCCATTACATCCACCAGACAGGAAGTTTCCTGTGTATACCTGAATGCATGGAAGTGTTGTTGTCATCGTCATTTTTCTTCCAGTTTCTTTGTCATATAGAACTAACTGGTCATCTTCATCTTTTACCATGAAAGAATGATCATAACCTCCGGCAAGTTTTAACTGTTCATGATCATCGTTGATCCGCTCTCCGATCTCATGAATTTCTTTAAAGTCAAATGGTGTGTTTTCTATCTTTAAAAATGTTCCATTGGCAAGACAGTTTTCATCAACACATGCAATCTCATCCGCTTTTACCTTTAACTGATGATGATAAATTTTATCTTTTCCAGCAGATAAATTAAAGTAAGAATGATTTGTGATATTGATCAGTGTATCCTGATCGGATACTGCTTCATATTCCATTTTTAATGTATTATCGCATAAACGATACACAACTTTCAGATAAAGACTTCCCGGATATCCTTCTTCCATATCTGGTGAGAGATAGATAAAACGGATTCCATCTTCCAACAATTCATATTTAAATATCTTTTGATTAAATCCTTTGATTCCTCCATGGAGAGAATTCTTTCCATTGTTTGCTGCCAATTCGTATGTCTTTCCATTTAATTCAAACTTTGCATCTCCGATACGATTTGCAACACGTCCAGCGATCGCTCCCATGTAACTTCCATCTCCATGCCAGCAATCTTCCACATTCTCAAATCCAAGAACAACATCCCCAAAGTTTCCTTCTCGATCCTTTGTAAATACAGATAATATATGACATCCAAGATTACTTGTGATCACTCTGATCTCATCGTTTTTTAATTCAAATAAGCAGACTCCGTTATCTCTTTGTTCTATCATTCTTACTTTCATCATCTTATAATACCTTCATTCCTCCGTATGGGCGTACTTTTAAGACATGACATGCTCCTTCACCAAATACATGTTCCATGTTCTTTTTGTACATACTAACAATATCATTTGGTACAAATGCCTGAATCGTTCCTGCAAATCCTCCTCCATGAACTCGGCTGACTCCTTTATCTCCTAAAGAAATATCACTGATCGCCAATCCGATTGATACACTCTGATTTGTCAGGTCGTGGCTTGAATATACATTTTGTAAATATTTAAAGGATGAATCCCCAGATTCTTTGATCAATTTCTTAAATGTATCAAAATCTCCTTCTTCTAAAGCTTTTACCTGCTGATCTACACGTTTATTTTCCTCAAATAAATGCATTGCACGAAGAACTGCTCTATCTCCTAAGATTTCTCTGATCTTTGGTAGATTTAAGTAAAAATCATCTTTATCAACTTCTCTTAATGCTTCCTGATTAAAGTAATTGGCAACTTTCTTCATTTCGTATGGAATTGCTGCATAATCATCTGTTAAATCTGCATGAGATCCTTTTGTATCCACAATGCATAAGCTGTGTCCATATTCTTCAAAATCAACGTCTACTTTTTTAATTTTTGGCTTCTTTGGATCTTCAAAATCAATATTGATCAGGCCTCCAATAGAAGAAGCCATCTGATCCATCAATCCACAAGGTTTTCCAAAGTATACATTCTCTGCATACTGTCCGGCCTGTGCCAAAAATACAGGATCGATCTTCATATCGTTATATAACCCAGATAAAATATTTCCGATCAATACTTCAAATGCAGCAGAAGATGACATTCCAGCCCCATTTAATACATCACTTGTTACATAAGCTTCAAATCCACCGATTTTATATCCTTCTTCTTTTAATTTAGAAGCAACTCCCTGAATCAGTGCCTGTGATGTTCCTTTTTCTGCTTTGGCTGGGTCAAAAGAACTAAGACTTACTATGATTCTTTCATATCCTTCTGATTTCAGATCGATCACATCGTCATCTCTTTTTGCAACGATTGCGATCGCATCTAAGTTAATGGAAGTTGCCAGTACTTTTCCAAACTGATGGTCTGTATGGTTTCCTCCAACTTCACTTCTTCCTGGAGCACTATAGATTTCTACTTCTTTTTCTCCATAAATCTTTTCAAAGGATTCTAATGCTTTGATGTAGCGTTCCTGCTGATATTCAATCACTGCTTCATCTACATAGATATCTTTTAATAACTGATCATATTTTCCTTCTTTAAAAGCTTCTTCTAATTTTTTAATACTGTTCGGCATTGCGGTTTGCTCTCCTTTCTTCGATCGTCTGAATAACTTTCTTCATAAAACTGTCATCCAGATGATATGCTTTTTTATAAACTACATAGGCTACAAGCATGGACACCGCTGGAATCGCACACATTAAAAATCTGATAGAATTCAATGTCAGTGCTGACTGTACAGCGTTTGGATTTGGAATATATCCTGTACGTTCCAGTGCAAATCCAATGAAAAGTGATGTTAAAGCCGCTGTAAATTTTACGATCAATGTCTGTAAAGAGAATACAACGGATTCATTTCTTGTTCCCAGTTTGTACTCACCATAGTCAACAACATCAGATAAGAATACTGTCGCACATCCAAGTTCTAATCCTGTTCCTGTCTTTACAATCACTCCTGAAATTGCTGTTAATACAATGTTCTGTGGGCATACAAATCCAACAACTAATAATAATGCTAAACCAATAAATGGTAAAATACATGCCAGTAAAAATGATGTATGTCTTGATAATTTCTTTGCTACTTCTGGGAAGATGATCAATCCAACAACTTCTGCGATAGATGCACTAATCATAAAAGCTGATAACATGTTGGCATTTCCACATACATATGTAAAGTAGTAAACTGCAACACCCATGATAAACTGAATTCCTACATTATATAGAAGGATCAGTCCTACTGCTGACTGTAACTGGTCATTTCTCTTAATGATTGAGAATACATCTTTAAAAGAAATCTTCTCACTTGGTGCATTGTTTTCTTTTACTTTTAAGTTGCAGACTGCAACTCCGATCGTAAGAATAAATGTTCCTGCAATGATCATAGCAAAACGATGATATCCGATATATCCTCCACCTAAGGCTGCAATAATCTGAACACCGAATCCTGCGATGACTAATGACTGTCCAATACTTGCGAAAATTCTAGGTAAAACGGAAACAACTTCTCGTTCGTGTGGATCTGATGTAAGGTTTGGAATTACGGACCAGTATGGAATATCCATGATCGTATAAGTCATTCCCCATAATACATAGATCACTGCAACGAAGATGCAAAGTGAAGTTCCTGTTAATTTAAAGTCAGTAAATAATACGACAAACACAACGGAATTGACTAAAGTTCCGATCACTAGCCATGGTACGAATTTTCCAAAGCGTGATCTTGTGTTATCTACGATCATTCCCATAAACAGATCGTTAAATGCATCCCAAAGTTTTGCTACGAAGAAAACGATTCCTACAAAACCCGGTGATACTTTCAACACATCCGTAAAGTAGATCATAGCGAATGTCGCCATCATTCCATAAATTAAATCTTTTCCCAATGCTCCAAATGCAAAAGTATATTTTACTCTGCCTGGAACCTTTCCATTAGTTGTTTTCATTTTTCTTTCCTCCTGTTTTTAGTGGCTGTCTTTGATACTTGTATAGTAAAACTTTTTAGTAAAATTGTCAATATGTTTTTACTAAATTTTTTACTTTTATTTTACTAAATTTACTTTTGTGCTTTTCTCTGTTATAATGAGATAAATTAATATTTATGAGAAAGGATTTTATCTCCATGGCAACAATCAAAGACATTGCACAGAAAGCATCTGTTTCTGCTGCAACTGTATCAAGAATTTTAAACCAAGACGATACCCTGAGTGTAACCGACGAAACAAAACAGCGCGTTTTAAAGGTTGCCCAGGAATTAAATTATACAAAGCATCTAAAAAATACCGTTGAAAAATCGATTTCTATCGGTATCTTTCAATGGTATTCTGTCTTTCAGGAACTGGAAGATCCTTATTATCAGGCAATCCGTGTCGGTATTGAAAAATATTGTGCCGATCATAATATCCACGTTGTCCGTGCTTTCCAGAGCGATTGCAATTATCCTGACACACTCAAGGATCTTCAAGGTCTGATTTGTATTGGTAAATTTAATAAATCTCAGATTAAGTCTTTTCAAAAACTTAATTCCAACACTATTTTTGTTGATATGAAAACACCAAAGATTTATTGTGATACGATCAATCTTGATTTCCAACAGGCAGTTACTGAAGCACTAGATTATTTGTATGATCTTGGCCATCGAAAGATTGCTTATCTTGGCGGGAAGGAAGTTCTCGCTGATAACAGTGTATATTTTGAAGAACGTAAAGATACCTTCATCAACTTCTGCCAGGAACATTCCATTGACCATGAATCTTTTATTTATGAAGGAGATTATTCTGCTGAATCCGGATATAGCATGACAAAACAAATGATTGCTGATGGCGACCTTCCAACCGCTATTTTCTCTGCCAGTGATCCTCTTGCAATCGGTGCAATGCGTGCTTTATATGAGAATGGTTATAAAATTCCAGATGATATATCCATCATTGGTTTTGATGATATCAGCGTTGCAAGTTTTTCAAACCCTCCGCTGACAACGATTCATACACCGGCTGAATTTATGGGAGAATATGCTGCTCATTATATTTTACTTCGGACAAAAGAGGATTCTCTGAATCAGCAAACTCCGATTCGTCTGACACTTCCATGCAATCTTATTGTTCGTAACTCTTGTGCTGCTCCGCGCAAACAGTCATAATATTTAGTAATATTTTTACTTGTTTTTCTAAGCATAGAAAAAACTGCATGCGGTCAGCATGCAGTTTTTCCCAAGAAGGAGTAAAAAGTTAATAGGTAAAATTTATTTATGAAAATGGATTCTCAGTCTTATAAAGCATATTCTTTGGCTGATTAAATCCAATCTCATCGACATCAACACCAATGTATTTGAATACTTCATATAAAGTTTTTCCAAAATGACCAAAAGCAACAGCTCCATGGTGTGGGAAATTCTTTTCGATCAGTACATGGCGGTAAAATCTTCCCATTTCTGGGATAGCAAATACACCAATAGATCCAAAAGATCTTGTTGCTACTGGAAGGATTTCTCCTTGTGCAACGTACGCTCTTAATTTTGTATCTGCTGTACTTTGTAAACGGAAGAATGTAATATCTCCTGGCGCGATATCACCTTCTAATGTTCCCTGTGTCACTTCTTCCGGTAATGTTCTTGCCATGATCTTCTGATATTTCATCTCACAGAAAGATAATTTAGATTTTGCTGTGTTTCCACAATGGAATCCCATAAATGTATCTTTTTGTGTATAGTCATAGTTATCTTTAATTTCTTCATTATACATATCTGCTGGTACGGAGTTGTTGATATCTAATAATGTCACAGCATCCTGACTTACAACCGTTCCAATAAATTCGCTTAATGCACCATAGATATCTACTTCACAGGATACTGGAATTCCCTGTGCTGCCAAACGACTGTTTACATAACATGGTACAAATCCAAACTGAGTCTGGAATGCTGGCCAGCATTTTCCGGCAATTGTTACATATTTTCTGTAACCTTTATGATCCCTGATCCAGTCTTTTAATGTCAGTTCATACTGTGCAAGCTTGGAAAGAATCTCTGGTTTTTTATTTCCTGCACCCAGTTCTTCTTCCATTTCTTTTATGATCGCAGGAATTCTTTCATCCCCTTCATGCTGATTAAATGCTTCAAATAAATCTAATTCTGAGTTTTCTTCAATTTCGATTCCAAGATCATATAATGGTTTGATCGGTGCATTACATGCAAGGAAGTTCAGTGGTCTTGGTCCAAAACTTATGATCTTCAATTCACTTAATGCTTTTACTGTTCTTGCGATTGGCAAAAATTCATGGATCATATCTGCACATTCTTCTGCTGTTCCTACTGGATATTCAGGAATATATGCTTTTATATTTCTTAATTTCAGATTATAACTTGCATTTAACATTCCACAATATGCATCTCCTCTTCCATCTAAGAGGTTCTCACCACTTTCCTCAGCTGCTGCCACAAACATCTTTGGTCCATCAAAGTGTTTTGCAAGAAGTGTTTCTGAGATTTCTGGTCCAAAGTTTCCAAGATAAACAACTAATGCATCACATCCTGCTTTTTTAATATCTTCTAATGCCTGTACCATGTGAATCTCACTCTCCACGATACAGACTGGACATTCATAAATGTCCTCAGGATCATATTTTTCTTTATATGCTTTTATCAATGCTTCTCTTCTTGTAACTGATAAACTTTCTGGGAAGCAGTCACGACTGACTGCTACGATCCCGATCTTTGTTTTTGGCATATTATTCATACTGTTTTCCTCCTTTAATACATCAACCAAATATAACTATCTACTTTTCATTACCTTGTGCAAGACGCTTCTCACGAATTGATTTAAATACACTCTGTAAGATTACGAAGAAGCAAAGAAGTAATGCGATTACGATTCTTGTCCACCAAGATGATAATGTTCCCTGGAATGTAATGATCGTTTCAATGATACCCTTGATCAGTGATCCAAATAGTGATCCTACGACAGTTCCAACACCTCCTGTTAAAAG
Organism: Anaerostipes hadrus; assembly: GCF_001404655.1. Taxonomy (GTDB): domain Bacteria; phylum Bacillota; class Clostridia; order Lachnospirales; family Lachnospiraceae; genus Anaerostipes; species Anaerostipes amylophilus. The sequence continues at coordinate 375,884 of NZ_CYYH01000002.1, read as the reverse complement.
TGTTCCACCAATAACTGCTGCTGCGATCGCATCCATCTCAAATCCTCTGGCCTGCTCTACGAATCCACCACAAGAGTTTAAGCAGAAAGCAAATCCAGCTAATGATGCTAAAAATCCATTTAACACATAAACTTTTAATTTTGTAACTTTAGGATTTAATCCCATTAATAATGCAGACTGTTCATTTCCACCTACTGCAAATACGGCACGTCCAAATTTTGTGTATCGAAGGATCACAAAGGAAATCGCTACAACCAATAATGCAATGACAACACTTAGGTAGATATAAGGATGCATTGCAACTCCTCGGTTGTTGTAATATGTAATAAATCCAAAATAAATTCGATAGTTTGCAAGACTTAAAAATGTTGGATTTTCAATACTGATCATATCGGAACTGATCAATGCTGTAAGACCTCTGGCAAAGAACATTCCTCCAAGTGTTACGATGAATGGCTGTATTTTTAAATAAGCTACTAAAAATCCTTGAACCAATCCGAAGATCACACCAAATGCTAATACCAGAATAATTGCAACGACTGCGCTCATATGCTTCACTTCCATCATCCATGCAAGCATCATACAAACAACACCGATGACGGAACCGATCGAAATATCGATTCCTCCTGTGATCAGTACAAATGTCATACCAACGGCTGCAATGATCAATCCAGCATTACTAATGAACAAGTTTAAAAACACCTGTGGGCTTGTAAAGTTTCGATCTCCGTAAAGGATCGCACCTGCAATATAGAGTACGAAGAATAATACGATCGTAACTGCAAGCAAAAATCCATTTCCTCTAAGTTTATTTTTAATTTTCTCTACCATTGCCATTATGCCACCTTCTCTCCAGCAGTTTTTGCTGCACGTTTTGCTTTAATACGATTTAAGTATTTCTTAAATTCTGGAGACTGTAATGTCACGATTATGATAACCACGATTGCTTTATAAAGTGGAAGCTGATCTCCAGTTACTTTCATTGCATATAATGTTGTAGATAATGCCTGGATCGTGATCGCTCCAATAACACTTCCTGCGACTGAGAATTTACCACCTGCAAGAGAGTTTCCTCCAAGTGCTACTGCTAAGATCGCATCTAATTCCATCAAGTTTCCTACGTTATTTGCATCAATGGATGTGATTCTTGATGTTGCGATCATTCCTGCGATTCCTGCACAAAGTCCGCAGGCTGCATATGTGATAAAGATGATCTTTGTAGAATTCAGTCCAAACAAACGACTGGCTCTTGGGTTGATACCTACACTTTCAATATACAATTTTGTTGCTGTCTTATTTAAGAATAATGTTGCTAAAATGACTACAATGATCGCTACCAGAATCGGTGTTGGAACTGGAATATGTGGCAGAAATCCTCCTAAATACTTAAAGCTGTCCACTTTGACATATAAGTTATTTCCACCTGTGATCAACTGTGCCATTCCTCGTCCTGCGGTAAATAAGATCAAGGTTGCTACCATTGGCTGGATCTTCATATTCGCAACTAAGAATCCGTTCCACATACCACATAATACAGATACCACAAGCCCGATCAGGATTGCTGCGATCCAAGGAATTGCATATGTTTCTCCACTTCCAAGAAGATAAACAGATACAGCTCCTGATAATGCCATGATCGCTCCGACAGAGATATCAGTTCCTGCACTGGATGCTACACAAAGTGTCATACCAACTGCTAAGATGATCAATTCACTGGATCGGTTGAAAATATCGACCAGATATCCATATAACACACCATTTTTAATTGAGATTTCAAAAAATGATGGGGATTTTATAAGGTTAAATAATAATACAAGTGCCAGACATACAATTGGCCAGAAGAGGCGATATGTTGTCATCTTTTTTAATTTATCCATAATTATTTGTCACCTCCTGCGATTGCTTTCATTACATTTTCCTGTGATAATTCACTCTCTTCCAATTCTCCGACTTTCTCACCATCTCGTAAGATTCCCATGTGAGTCACGGTACGAAGCATTTCTTCTACTTCGGATGAAATAAATACAACAGACATTCCTTCATTTGCAAGTTTTACGACTAATTTCTGAATCTCTGTCTTTGTTCCAACATCAATACCTCTGGTTGGTTCATCAAGGATCAGGAAATCTGGTTCTGTCATCAGCCATCTTCCGAGGATTACTTTCTGCTGATTACCACCACTTAATGATTTGATCGGTGTTTCTCTGCTTGCTGTCTTAACCTGCAGCATCTTAATATACTTATCTGTCAACTCTTCCTGTTCTTTTCTGCTCATCAGTTTGAACATTCCTCGTTTTGCCTGAAGTGCCAAAATCATGTTTTCTCTTACAGAAAGATCTGCAATGATTCCTTCTACTTTACGATCTTCCGGACAATATGCCATTCCTTTATGCATTGCATCAATTGGTGCTTTGACATCTAATTTTTCTCCTTTGACATATAATTCTCCTCCATCTGGTTTATCTGCTCCATAAATCGCTCTTACAAGTTCAGAACGTCCAGATCCTAATAATCCAGATAATCCAACAACTTCTCCTTTATGGATCTTAATGTCAAATGGTTTGATCGTTCCTTTATGATAAAGACCTTTTGCTTCGATCACAACTTCGTCGCTTTGTTTCTTTGATGATGTTCCACTTCCTTTGATGTCTGCCAGATCATCAAATTCTTTTCCCATCATTGTTGCAACTAATTTAAATCTTGGAAGCTCTTCTGTCTTATATTCGCCTACAAAATGTCCATTCCTAAGTACTGTGATCCTGTCACAGACTGCATAGACCTGTTCCAAAAAGTGTGTTACGAATACGATCGCTGTTCCGCGTTTCTTTAGCATATTCATAACCTTAAATAATTTCTCAACTTCTCCTTCATCAAGACTTGATGTTGGTTCATCAAGGATCAATACTTTTGACTGAATGTCAACTGCTCTTGCGATCGCCACCATCTGCTGAATCGCTACGGAATAGTTTTCCAATTCCTGTGTGGCATCAATTTCTAATTCCAGATTATCAAGGATCTTCTGTGCCTGTGTATTCATCGTCTTCCAGTCGATCCTCCCCATTTTCATTGGTTCTCTTCCGATAAAGATATTTTCTGCTACCGTTAGATTCGGACACAGGTTTACTTCCTGATAAACGGTGCTGATTCCATTGTTTCCCGCTTCTTGAGGGGATGTGTTAATAATACTTTTTCCATCCATGATGATCTCACCTGTCTCAAATTCCTCAACTCCTGTAAGAACTTTGATCAGTGTAGATTTTCCTGCACCATTTTCTCCCATTAAGGCATGAATCTCTCCTTCTCTCAATGTAAGCTGTGCATCGGACAGTGCTTTCACTCCCGGGAATGTTTTATTAATATGTCGCATGGATAGAACTGTCTTCTTTTCATCACTCATGACAATTCTCCTTTCTTTTCATGATTTTTGAGCCGATTTTAATGAAAATGCCCTGATTTTTGGTATAAAAATTACAGGATAAGTCAGATTGTTCTGACCCAGAGCCTGCAATCTTTATTTGTAGTATGATTGTTAATAGTTACATGTGTGTACTTAAGGGGATTTTCAACAATGTTTATTAATATGCACGTTTGTTAATAACTTCTTTTGTAGTATTATCTTTTGTAAATACCTGCTCATCTACATACTGGATCTTATCTACTTTTTCACCTTTCATGATCTTCTTAGCTAATTCAGCTACACGAGGTCCATGAAGTGGGTTACATTCAAATTCAGCATTGATCTCTCCAGACTGAACTTTCTTTAATGCTGCTTTGATCGCATCGAAAGAAATGATCGTTACGTCTTTACCAGGTGTTTTTCCTGCTGCTTTTAATGCATCGATTGCTCCGAATGCCATGTTATCATTCTGTGCTACTACAACATCAATGTCTTTGTTCTGTTTTAAGAAAGATTCCATAACTTCCTGACCTTTTGCCTGTGTAAATTCTCCTGTCTGAGAAGCAATGATCTTGAAGTTTTTCTGATCTTTGATTCCTTCTTTAAATCCTTTTGTACGTCCGATTTCTGCAGAAGAACCAATCGTTCCCTGTAATACAGCGATGTTTACGTCACCTTTTTCTTTTCCCTTTTCTTTAATTAACCATTCAGCCGCTTTCACACCTTCTTTTTTGAAGTCTGATCCAACCCATGCTGTGATCAGTGAATCATCAGAAGTTTTGATCTGACGGTCAACTGTGATAACTGGAATGTCAGCTTTCTTTGCTTCTTTTAAAACTGTTTCCCAACCTGTTTCTGTTACAGGTGCGATTGCGATCACATCAACACCCTGTGTGATAAATTCTCTGACCGCTTTTGTCTGATTTTCCTGTTTCTGCTGAGCATCTGCAAATGATAATTTAAATCCGTTCTTTGCTGTTAATTCAGATTTCATAGACTTTGTATTCGCTACACGCCAATCACTCTCAGCTCCAACCTGTGAAAATCCGATGTTGATCTCTGAAGTTTCCTTCTTTGAAGAACCACTGTCTTTCTTGTTTCCTCCACCACAACCAGTAAGCATTGTTCCGATCATCATTGTTGCAAGTAAACCTGCAGCCACCTTCTTAATACTTCTTCTCATTATGATTTCCTCCTTTTTCTTTTTTAATTTTTTCGTTTTCCTTAATTACAAGTTATATTTTACTTGAAATTGTATTTCTTTCAATGCAATTTCTTTTGCATTCGGTGGATTATTTTATGAAATTTTTATCTTGTCTGTTTAAAGTTTGATTTTTTTTGATAATTGTTTGAATTTTTTTGATTTTTGATTATTTTTTCTCTGCTTGTCTAGTCTTCGGTACAACTACGATCACCTTAGTTCCAATATCTGGTTCACTTTCAAGGATCAACCCATATTCTTCTCCATAATATAATTTAATCCGCCGATTTACATTTGCAATTCCAAACCCTGTTGTCCTGTTTACCCATATATCTTCATACATTTCTTTATTGATCTGAACTACCTGCTCAGGCTGCATACCAACTCCATTATCTTCAACAATCAGGAATATATTATTTTCATCATCTACACTGGAAATCTTTATCATTCCTTTTTCTCTTTGTTTTTTCAATCCATGATATAATGCATTTTCTACTAATGGCTGTAAAGTGATCTTTACAATATCATTTTTCTTGATCTCATCTGGGACATCAATAGAATATTCCATAATATCCCCGTATCTTAATTGTTGTATCTTTAAATAATTTTCAACATGCTCTAATTCTTCCCTGATCGTTATCTTATCTTCTCCGTGACTTAAACTTGTACGGAAAAAGCCAGACAAGGCAGCTACCATTTCTACCACTTTGTCATCCTGATGATCAATGGCAAGCCACATGATCGTATCCAATGTATTATAAAGGAAATGTGGATTAATCTGCTCTTGTAGTAACTGCAGCTCTTTTTTTCGAAGATTTTGTTGTTCTACTTTTACATCTTCGATCAATCTCTCTACCTTTTGTGCCATATGTTCGAAATTATTTGTTAAGATCTGCAGCTCTTCTGTTGTATTTTGAGGTCCATGTACATCAAAATTTCCCTGCGCCACTTCCTTTGTCATCTCACATAACTGTCTGACTGGATAACTAATGCTTTGCGAAATCAATTTCGATAATTTCCATGTTATCAGAGACAAAAACAATACAGCGATCAATGTGATCGTGATCGTATGCATGATTTCTTTTTCCAGTTTTACACGCATACTCTCCATATTCCCAATCTCATAGTAAATGTATTCGGATACTTTTTCTTTAATGATCTCTGTAAATACATTCACATTTAATCTTAATCTCTGATTATTTTCCATATAATCGTTTTTTAGATCTGAATGTTCAATTTCTTCAATGGAAATCTTCAGATTATCCAACAGTTTTCCTATCTGTCTCGTTCTTAATTTACTTTCATCTGTTACAGCATTTTTATTCAGTTCCTTTACCAGCTCCTTCGCTTCCTTAATCTCCTCATATGGTTTCATCGCATCAAAACTCTCTGCACCGATAACAATACGATACATTTTATAATCCATATCTTCTGAAAATGAGAAATTAAACTTGCTAGCTACTGATACATTTTTTACCGCCTCATTATAGCTTTCATTAAAATTTATCATGATAACAAGAAGCGTGATAATCCCCACTAACGCAGGAATTATCACGACCATCCTTAACCATTTTAGTTTTTTTTCTATTGAGAACTTCCGAAATCGAGCAATAGATTCTCTCACATATTTTTTCATTACATCCTCCTTGATCTATATTCACTCGGAGTACATCCTTGCGTTTTTTTAAACAGGTAGCTAAAGTAATGTGGGTCCTTATATCCCACTTCATAGCTGATCTGTGATGCCTTCATATCTGTAAAACAAAGCATTTCTTTTGCTTTATCCATTCTGACTGATGTCAAAAATTCCACAAAAGATTTCCCTGTTTCTTGTTTAAACGTTGTACTAAAATGACTGCTGCTTAATCCAACCTGATCTGCAACATCACTCAACGATAATGTTTCTTCTTGATAATTTTTCACAATAAATTCTTTTGCCTCCGTTATCAATGAAGAATGTTTCTTCCCTAATCTTTCATTTCGCATTCTGATCGCTTGTCTGATAAGTTCTTCGATATACTCCGCTGCTTTCTCTCCTGTTGAAACTGCAGCGATCTGTTGTTTGTAATCCTTAAACGTGCGATCGATATTTGCTTTCTCAACTCCCATTTTCTCAACGAATTTCATAACACCTACCTGTATATTGATCAGCATATACTGACAAAACATAAAGGAATCCATATTAGATTTTCCTAATGTCTTAGTATAATCCTCTACAAATAAATGTACAGCTTCTTCTTTTCCATTTTTCAAAAACTCTTCCAGCGATTCTGAATTTACTTTGGTAAAATCTACTTGTTGCAGATCTTCTGCTCTTTCTATCTTTTCATTATCTAATTTATCAAAAAACACCGCTTCATTCCCAGAAGACTGATACTGGTATGCAAAAGCCTTGCTTGCACTGTCGTAAGATTCCGAAAGGTTATGTAATCGTTCCACTGCATGTCCAATCCCTGCAAACCATTGTAGTTCTTTCTCTTTTTTCATACGCTTTGTCAATGATGCAACATAATCTTTTGCCACTTGTATGGTTTCCTCTTTATTCTGTGCCTTGATCATTAAAATATAGCCCTCTGTTACACGGTGAAAAACAATCATATTTTCAAACTGGCTACTTACTTCTTCTACGATCGCATCTTCTTTGGTACGAAGATCATATACTGCCTCTGTATCATTCTCATTCTTTGAAAATATTTTAAATAACATAAAATTGTATGCCGGTGCCATAAGATCTATTCCAAGTTCATTCCCTTGTTCCATTAATTTAGATACAGATATCTTTCCACGAATCAGATTCCCGAAAAATTGATATCTCATATTTTTCATTTGTGTTTTTATATTTTTTTGTATTTTTTTTATATCTTCTTCCTGTCTTTTTTTCTTATCAAGCTTTTGTTTTACTTTATTTAGTGCTTCTAATAACTGCTCACCAGTTACTGGTTTGGTCAGATAATCTGTTACACCGATCTTGATCGCTTCTTTTGCATAGTCAAACTCCCCATATCCAGAAAGTATGATGATCTGTATTTTGGGCATTTTTTTCTTTAAGATATCACTTAATTCAAGTCCATCCATAAATGGCATCTTGATATCTGTGATCACGATATCTGGATGTAGTTTTTCGATCATTGGAAGAGCCATCTCACCATCTGGTGCTTCTCCCGCAAATTCAAAACCATTTTCTTCCCATTTTACGTTATTCTTTATACTCTTACGAATGATCTTTTCATCTTCTACTAAAAATACTTTGATCATATTACCTTCCTCTTTTCTAAAATATTATTATACTCTCTTATAGAATTATATTCCAGAAATAAACAAGAATATATCCATACAAATAAAAAGGGGAAGGGGATATTGTATGGATATGATTCTTATTTTTTAATTTCAATCTATATTATTCTGTTTCAAATCGGTATGTTGTCACTGCTTCATACTCTTCGTCTTTTCTTAAGATAACTCTTGGCTTTTTCTCTATATTCATAGAATTAGGCAAGAATTGTGGTTCTAATGCAACACCATCTCTGTTCTCATATGGTTTTCCAAATTTACCATCACTTCCTCCTGCCAGAAAGTTTCCTGCATATAACTGCATGCATGGAAGTGTTGTTGTGATCGTTAATTTTCGTCCACTTTCTTTATCATATAAGACTGCCTGATCTTTCTCATCCTTTAACATAAAACAATGATCATAGCCTCCAACAAATTTCAACTGTTCATCATCATCATGAATCCGTTCTCCAATCTCATGAAAACTTTTAAAATCAAATGGTGTATTCTCTACATCCAAAAACTCACCTGTTGGAAGGCCATTCTCATCTGCACATGCAATCTGATCTGATTTGATCATCAATTGATGATCATAGATCTTACTGTCTTTTGCTGAAAGATTAAAATAGGAATGATTGGCTATATTGATCAGTGTGTCTTGATCTGACATTGCTTCATATTCCATCTTTAATTCATTTCCAGATAGACGATATACTATCTTTAAATAAAGACTTCCTGGAAATCCTTCTTCCATATCTGGAGAAAGATAGATAAAACGGATTCCATCTTCTAAAATCTCATAGTTAAAAATCTTCTGATTAAATCCATTTATACCACCATGAAGCGTATTCGGTCCGGAATTTACTGCAAGTTTATAGGTCTTTCCATTCAACTGAAACTCTCCATTTGCAATTCTGTTTGCAACACGTCCGATGATGCATCCTAAAAATTTATCATCTTTATGACAATCTTCCACATCTTGATATCCAAGAACGACATCTCCATAATTTCCATCTCTGTCTTTTGTGAACACAGATAAAATATGACAACCAAGGTTACTCGTGATCACTTTTATCTCATCATTTTGTAATTCAAATAAGCAGACTCCATTTTGTCTTTTTTCGATCATTTTTACTTTCATCATTTTACAACACTTTCTTTTAAATTTTATCTGATATCTTTATTGATCCATTTTCATTATTTGCCTTGGCCATAGTAAGCATTTGCCCCATGTTTTCTGAAGAAATGTTTATCCTGCAGATATTGTGGTGCTGGCTTTGCTTCTGGATTTAAATGCTCGCAACGGTATGCCATCTTTGCGACTTCTTCTAAGACAACGGCATTATGAACTGCCTCGGCTGCATCAGCTCCCCATGTAAATGGTCCATGATTTGTACAAAGCACTCCTGGAACATAAACTGGATTCTTATCTTTAAATGTCTCAATGATCACCAATCCTGTATTCTTCTCATAGGCTTCTTCAATTTCTTCTTTTGTGAGGCTTCTTGCACATGGAATTTCTCCATAGAAGTAATCTGCATGTGTTGTTCCATAGCATGGAATGCTTCTCCCTGCCTGTGCCCATGATGTTGCCCATGGGGAATGTGTATGTACAATTCCTCCTAAATCTTTGAATGCTTTATATAATTCAATATGCGTTGGTGTATCAGAAGATGGATTTAAATCTCCTTCCACTCTGTTTCCATCAAGATCCATGACAACCATATCTTCCGGAGAAAGTTTATCATAATCCACACCACTTGGTTTAATAACAAATAAACCACTTTCTCTATCAATTCCACTGACATTTCCCCATGTATATGTGATCAGACCTCTTTTAGGAAGTTCCATATTTGCTTCATAGACTTCTTTTTTTAATTGCTCTAACATCTTTCGTCTCCTTTTTACATGACATCAATTGCAACTCGTTCAAGTACAAGACCTTTTTGATATTGTTTGATAAATTCATCAAAGCCTTCCACATCTTTTTCATCTGGAGCGATCGTTGTACCTTCTTCCCCTGCAAATACTTTGTCAGAAAGATAGGTATCAAGCGTCTCATCTTCTGCTTTATCCAGCATATAGGCTGCAAGGATCGCCATTCCCCATGCACCACCTTCTCCAGCTGTTTTCATAACTGATACTGGTGCATTCACAGCTGCTGCCATGATCTTTTGTCCAACACCTTCTGTTTTGAATAATCCACCATGTCCCAGCATTTTATCAACTTTGACATCTTCTTCTTTCATCAAGATATCAAGCCCCGTCTTCAAAGCTCCAAGTGCTGTGTATAGATGAACTCTCATAAAGTTTGCAAGATTAAAATTACTATCTGGTTTTCTTACAAATAATGGCCTTCCTTCTTCAAATCCTGTGATATGTTCTCCTGAAAAATAGTTGTATGCAAGTAATCCACCACAATCCTTGTCACCTTCTAATGCTTTATTGTAAAGAGTTCCATAAAGCTGATCCATATCTACATCTTCCACACCAAAGTTCTGTGCAAATTCTTTAAATAAGTTGACCCATGCATTCAGATCTGATGTACAGTTATTACAATGTACCATACCCACAAGATCACCTGATGGCGTTGTGACAAGATCAATCTCATCATAAACTTTCTTTAATTCTTTCTCTAAAACGATCATTGCAAAAACACTTGTTCCTGCAGATACATTTCCTGTTTTTCTTGTCACGCTGTTTGTCGCAACCATTCCAGTTCCTGCATCTCCTTCTGGAGGACATAAAGGAATTCCAGCTTCCAGATTACCAGATGGATCTAATAATTTTGCTCCTTCTTCACTTAAGATACCCGCTTTATCTCCAGCTATTAAAACTTTTGGTAAGATATTTTCTAATTTCCATCCAAATTTTTTATCTTTGATCAGGTTGTCAAATGTCTTGATCATCGTCTGGTTATAATCTTTTGTTTCGATATCGATTGGGAACATTCCAGACGCTTCTCCAACACCGAGCACCTTTTCACCTGTTAATTTCCAATGGACATATCCTGCCAGTGTTGTCAGATAATCAATATCTTTTACATGTTCTTCTTCTTTTAAAATTGCCTGATACAGATGTGCGATACTCCATCTTTGAGGAATGTGATAAGAAAATGCTTCCGTTAATTTCTCAGAAGCTTCTTCTGTCATTGTATTTCTCCATGTTCGGAATGGCACTAACAATTCTCCATCTTTATTAAATGCCATATATCCATGCATCATCGCACTAAATCCGATACTTCCAACCTTAGTTAGTGTAATATCATATTTTTCTTTCACGTCATTTACCAAGTTTTGGTAACTGTCTTGTAGTCCACTCCAGATGTCTTCTAATGTATAAGTCCATATATTATTCTCCAGACGATTTTCCCAGTCATGGCTTCCGGATGCGATCGGATGATGATCTTTGTCGATCAGTACAACTTTAATCCTTGTTGATCCAAATTCGATTCCCAATGCTGTTTTTCCATCTGCGATCATTTGCTTTGTTTCCATGGTACTACCTCCATTTTCTAACGATAAACTACTTCATTCCATCTTAATTCATTCTTTAATATTCTGATATCTGTATTCTCATCAATGACAACACTCTCAATTCCCATAGCCTCTGCCCATGCAACCATCTGATCTACACTAAGATCATAAGAAAATGCTGTATGATGTGCTCCACCAGCTAAGATCCATGCCTCTGCTCCTTTATAAAGATCTGGTTTTGGTGTCCAGAATGCCGTCGCTACTGGAAGCTCTGGCATTGGTTTTTCTGTCTTTTTACAATCCACTTTATTAATGATCAGACGGAAACGATGTCCAAGATCGATCAAAGAAGTGGCTATTCCTTCTCCTTCTTTTGCTGTAAATACAAGTCTTGCAGGATCTTCACGATCTCCCATAGATAATGGATTTACTTTGATAGAAACAGGACCATCTGCGATCGTTGGGCATACTTCTAACATATGAGCCTCTAAGATACCTTCTTTTCCAGGAACAAAGTTGTATGTATAATCTTCCATAAAGGATGTTCCTTTTGCATCTTTCTTTCCTGCTGTCATAACTTTCATCAGTCGTACCATTGCTGCTGTCTTCCAGTCACCTTCTGCACCAAATCCATAACCTTTTTCCATTAATCTCTGAATCGCAAGTCCTGGAAGCTGTTTTAATCCACCAAGATCGCCAAAGTGTGTAACAACTGCCTGATAATCATGGTCTTTTAAGAATTTTTCCAGTCCGATCTCGATTCCTGCCTGTACCTCTACATGTTTCTTAAATTCGATTGGATCTCTGCCCTCTAATAAAAGATTGTATTTTTCATAATATAACTGTGTCAGTGCATCAATATCACCTTTGCTGACTGCATTTACATAATCTACAACTTCGTTGACTGGATATGCATCAATTTCCCATCCGAATTTGATCTGTGCTTCAACTTTGTCACCCTCTGTAACTGCAACATTTCTCATATTATCTGCGATTCTTACCACGCGGATATTCTTGCTTTCTACCATTCCGACTGCACTTCTCATCCAAGATGCGATTTTTTCTTTCACTTCTTTTGATTCATAATATCCAACAACAACTTCTCTTGGGATTCCCATTCTTGTTACGATATGTCCAAATTCCCTGTCACCATGTGCTGACTGGTTTTCATTCATAAAATCCATATCAATCGTGTCATATGGGATTTCTTCATTAAACTGTGTGTGAAGATGTAATAATGGTTTCTTAAATGCCTGTAATCCTGCGATCCATGATTTTGCTGGGGAGAATGTGTGCATCCATGTGATGACACCGGCACATTCTTCATCTGCATTTGCTTCTTCAAATGTTCTTCTGATCGAAGTACTATCAATTAATGTTGGTTTCCATACAACTTCAAATGGTAAGATACCACTTTCATTGAAATTCTGCACAATGATCTGTGCATGTTTTGCCACATGGCTTAAACATTCATCTCCATATAAATCCTGTGATCCTGTTGCAAACCAAAATTTGTAATTTTTTTTAAGTTCCATTTTTTGCCTCCCAGTTTTATATCTATTCTTGATTCCTATTTTTACATGAGTTTCCGATCACCAATTTCGGTTCGATCAAATACTCTGTTTTCATGTCTTTGTCTGATCCACCTTGTATCTTTTCTAGCAACAACTGTCCTGCCATCTCGCCAAGTTTTTCCTGTGGATGAGCAATAGTCGTTAAAGAAAGTGGATGCTGATGTGCAAGCATTGAATTATCATATCCTGTGATCGACAAGTCTTCTGGAATTGAAACACCGATCTGATGCAATCCTCCAATGATTGAAAATGCGATCTGGTCATTGTAACAGACAACTGCATCCATCTTTCTTTGATCCTTTATCATCTGAACAACCGATGTTACTGGTTTCAACTGACGATCTTCTGTATGAAACCAGACAACCATATCTGGATCATATTGATATCCTGCTTCCTGAAGTGCCATCACATAACCTTTATGTCGTTCTCTTCCTTGATGATCATCTGCTTTAAAAACTCCTACGATATGTTGATGTCCCATATCGATCAGATATTTTGTAAGCAGATAACCTCCTTTACAGTCGTCCATAAGAATGTGGGGTTTGTCTTTCATCTCCTCATAGACTCCGTGAATAAAAATGTAGGGAATTTCATATTTATCAAGATTCTCATAAAGTTTTGGATGTCTGCATACAATCTCACTTTTACTTGGCTCAATGATCAAGCCATCAATATCTTTTGTAAGAATATCTTCAAGACATGCTGTCTCTCCTCGTCTGCTATTTTCTGTTGTCTTAAAAATAATGCTGTATCCATCTTTGGAAAGGACACTGTTGATTCCCTGGATCAATCTAGGGAATATATAATCAGAAATATAGGTTGTAACCACTGCAATGTTCTTTGATTCCTTTTTATGAAGTGCCCGTTCTGTACAAAACGTTCCCTTTCCATGAACTGCAATGATATAACCTTCTTCTTCCAGAATTGACAGCGCCTTACGTACGGTATGGCGGCTAAGATCATATTCCTGTACTAGTTGATTCTCTGACGGCATCTTATCTCCCGGTTGATAGACACCAGATAAAATATCATTCTTCAGTGATTCCTTTAATGTGTGATATTTCATTTCTCCTTTGTTCTTTCCCATGTTTGACATCCTCCTTCCTTATGGTTCTCATTTTAAAACTTGTACGGTCCTCTTTACAAGTTGTTGTTTATGGTCAATATTAACAATATTTTCACTTTATTTCTATGCACTTTTAACAAAAACTATTTTTTCTATCATTCTACTTTTCCTTTTCTACTATCTCATGCTATACTGACTATCAAGAAGGAGTAACATACGATTGGAGGATTTCATGAAAATTTTGTGTGTAACAAAATGCCCGACTGGAATGGTTCAAACCTATGTTGCGGCAGAGAAACTAGAACAGGCAGGTAAGAAACTTGGCGTTGACCTTTCTGTGGAAACACAGGGAGCTATGGGAATTCAAAATCAGTTTTCCCCTGAACAGATCGATGAAGCTGATTATATTGTGATCGCTGCTGATGTTGCGATCGACGAAGCTTCCCGCTTCGGTAATAAAAAGCTTTATGTCACATCTTTAGAAGATGCCATTGTTCATCCTGAGCAGATTTTAGAATCTCTGACAACCAAGTCATATTCTTATCAGGATGCAGCTGTATCGAATAAGAAGATTCTTGGCTAGAAAAAAACCATCACATTTATGATCTTAATGGTCACTAATGTGGTGGTTTTTTTCAAATATATATGATGATCAGATCAAAATACAATTTGTAAATTACGTTTATTTATGTTAAACTAGAACATACATTCGAAAGGAGCTGTTTGATATGGAAATCTCATCAAAAGGTTTATCTTTAAATAAAAAACTGAAGATTTTAGCTGATGCAGCAAAATACGATGTCGCCTGTACTTCCAGTGGTTCTTCCCGCCGTGGAAAGAAAGGAATGCTCGGGAATACAGAGGCTGCTGGAATCTGTCATAGTTTTTCTTCGGATGGGCGCTGTGTGTCTTTGCTTAAGATCTTACTTAGCAATGAATGTATTTATGATTGTAAGTATTGTCTAAACCGAGTAAGTAATGACAGGGTTCGTACAACATTTACTCCAGAAGAGATCTGTACGCTTGTTGTGGAATTTTATCGAAGAAATTATATTGAGGGCCTATTTTTAAGCTCTGGGATTGTGAAGAGTCCAACGTATACAATGGAATTGATGTATCAGGCGATTTATCTGCTCCGTACAAAGTATCATTTTAATGGATATATCCATGTGAAAGCGATTCCTGGAGCTTCAGATGAGTTGATCACAAACATGGGATATCTTGTCGATCGTATGAGTGTGAATTTAGAACTTCCTACGATTGATGGACTTAAGAAACTGGCACCTCATAAGAATCCAAAGAAACTCGTTGCTCCAATCCGTCAAATTCAAAACGGGATTGTAGATCATCGTTTAATGATCGGGAAAGATGCTTCCATGGAACGCTCTAGAAGTAACAAATACTTGAAACATACGATCTTTCATGAAAATCCTTATCAGCGGATTCAGACTGGTTCTTCCCCATTGACGCTTGCAGATCCTTCCCTTAAGAGTACTTTGCGTCTACAAAACAATGGGAAACCAACTCCTTTTGTTCCTGCTGGTCAGAGTACACAGATGATCATTGGTGCGACTGGGGAAAGTGATCTGCAGCTTTTATCGACAACACAGAAGTTATATCAGCAGTATGATTTAAAGCGTGTGTTTTATTCGGCTTATGTTCCGTTAAATGAAGACTCTAATCTGCCAGCTCTTGGAACTGCACCGCCGCTTCTTCGTGAACATCGTCTGTATCAGGCTGACTGGCTGCTTCGTTTCTATGGATTCAAAGCAGATGAATTGCTTTCTGTGGACCGGCCGAATTTTAATACGATGCTTGATCCGAAGTGTGACTGGGCGCTTCGCCATCTGGATATTTATCCGGTTGAGATCAACCGCGCTTCTTATGATGTGTTACTTCGTGTTCCTGGGATTGGTACAAAGTCTGCGTTCCGTATTGTAAAGGCTCGTAGACATGGTACTCTTAATTTTGAACATTTGAAAAAGATGGGCGTTGTGTTAAAACGTGCGAAATATTTTATTACTTGTAGTGGAAAGATGATGTATCGGATACCGATTGAGGAAGATTTTATTACCAGACAGCTGATCGGTGAGGATGCAAAACAAAACTGGGCGATCGATCATCCACAGACTTACCGTCAGCTTTCTTTGTTTGATGATTTTAATTTCCAGTCAGAAGTTACTATAGAAGATTCTTCGAAAACCTTGTTTGGGCAGATGTAATTTTCGTTATTTTTTGTATTCTGGAGGCTATTATGACTGTTTTTACCTGTGAAGATAATTTTGATGCGATGATGACTTGTGTTTATGAGGCCTGGGCATCAAGACTTGGTCATTCCAATATTAAATTGAAGACAGAACCGATTGGGAATCTGGAATTATTCTGTGATTATCGGCATGTGGATGCTGATCCGGAGAAAACTGGCAGTGTCGTTCGTTCTATCAAGAGTAAGATTTCTTATCAGGCTTATATTATGATCTATGAAGCTGCAATGTCTGATGCCGAGGATAAATTAGATACGATTTATCGTTTTATGGTTGCTGGATTCCATTATGGTGCTCATGTTGTGGATTTTCTTCAGGAACCTGTGGTTATGCGGATGTTTGAATTGAAACGCAAGGTTGGAAATGAAGCTCATTCACATATTGAATTTATCCGTTTTGCAAATATGCCTGGAAATGTGCTAGTGAGTCATATTGAACCAAAGAGTAATGTATTAACCTTAGTGGCCCCTCACTTTTCTGACCGTCTTCCTTCGGAGAATTGGATGATCATTGATGATCAACGTTTTATTGCAGTTGTTCATCCTGCTGATCAGGATTATTATCTGACAACACTTTCAAATGAAGAAATGGACCGCCTGTCAGTAAAAACAGACGATCCGTTTATTGATCTATGGAAAGACTTTTTCAATACGATCAGAATTAAAGAAAGAGAAAATTCTCAGTGTCAGAGGAATCTGATGCCTTTGTGGTATCGGAAACATATGACGGAATTTCAGTGATTTTCAAATTTCTCTTATAAATTTTTCGCTAATTCTTTCACTTTCTCAAGCTCTGGACATTCTTTCATCGTACCTTTCTCTACCATGTTCGGAGCTGTGATGATTCCTTTGTCTTCCCATTTTAAGTAAGATGTCATCGCCTTATACTGAGCGATCGCTGCATCAAAAACATGATCTGCTCCTGCGTTTAATAATAATGCTGTTTTATTGAAATGGAATCCTGTACTTCCACATGCATATAATCGGTCAATAACAGTTTTTAGCTGGGCTGTGATGTCAAACCAGTAGATTGGAGATGCAAAGACTACCATATCTGCATCTTTTAATATTTCTAAGACTTTTGACATATCATCTTTCTGCACACATTCTCCCTGATGTGCATAGCAATATTTACACCCTAGACATCCTTTGATGTTCATTGGTGCGATATTTAAGATTTCTACTTCATGTTTATCTGCTGCTTTGGCAAATGTTTCTGCCATGATTTCTGTATTTCCGCCTTTTCTTGGGCTTCCATTTAATATTACGACCTTCATATTTTTGTTTCTCCTTTTTATAGTTCTTCTTGTTTTAGATATTCCAAGAATGCTTTGCATCCTTCCACTACATCTCTGTATGTATCATCAAAATTCCCTGTATACCACGGATCTGCGATGTCTCTTGGATGTTTGGAATAATCTAATAATAGATGAATTTTTCCATCTGGGTCACCGCCTGTGATACGATTCATATTTCTTAGATTCCATGCATCCATGCCAATGATATAATCATATTCTTCATAATCTTGTTTTGTCATCTGGATGGCTCGGTGTTTTAGGACTGGGATTCCTTCCTGTCTTAGTTTATTGACTGTTCCATGATGTGGCGGATTGCCAATTTCTTCTCTGCTCGTTGCGGCAGAGTCGATGTAAAATTTGTCTTTTAGACCTTGATCATTTACCATATCTTGGAAAACGAATTGGGCCATAGTGCTTCGGCAGATATTGCCGTGGCAGATGAAAAGTACTTTAATCATTGTTGCATAACCTCGCATTTCTTAGTTTTTCTTGGTTTTTCGGGCTTTTTAAGCCTTTGTAAATTTTTGCTTTCTGGCATAACCTGGTTTATTTTTGCATAATATCGTCAGCAAAAGGTGTAAAATAAGGTG
This sequence comes from Anaerostipes hadrus, assembly GCF_001404655.1. Lineage (GTDB taxonomy): Bacteria > Bacillota > Clostridia > Lachnospirales > Lachnospiraceae > Anaerostipes > Anaerostipes amylophilus. Next base: position 357,749 of record NZ_CYYH01000002.1, on the reverse strand, counting down.
TATGTTTTTCTATTTTACACCTTGCTATTTTCAAGTGACATGCTCCCACCACTTAAATCACAGATTTTGAAGTGGGGTTTTCTGTCGGTAATAATTATTGCTTCCTTTCACGCAATGGGATAACTTTCTCTGTTCCCTTGCCAGCCGCTCCTCACTTTTTCTGAAGTATCCTTCATTTTCCTTCTGTATATCTTCAGAAAACACAGCCATCCCATGCATTGCATAGTCAATCCCAAGTATCTTTGCATTTTCATAATCAAATTCTTCTGCTTGGTTTTCACAGTCAGTTTTTTCATATAAAAGGCTTGCATAATACTTTCCGGACGGTTCCATACTTATTGTTACGGATTTCAGGCAATATTCTGCCGGAATGTCCCGATGTTTTTTCATACGGATCCATTTCAATTTTGGAAGTTTTATCCGATGATCTTCTTCCTGAATATTTCCATTGACCACATTTGTCGTATAGCTCTTTCTGCTTCTGTGCTTTGATTTGAATTTTGGAAAGCCAATCTTCGGATCCCTGAAAAAACTCTTATATGCCTTTTCCAGATGCATCTGCACATTTGCAAGTGCCAGGGAATCCACTTCTTTCAAAAATGGATATGCTTTTTTATACATCGCCGGTGTATTTCGCAGCATTTTTTTCGATGCATCATATTCCCGTATTTTATCATTCAACATCTGATTATATAAAAAACGACAGCAGCCAAATGTTTTTGCGAGCAGAACTTCCTGTTCTCTGTTTGGATATATCCGAAAACGGTAAGCTATATTCATCTTTTTTTCTCTCCCTGCGTCTCGATATAATTACGGATAACATCAATCGGTGCCCCACCCGCTGTCAACAGGCAGAAACTCTGGCTCCAGAATGCTTCCTTCCAAAGTCTTTCCCTGATCTGTGGATATTCCTTTTTTAACAACCGGCTGCTTGCACTTTTATACGCATTGATAAATTTGCTGAGTTCTGATTTTGGCTGTGCCCGAAACATAACATGCACATGATCAACATCATGATTCCATTCTTCCAGTGTGATTCCATAATCAGGTGCAATACGTTCCCAGATCTCTTTTGCACGTTCCGAAATCGGATCATCTATTACGTTTCTTCGGTATTTTACAACCATGATCAGATGATAATACATCAAATATACTGAGTGTGCATTATGATCCATTTTGTCCATATAATCAGTCCTTTCTATTCTTTCGACTGATTATAGTATACCACACTTCGTATCATAGAACAAGTGTTCTGTTTTTCTTTTTCTGCAATTCATCTCCCACCTGTAGAGGAAGGAGAATTCTTGCTAACTTTTGTTAAATGACATTAGAAGAAAGCCGGGAAGTCATTCCCATGATGGAATCAATGATAAACCAGATCGAGGAACAGCAGAACCTTATGGCAGAGATGGTACAGGAATTACAGGAAAAAGACAGACAGCTTCTGTCCTTTCAGGAGCAGAACCAGAGTTTGCAGATATTAAACAGCGAGTTATCCGGACTGCTGAATCTTTTGCCAGATACAGAAGAACTGCTTTCCCAGATCGAACAGCAGAAAAACAGAATCGAACAGTTGGAAACCGAGAATCAGCAATGGCAGGAATTAACGCAGAAGCTGAACAACGAGAACAGCTTATTGCTGAAACAGAGCAGAGAATTACTGACCTTAAACAGCAGATAGAGAAAGTGAGGGATATAGATGCGAGAATGCGTAAACTTAGAGAACGTCGGTCAAGTGGAAGAACTTCTACAGATGACAGAACAGATGCAGGACGAACTGGATCAGAAAGACCAGATGATTATGGAACTGAACAGGCAGCTAAACAGATCGCTGACCTTGAACGAGAAATTGAACAGCGAAAACAGAGTCGAGAATATCGAAGCATTGCGGACAAGATTAAGGAAAATAGAAGAACAATTAGCCAACGAGACAGACAGCAGGAAAAGAGCCGACGCAGAAGTCGTGGCATGGAAATTTAGGTATGAAAAAGCGGAACAGGCAAAACGCTATGCACAGACACACCAAAAGACAACAGAGGTAGCTGTTGAGAAAAAAGTGCCCTATGAGAAATGCGATAACTGTGACCGCACTGCTTACCAAAAAGCAAAAGAAAAATGCGATAACCGTAAAATTCAGTTAGAGAAAAAATATAAAAATATGACGGCTGGTTATGAAAGTATCCTGTTTCTGCTGGCATGGTACAGTATAGCCATTACACTATTCACTGCTATCCTTTCTCCAGTTTTCTTTAGTGACTGTATTAGCTTTTTCAGTATGTTTGCTAAAGGAATCTTAAGCCTGTTTCAAAAATTTGTTGCAGGTGCAGATTCTTTCGGACAGTTAAGCAGTGGAATCTCAAATAGTATCATTTCAGGGATTGTGTACTGGCTGATTGTAAGTATTGTTATGGGAATTTTATTTATCATAACGGGATTGCTGATAATCGGGACTGGCTATCAGGTGGGGAAAATCTACCGGAAATATTGCTGGGATATTATCAGCATCATGGTGGTGATAATGAGTACAGCTATCATAATCTATTTCGGAAAATGGATAAAATCAATTATTCCGATAAACCTCATTATGTTGCTACTTCTGGTACATGCGGTTTATATCGGAATCCGATGTTATGTGAAAAACTGGCGAGAAAAACGAGGATATTTTTAAAGTAAAATGGGCAGGTAAAACTGCCTGTTTTTCACAAAACAAATATACTTATTTTTAGTTATCCAGATTTTTAGAGTCTGTGAAAACTGTTCTTTGATTTTTAACACTATTTTTTATAATCTTCCAAATGAATCTGTTTTGATTGATTGACAATTACCGAGCTATTCTAGTATATTTAATCCATAAAGCAGATACAAAATCGCAGATGTGCAGGTGAACAGACATGAAAAATATCCATAGCATTGAATTTTATACTGGAAGCAAGGAAGAACTGCTTCCCGGTTTTGAAAAAGATTTTCCCTATATCGCTTCAAGGGCAGAACTTGACAAGTATATCGGACATTATGTACCGTGGCACTGGCACAAGACAGTGGAACTTTTTTATATGGAAAGTGGTAGCATTGAATATGATACGCCGGGAGGAAAACTGTTGTTTCCGGCTGGAAGCGGCGGCATAGTAAATTCCAATGTACTCCATATGACAAAAGCAATATCGCAGAAAGAAAAGAATATACAGCTACTTCATATTTTCGATGTTTCCCTACTTGCCGGGGAACAGGGAAGCAGGATTGAACAAAAATATATTGCGCCTATCATAACAGCCCCACAGATTGAGGTAATTCCGCTTTTTCCAGGCAATGCAGAAGAAGAAAGGATTTTGAAACTGCTTGCCGCTTCATTTCGTTTATCCAGTGATGAATTTGGATATGAAATAAAACTGCGGGAAACCCTAACAGAAATATGGCTCATGCTTTTTGAACTATCCCGTCCTATGCGTGAAAAAAAGGGGGAACATAATAAAAGCAACGATAAAATAAAGCTGATGATGATATATATTCACGAACATTACAGAGAGAAAATCTCTATCCCGGAACTTGCGGCAGCAGCATACCTAAGCGAAAGGGAGTGTTATAGAGTGTTCCATGACTGTCTGCACATGACACCCGTAGAGTATATAAAGGCTTACCGTCTGCAAGCTGCCTGTCAGATGCTAGCAAAGGGGCAGGAAGCAGTTACCGTTATCAGCCATGAGTGCGGTTTGGGGAGTAGCAGTTATTTTGGAAAGGTTTTTCGAGAATACACACATTGTTCACCCACAGAATATCGGAGAAAATGGCAGAATAGTGATAGATAAGGGCAGAAAAGAAATATTTTTCTATTCCTTTTGCATTATAATGATACCTGTAAAGTAAATCCGTCATTTACAGGAGGTGAGTGCAAAGTGGTAAAACTGAACATTCTGAACATGAAAAATTTTTTAGATACGGTCAATAGCTGTTCCGGCAAAGTAAATATGCTCTGCCCGGATGGTAAAAAACAAAACATCAATGGGGAAGAAAAGATACAGGGCAGTTTGTGGCGGCAATACTCCCAAAACAAAAACTGTTTGCGGCTTGTTTTAGAAGTTCCGAATCCAACGGACTATATGAACATTGTTTCGTACTATGCCGGGGATTGCTGATTTATCTGTAAATATTTCATCATAAAGGGGCTGGACAGTTTATCTTCCAGCCTCGCCCTTTTGAAAGGAGTTAAAAATGGAGTTGAACATTCAGACCGCAGAACTGGCATTAAGGGAAGCGGCAGAATCCAATCCGGGAGCATGGGCAGAACATTCCCGGTATGTAGCCGAAGCCTGTAAAAACATTGCGTCACACTGTAAAGATTTATCTTCTGAACAGGCGTATATTTTCGGGCTGTTACACGATATTGGACGTTATGCCGGAGTGAGTTCGGAAAGGCATCTGATAGACGGCTATCGTTACTGTATGGAGCGTGGGTGGGGAAAAGCCGCACAAATATGTATATCCCACGCATTTATGATACAGGATATTGCCACATCTATCGGAGAGTTTGATGTCAGTGATGAGGATTACCTGTTTATGAAAGAATTTGTTGCAAATGCGGTATATGATGATTATGACCGTCTTGTACAGTTATGTGACGCATTGGCTATGCCTTCGGGGTTCTGTCTTTTGGAAAAGAGATTTGTAGACGTGACAATGCGATACGGCGTTCACCCAGCGACAATAGACAGATGGAAAAAGATTTTAGAGATTAAAGAACGGTTTGAGGATCAGATTGGCTGTTCTATCTATGCCCTGCTTCCGGGCGTTATGGAAAACAGTTTTCGTTAAGGGGGGGATATTGTGTATTACGAATCCAGTGATTTTTTGGAAACAGCGGACAGCGATACGTTAAAGCAGATTGCCCGCACAAGGGAATTAACACGAAAATATTATTTTTCTGATTATGGAGATACAGAAAAACGCACTTCCATTCTTCGGGAGCTGTTGGGCGGAATAGGGGAAAATGTGGCAATCGACACGCCTTTTCATTGCGACTATGGAAAAAATATTTTTTGGGGAAATGATGTGATCGTCAATATGAATTGTACCTTTGTGGATAACAAAACTATCCGAATTGGCGACAGGGTATTGATTGCGTCAAATGTGCAGATTTATACATCTTCACACCCTGTCTTACCACAGAAAAGGTTTGTGCCGGATTGGAGGGAACGTCAGACAACATTTTTTAGAACCTATGCACGTCCGATAGAAATAGAAAGTAATATCTGGATTGGCGGCGGCTGTATTCTTCTGCCCGGAGTCACTATAGGAAAAAACAGCGTGATAGGGGCTGGAAGTGTAGTTACCCGCCCTATCCCGCCTAATTGTGTTGCAGTAGGAAATCCATGCAGGGTGATACGTTATTTTGATACAGACAGGGAAAGGTGGCAGCATGAAGTATAAGCATATCGTTTTTGACATTGACGGCACTCTGATTGATACGGAATATGCTGTATTACATTCTTTACAGGAAACTATAAAGGGATTGTCCGGGAGAGAGATACCATGTTCTGAACTAAGATTTGCGTTAGGGATTACAGGAACAGACGCTTTGAAAAAACTTGCGATAAAAGACACTTCCTATGCGATAGAATTATGGGATAAAAATATGCGTAACTATACAAATAACATTAAAGTATTTGACGGAATCGTTGAATTATTGAAAAATCTTCTAAGTCTGGATTATGAAATGGGGATTGTCACATCAAAGACAAGGGAAGAATTTACACATGATTTTTGTCCGTTTGGTATCAGTCATTATTTCAAAACAATCATATGTGCAGACGATACACAGGAACATAAACCCAATGCCGCACCGATTTTGAAATATGTGGAATTATCAAAAACAGACCATAGGAAAGTACTTTATATCGGAGATAGCAAATATGACAGTAAATGTGCGGAAAATGCGGGAATTGATTTTGCTTTAGCAGTATGGGGCAGTCATAATAAGCACATAAAAGCAGATTATTTTTTAGAAAAACCTGCCAATCTGTTATCTGCTATCACTTCAGAGAAATTTTATTAGCGATGAAAGATCGAACGAAAATGACTCCGAGGTATATTAAAAAAACTTGCTTGATCAATTATGGTGATTTTGATTAAGTAGCCTGTATGTAAAATAAAGCATACAGGCTACTTGTGGTTTACAATTCCAAAGAATCTTCTGCATCTACCCACATTTGCATATTACCATCAAGATATAATCGTGCATATTCAAGTGGCTCATCAATAGCAAGTGTATTTAATGCGCATTCTGATCCAGGAGTGGTTTTTAAGTTCTTCTCAGCTTCCCAACAGTCAATGCGGAGCATATAACCGGCATTGGTATAAACATCAATGCTGTTTCTGTGTGGATTGTATTCTGCAAATATTGTTCTCATCGTATCTTATCTCCATTTTTTTAATAATCAGTTATAGAGTTAAATATCGAAAACATTTCAATCAGTTCACCATGTTGTTATTGTTATATGTTATACTGTGTTATGAAATTTTCTTTCCCTTAATTTTTCCCATATTAAGGTTCATGAAAGCTAATGGGAGAATGTAACACAAGGGAAAGAGTAAGGGAAAGTACACTTGCTACAAACTTAGTGTTTTCAAGGGTTTGCGAAGAATTTGATAATCAAATATAATAGTTATTAAATTTCCTAAAATAAGTGGAATATCAACTGCAATTTCTCAACTTCTTTAGTTTTCTTCAAATTCATCCAATCGTTGTTTCAATATAAAAATTTGCATCCTTATCTCATCAATAACCTTCTTAAACTCTTCGTCACTCTTTCCGGTTGGATCTTCAAGTCCCCAATTATCATCAAACGGTCTTTCGATAAACGGACATCCCACATTACAACCCATTGAAATTGCAATATCCGGTACTGGTATCTCATCAATCAGCTTACTATATTGTCCTTCTGCTTCCATATCAATTCCATACAATTCTTTCATAATCCGGACTGCATCCTGATTAATCTGTAGTTTCGTTTCTGTCCCTGCCGAATAACTTTCAAATACATCCGAAGCCAGATGTTTTCCCAAAGCTTCTGCAATCTGGCTTCTGCATGAATTATGAACGCATATAAAAGCAACTTTTTTCTTATTCATACTTGAACTTCTCCTTAAATTATTTACAACAATCCCCGTCACCGCATCCAAGGCAAGTAAGGGATTCTATAAAGTGTTTGTAATTCATCAATGTCTCACAATTCAAAGAATAGTGCTGCCATTTTCCTTCCTTACGATCATTCACAAGGCCGCATCCTACCAGTATCTTCATATGATGGGATAAAGTTGGCTGGGTAATTTCAAATCTTTCCAAAAGTTTACACCCGCACTTTTCTCCATCCGACAGCATCTGTACAATTTCCAGCCGGTTCGCATCGCCCAAAGCCTTGCATATCAAAGCCACATCCATTGCATTCATATTGACACCTCACATTGATCATTGTCTATGTTCAATATAATATAACATAGATATTTGTCAATGTATGAAGAGAATCAAGTTTTTGATTCTCTTCATACATTCATTATAGCTTTTATCCTCCATTTTATTTGCCCCAAACAGCCGCTGCATTCGACCTTACAAGCAGTTCTTCCACAGGCAGACCAATCGGACAAATATCATGACAAGATAACGACTTCCCGCATCCCTCAAAATATTTCTTCTTATATTCAGCAGAAATCTCATTCAAATGAGTGCTTTCCTGTTCTTCATTCAGAATCCGAAATGCGTTGACTGCAGCAACAGCGCCTGCGAAAGTCCCATTTGCAGAGAAGTTAGGACACACTTCAAGGCAGCAGCCACACATCAGACAGCGTGCCGACTGGTATCTCGGTTCATGTGTCCACGGATTCATATAAGCTTCACTTTCAAGCCAAAGGTTCAGTTTTTTCAAATTTTCAAACAGAATTGACCGGTCAACGATCAAATCTCTTACAAGCGGAAATTTGCTTAAAGGTTCCAAGGTGATTGTAGAACCTTTTAACGTATGTAGAAATGTAGAGCATGCCAGCCTCGGACGTTCGTTAATCAGCATGGCGCAAGCCCCACATTTTCGCACCATACAACTACATTCCCAGCTAATGGGAGTAACTATATTCCCTGAATTATCTTTCAAAGGGGTTCTACTGTTCAATTCCTTTAGAACATTGGCAACAGAGCTGTTTTTGCTTCCGTCAAACTCAAATTCCTGCCAATAACTGTCTGATTTCTGACTCTCCTGCCGCCTGATTCTTATTTTATATACCAAGTGAATCACCGCCTTTCTGGAACAGGTACAAAGGAAATCTGTATCTGCTTTCCATCAAATCTGGCTACCGTTGTTTTAAGGTAATCATCGTCATTGCTCTTCGGATAATCCTCCCGCCAGTGTGCACCACGGCTTTCTTTTCTTGCAAGAGCACTCTTTAGAACTGCCATGCCAAGCAATGGAAGATTTCCTGTCAGCGCTTGTACCGTTTGAATCCCATTTAACAACGTATTCTCATTTCTGACAACGCCCATAGTCTCCTGCATCACTTTGTTTAATTGCTTTATTTCTGAAATTTGAGACGCTGGTGGAAAATCTATCTGTGTCGCACAAGATAGATCTACTACATCTGCCTGTTCGCATGCTGATTTTGCCGCAACACGTCCTCCGTATAACGCTCCTAACAGAGAATTTCCACCAAGACGGTTGGCACCATGATATTGGGCACAGCATTCTCCGGCAGCGCAAAGATTCTGAATCGGCGTTCTGTGCTGCTCATCCACCAGAATGCCTCCCATAAAATAGTGAATTCCCGGTAAAACAGACACCGGTTCCTTTCGTATATCTTTATGCAGATAGGTCATACAATCGTCTGCCAGACCAGATAGCTTATTTGAAATAATCTCCTCCGATATTTCCGTCATGTCAAGAAATACCTCTGATTCATGGCTGACCTTCCATATCTCTCTGGCGGTAATATCTCGTGGCATCAGATTTCCAAGCTCCGGGTATTTTTCCTCCATGAAATACCATTGTTTTCCATCTTTCATGGCAAACAACCTGCCACCTTCCCCTCTGGCCGCCTCGCTGATGAGCATGCGTTTTCCACCACATTTCACAGTTGTCGGATGATACTGGATCATCTCGCCATTTGCCAGAGGAACACCAAGCCGGAACAATTCTGCGGTGACTTCTCCTGTATTGCTCAGCGAACCCGTTGTATTTCCAAACAATCCGTGCATACCACCGGTGGCAACAATAACCGCATCCCCCGGTAATTCCGCAGTCTCCTGACTATATTCATCCCTGATTACGCAGCCACAACAAATATTGCCACACAGACGAAGTGTTAGGAAAGAATGATGGCTGAACCGTTCTACCATACCAGATGCTTCTTTCCTGCGAACAGCGTCTATCATAGCTGTCATGATCTGCTTCCCGGTATCGCTCTGTGCAAAAGCAGTCCGTTTCTTTTTCTGCCCGCCAAAATTCCGCAGATCCACATCATCATAGCCACTCATGTTAAATTTAACTCCAAGTTTTAGCAGCCAGTGCACCAGCTCCGGTGCTGCCTGTGTCATTCCCCAAACTGCATTTGGATCTGCCAGACCACATGCTGCCTTTATTGTATCTGTAAAATGTTCTTCGGGACTGTCGTTTTCATCTTTTGTATTCAAAGCTGCGTTGATACCGCCCTCCGCCATAACAGACTGTGCCCGCTCTGACGGAAGGGAGGAAACCAGTTTTACATTGCATCCATTTTCCGCTGCCTGCAAAGCCGCTGAAAGTCCTGCCAGTCCAGCACCTATAATAATAATTGTCTTACTCATAGATATTGCCACCCAATATAATATAAAATAACCGCTCCCGCTATAAAAAGAAGAAGCACCGAAAGGATCAAATAAATATCGCTCCTTCGTTCTTTATAACTAATGATTCCCAGTGATACGAGCAATGGGCGTATATTGATAAAAATATGAACAAAGATTGCCGCTACGAACAAAAGCTGAGTTACCATCTTTACAGTTGTAAAAGGGAACAAAATATATGTCCCATTCTGCACCTTTCCAAACAAGCCAATATGGAAGAACAGCAGGATCAGTATTGCCAGCCCACTGGCTCGTCTCGCCCAAAATATGACGTTTTGTTTCAGATACATTTTTCCTGATTGCTTCGCTGTCTGTAAACTCTGAACTGTCAGGATGACACCCATCACCGTATGCACAACAAGAATACCAACACCAATCCATGCAAGAAGTTTCCCTGCACTACTTCCAACTCCGTTCAGCATAAAGCTGCCCATGATTCCATGAATCATAAAAATGAGAAGCATTAAAACAGACAAAATCGTATTCCATTTTCTCATAAATTCCCGCTCACCTCATTTCTTCGCTGTCCATGATCATATAGTCCATCTGTGTTAGCGTTGTAACGTCAATAAAATCATCCGATGCCAGGAATACATCATACTTTCCACTTACCACTCTTGATAGCATCATTGTGTTACTGTACTCTTTCAGATCTACGGAAAAACCGGCCTGTTTCAACCTGTCACAGAGTTTCTTAGCATAACTGACAAGCGGATAATCCGTCTCAGATACATATAACCGAAAACTAATGTCCGTTTTCATGAGATCTGTTTCATTTGTTTCCGAATCGTCCAGTGCCAATTCTTTTAATTTATTCCGGGTGTTCTCGTTGTCGAGACCATCTGACATCATATTAATACCGAGAACATAAGAGCCTTCCAACTGTGCGGAGGCTTGAGCCGCCTTTTTTGACTTCGGTGTTGCTCCTGTGACTGCATCAATCATAGAAGGCGGTGAATGTAAAATGACACCAAAACCTACAAGAAAAACAATCGTAACAACTAACAGTATCAGTTTTCGTTTCACATTTCCACCTCATTTCCTATTTTTTCAAAATTCTCATTGCGTTCAAAACAGCAATTATGGTAACGCCTACATCACCAAATACAGCTTCCCACATTCCCGCAATACCAAGAGCGCCAAGAATCAGGAACACACTCTTAATCCCAAGAGCAATCACTATATTCTGCATGACAATCTGTTTTGTCGCTTTTGCTACTTCAATCGCGTCCACCAGCTTAGACGGTTCATCTGTCATCAGAACTACATCTGCTGCTTCAATGGCCGCATCCGAACCAAGCCCACCCATTGCAATACCAACATCTGCACGGGCAAGGACAGGAGCGTCATTGATACCATCACCAACAAAAGCCAATTTGCTTCCCGGTCTCTTTTTACTATCTAAAAGCTCAACCTTTTCCACTTTTTGGTCAGGAAGCAGCTGTGCATAATATTCATCCAACTGCAATTCTTCTGCAACAGACTTCCCTATTTTTTCATCATCACCGGTAAGCATGACTGTTTTTTCCACGCCGATATGTTTCAGGTCAGAAATTGCTTTTTTACTATCCGGCTTCACTTCATCTGTTATCAAAATACATCCTGCATATTGACCATCTACAGCCAAATAAACTTTTGTACCTGCTTTTTCACAGGTTGTGTACTCTATACATTCTGTATCCATAAGTTTCGTATTGCCAGCAAAAACTTTCTTTTCCCCTGCCATTACACTGATTCCATATCCTGAAATTTCCTTATAATCAGAAATCACTGACTGATCAATTTCTTTTTCATAAGCAGCAAGAATGGATTTTGCAATAGGATGGTTAGAAAAACTCTCTGCCTCTGCCGCATACTCCAGAACCTGTTCTTTTGAAAATCCATTTGCAGGCAAAATATCCGTCACATTGAAAACACCTTTTGTAAGTGTTCCGGTTTTATCGAACACAATAACGCTGACATTATTAAGTGCCTCTAAATAATTGCTTCCTTTTACAAGAACACCTCGTTTAGATGCTGCACCAATGCCGCCGAAGAAAGTCAGCGGGATTGAAATAACCAATGCACATGGACAAGATACCACAAGGAAAACAAATCCTCTGCGAATCCACTCTGTCCAGCCTCCGCCAAGAATGATCGGTGGCAGAATCGCCAGAAAAGCTGCTAAGATTACAACCACAGGTGTATAATAACGTGCAAATGTAGTAATAAAATTTTCTGTTGGTGCTTTTCGGCTTGACGCATTTTCCACAAGATCAATAATCTTTGAAGCCGTAGATTCACCAAATGCTTTTGTTGTCTTAATCATTAAGACACCCGTCTGATTCATACAACCGGAAAGTGCTTCGTCTCCTTTATGAACACTTCTCGGAACTGATTCTCCTGTTAAGGCCCTTGTATCCAGCATAGAATCTCCATCCAATACCACACCGTCTAATGGAATTTTTTCACCAGGCTTTACAATAATAATCTCACCAATGGAGACATTTTCTGGAGATATGGTAATCAATTCCCCATTTCTTCTTACTGTAGCAGAATCTGGACGTATATCCATTAAGTCTGATATAGATTTTCTGGAACGCTTAACAGCCAATGACTGAAAAAATTCACCTACCTGATAGAATAGCATAACAGCAACTGCTTCTGGATATTCACCAATGACAAAAGCCCCAATCGTAGAAACACTCATCAAAAAATGTTCATCAAATACACGCCCCTTTGAAATGTTCCTCACAGCCTGCCATACAACATCTCCACCAAGAATAACATAAGAAACAATGAGAAAAGCTAACTCGATAGGCAGTCGCACTTTCGCAAAAACAGTCAATGCCATACCAATGGCATAGATTGCTGCACCAATCGCTAAACGAACTGTCAACTTCTTATCCTCATTGTTATAGGATTCATTGGCCTCCTGCTTTTTTTCCGGTATATAAGATTCCTGTACATTTTCAGAAACTTCCACATCTGGCTCATGGCTATGAACAATCGTTTCAATCTGACTGGCTATCGTATCTGCGGATGTCTGAGCAACATTGATTGTAAGCGTCTGCTTCATCAAATTTACCACTGAGGATTGCACTCCATCCAACTCTCCGACTTCTTTTTCAATTTTTGCGGAACAATTCGGACAATCCAATCCTTTTAACGAATAACTCTTTGTAACATTCATAACGGTTTCTTCCTGAACTTCCACATCTGGCTCATGACTATGAACAATCGTTTCAATCTGACTGGCTATCGTATCTGCGGCTGTCTGAGTAACATTGATTGTAAGCGTCTGCTTCATCAGATTTACCACTGAGGATTGCACTCCATCCAACTCTCCGACTTCTTTTTCAATTTTTGCGGAACAATTTGGACAGTCCAACCCTTTTAATAGAAATATGCGTTTCATGATAATCTCCTTACAATTTGTTTAGTTGTTCAATTACTCAACTATAATGTTAAAAAATATTATTTCTGCCAAAGATGCTCAAATCCCTTGTCAATAATCTCTTTCACATGATCATCTGCCAGCGAGTAGTAAACTATCTGTGCTTCTTTACGGAATTTTACCAGATTCGCAAGGCGTAATGCCTTTAACTGATGCGAAATTGCAGATTTTGTTACCCCCAGTAGCACTGCAAGATCACATACACACATCTCACTCTGTTCTAGAGCGTGTAAGATTTGTACTCTAGTTCCATCTCCAAATAGCTTAAACAAAGAAGCCAACTGGATATAATCATCTTTTGGCTGCATCTTGGATTTCACATCATTCACAATATCCTCATGAATTACATCGCAATTACAAATATAAGACGTTTTTGACATATATTCACCTCCAAATAACAATAGTTGAACAACTACTCAACTATTATTATACTTATTTTTAAATTTATGTCAATAAGCTGATGTTAGTTCCCCATAAATTTTACAATTAAAACCAGCTCTTTATTCTTTTCTTAATCTTTTTTTCCCAGTATACCGTTTTGGCTTTCTTGTCACACTTCCTGTAAATTCCAAATTTGTAACGCTGAGTTTATATGTATTTGTCATGGTTTCCATATTTTTTAGAACACATACCATTTCATTCGTTAATTCCGGCAAGCGTTTTAAACACGGAAGTTTCCTTTTGGCATTTGCATATACATGTCTTGCGTCAAAATAGAACTGATTATTTGTAAGAATAGATTTTTTTGCATTCTTATAAAAATCCTTGGCCGAAAGTCTTGTCTCCACTCCTGTTAAATGTAGAAAGTGATCTATTGGAAAAGAAACTTCAAAATATTCATCTCCACAAACATACAGAAATGTTTTACCTGCCAAATTTTGGAAATATACGATTTCCGCCTCTGTAATACCTTGTCGTATTGCGTTTTTCTTATCTACCTTTGTTGCCACTTATACCTCACATGCAAAGGAGAGTGTGGCATTAAACCACACTCTTGTGAGAATTACTTTTGTAAAAGAGTTTTCTGCTGGTTGTCAGCCTCGGTACCCAGTTAAGATACCCATAACGACTTGAAAATCATTAAGTCCTCCACGTGGACTACAGCTTTATCCAAGCTGTCAGGCTCGATGCCCAGTTAAGACATCTAATGAGATGGAAGTTTACCCTGCTCCATCTGCAGCCCAACTTTTAACGATGCTCTTACATCGAAAACGTTTCTGTTCTTGTTTCTGCTCTGTTAACTGATCTGGGGAATTAAGGCGCACTAACCCACACTGTTCAGATATCCAAACAGCTTCTTGAAGTTTAGGGCTGCCATTTTCCCAGAGAGTTCTTTTTCCGTATCATGGATCAGGTCAATGCCAGTCTCTGTTTCGTAAGTAAGACACCTTCTGCGGAAACGGCTAAATGTACGGTCACTGACAGGCTGCTCTTTAAAACTGGTAGTATGGAGGGCATACTGGAAACGGATATCAAAAAGAAGGGAATCCATGAATTCCTCATCCATCAGCCCCATAAGCTCTTCAAGCACCATACCGCCAACGATCACATTTACAGGAGTATTGGGGCGGTAAGGTAAAACATACTATCCTCCAAAGTTAACTGCTGACATTCATTTTTTGCAAAAGACATGGAATCACCTCTCAAATAAACTGAGATTATTATACCATCTATAGATGATGATTTGTTGGTTTATATGAAATTTTCAAGGTTCATTGGGCGTACCTTTTGACACTCTAATCATACTATTAATAATCAAAAGAGGCAATAAAAGGGAGAAAGTTGCCGATTAGTTATAGGAAAGCCTTTTTCGAACACGCTCCTTGAGTGGAAGTTTGAATTGCAATTAACACGAAAAGTTATTGTTCACTGTAACATTCCGCGAAGCGTGTTACTGTGAACGGTAACCACGAAAAAGATTTTCGTGAATTATGATCTTGGAAAATATTGACTGCTTATAATAAGATTATTATAATGATGTAAAAATATAACGGCTCAAAGGGAAAGTCTGACAATATAGCTGAAGCAGAACTTTTAGGCACGTTATAATGGGAAAGGAGTGGAAGGAAAAAGAGAAATTAACAGCAGCACAAAATGAAAAAGCAAAATAATTAGGAGGAAAATCAAAGTGAAAAAGACAAGAAACATTTTAGTCAGCTTATTGGCATGCCTTTTCGTAATCCTGGCAGTACCTACAGCAGTAAGCGCAGCAGCAAAGGCACCTCAGTGCCCGAAGAAACAGACTCTGGAGTTTTATCGTGCTTATATTAGTGGAAATGAACTGCCCACAGAAGGAGATGGATACATTTATATAAAGAATTTATCCAGGTCCGCTGTAATCACAAACGTAAAATCATCTAACAAATATTATACCGCATCAAAAGCAGCTGGTCTTAACGCTATTTTTGTAGAAACGGCACCAGGTCCCATACATTGTGTAAAAGATGGCGAAAAAACAAAACTCCGTTTTACAGTAAAACAGAATAGAAAGAGCTATAACCTGTCTTGTGCCGTAACATTCAAAAAGCACTCTCGAGTATTTACAAGTATAAAGATCGGCTCTAAAAATTATGCTGCTCTTGCAAAAGGCCATTGGATGGTAGAGGATAAAGGAACTGCTCCAAAATCAAAAGTAAAGATTACTGTTAAAACTGTCAAGAATTATAAGGTGGACAGTATTGAAATCTGTTATAAAAATAATAAACCCAAAAAGATAAAAAATGGTGGAAAGGTTTCTTTAAAAAATGCCGCAGCAATTTATATAAACTATCATATAACAGCGAAACCCAAATATTATAAAAGGCCAACTGCAGGTTACAGAGGTTTCTTCTTTGGCGGAACTGTTAAGAGTCCATTGTATGAATCTTTTATGCTAGAATATAAATAGTACAAGCCAAAATGAGAAATTCCAAATACACATAGGCATGATACAATAGAGGCATGCTGAAGGAGGATCTCATATGGCAAAGCAACATGACAAACAATTTAAACTTGATGCAGTCCAGTACTATCAAGATCACAAAGATCTCGGAGTACGTGGATGTGCAGAAAATCTTGGCATCGGATACAGCACATTAACAAAATGGCTGAAAGACTTCCGGGAAAATGACGGAAGCCATTTATCTTGAAGTGTCTGAGAATACGGAAGCTGCCCAAAAGGCTGAACGCCGGGTTTCCGTCTCCGGAATGTTGAAATTTTTAGGTGTCTCTCGCTCAGGACATCTTGCATGGCTCCACCACGTACCTTCTGATACAGAAAAACGTCGTAAAGCATAGCCATGATCATGCAGATCAGGGAACCAAATGCAAAATATTTATGTAATTTCATATGATACCTCCTTAGATTTTTTTATTATATAGTTTCTTTGTTTACAATTTTCTCAAATATATCATCAATTTCTTTCCAATTCATGCATCTCACAAATCTTTCATCTGGAAATTTTGCCTTCTGATTCCATGGTCGGTCATAAACAGCTACTCTGCAATTTTTAAAATGCTGGACATGCTCAAATGCAGCTGGTGAGTCTTCAATCGCAAAATCAAAGTGCATCTGATAAAGTTCATCCAATGTCAGATTATAGGTATGATCCTGTTTGAACGTTTCTCGTCCATATTTATCGACAAAATAAATCGGGATTCTGTCTAAATGATGTTCATCCAACCATCTTCTGGATGGTTCATAAGAATCAAATGGTCTTCCTGTGACAACAGAAACCTCATGTCCTTCATCAACCCACTTGTTGATCACTTTGGAAGCTCCTGGTGTCTCTTCATAATCCAGTAAATTTTCCGGAATATGCCCTGCTTTCATCAATTCATCATACTGTTCTTCACTTAAATCAAACGATTTCTGAAGATTAAAAAACTGAACTTCTCGATATGGAACATCAATATCAAATAATTCTTTTGCAATCTTTGTAAAGTATTTTGCTGTTTCGCAGATAACATCATCAAAATCTATATATATTTTCATAAGTAAACCTTCCTTGAACTAATTCGTATGCTTATTTGGTGGTTACCGACTTAACGGATGACCATCCTGAATAATATTTTGTACCACCTACTGTTTTATAAGTACAGATTCTTATATAATACTTTTTCTTTGCTTTCAATTTTTTGATCGACTTGCTGGTTGTTTTATTACTTGTTATCATAACATACTTATTTCCTGTTTTAAATTTGCTGTTCATTGAGTATATCTGACGATAACCTGTTGTTTGTGTATTTTGTTTCTTCCATTTTACAGTAAATGATTTCTTTGCCTTACTTAGTTTACTGATAGATGTACCTTTCGGGTTGATAATAAATTTCTCTGTCAATGTCATTTTCGCGTGATCTATAATCATATCAATACAGCAAAAATGGTTGGCTGTTTCAAGCACATCATCTACATTAAGAACTTCATTTTCTACTCCTATCATATTTGTTTCGAAAATATATCGTGTCTGATCATGTGTCAGACGGCTTCCTTCCATATGATTTGAATTATATGTTAAGTCAATCTGTGTCTTATGGTAAATGCCGCCTGTATATTTATCTGTTTTCTCTTGTAATCCTATAAAATGTACACACAAAAATGATTCCTTTCACAATCGATGTCACAGAAAGTGCCCACCAAATACCATCCAAACCAAGCAATGTCCCACTTAAAACAATTGCCAACGGAATCCTTGCGCCAGTAAATAAAATGCTGATCACACTGCATAAATGCGTTTTTCCTAATCCAGACAACGCACCTACTGTCATCAGTTCCACACTCATAAACGCTTCACTTAATCCAATGATCACCAAATATCCGATCGCAATCATAATTGCCTTTGGTTCATGGAAGAAAATATGTGCAATTGCTTTTGGCTGAAAAACAAACATCATCGTAATAAATATTCCCCAAATTCCAATGCTGCACAATGAAGCTTTATATCCTTTTTTGACACGATCCATCTTTCCAGCTCCATAGTTTTGTCCGATAAATGCATTTAGAGCTGTTCCAAATCCATCGGCTGTATTCCATGAAACAGATTCAATCTGTCCTCCGACTCTCTGGACTGCCACTGCTTCTGCTCCAAATCCTGAAACCATGCGAGTTAATACCATGGATATTCCACAATAAACCATTCCCTGAATCGCTGTTGGAATACCGATCTTGCAGATTCCTTTTAGATATTTGAATGGAATTTTGGCAAATAGATTGATCCCTTTTAATACATTCTCCTTTTTCCTTATCACAACGCCTAGGATTAAAATTGACATAACGATTGCCTGTGCACTCACCGTCGCGATTGCTGCTCCATTTACTCCGAATTTGTTTACTGGTCCTAAGCCTAAGATCAGCAATGGATCTAGGATCATATTTGTTACAAGTCCTATGAAATTCGCCACAAACGGAGTCTTGGAATCTCCTTGTGCTGTGTAGATTCCTGTTAATGTTAGTGTCAAAAATGAAAATACGATCAAACCACAGGCTATTTTTGTGTAAGACAGTGCTGCCTGCAATGCTTCTGGGTCTTGTAGTTGAAAAAATCCTACCAGCGGATGTAAAAACAGTAGCATTACGGTTGCAAATAAAAGTCCCATAAGTGTTGCCAGCTGAACTGCTGCCTGTGCATACTTATGAGCTTTTTCCCTGTCTCCACGTCCAATACATTGCGCTACTTGTACCTGTCCGCCCATTCTTGACATCGCTGCTAAGCCTTGCGAAAGCCACGTAAACATTCCTCCAACTCCGACTCCAGCAACTGCTTTTGATCCAAGAATGCCAATCCATGCCATATCTGTAATATTGTATAATGTTCCTAGAAACGATGATGCCATGATCGGAATTGCTAGTTTCGTTAGTGTTTTTAAAATTGGTCCTTTTGTTAAATTTCCTTCCAATTAATTTTCCTCTTTCATTTTGTTTTTCTAACCTATCACACCCATAAATTCCAACACCATCATCAGATCCGCACCAATCGTAAACAGACAAAACACAACCGCCACAATCGCAAGCACTCTTACTACAATCAAATTCTTTGCAAGCACCGCGCTAAGTATTCCCATGATCACTGCAAATCCTGATACAAATGGATACATAAAAAAGCCGCTGATTGGCAATAAAAATACAATTCCTGCAAACAGCTCTGAAAATATCATGACAATAAATAAAATAAATGCAATCTTCTTTCGATTCATAAATCTACATCCTTTTCCCTGTCTATATCCTATTCTGGCATTTCAATAATCTTATGTACTTTCGTATCCAAAATAGATCTAGTATAAGATGGTGTCAGCAATACCACCGTATCAGCTCCTCTTCCGCTTCCTGCAATCGCTACGATCTTCTCCTGATATGGAATCTTACCTGCATCGAGTGCCATAGTACTTACTTCCACACATACTTTTACACCTTGTGAGAACATACGAAGTGTGTTAGCCACAATTTCTATTGGTCCATATCCTCCAAAATATGTAGAAAAGCATCTTTCTGCACCGCTTAGGGCGTGTCCTGCTGTGACAATGTCCATTCCTGCTTCTTCAAAATGCTTTCTTGTTTCTTCTAGCATCTGATTTCGTCCCTGATCATAAACGTTTGTAACTCCGACGATATGTAAATCTTTTTCATCTTCCAGATATGTAAGGTTACCACCTGTCGTTGTTGCAACTACAATATTTTTGATATTATTTTCTTTTGCATAATCAACTGCTTTTTTGATTGTTTCTTGTGTTGTCATATAAATCTTCCTTTCCTTCTTTAATTTTTATGTTCAAAGAGAATTTATAATCATATCAATTATTTAATCCTGTACTTCGTACCTCTTCCCCTTCCAGCAATAACTACAACGCCTTTTTTCCTCATCTCTTTTAATAACTGCGTTGTCTTTGATTTTCCAAAAGGTACATATGGTGCAATCTCACTGATTGATTTTAACATCGTTTTACTTAGTACTTTATATATCCTTCTCTCGTCTTCTGTGAGATTCGCATTTTTTTCAAATATTGGTAAAATTATCTTAATTGTATTCTCTGTTACATCAAAATCTGGTTTTTGTAATCCTTCTTCATAAAGTTGCTTAATTCTTTTAATCCCTGTTCCAAATATCTCTACAAACCCTAATCTGTAAAATACATTTGCAAGATTTCTATTTCTTAATACCGAAATTTTACCATCCAAATATTCATCTTCCGTAATTCCAGCTGGCAGACCTCCTGGAGATACTATTTCTATCTTATCATCGAACATCAAAACCCTAATCTGTGATTCTACATCCCAGACTCTGTGAATCAATGCATTAGCAATTGCTTCTCTGAATGCTGCTTCTGGTACCTTTTCTACTTTCTTCCTATCAGCACTTTCGATTACTTCATATTGATAATAATCTCTAAATATATCAATTGACTTATCATACACTTCCAATATAGATATATTGTCAAATGTTGCTCTCTTTTTGATAATGCTGATATTTTCACCAAACTTTACAATGTCAATTCCAGGAAAGTCATTTTGATCTGCCAGAATGCCTGCTGCATTATTATATCCATTCTGATCATTATATAAATTCAATATTTTTAATGTATCTTTATTAAACAATTCAATTTGAACACTTTCTTTTAATTTATGTTGCAAGACATCGAATGATAAATTCTGTTTCTTACATGGCAATTCTTCAAATCTAATATTTTTTCCATCTAAAACAAGTCGTGAAAACTCCAGTGTATCTACCTCTATCGTTGCTGAATCATTTCGTTTATAGGCTTTTGATTTATATAAATAAGGCTTTTGTTCCCCTGGTCTTACTGTAAGTTTTATCGTCTGATCATTATTTTGTAATTCAAGGATATAATTAGGCTGTGGTGAAATATTATCATTAATTTTATTTTCAATATCTAAACAAGCTTGTACTGGATCTGGTATTCCTTTCACATTTCCATCGTCATCAATTCCAAAAAGAATACTGCCACCATCATAATTAGAAAAAGCACTGACTGTTTTTAAAAATGTATTGGTAATGGATTCTTTAAACTCTAATGTCCTTGTTTCACGCATATCAGCTGTTTCCTTTCATTTTTATTGCTTATATTATATACAAATATACGCAGAAAATCAATCGTAAATTTTTACGATTGATTTTCTGATTGTTTTTACCTATATTTTAATTTTTCGTTTTACATTATATATCCAGATCTGCTAATACTTTTTTCAAAGCCCCTGCTGATTTCTTCAATGCTTCCTGTTCTTTTTCATTCAGCTTGATTTTTACTTGCTTCTCAATTCCATCTTTGCCTACGATTGCTGGCATACTTAATGTAACGCCTTCAATTCCGTATGTATCATGCTGGATAGAAGATACTGGTAATACAGATTTCTCATCACGAATGATGGCTTCGCAGATTCTTCTTACCGCCATCGCAACTCCATAATAGGTTGCTTTTTTCTTTTCAATGATCTTATATGCACTGTTTTTCACTCCCTGTGCGATCTCTTCCATATGTTCGTCATGTTTTGTGTATCCTCGCATCTCACAAAATTCCGAAATTGGAACTCCCGATACATTGGCACTTGACCATGCTACGATTTCTGAATCTCCGTGTTCTCCGATGATCCATGCATGTACAGATCTTGCATCCACCTGTAAATGTTCTCCGAGCAGATATTTTAATCTGGCTGAATCTAAAGTTGTACCTGAACCAAAGACTCTGTTTTCTGGAAATCCTGATAATTTGACTGCTACCTGTGTCAGAATATCGACTGGGTTCGCTACGATCAAAAGAATTCCTTTACAGTTCCTCTTTGCAATCTCTGGGATAATGGATTTAAAGATTGCCACATTTTTCTTTACAAGATCAAGTCTTGTCTCTCCTGGTTTCTGTCCCGCACCTGCTGTTACAACGATGATCGCTGCATCAACGATATCATCATAATCTCCTGCTGCGATCTTCATCGGCCTTGCGAATGGAAGACCATGGGAAATATCTAAAGCCTCTCCTTCTGCACGATTCTTATCCGCATCGATCAGCACCATTTCTGTAAATAATCCGCTTTCCATTAATGCAAATGCAGAAGATGAACCTACAAATCCTGTTCCGATCACTGCTACTTTTCTGCTATTTATTCCTTTACTCATAATTTTGTCCTCCTTTTGCATTGCTTCTTTTGTTTGCATTTATGATTCTATCAAAATCTTTTCCTGTTTTATGTTGTTATGACAACATTTTTACATTTTATTTTCAATAATAATTCCTATTATCATATTTCCATATTAACTTAAAACGCACAAAAAATCAACCGCAAATATTTACGATTGATTTTTTTGTGTGTATTTATATTTTGCCAGAAATCATTTCTTATTTTAATTTTCCATATTCTTCATCAGATACCGCTTCGCACCATTCATTCGATGCTTCTTCTCCTGGTACTTCCACTGCTAAATGTGAGAACCATGAATCTTTGGCTGCTCCATGCCAATGTTTTACTTCTGGTGGGATGTTGATGCAGTCACCTGGTTTCATCTCGATGGCTTCTTTTCCTTCTTCCTGATAGTATCCACGTCCCGCAACACAAATGATGATCTGTCCACCACCATTTTTTGCATGATGGATATGCCAGTTATTTCTGCATGATGGCTCGAATGTTACGTTGAATATTCCAACCTGTTCTGTAGAAACCGGTGCTAAATAACTGTTTCCTACAAAATACTGCGCAAATCCGTCATTTGGTTCTCCGATCGGGAATACCATGGATTTGGCATGTGCTCTCATTGCTTCATCTTCATATGGAAGATCTCCTTCATTGACTTCCCATACTTCTTTTGCAAGATTAAAGACTGCCCATGCTTTTGGCCATCCTGCATAAAATCCTACGTGAGTGATGATCGCTACAATCTCTTTTTGTGTAACTCCATGGTCTTTTGCATTTTGAAGATGGAATTTTAAAGAAGAATCTGTGATCCCCTGTGACATTAATGCTACTACTGTAATGATACTTCTTGTTTTTACATCGATATCTTCATTGTTCCAGTTTTCTCCAAATAATACATCATCATTAAAATATGCAAACTGTGGAGCAAATTCTCCAAGTACATTTCTTCCTGCTGTCTGTACGATCTTTGCCATTTTTCATTCTCCTCCTATAATGTCTCTACAAATTTTTCAATGGTTTGTTTGTCTGCTCTGTTTAGAAGTTTTCCTTCTACAATATCTGCACCCGGTACAGATGGCTGTAACTCACTGACTGTATTTCCAAATCCACTTCCTCCGGATGTTGCAAATAAAACGATCTTCTTTCCGTTAAAGTCATAGCTTTCTAGAAATGTATTGATGATCGTTGGTGCTACATACCACCAGATTGGAAATCCTAAAATGATCTCATCATAAGCTTCTACGTTTGCATCTTTATCTGCGATGGCTGGACGAATTGTCTTATCACTCATTTCTACACTGCTTCGTGATTTTTTATCCATCCAGTTTAAATCTGCGGTTGTATATGGAATTTCAGGTTTGATCTCGTAGATGTCAGCTCCTGCTGCCTCTGCGATCTTATTGGCTACTTTCTCTGTGACTTTGCTTGCACTAAAATATGCGACTAATTTCTTACTCAAAAGTATCAACTCCTTCTTTGAATTTTGTTTGCTCTATACAAAAAATGTGTAAGATATGTTTTTGATATCTTACACATTGATTATAAGCTTTTCTTCTTAATTATGTCTAATACTCATATTGTATCTTTTATTATGCCTTAAAGGCATTTATCTCTTCAATGAATTTATGAACAGCATAAGAATGAGGAATGTTCCTTCTCCATGCGATCACAGTGTTTGCCGTGATCTCTGGATATAGTCTTTTCTGGATCAGGAGATCTTCTCTCCAGTACTGAATCGCAGCTTCAATTGATACTGGATATCCAAGGCCATTTAATGCCATGATCCCTGCATTTGTGCTAAAATTGCTTGTAAATACGATCTTTATCTTGTTAAAATCTGCTCCTAACCAGTTCGCGAGCTCACTTTGTACTCCTAATCGTTCTGGAACGATCAATGGCAGTTTCAAAAGATCATCTTTTGTAATATATTCTTTTTTCGCAAGCGGATCATCTGGTTTCATACTGATAACCCAGTGGTCACTTTCTCTGATCCTGATATAATCAAGGTCCTCTGTGCTGACAGGTTCCATAAAAGCTCCAATATCGACAAGTCCTTTATTCATCATTTCCTGCACAACATCTGCAGTTGCCGTGTGGAGTGCGATCTGGATTCTTGGATATTTTTCCTGAAATATCTTGCAGATCTTTGCGATATGATCGACTGCGTTGAATTCACCACAACCGATCGTAATCGTACCTTCGATCACCTCTTCATTTCCTTTAAATTCCTCGATGATCTTATTTTCAAGGTCGATGATCTCCAGAGCACGACGTTTTAGCAATAATCCTTCTTCGGTCAATGTGATCTTGTGCCCTCCACGATCTAATAATTTCGCTCCTAATTCTTCTTCTAGTGCTGCTAATTGTCTGGAAAGTGTTGGCTGTGTGATATGTAATTGTTTGGAAGCTTTGGTAAAGCTTTGTTCTCTCGCTACGGTTAAAAAATAATGTAGTACTCTTAAATCCATTGCTGTTTATCCTTTGATACTGTCCTTTTTATCTTATCAATCTTTGAATCCTGTCCCTGTTATATCTCTGCATCATCACAAAGATCAGATCAAATCCAGCAGAAATAACGGATGTGATCACAAATACCCCAAATGCTCCAAACCATTTTGAGGCAATGATCGGCAGAAAGCTAAATCCTATGATCAACTCATGCCCGACTTCTGACTGACACATTGTCTGGGCAATCTCATGCCAGCTATGTTCTTTAGGTGAGAAATCTTGTGGACGATACGTTGGCATTTTATTTTTCCATCTTTTTATTTTAATCTTTTTATAGAATGCCTTTTCCCATGAATGCAATTGATACCATTGCTTGGTGTAATCGGCTTTATTTTTCATAAGGATCATAACAAGCCATCCGATCAGCAGACGCATCCCAAAATGATATGTGATCGTTCCAAATGTGATCGCCAGCGTAAGGGAAATGCTACTGTTGTTATTTTGATAAATGATCATTGTAACTAATGTAACTAAAATACCTATAGCTGTTATCATTTTCATTACTTTTGGCATCGTTATCTGTTTATCCAATTTCATATCCTTTACACACACTGAAATCTTCTTTGATTCGTTTGATTTTCATTTGCTTTCTCCATTTTTATTCAAATTTTTCTTATTTTTAGTGTATGACAGGAAAGAAAACAAGTCAAGGAAAAGGATCATATCTCACATAGCGCTGCTTCACTATACTCACAATCCTTTAATTTTTCTTCTGGAAGATGACAGATCCTTCGTTCTTTATCTACCAGTCGTTTCACGAAATCTGTTGCTGCCTTGTGATCTCATCGACAGCTCCAAATGGTTCATCCATTAAAAGAATGTCTGGAGAGGCGGCTAAAGCTCTTGCTATTCCGACTCTTTGCTGCTGTCCTCCGGATAGTTCAGATGGATAACGTTCTTTCATATCTTCATCTAATCCCACGATATCCATCCATTTTGATACGGCTTCTTTTGTCTTGATATTCTCTCCATGGACCAGAATATCTCCCTGATCTGGCGTGATCAATCCATTGACCATTTTCAATGTTGTTGTCTTTCCGCATCCGGAAGATCCGATCATTGTAACAAACTCGCCTTCTTGTATAGAAAGATTTAAATGATCTACGATTGTTTTATTTTCATATGTTTTTGTAATATTTTGAAATTCGATTGCTGTACTCATCATTTCCCTTTTATTTTAAAAGACCCTTCTCGCTCCAAACGTCAACTGATCCGCAATATTTTTTAGATCAGAATATGTTTTTAGGTGATATTTATCTGTAATCTCTTTTCGCACAACCAGACCATATGTATTGTTAAATCCATACATACCGATCCGTTGCAATTTTTAACACCATATTCCATCCGGTTCCTGTGTATTCTGGGTAAATATCAAACTTTCCGCTTTCCATCGCTGACTCGATATTAGATGTTCCACCGCCAACCCCTTGTGTCAGTTCTACATTCAGATCTGTATCTTGTTTGACCAATATATTTAACATCTCACCTAAAATATATTGTTCTGTCATTGGCTTTGTTGCAATATGAATCGTATCTTGTTTTTTTGCAGTTTTCCCTCTTTTTTCCATACGCTTTTCAACAAATCCCAGGATCAGATCCATCACAAGTGCTAACAACGCAATCACTGCTGTTGCATTTCCAACTCCTGAAAATGGAATCAAAAAACCAAGCATGGAAATGGATGGAATCGTATAAAGAAATTTGATCACTCCTAAAGTTAATTTCGCAGATCTCTCAAATTCACTGATCAAGATTCCAACGACTCCTCCAAGGACGATCGCGATCAAGATCGCAATCAGTGAAATCTCAATATGTTCTACAAATAACTTGATAAACAAAGATTTTTCTGTGCATTCATAGTTATCTCCTTTTGTTGTAATCATTATCATTACATTTAAGGATATAGTAACATTTTAGTGTAATGTCAATAGTTACATCAAAATTTCCTATGAAATAAAAAACAGCAGATTCAAACTTCGATCAGTTTTAAATCTGCTGTTTTTTTTAGATCAATTCATTTTCCAAACAATACTGGTAAATCCCATCCTCTGAAACATCTCCACAAATTTCATCTGCTACTGCTTTCAGATCATCAGATGCATTTCCCATCGCAATTCCATTGCCAACGGCTTTTAACATTTCAATATCGTTATTTCCATCTCCGAACGCCATAGACTGGGACTTTTCTATGCCATAATATTTTAATACCTTCTCAATCCCAATCCCTTTTCCTGCATTGATCGGTATAATATCAACGGCTCGATTCCACCATGCTGTGATCTCTGCTGCTTGGACACCTTTTAGAATATCTTGATATTCTTCTTTCCTTGCACCCATTAGTACTTGATAGACTGTTTCTTTTTTTACTTCTTCAAAATCTTTAGCTACCTCAACTTCTGCATTCCCAAATGCATAATAATCGATCAGATCCTGATCTTTTCCATTGGCGGCCATACGGTCTTTCGTTGCCAGTGCAACTGGTCTTCCTATTTTGACTGCATTATTTACGATCGTTTCAATATCTTTTGATGGAATGCAATTGCGATAGAGAGTTCCTTCATGATCATAGCAATACGAACCATTGTATGTAAGAAATGCATCAAATTCAACTCCATCAAAATGTGGAACAAGCATTGGTCCCCTTCCAGTTGCCAGACAAAGTTTGATTCCATTTGCCTGTAGTCGTTTTAATGCCTCTAATGTTTTGTCTGAAATCGTATCTTTATCCATAGCGATCAATGTGCCATCAATGTCAAAAAATATGATTTTAATATCTTTCATGTCTTTCTTTTTCCTTTTATGTTTTCTTATGATACAGCTAAATTGTTCTATTTCTGCACAATTTAAGCTAAATATCGAAATGCCTGTATGATATAAGATAAAATTCTGATCATACACTGCTTTTTGCCATCCATTGTACTTTCTGTTACATTTTTACCACTTTGATAACTTCCATCTTTGTTTACTTTCAAAGATTCATTCTTTAATCCATCAAAATCCTCTTCCAGTTGTTTTGTGATTTCTTTTCCTTGTACAACTAACATGGTTTCTGTGTCAACATAAGTACTTCTGCAGTCAAAATTATAAGATCCTACCACCGCAATATCATCATCGATCACCAGTGATTTCCCATGAGTAGAATGTTTGCCCATATATTCATATAATGAAATTCCTGTGTCTAAGATCTTTGAACGATTCTTCCGATAATCTGCAGATGCACAGATATTGTCTCCAGATGCGATTGAATTTAAGATCATAGTCGTATCTGGCACCTGCTGTTTTACCTGCGTGATTCCTTCGTACATTTCTTTGGAAAATACAGCATACGGCGTGTGAATGATAACTTGATTCTTTGCCTGTAACATCAACTGCTTCAGCGTTTCAAATACCACTGGCTCTTTTCCATAGATCGTTGTCGGATTGGTCACGAGTGTCGTCTTCTTTGTTGGAACTGTGATCTTTTGGTAATCATACTCTGGAATCTTTACTTTCTCTGCATGTGATAAGAGTCGTTTGACTGCCTTCTCTTTTTTATTCTTTGAACATGTGTTAAATTTTGTTTTACAGACTTCTAAATTCCAGACTTTTTGAAAATATCTTCTAATCTGTCCAACCGCCCCCTGGTCTTTTGATCCTTGATTTACGATCAAAATTTCTCGGTCCACACCCTTGCTTTTACCTTTGTGTGTTCCAAGAAAATAATCAAACATATTTCTGCCGCCCATCAATAAATATTTGTGATCTGCCACAATATATTTATCATGCAGGCATCCATTGATCGTCCATGGTTTTAAAAGATTTGGTGTGTTGTAAAAGCGGATTTCTACATTCGGCTCGCTGCCAACTGCTGCAAAAATATCCTTTCCAGACATATGAATCGTTCCATAAAGTCCATCAACCAGAATCTTTACTTTAACACCTCGCCTGGAAGCTTTGAGTAATTCTGAAAAGATATCGTCACTGCTGTTTCCTTCTCGAATATCAAAGGTTGATAAAATAATCTCTTTCTTTGCTTTTCGTATCATATCAAGACGCAAATCCAGTGCTTCCTGATTATCACTTACGATCTTTGCTCGGTCTGATCCGTTCTTATCTGCTCTTGAATAAAATGATTCGGTGTGAATCTTGGATTTGTTAGTTTGGCTTACCGATTTCATATGTACAAATGGCACAAGCATTCCAATGATCACATACAAAATAAACAAAATCAGAACAATTCCTGCAATTTTCAATTTCTTCATTGCTATAAAATCCTATTTTAGCTTGGATAAGATCACTTCACATGCAGTGCATGCAGGACAATCACAATATTTTCCTCCAGCTGCTTTGACTTCTTTTGCATGTGCTTCTACTTCTTTTGCTTTCTCTGCTCCGAATACAGCTGCTCCCGCTTCAGATCCTGCAAATCCGATCAATCCGTCGATTGGCATGATATCTTCTTCTAACTCTGCGATATATTTCTTTGTCTCTGCTTCTTCGTTATCTGTCCCAACAGCATCAAGCCATGCGTTAGCTGCATCTTTTGCTTCCTGGCTGCAAGATGGTGCTGCAATTAATTTCTTTGTTTCTTCAATAACTTCATTTAATATCTGTTTTTCCATTTTACATAACTCCTTTTTTGTTGTATTTCTGTATTTTTATTCTAACATATCCAGTAAAGATTTTAAACTTTGGATTTCATAGTCTGGTCTTGGTTTAGGATCATCTGTCTGATCCTGTGGTCTATGAAACCAGATTGTCTTGATTCCTGCATTTTTACCGCCTTGAATATCAG
Source organism: Anaerostipes hadrus (assembly GCF_001404655.1). Lineage (GTDB taxonomy): Bacteria > Bacillota > Clostridia > Lachnospirales > Lachnospiraceae > Anaerostipes > Anaerostipes amylophilus. Next base: position 328,060 of record NZ_CYYH01000002.1, on the reverse strand, counting down.
AACTTAAGCTGTCTCCAATGATCACTGTATTTTCTTTTTTTAAATGTGGAATCTGTGCAAAACATTTTTCAAAATATTCAACACTTGGTTTATTATAGCCAATTTCTTCTGAAATAAAAATACCTTGCAGATATTTTTTGATTCCTGAACTTTTTAATCTTCCGATCTGTACAGATAACGTTCCATTTGTTACCACATATATTCTGTATTTCTTTGATAATTGTTCTAAGACCTCTTGGGCTCCTTCGATAAAGTAATGCCCTTGTCCTAGATATATCTGATAGTTACTTGCAACTTTTTCTGGTGATACTTTGATATGAAATTCTTGAAATAAGAGCTTAAATCTGCGAATTTTTACTTCGTCCCTCGTCATTTTCCCTTGTTCTAACAATTTCCATTGAGTAAGATTGATCTTATTATAACGTCCAAGCATCTCATCTGTCACTGAAATTCTTGCATCATCTAATGCTTTCGTAAGTGCATGGGCTTCTGCTTTGTCAAAGTCCAGTAATGTGTTATCTAAATCAAATAGTAATGTATCGATCATAACGTTATCTCCTGTTTTTCGTTTATACTGAGATTATATCATTTTTTGACCAATTCTCCTATAAATGATCACTCGGCAGATATAAAAAAAGATCCCCCATAATGATGAATCTCTTTCATTCTGTTTCGGGGCAAAGTTTTTATCCTGTATAAATTCCTTGTCCTTCAGAGATTTCCCTGTTCAACACCTATATCCACCACAAAAAAGACTCCTGAAACTTTAGAGGTATTCCCTAAAGAGACTTTTACATCTCTTATGGTCGTTTCTCCAAAGTTCCAAGAGTCTTAATTTATGCTTGGACAGTTCACGTAAAATTTATGATATTTTTACGTGAGTTTGATATTACTTACTGGCTGAAAACTTTCTATTCTGTTGAGCATCAACTGGATAGTTTTTTTGCCCTAAAAGTGGATAGAAGTGTTCGCCCTGTAATATGAATTACAATGGATTTTATTTATCTTTTAAAACTGCCTGAGCTGCTGCTAAACGTGCAATTGGTACACGGAATGGTGAGCAAGATACATAGTCTAGTCCAGCTCTGTAGCAGAATTCTACAGATGATGGATCTCCACCATGTTCTCCACAGATTCCTAAGTGGATATCTGGACGAGTTGCTTTACCTTTCTTCGCTGCCATCTCGATCAGCTGTCCAACACCTTTCTGGTCTAATTTAGCGAATGGGTCAGATTCGTAAATCTTATTATCATAGTAAGAATCTAAGAACTTACCTGCATCATCACGAGAGAATCCAAATGTCATCTGAGTTAAATCATTTGTTCCGAAGGAGAAGAATTCTGCTTCTTCTGCAATCTCATCTGCTAATAATGCTGCACGAGGAATCTCGATCATAGTACCTACTTTGTACTGAATATCAGATTCATAGTAAGCTTTTACTTTCTCAGCTGTCTGTACAACAACCTGTTTTACAAATGCTAACTCTTTCTTCTCTCCTACTAATGGAATCATGATCTCAGGAACGATGTCATATCCCTTTTCCTGTTTTACTTCGATCGCTGCTTCCATTACAGCTCTTGTCTGCATCTTGGCAATCTCTGGATAAGTAACTGCCAGACGGCATCCACGATGTCCCATCATAGGGTTGAATTCATGAAGAGCAGCACGTCTCATATTGATCTCTTCTACTGTAACTCCCATATCTTTGGCAAGAGCTGTAATCTCTTCCATTGTGTTTGGAAGGAACTCATGAAGAGGTGGATCTAAGAAACGGATTGTGACCGGTCTTCCTTCCATAACCTCGTATAAGTCTTTAAAGTCTTTCTTCTGATAAGGAATTAACTGATTTAATGCGATTTCTCTTGCTTCTTTTGTTGTAGAGAGGATCATACGACGAATCTTTGGAATTCTCTCTGCATCAAAGAACATATGCTCTGTACGGCAAAGTCCAATACCCTGTGCTCCGAATTTGACTGCATTCAATGCATCGGCAGGTGTATCTGCATTTGTTCTTACCTGTAATGTACGGATCTCATCGGCCCATGTCATGATACGATCGAAGTTACCACTGATACTTGCAGGTACTGTACGGATCTCTCCAAGATAAATCTTACCTGTAGATCCGTCTAAGGAAATGTAATCTCCTTCTTTAACTGTCTTTCCACCTAATGTGAAAGATTTACCATCTTCAGCAAATTTGATATCTCCACATCCTGCAACACACGCTGTTCCCATACCACGTGCTACAACGGCTGCATGAGATGTCATACCACCACGAGCTGTTAAGATACCTTCTGCTGCATGCATTCCTTCGATATCTTCTGGTGATGTCTCTAAACGAACTAAGATAACCTTTAATCCTGCTTCATGATGCAGTTTTGCCATCTCAGCATCAAAATATACTTTACCAGCTGCTGCTCCAGGAGATGCTGGAAGTGCTTCTCCGATTGGAAGAGCTGCCTTCAGTGCTGCTTCATCAAAGTTTGGATGCAATAACTGATCTAATGCTTTCGCATCGATTCTTGAAACTGCTTCTTCTTTTGTGATCTTTCCTTCATCTACTAATTCGCAGGCGATACGAAGTGCGGCTGGTGCTGTTCTCTTACCATTTCTTGTCTGTAAGAAGTACAGTTTTCCTTCCTGGATCGTAAATTCCATATCCTGCATATCACGATAATGTTCTTCCAATGTATGAGCAATGCTCATAAACTGTTCATAGCATTCTGGTAAGTCTTCTGCCAGTTTTGTGATTGGCTGTGGTGTACGAACACCAGCTACTACGTCTTCACCCTGTGCATTGATCAGGTATTCACCATAGATCTGTTTCTCACCTGTAGATGGGTTTCTTGTAAATGCTACACCTGTTCCTGATGTATCTCCCATATTACCGAATACCATTGTCTGAACGTTAACGGCTGTTCCCCAGTCTCCTGGAATGTCGTTCATTCGGCGATAGTAAATGGCACGTGGGTTGTCCCAAGAGCGGAATACCGCTTTGATCGCTTCAAATAACTGGTCTTTTGGATCCTGAGGGAATTCTTCATTCAGTGCTTTACGATAGATACCTTTGTATCTCTTGATCACTTCCTTCAGATCATCAGCATCTAAGTCTGTATCAAACTTCACACCTTTTTCTGCTTTGATGTCATCTAAGACATCTTCGAATTTTGCTTTATCCACTTCTTTTACAACGTCTGAGAACATCTGGATAAAACGACGATAAGAATCATATGCAAAACGAGGATTTCCTGTCTTCTTGGCAAATCCTTCGACAGCTTCATCATTCAGTCCTAAGTTAAGAATTGTATCCATCATACCCGGCATGGATACTCTTGCTCCGGATCTTACTGATACTAATAGAGGATCTTCAAGGTCTCCGAACTTCTTTCCCTGAATCTCTTCTAAGTCTTTCATTGCTTCGATCACCTGTGATGCTACTTCATCACTGATCTTTCCACCGCAGTCATAATAGTTTGTGCACGCTTCTGTTGTAACTGTGAATCCCTGAGGAATTGGTAAATTAAGTCCTGTCATCTCTGCTAAGTTTGCACCTTTTCCTCCAAGAAGGTTACGCATTTCGGCATTTCCTTCACTAAATTTGTAGACCCATTTTGTTGCCATGTCAATACCTCCTAAAATTAATTATGTCACATTCATATGTCATTGAACTTATTGTACCACAAATTTCAGATTTTGCAAAACTTTTTTGTGTATTTTACATAATTTTTTTCATTTTTCTCGTTTTTTCATTATAAAAACTGCACATTTACATGATTTTCGATACAATTTGCACTGTTATTTTTGTTTTATTTTAACGATTTTTGTGTTTTATTTTTTGTATACAATATATAAAAAATCCCAGAGTCTTTTCACTGAAAAGATCCTAGGATTTCATTTTTATATCAAAGTTATTCAGTTTTTTAAGAATGTTTTCTTTTTATAGTCTGGTTTTTGCTGCTTCTTTTTTTCTTTATCCAAAATTTCTAATTATTTATTCTTTAAACAGATTCTCTCCATCCTGTTTGATCACATCTTGATACCAATAAAAACTATCTTTCTTATATCGATCTAATGTAGCGCCCTCTTCTTCTTCGCGATCTACATACACAAATCCATATCGTTTTTGATATCCATTCAGCCAGCTTAACAAATCCGTAAAAGACCATGTACAATATGCAAGCACTTCACAGCCTTCCTCGATGGCTTTTCCTAATTCTTTTAAATGTTCTCTTAGATAATCAATTCGATATTCATCATGAATCTTATGATCTTCCGTCTTCTTATCAAATGCTCCAAGTCCATTTTCCGAAATGATGATTGGCAGATCATAACGACTTGTGATCTCACGACAACAATAGCGAAGCCCAACTGGATCAATACTCCAATCCCAGTCTGTTGTCATCAAATATGGAGTTCCTGGATTTTTATAAATTCCAGGAACTCCAAGTACCTGCGCAGAACCTTTCACTCCTGTTGTATTCATTGTACCATATGATGTTACTCCATCCATCGGATTATACTCGCATACACAACTTTGATAATAATTAACTCCCATAAAATCAATCTCTGCCGCTGCTGCCTTTAAAATTTTCTGATCGTCTTTTGTGACAACTGGTGCAAATCCTTTTTTTCTTAAATAATTCATGGCTGCTTTGGGATATCTTCCATATGCATAAACATCCATCCACCAGAAATTCTTCAGTTCATCATAATCATGTTTTGACATAACATTTTCAGGTTTACAATCAAGTGCATAAGATGGTGTATAAGCAAAGCTTGCACCAATCTTTCCTGTTCCGCCCATCTCGCGATATGCCAAAACAGCCTTTGCATGTGCCATAAAGACGTGATGGTTCACTTGATAAAATGTTTTCTGATCGTCAAACTTTCCTGGAGGATGCTGTGCTGTCAGCCATCCAAGTGATGTAAAAATATTTTGTTCATTAAATGTAATCCAGTATTTTACCTTACTTCCATATGCCTTAAATAAAGTCTTAGCATAATTTACATAATCCTCAATGATCTCCTCAGATTCCCATCCTCCATAGAGATCCACTAATGCCTGAGGAAGATCCCAATGGTAGATTGTCACCATTGGTTCAATCCCATATTTTAAACATTCATCAATAATATTTTCATAAAACTCAATTCCTTTGGGATTGACCTCTCCTCTTCCTTCCGGATAGATTCTTGCCCATGAAACAGAAAAACGATAAGTTTTTAATCCCATTTCCGCCATCAACGCGATATCTTCTTTGTAGCGATGATAATGGTCAACTGCAACATCTCCAGTTGTCGCTTTATATGTTTTTCCTGGAATCCTTACAAATTGATCCCAGTTTGTGATCCCTTTTCCATCTTCTCTCCAGCCGCCTTCAATCTGATAGGCAGCTGAAGCACTTCCCCACAAAAATCCTTCTGGAAATTTTGTAACTTTCATTTCTTCCATAAATGTTACGCTTCCTTTCTGCTACTGTACACTTAATAATTTACTTTCCTTTGTTACTACTTTATCTTCACATGCTTTAACTTTTGCAAATTGTTCTGTATTGGAAATAATGATCGGTGTTGTTACATCGTATCCATTTGCTTTAATCTTGTCAATATCAAATTCTAGTAAGATATCCCCTTTTTTCATTGTATCTCCAGATTTTTTCTTTGGAGTAAAATATTTTCCTTTTAAATTTACTGTATCGATTCCTACATGTACCAAAAGTTCTACTCCATCTTCACTTACTAATCCTAATGCATGTCCTGTTTCAAAAACAGCATCTACTTTTCCGTCAAATGGTGCATAGACAACTCCTTTTTCAGGAATGACCGCTGCTCCTTTTCCTAAGATTTCTTGCGCAAATGTTGAATCTTTCACTTCTGTTAAAGGAATCACTTTCCCTTCAACTGGACTTGTAATGCTGATCTCATTATCTAATAACTGTGCATTAGATTCTTCTACAAAATCTAAATCATCATCTTCATCTACAATATCTTCAAAGCCAATAATCAGTGTTGCAACAAATGTAACAACTACTGTAACCAAAATTGTGAGTGCTGCAAATAATAATGTCTGTGGTTTTCCTTTTTCTACATACTGAACAATCGTTACGATTGCTGGTGTTGCAATTCCAAAACATTTCATTTGGAAAAATCCACCGACTAATCCACCAACAGCACCACCAATACATGCTCCTAACATTGGTCGTTTTAAACGAAGTGTTACACCATAAAGTGCAGGTTCTGTGATACCAGCAAATAATGCTGAAAACGCAGAAGATCCTGCGATCTGTTTAAAGTCTTTGTTTTTGCTTCGAAGCGCAACTGCAAGGGAGGCTGCACCCTGTGCCATATTAGAACATAATTCTCCGATACAGATAAAGTTCTCATATCCTGTTGTTGCGATCATCCCTAATTTAATCGGTGTAAATGCATGATGCATACCTGCCATAACAACGAATGGATAAACGCCAGCCACAAGACCAATGGCAATAAATCCTAATTTATCATGAATTGCATAAACTACTGTTGATAATCCATTACCGCAAATAGCTCCTAAAGGTCCAAGAATGATCAATGCGATCGGTGCTTCAATTAAAACAACTAACATTGGTTTTAAGAAGTTCTTTGTGACAACTGGCGTGATTTTATCTACAAAACGTTCTACATATCTTAGAGAATATACTGCCAAAATGATTGGGATAACCGAATAAGAATAGGATGCATAAGTTACCGGAATATATTTCAAAAATTTCACAGTCTGTCCTGCATCATGTGCTGTATTCATCAGTGTGATCAAGTTTGGATGTAACATGATCAGTGCAATACTTGCTGCATAATACATATTTGTTCCAAACTTTTTGGATGCTGAAATTGCAATCAGTACTGGCATGAAGAAAAACGCACCATCTCCTATAACACTTAATAACTGATATGTTTGCCCATTTGTGCTTAACACACCGATCATAGGAAGTAATGTAAGCAATACTTTGATCATAGCTGCACCAATGATTGCTGGAATAACAGGTGCCATGATACCTGAAATCGTATCCATCAGCATTGTAAAGATATTTTTCTTTTCATTCGATTTTGCTGGTACTTCTTTTACTTCATTAGAAAAATTCCCAAGTTTATTTAATTCGTTAAATACGTTTCCAACATCATTTCCAATAATGATCTGATATTGTCCGCCCTTTTTCATGATTCCCATAACACCTTTTGTTTTCTTTACTGCTTCATCATCAACGATGGATTCATCTTTTAATGTGAAACGAAGTCTTGTCATACAATGTACCAGATTGATGACATTATCTTTTCCTCCAACTCTTTGAAGGATCTTTTTTGCTGTATTTTCATAATCCATTTTGTTTTCCTCCTTTTTTTCTGGATTTAAAAATTTTCATTTTTCTTTATATAACAAAGACCTGACAATAGATAAAATAATTCCCGGGGTTATTTCATCTATTGTCAGGTCTTGCTTAACTTAATAATAACAAACCTATGATTATTTTGTTTGTTCATCTAAAATTCGTTTGATATGAATTAATAAATATAATTGTTCATCAATTGTTAATTTATAGTTATATTGCTTTTTAATATATTCTGCAATTTTTTTTACTCCTGAAAAAGCATTTTTATTCTGTTCTACCATCACTTTATAAATTTCTTGCATCGTATCTTCATATTCCATATGGTCAAAGACTCTTGCCGCAAAGAACTTTAAATGTGTTAAAAATCTCTCATACGAAATAGATTCTTCATTTAAATCTATCTTAAAATGAATCCTTACAATCTGTAAGACTGTATTGATCAACTCTGTAATCTGATTCACATCGATTATATTCTGTGCATTTAATTCTGCAGACACGATATGCATTGCAATAAATGCAGCTTCATCATCTCCCAAATCCTCTCCTGTCTGTTCTTTAATCCATTCAATCGCATGCATACCAACCTGATATTCCTTTGGATAAAACTTACGAATATCGATTTTCATCATATTCTTTAATGCGATTCCTTCTCGATAACGAGCGACTGCTGAATTGATATGATCCGTCAGTGTCACATATAAGGAATCTCTTATTTCTAATTTTTCTTTTTTTGCCTCTTTTACTACACGATCCGCAATTCCAAGGTATTCTTCCGAAATCTCTTTTACTACTTCCTGTAGTCTCTTGCTTTCTTCTTTATTCTCTAGATGATATGTCTTATCTACCAGAGACTGATCAATATTTTCACCTTTTCTTTTTTTAAATCCAATTCCTGGACCTGTCATGATCAATTCCCTTCCTTGTGAATCTACACTGACAACAGCATTTGTATTCAGAACTCTGATTATTTTCACGTTCATCCTCTCCTCTAATTTTATCTAAGTTTTTCATCATTTTTTGTATACACTACACAGGACCATTATTCCTATTGCATCTTTCCGTTCGATTGTTGATCATTATGCAATTTCCATAACAACAAAAAAGAACATTCCACAAAATATCTCATTTATGAAATGTTCTTTTTTATTTTTAATTCTAATCCGCAATCTTATCGATCGCATTTGTCACAGCATCTATGTTTTTGTGACCATCTAACATCTTTTGTTTATAATCTGGTTCTTCCTGCTTCTCTTCTTTCACACTGATCTCCCAGAATGGTCCCCCTGCATTAGCACCTTCTTTGCCTTGTCGGATTACTTTCTTAAGCGACCACGTCTCAGCTGTTCTGGCTCTGCTTCCTACATCGGCAATCTTTACTTTATCTTTGCCGACCATTCTTGTTAATACAACAAAATGTCCATTCTTTGTGAAATCTCCAGGCCCCATCAGTGCCACGACTGGATGTCCTGCTCTTAATGCTTTCTCTACAGCATCTTTATCCATTCCGAGACCTTTACACTGCATTCCGTATAATTTGGATAATCCTGGAACTACGCTGTGAGAACATCCCTGTCCTGTGTAATACCATCCATGTTTATATGCCTGTTTGCACATCTTTGGAACATCAGCTTTCTTTCCAGTTAAAGAACTGTAGCATACAGCAACTGCGGTTGGTCCGCATCCTGCTGCCTGAATCGTACTTCCGCCGATCTTCTTCCCCGGATAATCTGCCTGATTATAATAAACAACTTTTAATTGCTTGTTCTCTGTCTGCTCTGCAGCCATAACCCCTGCTGTCTGTGTCATCATCATTGCTGCGATTCCCATCGTTGCGATCACTCTGCCAGTCATCTTGTTCAATCTCATAGTACCCTCCAGATAACTTCTGCTTTTGACATAATACATCGGTTATTAATTATAACAGAGGGATATTTGTTAATCAAGTGTTTCAAATGTTAATTTTTCATTAAATATTCTTTATATTTTTATTTGTCTTTAAAAAACTATACGAAAAACTTTCTCTTTTCTAATTAGTCCTATCTCTTTTTTCCTGCTTTCTCCTCCTCGATGATCTTCTGAAATTCTTTCACATCCTTAGCGATCTCACCGCTTAATAGCAGCATACAGATCAAGTTTGGAATTGCCATCAACGCATTAGCAATATCTGAGAAATTCCATACAAGTTCTAGTGTCTGCGTTGCTCCCACATATGCTACCAGTGAAAATATAATTCGATAGATCATATTAAATTTATGAGTTCCCATCAAATACTCAAATGCTTTTTCTCCATGATACTCCCATCCAAGGATCGTTGAAAATGCAAATAATACAATTCCGATCGTTACTAAATATGCTCCAACCTTTCCAAGAGCTGTTGAAAATGCTGCAATTGTTAATGCTGATCCTATGTACATCTCACCTGTAGCCGGATCGATCTGTCCAAGCATTCCAGAACTTGCGATCGCAAGACCTGTGATCGTACAGACAACGATCGTATCCCAGAAAGTTCCTGTCATATTAATATATGCCTGACGGACTGGATGATCTGTTGTCGCTGCTGCCGCTGTGATCGCTGCAGATCCCATTCCTGCCTCATTTGAAAAACATCCTCTAGCAACTCCATAACGTGCTGCATTCATCATAGATGCTACGATATTTCCACAAAGAGCACCGCCAACTGCTTTGACACTGAATGCCATATGGAAGATCATGGAAAGTCCTGCTGGAAGATTGCTGATGTTTCCTAAGATCACGATAATTCCTGCGATGATATAGAAAATTGCCATTACAGGGACTACGATAGATGATACTTTGGATATCGATTTGATTCCTCCGATAATGATCATTAAAGCTAATACTGTGACCGCAGCTCCCACAACCCCTTGTGAGATACCAAATGTCTCATGAACTGCTGTAGAGATTGAGTTTCCCTGCGTCATATTTCCAATTCCAAAGGATGCGATCACGGCAAATAAAGCAAACAGCCATCCAAGTACTGCTCCTAGTTTTTTATTTTTGATCGCTTTCTTCATTGTGTACATTGGACCACCAGACATTTCGCCTCGCTCATTGACTTCTCTGTATTTGATCGCTAACATACATTCTGAAAACTTAGAAGATAATCCAAAACAAGCTGAAATCCACATCCAGACCAATGCTCCAGCACCGCCAGAAACCATCGCTGTTGCTACTCCTACGATATTTCCAGTTCCGATCGTTGCCGCCAGTGCTGTTGTTAATGCCGAAAATGGAGATACATCTCCTTCCCCTCTGCTTTTTGTTCTGGATTCCTTGCTCAATGTCTTTTTAATTGCCCAAGGAAGATTTCTCCAAGTCAAAAAGTTACAGCGAATCGTCAAAAGGATTCCTGTTCCTACAAGAAGAACTAGCATCACTGGTCCCCATACGAAAGCATCTACATCAGATATGATCTTACTTAACATATTTATCGCTCCTCTCTGATCTGTTTTTTTATTTTAAATGCAAAAAGGAGCAACGAAAATTCGTTGCTCCTTCAACTTATGAATTCAGTATACGCATATATGACGATTCTGTCAATATTTTATTCTAAGGTCATACCAATGCTCTTCCGATCATCTCACCTTGTTTGATCTTTGTCTCACACTGATTCTTTGTGCGTTCTAATAATTCTTCTCTAATCTCCACTCTATCCTTCTCGAATAATAAAATGATCGTTGATCCACCAAACTTGAAATATCCTTTTTCAATCCCACGTTTCATAGATCCTGCACCATCGTGATTGACAATCTTTCCTACCATCAATGCACCGACTTCCATCTGGAGTGCATCTCCAAAATGCTTTGTCTTCATCATTGTGTATTCTCTGGTATTATATTTATAGATCTTTACATGATCATTAGCAATTGGATTGACCGTATGATAAACTCCTTCTATCCTGTGATTCTCGCTCTTGATCCCATCATCGAAATAACAGTATCTGTGGTAATCATCAACCGTTAAACGCAAGATCACTGCATATCCATCTTGAAAATGTCTTGCGATCTTTCGATTTCTGATCAATGAATCCAAAGTGTATCTTGTATTCTTTACAACAAATGATGTATTTTCTTCAATCGGATAAACACTCACTTTACAGTCACATGGACTTCCTAAGATATTTTTGTCTTCCGGAAATGGACGTTTTCCTTCTTTGATCTTTCTTGAGAAGAATTCATTGTATGACTTATAATTCTTTTCCTCATATTCACTCATATCAATGTGATTATTCTTAATAAATCCCTTGATCAGACATTTAGAAATGGGAGAACTTAAGAAAGCTCCCCCTAATTTGGATACCCAAGGTCTGGTCAATATCTTTAAACTAGATCGTCCTGCCATAGTTGTATACATCCAGTTTAACAGACGATCCTGCCCATTCTCTTCTTCATAAATATTCCCATCTCTATCGGCATATCTCATCTACAATTCTCCTATCATCTTACAGTAAAAACATCTTTACTGCGATCAATGCTCCAATAACTACAAATGCAAGCATACATTTCTTATCTGGTTTAAAGACTTTAAAATCAAATACAAATAAGAAGGCAATCACTGCTAACATTGCAACATATATGTATGGAAATTCTTCTGGAAAGAATCTTCGAAGCTGATATACGATCGGAATGATCAGTGCAACCGATGTAATTGGCAGTCCCTGATAATGTTTTCTTCTGGAACTGCTGTGTGCCTGACGCTGTTCTTCTGTAACATTAAAATATGCCAGACGAATAACTCCGCCTAAAACATAACACATATAAATGATCCTTGCATACCATTGGTCCATTCCAAGACAGTAACCGATCACAACCGGATACACTCCAAAACAGACAAGATCACATAAAGAATCAATCTCGATTCCAAACTTCTTGGCGTCTTCGCTTCTCTTGATCATCTTTGCGATCGTTCCATCATACATATCTGTTAATCCTGAGATCATCAAACATAAAATTGCGATCTTAAAGTTTCCATTGAATGCCTGTGACATTCCAAATACTGCACTGACAACTCCTAAATATGTCAGTATTACAGATGCATTATAAAATCCTATCATACCTTTTTCCCTCTATTCTTTACGCTTTATCGTAACATGTGCGACTCCTGTCATCACTGCACTGATCAATACCAGTGCATAATAACTGATTCCTCGGCTTAACAGCATTGCCGGATATAATAATCCGCCAACAAAAATCTTCTTAAAGATATTTAAAAATAAGCCTTCACTGATTCCCATTCCGCCTGGCAACGGAAGCATATCCACAGAAATTGAAATAACACTCTGTAGAGCAACTACATCAATAAATCCTAATGCAGAAAGTCCCATTGCTCTGTATACAAGATACGTAATTGAAAAATGGATCAGTCTCTGAATCAATGTGACAACGAACATCCGAAAAATAAAGATCCGATGTCCTTGAATGATTGCTGCTGCTTTATGATACTCGATCATAGAATTCTGAAGTTTTTCAAGACGTTCTTCTTTTTTCTTTAAAATATGGAACTTTTCTAATTTCTGAAACAGCCACAGCACGATTTTGGATGCTAACGTTGGCTCAAATACAAGAATCAGCATGAACGCAACACAAAACACATTCAATGCCATTCCAAGGTAAAAGAAGAATGCTGCCTTCCCTATATATTCTGCCACAAGAAAATGACGGAATAAAAAGATCAGTGCTCCTAAAAATACCAGGACAAATTTATATAAAATGGTAACGATCATCAAAATGACGGTTCCCACGGATATGTCAACTTTATCGCGGTTCATGTAGTAAAGCTGCATTGGCTGTCCGCCAGTTGCAGACGGTGTAATACAACTGAAAAAGAAACCTACAAACGAATATTTGACGCAATTTCTCTTCGGCACATCATTGTAATGAAGCAGCCGTAGCATGCGATAAATAATATACGACTCGCAGCACACAAACACAACGATCATAACCAATCCCGCAATATAATATGCAGGTTTTACTGATTTTAGAACTTCCGCCAGCTCAGAAAGTTCCTTTCCTTTCAATACGGCATATGCAGTCAATCCAAATAATGCAAAGAAAAAGACTGTATTACCGATGACTTTTTTCTTATTCTTCATCTTTCCTAACCTTTGATCTCCGATAATTTCCCTTTGTATTTCACAGATCTTCTCTCTAAACCAACTTGTTGGTTGATTTTCTCAAACACTTTCCAGAGTCCTTGATACAAATTGGTCTTTCTTCCGATCAGATAACAGACTTCACTTAAAATGATCCCGCCAAACACATCTATGATATAATGCTGCTTGGTTACCTGCGTGGAAATACAGACTAAAATTGCAAAAACAAGTGAAAATCTCTGATACCACACTGGAATCTTCTTCTGATGCCTGATCCCAATATAACAAAACCAGCTTACCAGACAGTGAATCGATGGAAATAAGTTTGCCGATTGATCGATCGAATACACAAATCGTAATGCCTGATCCCAAAATCCTGTTCCTGTGATCTCTGGTCTTACCAGTGTTGTTGGCAAAAAGACAAATAAAATCCCACATACGATCCTTGACAGATAATCTGCTGTCAAAAATCTATACATATGTTCTCTACTGATTCTCGCAGTCATAATGTAGTTCACAACCCAAAACACATAACATATCAAATAAATACTTGTAAATTCTGGGATCACCGGTACCATCCGGTCAAATGCTGTTGTAAAATCATGATGATATAATCCTTTACAAAGCACCATTGTTCCACTGTAAACCAAAGTATTCAGTACTAACGCTGTGATCAGCGGAATGATAGAATACTTCGGAATCCATCTCAGAACATAATCTTTTTTCTGATTCATATGTCTGCTCCTTCCAATGATCTATCCTCTTTCTTTTCTCTCTTATGGTTCTTCCATATATCAAAGAATCATGTCAATTCTGACATGATTCTTGTACTATTATATCTTTTCTCTTTTTAAAAGTAAAGGAAAGCGGTCATATTTAATAGTTTTGTAAGATTTACTCTGCTTTCTTTTTTCTTCTATTGAAGAGTCCATAAATACATGGAACCACTAATAATGTTAGTAAAGTTCCATAAATCAAACCACCGATCGTAACGATCGCCATCGGCTGCATCATCTCGGCACCTTGACCTAAACCAATCGCCATTGTAGATAATCCAAGGATCGTTGTAAGGGCTGTCATCAAGATCGGACGTACACGCATCGTACCTGCTGTCAGGATTGCTTCTTCAAATTCGTATCCCGATTCTCTTAACTGATTGATCGTATCTACCAGCACGATACCATTATTTACAATGATACCGGCAAGCATAACAAATCCGATCATCGCAATTGCACTTAAATCTTTTCCTGTAAGCAACAGTCCTAAAAATCCTCCTGTAAATGCCATTGGAATCGTAAATAAAATGATAAATGGTGATTTCAGTGACTGGAACTGTGCTACCATGATCAGGTACATAAATGCTACAGCCAGTAACAGCATTAATCCAATCTGTCCTGTTGTTTCCTGAATGGATTCCATCTCACCTTTCATTGTGATACTGTATCCTTTCGGTGCATTGTATTTTTTGATCTGCTTTTGTACGGCACTGCTGACTTTTCCTACATTATATCCATCTTTAATTTCTGATGTTACAGTAAGTGTTCTTTCCTGTTGATTTCGATTGATGGAAGACAAGCTGTCACTATTTCTGAATTTCGCAACCTTATCCAGCGTAACTTCTTTTTCTTTTCCACTTACCGTTCCTGTCAATTTCACTTTTTTAAGATCATTTCTTGTCAATGTATTCTTTGCGCTGTTTCCAACATTGACACTGTATTCCTTTTCATTGATCGTGATCGTTGTTGCTTCACTAGCATCTTTTAATTTCTCACTCAACTGCTGATAGATCGTTGCAACTGTAAGTCCATTCTTGACTGCCTTTTTCTTATCTACGACAACATGAATATCTGGTGTTGTCTCTTCACTTCCATTAGATACATTCTGTGTTCCTTTCGTATCCTCAGCGATCTTGGCAATATCTTTTCCGATCGATCTTAATTTATTTAAATCACTTCCTTTGATCTGTATGGAAATTCCGCTTCCACCAAGTGCACTCATATCCATACTAGATTCCTGAACTTCAATCTCACAATCAAATTTCTTTGTTTTCTTTAAGATTTCTTTCTTAATCTCTTTATTTGTATGTTTTTTCTTTTCTTTTAATAAGATATACATACTAGACTGATCTTCATTGGAAGATCCTCCTGATGTCATTGCAGACATTCCTGAAGATCCTGAAGATATCATTCCTGCTACACTGTCAACATCTTTGATTTCTTGTACTTTCTTCATTACCGTATCTGTCATGGATGCAGTTTCTTCCATAGAAGATCCCTGTGGCATCTTGATCGTCATTGTCATCTGTGTACTGTCCATGCTTGGCATTAAGGAGCTTCCGATATTCATTGCTCCAATAATGCTTCCTACAAAGAGTGCTAATGTTACAATGACTACAATAATCTTTCGGTTTAACAGTTTTGTCATGACTTTGCGATATAATTGCTGTAATTTATCAATAAATTTGCTATCTTTTTCTGTAACTTTATTAAGTACACCAGCTGACATCATTGGTACAAATGTTACCGCCACGATCAGACTGGCTACTAAAGAATAACCAATGGTCAATCCCATATCTGTAAAAAGCTGTTTTGTAATTCCAGTTGTAAATACGATTGGCAGGAATACAGAAATTGTTGTTAAAGTAGAGGATGTAATTGCTCCTGCAACCCCTTTTGCTCCTGTGATCGCTGCTTCTTTAACTGGAACCCCTTCTTTTCTTAATCGGTAGATATTCTCAATGACTACGATCGAGTTATCCACAAGCATTCCGACTCCAAGTGCAAGTCCCGACAATGAGATAACATTTAGCGTAATTCCTGTAAAATACATGAGTACCACCGCAAAAATAACACTTAACGGAATAGAGCATGCAATAACGATCGTTGGTCTGATATCTTTTAAGAATAATAGCAAAATAAAGACTGCAAGGATTGCTCCCATTAATAGATTCTGAATCACAGAGCCTGTCACCATATCAATGTATACACCCTGATCCATGATATTTACATAGTGGAATCCTTTATTTTCTTTTGTTAATGTCTTCATCTTCGCTGCAACTTTGTCAGCAACATCTGCTGTCGAATAGTTATTCTGCTTCTGAACCGTTAATACCACACCATTGTTGCCATTTACACGGCAATATGTATCTGCAGAATTATCTACGATCGCCACGTCTGCTACATCACAAAGCTTGATCGGTGGGATTCCTTTAATTCCAAGATCTAATAATTCCATATTGGCAAGATCTTTTTTGTTTGTAACTTTATCTCCAACACGGACTAAATACTGGGTATTACCTTCACTGATGTATCCCGCTGGCATCTCAAAGTTCTGTGCTGTTAACAATGCTTTCACATTTTCAACTGTCAACTTATTCTTGATATTTGCTGCTTCTTTTGCCTGTTCTTTGCTGGAATCAAGCTGGCTCTGACTGGAATTTAGCTGTGCTTCACCTTGTGCAAGTTTAATCTCCCCATCATTCATTTTCTGTGTTGCTGTCGCTGACTGTACATTAAACTGTGTCAATTGGGAATTGATCGTTTTCTTTCCTTTTTTGATCTGTTTTAATGCACTATTTAGTGTTTTTAAATTCTTATCCAATGCCTTAATCGAAGTTTCTGCTGTTGTTTCTTGCTTTTTCAATTCTTCGATCTGGGCTGCAAGCTGCATCTTTGTTGCAGCATCTGGAACCTGTTTTTCCTGTTCTTCCAACTTAGCAATCTGGGTTTTTAATGTCTTTAAAGATGCTTGCAAAGATTGTTTCTGCACTTTCAAGTTTGTGATTGAGCTTGTCACCTGTACTTCTTTCTGTGCAAGGCTTAACTGTCCATCACTTAGAGCCGTCTGGGCTTTAGCAAGCTGAGTATTTGCCTTAGTCCTTTGTGCATCTAACGTATTCTTTCCAGTTTCCATCTGGGCTTTAGCCTGATCAATCTTATTCTGTGCTTCATCAAACTGACCATTTAAAGCTTTCTGTATCTTCTTATTTAATTTGTTGATCTTTTTCTCACTGATGATCGCATTGATCTGTTCTGTCACAAGTCCGGTGCTACTTACGGATGCGACTCCATCAACAGCTTCTAAAGACGGTGCGATCTTATCATTGATCAACTCTGATAACTCAGCACTGCTTAACTTATCAGAATCCATGGCTGTTACCATAACTGGCATCATATCTGGATTTAATTTCATGATCGTTGGATTACCCACTTCATCTGGCCAGTAACCTTTGATCATATCAAGTTTCTCTCTCATATCAAGAGAAACTGCATTCATATCTGTGTCACCTTCAAATTCCAGAATAACCATAGACATATTCTCACTAGAAATTGAGTTTACTTCTTTGATATTTGAAATCGTTGCCATCGACTGTTCAACTGGCTTTGTTACAGTTGTCTCTACAGTCTCTGGAGACGCTCCCTGATACGTTGTCATAACAACCGCATATGGTAGTTCCATGCTTGGCAGCAGGTCTGTTGTCATCTTTGTAAATGATACGATTCCTAAAATGATGACTAATATGACCGCCACAATGACGGTATACGGTTTTTTTACGCTGAATTTTGAAATCATTTTTTACCTTTCTCATATTTCTCTTCTTATTTTTATTTTTCTTTTGATCACTATTTTGAAAACCAAAGTAATTTAATGATATTCCTGTTTCATTTATAAGTCAATCATTTTTTATTGATAATTGTCAATTAACAAATCTGCTCCCATTTTTTAAAGCAAAAAAGAACCAGAATACATCTGCTTTTGTACTCTGGTTCCTCTATCTTCTTAATTCTTATTCTACACTATAGTTTGGTGCTTCTTTTGTGATATGAATGTCATGTGGATGACTTTCTTTTAAGGATGCAGCAGAAATCTTAACGAATTCCCCTGTCTCCTGTAATGTCTTAATATCTTTTGCTCCACAATATCCCATTCCAGAACGAAGACCTCCCATCATCTGGAAGATGGTATCTTCAACAGTTCCTTTATATGCTACACGACCTTCAACACCTTCTGGAACTAATTTCTTAGCATTTGTCTGGAAATAACGGTCTTTACTACCATTCTCCATCGCTGCTAATGATCCCATTCCACGATATACTTTATATTTTCTTCCCTGATATAATTCGAAATCTCCAGGACTTTCATCGCATCCTGCAAGCATGCTTCCTAACATACATACATCTGCTCCGGCTGCGATCGCTTTTGTAAGTTCTCCTGAATATTTGATACCACCATCAGCGATGATTGGGATTCCTGCTTTCTTAGCTTCTTCATACGCACTCATGATCGCTGTGATCTGTGGTACACCAATACCAGCTACGATACGAGTTGTGCAGATAGATCCAGGTCCGATACCGATCTTCACACAGTCAGCTCCAGCTTCGATCAACGCCTTAGCTCCAGCTCCTGTTGCAACGTTACCTGCGATTACCTGAAGATCTGGGAACTTATCTTTGACCATTCTTACCACTCTTAATACATTTGCAGAATGTCCATGTGCAGAGTCAACAACGATAACGTCAACATGAGCATCGACTAATGCCTGAACACGATCTAAAACGTCTGCTGTGATACCAACACCAGCTCCACATAATAATCTTCCCTGATCATCTTTCGCTGCATTTGGATATTTGATCTGTTTCTCAATATCCTTAATTGTGATCAGTCCTTTTAAATTAAAGTCATCATCAACGATTGGTAATTTTTCTTTTCTTGCTCTTCCAAGAATCTGTTTTGCTTCTTCTAATGTGATTCCTTCTTTTGCTGTTACCAGCCCTTCAGAAGTCATAGATTCTTTGATCTTCTTTGAATAATCTGTTTCGAATTTTAAATCACGATTTGTAATAATACCAACGAGCTTTGTACCTTCTGTAATTGGTACCCCTGAAATACGATACTTCGCCATTAAATCGTCAGCATCCTGAATGGTATGTTCTGGTGATAATGAAAATGGATCTGTGATAACTCCGTTTTCAGAACGTTTTACCTTATCCACTTCTTCTGCCTGCTCTTCAATTGACATATTCTTATGTATAATTCCGATTCCACCCTGTCTTGCCATTGCGATTGCCATGCGATGTTCTGTAACTGTATCCATGCTGGCACTCATCAGTGGAATGTTTAACTGAATTTTGTTTGTCAATCGTGTGCGTGTATCCACATCATTCGCAATTACTTCCGAATATGCTGGAACTAATAAAACATCATCAAATGTAATCCCTTCACCAATTAACTTACCCATTTTCTTGTTTTCCTCGCTTTCTTGTATTTTAATATCTGATTTGTATTGTTAGATATGGTAACAAATAGTTTCTTTTATGTCAACAGATTATTTTACATTTTTTCAAAAATGTATGGATTATTTTCTGTACATGGTTATAATTATCTGAACATTCAAAAATATAACTATCTGATACTAATTTCTTTTTTGTACAATAAAAGGAATTACTGCTTTCGCAATAACTCCTTTTATATAATCCTGATACCAATCTCTTGATATCTCTTGTAAATTCTATTCTTCTACGATAGAAAGTTTACTTCCAATCGTAAGCTTAGGCATTGGTTTTGCCTCAACACAAATACTTCCAGGAAGACCTGCTTCTTTTGCACCACTGAAGACAACTGTCAGATGTCCCAATGTCTCCAAATTAGACTGGGCAATATCTCCAACGGCAGTGATGAGATATTCTTTCTGATCCACAACCAGTTTATCTCCTTTTTTGATTGTTCCATCCACTTTCTTCTGATCGATGAAATGACAGAAATCTTTTAATGTATCCGGTACATTTTCTCCAAAAAGCACGAACATACCTTCCTCAAAAAAAGCATCTACCTGTTCTCCGAGTTCGATAATCTCAGTCTGAAATACTGCTTTTCCCATCTGGAATCCTCCTTTTATTTTCCCTGTAATTTCTGATCGATTGCTGCAGCTGCTTTCTTTCCTGCTCCCATGGCAAGGATAACTGTTGCTGCTCCAGTTACTGTATCTCCACCTGCGTATACACCATCTTTACTTGTCTCCATTGTTTCTTCATTAACAATGATTCCTCCCCATTTCTGAGTGTCAAGTCCTGGTGTTGTGTGACGGATCAGTGGGTTAGGGCTCTGACCGATCGCAATAATAACTGTATCAACATCAAGATCATAGTTAGATCCTTCGATCGGACGTGGAGAACGTCTTCCTGATGCATCAGGTTCACCTAATTCCTGTTTGATAACTTCCATACTCTTAACCCATCCATTCTCATCTGCTTTGATCGCAGCTGGGTTATTTAAGAATTTAAAAATAATTCCTTCTTCTTTTGCATGATGTAATTCTTCTAAACGTGCTGGTGCTTCTTCTTCGCTACGACGATATACGATGTAAACTTCTTCTGCACCTAATCGTTTTGCTGTTCTGGCAGCATCCATTGCTACGTTACCAGCACCTACAACTGCTACTTTCTTACCAACTTTGACTGGAGTTGGGCATTCTGGGAATTTATATCCTTTCATTAAGTTCACACGAGTTAAGAATTCATTTGCAGAGTATACTCCTAAGTGGTTTTCTCCAGGAATATTTAAAAATCTTGGAAGTCCTGCACCACTTCCTACGAAGACTGCTTTGTATCCATCTTCCATTAATTCATCGATTGTGATAGAACGTCCAACGATAACGTTAGTTTCGATATCTACACCTAACTTCTGAACGCTTTCGATCTCTTTGGCTACCAGATCTTTTGGCAGACGGAATTCTGGAATACCATAGCTTAATACTCCACCTGGTTTATGTAATGCTTCAAACACTGTTACATCATAACCTTTTTTGATCAGTTCTCCCGCACATGTGATACCTGCAGGTCCACATCCGACAACTGCAACTTTCATTCCATTCTTATCAATATTAACTTCTGTTTCTTTGGCATGTGCCATATGCCAGTCAGCGACAAAACGTTCCATACGTCCGATACCAACAGGTTCTCCCTTGATACCGCGGACACATTTACCTTCGCACTGGTTCTCCTGTGGACATACTCGTCCGCAGATTGCTGGTAATGCATTCTCTGTTGTGATCACTTCGTATGCACCTTCAAAATCTCCAGCTGCTACTTTCTCAATAAAAGCTGGAATTGGTACGTTAACCGGACATCCTCCAACACAAGGTTTATTCTTACAGTTTAAGCAACGAGTTGCTTCTTCCATTGCCATCTCTTTTGTATATCCAAGAGCAACTTCTTCAAAGTTCTTATTACGGACATTTGGGTCCTGTTCTGGCATAGGTACCTTCTTAAGACTCATATTTGCCATCGTTTACATCCCCCTTCCAATTCTACACTGATGTTCTTCTTCTTTGAACATACCCTGACGCTGCATACATTCGTCAAAGTCTACTTTAAATCCGTCAAAGTCTGGTCCGTCAACACATGCAAATTTTGTTTCTCCACCAATGTTGACACGGCATCCACCGCACATACCAGTTCCATCGATCATAATTGGATTTAAAGATACCATAGTTGGGATGTCATATTCTTTTGTGATCTTAACCACGTTCTTCATCATGATCAGTGGTCCAATTGCGATAACTTCGTCATATTTCACTCCGGCTTTAATCTGTTCTTCTAATACAGTTGTAACAAAACCTTTTGTTCCAAGACTTCCGTCATCTGTTGCAATATATACATTATCACAAAATTCTTCAAATAATTCCTTAAGAATTACAAATTCTGCACTCTTACCACCGATGATAACATCAACTGGTACTCCCATCTTCGCTAACTTACGAAGTTGTGGATATAAAGGAGCTGCACCTACACCACCGGCTACTCCGATGACACGGTCACATTTGTGTAAAGGAGCTGGCTGACCTAATGGCCCTACGAAATCCTGTACATATTCTCCTTCTTTTTTCTTACTTAATAATTCTGTTGTATATCCAACTACCTGATAAATGATCGTTACAGTCTCTTTCTCACGATCAAAATCTGCAATTGTTAAAGGAACTCTCTCTCCATCTTCATCGACTCTGATAATGATGAATTGTCCTGGTTCACACTTTCTTGCCACATAAGGAGCATGAATCTCCATTAACTCAACAGCCTGGTTGAGTGTCTGTTTCTTGACAATCTTATACACCACGTACACCTCTTTCTTAAAATATCTTCTTTTTATTATACATTGTAATTGTATAATAAGAAAGTATTTTTTGTAAATATTGAATAATAAACATTTTTTGTTTTATCTTCTTATTTTATTATGGCAATCTCTTCTTTATGTAACCATCCGATCAAAAGTCATACAGAATTAATTCCAGCACTTGGACATAAGCCAAAATACGGAAATACAACTCTTGCGACTTTTACACAGGATGGTGAAACTGCCTGGAAATGCACAAATAAGGGTTGTAATGTAATTGGTGTTCATATTTTATACAGACTTTCAAAAGTAACATTAAACAATACGACTGTAACTTACAATGCAAAGGCACAAAAACCTTCTGTGACTGTAACTACAAGAGATGGCAAAAAACTTTCTGCTTCTTATTATATAGTTTCTTATAAAAACAATACTAATATTGGAACTGCTACAGTCACAATTACTTTTAAAAATGGTTATAAAGCAACAACAAAGAAAACTTTCAAAATTGTTGCACCAAAGATAGCAAAAGTTTCCATTTATACTCCAAAAGCTGAGAAAAAGGCTCTGACTGCTAAATGGAAAAAGATTTCCGGAATCAGCGATTATGAAATCATGACTGCTCAGAATGCTAAATTTAGCAAACGTAAAAAAACAATGAAAGCATCAAGTAATGTAACTTCTGTGAAAGTCAATAAGCTTTCAAGCAAAAAAACTTATTATGTAAAAGTCCGTGGCTATAAAAAAGTCGGAACTAAAACATTCTATGGTTCATGGTCGTCTGTTAAAAAGATTAAAGTAAAATAATTTCTATATCTCTGCACAACAAAAATAAGCAGGATCTTAAACCTATTTGATCCTGCTTATTTTTGTTCTTATAAAGCTGCTTCAAAAATACTTACGATATCTTCTTTACTCAATGATACAAAAGATCCAACACATCCATCGGCTGCTTTCTGTGCCATGATATCAAAATGTTCTTTGTCGATTCCAACATCTGATAAAGTCTGTGGAAGTCCCATCTCCTTGAAGAATTCTCTGGTGCATGCGATTCCTTCTTTGGCTGCTGCCATATCATCATCATTTACTACATCCCAGACATTTCTTGCATAGTCCGCAAATTTAGATGCGGTATCGTCATTTAATGCAAAATCCATCCAGTGTGGTGTTAAGATTGCTAATCCTTCTCCATGTGTGATATCGTAGAAAGCACTTAATTCATGTTCCATCGGATGAACACACCAGGAAACTTCCGCTCCGTCAGAAAGAATTCCATTGATCGCCATACTGGCTGTCCACATCAGATTCGCTCTTGCATCATAGTTATCTGGTTCTTCTAATGCGATTGGACCGTATTTAAAGCAATTCTTTAACAGTCCTTCCGCAAATCTTGCCTGAACATCTGCATTCTTTACATTGGTAAAGTAGTTTTCACAAATATGACTGATCATATCTGCTGTTCCTGCTGCTGTCTGTTTCTTTGATACAGAGTAGGTATATTCTGGATCAAGAATTGACATCTTTGGTTTCATATGTTCGCTTGATGTTCCCCATTTTTCATTCTTAGACATATCTGAGATTACCGCAAATGGGTCCATCTCTGATCCTGTCGCTGATAATGTCAATACACTATAGATCGGCAATGCTTTTTTGATCCATCTTGGCGTGATAACAAGATCCCATGGATCTCCATCATAACAGGCTCCTGCTGCTACAACTTTCGCACAGTCAATGACAGATCCACCTCCAATGGCAAGTACCATATCGATGTCATTTTCTTTACAGAGTTTTACACCTTCTCTGACAGATTCAATCTTTGGATTTGGTGCAATTCCTGATAATTCAAAGATTTCGATGTCTTCTTCTTTTAAAATCTTCACGGCTTCATCATAAATTCCTGCTTTTTTGATACTTCCACCGCCATAGCATAACAACACTTTGTTTCCACTTTCTGAAAGCTCATAAAGATGTGAAATCTGTCCTTTTCCAAAATGAATCTTTGTTGGAACAGAATAAGTAAAATTGTTCATAATCTGCCTCCTATCGTATTTTTAGTATATATTTATTATAGCAGATATTTCCTTATTCCTCCATGGTTTTCCTAATGAGTATCATGGAACTGGTTTATATCCCACTCCTTTCTTTACTGAACATTTATCTGTCTGTGTTCCTCTTGGATTATCCTGAAGAAATTTTGGATCAGAGGAAGATCATTCCGATTGTGGATGATTGTGCGAATGTAGAGTATTGGGTGGTTTGGAAGGAGTATCGGTTTTAAGCATAAAAAAGCCCCAGAAATTTTTTCGAATTTCCGGGGATATATTTTAGTCTTTGAGTCGCTTTGCTCCCTGTAGACGTCCACTCAACTACATCATTCCCATTCCAGCTGGAGCTCCTGCTGGCATTGCTGGTGCATCTTCTTTAATATTAGCAACAACAGATTCTGTTGTTAACAGTGTAGATGCTACAGATGTTGCATTCTGTAATGCACTTCTTGTTACTTTAGCTGGGTCAATGATTCCTGCTTCTACCATGTCTACATATTCTCCATGTAATGCATCGAATCCTTTTCCAATTTCTGCTTCTTTTACTTTATTTACGATAACAGCTCCTTCAAGACCTGCATTGACTGCAATCTGGAATAATGGTGCTTCTAAGGCTTTCAGGATGATGTTTGCTCCTGTCTTTTCGTCTCCTTCTAAGTCTGCTACTTTCTCTGCTGCTTTCTTAGATGCGTGAATGTAAGCAGATCCTCCACCGAAGATGATTCCTTCTTCTACTGCGGCTTTTGTTGCTGCTAAGGCATCTTCCAGTCTTAATTTGCTTTCTTTCATTTCTGTTTCTGTTGCTGCTCCAACACGAACAACGGCAACTCCACCAGATAATTTAGCTAATCTTTCCTGTAATTTTTCTTTATCAAATTCAGATGTTGTTTCTTCGATCTGTCCTTTGATCTGTGCGATACGTGCCTGGATCGCATCTTTTTCTCCTTCACCATCTACGATGACTGTATTTTCTTTTTCAACTCTTACAGATTTTGCACGACCTAACTGATCGATTGTTGCATCTTTTAATTCCATTCCGACTTCTTCAGAGATCACTGTACCACCTGTTAAGATAGCGATATCTTCAAGCATTGCTTTTCTTCTGTCTCCATATCCAGGTGCTTTGACTGCACATACAGAGAATGTTCCACGTAATTTGTTTACGATCAGTGTTGTTAATGCTTCACCTTCAACATCTTCTGCGATGATCAGTAATTTCTTACCATTCTGTACAATCTGCTCTAATAATGGAAGGATTTCCTGAATGTTAGAAATCTTCTTGTCTGTGATCAGGATATATGGATCATCTAATTCTGCAACCATTTTCTCCATATCTGTTGAGAAGTATGCGGATAAGTATCCACGATCAAACTGCATACCTTCTACTAAATCTAATTCTGTCTTCATTGTCTTAGATTCTTCAATTGTGATAACTCCGTCGTTAGATACCTTTTCCATAGCATCTGCTACTAATTCTCCAACTTCTTCGTCTGCTGCAGAAATTGCTGCTACTTTCGCGATCTGATCTCTTCCTGTAACTTTGCTGCTCATCTCAGCGATTGCTTCAACGGCTGCTTCTGTAGCTTTTTTCATTCCTTTACGAAGGATGATTGGGTTAGCTCCTGCTGCTAAGTTCTTCATTCCTTCGTTGATCATTGCCTGTGCAAGTACTGTAGCTGTTGTTGTACCATCTCCAGCAACATCATTTGTCTTAGTTGCTACTTCTTTGACAACCTGTGCTCCCATGTTTTCAAATGGGTCTTCTAATTCAATCTCTTTTGCAATTGTTACACCATCATTTGTGATCAGTGGTGTACCAAATGATTTATCTAATACTACGTTACGTCCTTTTGGTCCGATTGTTACTCTTACTGTATCTGCTAACTGATTAACTCCAGCTTCCAGAGCTTTTCTTGCTTCAATTCCGTATTTAATTTCTTTTGCCATGATCTTATTACCTCCGACTAAATGATTCTGCAATAAAATGATTCTGCAATCTGATTATTCTACAACTGCTAAAATATCATTCTGTTTTACAATAATATATTCTTCATCTTCTAATTTCACTTCTGTTCCAGCATATTTAGAATAGATAACTTTCTGTCCTACAGAAACTTCCATCTTTACATCTTCTGTTCCAGGTCCTACTGCGATAACTTCTGCTTCCTGAGGTTTTTCCTGTGTTGCTGTTGTAAGGACGATTCCTGATTTTGTCTTTGTTTCTGCTTCCAACTGTTTTAATACAACTCTATCTCCTAATGGTGTTAACTTCATAATAATATTACCTCCTAAATATATTAGAAAATTGTTTTTATTTTCGATTGTTAGCACTCACTCATATCGAGTGCTAACTCTATGTTCTTAAGTATAACACTGCGTAAAAAAAATGCAACCCCTTTTTTATAATTTTTTTTAAATGAGATTGCATTCTTTTGTATTTGTATTTATTCTTGTATATATTTTTTCGCTTCTTCCCAGCTTTTTTTCGGAATCGTCTGGAAATATACGTGGACGCCTTTTCGAATCATCTGTTGGATAGATTCCATTTCTCTGTCATCGCATGCGATCCTTCTTGCCACAGTTTTTCGTTCCCCTCGAATTCCCATACCTCCAATATTAAGCTGTGTGATCCTGATTCCGCATTTCATCAGTTCTTCAAACACTATTGGTGATTCAGCGATCACGATCACTCGTTCCCCATCAAATGATGGTGGTTCTTTTAACTTTTCAACTGCACGGTCAATTCCATAAACGTGAATGATAAGACCATCTGGTGCCATCTCTTTGATCACCTTGCTTCGAAATTTATCTTTCGCAACGATATCATCAACAATAAGGATTCTGTTTGCACGTACTTCTGGCACCCATAATGTTAAAATCTCTGTATGTATGAGTCTGTCATCGACTCTTGCCAGTACTATTTTCTTCATTTTTCTACCTCCTTATATAATTCACGTACATCCCGTACTGTATCCGGTGCTGCCTTAAGAAGTTCTTTACAGATTTCTTCCGCATGCTTTCCCGAAATTCTTCCCATAATGACTTCCATCATCAATGGAAGATTAATTCCAGTAACGTGGTAAAGATCATACTCTGGCATTAATGAAATAACTGTATTAAACGGACTTCCATAAAAAATATCTGTGAGGATCAGAATCTCTTCTTCCTGTGATGCCTGTTCAATACTTTGTCTGATCTTCTCTTTTAAAGTATCCACAGATTCTTCCGACTCCAGTCCAAATGCTTCCAGGTCTTCCTGTTTCCCTGCGATCATCTGTACTGTATCCACTAGTCCTCTGGCGTAACTTCCATGAGATACCACGATTACCTTCATTTAATTTCCTCTCTTTTTCTCATCCACTGCTCCTGTCTTGAAATCTTTCATAACAGGCTTCGTATATTAGTTTGGTTTATAAGAACTCTTTAAGCTTACGATTCTATTAAATACCATATGTTCTTTAGTAGAATCTTTAGAATCTAAACAGAAATATCCTGTTCTCATAAACTGGAAGCTGTCTCCTTTATCGTACTTCTCTAATTCTGGCTCAACATATGCTTCTTTGATCACAGTTAATGAATTAGGATTTACATTAATACTTCCATCTTCATTATATACGCCTTTTTCTTCATCTACAATGTTTTCATATAGACGAATTTCTGCCTTTTTCGCAGTTTTAGCTGATACCCAGTGGATTGTTCCACGAACTTTTCTTCCATCAGGGCTGTTTCCTCCTCTGGATTCTGGATCATATGTTGCATATACACATGTAACGTTACCATCCTCATCTACATCATATCCTGTACATGTCACAAAATATGCATTCATTAAACGAACTTCATTTCCTACATATAAACGACGATACTTTTTAGGCTTCTCAATTTTGAAGTCTTCACGTTCAATATATAATTCTCTTGAAAATGGTACCTGTCTTGTTCCCATCTCTTCGTTTTCCTGATTATTCGGAACATCTACAAGCTCTCCTTCACCTTCCGGATAATTTGTGATCACAAGTTTGATCGGATCCAAAATAGCTGCCATACGTGGACGTTTTAATTTAAGGTCATCACGAATACAATATTCAAGCATTGCAGAATCCACAGAGCTGTGACTCTTTGCAACTCCCACAAGTTCCATAAATTTTTTGATAGATTCTGGTGTATATCCTCTTCTTCGAAGTGCAGATAAGGATACCAGACGAGGATCATCCCATCCGTCTACGATTCCATCTTCTACTAATTTCTTAATATAACGTTTTCCTGTAACGACATTTGTCAGGTATAATTTTGCAAATTCAATCTGTTTTGGTGGATTTTCAAATTCACATTCATTGACTACCCAGTCATATAATGGTCTGTGGTCTTCAAATTCCAGTGTACAGATAGAATGTGTAACTCCTTCAAATGCATCCTCTAATGGATGAGCAAAATCATACATTGGATAGATACACCATTTGTTACCTGTATTATGATGTTCCATTCTTGCAATACGGTAAAGAATTGGATCTCTCATATTGATGTTTCCAGATGTCATATCAATCTTCGCACGAAGTACTTTGCTTCCGTCTGGATATTTTCCTTCTTTCATTTCACGGAATAACTTTAAGTTTTCTTCTGGTGTACGGTCACGATATGGACTGTTCTTTCCAGGTTCTGTCAATGTTCCGCGATATTCTCTGATCTGTTCTGCACTAAGATCACAGACATATGCTTTTCCTTTCTTGATCAAGAATTCTGCACATTCATACATCTTGTCAAAATAATTTGATGCATAGTAAATATGCTCATGATAGTCTGCACCTAACCATTCTACATCTTCCTTGATGGAATTTACATATTCTTCCTTCTCTTTTGTAGGGTTTGTATCATCAAAACGGAAATGAAAATCTCCGCCATATTCCTGAGCCAGTCCATAATTTAATAAAATAGATTTTGCGTGTCCGATATGAAGATATCCGTTAGGTTCTGGTGGGAATCTTGTGACAACTTTCTTGCAGCGTCCCTCCTCGATATCTTTCTCAATAATCTGTTCTATAAAATTCTTAGAAATCGTTTCTTCCATGTTTTCCTCCATATAGTTTTTTCTATATTGATTATAATGTATCTTGTATATACTTGCAATCAATATATTATATAAGATCTAATGCTTCCATAACATTTGAAACTCCTACGAGTCTCATATCAGTTTCAATCTTAATCTGATCTACATTCGCCTGGGGCAGAATGCATCTCTTAAATCCAAGTTTCTGTGCTTCCTTGATCCTTGCCTCACCACCGGATACTGCACGAACTTCTCCTACCAGACCGACTTCTCCAAAAATGATCGTATCTTCTAAAATTGCTCTGTTCTTGTAACTTGATGCGATCGCCATGATAATTCCAAGATCGATCGCCGGTTCCCCAAGCTTCATTCCTCCTGCAAGGTTTACATAAGCATCACAACCTCCAAGCTGTAATCCAACTCTCTTCTCAAGTACAGCCATCAAAAGGTTCACCCTGTTATAGTCAATTCCCACTGCTGTTCTTCGCGGCATCTGGAAACTTGTTGGTGATACAAGTGCCTGGATTTCAATAAGGATCGGTCTGGTTCCTTCCATAGAGCAGACAACAACTGATCCTGACGCATCAAGCGGTCTTCCATTTAACATTGTCTTTGATGGATTCTCAACTTCAACTAACCCATTGTTGCACATCTCAAATACACCTATCTCATTTGTAGATCCAAAACGGTTCTTTACGCCTCGCAAGATTCTATAGGCTGCTTCTCTCTCTCCTTCAAAATAAAGGACCGTATCCACCATATGTTCCAATGTTCTAGGTCCTGCAACAACCCCTTCTTTGGTCACATGTCCAACAATGAAAACAGCAATATTATTCTCTTTTGCCACTCTCATCATTGCAGCCGTCACTTCTCTTACCTGTGAAACACTTCCTGCTGCCGAAGAAAGATCTTCGCTGTACATCGTCTGAATAGAGTCGATCACTGCAAATTCAGGCTTTGTCTTTAGAATCGCACTGGTGATCGCATCAAGATCTGTTTCACAAAAAAGAAGCATTTCTTCTTCAAATGTTCCAATTCTCTCAGCACGCATCTTGATCTGATGCATTGATTCTTCCCCAGAAATATATAAAACCTTGCGTTTATTATTCGCAAGATTTCTGCATACCTGTAATAACAGCGTTGATTTACCAATTCCAGGATCCCCGCCAACCAATGATAAAGATCCTTTCACGATCCCACCGCCAAGTACTCGGTCAAGTTCTCCGATTCCTGTCGGAATCCTTTCTTCATTCTCAATAGTTACCTCCGATATATTCATAGGAGAGGCAGAAGTCTTTAAAGACTTCGCCCCTCCCTTCTTCGTTTCTGTAACTTTCTCTTCTGTAAAAGTATTCCACTGTTTGCAGGCAGGACATTGTCCCATCCACTTGGAAGACTCATGACCACACTGGCTGCAAAAATAAACTGTTTTTTGTTTCGCCATTGGTACTCCTTACATTACTATTGTTTCTTTACGCGAACAGATGCAGCTGTTCCTTCACTTAATTCAACACTTAAAGTTAATTTACCTCCAAGGTTTGCTTTCATCATTCCTACATTTGTATTATCAATAAAAACTTTATATTCCTGTCCAGCTTCCACTTCTAGTGTAACCTGAACGTCAGATGAAGATTCAATATCAAATGCAACACCATCTGTTGTTGCAACAAAGTTATGTACTGCAGAACCTGGAACAGATTCAAAGATCAGCTGTCCGTTCTTGTCCAGTTTCGTCATTGTCTTAAATGTTTTGATCTTGTAGATATCCCCTTCAAACTGGATATCCCCTTTCTTAGCTTTCTGTGCTAATGTATAGTCACCAAAGCTTAGTGTTCCATTGTCTTCGCTGCGGAATAATTCAGTTACCACTGCCATTGTTTTTTCCTCCTAATATATGTTTCGGTCGTTGTACGTTTATTATAATATATTTTGGTTCTATTTACTAGTTTCCTTTACTGAAAAAGTAAGTTTTTTATCTTTTTTGCCGATTGTCATCGTCTGTCCGTTTGAAAGTGTTCCTTCTAAGATCTTGTCTGCCAGTACATCCTCGATCTCATTCTGGATCACTCTTCTTAGTGGTCTTGCTCCGTAATTCTCATCATATCCTTTATCTGCTAACAGATCCATCGCACTCGATGTGATCTTTAATGTAATCTGATGTTCATTTAGGAGACGTACTTTTAACTCATCGATAAATAACTTCGCGATCTTTTTCACTTCTTCTTTGGTAAGAACTGCAAAAACGATCGTCTCGTCAATTCTGTTTAAAAATTCCGGACGGAAGATCTGTTTTACTTCTTCCATCACACCTTTTTTCATACGTTCATGATTCTTTGCCTTATCTGTGTTATCAACAGAGAATCCAAGATATTTTGGTGCGATGATGCGATTTGCACCTGCATTGGAAGTCATGATGATCACCGTATTCTTAAAATCAACTTTTCGTCCATTGGAATCTGTAATATGTCCATCATCCAGTACCTGAAGCAGAATATTAAATACGTCTGGATGTGCTTTCTCGATCTCATCAAATAAGATCACAGAATACGGATGTCTTCTGATCTGCTCACTTAACTGTCCACCTTCTCCGAATCCTACATATCCTGGAGGTGATCCAATGATCTTTGATACACTGTGCTTCTCCATATATTCAGACATATCTACACGGATCAGATCTTCTTCCCTTCCAAACAGAGCTCTTGCCAGTGTCTTTGAAAGCTCTGTCTTACCAACACCTGTTGGTCCCAGGAATAAGAATGATCCGATCGGACGATTTGGACTCTTAAGTCCAACTCTGCTTCTTTTCACAGCTTTCGCAACGGCTTTGACTGCTTCATCCTGCCCGATCACATATTTGTGGAGTTCTTTTTCAAGATTTCGCAAGCGTTCCATATCACCTTTCGTGAGCTGCGTTACTGGGATCTGTGTCCATAAAGATACAACCTCTGCTGCATCTTCAACTGTTAATTGTGGAATCTCATTTTCCTTCCTTTGTGTTCGTTTCATCTTACGTTCTAACGATTTCTCAAGCTTATTCTTCTGCGCTTTTAAATTCTTAGCTTCCAAAATATCGCCATTAGAAAGTTCTTTCTCAATCTTCTCGATCACTTCTGCAATCGCTTTGCGTTCTTCTTTAAAACTTGCATGACTTCCGACCTGTTCCATTCGTTTTCTTGCACATGCTTCGTCTAGAAGATCTATCGCTTTATCCGGCAGAAAACGATCACTGATATATCGATCAGATAAACCTGCAATTGCTTCTACTACATCTTCCGGCACCAAAATTCTATGATAATCCTCAAATCGGTATTTGATTCCTTTTAAAATCGTAACTGTCTCTTCTACGGTTGGCTCTTTCACTCTGACTGGCTGGAATCTTCGAACTAAAGCTGCATCCTTCTCAAAATACTTTGTATACTCTTCACTTGTTGTCGCACCGATCAGCTGGAAATCTCCTCTTGCCAATGCCGGTTTTAAGATATTGGATGCATCCATAGCTCCTTCAGAACCGCCAGCTCCAATGATCGTATGAATCTCATCAATAAATAAAATGACAGAATCATCCTGTGTTGCTTCTGTAACGATACGTTTCATACGTTCTTCAAATTCACCACGGAATTTGGTTCCTGCGATCACTTTTGTAAGATCTAAGGATAAAATTCTCTTATTCTTAAGGATTCTTGGCATATTGCCGTCTGCAATTCTTTGTGCAAGACCTTCTACAATTGCTGTTTTACCAACTCCCGGATCACCGATCAGACATGGATTGTTCTTTGTCCTTCTGCATAGGACCTGCATCAGACGTTCCATCTCACCTTCACGTCCAATCATCGGATCCAGCTTCCCTGCGGCTGCTTTCTCTGTAAGATCTGTACTGTATTGCTCCAGCATACCTGCTTCTTGATTTTCTTCCTCTCCGCCATAAGAAATTGCATCATTGTATTCATTCTTTGCAGAACGAAAATCTATTCCTGCTGTAACTAAAATATCTGTATAAATACCCTCGCAAGAAATCTTGTGATCTTCTAACAGACGAAAAGCCTCATTATCTCCGTCTTTGATCATTGCCATAAGAATATGTTCTGAGCCTATTGCATCGCATCCATATTTCATTGCAAGTTCCCCTGCAATCTCTAAAAGATATTCTGTCTTTGGTGTATCTTTCACTGTTCTTCTGCGGTCTTTTGGCATCTTTGATTTCTCCTTGACCGCCTCTTCTATTAATTCTCTTGTCACTCCATGCATCTTAAGAACTTCGCTCGCAAGAGATCCATCTGTTCCGTAAAGTCCAAGAAGGATAAAGATACTGCTGACATCCTTAAATCCAAGATATCCTGCAATCTCCCTTCCTTCATTCAATGCTTTGGAGGCATATTTTGTAAATGGTAATCGGTTCATAACTCCTCCTGTTATTACTTTCTGTCTAATTTCTGGTACATGTCATGAACCAGCTGGTTCATCTCATCTTCTGTAACTCCCTTACAGACTGCTTCAGCAACCAGCATTCTTAGATTGTCCTGAATACTAGCCAGCTCCTGCTGCTTTTCCAGAGTTTCAACGCTTATGACTGCACCTTTTCTTCGGTCTAATTTTAAGTATCCTTCTTCTCTTAAAATCGCATAGGCTTTATTTACCGTGTGCATATTCACTCCAAGTACCTGTGCAAGCTGTCGTACAGATGGAAGTGATTCTCCATCAGTAAATTCTTCACATGCGATTCCCATAATGATCTGATTTCTTAACTGTACATAGATTGCCTCGTCACTATTGAAATCAATCTCCAGTATCATTGTGCAACCCTTCTTTCTTCTTTCGAATTTTACAATCTATCTATGATATTTTGTTATACATAGACTATAATATAAAGCACAGTCTGTCAAGAGATTGCATCATGATAAAAAGAAAAAGATGCAGTATCTTTTCACTGCATCTCTTATGGCCTTATCTTTCATTTAAATTTAGAATTCTCTGGTTTGCACTTCCTCGGAATTTTAATGTGATATCTTTCTGGGCTTCAATAAATCGTCCATCTACCAGTATATCAATATAAGATAACATTTCTTCCGTAAATGATGTGTGTACTTTTCCACCCTGCATAAGATCCTTTTCATAAGTATATCCTGTATAACACCAGATATTCTTATCAGGATATATTTCTTTAATTTCTTTTAATAATAAAACCAATTCTTTCTGGTTCTCTGGTTCAAATGGTTCTCCTCCAAGAAGCGAAAATCCTTCGATATAATCTGGTTTTAATAATTCTATGATATGCTCTTTTGTTTCCGGTGTAAATGGCTTTCCATAACAAAAATCCCATGTTTCCTTATTAAAACATCCCAGACAATGGTTTCTGCAGCCTGATACAAATAAACTTACCCTGACTCCTGGTCCATTCGCTATATCACATTTTTTAATCTCTCCGTAGTACATATGATTTCCTCTGTAAATAATTCTTATAAATGAAGTACTCGATCCTTAATCTCTTGTGTACGTCCCTGATTCCAGAACTGTGTTCCGATATATCCGCAGGTACGTCTTGCAACAAACATATGATCTTGATCTGTGTTTCCACAGTTTGGACATTCCCAGATCAGCTTTCCAGATTCATCTTCCTTGATCTGAATTTCCCCGTCATATCCACAACATTCGCAATAATCACTCTTTGTATTCAACTCTGCATACATAATGTTATTATAAATGAATTTCATAACAGATAAAACAGCTGGGATATTATCCTGCATGTTCGGTACTTCAATGTAACTAATTGCTCCACCTGGAGATAATTTCTGGAATTCTGATTCGAATGCAAGTTTGCTGAATGCATCGATTTCTTCTGTTACATGGACATGATAACTGTTTGTGATATAGTTCTTATCTGTGACACCTGGAATAATACCAAAACGTTTCTGTAAACATTTCGCAAACTTATAAGTTGTAGATTCCATTGGTGTTCCGTATACAGAATAGCTGATATTTTCTGCTTCCTTCCATTCGTTACATTTATCATTTAACTTCTGCATAACTTTTAGCGCAAATTCTTTTCCTTCATCGGATGTATGAGATTTTCCTGTCATACGAACACACATCTCATAAAGTCCTGCATATCCAAGAGAAATTGTGGAGTATCCATCATATAATAACTTATCGATCTTCTCACCTTTTTTAAGTCTTGCCAGTGCCCCATGCTGCCAAAGGATCGGTGCAACATCAGATACTGCTCCCTTTAATCTCTCGTGACGGCATCTTAAGGCTTTATGACAAAGTTCAAGTCTTTCTTCTAAGATCTCCCAGAATTTGTCCATGTCTCCGTCAGAACTACATGCCACATCAACTAAGTTGATCGTTACAACCCCCTGATTAAATCTTCCGTAAAACTTGTGACTTCCATCTGCATTTCTCTGAGAATCCTCAACTGTTAAGAAAGATCTGCATCCCATACAAGGATATACATCTCCGTTCTTAAGTTCTCTCATCACTTTCGCAGATATATAATCTGGAACCATACGTTTCGCTGTACATTGTGCAGCTAATTTCGTCAGATACCAGTACTTGGAATCTTCCGTGATATTATCATCATCAAGTACATAAATAAGTTTTGGAAATGCTGGTGTGATCCAAACTCCCTTCTCGTTTTTAACACCTTGAATTCTCTGTTTTAAAACTTCTTCGATCACGAGTGCTAAATCATCTCTTGTCTGTCCTTCCGGCACTTCATCAAGATACATAAAGACTGTGACAAATGGTGCCTGACCATTACATGTCATCAATGTTACTAACTGATACTGGATCGTCTGAATTCCCTGTTTGATCTCATCATAAAGACGCATCTCCGTAATCTTATCGATGATCTCATCATCCATAGATTCTCCAATTGCTTTACGTTCTTTGACAACATTATTACGAAGTTTCTTTCTGCTGATATCTACAAATGGTGCTAAATGTGCCAGTGTAAATGACTGTCCCCCATATTGGTTACTTGCTACCTGTGCCACGATCTGTGTTGTTACATTACATGCTGTAAAAAATGAATGCGGTTTCTCAATCAGCGTCTCGCTGATCACAGTTCCATTCTGAAGCATATCTTCTAAATTGATCAGATCACAATTATGTTCTCTCTGTGCAAAATAATCAGAATCATGAAAATGAATGATTCCTTCTTCATGAGCACGGATGATATCATTTGGTAAAAGGACTCTCTTACTTAAATCCTTGCTGACTTCTCCAGCCATGTAATCTCTCTGTGTGGAATTGATCACTGGATTCTTATTTGAATTTTCCTGATTCACTTCCTCATTAATATTATCAAGAAGAGCAAGAATTCCATCATCAGTTGTATTAGATTTTCTTCTTAATTCTCTCTTAAAACGATATCTTACATACTTCTGGGCAACTTCGTATCCTCTCATCTCCATGATTCCTGTCTCAACCATGTTCTGAATGTCTTCTACATTCACTGCGTGTGAAGAACTTTTCACCTGATCCGCAACTTTTTCTGCAATTGCCATGATCTGATATTCGTTCATCTGATGAAGCTTTGACACTTCTTCATTCGCCTTTGTGATCGCATTGATGATCTTATCGATATCAAAGGTTACCTCTTCTCCATTCCGCTTGATAATCTTTGTTTTTACATCACCATTCATAGTTTCTCCCTCTTTTATATAAAATTACAAGATTTTGTGCGTTTCCATTTTCTGGGCACAAAATCTTGTTATATTCTTACCATCCGACACAATATGTTGTGCCACTGCCTATATTATATTACACTCTTTTCACAAAAAAAGAAAGGGGTATTTTTTTATTTTAGAGAATATGAAGGTGTTCAAGAAGAATCTTAAATCCCAAAAGTATCAGTATTATGCCACCTGCAAGCTCTGCCTTTGATTTATATTTTGTTCCAAAAATATTTCCAATCTTTACTCCTGCAAATGAAATCAAAAATGTACAGACTCCGATCATAGATGCTGCGGATACAATATGCACATTTAAAAACGCAAATGTAATTCCTACTGCAAGTGCATCTATACTTGTTGCCACTGCAAGCATAAACATTTCTTTTATTTCAATGGATGCATCTGCATTCTCTTCTTCATCTGACAATGATTCTTTCACCATATTAATTCCAATCAGTCCAAGAAGGATAAATGCAATCCAGTGATCAATTGATGTGATCTGATCTTTAAATTGTGTTCCAAGAAAAAATCCAATGATTGGCATCAATGCCTGAAAGCCTCCAAACCATAAGCCAATAATGACCCCTTTTCCCAAAACTTTTTCTCGCATTGCCAGGCCTTTGCAGATTGAAACAGCAAATGCATCCATCGACAATCCAACAGCCAGTGTTAATATTGTAAGCAAATCCATAAAATTGTCCTCCATATCGAAAAAAAGACTCACAGACGAAAAACCTGCCATAAATTAAGGCTTATCGTCTATGAGTCTCGTTAATTAAGACAGCACCAGATGTTGTCCATCATTGTGTTGATACTGTCACAGATTCTCTGCTAACTACTCCCTCACGGAAATATATAAGATCAATACCGGATGTGCCTCCGGCAAAATATGCCTATGTATCATATCTCAATTGAGAATCTTTGTCAATATCTTTCCTTTACTTTTTGATTACGTTTCTCAAGTTCCAATAAATATTCTTTCACATCAAGTCCGCCTGCATATCCTGTCAGAGAACCATTCATTCCAATCACTCTGTGACATGGAACTACGATCACGATTGGATTTTTATTATTTGCCATACCTACAGCACGGCATCCCTTTGGAATTCCTACACGTTCTGCAATATCTTTGTATGTACAGGTTGTTCCATATGGAATCTCTTGCAATGCCTTCCATACCTTTATCTGAAATTCCGTTCCATAATAAGAAAGTTTCAGATCAAATTTCTTTCTGCGTCCATCAAAATATTGTGACAGCTGAAGGGCTGCTTCTCTGATCAACTCTGTATTCTTCTTCTCGCCTTCTAACTTCTTTATTCCAAAATAAATCCCACAAATTCCATGTCCGTCTTCCTCAATCGTCAGATTCCCGATTGGAAAACGATAATCATAGTAGTACTTCATACGACCATTCCTCCTAAAAATAGGTATACCATATTTTTCCATGGTTGGCAACCACTAACTTGACATGAAGCCATTTGTTGCGTACAATGAAAAGAACTGTATTAAAAAGCAGATGATTATTATATTAATTTTTAGGAGGAATAATAATTGGACCCCAGTACAATATTACAGATTGTCGAAATTATAGTTTTACTTTCGCTTTCCGCTTATTTTTCATCGGCGGAAACTGCATTAACAACGGTAAATCCCCACAGCATGCGTGCTATGGCAGAGGATGGAAATAAAAAGGCTGCATTAGTCTTAAAACTAATCGAGAATCCTAGTCAGATGCTTTCTAGTATTCTGGTTGGAAATAACTTAGTAAATATTTCCCTGACTTCCTTAACAACTACGATCGCAATTCGTATCTTTGGAAGTATGGGAGCCGGAATTGCAACAGCCGTGATCACGATTCTTGTTCTGATCTTTGGTGAAATTACTCCAAAGACTTATGCAACGATCAATAATACAAAAATTGCTTTAAGCTATGCATCCAGTATTTATCTTGTCACAAAGCTATTGACACCAATTGTTTATCTTATCAACAAGCTTTCCACAGGAATTCTTATGATCTTCCATATTGATTCCAAACAGTCCAAACGTATTATGACGGAACGCGAACTTCGTACGATCGTTGATGTCAGTCATGAAGATGGTGTTATTGAAGAAGCTGAAAAAGATATGTTAAATAATGTTTTTGATTTTAAGGAATCCCTTGCTAAGGATATTATGATCCCTCGTATTGATGTAACTTTTGTATCCGTCGATGCTTCTTATGAAGAAGTCCTTGAAATCTTCCGTGAAGCTGGTTACTCAAGACTTCCTGTTTATGAAGGAAGTAAAGATCATGTTGTTGGTATTGTTTATTTCAAAGATGTATACTTCTACCGTAGCCAGCACAGAGGCGAGATTTTCCATTTAAGGGATGTATTAAGAAAACCATTCTTTACTTATGAAACACAGAAAGTTTCAAGTCTGCTTGCACAGATGAGAGAGAAATCCGTAAGTTTCTCTATTGTTTTAGATGAATATGGCGTAACTGCCGGACTGATCACACTTGAAGATATTGTAGAAGAAATATTCGGAGAACTACGTGATGAATACGATGAATCTGAAGAAGATACATTTAAAGAATTACCCGATGGATCCTATATGGTATCTGCTTCATTGAAGCTTGATGATCTTGATGATCTGCTTCACGTAAACCTTGATTCTGAGGATTATGATTCACTCGGTGGATATATTATCGAATTACTTGATCATTTGCCTTCTGAGGGCGAAATTGCAGAAGATGAACACTTTACTTTCAAAGTTGTATCCGTTGATAAGAACCGTATGGAAACCATCCATATCATTCCAAAAGAAAATTCTAATCATATCTCACAAAACTAGATTTATAAACAGCCAGCAAATATATATTTGCTGGCTGTTTTTAGGGGATTTCATCGAAATTTCCTATGAAATAAGAAATCCTGCACTCCATTGGAATGCAGGATTTCTTCGTATCTTATATTCTATTTGAAATATTCTACTCCAGATTCGAAGATCTTTTGATCTTTCTGTCCATAGATATTGATTCCAACATAACTGTCACGACGTTCTGAATGTCCCATCTTACCAAGAACTCGTCCATCTGGACTTGTGATACCTTCAATCGCATGGTAAGAACCATTTGGATTAAATTCCTCGTTCATTGTAGGATCTCCATTTAAATCAACATACTGTGTTGCTACCTGTCCATTTTTAA
The DNA here is from genome assembly GCF_001404655.1 of Anaerostipes hadrus. Classification (GTDB taxonomy): domain Bacteria; phylum Bacillota; class Clostridia; order Lachnospirales; family Lachnospiraceae; genus Anaerostipes; species Anaerostipes amylophilus. Next base: position 287,535 of record NZ_CYYH01000002.1, on the reverse strand, counting down.
ACAGTTCCTGGATCACATCTTCGTCTGCTACGAAACGTCCTTCTCCATGGGATACCGGAATGCTAAAGACATCATCTACATTCACATTGTTAAACCATGGTGACAAATTAGATGCAATTCTTGTATAAGCAACTTTAGATACATGACGTCCGATACGGTTTGTAGTAAGAGTTGGAGATTTAGCATTCTGTTCTACGATCTTACCTTCTGGTACAAGACCTAATTTGATCAGAGCCTGGAATCCGTTACAAATACCAAGTACAAGTCCGTCACGATTATCTAATAAATCCATAACTGCTTCTTTTAATTTTTCATTTCTAAATGCTGTTGCAAAGAATTTTGCAGAACCATCTGGTTCATCACCAGCACTGAATCCACCTGGGAACATGATGATCTGTGATTCATTGATCGCTTTTTCAAACACTTCTACTGAATCACGGATTCCCTGTGCATCAAGGTTCTTAAATACTTTTGTAATAACATTTGCTCCAGCACGTTCAAATGCTTTGGCTGAATCATATTCACAGTTTGTTCCTGGGAATACTGGAATAAATACGTTTGGTTTTGCAACCTTGTTCTTACATACGTAAATATTTCCTTTTATGTAATGTCTTGTTGTATCAACGATATTCTGACTTCCTTCAGATTTTGTTGGAAATACTTTCTCTAATGGTTTCTGCCATGTATCAATTGCTTCTTCTAATGTAACCACTTCATCACCGAATACAAATTCATGTTTCTCTGTGATCTCACCGATCAGAAGACCAGGAATTCCTAGTTTATGAATGTCTCTTGTATTCATCTCAACAACAAATGATCCAAACTTAGGATCTGTTAAGTCTTTTAATTCTATTTCTTCATCAAAGATAACACCTAATTTATTACCAAATGCCATCTTAGCGACTGCCTCTAAAGCTCCGCCTCCACCGATCGCATAAGCAGATTTGATTGCTCCATCTTTGATCAGTTTTGTGATGCGTTTATATACTTTCTTCACTTCAGAATAGATTGGCAGATTGTATGCATCTGTTGGGATACAAATACGAACCAGTCTGTTTCCTGCTTTCTTAAGTTCTGGTGTGATAATATCTGTTGTCTTCGCTACATCCACTGCAAATGATACAAGTGTTGGTGGTACATCGATATCATTAAATGTTCCAGACATACTGTCTTTTCCACCAATGGATGCAAGTCCGAATCCCATCTGTGCCTGATATGCACCAAGTAATGCTGCAACTGGCTGTCCCCAGCGAGTCTTGTCTTCTCCAAGACGTTTGAAGTATTCCTGGAATGTCAGGCGAATATTTCTATAGTCTCCACCAGAAGCTACAATCTTAGCAATAGATTCTGTGATCGCATAAACTGCTCCATGGAATGGACTCCATTTAGACAGATATGGATCAAATCCATAACTCATCATTGTAACAGTATCACATTTTCCCTTAAGAACTGGAAGTTTTGCAATCATTGTCTGAATTGGTGTTAACTGATATTTTCCACCGTATGGCATTGTCACTGTTGCTGCTCCAATAGAACTATCAAATCTCTCTACCAGACCTTTCTGTGAACATACATTAAGGTCAGATAATGTATTCTTACATACTTCTTCGAATGTTCCTGTCTCATCCTTACGATTAAAGTAAGATTCTACACGGTGAGGAATCTCTACAAATACTTCTGTTTCCTGATGTGCTCCGTTTGTATCAAGGAAAGCTCTTGAGATATTAACGATCTCTTTTCCTCTCCATTTAAGGATCAGTCTTGGATCTTCTGTTACAACTGCAACTTCAACTGCCTCTAAGTTTTCTTCTGCTGAGTATGCAAGGAACTGTTCTACGTCTTTTGGATCTACAACAACTGCCATACGTTCCTGAGATTCAGAAATCGCAAGCTCTGTTCCATCAAGTCCGGCATATTTCTTAGGTACTTTATCAAGATCTACGATCAGACCATCTGCAAGTTCTCCGATCGCTACGGAAACTCCACCTGCACCAAAGTCATTACATTTCTTGATCAGACGGCTGACTTCTTCTCTTCTGAATAATCTCTGGATCTTACGTTCTGTTGGTGGATTACCTTTCTGAACTTCAGCTCCACATGTTTCGATAGATTCTTCAGTATGAACTTTAGATGATCCTGTTGCTCCTCCACAACCATCACGTCCTGTTCTACCACCTAATAAGATAATGATATCTCCTGGATCAGAATTCTCTCTGATAACGTTCTTTCTAGGTGCTGCACCCATAACGGCACCGATTTCCATACGTTTTGCAACATAATCTGGATGATATACTTCATTGACATATCCTGTTGCAAGACCGATCTGGTTTCCGTAAGAGCTGTATCCATTTGCAGCTTCATTTACGATCTTGTACTGTGGTAATTTACCTTTTAGTGTATCTTTTAATGGAACAGTTGGATCAGCAGCTCCTGTTACACGCATTGCCTGATATACATAAGAACGTCCTGATAATGGATCACGGATCGCTCCACCAAGACATGTTGCAGCTCCACCAAATGGTTCGATCTCTGTTGGATGGTTATGTGTTTCATTCTTGAAACTGATCAGCCATTCTTCTTCTTTGCCATCAATCTCTACTGGCACTACGATACTGCAGGCATTGATCTCATCGCTTTCTTCCATGTTATCAAGAACTCCGTCTTTCTTAAGACGTTTCATAGCCATTAATGCCATATCCATCAGACAAACATATTTATCATCGCGATCTTTGTACATCTCTTCAAAGTCATCCATGTAAGAATAATATGCTTCTTCTAATGGTGCACGGTAAAATCCATCCTGGAATCCAATATTTGTAAGTTCCGTAGAGAATGTTGTATGACGACAATGATCAGACCAGTAAGTATCCAGTACACGGATCTCTGTCATAGAAGGATCTCTATTCTCTTCTCCCTTATAATAATTCTGGATATGAAGGAAATCTTTGAATGTCATTGCCAGATTTAAAGAATCATATAATTCTTTAAATTTATCCTCTTCCATATCTTTAAATCCATCAAGAATCTTAACATCTGCAGGTTCTTCAAAATCCATTACTAATGTCTCTGGTTTCTCTGCAGATGCCTCTCTTGAGTCAACTGGGTTGATGCAATACTCTTTGACTGCTTCTAACTGTTCGTCAGTTAAGTCACCTTTCACAACATAAGTTGTTGCACTTTTGATCAGGGCATCTTCATCTTCGTCTAACAGTTTCACACATTGCTGTGCGGAATCTGCTCTCTGATCAAACTGTCCTGGCAGAAATTCAACGCTGAAAGATACTTCTCCATCGGCAAGTGGTAATGTCTCTTCATACACGTCGTCAACTGGTGGTTCACTAAATACTGTAACCAGTGCTTTTTCATAACTTACATCGGACAGATTTTCGATGTCATAGCGGACAAGGACACGAACGGATTCGACATCCAGTCCAAGATACTGCTTCAATGCTGCATGCAGTTCTTTTGCTTTTACTGCGTAGTCTTTTTTCTTTTCAACATAGACTCTTCTAACTTCTCCCATGATTTCCTCCCATTTATTCATGTAGTTTCTTAATCACCTGAAATGCAGATGCATTTTCCAAAATCGTTGGCTGATTCTCGGCAAAGAATATAATTCCGTCTGCCGTTGAACGAATCTCTGATAAGATTTCTCCATTGTATGGATTCAAAACTTCTCCTAGCAACTGACCTCTGTTGACTTCCTCATTGATCGCTGCAAAACGTCTTAAAAATCCTGGAGCACTTGCTTTAACTGATACAAGATCCTCTTCTTCTATCATACTCGCAATATACCCGTTATGGCAATTATATTTTAAAATACCCATTCGAGTCAAGAATCGAAGTACAGCAGATACTGCCTGTTTGGCCAGATTCACATCGATATTGTCCGTTTCTCCGGAATATAACGAAAATGCATCCGTTCCATTGATCTGCCAGTTATAAGTTAAAGTCGTTTTATCAAAATTTCTTGGTTTGCTTGTTAATACATATGGCAGACCAAATAAACTTGCCAGACTTGTACTTTCTTTTCCTGTTGCTGGCATTCTTACATGCGGTACAAAATCACCACATCGAAAAAATGATGCAAAATGAATTCCGTAGCGGAATCCTTTGACCTTCTCAAATAAATGTGCTGCAAGTCTGCTTGTCGGTTCCCCATCAAAATTACCAGGAAACTGTCGGTTAATATCACTGTTATCAGATACCCAGTACTTCATTCCAACATTCATTGAAAAGTTATTGACACATGGAATGACAAGAATCTGATTATCTCCAACGATCGCACCGCTGTTTTCCAATTCTTTTAGGCGTTTGACAAGCTGTGAACATATATATAATTGTTGGTATTCATTTCCACGCATAGCACCTACAATACATGCTGCTTGTTCTGATTCCTCGCTTTGCTTTCCAAAACGATATCCTTCTATCGTAAATTCTCCTCTTAAATAATTGCCTGAGGAATATATAACTTCTTTCTTCATAAATTCCCGCCTCCGATCACTCTGGCAACCAGAGAGCCTTCTGCTACACTTGGATGTTCTCTTAATGTCATTAATATTCCATCTACTGGAGCGATCACTTCTTCTTCTGTCGCTCCCATTAATGGATTCTGTATAATTCCTATGATCTCACCTTTTTTTACTCGATCCTTTAATCGTTTGTATGAAACAAACAATCCACTGAATTCACAGTTTAAATAACAGATCTTATCTTCATTGATAAATGGTACATCATTCTTACCATTTGTCTTGCCTTTCCAAATACCAAGTTCTGCCATCACAGAAAAAATTCCATCAATGATCTGACGGCAATATTCGTAACGGATACGGAATGCTGATCCTGATTCTGTTACCATTGTCGGAATTCCCATTTGATTTAATGCATATGCAAGACTTCCTTCATTGACTGTCTGTGAAGGATGGATCCATACCAGATCTGTATTCATATACTTTGCTAAATGAAGCAGCATCTCATCATAGTCATCATTCAAACGTACTTGAGGAACTTCCTGCAAAAAGATATTACTAGAATGAATGTCTATACAGCAAGATGCCCCTTTGATATCTTCAAGCAGTTTTGCTGCTGTATAATCTTCCAGTCCTCCATTGATATCTCCCGGAAATGCACTGCTATAATCGATATCAGAAATAGGTACTGCTCTTGTTCTGGCATCCAGTCCTAATGGATTGACCGCTGGATAAACATCTACGATTCCCGTAAGATTGTGAAATTCTGCTTTGATCCTTCGTATGATCTCTCCACAGATATACTGACCTCCAAGCTCATCCCCATAAATTCCTGATACCAGACAGATTCTCTTTTCTTCCCCCGTCACATGATCTGGCATCAAACGATTTCTCTTGATCCTTAACATCTCTCCGATCGGAAGTTTTACAGATACTACTGTGTCTATCATCTTAAAGCCTCTTTTCTATTGTTTTATCTGTGTCGTAATATTCTTTATTTTGTAAAAAGCATTTTTAATATGATCGGTGATAACAAGGTCGTCACAAGTACCATGATAACAACTGGTGCAAAGAAAACTTCTGAAAGCAATCCTACAGAAATTCCTTTCTGTGCAACGATCAGTGCAACTTCACCACGACATACCATTCCTGCCCCAATCTGTACAGATTCACGCTTTCCATATTTACAAAGCAAGGCCCCAAGACCACATCCTGCAATCTTTGAGATCACTGCGATCACACATAAAATAATCGTAAATACGATCAATGTCTGTGTCATTCCATGAATATCAACATTCAATCCAATACTCGCAAAAAATATTGGTGTGATCATCATATAAGATAAAACTTCAATCTTATTGTAAATATAAAATCTCTCTGGAAGTCTGCAAAGAATGATTCCAGCAAGATATGCTCCTGTAATATCTGCGATTCCAAATAACTCTGCAAAAAATGCAAGAGCCAGACAAAACGCTAATGCAAAAACAGGAACTCTTCTTCTATGTCGTTCAATCTCAGGGTTCTTATAAGTAGACAACCATTGGAAAAACTTCTTGATTCCGATTCCTCCAATAATTGAAATTGCAAAAAATGCTGCCATCTTTACCAAAACCATAAGGATTGCCTGAATATGAAATCCTAATGCTCCTCCAAGACTTGTCATTATTGATAATAAGACGATTCCGAGAATATCATCAATAATCGCAGCTCCAAGGATTGCTGTCCCGACTCTTCCTTTCAAATGTCCCATATCCTGCAGTGCTTCTACCGTAATACTTACAGAAGTTGCTGTTAAGATCACTCCGATAAAAATTGACTCTAACATATTTCTTCCATATGCTAACGATAATGCTGCACCCATTACAAGCGGAACTAATACCCCACATAACGCAATAACAAAAGCAGGTATTCCACTTTTCTTCAATTCATCTATGTCGGTTTCAAGTCCAGCCTGAAACATCAGTACTACAACTCCTACTTCAGCCAAATTTAAAATCGAATCTGAAGGATCCACTATATTAAGGACAACTGGCCCTAAAATGATTCCCGCGATCAACGCTCCAACAACTGGCGGCATGTTAAACTTCTTTGATACCAGGCTGAATGCCTTGGTCATTGCCAGAATAATCGCAATATCCAGCAAAAATTTGTATTCTTCCATTGTGTTACCTCCATTATTTCGTATCGTATCACACCTGTTTTTTCTTGTCAATTCTTAGACAAAGTGATCTTTTTTTATCCTTTCCTTGCTTTTTTCTTCTTCCTTTAGTATAGTGAAACAAAAGACTAAGAAAAGAGGTAGCAAAATGAGCGAATTTAACGAACAAGATAATATTATCGAAGAAGAAACTCCTGTACTCCATTTAGAATTAGAAGATGGAACTGAACAAGACTGTGCTGTCATTGCTTTATTCTCTGTAGAAGAATTAAATGATCAAGAATATATCGCACTAGTTTCCATTGAAGATCTAGAAAGCGAAGATGAAGAAAGTGCTTTACTTTTATATCGTTATAACGAAGATTCTGAAGATCCTGATACTTTCAGTCTTGATAACATTGAAACTGATGAAGAATACGAAACAGTTACTGCTGTCTTAGATGAAATTCTTGAAGATGAAGAATAATTAACTAATAACTATCTATTTCTTTTAGCAAAACTTCGGATGCTTATTAAATTTAAAAAGTCCTGCACATTAAATGCGGGGCTTTTTCTCATATTGAAGTTTTGTTCTGATCACTTTATCAAGTTCGTAATACTGTTCTTCCAATGTCTTTCCAGTTAACACACAGTCCATTGCCATTCCCATAGATTCAAGCATTGTCTCTGTGATCTGGTCTTTATACTGAACCAGAATATTAAGGCGTTCATTAAGATCTGATGCATCAAGAAACTTAAGCAATGGTTCAATATTATTTTCTTGTGCTTCTTCCTCTTCCTGTGTAATTTTCTGAACATTTTCTGATGTTTCCTCATATGCTGGTTTGGCATCTGCTTTTTGTTCAGCTGCTATTTTTACACCTACATGATCTCCTGCATTTTCACAAAGTTCAACTTTTCTAAAACGATATTTTTGTTCTGCCTTTGGATATTTTTTATGATCCACTTCACTTAAAAACATTTCTAGTGGTCTTGCATAGGTTTTATATGTCCCATACAACGCTTGATAGATCACCAACTCTTCTTCTGTCTCCGTGTGTGATGCAACTGTAATGATCTGATAAAGTTTTCCTTTAAAGTGCATATAAAACTCACCAGCTCTTGGTATTGGTCTATTTTCCATCTTCTGCACTCCTTTCTTCCTGCCGTTTTTCAAGTTCCACAAGGAATCTTGATGGCCTGCTGTCTTTATTATATAGCTTTTTTACTGATAAAATATGTAAATATTTCTTTGCCCTTGTCACACCAACATAAAAAAGCCTGCGTTCTTCTTCAACATCTTCCTCTTTCATTGATTTCTTATGTGGAATCACATCTTCATTGACATCTGGAAGAAATACTCGTTCAAATTCCAGTCCTTTTGTGCTGTGCATAGTGCTTACAACCACACCTTCTTTCGACTCTTCGTTTTCTTTTGACTGACGATTCAATTCCTCTGTATATTCTCTGATATGATCAAACCACTCTTCATATGTGTCATATCCTTTGGCACTTTCCTGAAGTTCTTCGAGTACATGTGTGAATTCTTCTTCCTGAATCTTTCGAAATCTTGCATATTCCGAAATGTATGCATTATAACCAACAGACTTTCTGATATAATTAATTGCCATTAATGGAGTCATATTCTTCATGATACGAAGATCTTCCTTAAAATCTTCAACATATTCATACAGCCATGGCTTATCCTTAACTTTCTCAAGCAGATCATCAAAAGAAACTTCTGAATCCGTCAGATACTCACGGCTGATATAACGTTTTGGTCGATTCATCACTCTTAAAAATGTACTTCTTCTCATGTCTCCTCTGGCAAGTTTCATGTAGTCAATAATATTCTTGGAAATCCAATGATCAAAAAGATTCGGCACTGCATCCTGCATATAAAACGGAATATTATATGCCATCAAAGCCCCGATCAACTGTCTCGGTCCCTGATTGGTGCGATAAAGAATCGCAATCTGGGATAATGGTGTTTTCTTTGCCATCTCTTCCCTAATTGTGTATACAATATGCTTATTTTCCTCATAATGATCTTTAAATGTTCGAATCTCAACCTTGGCTTCACTGTTTGGCTGTGCTTCCATTTTCTTTTCAAAACGCTTTGTATTATAAGAAATAATATCTTCTGCCGTCTGTACGATCTGCTTTCCACAACGATAATTGCGATTTAATATTACTTGTTTCGTATTCTTAAAATCCTTCGGAAAGTTCAACATAAGTTCTGGTCTTGCACCACGAAACTTATAAATTGACTGATCATCATCACCTACAATAAACAGATTCTGATTTTCTCCGGACAGCATCTTCACAATCTCATACTGAATCTTATTAATATCCTGAAACTCATCAATCAAAATATATGGAAACTTCTGCTGCCACGCCTTCCTGATATCTTCCCGTTCTTTTAATAATTCGTATGTATACACCAAAATATCATCAAAATCAATCCATCGATTCTGATGAAGTTTCTCCTCATATGCATGGAAAATCTCTTTAAACACTTCATCTCCACAACATCCACTATGATAATAATCAAGCGGTATCATCTGTCCTTTTACCAGACTGATCTCCTGAATGACCGAACGCATAAAATCTGCCTCATCTTCTATGTCTAGTTCATGGTCTGTAATGATCTCACGGATAAAATCATATTTCTTATGTTCAGGCAGAATATTATCTGCACTATAATGATAAGCATATTTTAAAATCGTAAAAAATACAGAATGAAATGTTCCAAAAGAAACCGGCAGGGTTTCCCCTGCCAGCCGCCAAAATCGCTCCTTCATCTCATTCGCAGCAGCTCTGGTAAATGTAATGACCAAAATCCGCTGCGGCAGAATCTGATAATGCGATATCAAATATTGAATTCTCTTTGTGATCACAAGGGTCTTTCCTGATCCTGGTCCTGCAAGTACCATCATTGGTCCATCCTTATGCATCACAGCTTCTTTCTGTGCCTCACTTAAATGATTACGCAAGTGCTGCCTCCAGTTTTACAATTGCATCATTGATTCTCTTTAAAGATTCCTCTTTGCCAAGAAGTTCCATTAATTCTGTCGCTCCACCCGGTGTCATCTGCTTTCCGGATACTGCTGTACGAACTGGCCACATTACATAACCATTCTTATACTCATGTCCTTTTGCAAAGGATACTAACATCTCATATAACGCATCATTTGTAAAGTCTTCCTGTGCTTCGATCACTGGATAGATTTCTTTTAATACTGTTAATGAAGTCTCTGGTGTTGTCTTCATCTTCTTATGTTTATACATTTCTACATCATATTCTGGAACTGCTTCAAAGAAATCAATATGTCCCGGAATCTCTGTAAATAATTCAATTCTTGTCTTAACCATTGAAAGAATCTTATCAAAATCCATCTCTCTGTGGATCGTCTCTGTTACATATGGCATAGCCAGTTCTTTGAAACGATCAAAATCCATAGCTTTGATATATTCACCATTCATCCATTTGATCTTATTCATGTCAAAGACTGCTGGTGTCTTAGACATATGTTTGTAATCAAAGATCTCTTCTAATTCTTTTAATGAGAAGATTTCCTGTTCTCCTCCTGGACTCCATCCAAGTAATGCAACGAAGTTTACGATCGTCTCTGGTAGGAATCCCTGTTCGATCAGATCTTCGAAGGAAGAATGTCCTTTTCTCTTACTTAATTTGTGATGTTCTTCGTCTGTGATCAGTGGACAGTGAATGTATACTGGTTTCTCCCATCCAAATGCATCGTATAAACGATTGTATTTTGGTGTAGAAGATAAGTATTCGTTACCACGAACAACATGTGTGATTCCCATTAAATGGTCATCAACAACGTTTGCAAAGTTGTATGTTGGATATCCATCGGATTTGATCAGAATCATATCATCTAATTCGATATTATCTACTGTGATCTCTCCGTAAATCTCATCTACGAAAGATGTTGTTCCTTCTGTTGGGTTATTCTGACGGATTACATATGGTACTCCTGCATCTAATTTTGCCTGAACTTCTTCTTTGGATAAGTTTAAGCAGTGCTTGTCATAATGACTGATCACAACATCTCCTGATTTTACTTTCAGTGTGTCTAATCTTTCCTGATCGCAGAAACAATAATATGCTTCTCCTTTATCGATCAACTCTTTCGCATATTTTAAATACAGTCCCTGAGCCTGTCTTTCACTCTGAACATATGGTCCAACGTCTCCACCAACATCTGGCCCTTCATCGTGATTCATCCCAGCTTTCTTAAGAGTATTGTAGATGATCTGTTCTGCTCCTTCTACCTGTCTTTCCTGGTCTGTATCTTCAATTCTTAAAATAAAATCTCCGCCTGCATGACGTGCGATCAGATATGCATAAAGGGCTGTTCTTAAGTTACCTACATGCATACGCCCTGTAGGGCTTGGTGCAAATCTTGTTCTTACTTTGCTCATGATTTCCTCCCATTGGTTTTTAATTCTATCTTTCTATTCTACAAAACTTATCTTTCTTTGTAAAGAAGCAGTCTTGCTGATTTTTGTTAATTTATGCTGATTTTTTGAAATAGTCTATCCTAAATCTCATTTAAGATCCTGCTTGCTTCTTCAAATGGTTCTAAAGTTCTCTTTAGAATTCCCTGTGTTGCTGCAATAAAGATTCCATAATTGACGATTGGAACCCCTGCATCTTTGACTCTTGCGATACGGTTCTTCATCTCTCTTCTATTTAATGTGCATCCTCCACAGTGAATAACCAGATCATAAGTATCAAGATCATCTGGAAATGAATTTCCACTGCTTGTATGAATATCAAACGTCTTGCCTGTATACTGTTTCAGCCATCTTGGGATTTTCACCGTTCCGATATCATCACACTGCCTGTGATGAGTACATCCTTCTGCGATCAGAATCTTTGCTCCGTCTTCTAGATGTTCTAAAGCTTTGACTCCTCTGACTTCCTCTTCCAGATCTCCTTTGTATCTTGCAAACAGGATTGAAAATGAAGTTAGTTTAATATCTTCTGGAACGATCTTTGAAACCTTTCCAAATGCCTGGGAATCTGTGATCACTAAGGCTGGTTTCTTGCCGATTTCTTCTAATGTCTTTTCTAATTCTGTCTCTTTCACAACGATCGATGCTGCACCCGCTTCCAAAAGATCACGGATCGTCTGCTGCTGTGGCAGGATCAGTCTGCCTTTTGGTGCTGCACTGTCAATCGGTACGACTAAGATCACAAAATCATTTGGACAAACTAAATCTCCTACGATCTTTAATGTATCATCATCGGTTGGAATCAGTTTCCCAATCTCTTCTTTCAACTCCCAGATACCTTTTTTATCCTTGGCACTGACGAAACATGCTTTGTCTTCTTCCCATTCTTTTGCATCAGTAAGATCCATCTTATTGTAGACTTTAAGATAAGGAATCTTCTTTTCTTCGATCAGACATATCATATCTTCTTCAAACTCTGTCATGCCTGCGGTCGCATCCATGATCACGAGTGCTATATCAGCTTTTGCCAATACTTCTTTTGCTTTCTTAACACGCTTTGCTCCTAATTCTCCTTCGTCATCAAGCCCCGGTGTATCGATCATAACAACCGGTCCTAATGGAAGAAGCTCCATTGCCTTGTATACAGGATCTGTTGTTGTTCCTTTGACATCGGATACGATCGCTAGCTCCTGATTAGTCATTGCATTGATGACACTGGACTTTCCGGCGTTTCGTTTTCCGAATAATGCGATGTGAATCCTGTCTCCTCTTGGTGTTGCATTTAAACTCATAAGATTCCTCCTGTCTGTCTTTATGGATCGTTAACTTTTTTATCTTTGTGCCTTACGATAACCTGCTGCCTGTGCTTCCTTTTCACTCTTAAATGTCACTAAATATTTTGATGTTCCCATACGGTCATAGTCTCTTTGTCCCGGACAATGATAAACTTTTGATCTGCTGTTTCCTCGAATTTCCTGTGAAGTACTTGTTTTCGTATTTGTTTTCGCTGCTGTTGTATTTTTATTGCTTCTGTAACTTTTGCTGTTTGAATTGTTACTGCTGTCTGAACTGTTGCTGTTATTGGAAGAATTCTGATCTGTATGATATTTCTGGCTTGCTTTGGAATTCTCTGTTGTCACCTCTACGCTGCTGTCTGCTTCACTGTCTCCTGTTTCATAATCAATCTTCACTCCATCCTGTACGTTATATACAAAGACATTAAACTTGATATCTTCTCCCTTATCTTCCACAGACATCGCTTCCATCTGTACCCCTTTGGCTACCAGATCATCTCCGTCAAAGACTGGTGTGACTCTGTATAATACATGGTTTCCTGTCTCACGGACATAGTCACCGACCATCTCTTCATATGGTAACATTCCATCCACGTTAAAAGATCTTGTTCCTGTGATCAGGTTCTTGTTATTGGCATTCTCACCGGTCAGCTGGTAAGCGATCAAATGACAACGGTTATATAGATATTTCCCATCAACGTTATTGTATTTTGCTGTATGCCATCCGGTTGGTTTTACCATACCGATTGTTCCGCGTTTTCCTTTTGGCATGATATCTTTTCCAACACACGCTTCCGCCACCTGACATCTTCCTTCAGAGTCAAGTCTGCTGTAAGACTCGTAGGATTTTGTTGTCAGATCTTTGGATGTAAAATCTGGATTATTATTGTCAACAGCAACCGTCATATTCCCTGAAAAATCCGGAATATTGTCAGATGATACAGATTTGGTGGAAGAATTTGTACTTCCTTTGCTGCTTTGTTCGTTCTGTGTGCTTTCGTCATTACTGCTATTGCCTGTACTCTGGCATCCTGCCAGTGATACCGCCATCATTCCTGCGATCAGCAGAGCATATAATTTCTTTGTTACTCTCATCATCAACTGTTTCTCCTCTTGTTATATTCTTTTCTGATCTAGCTTATTGTTTTGGAAGATAGATCTGTTTTGTAATCTCGTGAGTGGAACCTTCGATCTGTTCTTCTTCTGCAAGTTTCCATTCCTCAAGATTCACATCCAGTACCTGATCGGACGGATAGACTTTATTCCAACGGAAGATCACGATCTCTTCAATCTGATCTATCACTGGTTTTAATGGAAGATTCTCTACAATACAAGTCTCCCCTTTTCCTGCCTTGTGTAAGCAATCTTCACAAACAATCGGATCGTTGATCTCTTCATACAACTTCTCTGTATATGCATTCATATAGACCTTCTCCCCTTTGGTCATCTCCGCAATATACTCTCGCAAGCCTCGATCCTGACTCTGCCTTCGATCATTAAACATCATACCGTTGTTGTTGTCTAAGCATAGAATTATTATCATTCTTTCCATTCTCCAATCGTACTTATGTTCTATTTATGTATTATATCTTGTGCGAGAGGATATTGCAATAAAAGAAGCTCTGAATTTCTCCAAAGCCTCTTCTTACTTTTCATTCTTTTTTGTATTCTAATTGTATTTATGATACTGCTTTCATCACTTTTTCTCTCATAAGCTGTGTCATTTTCTCTGGTTTTAAGATCTCTTTTAATTCTTCTTCATTTAACAGACCTTCTTCTAATACCAGCTCTTTTACAGAAATTCCTGTTTTTAGTGATTTCTTTGCAATCTCAGCAGACTTTGCATATCCGATATATGGACATAACGCTGTTGAGATTCCAACACTTTTTTCAATATATTTTTCGCACTGTCCGGCTTCGGCTGCCATCGTGATCGTATAGTCATGTCCAATGATCAGGTATACAACCTGTGATACAACTTCTGGAATCACTGGGTTGATCTTTCCTGGCATGATGGATGAACCATTCTGTCTTGCTGGAAGATTGATTTCTGATAAACCAGTTCTTGGGCCAAATGACATTAATCTCAGGTCATTGGATATCTTGGAAATATCAACGGCACATGTTTTTAACACCCCGGATACACTGACAAATCCATCTAAGTTCTGTGTGGCATCGATCAGATCATCTGCCTGTTTTAATGAAATTCCTGCAACTTTGCTTAATTCATAAGAAATGTTTGCAAGATAGTAAGGGGCTACATTGATCGCTGTTCCATTGGCTGTTGCTCCGATGTTTAAGACTTTCATCTCATCCATAACATTTTTTAGTCTCTTAATATCCTTTTTTAAAACATGTGCAAATGCTCCAAAACTTTGTCCTAGTCTCATTGGAACGGCATCCTGAAGCTGTGTTCTTCCCATGATGTACAATGCTGTAATCTCCTTTGGTTCCACCAAGGATTTCTATCGCACGATTGGCAATCACTTCGTTTGCATTCATATTGGCAGAAGTTCCAGCCCCTCCTTGGATCGCATCCACGATAAACTGATCTCTTAAATTTCCATCCAGAATCTCATCACATGCCTGAATGATCGTCTAAGCGATTTGCTGGTCAAGTTTTCCAGACTTTTCATTCGTGATCGCTGCTGCTTTTTTGACCATTACGATGCTGTCGTCTTGTTTCAAGATTTTATGTGTTGAAGCTTAACACAGTATGCAATGTTCGTAAACCTTAATCCTGTCTTTCCAAATTTAAAGTTCAAATTTTGTGTTTCAGCTTTTCTTTTTTTAATGAAAGTCTTGATTTACTTTAAATAATTAAGCGGTTGGAAGCGGAAGGAATTCTGACTGGATTTCATGCTTCTGTTGACCCGATCCAACTTGGTTATCATATTAAAGCATATATCAGTCTTGAGATCAGCCCTGCACAAAAACCCGAAGTTTATCCTTTTCTTCGAGCTCATCCAAATGTACTGGAATGTGATTGTGTAACTGGAAATTATTCTGTGCTGCTGAAGGTTGCTTTTCCTAGTACGATGGAACTGGATGAATTTATTGGGAAATTGCAGCACTTTGGGAAAACTAGTACGATGATCGTGTTTTCTACGATCGTTGAGAATCGTGGGGTGGTTCCTGAATAGTTGATTTGTTTTTAATTTCTGTTATCTAAAATAACAGGGTAAAATTTTACATATGGAACATTTTCTTTTATAATTTGTGCAACCTTTTTACTTATTATAATTTCCCTATACTCATCGTAAAATTCATATGTCTTATTTACATCCTTTAAATTTTTTATTCCTTCTTCTGTTATTCTTTTCGGTATGAAATAGAAAATGTTTTCATTTTCTGTCATATTTATTCTTTCACATTTTTCACATTGATTTTCAAATTTATAATTTTCATCAATATAACTTTTCTGTGGTAATATATTATCAGTAATAAAAGTATATCCTAATATCTTTTTACTTTTGCTTATAATCGGCTGAAAATATTTTTTATCTACTCCTGATTCTTTTAATTTCTCCACCAGTTTTGGTAATAACAACAACTCTCCTGTTCCATCCAATCCTGCAAACCCATAATCATTCTCATGTTTTTTTATATAGCCTTTCGATTGTGCATAAAATAAGCTATTTGTTTTTTCTTTACTATGACAACTTTCACATTCACTATATTCATTTTCAATATCTTCGTATTCTTCACAGTAATATTCTGGAAAACATAAAACGAATGCTTTTGCCTTTTCAAACTCTTCATCTAAAACTTCTACATCATAACCTAAGCAGATAAATTCTACATCTTTCCTATTTGATTTATAAAATTCAATTATTTGTTTATATAGTTCTGAATCTTGATTAATCTTATATGTATATTCTCCAGCAAATCGATTTCCTGTTCTGTATTTCTTTAATCTGTATAAAAATCTAGAGATAATTTTTTTTTATTTTCCAATCTGTTTCTTCATCATTATAACTTAATACAATTTCTACATTAACTTCCAATTTCGTCTCCTCCTGTTATCACTACAATTTTGCTGCTTTTGAATTGTAATTTTACCTTTGAAAATCCAGAAATTACCAATCACCAATTCATTGGGTACCGATTTTATATGATCTAAATCTGTTTCACTTATTTCTTTTTCTATTATTTTTTTCTCTGTTATATGATAATCCGTATAATCAAACTTGCCTGCATATACATGAATTCCATCTCTTTCATTCTTAATCATATCAATATCATCCTTAATTAAGATACTCTTAATAAAGTCGCCATTCTTGTTAAATTTCTGAACGACACCTAACATTCCAGTCGCAACATATATATTCCCTTTGTCGTCAATGGTTGCTTTAATAAAAGAATCTTTTTTATTTTGTAATTGTATATTACATACTATCATTGTTACAAAGTCTTTAACATTACTTACAGTAAAAATATTTCCCGAAAATATTGATCTATTTCCGAATTACTTGGAAATAGTTTTTTAATTTCTCGTAAATACCATTTTCTTTTTTTTATCCATTTTTTCTCTTTCCTTGTAAAATGCAAATATAAAAAATATACACTTCTAATTTTTCTTGATTATTATCATATAGTTTTTTTATTATATTTTTTCCTTCATCAACTATGTTATAAATATCATTTTCCTTATTTAAGAAAAATAAATATTCCGTGGTTGCATAAAAATAACCTGTAAGTAATTGTATTTTGATATTTTTTTTAAAAAACCTTTTTTGATATTCTACTAATTCAAAAAAAAGTTTTTTTTCATAACAATCTTTCTTATAATAATCTATAACATTCTCCATATAAACTTCTTCTAATGCCATCCAAAGCTGTGTATATAAAAGTAAGAAAATATCATCTCTCTTATTTTGTTTCCACAAAATATATAACTCTCGATTCGTTTTTCCAGTTTGATTTAAAGAAAAAAATGGCTGATTATCATAAACCAATTGTTTTAACCCATGCATCACTTAATTTTACAACTCCTTTCTTAGCTATACATGTACCTTCGATAATTTTCTCTTTATAATTGTATACAAATTTATATACAATTTCTTTTCCTTTAGTTTTTCCTATAGCTTCCATTTTTCCACTTTTCATTTCCTTTTTTACAATTGGTTTTACATACTTCCACTGATTCTTTTTTGTTACTTTTGTCCACTCATGTTTACTCTGCATAATGTGCCTTACTTTATTTTGATCAGAAGCTACTCTTCTTATTGCACTATTGACTCCTTTTTCCGCTAATCCACTACTTGATGACGCTCCCATAGCAACACCGATACCATAACCTGCAAATGCTCCTATAATGGCTCCTACTACAGCTCCTTTAATTCCCTATGTTGCTATAAATAAATTTCTTTTTTCCCTTTATATCCTAATCTTTTAGCAACTAATTTACCTTTATATGAACCAGCTATTGCACCAACAATTCCTCCTACTCCGACACCTACTAAAACTGCTGTACTTACTAAAAAATGCCCACTAGGATCCTCATAATTCACTGGATTATAATACCGTGCATTCAGATAATACAATCCCGTACTCTGATCATAGATTCCACCAGTATAACACACTTCATTTTTCGCCTGATCATCTCCATGAATAATTGTCTCTCCATAATCCGTATACTGATAGGTTGCATCTGCACTTCCATCTTCTTTCACTAGGCTAGTTGTACTTCCCTGAATATCTTTATTATACAGATAATATTGCGTATCATCCCCTTTGAATCTCTCAGTTGCAAGGATATTTCCTTCTGTTCCAATCAAGTTCTGTGAGTTTTGATTTCCATCACTTTTTCTGTCTCTAGATCAGTGTAGATCATCTCTTTAACACGGTCAAAACTGTCATAGATATAAACTTTTTGAACTGCCTGATCACCATTCTTTAACAGATTCCTGTAATCCTTGATCTCTTTAACTTTTCCGTACGCATCATAGGTATAACTTCTGAGGACTTTCTCTGTTGTCTGATTCTTGGAATACAGTTCTCCTTTGATCTCCTGCAGCCATCCGTTTTCATCATAAATATAAGATAATGACTGGAGTCCATCTTTGGTGGTCGGATAGGATACCTTACTGAGATTTCCATCCTCATTATAAGTATACCGGATCTGATGGGCTTTGATATCATCTGCCGTTGGCTGGGCATTCTGACTGATCTCTGCAAATGCTGTGAGCCTTCCTCTTTGATCATAAGTATATTCTGTATAACGATATTCGCTAATCAGTGACTTCGTAAGGTCTCAGGGAACTTAAGTCCTTTCTATTTACATAAAATAATAATTATCTCTATTTACTTCTATTTTTTTTATTTTAAACCCATGCGAATGATCTTTAAATCCTGGAACTATTGCTTGATATTTCTTTTTTACTTTCCTTGCTTTTTTATAACTACTATAATATCCTATATTCATAGATCCTATTCCTTTGTTTTGCTTTTCGTATATTAACTTATAAACATACATATTTATTACATATCTCCTTTCAAATCGTCACTGCAAAAATAACCATCTTTCCACTCCTCATGATTTATTATATATTTACTTATGTAAAAGTCTTCCTCATGTCCTATAAATCTTGGTTGTATTTTAAATCTTTCTATTGCTTTTTGAGCTAATTGTTCAGATGAATATACTGCAATTACCTGTTCATCAGATTTTCCACTCTCTTCATCTAAATACCACCAACTCAGTTCATACACTATCATTTTATTTTTCCTCCTCATAATTTATTTCCTATGATATTTTATTATACGACTATATTCTGATCCAGGTCCTTTGCCCCAATTCCCTTTTCCGTATTTTTCATTTAGTATTCTTGTTGCATATCGTGTCTTGATTCTTCGTCTTTTCCAAGTTGAATATGATACATAAAATACCACTCCTCCGGCAACTATCTTTACTAACGTATACAATGCCACTGCATAATGCCCACTAGGATCCACATAATTCACTGCAATACACGTATAAATGTTGCGTATCAGGTTTATCATTTTCTCCATGATAAGTATCTTCTGTTAGGAATCTTCCATCTTCTGGATTATAATATCTGGCATTCAGATAATATAGACCTGTACTCTGATCATAGATCCCACCCGCATAACATATTTCATTTTTCGCCTGATCATAACCCTGGATCATTGTTTCTCCAAAATCCGTATACTGGTATATTGCATCAGCACTTCCATGCTTTATGCATATTTGTGTAACCCAGTCATAAAAGCTGTTGAACCCATTGATATCAGTTGAAAATCTGAATACTTTTCTTGTCAGCTCTCTTCCCTGGTAATCGAATGCTCTGACATAGTGTTCAGAACTTCCGATATCAACTCCGAGTACTAAAGTTGATTCTGTGACTTGTTCAATCTTTTGATTCTGTGTATAATTCATTATAAGGACCTCCGATAATTAAGATGTTTTTCATCCGCCAAGATGATATCTTAATTATACTGTGAGGTTCTTCTTTCGTCTATTGACATTATTTATGAATTACAGGAATGCTTATGTTATCTGGCAATTTCCATATCTTGTTCTTTTTTAAGATTACTATTTCTGCTTTTCTGATTTCTTCACTCTACACTCTTTTATTGTGTTATTAATTCCTTGTTTTCTGACTTCGTAAGGTCTCAGGGAGCTTAAGTTTTTTCTTAGAAATATTTGTTATCTTAAGCGAATCAAGTATCACTATTTTCTATTATTTTGTATATTTACTTTGAATGCTTATATCCCTTTCTTTTTCTTTTATTTCTCTCTCCTCTTGCTTTTTGTTCTCTAATTTCTTCCCGTCTATTGCTTGGTTTTCCACCTGTCTTTCTTACATTGTTCTTACTATGACTTCGTAAGGTCTCAGGGAACTTAAGTCACTATAGTATTAGTCATCTTGCAATCCCGGAAACTTTTGATAAATATATTTTTTTATTCTATAACTATTACTGTCTGTTACAGCTTCTTTTATATCCGTATCACCTGCCCCTTCCTTGATCAAAAATTTTACCATTGGAAAATCTCCTAATGTAATCGCTTCATATAAAGCAGATGTCATTTTTTCTCCATCAGAGTATTTTCCAATCTTATTAACTTCGCCTCCATTGCTAAGCAATAGTTTTACTAATTTTATATTTCCCGTATCTACCGCGTTTATTAATGCTATTGGTGTAACTACTGCCTTCTTTTTTATTAACAATTCTGCAAGATCTATTCGGTCACTCATTGCTGCTGTTTCTAATATATTTTCATCATTATCTTCTGGTGATATATTTATATCTGTTAATTTTGTCAATAAGTACCCTAATGTTTTCTCCGAAATAGAATCTATCGAATTCTCAATTGATTCGCATATATCTTTTGGGGATGGTTTTATAATATCCATTAGATATTTTATTGTATCAATGTTGTTTGATTTTATCGCAAGGTCAAATATATTTTGAAAATCTGCATTTTCTTCTCGAACAGAAATCTTATTCTTTACTGCATATTTTAACACTTTCAAATTTCCATATTGGGCAGCAACCATTGCAATATTCTCCCCATATGTATTATGTAATTCATGAATGGAAATTCCTTTTAAAATTGATGAATTTATTTCTTGTCCTATTGAGATTTGATAGAAAATCTTTCGTTTCTTTGACAGGTCTTTCATTTTTACAATTCCCTGCTTCATTCCCCATTGAAGAATATATTCCGTGTTTGCCGATGTATCTCCATAAACGCCCGTACGATATCCATTGATCAATATTCTTTTTGTCATTTTTGTAACTGGAATTTTTTGTTGATACAGATATTCTATTAATTCTATTTGAGTTTTAGCATCTTGAATTTCGCCCGTTGATAATGCGTAATCTAGAGCTGATATTCCTCTTTTTTTATACTTAACATCAGCTCCTTTTTCTACCAATTGCTTGCAAAATTTTATATTTCCTTGTTGGGCAGCAAGCATAAGTAATGAAATTCCGTCTTTATCCTTGTAATTGGGATCAGCTCCTTTTCTTATTAAATACTGGGCAATTTTATTGTCTTCATGCATGGCTGTATCAGCATATACTGGATTTTTATCTGATTTTCCATAAAGACTATCCATTGTCAAGCCTATATTTCGAAACGAATTCATATTGGCACCATCATCAATTGCTTCTTTGGCTGCTTCAACTTCATTTGTTTCTATGGCATTGTATAATTTTTGATTTTGCTTTCTGCTTTGTCTGTAAGATTTACAACCACCGATAGTTACACAAAAAGCTGCTATCCATATAGTGCAAATAAATATTTTAATTTTTACCATTTTATTCTCACCTTTTTGTTTCTTCGATTTGTACTTGCGGATTTACTTAATCTTAATGTCCCTGGGACCTTAAGATTTTATACAGCTGTCTGTTTTCCTTCTTTGTCATACTTAAGGTACCGCAGATCTTATGATATCTACGTTTCATCACATATTTTGTATCTTATCTATTATACGATTTCTCGTATTTTTATATATTATTCGATTTTGAACATATAAAATCATAACTTGAACTGCTCCAAAAGCAAACACTATAACGCTTTGTGATATAACACCAAATATTATCATTAACACTATATAAAAAAATATCACCATTTTTAAATAGTATAATTTAAATTTTTGAGGTTTAATTATTATTTCACATCCAGCGTCTTTTGATATAACATTAAGATTAACTTGCATTTCTACAGTCAAATTTTCATAATTATATGTATCTATTAACCATAAATTTAACTTTCCTTGACCATCATCTGTTCTAAAATAATTTTCTACTTTATTATTTTCACTTGACCAACTAGTTTCTAATAATTTTATTTCTTGTGCGGATAAAACTTTTACTCTTTTTTTATAATCTTCAATCCATAAATCCTTATTTTTTTCAGAACTTATCATTATAACCTCCTCATCTAATAATGAGCATTATTAGATAGCCTTAAGAATTTCTTATTTTAAGGCTATCTAACATATGCACATTGGGTACCGTAGACCTTATAATATCTGACAATTTTCATATATTCATCATTTCTAAGATTCTTGCTTCTATTTTTCTAATTTCTTCATTCTGCACTCTTTTATTGTACCTCTATTTTCTGACTTCATAAGGTCTCAAGGAGCTTAAGTTCATACAGTATCCTGATATGTCGTTTTCATTCTCCCCTTATGCTTGAATTGTAACATTTCACCATTTTACAGGCAATCAGATTTAGTTTTTTCGTCGTTTAATACAAAAAACTTTTTTATTTTTGTGAAATATTATGGTTGACTTTTTTAATAAGTATACCTACTTAATATATTGTTCCATTACTATACAAAAAAAAGAACCCTGATAACTAAATTACCAAGGTCCTTTCCATATTCCCGTAAGAAACTAAATCATATAATCTTAGCTTCTTGCTCTTTCTTCTAATAAAGCTTTCACTTCTGCTTCTGTTTCTAACTGCATTACTTCATCAACTAATGCTTTACATTCATCCATTGTCCACAGAGACATTACTTTTCTTGTAGCAAGGATTGCTGTAGCACTTACTGAGAATTCGTTTAATCCGAATCCAAGTAATACTGGTACTAATAATGGATCGCTTGCTGCTTCTCCACACATACCTGCCATGATGTCTTCTTTGTTTGCAGCTGAGATGATATTTCTGATAGAACGAAGTACAGCTGGATTGTATGCAGAGTACAGATATGCAACATCTGGGTTACCTCTGTCGGCTGCCATTGTGTATCCAGTTAAATCGTTTGTACCGATACTGAAGAAGTCTGCTTCTTTTGCAAGAATGTCAGCAATTAAGCTTGCTGCTGCAGTTTCCATCATAACACCAACCTGGATGTCTTTGTCGTATGCGATACCTTCTGCATCTAATTCCTGTTTCAGTTCTTCGATGATCGCTTTGACTGCACGAAGCTCGTCTACACATGTTACTAATGGTACCATGATACGAACTTTACCGAAAGCACTTGCACGTAATAATGCACGAAGCTGTGGTTTGTAAATATCTTCTTTTCTCTGTAAGCAGAAACGTACTGCTCTGAATCCTAAGAATGGATTCTCTTCTGTTGGAAGTCCAAGATATGGAAGAGCTTTATCTCCACCGATATCCAGTGTACGAATGATCACTGGTTTACCGTCAAGAGTTTCAGCTACTTTCTTGTATGCTTCAAACTGAGCTTCTTCTGATGGAATCGCATCGCTTTCCATGAATAAGAACTCAGATCTGAATAATCCAACACCTTCTCCATCACGCTCTAAGACACCTTCTGCTTCGTCTGGTCCACCGATGTTAGCAACCAGTTCCACAACGTGTCCGTCTGCTGTCTGGGATTTCTGTCCAACAAACTTCTGAAGGGCAGCTTTCTCTTCTAAGAATTTTGCTTTCTTAGCTTTATATTCTTCTACAACAGATGCTTCAGGATTGATGAATGCTTCTCCTGTTGATCCGTCAAGAACAACTTCATCTCCATCGTTCACGATAGAAACGATGTTTTCGATACTAAGAACTGCTGGAATTTCCATAGATCTGCAGATGATCGCAGAGTGAGATGTCTTACCACCGATCTCTGTTAATACACCCTGAACATTTGCAGGATTGATTCCTGCTGTCATAGATGGTGTTAAATCTTCTGCTACTAAGATTGTTCCTTCTGGAACTGCACTGATATCTACTTCTTCAATTCCAAGTAAGATCTTAATTAAACGAGTTTTGATGTCGCCTAAGTCAGATGCTCTCTGCTGTGTCAGTTCATCGTCTGCCATAGCGAAGATCTGTGCGAAGAAATCGCAAGCTTCTTCTACAGCAGCTTCTGCGTTGATCTTCTCTCCATCGATCTTAGCTTCGATCTGTTCTGAGATCGCTGGATCCTGGATCATCATGATATGACCTTCTAAGATCTCTGCTTCCTGCTCACCAGCAGTTACTTTCATGGATTCAACCATCTTCTGAGTCTTCTCAATGAAAACTTCAATTGCATCGCTTAAACGTTTTTTCTCTGCTTCTGTATCTTCGATAGACTGTTTTGTGTAATTAAGTTCTTCTTCCTTAATCTTAACGATCTTACCGATACCGATACCAGCAGATGCTCCTATACCTTTATACATGTTGCCACCCGTCCTTTATCAAATTATATGTTACACCCATTATGAGCAGTGATTATTCACCTAATCCAGATTCAATCAGTTCTGTTGCATGTGCAAGAGCTGCTTCTTCGTCTGGACCTTCACATACTAATTCGATTTCAGAACCACATTTGATGCAAGCTCCGATGATGTTTAATAAGCTTTTAGCGTTGATTTTTTTATCTTCGAATACGATAGTTACGTCAGATTCGAATTTAGTTACAGCTTTCGCTAAAACTCCTGCTGGTCTCATGTGTAATCCCTGTTCGTTTTCAATGACAAATTTCTTTGATACCATAATTGTTTCTCCTTCTCACATATAAAATAATTTTAATTTATCTGGATCTTTAACTGGCTTATCTTTGTACTCATCTAAGTGCAATTCCTTAAAAAAGCATAAAAAAAGACCTACTTTAACAAATGTTCACACTTATTAAATAGGTCTTGCCTGCCTTACCAGTCACAATCCAAAATCTGATAACATTATAATATCAAATTCTGACGCATAAGTCAACCTAGATTTATATCTGACCACTTGTTTCAAGGATCAGCCTTTTTACATAAATGATAAGATACATTTTCTCATCCGCAGATAATTTACAATCATAATGCTGTTCAATATGTTCCACGATCTTCTGACTGCACACATAGGCTTCCGGATATTTTTTCTGATTTCTTTCATAAAATTCAACATCTGCTTCTTCATCTTCTTCCATCGGATGTTTCTTTGACATGATCTCTGTCTCAAGATATTGAAGATGCGTTGCAAACCGCTGATATGCCGGATGTTCTGGATTAAGAACGATTTCATAGAATTCTTGAATAATTGCCATAACTTCTTGAACAAAAGAAGACTTCCCGCTTAAATCCAATGTAAAAATCTTCTCAATCTTGTTTTTATCTAATTCATCTCCTGCTTTTTTTCGAAAACCAATTCCCTTGCCCATCAAAATAACTTCCTTGCCGTTTGCATCAAATGTACTAACAACATTGTTATTAATTACTTTCTGAATGATCACTTTCAATTCCTCCTAGATGTTTCCAAGAATCTCTTTTGGGATATATGCTTCTACATAAATTCCATCTTCTCTATATTCTTCTTTCAAAAGCTGTCCATGAGCTCTGATCTGTTGAATCTTACCTGCATCCTGATAATCATATAATTTCTCCAGATATAATTTCTGTTTCTGCAGAATCTTTTCAATATTCTCTAATAACTGGTCAGTCCCCTCTCCTGTCTTTCCTGAAATTCTTACGACCGCTTCTGCATTTTGATCTTTTAAAATCTCATCTCCATTCAAAAGATCGATCTTATTAAATGCTGTCACGATCGGCGATTCATTCGCACCAAGTTGCTTTAATGTTTCGTATACCGCCTCCATCTGCTTTTCTTTCTGCGGATTAGAAGCATCAACAACATGCAGGATCAGATCACTGTATTTTGCTTCTTCCAATGTACTTTTAAAAGCCTCTACTAAATGATGTGGAAGTTTGCGGATAAATCCGACCGTATCTGTCATAAGAATTGTCTGCCCGCCACTTAAATCCAGACTCTTTGTTGTTGGATCAAGGGTTGCAAACAACTGATCTTCCTCATAGACACCTGCATTTGTAAAATGATTCAGAAGCGTTGACTTTCCAGCATTCGTATATCCAACAATACACACAACCGGAAGATGATTCTTCTGGCGCTGTTTTCGCTGTACTTCTCTGTGCTTTACAACATCACGGAGTTCTGCCTTAAGTCTTGATATTCTCGTTCGGATCAAGCGACGATCCATCTCAAGTTTCTTTTCTCCAGGTCCTCTTGTTCCAATTCCTCCTCCAAGCCTTGATAACGCTTTTCCCTGTCCGGTAAGTTTGGATGCACGATATTTCAGCTGTGCAAGTTCTACCTGTATCTTACCCTCTCTTGTAAATGCCCTCTTAGCAAAAATATCAAGAATGATCAAAGTTCTGTCCATTACCTTTGTATCTAGTGCATCACTAAGATTCCCCATCTGCGCAGGAGATAACTCATCATCACATACAATACCTATCGCATCTGTTCCATATAACAATGCCTTAACTTCGTCAATCTTTCCTTTTCCAATATAAGTTCCCGGATGCGGAGCTTCTCTTACTTGAATCACTCTTGCTGCAACCACTGCTCCAGCAGTCTTTACCAATTCTTCTAATTCATCAAGAGATTCTTCTGCCTCTCTCACGTCCTGATCGGCCACTGCAACAAGAATAACCTTTTCAATAATCTCTTTCTTGATCTCTTCCATAATGACTCTTTCCTATTCCTGATTTAATATCTGCATTACCGCCATCGCAAATGCCTTTTCTTTTGCTGTTTTGATCTGTGTTGGTTTTCTCATCAAAAGATCCTTATCACTTCTTTTTCTGACATCTTCCGCATATTTATTAATATCAATTCCTAGATATTCTGCACAAGTTCTTCCTTCTATTTCCATGTCATTATCAGTCACTGCCCATGCATCAATAACTCGATGATCTTCTGGATTTACCGCGATCATCAATGTCATTGCTTTAGAAAACACATTTGTCTGTGAAAATCCCATAGCAACCTTTGCATTGGCCCCATATTGTTCTTTAAATTCTTTATACATCTGTGAGACATATTTTGAACGCTGATTCTGCATATAAGAATAGCAGATAAATAACAGAATACAAAATATGATCAACACTCCTATTATCAAAATAAACATCTTATTCCATCTTCCTTATAATTTTTCCTCTATCACGGAGCGTTCATGTTCTGCAACATTCTCAAAGAAATCGTTCTTCATAGAAAGTATCAACATAAATAATGTATCGATCACTGCCATCGCAGCCATCCTTGTAAAACTAACCTGATCATAAAAAATGTGTTCCCTTGTTGCTGTTATGATCACATGATCACAAATCTCAGTTATCGGTGACTTTGCCTGATTCGTCACTGCAACAGTCACTCCACCTTGCTTCTTCACGATCTTAGCCATGCGGATCAGACGCTTAGATGCTCCCGATGCTGAAATCGCAAAAAATACATCACCTTTCTTCAGCGTTCTTGCAAATGCCTCCTGTGTCTCCCACATTGGAGAAGTCACAGCATGTAGCCCAAGCTGATTAAACTTATATGTTCCGTCCATCGCAATCGGTATTGTATTGCCCATCGCAGCAAATTCAATGAGATTTGCACCCAAAACTGCATCCACAATACTTCGAAGTTCTTTCTGATCAAAATTGTGAAAAGTTGCTTTAATCTCTTCTACTTTACTAACCATAATATTGTGAAGAGACTGTTCCATATTCTCAATATTAATTTCATTCGATGCTGCCAGTTCTTCCTGCTTGCTTTGTTCTCCAGCAAGTTTCAACTTCAACTTGTGAAATCCCTCACATCCGATCTTCTTGCAAAAGCGAATCACAGTAGCCTGACTCGTAGCACAATTTTGTGCCAGTTCAGCCACCGACATATTGATCACATCTTCCTGATGTCCTGCCACGTAATCTGCAACCTTCTTTTCTGCATCATACAGACTATCATATGTCGAAAAAATCTGATCTCTTATCAGAATATCTTTGCCCATAACATTCCCTCATTCAATGCTTTTGTCTGCCATTTATCTTGTTTCCAAAAATGTCAGTTCTTTCTTTCCCTGTGCATCCTTTGGATACGCCTTTACATAAGCTTTTGTATATTTATATGCTGTATCAAAATCAAACAAAGACTCATATGCACCAATCCTTGCAAAGAGCACTTCTTTCTTATTCTTTAATTCATCCTGTTTCAATGCTTTTTTAATAACCTGAAGTCCTTCTTTGTATTTCTCCTGTTTTGCATAAATTGCATACTTGGTACAGTAGATCTCTCCTTCTTTCGGAAATTCTGAAATTCCAAGATTGCATACTTCTAGTGCTTCTTTTGTTTTATTTCTCTGCATCAGACAATATGCTTTTAAAGAATATGCCTTAACTTCTCCACGATCGATCAATCGATCATAAATTTCAGCTGCTTTGTTATATTCACCCATCTGATACAATGCCTCTCCTTCATAAAACAGAACATTCTTCTTCTGTTTTGTAAAGATCAATGTAAATCTTGAGGCCGCACTATCAAATTCTTCATATGCTTTCTGATATTCTTTCTGTTTTAGATATTTCACACCCTGATCTGCTGCCATTCTCTGTCTGATATATCCAATACCGCTGACCGCAACCAATCCTATGATCACGATCAGTATAACTGTTACAATTCCTTTTAATCTGCTATTCATTCTCATTCTCCTGATCTGTTCTTATATTGTTGTTACTTTTCAGTATAGCAAATTATGTTTTATCATACAAGCAGTCTGTCTCCTCATCTTATATTGACATCTTCGTTGTCTTGCTGTTTCCTGCTTTATCAATAAAACGCACATATAATCTTGCTTTTCTATATTTTTTCGCATCATATCTGACATCGTTTGCAGTTTTCCATTTATATTTTTTGGCACTCTTTCCTTTTGGAACTAACTTATACGCGGTTTTCTTCTTGCCACTAGTTCCATAATTTGCCGAAAAAGTTACTTTTTTCTTCTTTCCTGATTTTTTCTTCTTAAGCCTAAGCTTTGTCGGTGCCTTGGTATCAACAACGATCTGCGGAAGTTTTAATTCCTTCTCTCCAAGCATCGTATTATATTTTACATAGACCTTTGCAATCGTTCCGTTCTTTAAGGTCACAGATTTTCCATAACAATACGGAAGTTTGGCACTGCTTTGTCCCTTTTTCACGATCTTATATTGCACACTATTAATCTTCGTAAAACTTCTGGCACTGGCATTGATCTTTATTGTCACATTTTTGTTTGTATAGATACTCTTTGCATCTTTTGTTCCAGGATATGCTGGAAGTATTTTTGTTTTTTTATTGCTTACGATATCAATGGACTGCAAGACTGGCATGGAAATACTCTTTCCTGATGATATGATTTTTCCATTGACACTCGGTTTATTTCCACCTTTTTCTGTTCTTACATATAAATGACTTCCATCAGAGGTGATAACGATCGTTCCCCTGTTACCCGTCTCATAAATATCCATCTTGGAAAGATCCGTAAGAACATTTTTCATGGGAACTTCCCCTGTATTTTTATATCCATTGCTGATAACCGCAATATTTGCTTTGGTATGATCGATCAATAATTTGTGATCTGATGTCCGTCCTGCGATCAGTTTGTCCTTTTCCTTTACATCTTGATAACCATGATGTGGTTCTTTTAATACCTGTGCCTGCAGATTATAACCTTTTTTGATAATCTTCTCTATCGTTTCTCTCTGGGCATCTCCTGTCATCAAAAATGAATTCTTTCCATAAACGATTCTTGTAACGATGGAATATTTATTTTCCTGCCTTACATTAAGATCCACTTGTCTTCCATACTTATAATTATTCTCCAGTGGCCCATAAAACGTAATCTGTGCCTGGCCAAGATAAATCTTTGAGCCGGCCTTGGGAATAACATATTTTACATGCAAAGATTCATCTTCTTCACTATTTCTTTTTTCAATTTCATCCTTTACTTTTTGGTATGTATTTGAATCAAATTTTGTCCATTTCGCAGTTTCTGAAGTCTGTTCCTTAACATTATCATTGCTCCTTAAGTAAGTCATTTCTAAAGAATTCCCATAAATCGTATTGATCGTAATGGTTTTATCTTTCAGAATCTTTACCAAGCCGCCAATATGATCCCGATGTGGATGTGTAAGAATCACAAATTCCAAATGCTTTACACCCATTTTTTTAAGATACTCATAAGCTGGATCTTTTTTCTTGGCATATGTCTTATCTTTCGTTCCGTTGTATTTTTCAGCTCCTGTATCGATCATTGCATATTTGGCGTTGCTTCCTTCCCCATACTGAAGCAATGCTCCATCTGCGCAGCCAACATCAATAAAATGAATTTTAAAATTCTGTGCAGCCGATACTTTATGAGTAGCTTTGTATATCGGTGTTAATGTTATAGTCATTAGTATGATCAACAGACATGCTGTAATCTTTTTTATTCCTTCCTTCACATTCTTCCCCTTATCTTCATCTTTATGTCACTTGTTATCATTTCTTTGAAGTATTTTCCCCACAAAAAGAGAAGCCTCCAAAAGAGACTTCTCCTATTATATCACAATTTCCACTACTTATCTAATTTTATCTAAGTGCCAGATATCATCAACATATTCCTGAATTGTACGGTCAGATGAGAATTTACCACATCCTGCAGTATTTGTCATTGCCATCTTCGCCCATTTCTTTGTATCCTGATATGCTTTTGCCACTTTCTCATGAGCTTCTGCATATGAACGGAAGTCTTTTAAGATAAAGTACATATCTGCCTGACTTCCTGTATCACCAAATAACAGACTCTGATATAAGTCTTTGTAAAGTTCATGGTCACCATCTGCATATGTTCCATCAACTAACTGATCTAATACTTCATGAATATCTTTGTCATTCTCATAGATCTCATATGGATGATATCCACCATTGTTCTCGTAGTTGATAACTTCTTCAGAACTTAAACCGAAAATAAATGCATTCTCTTCTCCGATTTCATCAACGATCTCAACGTTCGCTCCATCCATTGTTCCAAGTGTTGGTGCACCATTTAACATAAACTTCATATTACCTGTTCCTGATGCTTCTTTGGATGCTGTAGAAATCTGTTCGCTGACATCTGCTGCCGCAAAGATCAATTCCGCATTAGATACACGATAATCTTCGATAAATACTACTTTTAATTTACCTTTGATCGATGCATCATTGTTTACCTTATCAGCTACAGAGTTGATCAGTTTTATCGTCTGTTTTGCACGACGATATCCAGCTGCTGCCTTCGCACCAAAGATAAATGTTGTTGGATAGAAGTTCATATTTGGATTCTTCTTTAACTGATTGTACAGATACATTACATGTAAGATGTTCATCAGCTGACGTTTATATTCATGAAGACGTTTTACCTGCACATCAAAGATAGATGTAGGATCAACATCGATTCCATTATGTTCTTTGATATATTTTGCCAGACGTTTTTTATTCTGCAGTTTGATCTCCATAAATTCTTTCTGTGATTTTGGATCATCTACATATTTCTTAAGTCCTGACATTAAAGAAAGGTCTGTTGCCCATGTATCTGTTCCAAGTTTTTTAGTTACCCAGTCAGAAAGTAATGGATTACCATGCATTAAGAAACGTCTCTGTGTGATTCCGTTTGTCTTATTGTTAAACTTCTCAGGCATCATCTGATAGAAATCTTTTAATTCCTGATTCTTTAAGATTTCTGTATGAAGTTTAGCTACACCATTTACAGAGTATCCTGCTGCGATCGCCATGTGTGCCATGCGTACCTGACCATCCCAGAGAATTGCCATCTTTCTGACTTTCTCTTCGTTACCTGGATACATCTCACGAATCTTGTTCACAAAACGGCGGTCGATCTCTTCTACGATCTGGTAAACTCTAGGAAGTAATCTTGAGAACAGATCGATTGGCCATTTCTCTAATGCTTCTGCCATGATCGTATGGTTTGTATATGCACAAGTCTTTGTTGTAACTTCCCATGCTTCATCCCATCCAAGACCTTCTTCATCCATTAAGATTCTCATCAGTTCTGCTACAGATACTGTTGGATGAGTGTCGTTCATCTGGATTGTCATCTTCTCATAAAGTTTTGTGATGTCGTCATGATTCTTCTTATATTTGGCTACTGCTGCCTGTAAGCTTGCAGATACGAAGAAATACTGCTGTTTTAAACGAAGTTCTTTACCTTCATAGTGGTTATCGTTTGGATATAATACTTCTACGATATTCTTTGCAAGGTTCTTCTGTTCTACGGCTTTGTCATATTCACCTTTGTCAAATGAATCTAACTGGAAGTCAGTGATTGGTTCTGCATCCCAGATTCTTAATGTGTTAACAATGTGATTTCCATATCCTACAACTGGATAGTCATATGGTACAGCCATAACAGACTGATAATTCTCCTGAATGAAGTTTATTCTTCCAGCTGCTTCATCATATTCTGTACGGATATTTCCTCCAAAACGTACTTCCTTCGCATATTCAGGACGTTTTAATTCAAATGGATTTCCATTCTTTAACCATTCATCTGGTACTTCTATCTGATATCCGTCTTTGATCTTCTGCTTGAACATTCCATACTGATAACGGATTCCACATCCATATGCTGCATATCCAAGTGTTGCAAGTGAATCTAAGAAACATGCTGCTAAACGTCCAAGTCCACCATTACCAAGGGCTGGATCTGGTTCCTGGTCTTCTACCATGTTAAGGTCTACACCTAATTCTTCTAATGCTTCTTTCACTTCTCCATACATACTCATATTAATGAGGTTGTTTCCAAGTGCTCTTCCCATCAGGAATTCCATGGACATATAATATAAAATCTTCGGGTCTTTTTCTTCATAAGTCTTCTGAGTATCCATCCAATCTTCAATGATCCACTCTTTCAGAGCATAAGCGACTGCCTGATAAATCTGCTGCTGGGTGGCATTATCAAGCTCTACTCTGAACTGAGTCTTAAGATTATTGATGACTTCCTGTTTGAACAGTTTCTTGTCAAATCTTTCTGTTTTCATGATTGTCTCTTCCCCTTTCGTATTCCCAGTATATTATTAATTTTAGC
Source organism: Anaerostipes hadrus (assembly GCF_001404655.1). Classification (GTDB taxonomy): domain Bacteria; phylum Bacillota; class Clostridia; order Lachnospirales; family Lachnospiraceae; genus Anaerostipes; species Anaerostipes amylophilus. The sequence continues at coordinate 254,360 of NZ_CYYH01000002.1, read as the reverse complement.
ATATAAACTGGAAATATGATACAAAAATTGCGGATATTAGTTGTATTTTTTCATAAAATATCGTTATTGATACAAACTTTCAGACACACATAACCGTCCATATCCAATTTCATCATTCGGATATCTATCATATCCCTGTAATCGTCTCGCTCCCTTATGAAGATACCCCTTCATTCGTTCTCCATAAAGATATGGATCGTTTTCTCTTACAATTCCCCATTCCATCAAAAGAGCTGCTGATCCTGTAACAAATGGTGTTGCCATCGATGTTCCTGATCTTACACTCTCGCCTCCTCCAACTGCTGCTGCCAAAATTCCAACACCTGGTGCTACAAGATCCGGCTTATCTACACAAAATTTCTGATCTCCTCTTCCTGAAAAATCTGCATAAGCCTGATATCTGACATCATAAGCACCTACGGAAATCACATTTCTTGCAGTTGAAGGAATTGTTAAAGTAAATACTTTATCTGGTTCTAAAAATCTGGTTTCTGGATTGCTTCCTGCAGATACCGGAAGCCACATCTGATATTCACCATTTTTTATATTCACTGGTGAAATTTCTATCTTCCACTGACCGCTTTCTATATAATTTCCTTCCATCGGTATAAAACTAAAATATAGTTCCTGCCTAACATTATATGGTGTTGAGTACCCATTGTACACGTAAACCGTTGTATCCTTATATGTGTATTGCGATTTTCCTTGCTGGTCCACGATCGTATATGTGATTCCCGATGGAGACTCAAGTCTGATCTTGAATTCATCCACAAAATCTTTCCAGATCTGTAGATTCAAGTTCTGCTCAAATGGTGCCACATCAAATAAAATCAGCTCCGTTTTTGTCGTGATCTTTCCTTGTTTATGACGCCCACTATTTCCCTCATTCCCAGTTCCTATACAAATAGAGCTTTTCCACTGCCCTGCGATCTGTGAAACAAATGTCTCCAACAACGAATTTCCTCTGTGATCCCCGTAATTATGCCCATAACTGATATTCACTGCCACTGGTCTGTTTTCCCTTATCGCTGTATCGATCACATACTGCAGTGCTGTCATCAACTGTGTCGTCCTTGGAAATCCTTGTTTGCTTATATCTCCTAATTTCACAACGATCAGTTCTGCCTCTGGTGCCACACCATTTCTTCCTGCACAGATGGATGCTACATGCGTTCCATGACCAAGATCATCACGACTTTGAAACATTTGCCGTCCATTTTCTGAATGAATTGCTACATTGATCTCTTTTCTTGTATACAAAGTTCCATTTATAAATGGCTGTGGTGGGATTCCCGAAATCGTCTGATCCCATAACTCATAAATTTTCGTATCTCCATTTTCATTGATAAAATCCGAATGAAATATATCGATTCCTGTATCAATCACTGCAACAAAAACACCCCTTCCAGTCAATGAAAGAGGTGTATTCTTTACCGACAACATACAGGAAGCTGAAATTGATACCTGTCGGTTTAATAATAAATTTTTTGGTTTTTCTATAAAGATCACTTGTTCATTTCTTGAAAATGCTTCTAAATCATTTTCTTTCATATATGCGATCGCATATCCCATGCTCAATGGTTCAATATTGGTTGTTGATGATTTTTTTAATGTCTTTAGATCACCTGCATAACGAAAGATAATCTCCCATCGATCAAATGTCTGATCATATCCAGCATTTAAATCTTCTGACCTTTCCCGTTCTTCTTTCGTAAGATCCAGTGCCAGATTGAACTGGTTATCAAATTTCTCATCTTGTTCCATAAGATCCTTTCACTTTCTATTGGTATGGTCTTATTTTATGCCTGTTTCTTTGCGTTCATTCCTATTTCACTTCTTGCTTACAATACTTCCACACCAATGCACAAATCCCATAAATCGATGATGCTATCATGATCCCCGCAGCAACTGCGATTGCGATCAAGATTGTCTTTTGTCCATATAAAGAAGATAAATGCCATTGCTTGGCAAGAACATAATTCATTGTGTAATATAAATTTCCTCCTGGAACAAGCGGAATGATCCCGGTGATCAAGAATACCGTAACTGGTGTCTTTAAAATTCTGGCCATCGTCTCTGCATAAACCGTTGCGACTGCCGCAGCTGCTAAATTCGCTGCAAATACACTTGGCATCTCATTCCATGCAACTAAATATGCGATCCAGGATACCATTCCTGAAATTCCAGCCATACAAAGTTTTCTTCCTCGAAGATTATAAAGCACTGCAAATCCAAAACTTCCGACAAAACTTGCAAGTACCTGAATGATCTCTGTTTTCATTTATAACACACCTCCCCAAAATATCAGTGCCATAAAAGAACCTGCCGCAAGAAAGACTGCTAACAACACGGATTCACACACACGCAAGATTCCAGACATCATATCCCCACCGATCATATCTCTAAGTGCATTGACAAATGCCACTCCCGGAACAAGCAGCATGATATTACCGATAATGATCTTTCCATAATCCTGTGTTATTCCAACGCTTGCACAAACATATGCTAACGATGCTACAAAAAATGATAATAAAAAATTTAGGACCATTTCATTTGGTGCAAGTATCTTTAAGTATCTGGCTAATATCGTTACTAAAGCTCCACTTAGTGTCGCTATAACATCTTCTGTGATTCCCCCTCCATAAAATGAAGTCCAGGCTGCTGCGATCACGGCTGATACGATCACTTCTTCCAAAAATGTGATCATATTTCCATTTTTTATTTTCAGAACTCTTTCTCTAACTTCCTCTTCTTCCGGAAGATATTTACACATATATCTTGACAGCTGATTTAATTCATCTAATTTTTTAAAATCTGTTTTATAATATCTGATACGTTTTGTCTGTGTTATGATTTCTCCTTCTTCATCTTCGATCGTCGTTACGATACTCGATGTGATAGAAAATACATTAGCTTCTTTTGCCCCGTATGCTTTACAGATTCTTGAAATGGTATCTTCCACTCTTGAAACACCCGCACCAGATTTTAGCATCCATTCTCCGATCTCCATTGCGTATTTCAAAACCTTTTTCATCTCCATAGGAATTACCTCCTGCCATCTAGTCTACCAAAATTGACTGTATTGTAACACAAAAGAAATCCCTGTGCTATGATTACACAGGGATTTCATCTAAAATTCTATTATGACATATAAAAAAAGGTTTATTTTACTATATTAAATTAATCAATCATCAATCTTATGTGTCCATGCAACTGCCAGTGCTCCTGCACCGATATGGCATGCAACACTTAAAGATAGTGGATCCTGATGAAATTCCATTTCTGGGAATTCTGCCATCAATTCTTCTTTCCACTTAAGCGCTGCTTCTTTATCTTTCGTATATGCAGACTGAAGATAAGCATGTTTTGCAAAATCTCCATCTGGAAAACGTTCTTCTAATTCTTTTCTTACTGCCGCGATCATCTTTTTCTTTGCCTGTTTGACACCTCTTGTCTTGGCAAATGCATCTAACTTCTCACCATGAATCTGCAGTACTGGCTTGATTCCAAGGACTGTACCGATCGCTGCTCCAGCTGATGTAACACGTCCACCCTTCTTAAGATATTTTAATGTATCTACCATAATGAAGATTCCTGAATCTAATTTATCTGCTTCTAAGATATCTTTGATCTCTTTTGCAGATTTTCCTTCTTCTGCCAATTTCATGGCATCTTCTACAGACTGTCTTTGTGTTACAGAAATTCTCTGATTATCCACAACCTGTACTTTTCCATCATAATCATCGGCTAACATCGCTGCTGTTGCACAGGAACTGCTTAATCCGCTGGACATCGCAATGTGTACGATCTCATCATGATCTTCTAATAATTTCTCCCACAGATCCAACACATCTCCTGGTGCTGGCTGAGATGTCTTGATATCTGCATCCTCATCTAACTTCTGATAAAATTCTTCCTGTGTTAATGTGATATCTTCAAAATATAATTCTTCATTAATATAAAATGGCATTGGAATCACTGAGATTCCAAGTTCTTTCCCTTCTTTCTGGGTAATTCCGCTGTTACTATCTGTTACGATCGCAATCTTGCTCATTTTTCTAATCCCTTTCTACTTATACATAATAACATTTATAAATACCGTACTCTTCGGTCTATCTGCTTTTTGCCTTTACCTCACATCATAACAGAGGTCTATAGGTATCGTCAAAGGTTTTTGCCTTATATTTTCAAAAAATACATGACTATTTTCTAATTTCCTGCAGAAATCTTGCAATCGGAAATCCTACAACATTGTAGTAATCTCCTTCAATCCCTTTGATGAATACCGCTGCTTTTCCCTGAATCCCATATGATCCAGCTTTATCCATTGGCTCTCCCGTCTCAATGTAACGCTCTATCTCATCTTCACTGATCTCATAAAATGTTACCTTTGTTTCTTCATAAAATGTTTTTGCTTCCCCATCTTCGATCAGGCAAACACCTGTATACACTTCATGTGTCTGTCCGCTTAACATCATTAATGTTCTTTTAGCATCGGCTTCATCTGCCGGCTTTCCAAGAACCTGTCCATGATAAGCTACAACTGTATCAGCCCCAATGACCATACTCTGTTTATCTGATCGTTCATAAATATCTCTTGCTTTAATAGATGCCAATTCCATAACCACTTCATGTGGTTCTGTTTTTGTCGTAATCTCCTCGGCATCACTCGGCATAATATCAAAGTCTAAATCTGCAAGTTCTAAGATTTCTTTTCTTCTTGGTGATGCAGATGCTAATATAATATGTTTCAAACTTGTATATCTCCTTTGTTGTTTCTTGTATAGAAACGTTATCTCCATATAGAAAAACAGCTTTTCATACACTTTCGCATACAAAAAGCTGTTTGATGATTCTTAATTAGTCTTCAATCTTCTCTTCTAATTTCAGATTGATTCTTCCCATCTTGTCGATCTCTAATACCTTGACAGCTACTTTGTCTCCGATATTAACGACATCTTCTACTTTCTCTACTCTTTCGTTAGAAAGTTTAGAAATATGGATCATTCCATCTTTGTTTGGAGAAAGCTGTACAAATGCACCAAAGTTCATGATTCTTACAACTTCACCTTCGTAGATATCTCCAACATTTAATGGTTCTACGATAGATTTGATGATGCTGATCGCTTTGTCGATCATTGCCTGATCTTCACTTAAGATATCGATACGTCCACTTTCGTCAATATCAATCTTAACACCAGTTTCATCAATGATTCCATTGATTGTTTTACCCTGTTTACCAATAACTTCTGAAATCTTTTCAGGATCGATCTTGTACTGGGAAATCTTTGGAGCATATTCTCCAACGTGGTCTCTTGCAGCTGGAATCACTGGGTTCATTACATCGTGAAGGATATGTGTTCTTGCTTCTTTTGTTCTTGCGATCGCTTCACGGATGATCTGTTCTGTTAATCCATGAATCTTAATATCCATCTGGATCGCTGTGATACCTTTGTCTGTACCAGCTACTTTAAAGTCCATATCTCCGAAGAAGTCTTCTAATCCCTGAATATCTGTTAAGATGATGTAATCGTCATCTCCTTCTCCTGTGACAAGTCCTACAGAAATACCTGCTACTGGAGCTTTGATCGGAACACCTGCTGCCATTAATGACAGAGATGATGCACAGATACTTCCCTGAGATGTAGATCCATTAGATTCCATGATCTCAGATACTGTACGGATCGCATATGGGAATTCTTCTTCATTTGGTAATACTGGAACTAACGCACGCTCTGCTAATGCACCATGTCCGATCTCACGACGTCCTGGTCCTCTGCTTGGTCTTGTTTCTCCTACAGAATAAGAAGGGAAGTTATAGTGATGCATATAACGTTTTGTAGTTTCTGTTACATCGATTCCGTCAAGACGCTGTGCTTCAGATAATGATCCAAGTGTTGTTACTGTCATAACCTGAGTCTGTCCTCTCTGGAATAATGCAGATCCATGAACTCTTGGTAAGCAGTCAACTTCTGCATGAAGTGGACGGATCTGTTTGATCTCACGACCATCTGGACGTTTGTGATCTTTTAAGATCATCTTACGAACAGTCTTCTTCTGGAATGCGTAAACAGCTTCACCGATCTGTGCTAACCATTCTTCATTCTCAGCATATCTTTCTTCTAATTTCTCTTCGATTGCACGAATATTTGCTTCTCTTGTCTGTTTGTCATCTGTAAATACAGCTTCTTCCATTGCTTCTGGAGTGATGAAAGCTACCATATCATCATACATCTCTGGATCTACAATGTGATGTTCATAGTCATGTTTTTCTTTTCCACATTCAGCAACGATTGTATCGATGAATTTGATGATCTCCTGGTTTACTTCGTGAGCTTTGAAGATTGCTTCTAACATCACATCTTCAGGTACTTCATTTGCACCAGCTTCGATCATGATAACTTTCTCTCTTGTAGATGCAACTGTTAATGCAAGATCAGAAACTTCTTTCTGTGCAGAAGTTGGGTTGATCACGAATTCTCCATCGATCAGTCCTACCATTGTAGATGCTGTAGGTCCGTCAAATGGAATGTCAGAGATTGCTGTTGCGATTGCAGAACCAAGCATAGCTGTAAGCTCTGGGCTGCAGTCTGGGTCTACAGACATAACTAAATTGTTTAATGCAACGTCATTTCTGTAATCTTTAGGGAACAGTGGTCTCATTGGACGGTCGATCACACGGTCTGTAAGAATTGCATTCTCAGAAGGTTTTCCTTCTCTCTTTAAGTATCCACCTGGGATCTTACCTACTGCGTATAATTTCTCTTCGTATTCTACACTTAATGGAAAGAAATCAATTCCATCTCTAGGTTTTTCAGATGCTGTTGCTGTAGATAATACAACAGTATCGCCATAGTGCATAAATGCTGCACCATTTGCCTGTGCTGCAACACGTCCGACTTCAACCATCAGTGTACGTCCTGCAAGTTCCATGCTAAACTGTTTTGTCATAGTTCGTCTCCTTTATATTCTTTTGTCTTAAGGCGCCGAAACAACTGAAAAACCGACTACTAACCTGCTAATCTTCGTGATTTTATTCACTTATTAGCTGTAATAAGCTTTTCAGCAGTCTCGGAAAACGCCTCAGTAACTTAGTTAGTATATCATGGTTTCTTAAAAAAAACCAGACGCAATTTGTCAAAAATCTTCCACACCACATATCCAACTGCGGCTCCTATGGTATTCGTCATCACATCATCGATCTGTGCATATCCTCTGCCAGTCATATGCTGCATTACTTCAAGCATACAACTGATCATGCATGCACTTCCTACACACATCCAGATTTTTCGAATCCTCTTAAATGCAATTGGAAGTAATATACCATATGGGATAAACATGATGATATTTTCCACAAAATACGCATGAGCGATCATTGAATTCCCCCATGTTTCAAATAATTTTAAACTTACATCCGTTCTTGTTCCTGGTTCTCTTGAGAAAAATCCTACATTAATAAATACGATCGCATAGATCAGGATCAGTGTCCAGACATATTTCTTTCTATGAAAATGTTTCCCTTGTGGAAAGATCATGTCAAACATCTTTAACAGCATCAAAAATACCATTCCGATACTGCATGCGACAATCAGATATCTTAATGGCTCCATCATATCCTCTTTTATAAAAAATGAAAGATATTTTATTTTTTGTAACAACTTATCTGCCTCCTCTCTTTTGCTTTCTTTTCCCTATTCATAATTTACGCTATCATATTTCTTTAAAGAATAAACGAATATGGTGTGAGTGGTTATTTATATGGTGCGAAATGTAAAAAAGGATGCCGTTTCTTTCGACATCCTCTTGGTTTAACTAACAACTTCTTAATGTTCTTACTTCTGGTTCAGCAACTTTTTTATCTTCTGATACCCATAAATCTTTGTAATTTAATTTTAAAAGTCCTGTAATCATTAAGCTTAATACTAAGATCATTGCGACTGTTCCTAAAAAATGAATCATCATATTCTCCTTTTTTATTTTTTTGTATTCTGTATTATGTATTTTCTATGTATATTTTATCAAATTATTTCTACTCATTCAATCTATTATGATATTTTCTAGGAAATGACGATACTATATATATGACTTTCTTGAGATAACCAGCAATCTTCTCAAGAACTATTATTGATCACAGAAGGATTTTGTGCAATTTGTAGTACCAATTTTTGTAGTAAGAATATAGGATTATGATAATGACTATACCGAACTCTTACGATCATTCGTTATAATCCAAATTTTTCTATGATATTTTTCTCCGTACTGAGCTGTAATCAGTGCGCCACTTCCTTTTTCTGCACTTGTGATAATGATTTCATCTGAAAAAGCCGCTATGTATAGTGGTTCAGTTGTCAAGACAAAAATCTAAGACTTTCATAATGAACTGATAGGTTGATAGGTTGATAAGTTACTGTATCTGTAGAGACGTACGTAGGATGAACTAGTTTTCTTTACAGATAATTAAGCTACATATGACATTAGCATTGCAGGATAATAATATTCCGCTGGTGTGTGATAATCCAATGTAGAATGATATCTTTCAAAGTTATAGGTGTGAACATATTGTTTGATAGCTGCTCTGGCTTCTTTGATATTATTATATTGTGTCAGGTAAGCTTCTTCATACTTAAAACTTCGAAACCATCGTTCGATCATGATATTATCAGCCCAACGACTTTTTCCATCCATGCTCTGACGGATACCATTTTCTTTTACAAAATCGATATATTGCTGGCTGGTAAACTGGCATCCCTGATCAGAGTTCAAAACCTGAGGTTTGGCTATCTTAAATGCTTTGTTTAACGCATTGATCACCATTCGGGTATCGAGAGTATCATCCACTTCCCATCCGACAATACAGCGGCTGTACCAGTCGATCACTGCAGTCAAATATAGAAATCCATGTTTGATCGGGATATATGTAATATCAATGGACCATGCCTGATTTGGTTTATCGATGACAGCATTGCGGAGTAGATAAGGGCAGGCTTTTGCCTGTTGCATACGCTTAGACAGATTCATCTTAGGATAGATTGGATGAATGTCCATTTCATTCATGTATCGTCTGGCTTTCCGACGACCGACTCTATATCCTCTGGCTTTTAATTGTGCAGACATCTGTCTTGTACCCCAGGTTGGATTATCCGTATGGAGATGATCAATGATCTCTTTACATGCCAGTTCATCATCAGATACTGGAGATCCTTTGTAATAAATACTTGTACGGTTGATATCAAGTAAGCTTGTGCCAACAGAAGCAGGAAGTTCTTTAGTCGTCAAAAGGTTTCGGACTAAATTTACTCTCGTAGTCAGGTCCGCAAATTTCTTCAGATTTTTTTTTGAGCCAGTCCACCTGCATGGTTAACTGACCAACCTTTTTTGCATACTCAGTTTTTTCCTTGCGTTCTTCGACAAGCTTTTCCTTGAGGTTTTCCTCACGTTTGTCGTCAAACACAGCAGAAGCATTGTTCAAGAATTCTCTTTTCCAGTTACGGAGAAGATTTGGTTGAATATTGTTTTCTGTTGCTAAGGTATTGAGATCTTTTTCTCCTTTGAGTAGCTCGATCACAAGGTCTGATTTAAATTTTGCACTAAAATTTCTTCTTTTTCTGGACATGACACTGAATCCTTTCTTATGTATTGATTTAAGTATATCAGATTCATTAAGATCTGTCCGAAAAAGTGTCTTAATTTATGAGACCATTATAGAATATATCATTTGGTTTAGAGAAAAGAGAATCAAAATGTCATTGGGAGGAGTCAGTCCAATGGAATACAGACGAAGTCTGGGACTAGCGTAAATTGGTCCAAGAATTCGTCCGCACCCCCGAACTTAAGTATCCAGGAATGCTTAAATTATACTATAGAATCTCACTTGAATTAATAATAATTGCTTCTGCCACCGCCTTTACAAGGGGAATTTCCAATTGTAATTGTTTTTCATCTTGATATGGATGATAACGTTCTTTATTTTTTCCACTTTTACTGTGTACCAATGAATTTCTAGTAAAATATATTCGTTTTGCAATTTGTGTAAAAGCTCCTTGAGAATCCGACCAACTAATAACTGGTGCATTACAAAAAGCGACTTTATTATTCTGATAATAATTAAGTGCATTTAAATCTATTCTATTTATCCTTGTTTTAAGTGCATCAATAGAGACATATTCATTTAAGACATATTTCAAAGATTCTAATTCATTTCCATGACCAGTCTCGTCATTCATACGTAATCTATTTTTTACAAACATCGCTATTTCATATATTTTATCTTCATTTTTATATGAAAAATCTGGATGTGTAATTTTATTTTTTAAATCAGTAACCATCTTGCGTTTAAATACTTCATCATAAAAATATTCCATGACATGATAGAATGAAATATATTTAATATAAGGATCATTTGATGCTAATGCCTGTTTATAATAGTCTACTACATCTTCACTATATTTTCTCAATGGTGGGGCGTCAATTTGAGTTTCAGCAATTCTGCTTCTCATAACATTATTCATTGGATAAATATCTAAGATATCTAAAAATTCAATAACCGAATTTCCTGTTTTGTACATAAATTCAAATAAAAATGAAGTTTTCATTTTTCTAAATGTATCTAATGATTTATAACTTTCATTTATATTTTTTATTTTTAAAGAACATTCTCCAATTATTTTATGTAAAACAGTTTCTAAAGTATTTTCTTCTTCATTATTAAACACTCTATCTAAACCAATAGATCTTCGTAACCGCATAGGTGGTATTCTATTATTACGACCTTCCTGCTGATTCATGGCATCTTTAACTAGCATAAGTAAATATAAGCTATATTCAGCCGTTGGATAGCCTATCTCATAACTTATACCATTTATTTCATCCTCTGCTTTAAATGGAAATTCTTGGTGACGCATTAAATAATAATTCATGTTTATTGCAACTTCATAACCATCTTCTGAATATAATTCTAAATCATTTGTATTCATAGAAAAAACTTTATTATAAAGCTCCACTAAGTCAGAATTTAAAATAGTAATCTGTCTCGTTTCTTGCCGTACCCTAAAAGAACGAGGCTCAAAAACTATATCATCATCGTTGTTTACTATTTCATCATCATTCAGTCTTTCTTGCCCAAGTAATTTACAAAGCAAATGTTTTACCTCATAAAAGGTCGCCACAATTCATTCACCTACTTTCTAAATTTTTTAATAATCTTTTTAATATCAAATCCATTCTCAGGGAGCTTAAGTTATTCCTTTCAAAAAGTGAATCTAGTTTTTCAAATTTTTTCGTATTTTTTATTCAATATAACAATTTACTTTGTTGACTGATTTCTTAATGTCCCTGGGAACTTAAGTTTTTCTAGCCAATAAAATATGATCCTAACAAAAACCACATTCTATTGGCTACCACCTATTCATCTACTCCCAAAGCTTCTCCGCATAAACTCCATCAGCAATCAACTCCCTAAAAGCATCCTGCACAGTCTCTTTATCTTCCTTATATGTAACTCCAAACCAACGATCCTGTGTCTCCAGCACCTTCACGTTCGCTCTTTCTTCTTTCAAAAGTTTGTCCACAATATTCGGTAACAGATATTCGCTCTTTAAATCTCCTTCTTCCACATTTGCAAGGAAATCTTTGAAATCCTCTGCTAAGAAATCTAAAAATTCTGGATATCCTGCCCACATGTTCATGGATACTTTATCTTCTGGACTGATCCATTCTTGTACTTCTTCACTGTCGCATTTGATCTGTCCGTCTTCTCCCATTTCAATTCCTGTTGTCTCATGTACCTGACTTAATAAACCATTCTCATCGACAACACTGACTCCTCTGGTCACAGTTCCATTATCGCTTAATGTGTTCTTTAAAATGAATCCTCCCATTCCCATGGTAAATTCTCTTCCAAGGTCTTCTCCTGATACTAAGAAATCATGCAGTTTCACAAATGCTTCTTTTCCATAATAATCATCTGCATTGATGATCACAAATGGTTCTTTCACTACATCTTTGCAGCATAAAACTGCCTGTCCTGTTCCCCATGCTTTTGTTCTTCCTTCTGGTACTTCAAAACCTTCTGGCAGATCATCAAGCTCCTGAAATACATATTCAACATCGATCTGTTCTTTGATTCTGTTTCCAATGATCTCTTCGAACTCCTTGAAAATGTCTTTGCGGATAATAAAGACTACTTTATTAAAGCCTGCTTCTTTTGCATCATGAATGGAATAATCCATGATGATCTCTCCATTTGGTCCCATCTGGGCTAACTGTTTAATTCCTTCTCCAAATCTGGAGCCGATTCCAGCTGCCATAATAATTAATGTTGTATTCATTCGTATTTTCTCCCCTTTACAATATAAAAGTTCCTTTTTTATAAAAAGCGAACCTATTTTTCAAAATTTTTTCGTATTTTTTATTCAATATAACTATTCACTTTGAGACTGATTTCTTAAGGTCCCTGGGAACTTAAGTTCTTCCAGGTTTAAGTATTCAAAAAAATATTTTAATTTCACAAATCTATATCATTTATTCTTTATTCTTCGTATGATTTTATTCAAAATGTCAAGTCTTAAACCAATTTGGGCTATCTGATAATTGTTTTTTAATAGCCCTATTGCATATAGCTTTTTAGAAAATTCTAATTTTAAATCCATAATGGGGAGGGTATGAACATACTTACATTGATACATAAAGATTGTCCTTTTAATTTCTGAATTTAATCTTATAACTCTTTTCTCATTCAAGTAAAATTGCTCAATTAAGAGATTTATGAACTCTTGCGTGTTTGTAACATCCTCTGAATAAAAATGAACGTATGAGTGCAGCATCAAATCTGTAATATAAAATGACTCAATAGCTCTTAAACTATTCACAGAAGTTTTAGTAATTCCTGTCGGATTACTTCTATATGCATATTGACATTTAGACACCATATAAATAGAGTTCGCTCTCGGAACAACAAGATGAGCTATAATAGAATCTTCATACCAATAATTTTCCGGAAACACTAAATGTTCAAAAAACTTTCTTTTTATTGCCTTTCCCCATGCACAACCATTTAATAACGAAGTGTCATTCTCATCTTTTATTGTTATATTCTTTAATTTTTTTCTATTCTCATTATTAAAAGTATAATACCCAGTTGCTACAATATCTGCATCTTTAGAGAATGCTTTTTTTAAGAGAAAATCAATATAATCACTTGTAACATAATCATCTGAATCAATAAAGATTAGATATTTTCCCCTCGCCTCTCGTATACCTGTATTTCGTGCTCCAGAAAATCCTTTATTACACTGTGTTATTATTCTAAAATTCTTTATTTTAGTGGAATATCGACACAGTATTTCAGCTGTACTATCTGTTGAACCGTCATCTATTGCAATAATTTCAATATTATATGAAGTTTTTTGTTTCAGTATTGACTCCATACATTCAGCAACATATTTTTCTACATTATAGCAAGGAATAATTACTGTAGCATCATAAATTTCTTCTTGATATTTAAACACATAATCTTTGGAGTAACACTCTGTCACTGGGTTTTTTACATATTTTATCAAGACTTTATCATGTAATCTATCATAAAGATTTCTCATCATTTCTCCTCTCTATGGCTCATTTTATAGAATCACCAATATATTCTATTCAATAATCAAAAGTAAACACTCCTCACACTTTTGAAATTTTTAAACAGTTAAAGATTTATTTTCTTTTTACAAAATCTAAAATTAGCTTTAACGAATTATTTCTAAACAGCACTAGAACAATTCCATATCCAATCACTGATAACATAAAAGAAACAAATATGCTCACATATAGACTTGATATATATATTTTTACTAAGCGGCAAATTACTATTATCAGAAAAGAGCCTAAAAGTGTAGAAATAATATCATTTTTTTGTAAATTACTTTGAAAATACTTTCTTCCATACAGATAACATACAACTGCTGATATTAATTCTGCAAGTGCTGTAGTGAAAGCTGCGGCATTTTGATTAAAATATGGAATTAAAAGCACATTCAATATAATATTAGCTAAAGCTGCGAAAGTTGTAGCTTTCAATACACTCTTATCTTCTTTATTTACAATAAGTACACAAGAAGTATAAAACCAACTAAATATGCTAAATAAAAGTGCTACGCTAAGTATTTGTAATGAAGTTGTTGCTGGTAAAAAGTCTTTTCCTGATAATAGAAACACTATTTTATCACTTAACGCAAATGTCCCAACCATTACAGGAACAGCTAAAGTAATTAACGAATTCAATATAGTAGATGCCGTTTCTGAGTATTCTCTTTTATTTCCAATTCCAATATAAGATGACAATCTAGGAATTGATACAACGATTAAAGCTCCCAACAATGACTTAAGCATCGTGTAAACTTTTGTTGCTACTGAATACAAACCAACATGATAGCTGCCTGATATCAAGCCTAATATTGTAACGTCAGAATTAATATATATCGTCATTGCTATAGAATTGGCAAATAAAATAAGGATTGGAATTAAATGTCTTCTCATTTTGCTATTAAAGCAAAATCTAATATCACAATATTTTTTTCTAGAAAAGATATTTATAAAGTTAGCACCTGATGTTGATATCAAAGTAATAACAGAATATTGAACTAATGAATCCCTATCTTTCACAAATATAAACATCAGTACAACTGATATAAATTGACAAATTATTGTTCTAATTGTAATAAGTCCAAATTCCTCAAAAATATTAAAAATCCATTCACATCCTAAAGTTGTAAAGGAAATTGATATACTTAAAATTACTATTATAGAAATATAATCATGTAACTTATTCAGAAAAATTAAACAAAATAACAAAATAACGTAAGACACTAAAGTTGATATAAAATTAATTGAAAAAACTTCAGAGCAAAAATCAGAAATTTTATTTCTATCATTTCTATATCTAGCACCTTCTCTTATTGCATATGTACTAATTCCTAATCCAGCAAGCAGTGTAAAATAACTTACTATAGATGAACTAAAATTATAAATTCCAATGTTTTCAACTCCTAATACTCTAGATATATATGGAAAAGTTATCAATGGAAATATTATGGAAAATATAGTTTTAATTGCGTTAAGCAATGCATTAATACCAATAAATTTATTTTTCACAATTGTTACCTTTCAATAAAATCCTTTCGTATAATAATTCTATGATTTTGGGGTCTACTTTCTCATCGAATTTTCTTGCAAACATACAATTACTATCTATTAATTCGTTGAAATCTTTTTCTGTCCAAACATAAGGACCACCTCTAGACCAGTCAATTTTCCTCACATTTGCACAATAATTATCATCCATTCTTGAATCATAAAGTTTCGAAAACCATTTATCATTGTTTGCAATAAATGTCTGTATAACTAGTTCATCACAACAATTTGTATTTTTATATACTTTTTCTATATATTTTTTCTTTTTTAATAAATCTCGTACCAACTCATCAGTTATACTAAACCACTGCGATCCATGATAAAAAACTAAATCATTATTCTTCAATCTATTAATATGAAATAATTCTTGCAATCTAATTTGAAAACAATCAATCTTTCTTATTAATCTAAAATCAATAAAACTTAAAGAATTGTAATAATTTGTCGCCCAATAGTATTTAACTCTTCTTTTTATTGAGTATTCATTCTTACTATTCTTACCAGAAAAATGAACGAATTGTTTCCCACTATTCCTTTCAAAAAATCGATGAATTTCAGACTGATCTTTTAATGGTAAATCCATACCAGAAATTAAATGATAATAATCATATTTCCTATTTTCAGTGGCTTGTTTCAATAAAAATAACTCACATTCAATCAAACTATAACTTCCCCAAGCCGACTTGAATATTGATGATTGAATTACTTTTGATTTAGTACAGCAGGAAGCATAATCAAAAAATCTAATAGTATCATCCGCTTTAGCATCAATATGGATATATATATCATTTTCAGAATAATCAAGTAACTTCATTAATTTTTTTATTTGCTCTAAATTTTTATGAGCCATTATTAAATATGCATGCATAAGTATTATCTCCTAGATGCGAACTGAAAAAATCTACTCAATATCGTTTGTCCCAAAAAAGATACCAGTGCGAGTATCCTATACTTGAACCTACAATTTTTATCTTGTACGATCTGAAGTCTATATTTTATAATATACTCCCACAATTCTTCTTTATAACTTTTTTGTTCATAATTATTAGTCTTTTTAGGTAAATGAACAAACATTTCTATAGCCGCTTGAAATAATTTAAAATCCGCTGCTTTTCTGATTGTATAGCAATAGTTTAGTACATACGTATGCACCTCTTTTGCGGCCAATAAAAAATCTTTATTCTTTACTGGATCTAATGTCCCAATAGTACTGTCACGTCTAATCATGTAATAATAAACCGGTTTATTACCATAAACAACTGTATTACACTTAGAAACTATTTTGTATAACACATATAAATCTTCATATTTTTTTCCTTTTGGAAATTCTATACCATCAAATAATTCTCTTTTGTATATTTTTGCTGTTACACTTGTAACAAAATGCTTTTCATATAAAAAATCTTGAATCGCTTCAGTAGAATTGAATGTTAAGATATATTCTCTATCATTTTGTCTGCTTTCTAGAGATGAACCTTCAAGAAATTTTTCCATCTTTCCAACTGCAATATCTGCTTTGTTTGCCTTTAATATATCAAATAAATCCCCTACATAATCCTTAGAAACATAATCATCACTATCTACAAATATGAAATATTTACCTTTTGCTATTTTCATTCCAGCATTTCTAGCATCACTTTGTCCGCCATTTTCTTTATTCAATACAACTATTCTATCATCTATTCTTTTCCATTTTTCACAAATAGAAAAACAATTATCAGGTGAACCATCATTCACTAAAATTATTTCAATATTAGTATATGTTTGATTAACCAATGACTCAATACATTTATCTAGATATTTCTCAGCTTTATAGATCGGGACTATTATCGTTATTAACTGTTTCATAATTTATACCTCCAATCAAAAATAAATAATAAATCCAAGCAAACGCACCTGTTGTAAGTGACGTAGAAGTATTAATATTTAGAAAAATATACAACATAACAAGCATTGAAAATAAATTACGATTGGTAATCTTCCAATACGAAATAGATAATAAAACACTTCCTACAATTGTTGTTTCCAAATAAATTTTAACACTTTCTATTTCCAACATAGATCCAGTAAAATCATAAGTAGAACCTAATCCATATGATTGGAAATGATTATTTAAATAATAGAGCACCATATTGTCTCGTCCCATCCAAAAATCTGCCATATTTAGACCTGTTTTGTTTGAGAACCAAATGCCTAAAGGAGATGTTATCAATTTAATCACAACTAACGGAGATATTGCAAAAACAATTGCACATATTATACAAATTTTTTTATTAACTTTAATCGAGGTTATTTTTTCCCAATTCGGCAAATAAGAAAGTATAAGTATTATTGTAGCAAATAAAATAATTAAACGTTTATTCATCACAAGGATAGATATATAACTAATCCATGCCCACTTTCGATTATTTTTTTTATAATAACAAAAATAACAAAATAATGCCATCATCGGATCAGGAAAATGACTAGTTTCATAATAATCATATGCAAATGATGCTTGCCCACCTAACAGTGAAAAATTTTTAATTGCATTAATTGCCATGGAAATTGAAAAGTTACCTGAAATTTCCATGAAATATGAAACAACATAAATTACTACTGAAAATTTAGCCATCATTGTAATTTCATCTTTATTTAACGCATTTATTGCATAATATGTAAAGACAATAGGTGTAAGAATAAAGCAAAATTCTTTAATCGTTCTAAATGTAAATCGCCCACTCTCAATTATTGAAAACACTGAAATAAAAGCTACAAACAAATAAAAACACATTAAAATCCTAAATTCTTTAGAAAACTTTTTCTTCTTACTTCTGTTAGATGCATAAAAAGCAAATGATGCTCCAATTAAAAAAAAGTATTTCAAAAGATTTAAAACTCCATTTGCATTATCATTTACAAACAACGCATCAACGAAACCTTTCGACATGATTGCACACACAAATAAGGTAATCCCCAATAAAACTTTTCTTCTCATTCTTATAGAATACAATTTCATTTATCTATCTCCAAATACTTATTCAAGTTTGAATGTGAATTATTATCACTGATTTTTTTTGCTGGCACACCTCCAATGGTTATACCGCTTTCATTAAAATTGTTGACAACCACAGCATTTGATCCAATCGCAATATCACTAGCAATATTAACTTTGCCAATAATTCTTGCACCACTTCCTATAAAAATATTATCTCCTAATACTGGAGCATCTGATGCTCCATTTGTTGCTCCAATTGTCACGCTGTCTTGAATTCTACAATTTTTACCAATCTTAGCATTCCCATTAACTATAATTGAACCAAAATGAGCAATAGAAAGTCCTGGTCCAAATACATTTAACGGGATATATGTATTATATTTCAATCTTTTTTTATAATATAAAAATTGCAAAACTTTACTATATAATTTCCCAATAAATGTTTTTTTACAATTTACATAATATTCCGTTTTTCTAAGCAGTATCTCAAATCTCCATATTTCATCATGAACCAACTTAGGAGATTTATAATTTTTTCCTAATGCCAATTTATCTTGTTTTAAATATTTCAAATAATCATTTTTTGAGTTAATCACATCTACTCACCTCTTTCTTTTTTAGTTATATCTATTCTATATATTCTTTTACTTAGTTATAAAAAGTATAATATTTTTATAATAAACTACTTTCTGTCTCAGCATAATACTGTTCCAAGATCTTATGTGCATTCTTTATATTATACATACTTGTACTAATAAATTCTAAATCATTTATCCTATCTGAATCTGTTTTCTTACTCAACACAATATCTGCCCAATCTTCAAGCTTTTTCTCCAATGAAACAAATTCACTATTCTCCGTAAATTTCACTTCCACCGGCACCTTATCAGAAAACACACAAGGCAATCCCGCAAACTGCGCCTCAACTCCAACCACCGGAATTCCCTCAAACAACGAAGGCATCACAAACACATCCATTGCTTGATACAACTCATTCACATCATCTCTATTTCCCAAGAATCTTACACATTCATCTAAATTCAACTCATGAACCTGTTCTCTAATTTCATCTTCCTTCTCTCCAACACCAATCAATAATAATATTGTATTAACATCTTTCTTATGAAGCTCACTAAAAATTCTAATCAATAATTCATGATTTTTCTGATAACTCAATCTTCCAACATGTCCAACAACAAATTCACTTGTCAATCCAAGATCTTTTCGTTTTCTATCTCTTACTTCTTCATTATACAAAAATTTATCTACTTCTATTGCATTGGGTATAAATTTAAATTCTTTTCCCGGAAATAAAAATTCTCCTGCTTCTTGACCACATGCACAATAATAATTAGCTGCCTTTGTAATCTTCTTTCTAAAATACTGTTTTAAAATATACTTAAAGTCCTTGTCAATAGATGTATTATGACTATGTGCAATTCTAATTGGAACCCCTGCTTTCTTCGCAGCTAATAAAGGTAAATAACTCATAGAATCAATATGAGAATGAACTATCTGATATTCGGGATGTTCTGCAAAAAACTTTTTCATATATTTGAAATATGCTGGATAATTCTGTGGATATAATCTTGGTGCATAATAAACTTTTCCACCAAGACTCAAAATCTCATCATCATAATCACTCTTATCTGGTCTATGTGTCAAGAAATCAAATTGAATCTTTGTTCGATCGATATTTCGATAATAATTCATAAGCATCGTTTCTAATCCAGCTCGATGCATATCATTTACACACTGTAATACTCTAATCATTTTGTTTTCCTTTCACCTTAATAACCTCAAATAGAAGCCACACTACTATTCTCTACTAATTTTCCTTGCAGCTTTTCTTTCCTCTATAAACCTCAACAGTCCGACTTACAACATCTTCCCAATTATATCTACCACAAATATACCCAGATGCTTCTCTCTTATACTTTTCCACAAGCTCCACATCATCACAAACCATCTGTAGCTTTTCTTTAAGGTCTTCCACATTAGCCTTCTTAAACAATATCGCCTTATCCTCAACCACATCCGCAATCTCAGCAATATCAGACCCAATCACGCAGTTCCCATAACTCATAGCCTCAAGCAGACTAAGTGGCATCCCCTCCAACTTAGAAGGCAGCACATAAACATAAGCATTACTATAAAGTTCCTCTAATGTTCTACCAGAAACAAACCCAGTAAAGATAATATTCGGATTATTCCCAGCCAACTTCTTAAGTTTCATCACATAATCATCCGTATCACTAGTATCTCCAGCAATCACTAACTTCTTATCCGTCTTCACATTCTGATAAGCTTCAATCAGATAATGAATACCTTTCTCTTCTGTAAGTCGTGACAACGCACAAATATAATCATCTTTATGCAGACCAAATTTCTTCGTGAGCAGATCAGCTTCCACATTCTCAGGTCTTGATACTCCATTGGGGATGAGAATTGTATCTCGACCATACGTCTGTTTAAAATAATCTTGAACTCCTTTACTCAAAACAATGATTTCATCTGCATATTTCGCAGCCACTTTCTCTCCAAATTTGATATATTTTGAACCAAATCCAGATTTCCATTTATCTCTTGCCCAATCCAATCCATGGATTGTTACGATACAACGTTTTCTGAATAATTTTGGAATCCAAAGAGCTGTGCAAGGTCCTTCTGCATGAAAATGTACAATATCATATCTTCCAAATGCTGCTCTGATAGCAGCAGAAAAGGAGGATGTCATTGCTGCCAGCCCCTTCTTGTTGATCGTCAATACTTTCTTTAATTTTACGCCTTTATATGTACCATTTTTTACGGTATTTACATATTCATTTTCAACTTTATCACCGGAACGATTATAACATGTAACTTGATGTCCTCGTTTTACCATCTTAGGACACATCGTAGTCAGTACAAGTTCAATTCCGCCTCTTCTTGATGGAACAACTTTATGTCCGATCATCGCAATTTTTAATTGTTTCTTCCTTATATAATTACTACTCACCGTACACTTCCCTTCTACTGCGCCCCATCATCACCCTTAAACACAAGCGCCACTGTCTTAAACAATATCTTAATATCCAACCAAAGAGACCAATTCTCAATATACTGAACATCCAATTTCACAATCTCCTCAAAATCAGTAATCGTACTACGACCACTAACCTGCCAGATTCCAGTCAACCCAGGTGTTCTACAAAGCCTCTTCTTATGATAAGCATTATACTGCTCAAATTCATCCACTGTAGGTGGTCTAGTCCCAACCAGACTCATATCCCCCTTCAGTACATTCCAAAACTGCGGAAGCTCATCAATACTAGTCTTCCTGATAAATTTCCCAACCTTCGTAATACGAGGATCATCTTTCATCTTAAACATCAGCCCGTCCATCTCATTCTGAGCCATCAATTCCTTCTTACGCTCCTCCGCATCCTGATACATCGATCTGATCTTATAGATCTTAAATATTCTACCATTTCTACCAACTCTCTTCTGAGAAAACAATAATGGTCCCGGAGATTCCAGTTTCACCGCTGGTGCCACAAAGATCAATGCGATTCCAGTGATCAAAAGTCCAACCAGTCCACCAAGGATATCCATCGCTCTCTTAAGAAGTAACATAAATAAAGAAACTTCTCTTCCAGAAAATGATACAACATTATATGGTCCTACAGTTTCTAATGTCTTATTTAGATTCTGATTGATCTGGAATAAAGGAATATTCAGACTTGTATTGATTCCCATATCCTCAAAATTCTGAATTGTCATTGCAACTGGATATTTATATTCTTTTGGAATGTAGCTAAACACTTCATCTACAACATTTCTTGCTGCGTATTCAAACATACTTCGATATGTAAATCCAATGACTGGTATCCCATAGACATTTTCTCCTACCATATCTTTATCTATAATGACAATACTCGTGATCCATAAATCCCATGTTTTTTCTTTTATAATATTCGTGATCACTTGCTCTGCTTCACCACTAGTTGTGATCAGCATCATTTTCCTTGCAAATGAATGATTGGATCTTCTTCGCAGCCAGTACTTACGGTACAGACGATGTGCTATGATCATATAAAAGAACTCAAATCCGATCGTAAACATATAAATGAATCTTGAATACTCGGATGCATCTGCCATCAGCAATGCGATCATTGACATCCCGGCTCCAGTCAGAACTGCTGTCTGAAAATCGCATCGTATTTCGTCTTTAATTTTACGCTTAAAAAAACTGCGATTTGGGTGGAACAGCAAGTAAACAAAAGTCAGAACTGCCATTGCAATGATCCATCGCAAATATGTATCAGCTCTCATAAACCCATATGCTGTTTTTAGATTTCCAAATCGCAGATAAACTGCAACAAAATATCCTGCAGTCAATCCCACCATATCAAGTATATAGATCAGGAAATTCTGCATCTGTCTTTTTGATACTCCCATATTCTTCTAATCCCCATAATATAGTTTTTTTATTCTTGTTCATTAATCTTCTTTACATGTTATCATAAATTTCAATAAGTTTCCTTGTACTTTTTGTTATAATAAGTATATTTTTGTCGTTTTTGAACTTTTGTGTATTTTAAATTGAACTTTCTTTTCTTTTATGATATAATCGTTTTAACAAATTGAACTTTTTAAATATAAATTGAACTTTTCTTAATAAAGGAGCTGTATTATGAATCAGAAAGAACTATTTGCAGAGCATTTACGTACTGCTATGGAGCAAAAACAAATGAAACAGGTGGATCTAGTACACGCTGCTGATCAGGCAGGGTTAAAGGTTGGAAAGAGCCATATCAGCCAGTATGTCAGTGGAAAGACTCTTCCTCGTGCGGATATCGCTCATTTTCTTGCAGATACATTGGAAGTTGAGGAGGAATGGCTTCTTGGTGATGCTTCTAAGGAAGATTTCTTTGAACCTGAGATCGATCGTTCTTCTCTGACCGACAATAAGAAGCCTCCTGTTCGTCATTTTAGTAAATCAAGCAAACTTGATAATGTCTTATATGATGTTCGTGGTCCTGTTGTGGATGAAGCGAATCGTATGGAGCGTGATGGAACAAATATCTTAAAGTTAAATATCGGAAACCCTGCTCCATTTGGTTTTAGAACACCGGATGAAGTCATTTATGATATGAGACATCAGTTGACTGACTGCGAAGGATATTCCCCTTCTCAAGGATTGTTCGCTGCGAGAAAGGCGATCATGCAGTATGCACAGCTTAAGCACCTTCCAAATGTTGATATCGACAGCATTTATACTGGGAATGGTGTCAGTGAGCTTATCAATCTTTCTATGTCTGCCCTGCTTGATGATGGGGATGAGATCTTGATCCCTTCTCCGGATTATCCTTTGTGGACAGCTTGTGCTACGCTTGCTGGTGGTACGGCGGTTCATTATATCTGTGATGAACAGTCAGACTGGTATCCTGATATGGAGGATATTAAGAAGAAGATCAATCATAGAACGAAAGCGATCGTTTTGATCAATCCGAATAACCCAACTGGGGCTTTGTATCCTAGAGAGGTCTTACAGCAGATCGTTGATATTGCGAGAGAACATCAGCTTATTATCTTCTCTGATGAGATTTATGATCGTCTTGTGATGGATGGAGAGAAACATGTATCCATTGCTTCTCTTGCTCCTGATCTGTTTTGTGTGACATTTTCCGGATTGTCTAAATCTCATATGATCGCTGGTTTCCGTATTGGCTGGATGATCTTAAGTGGTAATAAGGCGGTTGCAAAGGATTATATCGAGGGACTTAATATGCTTTCTAATATGAGACTTTGTTCAAATGTGCCTGCGCAGGCGGTTGTCCAGACGGCGCTTGGTGGTCATCAGAGTGTTAATGATTATATTGTTCCTGGTGGACGTATTTATGAGCAGAGGGAATATGTTTATAAGGCACTTTGTGATATTCCTGGTATTTCTGCTGTGAAACCGAAGGCTGCGTTTTATATCTTTCCTAAGATTGATACGAAGAAGTTTAATATCACGAATGATGAGCAGTTTGCTTTGGATCTTTTACGTGAGAAGAAGCTTTTGATCGTGCATGGTAGTGGATTTAACTGGAAGGAGCCGGATCATTTCAGAGTGGTTTATCTGCCTCGTATTGAAGTTTTGGAAGATGCTATGGGGAAACTTGGG
>NZ_CYYH01000002.1:0-229862 GCF_001404655.1 Anaerostipes hadrus | reverse complement strand
CCCATGCCAGCTGCGAACCCGTCAAAAATACTGATAAAATGCTAATCGTTTTGCGGCAATAACTATTTTTAAGATATGTGATATATAGCGAAAGGTATTGGAAAGGAAACTGTTGGTTATAAAATACAAGAAACGCTCAAGTTATACATTTATCTAAAATACTACTATTTCCTCATATCCTCTATCAAAAGCCCTATATTACTCCCAATAGAATGTTTTAATCCTTCTATATCTTCGCAGAATTCTTTTTCATTTTTGATTGCTGTATCAATATTCCCTACAAATTCTTCCGCTTTGTAATTGCTTTTCTTATAGCTAGGATAAATTTTATGTAATTCATATTCTGCATATCTTTTTTTAGATGTTACCTTTGGATTTTCTGATAGTTTTTCTTGATCTAAGTCGAAAACTTTTTCTGAATGCATCAGTAGCCAAAATTCAAAACATGGATTGGTTACACAGAAACGAAATCCTTGTTCTTCACATTTTTGTTTTACATATTCATACTGTGATTCTATAAAACTTTCTTTATCTCTGTCTACAATTAAGCAAATTTCATCATAATTTTCTTCATATGTTAAGTCTTCAAACTTGATGATTTCTGGAATATATTGAATAATGTTGTCAATCTTATATTTTTGTCCTAATTCTGTCAAAACTTTATTACAAACAAATTCAGGATCATCAATAATATCTTCTAATGTTTTTTCAAATTCTTCTTCACATATTTGTTTCATTGTTTTCCAGATAGCCCTTTTCAACACTTTACTATTAATTATAATCTGTTTTTCATGAAAATAGTCAATAATTTTATCAAACAGGGTTTTGAAAGATATAGTTCCTGTATCTCTTTCCTTTAAATCTTGAATAACTCTATCCAATATTTTTCGAGGATTACTCCATCCTTCTTCACTAAAACATCTAATAATAGGCACTAGTTCTATTAATGAATTAAGCTCTATTTCTTTTCGCATATCTTCTATTGCATCAAAATATAATACTTCAGTATCTGAGCCTTCATATAGTAAAAAATACTTTTTTATAGCTTGCTTTGATTCTGATGCAACTGAACGTCTACCAAAACCAGAACCTTTTCTTTCTCTCATCCATTACTCATCCCCTTTCACAGGAAATACAGTACTGAATTTTGGAACTCCCCCATACCGTCCATCTAAATAGGCCTTATCTATCTTCTGGTCAAATCTTGTATTATATTCTTCCAAAGAATAAATATCACTTTCTCCTGTAATTCTTTTATTAACAAACCACACTTCGTCTCTTCGAAGAATATCAAAATCTAACAATCTTGATTCATGTGTTGTCACAATTAACTGAATATTCCTTTCTGCTGCCAATTGTAAATATGTTTCTACAAATTTACAAGTTAAACTTGGATGTAAACATCTATCCAGTTCATCAATCACATATGTTTTATTTGCTCCCGAAAGTAATACTTCTATTAAATCTAATATTCTAACCGTACCATCTGATTCTTCTGATAAATTAAACAAAATATTCTCTTCCCCATGCAAGAATTTAATTGTCTTTCCTTCAACTTTTCCGTTACTAGCAATATTTAAAATAAAAAAGTCTTTATTGGATCTCATCACAATTCCAATTTCTTTTAATTTCATACGATTTACTGTTACTTTTTTATTCTCTACATCCTTTAATATTTCTTCTTTAATTCTATTTGGAATCATTCTAAATATTTCTTCTGGATCTACATCTACCATCTGAAATCCTGTGATACCTGTTCCAAATGCTTTAATAATTTTACAAACTTCATCTATTTTTTCCGTTTTTGCCATATATGAATAGTCCGAAATTGGTCGATCTGGATAATTAATATCTAATTTTCGTTCTATCCACATATATACATTTCGAAATACTTTAAGATTATTATATTTTTCATATAGAGTTTTCTTATTTTTATTCATTATTGATAATAATAATACTTCTGAATCCTCTTGAATATCTTCGGCATAATTTTTTAATTTTTCATATGACTTTTTATCTCGTTTTAATTCACTGCTAAACTCGGTTTCACCATTTTCAATATCTCTAGTAAAAATATTTTTTTCACTGCCATCACTTTTAAGTTCAACAAGCCATTCTGAAACAAACTTGCTTTGACTTAAAATCACTTCAAATCCATATGCATAATATTTATCATCTAGCATAATTTCTAATTCAAAATAGCTTTTCTTTTCCTTATTTGCTCTGTCAGTTTTACAATACATGTCAGTGTGCCCTTTAGGAAGTCCATCTACAATTGTTTTTTTCATAAAATTCAATGCTTTTACTAAATTGGATTTTCCAGATGCATTCGCTCCATAAACAGCTGCAAATTTTAACAATTTAATTTTATCATTATCGTATATGTGCTCTCTCTTACTTCTAACTTTTCCAGCTATCATAGAAAATTCTTCTGATTGCCCTGATTCATTTTCAAAAAACGAAAGAAAATTCTTTACATTAAATCTAATTAACATTTTAGCACCTCCTATATTCATAGTTTACGTGATTTCCTCACTTACGTCAATATTTGACAATGTTTATTCGCATATTTTACATGTATTCTATGTGTTTTTTTCACATTTATTCATATTATTTTTTACATCTGATACAAATAAACAAACACCGGCATGGTAATTATAGATAACAACGTAGTCATAACATTAATCGCACTTGCATATTTCGAATCATTCCCATACACCTGACACATCTGTGTAACAGTCGATGCGCATGGTGTGATCGCTGCGAGGTATGTGATGAGAATTATCTTATCTCCTTGTGGATGCCACCCTCTCATTCCTAAGAGATTGATGACTGCTAATGCAATCAATGGTTGAATGATTAGTCTTAGTACTGTTACCAGATAGACTCTCTTGTTTGTAAAGATATCTTTTAGGTTTACTTCAGCGATCAGCATTCCTGTGACGATCATGCTTAATGGGCCGATCATGCCTCCCACAGATGAGAGCGTATTGTTGATGATCTCTGGGAATCTTATTTTTGTGAAGAATAGGATGACTCCTAGGAATACAGAGATCATATTGATGTTTAACAGGATCTTCTTTAGGTTGATCCCTTTTTCCCTGCTGATCATGTTTTTGCCCTGGCTCCAGATGAAGAATAGCTGGATACTCATGAACACACAGCCGTATACGACCCATTTTCCTCCTAATATATAGGTAACTAATGGTACGATCAGGTTTCCGGAGTTTGAGTAGTAGGCGGATGTGAATTCTACAGAGTCTAGGTGGAACATTTTTTGCATGATGTAGGTTACGAAGAGTAGTAAAAACTGCAGGATAATGGATGCTATGCAGGCTGTGATCAGTCCTTTGGTTACGTTTGGGCTGTAGTCTACCTGAAATGCGTTGATGATGACTGCTGGGATGATCAGGTATAGGATGATCTTTGAGAGGACTTTGCTGTCTTCTCCTTTTAATAACTTTGTTTTTACGATGATGTAGCCCATTAGGATCATTAGGAATAGCTGGGCAATCTGTTTAAATAGTAATATGCTCATTTGCATGGGTTGTGTTCCTTCTTTCTTATGTCTTATCTTTTTGTTTTGTTCTTTATTATATCATTATGAGCCTGTTTCGATTGTATCTTTTTTGGTTCGTTATTTTCTTTTGTTGATAATTTATTTAAAAAGAGTTAGAATTGTATCTGCTAAAAAGAGAGTTGTGTGGGTGCCCAGTCACCTTAAGTTTTCAGTTTCTTGCGAAACTGAAAACTTAAGGTGACTGGGCATAGGAGATAGAAGGGAGTTTTATATGAAGAATTCTTCATCTAAGCAGTCCGGTAAGATGGATATGCTTCATGGAAGTTTGTTAGATAAAATTTTATTATTTGCCATGCCGCTTGCTGCTTGTAGTATCTTACAACAGCTTTTTAATTCGGTTGGTACTGCGGTTGTCGGGCGTTTTGCGAGTAGTGAGGCTTTGGCTGCGGTTGGGAGTAATAGTTCTGTTATTTCTTTGATGGTTACTTTGTTTTCTGGAATTTCACTTGGTTCAAATGTTGTGATTGCAAACTATATTGGACAGTGTGATAAGAAACGTGTTCCTCGTGTGGTACATACAGCGGTTACGCTCGCTTTGTTAAGTGGTGTGTTTTTGCTTGTGCTTGGACAGTTTGTGGCGCATCCGATCCTTGTACTGATGGGTGCTCCGAAGAATATCATTCATCTGGCAACTTTATATCTGAGAATTTATTTTCTTGGAATGCCGTTTTTTATGTTGTATGATTTTGGGGCTTCGATCCTTCGTAGTATCGGGGATACGCGTCGTCCGATGTATGCTTTGATCGTGTCTGGTGTTGTGAATGTTATTTTGAACTTGTTATTTGTTGTAGTATTTCGTATGGGTGTTGCTGGAGCTGGTCTTGCTACGGTTGGTGCGAATGCGGTAAGTGCTGCGCAGATCATTTATTTTCTGATGCACGAGGAGCTTCCGATCCGTCTTTCTTTTCAGTCTTTGATGATCGATCGTGATGCGGTATCTAAGATCTTAAGGATCGGGGTTCCTGCGGGACTTCAGGGAATGGTGTTTTCGCTTGCGAATGTTTGTATCCAGTCTGGGATCAACAGTTTTGGTTCTGCTGGAATTGCTGGGTCTGCGGTGGAGCTTAATTATGAGTATTTTGCTTATTATCTTGTCAATGCATTTGCTCAGACGGTTGTTACGTTTACTGGGCAGAATTATGGAGCGAAGAATGAGAAGCGTTGTAAGAAGATCTTTCGTCTTGGTATGATGTGTAGTGTCATCTCCTGTGGAGTGCTTAGTACGATCTTTGTTGTATTCCGTACGTTCTTTATTGGATTGTTTACGAGTGACCCTGCGGTATATCGTTATGCTGTGATCCGTTTCTTATTTGTTTTGATGTTTGAGTGTTTAACAAGTTCTTATGAGATCAGTGGTGGATGCCTGCGTGGATTTGGGCGGTCTATGACCCCTGCGATCCTTACTGTGTTTGGGTCTTGTGTGTTAAGACTTGTGTGGCTTGCTACGGTTTGTCACTGGTTCCATGATTACAGGCTTTTGATGGTGATCTATCCGATTTCCTGGATGTTGACTGGAAGTATGGTTTTGGTGGCTTATTTTCGGACTCGGAAGAAATTATTTGTTTAAAAAATGGGTGTCCTTGGTTGGGACACCCATTTTTTTATTCATCTTCCTGCAAGGAAAACGCTCTTTCTTCTATATTTTTCTTCTTATCTGCTTCATAATCTTTCAATTCTTTGATCGCTTGTCCCGACATTGCATACAGGATGAAGATATTGAAGATCGTCATCAGTCCGATTCCGACGTCTCCTAAGTCCCATACGAAGGTATAAGTCTGGATTCCTCCGATAAAGAGCATGACCAGTGCTAATACTTTGTATGCTGTCTGTGATGCCCAGTTATCACCAAATAAGTATGCAACATTGGATCTTGCATAAAACAAGATTCCTAAGAATGTTGAGAAACTGAACATCCAAAGGATCACAGCGATAAAGATGACTCCAAAACTTCCAAGGTGGTAGTTCATAGCTGTCTGAAGTAGATTCATTCCTGTAAGACCGTCTGTCATACTCTGTGGTGCTAATAGCATCAGCATTGCGGTACAGCTGCAGATGACGATCGTATCGATAAATACTCCTAATGCCTGTACCAGTCCCATCTGTGCAGGGCATTCGCAGTCTGCGGCTGCGGCGGCACATGGGGCGGATCCTGATCCTGCTTCGTTTGAGAATAATCCTCGTTTCACACCATTCATAAGAACAGCTCCAAATCCACCGGCTGCGACTTGTCTTAGTCCAAAGGCTTCTTTGAAGATTCTTGCAAAGACTGCTGGAATACTTGTGATATTCGTTACGATCACAAAGATCGTGATCAGGAAGTATACGACTGCCATGATCGGTACAACGATATCTAATACTTTCACGGTTGCATTCTTTCTTAATACGATTACTGCTGCAATGATCACTAAGATGATCGTTGTGTAGATCGTTGGAATATGAAATGCATTGTTAAATGACTCCGCTACAGAATTGCTGACTACCTGACTGATCCCACACCAGCAGATCAGTCCTGAGATCGCAAACAGGACTGCGATCAGGGTATGTTTTTTCTTCTTGCCTTGTTTTTCTTCCATAAAATGATGGATATAGTACGCCGGACCTCCACGGTATCCTCCGTAGAGTGGATCTTTTTCTTTGTGAAGCTGGGCTAAAGTTGCTTCGATAAAGGCTGTGGATGAACCAAGTAAGGCTGTAACCCACATCCAGAAGACTGCTCCGGCCCCTCCTGCGGATACGGCTGCTACAACTCCGGTTAAATTTCCCATTCCGACACGGGTTGCAGTTGATACAATCAATGTCTGTAAGGATGAAAGAGTGCTTTTTTCGCCTTTATCCTTTTTGTTGCTTGCTGTCAGTACTTTTACCATATCTGGAAATAAGCGGATCGGTAGGAATCTTGTTTTTATTGTAAATACGATTCCTGCTGGAAATAATAACAGGATCAGAAGTGAGATTCCTAAACTTCCCCCACCTGGAAGTGGTATATGAATCCAGTCTCCCCACAGGAATTGATATACAGTTTCAATTAATTTGATGATCATTGATCTATCTTCCTTTCGTGATTGCTTCCAAAAAAGAAAGCATGCAATCTTGTTTTATATGCATGCTTTCTTTTCATTATATAAAATTTTGTTATGAAATTCAAGTAATATCGGGTCTTATCCTATTTTAAATATCTGCTTACCAATGTAAGGATCAAAAAGCATCCTACTTCTAATAACACGATCGTTCCTCCTGGTTTGAGTCCGATATAATAAGATAGTGTTAATCCGATCACCGTTGTGATCAGTGCTGTGATCACGCCGATGATCATAACAGCCTTATAGCTTCTTCCTACCTGCATTCCACATGCGATCGGGATAACGAGCATGGAGGATACGATCAGAGTTCCTACGGTTCTTGATGCGATGGATACGGTAAGGGCGGTTAACAGTGTGAAGATAAAGTTGATCGTCTTTACTGGTACACCACTGATCCTTGCTGCATTTTCATCAAATCCAATGTAAAATAGTTCTTTGTATAAAAGTAATACACAGAGTAATACTAAGGCACTGATCACGCATACGATCAGTAGTTCGTCTTTGCTGATCGAGATGATACTTCCAAAGAGGAAGCTGTTAAAGTTTGTTCCATTTTTTACAAAACCAGATAACACTCCGGCTAGTCCGATCCCTGTTGACATGATGATGGAGATTGCCATCTCTGAATATCTTGGAATCTTTCTTCGGATCGCTTCAACTCCTAGTGCTGCGAACAAACAGATCCCCATCGCTCCAAGGATTGGATTGATCCCAAGTAATAATCCGAGGGCTACTCCGGCTAAGGAAGCGTGAGAAAGTGCATCACCGATCATGGACATTCTTTTTAATACAATCGTGATTCCGATCAGTGGAGTGATCACTGCCAGAAGAATTCCTGTGATAAATGCTCGTTGCATAAATCCATATTGAAGCATTTCTATCATTGTTCCTCAATTCTCCCTTCATCCATTCTCAAAATACGATCACATCCTTTACAATCCTGTAATCTTCCATGTGTGATCATAAAAATAGTTGTTTTGTATTTTGTATTAATCTCATATAGCGTGTCATATAACGCTTTCGTTGATGTGGCATCAACTCCTGTTGTTGGTTCATCTAAGATCAGCAGTCTTGGATTTGAGATCATTGCTCTGGCGATCATCACTCGCTGCTGCTGCCCGCCGGATAATTCTCCAATTCTTCGCTTGAGGAATTCATCCATCCCGAATTCTTTTAATGTATCTTTGATCTTCTTTTTATGTTTCCTGTTTGGAAGATGGAATAAACCAAGTTCCTGATATAGTCCAGTTACCATGATTTCTTCAACCGTTGCCGGGAAACTCTGATTTTTGCTGATCCCATTCTGGGCAACGTAACCAATCTGTTTCTTTAATTTGGAATCATTGTCCATAATAATGATCTCTCCCTCATCTGGTTTCAGTTCTCCCAAAATAAGACGCATAAGCGTACTTTTCCCGCTTCCATTTTCTCCGGTTAATACGACATATTCCCCTTCATTGATCGTAAGATTGATCTCATCTAATACTTCTGTATCGCTGTAACCAAACTTTACATGATTTAGTTGTATCATTTTATCTATGCTTGTTTTGCTCATTCACTTAATGCCTCTTTAATCGCAGAGAGATTTTGTTTCATTACAGAAAAATAATCTTGCCCTGCTTTGATTTTCTTATTGCTTAATCCCTCGAGAGGGTTTAGCATCTTTGCGGATGCTCCTGTTTCTTTGGCAATGGTTTTTGCTACTTTCGGGCTTACCAATTCTTCAAAAAAGATCGTTTTGACCTTATGTTTCTTTGCAAATTCAATCACTTCGCTCATTTGTTTTGGATCTGGTTCATCATCTGCTGATAACCCTTCGATCCCCATCTGTTCTAAATCATATGCTTTGCACAGATATCCAAATGCTTCGTGTGCTACGACAAGTTCACGCTTTGAAACTTGTGCTAATTCTTTCTTATATTGTTGATCCAGCTCATCACATCGTGCTGCTTCTTTCTTATAATTGGCTTCGTAATAGTCTTTATTGTCTGGATCTGCTTTGATCAATGCTTTCTTGATCTGATTCATCTCGTATTTTGCATTCTGTGGATCTAACCATACATGTGGATCATTCTCACTTTCGTGCTCGTGATCATGTTCATGTGCATCGGTATCTTTCAACAATTTGATTCCTTTGGATGCTTCTACACTTGTTAATTCTTCAGTGTCAAGACTTTCCAATACATCATCCACCCACTGTTCCATTCCGGCTCCATTATATATGAAGACATCGGATTTCTCCAACTCGATCAGATCTTTCGTAGATGGCTCCCAATCGTGAGGTTCTGTACCAGCCGGTACCATATTCGTCACTTCAATTTTATCTTTGCCGATCTTCTTGGCAAAGTCATACATTGTATAGAAACTTGCAATAACTTTTAGTTTTCCATTCTTATTCTTCTTCGTTGTATTGCCTGTGCATCCCATCAGACATAAAGAGAGTGTTGTTATACATACTAATATAGATAGAAGTTTTCTTTTCATTGTTATACTCTTTCTTGGTTTTTATGTTCCCAAGGACCTTAAGTTCTTAAAACTTAAGGTCCCTGGGAGCTACGTACACTTATTTATAACAAACACAAGAAATACTGTCAAGCTTTCTCATTTACCGATTGATAAATAAAAAGGAACAAAATGCATCCTGTTTCCATACTTCTTTGCCGTATACAATCCTGTAACATGCAGTATACATGAGGATTGCGAGTGCTACGTCCACAACGCTGTGTTGTTTTAGAAGCATCGTTGACATGATAATTAATATCGTTAAGATCACTACTGCGATATCTGTTGTTTTCTTAAAATGTTTCCGCTTATTCTGAAGAATTGCCATGCAGCATGTAAGGGAATTGAATACATGAATACTTGGCAGTACATTTGTCGGTGTATCGGTATGATAAATAAACTGCACCGCCTGAATAAAAATGCTGTTTCCACTAAGTACTGGTCTTAAATCCTGTCCATTTGGAAATACTAAGGAAATAACTAAAAATAAGGTCATTCCTATTCCCAATGTGATCATCAACTGATAGTATTCTTTCCATTTATTTTGATTGAAAAACATAAAATACAGTACAGTTACAGCTACAAATATAAACCATAGCAAATATGGAATAATGAAATATTCACAAAATGGGATTTTCTCATCAAGTACTGTATGTACAATATAATGATGTACATCTCGATTTTCTATATAAGAAAATGTGACCATATAAATTGCAAAAAATGCCGCTATGATGCCTAAATGTCCGTGTTTTATGATCTCATTTAGTTTTGCTTTCATTTTCAAACTCCTTTCTTTTCATATCTAAGAGTTTCTTTTTCTTTTGTATGATCTTATTCTTATCTTGCTTATGAAAGCGCATATACATATAGTACTACCATGATTTTGATGAAATTTCAAACTTTTAGAAAAAATTTTACGAAATTTTTATAAATTTATCACTTAAAATAGTTGTGGCGGGATTTTCTTAACCAGTACCCCACTTAACACTCCGATCATAACTCCTGCAATTGTTCCTGTCAGAAGTAATACTGGTGCATAGTAATAAATCTTTGTGTTCTCCATCAATATGACCGCGATGCTTAACTGTCCAATGTTATGTGCAACGCCTCCTCCGACGCTGATTCCAACTGATGAAAATCCTTTGATTTTCTTTAAGATTCCCATTACGATCAGACTTAGGATTCCTCCTGCCAGACTGTATGCGATTGTCATTGGATTTCCAAATAGGAAGCCTGCCAGTACAACTCGGATCACAGAAATCTCAAGGGTTCTGATCCATGTTGTGAAAAATAGCAGTACCATGATGACTCCATTTGCGAGTCCTAATTTGATTCCTGGTATTCCAACTGGTATTGGGATCAATACTTCTATATAGGATACAACGAGGGCTAATGTTAAGAACATTGCATCCGTTGCTAATCTTTTGGTTGACATATATTTTATTTCTCCTGTTGTTTTCTATCTCATCTGATGTTTATTGTGTTACCCCGTCTAATTCCTGTTCTTTGCCATCTT
This sequence comes from Anaerostipes hadrus, assembly GCF_001404655.1. Classification (GTDB taxonomy): domain Bacteria; phylum Bacillota; class Clostridia; order Lachnospirales; family Lachnospiraceae; genus Anaerostipes; species Anaerostipes amylophilus. Next base: position 219,184 of record NZ_CYYH01000002.1, on the reverse strand, counting down.
CTGATTGAATCTCAATCACTACTTTATGTGGCAGACATACGATCGTTTCTCCTGATTTCTCAATTGCTTTATGGTCTGCACAGATCTGGTCTTTACAGTCTGCTTTTTTCATTGTAACTTTTCCATCTTTGATCTGCATGACGTTCGTGCCATTTTTCTCTGGAATCTGATAAATTTGATCTTTCTTGATGGATGTTTTGTACACTTCTTTTCCTTCAACTGTCACGATCACTTCTTTTCCGTCTTTTTGTGTCATCTTGATCGCTGCAAAACTGATCAGCGAAATTGCCAGTACTGCTGCGATCAAGATCATATCCTTTTTCTTCATCTTTATACCCTGATTCTTCCCAGTACTTCTCCAATTGGGTCTGTAATGCACAAATCTGCCTGTTTATCTCTGCTTGTCGCATCACGATTCAGTACTGCAAGATATTTTCCTTTAAAATAATCGATCATTCCAGCGGCTGGATAGACAACCAGTGATGTTCCTCCAATGATCAGCATATCTGCCTTTGAAATGGCTCTGACTGCTCCGTTGATCGTCTGAGAATCTAAACCTTCTTCATATAATACAACATCTGGTTTGATGATTCCCCCACATTCATCACAATATGGGACTCCTTTGGCATTCACGACATAATTCACATCGAAGAACTTGCCGCATTTCTGGCAATAGTTTCTGTGAACACTGCCGTGCAGTTCAAAGACATTTTTACTTCCTGCTGCCTGATGAAGCCCGTCGATATTTTGCGTAACGATCGCAGACAGTTTTCCCGCCCGTTCCATCTCTGCAAGTTTTAAATGTGCCTTATTCGGTTTTGCATCCAAGAAGATCATCTTATTCTTATAAAAATCATAAAATTCTTCCGTATGCTGTGTATAAAATGTATGACTTACCATAACCTCGGGTGGATATTTATAAGTCTGGTGATACAAACCATCCGTGCTTCGAAAGTCTGGAATATGACTCTCTGTTGAAACACCTGCGCCACCAAAGAATACGATATGATCACTTTCATCGATCATCTGTTGTAATTTTTCAATCTTTTCGTTATCCATGACTTTTTCCTCCTTGAAATCTAATTGATCAAAAATCATCTACAAAGTTAGTTGCTTATAACTTATTTTTATATACTTTATCCTTTATTGTACAAGAAAAAAAGGCCTCTTGTAAAGAAGCCTTTTCATTTTTTTAATCATTGCTTTGTTCTTGAATCTTACTGATCTGGTGTAAAGTCTCAAAAACTGCTGCCATATCGTCTTTGATCAGTTTTCTTTGTTGTTCATAAATACTGCGATAGTATTTTGTTCTTATTGGATCAGGTTCATAAATTTTCTTGATCTTTCTTGTTTTTTCAAATACCTGACTTGGATCTTCCAGATCTCCTACCGCATATGCTGCGATCACTGCATCTGTAAGAACTGCTCCTTGTGCATTTTCTAATGTGGCACTCTTACATCCTAACATGTCTGCTTTGATCTGATTCCAGACTTCTGAATTGCTTCCACCTTCTGTGATCGTCATAAATTCGAGTGGCACGCCTGCTTTTTTATAAATATCTGTCACACTCATATAATCGTAACCGATCGCTTCTAAAACTGCACGCCACTGTACTCCCTGATCTGTGTCCATCGTCATATTCAGGAAACAGGCACTTGCATTGGATGTTTCTCCAAATCCTCCTGTTAAATATGGAAGGAACAAGACTCCTTTGGATCCGCATGGCACATTTTGTGCTTTCTCATTTAATTCATCAAAATATGCTCCATTTCCTGCTTCGTTGCATACATTATCTCGATACCAACGAAGTGCTAATCCACCGGTTCTTATGAATCCCCAATAAAAGTATGTATTTTCTAAAGTTCCGCTGTTAAAGATCAGTTCATTTTCTGGTTTGCTTAATTCTTCATTGATTCCATCGGTTGCGATACAAAACATCGCACATGTTCCTGCTACGTCGGCTGCCTGATCTGGTTTGATCACTCCGCATCCGATCATAGACTGCATCGTATCTCCGGCTCCCGCACAGATTGGGATTCCTGGTTTCAATCCGGTTTCTTTTGCAAATGTCTCTGATAATGTTCCAATGATATCCCATGGTTTTTGAATCTTTGGCATCATTTCCATTGGAATTCCAAGGATCTCTAATTGTTCCTTGGACCATTTTTTCTCTGTTACACGGTATCCTAGTCCCCATCCAGACATTGTTCCCCAGTCGATAAATGCATCTTCTGCAGACAGTCCTGCAAGATTAGCCAGGATATATGGGGCATTGTGCATGAATTTTCTGCCTTTTTCTTTAAAGCCCTCACAATTGTTCATCATCCAACGTGCAAACATCGCTGGAAACATACAGTTTGGCTGAGGATTTCCAGTCTCTTTTGCCCAGATCTCATAATGATGGGATGCTAGTTCCTCAACATCTTCTTTTGTTCTGGAATCCAGATAATTGATGTAAGGTGTGATTGCATGGCAATCCTTATCAACACCGACAATCCCGCAGATGATCCCATCTCCAAAAATAGAGCGGATGTTGTCTGGATCCAGATTCTTTTCTTTCATCTTTGTAACGCAGTTTCTGATCCCTGTAACCGTTGCATGAAGATACTGGTCTGCGTCCATTTCCACCCATCCCGGATGTGGATAATTTAAGATTGTTGCATTGGTATCCTGCACGATCAGGTTCATATCAATATCATAAACTGCTGTTTTTACACTTTGTGTTCCCGCGTCAAATCCTAAATAATATTGTTCCATACTAACTTCCTGCTTTAATTTCTGATTCTTTTTATGCTTCTACTTCTTTGATCAGCTGTACCATTTCGATTGCAGATAATGCACAGTCATATCCTTTGTTTCCTGCTTTTGTTCCAGCACGTTCAATCGCCTGCTCGATATTTTCTGTTGTAACAACTCCGAATAAAACTGGAATTCCTGTATTTAATGATACCTGTGCGATTCCTTTGGATACTTCGTTACATACATAATCATAATGGCTTGTTGCTCCACGGATCACTGTTCCAAGACAGATCACTGCATCGTATTTTTTGCTTTTTGCCATCTTGTCTGCGATCAGTGGAATCTCAAAAGCTCCTGGTACCCATGCGATATCGATATCTTCATCTTTCACATCATGTCTTTTCAATCCGTCTAAAGCTCCGGATACTAATTTGGATACGATAAATTCATTAAATCTGGCTGCTACGATTCCTACTTTTAATCCGCTTGCTACTAATTTACCTTCTAATACTCTCATTTTAATTACTCCTTTTTTCTTCATTAATTTCGTTAATCTTAAGGTCCCTGGGACCTTAATTTTTTTAATTTTTCTGTTAATTTAAACTTCGTATGTTGTCATGTGTCCCATTTTCTTTTGCTTTGTCTGCATATAATATTTATCAAATGGATTGATTGGCATCTGGATCGGTACTCGTTCTACGATCTCGAGTCCATATTCATTTAATCCGTCAATTTTGGTTGGATTGTTTGTCATCAGTCGTAGTTTTTTGATTCCTAAATCCTGTAAGATCATGGCTCCTGCACTGTAATCTCGTTCATCATCTTTAAATCCAAGAGCTAAGTTGGCCTCGACTGTATCCATTCCCTGTTCCTGTAATACATAAGCTTTCAGTTTATTGATCAATCCGATTCCTCGTCCTTCTTGACGCATATATAAGAAAACCCCTCGTCCTTCTTTCTCGATCTGACGCATTGCACGACTTCGCTGTTCTCCACAATCACAGCGTAAAGATCCAAAAGTATCCCCGGTCAGACACTCAGAATGCACACGACATAAAACTGGTTCTCCGTCTGCGATATCTCCTTTGACCAGTGCTACATGATGTTCCCCACTTCTCTGGTCTACATACCCATGTGCCTCAAATGTTCCGTATTTTGTTGGAAGCTGTGCGATTACTTCGCATACTACATCACTCATCTTGTCTTTTCCCTCCTCGTTTTTTATTAAAATCCAGCAGTTCTTAACATTTCCATTGTTAAGGTGCTGTTTGTATGTTTGTCGTTTGTTTCCTGCTGATCAAAATGCAGCAGTTTATCTATATATTTCCCAACCATGTCATTCTCCAGATTGATCTTATCTCCTGGTTTTTTATATCCAAAATTGGTATTTTTTATGGTATGTGGGATCATGGATACGGAAATGGTATCATCGCTTAACTTAGCGATCGTCAGGCTGATTCCATCGAGTGCGATCGATCCTTTTTCAATACAGTATTTCATGATATTTTCTGGGGCTTTGATCGTAAACCATACAGCATTATCATCTTGTTTTACACTAACAAGTTCCCCTGTATCGTCCACATGGCCTGCTACCATATGACCTCCGAACCTTCCATTGGCTGCCATCGCTCGCTCTAAGTTGACGACAGATCCCTTTTTTAAACTTCCAAGACTGCTTCGGTTGAATGTCTCATTCATCACGTCTGCCTGAAATGTATTGCCGCTAATGTGAGTCGCTGTCAGGCAGACCCCATTAACTGCTACACTGTCTCCCAATTTAAGATCTTCAAAAATAACATTTGCTTTGATCGTAAGGACTGCTGCTTTGCTTCCTCTCTTCAGGGATATGACTGTTCCTAATTCTTCTACGATTCCAGTAAACATGATCTCACCTTTCCTTCCAGTAATATGTCATTTCCAAGTGGTGTTGCCTTTAATTCATCAAATACCAAAGCTTCTTGGATCCTTTCGATCCCTTTGCCTTCTACAGGTGTTTTGGCCTTTTCTCCTCCAAATAATTTGGGAGCAATATAGGCGTAAACTTTGTGAACACAGTCGTTTTTGATCAAGGATTCATTCAAGATTCCACCACCCTCAACTAAAACACTGTCAATTTCCATATTTCTTAACTGTTTTAAAACTTCTTTGACATTGACCTTTCCATCTTGCTCTGACGTTTTTAAGATCTTGCATCCTTTTTGTTCTAATTTTGCTATTTTTTCTTGATCCTTACTTATGGTAGCGATGATCGTTGGAATTTCTCTGGCTGTTTTTACGATATTTGATCCTTCCGAAATCCTTAAGTTTGAATCACATATCACACGAATTGGATCATTCCCATGTTCGATTCGTGCATTTAACATCGGATCATCTGCTAAAACCGTACCGATCCCTGCCATGATCGCTGCATACTGATGTCGTAATGTATGTACATGTCTTCTGGCTTCTTCTCCTGTGATCCACTTGGATTCACCAGTTGCCGTTGCAATCTTTCCATCCAATGTCATTGCGTATTTTAGTGCTGTATATGGAATATCATTCTGAATATAATGAAAAAATATATCGTTTAACTGTCTGCACTCTTCTTCAAGAATTCCTGTCTCAGTTTCTATTCCATGATCATTCAGGATTTTGATCCCGCCCCCTGCCACTTTCGGATTGGGATCTAAATTCCCGACATATACTTTCTTGATCCCTGCTTCGATCAACGCTTCCGTACATGGTGGTGTTTTTCCATAATGGCAGCATGGCTCCAATGTTACATAAATCTCAGCTCCCTCAGGATCTTCTATGCAGTTTTTTAAGGCATTTCGCTCTGCATGTAATCCGCCGATCTTCTCATGATATCCTTCCCCAATAACCCTTTGATCTTTTACGATCACTGCTCCGACTAAAGGATTTGGATTGGTATATCCACAGCCTTTCTTGGCAAGTTCGATCGCACGCCGCATATATTCTTCTTTCAAATATTTTTCTCCCTTCCCTTCAGGTTCTTTGATTTTGGGAGGTTGGATTTTGATTGGTATTGAAATCGGAAATATAAAAAGGAGTTCCTGATCTTTGTTCTAATTCTTCAGGAACTCCTTTTTGATATCTTGATATTTCTTTTTGAAATAAAAAATCCTGGAATTATAAAAATCCCAGGACATGATGATCAATATCACTTCTTAAATCTTCTTCCATCCAGACTGTACTGTCGGCCTTGGAATCTCACCAAGTCATGCTTATCAAAAGCTCGCGGGCTGTAACCGCCGGTAGGGAATTGCACCCTGCCCTGAAGATATTATTTAATTTATTTATAAAATAGCACTAACTAACTTTTGTGTCAAGTCATTTTTACATTTTCTTACGCATGATCAATACTAAAATCGCAAAAACTGCAACTGCCGCAATCGCAATTGTAATTCCTGTCATATGCTTCTTCTTTTCTTTTTTCTGCTCCTGTTTCTTTTTCTCTTCTTTTTGTTTCTGCTGTTCTTTCGTTTCTGTTGTTACTGTTTTTTCTGTAGTAGTCGTTGTTGTTTCGCTTGTAGCAGATGTCTGTGATTCTGTATTCTTTGTATCTGTATTCTTTGTGTCTGTATTCTTAGTATCTGTTGTATCTTCTGATCCTGTCTTTTGACTTGTTTTATTCGTAGTTGAAGTGCTGTTATTCTTTTCTTCTATTTTCTTCTGCTTATTTCTTCCAAGATATGCATCAGCCTCTGGCACATCAATCTTTCCATCCATATAATCCTGATAAGCTTGCTCTGCTCCTGCCCTTGTTGGTGGATAACCATGTGCAGAAAGCCATGATTTCGCCTGTTGTTTTTGCTCTTCTGTATATGCATAAGTCTGTACTGGACGACTTGTGATCGTTACTGCTCCCAGAATCAACATTAAAACTAATAATAACCTTTTCATTTGATACTTCCTCTTTCATTTTGAAACTGTTTGATTAATCTTGTATATTATAGCATAATTTAGTAAGAATTCTATAGATTATTCGTTTTTATACAATCCTGATTTGAAGGTAGTCTCTCATGTATGTGACAGAAATAAAAGAAACACAAATATTTAAAAGAATCAAGGTGGCAACTCCGCATTGTTGAGAGCGTTTTTTACAGATCGCTGATCCGTGCCTGTTCCTTTGGAAACTCCCTCGCTGCGAGCCAAAATGCCCGCAGCGACGGTCAGACATCCAACCACAGGCACTGCGAATTTGTAAAAAACGCACTCAAAAAGTGCTCATGTTTGCCACCTTGATTCTTTTAAATATTTGTGTTTCTTTTATTTCTGTCACATACACCTGAAGTCTATTCAAACCACTACACAGTGTGTATGTTTTACTGTATTGGCGATAATAGTATCTGTCTGCTACTACACAAATTGGAAACTGATAACGTTTTACATACATCCATCAGCTTGAATTTTCTTATTTTTATGATTGAAAGTCTTCAGGTATTTAGAGAAAAAATGAAAGATAGCATGTGAGCAACGATCGAATTCCATAGGAGTTTTGACGGAATCGCAGCTGGATCGGGCAATTGTTTGAGCGTCAAAGACTACTGTTTTCAGTACCTTTGAACGCGAGTTATTGCAGGAGATCCAGCGGATAAGCGTTCTGTCAAAACTCCGTCAATGGAATTCGTGTTGCTCACATGCTATCTTTCATTTTTTCTCTAAATACTCAATGACCTTCAACTCATACAAATTAAATTTTCTCTACTTCATCCAAGTATATACAATTTGGAATCCCACCATCTCTCACTTTCTGAATCAGTTCTTCTTGATCCATCCACATAACCTCTTCGACTTCTTCTTTCTGTAGTTTAAGTTTTGTAATATCCACTGTTTCTTCATACATATAAACCGTGCTGATCTCATGATTCTTAAATTCTCTTCCATAGAAGTTTCCATTCATGCTTCCTTCATGCATACATACTTTTTTAAGTTGTTCTGGTTCTGCTTTGATCCCTAGTTCTTCTTCTAGTTCTCTTAATGCGGTTTCTAATGGTTCATCGCCTGCGCTGATATGACCTGCGGATGAGATGTCGTAGCAGCCTGGGAAGGAGTCTTTTTGTTTGCTTCGTTTTTGGAGTAACAGGTCATACCCTTTTTCTGTTTTTCTTCTGATCCAGATATGAACGGTTCCATGTATGTCTCCATCTTCATGGACTAAGGATCGTTCTTTGATCCTGCCTGTTTTGTTTCCTTTTTCATCTAGAATGTCGAAGAATTCTAAAGGTTTTCCATCGAGTACAGCTGCTGTTAAATTTCCTTCTTCATATACCAATTTTAACGAAAAAAATGGCCTTCTTTCCTGCATATAACGTAGAAATAACCTGTCACCTTCCCACAGATCAAGGTCTAATATTTTTTCTTTGTCTACCCATTCTAGTACTCCTTCATCACATTCTTTGATCTCGCCTTTGAATTCTTCGATATGGTATAAACACATATATTCCCATGCTTCTTTTTCAGTTCCCATATCGGACAAAAATGTGACGATCCCACAAAATCTATATGACAATGGGGTTAGTCCTGTTTCCTCCATAACTTCACGAAACATGCAGTCTTCCGGGCTTTCTCCATGTTCAAAATGACCACCGACTCCGATCCATTTATCTTTATTGATATCATGTTCTTTCTTGATGCGATGCAGCATCAGATATTTGTTATCTTTTTCTATATAGCATAATGTTGTCATTCCCATTTTTATTTTTCCTCCTTTCGTATATTGTAATTGTTTCAAAGAAAAGATACAATATTTTCATATGTGTAAAATATATTACACAATATCGACTATGTATAACAAATGCGAAATCTGGAGGTTTCTTATGAATATAAAATGTATTGCACTTGATCTTGACCGTACAACATTAAATGCAAGTGGACGGCTTTCTGACGGAAATTATAATGCTTTATGTCATGCAATTGAAAATGGTGTTCACATTGTGATCGCAAGTGGACGTTCTTTTGATACGCTGCCTAAAGATGTTCTTGCTGTGCCTGGAATTGAATATGCAATTACTTCTAATGGTGCTGCCATTTACCATATTCCTACAAGCACCTGTCTTCATGAATATAAGATGACACCTGCTTCCGTTGAATGTATAATTCAGATTGCTAAACAGCATGAGACTGCCCTTGAAGTTTTTATTGATGGCAAAGCTTATGCCCTGAAAGCTTATGTGGAAGATCCTGTTTCCTATGGTACAACTCCACAAGCAATTCCTTACATCCAATCTACAAGAATTCCTATTGATGATATTATTTCTTTTATTCGAGAACATATTGATCATATTGACAGTATGGATATTGTTGTCTCTGGCGAGCAGCAAAAGCAGCTCATTTGGAATGAACTTAAATATAATTGTGATGAGATCTATATTACTTCTTCTGTTTCGCAGCTGATCGAGATTTCTCATAAAGATGCCGGAAAACATTCCGGACTTCGTTTTATTCGGGAATATTTGAATCTAAAACCTGAAGAAACCGCTGCCTTTGGTGATGGTGATAATGACATTGATCTGTTAAAAGAAGCTGGTATCGGAATTGCCATGGAAAATGCTTCTCCAAAATGTAAGGATGCTGCGACCTTTATCACAAAACATCATGACAAGGACGGAGTTGCATATGGAATCACTGAATTTCTCAAAATATGACCAAAAAACATAAATTCATCATTTTTTAGACACAATTCTTTCACATTTACTGAGTATACTAAAACCATAGCAAGTAACAAACAAACTTACTTAGCTAAAACTTTTTTTCATACTTTTTCATAATACCGGAGACCCTCCTCGTCTCCGGTTTTCCTCATTTTATAAGCTTATATTTTTGCATAAAAAAAGAGGGAATCCCTCTTTTTTATCGATCTTCCATCTCAATATATTCTTTCTCATCTTGTACACTCTGATACGCAGGACGAATGATCTTATCCACATTTGTTAATTCTTCCAAACGATGGGCACTCCATCCAACGATTCTTGCCATCGCAAAGATCGGTGTGAACAATTCCAATGGGATATCTAACATACTATACACAAATCCACTGTAGAAATCGACATTTGCACTGACCCCTTTGTAGATTTTTCGTTCATCTGCGATTACTTTTGGTGCCAATGTTTCAATCATAGAATAGAGTTCGAAATCTTTTTCTCTTTCTTTTGCAAGGGCCAGTTTCTTTACAAAAGCTTTGAAAATCTGCGCTCTTGGATCTGAAATACTATATACTGCATGCCCCATTCCATAGATCAGTCCTTTTTGGTCAAATGCTTCTTTGTGCAGCAGTTTTCTTAAGTATTCTTCTACCTGACTTTCATCACTGATATCATCCACATTTTTTCTTAAATCCTGCATCATCTCAACAACTTTGATATTCGCTCCTCCATGTTTGGGACCTTTCAATGATGAAAGTGCAGCTGCGATCACTGAATATGTATCTGATCCTGAAGATGTCACGACATGGGTTGTAAATGTTGAGTTATTTCCTCCTCCATGTTCCATATGAAGAACGAGTGCAATATCTAACACTCTGGCTTCCAATTCTGTATAAGATTTGTCTGGACGCAGCATTCTTAAAATATTTTCTGCCATGGAACAGTTTGGATCTGGACGATGGATGTACAGGCTGTCATCATTGACGTAATGATTGTAACCATGATATCCATAAACTGCCATCATCGGCAAAACACTGATCAACATCAGACATTGTCTTAATACATTTTCCATAGAAATATCAGATGCTTTATCATCATACGATGCCAGTGTTAAAATGCTCTTTGTCAACGTGTTCATAATGTCTTTCGATGGTGCCTTTAAAATAACATCTCTTGTGAAATTCTTTGGAAGTGTCATACTCTGCGCCAAAATTTCTCTGAATTCTTTCAATTGTTTTTCATCCGGCAGTTTTCCAAATAGTAAAAGATAGGTGATTTCTTCAAATCCAAATTCGCCTCTCTTCATAAATCCATCGACTAATTCATATATATTATATCCTCTATAAAATAACTTTCCTTCACAAGGTACTTTCTCTCCATTGATCATCTCACTGGATTGAATACAGGATATATTCGTAAGACCTGCAAGAACGCCGACTCCATCGACATCTCTGAGTCCTCGTTTCACTCCCAGCTCTTTGTACAGATCTTTCTCTATCTCACAATTATCATGGCATACTTTCGCCTGGCGTGTCAGAAAATCCTGCATCTGTGTTGTTGTTTCACTCATAGGTTACCTCCTTTGATCAAGGTCATTTTATAGTGTTTCTCCTATTTTATCTTTTTATTTGACTTTTGTCAAATATTGATTTTTGTTGATTGTTGATTTTTATTCATAAAGTGGTATACTTTTAGTTAGAAAAACATCGAAAGAGAGGGATTTACATTGAATGATGTTTCTGCACTTTTTGAAATTTTTCCAATCTGTCAGAAATTTCTTTTAAACACGATCGACATACCTTCCATGGATCTTACCAAAACACAGATTCTTATCTTATTTGCACTGTCTGGAGGTCGTTCATTGAATATGTCACAGTTATCTTCTTATCTGGCATCATCTAAGGAACAGGCTACAAGAGCCGTTTCTCCACTTGTGAAGGATGAGTATGTCACACGTTTTAGAAGTGATGAAAACAGAAAAATGGTTTATGTAAAACTCACAGAGAAAGGAAACCAGCTGATTCTTCAGGAAAAAGTGCTTGTCAAAGAATACCTTTCCAAACGTTTTGAATCACTGTCAAAAGAAGATCAGGAATTATTTCATCAGTCATTATCTAATATTTTAACGATCTTAAAGAAAATGGAATAAATATTTTGGAGGTATTTTTATATGAAAGCAGACTTACATTGTCACACCGTTTTATCTGATGGTGCTATGCGTGTTGACCAGATCATTCCTTATGCGAAACGTATCGGCCTTGATTATATTGCAATCTCTGACCACGAATCAACACATTCCATTTCGGAAGCTGTAAGACTTGGGAAAGAGCTTGGTGTTCATGCGATTCCTGCCGTCGAGGCAAACGCATGGCATGAGGAGACACAGACGAATGTTCATATTTTATGTTATTATCCGATTGACACTGACCGGCTTCAGCATTCTTTAAGCAAAGACTTAAAGAAATTATCCGATGCTGTCACAAAATCTTATCAGTCATTGATGGATGAATATCCGATCACGATGGATCAGCTTTATGAAGTATCCAAAGAAAGTACTGGTGTATACTACACACATATCATGCAGGTTCTTTCCATGATGGGATATACTGGAACTCCGATCGGTCAATTACATAACGAATTATTCCGTGCTGGCGGCCCTCATAAATTTCCATACCGCTATATGGATGCAAAAACAGTCACGGATCTTCTTCATTCCTGCGGAGGCGTTGTCGTGCTTGCACATCCTGGGCAGTATAAAGCTGACAATGTGATGGAGATGATGATCGAAGAACATATGCTTGATGGAATTGAATTAAATCATCCAAGAAATGATGAAAAAACAAGAGAGCATATTACATCTCTTTGTAAGGAACATGATCTTTTCATGACTGGTGGAACAGATTTTCATGGATTATACACCAAAACACCTTATCCTTTGGGAAGTTTCTTATGTCCTAAAGAAGGACTTCATCGATTGATCCTTGCAGGAGAGCAGGCGAACAAAGCTTTCTATGAAAAACATCCTAAATTCAAAAAATAATTTTTTTATAAGGAAGAATTATTCTTTGCAGGATTTTCAAACAGAAAAATCCCTAATGGTTTAGAAACCTGTTAGGGATTTTTGTTTTAATATTTTTATTTGATATTTTATTTATTTAAGATACTCTTAGCAACGCTTAATCCATTGGCAGATGCCTGCTGTAATCCTCTTGTTACAGAAGCTCCGTCACCGATCGCACGAAGTCCTTTGATATTTGTTTCAAAGTCTTTGTTTGTTAAGATCTTATTAGAATAGAATTTCACTTCTACACCGTAAAGAAGTGTCTCATCACTTGCCATACCTGGTGTTACTTCATCTAATGCATAGATCATTTCTTCGATATCTTTCATGATTCGATATGGGAATACCAATGAAAGATCTCCTGGAACTGCATCTTTTAAAGTAGGTGTAATATTGTTTCGAACCAGACGTTCTTCTGTTGTTCTTCTTCCTCTTACGAAATCTCCAAAACGCTGTACTAAGATCTTACCATCGCAAAGCATGTTACTTAACTGTGCAATATGTTTACCATACTGAATTGGCTCTTTAAATGGTTTGGTAAAGTTCTTAGATACTAACAATGCGAAGTTTGTATTGTTTGTTTTATATTCTTCTGCTTTGTATGCATGACCATTAACGACTGCAAGGCCATTTTCATAATATTCTGTTGCCACTTCTCCTGATGGATTGCTGCAGAATACACGGACTTTATCATCAAATGTTGGTGTGTAATAAACAAGTTTTGCTTCGTAAAGGCTCTTGTTTAATTCTTCCATGATCTCGTCACGAACTTCTACACGAACTCCGACATCGACTGTTCCTACCTGTGTTTCAATGTCATATTTTCTGCAGATTCCGCTTAACCATTCGGATCCTTCACGTCCTACAGCTGCTACGATTTCATCGGCTGTGTATGTCTCGCCTTTGTCTGTAACGACTCCTTTCGCAACTCCGTCTTCGATGATGATATCTTTGACCATTGTATCAAAGATCATATCAACACCTTCATTTAATAAATGTTCCTGAAGTCTTGAATAGATTTTATATCCTTCTTCTGTTCCTAAATGTCTGATCGGACATTCGATCAGTTTTAAGTTTGCCTGGATTGCTTTCTTACGGATGCTTGCGATCTCTTCTTCTTCGTCGATTCCGTATACTTTCTCATCTGCTCCGAATTTTAAATAAATGTCATCGGATTCTTTTAATAATTCGATCGTTCTATCATATCCTAGAATCTCTGGAAGATTTCCACCTACATCTGGGGATAAGGATAATTTACCATCTGAGAATGCTCCTGCTCCGGCAAATCCTGTTGTAATAGAACATGGTTTACATCCAACACATACTTTAGTGTTACGTTTTGGACATGCTCTTTTTTCAATTCTTCGACCTTTCTCAATCATAAGAACTTTCATGTCCGGCTTATTTCTCTTTAATTCATAAGCACAAAAAATAGCAGAAGGTCCTGCTCCGATCATAATAACATCATACTGATTACTCATAGTCATTTCTCCTTTTCCATGATGACACGTTGCATACCACCGTATTTTGACATTCGTCTTGCTTCCCGGTAACCTGCTTTTAGAAAGTTTGTCCGGCTGTAGATATTATCCGGATGAACGGTTCCAAGGAAATATTCATATGGTGTATCTTCTAGCTGCTTCTCAGCTTCTTCAAAAAATCTTCTCTGAAGCCCAAGTCCTCTTGCTTTGCTTGTCACGACTGCATAATCCATATGTGCGACTTTCCGTATCTTATCGTCATCATAATCTAGATCATATCCCAGATTATGTTTTGATCTGTCTGGAAAATCGACAATAAAAAAGCCCAAGATCTCATTGCTGCTGTTTACTGCCTTCAATGTAAATCCTCGGTCGATTATGTGTTCTGATACATATTGTCTGTCATCTGGCAGAAACCAGTCGGAAACTTTCACGGTATCTACTGCTTCTTGCATCAGTTCCATGATCGCATCAACGTCACTCTGTTCTGCTCTCTTAATCGTTATATGTTTCATATACTTCCTTATCTATTATTCTCTTGGTTACATATTATTATAGCATGATTTTCACTTTTTTTGCAAAAATTATTTCAATAAGGTATACTGTTTTTATAGTTTTTAAGGACTTTTCCTTATACACATTATTTAGAAAAGGAATGTATATATGATCAATCGTTTATGTAAAAGATTAAATCAAAATATCGAAGTACGTCAGTCTTTAAGTTCCCTGCGTCAGGAGATCAAGGATTCTTCTAAAAGAAAACTTTTGTTGTCTTGGATCCATGATGGTGATCTGGACTTATCCGTATTTTTAGAAAATGAAGATGCAAAAACAAGAAAAAATGCTGCTCTTTTGATCGGTGATCTGGCACTTTCTTCTGAAAGCGATGCTGTATTTCATGCTTATCAGACAGAAGATACACGTTTTGTAAAAGAGGCTTATTTAACTGCTTTAAAATCTTTAAATGCGGCTCCTTATGTGGATGTTTTCCGAAAACGTTATGAAGAATTATCTCTTTATGAAGCTTCTGACGATGAGAAAAAGCATGTAGAACATGAACTTCATGCACTTTCTGAACTGATCAATACGATCGAACCATTTAAGAAGCATAGATTTTTAGGCGGCCGCCAGACATTTCATTGTATTTTCCGCACTAACCCATTACACCCGGAAATTACTGCTGCCTTGATGGATGAATCTTCAGCTGCTTCTTCAAAAATGGGCGTGCGTGTAAAGACAAATCATCTGAATCGTTTATTACCGATCCGCACATACAATGAATTGTTATTTCAGATTCCAGGCATGGTTTCATGTAAACCTGATGCTGATGTTGCTGCATCCGTGATCGCTGGTTCGAATCTGATGGCGTTATTAGAAAATACGCATGAAGGAGATTTCCCTTTTTACTTCAGAATCGGAGTAAAAAGCCGTATGCCTCTTTCTGAGCGTTCTAAATTTGCTAAAAAGGTTGCTTCGAACTTAGAAGAGCTTACTGGACGCAAATTAAGAAATTCTACTTCTCACTATGAATTTGAGATTCGTATGATTGAGGGGAAATCTGGTGATTATTATTTATTAGTAAAATTAAATACAATTGTGGATCGTCGTTTTGATTACCGCGAAAAATTTATTCCAACAAGTATCAAACCAGTTAACGCTGCGCTTCTTGTAGAACTTGCGAAAGATTATATGATCCCGGATGCACAGGTTCTTGATCCTTTCTGCGGTGTTGGTACCATGCTGATCGAGCGTCAGAAAGTTGTAAAAGGAAATACTTCTTATGGAATCGATCATTCTCCAGAAGCGATCGAGAAGGCGATTTATAATACGAATCTGGCTGATCAGATCGTTCATTATATCAATAAGGATTGTTTTACATTTACCCACGATTATCCATTTGATGAGATCTTTACGGAGATGCCTTATGCAACTGGGCAGAAAACGGAATCTGAGATTCGTGATGTTTATGAGAAGTTCTTTCCATTTGCTAAGAGGGTGCTAGGGCCTGAAGGAATGATCATTATGTATACAAGAAACCGTGAATATGTAAAACAGTTCGCTGTAAAATCCAATTTTAGAATTCTGAAAGAAATCAAGATCACACAGCGGCCGGAAAGTTATCTTATGATCTTAAAATAGGTTTTTTTAGGAAATTTATAATACAAGAACCATTCTGTAAAATCATTTATACGGAATGGTTCTTCTTATTTTAGATCGTCTTATATTTATTTATGAAATTTTTGATTCTTCGTTTTCCCTCTTCCATATCTTTTGAAAATGCTAGTGCGTGTCCTGCTCCTGAAACAATATAGAGTTCTTTCTTTGCTGCACAGGCTTCATAATTTTTGATCGTCATCCACATCGGAACGTAATCGTCTGCATCTCCATGGATAAACAACACTGGAATCTTGTTTCGTTTCATTATTTCTGGGATGCTGACTTCTTTCAATCCAAATCCTGCTACTACTTCACTGATCAAATCTACCATGTACATTAATGGAAATGGTGGAAGATGAAATCTTTCTTTGGCTACGTGTTTGATGATATCCCATGGAGAAGTGAATCCGCAGTCAGCAATAATTCCTTTTACATTGTCTGGAAGGTCCAGACCTGCTGCCATTAAGGTTGTAGCACACCCCATAGAAATTCCACATAGAAAAATATCTTTGTTCTTGGCTGCCAGATTCCGATTGGTATACAAAATCCATCGTTTGAGATCATGGCGTTCTTTCACTCCATAAGTAATATAGCGTCCTTCGCTTTTTCCGTGGCTTCTCTGCCATGGAAGAAGAATGCTGTATCCAAGATTCCATAGAAATCGGACTTCCGGTACGAATTCGATATCATTTGTTGAATGGTAACCGTGCATGCAGATAATAGTTCCTTTGGCATTTTCTCTTGGGATGTAGGCTGCCCGTAGTGTTAGTCCGTCTTTTGATCTGATTTCTTTTAATTCTTGTTCTTGGTGTTCTTTTAGCCATTCTTGTTCTTTTAAAACGTAATCAAGATATGGTTTCCATTTTTCTTTTTTACGGACATCTGGCTGTTTTTTTCTTCGACAGATCGCATAATCGAAGACAGTAAATGCAGATGCGCTGACAATAGTTCCTGTAATCGCTGTTGCGGTTAATAGTTTTTGTTTGTTGTTCATATTTGGATCCTCATTTTACTGTTCACTATTTTATTCTGTGATATCTAAGGTTGTTTCCCCTGTGATTTTGATTCCATGTTCTTTTAATAATCTAGCTGTGATTCCGTCCCCATTGATCAGCGTGCCTGTAAATGTTCCATCATAGACTTTGCCACAGCCACAAGATGGACTTTTTTCTTTTAGGATCGCTGTGTGACAGTTATATAACTTTGCAATTTTTAGTGTCTCTTCGGCACCTTTTTGGTATTGTTTTGTAACATCTTTGCCATCTTTTGCGATAACTTTGTTTTGATGTATTTCTGCCGGAATTCTCGGTGTTGGCAGTCCTCCCATGATCTCTGGACAGACTGGGACCAAATCGTGGTCTTTTAGTAACTTTAGGACCTGTTCATTTTTATTGTTTTTTGCGTTGTATTTGCAGTCGATCCCTAATAAACAGGCACTAACTAATATTTTCATTATTTTTCCTTTCTTCTACAGTGCTAATTCAAATCCATAGCAGCTTTTCTCGAATCCGTAATGTTCATAAAATCCGTGAGCTTGTACTCTTGGCAGTCCGGAGTCTAAAGTGATTGCTTTACATCCTCGTTCTTTTGCCAATTTCTTTGCATGATCTAATAATTTTACACCATATCCTTTACCTCGGTCTTCTTCGTTTGTGATCAAACTTGATACATAGCAGGTAAGCCCTGACATCCAGAAGGTATGAAAATAATCTCCATGGCAGAATCCATGAAAAGTTCCATCGTCTTCTATTGCAAAAAATGCAAAACTGTTTTCGTCTTGTAGTACTTTTTCGTAGACTTCTTTGGTTGTTTCATAGTCGTAGGTGTTGTAGTCCCAGAGTTTTTTGATGTATTCATAGGCTGTGTCGAAATCTTTCATTGTTGCATTTTTGATCTTCATGTTGGTGTCCTCCTTTGATGTCTGTTTTTTATTATTGTAGCATGTAAAATTTTTCTGGTAAACAAAAAGACAGGAAGCTGACCTTCTTTGGTCTGTTTCCTGTCTTTTATATGTTGTTTTGATTCATCATTTAAAGCTATATTACAAGATTCAAATGATTTTTATCTTCAAACACCAGATTACCATATGAAATTACACTACTCTCAAACAACAATTCCTTTTTATACACCGATTGATGAGTTTGATTACCATATGAAATTACACTACTCTCAAACCTCTGTTAAATCAATTGTTACTTTATTTCCGTTTGATTACCATATGAAATTACACTACTCTCAAACGGCTGTAACATACACTATTCAAGGCAGACTGTTTGATTACCATATGAAATTACACTACTCTCAAACCTCAATTTTCAAGTCATGCCACTACATCACATGTTGTATTCTCATATGGAATTAATGTATAACACATTTATCCCTATCAATTATATACTTATTCATCCCCAATGGCAACCGATCTTCATCACATTCTATCAATACTAGTGTAATTTGCTGATATCTTGTCCATTCCTGCAAATATTCATAATCTTTTTCTTTCAGATATCCTTTGCAACCTACTACAAAAAACACATCTATCTTCAAAAAATCATAACTAATTTTCATATAATCGATTAATTTTTCACAAAAACTTCCCTCTGTTTCTGATAATTTCACTCCGAGATATTTCAATATATCTACTATATTATACTCTTCATTCATACAAATGGGATATTCTGAAAGATTCTTTATTTCCTCTATAATTCGTAATAATTCCGCTTGATTTTCAACTATTTTGTCATATAATTCACTCATTTGGATTTCTTCTGACAAATATGTGATCAATTTTTTCTGAATTCTGGAATTTTGTAAACTTAAGTCTCTAATTGAAAATAATAAATCGCATTGTTTACTCATATCTAATAATTCATTTTCCACTCCATATAGCAATAATGTTTCTTCAACTTTATGAATCTGATTCCATAATTTTTGAATTAATCCTGTATATTGTTCTGAATCTTCCAATATGATTGCATTAATCCTTTCTGTTTCCAACCTGCTTTCTATTCCATTTCCATGGCTTATAAATTTCATAATATAACCGTCCTTTGATCCGAATCAATAATTGTTGAACCTTTTTTCCCAATAATATATTCCATTTTAGAATATTGTTTTTCTGTGATAACAAGCATCTGCACCAATTCATCTTTAGGTTTATGCTCTTTTACACTCGAAACAACCCCATTAGCTACAGTCGTATTTAATGCCAATTTGCTGTACACACTTTCCTGCATCATGGCAAATCCCTTCTTCAGCAAAAATTTTCGAAAATTCCGATACTCTCTTTTATCCTCTAAACTAATCGTTGGTAAATCAAAAAATACAATCACTCTCATAAATCTATAACTCATATCATCCTATAAAATTTGATCAATGATACATCATTTTCATTTAACGCATCAAAAATACTCCTGCAGTATATTTTTATTGCATTGCTGACATACTGATATTTCCCATCAATCAATACTTCATCCTCCAGCATATATATATAATCTAATTTTTCCTCTCTCTCAAATTTCTCTGGTTTATTTTTTACCACAATACGATCTACAAGAATTCGAAATGGTTCCATCAAATCTGAAGCTAAATTAAACTGATTAAACATATTGTTATGAAATAATCCTAGCTGTGTAATATACCCATTCGCAATCACTTCTCGGTTAAAGCAAGACAATAAAATACCATACCCATAATTTAAAGCCGCATTAATTGCACATTCCTTGCTTCTCGAAAAATCTAATCCAAACAGTGCATTAAAATAAACTTTTGCAGCATGTCCCTCCCGATTCGTTTTATCTCCCAATTCTATTTCTTTCACATATTGCTTCAACATGTCAGCTTGAACTTCTTGATCATTTTCTTTTAAATGATCACTTTGTTTTCTTATCTTTTCTGATACAATTTCTGTCCATATATTGTCTTTTACTTCTTTTGACCATTGGGTCTGCATTCTAACTTTTGCACTTGTATCATGACTTCCATAATATGGAATCAATTCTGATTGTGGATTATGTTTTTCGTCACAAAATACTATTTTAATTTTATGTTTTGTTAATTCACTTAGTAGCATTGTTGTTAGAGAAATGGCTGTTGATTCAATGATCAACATGCCAATTTCTCCAATATAGATTCGAGTTGTCATATCTGATTTGCGAACTACCATATAATCCATTTTATAATCCAACTTAGCATTTCCTGTAATTACTACAGTTCTCCAACTCATACTAATTCCTCTTCCGTTTCAAATAGTCCTGTAATTGACTGATGAACCAATTTCAATGATTTTGATGTTAACGTATTTTTATTAACCTTCATACTTCCAGCATTCTGTGACCCATTAATTACTTTAAGATTAGCTACAGTTGTAGCATCACATCGAAACATTGCAATTATCTCATTGATTACTTTTGCTTTTTCCCCTAAATTTTCTATAGATATGAATGCTTCCTTTCCTTTTTCTAATGTTTTCATTTGCTGCGCTGGACGCTTTTGAAAAATACTTTCTTTTAATTTTAAATACAATTCTTCATATATCATATTTAAATCTTTCATTGTAAATCCTTCAAATTTAGCATCAGCTTGATATTGTAAATTATATTCCAAATACTTTTCAATTTTTCGTACTATCTCGTACAAGTCTTTATTTAAAATTAATTGAACTGCATTCTTTAATATAATATCCTTTTCATTCGCTCCTCTCAATCTTGCCAAATACCCATCCATCTTTATCAAACTATTCTTCTTGATCGGATATTTCTTAATAACTACATTGCTATATCCTTTTCTCTCTTCCAGATATTTTTTTACTGCATCTGGTTCTCTCTTCGCAATATTTACAACATATACTGGAATTTCCACAATATGATTTTTCCGTTCTTTTTTCTTTCCATCAAATTCAACAAATGCAAATGCTGATGTCTTCGGAGTGGTGTACCCTCCATATTTTACTGGATCAAGATTTTTCTTTAAAGCTATCGCTTTTTCATTCCCTTTCTTCGCTAAAGTTTCATTAAACAACTGACCTTTTTCGCAATATGTGTATTCTGTATATAAAATATCATTTCGACTCATTATCTTCTTTATCTGATCAATACTGTGTCCACCATTTTCACTTCCATGCCATACAATCTTATCGCCTTGTTTTACATCATAATTAAATACTCTACGAATGCTGTAATTGCTATCTCTATTGTCTTTAATCCATTTTCTAGGATTCGATGTAAATCTTACATGATAAACATTTCCAACTACTATATTCAAAAATGCATCTTTTGCATGATGGTAATCATTCACTCTTCTGGATTTCAGCAGATCATTATCATGTCGGAAATCTGAAACTAATCCAGCTTTTACATAAACAACTTCTGAATCTTTATACAATCGATTCAACAACTCTGCTACTGCTTTTGATGACTGTCTTGTTTCTACCAATTGTCTCTCAATAAATCCTGACAATTCTTCGTCCGTAAAATCTGTTGTCCTTGTCAATCGGTCGTATTTCCTTTTTGAAATCAAGCCCTTCTGACATAGCATTGTCCAGTATCCTTTCATATCTTCTCGAATCTTTGGAGACAGAATTTTATTTCGCTTTTTATTATTTACATCTTTTCGAACCAAAACCATATTATCTAAACTATCATCCTTAATTCTTGACTGTGGGTAAATGTGATCAATATCCCAGTTAGAATTCCCTTTCATCAATGCATCCACATCTATTTCATCTCCTGTATACATACATTTTCCCATCTGTGTATAATACAAATAGAGTTTTCGGCTATTGAATTCTCGTTCCTCCCTATCGCCAATTTCTTTCATCCAATTGCGTGTATCATCTTTGCACCCAGCATATAATTCCTGCAATCTTGTCTTTCTTGAAACAGTTCTTTTTTTCTCTTTTTCTCCTCCTCGTGCCATTTCAATAAAGATTCTTTCTGGCTCACATTTCATTACTTTTTTTATTTCTTCTGCAATCTGTATCGTCTGCCATATTGCACGTTTATTAGATGGCGACACGATTAAATCTTTGACTGTATTTTCATAATTGATTTTCCCTACATCACCTGCTTTTTCCGCATTTATCTGATCAATTTCCTCTTTAAAACTAAATTGTTTGCTTAGAAGCTGCATCAGATTATAATTTGTTTTCCATAATGCTTCTATGATCGTATAACTTTCCTCAGTCTCTTTATCTGCACCTCTAACACCATTCAAAAATCTGTCAGAGAAATTTCCCCATCCACTATATTTCAACTGACAGATTTTCTTTATCTGTTCTTTATCAAATACCTCTGGATATTCTCGTTCTATCATTCTTCTCATCATTTTGGAATCATCATCATAGATTGTTTTCCATTTAATGATTTCTTCTATAATTTCTTTATAATGATCTTTTTCTATTTCATTTCCTACTACTTGTTTTTTGAAATCTAAATAAGATGCAAGAGCCGATTTAAAATCAATATCAAATCCACTAATATCTTCCTGTACAATTTCTGGATCTTCCATCTTTAGGTATTCTAAAATTCTCTTTCCTGTCACTTTTGCCATTGTACAGAATAGATCTTTATAAATTCTCTGTTTTAGTTCCACAGATATTTTATTTCCTCTTATTTTTAGGTTATTCAGTTCATTTAGTACCATATATTTTGAATATAACAAAGAGTTTTTCGGTAAAACATCTTCTCCGATTAAATAAGTACATTTATTTGTCATACGCTCAATAAATTCCTTATTTGATTGTTCTACATCCACTTTATCTCCAAAATTCCATGGATAAATTCTTCCTTCTTCTTTTCTTATCATCCATGAATTAGAACCTTCTTCTTTATGTCTCCTGCTTAATGGTCCTACATAATATGGTATCCTAAATTTTGCAATAGATATAATCTTCTCAGCTATTGTTCCATACTCATCTTCTTTCTTCAAAAAATCCAAATATTCTTTTGCGTTATCCAATATTTTCATTAATTCCTGAAGATGAACCTGATTCGGAATTGTTCCATTTTCCTTTGATCTTGCTAATGGTAACAATGTTTGATTCTCTACTTCTGCCTTTAATTTTTCTAATAATTCTTCATCTTCTTGATCTGGAACAATTGTAGATAAAATCTTTTGTAAACCTTTATAAAAATCTTCCTCTGATTTACATCGATCCATTTTATATGTATGACCATTCTTCCGAATTGCTCCAATATAATTTCCATAACCATTTTTTTCGTTGATTCCATTAAAAAAAGCTTGATACACTTCATCTTTGCAATATTTTTTCATAACATTTTTTAATATATGTAGATTTTTCCCATGTTTTTCATACGCTTTTACCTTTGCAAATGATAAATAATCTTCTCCATCTAAGATTTCAACTAATACACTCCAATCATATACACCTTTGATTCTATCAATTACACTTGCATAATCTGGATAATTTTCTTCAATTGCAGGCATGATCTCATCTTCATATTTCGCTTCTGTAAATTTAAAACTTTTTGTACTGATTTCTTCCAATGGCTGATGAAACATTTTGCTGATATTACCCTTTAACCCTACAATTAATTTACTTAAATTGGTAATAATTGCCTTAGCACATTTTTGTTGTTCTTTATCCTCTGCCGGAGTACATTCAAATAATTGTGCGACTTGTTTTGCTTTTACTGATTTTGCAGTCTTTTTATCACTTAATATTCGTTCTAATTCTCTTATATCTGTTAAACTTATTTCATATTCTGACACAGAATTAAATTCCTTTATCATTTCTCCGCAAACAAATGATAAATTCTTTACATCACTGATACTTCCATTAATCAAAAAATGCCCTCTATTTTTCAAAATATGATGGCATGCTAAATATACCAGGCGAATATCATGCGGTTCTGGATTCTCAATTAATTCTTTTCTTAAATGGTACATCGTTGGATATTGTTTATGATAATCAATATCTGTATATTCTTTATCTACAAATAATGGATACTTCTCACCTGTAGATTTATCTTCGAAATGCAATCTGCTTTCATTCAATCTTATGAAAAATGTAAGATCTTTCTTGACAATTTCTTCTGAAAATAATTCTTGCAATAAATCTATTCTTTGTTTCTTTCTTGATAATCTTCTCCGATTTGAGCGTTTCATTCTTCGTTCTGCTGCTGTATCTGCTGCTTCAAATAAACGAATTCCCCACATTCTTTTTCCAGCATATTTGTAAAGATTATAATTTTCATCTGTTACTGCCCATCCTACAGAATTTGTCCCTATATCTAATCCTAAATAATACTTTTTATTCATTTTCGTCCCTCTCCATTCTTGACAGAAGAAATCAATCTGCTTATAATAAAAATATCTCAATTGATTACCATATGAGATTACACTACACGGTTCAAATAACGAATTTTCGTAGTCGCCCTTTTTAGGGTTCCACATGGTGGTGGATTTAAACTCGCTTCGGCGAGTTTTTTATTTTATTATAAACAAACATTACTGTACTGTTAATCTGTTTCTATTATATCTCTTTATATATATATTATTCAACATAATTCTTATGTTTTTTATCATTTTTGCATAATTTTTTCTTGTTTTATTTTATAAAATCATAATTTTTAGACAAAAATAAAGAGATATTTCCTTATCTCGCGAAAATATCTCCTTATTTTTAAATCTTATAATCTCTAATTAATCTCTAACCTTAATATGCACTTCACGAAGCTGCTGTTCTGTAATCTCGTTTGGTGCTCCGCACATGAGATCCTGTGCTGTTCCGCTCATTGGGAAGGCGATGATCTCTCGGATGTTTTCTTCGTTGCGAAGTAACATAATCATACGGTCTACTCCTGGTGCCATTCCTGCATGTGGTGGTGCACCGAACTGGAATGCGTTGTATAATGCTCCGAATTTGTCTTTTAATGTTTCTTTATCATATCCTGCGATATCGAATGCTTTTTCCATGATCTCCATGTCGTGGTTACGAACGGCTCCTGAAGATAATTCAACTCCGTTACATACGATATCATACTGGTATGCTAAGATATCTAATGGATCTTTTTCATTTAATGCTTCTAATCCACCCTGTGGCATAGAGAATGGGTTATGTGTAAATCCTAATTTACCTGTTTCTTCATCGATCTCATACATTGGGAAGTCGTTGATATAGCAGAAACGGTATGCATTCTTCTCTAACAGATCTAATCTGCTTCCTAATTCGTTACGGATCTGTCCTGCGTAGATACATGCAGCTTTTTCTGGTGCTGCGATGAAGAAGATTGTGTCTCCTTCCTGTAATCCAGCCATCTCGGCTAATTCCATCTTCATATCATCTGGAATGAACTTGTCGATTGGTCCTTTGTATTTCATTTCTTCTTTGACTTCTAAGTATCCAAGTCCACCCATACCGATTGACTGTGCGAATTTCAACAGTTTTTCATGCTGTCCTTTGGAAAGTTTTGCATGAACGTTGATCGCACGTACTGTCTGTCCATGGAATGGTTTGAATGTACATCTCTGGAAGAAATCTGTCACATCGATGATTCTTAATGGGTTACGAAGGTCTGGTTTATCACTACCAAACTGCAGCATTGCTTCTTTGTAGCTGAAGATTGGGTATGGTGCTTCTGTGATAACGCTTCCTTCTGGTGCGAATTTCTTAAATGTCTCTGTTAATACTTCTTCTCCGATCTTGAAGACATCTTCCTGTGTTGCGAAAGCCATCTCAAAGTCTAACTGGTAGAATTCTCCTGGAGAACGGTCTGCACGGGCATCTTCATCTCTGAAGCATGGTGCGATCTGGTAGTATTTATCGATTCCAGATACCATCAGTAACTGTTTGTACTGCTGTGGTGCCTGTGGTAATGCGTAAAATTTACCTTTGTATTTTCTTGAAGGTACGACGTAGTCACGAGCTCCTTCTGGGGATGATGCACAAAGGATTGGTGTCTGAACTTCTACGAATCCCATGTCTTCCATCTTTTCTCTTAAGAAACGGATCACTTTGGAACGGAATAAGATGTTATCTTTTACCTTTCTGTTTCTCAGATCAAGATAGCGGTATTTTAAACGTACATCTTCACGGATCTCTTTACTTGTTGCGATCTCAAATGGAAGATCTCTGTATACTTTTCCTAAGATATCGATCTTATGCGCTTCTAATTCGATCGTTCCTGTAGGAATTTTAGGGTTGTATGTTTCTTCGTCTCTGTGCTGAATCACACCTTCTACGGATAAACATTCTTCTTTTCTTACGTGGTCCAATAAACTTGTATCTCTTAATACGACCTGCATCACTCCATACATATCGCGTAAGTCGATAAATGATACTCCACCGTGGTCACGGATATTCTCTACCCATCCGGCGATCTTTAATTCTTCTCCAATGTCACCTTCAGAAATCTGGTCCATGGTTCTGGTACGGTACATGTCTGACATTTTCTTTTTCTCCTTTTTCTCGTATTCTCTATCTATCGTTCAGGCGGTTTTTTAATTCCCTGTTGTAAAAATGAGTATTAAAAAAGTCCGTCCTGAAATTGTTACTTCAGGACGAACTGTATATCTCTAGTCCGCGGTACCACCTGATTTACTGTCTTGCAGTCTCTCTTGTGTGCCAGTTAACGCCCAGCTTACGTCGCACCTACTGACAGGGTCTAATCTTATATCCATGTTCTGCGTTCAGATTGATGCTCGGGAGTGTTCTTCGCATAAATTCACTTTACAGGATTCTCACTATCGCCTGCTCACTGGGAACGATAATTTATGGTACTTTTCTCCGTCGTTGCCTATTGGGTCATTATAATATATGGGAGATTGGATTGTCAATAGAAATTGTGATTTGTAGTTTGAAGACAGAAATTAAAATTTTATGTATACATTCCCCCTTTCTGGTAATAATCCTGTTAAATATTTTTAGGAGGTCGTATTATGAGTAACAAAATCGTCGTTGTAACTGATCATAATGTTTCGAAAGAACTTGATCTTATTTGTTCCATTTATCCAAATTCTGAAGTTTTGCTGTTTAGTTCTGGAAATGAGATCGTGCATTCTCATGTTTCTTGTTTTGATTTTACGGATCTTGCCGGAGTTGATCATGTCAGACAAATAGTTTCTTTAAGGGATTCTAGATCGCATGATTTTTATATGATTTCTTATGATACGTTGCTTGTTTTTACAAAAATCAGGACCACCCGTCCAACGGGTGGTTCGCTCCAGGGCTATAAGCCCTTATGACTACTAGACCAGCGTCTCAAGGCGCTGGCCTTCTCTTTCAGCTATCGGAATTCTGTTAATCTTCAGGATTCCGTTTCTTTTATGTGGCTTCTCCAATTTATTAAATTAATTGTTGATCTCTAAATAATGCATTCACTGCCTGTTCATAATTTTTTAATGTCTGGACTTTTCGTATTCTTTTTGCGTATTTTTCGTGGTTTGTGAACATCACGGCTGCGTTGTTCCAGAATTCTTTCATTTTATATAGAACATTTTTGTCTCCGCTTAGGTATTCCTGATAGCCTTCGTATAGAGCATCGTGCATGGCAAGTAATTCTCTTTTTGTTAATTTCTGTCCGTATTTGATCTCACGGATAAGCGCTGGATTTCTTAGCAGGCCTCTTCCGATCATCACTGCATCTATACTTGGAAATCTTGTTGTGATATTGTCGTAGTCTTCTTTGGTTACAATATCTCCATTATAGCAGAGTGGATTCTCGCTATGTTCTACTGCGTATTCAAAGACATCTAAGTGTGGTTTTCCTTTATAGAATTCCTGCTGCAATCTTGGGTGAATGGTTAGTTCATAAACTGGATGGCGGTTATAAATGCTTAGGATTTCTTCGAATTCTTCTGTGTCTCGCAATCCGATTCTTGTCTTAATCGAAATCTTCATATCTAATGCATCGAAAATCTCTGTAAGAAAATCGTCTAATACTTCTGGCTCTCGTAAAAATCCGGAACCTTTTTGTTTAGCTACAACAGTTCTTGATGGGCAGCCCAGATTTAAATTGACTTCATCGTATCCTAATTCTTTTAATTCTTTGGCTGTCCGAATAAAATCTTTGGAACTTTTTGTCAGAATCTGCGGTACAATGTGCAGACCTTCATTGTGTTCTGGTAAGACGTCTTGAAATTCTCTTGTTTTGAAGGTTCTTTTGCCATTTGGCATGATAAATGGTGTGTAATATTTATCGATTTCTCCAAATAGTTTCTCATAAATATTTCGGTATAAGTAAATCGTGATACTTTCCATGGGTGCGTAATAAAATTTCATAAATACAATCAGCCTAAAACTGATATAAACAGTTTCAGGCTTCTCCTTTTCTGGTTTAATTTCTTATTGTACACTGACAGTATGTAGTTCAAATCTGTCTCCTCGGTGTCTTGATTTGGAATATTCAAAGATTCTTCCATCGTCTAAAAATACGATCTGTTCTACTTCTTCGATCTTAAGGCGCGATGCTATTTCTTTGGTTGCAGGAATTACTTGAAAATCATGTACCATGGATGTGACATTGGTATGTCCTTCCGTGTGTGCAAATCCTGAAAACTGATTGGATGTAGAATAAGGATGATCTGTATCTGTCATCAATGGTATATTCTTCACAAAAGTCCCGGCACCGCGGCATTTCACAACCAGTCCTTCATTGACAAGAAGATCCATTGCCTTCTTGACTGTGATACGGCTAACCCCATAGGCTTCACACATTTCTGCTTCAAATGGCAGCTGGTCGTTCGGTTTGTAGATTCCGTTTTCTATTTTTCTTTCATGTCATTTGCAATACGTTCGTATTTTGTCAATTTATTTTCTCCATTCGAGTATGCCTAGGCACACTTCTGTTTTTATTATACACGATTTGTTATCAGAGGGCAAAACATATTGCAAATGCCAAAAGCACCCATCTATCTACTCTTACTGATAAGAATTTTTTGCAATGTCATAGATTGCTTTTGGATAGATTTCCCATCCTCCATATTTCTGGAATAGTTCAATTGGAAGATCGAAATGATGAAGATTTAATACTAAGATGATATCATTCTTCTTGCATTCATCAATCACGTCCTGATAAAATTTTACTGCATTTTCATCAGCTTCCCCTGTCTCAAGATCTCTGATCAATCTTGACCACTGAAATGTAACTTTTTGACTCATATTCATGTGTCCTTTCCTTATGACGGATCCTGAAGGATCAGACATGCAGCTCCAACAAGCCCGCAATCTTCCCCAAATGCCGCCGGCACGATTTTTATATTTTCTTTTAAGGCATCATATACCTTTTCTTTTGTTCTTTTTTCTACTTTCTCAATAAATCCAGGAATTTTCAATGCAACACTTCCGCTTAAAATGAATATTTCAGGGTCTAGAACTCCATAAAGGATTCCCAGGAAATTGGACAGATATTCATAAGTATCTAATTTTCCCTGCTTTGGTCCATTTTTCCAAACGATTGAATTTGCCGGCTGTTGCCGCATAAGCAATGGCGATTCCAATGGCTGGTAATGCTACAAGGTTTGTATCGAAACATACGAATAATACAGTGGAAATAATTCCCCAGAATGCTAATACTAAGATACCTGAACGGCTTTGTCTGCACCAACTGGTGTGACTTCTAAGACGTTTGGCATCATAACGATCAAACTTGCCAGAGCAATGATCGCTGCTGCAAGTGGGTTTTCAAATCGTTTGCTTTGTGATAACATATAAGCAACGATTGGTGCCACAAGTAATCCTGAGATATTTAATGTACCATTTGTAATGACAGTGCCCCAATACTGTGCATTTACAAGTGCATTTCCTTTTAAGATGAGCGGTAATACAACATTGTTGATCAGTACCGCTACCCCTGCCAGGATGTATAGTGGCATGATCGTTGCGAATGTATCTCGCAGTGCTTTCAGATGGATCTGCCCTCCAACTCGCATTGCGACATTGGAAAACTTATCTATAAACTTATTGTTTCCTCCCATATCCAAAATCCTCCTTTAACTTGTTCATAGGATATGTTTTTACGTTTCAAAAGATATATCTTTATTTAAAATTTGCATATCTTTTATGTACCATCAATCAAACATTGCTTTTCCATGATTATGAATAAGACCTTTTGATTTTTTTTAGTCATATTGCACAAAACAATTTCTTTTTCTTTCCATATATCCTACCTTCACAATTCCAATCCAGACTTTATTTTTTCGACAATTGATGTTATATTATTAGACAAAGAGTGAAAAATTGAGAAACATTGAGACAATTTATCAGCGAGGTATGAATAATGAAAGAAATGAAACCGATCAAAGAAGGTAAAGTTCGTGAGATTTATGACAATGGTGACAGCCTGATCATGGTTGCAACTGACCGTATCAGCTGCTTTGACGTCATCTTAAAGAATGATGTCACAAAGAAAGGAACTGTTTTAACACAGATGTCTAAATTCTGGTTCGACCTTACAAAAGACATCGTTCCTAACCACATGATCTCTGTTGATGTCAAAGACATGCCTGAATTCTTCCAGCAGGAAAAATACGACGGAAACAGCATGATGTGCAAGAAACTTACAATGCTTCCTATTGAATGTATCGTTCGTGGATATATTACAGGTAGCGGTTGGGCAAGTTATCAGGAAAATGGTACAGTCTGTGGAATCAAACTTCCTGAAGGATTAAAAGAATCCGACAAACTTCCTGAACCAATCTACACACCATCTACAAAAGCAGAAATCGGTGATCATGATGAGAATATCTCTTTTGAAAGAAGCGTTGAAGTTCTTGAGAAAGAATTCCCTGGAAAAGGTCAGGAATATGCAGAACAGTTACGTGACAAAACAATCGCATTATATAAGAAATGCGCAGATTATGCATTAGAACACGGAATCATTATCGCAGATACTAAATTTGAATTTGGTCTTGATGAAGACGGTAACATGGTAATCGGTGACGAAATGCTAACACCAGACAGCTCCCGTTTCTGGCCAGCAGACGAATACGAACCAGGTCATGGACAGCCATCCTTCGACAAACAGTTCGCCCGTGACTGGTTAAAGAACAATGATCACGACTGGAAACTTCCTCAGGATATTGTTGATAAGACAATCGATAAATATTTCCAGGCATATAAGATGCTTACTGGAAAGGATTTATAGGCTTTCATTGTATATGATAGAAATAAGATAAGAATCAATATTTAGAATAAAACGGTGGCAACACGCATATTTTAAGAGCTTTTTTTACAAATCGCTGATCCGCACCTGTTCCTTTGATAACTCACTGGATGCGAGCCAAAATGCCCGCAGCTACGTTCAGACAATCAACCACAGGACGCTGCGAATTTGTAAAAAAAGCACTTAAAATATGCTAATCGTTGCCACCGTTTTATTCTAAATATTGATTCTTATCTTATTTCTATCATATACACCAGAAGGTCAATTTTTTATATGTTTTCTTTTCCTAAATACTCTGTCATCAAGTTCAGTTTTAACCGATATCAAAATATTTGAAAATTCTCTTATCTTAATTTCTACGAGACCTTAAATTAAGAGAATTCTCAGTTATCTATTGCCTAAAAGTATAAACCAATACATTAAAACATACACACAAAATTTACCTTAAAACCTGTCGCCCAGTAAATACCACAATAGATCGTGGTTTCATCACATACTCATGATCAATGCGAATTTCTTCTCCTTCTTCATAACAATACTTTCCATTCTCATCGCCATAAGTATCCACACTCAGATACCAGGCTCCATGATTTGCAAGGTTTGGAAGTGTGATGCGCACTTCTTCCCAATAAGCATTCACTGCAACGTAAACAAGATCATCTTTACATTTCTTGCGGTCGTATCCTGCAAAGCTGACTGCCAATGTTTTTGCATTTTGTGATACTTCCATGCGGTCTGCGTTGACGTCGTGTGCGTGCATTCCTTCCATTCCGCAGACTGCATTATCAAGCTTCTTTCGGATGACTGGATGTTTCTTTCGGTATGCGATCATAAACTTGAAGAATTCAAATAATTCTTTGTTCTTCTTTAATAAGCTCCAGTCGATCCATGAGATTTCATTGTCCTGACAGTAGCTGTTATTGTTTCCAAACTTCGTATTTCCAAATTCGTCTCCTGAGAAGAACATTGGTGTTCCACGGCTGCACATTAAGATGGCACAGGCATTTCGGATCATTCGATATCTTAGTTTTAGTACTTCTGGATCATTCGTATCTCCTTCCATACCGCAGTTCCAGCTTCGGTTATCGTTCGCTCCGTCTGTGTTGTTCCAGCCATTTGCTTCATTATGTTTATTGTTATAAGAATATAGATCATATAACGTAAATCCATCATGACAAGTAAGGAAGTTGATGCAGGAATTATATCCGGCATAGTTGTTATTTCCTTCAGAATAATATCCACCATATAAATCTCCGGAACCACAGATTCTCCATGCGGCGCTGTTTGCTTCCCAGAAGTCTCCTTTTAAGTATCCACGCATTGTATCACGGTACTGTCCATTCCATTCTGCCCAACGTTTACTTGCAGGGAAATTTCCTACCTGGTATAATCCACCGGCATCCCATGCTTCTGCGATCAACTTGACATTTCTAAGTAGTGGATCGTAAGCTAGACTTCGTAATAGCGGTGGATTGTTCATTGGCATTCCGTCTTCGTCTCTTCCCAGAATACTTGCAAGATCAAAGCGGAAACCATCCACACGATAATGAACTGTCCAGTGTCTTAAACATTCAAGGATCATCTGCTGAACCACTGGATGGTTACAGTTTAGAGAGTTTCCACATCCACTAAAGTTATAGTAATGTCCTTCTGGTGTTAATAAATAATAAATATTATTGTCAAATCCTTTAAAACTAAAGAATGGCCCCTGTTCATTTCCTTCCGCTGTATGGTTAAAAACAACGTCCAAAATAACTTCGATTCCATTTTCATGGAATTCTCTGATCAGTTCTTTTAATTCTGTTCCTTCATTATTGACCTCTTCGGCTGCCGCATAACTGGCATTTGGTGAGAAAAATCCAACCGTATTATATCCCCAGTATTCTACAAGCTGTTTTCCGTCAACCTCTCTTGCATTGATCATCTCATCAAACTCAAAGATCGGCATTAATTCTACTGCATTGATCCCAAGTTCTTTTAAATATGGAATCTTTTCTTTTAATCCTGCAAATGTTCCTGGATGTTTGACTCCTGAAGATGGATGTTGTGTAAATCCTCTGACATGCAGCTCATAGATGATCAGATCACTCATCTCCCTGCTTGATTGTGGCTGTACACCCCAGTCAAAAGTATCTCTTACAACTTTGGCATGATATGTTCTTGTTCTTTTCTTTCCCCATACCTGCTGACCTGCAACCGCCTGTGCATATGGATCTAACAAAATCTTTGTTTTGTCAAATAATAATCCTTTTTTCTCATCATATGGGCCATCCACACAATATGCATATTCAAACTCTTCAGCTTTCAGATCGTAAACGATCATAGAATACACGTCCCCGATCTTATAAGATTCTGGGAATGGAATGACTGCATATGGTTCTTCTTCATCTGGATGGAATAATAAAAGATCACATGATGTTCCATGGCTTGTATGCACTGTGAAGTTTACACCACATGAAAATTCCGATGCTCCATTTAAATCAAAAAATCCAGGTCTAACTTTGAAACCATTGATCTCCATCATTGGTTTTACCATTCTGACCTCATCTGTAATATAATCATTTAATATATATTGTTTCACAACTAAACTCCCATTCTGCTTTTTCTTCTCTCTTCTTTGTGGAAATCTTCCCCTGTCTGTTTATATCTGCTGTTTACTAAGCACCGATACAAACGTTACTCTCTGATCGATCCAGTTTCCTGTGATCGCAACCATTTTCCCCATTGTAAATGCTGCAACGATCGTTCCGATTCCTAGTCCATCTAAGTATCCAAGCATCAATCCTGTCAAAAGTCCTGTTGTTGCAAGGCATAAAACATCAAATGTAATCTTTACTCTTGCATATGGTTTTTTTATGATTTCTGATAATTCTCTTGGAAACAGGTCGGTTGGAATGATCGGAAGCTGACATCTATTTTCTAATGCGATTCCGATACTTAATAAGAAATAACTGATCAAAAAGTATGCAATTCTGCATGGAATCGTCTGTGGCAGAATTCCGATCCATAATTCATTGACATCTAATAATTCACTAAATGCAAATCCTGCAACGAAACTGAATAAATAAGATGGTACGAACTTCTTTCTTAAGATCATCAGGCTTAATACCAAAGCTCCCTGAAATAGGTAAGTCCATGTACCGAGTGATAATTTTGTAAATACTTCCGAAAATGCATACGGCACACTTGAAATCGCGGAAATTCCTGATCCTGAATAAAGCATCAGTACAACACTGAAACTATTGATCACAATCGCTGCGATCAGTGCAAGTTCTCCCCTTAGTATTGGTTTTTCGTTTTCCATTTTCATCCTCCAAGTCCATTTCGTTCTCTGTCCGTTTAAGTTTTCAATTCTCTTATCCGTAAGAAAAACTAACACTTTTAAAGTACAGAGAACATATATGAATATAAGTTTAGTCCTTATTTACATTTTTTACAAGTTACATTTTTTCATGAATCTATAGATAATATCTATCAATTCTGACTGAAATGTTACATTATACGCCATAACTGCCATTCCCCATACTGCACAAAGTATGATCACACTTTCTAATTCATGATGTTTTCTTTGTCCTTCCTATTTTATGTCAAATTCTTGAAATCTGAATGATTATAGTATAGGAAATTATCTCTGTCAAGATTAGATTCTGTACTTTTTCTTATAAATATGGTATGATTGCATTTGTGTCTGTTTGTATTTGACAAGCAACTGTCTATTCTATAGAAACAAACGCAAAATATTAACAAAAGAAATTTGAAAGAGGTTTGATTCATGTTAGAACTTATACAATCTGTTAACAGTGCCGTGAACAACTTTATCTGGGGTGTTCCAGCTATGATCTGTATCATTGGTGTTGGATTACTGTTAACGATCAAAACAAGATTTTTACAGATTCGAAAGTTTCCTTATGCAATGAAGGAAACCATTGGACGTGCCTTTAAAAAACAAGATGCATCCGACGGATCTATGACACCATTTCAGGCAGTCTGTACTGCCCTCGCTTCCACAGTTGGAACTGGAAACATCGCTGGTGTTGCCGGTGCGATCGCAATCGGTGGTCCTGGAGCTGTATTCTGGATGTGGGTTTCTGCGATTCTTGGAATGTGTACAAAATTTTCTGAGGTAACATTAGCTGTACATTTCAGAGAACGTAACCCTGAAGGAGATTATGTTGGTGGTCCTATGTACTATATTAAGAATGGGCTTAGCAAAAACTGGCATTTTCTTGCCGTCTTATTCTCTGCTTTTGGAGTTTTAACTGTATTTGGAACTGGAAATGCAACACAGGTAAATACGATCACAACTGCGATCAATTCTGCTTTGTTAAATTTCAATGTGATCAGTAAATCATCTGTTGATACAGTAAATCTGATCATTGGTATCTTCGTTGCGATTCTTGTTGCTCTGATCTTACTTGGTGGAATCAAAAGAATTGGACAAGTTGCTGAGAGATTAGTACCTTTTATGGCATTTATTTATATTTTCTTTGCTTTAGGTGTTGTTGTTTTAAATATCAACCATCTTCCTTCTGTTTTTGGTTCTATCATTAATGGTGCCTTCCATCCAGCTTCTGTCACTGGTGGTGTTGTTGGAAGTTTCTTTATGAGTATGAAAAAAGGTGTGGCACGAGGAATCTTCTCAAATGAAGCTGGACTTGGTACTGGATCTATCGCCCACGCTTGTGCCGATACAAAAGAGCCAGTCAAACAGGGGCTTCTTGGTATTTTTGAAGTGTTTACTGATACAATCTTAATTTGTACATTAACAGCTCTTGTTATCCTTTGCAGTGGAATTCCTATTGGATTCGGAGCTGATGCTGGTGCAGAACTTACGATCAGTGGATTTACTGCTACTTATGGAAACTGGATTTCTATCTTTACTGCAGTTGCTCTTTGCTGTTTTGCATTCTCTACGATCATTGGCTGGGGATTATATGGGGCTCGTTGTATTGAGTTTTTATTTTCCTCTAAGGTTATCAAACCTTTTATGTTAGTATATTCTCTGGTAGCCATTCTTGGTGCTACTGTGGATCTTGGAATGCTTTGGAGTATTGCTGAGACATTTAATGGATTGATGGCAATTCCAAACTTGATCACACTGTTCTTATTATCTGGAACTGTGGTAAAGCTTGTGAAAGAATACTTCCACGAAAAATAATATTGTTCTTAAAAAGAGAATCCAGCACATTGCCGGATTCTCTTTTCTTTTATAATTCTTCACTTTTATAAATCATATATCCTTCATAGTAATAACTATGATCGATGCCTTTCATGTAAATTTCTCTATCATGAATCTTATCTGTCAAGGCTTGTTTTAAGACATATTTAATTTCAATGTCTCGAATCGGACTTCTTTCCATTGCTAATAAATAATCTTCTTTATCTACTTTGCTCCAGTCTATGACTTGTTTCAGTTTTTTCTTTAAAATCTGGTCTAACCATATTCTTGTGCTTCTTCCATTTCCCTCTCGAAATGGATGTGCAATATTCATTTCAACATATTTTTCTATGATCTGTTCAAAATCTGATTGTGGCATTTGTTCAATATGATTCAATGATGGCTGTAAATACATCACAGGAGCAAATCTAAAATTTCCTTTTGCTAAATTGACCGTTCTTATTTCCCCAGCGAATTCGTAGATGTCTTCGAAAAGAAATTGATGTATTTTCTTTAAACTATCTACCGTACCAGCTTGCATAGAATCTAATCTTCCACTTTCAAATAACTCAACTGCCTTTTTTTTGCTGATTTTTTCCTCTTGCCGCGCCAATTCCAATGAATCTGTGATACCCAGTTTATTTTCTAATGTCAATTTGCTCACCTCGTTATTTTAATTAATAACCACAAACTCTTGCTTTTCCACTTCGTTTTGCCTGATACAAGGCTTGATCCGCCCGTTTGTAAAGATCCATATAGCATTCTCCATCTTCTGGCGCCATTGCAATTCCTATACTGATAGAGATTGCTGAGCCATTTAATTCTTTGATCTCATATTGCTGCGTCTTTGTAAGTAGTTCCTCTGCTTTGGCAATCGCCATTTCTTTCATCTTAATATTCTTCATTACAACGACAAATTCGTCTCCACCGATTCGCCCTACAATATCATCTTCTCTAAAGATATCACGCAATAATTGTCCAAACTTCTGTAAAACAATGTCTCCCACCGCATGTCCATATCCATCATTGATCTGCTTGAAGCAATCCATATCCAAGATTAAAAATGCATGGATCATATCTTTATCTGTTGACAATATCTCATCGGTTCGAAGTTTCGTTGTTTCTTTATTATATAAACCTGTCAGCGCATCTGTCTGTGCATATTTCATTAATTCCTGATCCCTCCTATAGTTTTCATGCACGATATATAGCACCAGCAAAATAACTAAAATAACAAATACTGCCATAAAAATGATCTCATAATGTTCAATAAAGTCATAGGATTGCTGTGCAGTTTTTTCTGGTACCGCATAACAAAGCATCCAGTTATTAATCTTCATTGGCATATAAGCAAAATAATGTCTTACGTTTCCCTTCTTCTTACTATCTGCGGTTACCAGATTTGATTTTCCTTTGTAAAAATCCTGCTTGATCATCTTGGCTGTCACATTATCTTTGATCATCAATTTCTTGCAATATGTATAAAAGTTATCCCGATAATCAATGTTCCAATAGGACGTATCTCCTTCAAATGCAATGACTTCCCCACTTTGGGCAATGATCATGCTACAACCTTCCCCGTCAAATAAATCTTCAAAAAGCATACGGCTTAATGCTGTGACATCATAAGAGCCTCCAAGGATTCCGATTACTTTCTTATCCTTATAGATTGGTACTCCTAATACAACTCTTGTCGATCCTGAGATACTACTGTCTAATGGCTCACTTAAGGTCCTTTTTCCACTCATCGCTTCTCTATAATATCTTCGATGCGATACATTCTTTGTCTGCCCGTTACTATAATGTGAAGTACCATCTGGCTCGATCAGAGCAGTCGCTCCAAAATCTGTATTCTTTGTCACAGACTGGAGCAAATTGATATTTTTTTGATCTAATAGCTGATCTGATTTTCCTATTTCTTCTGCGAATCCATTAAGATAAGCATATTGAATGTTCA
This sequence comes from Anaerostipes hadrus, assembly GCF_001404655.1. Classification (GTDB taxonomy): domain Bacteria; phylum Bacillota; class Clostridia; order Lachnospirales; family Lachnospiraceae; genus Anaerostipes; species Anaerostipes amylophilus. The sequence continues at coordinate 180,867 of NZ_CYYH01000002.1, read as the reverse complement.
ATATCGTGCGTAAATGCACGCTTTGTCTTGATACATTGTTCATCATCATTTTTTGTGATCTGTGTTCGACGGAACGTTGTATACAATAGAAGAAAATCAGAAGTCCTATAACAACTGCTACCAGAAATACACTCATGATCTTAGCATATTGCCTAATCTGCGTCTGTTTCTTTTTCATTCTCTGGCTTCTCCTTATATTTTCATGTTAATTAAGTTTTTATCTAGTTTAACTATACCAAAGAATGAGAATGAAGTCTACGTGCAAGATTCGACAGAAATCAGCTTTTAGGAATTCTATAGTTTTCCACCGTAAACAGGGAATTCGCTGTTTGCTCCATAGTTTTCGATCTTCTTGAAGTTTTTCAGAATTTCCATATCTTCTGCACTAATCTCAAAGTCTACGTCAGCGTTTGTTTTCATGTGATCTTTGTTTGCTGTTTCCATTAAGCTTTCTATGTCTTCAATCTGGAAATTAGAGACACCGATCGCTTTTAATTTTCCTTCGTTATAAGCTTCTTCGTATGTTTTGTGTTCTGCTGCTACTTTGCTTCCAACAAAAATATAATCTCTTGCAGGTGTTCCACTTAAAAATGTCTGAAATGTTATTTTGTGCATAGTAACCTCCAATAAATTTCTAAATCTTCGTCTTTAAATACGTTGAAAATGACTTTGATCTTACTGTTTGTTTCTTCTTTGAATTTCTGTACTGTTTTTACTGCAATCTCGGCTGCTCTTTCGTTTGGGAACATAAAAACTCCTGTGGAAATGCAGCAAAATGCAATGCTTTCTAGTTTATGTTCTTCTGCGATTTCAAGACAGGATCGATAGCATGATTCCAATAATTTTTCATGTCTTTTTTGTAAGAAACCGCCATGTACGATCGGACCTACGGTGTGAATCACGTAATCTGCAGGAAGATTATAAGCTGGAGTGATCTTCGCCTGTCCGGTTGGTTCTTCGTGACCTTGTTTCTTCATCATTGTATTGCAGTAATTTCTAAGCTGGATTCCTGCATAAGTGTGAATACAGTTATCAATACAGTTATGACATGGCTGATAACATCCTGTCATGCCGCTATTGGCTGCATTTACGATTGCTGAGACTTTGAGTCTTGTGATGTCTCCTTGCCAGAGGTAGATATCTTTCTTGATCTCGCTTAAATCTTTTAGTTGTATGATACCTCTATTTTTATTTTCTTCTGTTAAATATTCGTCTTGGATCTGTTTGAATTCATCAGAAATTGGGCATGCAAAACGGATATTCATCAAGGATCTCAACAGTTGTTTTTGTTCTTCTTTATTTTGTGGAATTTCCAGATTATTGTATTGTGTATTTTCTTTAATCAATTCTTGAATCAGATATCTTCTTCGTTCAGACTGGTTCATGGTATTCCTCCTGTTTTTTGTATTTTCAAATCATTATTGTAACTTATTTTATTACATCTAATCATAGTTTAACATTTTATTGTTGTAATGTAAATAGTTACATTATAAATATCTTCTGTCTGAGAAAGCCTCAATTCCTATCCAATACCATTCTTCATACACACCACCTTAAATTTTCCAATCTTGTAGTTTACCACACTATAACCTTCATGTATATGAGAAAAAATAAATAAGCAACCGAAAGCGCAGCATTGGAATTTTGCCATATTTTGAATAAATTCGCAGCCCAATTGGACGAGTGTCTGAGCTCCAAAGTCTCTTGTCTGAAACAAAACTTCAGAGCGAGCTCTCGTAGGAAATTGGGCGGATAAGCGATTTGTTCAAAATATGAGCAAAATTCCACCGCTGCGCTTTCGGTTGCTTATTTATTTTTTCTCATATACTGAAAGACTTCAGTTGGCCAATTATAAAATTAAAATTCTAAGCATTTTCAAACTGGCTATTATAAAGATCTGCATAGAATCCACCCTTAGCCAGCAGTTCTTCATGATTTCCCTGTTCCACGATGTCTCCATGGTTCATAACTAAAATCACATCGGCATCTTTGATCGTAGATAATCGATGTGCAATTACGAAACTTGTTCTTCCTTGCATCAGATTATCCATTGCCATCTGGATTCGTTCTTCAGTTCTTGTATCGACAGAACTTGTTGCTTCATCTAGGATCAGGATCTTTGGATCTGCTAAGATTGCTCTTGCGATCGTTAATAACTGTTTCTGTCCCTGAGAAATGTTGTTGCTTTCTTCGTTGATCTCCATATCATAGCCTCCTGGCTGTGTTTCAATGAAGTGGTGGGCGAATGCGGCTCTTGCTGCTCCCTGGATTTCTTCTTCGCTTGCATCTAATTTTCCATAACCGATATTATCACGGATGCTTGCGTTGTAAAGCCATGTATCCTGTAATACCATACCAAACATCTCTCTTAAGTCACTTCTCTTAAACTCTCTGATATCATGACCATCGACTTTAATGCATCCACCATTGACATCGTAGAAACGCATCAGAAGTTTGATCAATGTTGTCTTTCCGGCTCCGGTTGGCCCTACGATGGCTACTTTCTGACCTTCTTTAACATTGACAGAGAAGTCGTTGATAATTGTCTGGTCTTCATTGTATCCGAAGTTTACATGTTCAAATGTAACATTTCCAGCAAGTGTATCGACTGGTACAACATCTTTTTCTACTTCAACTTCTTCCTCTTCTTCTAAGAATTCAAAGACACGTTCTGCGGAAGCTGCGGTTGTCTGCATCATGTTACCAACCTGTGCTAACTGTGTGATCGGCTGGCTGAAGTTTCTTACGTACTGTAAGAAGGACTGAATCTGTCCAACTTCGATTGTTTTCTTGATGGCTAAGTATCCACCTAAGATAGATACTGCTACATATCCTAAGTTACCGACAAACTGCATCAATGGCATCATAGCTCCTGAGAAGAACTGTGATTTCCATGCAGAATTATAAAGTTTTCCATTGATATCTTTAAATTCTTCAATGACACTTTCTTCTTTGTTAAATGCTTTGACAATGTTATGTCCACTGTAGATTTCTTCTACCTGTCCATTTAATTCTCCAAGGTGTTTCTGCTGAGCCTTGAAGTATGGCTGGGATTTGGACATGATAAGTCCGATCAGTCCCATGGATAATGGCAGTGTCAGTAAGACGGCGATCGTCATTGGAATACTGATTCGGATCATCATAATAAATACACCGACGATCTGTGTCGCAGATGTGATGATCTGTGTCATACTCTGGTTTAAACTCTGTCCTAGGGTATCAACGTCATTTGTAACTCGTGATAAGACTTCACCATAAGTTCTGCTCTCAAAATATTTCATTGGCATGCGGTGGATCTTTTCTGAGATATCTTTTCTCATCTGATAGCTGACATTGTTTGACACATGTGTCATGATCAGTCCCTGAATAAATGAAAATACTGCACTGGCTACATATAGGCATAATAAAAATGCTAAGATATGTGCTACCTTTGTAAAATCAATTCCGCTTCCACCAGATACTTTACGGATCAATCCATCAAAAATCTCAGTTGTTGCATCTCCTAAGATCGTTGGTCCGACAATGTTAAATACGGTACTTGCGATCGCAAAAATGATAACCATAACGATTGGAAGATAAAAACGTCTCATATATTTGATCAGTTTGATCATCGTTCCTTTTAAGTCTTTTGCCTTCTCACCTGGTGCCATTCCTCTGCGACCACCCATTGGACCTCTTCTTCTCATGCTGTTGTTATTACTCATGGTCAGACACCTCCCTTGCTTTCTTAAGATCATCTTCAGACAGCTGTGATTTTGCGATCTGCTGATAAACTGGACAAGTCTTTAATAATTCTTCATGCGTTCCTTTTCCAACGATATTTCCTTCATCTAAAACGATGATCTGGTCTGCATGAAGGATTGTACTGATACGCTGTGCAACGATCAATGTTGTACTTCCATGTGTTTCTGCCTGCAGAGCTGCACGAAGTTTTACATCCGTTTTATAGTCAAGTGCTGAGAAACTATCATCGAAAATATAGATTTCAGGATCTTTTGCAACGGCTCTGGCGATGGATAATCGCTGTTTCTGTCCACCAGATACATTAGAACCACCCTGTGCGATTGGTGAATCATACTGTTCTTCTTTTTCTTCAATGAAATCGGTTGCCTGTGCGATTCTTGCTGCTCGCTTGACTTCTTCCATTGTCGCATCTTCTTTTCCATATTTTAAGTTGGATTCGATCGTTCCTGAGAACAGAACCCCTTTCTGTGGTACATATCCGATCTTTTCGCACAGATCATGCTGTTTTACATCACGGATATCCACACCATCAACTAAAATACTTCCGCGGCTGACATCAAAGAATCTTGGAATTAAGTTGATCAGTGTTGATTTACCACTACCTGTACTTCCGATAAATGCAGTCGTCTTACCAGCTGGTGCCGTGAAACTGATATTGTGAAGGACTGCTTCATCTGCATCTGGATAGCAGAAATATACATTTTTAAATTCAACTTCACCTTTTTTCTCTGGTAAAAATTCTTTTGGCTCTTCTGGATCTTTGATCATAACTTCCATGTCTAGGATCTCATTGACACGCTCAGCTGCAACCTGTGCACGAGGCATCATGATAGATACCATGGAAATAAATAAGAATGCCATAATGATCTGCATTGCATACTGGATAAATGCCATCAAGTCACCAACCTGCATTTTACCAGCATCAATATTGGAAGCTCCGACATATACGATCAGAACAGTTAATCCATTCATGATCAACATCATTATTGGCATCATAAATGTCATGGCTCTGTTAACAAATAAGTTTGTCTTCATCAGATCCATATTTGCTTTGTCAAAACGTTCTTCTTCGTGTTTTTCTGTACTAAATGCACGGATAACAGAAAGTCCCGTTAAAATTTCTCTTGTTACTAAGTTTAAGCGGTCGATCAGTTTCTGTAAGATCTTAAATTTCGGCATCGCTACCTTAAATAATATAAAGATCACTAACATGATCGCAATGACACCAACGGCGATCGTCCATGTCATCTTGGCATTGGTTGTCAATACTTTAAAGATACCACCGATTCCCATTAATGGTGCATAGACAACGATACGGAATACCATCGTCATAAACAACTGAATCTGCTGAATATCATTTGTACTTCTTGTGATCAGAGATGCTGTTGAGAATCTGTCAAACTCAGAGTTTGTAAATGACATGACTTTCTCAAATACTTTTTCTCTTAATACACGACTTAGTTTCGCTGCCAAACGTGCAGATAGCAATGTAACACTGACTGCTGCTACCATGATCAGCAATGCAAGTCCTACCATCTTTGCACCTGTGACTAACAGATAATGTGTCTGCATCTGATCAATATCAAGCCCGATTGCTTTATATTCATTGGTTACAAAGGAAATCGCAGCCTGACTGATGATCGTATCTGGCATATCTTTGATATTCATCTTCTTCATCTGCGCCATCATTTTCTTCTGGCTCTTGCTCATAGATGCTGCTGCCTGAGGGTTCGCCTCTATCTGTTTTGCCATCTGTGCTGACAGATTCAGCATTGCTTTTGACATACTCTTATCAAGATGTTCTCTGTCTTTTTTAGAGATATATCTTCTGACATATAAACGTCCATCTTTGTAATCTTTATATTTTGAATCTTTGACCTGATCCTTTGTATAAAGTTTATAGGCATCCTCCATATCATCGGCATCATCTTGTTTCATAAGAGATTTCAGTGCCAGAAATGTTTCTTCTCTCATCACATCAGGAACCGCATCTTCAATCCCTTTTTGCTGAATACCGACATTGACGATATTGGATGTAAATGTTGGCAGTGTCAGATCACAACTTGCCTGCACAACCAGAAATAATACGATCGCAATGACCGGTACATATGCTTTCTTTAAATATCGGAATAATTTAAGCATCTGATCTTTCCTTTCTTTCCTTTCTTTCTTTTTTTAATATCTCTGTCTGTTCATCCAGACAATCACAGAATTTATTTAGTAGACGGTCAAGTTCTTCCTGCTCCTCTTTTGTAAAATACTCTTGAAGTTTCTGCTGTATCATAGCAAATCTCTTGTGACAGTCTTCACTGATACTTTTTCCTTTCTCAGTGAAATAAATCCTGCTTTTTCTTGAATCTTTTTCGTCTTGTTTCTTCTCTATATATCCATTCTTTTCCATTCGTCCAATCATTACATTTAACGTAGATGGTTTGATCTGCATCTTCTCTGCCAGTTCCTTCTGTGTACATCCTTCACATTTACTTAAATGGATGATCAGTGGCATCTGTCTTGGATGAAGATTTTTTTCTTTGAGAAGTTCAAAGCCGTAAATCGCACTCTTGTGATTTACTTTACCGATCAAACTATAAATCCCCTCACACTTTCTCATGTATGCTCCTTTCTTTGCTTTTTTATTTTTAATTAGATAACTAATAATTAGACAACTAATTGAAATAATAGCACCTTGTATACAAAAGGTCAACTTTTTTTTATCAGATTCTTCTATAAGAAAAAAAGAACCCTTCAGCTATTGTATTAGCTAAAAGGCTCTTTTATCTCATTTAAATACTGAAATACTTCACGATTTCAACGAATTAAGCGTTTCTTCCACAGCATTTTTTATATTTTTTACCGCTTCCGCATGGGCATGGATCGTTTCTTCCGATCTTCTTTCCTTTTACAACGGTTGTTGAATTTCTAGATTCTTTGTACAGTTCTTTTCTTCTTTCTTCTGTAAGAATGTCATCCCATTCTTTTAAGTTGTAAAGCCATTCTGCACGGCATCCAACCATGTTGTAGTATAATTTCTCGAAGTCGATATCTAAGCTTACCTGTGTATTTTCATCCATCTCTTCGATTGGGTTTGCTTCTTTTAAGCTGTCGTTGATTCCATCTAAGAATCCTACGAACATCTGTAATTCTGTCTCGTATTTATCTGCTAATTCTTTGACTGTTCCAGATACCACTGTATCTTTGTCAGCTAATAATTTCTCGTAGATTCCTTTTTCAATGTTGAAGTAATTTAACCAGAACTGCTGTCCTTCTGCTGTTCTATCGTCAAATTTATATGCGTAATCACGCCATTCCTGTAATAAAGCCATGTTCATTCCATCCTTTTCTTTTTAAAATGTTATTTTCCTTTGATACTATAACAAATCTTTTGCTTTTTTTCAACAATACTGGACAATTTTATCCATCAAGATCAGATCATAGCTATGCTCCTTGCTCTTTTTAAAAATTTCGACTGCTTCTTTTCCATCTTTGGCTTCTGTGACGATCATATTTTCATCTTGCAAAATGAACTTGGCAATTTCTCTGTTTAGCTCATTATCTTCTATAATAACTTGATATCATTCATCAGCTTTTGCACGTCTATAACTTCTTCATGCAGTACAACTTCTTCAATAAAGTGGTCCATTCTTTATGATTTTAAAAAAAATCCCCCATTCTACGCCATTGTAGAGTGGGGGAATACTTAAGGGGAGGATAAGTATTTCTTTATCCAGTTTCTTTATCAACTGGATATTCCTATTATGTCCTCTCTTTTGCTTCTTATACATTTCTTTTATAATTTTTTTCTTTCAAAACACTCAAATATATGCTAGGATACCTCATAGGTATACATAATTACGAAAGGATATCATCATGCAGAAGCAAAAACGTATGAAGCAGATCACAGCAATCCTGCTGATCATTATATTACTTGCCATTGTCGGATCTACCATCTTCTTTGCAGTGACTGGAAGCCAGTTGTTCTGGATATCGCTGTTTTTGATGTTTTTCTTTCCGATCTTTTTATGGGCAATGTCATTTTTATATAAATGGAGCAAGAATAAGAACGAGTAAAAGAATCCCTGTCACCTTAAGTTTTAGGTGACAGGGATTCTTTTTATTTTCTAATTCTTTCTAAATATTCTTTGATATTCTTTTCATATCCATTTTCGGTTGGTTCATAAAATGTGGTTCCTAGAAGTTCATCTGGAAGATACTGTTGTTTTACATAATGATCTGGGTAATCGTGTGCATATTTATATCCGATTCCATGTCCTAGCTTTGCTGCTCCTTTATAGTGGGCATCTCGTAAATGATTTGGAACTGCTCCAATCTTGTGATTTCTGACAGATTCTAAGGCATGATCAACTGCCATATAGGCTGCATTACTCTTTGGTGCACTGGCTACATAGGTCACTGCCTGTGCAAGAATGATCCTTGCTTCTGGCATTCCGATCCGTTCGACTGCCTGTGAGGCTGCAACTGCTACCTGCAGTGCCTGTGGATCCGCATTTCCAACATCCTCGGATGCACAGATCATCACTCGTCTTGCAATAAATGTCACACTTTCTCCAGCATCGATCATTCTTGCCAGATAGTAAACTGCTGCGTCTGGATCTGATCCTCGCATACTTTTGATAAATGCAGAAATCACATCGTAGTGATTGTCTCCGTCTTTATCATATTTTGTCACTCTCCGCTGGATACATTCCTGTGCGACATCGATATCAATGTGAATCTTTCCATCTTCAGCTGGCTCTGTTGTTAAGATTCCAAGTTCGATCGCATTCAAGGCACTTCTTGCATCTCCTTCTGCCATATCAGAAAGAAAATCCAGTGCATCATCCGTGATCGTTGCACCGTAAATTCCCATTCCTTTTTCATCATCGGTGATGGCTCTTAAAATTAATTTCTTAATATCTTCTTTATCTAGTGAATGCAGTTCAAATACATTCGATCTTGAGATCAACGCCTGATTGACTTCAAAATACGGATTCTCTGTCGTTGCTCCGATCAAAATGATCGTTCCATCTTCAACAAATGGCAGCAGATAATCTTGCTGTGCTTTATTAAATCTGTGGATCTCATCGATAAACAGAATTGTCTTCTTCTGATACATTCCAAGTGATTCTTTCGCATTTTTCACTGCTTCCTGCATATCTTTCTTTCCAGATGTTGTTGCATTCATCTGCACAAAATTGGCCTTTGTTGTATTGGCAATGACTTTAGCTAAAGTTGTCTTTCCTGTGCCCGGTGGTCCATAGAAAATAATGGAACTAATCTTGTCTGCTTTGATGGCTCTATATAATAATTTATCTTTTCCAATGATATGTTCCTGTCCAACCACTTCATCAAGAGTTGTCGGTCTCATTCTCCCTGCTAATGGGGATTCTTTATCTTTATTTAATTCTCTTGCATATTCAAATAAATCCATAGTTTTCCTCCAGATTTTATCTTAGCACAGGGTATTTAGAAAATCTATCAATTGTTAATAGTTTTTTTATAAATAGGTCATGATTTTATCATATTCCTCTGATATAATAAGAGAAGTTAATAACAAAGCACGGGTTAGGAGTTATCATGAAAAATACAGCAATTGAAAAACTTTCTTATACCGAAGTTACGAAGAATATCAGCCAGGCTGAATATGACCAGACACAGGAAGAATACATCCTGTCCAAATCTCCTGATAAATATATGATCAGTCTTCCGGTCAAGGTATTAATGTTTGAAGGAGCAGAGGACAGTTCCCCATTTACATATTATTTTTATATGGAAAATGACGAGGATCTTTATCTGATGCAGAGAAAACGAAACGGATCAGTCGTTGATAAGACAAAAATTCCTCTGACAAAGGAACAGGGACAGAAGATTTTGGATGGCGATTATCAGTTTTTATTAGACAGTGATGAACCGTTACTTAATTCTCTTTATTTCCAGTTTACGGTAAATCAGCTGCATCCTTTATATAAGAAAGAGTGCACAAGAAAGATTTTTCATCAGAATCGGTTCTTAGATGAGATTGTGGATATTCATATTGTTCGAACACCTTTTGAAGAAGATAAAGACTTCTTTGCTACACATGATAAGATGCTTAAAGGTGGAACTAAGAATAATCTTAGGAGAAATACGAGACAGTATTTGAATATGTCAAAACCTATGGCAGATTTGTTGAATTATCAGAATTCATTAGTATAATATTTATAAAAATAATATCATTCTCAGAATTTATATTTCCTCGAATGATATTATTTTTTATTATGAAGCCTTAAAATTAAATACAGGCTTCATCACTTCCACCACATTTACTGACTCTCTGACCACATCAATAATATCTTCCAAAGATTTATAAGCCATCGGTGCTTCATCTAGTGTCTGTTCATTAACTGATGTTGTGTAAATTCCTTTCATGGATTCTTTATATGCTTGCATATCTAACTGATCTTTTGCCTTCGTTCTTGACATTAATCTGCCTGCACCATGTGGTGCTGAATCATTCCATTCTTTGTTTCCTTTTCCGATTGCCAGAATGGAACCATCTCTCATATTGACTGGAATCAGTAATTTTTCCCCTTTATGTGCTGCAATTGCGCCTTTTCTCAAAATCATCTCTTCTGTGTCGATGTAATTGTGAATTGTGTGGAAGGATTCTTCCGCTGTCATTCCTGTTCTTTCTAAAATGATCTCTGCCATTTTTTCTCTGTTCCTTTTTGCAAATGACTGACAGATTTCTACATCATGTAAATAATCTTCTAAAAATTCTCCATATAACCAGCAGAGATCTTCTGGAATGCTTAAAACTTTTGTTTTATAGCTTTTCTTTAATTCCTTTAATGCTTCTTGTATCTCTTTTCTTCGCCCTGATGCCTTATAAGTTTTTATGATTTCATCTCTTTTGGCAAAATATTCCTCTTTTCCCATGTGAAGATCTACTGCCAGCTGCTGATAATATTCTGCCACCTGTTTTCCCAAATTACGGCTGCCTGAATGGATAACTAAATAATATGTTCCATCTGATGCCTGATCGATCTCAATAAAATGATTTCCACCGCCAAGTGTTCCAAGGGATCGTTCCAATCTTTTTGTATTGTTTAGATTTCTTCTGCATCGTAATTGTTCAAGATTAAGTCGTTCTTCTCTGCCTTCCCATACATTCTTTCCAGAAGGAATATAATGACATGCTTCATCTATTTTTTCGAAATCTAATTCTTTCTCTTTTAATTTCACTGTATACATTCCACATCCAATATCAACTCCGACAACATTTGGACATGCTTTATCAATGACAGTCATTGTTGTTCCAATCGTACATCCAGCTCCTGCATGGACATCCGGCATAATACGGATTTTGCTGTTTCTTGTCAGTTCATAGTCGCACATCGTCCTAATCTGCTCGATAGCTTCTTCTTCAATTACTTTTGCGTAACAGATTGCTGTATTTACTTTTCCTTTGATTTCTAACATATTTCTCATTCCTTTCTTTTTTTCTTTATTCTATCTGGAAATATGTTTCTTATCATGGAAAAAAAGTTGCGAACTTTTTTGTTTTCTTAAACGTTCCTTGATTAAATTTACAAAATGATCTGGCTGTACAACTTTGAACATGGGACCAAAAGATAAAATACGAATTACCATCTCTGTCTCATCATCTTTATCATAATCAATGGTAATCTGATATTGGTTTCTCTCAATTCTTTCTGCTTTCTTTGGAAAATGTGCAAAGTGTAACAGGGCTCTTTCTAAAGCATTTCTTTCATCTTTAAGTTCAAAGATGACTCTTCTTTTCCTTGGTGGAATTCTATGTATCAACTCTGCATTTTCACTTATTTCTGCACGTTCACAGCTTATAATCCTTCCAAGATTCACTGTTCCACCTAATCTGCTTCCAAATCCTGCGACACGGAATTTATCATCTTTTTCGGAATATTCAAGATATTTCGGCAAAATCTTCATTGATACTTTTTGGCCTTTATGATTATATGTAGTAATTTCTAACGGGTATTGATTCTTAATCGCGTCAAGGATCATTCTGAAATTTCTAATATAAACTTTATCTGTATAATCATCTCCATCTTGATATTGGTCAAAGATATAGAAATCATCTAGAGTAAATAATGGTTCTATCTCTGGAAAGTCTATTTCTTTCAGATCATCTTGAAATAAATGAATTCTTGGATCTTGGCAGATGGATTTTAACCATCGTTTTTGAATTGTTGTAAGTGGCATGGATGGATGATCCTTTAGAACCGTTGTTCCATCTGACCTAATCAACTGCCATTTTTGTTCTCTTAGTGCTGGTTCTATGCTTAGTACACTTTCTGAAAATGCATATTTCTCTATAATCTTACATATCTCATCTTTCTTTAATGGATGATCTAATGCTACCTCCAGAATTTTGGCAACTGTCTGATAATACACACTGTAAATTTCATGAAATATCATTGTACTTCACCACCTTCCAGATCATATAGTTCATACATTTTTTGAATATCTCTTTTAAACTGGGTTTCCAAAATCTTGTTTGAAAAATGAATTTCTGTGATCCTGCATAGAAAAGTCCTGATCCATGGCACTAGTTCACTTGCATCGTATACTTCTGCATAAAAACGGCTTGTATGATCATCAATCTTTTTGACTTTTCCGCATCTCTTTTCCCGTTCCAGTCTTTGATGGATATATGGTTCATTTTCTTCATAATGAACTGTAAACTCTACAGTCTCCATCCTCTCTCCTGACCTTGAAGTTGTGCTGACACCCCATATGTGTTTCTTCATGTGTTTCAATTTTTTTCTTAATTCTTGAAAATCTTTATCTTCTTTTTCTATTTTTACTGATATTATACGATCTAGTCTGAAAGATGAAATTCGTTTAAACTGTTGGCTGTACGCCATCAAGTACTGTCTGCCACTTTGTACGCTGATGAAAATTTGTAATGGAATTACTTTCATTTTTGTCTTATTGCCTGTCCTTTTTTGAAGCATTTGAATTGTCACACTGCTTTTCTTCTGCATTGCTTCGAATAACTGACACATCACATCACTATCCATCGTTCCTGTGATGTAGTGATGTTTAAATGCAAATTTTCCTTTATGTTTTAGCTGCTGGTCCAGCAAAAATGAACCTATCACCCCGCATGGTACTATTTCTGAGAAATAATCTAAAATATCTATATTCCCTTTATAAATTTGATCTGATTTCTTATAATATAATGTTTTTCCACATTTTTCAGTTTCTATGATTCCCTCGTTCACATATTCTCTTAATTTCTTGCGGATTGTTGACTCATCAAATACTTTTGGACTTTCAAATACAGAAAGATATTGATCTACTTGCTTTGTAATCTCATGAATGGAAAGACTTTCTTTTGCTGATTCTAAAATATCCATTATGATAAAATGGAACGTGATATCACCATCAGTAAAACTCTTTATCTTCCATGCCTGATACAATGGATTATGTTCTGTGATCCGACTGTCGATGGATAAAAAGACATTTTTCCCATTTTCTGTTTGGTGAAATTGTATATAATTTCCTAGGATACTTTCTATGCGGCGGCGTTCATTATCATAAGATCTTGGGCTTTTTCTTGTGTATTCTTCTCGTTTTTTGAAACCATAGACATAGAATTCCCGCATATAGCTACGGATACGGTTGAAGTTTTTGATCAATTCTTTGTATGCCATGGTTTCACCTCGTTTACACTTTTCTGTTCAACTCTTCATAGCTGTCAAGTACCGTTACTGAAAACTTATAAAAAGTTATAAACCTTTATGTTTCATTCCTACTTCAACGAGTATGCTTTTGTAACGAATCAATTCATGTACTACTCACAAGTTCCTGTACTCTCCATAGGCGTTAATTCCTGACTAACGTATCAGTACATATCGCTAAATCTTTAATCCCTAAATCAATCCCTATCCCATCATTGGAGGAAACACTAACAGAGTCTTCGTATTCAATGCCTACTGTGATCCACCAGTTGATTCCATCATATCTAATACGGGGATTACTATAGTTACAATCCGTAGGTATCCGATTCTTTTTTGCAAGTCTGATCCAGTTTATCTTTTGCTTATTCTTCTTTTTGCTCAGATTTTATAGCATCGTTAATTAATTTTTGTGATTCAGTAATGCAACCAATTACCATGGCTAATTCGGATGATATATTTTTTCTTTGTATATATCAGTGATTTTATCATATTTTTCATCAAAAATAAATCTGCTAATATTGAATATTGTGTTGACATCGTCGTTGTGAAATTTTAAATATTCGCTTTTACGAAGTTCAATTAAGTTAAATTTATAATCCGAAATTAAAGGTTTAAAAGTATCTGGGATTTCTAGCATATCAATTAGGGAATGAGGACCGTCCCATGGATTTTCCCCATAGTAAATACATATTGTAAGAACGCTGTGTAATCGATCCGTTTTCTTCATTGTGATCATACTAGCAAAAGCAAGAATAAATGTCAATATATGTAAAATAAGATAAGCATAAATAATGAAACAAAAAAGAAGATATGAGCTGCCGAGAGCGATAGCAGATTATTTCTTAACAGATAATTATTGAGTGTTAACACAGAATTCGTCTGATAAGTTCTAAATCATTGGAAAAGTAGTAGAGGAAACATCCAAAACAAAATTTCAATATCTTAAGAACAAATTAAACGAATATTATATGAATGGTAAAGTGAGAAATAAAATTTTAAAGATAATGAAAAAGAGTTAGGGACGAACCAATGTCATCTTAACTTAATGACATTGAATAAAAACCTATCTCTTTTGTTATTATCAGTATAAAATTAAGAATGATTTGGTCTGTTTTTGTATGTAGATTTTACACGTCCTTGATGATGCCAAGTTCGACCATCACTACTCGTAGTTGTCCAATAAATGTAGTCTCCTTGTTTAACAGAAGAGTAGGATTTTGAATATCGATAACTGGAATCAGTGTATAAATTACAAGGTAAATTTCCTAAACCATCAGTTCCTTCTTCGATCATAGAAACTGCAACACCTTTTGAATTTGTGTAAATATGCTGATTTGTATCAAGTCCACAATGTTTAGCAACATGATCTACTCCATAATGACCTTTATCCACTTTATTGGCAGAATCTATTGAGCAGGCAACACCCCAGCAAGCGGCTACATACTCATTGGTCATAAATGTTTCTTCAAAAGCCATAGGACGTTCGTATTTTCGTTTCATAAAATTCCCCCTAATGTATTAATTTAGTCGTAATAAGTATACTTCCCCTTAAAATATACAACATCATTATATAAGGAAATTATGATATGAGAAGAGATTACATGTGAACTTAAGATTATTTACTGGTAGATTGCGAAAAAATAAGTATTTTTTTACAAATGATTGAAAAATCCAGGATTTCAGACTATAATAAAGTTAAAATATTAAATCAAAAGATGACGGTTTGTTGAAATATAAGATTATGAAAGGGGAAGTTGTTATGAAGAGAATGTATGAAAAGCCAATGGCTTATGAAGAAGTATTCAAGGCAAACGAATACATAGCTGCTTGTATTACAGGTGTCATTCAGGATATGTATATTGAAATAGCAGATTACGAAAAAAAGATGCCTTTTACAGATGGTTTATTGCATTAAATGGAAGATTCTAGTATAATATAGTCATGAAAAAAGATATTGCAGAATGTGCAATATAAGATGAAGATAGAATTTGTATAGAAGGAAAGGGGAAAAGATTATGAAAAAAAGATATGAAAGACCAAGTGCTTATATAGAAGAATTTACACCGAATGAGTATGTGGCGGCTTGTGGAGAGAGTGGAAAGGTTTATAATTTTCAATGTAATGCAGGAAGGAATGATCGTTATGGTACAGTTTATTTGGAGACAAATGGAAAAGCAGGGTTACAAACAGAAGGGGGAAGAGACTGGGTTAATGGAAAGCCAAAGAAATATTCGGCAGACAAATATTTAACTAGTTTATATCATGCATGTGACACGACACATAAAGCTAATTCAAAGGATGAATTTAGGGATGGATATTATTTGAGAGGAGATACTCTTTTAAATGTTATTGTTTGGAGAGGGGAGGATGGAAATAACGTGCATTGTACAACTAATTTAAATATAAATGAATGGTCAACAGCGAAATCATAAAAAATACAAAAAAGAACCGACCTACCGGTTCTTTTTTATTACAGGGAGAGTGATCATGGACCTATTTGACACTAACACTACCTTCGAACGCCAACTTTTCGCAAAGGCAGCAAGGAACCGTATTCCGCTTTATGGAGTACTGGAGTTATTGCCTCTCTGCAACTTAAACTGTGACATGTGCTACGTCCATTTATCCAAACAAGAAATGCAGTCCCAAGGAAGATTGCGAAGTTTGGATGAATGGATTTCCCTTGCAAAGCAAATGAAAGATGCAGGGACATTGTTCTTGTTGTTAACGGGTGGAGAGCCTTTATTATTCCCTCAATTTAAAGAATTATACTGTGCATTAAAAGATATGGGTATGATCCTTACGCTCAATACCAATGGGACGTTGATCAATGAGGAATGGGCGGAATTTTTTGCGAAGAATAAGCCAAGAAGGATAAATATAACTTTATATGGATCAAAGAATGAGACATACGAGAAGCTATGCCATATGAAGGATGGATTTGACAAAACGATCAGAGGGATTGAATTATTAAAAAAATATAAGATTGATGTCAAGATCAATGGAAGCCTTGTGAAGAAGAATTTTCATGACAGGATGGAAATCATAGATATCGGAGAAAAGTATGATATCCCAGTTCGGATCGATACTTATATGTATCCATCCGTGCGTGAGCGGACAACTCCTTTTAATTTTCATGAGAGATTAAACCCAGAGGATGCTGCAAAGGCAAGGGTTGAAATCTTACACCGGGAAATGGGGGATGAACTTTTTGAGCAATATGCGAAGCAGACCATTTATCTGGCAGAACATACAGAAGAAGGAGATGCCTGTCCTGGGCATATGACATGCCGGGCTGGGCAGAGTTCGTTTGTTATTAATTGGCAAGGTATGATACGTTCATGTGTCGTGTTAGATCAGCCAAGTTATGATGCCTTTGACACAACGGATGATTTTATGACATTGTGGAATAAGATCGTGAAAGAAACAGAAGAGATCAAAACAAGCATGGAATGTAATCAATGTAAATTAAGACATGTATGTAATACATGTGCAGCGGCAGCGATTGCAGAATGTGGAGATTCTGAGGGCGTTTCAAAATATTTATGTGAATATACGAAGGAAACAGTTAGTAATTTAAAAGAGTTTTACTAAGAAGCAAAATATGGAGAAAGAAGTTGCATAAAGGACTTCCTTCTCCATATTTTATAGA
This sequence comes from Anaerostipes hadrus, assembly GCF_001404655.1. Classification (GTDB taxonomy): domain Bacteria; phylum Bacillota; class Clostridia; order Lachnospirales; family Lachnospiraceae; genus Anaerostipes; species Anaerostipes amylophilus. The sequence goes on along the minus strand of NZ_CYYH01000002.1, from coordinate 163,767 downwards.
TAATAAGTTATTCAATATTCTCAAGATACTTCTGAACCATTTCATCCTCGTTCAAATCTATATGCTTCAATACAAAATCATACAAAGGCTGCACAACATCCGCACCTTCTTCTAACTCATCTACAATTTGGTCAAAAGATTTATTTTTATGGATTTTTTTCACGATTAACTTAAGCTTATTTTCGGTTTGTCCTTGTAATCTGCCTTCTAATCGTCCTTCCTGGCGACCTTTTTCCTCTAATGATTGATCTAAATAAACATGTAGTTTTCTTCCAAAGAAAAAAAGTAACCATATATATACTCTTTTCCATTATATTTTGTAATGTTTTTTTCTTTGCCTCTGGAATTAAAAATTTTTCATAAAATAAACTACTCATTGATTCCATCGTCAGTAAATTTCTTGTTTTTTCAATTACATCCTTCAATAATTCGCCATCATCAATCTCTAATATTTCTATATTTCTATATTTTTATATTTCCATTAATAACTTCAAAAATAATTTTCATATTATCACTTCTTGAAGTAGCTTTTTTTGTAGATAATCGCTTATATACAATAGTATCTTCCTGTAACATCTTTTGATAAAATTAACTTATAACGACATACAACAAGAGAATCAAGAATTTTCACCATAAAATCGCTTTCAATGGATAATTGGATTGTTTAAATAACCTGAATCTGTAAGAATACTCTTTAAAATCTTAACTGAAGTCACTATTCCCGATTTTCCCGATCCATTCATTCCGTAAATTCCTTTGATATTATATCCATTCATATCTGGATTTTTAGAAATTGTTTTTTATAAAATGATAGTTTCACATCTTCATCTAATGATTTTATCCCTTTAACTGAATAATTAATCAAATATATAAGTTGCACTTTCTGATTACTTCCTTTTCAATTTAGCTTCCGCCACTTCACACCTTTTACTTCCTCTAATAGATAATCTCTCCGTCCATGATCGTAACCAATACTTTCGTATCTAATATTTCTTTTGGCTTAACCTCGAACAGATTTCTATCTAACACGATCACTTCGGCCAGCATTCCTTCTTTTAATATTTCTGCCATTGTAATCCTTTGATCATCTTTCTTGCTTTGATCTGTATCCGTATGCTAACTAAGATTATAGCTGAATTAATGGTGCATTCTTCCTATGATGTGAAAGAATCCTGCAGAATCTATTTACCAGAGGTTAATGCAGCTCTATCAACACAAGAAGATGAAGAAACAGATTATTCTAAATTTTATCTGTTCTGTAAAAAATATTAATTAACCACAAGAGAACAGGATATCTTAAAACTACTCCTTGATGATATGAACAATACAGAGATCATTGAAACTTTATGTATTTCCGTTGGTACTACAAAAGCTCATATTCATAATATATTTGCAAAAGTTGATATAAAACGTAGACGTGATCTGATGCAGATTTATGAAAAATATACAGCTTCTACTGAAGATGAATAACAATATGTTTTGCATAAAAATAATACCATTCACATTTTTTGTTGAATGGTATTATTTTTATTACTTATGAAGATATTTCTCCTTTGTTGCCATCCCACCCCGGATATGACGTTCCGATTTGTTGATATCAAGCACTTTCCTTGCTTGTCTTGCAAGTGTTTTGTTGATCATCTCTAATCGTTCTGTCACATCCTTATGTACTGTGCTTTTGCTGACTCCAAACTGCTTAGCTGTCTGGCGGACGGTTGCATTGTGCTCGATAATGTAAGTTGCACTTTCAATAACCCGTTCTTCCATGTATTTCTTCAATGGAAAAGCCCCCTGTAAATGTTGTTTTTACAGTTTATGCAGGTTTCTAGAGTTTGATAACGTTAATTATTGGTTGAATATTCGCTAGCGGAAAATAAAAGGAATTTCTTTTTCTATTATTTTGATTTAAAATAGTAGAAAATTCCAATAATGTCCGCCAAAAACCACCCTATCGGCACTGACATCCAGATTCCCTTTAATTCGTTTTTCTTCCTTTGCCCCGTAGTTTTGTGCCACGTAGGTTGAAAATGCATTTCCGAAGTCTTGTACTGGCATGTATGCGAAGGAGTCTATCTTCACTGCGGCGGCAAATGCATTGGCACCTAGGTATCTTCCGACAACCCAGGTGTCTGCTACATTGTACAGCTGTTGTAATAGATTTCCAAACATTAATGGCAGGGCGAAAAGTAATAAATTGACCGTAATCGGTCCTTTTGTTAAATTTCGCTGCATTTTTATTTCCTATCCTAACTTTAAAATCTAGAAATATACCAGTTGTTCTTTTGGTGGTTCTGATTTTTCAATACGGATCGCTGTCAGGATTGGCATTGTCTTATCATATGCTTCGTTGTATTCTGAATGAATCTGTGCTGTTAATGTAACCCATTCATTATTGAGAATTCTCTTTAATGTCTTAGATTTTGTATGATTTAATCTACACAGATATCCGATAAATGTCATATCATCTTCACAGCAAGTCATTGCTTTACGTCCAGGGATGATCATTCCTGGAGGCATCTTAGGACTTCTCTGAACCTGAACTCGCATTTCCACTGTCTTTCCTTCATAAACCTGTGGACGTTCCATAGCATCAATATACCAGATTCCATAATCTTCATCTTCGACTTTGATCACTTCTGCGTTCACATCATATGGAAGAAGTTCATCCTGTTCCATTTCTTTTCCATCGGCACGTTCGAACCCTACCTGTGCTCTTGGATTAACTGCTTTGATACTTCTTCGGAAACTTCCCATATTCGTGTTATCATCACAGCGGTTGAAAATGACAAGATCTGCCATCTTAAACATTTCCATAAATAAAGATTTCATGTTCTTTAGATACATATCAGCTGTGGATGCATCAACCGTTACGATCGCCTGATATAATTCAAGATCTGTCTCATCGATCACATCCATCAGATCATCAATGGAATACATTCCATTGTATTCGATCATAACACGATCTGGATAATAATTTCTCTGACATGCTCTGACAAATTCTTTTGTAAAATCTTCTATTTTTTCAATATTGATCACGAAAGAATTTGTCTTCTCCAGCATTTCTTTGTCATATTCGACTTCTCCTTCTTCAAATGTAAGGATCATTGTTTTCTCGCCGTCATTAAAATAATCCTGGCTTAATGTTTCTTTAATCAATGTGGATTTTCCACTCTCTAAAAATCCCCATACCAGGTATGCCGGTATTTCGTACATCTTTTTTCCTCCTGTTATTTAAAAGAATAAACCTTCTAATTCATCTTCTTTTAATTTAGATCCAATGACACAGATTCTTCCTGTGTAATCCGCACTTCCTTCACGGATTTCATATTCCCCTGGAACAAGGTCAAACTGAACCCATGATCCGTCTTCTGTCTGTAAGATACCTTTGGACCTTAAGATCATGCCATAACTGTCATCTTTAGATAATTTCTGTAAGATTTCTTCCAGTTCTTCTTTCTTATATTTCTTAGGTGTTTCTTTACCCCAGCTTGTAAATACTTCATCTGCATGATGATGGTGGTGATGATGATCATGATCATGGTCATGTCCGCATCCACATCCGCATTCTTCGTCATGATCGTGATGATGATGTTCGTGTTCATGATCGTGTCCGCATCCGCATCCGCATTCTTCGTCATGATCATGATGATGATGCTCATGTTCGTGTTCATGGTCATGATGTCCACCGCATACAGGGCAGATTTCCTCTTCTTCTAATAATTCTTTGGCCATATCATTTCCGTCTTCCATAACTTTTAAGATCTGTTCTCCTGAAAGTTCATCCCATGGTGTTGTGATGATCGCTGCTTTTTCATTATGTTCACGAAGAAGTGCTACGCTTTCATTTAACTTATCTTCTGCTACATCTCCTGTACGGCTTAAAATGATAGATCCTGCATATTCTACCTGATTATTGTAGAACTCACCGAAGTTTTTGATATACATCTTGCATTTCTTTGCATCTGCAACTGTTACAAAACTGTTTAAGTCTAAATCAACATCTTCTGCAACACCCTGTACCGCTTTGATCACATCAGATAATTTACCAACTCCTGATGGTTCAATGATGATACGGTCTGGATCATACTGTGTTACAACTTCTTTTAATGCACTTCCAAAGTCTCCAACTAAGGAACAACAGATACATCCTGAATTCATCTCTGTTACTTCGATTCCTGCATCTTTTAAGAATCCACCATCAATACCGATCTCACCAAATTCATTCTCGATCAGTACGACTTTCTCTCCTTTTAATGCTTCTTTTAATAATTTCTGGATCAGTGTTGTTTTACCTGCCCCTAAAAATCCTGATATAATATCAATCTTTGCCATTTTATATTACCTTCCTTTTGTATTAGTTCGTTCCGTAAGTTCCCTATTATCTTAAGTTCTTATTAGTTAAAGTACTTACGCTCAGTATGTTACTTGCCACCTTAAGTTTTCAGGTACCATGTAAAATACCCCATATAAAGCTATTTTACTACTTCCATCAAATTTGTCAAAACATTCTTTCCGGAGTATAATAAAAACAATTAAAATAGAAGGAGTTATAACACTTATGAGAAAATATTACCCAAATTACTCCATTGGAACCGACGCATATTCCGACATCCCTATGGTATGTGAAAAATACGGAACAAAAGCTGTGATCATCGGTGGAAAGCGTGCTTTAGCCGCTGCCGCTGATCTGATCAAAGAGGCCGTCAAAGACAGCAAGATTACGATTACAGGCGTCTTCGAATATGGTGGTGAAGCAAGCCGTGAGCATATTGATGAATTAAATTCTCATCAAGAAGTCGTTGATGCTGATATGATCTTTGCCTGTGGTGGTGGAAAAGCGATTGATACTTGTAAAGTATTAGCGCAGGAAAGTAAACGCCCATTCTTTACATTTCCAACGATTGCTTCTACTTGTGCTTCCTGCACATCCCTTGGTATCATCTATCACCCAGATGGTTCCCTTCGTGAATATTCTTTTCAGGAAAAACCTTCTGAATGGATCTTTATCAATACACAAGTAATTGCCAATGCGCCTGTAAAATATCTGTGGGCTGGAATTGGTGATACAATGGCGAAATTTTATGAATGTACGACAAGTGCACGTGGTGATGGTGATGAATTAGACCACAGTACTTCTATGGGAGTACAGATCAGTAACCTGTGTGCAAAGCCATTAGTAAAATATGGTGTAGAAGCTTTGGAAGAATGTAAAAATCACAGACCAGGAAAAGCTTTAGAAGAAGTTATTCTTGGAATTATTGTTTCTACTGGCTTTGTATCAAACCTTGTAGGTATTGATCTAAATACGGGCCTTGCACATGCATGCTATAATGGATTTACCGTTTGCAGATCTACCGAAGAACATGGACATCTGCATGGCGAGATCGTTGCTTATTGTATCCTGATCTTATTAAAGGTCGATCATCAGGAAGATGAATTTAAAAAGATCTATGAATTTTCTAAAAATATGGGATTCCCTGTAAAGCTTGCAGATATTCATGCAACGCTTGATGATATGGATGCTGTGATCACAAAGGCTTTGTCTGGAATTGATGTTCGTAAATGGCCTTATGAAGTAACTCCTGATATGATCCTTGATGCTGTAAAAAAAATTGAAGAAGTTTCTTTCTAAAAAATTTAGTGCCTGCTCACTGTTTGTGAACAGGCACTATTAAAATTATTTTACAGTTACTTTTATCATTCTTCTATAAATTTTTTAAAGGGCTTTGGTGTCATAAATGTTCCACTAGCAGTTGCCATGAGCTCTTGTTCTACATATGCTTTTCCAACAAAATTCATGATCGTTTTACCAGCAGACACTGCTTCTGCCTCAATTCTTACAATTGCTCCTGTTGGAATTCCTTTTAAAAATGTTGTAGACAGTTGTACAGTCGGTGCTACACTATAATCTCCTAAACCTGCGGTTAATGTTCCAAATGTAATATCAAACATTCCTACAATTGATCCACCAAACATAATACCAAATGCATTTTCATGAAATTTTGTTGCCTCATAGGTCATTGTAAGACTTTTCGTATCATAATCAAATCCCGTGATCTTTCCTTTTAGTTCCTTAAACACTCCATATGCATTTATCTTTTCTAATTCATTCATTCGTTTTCTGATCTGCTTTTCAAAATTTTCTTTACTCATCTTATTTTTCTCCTGTATCGTACTTTATATTTTGTATATAAACGATATATATGTTTCATTTTCTGTCTGACATTTTATCATATTTTATTCTCTTGATGTATAGAAATTACGATATTCGGTATCCTATAAGAAAAAGGAGTTTTAATTATGGACAATGAAAATTTATTAAACAGTATTTATCAAAACATTGCAATGGTTTTAGAAACAATCCCAGAAATTCGTAAGATCACAACAGATTGTGATTTTAAAGCTCTGATCGTTGGGCAGGAGGAATCATATCAAAATTTATCAGACTCTGTAAAAGACGCTATTACTTCAAATGGAGATTCTACTGAAGAATTAAATGATCTATTAAAAACCTATTCTGAATGGATGACAAAATTAAAAGCCATGAGTGATAAAAATGTCAGCCATCTTGCTGAAATGTGCATTCAGGGATATACGATGGGAATGGTGAAGGCAATCCAAAAAAGTCATCTCTACTGTGACGCTTCAAAAGAAGCAAAACACTTTGGTGAGAAGCTTATTTCCCTTCATGAAAAAAGTATCAATGATTTAAAAAAATATTTGTAATCGTCAAATCATTGTGCTATGATTAATTTTGTTATTGATAGATTTTAATGTTCACGACCGATACGGATGCATTTATTTATTTCTATGAATGCATAAAACAAGTAATGGTTCGTGGACTTTTTCTTTTTTATAAAGAATTTTTATTAAAATGGCTGTCATTAACAGTTACATGTATTTTTTATTAATAAGAAAGTAGAGGTACCCAGATGAGTAATGGTACAGTAAAATGGTTTAATGCAGAAAAAGGTTATGGATTTATTTCACAGGAATCTGGAGATGATGTGTTTGTACATTTTTCTGCAATCCAGGGTGAAGGATTTAAGACTTTAGAAGAAGGACAGCAGGTAAGTTTTGATATTGAAGAAGGACCACGCGGAAAACAGGCATGTAATGTTGTGAAATTTTAATTTGCTGGTTTGATGACGGAAGTTATTGGTGGAATATTATAAAAAGGGTTATCTGTCTGAGTCGAGCGAGAGTGCGTCTCAGACAGATAACCCTTTTTATAATATTCAAATAATTTACGTAATCGAAACCACTAGTGGGTGTGTATGGAAAATGTTACTGGCTTTAAACTGAGGTTTTCTCAGACAGAAGATATATATGAAGTTAGAATGTATTTCAAACATCCCATCAAATCGGTGTTCATAAGTCTCTTTAATCTTCCGTTAACGAATACAAAACTTATCAGCCAATACCCTATAACATACACTCTGTATAGTGATTTCGATAGACTTCAGTTTTATGTGACAGAAATTAACGATCATTGATTGGTGTATATTCTTTCCGTGGTGCCACAGCCTTATAAGCTGGACGAATAATACGATTACCATTCGTCAATTCTTCCATTCGATGTGCAGACCATCCAACGATACGTGCGATTGCAAATAATGGTGTATATAACTGATGTGGTAATCCTAACATGCTGTAGATAAACCCACTATAGAAGTCGATGTTTGCACTGACTCCTTTGTAGATCTTTCTCTTCTCGCCGATGACCTGTTTTGCGAGACGTTCTACAGTTGTATATAAATGATATTCTTCTTCTCTTCCTTTTTCTTCTGAAAGCTGTTTTACAAAGCGTGATAAAATCTTGGAACGTGGGTCAGACAGTGAGTAAACTGCGTGTCCCATACCATAGATCAATCCTGCTTTATCAAATGCTTCTTTATTCAGCAGTTTTAACAAATACTCACGAATTTCATCTTCATTTGACCAATCTTTTACATTAGCTTTCAGGTCGTCAAACATCTGTACAACTTTGATGTTTGCACCACCATGTTTTGGTCCTTTTAATGAGCAAAGAGCCGCTGCGATCGCTGAGTATGTATCGGTTCCTGATGATGATACAACGTGTGTTGTAAATGTAGAGTTGTTACCTCCACCATGCTCTGCGTGAAGTACTAACGCCATATCTAATAATTTTGCTTCCAGTTTTGTGTATTTGCTGTCTGGTCTTAATAAATGCAGGATATTCTCTGCTGTAGACAATTCTGGGGCTGGAAGATGGATGAATAAACTTTCTCCTCTTTCATAATGATTATATGCCTGATATGCGTACACAGAAAGTACTGGGAATAGTGCGATCAACTGGATGCACTGGCGCAGTACATTTGGCAGTGAGATATCGCTTGCATTATCATCATATGAAAATAGTGTTAAGACACTTCGTGCTAATGTATTCATCATGTCACGGCTTGGTGCTTTCATGATGATATCTCTTACGAAGTTTGTAGGAAGCTGTCTGTATTCTCCAAGCATTCCTTCAAACTGTTTAAGCTCATCTTTATTAGGGAGTTCTCCAAACAACAGTAAATATGCTGTCTCTTCGAATCCAAAACGGTCTTCTTCAATAAATCCCTTTACGATATCTTCGATGTCAATTCCCCGATAATATAATTTACCTTCACACGGTACAACTTCACGGTCGATCATTGTATAAGCATTGATCATGGAAATGTCAGTTAATCCTGCAAGGACACCTTCACCGTTACGTTTACGAAGACCTCTTTTGACGTCATATTTTGCAAATAATTCTTCGTCGATCTTCTTATTACATTTCTTAGCCAGTTCTTTAATCTCAGGGGTTACCTCTGAAAACTTGTTCGGCATATCTTTAACCATCGTTTTTTCTCCCTTCTAGCAATTGCTATCGTTTCTAGTTTACATCATGGTATTTTCCAAGGAATTCTCGTGTTCTTTCATTATCAGAACTAAATACCTCATCTGGAGATGCATCTTCAATGATGACTCCTTTATCCATAAAAATGATCCTGTCTGAAATTTCTTTTGCAAAAGCCATCTCATGTGTGACGATCACCATTGTAATATGAAGATCTGTCAGCGATTTGATAACTTTTAATACTTCTCCAGTTAACTCCGGATCGAGTGCAGATGTCGGCTCATCAAAGAATAAGATCTTTGGCTCTAAGGCTAATGCTCTTGCGATCGATACTCGCTGTGACTGTCCACCAGACAATTCACATGGATAAGCATCTGCCTTTGTCTCAAGACCTAATTTCTTTAACAGCTCCATTGCCTTTTCTTCTGCCTGTTTCTTAGGAACTCCTGCAACACATACAGGGGCCTCCATTACATTTCTTAAAACACTATAATGTGGAAACAGATTAAAGTTCTGGAATACAAATCCTGTTTCCATTAAAATTTCTTTCAACACATCTTTGCCTGCGTAAACTGGTGTCCCATTCTTGGTCTCAACCAATGTCTTTCCATCGATTGTGATCGTTCCAGATGTGATCGTCTCTAACTGATTCATACAACGCAGTAATGTTGATTTTCCTGATCCTGATGATCCAATGATCGAAATGATCTCGCCGTCATTGATGTCGAAGGAAATATCTTTCAATACGGTAAGATCTCCGAATTTCTTCTCTAAGTTTTTAACGGATAAAATACTCATCTTCTTTCCCCCTAACGATAATAGTTCATTCTTTTCTCAATAACTGAGAATACTTTCGATACAATGGCATTCATGATCAGGTAGAAAATACCTGCTACAACAAGGTAGATCATTCCACGGCTTCGTGCCATCTGGTTGGTTGCCACAACATAAATCTCCATAACACCGATAACATGAGCTAAGGATGTATCCTTAACCAGTGTCATACACTCACTTCCAAGCGATGGTGTGATGATCTTTACAACCTGCGGCAAAATGATCTTAAAGAATGTCTGTGTCTTATTAAATCCTAATACTTTCGCTGCTTCATACTGACCTTTTGGAATTGCCTGAATACCACTTCGATAAATCTCAGCAAAATATGCTGCGTAATTTAAAGAAAAACCGATAACCGCCGCTGTCATACGATCAAGGCTTAATCCTGCGATATAATATAGTCCAAAATAGAATCCATATAACTGCAGGATCAGTGGTGTTCCTCTCATGATCAATAGGAAAAATCGAATTGGCATCTGAATGATCAGAAGCTTTGACATTCTTCCTTTAGCAATTATCATACCAAGAATCAGTCCAAAAATCAAAGTCAGAAAGAATAAGATCAATGTAGATTGCAGACCATTTTCAATTAATAACTTTACAATTTCTGGAAAACTTTGTGTTCCATCCATAATCTTCTACTCCTATGTTACTTATTTTTATCTATATTTATAAGGGACGGGTTATTTCCTTTATAACGCTTTTACAAATGGAAAAAGGGCTTTAGCACGAAAGCCCTTTCTTCCTTAAAATTTATTTCTTTAATTATTTGATTGTTGTGATGTCATCATCAAACCATTTTTCGCTTATCTTCTTTAATGTACCATCTTTTGCCATTGCTTTTAACTGTTTTACAACTTCGTTGCAAAGTGCTTTGTCATCTTTTCTGAATCCAATGACATATTTTTCTTTTGCTACACTGTCTTCTAATACTTTATATTTACCAGCATCTTTCTTTGTGTAGTATTTTGCAACAACTTCATCCATAACAGCCGCATCTAATCCGTGTCCTAAATCATTTAAAATCTGAACATTGTCTGGTAACAGTTTGATCTTTGAATTCTTTAATTCTTTTACACTATCTGCTGCATCAGCTGCTGTAGATCCTGACTGAATTCCAACTTCTGTATCTTTTGTAATGTCTTTTAAAGATTTGATCTTACTGTTTGCTGGTACGATCAGTACCTGATGGTTATCCATGTAAGATTCTGAACATAACATTTCTTTTGCTCTGGCTTTGCTGTATGTAACACCATTCCATAAACAGTCAACTTTCTCTGTATTAAGTTCCTGTTCTTTGGAATTCCAGTTGATTGGCTGTAATTTTAATTTGATTCCCATTCTCTTTGTTACTTCTTTTGCAAGGTCGATATCAAATCCTACAATATTATCTTTCTTATCTGTAAATCCCATTGGTGGAAAGGATGAATCAAGTCCAAGAACTAATTCTTTCTTAGACTGGACATCTTTCAATGAGTTATCTGTCTTTGTTTTCTCTTCTTTCTTTCCGCATCCTACGAGCATAGATGCTGCAAGTGCGACTGTTAATAACCCGACTAAAAACTTTTTCATAATTTATCGCTCCTTCATACATTTTATTCAATCAGCACGCTACCATGCTAAAGTGTTTGTTTCATAATATCAAAGTTCTTTTCTTTTGTCAATCTGTATCATTTTGTTTTTATTACAATTTTATTACATTTTTATTGAGCTTCCATGAAATTTGTGGTATTCTTAGAAAGTATATAAAAGGAGGATATTATGGTAAATTACAAGAAACTTCTTGCTGCTGCCTTGACAATTGGATGTACAGCAACTACTATTCCTATCCATAATGCAAATGCAGCAACCATGAAGATTGGTTATAACGGTAAAACCCGTTACTATACTGGAACTCAATTAACATTTGACTATAAAAACAAGAAACTTTCCAGCAAATATGCCGGAATACAGATCAGCAATACTAATATGGTACCTTATTATTACTATCTTGTAAAACAGGGGCCAAAAGTAAAACGTTCTTATTCATCAAAGACTGGTAAGATCGTTCTGAAATATGGTAAGAAAACACTGACTGCTTATTCTGGAAAACGTACTTACTATTTAAATGGGGCAAAAAAGACATTTAGTGTTGCACCTACAAAGGTAAAATATTACTCTACTGGAAGCACAATTATCTTAATGCCTGCAAAAGAAACCGTTCAGGGACTGGGAATGACCTACCGATATACATCTTCTTCCCACAGAGTCTCTATGAGCTATTTGACAAACAGCTCAAGTGCGGCAACTACTGCTCAATCAAAACCTGCGGCAACAGGCTCTGCCGCAAAAACTACAACTGTATATACAAATTATGCGAAAACGTTATCCGCATATGTAACAGCTGAAAAGAAACAGCATCCAGCTTATGGCGGCAAGAGTATTTCTACATCTACTTATACAACTTATATCAATCCGGCGAAAGATGCTACACACAATTATCAGTTTCTTCGTCTAAATACATACCGCCCAGTAAATGCTACAGCTTATAACAACTTATTAAACAAAAAATTAAAATCAGGCAGTGTATTAAAGAATAAAGGAAATGTACTGATTGCAGCTGCAAAGAAATACAACATTGATCCTGTATATCTGCTGTGTCAGACAATTCTTGAAACAGGTTATGGACAGAGTGTTTTATCACAAGGTAAATCAGTAACCTCTGTTGTTTCTGGAAAGTCGGTCGTAAAAGACAGCACTGGAAAAGTTACTGGATTTAAAACTGTCAATGGAAAATACATTACTTCAAAAATTTCCAAACAGAAAGTGTATAACTTATATGGTATCAAAGCCTATGACAGTGCTCCTCAGCTTTGCGGATTCAGTTATGCTTACTACCATAAATGGACAAGTGTAGACAAAGCCATTTATGGTGCCGCTCAGTATGTAAGTGAACAGTATATTCATAATAAGGCACATAACCAGAACACTTTATACAAATTCCGCTATCATCCAAATAGTTCAAATCTGTGGCATGAATATGCAACCGACCCTGCTTATGCGAAACAGATCGGATATATCATGTATAGTCAATTTAGATCTGTTTATGCTTCTAATGCTACGTTTACATATGATAAACCGAAATTTAAATAAATTTTAATTGTGTGGTGGTTGGCCAACTGTAAATTTCGAGTATATGATAAAAAATAAATAAGCAACTGAACGCGATGCATTGGAATTTTGTTCAAAATATGGCAAAATTCCAATGCATCGCGTCAAATCAGTATTTTACTTACATAATTCAAGTACTGCCTTCGCTGCCTCTTCGTCTGTGATCAGTGTGTTAATATATCCGCCTCTCACAGCTCCAAGAATTGCTTCGGCTTTCATCTCAAGTCCTGCGACACAGATGACATTCTCTGTGTTTTTAATATCTTCGATTCCAAGTCCGATCATCTTATTGACAAATGGGGTTACGACTTCATTACCTTCCATATCATAGAAATGTCCTCCGATATGTCCGATCGCACCTTTCTTCTCAAGATTATATAAATCTCTTGTACTTAAATATGATTTCCAACTCTTATAAACAATGGAACCAACACTTGTAAGAATGATATCTGCATTCTTTGCTAATTCAAGACATCCTTTGATGTTTGGTTCTTGTTCAAGACTATCTCTGACTTCTTCTGAGTTTACGAACAATGGTGCGTAAATATAATGATATGTTCCACCATATGCATAAGCAAGTTCTTTGGAAAGATCCAAGGAATCTCTCTCTGGTGTTCTTACATTCGCTGCTCCCATGATCGGTACAACTGTGATTGGAATATTCTTGCTGGTCTTTACTGCTTTGACTGTATGATACATAGTATTTCCCCATGAAATTCCAAGAATCATATTGTCATTTAACAGATTATCAAGATAATAAGCCGCTACTTCTCCAAGTTTCTGCAGAACCATCGTGTCATTGCTTTCTTTTGTTGAGATCACTCGTACATCTTTGAGTGCGAATCTTCTCATAAATTCCTGTTCCAGCTCTATATTACGATCCCATGGCTCTAAAATCTTGATTTCTACGATTCCAAGTTGTCTTGCCTCTTTTAACATTCTTGAAATCTTAGAACGTGAGGTAAAAAAACGTTCCGCAATCTGATTCTGAGTCATTTCCGCATTATAATAGAGGTTTGCAACACTGGCAAGCATGTTGCGCTTTTCGTTATCACTAAGTGAATCATATTCCTTCATTGTTTTCCACCTCCCATTCTTTATCCAAAGCATTTTTATTATACCGCATTGGTTAATTTGCGTCCAGTATACAATATCTCTATTTTTCTACTTTATACAATGCAATTTCATCAATTTCTCTGTTTGCAGACAAAATATAATCTTCTCCATTGTTTGTGTAATGAAGTACGTTTGCTGGTCCTACATCACTGTCTAAAAGGTCAGCTGTAAATATTAATTTTTCAGCATCTGTGCATCTGAAGAATAAGAGATTTCTCTCACCTTTTCTGTGTCCAATCAAAACTCCGTTCACACCATTGATCTCTCCACCCCAGATTCCATGAGCGAATTCAGCTTCTTTTTCATAAGTATAAATTTTCTTAAATTCATCATCTGTTTTCTTGAAAATGCTGATCTTTTCTCCGTGGAATGGTGAGATTGTTAACATTTCTAACTCACCATCGTTGTCGAAGTCTGCAAATGCCATATCACTGCTTGCTTCATCTAAGACCTGTTTAATCTCCCATGTTCCTTCTGCAGATTCTGGTGGTGTGCATTCAAAGACACCTTCATTTGCTGCAACATAAGATCTTAAAACACCATCAACTTCTGCTTTGCAGTATCCATGATTCTTTAATAAACCTTCTTTTAATACTTCAAATTGTAATGGATGTTCTTCATCAACGGTACTTAAATCTTCTGGAAGAACACATACCTGAATCTTTCCTGGACTTCTCCAGTCTTCTTTGTATTCATGTCCAGATTTTAGGGTACCTGCGATCACATAGTTTACTCCATTTCTTGAAATAATGTCAAAACGATGTACAAATGGAAGTTCTGCCAGTGTTCTTACTTTCCATTCTCCATCTTCTGGGTAAGCTAAGATGATCTTTGCTTCTTTGGAATCATTTGGAGAGTAAAATTTATGTGTTGCTAAAAACTGTCCGTCGGAACCAGGGACCTGAACCATTGACATGGTTCCTCCCGGTCCTTCCCAGATGACTTCTTCCTGATTTCCCTCAAGGTCATATAAACGGCACTGATTTACTTTTTCTGCTGCTACGAGCATATGTTTCTTTCCTTTGTAAGTTAAAGGTGCAACAGAATAGCATTTTTCCAAGTTTCCGATAACTTTCTTTGATACTTTCATTATGCCACCTTCTTCCTATAAGCAAGAACGGAATGGGATATTCTGTGGTGCTTCAAAGCAATCTTCGAATCCTCTTCTGTGATGATAGTAAATTTTGTCTTTGTCTGCTGGATATGTGTATTTTCCTCCAACTTGCCAGAAGAATGGATGGAATTTATATTCGTTACGATCTTTCTTGAAGTTGTATAATACTTTGATCTCAGCACAGTCAGCCTGGAAGTTTGTCCATACATCCCAGTGAATAGGTACAACAACTTTGCACTGTAAGTTTTCTGCCATACGAAGAATATCTACAGATGTCATCTTATCCTGCATACCGATTGGGTTTTCTCCGAAAGATCCAAATGCTACGTCTACATCGTAATCTTTTCCATGTTTTGCAAAGTAGATAGAGAAGTGAGAATCTCCAGAATGATAGATATTTCCACCTGGTGTCTTAACTAAGTAGTTAACTGCTTTGTCATCCATGTCTGTTGGGCATACACCTGTTAATTCTTCTCTGTCTGGACCTGTAGAGTCTGTTGTTACGATACATGTTCTATCAAAGGAATCTAACGCGATGATCTCGATATCTTTGATCTTAATGGAATCTCCAGGTTTTACTGTGATGCAACGATCTGCTGGAACTCCCCATTTCTGCCATAATTCTACGGATTTTTTAGGTCCGATGAATGGTACTGGAATCTCTTTTCCATTTTCATCAGTTGTTGTCATTCCACTGTTGATCACGTGTGCTGCCCATTCTGCAGACATATGATCCTGATGATAATGTGTTGCTAATACTGCATCAACTTTCTTAAATGCAAATGGATCAATTACAAATGGCACATTACGAAGGTTCGGCTGCATTGCACGTCCACCACACATATTTGCCATCTGATGTCCGACTTTCATTTTTCCATCACCATGTGTACGTTTACCATTTCCACACCATAAGTCGATGGTAATGTTTGTGTCAGCTGGTGTTTTAAACCATACACCTGTACATCCAAGCCACCACATTGCTACATTTCCTGGTGCTACAACTTCATTTTCAATATCTTCAACTAACCATGTTCCCCACTCTGGGAATGTACTTTCGATCCAGCTTTCTCTTGTCATTTCACTAATTTTACTCATAACTTTGATCTCCTTTTCTATCCAAAATGCTCTATCTCTATATCCTATAAGTCATTTCCGTAATAAGCGTTTTCTCCATGTTTTCTGAAGAAATGTTTGTCCTGTAATACCTGTGGTGCTTCTTCAATATCTTTTTTCAGATGTTCACAGCGATATGCCATTTTAGCTACTTCTTCCATAACAACTGCATTGTGAACTGCTTCTGCTGCATCAGCTCCCCATGAAAATGGTCCATGGTTTGTGCATAAAACACCTGGTACATATACTGGATTCTTATCTTTAAATGTTTCTGCGATCACAATCCCTGTATTCTTTTCATATTCTCCATTGATCTCATCGGCTGTTAAAGCTCTTGCACATGGAATATCTCCGAAGAAATAATCTGCATGTGTTGTTCCATAACATGGAATGCTTCTTCCTGCCTGTGCCCAGGATGTTGCCCATGGAGAATGTGTATGAACGATTCCCCCAACTTCTGGAAACGCTTTGTAAAGTTTAACGTGAGTTGGTGTATCTGAAGAAGGATTTAAGTCACCCTCAACTTTTTCTCCATTTAAATCTACGACAACTAACATATCTGGTGTTAGTTTTTCATAGTCTACACCACTTGGCTTAATGACAAACAAACCACGTTCTCTATCGATTCCACTGACATTTCCCCATGTATAAGTTACCAGTCCTTTTGCCGGTAATTCCATATTTGCTTCATATACTTGCTGTTTTAATTCATCAAGCATCTTCTTAACTCCTTCCTTACTTTCCTGCATTTCCAAATATTTTTTGTAATTCTTTTCCAACACCGTCCTGATCATTGTTTCCTGCAGCTCTGTCTGCTGCTTCTTTCACAACATCATCTGCATTTTCCATTGCGATTCCTAGTCCAACCAGTTTTAGCATTTCCATATCATTGACTTCATCACCAAATGCGATGATATCTTCGGTAGAAATATCTAATATCCGTGCAAGCTCTTTGATTGCCTCTGCTTTAGAAACACCTCTTGCCTTAATTGCAAGAACCCTTTTCCCAGAACGGATGGCATCTGCATCCGTTTCTTTTTTGACCACTTCGGCTACTTCATCTAAATATTTTGTATCATTATGACTTGCAACGATCTTGTAAACAATATGATTATTTACATATTCATTTAAGTCATCAACGATCTGCATTGGTATCTGTTCATCTCCCTCTACTGTCTTATTAAACTTCTGATGTATCAGAAATCTTTCATTTTGAGGATCGTCAGAAACTAGTTCATCTTTTGCAAAGACATAATACTGTAAACCATATTTTTCACAGATTTTAAATGCCTTGTGACAGATTTCACTGCTTAAATAATTTTCATACAGTGTCTCTCCTGTTCTGATGTTTCGAATGGCAGCTCCGTCACATCCGATCACGATGTTGGTATTCTTCAGTTGTTTTGTATATGCTTTTGTCATAACATCAGATCTTCCTGTTGCCATAACAAACTCTACATCATGATTACTAAGTTTCATAATTGCTTTCGCATTTCCGTCAGAAACCTGTTTTTTGCTGTTTAGCAGTGTCCCATCAAGATCCGTTACCACCATTCGATACATAATTTCCTCCTTATGCAGGAACTTTGAGCCCTGCCTGTTCCATCTTATCTTCTACAAACAGACGAGCCTGTTTGATAACTTCTACAGCTTCTTCCATTGTTTGTTTCTTAGAATTATCTGCCCACATTTCAATCAGGAACATTCCTGTATAATTCAGATCCTTTAATTTCTTAAAGATATCTGTGAATCTTACCGTTCCTTCTCCAAATGGTACACATTTGAATACTCCAGGATTTGTCTCTTTGACGTGGATCGCTACTGTTTCACCAATTCCAAGCTCAAATTCGCTTTCAACATCCGCAGAGAACTGTGTCAGATTTCCCATATCTGGATAAATCTTGAAGTATGGAGAACGAATTTCTTTGATATAGTGCATTGCACGAAGAATTGTTCCAACAAATGGTGTGTCCATGATCTCCATTGCAAGGATCTCTCCTGCATGGCTTGCCATTTCTACTGACTTTTTCATTCCTTCTAAGAATAATGCTTTTGTTTCATCATCGGATTCTTCATAATACACATCATAGGTTGCAAGCTGAATCACTCTGATTCCTAATTTCTGTGACAGAAGAATTGCTTTCTCCATGATCTCAAATGCCTTGTCTCTTGTTTCTTTGTTCTTGCTTCCAAACGGGAATCTTCTGTGACCGCTTAAGCACATGCTTGGAATGATGATTCCTGTCTCTTTCATATAAGAACGAATTTCTTCGATCTGCTCATCACTCCAGTCAAGTCTTGCTAATCTCTCATCAGATTCATCGATGGAAATCTCGATATAATCAAATCCTGCCTGCTTTGCAGCCTGCATTTTTTCAAGCCATGTAAAATCATTTGGAAGAGCTTTTTCATAAATTCCTAATGGCCTTTTTTTGATATCGTACATCTATCTCACCCCGGTTTATTCTGCAGGCATATCTAATGCTTCTCTGATCTTTGCTTCGATTTCTTTTTCTGATAATAGGTTCTTAAGTCCTATAACTTTTGTATCTTTTCCTACTCTGAACTGTGATGTAAATGTTTCAGATACGAAGATCATATCGTAGTTATTTGCTACACCTTTTGCTTCTCCAACACTCATATGTCCGATTTCTGCGTCGATTCCTAATCTTTTGAACACTTTATTGATTTTCATTTTGATCATCTGGCTTGATCCCATTCCATTTCCACATGCTGCGATTGCTTTGATTTTCATAATAAATACCTCCTGAATTTGGCTGATTGTTTGTTGTTTAAATATATTTTGTTATCTAATTTTGATTTCTAGTAGTCTTCGTCTTCCTGACCTACTGTGAAATATTTCTCTTTATCAGATTTTGCATACTGAATCTGAGGAATGACTAACATTGCTAATACACAAATGATAACTCCAGGTACCTTTAAGTACTTCACAACATAAGAGATTACAAGGAAAATTGTTGAGAAGTCGAAGTTTCCATGCCATCCTCCGAATGCTACTAACTGTAAGACATATGCACAAACGGCTCCGCCTAATACCTGAATGATTCCACTGATAAATGGTAAGATCATAGCTGCTTTAACTCCACCTCTGTGGTTTGCGTATACTGCGATACTTGCGTTATCAAAGAACAGTGGTACGAATCCTGCGATGATCATTACTGGTGAGTGGAATATCAATAGTCCTGCGATTGCTAAGAACTGTCCAAGTGCTCCACAGAAGAAACCAACTGTTACTGCGTTTGCTGGTGCGAATCCATAAGCTACGGCACAGTCTACTGCTGGGATTGCTCCTGGAAGCAGCTTGTCTGAAATACCTTTGAATGATTCTGTAAGTTCTGCTACGAACATACGAACACCTGCCTGTAATACATTTAAGTAAACGGTAAAGCTTAATGCTTTAGAGAAGATATAGAATCCAAATGCTGTTGTCTGTGAGAATGTCTCATCTAAGCTTCTCATGAAGTCTTCACCAAGTACTAACATGATGATTCCGAAGAATACGAACATTAATACTGATGTGGATACTACGTTGTCACTGAACATCTGTAAGAATCCTGGAAGTTTGATATTCTCGATAGAATCCTCTTTTTTACCGATCTTTGGTGCGATCTTATCAGCTAACCAAATTGCAAACATCTGCTGATGTCCGATTGCGAATCCACCTTCACCATCTGTTAAACGATCTGTTGGTTCAACAGTTAAGTTAGAGAATACTGCCTGGTATGTACCGACTAAGATTCCGACTGCTACGGCTCCCCAGATACTACGAAGTCCTGGAATGAATAAGAATATGATCCATGTTACTGTTGTTGCCTGCTGTACCATGATATGTCCAGTTAACAGTAATGTACGAAGTTTTGTAGCTTTACGGAAGATCAATAAGATGATGTTCCAGATAAATGCCATTAACAATGATGTCATTGTCCATGCTGCGGATAATCCAATGTTTTCAAGTGCTGCGTTAACTGCGTTTAATCCAAAATACGGGTCAATTACTACCGCATTCAAATGGAACTTCTGGTTCAATCCTGCAAGGATTGGTCGGAATGTGTTGATCAGTCCGGCAGAACCTACGTTTAAGATCATGTAACCTACAACTGCTTTTAAGAAACCTGCTAATGTTTCATACCATTTTCTTCCTAATAAAATGTATCCAACTAAGACGATCAGTCCTACGAAGAACTCCGCTTTTGTTAAAATGTTATTGGATACAAAAGTAAATACTGTGTTTAATATTTCCATCCTCTATTCTCCCTTCTTACTCTTCAGGTTCAAATTCATTGATCGCTTTGGCAACTTCTTCAGTTGTCTTTGCATTCTTAATGAATTCGATGTTATCTTCATCTGAGATAAATTCAGCCATGGACTGAAGTTTTTCAAGATGAAATGTGTCATCTGTTGCTGCCAGAGTAAGAACAATGTCTACTGGATCATTGTCACAGTCAAAACAGACTGGCTTGCTTAATGTGATCAAGCTTAATCCTGTTTTCTTAACACTGACATCTGGTCTTGAATGTGATAGTGCAAGTCCTGGAATGATAACAATGTATGGTCCGTTTTCTTCCACACATTTGATCGTCAGATCAATGTAATCTTTTGTGATGTATTCACTGTCTACTAAAAGCTGTCCTGATTTGATCATGGAATCTCTCCAGTCAGATGCTTCAACATTCAATTTGATGTTTCTTGCTTCGATTACTTCACTCATTTGTTTCCTCCTAATTAACTCTCCATATTTTCTATGCTGCTTTATGTGTATCTCCTTAAGTTGTTTACATCTTATCATTCGCTGCACATCTGTGCAACAAATTCTCATGTTTTGCACATATGTGCAAAGTGGGTATTTTTCATTGACATCCATAAATATATTGTTCTTACATAAATACAATCCATCTGCACATATGTGCAAGATTGTATATTTTGTTCATAATGCACAAAAAGAGAAGCAACTCATAGATTCACTCTATCAGTTGCTTCTCTTTGATAATTATTATTATTAAATTTTAATACATTTTCTGGTACAAACGATTCATCTTTCCACGAATGTCCTGATATTTTTTTGTATTCTCCATGACTGGATCATAGATCTTTAATGCGTCCTTTTGTCCAGCCAATTTCAGGGCTTCCTCATAACCAGATGCCTTTCCGCTTTCAACCATTGTATTCACCCATGCACCGATGATCCCTGATTCACGTTTCTCATAATGTACAAGTTCTCTACCATAGACATCTGCCTGAATCTGATTGAATGCCTGACTCTTACTTAATCCGCCGCCTATCTGAATCTTCTCTGCCTTTCCAATCTGTCCCTCCACAATATCTAAATTATTGCGGATCTCATAGACAATTCCTTCTAGCAAGGCTCTTGCCATATCTCCTCTTGTCGTACTGAGTGTTACATTGGTAAATGATGCCGTTGCCTGCGGATTCCACTGTGGCGTTGCTCTTCCCTGAAAAAACGGAAGCAGCATACAACCATTTGCTCCCGGCGGGGATTCATTGATTTCTTCATCAATCTTTTTATAAATATCCCCTTGAACTTCTTTATAAAAATTCCTGCGAAACCAGTCAAACGCAGCACTACATGTAAGAATACTTGCTTCTACGATATATTTTCCTTTTACCGCAGAATAATTAATGATCGGATTTCCTAAAATAACCGGTGGCAGTTTTTCTGTGATTCCGATGATAAATGCACCGGTTCCACTTGTCACCTCAAGATCCCCTTCTTTGTAAATTTCCATTCCAAGCGCGCTACACTGCTGGTCACCGCCAGCAGAATATACGGGAACTCCTGTCGGTATGCCGGATGCTTTTGAAAATGCCTCATTCGTATACCCATGAAGTTCTCCAGGATCAATAAGTTCACAAAGCTTGCTCTCTTCCACATCAAATATATCAAGCAATTGTTTATCCCACTGTCCGGTTCTCAGATTCATCAGATGGAAACGGCTGGCATATGTTCTGTCTGTCTTCATCTGTCCTGTCATATGATAAAACAGATAATCAGCTACCACAAAAAGCTTATAGGATCTGTCATATATTTCTGGTTCATTTTCATGAAGCCATGCCATCTTGCTCCCTGCAAAAACAGGATTTACCATCGTTCCACTTCTTCGTATAATGTCTCCATCGTACCCAGCAAGTCTCATACATGTCTTGATATTCCTCTTATCCTGCCACATCACAGCATCACATAATGCATTTCCATCCCGATCTACTGGTATCATTGATGTTCTCTGTGCCGTCAATGAAATCATCTCAACTTTGTGTCCATGTTCCTCACACCATATCTGAATGTTCTTCGCAATATCATATAATACACTTCTCCATATCTCAGGATTCTGTGTCACATAAATCGATAAATGAAAATCAGGGTGGTATTTTTCCTGAAACTGGCATAGAATATCTGCCTGCTCATTCATCAATACACCCCGCATGCTTGAAGTTCCCACATCAAAAACAAGGATTCCCATCAAAGACCTCATTTTACTGCTTTTGTTATCTGTTAATCTTCTTAATGTACTAATCCGCCCATCTTAAACGACTCGATCAAAAGTTCTAATGTCTTTGGATCACACTGTCGGTATTTGAAATAATATAACAGCATCTCTGTATATTCCACCAACTTCTCCGCGTAAGCTTCCTTCACAAAATGCTTGCTGCCACACATCAGGCATTCATTGATCAACAGATATGCTGCAAATCGTTCATTTACAAAAATATCCCTTTCCTGATCAGAGTATTCCCGAAACTGGATTGGTTTTCTCTTAACGATCCATGAGATTGTATATGCAAACAATTTCTCTGTGCGGATACGCTCAATACTGTGAAATTCTTTTAAACGCATCACATCCATAAAATAATCAAGGATCACCTGCATTAAAATTCGTTCATTACAGTAAGCTACGTCAGAAAATCCAGCAATCTCAATAAATTCCATTGCTGTTTTCTGTAATTCCTCAAATCGTTCCCGGAACTTGTCCACTCCAACCTCATCAATCAGCTCTCTGTAATTCTCCATCTCAAATAAATTATGTTCTATCATTTGGGCTCCTTTATCATCTTTAACAGTTGTAGTTCATCCAGTTGCTGTTTATGATTTACGATCAGATTATTTACATCCGATTCTAAATGATATCTTGCCTTTGAAAAATACTCTGCCTGTGCCGCACCGGTAAATCCGGCTGATGAGTTTGGCAGTTTATCGATTTTGTGTTCTCCGGCAATGATTTCTTCCACCAATCGTTCGATCCGCTGTCTTTCCTCTGCGAATCCGTCATCATATCTCTCCATCTGGTTTTATCCCTTTCTTAAGATCATCCGGTTCATATAGCTCCCAGCATCAATTACACCATCTTTGGCTCTTGGAATCTGCTCTTGTTCTCTCTTATGTGGTTCTTTTGACATTCGCTCAAGATCATTGTAACTGTCCTGTGCAAAATATTTCTCCATATCGAACCAGCCTTCTTCTCCAAACTGAAAACATGTGGAAATAATCTCATCCACAGAATTTAACAATTCTGCCACTACGCTTGTATAGCGTTTAAGAAAATGATTATTCTCTCGATATGGGTATTTTACATAATGGTCAAACTCCGCATAAACTTCTTCTGCGATCGTACGAACCTGTACTTCAAAATAATATTCTTTATACTTAAAAATATAATGTTGGGAACGGTATCCCTTATCTGTATACTCTTTATGGATCGTATAATTAAAAATATCACGGTCCCCATAACGAATATAAGCTCTTGGCATCTCTGCCATACAGATATCATATCGGGGATCTTCGTCAACCTTTAATAAAAAATCATGCACTGTACGCCATTCTTCTTTGGATAAGATCAAAATCCTGACTCCCATCAGATCACGTACGATCCTTAAATAATTCTTTTCATTAATACTTTTATATTTTTGACGTTTCTCAACTCCAACTTTCCTTATAATCTTCTCAATGAGATGTTCAGGATTCTTACATCTGTTATGAATTGAATGTACATGAAAATCTATCTCTTTTGATATTTCTTCCTGTAAATGATCTGCCATCTTTTTCATCTCTGGCAGGCGGCTCTTATAGTCATCATAAATCTTCTCAAGCGTATCCCAGGAAAGTCCAGAATCCTCAAATGCTTCCTGTACTTTGTATGTGTTAAAAAATTTCTCCTGATCCAGCATGAGGAATCACCTCTTTTCATTATATATATTTATTTGTCTACAATCTTATATTTTTCAAGCAGTTTCACTCTCTCCATGCCAATCTGTGTACTGCTTTTCTCTCCCGTATTCTGTCCTGATTTCTTACGTTTTAGCAGATATTTTAAAATTCTTTGTATATATGCTACTGGTAACAAAAACGGATATTTTCTCGCATAATCATAGTTTGTCTTCATATATTCCTTATCAGGGAATAAGGATGCCGCAATACCGGAAGCGGCACTCGCCTTTTCATGTTCTGCCGCATTCAGTGTAATATTCGCACTATGTACGCGATTCATATCATTCTGTCCAAAAATACCACCATCCAGCATATCATCAAGCAATGCTGTACAGTCAATATCTATATCGGACGGCTTCGTAAGTCCCATCTCTTCCCATGAGATTCCAAGATAACAAACACCAATATCAAGCACGTTCATTGCAAATGCTTCCATATGATATTCCCGCATCACACTTCTTATCTCTTCCCAGTCAAACTGATCATGATAATTCTTTGCAAAATAAATCATATCACACGCCTGTCTGATTCCAAATCCACTGTGAAGAAAATGTTTGAGGCTGTGGCATACCAGATACAGGAAATGTTCTCTGACATTGAGCGTAAGTACCTTGCTTCCCTGAATCTCTGTCTCTATGCATGTATCAAAAGCATCTGCAAACAACTCATTAAAATGTCCATACGCACCAGACTCCTGTGCAAACAGATTCATATGCAGCTCCAGATATAACCCATTGGACAGATTCTTATATGGAACTTCCTGATAGTCTTTGCCTTCAATCAATTCATCTCTCATAAATCCTTCATTTCTCAAGAACTCGTCCATCTTCTGAAACTGTTCTCTCGGTATAAACAGATCTTCATCATTCGACGTTCTTAAGTCAGGATTTGGATATAGATTCCTGCAGACAATTCCTTTCACTACCAATGGTGTCAGACCATTCTGACGCATCTTATCAGATAACATCAAAAATAAAATACTCTTTCGAACCTGATTACCTGCCTGATCGATCGTATCCATCTTCCAGAAATTCTGAAATTCCGGATCACTTTCCAAAAAAGACGGATTAGAAAAAATCTGCTGATAGATCAATGGTGAAAGCTGCTGTTTCTGACTGATATCATAAACCCGGATCCATACATCCGTATCAAGCCCGTCGAGGTTATCACATTCTGTCTGTGTTATTGCACTTTTTAATATGTCTAAAAATACATTTGTCGCATTCATAATCTGCCACACTTTCCTTTGATATGTTATTTCTTAAGATCGATCACTACGATCTCTGGTATATTATTGAATCTCGGGAGTTTCTCTTTGTCACTTCCTAATCCTCTTGTAACGATCATATTCTTAACTGTCCTAAAATGATGAATTCCATCAACATACTTTGGAAACCATCCCTGATCTGCACCATACAAACCTCCCATGCCAGGAAGGATCACCTGCCCTCCATGTGCATGTCCACTTACCACAAGATCAATCTTCCATGTGTCTGCTGCCTGTCCAAAGATAAAACTATCTGGTCTGTGTGACATCATGATCTTAAATGCCTTCGTGTCTTCAAAATCCATCAGAAAATCTCTTAATCCAGAATTCATATCTTTCTTAGACATCTTTCCTTGTCCATCGACTGCGAAAGCATATTCATACAAACCTCCGATACGGATCGTATGATTCTTCACTTTGATATCTTCATAGTTTTTCTCCAAAACTACTGCTCCAGCTTTCTTTAATTCTCCATATAAATCTGAAGTCTTACGATCAAGATATCCCATCTCATGATTGCCCAAAGCATAGTAAACCGGTGCAGTCTCCTTTAGTCTCTTCACAAGAGTGATTACTGTTTGAAGATTCTTACTCTCTTCATTGATCATATCTCCATCAAAAAGAATAAGATCCGGCTTGCATTCTTTGATCTTGCTGACCAGACGTTTATTATTCTCTCCAAATGTACCATAATGAAGATCTGATACCAGAACAACCTTTACGTTCTCCTTGATCTTGTCTGATTCTATATTGTAATTCTTAACTGTTAAACATTTGTATGAAATAACGACTTCTATCACTATAAATAAAATAAAAATCATTAATAGTATACCCGTTATCTTTAATATCTTTTTCATCTAAAGTCTTCACTGCTTTCAAAAATGTACTCTTTATATTATACCATCGGCGTATCTATGCTCACAAGTATATCAGTAAAATTCTTTTGTCTTTCTTATGATTTTGTGAATTCTTTATGATTAAGACCATTTATCAGTTGAAAAATCAAAATATCGTGCTAAAATAAATCCTTAGATTTAATATGAATGATTTATCAAAAGAAGGTATATAACATGGAACAATCAAAATATTACGTTACTCACTATTTTAACGCACAAAATGCCGGCGGATTTCTGATCGTATCACTGATCGGACTGATCATTGTCCTTGCGATCGTTTTAATTGCCGCCAAATTACAAAAACATTATAAGATCAATGCAAAAAATCCAACGCCCCAAGAACTGGCACAAATTAATGAAACCCACAAAACTAAAGTTCTAAGCCGGATTGAAAGTTTTTATGAGATGGTATTTTCCAGTACTTCGGTGCTTATCTTCCTTTCTCTATATTATGTACTTGATGAAAGGATTCCACAGGCAGCCTTATACTGGCATAAATATCAGGACATTTTACTGCTTGCATTTTTAGTATGCTCTGTATTCCTGACTTTCTGGTTTGACCGTATCTTTGTCCACCTGAAAGTTATATCATCCAAGCAGAAAGCATCTGTAAGATTAATCTCTGCATTTTATATCATTCTGATCCTGCTATATATTAAGTTTATTTATAATGATTCAAATTATGACTCTTTAATTTTTTATTTTGTTATGCTTGCGATCGGACGTTTTGTTTATTTTGATTCCACCATTGAGGATATTAAGGATTCTTTATCTGGTGTCATGCAGAATTTCCCTTTATTAGTTTTAATGGGAATTTATTCAGGATTTATCTGCTGGTATGGATTCTATACGGATTTCTTATTAACTTCAAATGGCGTAATCATCAGTACTTTGCTGGCTCATCTGTTTATGGATGCTTCTATTTTTGTGCTGAATAAGACACGAATCGTGAAATTGTTTGTTTAAATCGAAAATTTAGCAAGGCTGTCACATAATGATTGATATGCTCCCTTCCAGGTAGACAAGTGAAATAATAAAAACTTGTCACTTAGGAGGGAGCATATTTTATGTCTAAAAGAAAAGTATCTGTTGAGAATAAGATATATGCTGTAAATCTATATCTGGATGGAAAAGAAAGCCAACAACGAATTGCCCATATGTTTGATGTAAGTCTCGCATCTGTCCAACAATGGATTCGAAACTATGAATCTATAGGAGCAAATGCATTTACATTGAAAGGGAATAAAAAATATTCCAAAGAATTGAAACATCAAGCAGTCTTAGATTATTTAGCAGGCTATGGTTCTCAAGATGATATCTGCAAAAAATATGGAATCCATTCAAAAGGTAAGTTACAAACTTGGATAAAGAAGTATAATGGTCATGAAGAATTAAAATCTTCTGGAACAGGAGGAAGCATTATCATGACCAAAGGAAGAAAAACAACCTTTGAAGAACGTGCTGAAATGGAGGCATCTTTTTTAAAAAAACTCGAAGAAATAGAGAGGAGGCGAGGCTAAGCCTGGTCCGTCATGAACATATATATCAGGTAATCAAAGAAGAACACAAAGAACATAATTATCCATCCAATCACTGCACTTTGTAAACTTGGTAATGTTTCTAGAGCAGCTTATTATAAATGGCTACACAGAGAAATTCCTAAAAGTGAACAAAAGAATAAGTTTATTGCCGACGAGATAGAAAAGATTCATACAGACTCACCGGATAAAGGCTATCGAAGGATCAGAGATGATCTGGAACGATATCATGGTATTGATGTAAACGATAAACGTGTGCTACGCATTTGCCGTAAACTTAATATAAAATCAACTATCAAGTATTCTAACAACGGATGCACAAGACAGTAAACGCTTGCAAAGGAATCTCGGAATTTTAACGCCAATGGAAAAACACGAAATTTACTTGCAAGCTGCATAAAAACTGCCAGCAGATAAATTTCTACTGGCAGGAAAAATTTATATTTTTTCAATTGTCTACTTGACGGGGAGCGGTTCAATCTTCACAAATCCTTCCATCAAAACAATTTGTATCCATTCCACCTAATGGTATATCATCATAAGCATAATCAAATGTAACACAAATCATCTTATCCACTAGTTCTTCATAATTTATATCTGTAAATTCTCTTGGAATTTTCTTGCGTGAAAACACTTTATGATACAACCCAAATATTTGACTCGAACGATTAATTTTCAAATTATGTTGAACTAGCTCTTCTGCTTCCTTGCTAAGCCATAATTGTTCTTTTAATACACTTTTCCAGTTATTTTCCACAGAATCTGGCAAATTTGAAAGATACATACCGATTTTTTTGATATACATATTCGATTAATTTTTCCATAGCAATTCAATACAAGATCTTTATCCTATCTCCTGTGGCTTAAGCTGTGTATATCTCCTACGTCTGATTCTAAAATTTACAGGACTTTACTCCATCTACAATTAACTTTTCTATCTGATTTATCAATATAGATATAACTATACAAAGAACGAGCATTCCTACAAATATTAAAGCTGGTTCTTTTAATCTGAAAATAAAATTTTTAAATAGTACCAAATAAAAAAACATATGTATCAACCATATATTTGTTGAATGTTTTCCTAACAATAAAAATAATTTTTCCATCCACTCTGGTTTATCCCATAAATGAAAACACATTAATACTATCATACCTGTAATTGGAGCAACAATTAATGATTGTACAAAGCAATGAAAAATAAAAGTTATTGCTACACAGATTAGCAAACATAGATTTTTCATTTTGATTTTCATATAAAAATTTCTTATTTTATCTATAACCAAATATTTACACCATATTATTCCCAAGATAAATGCAAATTGTGATCTTCCAATCAAACATAACTGATTCCAAATCCATGCTACAATGGAATTGGAAATATTTAAAGTACAAATAATCTCAAAATAATAAAAAATTATATATAAAATGCCACTAATACAAATCAATATTACAGGATTCAATTTATCTGCAAACCACTTCATTATTGGATATAATAAAACTAACCAAATATAAGTTAATACAAACCACCATGCTCCATTATATGACATCTTGTACAGTAACATATTCCCCATAAAATCACTGATCGTTTTAGGAATATCTGGACTATGATACCAAATTCCAATCACTGAAAAAAGAATAACAATCATCCAAAAATGCATAATAAATTTAGGAAGTCGTTTTATTCCTTCTCCAATTTTATGTTCTTTTTCATACATAATTTGTTGTGCATACCCACTGCAAAAACAATAAATAGGAACACAAAAATCTCCAAATAATCCTATATAATAAATTAATGGTCTTCCCCCTAAAAATATATGCACATTATATGGAAGATTATCAATTCTACAAAATAAATGTAATGCCACCATTCCTATAATTGCTAATCCTTGTGCCATTTTTGCATCTTTTTTTGTTAACATATTTATCTCCAATAAATTTTAATCCTTATCTGCTCTAATAATTTTCTTCACTCCATAATATTTGGCAATTGCAACATTCGATTACTAAATTCTTAAGTTCCCTAGGACCTTATATTTTCTTAAGCTTGATGGAACTTGTTTCTTTTTTATCTTTTAAACTCATTTTTAATCTCTATTGTTTATTATTTGACAAATCCT
This sequence comes from Anaerostipes hadrus, assembly GCF_001404655.1. Lineage (GTDB taxonomy): Bacteria > Bacillota > Clostridia > Lachnospirales > Lachnospiraceae > Anaerostipes > Anaerostipes amylophilus. The sequence continues at coordinate 133,532 of NZ_CYYH01000002.1, read as the reverse complement.
ATTGTTTTTTCTAATTTTTCTCTCATTTCACGTTTTCTTTTTTCATCAATATTTCCTATAATATATTTTTCATCAAACACTGGTACATTATCCATTATTTTTTTATTTTCATACATGTAATTATTATATTCTTTAATAACTCGACACGGATTTCCTATAGCTACACTATTCTCTGGTATATCTTTTGTAACAACACCATTCGCCCCTATTATTACGTTATCGCCTATTGTTACTCCTGGTAATATTGTTGTATTAGCACCAATAAATACATTATTTCCTATTCTTACCCTTCCAATCTTTGTATAACCTAATGTATTTTTAGTACTTGCATCATGACATAAAATATAAACTCTTGGTGCAATTGTAACATTATCTCCAATCTCAATGAGCCAACAATGACTCCAATCTAATATAACTTGATCCTGAATATTATGATTCTTCCCTATCTTAAGTCCATTCTCAATTGCTATTTCTAACTGAGAACGATCATCAATTTTCAATATATTCTTTCTAAACCATAAATAAACTTTCATTAACATAATTCTTTTCCTTTCCAAGTAACGTCGCTTATGGTTATTTAACTATTAACCCCTCTAAACAACAATTTGAGATATCATCTTATCGATTGCTTTCACAAACTCTTTATTATCATACTCATGTGGATAATCTGGAAAATTATCAATAATTTTATCAATATTTTCAACATCATCAATAAAAGCAATATAATCCAAATCTTTAATCCACTCATAACATCCCTTCATTTTGGGACTTTTGCTATTGATCACGATACAATTTGTTCCTGTAATTGCTGCGAATACCATTCCGTGAAGTCTATCCGTAACTACTAATTTAGCTGATTTGAATTCATTAAATTTGCGTTTTAATTCTTCTTCTCTCTTCTCCACGGATACATCATAAGATAAAACCGTATTGGATTCTTTAATATTGTCTCCATAGATATCTACTAATTGCTGTTTTAACTTACCTTCTTGCTCATCAGTTAATGTTCGCTCTACATCATTTCTCATACACCATAGACACCCATTTCTTTCTAAAGTGTTATGGCTTTCATTTAATGTAAATACCATATCCGGAACTAATTCAACACTTTTGTATGCATCTTTCATAATATCGTATGAAATTCTTTCTCTTGCACATAAATGTAAGTTCCTATGGCTGTTATATATTTTTTTTGAAGTTTCAAACTCTTTTCGTGCATAGTCATCATTTCCATAAAAAATACTATTCGGAAATACATAAATTTTAGAATCGGGATTCTGTATGATAATCGCTCGATTCATTTTTTCGATCAATGGCCATAAAATTCCAAGATTTCCTCCACCATTGATTAATATTGTTGCATGATTCAAAATTGACAAATATCCATATTGTTCCAATTCATATAGTTTCTTTCCTGTAATCTCATAATAATTGATTCCTGCTTTCTTTAGCAGAATGCTTTCTGCATAAGCGATCGCATGATCCCCTAAATTTGCATGTTCTGGTGTAAAGATTAAAAAAACTGGATTTTTTGTACTCTTTTTATATTTCTTGATCGGATTAACCAGGTTTATCTTGTAATAAATCTTCCATTTTATATATGATATGGATATGTATATTTTTTTTAATAATTTATTTTCCACACATACTGCATATATCTTCTCTTTTATACTCATTATTTTCCCCTAAATCTTTTTAATAAATTATAACATTTGGTCCAAAATCCAGTTTTTAAATAAAATCTAAAATAATGCTTATCAATAATCAAATTCATCATGTGATATTGATCCTTTTTCATTTTCACATATTGATTATTTTCTAAATTCGGAAATATTTGCTTACTATACTGATATAGCTGTTTCATCTGTTTTAAATTCATACCAGCCATCAATAATCGAAATGCTGAATAATATAATACATGCAATGCGCAATTCCATTCTAATTCTGTGTAAAATTCTTCAAACTTATCATTCTGTTTATAAAATTGAATCACACTATCATATGCTGTAATAATCTCCATCATTCTTTCTGTATTTGTACTATGTGTGATACTGTTTGGCTGTTGCACATAATAATAAAAAACTTCTTTTAAATAACCAATTTTTGTCGCATATGCAGATAATTTTAAGGTTGTTGCTAAATCTTCATACCATAACTTTTCAGGAAATTCAATTCTATGCTCTGTATATAAAGTTCTTCTGTATGTTTTTACACAAGATGTTGGTTCAAACAGAAGATATTGCTTTGCGTTTAATGATGTATATTGATCCTGATAATCTTTTACACTGACTTTCTCAATTGTCTGCCCGGATTCTGTCACACGTTCACAATCAAATGCCAATATATCTAGATCTTCTTTCTTTAGATATTCATTTAAAGATGATAACATTTTTGGTGATATGTAATCATCACTATCCAGAAAAATAAGATATTCTCCTGCCGCCTCTTTGATTCCTGTATTTCTTGCTCCGCCTAATCCTTTATTTTTCTGGCGGATTATTTTTAATTTTTCTGTTTTCTTTTGATACTCATTTAAAATATCAATCGAATTATCTGGTGATTCATCATCTACTGCGATGATCTCATAATCATCGAACTCCTGATCTAAAACTGAGTCCAGACAGCGTGGTAAATATTTCTCGACATTATATACGGGTACAATAATAGAAAATTTCATTGGTATCTCCTCTCTCGTCACTATTTAAGCAATATGTAATAGTCCTTTGATTTTTTGTAGAACTCTCTGTACTAATTCCAACAATGCTTTAAACTCTGGCATTCGATGCATCATTACAATAAAGATTAAGTTTGGTACTAAGATACAAATGATACCCTTAATGATAATCTGCACAAATAAAGTCATTTTTACCAACTGACAAAGCATATATGTTGCAATCGTTGCAATGATTAGAGAAATAGCAAACCAAACATATTTCAATATGTACTCTTTAAACTTACGTTTAAATCCATGCTTATAAATAACATATGGTTCATACCATGTATTTGTAAATAATCTTGCAACCGCTGTTGCCACAAAGATTCCTAGAATTCCGTATTGTTTTCCTAAAACAACATCTCCTATTAAGTTTAATACTGCTGTAGAAAGCAATATATACTGACCATATTTGAATAACCCCATTGTACTCTTATAAATTCCTACAATATTTTGCATCCCTAACATATAAAAATTAATAGCTAAAATAATAGGTATTGTTTCAGGCATAATATAATTTTTTCCAAAGCAAAATGCGATCACATCATTTGCAAGTACTATGATTCCTACAAATACCCAGCCATATATCCAGAAATTTGCTAAATTTAAAGTATTAAAAATGCTGTATTTCTGTTCTTCATCCCCTACTGCATTCAAATTTCCAACACTCGCTGTAATACTTGTAAAGACTTGCGTTACCAAAGATGTCAGCATATTGATCAATAATGTATAATTGGATACTAATCCAGTTGCGATCAAACCTTTAAAATAAGTGATTACAATATTATCTGTATTATTTACCAGAATTCCACTTAACTTTGTTACTGTTAATGCTTTTATATTTTTAACCAAATCCCAAATCTCTGCTTTTTCAAGTTTTGGTGCTTCTTTATCTGTGATATATGGATAATCTTTCGCTGCTTTTCTTGAGATCAACGCATTACTTAAAAATGTAAAAACTACCTGCAATACAAGATAAACAATGTAATTATGCGTAAGAACTAATGCTATAATCTGAGCAATATTCTGCACGATCACAACCATATAATTCATCGCAACAACAATATAATTTCTTTGATTCGCCATAAAAATAGAACAGCGATAACTGAAAAAATAGCCGCTAGCTGTACTAAACAAAAATAATACATATAGAAAATATATGTTTTCATGAATATTTGGCGGTTCATTAATAATAAATTTTAATACTGGAATTAATGCTAAACCTAAAATTCCTACAACACATCCAATTGCCTTATATGCCGTACCATAAACTCTCATATATGAAGCAATCTTTTTTTCATCTTTCTGTGCAACTGGCCTGTACAATGCATAAATCATTGCAGTTCCAATTCCTAACTCTGTCAATGATAACATTGAAAGGATATTTCCAAATAAGCCATTCACCCCTAAATAGTCTGCACTCAATTGATGTGCAAATACAATTCGACAAATAAAACTTAAGATGATATTTAATGCATATCCTCCCATACTTGCCGCTATATTGACAATTGAATATTCTGTCCTTGAACGTTCTGTCATTCTTTTCTCCCACTGATTTTTAATCTATAATGTCACTTATTTCCTTCATTCTTCGTTCTAGCTTAAAAAATTCTGATCTTTTCTTGATATCTTGCTGATACTCGTCAAAATTTTCTTTTGCAAAAACTTCTTCCAACATTCTTTTTAATCCATCCTCTGAATTTTTACAGATCATTCCACAATTATATTCTCCAAATAATTCCTTCATTCCTGCACAATCTGTAGTGAAAATCGGTTTTTGTAAAATCATCGCTTCTGTTGCAACTGTACTAAAACCTTCTGATCTGGATGAACATATAAATGCATCTGCTGCTTTGATATATGGATATGGATTATTCTGAAATCCTAATAATTCTACATAATTTTCCAGATGATTCTTCTTGATATAATCTTCTAATTTTTCTCTGTCGCTTCCTTCTCCTAAAATTCTAATACAAAATTTAAAGTGGTCTTTTAATTCATTTACTACATGTAATAATCTGTCATACCCTTTCTGATCTACCAAGCGACCTATCGTAACAAAATTTTTGATATTTGATGGATATTCTATATCATCCATTGTGGCTTTTTGGTTGATTTCTATATCATCTACTGGATTGTACTGTACACTCACTGTATCACTTATATCCATTCGCTTTTCAAATGCTTTTACTACTTCTTCTGAAACACCTAAGATATTATCATATTTTTGATAACATTCTTTTTCTTCTTCTAGACTATGATAAGCAACCTCTGTCCATGGATTTTCCATTAGATCAATATGTACCCAGGCTATCTTTTTACTATCTTTATTATTTGAACCTGATATGATCTTTGTAGCGTATCCTTCTATAAATGCCACCTCTACATCATATTTTTCTTTTATAAATCGCTTATAAAAAGTTTCTGGACTATCTTTTTCATATCGCCTTAAGTTAATCTTATTTTTTATCTTCGTAATAATCTTTGAAATTTGTCCTGTGCTCTCATCGATTCCACCAAAAATATATTTATATTTTATATTTTCTGGATAATACTTATGATCAATCTTACACTGATTTACAGAATATACTGTAATATCATATTTACTTGGTTCCAAATTGTTTAATAATGTCTGAAATATTTTTTCTGCACCGCCACCGTACATACTATTTATCATAAATAAAACTTTTTTCTTATGCATTTAATATCCCTTCTATCTCTGACATTCTCTTTCTGATTGTAAAATCTTTTGCCCTGATCTTACAGTAATCTATATATGGGCTGAAATCTGCTTGTTCTAATACGTTATGCAGCATATCATAAATTCCATCTTCTGAATTCTCACAGATGATCCCGCACTGATATTCTCCAAATAGTTCTCTCATACCTGAACAATCTGTTGTAAAAATTGGTTTATTTAAAATCAAAGCTTCTGTTGCCACTGTGCTGAATCCTTCTGCTCTTGATGAACATATTAAAGCATCTGCTGCTTGAATATATGGATATGGATTTTCTTGAAATCCTTTTAATTTAAAATAATCCTGCATTTGATTTTCTTTGATATATTGCCCGATATCGTTTTTCCCTTCTCCTTGTCCCAAAATCCAGACTTCAAATTCATATCCTTCTTTATGAAGCTTATAGGCACTAGAAACTAATCTGTCAAACCCTTTTGCTTCCACAAATCTTCCAATTGCAATAAATTTGACTTGCTTTTCATATTGATCGTTGATAGGTTTCTGTGCCAATTTTTCAATTTCCTGTGAATCCACTGGATTATATTGAATCTTTGTCTTTTCCTTAAATTCATTTCCAAACTTTTCACCAAATACTTCTTTTACATATTCTGATACAGCAAAAATTGTATCAAATTTGCTATAAATTTTCTTATGCTCCTCAAAATTAGAATAATTGTCATCTGCATGATTATTCTTAATCATATCTGTATGAATCCACGCATATTTTTTTGAATATTTATTTGTTGAATTTGCTACTAATTTTGTTACAAAACCTTCTACAAATGCTATTTCAACGTCATATACATTCTTCACATATTTTTTATAAATTTTTGCACAATCTTCTTTATAAATCTTCCTATAATCCACTTTATACTTTATTTTATCAATTGGATTTGTTAATTTTTCATATTCTGGAAGCATTGAAATAAGTGTACAATATTTTTCTACTTCTTCTACATAAACGCCTATTTTTACCACTGTCAAAACAGTAATATCAAATTTTGTTTTATCAATATTTTTTACAATTGTGCTAAGAACTTTTTCAGCTCCACCACCTGATAGACTTTCAATGACAAATAAAACTCTCTTTTTCACCCTTTTATTTTCTCCCTAATCTTATTCATTTTCTTTGGACCTAGAATTTTTGATAACTGTTTCTTAATTCTTTTTTTTACCTGCTCTTTTTTTGACATCCATGATACTGCAAAATGATGAACACAATAACTGTTTTCTGTAATGTTATAATGACAATTAATATAGTCATATGGTGAAAAAAAATCTTTTGGATAAATCTTAATTCCTTCTTCTAGCTCCTGGTAATGATTTTCTTGCACAAATCCTTTTTCCATTAACATATTCGTTAATTTTGTTACATTCGTACCTGTATTTATCTGACCATTTTCATCTAAAAACCTAATATTCTCATATAACTTTAAAAATTCTTTTACTAAAGGATGACCTTTCTCAAATGCCATAAAACTTGTCGCAACATATTCTTTTTCTTCCATTCCAAGTATGCATCTAGTATTTAATAATGAATTAAATGATTTTAGTACTTCAACATCCGTATCCATATAAATACCACCATATTGATATAATGCTTCAATTCTTGCAACATCACTAACAAATGCATACTTTCCTTCTGCATATGCTTCTTTTGTGTATTTTAATTTTTCAATATTGAAATTGTCTTCGTTCCATTCCATCAATTGATAATCTGGAAGAAATTTTTTCCAACTTTCAATACATTTTTTTACACTGTCTGGTTTCTCTTTCCCTCCAAACCAACAATAATGTACAATTTTGGGTATTGCCATTTTATCAGTCCCCCATTAATTTATATAACTTTTTCACTTCATCTTTACTGCTATAATCTCTTTTTTGACAGTTTTCTACCAGTTTTATTCTCAATTCTCTATCCTGTATAACTTCGACAATTCCATCTGCACATCCCGAATCATCTAATGGCACAATCACTCCATCTATTCCATCTTCTAGCTGGCTATCTGAAGATGGAAAATCTGTAATCACCACAGGCTTTCCAAGCATTTGTGCCTCTAGAACTGTTACTGCCTTTCCCTCATATCTTGATGGCTGTATGTAAATATCACATTTTTTGATATATGGATATGGATTTGCTTTTTTCCCAAGAATAATTACTTCATCTTCCATTCCTGACTCTTTGATTTTGTCATGAATCAATTGTTCATCTCCACCATATCCAATAATAAACCATTTAAAATTGATATTTTTTTCTTTTATTTTTTTTGCAATTGCTGGAATATGATCAAAATTCTTTGCATATGCAAATCTTCCAATAGAACACAAACAGATTTCCCCTGATTTTACTTGCATATCATCTGTAATCTTTTCTTTAGACTGCATTCTGATTAAATGTTCTGCATTTATATTTGATATTTCAATAATCTTATCTTTCAATTCTGGAAATACCTTTAAAAATCCTTCGGTACACTTTGGAGAAATTGACGCAATGTAATCATAACGACTCCACATCTGTAATTCTGATTTTACATCTAAAAGGTAATTTGAATAATCCGTATGTATCCATGCTAATTTAACTTTTGCATCTATTTTCTCTGCTACATAATAATGAGGTGTTAAAAAACTAATTGCAAGATCATAAGTCTTATTAATTGTTCTTTTCACACATGGTATTGTATATTTATGACTATATTCCAACATTACCATGCTTTCTTGTCCATTCACATTCTCTTTGTCAAATTCTAATGCTTTCCGCTTTCCTTTATATCTTCCCCATGCCATAGAAAATTGTCCTTTTTTTATAACATTAGAAAAAGGAATTGCCAACATAGACATTTGTTTATCTTCTGGCAACAAGTTTACTTCTTCTGGAATATACTTCAATAATTCACCAGTATGTCGATATAAAAATAAGTCTACCTCATAATTTTTATAATCAATTGAATTTAATATACCTAATAAACTCCGTTCTGCACCTCCTAGCTCCATACAATGAGATGCAATAAAAATCTTCTTCATTTTTTATAATCCTATTCCTACTGCTTGTATAAAATGATGATATCCTGCTCCAAATCCTAAGCTAATATGCATTTCATAATAATAGTATACAAAATATAACCCAAGACACATTAAATACATAAGTTTCGTATTTCTCTCATCAAACATATATCTCACACACCACGTTATCAAAATAATCATATATACCGAAAAGTACATATTAAATCGTGCATAAATCCAAAATTTCGTTGCTAATAAAATAAAAATCAGATTTATCACCGAAAAATTAACAATAATATTATAATATCTTTCTCTTCCCTTAAGAAAATCTCTTCCTAAATATGATAAAACAATTGGTACAGCCATTACCATAACTCTGATCATATTCGCTCCTGCACCTGTTGAAACTAAGACATTCTTATACTCACCATATTGAGTTTCTCCTAGCAATTTAGCCATCATTGGTCCTGATACTGGATATGTCACAAACAATGCGATTCCTATAAATAATATCCATTTTGTTGTATGTCCCCAAGCTGGCTGATCTACAATAAAATACAATATAATAAATACCAATGCAGATTTATGAATCGTCGAACATATCAATACAACCGGTATATATATGTACCATTTTCTTTCATGTATTAATGGAAAACAAAAAAATAAAATTGCAGATGCCAGATACTGTCTGATTCCATTCATAGTAACTAGGTAGCACCCTGTTGTAATAAATAAAAATACTGATAGTTCTAACAGTTGTGAATATTTATAATACGTAATAAAAATTAATACAATCGTTATTAATGATGTTACAAAAATAAAAACATTTGGATTATTTACAATTGATTTTAATATTCCCTGATAAAAATAGAATCCTGCATCCTTTTTTCCACTAAACAGGAGTTTAATCGATCCTGCTATTGTTGAAGGAGCATCCGTTTTATATCCTTGTATATATGTGGGTGTATCTCCTATTCCACTTCTTAGTCCTGCAACAAGAACTAATATTGCTACTGACATAAAAGAAAAGAATTTATTATATTTTTTTGTATAATATCCATTTGAATATACTGTCTTTGCATTCATCCCTGCTACCAGACATAATAGATAAGACGATGCCAAAGTTATCCACCATACTGTCATTTATATCACCTACTTCTATTTTCTCACATTATGTTTAATATATCCTGTCAACAAAATTCCTGCTGGAATTGCTAATATTGTCATTCCCTTTTTCGGAGATTCCTTAATAAAATGCTTATTATGTGCTATCAAACTGCTTGAAACATAATGAATACATGTTTTTAAATTTTCCTTCCATGTTTTATTATATCTCATATCAATCTTACGAATAAATGCAAACCCTTTTGGATTATTATAATATTGACGTAGCATATTGTAGCTTGATCCATCTAATTGATATTCTACATCACAAAGCACATCGTTTAAAACCAATAACTTATAATCTTGATCACATAATAAATATTTATATCCTAATGAAACATATCTTTCTCCTTCAAATACTGGATATGGAGGGTATTGTTTCATTATACTTGTACGATATACAAGCTTTTTATCGCCTTTTCCTCCATTTCTGTAGTAACCAGACAAGGTAGTTTCTTTCAAATTTTCTAGAAATTTTTCTCCTATAATATTTCCATCCAAATCATCATCCAAGCCAATAATTCCTGCATATTTTTCACTTCCATTTTCATTCCAAAAATCAATGATTTTCTCTATTGCATTCTCTGAAAGACGATCATCTGAATCAATACATACATTTAATTCTGTATCTATCAATTCGTATGCCAGATTATGTGCTGTATGCATTCCTCCATTTTTTTTATATTTATAAATAATTTCAAATCCGTTATCTTTATTCAACCATGAATCTACAAGTTCTTTTGTATTATCTGTCGATCCATCATCTATAATTAGCCATTTAAAATCTTTACATTTTTGTTTTAACATACTTTCATAGCATCGCCCTAATGTATGTGCCCGATTGTATGCCGGTGTGAATACTGTTAGTTTAACTTTTTGCTGCATTGACGTAAAATTCCTCCAACCACTTTGCATTTTGTTTAATATCAAATCCTGCTTTTACAATTTCTTCATACATATCTTTCTTTTTGTAATCTGTACTTTCTGAAATCACAAAATCACTCCATGCCTTTGCATCTTTTTCCAATGAATATATCCTTACATTTTCTGTAATACAACATTCTCTTGGAATCGTATCTGAGATAATACATAAATCACCTGCTGCCTGAGCTTCTACCATTGTTACTGGTAACCCTTCAAACAAAGATGGAAATAAAAATACATCAAAGCATTTCATGATCTGATCCACATCAGATCTGACACCCAGAAATCTGACTTGTTCTTCTAATCCTAATTCTTTCACTTGATTTTGTATTTCTTCTTTTAATTCTCCTGTTCCTACTAATAATAAAATTGCATTTTCTTTTTTTGTTTGTATTTCTTTAAAAATTTCTATCAAAAATTGGTGATTTTTTTGTTTAAAAAACCGTCCTACATGTCCAACTACAAATTTATTTTCTAGATTCAATTCTTTTCGAATTGCTTCTTCTTTTTTGCTATCATATCGAAATCTTTCAGCATCTATCGCATTATTCAACTGAATAAATTTATCTTCATTTTCTTTCCCAAACAACCAGTCACCAGATTCTTTCCCACACATAAACATATGTGTAAGATATGGCATCATTCTCTTCTTAAAATAGTTACGTACGATCATTTTCCACTCAAAACCATGTGGTGCATTATGTGCATGACAGATTCTTACTGGAATTTCTTGTCTTGTTGCTTCTCTTAGTGCAAAATATCCCAATTCCGACATATGTGAATGAATAATCTTATATTCTTTATGTTCTTCAAAAAATTCTCGAATCTTTTTTTTATACAAAGAAAAGTTTTGAGGATACATTGGCGGCATACGATAAATTCTTCCACCTAGATCTTTTATTTCTTGTTCATACGCACCTTCTTCTTCCCGATGAACAAGAAAATCGAATTGTACTTTCGCTCTATTTATTTTTCGATAATAATTCATGACCATGGTTTCTGCTCCACCACGATTCATGATCGTAAATAAATTTAACACCCTTACTGGTTCCATAACTTCTATCTCCCTATCATCTTCTGAATACAAATCAGCATTGCATACACTCCACATGCCATATTATGTTTCGCAAACCAATAAAATATCTTCCAGTGAATCGGAAAATACTTTAGTTCAAACTGCTGATATGCTTCTCGATATCTTTTTGTTGATAATATTTTCTTGATTTCTCGATTCTTCTGCTTTTTATCGCTTTCCATCAGATTCAATCCTTGTCCTAAAATTCCAAGGCATATTCTATTGTTTACTGCTGTCACATAACTTTTATCTAAATGTTTGTCTTTTATATATTTAAACATCAGATCATACATATGATTCCATTGATCAAATAATTTCTCTTTATATTGAGATGTAATTGAATTCTCATTATATTTTCTATAATGATAAAAATACTTTTGCATATATACCACTTTATGAAGATGTTCAAATACTTCTAAATTAAATAATCCATCTTCATATGTACCTATTTCTCGAATATCTGTAAATGCTATTCCATTATCTTCAATGACATCTCTTCGATATAATTTTCCCCATACCGGACACAATGCATCTGCATTTTCCACCTGTGCAAGTTCTTCTCCAAGCAGTCCAAAAAATCGACGGTGTAATTGTTTAATCGAGTCTCCTTGAAATATTTTTTCTTCTTCCTCAAAAATATCTTTTGGCAAAAAATTTTCTTTAAATTCACGAATATAACTCCACATTACAAGATCTGCTTGTTGTTCTTCTGCTTTATTATATGTAATCTCACAAGTATCTACGTCAATCCAATCATCCGCATCTACAAACATCAGATATTTTCCTTTTGCTTTACTTATTCCATAATTTCTACTAAGTGATACCCCTTCATTTGTTTTTGAAAAGATTTTGATCCTAGAATCTTCTCTTTCAAATTGTTTTAATATTTCATAAGACCCATCGTTTGAAGATCCATCAATACAAATAATTTCGATATCTTTTAATGTTTGTTGCATGAGGCTTCTCATACATTGTTCTATATATAATTTTGTATTGTAGCATGGTACGATAATTGATATTTTAACCATATATTTCTTCTAACCTTCTCACTGTATTTTTAATATCAAACTGATCTAGTAATTTAGCATCATAGCCTTTTTTATCTCTATTGTCTAACTGCTCTGATATATACACAGCCCATTCTTTTGCAGTTTTTTCTAATGATAAATATTGGCATAATCCCACATTTACTTCTTTTGTGATCGTATCTGAAATAAAACATTCTAATCCACTTGCCTGAGCTTCTATCAATGTTATTGGCAATCCTTCAAATAATGATGGAAAAAGAAAGAAGTCATTTTGTTGCAATAATTCTGGGATATCTTCTCTTCTGCCAAGAAAATGAATATGTTTTTCTAAATGTTCTTCCTTCACCCTCTCTTCTATAGGTTTTCTCAGTTCTCCATCCCCAACCCATGAAAAATTAATATCCTTTCTTATATTTAACAACTCTATTAAAATTTCTAAAAGAAAAAATGGGTTCTTCTGTTCACCAAAACGTCCAATTGTCATTATGTTTTTTCGTTCTGTTTCTTTTATTTTATCATGAAATCTAAATTTTTTTAAATCTATTCCATTATATAACACTTTGCATCGAGCATCATTTTTCCAATTTTCCCCATATAAATAATCATTCGCTAATTCTGAACATCCAAGCATGTTTGTTGAATATTTATAAATCATTTTTCTCATAAATATTCTATATGTCCTAGACATGATTTTCTTCAAAAATGACGTACTATATTGACTCTCTGAATTATGTGAATGACAGATTCTAACAGGAATTCCTGCTTTCTTTGCTGCCATTAAATTTATCCCATTAAACAAATCCATATTACAATGAATCACATCAAATGGTCCTTTCTCTATTAAAAGTTTTTTTAATTTTTCATAATGTAATTTCCATTTTTTGATTCCATCCAGATCACAGGTTCTATAAATTTTGATTCCCTGCTCTAACACTTTATCTTCATGGAACTGGTGAGTCTTCCCATTATTGTCTAATGCTAAGATAAATGTTATATCATATTTTTTTCGATCTAAATGTGATACAACATTGAGTACAAAAGCTTCTGTTCCTCCTGCTGCCAATCCATGTAATACATACACAATCTTCTTTTTCATCTATCTTACCCTCTTTTCATTGATCCATCGAAACATATTATAAGTTGCTGGAATATGATAAAATATTGTAAATAAAATTTTAATTTTTTTGTCTATTTTCTCATTTTTATAAAAACTTTCTTCTAGTTTTTTATTATTTTCCTTGATGAGATAAGTAACTTGATTTTTAAATTCTGTATTTCTTGCTCTATACCTTGAATTAAAGATGAATTTATATATTTTTATCAACGGATATTGAACATATTGTCCCTCATATTGTTGAATATATTGTTCCATCCAGTAATAATCTTTTAACACATTATAATCACGAGTTCCATATTCTGAATGACTTACAGAATCACTTCTTTGAATCCAATGGTATAAATCCTGTTTTACTAATTTAGCATATTTCGCATCTTTAAAATATTGACAATTAAAAACCGTATCTTCTGTTCCTGATGATTCAAACTTTATCCTTTTCACAATATCTGTTTTATAAATTTTATTCCATACAACCATATACTTCCAGTCTGTTTCAGAGTTTGAAAACATTCCTTCATATAAATCTTTTTTTGTCAAACAACATACTTCACAATCTTTTTCTAATTCTTCAAGATGATAATTTTCTGTTCTAACAGCCCCACACATAATTAAATCTAATCCATCTGATACCATATGATTTAACATGATTTCGTACATTTTAGACTGAATAACATCATCGCTGTCCATAAAGGTTATATATTCTCCAGTTGCTATATCAATTCCTGCATTCCTAGCACCACTGATTCCTTTATTTTCTTGACTGATCACACGAATCCTCTTATCTTTTGATTGATATTTTTCGCAGATTTCTAAACTATGATCTGTACTTCCATCATCCACTAAAATAAGTTCATAATCCTTATACGTCTGATTTAATACACTTTGAATACTATAATTTAAATATTGTTCTCCATTATACACTGGCATAATAACTGACAATGTAATTTGCTTCCTTTTTTCTTCTACCATACTCTTTATTTCCCTTATTACGCTAATTTCAGACTTATTTATAACTAATCTTGGACTTATTTTAAACTCATCTTAAACTAATTCAGTACTTTATCTAGTTAAAGTTTTTTGCTTGATCTAATGTCAAAATCGTCCTATCAACAACATCTCTTTTATCAAACCTCTCCTCCATCACCTTCCGTGACTTCTCTCCCATCTGTTTCTTCTCTTCATAGGAAAGTTCAATAAATTCCATCATCTTCTCTTCCAATCCCTTAACATCCTTCACATCCACCAGATACCCATTCTCGCCATCTCTTACAGCTTCCATACACCCATGAATCCTGCTAGTGATCAGTGGTCTTCCCATCGCTCCACATTCTAGCAGTGTATTTGCCATGCCTTCATGATACGACGGTAATACAAAGCAGTCACATTTCTTAATGAATGGTTTGACGTCTTCCTGATAGCCATAATAATAAATGATCCCATTTCTGACCAATGACTGGATTCGTTCCTTGTAATCATCTTCCATTGGTCCTACGATATCAAACGATACTTCTGGGTAGATCTTCTTAATGTTCTTTGCTGCTTTGAACAGTTCTTCGACTCCTTTTTCTTTCATCACACGTCCGATAAACAAGAATCGGATATTTCTTGATTCTTCTGGGTATGGTGTCATCTTGTATTCATCAAGGTCGATCCCTGCTCCTGGGAGGGTGCATGATCTGGATTCTTTGATAATATTATTTTCTATAAACACCTGCTTATTTCCTTCATTTTCAAAGAAGATTGTTTTTGCCTTTTTGCAGGATAGTTTATATAAAAATACGACGAGTTTCTTGATCATATTTTCATTCTGAAATGCAGTTCCTAATCCTGTGATATTGACTGCATATGGAATTCTTTTGAATCTTGCTGCGATCCCTCCGTAGATGTTTGGTTTGATCGTGTAAGTGATCACAAGGTCTGGCTTTATCTTGCCTAAGATGTTAAAGTATCTCATCATCAGTTTAAAATCTGTTGCTGGATTGATCCCTCTTCGATCTACCGGTGTTTCGATAAAATGACATCCCATTTCTTTTAAATTCTGTACTAACATTCCTTTTGGCAGGGATATATAGACTTCATTTCCTTGATCTATGAGCTTTTTGATCAGTGCTTTTCTGAATTTGTATAATCCTACGTCTAGGTTTGCTAAAATTAATATCTTCTTATTCTTCATCGTTTACTCTTCTCACTGGTACTCCAACATAAGTTCCTGCTTCGTTGATGTCTTCGATCACTGTACTTCCTGCTCCCATGATCACTTCGTCTGTGATATGCAGTCCTTGTATGATCTGGCTTCCTGTGCCGATCTCTGTCTCAGTCTTTAAATGGACATCTCCTGACAGTAAAACTCCCGGATACAGGGTATTATAATCTCCAATCTCATCATCATGCCCGACAATACTTCGGTTGCAGATCAGGTTAAAATTACCAATCTCTATATTCGTTGTCATAATAACGGATGTACAAATGATATTTCCTTGTCCTAGATGCACTCTTTGTGATGTGATCACGGATGGATCGATCAGATTAGGATACCATAAGTTTGGATTTGGCAGACATTTTAAAACGAGTTTTTCACGGACTTTTGCATTGCCTATAGCGAAGGCGACGGCAAGTTTTTGTTCTTTGTCGTATTCTTCGAGGTATTTCATTCCTCCAAGAATCGGATAGCCATCTATGATGCTGCCTTGCTGGATTCCATCGTCTATGTATCCAAGAATCTCATATGTTGGTTCTTCTTCGTTGATCCGTTCGATCAGCCACTGAGTATCTCTTCCCATACCACCGGCTCCAACGATCACGATTGGTTTTATCTTTGGTTCTTTACTCATATAACCCATCCTCATTCTTCTTCCAATAGCATTCCATTCCTAATGCTTTCGGTGCAATAAAATCTTTCTCGATATCATCTCCGACAAATGCCATGTTCCTGCATGGTATTTCTAATCGTTTTCTCATGATCAGAAATGGAAGATCATTTGGTTTCCTGAATTCCATGACATTTCCATGTCCTGCAAGTTCGTCTGTGATCAGTATCTCGTCTGCCATTTTATCTAACCCCAGGGCTTCTATCTTGGCTCGCTGTACTTTTGGTGTTCCATCGATCAAGATCCCGATACTTCGCTTTTGCGTGTGTAGTTCAAAGAATAATTCTTTGACTCCTTCATACAATGAAATCTCTGGTTTATGGTCCCTGATGGCTTCTCTGCATTTTAATAATAATTCATCCGAATACATTCCTGCATCTTTTAATACCGTTTCCAGTGGCGGCTGCCCTTTTTCCAGTACTGCACATAACTTATTAAAGATATTGTTCACTTCTGGAAGCATTCGTTCTACCACTCGGAAACTACTTCGTACATAATCTTTCTCTGAGTATAATGTGTCATCCAGATCAAAAATCACCGAACCAATTCCTTCGTCTAAATGATACAGATCTTTAAAATCATGAATCTCTACGATCGGTTCTTCTCTTGTATTTAAACATACGCTTTTTTCAAATCTTGTGAAAATGACATTGTCATCGGCTGCATCCTCTTTGTATTCCATTGGCTCACCTAACATCATGGAGAGTGCTGCATATGGTGCATCGGCTCCTGCCTTGATCGATACGGTGCTTGCCTGATGATACCATGGTTCCATTCGGATAAAATAATCTTTGTCTGTATGTTCTTCACGAAGCATAAAGATCGTCATCCATCCGGATGGCCTTAATTTCTTTATCACTTTCTTTGCTTCTTCTACGATCTTGTGATCTCTTACAACTCTGTATCTTGCACTTTCTTTTCCCTCGACTTCTTCCTTTGCTCTTGGCGTGATGTAAACCGGGCTTCCGTCTAGATTGCAGAATACATCGATCTCATACATCTTCCCATTTAAAAATGGACGTATCATATAATTCTCGTATTTTGATGCGTGAAAACTTAATTCTTGTTCATCATGGATCATGATGCTTTTCTCCAGATTATCCATCTCATCCAATACTGCAAACATTGCTGGGAATCCTTGTGTATAGTCATTGGCACTGCTTACGACCTGTGGTGCGTTAAGACCACATTCTTCAAAGAAACGAGCTGTCCAACGTTTGTTGCTGCACAGCAGAGCTAATTCTTCATTTGCAATGAGAACTTCTGTTCCAACAGCTTCAAATTCACTGGTTCTTTGTGACAGGATAAAGACATCTTCTTCTGTTCTTGGAATGAGCAGACCGATCTTCTCCTGTTTACAAATATGTAAGAGTTCTGTGACATAACCTTCTTCCCCTGGCTGTGGAATCTGATAGTGCTTATGGCAGCGATATAATGCTGGTGCTTCCAGTGAATGATCACAGCCGACAAATGTTACTTTCACCCCTAATCTGCCGGCAGCATAGCGGAAGGTATCGATAAATTCGACCTGATCTGCCACGCTTGAAAATAAAATCTTTAAGTGTCCTGCTTTCTTGTATTTGGAAAACTGGTCTTTCTTTGTTCCCTGAAAGGCATACATTGTCACAGATTCCTGTGCACTGATTCCTGCTCTTTTTAAGACTTTTGTCACGGTCTTTAGTATGATCTTGATATCGGTAAGAAATGAAATGTTATCCACATATTCAAGGTCGAATTCAAACTTTTCTTCCCAGCTGATGGCATTTCTACCATTCACCTGTGCAAGTCCAGTCAGTCCTGGTCTTACATCTGCACGTCGTTTCTGTCTTGCACTGTAGAAATCTATGTATTGTTTCAATAACGGTCTTGGCCCGACAAAACTCATATGTCCAAATAAGATGTTGAAGAATTCAGGTAATTCATCAAGGCTTGTGGATCTTAACATCTGTCCAAATCTTGGAAGACGTTCTTTGTCTGGCAGCAGATCACCATTCTCATCGACGGCGTCTGTCATACTTCTGAACTTGTAGAGTGTAAATATTTCGTTATGATATCCCGGTCTTTCTTGTTTGAAGATCACGGGGTTCCCTAATTTGCTCCTTACTAACAGTGCTGTGACAAGCAGGATTGGGCTTGATACAATGATACAGCACAGTGACAATATGATGTCAAAAAATCGTTTGATATATTTGTGATACATCTTTATATATACTCCGTTTACATTTTGTTCTTATCGGTCCAGTACGGATCTTATGATTCCTATGATCCGATCCATATCTTCTTTTGTATTCTTAATATCACTTGGAAGACATAATCCGCAGTCAAAGATATCTTCTGATACTGGCTTCTTATCATCTTCGTAATGAGAATAGAATTCGCACCCTTTAAATACTGGTTGTTGATGTAATGGTTTCCAGATCGGACGGCTTTCGATATTCTCTCTTTCCAAAGCTTCTATGATATCTAATGGTTTTGTCTTACTGTCTTCATCGATCGTCATGCATGATAACCAGAAGTTTGGTTCACTGCATGTTTCATATGGATTCATATGCACTTGTTTATAATCCTTGAAAGCATCTTTGTATGTCTCATAGATTGCTTTTTTCTTCGCAATGTGTTCATCCAGATGCAGAAGCTGGCCTCTTCCAACTCCCGCTGTGATATTAGACATTCGGTAGTTATATCCGATTTCCTTGTGTTCATAATGTCGGACTGGTTCTTTTGCCTGTGTTGCCAGGAATGTTGCATGCTTGATGTATTCTTCATTCTCTGATGCGATCATTCCACCGCCTGATGTCGTGATGATCTTATTTCCATTAAATGAAAATCCTGCCATGACTCCGAATCTTCCTGTCTGGACTCCTTTATATGTTGCTCCCAGACTTTCTGCAGCATCTTCGATCAGTGGAACTTTATATTCTTCACAGATTGCTTTGATTTCGTCTACCTTGGCTGGTGTTCCATAAAGGTGTGCAACGATCACTGCTTTTGCTTCTTTATGTTCTTCCAATGCTCTTTTCAATGCCTGTGGTGACATATTCCATGTCTCTGGTTCAGAATCCACGAATACAATCTTGCCTTTTTCGTAGGCGACTGGATTCACTGTTGCAGCAAAAGTCAGCGAAGGACATATCACGGTATCTCCTTCCCCGACTTCTAATAATTTCACCGCCAGATGCAGTGCTGCGGTTCCTGCGCTTAGTGCACTGCAGTGTGCGATTCCTGTATACGCTTCCATCTCACGTTCAAAGCCATTGACATTTGGCCCAAGTGGTGCGATCCAGTTGGTGTCAAATGCTTCCTGCACAAACTTCTGTTCTTCCCCATGCATCGTTGGTGATGCCATATATATACGTTCTTTCATGCTGTCTCATCCCCCCGTCATTTTGTCTGTTGATTTGTCTGTTTATATGTATACTCTGGAACTAATCTTTTTACAACTTCACGAATATTCGGATCTTCAGAAAATGCCGCATGATCTAATTCAGCGATCAGTTCACTAAATTGTTCTGTCTCCATCATCCTTGGACTTCCAATGAAAATTCGTTTGTTCTTTGTCTCTTTTTTATTCTCCTCATCGATCAGAAGTTCTTCATACAGCTTCTCCCCTGGTCTTAAGCCAGTAAACTGGATTTCTATATCTTCTCCTGGTGTAAGTCCTGATAAACGGATCATATTCTTCGCAAGATCTAAGATCTTGACTGGTTCTCCCATATCAAGGATAAATATTTCCCCGCCTTCTGCATAAGCTCCTGCTTCTAACACCAGACTGACGGCTTCTGGGATCGTCATAAAGTATCGGATGATCTCTGGATGTGTAACTGTTACCGGACCACCATTGGCAATCTGCTTCTTGAACAACGGAACGACACTTCCGTTACTTCCAAGAACATTTCCAAATCTTACAGCAACGTATTCTGTATCGTATAAGCTATTCATGTATTGAATGACCATCTCACAGATCCTCTTGGAAGCACCCATGATATTTGTCGGTCTTACTGCCTTATCCGTGGAGATCAGTACCATTCTCTTTACGCCGCTCATTCCTGCTTCTTGGGCTATGTTAAATGTGCCAAATACATTGTTCTTAATCGCATCATGCGGGCTGTCTTCCATCAATGGCACATGCTTATGTGCTGCTGCATGAAATACGATATCAGGCTTATAATCTTCGAAAATATTGTGTATTCGCAGATGATTCTGGACAGATACGATCAATACTTTCAGATCTAGTTCTGGATGTGTTCTCTTTAATTCCATCTGGATCTCGTAGGCGTTGTTCTCATAATTATCAATGATCACTAACTTCTTCGGCTGATATCTTGCGATCTGTCTGCAGATCTCACTTCCGATCGATCCGCCTCCCCCTGTGACAAATACGACTCTGTCTTTGACATAGCTCATGATTGATGGAAGATTGGCTTTCACTGGCTCTCTTCCAAGCAGATCTTCAATCTCTACTTCTCTTAGAGCAGATACTGTAACTTCACTGTTGATCAGCTGATATAAGCCCGGAAGAATACTCAGACGGCATCCTGTCTGCTTGCAGATTTCAAGGATGTCCTTGCGATCCTTGGGTTCTATTGTCGGAATTGCCAGAATGATCTCTTCAACATCAAATTTAACTGCATTGCGCAGGATCGTATTACGATTGCCAACCACTGGTATCCCAGATAAATATGTTCCTTTCTTCGCTGGATCATCATCTATGATGCAACGGATCGTTTTAGTCACATATGTACTCTTTTTGATCTCATTTAAAATGATGCTTCCTGCTTCTCCTGCTCCGATCAACATTACCGGAACTTTCTTCTTGCCAATGTCATTCACTTTGAGTGGTTCACTTCCCTGAATCAATCGGACAAGTAATCGGATAAAAAACATTCCCAACAGCAGATATACCAAATACAAGAAATAGTAACTTCTTGGTATCTCCCATTGTAACATATAAATTCCGATCAACTGGAAAGCTGCTGCGATCACAACTGCTTTAACGACATTAATAAAATCGGAGATTCCTGCATACTTCCATTGCGTTGAATACAATCGATATGCCATAAAGATCACAATACTGCAAAAGAGATTCAACGGCATGTATTTTGCAGCATTTTTCAAAAAAATCGGTGCGATCTGTGATGGATAGAATTCAAATCGCGTTAATAATGCAAGATATGATGCTATGATCATCATTATGATATCTGAGATCCCAAGTATCATATTCCATTTTTTTCTTTGAGCGATTGTTTTTAATTTCTTCATTATACTTTCCCCTTACATATGCTCTCACATATTTGTTTTAAACCTATTATACCATTCCTTTTCTTAATTTCCTATATCTACTCCTGCTCATTTCCTGCTTTTTGGTAATTTTTTCTTAAAATACAGCAAAAAGAGATGGAAAAATCTATATTGTTTTGATCTTTCCATCTCTTTTTATGTTAAAATTTTATCTTTTTATCAAGATTCTATCTTTTTATACGTTGATCTCAGCTGTTAATCCGAGTACTTCTTTATTCTCTTCCAGAATTGGATTGATCACTTCATTCACAAACTCTTCTGTCTGCTGTGGTGCACGTCCTACGAAGTTCTCTGGTTTCATGATTGACTGTAACTGTTCCATATTCATTCCAAATGCTGGATCTGCTGCGATTCTTTCTAACAGATCATTTGGTTTTCCTTCTTCTTTGACAACTTTTCCTGCTGCCATAGAATGTACACGGATCTTCTCGTGAAGTTCCTGACGGTCTCCACCAGCTTTTACAGCATCCATCATGATATTCTCTGTTGCCATGAATGGAAGTTCGCTTCTTAAACGGCTTTCGATAACTTTTGGATATACAACTAATCCATCTACAACGTTTAAGTAAAGATCTAAGATTCCATCGATTGCTAAAAATCCTTCAGGTACGGATAAACGTTTGTTGGCAGAGTCATCTAAAGTTCTTTCAAACCACTGTGTAGATGCAACTAATGCTGGATTCATTGCATCAGAAATCACATAGTTTGCTAAAGAAGCGATTCTTTCACTTCTCATTGGATTTCTCTTATATGCCATTGCAGATGATCCGATCTGGTTCTTCTCAAATGGTTCTTCTACTTCTTTTAAATGCTGAAGCAGACGGATATCATTTGAGAATTTATGAGCAGACTGAGCGATCTGACTTAATACATTAAGCACACGGGAATCAACTTTTCTTGAATATGTTTGTCCTGATACTGGCTGGCATTTGTCAAATCCCATCTTCTTAGCGATCATTCCATCGATCTTCTTGATCGTTTCATGATCTCCTTCAAATAATTCTAAGAAACTTGCCTGTGTTCCTGTTGTTCCTTTAGAACCTAACAGTCTCATATTCGCAATTACATGGTCAAGATCTTCTAAATCATATACAAGATCCATCAGCCACAGTGTTGCTCTCTTACCTACTGTTGTAGGCTGTGCTGGCTGGAAATGTGTAAATCCAAGTGTTGGAAGATCTTTATATTTCATTGCGAATTTGGATAATTCGTTGATTACATTTAATAATTTTACTCTGACAAGTTTTAATGCTTCTGTCATGATGATGATATCTGTGTTATCTCCAACATAGCAGGAAGTTGCTCCTAAATGGATGATTCCTTTTGCTTTTGGACATTGTACTCCGTATGCATATACGTGGGACATTACGTCATGGCGGACTAATTTTTCACGTTCTTTAGCTACATCGTAGTTGATATCTTCTGCATGTGCTTTTAACTCATCAATCTGTTCCTGTGTAATATCTAGTCCTAATTCTTTCTCAGTCTCAGCAAGTGCGATCCATAATTTTCTCCATGTCTTAAACTTCTTATCTGGAGAAAAGATGTACTGCATCTCTTTGCTTGCATAACGTTCTGATAATGGGCTCTGGTAACGGTCGTTCATAAAAATCTCCTTATCTTTATCTTTCAAAATTTCCACGAATATCTCTTGTTGGTGGTTCCATTGGATACTTTCCTGTAAAACATCCTTTGCAGATCGGTAATCCCTGAACCATCTCTGAAAGTCTTTCTTCTCTTAAGTATCCTAAACTATCTGCTCCTATTACTTCGCAGATTTGGTTAATGGAACGGTTGTATGCGATCAGCTGTTCTCTCTCTGGAATATCTGTTCCAAAGTAACATGGCCATAAGAATGGTGGTGAACTGATTCTTACATGCACTTCTGTTGCTCCCGCTTCACGAAGCATAGATACGATACGATCACTTGTTGTTCCACGAACAATGGAATCATCGATCATGATGACTCTCTTTCCCTTGACTGCTTCTTTTAATACATTTAACTTAATCTGTACGCTTGATTCACGGCTGCTTTGTCCTGGCTTAATGAAGGTTCTTCCAACATAACCATTCTTTACAAATGCTGTTCCATATGGAATTCCTGATTCTAAAGAATAACCGAGTGCTGCTGCGTTTCCTGATTCTGGTACTCCTACAACTAAGTCTGCTTCGACTGGTGAATCCTGTGCAAGGTATTTTCCTGCCTGAATTCTTGAGTGGTAAACTCCTATACCATCAATTTCACTGTCAGGTCTTGCAAAATATATGTATTCAAAGATACATCTTGCTGTCTTCTCCTGTGGAAGGCACATACTACAATCAGACTGAATTCCGTCTTTTGTGATCGTTACGATCTCTCCTGGATTGACATCGCGGATAAATTCTGCTCCGATCGTATCTAATGCACAGCTTTCAGATGCTAAAACAAATGCATTATCTCTCTTACCGATACAAAGTGGTTTAAATCCATAAGGATCTCTGGCACCAATCAGTTTTCGTGGTGACATAACGATCAGGGAATACGCTCCTTTGATCTTCTGCATTGCTTTCGCAACTGCTTTCTCAATAGATGATGTATTCACACGTTCTCTTGCGATATGGTATGCGATAACTTCTGAATCGATCGTTGTCTGGAAAATAGCTCCTGTCTGTTCTAATTCTTCACGAAGTTCTAACGCATTGATCAGATTACCATTATGTGCAAGTCCTAATGTCCCTTTTACATAATTTAATACCAGTGGCTGGGCATTCTCTGGAACGCTCTCTCCTGCTGTTGAATACCTTACATGTCCTACACCGATATCTCCCTTTAATGCCTGAAGGGAATCTGGTGTAAACACTTCATTACATAATCCCATACCTTTTTGAGATGTGACATTACGTTTTGGACCATTCGTATCAGAAACTGCGATTCCACAGCTTTCCTGACCTCGATGCTGCAGGGCAAACAATCCATAATAGATTGTTGACGCTACATCGTTGCCATCGAAATCATAGATACCGAAAACTCCACATTCTTCTCCCAACTTATCAAAGTTCTCTCTGCTCATCGTGATCTTTTGACCTTTCTGTTATACAATCTTTAGTTTCCTTTGTAAAATACACATTTTTGATAGTAACATATTCATTTTAAATCTGCAAGAGTCTTACTCTACTCATTATCCTTTAATAAGGTAGTATCTGGTGGTATTTCTCCTCTCTTGATCTTGGCATAAAGGATCCTTCTTACAGATTTATCAATCCTTGATTCCTTGATCTGTCCATTTTTTATTGCTTTCTCAATTGCCTGATATGCTTCCTTATAATTATCAGGCATCACAATTAAGTCGACTCCTGCCTGAATAGCTTTGACTGCTGCTTCTCCTGAGCTGTAGTTGTCTGTGATCGCTTTCATGTTCATCGCATCGGTCATAATGATTCCTTTGTATTCAAGTTCGTCCCTTAAAATATCACTGACAACCCTACTGCTTAAACTGGAAGGTTCTTTCTCGTCTGTCACATTGCTTAGCATTAAATGTGATACCATCACCGCATCCACATCTGCCTTGATTCCTGCCTTAAATGGTTTAAAATCTGCATTTCTTAATGTCTCGATCGTCTGGTATGTCTCTGTACTTCCACGGTGAGTATCTCCTCCGCATCCACCGCTTCCTGGAAAATGTTTTATCGTTGCGGAAATCTGCTGCTTTTGCATGTTTTTAACTAAGCTTGCTACAATTGATGATACTTTCTTTGAGTCTGTTCCAAAACTTCTGTCGCCAATCTCTGTATTATTCTTATTCGTAAGTACGTCTGCAACTGGTGCCAGATTCATATTGAATCCTAATTCTTTTAATTCTTTACCTTGTGTCTGCCCCATCTTGGCAATCTGCTTATCATCATATGTTTTGCCTACTTCCTGTGCCGATGGATATGCTGTCATTCCAATCTTTGGATTAGATGCAACTCTTGAAACTGTTCCACACTCTTCATCCACTGCCATAAATAGTGGTACATAAGAAGCATTCTGTAACTTCTTTATCATTTTCTTTGTCTGCTCACGAGTCTCAATGTTCTTTGCAAACATCACAATGCCACCCGCAGGATATTTCTTTAATGTCTTTTTCATAGCATCTGTTATTTTTGTCTGATTTTTACTTTCTGCTTCATCTAGCTGGTATATAGATACCATAAACAGCTGTCCGATCTTGTTCTTCAATGACATATCTTTCGTAATATCCTTTGCCATTCCCTGCAGTGTTGCCTCGTCAAGATCCTCGGTCTTTACTTTCTTCGTTGTATTCTTCTTTCCGCATCCTGCTGCCATAACAAGCACAAGGATCAGCAGGAGACTTATCCACCGTTTCTTCATCATCTTCATGCCCTTTCTCGTACATGTATTTTTCTTAATATTATATCAGATGCTTTTTCATCTTGCAATTTTACTGTAAAAAAGAATCCTGCCCGGAGGGCTTTTTTATTTCATAGGGATTTCATCGAAATTTCCTATGAAACAAAAAAAGACCCTCCAACTCCTGAATGAACTGAAAGGTCTTTAAAAGCAGATGTCTCCAAATACGCAACCGATCCAAAAGTTACCATGTATCATAAAAACTTCACGAGGAAAGGATTATAAAACCATTCAAGAAAATGGTCTGTTTGCATATTGTTGACACAATATCTAGTATATACTTTTATATTTATTTTTTCTACCCTTTCGCGTGGTTTTTTTTCAGAACGTTGCTTTTTTAGCAGAAAAGATACGAAAACTAATTATTTTCTTTAAAATATTGTTTAAATTGTATGGTTACAGTAAACTGATCGCCTTCAATTTTGATCTCAAATTTACCTCCGCAGTTCTTTGTAAAACTATCTGCAATGGACAGTCCAAATCCGTTGCCTTCACTTGTTCTTGATTTTTCTGCTCTCGCAAAGCGTTCCATGATCTCTTCTTCGGTAAAATTCATTTCATACGATGCTGTATTCGTAACTTTCAAAACGATATTTCCTGCTTCTTCAGTGATATAAATGAAGATTCTTGTGCCTTTGAGTGAATATTTCAATGCATTTTCAATGACATTCTGCACAACTCTGTACATACGGTTTCCATCACCCATGAATTTTGTATGTTCTGTATTGCACTGATATCTGATTCCAAATCCTGATTCCTCTATCTGATCAGCCATATCCCCCAATGTTTGTTCCACCAGACGTTTCATATCCATTTCTTCCATATCAACCTTGATATCTCCACTCGTTGATTTTGCAAGTTCAAACAAATCTGAGATGATGTCTTTTAAACGTTCTGTCTTCTTCACAAGGATCGTCACATAATCTTTTGCTTCATCAGATAATGTATCGTCCCTGCTTAAGAGATCAACGTAGCCAATGATCGATGTCAAAGGAGTCTTTAAATCATGAGAAACATTGGTGATCAGGTCGATCTTCATCCTCTCGCCTTTCATCTGCGTTTCTAATGCTTTTTCCATTCCCTGTCCGATATGGGTCAGTTTCTGGCTGTATTCGTAGTAATCTGAGTCCTCACTTATATCTGTTATTGCTGTCAATTCTCCATTTGAGATACGTTCGATCTGATCGACTAATTTTCCTAAATCTCTTTGCTCTTCTGCATATTTGTTTGAATATTTCTTAAAGAATTTGAATAATGAAATACATGTAATTGCTATTAAAGCAACCAGGAAGTCGCTCAATTGAGCTCCTGTGAACAATATGATAACGCAGACCGCAACGCCTCCAATCATGATATATCTCAAAACGCGGTATTGCCTGATCCTGTCTCTTGCATGTTTTTGTGCAAAAGACATTGCTTCTTCTTCCAATTCTCGTCTTTGCTTTTCATGACGATACCATTTTCTAAAATACCCTAAGCAAAACGTGGAATCCAAAAGATTTCTTTCTTTTATTCTCCATACCGTGGTCTGTACGCATACTGCGAACGCCATGATAAAAAATGGTACGGACAGATAACTTAGCATCATGATCATCTCTAATATCGATGAACTCAAACTCATCATTGTACCCTGTGCGTATTCGATCGTATATTGCCAGTCTCCAATGCACAATGCAATTGCAAGTCCGATCAGGATCAATCCTGCTGCCAGTATAATTTCCCACCAGATTTTATCCAGTGCATTAAAAAATTTGGTTCGTTTCTTCTGCAGTGCGAATAAAATACACAATAAGATTGTTCCGATTACTTCAACCACTGATACAATAACGATGGCTTTCAGTCCTGTAGCAAGCTGTTTTGTTGCCTTCTTCTGAAACTGATCAATCTCTGTTAAAGCTTTCTTTGTCAACGAAATCTCAATTTCTGCTGTTTCCAGACGCTGCTTCTTTTTATTATTGATCAGAAGATTGGATGGAAATACAAATTCCATCGTGTAGCTGTCTCCAGCAAACGCATAATATTCTTCTGGATTTGCATTAAAATCATCGGTTGGGTCCCATCCTTTAAAACTTCCATCTTTATTTAATTCTGTTTCGGATCGTTCTATATGAAAATGTTCAATCCTTCCCCCTGTATAATCTGCATTTTTCGCCCCATAATACGATGTTGTTGTTGTCATCTTTTTGTCATATGGTTTGACTTTCATTGTTACTTTTACTCTGGATTCATTTTTAATCTTTGTAAGCAGATCCTCTGACACATGGTTTTGCTGGCCGGAATAAGTTTTTGCACCTTGTTGCTCTGCCCATTTGTCAAATAATGATGTCTGTGTCTTTTTGATATAATCAATCTGATCCAGCTCATCCACTGTAAAACTGCTATTTCCCGTCAGTGCCATGTTATGAATCGTACTGATCCCATACATTCCTGACAAGGTCATAACAATGATCACAAATGTGACCAGTATCGTATTAGTCCATTTTTTCGATCTTGTATCCAATTCCCCACACCACCTTTAAATATCTTGGATTTTTTGCATCTATTTCTATTTTCTCGCGGATACGGCGGATATGGACCATGACTGTATTTTCTGTTGCGTAGGCTTCTTCGTTCCATACACGTTCATAGATTTCATCTGCTGAAAATACCCTGCCAAGATTCTTCATGAGAAGGCTTACGATCTTATATTCGGTTGCTGTCAGTTTCACAGCTTCCCCGTCAACTAACATTCTTTTTCCTTTCATATCAAGGATCAGTCCGCCGTTTATAATTTGTTCCTTATTGCTTTTTGGGGCATTCATCCCACCAAACTGCATGTATCTTCGCAGTTGTGATTTGACTCTTGCCACCAGTTCATCTGGGCGGAATGGTTTGCTGACATAATCATCGGCTCCCATGGATAATCCGAGAATCTTATCGCTTTCTTCTGTCTTTGCTGACAAAATGATAATTGGAATGTTCTTGCTTTCACGGATCTTCATGGTAGCTGAAAGTCCGTCCATCTTTGGCATCATGACGTCTATGATCAAAAGCTGGACATCTTGTTCCATCAGCACATCCATTGCTTCCAGTCCGTTATATGCAGTGATAATTTCATAGTCTTCCATTTCCAGACGTTTCTTGATCGCCCCTACGATCTCCTTGTCGTCATCGACGACCAGAATCTTTGGCTGGTTCATAGTTTTTCCTCCTCGTATCTTTGATGGTTTTATCTTAACAATTAATTCTTTAATTTCCCTTAATGTAATTCTTACAAAATTCTTAACTTTCTTTATTATATTGAATTGTACCTGCAAAGTAAATGTTATACCAATATCTGCCATTCTAAAGGTTAAATTGTACCATAGCACCTCCCGAATAATTATCAATATTACTGACTAGTGACCCGCTTTCGCTCGGCAGTATATTGATAATTATTCTCATTTGTAGTTATTGTCCACTAACCATTCATATGGTATCATATTTTCCAGCAGTTAGATTCTTCTAACTATTATACGCGCTATTATTTTATTAAAA
Organism: Anaerostipes hadrus; assembly: GCF_001404655.1. Classification (GTDB taxonomy): domain Bacteria; phylum Bacillota; class Clostridia; order Lachnospirales; family Lachnospiraceae; genus Anaerostipes; species Anaerostipes amylophilus. The sequence continues at coordinate 103,702 of NZ_CYYH01000002.1, read as the reverse complement.
GAAAACGGAGGAAAACTATATGCGTAAAAGATTAATTGATAAAGCTTTTGCAGTTGCCATGACTGGTGCTATGGCTTTCACAGCTACTCCTGTAACTGCTAACATCTTTAATGTGGCTCATGTTGTAAAAGCTGCTGAAGCTGATCAGGCTGAAGAATGGACATATTGTTATGTTGGACTTACTTGGGCAGAATATTGGGCACATGAGGATGTTTATAATGCTGGTGATGCTTCTAGCTCAGATGTTTTAGATTCTAAAAAAGAATCAGATAAAGGTGGATATGATGTTGTTACTCGAGCAACAGCAAAACATGGATTACATCGTGGAAGCTATCAGTGCATGGCTACCATCTTTACTACAGATGCAGATGGTAAAACTGGTCCTGAGTACAAAGTTTCTCACTGGTCTGATGATGGTAAAACAATCTATTTAACAGATGGTTCATCTGTCAGCTGGAATAAAGGAAAGATTACTGATAACGGAAATACTTATACAATGTCCCATTATGAAGTTTCTGGTATTAAGTATGTTCCTGTAGCTGTTAAAACTTCTCAATTAAATGATTTAAAAGCCAAATATCAGGTTGTTGAAAATGGTGGTACTTTAACTGGTGGTTACACCGAAGTAAATTTATCTGCTTATACTGCAACTGCAAATGTAACAGCAAATACAAATGGTTTAAAAACAGCTACAGAAAACTCTGATGGATCTTTCTCTTTCAGTGCTCGCAAAACTGGTTCTGAATCTGGTTTAAAAGATACTGCTATCAAGAAAGTGGATTCTGATAAGATTACTGTTACCGTTCAACCTGGTGCAGGTTCTTATGGTGAGTTTTTACGTGTCGATCTTAATGGTGATGCTTATGGAGATCTTGGTTCAAATATGCAGGCTGTTACATGGACATACTATGGATATGATGATACATATTCTAAACCATTAGCAACATATGGTACTAAATTTGCTGCTGACAACTGGATGCATAAATCTATGGGAATCCAGCTTGGTTTAACAGAATCTATTCGTTGTCAGTTACCTGAAGATTATGATGGAACTGGTTACTGGAAACTTACTATTTCTGCTCTTGGATATGAGGACTTCTCATTCAATATTCAGGCTACAGGTGACAATATCGCAAATGCTAAAGATGCAACAGACACAGAAAAATCCGATCTTCAGAAACTGATCGATCAGGCAAATGATATGAAAGCTGACAAAGATTCTTACTGTGATGGACAGGACAAGGCTTGGGCAGATCTTGACACAGAACTTGGTGAAGCTGTTGATGCTTTAAAAGATGAAGTTATTTATTCTGGTACTGTAAAAGAATGCACATCTCATTTAACATCTGCTATGAAAGCTGTCACAAAGAAGAATTACAAAACAATTACTACACCAGCTTCAACATCTAAAGATGGTTCTATCGTAGTAAAATGCTCTAACTGTGGTGATGTTAAGAGTACAACAACAATCGCCAAGATTAAATCTATCGCATTAAACAAAACATCTTTCACAGAAAACGGAAAAGTCCAGAAAGCTACTGTTGTAGCAAAAGATTCTGCCAACAAAACAATCGCAGCAAGCAATTACACAGTATCTTACTCTAACTCCAACAGTAAAAAACCTGGAACTTATACAGCAACTGTTAAATTTAATGGTAAAAACTACACAGGTACAAAGAAATTAACTTACAAGATCAATGCGAAAGCACCTGCTAAGACAACTGTTAAATTAAGCAAAGCGAAAAAGACATCCTTAAAAGCTTCTTGGAGCAAAGTTGCCAACGCTACTTCTTACGAAGTACAGTATGGTACATCTAAGAGCTTCAAAGGTGCAAAAACTGTAAAAGTTTCTTCTAAATCTTCTTCTAAAGTTTTAACAAAACTTAAAAAGAATAAGAAGTATTATGTAAGAGTCAGAGCCGTAAGAACTGTAAAAGTTGATAATAAGAACACAACTTTACGTGCTTCTTGGTCATCTGCAAAGAACTTAAAAACTAAGAAAAAATAATTTCTTATCTCTCATACAATTACATCTCAATCTTAAAATCATAAAAGAAGATGGAACTTATCATTTGGTTCCACCTTCTTTTTCACATTATCTACTTTGTAATTACATCCATCAGTTCTTCAACTGTTCTAACTTCAAGATCAGGCCTGATATCTCCTTCTGGCATCGGACGTTTTCTATGATTAAACCAGATTACATGCCATCCTGCTTTCTTGGCTCCTACAACGTCTACCTCAAAGGTGTCCCCTACAAACCATGTTTCTTCTGGAATCAGATTCATCTTATCCTGTACGATCTGAAATGCTTTGATATTTGGTTTTGTATATCCGATTGCATCGGAGATAAACATCTCATCTTTATCAAACCATTGAGAAAGTCCTAGAGTCTTTAATTTCTTTCCCTGATGACGCACTGTTCCATTCGTAAGCAGACCCATCGTCTTTCCCTGCTTTTTACATTCGCTTAGCAGTGCTTTGATGCCATCTGGTACATGAATATGTTTTTGATGATAACGATATCGTTCTTCAAATTGCTTTGCCTCTTCTTTGCTTACTTCAATCCCAGAGTCTTTATAAGTCTTCTGAATGCGGTATGCAAATTCATCGTCGTGACTGATTTTTCCTTCTCTTGCCATATAAAACGCCTCATCACTGTAAATTCTGGAACGTTTGAAAAGTTCTTCACAGTCTTCTTTGGTCTTGTCTTCAAAAAATTCTTTATGAACTTTATCAAAGGCTTCCATCAAGTCATATAATGTATCATCTACATCAAATATTACATTCTTCATACTAAATTAGTCCTAACTTCTTTAATGCTGTTGTGATTCCTTCTTCTTTCACTGTTCCTGTGATCATAGATGCTACCTTTTCAACGGCTTCGCTGTGACGTCCCATAGCAATTCCTGTTCCAACGGCTTCCATCATCTCTACATCATTGTCTGCATCTCCAAAAGCATAAGTATCTTTCTTATCGATTCCTAATTTATCGATCAATTCAACAATTGCATCACCTTTTGTAACTCCCTTTAATGTGATATCAATAAAATTCTCTCGAACATGTTTTGCAACAGTAAAGACATCTTTAAATTCTTCTTCAAAATCTATCTTTACTTGTGGATCTTTATAATTCATAACTAATTTACTTACATGATTGTCTTTCTGGCGGAATTTCCATGGTGCATACCAGCGCTGTGGAAGATGAAACAGTTCACAGTGATGCATAAAAAATTCTGCATCCTGATGCAGATAATAACTGATATCCCTTGTATCAAAATGAATGATCGTATCTCTTGGAAAATATTCATTGACTACTTTAAATAACAGTTCGTCTGGAATACAGATATCACGGATCACTTCCCCTTCAACTTCTGTATGTGATCCATTACATGTGATCGCTCCCATGAATTTATCCACGTCCATCTCTAGAAATCTGTGGGTTCTTCCAGAACATAACATTGTCAGATAACCATTTTCCTTTAATTTATTCAAGGATTCTACTGTCTTTGGTGTTGCTGTTGCAATATTATCGACTTCATCAACTGTTGTTCCATCGTAGTCGAAGAATACGACACCTTTGTATTTGTTCATAACTCTCTCCATCCTGTTTTTTATTTTTACATACGTAATTATATTGTACGTTTTCATGGGATGAATTTCAATGTTTTATCACACAAAAAAATCAGAACCTGATGTTTCAGATTCTGATTTTTGTATGTGTTGTGATCCTTTGAACGAATTGTTCTTAATTACATATTATCTAAAATCTCAGTTAAGATCTTATTAACGATTCCAGGGTTTGCTTTTCCCTGTGTCGCTTTCATTGTCTGTCCAACTAAGAATCCGATGGCTTTCTTCTTACCTGCTTTGTAATCTTCAACAGATTTCGGATTGTTGGCTACAATCTCTTCGATCGTTGCTTTTAAGGCTCCTTCGTCATTCATGGATTTCAATCCATGTTCTTCAACGTATGCTGCGGGATCGATATTTTCTTTGAAGACTTTCTCGAACACTTCTTTTCCTACGCTTCTGTTGATCTCATTTTTCTTGATCATCTCGATCAGTTTTGCAAGATGTTCTGGTTTGAATGATACATCGTCGATATCCATCTCTGATTCATTTACCAGACGAATGGTCTCTCCCATTAACCAGTTAGATACTTCTTTTGGCTCTGATCCAAGTGCAATTGTTGCTTCGAAAATATCTGCAAGATGTTTTGATCCTGTAATGATGTCGATATCATAGTCTGGAAGGTCATATTCTTCTTTATAACGGACTTTCTTCTCGTCTCTGAACTCTGGCTGTGCTTCTCTTACTTTGTCCATCCATTCATCACTGATCTCAATCGGTACTAAGTCTGGATCTGGGAAATAGCGGTAATCCTGTGCATCTTCTTTGGAGCGCATTGCATAAGATGCTCCCTTTGTATCATCCCAACGTCTTGTTTCCTGTACGACTTTCTCTCCTGCCTCGATCAGGTCGATCTGACGTTCCATTTCTCCTTCGATTGCTCTCTTGATGGCCTTGAAAGAGTTTAAGTTCTTCATCTCTGTACGTGTTCCGAACTCTTCTGCTCCGACTTCACGGACAGATAAGTTGACGTCAGCTCTCATAGAACCTTCCTGTAATTTGCAGTCAGATGCTCCTAAATACTGGATGATCAGACGTAATTTCTCAAGATATGCGATAACTTCGTCTGCAGAACGCATATCTGGTTCGGATACGATCTCGATCAGTGGTACTCCAGAACGGTTAAAGTCTACTAAAGAATCTCCTGTCCATGGATCATGCACCAATTTACCAGCATCTTCTTCCATATGGATCTCGTGGATTCTTACGTCTTTCTTCTCTCCATCGACATCGATTTCTACTTTACCATTTCGACAAATTGGTAAGTATAACTGAGAAATCTGATAATTCTGTGGATTATCTGGGTAGAAATAGTTCTTACGGTCAAATTTGCAGTTCTGTGTGATGTCGCAATTTGTTGCAAGTCCAACTGCCATAGCGTATTCTACAACCTGTTTATTTAATACTGGTAAAGATCCTGGCATACCTGTACATACAGGGCATGTATGTGTATTTGGTGCTCCTCCGAATGCTGTACTGCATCCACAGAAGATTTTTGTCTTTGTTGCTAATTCTACATGGACTTCAAGTCCGATGACTGTTTCGTAATTCTTGCTCATTATTTAGCCCCTCCTTTAGCGATTGCTGGAGCTTCATATGCTCTTGTCTGCTCAAATGTGTATGCTGCCTGAATGATTTTCTTCTCATTGAAGCAGTCTCCGATCAGCTGAAGTCCGATTGGCATTCCGTTCTTGTCCTTTCCACATGGAAGAGAGATTCCTGGAAGTCCTGCAAGGTTTACGGAGATTGTGTAGATATCTCCTAAATACATCTTGATCGGATCACTTAAGCTGTCTCCTAATTTTGGAGCTGTTGTTGGTGCAACTGGTCCTAAGATGACATCGTATTTCTCAAATGCTTTGTCGAATTCTTTCTTGATCAGTGCTTTTGTTCTTAATGCTTTTAAGTAATATGCATCATAATATCCTGAACTTAATACGAATGATCCTAACATGATACGGCGTTTTACTTCGGCTCCGAATCCTTCAGAACGTGTCTTCTTATACATGTTGTGAAGTCCTTCGTAATCTTTGGCTCTGTAGCCATATTTAACACCATCGAAACGTGATAAGTTTGAACTTGCTTCTGCTGCTGCGATAACATAGTATGCAGGGATTGCATATTCAACTAATCCAAGATCGAATTCTTCTACAATGGCTCCTTTTTCTTCTAATGTCTTTGCTGCTGCTAAAACAGCTTCTTTGACTTCTTCGTCAAGACCTTCTCCAAAGTAATCTTTTGGAATACCGATCTTCATTCCCTTGACATCATCTTTTAATGCAGATGTGAAGTCATAAGATTCTAATTTGACAGATGTGGAATCTTTCTCATCATAAGATGCGATTGCTTCTAATAATGTTGCACAGTCTGTGACATCTTTTGCTAATGGTCCGATCTGGTCTAAGGATGATCCATACGCGATCAGTCCGTAACGGGATACTGTTCCATAAGTTGGTTTGATTCCTGTAACACCACAGTAAGATGCTGGCTGTCTGATAGATCCACCCGTATCAGATCCTAATGCCATAAAACATTCATTAGCTGCAACTGCTGCTGCAGATCCACCTGATGATCCACCAGGTACTTTTTCTAAATCCCATGGGTTCTTTGTCACACCATATGCGGAAGTCTCTGTTGTACTTCCCATGGCGAACTCGTCCATGTTTGTCTTTCCTAAGAATACAACTCCTTCTTTGATCAGGTTCTCGACTGCCTGTGCGGAGTATGTTGGTACAAAGTTCTCTAATATCTTAGAACTGCATGTTGTTGTGTATCCTTTTGTACAGATATTATCTTTAATTGCCATTGGAACTCCAGCTAATGGTCCTGTATAAGTTCCATCATCGATTCCTTTCTGTACTTCTTCTGCTCTCTTTAATGCACTTTCTTCATCGTAAGAAACATATCCGTGTACATCACCTTCGACTGCCTTGATCTGCTCAAGTGCTGCCTTTGTTGCTTCTACAACTGTGATCTCTTTGTCTTTAATCTTCTTGCCTAATTCTACGGCAGTTAATTCTAAAATACTCATCTTCTGCCTCCTATATGATCGTCTTTGGCACGACAAAGGCATTGTCCTGCGCTTCTGGTGCGTTCTTTAATGTATCTTCGCTTCCGTCCCCATTTGTTACCACGTCTTCTCTGAATACATTCTTCACTGGGAATACGTGAGACATTGGTTCGACACTGCTTGTGTCTAATTCGTTTAATTTATCTACATAGTCAAGCATGCTTTCCATATCTTTCTTGGCCTGTTCTTTTTCTTCGCCAGATAATTCAAGCTTTGCTAAAATTCCGACATATTCAATCGTTGCATCATCAATATGATTTGCCATAAAATTTCCTCCTGTTAATTTGCCTATAGAGTTAATGTTACCATAATTTGAATGTTTTTAAAATATAAAATGAACAAAAGTCTGCCGTTTTTTCTCAAAAAATGACAGACTTTTGCTTACTTTTTTTAAAAATTTAATCCATTCAGGATCTGATTTATAAAATCTTTTATGTGAGTGAATGCCTCTGGTACAAGATCTGCTAAAAATGACAACAGATAAAGAATGAAAACGATCACCGCCCACATTCCTTTTTTTGATCTCTTCTTTTCTTTTTTATTTTTATAGGTTGATGTTTTCCTCTGTGTCTTCATTGACTGCGTCTTTGTATTCTTAATATTTTTAAAATCTGGATGTCGTTTTTCATCATGGATATATTTTGGCTGAGAAGTCTTTTTGTCAATCGTTAATATATCCCAATGACCATCTTTTAATATTCTTGACCGACCTAAGCGATTAAAATCATAACCACACATTGGGCAGACACCATTTCTTAACTTTTCTTCACAGATTGGACATTTCTCGTATTTCATAGACCCTGCTTTCTTACTGATTCGTTTTTATCTTATGGAAATGGTATCATATAATCTTAGTGTTTTCAAGAATTGCTCGACTTTATCTGTTATATATCAACAAAAAAATATGGCAGATTTCTCCACCATATCTTTTCTAAATTAAATTAATTTCCACATTTTCTGGAAATGCACGAAGGGTCATTGTATCTTTTCCATCATTTAGATAAATTTCAATAAATGTATTATCATAATATATCTCAATGTTTTTGAGTTCTTCTGACATTGAAACTTCTCTTTGAATTCCGTATTCTGTACTAAACTGATGCTTAAGCGTACTTCGGTCTGCAACTATATGTCCTGCTGCCCAGTCAATCTTAATACTTAGATGATCTTCTTGATCTCCGATCTGAATTTCTGAGATCTGTTTATCTGTCAGATTGATATACCATGTATCTTCTTCTGGTTTAATTCTTTTACTGTCTATATCAAGATGTGCATATTCATTCTTAATATTTTCTGGCACTTCCTGGCATAACTTTCCTTCTTTGATCGTTAAGAACCTTGGCATTGTCAGACTATGGATCCACATATCTTCTTTTGCATATGGGAGTTCCTGTGCCCCACACCCAAGCCACGCAAACATCATTGGTTGTTTGTCTTTTCCATAGAATGCCTGTGGTGCATAAAAATCAAATCCTTTGTCGATCTCATCAAATGATTCCACATGAAATGTTTTATCTTCAAGACTTAACTCACCGACAAAATATACACTGGAAAACTCATTGTGAAAACGTTCTCCCATTGGTGTACGTCCCATTAATGATAAGAATAAAACATCTTTTCCATCTATTTCAATATAAGATGGACATTCATACATATAACCAAGCTCCAGGTCAATTCCTGTCAGTTCAATATTTCCCTGATATACCCAGTTTTCAAGATCCGTACTCTTATACAAAATCAATCTTGCCTGCCCATCGATGCTTCCACCACCTAAAAGCATCCAGTATGCTCCTTCTTTTTCAAAGACAAATGGGTCTCTGATCTCCCCGATCAGTCCTTCTGGCTGTTCATCGATGATCGGATTGTTTGGAGATTTAAGAATTGTACCATCACTGTTCATAACTGCCATTGCCTGTTTTGGAATCTTTCCCTGTTCTGTCTTATAGTTTGCTGTGTAATAAAGATAAAGCTTACCATCTGCTTCTATGGAATTTCCTGAATAACATCCATTTTTCTCATATTCCTGATCTGGAATGAGCATCTGATCAGACCGTTCCCATTTTATGAGATCTTCCGAGATCACATGTGCCCAGTGTTTCATTCCGTGTTCTGGTCCAAATGGAAACCACTGATAAAACACATGGTATTTTCCTCCAAAATACGCCAGTCCATTTGGATCGTTCACTAGTCCACATGGGGGATGTATATGATAGGATGGATGCCGTGGAGTATCTTTACAATACTCCATAAGCTCCTTTAAATATGCTTCATGGCTTTTTTGGATCGGTGTATATTTTTCTACATCTAAAAATTTCATATTATTCCCCGATCACGTCTTTTCCTGCTTTGACATTGATTCCTGTCTTAAATGCCACAGGTGTCTGGTTACCTTCATCCGTTTTGACAAATACGACAACTGGATTTAATCCTTTTGCTTCAATCTTTGCTTTGTCAAATTTGAGAATTGGCTGACCTTCCTTCACGTGTTGTCCTTTCTTTACAAGATATTCAAATCCTTCCCCATTCATGGATACTGTTTCGATTCCTACATGGATTAGAAATACACTATTGTTTGTTGTTCGAACACCGATGGCATGTTTTGAACCTTCCATCACTGTACAGATTTCACCTTCTGCCGGCGCTAAGACTGTTTCACTTGTTGGGATGATCCCCACCCCGTCTCCTAATACTTTTTCAGAGAAGATTCCATCTTTTACATCTTCAATCGCAATAACTTTTCCGTCAACAACTGCTTTGACTGGTACTTTCGCTGTCTCATCAATTGTTAATGCAGATTCAGCTTCCTCCTCTTCTTCACCATGTGGAACACCTTTTGTTTTATTATAAATAACGATCAGTACGATTGGTACGATAAATGCGATCAGGTTTCCAATGACATAAAATACTAATTTATTTGGTACTACGATCAGAAGTCCTAATATTCCTGTTAATCCCTGTCCAATGGCTCTTACGCCTGCAAGTTTCATGAATGCTCCTCCACATCCAGCTCCTAAGCAAGAACATACAAATGGAATCACGGAATATTTTAAGTTTGCAGCAAAGATGGCTGGTTCTGAAATTCCTACTAATGTTGGAATGAAACTTGACATTGCGATATCTCTGTCTTTAGAATGTTTCTTTGCTAACAAGTACATTCCGATGGCTCCACCACCCTGTGCAATGATTGATACAGACCAGATTCCCTGAATGTAGTTAAATCCTGTCGTAGCGATCAGATTTGCTTCAATTCCCTGAATCGCCTGATGTGTTCCTGTAACTACTAATGGCTGTAATAACGCTGCAAAGACAAATGCTCCAAATGCTCCGAAACTGTTGTATAAAACATCGATCACTGCTGCTAATCCGTTACCGATCATATTTCCAACTGGTCCGAATACTGTAAATAATGCTACGTTTGCAAAGAAAATAGTAATTGTTGGTACGAATACAAATGATACCACAGCTGGTACATATTTCTGTGCGATCTTTTCTACTTTAGACATAAACCATGCGGTTAAGATTGCTGGGAATACTCCACCCTGGAATGCAACTTTTGCAATTGCTAATGGTCCGAAATGCCAGTAGCTTGCGGCAGATGGGTCTAATACAAACGTATTACGATTTACAAGATCTGGATGTACCATAACGATTCCGACTAAGATACCAAGGATCGGATTCCCACCGAATCGTTTGACAGCACTATACATTACAAGGATTGGCAGATAATTAAATGTTGTTGCCATGATTGCTAAGAATTCTGCAATATCTGCAACAAGTTTGCTCTGATCTGCTAAGGATCCTTCTAATCCAAATAATCCATTGGCTGTCAATAATGCTTTGACACCAGTCAGGATCGCTGCTGCAACAAATGCTGGAATGATCGGAATAAAGATATCAGAGAATACTTTGAATCCCTGCTGTAATTTCCCCATCTTGCTCATTCCTTCTGCCTTGGCATCAGACTGAGACATTTCTTTGACACCTGTTAATTCAATAAATGCATCATAGACATTGTTAACTGTTCCTGTTCCAAAAATGATCATCAGCTGCCCACTATTAAATAAGACACCTTTAACACCTTCGATATTCTCTAATGCTTTACGGTCATATTTTGTTTCATCATTTAAAATCAGTCGAAGTCTTGTCACACAATGTGTCGCACCTTTGATGTTACTAATCCCACCAACGTGATCTACCACATCTTGTGATATTTTTTTGTAATCCATCTATACTTGTCTCCTTTATTTCTCTCTTTTTATTTGTTTATTTTTGTTGCTATTTTTGTGTTTTTTGCTTCTAGTGTACCATCTGTCACTGTCAGTGCCAATCCATTTCCTGGATGATCACATAATCTTGCATTTAATGCCGTTCCATTAATATATAATGTTGAAATATCCTGGTCTATGATCAGGCAGATTTCATATTCTTTGTCTGCTTCCAATTTGATCGGACGCTCAAGTCCAATGTTAAAGCACTGATACCATGGATAATTTGGACATTTGTTAAAGACAACTTTATTTTCTTCCACAAAGAATCTGTATTCATATGAAACTTCTGTTTCTTCATCTTTGTAAAATCTGATAGAAAATTCTTTCGTTCCTTCTTCAAATTTTACAGTTGTTTTGAATGCTGCGATGCTTCCTGTATCTTCACAAAGAAGTGTTTCTTCTTTTGTGTCAATCGTTTTCATGCAAGGATTAAATAAATCTTTCCAACCATCGAATGCTTCCATCATCTGGTCTACCGGTTTTACCCCAAGTGTTCCATCTTCTTTCTGGAATACTTCGTGTGGCACGAAAGTTCCTCCCCACAAGTATGCGTTCTTGTCATCGTTATCGATTCTTGTTGGCACCCATCCAAAAAGTACTCTTCGTTCTCCATCAAATGCTGTACGTCCTGCATAGTATGCTTTACCGTCAAATGCATCATCAAATGGTGCTTCCCAAGGCCCGTATAGGTTCTTGCTTCTTCTGTAATGGATTTTATTACCATCACTGTATTCTGAGAATACAAGATACCACCAGTCTCCCATCTTAAAGATCTCTGGCATCTCAAACATTGTGTAGATTCCTGGTGCCCAGAAATCTCCTTTAAATTCCCATTTCTTTAAATCTTTTGATGTGAAATGTACGAGACGTCCTGTCTGTTTTCTCTTATCTTCTCCCTTTCTTGCTCCAAGGATCAACAGATATTCTTCTCTTTCCTCATCCCATAGGACAAATGGATCTCTCCAGTTTCTCTTATCATATCCTTCCTGTGGAGGAATCTCTAATGCTTCTTTCGATTTCTCCCATGTGATTCCGTCTGTACTTGTAGCATGAAGTAATGTCTGTGATGTCTTTCCTGCCTTTAAGAATTCTCTATTATATCCTGTATAAAATGCATGAAATCCTGCCTCTGTTTCAAAAACACTTCCTGCATAGATGAACTGATCTGCTTCTTCATCCGTTCCACGCTTTAAGCTTTCTCCATAGTCTTTGTAATCTACAAAATCTTTTGTTGTTGCTAATGCCCAACCGAATGGTTCTCCAAAAGGTCCTGGATTTCTTGTATCTCTCTGATGATATACATAAAACTGACCTTCTTTTCCATAAGGCATAATATCTCCTACCCAAATACCTTCTGGCTGATAATATAACTGATACATAATTTAATCCTTTCTTTGATTTACCTTGTTGCTTTCTATGGCTTTATTATATGTCAAACGTTTTCATATGTCAATCGTTACCACATTTATTTTTGTATAAAATATTAGGACAATTTTTGGTAGTTTTGCACAAAACTCATTTTATTTTGTACGTTCTAACATATTTTTAGGCATCAAAAAAAGGAAGAGTAGTATTTTCTCTTCCTTTTTTTATTCTCTATTATGTTGTCTGTCCTTCCAGTAATTTTACTGGAAGATCCATGCAGCTTTCTGCTGTTTTCCCTTCGATCAGATCAATCAGCTTATCCACCGCTACCTTTGCAATCTGTTTAACTGGCTGCTGGATCGTTGTCAGTTCTGGAACAAATCCTAAAATCTGCTTTGTTCCATCTACTCCGATGATCTTTAGATCTTTCGGAATATTGATTCCTTTTTGCCTTGCGACATGAAGTGCGATCACTGCAAGCGAATCATCTCCTGCAAAAATACCGTCAATCTCAGGGTGTGCATTTAACATATCATAAATAAGTTTTTGCTTCTCCACATTCTCCATGATGAATGGTACTTCTAAAATCATCTGAGGAAGCCCTGCTTTCTCCATCTCTTGAATATAGGCCTGACTTCGATTGTTACCTGGCATCTTTAATTTACTGTTTCCTCGGATACATAAAATATGCTGACAACCTTTATCGATCAAATGTCTGGTTGCCATCTGCCCTGCCGCATAGTTATCACATGAAACGACTGGAATATGTTCTCCAAGATAACGGTCAATTCCTACGACTGGCATCTTTAACTTGGAGTATGTCTCTACGACTGCGTTATGTGTTCCAACGATCATTCCATCTACCTGATTGCGTCTTAGCATATCAATATAGGCTTTCTCTGTATCCATCTGATTTTTGCTGTTACACAGAAGCATTTTGTAATTTTTCTGTGATAAATAATATTCTATCTGTTCTACAATTTCTCCATGAAATGGTGATGTTACAGTAGGAACGATAACCCCGACAAAATACGTTCTGTTATTTAACAACGCTCTGGCAATCTCATTTGGATAATAATTGATCTCTTCCATAGCATCATATACTTTTTTTCTTGTTTCTTCGCTGATGTATCCTCGGTTATTTAATACCCTGGATACTGTTGTAGGAGAAACTCCCGCTACTTTTGCCACATCTTTTATTCCAGGTTTCATTCCATACCTTCCATTTCTAACTTATTCTTAAAGTATCCCATCTTCTCGAAGCAGCTTTCCTACTTCTACATATTCTTCTCTGCTTCCCTCAAGATATTTGATCTCGTCCTCTGTCAATGTACGTTTGACTCTTGCTGGACTTCCCATAACTAAAGATCTATCTGGGATCACTGTATTTTGTGTTACAAGACTTCCTGCCCCGATCAAGCAGTGATTACCGATCTTTGCTCCATTCATAATAACAGATCCCATTCCGATCATGGAATTATCTCCGATCTGGCATCCATGGATCACGCTGTTATGTCCAACTGTCACTCCATCACCGATTTTTACACTATTCCCTTCATCTACATGGATCGTACAATTTTCCTGTATATTACTCTGATTTCCGATCACAATGGACTCTTCTCCTTCACAGCGCATTGCTGTAAAGAACAGTACCGTAGATTCTTCTCCTATAGTAATATCCCCAACTAAAACAGTTTCTTTTGCTACTTTTGCTGAATCAGCGATCTTTGCCTGTTTGTAATTCATGTTCTATCTCCCGATATTCTTCTTATTGCTCTTCTGAGAGTAGTTCATTCTTCCTTCTTTCCAACCCTTCTTGTCTGTCTTATCCCAGTCTAGGTTGTCTCCGAAGATATATCTTGTCATCCATAATAAGCTGACCGTTGGAACCACTACCCATAATACTCTGTATTCAAGTTCCATTAAAAATGGTAAAAATGCCAATCCTGCCGCGTGGATCAGTAAGATCACTGCCCATGCGATGATCAGCCAGTAACCGATCTTAAATGCTTCTGGCATATCTCTTCCCATTTCTTTTCCAAAATAAAAACGTTCTGCTGATAAAATGGCGGCAGCTAATATTGTCATGATCACACACATTTTATAGAATACGTTACCATTCATATACTGTCCTAAAAACATTCCGATCACTGATATGATAAACATCAGGATCAAAACCGCCCAGAGAACCTTTTCCAGCTTTCTTGTTACTTTATTCGTTGTTACATTTTCTTTCTTCATCTTGTATAACCTCAATCTCTACTTTCTATCAGAAGCAGTTTGCCTTCTCGATAAGAGATAGTTCCTTCTTCTGCTTCCAGTTCATTGCTGATCCCCCATGATTCATGGAATACCAGCGTGTCATTATTCAGTGGGTATTTAAATCCCTGTAATGTGACACCTTTTGCCTCATATATCGGGATCAAAGATACATATTTACCAAACTGGTCTTTCTTTGATACTGTGCTTTTGTGATCCAGAACTCTCATACGATTATTCGCATCGATCAGCTCTGCCTTTACACCCTTGCTGTGTGCATAAAACAACTGCCCGATATTACCTAAAACATGATCCAGCCTTGTTCCTGTTCCTCCCACTAACAGGATCTCGTCTGCACCTGTTTCAATGGCTTTCTGCATTGCAAGTCCTGTATCGGTATCGTCTTTCTCACATGGTGCGATGATCTTCTCATCTGTGGAAAACTCTTCCATTACATCCTTGTTGCAGCTATCAAAATCACCCAGAATGATATCTGGTTTGATATCTAATTTTTTAGCGTAAAGCAGTCCTTTGTCTGCGGTGATCACTTTATCTGGATTCCACTTCTTAATATAATCTGCCGCAAATGTTTCTTCTACCGCTCCGCCTGTTAAAATCAATACGCGCATTACCATTTTCTCTTTTCTTTTAATTCTGTATAAATATTTACATAATTATCATATCGGATCTTTGAAATCTTTCCTTCTTCCAAAGCTTTCTTAACTCCACAGTCAGGCTCATGCGTGTGACTGCATCCCTGAAATCTACATTCATCTTCATAATCAGCAAATTCCTGAAAATAATCTTTGATCTCGTCTTCTTCAAACATATGAATAAATAAAGAACTAAATCCCGGAGTATCTAATACAAATGTATCTTTCTCGATACGGATCAATTCCGAATGCCTTGTTGTATGACGTCCTCTTTTGATCTTCTCACTGACTTCTCCTGTTTCCATCTGTGCTTCTGGCTGGAGCAGATTCATCAAAGATGATTTTCCTACTCCGGATGGTCCTGCAAGCACTGTCGTCTTTCCGTGGATCAGTTTCCTGATCTCATCAATTCCTTCTTCTTCTTTGACGCTGATGAACTTTACAATATGTCCACAGTTTTCATATACTTTTTCTAACAATGTCAGATCTTGTTCTTTTGCAAGATCCACTTTGTTGAAGCAGACGATCACAGGTACTTCCTGTTTCTCCATCATCATCAAGAATCGATCCAACAGATTATAGTTCGGCTTTGGGTTTTTCGCTGCAAATATGATCAACGCCTGATTGACATTTGCAACTGCCGGACGGATCAATTCGTTACTTCTCTCATAGATCTTTGTAATGTTTCCTTCCTGATCTTCCTCGTCAAGAATATCAATTTCAACATTATCTCCGACTAATGGCTTCATCTTCTTATTCCTGAAAATACCTTTTGCCTTACATTCATATAATTTATCTTCTGTCTGCACATAATAAAATCCTGCGATTCCTTTTATGATCTTTCCCTGCATGAATTATCTCCTGCTATTCTTCATCTGCTGTTGAATCCTGATCTGCTGTTGTTGCAGTCTGGCGAGGCCCAAGGCTCACATAAATTCCGACTGCTGTTCCTTCTTTTACTTTGCTTCCTGAACTTACTGTCTGTCTGATAACAAGTCCTTTTTCAACACTGTCACTATATTCTGTTAATACACTTCCAAGTACCAAATTCGAATTCTTTAGTTCACTTCTTGCTCCTGATTCTGTGAAATAACGAAGATTTGGCACTCTTACCATAGTCTCTGGTTTCTCACCTTGGCTTACAGTAATAACGACTGTAGAATTCTTTGTAACTTGATTTCCACTTCCTGGTGACTGGGAAATAACTTTTCCTTTTGCTACATCTGTACTGTATTTTGTCTTAACAGATACTTTCAGTCCTGCTGCTTCTAACTCACTTTTGGCTGACGATTCCATCTTGCCTACAACTTCTGGCACAGAAACTTTATCTTCTGTTCTTGTACCTTTGCTTACAACTAAAGTCAGTGTTTTGCCTTCCTCTAATTCTGTATCACTTTCTGGATCCTGTCTTATAACAAGACCCTTTGCATAATCAGCAGAATATTCTTCTTCTACTTTGATCTTAAATTTGCCATCGATCTTCTCTCTTGCTGCACTTAATGACATTCCAATATAGTTGTCGACTGTATATTTTTTAGATTCCGTGTCATTTGATTCTGCCGTTGTTCCAATGCTTGTTGTCGTTGTTGATTTTCCGGATTTGAACACTCCAGAACTTTTCACAACAAATACAATGATTGAAATTAATATGATTGCTCCAACAACTGCCGCAAGCACAATAACTAATTTCTCAATCTTGGAATTCATTCCGGATTCTTCCTCATCATCTTCATCAAGATACGCATTCTGTTCTTCATCTTTCAATGGTTCTTCCTGTTGTATCTTTTGATCCTTCTTTGGTGTATTGATTCTCTGTGTCAGCTCATTCTGATCGATCATAATCGTTGGCGAATCATCGATTGCCGGCACAACACCTACATAACCGCCAGATGTGTCTTCAAATACAAGTCGCAGATCAGCGATCAGATCATCTGCTGTCTGATAACGCTCTTCCGGCTTTTTCATTGTACATTTTAGAATGATCTTTTCTAAGCTGTCTGGAATTCCATCCCTGATCTGACTTGGAGGTGTGATCTCATTCTGCAAATGCATCAATGCGATCGTTACACCATTTTCATGATCAAATGGAACATGACCTGTAACCATCTCATACATTGTGATACCTAAAGAATAAATATCACTCTTCTCATCACAAAAACGTCCCTTTGCCTGTTCTGGCGAAATATAATGTACGGATCCCATAGCTGTTGCTGTGGAAGTTACTGTATTACTGCTTGTTGCCTTTGCAATCCCAAAATCTGTAACTTTAATAATTCCAGTATCAGACACAAGGATATTCTGCGGTTTGATATCTCTGTGAATAATATGATTTTTATGTGCATGGGAGATTGCGGATGCGATCTGCGTTGAAATCTCCACCGTTTCTTTTGGACTTAAATATCCTTTTTTTCTGATATATTCTTTTAATGTAATACCTTCTGCAAGTTCCATAACAATATAGTTAATGCCATCTTCTATCCCAACATCATAGATATTAACGATATTTGGATGGGATAATCTTGCTACGGCTTGTGCTTCTGTCTCAAATTTTTTTAAAAATTTCTCGTCTTCTACATATTCACTTTTTAATACCTTCACTGCAACGTTCCGGTTTAGTTTATGATCTTTCGCCATATAAACATCTGCCATTCCACCGCTTCCAACGCGCTTGAGCACCTCATAACGGCCTGACAGCATCGTACCAAGTTCTAACATCTATCCTTCACCTCATCTCTTTAAATCCACGATCACCAACGAAATATTATCTTTTCCTCCGTACTCATTGGCACGAGCGATCATCTTGTTTATCTTATTGGCAATCTGATCGTGATCTAAAAGAAGTTCTTTTAACTCATCGTTTGATATCATATTGGAAAGTCCATCACTGCAAAGCAGCAGGTATCCTTCTTCTGCTTCAAATTCAAAAAAATCCGGCGTTGCTACCTGTGAACCAAGAGCTCTTGTGATCACATTCTTCTTCGGATGAATCCTTCCCTGTTCTCTATCTAACATTCCAGCATTGATCAGTTCTTCTACATAAGAATGATCTACCGTAATCTGTTTTAATTCCTTATTTCCATAATATAATCTGCTATCACCAATATTCATAACAGTAACTTTATGATCAGAAACCGTTGCGGCAACAAAAGTCGTACCCATTCCTGCGTACTTTTCATTCTCCTTGCTTTCTGCAATGATTTCCTGATTCACTGTGGCAATACAAGTCTTCATAAGCTCAATCGGGTCTGTCTGTTCTGATTCTTCGATCAATTCTACAAATCTTTCCACTGCAAAAGAAGAGGCCTTCCCTCCTGCGCGGTGTCCTCCCATACCATCTGCCACAATATAAAGATTTTTTAAGTTCCCTACAGGCTGGTCATGAAAGAAAATCTTATCCTGATTCTCTGTCCTTACCTTGCCTATATGTGAAGCTCCTACGGATCGCATATCGTTCTCCTTTACAATCTTGACTGCAGTTTTTTTCTTCTAAGCTGTCCACAGGCGGCATTGATATCTGCGCCCATTTCTCTTCTTATGGTAACATTTACACGATTTTTTTCAAGTATCTTTTTAAATTCCATCACTGACTGAGGCATGGACTGCTTGAAATCTCGCTCTTTGATCGGATTGACTGGGATCAGATTTACATGACATGGAAAACCTTTTAATCTTGACGCCAGTTCCTGTGCATGTACCGGCTGATCATTCACACCGGCTACCAGACTATACTCAAATGTCATTCTTCGATTTGTTTCTTTAAAATAGTAATGGCATGCATCTAACAACTCATTGATCGAATATCTCATAGCAATTGGCATAAGTCCTCGTCTCATTTCATCATTTGGAGAATGAAGAGAGATTGCTAATGTAATCTGCAAATGTTTTTCAGCTAATTCTTTGATCTTTGGAACAATTCCACATGTTGAGATCGTGATATTTCTCTGACTGATATTTAATCCATTCTCAGATGTGATCAATTCTAAAAACCTTAACACATTGTCGTAATTATCCATCGGTTCCCCTGTTCCCATCATCACAACATTGGAAACTCTTTCTCCTGTATCTCTCTGGATATAATAAATCTGGGAAAGCATCTCGGATGGTGTCAGGTTTCGGTCTAATCCACCAAGTGTGGATGCACAGAATTTACATCCCATTCTGCAACCTGCCTGAGATGAAATACAGACAGAATTTCCATGCTTGTATTTCATCAATACACTTTCAATGATATTCCCATCATATAATTCAAACAGATATTTTCTGGTTCCATCAATCTTTGATATAAAACAATCGACTGGTTTGACTCCATAAACATCCTGTGTCTGCTCTATTTTTTCTTTTAATTTCTTTGGTATATTATTCATCTCATCAAGAGATAGTGCAAGATGTTTATGAAACCATTCGTATACCTGTTTGGCACGAAATTTCTTCTCTCCGATCGATTCCATATATTCCTGCATCTCAATAAGAGTCATTGATTTTAAATCCATAAAATTATTTTCTCCTTAATTTTGCTATGAAGAATCCATCACATGGATGAACTCCCGGAAGCAGCTGGATATATCCATCTTTTGCAGTTTCAATCTTTAGATTCTTTGGCAATTCTTCTGTGATATCCACAGCTTCGTAATCAAAATTATTAATTATCCACTGCATATTCTTTTCATTCTCTTCTGGATTGATCGTACATGTGCTGTAGATCAAAGTTCCTCCATGTTTTACATACTGTACTGCATTTGTAAGAATTTCTCTTTGAAGTTTTACAAGATCTTTCATTCCATCTTCAGAAATATGGTATTTGATATCATTTTTCTTACCCATGATCCCAAGACCAGAACATGGAACATCTGCGATCACTACATCTGCTGCTTCGATATGTTCTTCGTCCAAAATTGTCGCATCGAATACTTCTGCTTCCATATTGGTAAATCCCATGCGCTCAATGTTATCTTCGATCAGATCTGTCTTATATTCTGTCAGATCTCTTGATAATACCTGCCCACTGCCTTTCATCTGATCAGCTGTATACAAGGATTTTCCTCCTGGTGCACTGCAAAGATCCATTACAAACTGTCCTTCTTTTGCTCCAGCTAACTTTGCACATAACATGGAACTTTCATCCTGCACATAGCATTTTCCTTCACGGAATGCTCTCAGTCGGTATAAGAAATCATAATCTGAAATCTTCACTGCATTTTCAATCAGTTCTCCGTCTTCTACTGTGACATTCTCTTCTTCTAATTCCTTACGGATCACATCTTTGCCGCCTTTGCTCATAAGGCAGCACAGTGTTGTCTTTTTGTCTTCTAAGTAAGATTCTATGATCTTCTCCACTGTCTCATCGTCGTATGTTTTCATAAAGAATTTTATGATCCATTCTGGAATTGAATAGGTCACAGACAAATATGTTACAAGATTCTTGTCCTTCTTTGGATAACTGATCGTTTCTTTTTTTCTTGAAATATTGCGGAGTACTCCATTTACAAAGCCTGATAATCTTGAAAATCCTCGCTTCTTTGCTAATTTTACTGCCTCATTACATGCTGCTGAATCTGGTACCTGATCCATGTAAAGGATCTGGTAGATTCCCATGCGAAGCAATGCTCTGATTAAAGGTTTGCATTTTCTGATCTTTGTTTTTGAAAACTGATCAGCCACATAATCGATCGTAATCTGACGTTCTAGTGTTCCTTCCACCAATCTTGTAAAAAAGGCTCTGTCTCTTTTTTCTGAAAACTGGTATTTTTCTAAAACATTGCTGATCGCTATATGGGATAATTCTTCCTTTTTATCAACTTTAATAAGCACATCCAATGCACATTCTCTTGGATTCTCCATCAATTACTCTCCTAATTTCATACCTGCTTCTACCTGATATCCAAGTAAAAATGCCTGTACCTGCATACGTTTCTTTCCTGCCAGCTGAATCTCATGAAGTGCAAGATCGTTGCTTCCTGTCGCCACGATGATCTCTTTCTTTGTCACTTCGACGATCGTTCCTGGTTCTTCTTTGCTTTCTCTGTCTAACACATCTGCTTCCCAGACTTTCATTGTTTTTCCATCAAGAGATGTATAGGCACTTGGCCATGGATTCATTCCACGAATAAGACATTCGATCTCTTTTGCATCTTTTGTAAAATCGATCTGTCCCATATCTTTGCTTAACATCTTAGCATAACAGCTTTCTTCGTCATTTTGTTTCTTTCTGACCGCAGTACCATCTTCTAATTTCTTTAATGTCTCCAATAATAAGTCTGCCCCTAATACCATGAGTTTATCATGCAGAGAACCTGCTGTTTCCTTCTCGTCTAACACAACTTCTGCTTTGTCGATCATGTCTCCAGTATCAAGACCTTTTTCCATATACATCGTTGTGATTCCTGTCTTTTCTTCTCCATCAAGGACTGCCCACTGAATTGGTGCTGCTCCTCTGTATTTTGGAAGAAGTGATCCATGCACATTGATACATCCGTATTTTGGAATATTTAAGATGCTTTCTGGCAAAATCTGCCCATAAGCTACGACTACGATCACATCTGGATTGATCTTCTTTAATTCTTCGATAAATTCTTCATCTCTGGCTCTCTGTGGCTGATAAACCGGGATGTCGTATTCAACTGCTTTTTCTTTCACTGGAGGAAACTGCATTTTCTTTCCGCGTCCTCTTTGTTTATCCGGCTGTGTCACAACGGCAAGCACTTCATGGTGATCGATCAGTGCCTGCAAGGTTGGTACTGCAAACTCCGGAGTTCCCATAAATACTGCTCTCATCTTATTCTACCTCTTCCATTGTGATGTCTCTTGCTGGTTCTTCTGCTACATCTGGGTATAAAATTCCATCTAAATGATCTGTTTCATGACAGATTGCTCTTGCAAATAAACCAAATCCTTCGACTGTGATCGGGTTCATATCTTCGTCAAATGCTTCACAGATAACGTGGTCTGGACGTTTTACAACGGCTACTTTTCCTGGAAGACTTAAACATCCTTCTTCTCCAACCTGTTCTCCTTCTTTTAATGTGATCACTGGATTTACAAGTGTTACACATTCTCCTTCTTCTCCTGTGTCGATCACTACGATTCTCTTTAAGATTCCAACCTGCGGTGCCGCAAGTCCAACTCCCATTGCCTCATACATTGTGTCATACATATCCTCTACTAATGTATGCATTCTTGGTGTCATTTCCTTTACTTCTTTGGATGTCTTTCTTAAAATGTCATCTCCTAATACTCGAATCTGTCGAATTGCCATAATTTTCTCCTTTTCTTCTTGTTAACAACTATATGTCTTAATACCTATTTCTTGGTTAATAACTGTTCATCGGGTTAAAATCAAAATTAACCAGTAATTTCTTTCTGATATTGTTCAAGTCAATCCACTGCTCCAGACGATTCTTTGCCTTTACCAGTATCTCGTAATCTTTATTCTTAATATAAATAACCTTGCGGTATTGATCATTGATCTTGCCAAATCCTGCCTCACTCGGTCCGATCACCATAAGATCCATATGCTTTGCAACTTCTGCCATCGCATCCATTACTTTATCAAGCCATGCCTTATCTTCTCCTGATGCAAATACAACTAACATCTGCCATACCGGAGGGTATTTCATCATCGTACGATATGCGATCTCTTCATTATAAAATGCATGATAGTCCTGTCTGGCTGCCGTCTGAATGCTGTAATGATCTGGTGAATACGTCTGGATCACAACTTCGCCCGGCTTGCTTCCTCTTCCTGCTCTTCCTGCTGCCTGCGTAAGAAGCTGAAAGGTTCTCTCCCCGGCTCTGTAATCATTTGCATGCAGTGAAAGATCTGCTGCCAGAACTCCAACTAATGTTACATTTGCAAAATCATGCCCTTTCACGATCATCTGTGTTCCAACTAAGATATCTGCCTCACCATCGGAAAATGCTGATAGTATCTTTTCATGACTGTTTTTTCTCTTCGTTGTATCCATGTCCATTCGAAGAACTCTTGCCTGTGGAAATTCTTTATAAAGTGCTGCTTCTACTTTCTGAGTACCAAGACCAAATGTTCCAATGTACGGACTTCCACATTCTGGGCAGACTTTCAGCATCGGCTGTTCATACCCACAATAATGACACCGAAGTCTGCCATCTCTGTGATACGTCATCGAAATATCACAATGTGGGCACTCCATCACATGGCCACAGCTTCTGCATGAAACAAATCCTGCATATCCTCTGCGGTTTAAAAACAACATGATCTGCTCACCTTTATCCAGACGGTCTTGTATAAGATCTCGTAATCTTCTACTAAACATGCTGCGGTTTCCAGCCTTTAGTTCTTCCCTTAGATCTTCTATATAAACCTTTGGAAGAACTGCTTCTTTAGCACGTTTAGTAAGTTCCCATAAACGGTAAGTTCCATCCTGTGCATGTTTATAACTGTCCATAGATGGTGTTGCTGAACCAAGGATCACAGATGCACCTTCCATCTGTGCTTTCTTGATCGCTACTTCTCTTGCGTGATATTTCGGCGTCTGCTCACTCTTGTAACTTCCTTCATGTTCTTCATCGATCACGATCAATCCCAAATTCGGAAATGGCACAAACAATGCTGATCTTGGTCCAATAATCACATCAATATCCCCACGTTTTGCACGCAGCCATTGATCGTATTTCTCTCCCTTTGATAACCTCGAATTCAAGATTGACACGCGGTCACCAAAACGCTTTGTAAATCTTGTTACTGTCTGATACGTCAATGCGATCTCGGGGATTAAGACAATTGCCTGTTTTCCTTTCTTGATCACTTCTTCAATCGCTGCAAGATATACTTCTGTCTTTCCACTTCCTGTAATTCCATGTAAAAGATATGTTTTGTAATTCTTCTTCAAAAAATCTTCTCTGAATTCATCGATCAATTCCTGCTGCTGTTCATTTAATGTAATCTCTGTCTGGGAGTATGCTGCATTGAATTGTCCCGGACTTCGATAATAATATTCTGTCACAACATGGAGAATTCCTTCTTTCTCCATGCTGTCCACTGTACTTTTGGAAATCTTTAAGTCTTTTGATGCCATCTCCCATGAAATCTTATGATGATCTAGCAATGCTGCCAAAAGTCTTGCTTTCGCCACATAATGCTTACTAAAATACTCCTCAAGCATCGCAGGTCCATGTACTGCATCCATGGTCAGTTCAATATATTTTCTTGCTTTTCTTGCAACTTTCTCTTGTACTGGAAGAACTGTTTTTAGTGCCTGAATCATTGTTGATCCATAATTCTCCCGAATCCACGCTGCAAGCTCTATCATCTTCGCTTCCACGCCAACATGGTCTGTCTCGATTCTTATGATCTCCTTGACTTTACTCTCATCGTAGTTTACAGTTCTTGAAAGATTGACCACATATCCTGTCTGCTCCTTATTAGAACGTCCAAATGGGACAACGACCTGCTGCCCCACTCGAATATCCTGAATCAAGGAAAAAGGCACTTTGTAGGCAAATACCTTATCCAGTGCCTCATGAGAAATATTAATGATAATATCCGCATATAACTTTTCCATAGACTATTTGATAACGTGACCTTTCTCTCTTAAGACTTTCACCACTTTATCTACTTTCTCTCTGCAGATCTCATGGCTTCTTGCCTCAACCATAACTCGTACTAGTGGTTCTGTTCCACTTTCACGTACTAAGATTCTTCCCTCATCTCCAAGTTCTGTTTCCACTTCTTTGACTGCCTTCTGCACATCTTCATCTGCCTGTGCTGCTGCTTTATCTGTCACACGGACATTTTCAAGAATCTGTGGGAAGATCTGTACTGGTTCTGCTAACTGTGCAAGTGTCTGTTTCTGTTCGATCATTGCTTCCATGATCTTAATAGATGTTAAGATACCATCTCCTGTTGTTGCGAACTTACTGAAAATGATATGTCCAGACTGTTCTCCACCTAATGCATGTCCGTTCTTGACCATATTTTCATTGACATATTTATCACCAACAGCTGTCTTCTCATAAGAGATTCCTGCTGCATCAAATGCTTTATATAATCCTAGGTTAGACATCACTGTTGTTACAACTGTATTGTTATTTAATTCTCCATGTTTCTTCATGTATTGTCCGCATACATAAAGGATCAGGTCTCCATCAACAACCTTACCATTCTCATCAACAGCGATACAACGGTCAGCGTCTCCGTCATATGCAAACCCTACGTCTAAATGATTCTCTTTGACATATCCCTGTAAGATTTCGATATGTGTAGAACCACAGTTTGTATTGATGTTTGTTCCATCTGGTTCGTTATTGATCACATGTGTTTCTGCTCCAAGTGCTTTAAATACATTCTCAGCGATTGCGAAAGAACTTCCGTTAGAACAATCTAATCCGACTTTCACACCTTTAAATGATCTTGTTGCAGTTGAGATCAGATATCCGATGTAGTGGTTTCTTCCTGCTGCATAGTCTTTTGCACGACCGATTTCTTTCTTGGTTGCAAATGGAAGTTCTTCGATCTCTCCATCGATGTATGCCTCGATCTTCGCTTCGACTTCTGCTTCCATCTTATGTCCTTTGGCATTGATCAGTTTGATCCCATTGTCATAGTATGGATTGTGGCTTGCTGAGATCATGATACCACAGTCAAATTGTTCTGTTCTTACGACATAAGCAACACTTGGTGTTGTTGTTACATAAAGCATATAAGCATCAGCACCAGATGCAGTCAGTCCTGCAACTAGTGCATTCTCGAACATATAACTGCTTCGTCTTGTATCTTTACCAATGACGATCTTTGCT
This sequence comes from Anaerostipes hadrus, assembly GCF_001404655.1. Classification (GTDB taxonomy): domain Bacteria; phylum Bacillota; class Clostridia; order Lachnospirales; family Lachnospiraceae; genus Anaerostipes; species Anaerostipes amylophilus. The sequence goes on along the minus strand of NZ_CYYH01000002.1, from coordinate 77,684 downwards.
CTGCTGCTTGACTTCTGATTAAAATACCATCCGATGTAACGTCCTACTTTATATGCATGTTCTACAGTTAAATTTATATTTGCTTCTCCACGGAACCCGTCTGTTCCAAAATATTTTCCCATCTTACAAACTCCTTAAATAATTCCTGATTATTTTTTTGCTAATCTATAGTATAACATGATTCACAGTTCCTATCAAATATAGAATCTATGAACTTTTTCTTAAATAATATAAAAGAGAACTCAGATCAATTCTATCTAAGTCCTCTTATGAAATCTTTATTCGTCTATTTCTTTTTGAAGTCCTGGAAGTTCTTCTCTTGTCGCAATTCCTGACTCCAATGCATTCTCACGCATAACTTTATAAAATTCTGCCCATGTCACATTTATGTATGGACCCACATAAAAGATTTGAACAATTCCAAGTGTGATAAAAGATAAAAACTCCCATCCGATAAAAGAAAGATCTAACACAAATGCGTCCCCTTTCTGTCCATCCATCATCTGTTTACTTAATTCAAAAGCCCTTTTCCTTGAAATCTGTGGATTTTCTGCAAGAATATACGGAATCATTTTATATTCATAACTTTTTACAATTCCTGGTATGATCAAGCATAGCATCCATAATAATGTATACAAATCTCTCAAAAAAATCGTTACAACATTCCTTAAGTAAGCCCCATTACGAAATCCATCAATAATCCATGCAATCCTTGTTTTATGTTCACTGTTTTCTTCATAGAAACGGCATCCGCCAACTTCAAATAAATTACCAACAAAAATCCGAAACAACAATCCAGCACTAATAACTATCATTATCAGGATCAATAGAAATGATGCATACATTCCTGCGTATACTGGTCCTATTAATTTTTTATAAATCATATCACCGGTAACCCCAAAAAGTGAAAACAACATTTGCATCAAAGTTGCAGATGCATCACCATTTCCAGCTACTGCATTACTTCCATCTTGTAAAGAACCATTTCCAGCTGTATTGCTAAATCCTCCTGTCAATGCTGTAACTACAAGTGTTGCCAGCACAACGATCCAGTAATTGCGATGCAATGCCGCCTTTCCTCGTTCCTTTAATTCACCTCGTGTCCACATAATCAATCACCTGTCCCTTTCCTAAATTGTTTTGATCATAAAACTAAATTTATCATAACATAAAAACAGCACATCTGCTATAAAAACAAATGTGCTGTTTCTTCATTTTATTTATTAAGAGAATTTATTATTTTACAAATTCTTTTACTTTGGCAGCGATACTGTCACCATCTAATCCGAATTCTTTGATCAGTTCTACTGCTGGTCCTGAATGTCCAAAGACATCATTAACACCAATCTTTAATACAGGTGTTGGAAGCTGTTCAGATAATACATCACATACAGCACTTCCTAATCCACCGATCACTGAATGTTCTTCAACTGTAACGACTTTTCCTGTTTCTTTTGCTGCTTTTAATACAAGCTCTGTATCTAATGGTTTTACTGTAGCCATATTGATCACCTGAGCGTTGATTCCTTCTGCCTCTAATTTTTTAGCTGCTTCTAAGGATTCAGCAACACAAAGTCCGTTCGCGATGATCGCTACGTCTGTTCCTTCTTTTAAAACGTTACCTTTACCAATCTCGAATTTGTAATCTTCATCGTTGATCACAGGTACTGCCAGACGGCCAAATCTCATATAGACTGGTCCTTCCATAGCTGCTGCTGCTTTGACTGCTGCTTTTGCTTCAATATCATCAGATGGAACGATAACTGTCATTCCAGGGATTGTACGCATTAGGGCGATATCTTCACAGCACTGATGTGTTGCACCGTCTTCACCTACGGAAATACCACCATGAGTCGCTCCGATCTTAACGTTTAAGTGTGGATATCCAACAGAGTTTCTTACCTGTTCAAATGCACGTCCAGCTGCAAACATAGCAAAACTACTTGCAAATGGAGTCATTCCTGCTGCTGCAAGTCCTGCAGCAATACCGATCATATTGCACTCTGCGATACCACAGTCAATATGTCTTTCTGGAAAAGCTTTTTTAAACATTCCTGTTTTAGTTGCAGCGGCTAAGTCAGCATCTAAAACTACAACATTAGGGTTTTCCTGTCCTAATTCAACTAAAGCATTACCATAGCTTTCTCTTGTCGCAATCTTCTTTACTTCTGCCATCTTACTCGCCCACCTTTTCTAATTCTTCCAGTGCCTGTTTACATTGTTCATCATTTGGTGCAGAACCATGCCATGATACCTGGTTCTCCATGAAAGATACACCTTTACCTTTGATCGTCTTCATAATGATCGCTGTTGGTTTTCCTTTGCATTCTTTTGCCTGTTTGAATGCATCTGCGATCTGATCAAAGTCGTGACCATCAATTTCAACCACATTAAAGTTAAATGCTTCAAATTTAGCTCCGATTGGATATGGAGAGTTTACTTCATCGATTGGTCCGTCAATCTGTAATCCGTTGTTATCAACGATCACTACTAAATTATCAAGTTTTCTTGATCCTGCAAACATTGCAGCTTCCCATACCTGACCTTCCTGGATCTCACCATCTCCAAGAAGTGTATATGTACGATAATCTTTATTCTGAAGTTTTGCAGCAAGTGCCATACCAACTGCAGCAGAGATTCCCTGTCCTAAAGATCCGCTGGACATATCTACTCCAGGGATTTTCTTCATATCAGGATGTCCCTGTAAATAAGATCCGACATGTCTTAATGTTAACAGGTCTTCTTTAGGGAAGAATCCTCTTTCTGCTAATGTTGAATAATATCCAGGAGCTACATGTCCTTTGGATAATACAAAACGATCTCTGTTTTCATCTTTTGGATTCTTAGGATCAACGTTTAACTCAACAAAATACAGATATGTAAATAAGTCGGCTGCTGATAAAGATCCGCCTGGATGTCCAGATTTGGCAGCATGTGTTGACTTAATGATGCCTTTGCGAACCTCATTTGCTGTTTTCTTTAATTCTGCGGTTGTCATTGTATCTACCACCCTTTCTTATTCTCCGAATACTGCTTTATAATCTGCCTGGAATTTTTCGATTCCCTGATCTGTTAATGGGTGTTTCATCATCTGTTCGAATACATTATATGGTACTGTGGCAATGTCAGCTCCCATCTTAGCACATTCCATTACGTGGATTGGGTTACGTATACTTGCGCAGATGATCTGTGTATCGATATCTCCTGCTGCATCAAAGATTTCTCTGATATCTGCAATCAAGTCTAATCCGTTCTGAGAAATGTCATCTAATCTTCCTAAGAATGGAGATACATATGTTGCTCCAGCTCTTGCAGCTAATAATGCTTGGTTTGGATTGAAGATTAATGTAAGGTTTGTTTTGATTCCTTCAGAAGATAATACTTTTGTAGCTTTTAACCCTTCGATTGTTGTAGGAATTTTTACAACCATGTTTGGATGGATCTTAGCGATTTCTCTTGCTTCTTTGATCATTCCTTCTGCATCAGTTGTTGTAGCTTTTACTTCTCCACTGATCGCTCCATCTACGATAGTTGTGATCTCTTTGATAACATCATCGAACTGTCTTCCTGATTTTGCGATTAATGATGGGTTTGTTGTTACTCCACAGATAACTCCCATATCATTTGCTTTACGAATCTGATCTACATCTGCTGTGTCCACGAAAAATCTCATAACTTACTTCCTCCTAAAAACATTGTTTATTGTTGTTTGTTTTTGTTCGTTGTTTTGTTTCTGGCTTTATTTAACCATGGACAATGATGGTTGTCAAATCGCAAAACAAGGCATTTTTAAGCATTATGCGATGAATTTATTAATATTTTTCAACTTTATTAATAGTACCTTGTTTTTTTATTTTTTTCAAGATGATTTTTTTAATTTCTTTCAATTATAAAAAGCTTGATTTTCCTTGTTTTTTTTCAAAAAAATATGCTATGATAAATGTGGTTTTAATTAATAATTTATTTTTTATTAGTAATATTTCAAATTTTTATTAACAGTTATTAATTAATTAAAATAATTTTGATTAAGGAGGATTTTATGGGCTTAAAGAAGAAAGTTACAACCAAAGACATTGCAGATCATGTCGGTCTCTCACAATCTGCAGTCTCCATGATCTTAAATAATAAAAGCAATGTTTCATTTTCAGAGAGTACAAAGAAGAAAGTATTTGATGCTGCGAAAGAGCTTGGTTACCAAAAAAAGAAGAAACAAACAGAATCAAAAAACAAGCCTCTTTCTAAAGTTATTTTGATCATCTGTCCATTTTTATCAAATCACTATTATACAACTTTGATACATTCGATCACCGAACGGGCACATGATTACGGATATCTAACTTTTGTCGCACCAACGCTTCGTAATCCAAGTACCGAACAATATTATCTTGATCTTATGAAAAATGATCTTGATACTGCTGGAATCATTTATCTGTATTCAACTTCATTTCTTCCAGAAGTAAACGAAATGTCCAAACAGATCCCGATCGTTAATATCGGTGATAAAAATGATGAGATCACATTTGATTCGATTCATATCAGCAGTGTAAAACCTGCAAGACTTGTCGCAGAACATCTCATTTCTCTTGGACATCGTAAGATTACTTACATATCAACACCGATCACTGATATTGAGCGTTCCAGATCAAAACGTTATGATGCTCTTGTCGCTACTTTCAAAGAGCATGGATTTGGAGATGATTGTGTACAGATCCGTTCTCTTTCTCCTGGAGAATATAATCTGCTTTCTCCAAATCTTTTGGAATACTCCTCTGGGTATAATCTCACAAAGCAAATCCTCGAGGAAGGAACGGACTGCACTGCTTTTGTCGGATATAATGATATGGTAGCTTTTGGTATTTTGGATGCTTTATATGAAATGAAATACAAAGTTCCAAATGACTTTTCTGTCTGTGGTTTTGACAACGTTCCAATGGCTGATATGAATCGTATCTCTCTTACAACTGTTGAACATTCCATCGAAGCTAAGGGAAGGGAAGCTGTTGATATCATTGTTCGTATCCGTGATTCCAAGACAAAAAATCAACCTCGAAGTTTTGTCACAAAACTCGAGTTTGAACCATTTATCGTAAAACGAAGAAGTACGGGAAAAGCAAAAGGCTGATTTGATAGGCTTTCGTATATGTGACAAAAATAAGATAAGAATCAATATTTAAAACAACTGAACGCGATGCATTGGAATTTTGCCATATTTTGAACAAATTCCACCGCATCGCGTTCAGTTACTTATTTATTTTTTATCATATACTCGAATTCTACAGTTGGCCAACTCCAAATTAAACTTTCACTTCCCCCTTCAACCGATAACTATTCTTATAATGTTGAGAACTATTTCCTTTCACATTTGCATCATTTAAAATACATCCTGTGATCTGTGCTCCAGAACTTGAAAGGATTTCCATACCTTCAAGAATACGATCTGCTTCTGTATAATCCTGTCGGATAACAAAAACTGCACCATCCACATACTGTGCAACGATCGCTGCATCTGATAACATGGCACTTGGTGGTGTATCAATCACTACAAAATCCGCTTTTGCTTCCAGTTCTTTTATAAACTGTCTCATGTTCTCACCGCTTAGGACAGTAGAAGTATCTTGAATTGGTGATGAACCTGCCAGTACCATAACACTTGTATCTTTATATGGCTGTACCGCATCTTCAATCTTGACTTCGCCTTTTAGTACCTGTAATGTTCCAAGTTCCTGCTCTTGCATTCCAAGAACTTTTGCTGTTGATGGATTTCTTAAATCGGCATCAACAAGTATTACTTTATATCCTTTCATAGCCAAAGATATCGCGATGTTTGCTGATACTGTAGATTTTCCCTCTCCTGGCATCGCACTTGTTACAAGAAATGACTTCATGCCTGTTTCTTTTTGTGCACGTTCAATTCTTCTTCGTACGGTTCTTGACGCTTCCAAAAAACTTCTTGGAAGTCTTGGATTGTCCAAAACGATCAGTTCTTCTACCTGGGTACGTTTCTTATGGAATTTCGCATGAGGCAGAACTCCAAGACTGTCTACATGGAATAAGCGTTTGAAGTCTTCTTCTTTCTTTACTGTATTCTTTCCCAGTGCAAGAAGTACATCTAAAAATACACATAAAAGGATTCCTATTGCAGCACCGATCTCCAGCTCATGCTTATAACTAAATGGGTTTGCAGGTGCTGTTGGAACTCCGCTTTCATCCATCAAAGTCAGCTGGGAACTTCCGATAACAAATTCTGCAACTGACGGATAATTCTTAACAACGGATTCTAAAACTTTCTGAGCAAGTTCTGGACTACTCTCTGTAACTTTTAATGTAAATAAGTTTGTATTCTCCATAACCTCCGCTTCAATTGTTCCTGGAACTGACTGCATTCCAAGGTCCTCGGCTAATACCTGTTTAAACGCTCCGCTTTGCAAAATATATGGAAATGACTTTGCCATCTGATTCGCTGTTGCATTTTCTATATAGGTATTAGAATTCTCTGATGAAATACTAGAACTGATCGTAAATGTTGACGATGCAATATAATATGGAGAATATGTAAACCTTTTATATCCACAGAAAATTACACCACATACTATGATCGTGATCAGAAATTTAAATTTCAACTGAAATGCTACTTTTACCAGATCATCAAATAGTCCGGCAATATCGATCAGATTCTCCCTATTCTCTCTATGTTCTGCATAATCTTTACTCATCTTCTTTCTTCACCTGCCGTTCTGTCACTGAATCTTTGTTATGTTGTTCCTTCTGTTCTTCTTGCTTGCTTTGTCTACTACTTCTTCCATAGCCGTAACCATAGCCATATTTACCGCCATAACCATATTTATTTCCGTAGCCATACCCGTAACCATAACTGCTTCCACTTCCATATGCATAACGATATCCATAATTTCTTGCTGTTTGTGCGATTCCATGGAATACATCATTATATACACATCCAAGCATCGTTCCTTCTCCTGAATTCAGGATGCTGATTGCCTCATTGATATCTTTTACAAGGGCTGTATGCTGGCGTACTACCAGGATTGATGCATCTGCATAATCTACAAGTTCTTCTGCATCTGCTGCCTGTGACATTGGAGGTGTGTCAATGATCACATAATCCAGTCGTTCTTTGAAGAAATCTACAATCTTATAAAACATATCCGATGCGATCATTTCTGTAGAATTCGGGTAGATCATAGTTCCTGTAACCAAAAGTAACTCTGACTTTGCCAGTGCATGAACCAAATGGTCTGACTTTTCATTTCCATTCAGCACCTCACCAAATTCCTGTACTTCTTCTGGTGCAAGTCCAAAAATCTTATACTGTGATGGTTTTCTTAAATCTGCATCGATCAATAGCACTTTCTCTGATTCTTCTGCAAGTGCCAGTGCCAGATTCGCTGCCACAGTTGATTTTCCTTCATTCTCTTCTACACTGGCTACAAGAAGGGTTTTCGCCTGCTTATCTTTCATCTTACTACTGACTTTTCGCGCCAGTTTCTTCATATCTTCCACATATTGAAAACTTGTTCCTGGATTTGTCAACAATACACTACTCTTTTTCCTGTGGATTCGTGCTTTCCATGACTTGTAAAGTCTCTCATGATAAAGTGTCTGAAGCAACGTTCCGTCCAGTTTTTTAGAAACTTCTTTGGGTTTTCTCACGGTATCCTTCAAAAATGAAATGATCGCAATCAACCCACATAGTGCTACTATTGTCATAACAAATGTTTTCTTCATCAATGCTGCTGGCTGAAATTCATTCACCGGACCGCTTGGGACGGTTGGATTCTGTAATACATCAAGTACAACTGTACCGATCAGCCGATTCGTGACAACGGAATAATTATTCATGATCGCTTTATTCAGACTAAATGCCATCTCTGGTGAATCTGCCTGTACCTTTAATACAAGAAGGTTTGTTTCATTGACAACTTCTGCCGAAGCAGTTCCTGGAAAATAATCCATATTCATCTCTTTGGCAACTTTTTTCTGTAAAATACTGCTATTTAAGATTTCTGAAAATTTTGTTGCCATCTCTGTCGTTGTGCTCAGATCAGAATATACACTGTTGTTACTTCCTTTGCTGCTGACAATAAATGTGCTGGTTGATTCATATTGCTTGTGATAACTTCTTCCTACATATACATAAGCCAACAGACTCATAGATGCGGCTAACAGCAGGATCACTACAATATATTTGCTGATATCTCTGAGAATGCTGTACAGATCTATATTCATTTCATAATCATTTACCGATATATTATGTTTTTCATTACTCATATCTCATCCTGCCTCCTATTCTGTAACGATCACGATCAGTCTTACGGTACCTGTACGGCTCTTCCCACTCTTTACAGAATATGTGATCTCATAGGAACCTGCTTTGTTATAATCTACTTCGTCCTTAATGCTTACTTTCTTATTATCAACGTCCCCTTCGACATTTGATTCATAATCTCCGCCCATACATACTTTTGAAATATAAGATTTGGCATTTAATTTATGTCCTTTCTTTGTATACACGAGATATTTCTTCAAATGGATAAATGGAATCTCTGATCTCTCTGTTCCATTATATACTTGTATCGTTGCCTGAAATGATACAGTATCTCCTGCACTGTTGCTTACCTGTAGTTTTACCGGATATTCCCCTGGTGTATAAAGATCTACTACAGAATTCGTTAGAATCTTTACCTGATTTGACAAATCTCCGTCAATCTTGTCTTTGACTGTCAGATTCTTCAACAGATCCTCATTCTTTACAGATCCTCCTGACTCAAAACACAATGGCTTCTTCAGATCAAATGTCGGAGAGGTATACCCCGCATATTTTACAATGCGATTGGCTCTGCTAACATTGTTATGATTATCCACTGCTGCCAGAACGACAAGACGGCGCCCTCCGCTTAAGAAGTTTGATACACTTTCTACAACAACAGAAGATGTCACATCACCGTCGTTTGCATCAATTGCTTTTACACCTTTTAAGAAATACTTATCTGTCGCATTCAGATCCACTGTAAGTTCTTTTTGATCAATTGTGATCACCGGTCCGATCCTGTCCCCTTTTCTGACTTGTGTAAACCAAAAAAGCAAACTCGCCGCCAGTGATATACAAAATATCACAAAACTTGCCATCTTTAATTTCTTCATCTCACTAAGTCTCCTAACTTCTGTTATTTTTGTATGATCTTCTTTCCTTCAAAAATCTTCTTAGGATTATCATATAATAATTTCTTTGAATATTCAAAAGAATAATGATCTTCCATATATTCTTTTATATCTGCCATATATGTTGTCCGTTCATATGGTTTGTGTGCATCACTTGCAATACAGGTAACCATCCTTTTTGACAATAAATGATCGGCACATATCTTTGCTCTTTCTCCGAATCTTCCAAAGATACTTCCTCTGTTTATCTGTGTAAGACACCCTTGTTCCATCCAGTAAAAGATTCCCCTTGCCGATTCTTGTACACATTGATAACGTTCTGGATGTGCAATGATCGGTGTTACTCCAAGTTCCATCACTCCATCTATCAGTTCATCCATCTCTTCCTGCTCAATTCCAAAGCTGAATTCCATAAGGAAATAGTCTGTCTCATTGAGCGGCAACAATCTTTCTTCCCTGATCATATCTGGAACTTCATGTGTCATAAAAATCTCCATTCCTGATAAAACTGTTAGCGGAATAGCTTCTCTATCCAGTTCTCTTCTGAAATCCGAAAGCCGTTTCATATATCCTTCCACGCTGTATTCTGAGAAAAATCCTCCCGTATTCGCATGTGATGTTGCCGCCAGTGCATGAACCCCGCTTTGTACTGCAATTACTGCCATCTCGAGGGAATCGTCCATATCTCTTGCACCATCATCTAATCCTGGCAAAATGTGTGTATGTATATCTATCATAGTCAACCCTCATATTCGAAAAACCCCCAGTCTCTTTACGACCGGAGGTTTTGTTTGGTGCACATTGTGATTAATTCTGTTCTTGTACATGTTTTGCTGCATATACTGCTAATGCTGCAGCTGCCAGTGATACATATACTAATGTAACCGGTGCTCCCTGATCACCAGTCTTCGGAGAGGAAGAACTTCCATTATCCCCGTCTTTGTCAAATTCATCTTCTGTAATCTTTGTTTTCTTATCAATCTTTTCCTGAGTTTCTTTTTTCTGTGAAGTTGTTGTTGGTCCATTATCATCATCGTGTTCGTCCTCAGGACTTGGTGCTGCCATTACAGATATTGCAAAAGCAAAACTCATAATCAATGTTGCTAACATTACGATTGTCTTCTTCATATTCTGTTCCCCCTTAAATAGTTCAGCTTAGCTGACCTGTTTATAAAATACCTTTAATATCATCTCAAAGAGTTTCGTCTCATCTGGATAATATTCCGCATATCCTGTCTCACCTTCTTTGATGTTACATTCGATACTCTGAATATTATCAGCTGAAAAACTGCTTCCTGAAACTTTCGTTACCAGATATGTGATCTTCGGTGCTGAAAGATTCGTTACTGAATTGTCAGACACAAGATTCAATAGATCTAGTGGTAACGTCAAGTCATTCTTCATCTCCTGCAATGCTTTCTGTGCATAAGATGTAATATACTGCTGCTGTCTCTGCATACGCTTCAAGTTTGCATCCAATGGCTCAAATTCTCTGGATCTTACATATGTCTCTGCCTGTCCACCAAGCAGTGTGACATTCGCTCCTTCCTTCAAAGCTGGATCTGCACTAGTCAGATCTCCGATCACCTGAACATTCACCCCGCCAACCGCATCATTCAAAACGCTGATCGCTGACAAGTCAATGGACATATAAGACTGGATCGGTAATCCGTATAATACTTGTGATACCGCATATGCTACATTCTCACAGCTCTTCTTCTTTCCATCCCCATATGCATAAGCCAGACAGATCTGACGAAGTTTCTTCCCGTCATATTTGCCGTTCTTATCATATGATCTGACGTAAGTCATAATATCTCTTGGAACGTTGACAAGTGTAACCTTGCCTGTTGAGGTATCAACTGCTGCTACAAATATGGTGTCAGCCTGCCCGGCTCCACGCATCTTGAGCTTGCTTTCTTTGGAATCAAGATTCTCTTTGTCTACACCCATAAATAAGATATTTGTCATATTCTCATTATACTGGTATTTGTGGCCTTTGTAAATGACCAAATCCCCCTTATTCTGGACTTTTACGCCATCCACTGATTTCGACATGTCTACTTTACCGCCAAAAAGAGAACTTTTCCCAATTGCCCACATTCCTAAAATAACCGCTGTTGGAAGTAGTATGATGATCGCTGCCACGATCACAATTCTCTTTACGATCTGTTTCGGAGTTTTCTTTTTCTTTTGCTTTTTCTTCTCCGGCTTCTCTTCCTTTACTTCATAGCCTTGGAATTCTTCTTTTGTCTCTGAATCATATCCTTCCAGCTCTTTCTTCAGTTCGTCATTGAGTTTCTTTGCTTCATCTACTTTATTCTGCACTTCTTTCATCTGTTAACACCGCCTGTACTAGATAACGATTATGTGGCTGTCCTCCTACGCAGGTGCTCAGCGTAATAATCTTGTCGCTACTTGTAACCTTCTGCTTTGTTCTGATATGACTTTCCATATCTCTGATATTCTTGACATTTCTTAAATAATTCTCAAACTTCGCTTTGTTTTTAAAATTAAATGTCTTTAATAAATGTCTGTCATCAAATTTGTAAGCTGCAAAGATCGTATATGTATATGTCTTCTTTGGTGTATATACATATACTTCTTTGTGTTTGTTAAAGAACTGTTCATCCTCAAATTTGTGAAGATTCTGGAACATGGATCCATTTCTCATGTTATGTCCGTAAAAAATAGTATTAGGGTCTGTAAAATCCTTTTTGTTTGCTTTCTCTGTATAGATACATCCTGCAAACTCTGGTTCATTCTTAAAGTTATATTTTAAATAGTGGGTATCATCTTCCTGATTCAGTGCCACAGGATAGTCAATTCTTGTTCCCGGTACATAAATCCATGCATAAATATCACTGTTGATCTTGATCAGTTTCTTAAAATCAATCTTCTGTCCATGCTTAACTCCCGCTGGAACTTTCTCTGGTTCGTCCCCATCATTCTCTCCAGTAAATTCAGTGCTTGCAATGGCTTTTAATGTCTCTTGCCTTGCCTGCTCTGTCTTATGATTCTGGTACTTGATCCATCCAAAACGTCCAAGGCAGACCACACAGACTAACACTGCAATTGCCAGAATGATCTTCCATCCGTTCTTCTTCATCATCTTCCCCCTTACTTTTTCATAGATTCTATCAAGTATATTATACATTTTTTTGAAAATACGGTCAACGAATCTTCCGTATTCGGACATCCTTTGTCCTAAAAGTCCATTGCCATCTTACTTGATTCTTCTTCTGATAATTCTGTGACCTGTGTTTCCATAACTCTGTAGACTCTCTGGCACATATTTAACACGCTTGGTCTGTGAGTTGTCACGATACATGTCTTGTTCGGACGCTGTTGTATGATATTTCTTAATACCTTACGTTCTGTTGTTACATCAAGTGCCGATGTCGCTTCATCCAGTAATAATACCGGTGCATCTCTTAAGACTGCTCTTGCGATCGCAATTCTCTGCGCCTGTCCTTCTGAAAATCCGCGGCCTCTCTCTCCAATCTTTGTATAGATCGTTTCATCCATCTCCTTTACAAAATCCCACGCACAGGAAATCTTCAAAGCTTCTATCATTTCTTCGTCCGTCGCATCCTGCTTTACCATTCTTAGATTCTCAGCGATCGTTCCAGAAAGTATTGTATTGCCCTGTGGTACATAGGCAAATAAATGGCGAGTATCGGCATTCATTTCCACCTGTTTTCCATTGGATGCTTTTAAATATGCTTCTCCCTTTTCCGGTCGGATCAGACCTAAGATCAAACGGATCATCGTTGTCTTTCCCTCTCCAGACGGACCAACCAGCGCCACGATCTCTCCCGGTTTTGCCACAAATGCTGAATCTGTGATAACTCGGTTTCCTTCGATATAAGAGAAGTTTACATCCCGCATCTTCACTTCAAATCCATCTTCCACATAATCGTCCATCTCTGAACTTTCTGGAATATGTACTTCTTTCTTAAGCTGTGCAAGCTCTCTGATACGGTGTGCTGAAATGGAGCTGTTTAAAAAATTTGGAATAATTGATACCAGATTGTTAAATGCGCCATTTAAACTGCTTCTCTGCTGCAAAAACAAAGTCATCGTTCCATAAGTGATATCTCTTGTCCACAATCGGAACAGGCAATATCCAAATGCCGCATATTGTACGACCATTCCAACCAGTGACATTAAGATATTCGTTTTGATCGTGAACATGTTGTATTTTAAACTGATATCTTTAAATTTCTCCTGCCATTGTCTCATCTTCTTTCCATATAGAGAAGAAATTCCAAATGATTTGATCGTATCAAAATTATAAAATGTTTCTACTTCAAACGTCATCATATCACTGCTCATTTCACGGACTTTCTTTCCATATTCTCTCTGCTTTGAGATCAGAAATTTAGACATCACGAGCATAAAAGGTGCACTTGCAAATGCTAAAAGTGACATGATCTTATCATAATGCCAAATAACCACAAATGTTGCGATAAAATCATAAACAGCAATAATGATCGTTGGCAGCCAGCTGATCGCATTTCCACTGATCGTACTGACATCGCTGTTAAATCGGTTTAATACATCTCCATTGCTGTACTGACTGATCTCCATCCAGTCCGCATCAATGATCTTATCAAAAATATCTGCCTGAATGTCATTATTAATATAGATACTTAACTTTGTTGAAATACGACCGATCACATTTCCAATGGTCATGCTGAAAAATGCGCTTCCAAGTGTGATCACGATCATAATCCAAAGCTTGCTCATCTGATAACCTGTGATGATATCGATCATATATTTACTGGCAACACTTCCTACCAGTCCCATTGATGTGCTGAAAATACCAAGAATCGTGTAAAATGCGATCGCGCCTTTATATCGTTTGCTATATGAAAAAATCCATTTCCAGTCATCAATGATCTCTGAAAATGTTCCATCTTTCCATTTTCCGATCAGAATGTCCAAAGATTCAAATGATATTTTCTGATTTGATTGATCCTGATTTTCATCATCTAACATATACGAGCACCTTCTTTCATGATTCTATAAAATTCTTTTGTATATTCACAAATATATTCTGGTATTCCATCATAGTTTCCTGTTTCAAGCAATGCTGCAACTGCACAGATGTTGCAGATTGGACGGTACCTGCATGATACACATGCTTCATTGATAAGTATCTTTTTTGTTTCATTTGAAATCGTTTCCCATCCTTGTAAAAATCCTTTATCGAATACATTTACCTGTGGCATACTTTGCATCACACATGGACGTATCATTCCCTGCCAATTAATTGTAAAAGAGCAATTACCTGCAAGACAGGAAATATGCCGTTCATAGCCATAGTTTTCTGGTATATATTGTTCTATCGTATTTATTATTGCTCTTCTATATTCTTCAAACGCAATGTCTCCCATCTGGTATTTATAAATCAATACTTTTGCCATTGCCGCATCCTTTGGATTCATACGGCTTTGTTCATCAAACGGCTTATTTCTTTCCCTGCTTGCCGGATACATGTATGTATCCAGGTTTACTGCTGCATCGTATTGTTTTGCAATATCTAAGATCTTTTTTATATCTTCCTCATTTTTTGATGTAATACTTCCATTAATTTTGACATCGATTTCTCTATCTCTAAGCATCCTGATTGCATTTACTGTCTTTTGAAAACCAGCTGGATAATGACATAACTTTCCATATGCCTGATCATCTGCCCCATATAATGTAATATTGATTCTGCGTGGTTTATGCTTTGCAAAGAAATCCGCCCATTCCTCATTGATCAATGTTCCATTTGAATTTATTGTCAAAATCATTCCCATATTCTGAAGTTCTTTGTAAAGCTCTTTAAATTCTGGAAATAACAATGGTTCCCCGCCTGTTAATAATAAAAATAATGTACCTGCATCTTTCATCTGATGAGCCAGTGAAATCCATTCTTCTTTCGTTCTTAAACGGCCTTTTTGTTCCATCTCTGCTTTGGATAAACGAACATAACACATGTCGCAGTTCATATTACAAAGTGGTAACAGCTCTAAACTTCCATTGATCGGAGCTTGTTTTATATATGCTTTTTGAATCAGTCTTTTTTCCATTGAATCCATATTACCTAAATCGTACATTGGCTCACCTTCTTTCTTGTGTGTTCTGTTTTATTATATGATGTGAGAATGGAAAAAGGAAGTTTTATTTTGACTTATATTTGAGTATGGACTAGTGATCCTTTGTGCCTATCACGCCAAAAACTTTCCTTTTATTTCAAACGCCTTGCCCCCTTTCCATCCCCCTTATATTAAATTTAAATCAAGAAATCACTTACCCATAATTATAGATATTTTAACCCAAAATTGAATTGTATTTTTATTAAAGGGGGAATTGACCATGAAAAGAATGTATGAAATGCCTATGGCTTATGAAGAGGCTTTTGTTGCTAATGAATATGTATCCGCTTGTATTACTGGCATAATTCAGTGTGCTTATCCCGGTAATGGGCGAACGAATGGGCGAACTGATAAATTTGACGATTACAATGGTCATAAAAGTGGATATTGGACTGACTCACAAGGAAAACTTCATGGATTATGTGGTTATGATGGAGATAAGCATTCTGGAACTTACAGTCATATTGGAAGACTGAATATCACCAATATTGACGACCATCATCCAAATCATTCTTAATCCGGTAAATACTAATAACACAATTTTTATAAGATTTTACAAAAACTGTCGTATAAATTGCGACAGTTTTTGTTTAATTATCCTAAAATCCGTTAATTGATAAAATTTCTTCTTGTCTTAATTCTGTATCCCCTATATAATATAATTGTAATATTTTAAATTAATAACAGATTCAAATAATTGAATAGATAACTTCAAAACAACTAAGGGGAAGTTGCCATGAAAAGAATGTATGAAAAGCTTATGGCTTATGAAGAAGCTTTTGTTGCTAATGAATATGTAGCTGCTTGTTACGGCCTTGCCTGCAGTGTTGGTTTCGGTAATAGTGGTGATAAAGGAAACAAATGGAAATATGACGAAAAAGGTTCTGTTTTTCATGAACATGATTTCGTATCTGGAACTTGTACTGACGCAAGTGCTAACCGTGTTATCACTAATGATGGTTCTGTTGTTAAAAGCGTTGGTGAATATAATAAAGATCAAGGCTGGCTTGATGGTGGATTTGATTATTGGGATGATAGAAATAATAATGGCATTGTTGATACTAAAGACGGAATTTATTGGCATACAGAAAGTAAAAAAAACAATTATTGGGGACAGTCATTTGTAGACAGACGTTGGAATCATTATGGTATATTAGCACCTTTAGATTCTAGTCGTCCTAATCATTCTTAAATTTTATAAGCTGAAATCAAGATAATCTCTTATTTTGATTTCAGCTTTTATAATAGCAAGCAAAAAGGAGTTTCTCTATGAAACTATACAAAATCGCAGATTTCATCTTCGGAGTCCATATGGACGAATCTCTGGATATCCCAGAGAATTTCAAAAAGTTTGAAATCTCATCTTCTCCCGAAGATATACAAACTGAATATTTTATTAAAATCGTTGATGAACTTCCAGAACCACAGGGCGAATGTATTACTACACGAAATGATTTGCAGGTATTTCAAAATGGGAATATTGAAAGCCGGCGCATGAATTTTGTCGGAATTCCTGAACCTTATGGTGTATATGAAGAAAAATCTGAACGTGTGATCTATTCTTATTTTAAACGTTCGTTTCTCTCCATGCTTTCAGCGGATACCGTGTTTGTTTCTCTTTTTGCTATGGAGAAGCGAATGTTTGCCCATGATGCCATGGTGCTGCATTGTTCTGCTTTGCAAGTCAATGATGGCGTGATCTTATTTAGTGGCCCAAGTGGCATTGGAAAGTCAACACATGCAGATCTCTGGGTAAAACATCGTGGTGCCAGAGTGATCAATGGAGATCGTACTTTGCTTCAGAAGTTAGGTGATCGCTGGATGTCTCTTGGATGGCCGATCTGTGGTTCTTCTGAAATCTGTCATAATGAAAGTTTTCCTGTGAAAGCCATTGTTTTTCTTGGACAAGCTCCGGAAAATGGTGGTATGAGATGCCGATATTTTGATTCTGTCAAACAATTGATCAGCCAGTTAACGATCAATGTGTGGAATCCTTCTGTTGTAGAAAAGATCTGGTCTATGGCGGAAGATCTTGCTGCACAGGTTCCTGTATTTTATTATCACTGTAATATGGAAAAATATGCTGTCGATACTCTGGAATCTTTGATCCATGATGTCCTATAGTAATAACATAACAAAAGGAAGGTTTTTATAAGGTGATCTAACACCTTTTTAAACCTTCCTCTTATTATTTTCGATTCTTCATTAAATTATCTGCTAATGCTGATGCTGTATTAACTATGATCTCCTGCTCCACAGTCTCGCATTGTTCCAAAATACATTCTAACTTTCTGCTATAGAGATACTCTTTCTGCTTTTTACTGTAGCTATCTATCAGAAGTTCATCTAATGTCACATCCAATGCATCTGCGATCAATTTTAATGCTGGAAGTGATACGCTCGCTGAAGCTGTTTCTATATTAGACATATGGCTTAATGAGATATCTGCCATCTCTGCTAATTGTTCCTGTGTTATATTTTCTTTTTTGCGATATTCCTTAATCTTTGCTCCCAGAGCTTTATAATCGATGGTCATAATTCCCACACTCCTTATATACTCTGATTTTATTATGAATCAAGTTTGCAAATAATAGTCCGTAGCAATAGTTTTTATTGTATTGGACTATTTGCCTTATTTTTGTTATGATAAAGTTAATTATTTGTGCTTTCACTATTGATTCATTTCTAGGAGGTTTTTATGCATCGCATTATGAAACTTATTGTTACTCATTTCCTTATTTTTTTATTAGCTTTTTTAGGGATTCAAGGCTATAAAAAATACCAAGCTTTTAAGATCAAACATCTGTTAAATGTCTGGAAGAAAAAATATCATCCATTTCCAACAAAAAAAAGAGCCTGAATACGGCTCTTTTTTATTCTTACTTGACAATTCTTTCGGCTATATCGTTTGCCTTTTCGTAAATTTTATATGCATCAGTTCCTATAAAGAATTCACCATTTTCATATAGGATCTTTCCTGCAACCATGGTCAGTTTTACATTTTGCTTGCTTCCACTGTATACAAGATTCTTTTGTATATTATGGATTGGCTGCATATTGGGCTGATTCAGGTCAATCATAATAATATCTGCTTCTTTTCCTTCTGCCAAAACATCACAGTCTGTTAAATTCATTGCTTTTGCGCCGCCTATTGTTGCCATTTTTAATACTTCTAATGCATCAACAGCACTGGCATCATTCTCTCTGTATTTGGCAAGTGCTGTGACAAGGAACATCTCGCGGAACATATCAAGGCAATTATTGCTTGCTGGACCATCTGTTCCGATCGCAAGATTGATTCCTTCTTTTAACATATGATCGATCGGTGCAATTCCGCTTGCAAGTTTCAGATTTGATGCTGGATTTGTGATCACGGATATATTGTGTTCTTTCACAATATCGAGATCATTCTGTGTCATATGAACACAGTGATAAAAACCGCCTCCATAATTAAATATTCCAAGTCGATCCATATAGACTGTTGGTGTCACTTTTGTCCGCTCAATACATTGTGCTACTTCTGATTTACTTTCTGAATTATGTGTATATACAGGAGCTTTATATTTCTCTGCCAGATCTGCGATACCTTCTAATATCTCTTTCTTTGTTGTATATTCTGCATGAAATCCTAACTCGAAATTGATCAGATTCTCTTTTTTGTGATATTTCTTATACCATTCATCGAGAAGTTCTACTGACTGTGTAAAATTGTTAACCGCTCCGATCACTGTCGTTCGATAGCCGCAGTCTCTGGATGCTTCGATCATCGTATCTGGTGTCAGGTACATATCCGCATTCGCTGTGATCCCGCTTGTCAGATATTCCATGATTGCAAGTTTGGATAAATGATAGATATCTTCTGGTGTGAGTTTCGCTTCATATGGAAATACCTGATCGTTTAGCCATGATAAAAGCGGCATATCATCTGCATGGGATCTTAAAAATGTCATTGCTGAATGTGTATGTGCATTCTTAAATCCTGGCATGATCAGATTCCCTTTCGCATTAATTTCTCTATCCCATGTTATTTTCGCTGCTTCTTCTTTCTTCTCTGGCCCTGCATATTGTATCTTTGTCCCTGAAATCCAGATTTCTCCATCAAAGATATCCTGATCTTCTTCCATCGTCAGAATTCTTGCATGATAAATTCTTATCATTATGATTACCTCGTTGTTTCTAAATATTTCCCCATTCTTTTCACCGCTTCTGTTACAAGCAATTTGAATTTCGGTGCAGCTTCATCTGCCATTTTTTGTACATTCTCATGACTTAGCGGATTCTCACTGATCCCTGCTGCTGGATTTGAAATACAGGAAATTCCACAGATCTTCATCTTCATATGGTTTGCTGCGATCGCTTCACATGCTGTACTCATTCCGACTGCATCTGCACCGATCACTTTACACATCTGTATCTCAGCTGGTGATTCAAAATTCGGTCCTGCAAGCTGGATATAGACGCCTTCTTTCAGATCGATCATCAGGTGATCTGCACTCTGCCTGATCATATCCTGTAGATCTTCATCATAAATGTGACTCATATCTGGAAAACGTTCTCCAAATTCTTCTATATTGACTCCATTTAAAGGAGATGGAACAAAACTTGCTATCTGATCTGTGATCAACATGAAATCTCCTGCATGAAATTCTATATTAATTCCTCCTGATGCATTGGTTAAAAATAAAATTTCTGCTCCCATCATCCTCATCAAACGTACTGGAAGAAC
Organism: Anaerostipes hadrus; assembly: GCF_001404655.1. GTDB lineage: Bacteria > Bacillota > Clostridia > Lachnospirales > Lachnospiraceae > Anaerostipes > Anaerostipes amylophilus. The sequence continues at coordinate 57,632 of NZ_CYYH01000002.1, read as the reverse complement.
TACATCGCTCATGGAATATCCTTCATAGTAATGAACACGACCTTCCATGATCATAACTGGAACACTTTCAATATATCCTAATACAAAACGTCCTTTATGTCCCTGTACTGTTGAAATCGGGAAACCATCAATCTCGTGATAATCAATGATCTCCTTAATCTCGATCGTTTCTGCGTAATCTCCAAGTCCTGATCCTAAGATCATTGCGATCTGCGGTTTGAAATCTGTTTTTTCTCTCACTTGGTTGTAGCATTTTTTTACTTTATCATATATTTCATTCATGGCTTATCTCCTTTCTGAAACATCTTTTTTCTCTTATTATGCCATATTTTCATGAAGTTTGAAATATACTTTCTAGTGGTACTTATTTATAAATATTATTTTCTCACTGCTTGCTTTCCTTTAACTTGCAAGTTATACTTAAGATATTAATTTATTTTCCTATAATAAGGAGTACATGATATGAAATTAGCAATTGTCGATGACAATGAAATTGAACAGGAAATCATTTTAAATACTTTAAATGCTTATCATAAAGAAAGTGGGATTTCTCTTGAAATCCAAAGTTTTTCAGACGGAGATTCTTTCCTGAATGCTTACAAATCTGGTAATTATGATCTTATCTTTATGGATATTTTCCTAAAAAACCTAAATGGCATTGATATTGTACGCAAGATACGACAGTCTGATCTCAAAGTACTGATCGTCTTTCTGACGATGAGTCCTGATCATATTTTCGAGGCTGCACCACTTCATTTTTTTGATTATATATTGAAACCTTTTGAATATAAACAGATTTTTCATGTTTTGAATGATGCGAGACAGATTCTTCCTCAAAGTAAAAATGAACTATCTTTTGAATATCGAAATATTAATGTTCATTTTCCATTGTCTAAGATTCAGTATATTTATTCAAATAACCATGACGTGATCATACATACTACTATCGACAGTCAATCATTTCGTCTTCCATTTTATTCCATTACACAGAATCTTGATGACCCGAGATTTCTACAGTGTAATCGTGGAATCCTACTGAATATGGATTATATCAAGGCAATGGAAGCTGATTATTTTGAAATGACCGACTCCAAGTGTTTTCCAATCAAAACGAAAGGACGTAAACAGATACGCGAACAGTATATTCAATATCATTTTTTGAAACTTGAGGAGAAATGAGAATGAATGCTCGTATCTCAGAAAAATTCCTAAAAAAAATACGATGGTCATCTGTCCATTCAGACTGACAACCATCGTTTTAAAATCAAGATGTTTTTACAATGTTAATTCTATGAATTAAGCTAATTTTTCTTTTGCAACGTCTACTAAAGCTTTGAATGCTTCTGGTTCGCTGATAGCCATCTCAGATAACATTTTTCTGTTGATGTCAACACCAGCTAATTTTAATCCGTGCATGAATTTGCTGTAAGAAAGTCCGTTCATTCTTGTAGCAGCGTTGATACGTGCGATCCATAACTGTCTGAACTGACGTTTTCTCTGTTTTCTTCCTGCGTAAGAACTTGTTAAAGCTCTCATTACAGACTGTTTTGCTACTCTATACTGTTTAGATCTGGCACCTCTATATCCTTTAGCCAGTTTTAATACTCTATTGTGTTTTTTCTTTGCGTTCATTCCGCCTTTGATTCTTGCCATTGCTTACATTTCCTCCTTAACGATCCATCTTACAGATATGGTAAAATCTTCTTCATGTTCTTTTCGTTTGTTGCATCTGTCATTGCAGCTTTTCTTAAATTTCTCTTTCTCTTAGGAGATTTCTTTGTTAAGATATGGCTCTTGTATGCCTTATTTCTTTTTAATTTTCCTGTTCCTGTCTTTTTAAATCTTTTTGCAGCTGCTCTACATGTCTTCATTTTTGGCATGGTTATTTCCTCCTTAATCCTGCTTGTATCTACTCATATTTGAATATCTTAAACTCCTAGTTGTTCTTTGGAGCTAAAAACATTGTCATGCTTCTTCCTTCAAATTTAGGTTTCTTATCGATGGTGGCTACATCTTCTAATGCTTTCGCGAAGTCATCTAAGATATACTTGCTTGCGTTTACATGGGCAAGTTCTCTTCCTCTGAATCGAAGTGTGACTTTCACTCTTGCACCCTTGGAAAGGAATTTCTTTGCATGATTAATCTTTGTGTTTAAGTCGTTTGTGTCAATGTTTGGTGACATGCGGACTTCTTTCACATCGATGACTTTCTGTTTCTTCTTCGCCAGCTTTTCTTTTCTTGTCTGCTCGTATTTGTACTTACCGTAGTCGATAATCTTACAAACCGGTGGTTTGGCCTTTGGTGAGATCTTGACAAGATCTAATCCTGCTTCATCTGCTAACTTCTGTGCTTCCCTTGCGGACATAATTCCAAGCTGTTCGCCATCATTCGCGATCAGACGTACTTCTTTATCTCTGATCTGTCCGTTAATCATTAATTCGCTGATAATTACACCTCCATGATAATTAAAAAAGTGGATAGTTATAAGACTATCCACATAAAATTCAAGCATGATCACGAAATATCATATTCTTAAATATTAACCCAAGTCACTTCTTCTACTATCTTATGTGCTAAGGTGAGAGTGGATACTCTTCTTTGTTGTTTTGGTTGCTCTTTCGCAACTTTTGATATTATATCATGCTTTATTTTTAATTGTCAAGTGATTTTTGTGTTTTTTTATTTTTCTACTGTAAATGAGACTTTTCCTTTAATCTTTTTATAGAATGTTAACTGATATCTTGTATTATCTACTAAAACATCATAATTTTCACCTGTTTTTACAATTCGGAAATTAACAATATTTTTTCCTTTGTTCGCATCTTTCATTACTTTTACGCCATATTTTGTGATCTTAAATCCTGCAAAAGATGTCAGTGTATTAAAAGCTTGTTTCACATCGCTGCCTAGATCACTTGTTTTAAAAGAATATGTTTTCCCATTACTTGTAAATTTGATCGTTACAGATTTCCATGATGGATTAAATGTATAAATTGTTTTGTTTCCTGATGTTTCCATACAGACATCGTTAAATCCATCATAAATAAATACATCTACATATTTTGTGCATACTTTTCCTGCACTCTTGCTTGTGGAAACTGTAATCTTTGCATATCCTCCACTTTTTGCTGTGATCTTTCCAGTGGAACTTACGGTTGCAACCTTTGTATTACTGCTTTTGTAATACAATTTCGCATTTACCATCTGCTTTTCACCTGGATATACTTTTGTCTTGATCTGTGATGTCTTTCCTTTTCCAAGTTTCAGAGATGATTTTGAAGTTAATTTAATAGAAGTCACTGGTTTTCTTACATAGACTTTCACTTTTTTTGCACTCATTCCACTTGCTCTGAGTGTGATCACTGCTGTTCCGTATTTTTTCCCTTTGACGATTCCTTTGGAACTTACGGTTGCAACTGATTTCTTTGAACTTTTATATGTGATCTTCTTCTTTTTGTTTACTGTCTTTGCTTTTAAATTAACAGTCTTGCCACATAATACAGTTACTTTGCTGCTGACTCCTGTTTTAATATATGCCTTTTTAGAAGCTGCCTGAACTGGATCTGCGATCATAGCAGCAACCAGGCATACAGACATTATAAATGCTGTAATCTTTTTCTTCATTGATACGCTCTTCCTTTGATTCTTTACTATATGTTTGGTTTGTAAGATTAAATTATAACAAAACAGGAATTCCAGAGAAGGATCTCCTCCAGAATTCCTTTAATTATCATTTAAAATGATATTTATTATTTTGCAACTGTCTGAATGATTGTTACATTGTTTCCAATGGATTCTGGTAATTCGATAGAATATTTACCATTTTCTTTCTGAGCTGTATATTCAACACCAGTTTTATCATTCTTAGCTGTTACTACTCCATTACTAACTGTTACTGTAATATCACGTGTTCCACCAGTAGTTACTCTTTTTGCATGAACTTTATATTCTTTTCCAACACTTACTTCTGTTACAGTTACTTCGTATTTACCAGCGTATTTTGTATTTGCAGTCAATGTTACAGTTTTTGTATTACCTTTACCTGATACTGATACAAATCCTTTTTCACGATATGATGTATTTACCCAAGCTTGGTAACCAGATTCTGGATTATCAAGATATCCTAATGCTTCTTTTGCTTCTTTTGCTGAAATAGTTACACTGTTATCTTTGTATTTTAAAACATACTGTGATGCCTTTGGATCGATTCCGCTTAATTTAACTTTTCCATTACCTGTAGCAACTGGTATTAATGTTTCAGTTGTAGGTTTTGCTGGTGTTACTGCTTTTTTCTTAACAGTTACTTTAAAAGTAGCTTTCTTCTTACCAGCGTCTTTTGCTGTTGCTGTGATTGTTACTGTACCATCTTTCTTTGTTGTTACTTTACCTTTAGATGATACTGTTGCAACCTTAGTATTGCTTGATTTCCATGTTACTGCCTTTGTTGCAGCATCTTTTGGTTTGTATGTTGGGTGAAGTGTAAACTTGCTTCCAGCTGTTACTGTTTTCTTTGTTCCTTCTTTGAACTTCAGAGTTTTTACAACTTTACCAACAGTCAGTGTCATTGTAGCTTTTGCTTTCTTATTATTCTTAGCAATTGCTGTGATTGTCACTGTACCTTTTTTCTTTGTTCTTAAGATACCTGTTTTAGAAACTGTCGCAATCTTTTTGTTGCTTGTTTTGTAAGTCAGATTCTTAGTTTTAGAGCTTTTTGGTGAAAAGATCAGACGGATTCTTACGTTCATCCAACGTCCTGCACTCTTCATTACATAGCCTTTCTTTTTGAAAGAAAGTTTCTTAACTTTTTTTGTTGCAGCACTTACATTTGTTGTCTTTGGTGCATCTGTAACTGCAACAAGTCCGAAAGCCATAACTGCTGATAATGTACAAGCTGCTGCTTTCTTGATCATTTTGTTACTCATACTTACATTCCTCCTTATTAAGTATTTTAATGTCTGTCTTCCGCATCAGAATCACCATAGTATGAATATGAATATTTATAATCATAAGCTCCATACGCTCCGATACGTTCATCAACTTTATTTAATACAGCCCCAAGGATACGCACCTCGCCCCTCTTAAGCTGCTTGATGACATCTTGTACTACTTTACGTTTGATAACTCCCTGCTCGATCACAAGAACTGCACCATCACAGTATTTGCCAATGATCACTGCATCGATCACTACTCCAAGAGGAGGGGCATCAATGATCACATAGTCGTAATCTTCTCTTACTTTGTCAATAAATTTCTGAAACTGATCAGAATCAAGAAGACTTGTTGGATCTGGTGATAATGGTCCGGCAACGGACAGATAAAATCCTTCTGTCTCTGTCTCATAGATGATATCTTCGATTTCTGCCTGTCCTGTCAGGTAATGACTTAATCCTTTATCAATTCCCTGAATATGATACTTCGCAGCCAGCACGGACTTTCTAAGGTCTGCATCAACCATCAGAATCTTCTTACCGCCTTCTGCCATCGTCTTGGAAAGATCAAATGCAACTGAACTCTTTCCTTCGTTTGGCACACTGCTTGTTATAATAATAACTTTGATGTCTTTTCCGCAAAATGCAAGATTTGTCTTTAATTGATTTAATCCTTCTGTCAGACGATAGTCTTTGACCTCTGGCAGATTCATTGTTACTTTCTTCATTGTACTACCTCGCCCTCTTTACTTTCTTTGTACGCTTTGATGTACCTTTCACTAATGGTAACTGCGCTAAAGTATTGATTCCAAGATATTTCTCAATATCATCTTCCTTAAGGATTGTATCATTCATCAGATACTGGATCACAATTGCTGCTGCCATCAGAATAAATCCAAGAATCGCTCCGATCGCTACATTCTTCTTGAGACTTGGGCTGTCTGGCTGTTCTGACTTATAAGCATTCTCAATGATCGTTGGTGATTTCACATCCATCTTCTCTGCAACTGTCTTTGATGTTACTTCTGCAAGATCCTGTGTGATGTTCTTCGCAAGTTCTGGATCATTATCAGATACTGTGATCTGCATGATTCGTGTATCTGTTGGATTCTCAACTGTGATCTTTTCGCTTAATTCTTTGTAATCCATATCAAGTTTCAGATCATTGATCACCTGTTCAAGCACTGGTCTTGTCTTAACAATTACCATATAATCCTGTGTAAGCTGTGTTCCCATTGTTAAGTCTGTTAACTGTGAAATTCCACTCTTAGACATAACATAAAGCTGTGCACTGGAAGAATAAACTGGTGTCATTGCAAATTTGGTAATGAGTCCTGCTGCTCCTGCAAACACGATCGTTGTAAGCAGAATCCAGACAATTTTTTTGGGAGTATCCCAAAGTTTGTGTAAACCTTCAAACTGATGTAAGATAATATTACTCAGTTTGGAGGTTTTTTTATGGGAAGAAGAAAAGGAGACACACCACAAAAAGCAGCATTAAGACAATTAATGCAAGGATATTTAAAGGACAATGATATCAGTGTAAAAAATGGAACAGATGTTAATGCAATCATGCGTGATATGATGTCAGTGATCCTTGAAGGTGCTCTGGATGAAGAACTTAATGAGGAACTAGGCTATTCCAGATATGATTATCGTAATAAAGATACCAATAACAGTCGCAATGGTCATTCTGGGAAAACCATGCATACCAGTTATGGGGATATGGAAATCGCTGTTCCTCGTGATCGTAATGGCGAATATGAACCCAGATTAATCAAAAAATATCAGAATACTGTTACCCAGGACATGGAGGAAAAGATTCTCTCCATGTATGCAAAAGGCATGACGACCGGAGATATTGAATCTCACATGAAAGAACTCTACGACATTGATATATCAGACAGTACGATCAGCAGGATTACAGATAAGATCCTTCCGATCGTAAAAGAATGGCAGGAAAGACCTTTGGAAGAAGTCTATGCAGTTGTTTATATGGATGCAATCCACTATCATGTGCGAAGTGAAGGCCGAATTGTAAAACGTGCTGTTTATATCGCTCTTGGGGTCAACATGGATGGTAAAAAAGAAGTCCTTGGAATGTATGTGGGTGATAATGAAAGTGCTAAATTTTGGCTTTCTATCATCAATGGGCTGAAAAATCGTGGCGTTGAAGATATTCTGATCACATGTGTGGATGGACTGACAGGATTTCCACAGGCAATCGAAGCTGTATTTCCACAGACAGAGATACAACAGTGCATCATTCATCAGATACGAAATACCACAAGATATGTATCTTATAAAGACAATCGAAAAGTAATGGCTGANATCGCTTTAGAAAATCTTGAAGATTTCGGAGAAAAGTGGAACTCAAAATATCCAAAAATCTATAAATCATGGAGCGAACGCTGGGCAACACTGGCTACTTATTTTAAATATCCAGAACAGGTTAGAAAACTTATTTATACAACAAATGCCATCGAAGGATTCAATCGTCAGTTGCGAAAAGTGACAAAAAGCAAAACTGTATTTCCAACTGATGACAGCTTATTAAAAATGCTTTATTTGGCAACGATGGACATCACAAAAAAATGGACTGGTCGCAGAAGAGACTGGAGCCAGATCCGTGCACAATTAGATATATTTTTTGAAGAACGATTAGAAAAATATATGTATTAAAAATCTGTGTTTTTAGACAGGTTTATTTGACATGCCTAAAATCTTTTGTATAATGCAGATAAGGGCTATGAGTCAAAATTTGACTCATAACCCTCATAACTATTGATTAATCTTATATCAGTTTTTTGTGTTTACACAAAACTTGAAACAGTCTCATTTTTTTCTTTAATGCAAGAAATAACTCCCTTAAATCAATTTCATCGTCATTTTCTAATTCATACATAGATATTGCTTCCCTTTCCTTAGATACTTTTCCCCTCCAACATATTCCTTGGATTTGTTTCAAGAATCTGTTGTGCATTCTTCTTAAGAACTACCTCTGCCGCTTTCTTCATATTCGGTCTGCGGTTTCTAAAATCATGGCAGTCACTTCCTAAAAAATGTATCAGTCCTTCTTTTGTAAGCTTCTTACAAAAAGATGAACGTTTGTCAAAGATTCCCCCGATCAGACTTTCTGCGTTAATCTGAATATATGCTCCAAGACTAACTAGTTCTTCAATCCTGTTGATATGGCGGAACACTGCTTCATAACGTTCTGCATGTGCTATGATCGGAATGTAGCCTGCATATCCGAAGCTCTGGATCGCACGATATATGTATGTATAAGGATCGTTCACTCCAAATTCTACTAAAACATATCGTGTTCCATTCATCGTCAATGCTTTACCACTGTCTAAATCTGAGATCGTACTTTCCTGATAATATAATTCACTTCCAAGATATAACTCTATCTCTGGATAATACTTCTCTGCTTTCTTGGAAATCTCTTCAAAATGTTCCATTATTATCTCTTTGTCCGGATATCCAAACTTCGGTCCGTAATGAGAAGTCATTATCACTGTATCCACACCTTGTTCACGTTCTTCATCCAGAAGTTCCATTGAATCACTGAGCGTCTTAGCCCCGTCATCAACCCCGTATAATATGTGTGTATGAATATCTATCATTCCCATAACAATCTCTTTTCTAATGTTGGCATAATATCAGAGTATTCTTTCTATCTTAAGAACTACTCTAGTATAATATATCATTCTTTTACTTAAGTTACAATCTTTTTGCTTTTCTAAAAATAATACAATTATCCGGTTTATTCTTTGCTGAATTCAACAAGCTCTAGTCCTTCATTTCTGTCTAATACAAACTGAATTCCCCATTCATTTTTAAACAGTAATAATGGATTTCCTCTCATATCTTTTACTTTCTTCACTTCAGATACACCACGAAGCTTGTTCATATCTGTATCGCGGTCTTTGATCCAGCGGATTGCCTGATATGGAAGCGGTTCTAAACGGATCTCACAGTTATATTCATTTTCCAGACGATATTTTAATACATCAAACTGCAGTGTTCCTACAACTCCTACGATGATCTCTGCAAATCCTGCCTCGTGTTCCTGGAAGATCTGAATAGCTCCTTCCTGTGCGATCTGTTCGACACCTTTAACAAACTGTTTTCTTTTCATGGAATCTAACTGAATAACTCTTGCAAAATGCTCTGGTGCGAATGTTGGAATTCCTTCGTATTCAAAGTCATCTTTTGGAAGGCAGACAGTGTCTCCGATAGAGAAGATTCCTGGGTCAAATACACCGATGATATCTCCCGCATAAGCTTCATCAACGATCTTACGTTCCTGTGCCATGATCTGCTGTGGCTGGGATAATCTCATTTTTTTCTTGCTCTGTACATGTTTTACTTCCATGTTTGCTTCGAATTTTCCAGAGCAGATTCTCATAAATGCGATTCTGTCTCGGTGGTTTTTGTTCATGTTCGCCTGAATCTTAAAGACAAATGCTGAGAATCCATTTTTCACAGGATCTACTTCTTCTCCTTTAGATGTTCTTGCAAGCGGTCTGTTTGTCATCTTTAAGAAATGCTCTAAGAATGGTTCTACACCAAAGTTTGTAAGAGCTGATCCGAAAAATACTGGTGATAATTTTCCCTGATGTACTTTGTCCATATCTAATTCTGCTGCTGCGCCATCTAATAGTTCAATCTCTTCCATAAGGTTATCATAGAAATCTTCTCCGATTAAGTCTGCCGCATTATCATCGTCAGCAGAAATAATTGTTTCTTTTGCTTCTTTTGCTCCACCTGTGGATACTGCCTCGAATCTTAAGATATTTCTTGATGCACGTTCGTATACACCTTTGAATTCCTTACCGCATCCGATCGGCCAGTTGATCGGACATGTTTCGATTCCTAAAACTTTCTCGATATCATCTAACAGGTCAAATGTATCTTTGGCTTCACGGTCCATCTTATTGATAAATGTAAAGATTGGGATATGTCTCATGACACATACTTTAAATAACTTAATTGTCTGTGGTTCAACACCCTTTGATGCATCAATTACCATGACGGCACAGTCTGCTGCCATTAATGTACGGTAAGTATCTTCTGAGAAGTCCTCATGTCCTGGTGTATCAAGGATATTAATACATTTTCCTTCATATTCAAACTGTAATACAGAAGATGTTACAGAGATACCTCTCTCTTTCTCAATCTCCATCCAGTCAGATACTGCATGTTTTGAGTTTGCTTTTCCTTTAACTGACCCTGCTGTATTAATCGCTCCTCCATATAAAAGGAATTTCTCTGTCAGCGTTGTCTTACCTGCATCCGGATGGGAGATGATCGCAAAGGTTCTTCTGCGGCCAATTTCCTGCTCAATGCTGTTTGCCATAGTTTTTTCCTCTTTTCTATTCTTTCTATCTATCATTTTACTTTTCTACGCATACTTAGTCATATTATCACACACCTATAAAAATTTCTACTGATTCTTATGAAAAACAATGTTTTTCCTTATAAAATGTACGTTTTTTTACAAGCTGATTCATGGTATAATAAAAAATAATATTAAATCTAGGAGGATTTCTCATGAGCAACACAACTTTACACAATGAAAATGTATCTGTTACTTTAAAATCTCTTGGTGCTGAATTAACTTCTATCAAAGATGCTTCTGGCACTGAATATCTCTGGCAGGGGAACCCTGAATTCTGGAGTGGACAGGCTCCTGTATTATTCCCAATTGTTGGATGTCTTCGAAATGGAACTGCCACGATCGGCGACAACAAAACATGCTCTTTTGGGCGACATGGACTTGCAAGAAGATTAGAATTTGATCTTGTTTCTTCTTCTGATACCAGCATTACATATTCTTTAAAAGCTAATGATAAAACAAAGGAACAGTATCCATATGATTTTGAACTTCAGATGACATATGAATTGACAGAACACGGCGTAAAAGTAAGTCACACTGTGATCAATCATGATTCTGTGGTAATGCCATACTGTGTTGGTGGTCATCCTGCATTTAACTGTCCTGTTTTTGAAAATGAATCCTTTGAAGATTATATCGTAGAATTTGAGCAGCCAGAGAATGCTGCCTGTGCACAACTTACAGAGGATGGACTGATCAACAACGCTGACCGAGTTTCTGTTCTTGAAAATGAAGCGGTTATCCCTGTGAGACATTCTTTATTCTATAAGGATGCTTTAGTCTTTGATGCGTTGAAATCTAGAAAAGTTGCTCTGAAACACAAGAAAACTGGTCATGGTATTTTAGTTTCTTTCCCTGATTTTGATTATCTTGGGGTTTGGTCTAGTGCGAATGATGGACCATTTGTTGCTTTGGAACCTTGGAGCGGAACTTCTACATGTAGTGATGAGGATGATGTGTTTGAGCATAAACGCGGGGTTCGATTCTTACAATCTGGTGAATCAGAAACTTTAAGCTTCTCAATCGAAATCTTATAATCAAAAAAGGAACCTCTTGATATTTTTTTTGGGGGGTTCCTTTTTTGTTAATTATATAGATTTTATATTCCAGTCCATCTCCTATATTCTTTGGCTTCTATCCCAAATGGTTCCAATAGTTTTGCTGCAATATGATATGTCATCTCCTCAATTGTCTCTGGCATATGATAAAATGTCATCATCGGAGGAATAATATGAACTCCTGGAATCATCGCCAATTCTTGAAGATTTCTTAAATGAATCGCACTTAATGGTGTCTCTCTTGCTGCAAGTACCAGTGGTCTATGCTCCTTGATCGTTACATCTGCTGCCCTTAATACCAGATTGTCTGCATATCCACTGTGAATTCCTGCGATCGTCTTCATACTGCATGGAACTATGAGCATTCCTTCTGTTTTAAATGATCCACTGGCTGGGCCTGCTCCAATCTCTCTTGAATCTATGACATGATCCGCAAGTTGTTCTATTTCTTCTATTTTCATTTTTGTTTCATGTTCCAAAGTTAACTTTGCACTGTCTGTCATAATTAAATAAGATTCAAAATCATCCTGCTCTTTCATTAGTTTTAGACACTGGATCAAAATCGGCATTCCACTTGCCCCCGTTGCTCCTATGATCAGTCGTTTCTTCATTAAAATAAATTTCCTTTTCTTAATTTATAACCAATGTTCTGGATCTACTTCCATAAATCTTGCTCTCTTAAATCGTTCTTTCTGATCGTATGGAACCGTACAGTCAAAGATTGTCTTGCATGCGATTCCATGATCTCTGATGCTTGGAGAACATGTTGGATCGTTGGATGGATCTAATGGATGGCATCTGACTCCCGGAATCGTGATGATATCTGCATCTCCTTGGAATCTTGTATTCATTGCCCATAAGACATCATTCATATCAAAGCAGTCAACATCTTCATCTACTAAAAATACATGTTTCAATTCACTAAACGCAGAAAATGCTAATAATGCTGCCTGTCTTTGTCTTCCTTCGTCACTGGCTTCTCGTTTCTTAAACTGTAGGACTGCCATATATTTTCCACCACCTGCTGATCCACAGTATACGTTCTGAAGACGTCCCGGCATTGCTTTTTCTACCATTCCGTAAATACTTGCTTCTGTCGGAATTCCTGCCATGGATACATGTTCTTCACTTGGTCCGATACATGTCTGCATGATTGGATTTTCTCTATGTGTAACAGCTTTTACCTTGATCAACCAGCACTGAGAACTTGCTGGTCCTGTGTATCCTGGAAATTCTGGCATTGCGTATCCTGTGTGGCTATTCTGGTCTTCCTGTACTCGTACATTTAGAATGACTTCTCCTTCGATGACATATTCTGCATTTGCAATTGCCATTTCGTTCACTGTTAAACATTTGCATAATTCGACTGGTTCATTTCTTAATGCTCCTGCAACAGCGAGTTCATCATATCCAAGTGGGGTTGTTGGTGCTTCAAAGCAGGAACCGATCTCGATCGCTGGATCGACTCCGATACTAATGGAAATTGGAAGTTTCTGTCCTAATTCTTCTGCACGTTCTGCCATTGCTCCGATATGTCTTGCTCCTGGCGTGAAGAAAATAGATAATTCATCTTTTCCCTGAATGCATAAGCGATGGATCGTCACATCATGAACTCCTGTGTCTGGATGTGTTGCATAGCACATTCCAAGGGTGATATATGGACCTGCATCATCTGGTGTGTTTGTTGGTGCTGGTACCAGATCGTATAGGTTGAAGTCTGGATCTTCTGCTTTATGAACGACCTGCTGACATGGTGGCGCTCCCTGATATTCAACTGGTGGGATTGGGTTATCTACACTGTGATAAAGTTTCTTTCCTAATTCTTCTGGTTTACAGTCTAAAAGAGCTGCTACACGCTTTCTGCTTGCTAGAACACCAATCGCTACTCTGGCATCTTTATGTCCTTTGACATTGTTAAATACCATTGCTGGTCCTTCTTTTGTCGGACGTTTGACTGTTCCACCTGCACCTACATAACGGTAAACTCCGGCAAGTTCTGCCATTGGATCAACTTCTACGTCAGTTTCTATGTATTGCCCTTCCATTGTTTTTAAACGTTCTAGGGCACTTCTTAAGTCTCTTACTTTGTCTGCCATACTTTTCCTTCTTTCTTTGTTATGATGATATCTTAATTTGCAATTTAATAATCCATTTTATGTTTTTTATTATATCTTGTGAATTTCCTTGATTCAATTCATTTTTTGATATAATCATTTCCATATTTTATCCTAAAGTTTTATCTAAGGCAAAAAAATCTGATATATAACCCACAGATTACATATCAGATTTTTATTTTTATATTAGTTCTTATAAATGACGAATCTCTATCTCTTCTTCGGCTAATGCCTTGCGAATCTTCTCAACAAATAATAATGCTTTCTCTCCATCTCCATGCACGCAGATAGAGTCTGCTTTAATATCAATATCTTTTCCAGTAATTGAAGTAACTTTTCCTTCTTTTACCATGCGGATGACTCTCTTGATTGCTTCGTCTTCATCTTCGATCATAGCTCCTGGCTTTCTTCTGTTTACCAAGGTTCCATCTTCTTCGTATGCGCGGTCAGCAAATACTTCGCTGGCTGCTTTTAATCCACAATCATGAGCGGCTTTGATCATTTCGCTTCCGGATAATCCCATGACAATCAGATCTTTGTCGTATTCGTAAATTGCTTCGCAGATTGCTTTGGACAAATCATAGTCTTTGGCTGCCATGTTATACAGCGCTCCGTGTGGCTTTACATGCTGTAATTTCACTCCGGCTGCTTTGCACATTCCGCCTAAGGCACTGATCTGATATAGTGTATATGCTTTAGCTTCTTCGTTGGAAATCACCATACTTCTTCGTCCAAATCCCATCAGATCTGGAAGTCCTGGATGGGCTCCAATTCCGATTCCTGCTTCTTTGGCTCTCTGAATGGTCTGTGTCATTACGACTGGATCGGATGCATGGTATCCGCATGCTACATTTGCGGATGTGATCAGTGGAATGATCTTTTCATCATTTCCAATTGTATATCTTCCAAAGCTTTCTCCAAGGTCGCTGTTTAAATCTACCTGATACATAATAAATGATGCCTCACTTTCTTTTGTATACTCTGTTTATGAGTATCTTTCTTAGCTAATCTTAATAACTAGTCTAATATTCTTAATACTTAGTCTAATCTTAATAATCTCTCGATAAATCCTGTATCTGCTTTTCCTTCACAGAACTCTCGATTGTTCATCAGCTGATACTGGAAATCAAGGTTTGTATGAATTCCTAAGATTACCATTTCATCGAGGGCTGTTCTCATTTTTTGTAATGCTGCGTCACGGTCTGGTGCATGTACAATGACCTTTGCGATCATGGAATCGTATTCGGATGGGATGCAGTATCCTGTGTAGATCGCTGTATCCACACGAACTCCATTTCCAGCTGGAAGATGCATGTGTTTGATCACTCCAGGGCTTGGCATAAAGTTCTTCTCTGGAATCTCTGCATTGATTCGGCATTCGATGGCATGTCCATTGATATGAACATCTTCCTGTGTAAAGCTTAATTCCATTCCCATTGCTACACGGATCTGTTCGATGATCAGGTCTGTCCCTGTTACCATCTCTGTCACTCCATGTTCTACCTGAATACGGGTGTTCATTTCCATGAAATAGTAAGTTCCTTTTGGATCAAGGATAAACTCTACGGTTCCTGCATTTGTATAACCTACGGCTTTTGCTGCAAGGATCGCATCGTGATTCATGGATTTTCTGATCTCATCTGTGATCGCTGGGGATGGTGATTCTTCGATCAGTTTCTGGTGATTTCTCTGAACAGAACAGTCACGTTCTCCTAATGCTACGACATTTCCATGTTCATCTGCCATGATCTGAATCTCGACATGTCGTGGATTCTCAATGAATTTTTCAATATACATCGTGTCATCACCAAATGCATTGGCTGACTCTCTTTGTGCAGTATTGAAATTAAATTCAAAATCTTCTTTGGATTTTGAAACACGCATTCCTTTTCCACCACCACCGGAAGATGCTTTGATCATAACCGGATATCCGATCTCGTCTGCTAATTTTTCTCCTGTCACTGCATCGTAGACAGGTTCTTTTGTTCCTGGTACAACTGGAACTCCTGCTTCCATCATTGTCTTTCTTGCATTAGATTTATTTCCCATGCTGTCGATGACTTCTGCACTTGGTCCGATAAATGCAATATCATTTTCCTTACATAAACGGACAAAGTCTGCATTTTCAGATAAAAATCCGAATCCTGGATGAATTGCATCGGCATCCGTGTTCTTTGCTGCTGAAATGATACGTTCCATATTCAGATAACTATTTTTTGCAGGACCTTCTCCGATACATACTCTTCGGTCTGCAAGTTGTACATGAAGACTGTCTTTATCTTCTTTTGAATAAACCGCGATACTCTTGATTCCCATATTACGACAGGCACGGATGATCCTGACTGCGATTTCTCCACGGTTCGCGATCAATATACTTCGAAACATATAATGCCTCCTTTAGTCTTCAATTTTCTTTACTTTAAATAATGGCTGTCCATATTCGATCTTCTGCTCGTTACTTACTAAGACAGCTTCGATCTCGCAGTCAAAATCACTTTCGATCTCGTTCATTAATTTCATCGCTTCAAGGATACATACTGTCTGTCCTGCTTTGACGCGGTCTCCAACTTTCACGAATGCTTTTGCTTCTGGAGATGGTGCAGAATAAAACGTACCTACGATCGGAGATGTAATATATCCTTCATCGTCAGAATCAAGACCATCTGCTGCATTATCAACCCCCTGTGTAGAAACTGCCATCGGTGTTGATGGTGCTCCAGCACTTCCTCTTCTGCTCATTTTAATTTTTACATCGCCTTCCTGAATACTGAAATCCAGCATAGAAGAATTCTCGATGATCTTTACTAATTTTTCAATTTTTTCTAAATTCACAGTGTTTCTCCTTTTCTATTCAAATAGAGCGCTGATTCGTTTTGCAACTAGTCTGCAGTCTAATACTTCTTTACAAGGTGTATAAATCTGACTTCTGAAATCATTCAGTTCTTTCATCTCATCTGCTAACAGCTTCTGAGCTTCTTCGACTGATACGGCCTGAAATCTTACTTTTTGTTCTGTCTTTCTCTGGACAAGTTTCGGAATATCCACAGAGATGACCGTTGCGATCTTTGCATATCCACCGGTTGTCTGTCGATCTGCTAATAAGATGATCGGTTTTCCATGGCTTGGCACCTGAACAGATCCAAATGCGATTCCATCGGAAATGATATCGGATGTCGTTTTGTATGCAATAAATGGACCTTCTAAGCGGCATCCCATACGGTCAAATTCACTTGTCACTGTATATTCTGAATTTAAGAATGTCTCGCGTCCTTCTTTGGTAAACATCTTCTCCTGTGGACCCATGACAACTCTTAAGGTTACTTTTTCCTGATCAAATTCATTTAAATCCAAACTTCTTGATAAATAGTATGGAAGATATCTTCGTTTTGCTCTGAATCCGATATAATCTTCATCTTCGAGTTTACGTCCTTTAAATCCACCGATCTTGCACTTGATATTGGTTGAACGGCTTCCCATCACAACTGGTATATCAAGATAACTTGAAAATGCAATATATCCTCTTGTTCCAGTTCTTGCTCCGCCAAATGTCAGGATATCTCCACGATGCATATAAATTGCTGTATACATCTTCGCAGGTTTTCCATTGATCTGTGGGCGGAAATCTCCACCTGTGATCGAAATAATCGTCTCTGATGTAAATTCAAGAGTTGGTCCCATTAAAGTAAATTCGAGGACTGCTTCATTTTCCGGGTTGTCCAGTAAGAGGTTTGCGATCTTAAAAGAACGAACGTCCATAACTCCGGATACGCTGAATCCTTGACTCTGATATCCTGTTCTTCCAAGATCCTGCACGGTTGTCAGCATTCCACCTTTTAGTATACGAACTCCCATTGTTTACACCTCCTTTGTATGAATGACACATTCATAAGTTCCATTTTCAACCTGTTCTTTGATCTGTTTATATTCTTCTTCTGATACAGGCACAAAACGGATATAGTTTCCAGCTTCAAAAAGAATTGGATCCTCTCGTTCTGGATCATAAGTTTTTACCGGTGTCATTCCAAGGAGCTGCCATCCTCCCGGTGAATCTAGTGGATAAATTCCCGTCTGGGAACCACCGATCCCGACACTTCCTGCTGGGATTCTGATTCTTGGATTGGCAAGTCTTGGTGTATGGATTCTCTCATCCAATCCACCAAGATAAGAAAATCCTGGTAGGAATCCAAGCATATAGATTAAATAGTCCTTAGAAGAATGAATCTCAATAACTTCTTCTTCCGTTAAACCAGCATGTTTTGCGATATTTTCGATATCTGGTCCGTATTCTCCTCCATAGCATACTGGAATCTCAAAGACTCTGGATGCAGAGGCTTCTTCATTTACATCCAGTTTTAATAACTTCTGCAAACGTTTTGTTAATGATTTATAATTTACCACTCTTGGATCATAATTGATCAAAAGACTGGTAAATGCCGGGATCATATCCTGTACTCCTTCAATATGCTGTGCTTTTAAAAGATGTACAAAGGCTGTGATCCTTGCGTTAATCTCTGGAGAGATTTCCTGTCCAAACTCAATAAGCAGGGCTGAATCTCCCGCAGTGCTAATCTTTACTTCTTCCATTTTTTCACATAACTCCTTTCGGTCAGTCTGTGTTTTTTATATTTTAATCTTAACTACTTATGTAAATAACTCTACTTATGCAAACAGTGCAGTTAAGCTGCTTAATGATGTAATTCCAAGATATCCTGAAACAACGACTACCACGATTCCAAGGATCAGTAATAATACTGGATGATGATAATCTTCTCCCATGATCGATTTCTTCTGGGAAGCGATCAGGCAGACACCTAATGTGATCGGTAAAATCAGTCCATTTAAGGCTCCTGCAAGTACAAGTAATACGGCTGGCTGTCCAGCAAGTGCCATACAGATCGTGCTGACTGCGATAAATCCAACGATAAACCATTTCTCGTTCTTCTCAATCGTCTTGCTGAATGTCTTAAGGAAAGATACTGATGTGTATGCGCATCCAACAATTGACGTGATCGCTGCACATAAGATCACAAGTCCAAAGAAACGGTATCCAATCTGTCCTGCTCCCTGTAAAAATGCATCTGCTGTTGGGTTTGCTGGATCTAGTGTATGAGCTGGTGATGTTGCTGTTGCTACAACAACTCCTAAAACTGCAAGGAATAAGAAGATACGAACGATCGTTGCGATTCCCATTCCCATAACAGAACTCTTATTGATCTCTTTTAAGTTTTCTTTTCCAGTGATTCCTGCATCGATCAAGCGATGAGCTCCTGCAAATGTGATATATCCACCAACAGTTCCTCCAAGTAATGTAAGGATTGCTGGGAAAATATCACTCATAGATGCTGTAGGAAGTACTGTCTCTTTTGCTGCCATACCAACTGGTGGCTGTACAATAAGAATTACGATAAAGATGACAAGGATCATGATAGCACCAAGGACTTTTGTAAGATTATCCATTGCATTCATAGCGTTTTTCATCAAAAATACAAGGATCGCGATCGCTCCTGCGATAAAATAGCCAACAGTTGTCGGAATTCCAAGTAATGTATTAAAACCTAAGGCTCCTCCACCAACGTTACCAATATTAAATACAAGTCCCCCAGCGACAACTAAGAACGCGATCAAATATCCAAGTCCAGGAAGCACTTTGTTGGCTACATCCTGTCCACGCATTCCAGATACACACAAAACTCTCCATACATTTAACTGTACGATCGCTGCCAAGATCACGGAGATCAGAATTACAAATCCGAAACTTCCATGAAGACTATCCGTAAATTTACCAGTCTGTGTGAGGAATCCAGGTCCAATTGCCGATGTCGCCATAAGAAATGCTGCACCGATCAAGGCGCTTGCACTTTTCTTGTTATTCTCTTTCTTCATAGTAAATAATTTCCTTTCATTTTCAATATAATGAAACGATTATATCAAATTTTCTGATAATATGCAACTTTAAAGCGATAAATGAGTATATACAAAACTTATCAGCCAATACCCTATAACATACACTCTGTATACTGGTTTCGATAGACTTCAGTTTTATGTGACGGAAATAAGATAACAAAAAATATTGATAAGAAACCGGTGGCAACGATCAGCAGATCTTACTTCAGGAAACTCAACACTGCCTTATAAACTTTCTCCACCCCATCTTCATTCAAAATCTCATGTCTGCGATTTAAAAACAGCATTCCTCTGACATTATTGTATCCTCGTTTTTTCAATGTTGTCATAGCTTTTGCATATTGTTTCTTTGATCCGATGCATGGATCATCTGCTCCTGCGATAAATAAAATCGGCAATGATGGATGTTTTACCTGCCATCCTTTGTTATTATATGTTTCATCCATTAATAAGAAGAGATTCAAAAATCCATTATTGCTAAATACAAACCCATCGAGTGGATTTTCATCATAGGCCTTTACATTTTCTTTATTATAACTGATCCAGCCGTTTTCTGATTCTCCTTCTTCTAGTATTTTCCCGTATAAACCAAATGCCAGTTTCTGAAAGAAATCACCTCTTTTATGTGGTCTTATTTTACACGCTGCCTTTGCCAGCAAGGTTGCTGCCTTCGCAGCTTTATTCTCGCTTGGACTTCCGCATATGATCAGTGAATCTAATTCATTATCATATTTTTTCAAATAACATCTTACAACTAGTGATCCCATGCTGTGTCCAAATAAATGATATGGCATTTCTCCATATCGATCTTTTGTCCATTGAGTGATCTGATGTACATCTTCAACGATTGCTTTTCCACTTTCGTCGTAAAAATATCCGAGATCTTCTTTTGCTCTTATACTTTTTCCGTGTCCTCTATGATCATGAATTATACTGATATATCCTTGTTTACATAGCATCTCCATAAATGGCTCATACCGTTCTTTGTGCTCTGCCATTCCATGAACAATCTGTACGATTCCTTTTGGTTCTTCTTCTGGTTCCATTAATAATACGTGTAGTTTTAGTCCATCTTGTTTTGATGTCAGATATACTGTTTTCTTCACTTTTGGCACCTCCATCCTGTTTATTTCTTTTAGTTTAATTCTAATGAATTTTTGTGTCAAATATTGATTTGTGGTAAACTATGAACATAACTATCAACGCTTTTATGGAGGACTTTATTATGAAAGCAAAAATGAAAAAAATCAGTGCATTGTTTCTATCCTGCATCCTGCTTTTTTCAATTACAGCATGTCAGAAGAAACGAACAGCAAAAGAAGTTATGCAGTCATCTCTTAAACAAAGCAGCAGTCTAAAAGATGCTGATTTTAATGGAAATGCCTCTTATACAATTGAAACGGGAAAAGAGGGATCTCAATCAACAATTAATTTTAAGATGAACTTCGATACCAAACTTCAAACACTAAAAAAAGATAACCTCAAAATGTCCATGACTTCTACCATCAATATGCTTGGTCAGAATATTAACATGACAATGTATTATGCAGATGGATATTATTATATGAATTCTAATGGTACAAAGCAGAAAATGAAAATGGATATCGCCAGTCTCCAAAAACAAATTCAATCAACCACAGGACAGTCAACTTTGCCGATCAAATATTATAAAGATCTTAAACTTAGTGAAGATGATGGTAACAACGTCATCAGTTATAGTATTAACAGTGATGGATTAAATAAATATGTTGAGAATATCACAAATTCCATGTCTGCGATCACAGGCGGCAGTGATTCTATTAAGATCACTTCTATGTCTGGTAAAAAAACGCTCAATGATAAAGATCTTCCTGTGAAAGAATCTATCAAAATGGTAATAGAAAGTAACAGTAATGAAGTTGGAAAAATAACTTTGAAAATGAATCTTATTTATCATAATCCTGGAAAATCTGTTACTGTTTCACTTCCAAAAGATTTAAATACCTATCAGGAAGTATCTTCTAACAATTAGTGAACAAAGAATATACTCTTTTGTAGGAAATACTGTCAATCATAGTAAATATTGATCTGAAAATAGTTTTATGAATATTTTGTAACTTAAAATCGCTGGAATTTCCACATTTTTCATGCTATCTTGTATATAACAAACTTGTAGTTAGGAGTTATGATCTTATGAATTGGCACGGGAAACGTTATTATTCGTTTGACAGCTTTTTAAAAAATTATTTTGGTGAGAAAATTTATAAAGTATCTTTAGATGGCGGTTTTACATGTCCAAATCGAGATGGAACACTTGGAACTGGTGGCTGTATTTTCTGCAGTGAAGGAGGATCTGGAGATTTCGCTTCTTCATCCTGCTTATCTGTAACGGATCAGATCTCTGCTGGAATTGAGATGGTTTCTAAGAAGATTGAGAACGGAAAGTATATTGCTTATTTTCAAGCATTCACAAACACTTATGGTCCTATTGAGAAATTAGAATCTTTATATATGGAAGCGATCCATGATCCAAGAATTGTTGCTCTTGCGATCGGTACAAGACCTGATTGTCTGCCTCCTGAAGTTCTTAACCTGCTTGAGCGTTTGAATCAGATCAAACCTGTGTTTGTGGAACTTGGATTACAGACAATTCATGAAAAGACTGCTTCATTTATCAGGCGTGGATATCCTTTGTCTTGTTTTGATGAGGCGGTTTTGAATCTTCATAAAATTGGAGTGCTGACGGTTGTTCATCTGATCCTTGGACTTCCTGGTGAAACAACTGATATGATGCTTGAATCGGTTCGTTATTTAAATCAACTTCCTGTTCATGGAGTGAAATTTTCTATGCTGCATATTTTGAAGAATACAGATCTGGCAGCTTATTATGAAGAACATCCTTTTGATGTTTTTACTTTGGATTCTTATGTTGATCTGCTTTTAAAATGTATTGAAAATTTAAGTCCTGAGATCGTGATTCATCGATTGACCGGGGATGGCCCGAAAAATCTGTTGATCGCTCCTGTTTGGAGTCTTCATAAGCGGAAAGTTTTAAATACGATTTCGCATGAGATGAAGATTCTTGATATTAAGCAAGGAAATCTGTTGTGATTTTTAGTTGTGTATTCTTCAGGAACATGATCATGTAATTTGATGCATTGTCAAATAGCTCTACTAATTTATATAAATGTTTGTTATATTTAAGAAAAAAAGGGCCATAAAATAAACTATTTCATCTCTAAGATTACGTTTATTTTATGGCTCTTGCTATTATACCCTTGTACTATATTTTATATAATGCTTCTTCCTATTTAAAATATTTATCCAAGATCTGGCGCTCTCCTTCGTTATCATTGATATCTGTGATAATATCTGCTGCCTCTTTTACCTCATCGGTTGCATTTCCCATGGCGACTCCAAGTCCTGCGTATCTGATCATATCGATGTCATTGAAATTATCTCCAAATGCCATTGTCTCTTCCTGTTTTACATGAAAATGATCTTTTAACATGTGGATTGCATCAGATTTGGATGCTTTCATGGACATGATCTCTAAATAGGTGTCCTTAGATCGATAGATTCTGATCTGTGGAAATTCTTTCACTAACTGTTGTTCCAATGCAGCAATATCTGCTTTATCACCCATACATAATACTTTATGCACTTCTTTATAGACTTCTTCATCTTCAAAGGATACTTCTTGTGGAATCACGCCTGTGATATCACTTTCCTGAGCTGCCCAGTATTCTTTTTTATCTTTTACCAGCCATTCATCGTTTGTGTAAATGTTGATAGAAATCTTTGGATTCAACTCATAAACTCTTCTGCATAACTTCATGGCAACTTCTTGTGGCATTGCCACACTGTAGATTGGATGATCTTCTTCATCAACAACTAAGGCACCACTATAGCAGATCATTGGACTCTTCGCCCCTAATTCTGCTCTGATAGCTGTCATACCTTTGGGCATTCTTGCGGATACTAAGACATATGGAATTCCATTTTCATTGATCTGTTTTATTTTTTCTTTTGTACTTTCTGGTATCTGATGCTTTGAATTTAATAATGTTCCATCAATGTCACTGAATACTGCTTTATATTTTTTCATCATGTCTTCATCCTTTCATTTTTCTACTTTGTTGTCCATTTCTTCTATTATAAAGTAAGAAAAGCCATCTGGCGAGGATAAAATGTTCCAGATGGCTTTCTCCTTTTTTTAGGTCTTGGATCTTTAATATGCTTTCACTGATTTTGCTTTAGAATATGTTCCATATACTTTCTGATTTGTTGAATCATAATAGTAATAACGAACCTGTACGTAATATTTCTTACCTTTTTTCAGACCTGTTTTGGTATAAACGTTTTTTGCTAAACCTGTTGTTTTGTATTTTGCAGATTTCATCTTTTTACTTGTAGAATAACGGAATCTAAATCCTCGTTTTTCTCCATATTTATTTGTGTATTTGATAGATTTGGCTACAAATCCTGTTCCTTTTCCAGACTTACCTTTCAAAGATGATAGTTTCGCTGTTTCTACTTTGATTTTAACAAATTTTGCTGTTAATACAATATTTTTATCTGAAGCAGGTACTTTATTAACAACTTTTCCTTTATAAGTCCATCCTGCAAATACATAACCTTTCTTACCAGCAGCTTTATATTTTGTTTTATTCCATCCTGGTAATTTAGTTCCAGCTTTTGTTTTATTTATTGTTGTAACAGTTTTTCCACCATTACCTTTTAATGTTACTGAAATTGTTTTTGGTTTTTCTGATGGTTTTGTTGGCTCTGATGGTTTTGTTTCTTCTTTTTTATCTACATATAAATTCTTGAAACTTACTGCACCATCCCATAAACCAAGTCCCATATATCCAGTTTTGATATCAAAGAAATCTTTGTCTGACTCTTTATCTGCATCAAAAGTATAATTTAAGCATTCCTTATCATCTACATATACTTTCACTGCATTTGCTTCTTTTTCAATCTTCACATGATGATATGATCCATCACTAATGCTAGAAGACATCTCTCCTACTGCAATATCACCATCTTTATACATTCTAAACAATCGCACTTTGTTACTACCTGGAACAAACTGAAGACAATATGCTCCATTTGGATCCGTTGATTTTGATGCAAAAATTAAGTTAACTAATCCTTTTTCAAAGGACATATCCACTTCTATTGTTGATTTTTCATTAACTACCGCATCTTCAGACATATAAAAATCATTTGCAGACTGGTTGGAATCTGATAACACTTCTCCATCAATCGTCCAATTACCACTTACATTTACAAATTTCTTAATGTTTGTTTTGAAGTTATTTTCTTTTACATTAATCGTAAATATCTTTTTCTTTGATGGATCTGATTTACTTGATGCAGTAACTGTTGCTTTTCCTGATTTTAATGCTGTTACAACTGCTTTTCCATCTGACTCTTTGATACTTACAACATCTTTTCCTTCTGTAACATCCCATGTTATCGTCTGATCCATAGAAATTGGAAATACATATGCACTTAATTCTACACTATCACCAGCATATAATGTCTGGTTCTCATTCTGCATAGATCCAACAGATTCCACATCTGTCAATTCTTCCTTATCTGTCCAAATTGACTTCATTGGATAAATATCAATATCTGCTTTTACAGGATCACCTTCTACTAGAACAGATGCTCCTAAACTTGTTGGTGTTGGGAATATCTGGTTCGCTCCTGCTGCTGTATTATTACTGCTAAATACTTCGACACTGGCTTTGTCTACATAAATATGTAATTCTACAGAACCATCTTCATTCTTTTTCACATTAGACTGCTCATTTATTTTTTTGAATTCTTGACTGATAATCTTTCCTGATTTACTTCTATCGATAGATAGTTTCTCATTTTCTAAATCATAAATTACATCGGTATATTCTGTATCATTTTGATTCTTTCTCAGTCTGAACCCAACTTTCTTTGTTTTCTCTGATGGTTTAAATTTAGCAACAATCTCATATGTATCCTTTGCAAAATCCTTTAAGAGATCATTATCTTCTGAAATTGTAACATCTTTATAAGAAATCTTATTTTCTGCATCTCTTAAACTCTCATATTCACTAATTGGTGTCTGTGTTAAAACGTATTTTCCATTTTCCTGTTTTAGTCCTACTTTAAGATTCAGATTATAAGTTCCATTAAAATTCTGTCCTACAGTATCTGCAACTTTATTACAATAATCATCCCATGTATTCATCCAATTTCCTTCAATAATCTCTGGAATCGTTGGATTTTCCTGTGTTCCGAAGTCTTGTACATAATATGTCATTGCTGCATAAGAATCCTTACCAAAGTTCATAACACCGTCACTGTTTTTGTAAGCTTCATCTGCAACAAATTTCCATTTTCCATCAACTTGTTTAAAATCACCGACTTTATAAGATCTTCCACCGCGGGAAAGTACCCATTTCACACCATCTTTTGTTTCAATTGGATAAAGGTCAGGGCATTCTGTATGAAGATCTGCATATGTAGATTCACATTTCCAATCTGTCAGATTGTCTGATGAATAAATACGAAGTGGTCCGCCTGCAATTACCATGAACCATTTATTTTCCCATCTAAAAACTTTAGGATCTCGGAAATCTCTATTGTTTAATGGATCTTTTGACCAGTCTGCTGCAATTTTATTTGTTTTTTTCCAAGTTTTTCCTTCATCTGTACTATAGGCAACTTTAATACGTTGTCCATTTCCATCTGCTGTGATCAATGCAACTAATCCACCTTCATTGCCGTCACCAAAAAGTCCTGATGTATTCTTTTCATCCGCTACAATACATCCTGAAAACATAGCTCCATTTGCATCTGGATATAATGCAATTGGCTGTTCTTCCCAATGGATCAAATCTTTACTTGTTGCATGTGCCCAATGCATTGGCCCCCATTTTGTATCATCATAGAACTGATAAAACATGTGATATGTTCCTTTATACTTAACCAATCCATTTAAATCATTTCCCCATCCGTCCTTTACAGAATAATGATACTGATTTCTGTATGCTTCATTATAATAAGTTTTATCTGCTGCTCGGCGATGCACATTTACACGATATGTTAAAGTTGCTGTCTGTCCATTTTCTCCCTGAACTGTGCTCTTTACTGTAATGTAATTCTTACCAACTTTAACTGGAATATTCTTTCCATCGTTATATGTTTTTCCATCATATTCAACCTGTACATCTGCATTTTTATTTTTCTTTTCGATATTCAAGTCTACTGTTTCTGCATTATTCTTTACATACTGAATCATAATTGGTTCTGTGGATGTAAATTGTGCTGCTTTCTCCACATCTCCAGTTGAGGAAGATACCAAGATATTTTTTAACTCTGGTGTGTTTTGATCATTTAATTCTGTATAATAGGTATTTTGGAATGTCATCTCACCATTCCAATTTAATAGACCAAGAGAACCTTCTGTCAAAACAGTACTCTGTCCTTTGTCGTCTTTTTGAAGTGTATAATCACCTGTACTTGCTATCAAAGTATCATTTACATAATAAGAAATCCATGAATCATAAGCCACTACTTTTAAAGTATATTTCTCATCATCCGTTGCTTTTACTTCTTTTTCATCAATCAACTGATAATCACTATTTTCCTGCCATCGCCAAAACTTGCATTTATGCGAACCTCCATCGATATTTACCGCATAGCATTCTTTATTATCAAGATTATTATTACAACGGAAAATTAATGTTGCTGCACCTTGATTTCTCTTAAATGTTACGTCTGTAGAATATACAAAATTCTTAGCTGTTGTTTTACTGAATGCAAAACAGTCTCCTTTATCAACTGCATTGCTGTACAGACCATCTTTTGTTTCTTTCCAATCACCTTTCTTATAATCAAAACCTGTTAAATTCGTTTGATATCCTTACGCTGCCTCTTTCTCCTGACTATCTGTTGCAGCATTTACAGTAATCGTTTGATATCCTGTTACTGGTGTTATGGAGGTAACTGTAACAGCTCCTGCCATCATTAGTGCCAATAATCTTGGACTTATTTTTCTCATAATTTTTCCTTCTTTCTTTGTACAAAAAAAGGACGATCAAACTATAATCGTCCTTTTCACTCAAAAAACAATAAGTTCTTATACCTATGCTTTAATCAATTGTATAATCTTATCTATGTTTTCTTTGCCTCTCTTTATCCCAAGTCCTATGACAACACAAAGTATCACACTGATGATCGTAATGATCACTCCAACTACACCAAATACTGTAAATGGCATTTTACTTTGGGCACCTAGTCCCCAATACGCAAGTATGATTCCGATAGAGGATAAAATAATGAGATTGCGAATCCATTTTTTGAGGTTATTGAGCATTTGTGTCTGAAATTCAATTTCTTTTAGCTGCTGTGCTCTTGTTTGTGTTGTCATAATATACTTCCTTTCTTAGTATTTTAATCCTGGGTTAAAGAATCCGATCATAACTCCGATAAATGCTACAACTACTAAGATCAACATTGTAACAACTGGAGATACTTTTTTCTTTGACATTAACCACCAACAGAAGATTACAAAAGCTGCTGTTAAGAATCCTGGATATACTCCGTCTAACTGATTCTGAAGATTTAAGAATTCTTTTCCTGCACTGTTTACGAGATGGAATGATGTTTTTACTGATACCCATGTTGCTGCTACAGATCCAACAACCATTGTTCCTAACATAACGATTGCTTCACGGATCGCGGTTGCTTGCTCACCAACCAGGATATCTACGGCTTTTCCACCCAGTTCATATCCTTTGAAGTATAAGAACTTCATTCCAAATGCCATGATCAAATTCCATGCTACGATATAGAAGATTGGTCCTACGACAGATCCACCTGTTGATAATCCCAGTGCGATACCAAGTAAGATAGGAATTAATGTACCTACAACTAAGGAATCACCAATACCTGCTAAAGGTCCCATAAGACCGGCACGGATACCATTGATCGCTTCTGCATCGATATCTTCATTTCCATTTGCTTTTGCTTCCTCAAGACCAGCTGTGATACCTACGATGATAGATCCAACCTGTGGTTCTGTATTAAAGAAAGCTGTGTATGTATTCATTGCTTCTTTCTGTTCTTCTTTTGTATCATATAACTCTTCTACCAATGGAAGCATTGCACACAGATAACCAAATGTCTGCATATGTTCCTGAGAGAAACATGTTAAGTTTCCATAAGCCCAGTTACGGAATGATTTATTTAACGCTTTTTTAGATAGTTTTTTCTCTGCCATATTAAATATCCTCCTCGTCATCATCGTCAAAGGAACCGCCAGAAGCTAAGGCTGCTTCTTTTGCTCTGATTCCTACCATTTTAATGTTGTAGTAAATAATTGCGAACATTGCTGCTACAACTGTTACTGATACAAGGTTTAATCCCATACTTGCTGCTAATGTAAATCCGAAGAAGAATGGTATAAAGTCAACTGCTTTTGTTACTACCTGTTTTAATAAGATCGCAATACCTACGCAAGGAAGCAAGCTACCTACTGTAAACAGTGTTTTCATTGCAATTCCATCCATTGGTAATGTTGTTTTGATCGCTTCTACAACTGGAACTCCTAATTTACACATTACAACTGCTGGTAAGAAACTGCAGATGATATGAGAAATCCATGGAAGAACCATATCTACAACGTATAATCTCTTGAATTCACCTTTTTCAACGGCCTGCCATCCAATGTGCTGCCATACAAGGTTGATCGTTGCTGTTCCATAGAATAATACTGTACCGATTGTTCCTACCATTGCTCCAAATGATGTTGCCATGGAGATACCTTTTGCTGATGCAGGATCTAATCCGTATGAATTTAATGCTAACATTGCCAGTGGAATACCGATATAAGATACGGCACGAACGTCTGCTGATACAGTTCCTCCTGGTGTAACCAATGCGATATATACAACCTGCATTGCCGCACCGACTAAAACACCTGCCTGAATATCTCCAAGTACGATACCACAGACAAGACCTGCAACTAATGGTCTTCCTAATGTGTAGTTACCAATGGTTGTACCTCCCATACCAGGCATACTGGATAAGCAGGCAAAAATACCTAAAATGATTGCTTGTAACCAACTAATTGTCATAATAGTTTCTCCTCTCTATTGGTTTTTTAGTTAAATCCAAACTGACCTCTGAATTTGTCCCATGTTCCGATGGACGCTTCTTTGATCAGTGCAAATTCGATTTCATAACCAGCTTTGCTGATCGCTTCTAAAGCTTCTGCTTCTTCCTGTGTAATAGATTGGTTATTACCAAGTTTGACAGCTCCTGGTCTGTCATTACATGGTCCTACGATTACTTTCTTTGCATCACTTGGAACAAATCCATCATCCACTAAGATCTTCTTCATCTGGATTGGATCTTTTGTGATCAGGAAGTAATTGTCTTTGCTGTCTAATACTTTCTGGTTTTTCTTTTTCCATGCTTCATATGTCCAAACAAATGTTTTCTTTGTGCTGGCACTCTTGTATGCCATCTTAAGTGCATCTGTTGTTGCTGCTTTGTCGTTCACTGCGATCAGCCCATCGCATGGATACTCTAGTGACCAACGTGTTACTGTCTGACCATGGATCATACGGTCATCAATTCTTAAAAATGAAACTGACATATTTTTTCCTCCTTAAAATTTAAATATCGTCTTCTTCATCATCGTTTGCTGATGTCATAACAAATTCTTTAACTGCATCTTTTGCCTCATTGATCAAGCTATCTTTTAGCATGTCTGTGTCTACGCCGTCTTTCATTAATGTTGCTGTCAATGCCATTGCCAAGTTCATTCCACCAAAGATCACTGTCTGACCGATCAGTCCTTTGTTTGATACCTGTTCAATTGCATTTGTAAGAGGTGATCCACCCACAATGTCACCAAGAAGAATGATCTCATCGTCTACTGTGATCTTGCTGATCGCATTGCTGAATTTCTCTGCGAATTCATCAGCACTCATTCCGTCCTCTAATCCGACGCTAATCACGTCTTCTCTTTCTCCACCAGCTAACATCTTAAGTACACTGTGAAGTCCTGGTGCAAATGTTCCGTGGCTGACTAATACTACGTATTTCATCCTCTTCTCCTTTCTTTTTTCCTATCTCTTATTTACAAGCTTATTCTACCAATCACGCAAAAAAAGGACATCTGTAAATTGTCATGACTTTCAATTTACAAATGTCCTTTTTTATGTGACAAATGTCATATTCGTGTTTTATTTGTTTTGATTTTCTTATTGTTACTGATTTAAAAGCTTATCAATCTCTTGTTTTAGTTTCAAGATATTGGAATCAAATTCTTCTTCATCTGTAAGAATTCTTGTCATCTCACTGTCAATCTTTTGGTAGGCTTCATTGTATCTTCGGAATTTTGGAATCTGCAAGGCATTGTTCATGAGTTCATCTAACAATTTCATTTTATCTGTCATATTCTCACCCATGCTTTTTTCTAATACCTGCTGTGCTTGTTTTGAATTCGTCACAGCTTTTAATGGTGAAATACCTTGGCGATACTGAAAGATCTTCTGCTGTGTCTTCGTTTCATAGCATAATTTCTTTAAAAACTGCCATGCCATATCTCCATGTTTCGTCCGATTACTCATTCCCATCAGAAGATTATCTACCTGTGTCTTATTTTCTCCATCTGGTCCGGAAGGGAGTCTGATACAGTCCCATTCAAAATCAAAGTATTTGTTAATCTTCCATGGATATGGCTTATATGTTCGAAATTCTGAAAATGTCATGGGACGGAATGCAATATTTCCTGAGTCAAAATCATCTGAGGTTAGATTTCGAAATGATGATATTCTTTCAATCTTCTTTGTAAACAGAATCGCATTTTCAATTGGTTCGGATGACAGATTACATTTTGTTCCACTTTGATTAAATAAGTTTCCGCCATTACTTAACGTGGCATCATTCCATTTATAATCATACACACCAAATTGGTCTAATCGTCCATCTCCATCGGTATCTTTGGTTACTTTTTGACAGATCTTATAAAAATCATCCCAAGTCCAGTGATTCCCTGGCATTTTGATATGCTCTTTTTTTAGTAGTGTCTTATTGACTAGCATCAAAGTTGGTACACTTTCATATGGAAGAGCATATTGCGTTCCCTTATAGGTTCCAGCATCATAACTTCCTTCATAATAGTTGCTTTTTTTGAACACTTTATCAATCTTTGTATAGGAGTCTAAGTTCTTTAACATTCCTACGGATGAAAATGTGCTAAAATCTTCTGGCAAGACCATAAAAACATCTGGCAGATCTCCTTTTAGTGCCTTTTGTGACAGCCATTCTGAATAATCATCTTTCATCACACCACTTTCGTATTTGATCGTGACATTCGGATATTCTTTTTCAAATTCTTTGATTACTTGATCGATCATCTGATAGCAATTATCATCTGGAACATCCCACTTGTTTCCTGCGAACATTCCAAAGGTTAAAACAATTTTTTGTTGTTTGGGATAGATCACAAAACCAACAGATAATAAACTTATGACCAATCCAACAGCAATGATTCGTTTCCACCATTTTTCTAGTTTCTGTCTCATCTATCTTCTCC
Organism: Anaerostipes hadrus; assembly: GCF_001404655.1. Lineage (GTDB taxonomy): Bacteria > Bacillota > Clostridia > Lachnospirales > Lachnospiraceae > Anaerostipes > Anaerostipes amylophilus. Next base: position 25,644 of record NZ_CYYH01000002.1, on the reverse strand, counting down.
CGTATTTGGCTGAACCTGACTGTACTTCCCAGATTGCAAGCTGGGTTCTGTCTCTTAGGTCTAGTTTACTTAAGATCGTGCTGAGATAATTTCGTACAGTTCCTTCGGAAAGGCTTAGTTCCGTCGAGATTTCTTTATTTGACATGCCTCTTCCGACTAATTTAATGATCTCCCATTCTGCATCTGTGATCTCTTCTACATTCTGTGCATGAATTGATGTATCATAATTGCTTTGTGCCATTTCAGAGAAGAAATCGACCACCTTTGTTGCCACTTCTGGATTGATCATGGCCCCGCCGCTATGTACTGTATTGATCGCTTTTTCTAATTCATCCATAGAAATTCCTTTTAACAGATAACCACTTGCTCCATGTTTTAATGCATTGTATACATACTCATCATCATCGAATGTTGTCAAGATAATGATCTTGACATCTGGATATTGTTCTTTGATGATCTGTGTACATTGCACTCCATCCATTTCTGGCATACGCACATCCATTAAAATAACATCTGGCTTGTCTTTCCTGACTTCCTGAATGACTTCTCTTCCGTCCTTGGCAGTTGCAGTAACTTCGATTCCTTCTTTCATCTCAAGTACGATCTGTAAACTTTGTCTGATCAGTTCCTGATCATCTGCTATCATTACTTTAATCATAGTTTTTCACCCCATCTGATCGGTATTCTTGCTGTGACTTTAAATCCATTACTTCCATCATATTCTACAGTTCCTTTTAACATCTTGATCCTCTCTTCGATATGGATCAATCCAAATCCTGTATGAATCTCTTCACATCCGATTCCATTGTCTTTGATCTCTAGATTGAGCCACTTATCTTCCTTCCATAAGTTTACATCAATCTGCTTCGCTTTTCCATGCCTGATCGCATTTGTGATACTTTCCTGTACTACACGATAGATCATATCTTCTTCATCTTGATTGAATTTCAAGACCTCTACCTGACAATCATAATTAATCTTAACATCTGATACCTGCATCGTCTCATTGATCATCTTTTCTAAAGCTTCTTGCAATCCACTATGCTCTAAGGCATCTGGTCTTAATTTATTGACCGATCTTCGAATATCTTTAATTCCTTGCCTTGCAACCTGTGATATTTTATTTAACTGTTCTTTCGTTGCATCTACAGAAAAATCGATCATCGCGATACATGCGTCAATTCCTGCAGACAGTCCAGTCATCGTATGCCCCAGTGTGTCATGAATCTCTCTGGCAATTCGATTTCGTTCCCTTGTCTCCGCCATTTTTTCTGTCATCTCTGAATAGTCCTTCAGCTGTTCATTCATTTCCTTTAAACGTATATTGGCTGTCTGAAGCTGAAGGTTTAACAATCCAATCCTTGCATTCTCTTTCATCTGATTTCTCATCAAAATGATCATGTATGCAATAAATGCGATCGCATTCAATGCAACTAGTATATTTCTTGTTCCTTGGATCATCATACTGACTTTCGCCGGGTATACACTCAAAAATTGTTGGAACGATATCATATCTATAAACATTGATATGATATCGTAGTCTGAGAATAAATATATCATTCCCATGATGACAAAGAAAATTCCCCTAGTGTGTTTATCTTTGATATCCGTTACAATATCTGCAATGACAAGAAGAATGATTCCATTATAATTTACATAAACAAATTTAATAATGATCAGACATAACAAAATCTCTGCTGCATATAAGATCACAGATACCTGTTGCCTTTTTCTTTGTTTTCTTCGAATTTCTATAATGCCTAACAATAAGAAAAAAGCAATAAATATCAACACTGTTGATGTCACTGGTTCGTTTGGGAGATATGTGATATTCTCTAAGAAATTCCTTGCTCCAAAATCACAATTGATCTTATTTAATGTTAAAATAAAAACTGCAGAAAGGAAGGATAAAATGATGAAATTTATGACTCCCATCAGAATCTTGATATAATATAAATTTTGATTTTTTCGATCCATATCATTTCCTCTTTACTGCCAACGGCTAATATCAGTCTGCTCTACATTCTTTTTTGTTATCATTTGAACAGAGATTACCTTTTTCTTCTCTACTTTTTTCCCTTGCAAAATCTTGTATGCTGCATTGATCGCTGTGTCTGCCATCTGTTTGGGAGACTGTGCTGCTGTTCCTGTCATCATACCTTCTTTGATCAGTTTCTTTCCTTCTGGAGATCCATCAATTCCGTATACGAGAACACCTTCTCTAGCCCCCTTACTGTCAAGAGCAGCTAAAGCTCCCATCGCTGCCGGGTCATTTAATCCCATGACGACATCAATATTCTTGTATTTTTCGATGATCTTATCTACCTTGGGAAGTGCACGTTCGATCTGTCCCTGAGTATCTGCAGATGCAAGGATCTTATAGTTTTTATTTTTCTTGATCGTATCTGTAAATCCATTGATACGATCTACCGCAGATCTTGCTGCATTATGTGTTAACAATACAATATTCGCATGATCTTTTTGCTTCATCATTTCCTTTGCACATAAAACACCTGCTTTGTAGTTATCTGACACGATCGTCATTGTGACAAGATCATTTCTATAAACCTGTGAGTCGATAACGATCACTGGAATCTTCGCTTTCTTCGCTGCCTTCAATCCAGACTCTACTTCTTTCCAGTCGACTGAATTTAAAAAGATTGCATCTACCTTTCGTTTAACCAGCTGTTTGATCTGCTCATTCTGCTTCTTCTGATCAAGTGCCGGATCCAATGTGATCATCTCATCTCCATTCTTCTTAACCTGCATGCGGATCTGGTTATTGACCACTTTATAGAATTCATTATTCATCGTCATATAAGTCGCCCCGAATAATTTTCTTCTTGTTCTATTTCCTTTCAGATAATTTGAACATGTACTGACATAGATTGCTATAAAAAAAACAAAAACCATGATTCCTGCTAAGCTTATGATCTTATTGGTTAGATTTCTTTTCGATTGTTGATTCATATTTGTTCTTTCATTCCTCTTTTTCGCATTTTCTTTCCGTAATATATAATCATTATAACGAAATTTATTTATAATTCCAACAAATTTTCACATATCCTAAAACAAGTTATGTTCTTTATTTTTACCAACAAACTTTCACTAAAATAAATAAAAGCCAGTTGAAAACCGTAGGAGCTCGTCGGCACTTAATGAGCAGTGACGAGTATTCGTCGCTGTCGAATTTAGTGTCCGCTACGTGCGAGTCGAGCGAAAGCGCGTTTCCAACTGACTTTTATTTATTTTAGATCCATGCCGTTGGACTTGCGTCACTTGGCATTCTTAAATCTCCTCGAGGTGATACTGCTACACTACCAACCTTAGGTCCATCTGGCAGGCAAGAACGTTTAAACTGCTGGCTGAAGAATCTCCAATAGAATTTATCCAGCCATTTCTTGATCGTTTCATCATCGTATACACCATCAAATGTTAATTTTGCCATGCGGTATAATTTGGATTTTGGGAATCCGAATCTTAACATATAATATAAGAAGAAATCGTGCAGTTCATATGGTCCGACTAAGTCTTCTGTCTTCTGTGAAATGACTCCGTCAACTGGTGGAAGTAATTCTGGACTTACTGGTGTGTCTAGGACATCCATCAGTACTTCAGATAATTTCTTATTATCTGTTGTTTCAGCATAATAGAGTACAAGATAGCGTACTAATGTCTTTGGTACAGAACAGTTCACTGCATACATGGACATATGATCGCCATTATATGTTGCCCAGCCAAGCGCTAATTCTGACATGTCTCCAGTTCCGATGACCATACCATTGTACTGATTTGCCATATCCATCAGAATCTGTGTTCTTTCTCTTGCCTGAGAGTTTTCATAAGTTACATCGTGGTTATTTTCATCATGCCCGATATCTGCAAAATGCTGGCGGACTGCTTTTTCGATTCTTACTTCTTTGAGTGTCGCTCCTAATTCTTTGATCAGGGATACGGCATTCTGGTAAGTTCTGTCTGTTGTTCCAAAACATGGCATTGTCACACAGATCAGGTTTTCTCTTGGAATGTCTAACAGATCAAAAGCTCTTGCTGTAACTAAGACTGCTAATGTGGAATCTAATCCACCTGAAATTCCTACGACTGCATGTTTGCAGTTTGTGTGTTCCAGACGTTTCTTAAGTCCCATAGACTGTAAAGATAAGATTTCATCGCATCGTTTATCCCTTTCATCTTGATTATCTGGTACAAATGGTGCTTTCGGGAATGTTCTTGTGATCTTGTTTTCTTTGACTTCTAGTGAAAATTCCTGTTCAAAATAATCATCTGTTTGGCCTCCTGGGAAAGAAGTCATCTTTCTTCGTTCTGCTGCCAATTTCTGCACATCGATATCTGCATAGATAATCTCATTTGTAAATCGTTTTGCTTCTGCTAAAACTGAACCATTTTCACAGATGAGATGGTGTCCACTGTATACAACATCCTGTGTGGATTCTCCTTCTCCTGCATCAGCATAGATATAAGCCGCTAACAATCTTGCTGACTGATTTGATACAAGGCTTCTTCGATAAGATTCTTTTGTTGTTGTCTCTACACTTGCAGATGGATTACAGATCACCGTTGCTCCTGCCATTGCGTGATATGTGCTTGGTGGAAGTGGTACCCAGAGATCTTCACAGATTTCACATGCTACCACAAGTTCTGGAATCTCTTTGCATTTGAATAACTGATTCACGGCTACATTTACATAACCAAATTCTTCTCCAAACCAAAGATCTTCTTCTAATCCTTCTCCAGATGTAAAATGACGTAATTCATAAAATTCTGAATAGTTTGGTAAATGTGTTTTTGGCACGATTCCTAAAATACTGCCATCACTGATCACAACCGCACAATTATATAATTTTTGTTTTATAACGATCGGACAGCCTACAACAACTAACATACTCTTATTTTCAGTTGCTTTCACAATTCTTAAAAGCTGATTTTTACATTCTGTTAAAAGTGGCTGCTGCAAGAATAGATCACCACATGTATATCCACTGATCGTTAATTCAGAAAATACCAGAATACTTGCTCCATTTTTTTCTGTCTCATCGATGATCTTTAAAATTTCTTCTGTATTGTATGCAGGATCTGCCACTTTGATCTTTGGTGTTGCGGCTGCAACTTTGATAAATCCATCTTTCATTTTATATACCTCAATTAAATATATGCAGGGGCCAGGTTTGATCACCTGACCCCTTATAAATCTCTTTGTATTATTCTTCTTCCATGTTACTTAATTTTGCTGCCTGATCTGCTGCTGTTAAGCTGTCGATCAATTCATCTAAATCACCGTTCATGATAGAATCTAATTTGTGAAGTGTCAGCTTGATTCTGTGATCTGTAACACGACCCTGTGGATAATTGTATGTTCTGATCTTTTCAGAACGGTCTCCTGTACCGATCTGGCTCTTTCTCTTTGCTGCTTCTTCATCATGTGCTTTCTGCTGTTCTAATTCATACAGACGGGAACGTAATACCTTTAACGCTTTGTCCTTATTCTTTAACTGTGATTTTTCATCCTGGCATGATACAACGATTCCTGTTGGAATATGTGTTAAACGTACCGCAGAGTCTGTTGTATTGACACACTGTCCACCATTTCCTGATGCACGGAATACATCAAACTTACAATCGTTCATATCGATTTCTACTTCCACATCTTCCACTTCTGGCATGATCGCTACCGTAATTGTAGATGTATGGATTCTTCCTCCAGACTCTGTTGCAGGGATTCTCTGTACACGGTGTACACCGCTTTCGTACTTGAATCTTGAGTATGCACCCTGTCCAGATACCATGAATACAAGTTCTTTAAATCCACCGATTCCACTCTCATTAAAACTTAATGTATTTACTTTCCAACGTTTGCTTTCTGCATAATTTCGATACATACGTGCAACGTCAGCGACGAATAACCCAGCTTCATCTCCACCGGCACCAGCACGCATCTCAACGATGATATTCTTATCATCCATTGGATCCTTTGGAATTAAGAGAATCTTTAACTCTTCTTCTAATCTTTCCACATTTGCCTTAGATTCATTCAGTTCTTCCTTGGCAAGTTCTTTCATCTCTTCGTCAGACTCTTCTTCTAAAAGCATCAAACTATCTTCGATATTCTGTTTCTCTGCTTTGTATTCTTTGTATTTTTCCACGATCGGTGTCAGCTCATTTTGTTCTTTCATCAGATCACGGAAACGATTCTGGTTACCTGCTACATCTGGATCATTCAATTCCTGCAGTACAGTGTCCAGACGATCTACTAAACCTTCTAACTTATCAAACATCTTATTCTCCTTCTCTTGCAAATCCAAAGACCAGCCGGTCTAATCCTGCCAGGTCCTTTTTTATCTCAACACAGGCAAAATCCTGTGCTTCCATCAAATTCTTCACTGCTTCTCCCTGATCATATCCGATCTCAAATGCGAGCATTCCTTGTGGATTTAAATAGTTTTTCGCTTCTTTGATGATCTTCTTATAAAAATAAAGTCCATCTTCCTTCCCATCGAGTGCTAACATCGGTTCATAGTCTTTTACCTCCGGCATCAGCTTCCCACATTCTTCCGTTGTAATATAGGGCGGATTCGAAATGATCAGATCATAGCTTCCTGTGACATTCTCAAAAAGGTCACTTTGAATAAATTTTACCATAGGTGCGAGATTTTCGCCATTAGCTTTTGCAATTTTTAATGCTTTTTCACTGATATCTGTCCCAATACATACTTCTGGATTTAAAATCAATGCCAGACTGATCGCAATACAGCCTGAACCAGTGCATAAATCCAAAATTTTCAGATTCTTTAAGGTCTGCGGGACCTTAAGAAGCACTTCCTCCAATACTGTTTCTGTATCTGCTCTTGGAATCAGCACATCTGGTGTTACCTTAAATGTATATCCCATAAATTCCTGTGTTCCTAAAATATATTGCAATGGCACATGTTCTTTTCTCTTCTGAATCAATTCTTTATATCTTTCTTCTGCTTCTTTATCATTGATCTCATCCGTCATTCCGAACAGATAGTCTTCCCTTGATATATGAAAACATTCAGAAAATAAATACCATGCATCACCAGATGCATTCTCAATCTGTGCTTCTTCTAGTTCTTTCTGTCCATAGAGGACCCATTCTCTTCTATTCATCTTCTTTTTGTTCCCCTTTATTCAGACTATCCAGATATTCTCTCCAGTCAAATACGCCTTCCACTGATGCGATCGCAACTTCGATCATAGAATGATCTGGTTCTTTCGTTGTCAGTTTCTGAAGTGCCAGTCCTGGTTTTGAGAAAATCTGTACAAGTGGATGGTCACTGCTTCCTGCAAGTCTGATAAATTCATAGGAAACGCCAGCCACCAATGGTAAAAATAATAATCTTAACACGATTCGTAACCAGATGGTATCCACTCTTATAAAGAAGAAAAATACCATACTGATGATCATGACGATAAAAATAAAACTTGTTCCACATCTTTTGTGTAATCTTGAATAGTTATCCACATTTTCAGTGGTAAGTTCCACACCTGCTTCTAAACAGTTGATCGTTTTGTGTTCTGCTCCATGGTACATAAATACCCGTTTGATATCTTCCATCTGTGAGATCAGTACAATGTATCCAAGAAAAATCACAATTCGGATCACTCCTTCCATCAACAGGATTCCGTATTCATTATGAATGAGCTTTCCTGCTGCTTCTGATGCAATATATGGAAGGATCATAAATAATCCGATGGAAATTGCTAATGAAAATACAAGGACTATTCCCATGATTACCTTCTCTGCTTTTTCTCCTAGAAATTTCTCCAAAAACTGTTCGGTCTTTTCTTCTGTTTGTTCTTCTTCATCTTCATAAAAAGATGCAGAGTAATTAAGCGTCTGCATTCCGATCACCATTGATTCTAAAAAGTTTACCATTCCACGAAGGATCGGTAATTTAAATAATGGATGTTTCTCTGCAAAGCTTACACATTCTTCTACTTTTGTCTCTATCTTTCCATCGGGCTTTCGCACGGATACTGCATAACGATCCATGTTCTTCATCATTACGCCTTCGATCACTGCCTGCCCGCCAATACGAACCGCCATTGTTATCTCCTATTACTATGCTGGGACTTCCCCATTGCATAAAAAAAAGGTTGAGATTTTGATAACCTCAACCTGATTTCTTAATTTTCTACTTAACACCATATTTACGATTGAACTTATCAATACGTCCACGAGCCTGAGTAGCTTTCTGCTGTCCTGTGTAGAATGAATGACATTTTGAGCAGATTTCTACGTGGATATCTTCCTTTGTAGATCCTGTTACGAATTCGTTACCACAGTTACATACTACTTTTGCCTGATAATACTTTGGATGGATTCCTTCACGCATGTTCTTTCACCTCTTCTAAAAAATTTGTTGGATTTTGCCAACATTTACATACTTTGACTTTCGTCATTTCTTGTTTAATAAACAGCTTTTTTATTCTATCACAATTTATTTGAAATTGCAAACATTTTTTTATTTTCTTAATAAAGATCTTTTTGTTAATGCGACGAACTCTTTGTTGTCCTTGGTTCTCTTGAATAGATCAAGCATCTGTTCCATAAATTCTTCGGAGCGATTTCCAGATAATTCTTTATGGAGTGCTGTGACAACTTCTCTCTCGTCTTTTGTAAGTAATAATTCTTCTCTTCTTGTTCCTGATTTGGCGATATCAACAGCTGGGAAGATTCTCTTCTCTGCGAGTTTGCGGTTTAGAACTAATTCCATGTTACCGGTTCCTTTGAATTCTTCAAAGATCACATCATCCATCTTGCTTCCTGTCTCAACAAGTGCTGTTGCAAGAATCGTTAAACTTCCGCCCTCTCTCATATTTCTGGCTGCACCGAAAAATTTTTTTGGCATGTAGAGTGCTGCGGGATCAAGTCCACCAGTTAATGTTCTTCCACTTGGTGGTACTGTAAGGTTATAGGCTCTTGCCAGCCTTGTGATACTGTCTAAAAGGATCACAACGTCTTCTTTATGTTCTACCAGACGTTTTGCACGTTCTAATACCATCTCTGATACTCTCTTGTGATGTTCTGGTAATTCATCAAATGTAGAATAGATAACTTCAACATTCTTTCCTTCGATAGATTCCTTAAAATCTGTAACTTCTTCTGGTCTCTCATCAATTAATAATACGATCAATTTGATATCTTTATAATTCTTGCTGATACTTTGTGCCATCTGTTTTAACAAAGTTGTCTTTCCTGTCTTTGGAGGTGATACGATCATTCCTCTCTGACCTTTTCCAACTGGCGATAACAGATCAACCATACGCATTGGAATGGATGATTTCTCTGTTTCCATGCTTAGTCTTTCGTGTGGAAAGATTGGGGTCAGATCTTCAAAATGCTGTCTTCTTGCTGCCATCTCTGGCTCATATCCATTGACAGATTCCACAAATAACAACGCACTGAATTTCTCACTCTGTGTTTTGATGCGAATCGCACCTGTTAAGATATCTCCTGTTTTTAAATTGAACTTACGAATCTGTGCAGGGGAAACATAAATATCATTTTCTCCTGGAAGATAATTTTCACAACGAATAAATCCATAACCATCCGGCATAACTTCCAGAATTCCATGTGCTTTCTGTCCACTGTCCAGGCTCTTGATATTTTTAGGGAATTCCTTCTGATAATGCTTTCTTCCCTGATGCTCTCCATGAGTTTCTTCTTTAGATTTTACTTCTTTATAATTCTCTTGATCATATTTTTCTAATGTCTCAATTAATTCTTTCTTCTTTAATGTTGAAATCCCTTTGATCTTTCTTTCTTTTGCAATTTCACGCAATTCGATCACCGATTTTTTTTCATATGTCATATTGATTCTTTCTCCTTTTACCTGGGAAAATGGATGAACTATCCTTTAACGATCGGTTCAGATTTGTATTGTTTTTTTCATTTTAGCATATTTTTCAAAATTTTCCAACCATTTGTCTTTTTAGCTTTTTTAAAATCTTTTTTTCCATTCTTGAAACCTGCACTTGGGAAATATGAAATAATCCAGCGATCTCCTGCTGTGTCTTTCCATCAAAATATCTATATTGGATGATCTGTCGTTCTCGTTCTTCCAAATGTTTCATCGCCTGATGTAGTAATACATGGTCGATCACTTTCTCTGTCTCATTTCCTTCCTTTGATAATTTTTCCATCAGAAGAATTTCGCTTCCATCTTTCTGGTACGCAGGTTGGTGTAAAGATTCTACTTCACTGCTTGCTTCCATGGATGTCACGATCTCTTCTCGTGCGATCTGTGTGATGCTGCTGATCTCATCGATAGTTGCTTCTCTTTGATATGTCTGGCAAAACATTTCTCTTGCTTTCATGATCTTATACGCATTTTCTTTTAAGGTTCGGCTTACTTTGATCATCCCATCATCTCTTATAAATCTTCGAATTTCTCCTGTGATCATCGGCACCGCATATGTTGAAAATTTGACATCATAGGACAGATCAAACTTGTCAACTGCTTTCATAAGCCCAATACTCCCTATCTGGAATAGATCATCCGATTCGTACCCCCTGTTAGTAAAACGCCTGACTACACTCCATATCAGCCCTACATTGTCTAAGATAAGTTTCTCTCTTGCTTCTTCATTTCCTTCTTTGGTAAGCTGCAAAAGTTCTCTTACCTTATCCATTCAGATGATTCTTCTCTCCCATTTTCTTTGTCATAATTACTTTGGTCCCTTCCCCTTCTTTTGAATATACATGCACTTCATCCATAAAAGCCTCCATAAAAGAAAATCCCATTCCTGTCCTCTCTTCTTCTGGTTTTGTCGTATACATTGGTTCCATCGCTTTCTTCACATCCGGAATTCCAATTCCATGATCTGTGATCTCTATTTTCACAATCTGTTCCTTATCAGAAATGTCCATCTCAATCTTTCCATTTTCATCGAAATACGCATGTACAATGCAGTTTGTTACAGCCTCAGATACCGCTGTTTTTACATCTTCCATTTCCTCCATATCTGGATCAAATCTCATGATATATGCAGATGTTACGATTCTTGCGATTCCTTCATTTTCTGATTCACTGTTAAATTCTAAATGCAACATATAAATCCTCCCATATCTTTTATATTTCTTCTACTAATTGATGCAATCCTGCCATATGAATGATCTTTTTGACTGATGGGCTCATATGGCTTAATCTTACGGTGCCTCCCATTGCTTGTACATAACGGTATCTTCCAAGGATCACTCCAATTCCTGAACTGTCAATAAATGGTGAGTTTGTAAAATCAAATTCTATATCCTTGATCGGATATGATTTCAAAATGATATCACACTGGTATTTTATTTTTTTCGCAAGATGATGATCCAATTCTCCATCCAGATAAATATATAGGTTTCTGTTTTCAATTTTGTACTCTGTTGCCATATTCTTTCCTCCTGACCTTTTATAGAATCTTTCATTAAAATCTTCTATAGAAAAAGATACAAAAAATAAAAGAAAGAAGCTCAAACATCTTCGTTTGTTCTTCTTTCTCTTATCTTTTGTATCTTAGTCTTTGTTATTATTTACAGACTCTTTGCATCCTTCTTGCCCATAGCATCAATTTTTGTCTGTGCTAATCTTGCCTGTGATGTTCCTGGGAATTTCTTGATCAGTGTCTCATATGTCTTCTTCGCATTCTTAGTATCTCCTGAAGCTTCATATGCCTGTCCAAGATAGCTGTATGCATAACTATTTGTATCTCTTACTTTGATTGCTTTCTTTAAGTAGTTGATCGCTGTCTTGTAGTCTTTTGACCAGTATGCATTCTTTCCTTTGCTGTATAATCCTGTTGCAGCGTTTGGATAAACCTTTGTTGTCAGATCATTATAGATGCTCTTCATATTCTTTGTTGTCAATTTCTTGCTGTCAATATCAAGTAATGCGTCTGCTGATCCTGTATAATCACGATCACTGTATTTCTGTAATGCTTTTAATAATGAATCATAGACTCCGTCTTTCTTGCTTGTTCCGATATATTCTGATAATTCATCTTCTGCTTTCTTCTGAGCTTTCTGTGCTTCTTTTACTTTCTTGTCACTTGCTTTTAGCTGTGTATCTTTTGCTAAAATCTGTTCTTTATAATCTTCAACCTGTGTTGTACTCTTGTGATTAAAGCTTGCTCTGACTGTTGGATAGATCAAAACAGCTGCAACGATCACACCGATCACAATACCTGTTACCATATAAAACATAGGGCTCTTTCCTGCAGATTCATTTTCCTGGAAAGATGAGATCTTAAATGGGCTCTCTTTCTTCTTTGGTGGCTGCTCTGTCTGTGCCTTTGTCTGTTTTTTCTTTTCTTTTTTCTTTTCTTTCTTATCTGATTCTTTTTCCTCTGGTTCTTCTTCCACTACTTTTGACTCAAATTCCTTACCATATTCAACGGCTAATTCATTATCTGGTTCAATCTTTAAGATTGTATCAAGGAACTGTCTTGCATCATCATAATTCTCTTCTTTGATGGATAATAGAGCCATCAGAAGATATGCATCTACAAAATTAGGAATTGCTGCTACAACGTTCTTTAACTGCAGCATTGCAAGGTCATCATTGCCCTGTTTTGCATAATTCAGTGCCTGGTTATATTTCTTGATCATCTGATTTGCTTTATATAATTCTGTCTTATTCTTCTTAATCTCTTCAAGCTCTTTACCATAAATATTCTCTTCTGCTGATTCAAGATCCGCACATGGCTGGAATCTTTCTAATTCTTCATTATAATTTAACATCTTTCTCCTCCTGATTTATGAAATCTTTGGCCATGCCTGCCAGGTAAAATGACCCGACTACAAAGCAGACCGTATCTTTCTCTCTTCGATCTATCATCTGACGAAAAACATTCTGAAATTCTTCTTCTCTGATCCTTCTGTGATCGATCGCCACTGTATAAAAAGCTTCGATCTGTGGTATCTGTTTCAAAATATTCTTCATGTATTCTTCTTCATTCTTGTGAGATGCTGCAAATAATATGCGTTTCTTTCCTTGGAAATTGGCTTCTACAGTCTTTACAAAGCCTTCCATTCCCTGAATATTATGTGACACATCAACAATGATCCCTGGTGCGATCTCTTCCATCCTTCCCGGAATCTTTATCTGTGTCAGTGCATTATAAATCTTGTCAGCATCTAACTGCTGGCATAAGATCTTGGCTGTCTTAAGTGCAACTGCTAAGTTTGCCCTCTGAAATGTTCCTGCAATATTCGTTCTCACATCTCTTCTCTTATCATACGCACTCGCATTTAAAAAATCAATATATTTTGCTGCTTTTTCTTCAAATTTAAGATTATCTTCAGAAACGTCATAAAATGGTGACATTTTCTGCTTTGCTTCTTCTCTCAAAATATCAGATACTGCCTGTTCCTGTTCCATTGTTACAACAGGAATCGCCTTTTTTATGATTCCTGCCTTGTGTGATGCGATCTCTTCGATCGTGTGTCCAAGGAATTCCATATGATCCATACTGATTGATGTGATCACGCTGACTTCTGGAATGATAACGTTCGTTGCATCATATCTTCCACCCATCCCTGTCTCGATCAGACAGATATCCGGCTGTTCTTCTTCCATGATACATAACGCCATCAAAAACATCATCTCAAAAAAAGAAGGCTGATTAACTCCTTTTTCCACTGCTGCTTCCACACATTCTTTCACCCGGCTGCAGGCATCTTTAAATCTCTCATCTGAAATATCCTGTCCATTCAGCCGGATTCGTTCATTTACCTTTACCAGATGTGGTGAAGTAAATGCTGCTGTCGTTTTCCCATGCTCTTTTAAGACTGCTTCCAAAAATGCACAAACTGATCCTTTGCCATTAGTTCCAGCTACATGTACAAACTTCAGATCCTTATGCGGATTTCCAAGCTGCTCTAATAAATAGTTTATATCTTCCAGAGAAGATTTTTTGGCGAATCCTGCGATTTTGTATAAATATTTTACAGATTCTTCGTATGTCATGCCAATTCTCCGCGTAATACTGCTTTTAACACCTGTAATACTCCGTCTTCTTTATAAGAAGGTGCAATAAAATTCGCTACCTCTTTTACTTCTTCTCTTGCATTTTCTACTGCAAAACTGTGGCTGGCACGTTTTAGCATTTCAATATCATTGATATTATCCCCAAACGCAAGTGTTTCATCCGGACTGATCTTATATGCTTCCTGAAAATGCTGCAGCGCTGATCCCTTGTTTCCACCTTGATTTGTGCAGTCCAGCCAGAATTTTCCTGAGACAGCAATATTCATTGTTTTGCTCCATTTGTCCACAAATTCCTGACTTACCATCTTTTCTGCGCAATTGTGGTGGAAGATGCTGATCTTACATACGTCATCCAGATAATCTTCAATATTATCAACTAATTCTCCTCTATATCCATAATCATCGATCATATAACGATATAATCCAACATTTTCAAAATACGCCATATTATCCTTATTGATCGTAATTTCACATCCTGGAAACATTCTTGCTTCACGAATGTATGCTCTTGCAACATCTTCTGGAATCTTATTTATAAACTGATAATCTTTTGAATAAACAGCTGTTCCATTCTCTGAAATAAAACTTATTTCATCAACGATCGGTGCAAACACTTTCTTAATACTTGAGCGCTGTCTTCCACTGGCTGCGATCACTCGCACTCCTCTGTTTCGCAGTTCCTTGATCACATCGTAATATTCTGGATTAATTTTTAATGTCCCATCTGCTAATAATGTTCCATCGATGTCTGTTGCGATCAGTTTTATCATTTCTTTTCCTTTCTTATCTTTGTCTGATTTATTGTAAATATCTTATTTCTTTGTTCTCTTATAACTTGGGCCTTTCCCCTTCTGCACTTTTACAGATAATCGTTTGCCGTCGCTTGTGATCACAATCGTTCCTCTGCTTCCTGTATCATAAACATTCGCAGTTTTTAATTCATTAAGTGTCTTCTTATGTGGTGCCTTGTAACTGTTTTTATAACCATTACTGATCACAGCTATTTTCGCTTTTACACGTTGAAATAAATATCGATGATCTGATCTTGCTTTTTTAGTGTTTTTTAAAATATCCTGCATTCCATGATGCGGTACTTTTAAAACCTGTGCCTGTAGATTATACCCTTTTTTCACTAACTGTTCAATTGTCTCTTTTTGTGCATCTCCTGTAAATAGAAATGAATTGCTTTTATAGGTAAGTCTGGTTACAATAGAATATTTGTTTACCTGACGATAATTCAAATCTCCTCGTCTTCCATATTTGTATTTTGCATTCATAACACCATAGAATCTCATACATGCTTTTCCAAGATAAACTTTATCTCCTGCTTTTGGAACAACATATACGGTTTCTTTTCGTTTCACTTTCTTTTGAATCTTTGCGATCACTTGTGCATATATTCCCTCATCGTCTCGATATTTGATCAGCTTTGCTGTTGATGCACTTTGTTTCTTTTTATTCTTACTACTTTGAAGTACTTTCAGATCAAAATTATTTCCATAGATCGTATCAATCTTGATCTTCGGATCATCTAAAATTTTAATCATTCCTCCAATATGATCCTGGTGTGGATGTGTCAGGAGAACAAATTTTAAATGTGTGATCTTTTGCTTTTTTAAATAGTTTCTTGCTCTGTTGGATGTATTTACATCTTTCTTATTTGTTTTGGTATAGTAAACGGGTCCTGCATCGATCATTCCGTACTCTGCTTTTACCCCACTTCCATATTGGATCAATATTGCATCCCCACACCCAACATCTATAAAATGTACTTTAAGCTTTGTTGCAGCATTTACCTGTACTTTATCTTTGGTAACTGTACCGCATACAGCCATCATAAGACTCATACAAAATGCTATGACTTTGATCCATATGCTTTTCTTATTCTTTTTCATTCTATCTTTCCTTACAATTTTATATCTATTGTACGATCTGCTGTATTTCCTTTATACGCACAGAAAGGTCGCTGTATCTTTTGATCTTACAACAACCTTTTGTTTTTATTTTTTCTTTTCAAGATCGTATGGTGTTACCTGATATACATAATAATTTAACCAGTTATAATACATTGTATTTGCATGGCATCTCCATGACTTGACTGGTTTCTTTGTTGGATCATTATCTTTGTAATAATTCTTTGGTATATCTGGATTCAGTCCGCGCTTCACGTCTCTTACATATTCATAATGGAGTGACATCACATCGTATTCTGGATGACCTGTTACAAATACCTGGCTTCCTGTGGAATTCAGAATGATATATGGTCCCGTTTCATCTGATTCCGCAACAACTGTTAATTCTTTATTTTTCTTGATCGCTTCTCCGTCAACACCTGTATTTCTTGAATGTGGTACATAAAACTTATCATCGAATCCTCGAATGATCGGAACTTTACTATGTAATGGATGATGTTCATAAACACCTGAAATCTTCTTATCTAAGACATGTTTCTTGATTCCATAATGGTAATAAAGCCCTGCCTGTGCCGCCCAGCAAATGTAAAGTGTTGAAGTTACATGTGTTTTTGACCATTCCATGATCTCTACTACTTCATCCCAGTAGTCAACTTCTTCAAATTCCTTCAATTCAACTGGTGCCCCTGTAATGATCAATCCATCAAAACGTGTATCTTTAATCTCCGAAAAATAATTATAAAATTTCTCCATATGTGATTCTGATACATGAGTTGGAACATAGGATTCTGTCTGTAAAAATGTGATATCTAACTGTAATGGTGTATTTGATAAACTTCTCAGTAAATGAAGTTCTGTATCCAGTTTATTTGGCATCAGATTTAAAATTGCAATCTTTAAAGGCCTGATATCCTGTGTGCATGCCCTTTCATTATCCATCACAAATACATTCTCTTCTTCTAAGATCGCCTTTGCTGGCAGATCACTGTCTATTCGAATTGGCATTTTATCAAATCTCCTTCTCTCTTTTTTCGATTGCTTTCTAAGCTTACAGGATTTTCCTGTCAAATATCTATTATAAAACTCTTGCCTTTTTTATGCAATCTCTATTTATCGTCCAATTAACTCTAAGAAGTCCTCTTCACTCAGGATTGGAATATCTAATTCCATTGCTTTTTTATTCTTAGAAGACTGAGACATCTTGTCGTTGTTGATCAGGTAATCTGTTTTCTTGGATACAGATCCTGTGACTTTGCCTCCCATCTGCTCAATCTCTTCTTTTAACTGTTTTCTATTATCAAAATGATTAAGTGAACCTGTGACAACAAACGTCTTTCCTTCTAATATCTGTTCAGTTTCTACTTCTTCTTTCTTTTCAAACTGCACATATTTTAAAAGTACTTCTAAAATCTTTTCATTATGAGGTGTATGGAAGTATGATACCATTGCCTTTGCGATCATCGGTCCAATCTGGTCGATCGCTGTAAAATCTTCTTCTTTTGCTTCTCTGATCGCTTTGAAATCTTCTTTAAAATGCTTGCAGATCAATTTCGCATTGGATAGTCCTACATTTGGAATTCCCAAACTATAAATAAAGTTTGCCAATACCGGCTTTCTGGAATCTTCGATTGCTTTTGTCAGATTCTCAAAAGATTTCTCCCCAAATCCTTCTAATTCTAAAATTTCTTCTTTATGTTCTTTTAATGTAAAGAGATCATAAATTTCATTTAATAGTCCAACATCGATCATCTTCTGCAATGTTGCCTCAGAAAGTCCATCTACATTCATTGCATCTCTGGATACAAAATGTGAAAATGACTTGATCTTCTTGGCACTGCAAAATTCGTTGGTACAGATCAGAGTTCTGATTCCATTTTCATCTTCAATCTTTGTCTCTCCTCCGCATGCTGGGCATGTATGTGGGATCTCAATCTTGCCGCTTTTCGTTTTATTCTCTGCGACCTGAGGAATGATCATGTTTGCTTTGTATACAACAATCTCATCACCAATTCCTAATTCCAGTTCTTCCATCACACTGATATTATGAAGACTTGCTCTGCTTACGGTTGTTCCTTCTAATTCTACTGGTTCAAAGATTGCTACCGGATTGATAAGCCCTGTTCTTGATGGACTCCATTCGATCTCTGTCAATGTTGTATCTGCCATTTCATCCGCCCATTTAAATGCAATGGAATCTCTTGGGAATTTGGCTGTTCTTCCAAGACTTTTTCCATATGCAAGATCGTCATAAACTAATACTAATCCATCAGATGGCAGATCAAAATGTTCGATCTTCTTTGAAAATTCTTCAATCTCACCTCGAATCGTATCTTCTGTTACTCTGATATGTTCAACTACGTCAAATCCAAGACTTGCTGCCCAGTCTAGTTTCTGTTCAAAAGAATTATTAAAATCCATTCCTTCGATGTCACTTACGCTGAATGCATAGAAATGCACATGGCGCTTTGCTGTGATCTCATTATTTAACTGTCTGACGGAACCACTGCATAAATTTCTTGGATTCTTGTACTGGCTGTCAACATCTTCAATCTCTTCATTCATCTTATAGAAATAAGAATATGGAATGATCGCTTCTCCTCGGACCACTAACGTTCCGTCGTAAGAAATGTGTCTTGGAACATTGTCAAATACTCTTGCATTGTTTGTTACAACTTCTCCGACTTCTCCATTTCCACGGGTTACTGCTTTGACTAATTCTCCATGTTCGTAAGTCAGTACGATCGTTAATCCATCTAATTTCCATGATAAGATTCCATCATGTCCACTAAGCCATGCTGCCAGCTGATCTGGTTCTTTTGTTTTGTCTAGAGAAAGCATTGGTGATGGATGTGCTTCTTTCTCTAATGATGTCATCAGTTCATATCCGACATGGATCGTTGGACTGTTGGATAATACAGTGTTTGTCTTTTTCTCCAGTTCTAAAAGTTCATCGTACATCTTGTCATATTCAAGGTTGCTCATGACTTCTTTATCCTGCTGGTAATAAGCCTTTCCTGCTTCATTTAAGATCTGGATGAGTTCTTTCATTCTCTCTAAATCATTCACTTTTTAGCTCCTTCTTTAACTCTCTCAATTCGTCCGGAGTTAATTTTCGATATCTTCCTTCTTTGAGGTTTCCAAGTTCTATGTTCATAATTCTGACTCTCTTTAATTTTGTCACACGATATCCAAAGTATTCACACATTCTTCGGATCTGGCGATTTAATCCCTGTGTCAGAATAATACGGAACTGATCTGGTCCTTCTTTTGTTACTTTGCATCTTCTTGTCACTGCATTGATCTCATCTAATGGAACCGGATTCCTCATATTATGAATGAATTCGTTTGTAATCCGCTTATTTACTGTAACTTCATATTCCTTTTCATGATAATTTCTCGCTTTCATGATCTGATTGGCTGCTTCTCCGTCATTCGTAAGAAGTATCAGGCCCTGTGAATCCTTGTCCAGACGCCCTACTGGATAGATTCTTGTTGGATAATTGATATAATCAATAATATTATCTTTCTCTTCCTTGCTTGCTGTGCATACAATTCCTCTTGGCTTATGAAAAGCCAGAAAGATCAGATCTTCCTGAATCTTTACCGGCTTTCCATCAAATGTCACGCTCTGCCCCGGAAGTACTTTGGTTCCGCTTACTGCAATTTCTCCATCGACTTCTACTCTGCCTTCTTCAACATAAGTATCTGCCTGTCTTCTGGAGCAGATTCCTGCCTGACTTAAATATTTATTTATACGCACTGCATCTTCTGTTTTACGTTTTGTCTCTTTCATTGTTACCTTTCCCACTTGTCACAGAGGGCTATGATCTGATCGGCAAACTTACCAAGATCTTTGTTCGTACCGCCCTCATTATGCTCTATTACAGATTTCAAACGCTCGCTTGCTGTAAGAAGTCTGATATAAGCACTACTCTGTTTTGGTTTCTTCTGGATGCGTTCTCTTGATCCCCATTCGATCCATTCATCTGAAATAAAATCATACACATCTCCGCTGTATGGTGCTCTCGCTTTAAATTTATATTCATCTTTTAAACAGGATGTAAATGCTTCACAAACTGCATCTTCTCCATGAACTACAAATACTTCTTCTGGTTTCTTCTCGAAACTATTGACCCATTTTAATAGTCCATTCTTATCTGCATGTCCACTCAGGCCTTCTAACCGAACGATATCTGCTGACACTTTGATCGTTTCACCAAATAATTTCACTTCCTTGGCTCCTTCAATCAATGATCTTCCTAATGTTCCGTATGCCTGATATCCTACGAATATGATCGTATTCTCCGGTCGCCAAAGATTATGTTTGAGATGATGTCTGATTCTTCCAGCTTCACACATACCTGAAGCTGATATGATAACCATCGGCTCTGTCTCAAAGTTGATCGCCTTGGATTCTTCGGTTGTAATAGATAAATGAAGATTGGAAAATGTGATCGGATTAATGCCCTCTTTCACTAATTCCATTGCTTCTTCATCATAAGTCTCGTCAATGTTCTTATTAAAGATCTTAGTTGCTTCTACCGCTAACGGACTGTCTACAACAACCTTGAAATCGCCATGATCCTTCACTCTGTCTTCTGCTTTGATCTGACGGATATAATATAATAATTCCTGTGTTCTTCCTACCGCAAATGATGGGATGACGACATTGCCTCCTCTGTCAAATGTTCTCTGGATCACATTGGTAAGCTCTGTTACATAATCCTGATGTTTTCCATGATAGCGGTCTCCATATGTAGATTCCATAATAACATAATCTGCCTCTTTCGTATAGCTTGGATCTTTGATCAGAGGCTGATCAAAATTCCCAATATCTCCAGAGAACACAAGTTTCTTCTCTACATCATCTTCCCTTAACCATACTTCAATACTTGATGAACCAAGCAAATGACCGATATCCGTAAATCTGATGGTAATCCCATCTGAAACTTCGATCTGTCTTCCATATGGGCATGGTACAAAATACTGCATAACATTTACCGCATCATCCATTGTATAAATTGGTACAACTTCTGGTTTTCCAGATCTCCTTGCCTTACGATTCTTCCATTCTGCTTCAAATTCCTGAATGTGCGCACTATCCTGCAACATGATCTCGCATAAATCTGTCGTTGCTCTTGTTGCAAATATCTTTCCTCTGAATCCTTTTGCATACAGCAGCGGAATTAATCCTGAATGATCAATATGTGCGTGTGTCAGCAAAATAAAATCCAGACTGCCTGCATTCACTGGCAGCTCGACATTCTCGTACACATTTAACCCTTGTTCCATTCCATAGTCAACAATAAACCTTTTGTCGCAGGCTTCCACATAGTGGCAGCTTCCGGTTACTTCATGATCTGCTCCGATAAACATTAACTTCATGGCTTATACCTCCTCTGAAATATAGATTGGGCCAGCCGGCACGATATCTTTCAGATACTCATGCTGTTTTAATATCTGTCCTGCATTGTTGTCAAAAAACACCTGTGTCAGCTCGTCAATTGAAATTTCATCTTCCCATTCTTGTGCATCTGATCGTCCTTCTTTGCATGCATTTTCTTTTGATGAATCTACACATTGAATGGATATCTTATGATTCAGGCATTGGAATTGGTATACACCATTCTGATCCTTGATATACGGATCTTTGACCAAAATCCTGAATGTAAAATCACTCTTTCCATGAAGGATCTCTCCCCACGCTGTGAGATCTGTGATCCTTGCCATAATCTTTGGTATTTTTTCTCCTTTGGTTAAATTACCTTCTGTAATATAAATCTTCTTATTCTTATATCGATATTTTATCTCATTGAGCATATTCTCTGGCTGCGTTGAATATGCCCATCGGATATACACTTCATCATCTTCAAAACTCTCTGCAAAAACACCTGTCAATTGTTCTCCCTCATAATATACCATGAGGTTCCCTTCACCACTCTGGCTTTCTTTTGAAAGTCTTCTTAAATATTGCTTATCAGGAATTGTATAAATCTGATATGGCTGCATAAATTGTTCTAAAAATATAGTAATTCGGTCATATTCTTCTTCTGGTGCTGTGACAATTCTTGCATCTTGTTGTATTGCTGGAATTATCTTGTCCGAATCATTCATTGAATGAATCATCGTTTCTTCCCAGTCCATCACAAAGGTAAACTGAAATGGCTCATAATATGCTTTATTCGCCGGCATCAGATAAGTAAACGGCTGTCTCTTCTGATGCATGTCATTTAAGCACTTTGTAAGCATTGCTGCCATTATTCCTTGTCTTCTGTATTCTTTCCATACCGCTACAGCTACAATGTAATTTAATGTGTATGTCTTTTCCCCTGTTCTTATATGGTATGGATTCAAATGTATCATTCCTAAGATCTTCTGGCCTTCTCTTGCCAGAAGCACTTCATTGGATGCATAGACTTCTTCAAAATAATACTTTGCAAATTCTTCAGGATCTTCAAAAATCTTCTGATACATGTCATAGACTGGTTTTACTTCTTTCTCTTCCTGATAAATTAATTCCATATTATTTCCTCTCGTTTAGCAAACATACAGCTTGTGCGCTGATTCCAAGCCCTTCTCCTGTAAATCCTAAGTGTTCTTCTGTTGTTGCCTTGACGTTCACCTGATCTGGATCAACTTTGAGAACTTTGCTGATGTTTTCTTTCATCATTGGAATATAATTTAATAACTTTGGTCTCTGTGCGATCACTGTTGCATCAACATTTCCTACCTCGTATCCCTTGTCTTCAATCAGTTTCACTACTTCTTCTAATAATTTCATGCTGTCTGCATTATGATATGCAGGATCTGTATCTGGAAAATGTTTTCCAATATCTCCGAGTGCTGCTGCCCCCAGGATTGCATCTGTGATCGCATGCAGCAAAACATCTGCGTCTGAATGACCTAATAGTCCCTTCTCGTAAGGTACTTTTACACCACCTAAGATCAGGGCTCTTCCTTCTACTAATTTGTGGACATCATATCCCATTCCTACACGCATATATAAGTTCTCCTTTTTTGTTTTTATTATAACATGATTAAATTTTTTTATCATCTTTTCGGCAAAATTTCTGGGGATGGTTTTGAAGAATTTTATTCATTATGTGATTGAGAAAAAGTGTAACTATCAGAAAGCCTTATAAGCATTTATAAAGAAAAAAGACATATTCCTAATGAATATGTCTTAGTTAAGTAGCGATGAGCAGATTCGAACTGCTGACACTACGGGTATGAACCGTATGCTCTAGCCAACTGAGCTACATCGCCATATGTTATGAAATTACTCCATGAGGTTCATGGATAGTGGGACCAATAGGACTCGAACCTATGACCCTCTGCTTGTAAGGCAGATGCTCTCCCAGCTGAGCTATGATCCCTTGTGTCTTTCAAGCTCTCTTGCCTGACGACAAATAATAATATACTCTCATTTTCGATAAATGTCAACACTTTTTTGAAAGTTTTTTTAATTTTTTTTTAAAGCTCGTAAAAATGGCTTATTTACGAGCTTTGTTGTGTGTTGTTTTTTTATATTATCGAAAGTTACCATGCAGATAAACTTCTTCTTGCCTACCATCACTGTGATCTTTGCTTTTCCTTTCTTTACTGCTGTAATCTTTCCTTTGGATGTTACTTTTACGATCTTCTTGTTGGAAGTCTTGTATTTTGCTTTATAAGTACATGTGATCGGATTGATCACTGGTTTTAACTGATAAGATCTCTTGCGTTTTAGTGTCAGCTTCTTTGGTACATTTTTAATGAATGTACAGGCTACTGCTTTTTTCTGTACTTTAACACCGATTGTCTTTTTCAGGTTTGATCTCATTGTGATCGTGATCTTTGCACTTCCAGTTTTCTTACCGGCTTTGATGATACATGTTCCATTTGGTTTCCCTGAAACAGTTACGATCTTCTTGTTGCTGCTTACCCATGACTTAACAGAATCTCCTTTTGCTATATCAGTTAATGTGAATTTCTGTGTTTTCTGTCTACGTTTTAACTGTAGTTTTGGTGTATTGACCTTTAAGACTGGTTTTAGTTTGTCTCCAACAATCCTTGTTTCTTTTTTACCGCAGGCATTACAGGTACGTTTCTGTACAGCTCCGCTGTAGATACTCTGGGCTTTTACAGTCTTCCAGGAATCAAACTTGTGCCCAGTCGCTGGAATCGTTTCTACATATGTTTTATCACAGTCTGCATCCGTACAATGATACATTTTCTCTCCGTTTTCTGTACAAGTAGCTTTCTTTGTGATCGTTCCCTGATCCAAATGGTGGGATGTAACTGGAATCTTTTCTGTCTTTGTTTCGCCACATGTCTTACAGGTGTATGTCTTAACACCTTCCTCGGTTTCTGTTGCTTCTTTTGTAATCACTCCGTTATCCCATGTATGACCGAGTTTATTGATCACTGTTCCAGATTCCAGTTTTGTATTACAGTCTGTACAGTAGGTATCTCCGGTGTAACCATCTTCGGTACAGGTAGCTTTCTTTGCGTTTCTTACTTCTTTGTGCTGATGTCCGGTAGCAGGAATGACTTTTGTCTTTGTCGTATTGCAGACAGTACAGGTATAAGTCTTTTCTCCATCTTCCGTACAGGTAGCTTCTTTTGTTACTTTTCCGTTATCCCAGGAATGCTCTCCTAATGGATTACTTAATGTCACATCTTTTGTCTCTCCACAAACGCTGCACTTATAATGTTGGATTTCTCCAATGATGCATGTAGCAGGTGTTGTTGAGACAAGTTCCCATGAATGATCGACTTTGTCAAGCACATCGACCTCTCGATCTCCGCAGTTCTTACAGATCCTGTGTCTTACTCCGTATTTTTTGCATGTTGGAGCCTGATCAAGAACCCATTCTCCGTAGTCATGTTCTTTTTCTACCAGTTTTGGAATCATGGTTCCTGTTTCCAGTTTCTTACCACAATCTTTACAGTAAGTATCTCCGGTATAACCATCGTCTGTATAAGTTGCATCCTTTTTGTTACGGACTTCTGTATGGATATGGCCAGTCGCAGGTGTCTGTTTTTTTGATGTTGTAAGTCCGCAGTTTTTACATACATAGTAACTGACGCCTCTGGATGTACAGGTTGCCGGAGTTTCGACATGCTCTTCATAGTCATGTTTTGTTTTTGGGATCTCTTCGTTTTTTGTTCCACCACAGCGAGTACAGGTATAAGTCTTAACTCCTGTTTCGGAACAGGTAGCTTCTTTTGTAACCTTTCCTTCATCCCAGGTATGACCTAGGGCGGGTTTGGTTTCTACTTGCTTTTTTCTTTCACAAAGACTATGAGTACACGTATAAGTTGTAATTTCCGGATTTTCACAAGATTGCTCTTGAGTGATTTTTGCATTACCCCATTCATGACCAAGGTCCGGTGCTGTTTCTACATACTTTTTATATAAACATCCCTTGTTTTTGCAAGAATATACTGTTGTTGCAGGGTTTTCACATGTAGCTCCATTGTGTCCACTTTCCCATAAATCATGATTTCCTTTGCATATGGAATGTTCTTTTAAGTAGTCATCCTGTGATATATTTTTATAGGTATCCTCTATTGTAGTATTATCTGGAGTATAAAGACTGAATAGATATTTTTGACCAAGTAACAGTTCTCTTCCCGGTTCTCCATCCTCTTTAAAATAAGCATTTGTAGGATCTACATAGTAGTATGTTCCATCAATCTGAACCAGATTCCATGCATGTCGAATTCTATTA
>NZ_CYYH01000001.1 GCF_001404655.1 Anaerostipes hadrus | reverse complement strand
ATCGCAGAGTAGCCAAGTCTGGAAGGGATAAACGCTGAAGGCATCTAAGCGTGAAGCCCCCCTAAAGATAAGATTTCCCATACCATAAGGTAGTAAGACCCCTTGAAGACGACGAGGTAGATAGGGCAGAGGTGGAAGTGTGGTAACGCATGGAGCTGACTGTTACTAATCGGTCGAGGCTTTAACCAAAGAAGGCTAGAGTGTAAAAGATGTAGATAGTTCTTGTATGTTGTTTTGAAGGTATATGATATAATAATGATAGACCTTATAATAATCCTCGATAGCTCAGTTGGTAGAGCACACGGCTGTTAACCGTGCTGTCGCTGGTTCGAGCCCGGCTCGGGGAGTTTCGTAGTATTTAAAATACTGCATGGACCGTGAAGCGGTCAAAGAATAAGGCTCCATGGTCAAGTGGTTAAGACACCGCCCTTTCACGGCGGTAACACGGGTTCAAATCCCGTTGGAGTCATCTTTTTTAATAAAGAGCATATAATTTTAATATGGCGTCGTAGCCAAGTGGTAAGGCATGGGACTGCAACTCCCTGATCACCAGTTCAAATCTGGTCGACGCCTTTTAGAAGCACTAATTTTAGTGTTTCTTTTGTAATTTAATATCGCGGGATGGAGCAGTCTGGTAGCTCGTCGGGCTCATAACCCGAAGGTCGTTGGTTCAAATCCGGCTCCCGCAACTAAGAAAGACTTTAGAGAATATCTAAGGTCTTTTTCTTTTTGTAAAAATCTTAGGTATAAAAAAGAAATAGTACACCAGATTTCCGTTTAATAGAAATTTAGTGTATTATTTCTTTATCTTTTATTTAAGATATCAATTTGTTTTCGTACTTTTTCTTTTTCTCCATCATTTAAAAGAGGAGAAACGCACAAATATTTACTTTCATCCAGATCCAAAGTGACGGTAGAGATAATAAAATCATATTGTTTTAAATCTTCATCATACAATTTATGTAAAGAAATGATCTTTTTAACATCAATTTCAGAAAATTCTCGTTTCAGACGGCTTCGCAGCATCTTGGAAGAACCGATTCCGGTAGAACATACGACCAAAACGGAAATCGAATTCTTGCTTAGATAATCCATAGATGCAATAAAATAAATAACAATATAACCTATTTCATCTTCAGGGATTTTTATAGGCTGGAAGATATTACGAAAGCTTTCTTTCACGATTTCATAAAGTTTTGGATCAGACTGATAAATATCTTCTAATTTACAACTCTCCTTCTTCTACATAATTCTGATTGATCATATCAATGAATTTCTGTTTTGAAGAAGCATTTAAAAATTGATGGCATTTTTCAGGTTTTAATAAAATATCAGTAATCTGCATCAGCTCCTGCAGAGGATCTTCCTCACGGCTTGAGATGCCGATCACCAGATGTATGGTATTTCCATGATAAGAAATTCCATGTGGGATCTGAACAATACTGATTTCCGGTTTTAAAACAAAATTCAGAGTGTCTTCTGTGCCATGGGGGGATCATAACCCCCAATCCGATATCAGTGGAAGTTTCTTGTTCTCGCCGGATCATACCATTAATGTAGGGTGGTTTTACACATCCGACTTGAACTAAGAGATCACCTGCTTTGTGGATCGCTTCTTCAATTGTAGTACATTCATAATCCAGACAAATGTGTTTCTGGAATTCATTACTTAGAAGTTTGCTGGCCATGCGTCCTCCTTATTTGTTACTCATAAACGTTTATCATGGTTATATGATAACGTACAGAGTGTATGAAAATAAATGTATACTAATGTCATATTTTTCAGGAGATGTTGTGACATTCTTTTGTTTTGTTTGTTATTTTGCATTTCCCAGTAGAATTACGAACAATCAGTTCAGGTTCATATTCCATTCGCATAATATAATGATGTTTGGCAGAGATATTTTTCTGCGTGTTCTTCTTATATATAATATCCACAGCTTCACGACCTTTTGCCAAAGAAGCATGTTCGATCGTAGTTAAAGCAATCTGAGGCATGGAAGATAAAGGAATGTTGTCAAATCCACAGACAGAGTAATCATGAGGAACACGGAATCCATAATCAGAGATCGCAGCCATGATCCCAAAAGCCGTCATATCATTATTCCCAACAAAAGCAGTGGAAGAAGTATGTTCATCTAAAGCTTGAGAAGCCATATCATATCCGTTTTGATACTCAGAATTATCCGCAGAATATCTTCCGTAAGCAGCAATCGTAGGAGATTTTACCTCCACCCATTCCGGATCAAGACCATGATCTTTAAAACAAGAACGCAGCCCAGCAAGACGATGGATCCGGCCAATCTCTTTTGGGCGGATCGGTGTACAGATATAAGTAATATGCTTATGTCCAAGAGAGAGAAGATGTTCAGCAATAATATATCCAGGCTTTTTACTGTCAAGTTCAACTGCATCAAAACGGCATGCATCTGGTTTATCACCGATGGAAACAACAGGGACTTGCTTAGATAATGCATTTGCCTGTGCAATCTTTGTTGGTGGATATAAAGAAATTACGCCTGCAAGTTCAAACCCAGATAAAAGGTTTAAATAGAGTTCTTCTTGAGAGACGTCCCTCAATGTACTGACAGTAAATACGGTATAACCATAATCTTTGGCACGTTCTGTGATTGAATGAATGATCATGGAATAATAACCATTCGAAAGAAGTGGACAAATAACGATGATACTCTTAGCAAGTGCCTGTTCTTTCTTTTTTACACCTGCAACAGGCTTCTTGTAACCAAGTTCTTTTGCACCTTGTCTTACTTTATCAATTGTTTCTTTAGAAAAAGAAACATGTGGTTTGTTGCTTAAAATCATAGAGACAGTAGACTGTGATACACCAGTGTATTCAGCAATATCTCTTGTTGTTACTTTGTTTCGCTTTCCCATAAATAGTACCCTCTTTTCTATACATTTCATTTGCAATAGATAAATCAAAAATTATTTTGATTAATTCGAATTACTAATCAAAATAAGCTAGCGATTATTAATATTATACAATTGATTAATACAAAAAACAAGTGAACACGTACTTTAAGAAAAATAATCCAAAAACCGTGAAAGAAATCATTTGTTAATCAAATAAAATGATTAATAGAAAAACTCTGAAAACCGCATAAAATGGGCGTTTGATGGGTTTGACAGACAAAAAAAATTATGGTTAGATAGAGTCAGAAAGCAACAAAAGCAAGTGAAAAACAGGAGGGAATAACAGTGTATGATGTAGCAATTATCGGTGCAGGGATCACAGGCTGCGCTATCGCCTACGAACTTGGAAAATATAATGTGAAAGCTGTAATCGTTGAAAAGGAAAATGATGTTTCTGAAGGAACAACAAAAGCAAACAGCGCGATCATCCATGGAGGATATGATCCAAAGCCTGGAACAAAGATGGCAGAGTACAATATCAAAGGAAATGTCTATACAAAAGAATTATGTGAGAAACTGGATGTACCTTACAAACAGATCGGAGCATTGGTAGTTGCATTCAGTGAAGAAGAAAAGAAAACACTGGAAGAATTAAAACAAAGAGGTATCACAAACGGAGTTCCTGATATGGAAATCTGGGATAAAGAAAAACTTCTAAAAGAAGAACCAAATCTTTCAGACAAAGCCGTTGCGGCTTTAAGTTCTCCAAATGTAGGAATCGTAAGCCCATGGGAATTAGCCCTGGCACTTGCAGAAACAGCCGTATTAAATGGAGTTGAAGTGAAACTTAATACAGAAGTTTCCGGAATCGAAAAAGAAAATGATACATATAAGATAGAAACAAACAACGGAGTGATCGAAGCAAAATACATTTGCAATGCAGCAGGTGTTTTCGCAGACAAAGTTAATGAGATGTGTAATGAAAAGACATTTGAGATTACACCAAATAAAGGAGAATATTACCTAATGGATAAGAGCCAGGGAAATCTGGTCAATCATGTAATCTTCCAATGTCCAAATGAAAAAGGAAAAGGAGTTTTAGTTGCTCCAACGGTTCATGGAAACCTGATCGTTGGACCAGATTCACAGCCAAGTGCAGCGAATGATGTATCAACAACAAAACAGGGACTTGATTTTGTGAGAAATACAGCATTAAAATCTGTACCAGGAATTAATTTTAGAGAGTCTATTAGAAATTTTGCTGGAGTCAGAGCAAGAACAGCAGATCATGACTTTCATATTTATGAAGATAAAAACAACAAAGGGTTTATCAATATCGCAGGAATGCAGTCACCGGGATTATCATCCGCATGTGCAATTGCACCAGATGTTTTAAAGATGCTTGAAAATTCAGGACTTACATTAGAAGCAAAAGAAGATATCGTAGATGAAAGACATATCGACCGCTTCAAACATTTAAGTCATGAAGACAGAGCAAAATTAGTAGAAAAGAATCCAGCATTCGGAAAGATCATTTGCCGTTGTGAAACGATCACAGAAGGTGAGATCATCAACGCAGTGCATCGTCCAATTCCAGCAACATCCATTGATGCGGTCAAGAGAAGATGTAATGCAGGTATGGGAAGATGTCAGGGTGGTTTCTGTGGACCAAGAGTTCAGGAGATCATCGCAAGAGAGCTGAATAAACCATTAGCAGATATTCCACAGGATCGTTTGGGAACAAACATTATCACAGGAGAAACAAAAGATGGAGGTGCCAAATAATGAAGTATGATGTAATCGTTGTAGGTGGAGGACCTGCAGGACTGGCAGCAGCAGTGGAAGCAAGTAAAAATGGTGCCGAAAAAGTTCTGGTTGTAGAACGTGATCAGGAACTTGGAGGAATCTTAAATCAGTGTATTCATAATGGATTTGGACTCCATTATTTCAAAGAAGAATTAACAGGACCTGAATATGCAGGTAAATTCATTGATATGTTAAATGAAACAAATATCGAAGTGATGCTTGATACGATGGTTCTTGACGTAGATGAAACAGAAAAATGTGTACATGCCATGAATAAGAAAAATGGTTATATGAACCTTGAAGGTAAATCCATTATCTTAAATATGGGATGCCGTGAAAGAACAAGAGGAGCCATCGCGATCCCTGGTGATCGTCCGGCTGGAGTGTTTACAGCAGGTGCAGCACAGAGATATGTGAATATCGAAGGATATATGGTAGGTAAGAAAGTACTGATCTTAGGATCCGGAGATATCGGACTGATCATGGCAAGACGTATGAGTTTAGAGGGTGCAAAAGTAGTTGGATGTGTAGAGCTTTGTCCATATTCTAACGGATTAAACCGTAACATCGTACAGTGCTTAAATGATTATGATATTCCACTGTATTTATCACATACGATCACAGATATTCAGGGTGATAAACGAGTTGAGAAAGTTATCGTATCAAAAGTTGATGAAAAGAATCAACCAATTCCAGGAACAGAGATGGAATTTGATGTAGATACTGTATTATTATCTGTTGGATTGATCCCAGAAAATGAATTAACAAGATCTGCAGGAATTACAATGGATCCAGCCACAAGTGGACCAGTTGTATATGAAAACATGGAAACTTCAGCAGAAGGAATCTTCGCAAGTGGAAATGTCGTTCATGTTCATGACCTGGTAGACTTTGTTACAGCAGAAAGCCAGAAGGCAGGAAAGAGTGCTGCAGAATACGTAAAAAATGGAGAAACAAAAGATCAGACATGCATCGATATCAAAAATGGAGATGGGGTCAACGGAATCGTGCCACAGAAAGTACGTCCATCTAATGTAGACAAGAAAGTTGAAGTTATGTTCCGTGCAAGAAACGTATTTACAGATGTAGCGATCAAAGTAAGATCAAATGGTGAGGAACTTGCTTCCTTTAAGAGAGAACACATGGCACCAGGAGAAATGGAAAAGATCGTTATTCCGAAAGCATTTTTAGATAAAGTAGAAAATGGTGAGATCACAGTATCTGTAGAAAAGGTAGGTGCATAAAGATGACAGATTTAATTTGTATCGTATGTCCAAAAGGATGTCATTTAAAAGTTGATGAAGAAAATGGATATAAGGTTACTGGAAATGGATGCCCAAGAGGAGCCGCTTACGGAGAAAAAGAACTGGTAAATCCAACACGAGTGATCACTTCTACAGTCAGAGTAGAAGCAAAGACTGCAAGAAGAGTTCCAGTCAAAACCGCAAGTGATATTCCAAAGGGTAAAATCTATGATATCATGAAAGAATTAGATAAAGTAACAATGAAAGCTCCTGTAGCGATCGGGGATGTAGTGATCCCTAACGTATTAGGACTAGGAGTTGACGTTGTAGCTTGCAAAAAAGTAGCAGAATAAATAAAATGATTAAGTAAAATATTTAAATTTCAGGGGGATAAGAAATGAGCGTTATTACATTTGTTTGTGCAGGTCAGATGAACTCTGCGATCACATTCCCAGCATTTGAAAATGGACACGAGGTACGTCTGGTAGGATCACCTTTAGACAGAGATATCATTGATGGATTAAAGAAGGATAATTTCCATATCACATTAAAGAGAACTCTTCATGATGGGATCAAATATTATCAGATCGAAGAATTAGAAGAAGCATTAGAAGGAGCAGACTTAATCTTAGGTGGAGTCAGCAGTTTCGGACTTGACTGGTTCTGTGACGAAATCCTTCCAGTATTACCAGAAGATGTACCTTTATTAACAGTAACAAAAGGTATGGTAGATTTAGATGACGGAACTTTAGTTCCTTATCCACATATCTTCGAACAGAGACAGCCAGAAGGAAAACATATTAACTTTAACGCCATCGGTGGACCATGTACAAGTTATGAATTAGCAGACCATGATGACAGCCATGTAGCTTTCTGTGGAAAAGACATGGAAACATTAAAATTCATCAAATCTTTATTAACAACAGATTACTATCACATCAGTCTTTCTACAGATGTTGTAGGTGTTGAGTGTGCCGTAGCCATGAAGAATGCTTATGCATTAGGTGTATCTCTTGCAGTTGGTTTAGCAGAGAAGAGAGATGGAGAGATCGGAGCAGTACATTATAATTCTCAGGCAGCATTGTTTGGACAGGGTGTCAAAGAAATGATCCATCTGTTAGAACTGATTCATGGTGGACCAGAAAACATCATTCATGGAGCTGGTGACTTATATGTAACAGTCTTCGGTGGAAGAACTCGTAAGATTGGTACATTATTAGGACGTGGACTGACATTTGATCAGGCAATGGAAGAATTACAGGGTGTAACTTTAGAGTCTATCGTTATTGCAACAAGAACAGCTCGTGCCGTACGTAAACTGGCAGAAAGAGGCGTTGTATCTTTAGATGACTTCCCATTGTTAATGCATGTAGATGCGATCATCAATGAAGGCGCAGAAGTTGATATTCCTTGGGAAAAATTTACGACTGTTGTAGAATAATAAAATAAAAAATTAGAAATTCACGAAAATACTCTCTTTTTGAACAAAATTTAGTGAAAAAAGAGGGTTTTTTCGACCTTTTAAATTTAAAAAATGCACAAAAAAAGATAAATAATAGACACAAAATTATGCATAATGTAATATGAACATATAATAAAAGAGTCATAGGAGGTAGTTATTATGAAAAAATACATTATGGCACTGGACGCAGGGACAACAAGTAACCGCTGTATCTTATTTAATGAACAAGGTGTGATCTGCAGTGTTGCACAGAAGGAATTTACACAGTATTTTCCTCATCCTGGATGGGTGGAGCATGATGCGGATGAGATCTGGTCTTCCATGCTTGGAGTAGCAGTAGAAGCAATGAACAAGTTAAATATTACACCAGATCAGGTTGCAGCCATCGGAATTACAAACCAGAGAGAGACAACGATCATCTGGGATAAGAATACAGGAGAACCTGTGTATCATGCAATTGTCTGGCAGTGCCGAAGAACATCTGAGTATTGTGATCAGCTAAAAGAAAAAGGTCTGACAGAGAAATTCCGACAAAAAACAGGATTAATGATCGATGCTTATTTTAGTGGAACAAAAGTAAAATGGATTCTTGACAACATACCAGGAGCACGTGAAAAAGCAGAGGCAGGAGATCTTTTATTTGGAACAGTAGAAACATGGCTGATCTGGAAACTGACAAAAGGAAGAGTTCATGTTACAGATTATTCAAATGCTGCAAGAACTATGCTATTTAATATTAATACTCTCGAATGGGATGATGAAATCCTTGAAGAACTTGGAATTCCAAAATCAATGCTTCCACAGGCAAGACCATCCAGTGAAGTTTATGGAATGGCAGACGAAAGTTATTTTGGAAAAGAAATTCCAATCGGAGGAGCAGCAGGAGATCAGCAGGCAGCATTGTTTGGTCAGACATGCTTTACAGCAGGGGAGGCCAAAAATACATATGGAACAGGGGCATTTCTGTTAATGAATACAGGAACAAAACCAGTATTTTCTGATAATGGACTGATCACAACCATTGCATGGGGCTTAGATGGAGAAGTTAATTATGCATTAGAAGGGTCTATTTTTGTTGCAGGAGCAGCAATCCAGTGGTTAAGAGACGAGATGAGACTGGTAGATTCATCACCAGATTCTGAATATATGGCTTCAAAAGTAAAAGATACAAATGGCTGTTATGTAGTTCCTGCATTTACAGGACTTGGTGCGCCACACTGGGATCAGTATGCACGAGGAACAATCGTTGGTATCACAAGAGGTGTCAATAAATATCATGTGATTCGTGCGACATTAGAATCTCTGGCATATCAGACATATGATGTGTTAAAAGCAATGGAAGCAGATAGCGGAATCAAATTAAGTGCATTAAAAGTTGATGGTGGAGCAAGTGCAAACAACTTCTTAATGCAGTTCCAGTCAGATATTCTTAATACAGAAGTACGTCGTCCAAGATGTGTTGAGACAACTGCAATGGGAGCAGCTTATCTTGCAGGACTTGCCGTTGGATACTGGAAAGATAAAAATGACGTTATCAACAACTGGAATATTGACCGCAAGTTCCATCCAGAAATGAAAGAGGACGAAAGAGAAGAAAAATTAGCAGGATGGGAAAAGGCAGTAAAATATTCTTTCGGATGGGCTAAAAATTAATATATCATGCAAAACTAAAAAAT
Organism: Anaerostipes hadrus; assembly: GCF_001404655.1. Taxonomy (GTDB): domain Bacteria; phylum Bacillota; class Clostridia; order Lachnospirales; family Lachnospiraceae; genus Anaerostipes; species Anaerostipes amylophilus. The sequence continues at coordinate 491,698 of NZ_CYYH01000001.1, read as the reverse complement.
TAAGAGAAAAGAGGGAAAAACTATGTTACCTTATATTGCAGAATTTATCGGAACAATGCTTTTAATCTTGCTTGGAGATGGAGTTGTAGCAAATGTAAACCTTGAAAGATCAGGAATGAAAGGTGCAGGGGCTGTGCAGATTACATTTGCATGGGGACTTGCGGTACTTGTACCAGCATTTATTTTTGGATCTTCATCAGGAGCTCATTTTAACCCGGCACTTACGATCGCACTTGCGGCGATTGGTAATTTCTCTTGGTCTATGGTGCCAGGATATGTGATCGCTCAGTTTGCAGGAGCATTTGTAGGAGCAGTCCTTGTGTATGTCTTATTTGCAGGGCAGTTTGAGGTAACCAAAGATCAGGGAACAAAATTAGGAGTATTTTGTACAGGACCTTCTATTGCAAACACAGGATTAAACCTGTTAAGTGAGATCATTGGAACCTTTGTTTTAGTTTTTGCGATTCTTGGAATCGGAAATGTGGAAAATGCAGGTTCTATGGGACTTAACTATTTCTTCGTATTTGCAATCATCGTTTCCATTGGTATGTCACTTGGTGGATTAACTGGATATGCGATTAATCCAGCCAGAGATTTAGGCCCAAGACTTGCACATGCAGTTCTTCCAATCCCAGGGAAAGGGGATTCTAACTTTGGATATGCATGGATTCCAGTTGTAGGTCCAATTATTGGAGCATTGCTTGCGGGTGGTTTATTTGTGATTATTCCATGGTAGGGGTCAGGTAAATGAAAGTAGAATAAAGATTGAAGAGATGGATGTTTTCTTAGACAAGAAGACATCCATTTTTTTAATAAAATCAATGAAAACACCTAGAAAAGAAATAGCACGTGCGTTAAGATATATGCAGGATTATAAAATCAAAAAGGAGTCGATGATCATGGAATACAAAAAATTCAACAATCAATACGTAATAAGAATTGACAAAGGCGAAGAAATCTGTGCAAAATTAAAAGAGGTCGCCCAAAAAGAAAATATCAAACTTGCCTACTTAACAGGAATCGGGGCAGCAGGCAAAGTAACAGCTGGTGTTTTTGACACAAAGGAGAAAGTATTCAAAGGTCACACATGGGAAGGTGATCTTGAGATCGTTTCTATCGGTGGAAATATCAATACAATGAATGGGAAAACCTATACACACTTCCATATCAGTGTTGCTGATGAGGCAGGCAATGTCTATGGAGGACACTTAACAGAAGCAGTGATCAGTGGAACTGGGGAACTTGTATTAACAGAAATCGATGGAGTGGTAGACCGCAAGTTTGATGAAGAGATTGGGTTGAATTTATTTGAATTTTAAGATAAAACGGAGGACAAAGATAACATGGAAATGATGACAGGAAGAACATTATTTCGAAATCACAAAGAATATGATCAGAAGGAAGTAGAAATCTGCGGATGGGTAAAAAGCAACCGTGGATCAAAGAAGTTTGGATTTTTGGTTATTAATGATGGTACTTTTTTTGAACCGATTCAGGTCGTATATGATCAGGAGATGGACAACTTTGATGTGATCAGTAAATTAAATGTTGGAACAGCCGTGATCGTAAATGGAACAGTGATCGTCACACCAGATGCGAAACAGCCATTTGAGATCCATGCTAAAAGTGTAGAAGTCGAGGGAGAATGTCCATCTGATTATCCACTACAAAAGAAACGTCACACCTTAGAGTATTTAAGATCAATTTCTCATTTAAGACCAAGAACGAATACATTTCAGGCAGTATTCAGAGTTCGTTCTCAGATTGCATATGCGATCCATAAATTCTTTCAGGAACGTGATTTTGTATACGTGCATACACCATTGATCACAGGACAGGACTGTGAAGGTGCTGGAGAGATGTTCCAGGTAACAACGATGGATCTTAACAAGATTGCAGAAGAAGGAAAAGTTGATTATGAACAGGATTTCTTCAAGAAACCAGTCAGCCTAACAGTCAGCGGACAGCTTGCAGGAGAGACATTTGCACAGGCATTCCGTAATATTTATACTTTTGGACCAACCTTCAGAGCAGAAGATTCTAATACAACAAGACATGCAGCAGAATTCTGGATGATCGAGCCGGAGATTGCATTTGCAGATCTTGAAGATGATATGATCCTTGCAGAACAGATGATCAAATATATCATCAATTATGTAATGGAAAATGCACAGGAAGAATTACAGTTCTTCAATAAATTTGTAGATAAAGGCTTATTAGAACGCTTGAATCATGTGGTATCTTCTGATTTTGGAAGAGTTACTTATACAGAAGCAGTTAAATTATTAGAAGAACATAATGATGAATTTGAATACAAAGTATCTTGGGGAATCGATCTTCAGACAGAACATGAACGTTATCTGACAGAGAAGATTTTTAAGAGACCAGTGTTTGTCACAGACTATCCAAAAGAGATCAAAGCATTTTATATGAAGATGAATGAAGACAATAAGACTGTTGCAGCAATGGATCTTTTAGTACCAGGTATTGGAGAGATCATTGGTGGAAGCCAGAGAGAAGATGATCTTGTGAAACTTGAAGAGAGAATTGCAGAGTTAGGAATGAAACCAGAAGATTATGACTTCTATTTAGATCTTCGCAAATATGGTTCTACAAGACATGCTGGATTCGGACTTGGATTTGAGCGTATGGTTATGTATGCAACAGGAATCGCTAATATCAGAGATGTCATTCCATATCCAAGAACTGTAGGAAAATGTCAATATTAAGATAAATTTTGCATATACTATTACGAGAGCAATTTTTAGGAGGTAGTAGTATATGCATTCTATTTGGCAGGAACAGATTGATTTTCCAGTTTATCCGATTTTAAAACGAGATAAAAAGGCAGATATTTTATATGTAGGTGCAACCTTGGAACATGCGGTCGAAGCCCATTTTCGGAAAGAAGCTGGGAATGCGGTGATGATTATTGAAGAAAAAAGTATTGCAGATATGTCAGAGCTTGGTGGTATAGGAATTTTGAGGGCAACGAATATGAATGAATTTAAAACTCTCTGCATTCTGAGAAATTACATTATAAAGCATCATATTCCGTGTGATCTGGAGATCATTTCAGAGACAAGTATTCAGGTGCATCCGATCAAATTATTTTTGTTTATGACGAAAGATATTGAAGTATATGAACAGACAAAGATCACTGCAAGACAGGGAAAGCGTTTGGATATTGAAAGTGCTTATATTGATGCGGGACAAGTAATAGAAGATGACAGACCTCGTGAGAAAAGATATATTCATATATTTTCTGAGGCAGATTTCCCAGAGATTACAAAACCGGATATTCTGGAGATCAGAAAGTATAAAAATAATTATCTGGTATTGTCTTATCAGAGAGAATTAGAAGGAAGTCAGCGTTATTGGGAAATATAATTCATACATGTTGAAAAATTAGTGAAACGAAGGTTGTATTTTGTGCTACAATAGATGTCAAGAGAACATTTATACAGGAGGATAAGAAACTATGAGTATGATTGATGTAATTCGCAAAGAAATGATGACAGCGATGAAGAATAAGGACAAAGAGAGAAAAGAAAGTCTGTCTATGTTATTAAGTGCATTAAAAAACGCACAGATCGATAAAAGAGAAGATCTGACAGAAGCAGAGGAAAATACAATTATCGCAAAAGAGATCAAACAGACAAAAGAGACAATGGATACTTGTCCTGCAGATCGTACAGATATCATTGATGAATGCAAAGCAAGATTAGCAGTCTTAGAAGAGTTTGCACCAGAGCAGATGAGTGAAGAACAGATCGAAGCGGAGATCAATGCAGTTTTAGCTGAACTTGGAATTGATGCTCCAACAATGAAAGACAAAGGAAAAGTGATGAAGAACCTGATGCCAAGAGTAAAGGGAAAAGCTGATGGTAAACTTGTAAACCAGCTGGTAGGAGCTAAACTTTCATGAGAAATATACTAATTGTCGTTGATATGCAGAATGACTTCATTGATGGAAGCCTTGGAACCAAAGAAGCACAGGGAATTGTAATATCTGTTGCGGAAAAGATCCGTAATTTTGAAGGTGATATCTATGGAACACTTGATACACATGAGGAAGATTATCTTTCCACACAGGAAGGAAAGAATCTTCCAGTGAAACATTGCATTTGCGGAGAAGATGGATGGGCATTAAACAGCGAAGTTATGCAGGCAATCGCAGAGACAAAAGCGGAAGTTCACAATTTCTGTAGGAAGAATACGTTTGGTTCTATGGAACTGGCACAGATGTTGAAAGAAGCTTATGAAGGTCAGGAAGTGGAGATCGAACTGATCGGATTATGTACGGATATTTGTGTGATATCTAATGCAATGCTCATTAAGGCAGCACTGCCGGAAGTGAAGGTAAGTGTAGATGCTTCATGCTGTGCAGGAGTGACTCCTGAGAGTCATAGGAATGCTTTGGAAGCTATGAAGATGTGTCAGATTGGGATAGTATAATAGAATATAAATAAAAGAAAAAGACTGTCCGAACAACAGTATTTATGCTAAAATAAAAATCGTCTGTAATACGGTAATATGAATCGTATTATGGATGATTTTTATTTTACGAAATATTTGAACATAATGAAGAAAGGAAAAACATATGAATACATACTATGTAACAAGGATCGAAGAACCAGACTTTGGCTGTGAAGGTCGCCCAGAGGGTCAGGAAATTAAAGATAAAGTATTTTTAAAACAAGAAACAACAAAAGAAGAAATGATCATATATATGGAAGATAAATTATTATATGACAGAAACGTCGACGAAGGAACCAAAGTCATAATTGATGAGGATGGAAGATTACAGAAAGCAGAGGAGCAGTAATGAAGGACCTCACAAAAGGAAAAATTTCAACACTGATCTTAGGTTTTGCGATTCCAGTATTCTTAGGAAACTTATTACAGCTTACATACAGTCTTGCAGATACAAGAATTGTAGGTACTTTTCTTGGAGAACAGGCACTTGCTGCAGTTGGAGCCACAACAACGATCAGTAATCTTATTGTAGGATTTTTATTAGGATTGGCCAATGGATTTGCAATCATCACAGCACAGAAATTCGGTGCCGGGGATACAAAGAGAGTCAGGAAATCATTTGCAATCGCAATCATATTAGGTGCAGTTATTTCTATTGTTATGATCCTTGCAGGAACGATTTTTATTAATCCGATTTTGAATTTTTTAAATGTTCCGCAAAAGCTGTATGCAGCATCCAAACAATATATCATTATCATAATTGTCGGTCTGTGGGTCACAATGTTTTATGATATCCTGATGGCAGTTATGCGGGCAATTGGAGATACGATCACACCATTACTAATCCTTGCGATCTCTGTTGGATTGAATATCGCAGGAGATATTTTATTTGTAGCAGTATGGAAAACAGGAACATGGGGTGCGGCGGCAGCGACAGTACTTGCACAATTTATTGCATTGATCATTTGTTGTTTTTATATGATTCATAAGTATGAATTGTTATGCCTTAAGAAAGAAGATTTTGAGAATCTGGAGCCGCATATGATCAAAGGAATGTTAGGTTCAGGAATGTCCATGGGATTTATGAGTTCTCTTGTAAATATCGGATCACTGACATTACAGACTGCGATCAACAAACTTGGACAGGATATTATCGTGGCACATACAGCGGCACGAAAGATCACAGAAATCTATATGATTATGTTTATGGTATTTGGACAGACGATGGCAACATTCTGTGGACAGAATATGGGTGCTGGGAAGTTTGACAGGATCAAAGAAGGAATGAAATTAGCAATCATTTATACATGTGCATGGTCAACATTGGCAATGATCGCAAGTTATACCATTGGACCGCAGTTGGTTTATATGGTAACAGGAACTCATAAAGAAGCAGTTATCACAAATGCAACAAACTATCTGAAATTTGACACATTGTTTTATTATGTGACCTGTGTGATCAGTGTCTTAAGGAATGTCATGCAGGGAATGGGAGACCGTGTTACTCCATTGATCTCCAGTGGATTAGAGATGGTTGGAAAAGTAGTGATCGCAGCGACGTTGGTTCCATGGCTTGATTATACGGGTGTTATTATTGCAGAACCAATTGTATGGTTTATTATGGTAATTCCATTGATCGTAGAGATCAGAAAAACACCATTATTTGAAAAATAAATCTATATAAAAACCCAAAAAGCGGAGAATCCATAAAGGATCTCCGCTTTCTATATACACATGACATTATTTTAATTGAACATTCCGTCCCACGGGAATATCCAGTTTTCTTTTTAAGGATTAAACAATACCCTGAGCTGTCATTGCATCTACGACTTTCTCGAATCCTGCAATGTTAGCACCAGCTACATAGTTTCCTTCCATTCCGTAACGTTTTGCAGCGTCATCTAAGTTGTGGAAAATGTTAACCATGATGTTCTGTAATTTTCCATCAACTTCTTCAAATGTCCAGCTTAATCTTTCGCTGTTCTGAGACATTTCAAGAGCAGATGTAGCAACTCCACCAGCGTTAGAAGCTTTACCAGGTGCGAATAAGATTCCGTTTTTCTGTAAGTATTCTGTAGCTTCTAATGTAGTAGGCATGTTAGCACCCTCTGCAACTGCGTAACATCCGTTTGCTACTAACTGTTTAGCATCTTCTAAGTGTAATTCGTTCTGAGTTGCACATGGAAGAGCAATGTCAACAGGAATAGACCAAACTCCTCTTCCTTCGTGATATTCAGCACTTGGACGAGCAGCAGCGTATTCTGTTAAACGAGCACGTTTTACTTCTTTTACTTCTTTTAATAATTCAACATCGATACCATCTTTGTCATAAATCCATCCTGTAGAGTCAGAAGCTGTAACAACTTTAGCACCTAACTGCTGAGCTTTTTCGATTGCGTAAATAGCAACATTACCAGCTCCAGAAACAGCAATTGTAGCACCTTTGATAGATTTACCATTACATTTTAACATTTCGTCTGTGAAGTAAAGAAGTCCGTATCCTGTAGCTTCTGTACGAGCTAAAGATCCACCATAAGATAAACCTTTACCTGTTAAAACTCCTTCATAAAGTCCACGGATTCTCTTATACTGACCGAACATATAACCGATCTCTCTTGCACCAGTTCCGATATCACCAGCAGGAACGTCAGTATCTGCTCCGATGTATTTGCAAAGTTCTGTCATGAAGCTCTGGCAGAATGCCATGATCTCACGATCAGATTTTCCTTTAGGATCGAAGTCAGAACCACCTTTACCACCACCGATTGGAAGTCCTGTTAAAGAGTTTTTGAAGATCTGTTCAAATCCTAAGAATTTGATGATTCCAAGGTTAACAGATGGGTGAAGTCTTAAACCACCTTTGTAAGGTCCGATCGCACTGTTGAACTGTACACGGTAACCTGTGTTAACATGAACCTGTCCTTTGTCGTCTACCCAAGGTACACGGAATTTGAACTGGCGTTCTGGGTTTACAAGACGTTCAAGAAGAGCATCTCTTCTGAAAGCTTCTTCGTTCGCTTCAACAACGACTCTTAATGATTCTAAAACTTCTTTAACAGCCTGATGGAATTCAGGTTCTGCTGGGTTCTGAGCAACTACCTGCTCGATCACTTCATCTACGTATGACATTTTGTTTCCTCCTTATAAGTCATAATGATATGTGTTTAAAACAGAGGGTATCTTATCGAAATGGGCGTTGGCACATCCCAAAAGATAAAATAAAAAGAGGCCGGAAAGCGCCTCTTCTTCTTAATAACGCCTTTGTCTTAGAATTATTATATAAGATATGATATAATATTTCAAGAAAATCAATACTCAGGAAGGAAATTAGTATGAAATCTGTGGCAATGGCCTATTATAATGGTGCAAAATATATAGATGAACAAATAAGATCAATTCTTGCCAATATGGAAGATACAGATGAACTTATTATTTCAGTGGATGATGCCAGCGATGGATCAGAAACAATACTACAAAATTGGGCCCAAAATGACCCAAGAATCCGCATAATCAAAGGACCGGGGAAGGGTGTTGTGAAAAACTTTGAGAATGCATTTAGACATTGTCGAGGGGATATTATTTTCTTATCCGATCAGGATGATGTCTGGAAAAAAAATAAAATGATAAAAATTCAGCAAGCATTTGAAGACCCTAAAGTGATGGCAGTTGTTCACGATGCTCAGATTGTAGATGAAAAACTTTCATCTTTAAATGAAACAACATTTGAATGGAGAGACAGCAAAGCGGGCTTTTGGAAGAACATGAAAAAGAATTCCTATATTGGATGTTGTATGGCAGTCAGAAGATCTGCATTAAAGAGGATTCTGCCAATTCCAGATAATATCTGGATTCATGATCAGTGGATCGGATTGCTTGCAGAACAGCTCGGGAAAGTGGTATTTATAGAAGAACCTCTGATTTATTATCGAAGACATGGGGGAAATGTTACTGAATTAACCCATGGTTCGATCACATCTATGATCAAAAAAAGATATCATATGATCATGGAAATCAACCGACGTGTAAAAGAATGGAGTGAACATGACAAACAAAATCAAAGACACATTGAAAAACCATAAGTATTTGTTACTCTCGTTTTTTCTGCCGCTTCTTATATTAGAAGGAATTGCGATTGCAGAGAAAATACAGCCATTTGGAAGCGGATCATTTCTGATCGTTGATGCTTTGCATCAATATCTTCCATTTTTTGCTGACTATCAGGAAAAATTAAAGCATATGGATTCTATGTTTTATTCATTTCATGCAGGATTAGGATATAACTTTTTAGGACTGTGGGCATATTATCTTGCAAGTCCATTAAATCTTGTGATCGCACTCGTGCCTAAATCAATGCTTACAATGGTATTAAGCCATTTATATGTATTAAAGATTGCACTTTGTTGTTTTACCGCGGCATTTTATTTTAGAAAACGTCGTGGAAAAGACGAGATTTCTATTGTTGCATTTGGAATGGCATATGGATTATGCAGTTATATGGTAGGATACAGCTGGAATATTATGTGGATGGAAGTTATGATGATGCTTCCACTTATTTTGTATGGTGTTGATAAATTGATCAAAGAACATGATGGAAGATTTTATTGCATTACACTATTTATTTCTCTATGGTGCAATTTTTATATGTCTTATATGACTTGTTTGTTTTTGATCTTATGGTATTTGCTTTATCCACATAAAAATATCAAAGAATTTTTTCTGAATGGATTAAGATTTGCAGGATATTCTCTGCTATCAGGGGCAATGGCAGCAGTAGTGCTATTGCCGGCATACTTAGGAATTATGCAGACATCTTCAGCAAAACTGGATTTTCCAAAGCAATTGTGGTATGGAACATTTGGAAATATCTTTTCAAGACATTTTCTTGGAACAACACCACTTACGATGGCAGTAGATGACAGTAAGATTAATTTATACTGTGGAATTCTAACTTTATTAATGGCAGGATTTTATCTGGCTGTGAGGGAAATTTGTCTGATTGATAAGATTCGAAGACTACTATTACTAGTATTTTTATTTTTCAGTTTTAATATGCCGATTCTGGGATATATATGGCATGGATTCCATGATCAGTATGGAATTCCCAATCGTTATGCATTTTTGTATATCTTTGCATTACTTGCAATGGCGTATGAAGGATACTGTGTGCTGGCACGTGGACAAAGAAAGATTTCTATGGGGATTTATACGTCAGTCATTCTATTTGGAATATTGATTGAAATGGCAATTCAGACGGTAACAGTGAAAATAGAAATGAAAACAGTATATACGACATTGGCAGCGATCATTGTATATATGGTTTGTTTTGGATTGTATCAGAAAAAAGTATTGCGTAAAAAGATTTTTACAACATTGATCTGTTTTTTATTTATGATAGAAACTGTAGCAATGGCAGTCATGGGATTTCAGGAAAATGGAACTGTTGATACCGATGATTATTTTCAGGATACAAAATCTATTACAGAAGTTAAGAAACAATATCAAAAAGATGTTGAAACAAGGATGGAACTGATAAGTGGCAGAATGCTTGATGAAAGTATCTGGCATACCTTAAATGGAATGACACTATTTGGTTCAACGGCACAGGGGAATGTCGTTGATATGATGGATCAGCTAGGATTCTATACAGGTGTTAATGAATATTTGTATGAAGGTGCCACTCCATTTACGAATGATCTGTTCTCCATGAAATATCAGATCTTCCGTCCATATGACACGAAACGCACAGAGTTTAAATTAAAAGAAAGTATCGGAAATGTAACTGTATATAAGAATACAGATAAAACAGCGTTAGCATATGCAATGGATGATATGGTAAAAACATGGGATTATCAGGATTATAATCCGTTTTATGTACAAAACGATCTGGCAACGAGTGCATTTGATGTGGATGAATTATTCCATATGATCGAGACAGAGAAACCGAAATTAAATAACTGTAAGATAACGTCAGATAATGGCGATGGAGAATATGTTTTTGAAAATACATCAGCACAGCCGGATAACATGGTTTTTACAATAAAATCAAGTAAAGCAAGACAATTATATGTTCACTTCGACGGCAGTCAGGTAGAGAATACTGTGATCGAGAAAAATGGGGAACAGATACTGACAGGAAGGCTGGATTCCCAGATCATTTATCTTGGAAATGTTCAGAAAGGTGATGTGATCCGCATTAAGATGCAACTGAAACAAGATGATGTTATGTCCGGAGTGGTGAGATTGACCGCAGCGGAACTTGATGAGGAAGCAATGGAAAAACTTGCACAGAAAATGCAAGAAAATGTATGGAAACTTACGAATGCAAAAGGAAATCAGTTAAGTGGAACAATTGATGTACAAGAAGAGAAGATGTTATTTTTCTCCATTCCATATGATAAAGGATGGAATGTAAAGATTGATGGAAAAGCAGTAAAAACGAAAGCACTTGGAAAAGCATTTTTGACGGTAAAGGTGCCGGAAGGAAAGCATAAAATCACTTTAATCTATGTTTCACCAGGATTTAAGGAAGGCGCAATTTTAAGTATTGTAGGATTTGTTATCTTTTTGTTGCTTTTGTATTTATTTCGTAAGAAAAAAATAAGTAATATACAGCAAAATCTGACAGAAAATTATGGTACATTAATAAAGGAAATATTACCGCACGATATGGGTGGTAACGATAATAAGGAGGAATGATTATGAGAAAGATTTTTGGCAAGTTTCTTGCAGCAGGACTTTGTATTGCGATGGCATTATCATCAGTGACAGTCAAAGCAGATAGTGTGGATCAGAAATATCTGGCACTTGGAGCTGACTTGACAGCTTCCCAGAAGAAGAAAGTATTAGAACTTCTGAATCTGGATGACAATAGTGATTATAAGGTTATTACAGTAACAAATAAAGATGAACATGAATATTTAGACAGCTATCTGTCAAAGAGTGTGATCGGAACAAGAGCATTGTCCTCTGTCACTGTGGAACAGAAAGATGATGGAAATGGTGTGAATGTTACAACACAGAATATTTCTTATTGTACATCTGGAATGTATCGTAACGCCTTGATCACAGCAGGAATCAAGAATGCTGATGTAAAAGTAGCTGGACCATTTAAGATTTCTGGAACTGCAGCACTAGTTGGTGTTATGAAAGCTTATGAGGAAATGACAGGAAAGAAGATTTCTGAAAAGAGCAAGGATGCAGCGACAGATGAGCTGATCACAACAGGAGAAGTTGCAGAGAATATTGGTTCTGATGATGCAGAGAAATTGATCGCGGATGTAAAACAGAAAGTAGCAGAAGATAATCTTTCTTCTCCATCAGAGATCAAGCAGGCAATTGAAGAATCTGCGAATGATTTAAATATCAGTCTTTCTGATGCAGATAAAGAGAAAATTCAGAATCTGATGGATAAGATTTCTGATCTAGACCTGAATGTTTCACAGTTAAAAGAACAGGCAAAAGACTTATATGATAAATTAAATAATAGTGGAATTTTAGAAAAGATTGCAGCATTTTTCAGATCTGTTGTTAAATGGATTGGAAATTTGTTTGGAAACTAAATTAAAAGAATATCCCTCTTTACATAACATAAGATTATGTAGGGAGGGATTTTTTTTATGGGACAAAATGAAATATTATTTTATATTATGGCAGCTGGATGCATGGTTTGTCTGATGATAGGAATTGTGAAAAAACCTGCATATTTGTTGGTGCTTTTGGTTCGAGGAGCATTTTGTTCGTTGATCGTATATGGTATTTGTATTTTTTGTGCAAAAAAAGGAGTTGCAGCTCCTGTCAATTTAAATTTCCTTTCTATTGGAACAGGTGCATTGCTTGGTCTTCCTGGAATTGTTATTTTGTATGCGACAGCAGTGTTATTATTTCGTTAGGGGAGCGTTTAATGATTATTTGTAGGTGAAATTATATGTTTAAAATACAGAATTTTGTATTTTTTGTAAAAAAGTAGAAAAACTACTAGACAAATACTTGGAACGCATGTAAAATAATGGAACAAAAGAAAGGAGGAATCATGAAGATATGGATTCTATTATTTATAATCCTTGCAGTAATTTATGATTACAGAGACTTTCAGATCCCGAACTGGCTGAATGGAATAGGAGCTTGTATTACTTTGATTCTGGCTGGAATCTGCGGAATGAAGGTGATGGATATTACAGCAGGTGTGTTGATCGTATTTGCCAGCTGTGGATTATTATTTTATATTGGATGCCTTGGCGGTGGAGACGTGAAACTGCTTATGGTATGCGGAATTTCTATAGGGTGGGGAATGCCCCAGTTTCTAATTTTATCATTTATATGTAACGGTATTTATGCCGTAGGTTTCTTGTGGAAGAGGAAGAACTTCCATCTACGATTTATTCGATTATTTCAATATATAACACGATGTATAAAGAACAAAAGATTATTGGTATATGAGACAGGTGAACAAGATTCCATGCAAGGGGGAATCATACATTTTTCATTTGGAATTTTGGCAGCGTATATCATATATCTGTCAGGAGGTGTGGTATGAGAGATATTTCAATTGGTATCTATCATAAAGACTATCAGTATGGGAAACGATTGATGGAATATTTAAATCACCAGAAGGATTTTCCAATGACAGCATCTTTTATATCAGATGAAGATGCTTTTTTCAGACAGGAAGAAGAAGGAGATTTTGAATGTCTGGTTTTGGCAGAAGAGACAGATTATCATGGAAGCTCACCAGTGTGCAGGATCGGAGTTAATGATTCTATGGGTGGAATGTACTGTCAGAGCGGGAAAGAAATAGCGGCAGGGATCTATCACTGTTTAAATGTTAGTCCACAACTGGATGATGAAAAGATTTTTGGTGTTTATTCGCCTGTTCCAAGACCAGAAGTATCAACATTTGCGAGAGAGATGTCAGCTACGAATGGGTGGATTTATTTTGGAATGCAGCCATATGGACATTTTGAAGAAGATGAGAGTGGAGAGCTTTTGTTATTTTATATCAAAGAACATAAGGAAGATATTATTGAATATTTCTTGAATCATCAGAAGGATCTTGGCGGCTGTATGGGATTTGCGGGAGCTGCATGTTATCTGGATTACAGGGAATTAACAATGCAGGATTATGAATGGTTCTTTGAGAAATTAAGACAAGCAGGGATAAAGATTATCTTTGATATTGGAATTGCATCACCTCCAGAACTGAGATTTTTTGGATTGTTTGACAGGATATTTCTTCCATTAATAAGAGAAGATCTGAATTCATTTGAATATCAACGATTTAAAAAGCAAATGAGAAAACATGGAATATGGACACAGACGAGCTGGGAAGAAGCAATGCTTGAAAGTTGGCAGAATAAGTGGAGAAGGGAGCAGTGGCCTTGAAAGAATTACTGAAGCAAAGAGTGATGGAAAGACTTAATTTTTCGCAAGAAATTTCAGATGATTATTTGAAAGAAGTGATACAGCAGGAGATTGTGAAAGTTTCAAAAGATTATCCGATGCTTTTATCTGATAAGATCCGTCTGAAGCAGGAAGTTTTTTATGCACTTCGCAAACTTGATATTCTACAGGATCTTTTGGAAGATGATACGATTACAGAGATTATGATTAATGGATCTGAAAATATTTTTATTGAGCAGTATGGAAAACTGCATCGGTATCCGGGACATTTTTCAGATGCAGAGAAGCTGTATCAGGTGATCCAGCAGGTGGCATCAGGAGCAAATCGTATGGTAAATGAGAAAAATCCGATTGTTGATGCGAGATTAGAAGATGGTTCAAGGGTAAATATTATTTTACCACCGATCTCTATTGACGGTGCCACGATGACAATCCGAAAGTTTGCCAAAGAACCGATGACACTTGAATGGCTATGTGAGAGAGAAGCATTTTCAGAAGAAATTGCACAATTTTTGAAAATACTTGTGAAGGCAAGATACAACATTTTTATATCGGGAGGGACAGGAAGTGGGAAGACAACATTATTAAATGGAATGTCTAACTGTATACCCAAAGGGGAACGAATCATAACCATTGAAGATTCTGCAGAATTAAAACTCAATGGTATTGAAAATCTGGTACGCCTTGAGATGAGAAATGCCAATGCAGCAGGTGAGAATAAAGTTGATATGAATGAGCTGATAAAAGCGGCTTTGCGTTCAAGACCTGATCGGATCATTGTTGGAGAAGTTCGTGCAGAAGAAGCATTGTCGATGTTAAATGCTATTATATGTACTATATAATAATTATATATATAATGTATATAAGGATGGAAAATATAGATTAGAGGGAGAGACATAGGAACGATATGAACATTAAGTATAGGTTATTGTGTAAAAGGTTAATAGAGGAACGGAAGAGAGTAGGTGTCATTCAATATTATAATGTACTGTTCATAATGGAGTTAGTGTCAGATAAAGACATATGGTCTTTAGAACAGTGGGTGAATGGTATAAATAACATATATATGAAAGATATACATAATTGGTGTAGAACACATTTTGTTAAATATCACACTGTATTTGTTTACAGGAAAGAGTATCCGGTAAAAGCAAATATTTGGAATGGGTATTCATATATAAGGTGGCGGATGGAGCGGATGATGAATTTGGGATAAGATAACATAGTGATTGCATGAAAGAGAGCCTTAAAGCATGGTGTTCTTTTGAAAGTATGGATAGAATAAAGGCTGAAGGCTCTGCGCTATTCGTTTGGCAGAGCCTGAGTATTCTCTTGATCCGTAGAAAATAAATCTAACTGACCTTCTGGAGTGGAACTTTGACCGGATTCATCTTCAGTTGATGGTTCTCTTTTTTTGGGTGTTTTATGAGTGTATAATTTCTCAAAAGGAAGTGAATACTTGGATTTTTTATTGTATTCTAGTAAAAGAGCTTCTGCGAATCCTAATGAACCGGCACGACGTTCTCTGGCAGTACGACTGATTTCTCTGACAGAGACACGCCCAACTTTTTCTTTAAAGGTGTCATCTTTCATTGTTTCTCCATAAGCATTATCCAAACGGGCAATAGCATTAAGCATATTGGAACTAAAGGACATAGGCGCACCTTCCCATGTGGCAACACAAAGGCGTAAAACACGATCAAGAGTGTGAAAACCATATTTTTCATAGATATTAATTAAAGTGGATACAGCACATATACCTCCGGGGCGAGAGGAAGAAGTAATAGTGAGATCATATGATTCAACAAGGTCACGAATAATAAGTTCTCTATCATTACCAGCTTCAATATTAGCCATGAATATTTCATAAGGTAATAACGATTTGACATATTTCATCTGATTTGCAAAAATATCTGCTTCTTGGGTGTAAACAAGATCATCATAAACCATACACCAGACAGGAGTTTCTCTTGATCCAGAGACGAGAGCAACAATCTCTATAGTGTGTTGTCCGTTGAACACATAATTTATCCCATCACGTCTACTTACTTTTACAGGGTTTATCTGATAAAGGTCAAAATTAGCTGCAGCACGCTGAACGTGTTTGATGGAAAGATTACGTTGATAATCTTGATTTGAACATAAATTTTTAATAGGTATTTGCTCAAAATGCACTTGGGGAACAAACTTTTGTAAATCTTCGGTATTTCCATCCATAATTATATTTCCTCCAATTTTTTTAAAATATTATTTGTTGTTGATATTAGGCACATAAGCTGATATTTAAGCTTATATTTTGCTGTATCAGATGCAATTTTAAAATCTGAAACTTTTAATACTCTTTCGATAGAACTGTTCCACGAGGGAATCGTCAATGTAAGACTTGCAATTTCCGCATCTGGATCAAATTGTGGCAGGTTGCGTATTGAAGGAATAGAAACGGAAGATTCTTTCCTTAACATCGGTTTGGCGTAATTATTCCATAGTAATTCCCTTTTCATATCATGATAACTGAGATGTTCTATCTTTTCGGCAAGAAGGTAGTTATTTAGGCTTAAAAGCTGCTCTTTTGATAATCCTGAAAGCTCAATAATATTAGCTTGGGAAATCCAGAGCTGACCAGAACGAACTCGTTTGACAAAATCGGGAACTTTTTCATCAATTATATCTAGTGCACTACTGTAAGCAGAATATTTGTAAACGGTAGCCATTGCTACATTACATTCTTCGGATATTTTTTTCGCTGCGATGCTTGCACCGGAAATATGAGATTTATTCGTAGATGAAAGTTGTCTTGAAACTAAAATTTTTTCAGCATCATATTTTTTCCCAATCAGGTATTTTTTATTGATATTGGTTAAATCCTCTCGTTTAAGTTGGTCAGTACATATCCATGAAATTACATCTTCTTTACTGGAAAAATGGAGTCTTTTTATTCGGAAAGGAATACTGTGTTTACGAAATAATTCATACGCTTCTATACCATTAATGACAATACCATTCCATGTGCAGATTGGGGTGTGATAGGAATGACATAATATCTGTTGTTCAAGTTGTTTATAATCTTTTTCACTGAGATATTGATACAAATTGGTGAATTCTAGTTTTGTTTTTAATGTATATATA
This sequence comes from Anaerostipes hadrus, assembly GCF_001404655.1. Taxonomy (GTDB): domain Bacteria; phylum Bacillota; class Clostridia; order Lachnospirales; family Lachnospiraceae; genus Anaerostipes; species Anaerostipes amylophilus. The sequence continues at coordinate 474,697 of NZ_CYYH01000001.1, read as the reverse complement.
CTATAATTGCGCATACTCATCTCCCATTATTTCTGATTTGAATTCTGGTTGTGGCAGTTTTGTGATGATGTTATCCATGGAAAATAGAGCTATTTTCTTATCTGGGTAAATATTGCCTTCTAAACGAAAAATGTTAAATTTCTCCCAAGAAAGGTTAAGCTGGGAAAGTGAATATAGTAATTCTCGGCTGTACAATTCATAACTGTTACCATTGATGACAAAATAATCCTTAACTTTATGTGCCAATTTATCCTCTGCACAACTAGCCTTTATACCTATCATTTTTTGATCAGGATTAACAAGAAGTTGAATATATTCTGGGTTACCAATTTGACGGAGTGTATTGCGGTGGATTCGTATACGATTCTTTTTAAAGTCAATACATATTAGTGGATGGGAAGAGTGTTTGTTGTTCATAGGATTTTTCCTCACTTTCTGTTGTTGATGGTTCTTTTGCTTTTTCTATGGATTTATCAGTTGCCTTCTTCTTTTCTTGTATGTCAAATACTGCGTAGCCTTCAAATATATTGACTTGCATTGATTTTTGATGTTCTTCCACTGGAATACCGAACTGATTCTTCCATTCTTCAGGATAAGAAGGTGTCCTAGCAGTGGTTACAGTTCCATTGTCTTTTAGTGTACGAGGAAATATTTCAGGTGAAGTTAAATCGAAAATGAACAGTATTTCATTGCCAGAACGAATTAGTTTGCCGAGAATCTTGTACCGATAATTAGGATTCCAGTCCATGAGAGATATCACTTTAGCAAAGAAAATTCGACAGGTGATTTGTTTTGGCGAACGCTTTTTTCCAGAGGAACACCAACGAAAAGAGTCTTTTTCTTCTTCTCGACAGGGACGGACAGCCAGTTTTTTTTCAATGGGATTGACTAATATTTGCACATATTCGACATCGGGTAGTTTTTTTATGCAGGCGGTATTTACAGATACCTTGTAGTTATTAAACGTAAACGAAGGTTCGTAAATATGAGCGAAGAATTCGCCACGTACAACTTGATAACCGTCATAGCTGAAAGAATCATCGTCAATGACTTCCATTTGATTTGAGGGGCTGGGTGCGACTGTTATTGGCATAGGTGTGTTGATTTTCATCATATCAGAAGGTTCTGTAGTCATATTCCATTGATTTATAGGTTGCTCGCTCATTGGGTGTCTCCTTTAATTTCTGTAATAATATTCTTTATATTTTGTATAATGGTTTCTTTGGGAGTGGTTTGTAGCTCGGGTTCTTTATAAGGTTTACTTTCTGAAGCAGTCTGCCAGTTTTTGTCCGCTGTAAATTCTGTTAATTCTGGCGCTTGAGACTGAGTATAGTAATTATTACCGAAGCTATTCATCCAGTCGGCAGGATAAGCTAACACACTCTTAGAATCAGATATTGTATCAGACGTGTTATTGTTGAGGGCGGATACGTCGTTGGTATTTGTCGGTATTCGTATTTCTGTATCGTCCATGTTGAAAATAAGGACATTTTCATTGTCTTTTTGGTGGGCAACTCCTAATATTCTATATTTGCATTTTTTGTCCCATTTAAATATCTCGTATAATGTTGGCAAAAATGCAGCGCCGGAAATTGGTTTTGGAATAAGTTGACCATCTTTGAGACGTGACCACTGCACTTTATTTTTTGTTTCAGAGGAACATGGTCGGATAGCAAGTAGTTTTGAGCTTGGGTGTATTAGCAGTTCGACAAATTTTATGTTTGGAAATTTCCGTATAGCATCTTTGTTAAAAGAGATCTGTTTATATGAAAAAGAAACAGAAATCCGACCAACAGAGGAGAAAAATTGTCCTCTGGCAACTTCATAGTCTCTTAAATCGAAGGAACCGGCGGAAGCAGTAATTGTATCAGGTACATTCATATTTGCCGGTTTAAGGACGCTTTGAGATGCTTCAAAGTAGTCTCTGGCTTTAAATCCAGACCATCTTGGATTAATGCTTATAAATCCACTTAGAGAGCCTTCTTGTATCACATGTAATTCTGGTAAAATCTCTTTATTTCCATATTTCGCATTTGTAATTAATTTTTGAACAGCTATGAAATCATCTCGGGAGATAATAGCTTCGTGATGTCCGACTTTTCTGTATTGATTACGGTCTTGATTGTTTTTCCTTGATTTATGGTCAAGATAATTTGGAGTCCATGTTTTTCTCGCCAGAACATCCCCACAATGGCGTTCATTTTGAAGGATTTGTAGTATGGTACTGGATGACCAGACATCATTATTCTTTTTTGTTTTACAACCGAGTTCTGTCAAAGAATCAGCAATTTGTTGAGTACTGCTTCCATTCAGATACATATAAAAAATAAGCTGCACAATTTTAGCTTCATGTGGATTGATTACAAGATCTCCATTTTCGTCTTGGTCATATCCGAGCAGAGGAGGTGTAAGGAATATTCCCCGACGAAAACGCATTTCAATGGAAGAATTCATAATTTCACTTTTGGTATGACTTTCTTCTTGCGCAAGTGTTGACATGAATGACAGAATCATTTCGCTTTTGGGATCAAGAGTATTTAAATGCTCTGTTTCAAAAAATACACCGACGGGTGGACGGAGTGAAGAAAGCTCTCGTACATATCGGATACAGTCAACAACGTTTCTTGCAAATCGGGATACACTTTTTGTTATGATTAAATCAATTTTTCCGGATTCACAATCTTCAATCATTTTTTTGAATGCATCTCTATGTTGAAGCGAAGTGCCGGAAATGCCTTCGTCGGCATATATTTCTACAAGCATCCAATTCGGATTTTTATTTACTACATCCTGATAATGATTTTTCTGCAATTCATATGAGGATGTTTGGCGTGGATCATCCGTAGATACCCTTGCATATACAGCTACTCGTAGTTTTTTTTCTGTTTTAAAAATATCCTCTGGTGGAAGTGCCGGAATTACTTCCAGTTCTTCTGGATCAATACCTTTGTATCTTTGCCGGATTCTGGCTTTCTGTTCATCAATATTACTGCTTCGTTCTTCACTTTCTTTCATCAATAGCGACATCCTTTATAGTTGATATAACTATCATAGAATTTTTGGATTGAAAAAGACATAAACCATCGGTTAAGTGATTAACGGATGGTTTATGTAGAAATAGATATTTGATTGTTATTGAATGATTTAATAATCATTCAGGTTATCAGCATCGTAATTGTGTTTTGAGGATAGATGCCAATCATTGATTCGTAAAATGTTTTTTATGGCTGAAAGAACCTCGAATATGTAACGTTTTTCAGTGCTGGTACAATCTGCCATTAATAAATCAATGTCAGTTTGATATTCAGTAGGATTGTATAACAAGTTCCCATAGAGTAATTCATCAATAGTAATTTCAAGTGCATTGCTAATTTTGATTAAAGATTCTAAACTGGGTTTACGCTTGGCATTTTCTATATAGCTTATATAAACAGTAGAAAGATCAGCAATTTCAGCCAGCTCCTCGGCAGATAATCCTCGTTGTTTGCGGGTTTCTCTTATACGTTTGCCTATAAGTGCATAATTTATTTCCATGTCCTCACCTCCTTTCCATCACAACTTGACTTTTTTGTGTTGTAGATAGAAAAAATGGTGAGCTACACAACAGCAATTGGTTGTATAAAGAGAAGTATATCATATGTATATAGCAAAAAGAAGATTGTCGATTGATGGGAGAAAAAGGCGATGAGTTGTAATTGAACAACAGTGAAAAAAGGGTTATCATTTATGTATTAAAAATTATGTCTGGGAGGAAAATACATGGCAGATAAAGAGGAAATCAAAACACTGAAGGAATTAGAGGAAAAAGGAAGAATACTGCGGGGAGTACAAAGAAAAATTCCGGCAGATGTGCCAAGAAAATAAAATGATAAAGGGTTCGACAGTGCTGAAACTATATGATAAAATTGAAGAAATACAAAGAGAATATGAGCATTTAGATAATAAGCTGGCATTAATGGAATACAACTTTATATAGTTCTATTTTTTTTGTTTTAATACTACTGTTTCCCTTAGTAAATACTTGTAAGATACATCTCTAATATTTTTTCGGATTTCTAGTTACAATTAAGGTAACTACTATCGGAAAGAGGTGTATTTACTTGCGTACAGAGGATTATATTGCGGACAATATTATAGCTTTATGTAAAAAACGTGATATGAGTAAATATCGGCTGTCACAATTGACTGGTATATCTCAATCTTCGATTGGAAAAATTATTGCTAAAGAAAGTTTACCCACTATGCCTACTGTAGAAAAGATATGTGATGCACTGGGAGTAACAATGGCACAATTCTTTGCCGGAATGGATGTTCCAGTAAGCTTATCAGAATCACAACAAGAGGTTCTGAATATTTGGAATAATCTTGATGAAAAAGAACAGAATGTAGTGATACAAATGCTCCGGGGACTTCAAAAATAAAGGAAACAGTTGTAACGAAAATGTTGACTGTTTCTTTTTTTATGGAGTTGGGAGATTATGGTGATTGAAAAGAAATATTATGATATTGCACAGCGTGAATTGGAAGAAATGCAAAGAGAAATTAATGCAGAAAAAGCGCAAATGTCAGAAGAAGAGATACTAGAGGATAAAAAATGGCATGATGAACAATTGGAAACAATTATAAAAAAGGCAGAAGCTCATATGCGTCGTTTTAAGAAAGTTCCAGATCCTCAAAAAGTAGTGAAATTCACTTTTTTACAAAAAGATGCATTGGAAATTGCCCGAAATATGCAGATGAATATAAAAACTGAGCGTAAAGAAGATGATTTATGGGGGACGATAGAAATGTCATTTAATAATATGTGGTTTTTAGATTCGGCTCCTAGTGAATGGAAAGATATTTGGAATAACTTGATGAAAGAAGCTCAGAGAGTGTATATAGAAGCAAAAGATAACATGATCATGTATCAATATTATTATGATTTGGCGGTAGAAGTTCCTTGTGTGTAGACAAAATACAAATAATGATATATGAATGCTGTTCTGTAATAATTTTATGATATACTGTGGATATGATATGTAAAAATAGTCGGAGAAAGATTTGTGAATGTACGATTATTTAGGAGGAAAAAGCATGACAGATGCAGAACAAAGAGAGGCTGCCCGTCAATTTGTAAACCGATGGATGGGAAAAGGGAAAGAAGATGAAGATGGACGTTCTTATTGGATTGATTTATTGACGAATGTTTTGGGAATGGATAATGTGACAGAACGTTTGAACTTTGAAAAGAAAGTTGTAATTGATGGAAATACAAAACGTATTGATGTATATATTCCTGAAACACGAGTAATTATTGAACAGAAGAGTCTTGGAAAAGCATTGGATCAGAAAATCAGGAATTCAGGAGATGTTGATCTTACTCCATTTGAACAGGCAGACAGATATAATGGGAAGCTGACTTTTGATGAAAGAGCTCGGTGGATTGTTACGTCAAATTTTGCTGAAATTTGGATTTATGATATGAACCAGAAACAGCCAGAACCGACAAAGATTGCTTTAGATGAATTACAAAGCAAATATCCATTGTTGGACTTCTTGGTGAAAAAGGAAGTAAAGACAATATCGCATGAAATGGAAGTATCAATAAAAGCAGGAGGTATTGTTGGGCTTCTTTATGATGCGTTTTTAAAACAATATCGTATACCAGATATTAAGGAAAAGGATGAAACATTTGAGCAGAAAGAAAAAAGAGAGCATAAACTAAAGAGCCTGAATGCTTTATGTGTGCGAATTGTTTTTTGCTTGTATGCAGAAGATGCTGGTATTTTTGGAAAGAGAAATATGTTCCATGATTATTTGGAAACATATGAAGTAAAGGATTGCCGGAGAGCTTTAATAGAATTATTTAAGATATTGGATACACCTGTATCAGAGCGAGACGAGTATTTGGAGGAAGAACTTGCTCAGTTCCCGTATGTAAATGGTGGGTTATTTGCTGATGAAACTATTGAGATACCACCTTTTACAGAGGAAATTAAAGAATTACTTCTTACAAAAGCGTCAGAAGATTTTGATTGGAGTGATATTTCTCCAACTATATTTGGAGCGGTATTTGAATCTACATTAAATCCTGAGACCAGACGTTCAGGAGGAATGCATTATACATCTATTGAAAATATTCATAAAGTTATTAGTCCGCTTTTTTTGGAAGATTTGCAAAAGGAATTTGATAGTATTAGAGCAATTCAAGTGAAGCGTACCAGAGATAAAAAATTGGAAGAATTCCAAAATAAATTGGCATCACTTACATTTTTTGATCCTGCGTGTGGTTCCGGAAATTTCCTTACAGAAACATACCTGTCGCTTCGTCGTTTGGAGAATGAGGTGATAAAGGAAAAAGTTGGCGGACAAATGACATTGGTAGAGGTAAATAATCCAATTAGAGTTTCTATTCAGCAATTTTATGGAATAGAGATTAACGATTTTGCAGTTACAGTTGCAAAAACGGCTTTATGGATTGCAGAATCTCAAATGTTGGAAGAAACGAAAAATATTGTGTATGGATTTAATGATGATTTTCTTCCTTTAAAGACATATGTAAATATCACAGAAGGAAATGCATTAAGAGTTGATTGGAATGATGTAATTCCTGCAGAAAAATTATCGTTTATAATGGGAAATCCGCCATTTGTAGGAGCACGTTGGATGGCGTCGGAGCAGAAGGAAGATGTTGAGAAGATATTTGAAGGATGGAAGAGTATAGGAAATCTTGATTATGTTAGTTGCTGGTATAAAAAAGCAGCTGACTATATGGGAAATTATAATATCAGAGCAGCATTGGTATCAACTAATTCAATTACACAAGGAGAAAGTGTTTCGATTCTCTGGAAACCGCTTTTTGAATCAGGTGTACATATTGATTTTGCATACAGAACATTTATATGGGATAGTGAAGCGTCAATAAAAGCGCATGTTCATTGTGTAATTGTTGGCTTTAGCAGAGCTGTAAATAATAAGCAGAAAATAATTTATTCAGGTGAGAACGCAATTCCGGCGAATAATATTAATGGATATTTGCTTGATGCAGAAAATATATTCATTGAAAAAAGAATGAAACCATTGTGTAATGTTCCTGAAATAGCATTAGGTGGGCAAGCAATAGATGGTGGATTTTTAATATTGACGGAAGAGGAAAAGGAAGAGTTTTTGGAAAAAGAACCACAAGCTTCTCCGTTTTTTAGACATTATATGATGGGAAAAGATTTTATTGATCGAAAGCCGAGATATTGTATTTGGCTTGTTGGAGCTGATCCTGGATTATTAAAAAAATGTCCGATGATATTAGAACGGGTGAATAAAGTACGTGAATTTAGACTTAGTAGTACAAGAGCGAACACAAAAAAAGCGGCTGAGAATCCAACTTTATTTGCATCAATACTTGAACATAAAAATCAATATATTGCGATTCCCAAAGTTTCTTCTCAGAATCGTAGATATATTCCAATGGATTATTTAGATGGTGAAATTATTCCGGGAGACAAATTATTCACTATGCCAAATGCATCATTTTATGAATTTGGTGTATTGATGTCGAATGTTCATATGGCATGGATGCGAGCAGTGTGTGGAAGATTAAAAAGTGATTATAGTTATTCAAACACAATAGTGTATAACAATTTCCCGTGGCCTGTAGTAACGGAGAAGAATCGGGAACAAATTGAAAAATCGGCACAGGAAATTTTGAAAGCAAGAACATTATATCCTAATAGTAATCTTGCGGCTTTATATGATCCTTTAACAATGCCAGCCGAGTTACGGCGAGCACATACTGCAAATGATAAAGCTGTTATGGCTGCGTATGGCTTTAGTACAAAAATGACGGAAGCAGATTGTGTGGGAGAGTTGATGAAATTATACCAGAAAATGCAATGATAAAAGTTTATAGAGCTGTTTTTTGCTCAAAGTAAAATCTTTGAAAACATAGAATATTCCAAATCCATAAAAGATGAATGAAAACCAATATGGGAATTTTACAGGTGGTACAAAATTTGTAAAATTTTCATATTGGTTTTTTGGTAATCTGTAAAAATTATAAATTTTGGATATCAAGTAAGGTTTCGGATTTTTGATTTTTATGTATTTTTCAATTTTGGATATGGCTCCGAAATTGGCAATTTTGCGGAAGTGTATCCACACTTCCTGTCCTTGCTGTTTTTATAATCACATGGTGATTTCACAGGGATATAGGGCTGTTTAGCCTATTTTTTCTCCCTGTGCTGTGACCGAAGAAATTCGAGGAACCAATTATATATTTATGCTGAATGTGAGGAACTGGGGAGCACAATCCTCAGCAAGAATCCTACGTCCGGAAAATATCATATTGCTAAAATAGCGATATGGTATTACCGGGGTGGATCTTGCTCTAGTGTATACTGAGACCTCGGCATAAATAGAAAAATGGGTTTGGGGAATCCCCAGCAAGATGAAAACCTGATAAGAGAATATTGTGATGAAAGACAATATTGTTAAACACAGGTGGATCTTGCTCTGGGGTAAGAAAGAAGTATCTTTATATTATCAAAATGATATTTGGAGTTTATGTTGTTGGAAAGTCGTAAGCAGGAAGATAACTTCAAGTTGTTGGTGCAAATATAATGAATAGAAGTGTCCAGTACATTTTTGGTGATGGGTATTTTGGTGGAATCCATTTTTATTTATTTTTGAATAATAAAATTTTGAATCTGCAGCCGATTCTGCCTGCCGGACAATGTTTTTAGATATCTGTAAACGTCACGGACTGGAACTTGATGAAGAACCATCGGATGATGGAAGAAAGTATTTGGAAACACGATAGAAGCAAACGCTGTACTTATCGTCTTGTCTGGCAGGGAAGATTATTAGGGATTAACCAGAGAGATATCGGCAGAGAAAACAGAAGTGATAGACAATGATATTTGTTAGATATGCTTCTTGTCGTTGGCTGCATCATATTAAAACGCTTTTTACGTTAAAAAAGTGCTGTGATCACAAGGCTTTTTGCAAGCAAAAATGAAAAGGCTATATATAGGTAGCCTGTGAAACTGGAAGTGCCCATTTTGGGCCTGATTTAAAGAATAATGTTCTGACAGAGACCAATGGAATGACTCTCTGCTGGGGCTCCAAAAGAAAGGAAAAATGATTATGGAAAAAATGATGAATACAAAAACAGAGGGTAACACATTTACAAAGAAAATCGGGCAGACAGTCTATGTTGTCCGTTATCATTTCAATGAAAATGCAAAGGAAACAATGCAGGAGAAGATTAACCGGATGCTGGTTACAGAAGCAAGTCGACAGGCAGTGTATTAAAATTAGGTGGATGTAATTGAAGAAAAAATATGATATCATGTGAGTAACAAACTGGAATTTAAAGAGGAGGAATAATGCAATGAACTTCTTTGAAAATACTCGTAAGCCACAAGGCTTCGGCGGAAAATTGATGACGAAGATGATGAACATCGGTCACGCCAAGTTATCACAATGGGGATTCTCAAATATCTCAGTGAATCCGGACGCTACGGTACTGGATGTTGGTTGCGGAGGCGGTGCAAATATTGTAGCCTGGTTGGGCAAATGCGGAAATGGACATGTGACAGGAATGGATTATTCGGAGGTCAGCGTGGCAGAATCTCAAAAACTGAACGCCACCGCCATTAAACAAGGGAAATGTTGCGTGGTTCAAGGTGATGTATCTGCTATCCCTTTTCCTGATGCGGTTTTTGATTATGTATCTGCTTTCGAGACAGTTTACTTCTGGCCTGGATTGGAAAAATGTTTTTTTGAGGTAAATCGGGTTCTGAAAAACGGAGGGACATTCCTGATTTGTAACGAATCTGACGGAACGAATGCCGCAGATGAAAAATGGACAAAGTTGATTGATGGTATGAAGATTTACACCTCTGATCAACTCATTGCTGCTTTGAAAGAAGCAGGTTTTACAGAGATAAAAATGTATTCAAATACAAAAAATCATTGGATAAGTATTGTTGCAACGAAATAGCTAATTTCCTGTTTGTAGAATTCAAAAATTTAATATGAAATGTGAGATAGAGCGTATGGAAATAATCTATACGTTCTATTTTTTGCCTTTTTTGAAAAAGTGATTCAAAAACTATTGACATTTTGTTACTGGTAGAAGCAGATGGTTATAAAAAGCTTTTGATAACTATGAGTGCAAAAACAGATAGCTGCGAAAATTTATTATGAGCTAATAGCAAAATTTGATATTTTGTGATATTGAGGGTATGGGGAATCGTAATCTCCATCAAGTTTGTCAGAGAATCATAATCCAGAAATGGAATTTTGAGTTACTCTAGGCGATACTTACTTTAGAAAAATGATTAGCCATAATGAGTTGGAACGTGGGAGGAGGAAGTGCAAAAAAAAGAGAGAGCCATAAGTAACTCTCTCTGTGATAAAATCAAAAAGTTATAGTATCAGTGGTTCGGTAAGATTACAAAAATCCTTAACAGGAATATTTTCTTTAAGTGGTAAAGCTGTCTCTAAAAAGGTTTCGTCTGCAAATCTTTCGAGTTCAGAATCAAAATGTATAATTGAAGCATTTGTATTTAATTGATATGGCGGAATTGTAACAAAATAATCATAATCTTCGTAAGAAGGAGTGGCGCAAGAAACTTTGATTTTTCCGCCCAATTTCAATTTTGCAAATTCTCCATAAATGGCAGTTAAGGCTTTTTTTCTTTCTTCATCAGAAATAATTCTATCTACATATCTAATGTACCAATAATCTATATTTCCCTCTTTTAATTCAATTAAATAATCGTATGATCTGGGTGTTCCGGATTTTATTGTCCATTCAACTTTATGCAGACTTGTCATCATGGAAAGTCCACGCATTAAGGTAGAAAAAAATTTTTCATGCACCTGAACAGTAGAGAGATCCAGAGAAAATCCATTGTCTGCAATTATCTTTTTCCGTTCCCGTATTTTCTTAGAAGAATATCCCGTTGCATCATATAATTCTTGGATAAGTTCTGGATCATCAATGGCTTTTGCAATTTTATCAATAGTGCTTTTATATGGTCTTCCAGATCGGGCACCGTTGAGCATTCGTGAAATGGTTGCATTATTTAAGCCTGTTTGTTCAGATAATTCTTTTTGTGTTTTTTTCTGTAAAATGATTTGAAGTATATTGATGAATCTTTCCTGATCGTAAACGCTGTCAGGATTTATTAGTGTGCCTGAATTTGATATAAATTCGTTCATTCAAATCTCCTCTTGACTTCTTTGACTTTGTATAAATTGACTTCTTGTATTTTATCTTATCAATTATATCCCTAAAAATCAATTTAAAACATAAAGAAATCAAAAAATGCTTTATTGATATTCCTTTAAAAGTCAAAGAAGTCAAAAACGTAATTGACATTTTGACATCTTTGTGTATAATGTAAATCAAGAAGTCAAAGAAGTCAAACAAATCAAAAAGAAAGGAAGGAGGGCTGTGGATTGAAATATAGGGTTGTTTCGGTTTTGAAAGATAATAGACCACGTTTTTTGATTACTTCTGATATTGAAGAAATTGAAATCCTTCCATCAAAGTATTTGAAGCATCTGGATCAGATTAATGCTTCTCCGAATACTGTAAAATCCGCCGCCTTCGCACTTTCATATTATTACAATTATCTGCAGGAGCAAACGATAGGATTGGATGAGATTACATTGTTATCCTATTCAGAGCAGAATAAACATTTTATCGATTTCTTGTATTGGGTTAAGAGTGGAAAGCATACTGAGCATAATACACAGACGAGTAATAAGACCTGCAATATGTATCTTGGTGCAGTCTTCAGATACTACCAGTTTTTGGCACTGGAAGATGTTGTGCCAATGCTTAAAGTCTTACGAGTAAAAAAAGTATCGTATTTTGACAGTATGGGAGTAAATCATCAAAATGCAGTGAATTCGTTTAAAGGTTTCTTCAAAGAAGAAGAACCTAATCTGGAAGAAATAACATCCGAAGAAATACAGGAGCTGATAAATGCCTGTTCGAATGATAGAGATCGATTGCTGATAGCAATGATGGCAGAAACCGGTCTTAGATTAGGGGAAATTCTGGGAATCCATTATACCGAAGATATTGATTTTAAAAGAAGGACGGTTCGGGTAAGGTATCGTGAATCCAATACCAACTTGGCAAGAGCAAAAAATGCAGAATATAGAATGGCTTTGTTAAGTAATACAACTTTTGAGTTCTTGGTTAAGTACATTTCTGATAACCGAAAAAGTCTGATGAACTCGGAGTATCTATTTACAAAATTGACTGGAAAAAACAAAGGAGAGCCATTAGATGCGGATTCTGTGTATAGCATGTTGAAAAGGCTATCCAAAAAAACGGATATCAATTCCCATCCGCATCAGCTCCGACACTATTTTGCGGAGGAAAGAAGAAAAGAAGGATGGGATTTGAATGACATTCGTTTTGCCCTGGGGCATAAGAAAGTTGAAACTACCATTAAATACTTGGGTGAAAATAATGAACGATTGATAGAAGCGACAGATCAATACTACTCAAATAATGAAGATTTATACCAAATTGCAGATTTTCTGTAAAAGGAAGGAGGGATTACCTTGGCAATATTAAAAATTGTTCCTAAGTTATATCAGGAAAAAATATCCGAGAAATTAAAGGAAGAAATATCTTTAGTTACGAATGGAGAAGCAAAATACTATAACCGGTTATACAAATTTTTCCAGTATACAGATATACAGTGTACTGCAGATATTAACTATGAAACGAGAAAAATGTATATGGATTCTCTTGAAAAAGAGGATATTTCAGAAAAATATAAAGCGGAATTAATGAGCTTATTTGATCGTTTAAAAATAGAAAATATGCCGGATGTCTATTCACAAGGAAATCCCTTCTTTGTAGAACAGGAGTTTTTTAAGCAAGACAAATTGTTTTTGCTGTATGTCCCCAATAAGAAGAAAGCACAATCTTTTCGTCAGGTGGTCGATAAGAATGATTTGTTATGGGACTTAACGAGGATACATTCATCACAGTTGGTGCGACAGACAAAAATATTGCTGTGTGAAATTCTGAATATGGATAAGGTACAAAGACATCGAAGATATTTTTTAGAACCATTAAAAGCACTTATACGGTTTTGCGATAAGTACGGAATAGATGATATTGAAGAAATGGAACAGGCAGACGAAAACAGATTTTATCTGTATTTAAACAAGGAGTCGGAAATTATAAAAAAACAGGCTTCTAAGATTGTTGAGTTTGCGAGAAGAACGTTATTTCTAACAGATTCAGAGACAAATTGGCGAGCGTGTATCTGGTATATGGATAGGTTTCAGTTTGATAAATCGAGAATCAATGCCAGTTCACCTGTTAAAAGCCTTTCGTTTATTAATATTTACGAAAAAGAAAATCGTTGGTATTTACAATTATACGCAAAATATTTGGTCGGGATATCTGATCTGTCTTTATCAAATATCCGAAATACAATAAGTTTTATTTCACAATTTTTAAAATATCTGGATGGACAGAGTAAGAAAGTAACTGAACTGGAGATGCAAGATATAGCGGATTATGTGTCTGTTTTGGATGAGTCCGATATTAAGTATTCCACTTTTAACCGATATATCACACATATGCATACATTTCTACAGTTTTTGAAAATGAAAAATATTGAAGTGTTGAAGTTTTATCCGGAACGATTTTTAAAAAAAGGTTTTTCGGAACACAATGAAAGAAGTGTTCCAGAAAAAACAATTGCTCATCTAATTAAGGAGCTGCCGGCATTCCCAGAGCATTTACAGTTGATGTATTTGATTTTGTTTTGCACAGGAATTAGGAAAAGCGAGGTTTGTACAATAAAATCGGGAGCCTTTTATTCACAAGGCAATGAGAATTGGATGCGCATATATCAAAGCAAAATGCGGAGAGAAAAAGTCATTCCTGTTCCCAGTTTATTGGTTGGACTGGTGAATGATTATGAAAAAAAGTACGGAATAAAAAATGGGGAGTATTTATTCAAAAATAAAAAGGGTGGTGCATTTAATGGACAGACATTTTCAAATCAGATGATTCGGGAGTGTAAGGCTCGTGGGATTGCCTGCGGAGATTATATCTTTAGAGCACACGATTACAGACATAACCTTGCAACTTCAATGTACGGAAATGGGGTTTCTATACAAGGGGTACGAGATTATCTAGGACATTCAAGTGAGAATATGACAAAACAGTACATTGATTTCATGCCGGAACGTATTGTATCGGCTGAAGATAAATATTTCTCTAAAAATCAGTCATTTAAATTGAAAGGAGCAGAAGATGATGAAAGGTAATATTAATTTGATTTCGTATGACTGTTATCAACAAGCTACAGAAAAACAGTTGGCAGGACTGAAATGGAAGGAAAACAGGGTGTACTACATATCAGAGATTCATAATGAAAAGATGCAGGATGAGATTTATGGGTATATCGATGATAGATGTAGACGTTTGTCATTATCAACAGTAGTAAATGATATTTACAGATTTGATCTGTTGAAAGAATTTCTGAATGAGAAGTGTACAAGTTGTAGCAGCATCACTGATAAAAAATGGGAAGAACTGGAGAGAAGTTATAAAGCATTTTTATATAAAAAAGGATTGGCGCTGTATGTTAGAAGAAATAGACCAGATAGGCGGAATGTTGAGCAACAAAGTAGCGCTCAGGTTTCTTTTCTGAAAATGTATTATGAGTATGTTGTGAAGTGTAAAACAGCAGGTATTCCAGAAAACGAAAAAGATGTATGGGATATGAGAAAGTTGGATATTGTGCCAAGGAGTAATCCGATTCGTGGAAGATATAGATTAGATTTTCGTGAGATCAGGCAGAAAGAATTTAAAGAGATAATAAAGAAAATATTGTATAGCCACTGCCAGACAAAAGCAATGGGTAGTATAAAAGGTGAATTGCGTGGATTCCGTCGGTTTGCTAGTTTCATGTATGATCGATTTCCAGAAGTAAAGCACTTTACAGAAATTAGCAGGGATATGATAGAAGATTATCTGGTTTATATAAAAACGGATACCGGTCTTACATCAGTCAGTTACACGACAGAGCTGTCGGTTTTGGATAATCTGTTGGATGAAATAGGGCGTGAACTGGAAATAGGAAATATATGCAACCTTTTTCTATCCAGTGATTGCAGAGCATATGACAACGCTTTACCAGAAGCGTATTCAGATGCAGAAATCAGAAGATTTAATTGTGCATTAACAAAATTAAAGCCCCAGTTAGGCAGATGTTTAATAATACATCAGATGCTCGGTACAAGAATAGAGGATACGTTGACTTTGCGAAGGGATTGCTTATCTGAGAAATCTGGACATTATTTTATAACTATTATCCAGCAGAAAACAAGGAAATACAAAAGACCAGTTAGCGATCAGCTGGCAGAATTGATTAGAAAAGCAATAGAAGTTTCAGAAAAGGAGCATCCAGATTCAGAATATATTTTTCTTCAAGATAATGGAAAATTGTATACAGATTCAATGCTGAAATATCATGTAAATATCATGATTTATGAAAATGATATCAGGGATGATAATGGAAATTATTTTGAGTTTCGTACACATCGTTTTAGACATACTTTTGGAGTAAAACTTACAGAAATGAAATTAGATGATGATAGCATTGCAAGGCTGTTGGGGCATAAGGATACACGAACCATACCACATTATCGGCGGTTAAGAAACGAAGCATTAGCGGAGGACACAAAGGCTGTACGAGATGAAATGAATGAATTATTAGCACAATACAGGAGGGAAAAGGAAAATGCAGAAACACGATAAAATGGTAGCACTGGCAAAAGAAAAAAGTGCGGAAATGACGGAAACAGCAATAACAGCTATTGAAACAATGTATAGAAAAAATATAAAAATTTCAGTTGCTGAACTTACAAAACTAACAGGACTTTCCAGAGGTTTTTTCTATAATAATCCGAATGTGAAACAGGTCATGATGGAATTGAAGGAAAAACAACAGGGAATGATATTGCGAAATCCTAAAAGTGATGCTATTGCAAAAGCACAGGAAGCACGGATTAAGAGTTTAGAACAGAAATTATCCGATAGTGTTCCGAAAAACGAATATGAAAGTCTTCAGAAAAAATATGAAGAATTACAGGTGAAATATAGTCAAATGAAAAAGGGAACACTGTTGAAGATGTACGACCAATTATAGGAAGAAAAGGAGAATATTTTATGCAGAACGAAATTTATGATGAGAAAAATGGACTTACTTATATGTTATGTGGTGATTATTATTTGCCAGAATTGGCACTTACAGATATCGAACCAACTTATGGGAAATATGGGATGCTTCGTAAAAGCTATTTACAGGAACACAGAAAGGCAAAATATCAAATATTGTTGTTACAAGGAAAACTTGTCGAGCATTTGAATCAGATTGATGCAGAAGCAAGGGATAGAGAAGAACAATTAGTAAAACTGATGATGGAGAAACAAGGAATTACAGAGAAATTAAAAAGGCAGGACAACATGGAATGGACAAGGAGGATGAATACCCTTTGTCATGATGCAGAAGAGATGATTTTGACGGAAATGATATACACGAAAGGATAATGAACTGTATTGGATAGCAAGAATTTTGCAGCCCGGATAGCAAAAAAGTGGAAGTCTGGATAGCAAAAAAATGGAAGTCCGGATGGCAAGATTCTTGCTGTCCGGAAAGATAAAAAAGGGAGGGATTAAAAATGTTGGTTAAGTGCATAATAAAAGTGTTTTTATATTTAATTCTTGCAGTAATGACATTGATTCACTGGTTATTAAAAATTCCGATGATATTGGGAAATATTTTGCTTTACTTTTTATCAATTATATTTATTCTGACAGGTATTTTGAGTTATGGATTTGCTTTGGAATCTGCAAGAGAATGTGGTCGAATGATAATAATTGGGATGGCATTTGGTGCAATACCAGACTTTGTCCCATTTTTGGGAAAAAGTTTAGAGACATTGGTTGCCAAACTGTTGAGTATGACAAATGAATGATAAAGTCAATATGAAAGAGGGCTGTGAAAGGCTCTCTTTTCTTTTTGCAACTGTGAAATGGCAAGATAATAACGTTATATACAGTGTATATTAAGTACAGATATTGTATTTCTGCATGATGGGAACATAGGGAGTCCATATAAAGGCACTGAATACAGGACATGATGGAAGTATTTCAACAGGGCATGCAAACAGCAGTAAAGATATGTTGAAGCGAATCGAAACGATGGTTTTAATGGGAGTTGATATGCCAGTTGAAGCGATCAGGGGGCAGATGGCCTCAGCAATTGATGTGATCATTCATCTTGGAAGAAGCTATGATGGAAGTCGAAGATTACTGGAGATTTCAGAAATTACGGGAATGACAACAGGACAGATAGCGGTTCATCAATTGTTTGAACTTGATGATGAAGATCAGATGCAGATGAAGGGAGAACTGGTCAATAGAAGAAAATTAAAGGAGTATGGCCAATATGAAACATATCAGAAACTTATGGAGTATTTTAAAGCAAGAGATCAGCCTATGGAAGAATGAAAAAAAAGATCTGATCACAGGAATCCTTTATATTGGAATGATCACATGGCTGTTTTATAACCGTATCGTATGTATGATCTTCTTAAGTCCATTTCTGTTTTTATGGATGAGGCGGCAGAGAACAAGGCGAGAATATAAAAAGAAAGAAATTTTGCGGAAAGAATTTCGAGAAATGATGTTGTCGATCGGAAACAGTTTATCTGCAGGGTATTCGATTGAGAATTCATTAAAGACAGCAAAGAATGATCTTTTAATGTATCAGGAGAACAGTATGTTGGCAAAAGAACTTCATTTGTTGATAAATCATTTAAAAATAAATGAACCTGTGGACAAGTTGTTTCTTGATATGGCAGAACGAGTAGATTTAGAAGAATTATATCAGTTTGCACAGATTGTATCGATTGCCAAAAGAAGTGGTGGAAACCTGATTGAGATTACAACGAATACGATAGAACATTTAAGCCAGACAATTCAGATAAAAGAAGAAATTGAAACAATGACAGCGGCAAAGCAAATGGAAAAAAGGATCATGACGATGATGCCTTACTTTATTCTCTTCTATGTAAGGACAGCAAATCCTGGATATTTTGACATACTGTATAAAAGCTTTGCAGGAATGATCGTTGTAACGATTTCTTTGATTTGTCTGTGGATTGCAGATTCATGGGCAGAGAGGGTGATTGAAATTGAAGTTTAGATGGATCAGATATATAGCGGAAAGACTTCCAAAAGAAATAAGAGAAAGAAGAAAAACAGAGATTGAAGCGTGTTTTACAGGGACAAAGAAACAATTAGAAGAAAAAGTAATGGAAAGTCTGTATGAACAGGTAAAGATCGTTGTGGTAGCGACAGCAATTTTTCTTATGATACTCCTTCTGACAATAGTAATGTATTTGAGTCAGGATAGGAGAATTCTGATCACAAGAGATGAGACGGGAGGGAAAACTACAGAGAAACAGATTCGTATCAAAACAAAAAAGGACGATGATATTTACTCATTGACAATCCGGCCGAAAGGTTATACAAAAAGCCAGATCACAGATGCATTAGACAGAGGTGAAAAATACTTAAAAGAACACCTTGTGGCAAAAAATAAATCAATTAATGAAGTATCAAAACATCTGGAAATGCCATCGAAGATACAGGGTGAAAACATCACGGTGCAATGGCAGAGTGATGATCCGGCAGTTATCGATGAAGAAGGTAATGTATTTTCGAAAAATGTAAAAAAAGATTATATTGTAAATCTTAATGCCAGAATGGAATGTCAGGGAGAGGTACGAATCTTGAAGATACCAGTGTGTGTGGTTCCTGGAAATTCAGGAAAGAGAGTATCAGAGAAACAAAAGATTATTGCAGATCTTAAGAAATTGGAAGAAAAATATATTACAAAGGAGCAGTTTTATCTTCCAGATGTGATCCGGCAGGGAAGGCTTTTGCCTGCGGATAATGAAAGTCAGATTCCTGCAATATTATTTCTTGGAATTGCAGTAATTGTGTTTCTTTGGTACCACGAGAATGAAAAGTATAAGGAACAAAAGCTTCAGACCAGAGATCAGTCTGTACAGGAGTATCCTCAGATCATTACACAATTGATGTTGTTTCTTGGAACAGGAATGAGTGTGACATCTGCACTTGAAGCTGTGACTGCGGAGTATGAGAAAGAACAAATGAGAGGGAATAAAGGAAAGATTTTTGTATATGAACAGATGAAAAAAACATGCAGGGAGATTTCATTTGGAGTTCCTCAGACGAAAGCGTTTGCCGATATGGGACAAAAGATTGGGGTCCCTTCTTATCAGAAGCTTTCTGTTCTTCTTGTACAAAGTATTACAAGAGGATCCACAGATCTGTTTTTCAGATTAAAAGAAGAGGAAGAAGAAGCATTTTTTCAAAGAAAGGAACAGGCAAAAAGAAAAGGCGAAGAAGCGAGTACAAAACTTCTTGCTCCGATGATGATCATGTTGGTGGTCATATTAATATTACTGATGTTTCCAGCGTTGTCACAATTTTCATAAAATATGAGGGAGGCGGTACATATGAGAAATTTTTTTAGGCATTTTGCAAAAGATGAATCAGGAATGGGTGTTGTGGAAGTGATTTTGATCATTGTAGTTTTGATCGGTTTGGTTATCATCTTTCAGACACAGATCACAAAGGTAGTAAATAATATTTTCAAGACGATCACCTCCAAAACAGGAAAAATAAAATGATCAGGGATGAACGTGGCAGTATGAGTGCATTTTTGGCAATGTTGTTTCTTATATTTCTGCTTTTGATCAGTGTGTGTGCAGAGGGTATTTATATATATACAGCGAAGGGAAAAGCAATGGCTGTTTATATGTCTGGATTTTCTCATACAAAGGGAAATTACCAGAAGGAACTTGCAGATATGTATCATATTTATGCTATGGATCCAAGATACAAAAAGAAATTAGAAACTGATTTTGCTGATCGGATGAAAGAAAGTCTTGATAATTCCGAAGATTCATTTTTGTTTCAGACAGGAAATACAAAATTATCCGATGAAGTGAATCTGACAGCACAAAAGGGAGAAGTTTTAAAGTACCAGATCAGGCAGCAGATGAAGTATGAGATAGGAAGTGATCTTTTGAAGACGTGGACAAATAATATAAGGACAAGCACGGATCTTCAAAAGCAAATCACAGATATCAAAGGACAGATCAGTAAGGATGAAAAAGAAGCACAAAAGCAGCAGGAGGACAGAGAAAATACCAAGAAATCAGATAAAAAAGACAATGAACAAATAAAGCCATCTGCAAAAAAAGATCCAAGAAAAGGTTTTATGAAATTATTAAAAGAAGGATCCGTCTCATTAGTTATGGGAAAGAAAAAAGTATCAGATCTTCCAATTGATATTGTTTATGGCAAAAAGGATACAACAAAGCAGAAAATATGGGATTTTATGAACCGAAAAACGATGGAAAAAGAGATGGACAAGTTAAAAGAAACATCGTCAGCGGATTCATTTACAAGCGAATTACCGGTTATATTTTATGCACAAAAATATTTTCATTGTCTAACAGATACATCAAAAAAAGAAGGGACAAAATATGAGATAGAATATCTGATCGCTGGAAAAGATTCAGAAAAAGAAAATCTTGGGGCAGTGTTCTGGAAGATGATCGCACTTAGATTTTTAACGAATGCAGCTTGTGTGTATCAAGATCCTGTAAAGGAGAAAGAAGCTACACTGCTTGCAGCTTCTGTTCTTGGCATTACTGGATTTCCCCCAGTTGTTGCAGTTGCCAAGAATCTTCTGCTTATTGCATTAGCTTATGGAGAATCTGTAATTGATGTGAGGAATCTTGCAGAAGGTAAAAAGGTGCCGATCGTAAAAACTGTTTCAGACTGGCAATTGTCATTTTCAGGACTGGCAACATTAAATTGCAAACAGAAACCAGCAAAGCAGGGAATGAAATATGAAGATTATCTTTTATTGCTGTTGATCATGCAGAAAGATAAACGACAAAAATATTTTCGTATGATGGATATGATGGAACAAAATATAAAAAGAAAAGTTCCAGATTTTAAGATGGATCAGTGTATTTCATCTTATAAAATAACACAGAATCTAAAGCTTAAAAAATTGGGCTTTGGAGGCATGACTTTGCCATTTGCACCTTATACAGATTTAAAGTTATCACGTTTTACAACCTATTAAAATAAAAAGAAAGGGGGCAGAGAAAGATGTTCTCTTGTCAAAAACATTTCTCAAAAAATAAGTTGGTTCAAAATGATAAAAAAATTAATAATATAACAGATACAAAAAAATCCAAGAGAGCATCTTTCTCTGCCTCAAAGTTTTTCATGTTGAAATTATTTAGGTCAGAAGAAGGAGCAATGACATTGGAGGCGACTTTGATCGTACCAATTTTTTTGATCGTACTTATTATGCTGGCAAGTGCAGGTGAGATTTTTATGATCCATCAGCAGATTGCACATGGAGTCTGTGAAGCTGCAAAAAGAGCTGCGGTTAATGAATACCAGATTCGGCAGAAAAGAAATACTGGGGGAAATTTAACTGTTTTAAGTGCAAAAGAGACATTTCTGACATCGGTGAATCGTAGATTTTTAGATCGTTCAGCATTGATTGGTGGAAGTGCTGCAGCGGCAGCAGCTTGTAAGTTGACATTGACATCAAAGGGTGAATATATTGTGGCAGTCAAATATCATATTCGAAAAAAACTGCCATTTTTATCAACATATTCAGTAACATTTGAACAAAAAATCAGGCAGAAAGCTATGACGGGTTATGTACCGAAGGGAGATGAATTAAAAGAAGGGTTTGTTTATATTACGCCACACGAAGCTGTTTATCACAAAGATCTGTCCTGTACGCATCTGGCACTTGATATTTCAGTAGATGAAGATGTTTTAAAGTATCAGAATGGGCAGACACATTATAAGGCATGCAGCAAATGTACTCGTCATCAAAGCAGTAATGTCTCGTGTGTATATATTGCAAAAGAAGGTGAATCATATCATACAGACTTGTCATGCAGTGGTTTAAAACGAACCGTGAAACAAGTGGATTTAAGTACTTTAAAGGGGATGAAGCCATGTCAAAGATGCGGAAAACGGGGGGATACATGACAGTGGAAGTAAGTGCATTGATTCCCATTGTTCTTATGGTGTTATGGTTGTTTTTTAGTTATCTGTTTTATTTTATGAACTGTGGAATTACACAGGGAATTATGGAAGAAGCATTGCAGAAGGCAGCGGATATAAGAATTACAGGGGCTGATTATGATACAGGGAAAATATCTTATGCCAAGTTAAATCAGAACCTGATCATAGGTAATATCATTTCTTCTAATAAAAATGGCGATACAATGGCACAAAAAGAAATCAAGGAAAAGATTAGGCAACATTTGTTTATGGCTAAAGCTGGCTCAGTGAATGTTTCTACAACATCATTAAAAACATCAGTGAAAGTAAAGATGCAGTCAAATGTGATATCATTTCAATTTCTAAGTGGGTTTGGAATTCAATTATTTGAATATGAAGGAAGTTTGGCCGCATTGGGAGATTTTGAGATGGAGCAGATCAGGGGGTGGAATACAATTGAAGGAGCAATGGATTAGGGAAGGTTTTTCAAGTTATTATGTTGTGGATAAAGGACAAAAACTTACATATGAGAAAAATATTCTGCGCTGCCATACACTTAGATGTCTTCTACCATGTGAATTTAGGATGCAGGATGGTAAGGAATATTATTATTACGAGACGGGAATTTACACAACTTTAAGAGAAAGAATCAATATGCTTGATCCAAAGTTATTCTTTGCTTATCTGATAGAATCATTTGAAGAAACAGAATCATATCTTTTGAATCTGGATCATTTGAAATTGGAATTGGAACTGTTGTTTCTTGATAAAGAAGATCATCCAGTTCTTTGCTATCTTCCAGAATATGAAAAAAATATTTTAGAACAGCTTCGAAATTTTCTGGAGGAATGCATAGAAATCATTTCCACACAAGATAAGAGGAAAGTGAGATTTTATTATGAGTTTCATAGTTTTCTTGTGAAAGAGAAACCAAATATAGAACAGATGAAATCTTATTTGGAAATTCGGCCGAAAGAAAAAGTGGGAGAAAAACAGTCGAAGAAAGAAAATATGTTAGAAATAACAGAAAAAGAACAGAATAGAGAATTGGAAATTAATGAAGATCATGAAAAGAATTATAATTATGAGAGCAAAGAAAAAATCGTAAGAAAAAGATTATGGAAAACTTTTTATGGAGTGATATGTGCAGGTGGTTTTAGTACAATGATCTACTGCATAATTCAGATTTTTAAATATGGATTTTATTATTTGTTTTTGGCAGGACTTCTTTGTTCAATTAGTGTGATGTGCCTTGGTGTGTATGGTTTTTATAAATTGTGGAAAAATGATCAAAATAACATTCGAAATGTGGATTCTTATGATGAAGCACAAGAGCATACGACATTATTGGATGATCAAACAACATTATTAGCAGATGATGAGAAAACTGTTTTACTGCTGGAGCAGCCGATAGGAAGGCTTATTCCAAAGAATGATGAATTAACAGAAATAGTGATCAATGATAATGGATTTATTATAGGAAGTTGTATGGAAGGTACAGACTATCAGATTGAAGGTACAGGAATCAGCAGAAGGCATCTTAGATTTTATAAAGAAGGAAAAAATATCTGTTGTGAGGATCTTAATTCCACAAATGGAGTTAAAATAAATGGGAGAAAGATCAGTAAATGTGTGTTACATGAAGGTGATAGGATTAAAATAGGTTTAGAAGAGTTCCTTTTTAAAGAAGAATGACAGTATGATATAATAAATGATACATAAAACGGATATGGAGGAGATTATGTATCAGAAAATCATAGAGTTGTTAAGAATTCATGGATATCTGAGCCAGGATACAGAAAAAGGCCCTTGCTATGTAAAAAGCACAAAGAAAAGAAACAAATGTGTTTATGTGATGTTTGATAAAAATCCAGATGGAAGTGCGATATTAGAAGAAGATCTATATCAGATGGAAGATTGTGCAAAGCAAAATTTTGGTGCAGACTGTGCCATATTATTGTTGGTGCTATCAGAAGAAGATGATCCTATGTTTATTGATCCGGATGACCAGTTTAAAGATCTGTTTAGACCATTAACAATGATTCTTTCGCAAAATCAAGCAGAACAAAGGGAAGATGTGACAAATGATTTTGAGAATATCAATGAGATAAAAAGATTTGTATGGAATTATAAAGCAACACTCGTAATATTTCTGCTGAATCTTGCAGGATTTGTTTTAACTGAGATTTATGGAAATAAGATTTACAACTTATATGCCTGTAATGCATATTGTGTAAGAAATCTACATGAATATTATAGGTTATTGACATCAAATTATCTGCATTTTGGATGGGAACATTTTTTTAATAACATGGTTGTGTTTTTGATTCTTGGAACATCTTTGGAGAAAGTGACAGGAAGTATTCGGTATGCAGTTTTATATACGGGGTCTGGCATTATCGGAAGTATTGTTTCCACAATATATTATAGTGTAATGGGACAGGATGTTTTGTCAGCAGGAGCATCTGGAGCAATTTTTGGATTGATCGGTGCATTAGCTGCAATACTTTTGTTCTGCAAAGATCAGAGAAAAAGATTTGATGGATTTGGAATATTTCTTATGATCGCAGGAAGTCTGTACCATGGATTTGAAAGTGGAACAACCGATAATGCGGCCCATATTGGAGGATGTATTGCCGGATTTATTTTGTCAATGCTTCTGTATGTGTCAAGTAGTTTAATTTCTGCTCATAGGCAGGGAAGATAAGAGTAAAAGTTGTTCCCTGATTAGGAGCAGAATCAATATGAATCTTGATATGAAGTTCATGCGCGATCTTACGAACAATAGAAAGTCCAATTCCATTTCCACCAGGCTGGAAGGAAACACCTCGGTAAAATGCACGAGACTGTTGTTCGGGAGTCATTCCGATTCCAGTATCAGACAAATTTAATACGATATGTCCCTGCTCTTTACTCAGGTGTACAGTAATATGAGGAGATCGGTTGATCTCCTCTTTTTGCTGAATTGCCTTAACAGCATTGGAGATTAAATTATGAAACAGCTGGAATAGCTTACTTTTTGCGCCATACACATAAAATGCAGTTCCAGGATCAGCCTGGATAAAAAAACGGATTCGTTCTTTATGAAGATAGTAAGACCAGGAAGAACGGAGTTCACTGATCAGATTGATCAGATCCAAAGGTTCGATTGTGGCAGAAGTCGTATCTTCAGGGGCAAGGAACTGATGAATGAAGTCAAATAAAGAAGAAAAATCATCTTTCATACGATTCCAGTGCTCATTTTGGGTAAGTATATCATTTGTTTTTTCAATATACTGAATCTGTCCATAGATAAGAGTCAGTGAATTGTTTATCTCATGTGAAAACGTAGAAAGTTCCTGTGAATTGTTCATTTTTGGCTCCTTTTGTAATTAAAATTTCCTCTTTTATTATCGGAAAAAACAAGAAACAGAGCAAGAAAAAACGTAGGAAAAAGTTCGATGGTTTCTGCTAAAAAACAATCATTGAAAAACAATAGATACTCATGGTAAAATATAATGAAGTATGACTATATGTCATATTTCAAAATAGAAAGGGGCATACGATATGTCTTACATGGCTTTATATAGAAAGTTCCGGCCGACACGCTTCAGTGAAGTCAAAGGCCAGGATCATATTGTAAAGACGCTTGAGAATCAGATGAGGACCGGGCGCATTGGTCATGCGTATCTGTTTTGTGGGACGAGAGGTACTGGTAAGACAACGGTAGCCAAGATTCTTGCGAAAGCAGTAAACTGTGAACATCCAGTCGATGGGGAACCATGCGGAGAATGTGAAGTGTGCAAAGCAATTGCAGAGGGAAGTTCCATGAATGTGATCGAGATTGATGCGGCATCAAACAATGGTGTCGATAATATCCGAGAAATCAAGGAACAGGTACAGTATTCACCGGCAACAGGAAAGTACAAAGTTTATATCATCGACGAGGTGCATATGTTGTCTATAGGGGCTTTTAATGCACTGCTAAAGACATTAGAAGAACCGCCAGAATATGTCATTTTTATTCTTGCGACAACCGAAGTTCACAAAATACCGATCACGATCTTATCCAGATGTCAGAGATATGATTTTCATCGTATCACAGCAGCAACGATCAAGAAACAGTTGAAAGATCTTATGGAGCAGGAACAAGTAGACACTGAAGATAAAGCATTGGAATATGTGGCAAGAATGGCAGATGGTTCCATGCGTGATGCATTGAGTCTTCTAGATCAGTGTATTGCATTTTATCTGGGTGAGAAACTGACATATGATAATGTTCTGGAAGTACTTGGTACTGTGGACATACAGGTCTACAGTGATTTGTTAGATATGATACTTTCACAGGATATTAACAGAGTGATGGATCTTCTGGAAGATGTAGCAAGACAGGGAAGAGAATGGTCACAGTTTATCACAGATTTTCTGTGGTATTTAAGAAATCTTCTATTAGTTGGACAGGGAAATGCGGCAGAAGAAGCCTTGGAAGTATCAACAGACCAGCTAAAATTACTGCAAGAGAAAGCACAGCAGGTAGAGGAAAATACTTTGATCCGATATATCAGAATCTTATCTGAATTGTTAGAACGGATCCGTTATGCGACATCTAAGAGAGTTCTTGTGGAAGTTGAGATGATGAAGATGTGCAGACCTCAGATGGAAGCAGATACGAATAGTCTGGCGGACAGGGTGAGACAGTTGGAACAACAGTTAGAGAAACTGTTGCAGTCAGGAATTCCAGTTCAGCAAGCAGCACTAACAGGACAAAATCAAGCAGCAATGCAATCAGCAGAAGTAAAACCTGAACAAGACCCAGTCGAACAGTTAAATGAGAAGTTTCCACCAGCAAAAGTGGAAGAACTTATGGAGCTTGTTGATCACTGGAGAGATGTTAAACGCAATCTGTCACCACAGATGAAATATTGCTTACAGAGAGCAACATTATCAGTTAACGATGAAGGGACTGCATTAAGAGTGCTATTTCCAAAAGAAATGAACGTGGAAAGCGGTTATTTCTTAGAAGAACCAGAGCGTATCGAACGATTGAAACAGGAATTATCCAGACAATCTGGTAGAGACGTAGAATTGGAAGTCAGTGTGATGAACAAAGAGAATGACGACAGCGATATGATCAACTTAGACTGCATCCATATGGATGTAAAAATAGAAGACTAAAACTAAATTCATAAAAACAAATTTTTAGGAGGAAAGAATAATGGCAAAAAGAAGCGGTGGATTTCCAGGTATGGGTGGAAATATGAATCAGCTGATGAAACAGGCACAGAAGATGCAGAAACAGATGGAGGAAACAACAAAAGCGTTAGAAGAATCCACATATGAAGCAACAGCAGGTGGTGGAGTTGTAAAAGTTGTTGTATCCGGTAAAAAAGAAGTAGTTTCTGTACATTTAGAAGAAGAAGTTGTAGATCCAGATGACATTGAAATGTTAGAAGATCTGATCGTAGCTGCTACAAATGAAGCACTTCGTAAGATGGAAGAAGATTCCCAGGAGAAGATGGGGAAAGTCACTGGTGGATTAGGAGGAATGGGTGGAGGATTTCCATTCTAGATAGAGTGAGAGACTATGGATTATTACAGTAATCAGATCACACAGCTAATCGAAGAACTCGGGAAACTCCCAGGAATCGGACCAAAATCCGCAGGTAGACTGGCGTTTCATATTATCAATATGCCACAAGATCAGGTAAAGAAATTATCGGACACGATCATTTCCGCAAAGACGAATGTACATTATTGTAAAGAGTGTTGTACATTGACGGACAATGAGATCTGTCCGATCTGTGCCAGTGACAAGCGCGATCACAGCACGATCATGGTCGTTGAGAATACGAGAGACCTGATGGCATATGAGAAGACAGGAAAATACGAAGGTGTTTACCATGTGCTTCACGGAGCAATTTCGCCAATGCTTGGAATCGGTCCGGACGATATCCGCCTGAAAGAACTGATGGCAAGATTACAGGGAGATGTCAAGGAATTGATCATTGCGACAAACTCCAGTCTGGAAGGTGAGACAACAGCAATGTATATCAGTAAGCTTGTTAAACCGACAGGAATCAAAGTTAGTAAGATCGCAAGTGGAGTTCCGGTTGGAGGCGATCTGGAATATATTGATGAAGTAACGTTACTTCGAGCATTAGAGGGACGTACTGAGATATAAAAAATAAAACAAAAAGAAAGAACCGACTAGCTAGGTCGGTTCTTTCTTTTAAAACAATAAGGAGAGGATTTTCATCCTCAAGAGGGGTAGGATTTGAAAGTATTAACTACTTTACGGTTTTCATTATCACATAAAAATGTGTCTAAATTGTGAACAAATCACACATTTTTTGTAAAAATGGAATAATATGACTATAGGTCTTTTCTTGAAAAAGCATAGTAAATGGGATAAAATACATCTAAACAGAGTAAAATGTAAACTCTCAGGATAAGAACACACAGAAAGGAAGATATATAATATGAAGAAAGAAGATTGTATTTTTTGTAAGATCGCAAGTGGAGAGATTCCATCTAACACAATTTATGAAAACTCAGAATTTAAAGTGATCATGGATATTGCGCCAGCATCTAAAGGGCATGTATTGATCATTCCAAAAGAACATTTCAAAGATATTTATGAGATCGATGCAATCACAGCAGGAAAATTATTTCAGTTAGCAACAGTTGTTGCAAGAGCATTAAAAGAAGTACTTCACTGCGATGGATTAAATGTATTACAGAACAATGGACTGATCGCAGGCCAGACAGTATATCATTTCCATATGCACTTAATTCCAAGATACGAAGATGATGATGTAACGATCGGATGGAAAGAACATTCCACAGAAGATATTGATATGGAGCAGTTAAGACAGGATATTAAAAAGGCACTTTAGGAGAAAAAGTATGGCAAAAACTTCATGGAAACCTGGAAATATGATCTATCCGCTTCCAGCAGTTATGGTAACTTGCAGAGATAAAGGGCAGGATAATATCATTACGATCGCATGGACAGGAACGATCTGCACGAATCCGCCGATGACATACATTTCTGTTCGTCCAGAGAGACATTCTTATGAAATGATCAAAAATAGCGGCGAATTTGTCATTAACCTGACAACAAAACAGCTGACAAGAGCAACAGACTTTTGTGGAGTACGTTCAGGAAGAGATATTGATAAATTTAAAGAAGCAAGACTGACAAAAGAAGAAGCACAAGTTGTTGATGCACCAGTTATTGCAGAAAGCCCAGTAAATATTGAATGCAAAGTAGAGAAGATCGTACCGCTCGGTTCACATCATATGTTTATGGCGAAAGTTGTAAATATCATGGTAGATGATGACTATATGGAAGATAATGGACGTTTTGCATTAGAAAAAACGAATCCATTGATCTATTCTCATGGTGGATATTATGAAACAGGAAAGAAATTAGGAACCTTTGGCTACTCAGTAAGAAAGAAAAAGAAAAGGAAAAAACCAAATGGCAGAAAAAAATAATAACTACATATTGATTGGAATGCCGGGTTCTGGAAAGAGTACGATCGGAGTACTTTTAGCCAAAGCCCTTGGTTATGATTTTGTGGATACAGACCTCGTGATTCAGCAAAAAGGCGGAGGTTTATTAAAAGAAATCATTGCAAGAATTGGAAATGACGGATTTAAACAGTTAGAAGAAGACGTAAATGCTTCAATTGATGTCGATAAATCAGTAATTGCACCAGGAGGAAGTGCTGTTTACAGCGATAAGGCCATGAAACATTTTAAAGAAATCGGAACTGTGATCTATTTAAAATTGGATTATCAGACAGTAAAACGTCGTCTTGGAAATCTCAAAGCAAGAGGTGTTGTGTTGGAAGAAGGGCAGACCTTGCATGATTTATACTGCGAAAGAATCCCTTATTATGAGAAGTATGCAGACATCACAGTGGAACTGGATAAATTATCCATCGGAGACTCTTTAGAAAAAGTGTTGGAAAACCTCTAATAGTATGATATAATATAATCTGTATGATTTTAAATAATTACCGAAAGATAGAAATTAGGTTTAATAATATAGATAGAGATAATTGAGGTGTATCATGGAACAGTATATCATTAAAGGTGGTAACCCGTTAGTAGGAGAAGTAGTAATTGGCGGTGCGAAGAATGCAGCACTGCCTGTTTTAGCTGCGGCAGTAATGACAGATGGAAAATGTATGATAGATAATATGCCAGATGTAAGAGATATTAACGTATTACTTCAGGCAATGCAGGAAATTGGAGCAGATATAGATAGAACAGGAAAACACGAAGTAACGATCAGCGGAAAAGGAATTCATCCAGAGTGTGATGTAGACAATGAATTTATCCGTAAGATCAGAGCTTCTTACTATTTAATTGGTGCTTTACTTGGTAAATACAAGAGAGCAAGAGTTGCACTTCCAGGTGGATGTGAGATCGGAAGCCGTCCGATCGACCAGCATATTAAAGGATTTAAGATGCTTGGAGCAGAGATTGAGATTGAGAATGGTATGATCAGTGCAACCGCAAAAGAATTAAGAGGAGCCCATATTTATATGGACGTTGTCTCTGTAGGAGCGACAATCAATGTTATGATGGCTGCTTCTCTTGCAAAAGGAAATACGATTATCGAGAATGCGGCAAAAGAACCGCATGTCGTTGATGTAGCGAACTTCTTAAACAGTATGGGAGCGAAGATCCGTGGAGCAGGAACAGATGTGATCCGTATCAAAGGTGTGGAAAGATTCGGAGATTGCCAGTATTCCATCATTCCAGACCAGATCGAAGCAGGAACATTTATGACAGCAGCAGTTGCAACTAAGGGTGATATTATGATCAAGAATGTCATTCCAAAGCATTTAGAAGCAATTTCTGCAAAATTAATTGAGATTGGAGCTGAAGTAGTAGAATTCGACGATGCTGTCCGTGTATCAGCAACAAAACGTCTGGAATCTACAAATATTAAGACATTACCATATCCTGGATTTCCAACAGATATGCAGCCACAAATGGCGGTAACACTTGCCTTATCTAATGGAACAAGTGTGATTTCAGAAAGTATTTTTGAGAACCGTTTCCGTTATGTGGATGAGTTGACAAAGATGGGAGCAACCATTCAGGTTGATGGAAGAACTGCTATTATCAGCGGAGTTGAAGGATTTACAGGAGCTGACGTACACGCTCCAGACTTAAGAGCAGGAGCTGCTCTTGTTATTGCAGGATTATCTGCAAAAGGATTTACAACAGTCAGCGATATTGGATATATTTATCGTGGATACGAACAGTTTGAACAGAAGCTAACACAGCTTGGAGGAGAAATCCAGCTGGTCAATAGTGAAAAAGAAGTAGCAAAATTTAAGTTAAAGATAGGATAAAAGGAGAATTGCCTGAATGAGACAATACCTGAAAAACGAAGTGTTCAAAGTATCCAAGTGGGTAGAATTATTTATATCAGCTATTATTATGATCGCGGTCATTGGTGGAACGATTTATCTGGTAAAAGATGTGGTACAACTGATGATGAATTACCCAACATCCAGAGATATTTACAAATTTGTCGGTGTTGCATTTAACCTCGTCATTTGTATTGAGTTTGTAAAGATGCTTTGTAAACATACACCAGATACATTAGTAGAAGTTATGATGTTTGCGATCGCAAGGCAGATGATCGTGGAACATACGAGTCCACAGCAGAATCTTCTTGTAGTTTTAGCAATTGCAATCTTATTTGCGATCAAGAAATTCCTTTTTGGAAAATATGATGATATAGATAAGACTGTATTTCCGCCAAGTCAGAAGATTTCAAGTATCAATGAGCTGGTTCATGTGGAGATACCTAAAGAATCGCAGGATCAGACATTGGGAGAGCTTCTTGAGAAACAAATTGGAACTGAGAGTGGAACTTTTCAGGTAGGTCAGTGTTATTTCTTTGAAGGTGGTGCGCTTCGCGTAGCTAAGACAAAGAATGGTAAGGTAACACAGATCGAAGTCATCCGGAGTAAGAACGCACCGGTTGTATTAAAAAGGTAAAAAAGGCCCGGAGTCCTTCGGGTCTTTTCATAGCATTTTATAGATATAAGCGATTTATTATAAGAAAGGATAAAAGAATGGATAAAGTATTATTCACATCAGAGTCCGTGACAGAAGGACATCCAGACAAAGTCTGTGACCAGATTTCCGATGCGATCTTAGATGCGCTGTTAGAGCAGGATCCAATGAGCCGTGTTGCATGTGAAACTTGTACAACAACGGGAATTGTTATGGTCATGGGAGAGATTTCTACAAAAGCATATGTAGATATCCAGAAAATCGTCCGTGATACAGTCCGTGAGATCGGATATACAAGAGGAAAATACGGATTCGACGCTGATACATGTGGTGTTATCACAACAATCGATGAACAGTCAAGTGATATTGCTATGGGTGTAGACAAGGCATTAGAAGCAAAAGAAAACAACATGACAGATGAAGAGATCGACGCAATTGGAGCCGGAGATCAGGGAATGATGTTTGGATTTGCTACAAATGAAACAGAAGAATATATGCCATACCCAATCTCTCTTGCACATAAACTTGCAAGACAGTTAACAAAAGTAAGAAAAGATGGAACACTGTCTTATTTAAGACCAGATGGTAAAACACAGGTAACTGTAGAGTATGATGATGGTAAACCAAGCCGTCTTGATGCAGTTGTATTATCTACACAGCATGATCCTGATATCACACAGGAACAGATTCATGAAGATATCAAACGTGAAGTCTTCGATAAGATTCTTCCAGCAGACATGGTGGATGATGAAACAAAATTTTTCATTAACCCAACAGGAAGATTTGTAATCGGTGGACCACACGGAGATGCAGGATTAACAGGAAGAAAGATCATCGTAGATACATATGGTGGATATGCACGCCATGGTGGCGGGGCTTTCTCTGGAAAGGACTGCACAAAGGTAGACCGTTCTGCAGCTTACGCAGCACGTTATGTAGCGAAGAACATCGTAGCAGCAGGCTTAGCTGATAAATGTGAGATTCAGTTATCTTATGCGATCGGTGTAGCAGAGCCAACATCCATTATGGTTGATACATTTGGAACAGGAAAGAAATCTAATCAGGAATTAGTAGACCTGATCCGTAAATATTTCGATCTTCGTCCAGCTGGAATCATCAAGATGTTAGATTTAAGAAGGCCAATCTACAAACAGACAGCAGCTTATGGACATTTCGGAAGAAATGACCTTGATCTTCCATGGGAGAGATTAGACAAAGTTGATCTGTTAAAAGGTGAATAAAACGAAGCACATCATTTAGGCAACTCAGGAGGAAAACGAGTGAAAAATGAATTAGTGATCGTCATCGATTTTGGTGGTCAGTATAATCAGTTAGTTGCACGCCGCGTACGTGAGTGCAATGTATACTGCGAGATTTATTCTTACAAGATCGGTATCGACAAAATCAAAGAAATGAATCCAAAGGGAATCATCTTAACAGGTGGACCAAACAGCTGTTACGAACCAGATTCTCCAACGTACAGCAAGGAATTATTTGAACTTGGAATTCCAGTGTTAGGATTATGCTACGGAGCACAGCTGATGCAGCACGTCCTTGGAGGAAAAGTAGAGAAAGCTGAAGTAAGCGAATATGGTAAAACAGAAGTCCTGATCGACAAGAAAGATTCCAAATTATTTGAAAATGTATCAGAAAAAACAATCTGTTGGATGAGCCATACAGATTATATTTCACAGGTTGCTCCAGGATTTGAGATTTCTGCCCACACAGCAGACTGCCCAGTTGCAACAGCTGAGAATGCAGACAAATCCTTATATGCAATCCAGTTCCATCCAGAAGTACTTCACACAGTCGAAGGAAAGACAATGCTTTCTAACTTCGTATTAGGAGTCTGCGGATGTGCGGGTGACTGGAAGATGGATGCTTTCGTAGAAAGCACGATCAAAGAGATCCGTGAGAAAGTTGGAGATGGAAAAGTATTACTTGCCTTATCAGGAGGAGTAGACTCATCCGTAGCAGCCGGGTTATTATCAAGAGCCATCGGAAAACAATTAACATGTGTATTTGTTGACCACGGATTATTAAGAAAAGACGAAGGTGACGAAGTCGAAGGTGTATTTGGAGAAAATGGACAGTTCAACTTAAACTTCATCCGTGTCAATGCACAGCAGAGATACTATGACAAATTAAAAGGAGTCACAGAACCAGAAGCAAAACGTAAGATCATCGGAGAAGAATTCATCCGAATCTTCGAAGAAGAAGCGAAGAAGATTGGTGCAGTAGACTTCTTAGCACAGGGGACAATCTACCCAGACGTAGTAGAAAGTGGATTAGGTGGAGAATCAGCAGTCATCAAATCCCACCACAACGTAGGAGGACTGCCAGACTTCGTAGATTTCAAAGAAATCATCGAACCATTACGAGACCTGTTCAAAGACGAAGTAAGACAGGCAGGATTACAGTTAGGAATCCCAGAAAAACTTGTATTCCGCCAACCATTCCCAGGACCAGGACTAGGAATTAGAATTATCGGAGAAGTCACAGAAGAAAAAGTAAAAATCGTCCAGGACGCAGACGCAATCTACAGAGAAGAAATTGCCAAAGCAGGATTAGATAAAGAAATCAACCAGTACTTCGCAGCACTGACAAATATGCGAAGCGTTGGAGTAATGGGAGACTTCAGAACATATGACTATGCAGTAGCATTAAGAGCAGTAAAAACAATCGACTTCATGACAGCAGAAGCATCAGAGATTCCTTATGAAGTATTGAATAAGGTAATGAA
Source organism: Anaerostipes hadrus (assembly GCF_001404655.1). Lineage (GTDB taxonomy): Bacteria > Bacillota > Clostridia > Lachnospirales > Lachnospiraceae > Anaerostipes > Anaerostipes amylophilus. The sequence continues at coordinate 439,742 of NZ_CYYH01000001.1, read as the reverse complement.
CAGGATTATTAATGAGGTTAAGGGAGTTAATAGAGTAATGTACGATTTAACTTCTAAACCACCTGGAACTATTGAATTTGAGTAGCGGACTAAATTGCGAAAAAGCCCATAAATAAAGGTTTTGCGGGCTGTCTGGATGTTCCGGTGGAGTGCAAATGGAGTTAAAAAATCTTTTTTTCTTTGTTTTCTTTCCGGAGTTATCTGAGATTTTCGCAAAAGTAACTATGCTCAGAAAATATAATTAGTGTGAATATGAAGAACAGTTTGTTTTGATGGAAATATTTTCCGTCAGGGCAGACTGTTTTTTTATACCCTTTTTCAATGATATTAACTCCATGGTTCAGCGATAACACATATGGAAACTGTAAAATTAAAATAATTTGCCAAATTTCGGAAAATGATGTCCGATTTTACATCTGCCAGTACAATCTACGAAAATCGACAAAAATCGCCCGGCAGGTCGTAAACCTACCGGGCGACGATTTGAAGCGTTTTTTTCTTTTCTGCCGCTGGGCAGATGTTTTTTTTTTAGATACATGATAAGAGGAATTTTTGAAGATTTCATAAAGATTTGAAAAATGGACGGACATAAAAGACGTCCATTACACTATCGGAAAATCAGCAAGGAAGTTTCATAGTAACCTTTGCGCCGCCGGTTTCTTTTGAATTTTCTAAAATAAGCTGACCATTATGTTGTTCCATAATCGAATTTGTAATATATAGACCCATACCAAAGTGTAACTTTGAATTGCGGCTTTGATCGCCCATATAGAACCGTTCCTGTGCGTGGCATAATGCCTCTTTAGAAAACCCCGTTCCCTCGTCTGTGACTGAAATTTCCACGAAACCGTTGTTACTCTGAACATCCACATAAAGCGTTCCGCCTTGCGGGGAGTAGTCCAGCCCATTACTGATAACATTCATAATAGCACGTTCTATCAGCACCCTATCAAATTTCAGCATTTGAGGGAGTGAAACAGTATTCATTTGCAGCCGGATTTCTTTTGTCCGGCATAGTGATTCCATATAACCGAACAAGTGCTGCATGAACGCTGGCAAGTCTATACTTTCAATATGGAGCTGATAACCAACCGCCGCCCGTGATATATCAATCAGGGTTTGAATATATGACTGCATCTGGCCGGAGCTTTCCACGACGTAACCAGCGTATAATCGTTGCTCATCATCAAGATTTGTTTCTGTGAGTAAATCAGCATTTCCTTGAATAACCGTCAGAGGCGTTTTCAAATCATGGGCAAGCGCGGCGATTTGCTCTTTCTGTGTCTGTTCGGTTTTCCATTGCCGTTCTAACGAAATTTTCAGATTATCTTTCATATCTGAAAAAGATGCAAGGACATCTTCAAACTCTTTGATTTTGGCGTGTCCTACTTCAAAATCAAGGTTTTGCTTTGAAACCTCCGCAGTTGCTTCAAAAAGCGGGGTCAGTTGTGTACGCAGGTTCTTAGCAAATCTGGCGGTCAGTATGATAATGACCAGCAGCGAATTTACAGCCATCAGGATAAACGCAAGCTTGTCAGGAGATGGAAAATATTCCGGTAGCCATGACACTGTAAATTGAGAACCAATATAATACCTTAAAACGCAAAATTCGTTTTCCCGGACAACAAGTGCAAACTGCCTCCCCGTAGCATATTCAATATATTCTCCCTTTGCGTACAGCAGGGCAATTTCTTTTTCATCATCGTCCATATTGCTGTAAAGCTCATTAAAGTTCTTGTCCAGAATTAAGTAGCCGCATCCCTGTGGAATCACAACTTTTGTAATATCCGGGGCAATCGTCAGCGTTGGAATGATCTCTTTTACCTGCAATTCACTTAGATTTGCTCTTGTAGCTAATCCAGCATTTACAGCAAGTCCCTCTAAACCAAAAGGGACAATAATTGCCGCTACCAGCATGACAATGAGGGAGATAGCAAACTGGCGAAACAATATTTTCAATGTAGGTTTCTTTTTCACTCCCATTTATATCCTATCCCCCATACGGTGCTGATCGGACTTATTTTGAAATGCTCCAATTTCGCACGAATATTTTTTATATGCGTTGAGATTGTAGAGTTATCGCCTATTCCATCAAACCCGAAAACGGCTTCATAGATTTGTTCTTTTGTAAAAACCTGTCCCCGGTTTTTCGCAAGGTATTCACAGATTGAATACTCGCTTTTGGTAAGGGGAACCGGCTGTTCTGAAACATACAGTACCTTTGCGGAAAGGTCAAATCTTATATCAGGCTCAAATGAAAGTGTGCTGTGATGCTCCCTTTTTTCTCTGCGTAAATGTGCCGCGACACGGGCGCGAAGCTCCTGAATACGAAAAGGTTTCGTAATATAATCATCCGCACCGATGCCCAATCCAAACAATATATCTTCCTCTAATGTCTTTGCGGTCAGAAAGAGAATCGGGCAGTCTACCATATTCCTGATCTGTTTGCAAAACTCAAACCCGTCTGTGCCAGGCATCATCACATCCAAAAGAATGAGGTCATAGAAATGCAGCTTTTTGATGTCTACATCATCCGCATTTTGACAGACTGTTATCAAATATCCATCTTTCCCCAAACTGTTCTTAATCAATTCCAAGATAGAAACTTCATCGTCAACTACAAGTAAGTGGGTCAAAAAATCACCTCCCGCCCAATTATACCACATTGTCGAGGTTACTCATCATTATTTTTAATGTCAGCTTTCCGATATTCATTGTTGATATTTACAGCTACGGCATTGCTTATATCCACATCCACAATACTGTAAACGTAGCCGAAACTGAAATCTTCCCCCGCCACATTTTTGAAGCGTTTCGATACCTGCCCGATTTCTTCTTGCAGTTCTGATATTTCAAGACATTCATCCGTTATGGTATATGTCAGGCCGTTATATGAAATTTCATCATAGTTTGCGGCGTTCAGCTCATAATACGGCAGAGATTCATTTAACGCCTTATTTTTATCGGCGGTATCGCGGAGCGCACCGCAGGCCGATAAGCATATAAGACTTACAAGCACAATTACCATGGCAAACAGGCACTTTTTATTCACTGTTTTTACCTCCCTCCCAACCATGAAACCAAACCAAACTGGCAATCAGCAGACAAACAGTGCAGCATACAGAAATAATCATACCGCTGAAAAAATCGGTTTTTACCTGTGCATACAGTTGGGGGCTATCCCATGCAAGCACAGTGTAATCCATAGCACGAACGCCCCAGGCCCAGGGAATATATTTCCATGTAGCGTCACCAAGCCCTGTTATCATAAGGGCAGCTATTAAACTCCCTGCAATTCCCAATCCCATAGATGCACCTTTTCCGAAGCTCATTCCCACAAACAAATGAATCAGGTAAATGGGAAGCATGGTAATCAACAATAGAATCCCTGCTTTCAGGTAAAGGCTTGCCGGAGCATCCCTATATAGTGCAGCGAATGTTCCTAACGCTAAAAATGTTGCGCCAAAAGCACAGATCATCAGAAAACCAAGTTTACCAATATACGTTGCCATGCGAGATGGGATTGTACCCAACAAAAGCTGATAATGCCCGGCCTGATTTTCGATCTGAACAACCAGGCCCACAATAATGCCGATCAGAAACGGGAACGCAACGGCCAGCACTTCCAGATAGGCACTGATTTTGGTTGCCAGTTCCCATCTGGATATATGATAGTAACCCGCAAAAATCGCCGCACATATAATCGGAATCATGATGTGCATATAGAGCAAAATGCTATGTTTACACTTCTGATATTCTGCTTTCCAGCAGCGAACCACAGATACCATAGTTACCCCACCTCCTTTTTCTCAAACCATCTTGCAGTTAAAAATGACAGCGCCGCAAACCAGGCCAGCGAAATGACCAATACAAGTATAATCATCCAAAATGCCATTGCCGTACTCTGATCTGCAACCGGCTCACCATTAGGCAAAATACCTAACACGGAAATCATAAGATGCGGCACCCAGCTATACGGGCAGATCATCCACAAAGAGGTTGTAGCCGTGAAAATCCCTAAAACGCTTCCAAGTCCGGCATTAAGAATAACCGTGACAAAGATACCAACTTTTTTTGATAACCATAAGCACAGCGGAACTTCCCATAGGCTTGCAATGACAATACAAGCTGTTCCGGCCGCAGCCTGCCAAATTCCGATTGTCAGGGGAATTTCGTTGATAACTAATATTGCAAAACCGCCCAACAGATTTAGCGCCAGGAAAATGAAATTCCCCACACAGGAGTAAATACCGGCCACTCCAATTTTTGCTTTCCAGACTTTGTTCTGCGAAACAGGCAATGAAGCAACGGCACGATATTTTAGTTTGCCATTATCCCGCTGTTCAATCAAGGCACAGGTGAGCGTAAGGAATCCAGGATAAAGCAGGATATACCACCAATTATAAGAATTGAGCTGGAACCAAAGAGGGGCAAAAAAGTTCATAAGCGCAGTTACAAACGGGGCCAGAACGATCAGTGTTTTTGTGAAAGTTCTCTTATGCTTTAGGTTCTCTGCCTGAATATATGCCATCTCCATTTAATATCCCTCCTTACCATTTCTGCGAATAACATCCATAAAGAGTTGTTCCAAATCTTCACCGGCGCGAAGCTCTCCCTCATATCCAAGGACGCCGCCAGCAATGATACCCACATGATCTGCAATCTGCTGGACTTCTGACAGAATATGGCTGGACAAAATAACTGTAATCCCTTTGCAGGGAAAAGAGCGAATTAACTCTCGAAGTTCCTCAATCCCTAAAGGGTCAAGGCCGTTAGTCGGTTCATCCAGAATCAAAAGCTGGGGACTGTTCAGCAATGCAATAGCAATACCAAGCCGCTGCTTCATACCAAGAGAAAATTGCCCGGCCCGTTTCTTGCCGGTATTCGTGAGCTGGACAATTTGCAATACCTCGTTAATTCGTGCATCGTCCAGGCCGAGCAATGTAGTTCTGACTTTGAGATTTTCGTATGCAGTCAGATTTTCGTAAAGCGGGGGCATCTCAATCAAAGCACCGATATGCTCCAGATCATTCCGCTTCCACGGGTGGCCGTCAAACTCGATGCTTCCCGATGTGGGGCGCAAAATGCCGGTGAGCATTTTTAAGATCGTGGATTTGCCAGCCCCATTCGGCCCCAGCATACCATAAACCGAGTTGCGCCGGATGTTCAGTGACACATTGTTTACCGCCATTTGCCCCTTGAAATTTTTGCAGAGGTCAGTCGTTTTCAAAATCATATCCATATAATCAAGTCCTTTCTTTGATTTTACGGATAGCATACCGGGCAATTTTGAAGATTTCATAAAGATTCCCGAAAACAGAATATCTTGGATATAACTGTGCATTCAAAGGGAAAAGTGCAAAAAAAGCGGGAGATGATTACACAACACATGAGCTAAGACCAGATATTTTTCTGCTGAGCAATAAAGAAAACTTTTTCGCATGTGATGCAAAATACAAAAATTATAGATCAGACTTTCAAGGAATTCAGGAATGGTATGTAGATTTATTTGAATGTGCCGCCCATAAATACATTTACCGATTAGATTTAGGAAATGATCAAGAGGCAAATGATGAGAGAGACTTCAAATCAGTCAAAGCAAGATTTAAAACAGATAAAGAAATAAAGCCAGTCCTTAAAAATGGTGGAACCTGTATCCTGACTCTGGCAATCGCAGATAAAGGAGAGGCTAGAAAGATAGAAGAATTTCGATTCAGACTTAGAGATGTAGAGAGGATGTTTGCTGAATATCTGAAATTGTTAGATGAAGGTAAAGTAAATCGAAACCTAAGTACAGGTAATCCAGAATTTGATCCAAAAGAATATTCTGAAAATCTAAAGAACGATATTATGATCAATGGGGAAGAAAAATATGAATATCATATCGCATCTGTAAGATTTCTTCCAGGAGAATGCAAAGAATTCAAACATTTATTTAAAAGTGCGATAAAATATAATGAAGCGGAATTTAATTAATTCACAGATACTGATATAATGAAAATAACATTATTATCATGAAACGATCAGGAGGAAAGACACAAGAATGAACATCAAAAGAGTAGCAGTTCTAGGAGCAGGTGCCGTAGGTTCCTACGTCATCTGGGGACTTTCAAATAATAAAGATATCACACTGGGAGTTATAGCCAGCGGAGAGAGAAACGAACGCCTCAAAAAACGAGGCATAATGATCAATGGAACCCAATACACTCCAGAAGTTTGGACACCAGAAGAAGCAAAGAATGTGGATCTTCTGATCGTATCGCTAAAGTACGGAAGTCTAAGAGGCGCATTAGATGATATCCAGACGATCGTAGGAGAAAACACAACTGTTATGAGCTTGATGAATGGAGTTGACAGCGAAGAGATTATCTCAGAGAAAATCGACAGATCACACATTTTATATTCCTTTATCAAAGTAGCATCTCAAGGAAAAGAAGACGGATACCATTTTGATCCGGAAACAACAGTAGGAATCTACTTTGGAGAATTAGAAGAACCATACGAAAGCGAACGTGTCAAAGCGGTCAATGATATTTTTGAAAACACAGGACTCCATTGGATTATTACAGATGACATACAGGCAGAAATCTGGGGCAAATTTAGACTTAATGTCTGCAATAATCTGCCACAGGCAATCTTGGGAGCCGGTGTTGGATGCTATGAAGACAGTGAACATATGTCAGCGATCCGCGAAGGCTTAAGACGAGAAGTAGAAGCAGTTGCCAAAGCAAAAGGAATTGATCTAAGCAAGATCAACGCAAAATCCGGCAGAGGAAGTGCGGTTAAAGCTTCCGCAAGATATTCTACATTACAAGATATTGACGCTGGTCGCCACACAGAGATTGATATGTTCTCTGGGGCAATGATGAGAATGGGAAAAGAACTTGGAATTGCAACCCCATATAACGAATACACGTATCATATGATCAAAGCACTGGAAGAAAAGAATGACGGAGTATTCCAATATCAAGGGGGAAATGACAGAGTGTCATGGTCAAAATAAATATACAAGGAGGAAAAAGAAAAAATCAAAAAATACATATGAAGGATTTCTGTATGTAAAAGACAGATTATAAAAGAAAACAAAACAATGACAGTTCCTTTTGTGAAAAAATTAGTATTATGATAAATAGACGAGGGTCAAAGATGCTGATATAATAAATATAAAGAAAGTACGAAAAAACGTACAAAAACAGGAATAAAATGAATAATATATCAGGAGGAAATGATCATGGGATTCTTTTTCAAAAACAAGAAAAAAAACAAAACAGAAGAGGCGATGGCACAGGCATCAGAGGTAACAACGGAGACGACTACAGCAGATGGAATGATTCTGTCAAGAGAAGGAATCAAGCTAGGGCTTCCAAGTGTCAGCATGGAAGAAGCGATTATAGCAGCAGGAGAACTATTAAGAGATCTTGGATATGTAGATGATGATTATATTCCCGCAATGATTCGAAGAAATGAAGAAGCATCTGTGTATATGGGATTAGGACTTGCAATTCCACATGGGACAGAAGATGCGAAGAAAAACGTCAAGAAGAGCGGGATCATCGTCATGCAGTATCCAGAAGGAGTAGAATTTAATGGCGGAACAGCCCAGCTTGTCATCGGAATCGCTGGAGTTGGAGATGAACATTTAGAGATTCTTGCACAGATCACAGAAGCAGTGACAGAAGATGAGATTTTGGAAAAATTAAAGACGACAACAGATGTTGATTATATTTTAAAGACATTTGCGAATATGGAATAGAAATTTTAATTTGTAGTTGGCCAACTGTAGAATTCGAGTATATGATAAAAAATAAATAAGCAACTGAACGCAATGCATTGCGTTCAGTTGCTTATTTATTTTTTATCATATACCAGAAGTCTATAGTGTGGACAATTCACAAGATTGAAAATCTGCGTGTTGCCACCAGTTTCTTATAAATATTTCTTGTTATCTTATTTCCGTCACATATACGAAAGCCTATCAAATCAGAAATTTAAGAATGCATCTTCGCATGTTCATCCCGAAGATTCTCATACAATTTCCGAGAATCCCACTTCTGATTCTCTTCTGTTAAAATCGCTTTCAAAGGAATTCCAGCAATGCGCTTCTTATGAAATCCTTTAATTATCTGATCGATCTCAAAACTGGTCAATCCAACTATGATCATCATCTCATCATCAAAAGAAAAATCACCAGAGAGATCTTCGCAGAATTCGAATCCATCAATATCTGCCAGGTATCCAATGGGCTGTCCAAAGTCAGATTCATTAATCTGTTTGATACGAATCTTTAAAGGCATTAAAACCCTGCGGATATCCAGTGCACGTTTTTTGTCTTTGATATTATATAATAAAATCTGTTTTTTCATCACTTAAAAACCTTTCTATCATATTGTTAGAGATTACAGCATAACAACTGTTACACCAAGATCGCCTTCACCATATTCACCATCACGATAACCAGAGATACGTTTCTGTTTCTTTAACTGCTTAAAGTAATTATGCAATCCCTTACGCAGTGCACCAGTACCTTTTCCATGAACAACAGTAATCTGTGCCAGGTTAGCAAGACAGGCATCATCAATATATTTATCAAGCTGTGCGATCGCTTCATCAACTGTCATACCCATTACATTAATTTCAGGACGGATGGAAGCGGATTTGTTGATCGCAGTACGTCCACGGTTGCGGCTTTCATTTCTTTGGTTTTCACGTTTGACATCTTTTGCAGTCTTTGTGATCTCAAGATCTTTGATATTAACAAGAGAACGCATCATACCCATCTGAACATATAAATCCCCTTTTGCATTTGGAAGGGTGGAGACAGTTCCTGCAAGGGAAAGACTTGTTACATAAACTTCATCTCCTACATGGAAATCGCTTGCTTCATGGCGTTTCTTGCTCTGCTTCTTGGATTTATAAGCCATCTGGCCTTCTAGTTTTGTCATGCGGCCACGAAGATCGCTTCGCATATGTTCCATTTTCTTATTAGCATTTGGATTCTTATTTTGTTTCTTTAACTTGTTATATTCGCGGATCGTAGAGTCTGCAACCTCTTTCGCCTCGGAAATGATGTTGTGAGCTTCCTCACGAGCTTCACGAAGCATCTTATCACGTTTTTCTTTGATATTGTCCTGACGGGATTTGAGACTCTTACGAAGTGTTTCAATTTCCTTGCGGTATTCAAGAATCTCTTCTTGTTCTTTCTCAATCGTCTGCTTACTCTTCTCAAGATCAGCTAAGATCGTTTCAAAGTCTTTGACAGATTCATCAATCTGTTCTGCCGCTCCTTCAATGATATGTTCATCTAATCCTAATTTTCTAGAAATTGCAAACGCATTACTCTTTCCAGGAATACCGATCATCAGACGGTAGGTTGGAGAAAGAGTTTCCACATCAAATTCACAGGAAGCATTTTCAATATCATCGGTAGAAAGTGCAAACATCTTAAGTTCACTGTAATGGGTTGTTGCCATTGTCTTGATTCCTCGATCGTGCAGATCACTTAAAATAGAAATCGCAAGTGCGGCACCTTCGATTGGGTCTGTACCACCACATAACTCATCAAGTAAGACTAAAGAATCTCTGTGAGCCTGCTGAACGATGGATACGATATTTGTCATATGAGAGGAGAACGTACTTAAATTTTGTTCAATACTCTGTTCATCCCCGATATCTGCAAAAATCTCACGGAAGATACCAAGAGAAGAACCCTGGAATGCAGGAATATGAAGCCCAGCCTGTCCCATTAAAGATAATAATCCAACGGTTTTTAAAGATACCGTTTTACCACCAGTGTTTGGTCCGGTAACGATCAGCATGGAAAAATCTTTTCCAAGAGAAACGTTGATCGGAACAACTTTTTTACGATCTAATAAAGGATGACATCCCTGTTTGATATTGATGATTCCATCTTCACGGAAAATAGGTTTGGATGCATCAAGATCCTTGGCATATTTGGCTTTCGCGAAAATAAAATCTAACAGGACAAGTGTTTTCTGATCATGTGCAAGATCGTCAACAACATAAGAAGCCTGTTCACTTAGCATAGAAAGGATATGCTCAATTTCAGACTGTTCTTTTCCTTCTAATTCTTTTAATTCATTATTTAATGTTACAACAGACATCGGTTCGATAAATAATGTATTTCCAGAAGCAGACTGATCATGGATCATTCCTTGGAAAGAACTTCTGTATTCCTGTTTGACAGGGATACAATAACGACCATTTCTCATCGTAACGATCGCATCCTGCAGTTTATCCTGATTGGAAGCAGAACTTACCAAAGCAGTTAACTGTGTATGAATCTTCTGATTTGTCTGTTTCATAGCACGGCGGATGTGCTTTAAAGTAGAAGAAGCATCGTCACTGATCTCTTCCTCGGAAATGATACAGCGGCGGATTTCGTGTAATAGATCATCTAAAGGCACTAGACTTTCAAAAAGTTCATCGAGAGAATCAGCCTCAATATCATCCTCCGTGCGGACCCCGTAAGAATCAGCGTTCTTTACAGATTCCAGAACACGGGCGATATCAAGAAGTTCTCCGGTTCCAAGAGTACCTCTCATCTTTAATCGTGCAAGAGAAGGGGAAAGATCACTTACCCCAAAAAAAGATACATTTCCACGTTTGTAGATACGTGTCAATGCATCCTGTGTCTGATCCTGAGCATTTAAGATATCAGCTTCCTCAGTCATCGGTTTTAAGTTGGCACACATCGACTTCCCAAGCTCGGTTGTCGCGTATCCGGTTAAAATATTTATGATCTTATCAAATTCAAGTGTTTGTAATACTTTTTGATTCATGAAAAATTCCTCATTTACATTAAATTATTGCAACTCATTTTACATATATAAAATAAGTTTATCATAGATTGTTTTTGCTGTAAACATAAGGAAAATGGGAAAGATATGGTTAATTTACAAGAACTTAACATATCAAGATATTTGATTTTACATTGAACCAGTACAATGAAAATGTATATAAAATAATTGGAGGAAAAGATGAAAACACAGCAAAAGATTTTTATGAGCCGGGAACTATCCTGGCTCAAATTTAATGAAAGAGTATTAGAAGAAGCTGAGAATAAAGAAGTACCACTGTGTGAGAGACTGACATTCGCATCTATTTACCAGAGCAATTTAGACGAATTTTTCATGGTAAGGGTTGGATCACTGATCGATCAGATCCTGCTAGATAAAAATATGAAAGAAAACAAGACAAAAATGACACCAAAAGAGCAGCTGGATGCGATCATGCCGCAGGTTCGAAAGCTTAATAGAAGAAAAGATAATGTATATGAGGAGATGATGGATTCTCTCAAAGAACATAATATTCATTTTGTCAATTTTCAGAAAATATCCAAAAAAGAAAGTGAATATTTAAGAGCTTATTTTCAGGCAGAAATCGCACCATTGATTTCTCCAACGATCATCGGAAAGAGACAGCCATTTCCATTTTTAAAAAATAAAGAAATTTACGCAGTAGCTGTATTAGAAACTAAAAATGGAAAAGAAAAATTAGGAATTATTCCATGTGGAAATGAAGTGTTTGAGCGTCTGATCAATATTCCAGGAAAAGATGCCTATATGTTATCTGAAGAAATGATCCTTCACTATGTGCCAAGAATCTTTAAAGGATATCATGTCAAAGCAAAAACATTGATCCGCATTACAAGAAATGCAGATATTGATGCAGATGCTATGTATGATGAAGATCTTGATTATCGTGACTTTATGGTAGAATTGATTAAGAAACGAAAAAAATTAGCACCTGTAAGAATGGAACTTTCAAAAGAAATGGATGGAGAGATCATTGATCTTTTATGCGGGTATCTAGACCTTGATCCAGAATATGTATTTTATAATTACACACCATTAGATCTTTCTTTCATATTTACGATTCAGGATATTTTAAGAAGAGAGACAGATCTTTTCTTTGACAAAAGAGTTCCGCAGAGATCTCCTCAATTTAATGAAGATGAATCGATCATGGATCAGATTGCGAAGAAAGACAAACTATTGTCTTATCCATATGAAAGTATGCGTCCGTTTTTAAAATTACTTCAGGAAGCTGCAGAAGATAAAGATGTAGTATCAATTAAAATGACATTATATCGTGTAGCAAAACAAAGTAAGATCATCGCATCTTTGATCGAAGCGGCTGAAAATGGAAAAGATGTCACAATTCTTGTGGAGTTAAAAGCAAGATTTGATGAGGAAAATAATATCGAATGGTCCAGACAGTTAGAAGATGCAGGGTGTAGGGTTATTTATGGATTGGACGGTTATAAGGTACATTCAAAACTTTGTCTGATCACAAGAAAGAAACAGGGAAAAGTTGGATACATAACACAGATCGGAACTGGAAACTATAATGAAAAAACAAGCCGTCTGTATACAGATTTATCTCTGATGACAGCGAATGTTGATATTGCGATGGAGGCAGCAGAAGTATTTCAGGCGCTATCTATGGGAGAGACTGTGGAATCCGTGGATCACTTGCTTGTTGCACCACATTGTCTGCAAAATAAAGTGATTCATATGATCGATCGGGAAATTGAACATGCGAAGATCGGAGAGTCAGCCTACATTGGATTAAAAATGAATTCTCTGACAGATAAAAAGATCATGCAAAAATTAGTGGAAGCTTCAAAAGCGGGAGTTAAAATTGATATGGTGATCAGAGGAATCTGTTGTCTGATTCCTGAAATCAAAGGAGAGACAGAGAACATCCATGTAAGAAGTATTGTTGGAAGATATTTAGAGCATTCAAGAATCTATATTTTTGGAACACGAGGAAGAGAAAAAGTATATATTGCGTCCGCCGATTTTATGACGAGAAATACACTGAGAAGAGTGGAAGTGGCAACTCCGATTTATGATCCAGATATTAAAATGCAGTTGATCGAAATGTTCATAACAATGCTTTCTGATAATCAAAAAGCAAGGGAAGAAGACAACAAAGGGAATTATAAAATTCCGAAAAATCAGGATACACCATTAAATTCACAGGAGTTCTTTTATGAACAGGCATATAGAAGTGCTGGGAATGTAAATCTTTAAAATATTGAAAGACTGCCTAGAATCTAAATGAAATTCCCCTAGATTTTACAAGCAAACTATGGCATAATAACATAGGTAAAAAAATAGAGGATTTAAAAACGCCAGAAAAGAAGTTGGCGGAAACGAATTAGAAAGGCACAATAACATGAGATATATTAGTGATTTACATGAAGGAGATCAGGTTTCCGAGATTTATTTATGCAAGACAAAATCCCCGGGAACATCCAAATTTGGAAAATCATATTATTCCCTGACATTACAGGACAAGACAGGAATGATCGATGGAAAGGTATGGGAACTTACCAATGCGATCGGACATTTTGAAGCGATGGATTACATTTTAGTCAGAGGACAGGTAACAAGCTATCAGGGTTCTAACCAGTTAAACATCCAGCAGATCAGAAAAGCTCAGGAAGGTGAATTTGACATGGCAGATTATATGCCAAGTACGAAGAAAGATATTGATGGGATGTTTAAAGAACTTCTTGCAATGATCAATAAGACAAAGAACCAGTATTTAAAACAGTTAGCAGAAAAGATTTTTATTGAAGACAAAAATTTTGCAAGAGAATTCAAAGTACATTCAGCAGCAAAAAGCGTACATCATGGATATATCGGAGGACTGTTAGAGCACAGTTTATCCGTAGCAAAGATCTGTGAAAGCTATGCAAGTCTGTATCCACAGTTAAACAGAGATCTGATCGTGATGTGTGCATTATGGCATGATATGGGAAAAGTCGAAGAATTATCAAGTTTCCCAGAGAACGATTATACAGATGAAGGACAGTTAGTTGGACATATCGTAATGGGAGCGATCAAATTAGATCGTCTGATCCGCGAGATTCCAGGTTTCCCACCAAAACTTGCGAATGAAGTAAAACATTGCATGTTGGCACATCACGGAGAATTAGAATTCGGATCTCCAAAGAAACCTGCATTATTAGAAGCAATCGCTTTGAGCCAGGCAGATAACTTAGATGCCAAGATGGAAACATTTGCAGAAATCATGGAGAAACAGAAAGAAGATCAGGAATGGTCAGGATTCCAGCGTCTCCTAGACACAAGAATCCGTAAAACATCAATCTAATAAACAGACATCAGTTAACCGATCACAAAGATACAGAGGTGCGTATGGAATTTAAGAAAAATCAGATCGTAGAACTCTATATCGATGACATTGGAAACGAAGGAGAGGGCATCGGCCATATAGATGGTTATGCCCTCTTTTTAAAAGATGCGGTCATCGGAGACAAAGTTCGAGCAAAGATCATCAAAACAAAGAAAAATTACGGCTTCGCAAGAGTGGAAGAAGTCTTAGAAGCATCCAAAGACAGAGTAACTCCACGATGCCCAAAGGCAAGACAATGCGGAGGCTGCACATTACAGCATTTAGCTTATGAAAAGCAGTTAGAATATAAATTTAACAAAGTAAAAAACTGTTTAGAAAGAATCGGAGGTTTAGAAAACATCGAAGAAAAAATGGAACCGATCCTTGGAATGGAAGAACCATTTTACTATCGAAATAAAGCCCAGTTTCCAGTCGGATATGACAAAGAAGGAAATCTGATCACAGGATTTTATGCAGGAAGAACACATCATATTATTGACTGTACACATTGTATGATCCAGCATCCAGTTAACGAACAGATTTTACTAAAGGTCTTAGACTACATGAAGAAGAATAACATTACAGCCTATGATGAAAAGACTCATAAAGGCCTTGTTCGCCATATCGTAACAAGAGTCGGATTCAAAACAGGCCAGATCATGGTCTGTCTTGTTGTAAATGGAAGTAAAAAGAATTTAAAAAATTTAGATAAGCTCGTCGATTCCTTGACTGAAATCAAAGGAATGACAAGCATCTGTGTAAATATCAATAAAGAAAAGACAAACAGAATTCTGGGAAGCAGGATTGAAGAAGTCTATGGTAAACCATATATTTACGATTACATCGGTAATGTAAAATATCAGATCGGACCATTATCCTTCTTCCAGGTTAATCCAACACAGACAAAAGTGCTATATGAAAAAGCAATGGAATATGCAGACTTAAAAGGCGAAGAAACGGTATGGGATCTTTACTGCGGAATCGGAACAATCTCATTATTCCTAGCTCAGAGAGCAAAGAAAGTCTACGGAGTAGAAATCGTCAAAGAAGCCATCGACGATGCAAAATTAAATGCCAAGATGAATGGCTTTGACAATGCAGAATTTTTCGTAGGAAAAGCAGAAGAAGTACTACCAAGAGAATACGAGAAAAATGGAGTTTATGCAGACACGATTGTTGTCGATCCTCCAAGAAAAGGATGCGATGGGAAGCTGTTAGAGACAATGGTGAAAATGGCACCAAAACGCATTGTATATGTAAGCTGCGATCCGGCAACTTTGGCAAGAGATCTGAAGGTATTGTCAGGGGAAGGATATGAAGTTGAGAAGGTTTGTGCAGTGGATCAGTTTAGCCATAGTTCACATGTTGAAACTGTGGTTAGGTTGAGAAAAAGTAAATTTTAATTTGTGGTTGATGACGGAAATTATTGGTGGAATATTATAAAAAGGGTTATCTGTCTGCGACGCGCTCTCGCTCGACTCACACGCAGCTGTACTAAGCTCCTGAATGGTCTAACGACCATCCAGGAGCTTAGTGCAGGCGTGTTCCTACGGTCGCAAATCACAATTTACTCCCCAAAACTTATCCCAATGGTTTTAGCATCCTTGATCATCTGACACTTCGGATCAACATATTTCAATTTTCCGGCGACATCAGACAAAGGAACTTTCTTTGTATCTCCATCAACAATTCCAACCATATAACCATACTCTTTATTAAGGATCAGTTCAGCAGCATATGCACCAACTCTAGTAGCAAGTACACGATCGTAAGCACAAGGAGATCCGCCACGTTGTGTATGACCTGGAACTGTGACTCGGATCTCACGTCCTGTTTTTTCTTCTAATTGAGCTGCAATCTCATAAGCAACAGAAGGATATCTCCGTTCAGCAAGTTTTGCTTTATACTGTTTCTTCTTTAACTTCGCATCTTCTTTAGAAATTGCACCTTCTGCAACAGCGATAATAGAAAATCTTTTTCCAGCTGCGAAACGATTTTCAACGACTTCTGCTACTTTATTAATATCATAAGGGATCTCCGGCAGCAAAATCACATCGGCTCCACCAGCAATTCCGGCGTGTAAAGTAACGTGTCCAACTTTATGCCCCATAACTTCAATAATGAAAACACGACTGTGTGAAGAAGCAGTTGTATGAATGCGATCAATTGTATCCGTTGCAATATCAACAGCACTCTGAAATCCAAAAGTCATTTCTGTTCCCCAGAGATCGTTGTCGATTGTTTTTGGAAGTGTCACAACATTTAAGCCTTCTTCGCGAAGCATATTTGCAGTTTTGTGAGTTCCATTTCCACCAAGAACCACAAGGCAGTCAAGCTTATATTTACGATAATTCTTTTTCATGGCTTCCACTTTATCAAGACCATTTTCATCAGGAATACGCATTTTCTTAAATGGTTGTCTGGAAGTTCCAAGAATTGTACCTCCACGGTTTAAGATTCCAGAAAAATCATCTGGTGTCATACGGTCAGCAATATCGTAGATCAGACCTTTATATCCATCGCGGAAACCATAGATCTCCAGATCATTTCTCTTTACACTTAAACCTTTTATTACACCACGCATGGCAGCATTCAATGCCTGACAGTCGCCACCGCTGGTTAAAATTCCAATTCTTAACATGAAATTATCTCCCTTCTGGTTTTATATTTGTATTTAAACCATCTAACATTAGTTAACTACTATTTTAACATATAATTATATACAAAAATTATAAAATTTAGTAAATAAAACGTTAAGAAAGCGTAAAATCTGATAAAAAGATAAGATCATAATCTTTGTTTTCGTACAATCAAAATATCCGATAAAACAGATTAAGAAAATATAAAAATGTGCATTGAAAATAAATAAAAAACCAGATAATATAAATATAGAAAGTCACATATGAAATGTGGCATATTCACGACGGAGGAAGCCAGATGAAAAGTGATCGTTTTTTAATAAAAGCAGCAGAACTTTATTACCGTGATGGATTATCGCAACAAGAGATTGCGAAAAAATTACATACATCAAGAACCAGTATTTCCAGAGCATTGATCCAGGCGAGAAATGAAGGGTATGTTCAGATCAGGATTCAATATCCTGAACAAAGTGATCTTGCATTGGAACGGAAATTAGAAGAAAAATATGGATTGACAGAAGCATTGATCGCTGTTCCGGCATATGAACAGTCATCGGATCAAGAAGTAGCGTTTCAAGCGGTAGACTATATTCTAAGAGTTTTGAAAAAAAACATGGTATTTGGAATGACATGGGGAAGAGCCATGCATGAATTTGTGGAGCAGTTGGCGAAAGATGAACGTCTTAGATCTCTTTCATTTCAGAATGTAAAAGTTGTTCCATTTCTTGGAACACCGGGAGCGATACAGTCAGATTCATGGAATACAACAACATATTCCAATACACTTGCAACGAAAGTCGGAAATTTATTACACTGTGCAAGTTATAACTTGTCTGCACCAATGTATGTGGAAGGTACAAAAGAAAAAGAGTTGATCGAAAGTATTGATGAAATCGCCAAAGTTCTTCATATGGCAGAAACAGCGGACATTGCATTGATCGGAATCGGATCGATGCAGGACGATTCTTCGATTATCAAGGCAGAAATACGGACAAGGGAAGAATACAAGGAACTAGTGAGAAAAGGTGCCGTTGGAGAAATCGTTGGAAGGATTTATGACAAGAATGGCCAGACGGTTGATGAGGATCTGAAAAGAAAAATGGTTGGAATTTCATTGGATAAGATCGCAAAGATACCAGTCAGAGTCGGAATGTCTTATGGAAAAGATAAGATCGAAGCAATCAAAGGTGCGATCGCAGGTGGATTAGTGAATGTGTTGGTAACAGATGTGCCGACGGCAGAGTTATTATTAAAATAATATAGAGATAAGAATCGAGTAGGAGGCGGTGACTAACCGCCGTCCTCTCACACCACCGTGCGTACCGTTCGGTACACGGCGGTTTCAATAGTTGACGTGCACAGACTGATAGGCTGTGGCTAAATCATAAAAGCCACTGTTTATCAGTCTTTCTTTTGTCATTGCCATGTTTATTGCAACTGTATGCGTTGCGAACCAATGTCCACGTCGGGTATTACCCGCTTGCATTGCCAAGTCTTCGGGCACTCCCATCTTGATGAGGTTACGTGCCTTTGTCCTCGGTTTCTTCCACTGTTTCCATATACACATACGTATTCTGTGATAGAGCCATCCGTTGATGTCATCTATGTTGTTCTTCATACTTGCAATTCCGTAGTAGTTAAGCCATCCCCTCGTATACACCTTGATTTTCTCAAGGCTTGGCTTGATTGACTGACATCGCTTACGGGAAGATAACTCCTTCAGTCTAAACTTAAACTTCTTCCATGACTTCGGATGAACTCGGACATAAATGCCTTTTCCGTTCCTTCCCAATGCAAAGCCAAGGAATTTAAAATTTCGGATTGCAAACACGCTGACAGTACAGCTCTTTTCTCGGTTGACTGTAAGTTTCAGCCTCTCCTCAAGAATTCTTGGTCGAACTCATTGAGGTAGACATTTGCCAGCAATGGTGATAGATTTCCACCTTGTGGTGAGCCTTCCTCTGTGTCAATGACCACTCCGTTTTCCATTACACCGCTTTTCAGATAGCGCTTTATCAACTGTACTACACGTTCATCTTTTACATTCTTTCGGAGAAGATTGATAAGAATTTCGTGATTAAGAGTATCGAAGTACTTTGACAAGTCAAGGACTACAGCAAATGTATAGCCTTGTTCTGCATACTCCTTAACCTTAAGTATTGTATCTTTTGCACTTCTGTTCGGACGATAGCCATAGCTACCCTCTGCAAACAGCGGTTCATAGATTGGCACTAACTGTTGGGTTATTGCCTGTTGAAGTGTACGGTCTACCACTGTTGGTATGCCAAGCTTTCGCACACCACCATCTGGCTTTGGAATTTCAACTCGTCTTACTGGAGACGGAGTATACTTTCCACGATAAATACGGTCAGTTAACTCTCGTTGATGTTCCTTTAGATATGGAAGAGCCTCCTCTATGGTCATGCCATCAATTCCTGGCGCTCCCTTGTTTGCCTTAACTCTCTTATATGCTCTGTTAAAGTTGTCTTTATACAGTATCGCTTCCAAAAGTCTCGGCTGTGCACTGTCTCTTTCTTTCCATATCCGATTGAATGACCTAAGCGCTTTCGCATACCCTTCATGTTCCGCATTATCTCTTTGCAAACAGCCATTATTCTCAATGTTTTCTGCCATATACGGTCATTCCTCCTTTCTCGGTCATACTCAAGACTCCTACTGATTCGGTCCTTCACCTCTCGGCTACTATGGCCTTTGCTGACTTCTGTGCGTTCAGCATTGCTTTATGCAATGGTTACCTCTTTCAAGGCGTACCGCACAGACCTCCCTAGGTACCACACGTTTCTTCCTCTCCATCCATCTGCCTCATCTATCATGCATGATTCCGTGTAGTTATTGGGCTTTGATTTGATATGCAACCTTACCCTCATGCATAACCTCGTATGAGATTTCTGTCCGTCAGACCAGAGATTTGCCCGTGAGTTAGTATGTTCCTCACATCCAGCTTCCTTCAGATTCCACCTCACGATGGACACCCTTGCCTTCGGCTATATCCTTCCCACTACCGGGTGGATTCGGGACTTTAACCCGTTAGAAACGTGCGCCGCTAGGCGCACATATGAAGCTGATATGCAAATAAAAGTAAGCATATCAGCTTCTTTTTTATTGTAAAAATCTTGTAAATCAGCACTTTTTGTGTGATGGAAAAATAAAAAATTGTATTGACAAATAAAAACGTTGAATCTATAATAAAAAATATCAAATGACAATGTACTTGGTCATATGACCACACAACACAAACAGAAAGGAAAAGGGATAAGCTATGAAGACAAGAGCAGTCAGACTTTATGGGGAATCAGATTTAAGATTAGAAGAATTTGATATGGGAGAACTGAAAGACGATGAGATCTTAATGGAACTGATCACTGACAGTGTCTGCATGTCTACTTACAAAGAATCTATTCAGGGAGCAAAACATCAGAGAGTCAACGATGATATCAGCGAACATCCGATCATCGTAGGACATGAATTTGCAGGAATCATTCGTGAAGTTGGGGCGAAGTGGAAAGATAAATATCAAGTTGGAACAAAATATACCATGCAGCCAGCGATCAATATCAAAGGTTCTATGGCAGCCATCGGATATTCTTATGAATACTGCGGAGGAGCAGCAACCTTTATCAAAGTTCCGCCAATTGTAATGGAAAAAGACTGCTTATTACCTTTTGATGAAAACAGTGCATTTTTTGAGGCATCACTGGCGGAGCCTATGAGCTGTATCATTGGAGCATTCCATTCTATGTACCACAGTGAACGTGGTGTTTATGAACATAAGATGGGAATTGTAGAAGGTGGAAAGAGTGCACTTCTTGCAAGCTGCGGTCCAATGGGATTAGGAGCGATCAGTTATATGTTAAATTGTGATCGTAAACCTTCTTTACTGGTGATCACAGACATTGATGAAGTAAGATTAAAAAGAGCTAGTGAATTATTTACAGAAGAATATGCCAAAGAACGAGGTGTTGAAATCCATTTTGTCAATACTGCGAAAGTCGATGACCCAGTGAAGACATTAAGAGATTTAACTGGTGGAACAGGATTTGATGATGTATCTGTATATGCACCAGTCAGACCAGTGATCGAGATGGCAGATGAGATTTTAGGATTTGACGGATGCTTAAACTTCTTCGCAGGACCAGTGGATCCAAAATTATCTGCGATGTTTAATTTCTTTGACGTACATTATAAGATGCACCATCTGGTAGGATCAAGCGGTGGGAATACCGATGATATGAAAGAATGTTTAAAACTTGCAGGAGAAGGAAGATTAGATCCAGCTGTTATGATCACGCATATCGGGGGAATTGATGCACAGATCGATACGATATTGAATCTTCCAAAGATTCCAGGAGGAAAGAAACTGATGTATCTTGGAAAGAATCTTGAACTAACAGCAATTGAAGATTTTGAAGAAAAAGGAAAAACAGATGATAGATTTAAAGAATTAGCTAAGATTACAAAAGAACATAATGGATTATGGTCCAAAGAAGCAGAAGATTATCTGTTAGCTAATTTTTAAAAATGATACAAGTGAAACTTATAAAGTAAAATTTTAGAATGAATTTTCGGGAGGATGAAACAGATGTTAGTAAACAGTAAAAAGATGTTAGAAGAAGCCAAAATAGGACATTACGCAGTCCCAGCAGCCAACATTGTAAACCTTGAGAATATCAAAGGAGTGATCGAGGCGGCAGAAGAAACAAAACACCCATTGATGGTGTGTCTGGCGGAGGTACATACACCGACATTAGGTATTGAAGAAGCAGCAGCGATCGTAAAATATTACGCAGAAAAAAGTAACCAAGATATCGCGCTTCATTATGATCATGGATTTACGATCGAGTTGGTTAAGAAAGCTATTGATGTCGGATTTACCTCTGTTATGATTGATGGATCAAGCCTTCCATTTGAAGAAAATGTGGCAAAGACAAAAGAAATTGTAGCATATGCACATGAAAGAAATGTTACGGTAGAAGCTGAAATCGGACACGTAGGAGAAGGAGACAGCTATCATGTTGAAGGAAATACAATGTTAACAACACCAGAAGAAGCAAAGAAATTTGTAGAACAGACAGGAGTTGATTCCCTTGCAGTATCTATTGGAACAGCTCATGGAGAATACAAAGGAATTCCACATCTGAATTTTGAAAGATTACAAGAAATTGCAACCGAGGTTTCTATTCCACTAGTACTTCATGGAGGATCTGGTTCTGGAGATGAAAATTTATCCAAAGCAGTAGAACTTGGAATTGCGAAAGTAAATATCTGTACAGACTTATTAAATGCAGCAAGAGATAATACAAAAGATGGATATGCCGAAAGAAGTTACTATGATAGTGTAACACTTGCAAAAGATGGATTTAAAGATTGCCTGAAACATTATTACGAAGTATTCCATACAAAATAAACAAAAAGAAATGCGAAAACATACAATTCAATATTGACGAACCGCCATTTCAAGTGTTAAGATAACTTAGTATGATAAAAGCGAAGAAGGAGACAGTACTTCTATCATGAACGCATGAGCGAGTCCGGGGCGGTGGAAGCCGGATGTTAGTAAGATAGGAAGGAAGATCACTCCCAAGCTGCAGGCTGAACAAAGTAAGCTGTGCCGGTATCCTCCGTTAACGGGATAACATATGATAGTATGTGAAATAGGTGGTTTAGAAGCAACGGTGTTGTCCTATTTTTAGGACTGCACCTTTTTTATTTTATAGGACGGCCTGCTTTATAGGGAAATCCTGTAAAAGTTCCTATTTCATTAGATTTTCTAATTAGTAAAAAGGAGAGATAAAGATGTACAAAAAAGTATCATCTGACATGAACTTTGTCGATCGCGAGAAAGAGACCGTAAAGTTCTGGAAAGAAAACGAAATTTTTGAAAAAAGTATCGAAGAAAGAAAAGACGATCCGACATACACATTCTATGACGGACCACCAACAGCCAATGGTAAACCACATATCGGACACGTTTTAACTCGTGTCATCAAAGATATGATTCCTCGTTATCAGACAATGAAAGGTCACAAGATCATTCGTAAAGCTGGATGGGATACACACGGACTTCCAGTTGAACTTGAAGTTGAGAAGATGTTAGGTCTTGATGGAAAAGAACAGATTGAAGAATATGGTATGGAACCATTCATCAAGAAATGTAAAGAAAGCGTTTGGAAATACAAAGGTATGTGGGAAGATTTCTCAGATACAGTAGGTTTCTGGGCTGACATGGAACATCCATACATCACATATGATAACAACTTTATCGAATCTGTATGGTGGGCATTAAAGCAGATCTGGGATAAGAAATTACTTTATAAAGGATTTAAGATCGTACCTTATTGCCCTCGTTGTGGAACACCATTATCCGCACAGGAAGTAGCACAGGGATATAAAGATGTCAAAGAACGCTCTGCGATCGTACGTTTCAAAGCCGTAGGTGAAGAAGCATATTTCCTTGCATGGACAACAACACCATGGACACTTCCATCCAACATCGGTCTTTGTGTAAATCCAGAAGAGACATACGCAAAAGTAGAAGCTGCAGATGGATATGTATACTACATGGCAGAAGCACTGCTTGATACAGTTCTTGGTAAATTAGCAGACGAAGAATCAGGAAAACCTGCATACAAAGTTTTAGAGACGTTTAAAGGAAAAGAATTAGAATACAAAGAATACGAACCATTATATGACTGTGCAGCAAAAGTTGCTGAAAAACAGCATAAGAAAGCATTCTATGTAACATGCGACGGATATGTAACATTAACAGATGGTACAGGTATTGTTCATATCGCACCAGCATTTGGTGAAGATGATGCCAAAGTCGGACGTAAATATGACATGCCATTTGTACAGTTAGTAGACGAACGCGGTAACATGTCAGAAGAAACACCATTTGCCGGATTATTCGTTAAGAAAGCAGATCCAGAAGTATTAAAGAATCTGGATAAACGTGGATTATTATTCGATGCTCCTAAATTTGAGCATAGCTATCCACACTGCTGGCGTTGTGATACACCACTGATCTATTATGCAAGAGAATCTTGGTTCATCAAGATGACAGAAGTAAAAGATCAGCTGATCGCAAACAACAACACAGTTAACTGGGTACCAAAGAGCATCGGTAAAGGACGTTTCGGTGACTGGTTAGAGAACGTACAGGATTGGGGAATCTCAAGAAACCGTTATTGGGGAACTCCATTAAATATCTGGGAATGTGAATGTGGACATCAGCATTCTATCGGATCTATCGAAGAATTAAAGAGCATGTCTGATAATTGCCCAGACGATATCGAGCTTCACCGCCCATATATCGATCAGGTAACAATTAAGTGCCCACACTGTGGAAAACAGATGCACCGTGTAGAAGAAGTTATTGACTGCTGGTTTGATTCAGGATCAATGCCTTTCGCACAGTGGCATTACCCATTTGAGAATAAAGAGATCTTCGAAGATAACTTCCCAGCAAACTTTATCTCAGAAGCTGTAGACCAGACTCGTGGATGGTTCTACTCCTTAATGGCAATTTCTACTTTATTATTTAATAAAGCACCATATAAAAACGTTGTCGTATTAGGACACGTTCAGGATGAAAATGGACAGAAGATGAGTAAGTCCAAAGGAAATGCAGTTGATCCATTTGAGGCATTAGAAGAACATGGAGCAGATGCGATCCGTTGGTATTTCTATACAAACAGTGCCCCATGGCTTCCAAACCGTTTCCATGCAAAAGCCGTTACAGAAGGACAGCGTAAATTCATGGGAACATTATGGAATACTTACGCATTCTACACATTATATGCAGAGATCGATCAGTTTGATCCAACAAAACATGCGTTAGAATATGATAAATTATCTGTTATGGACAAATGGCTGTTATCTAAGATGAACACAATGGTTAAATCTGTAGATGACAACTTAGGAAATTACAGAATCCCTGAAGCTGCAAGAGCATTACAGGAATTTGTAGATGATATGAGTAACTGGTATGTAAGACGTTGTCGTGACCGTTTCTGGGCAAAAGGAATGGAACAGGATAAGGTAAATGCATATATGACTTTATACACAGCATTAGTAACTGTATGTAAAGCAGCAGCACCAATGATCCCATTCATGACAGAAGAGATCTACCAGAACATCGTAAGAAGTGTTGATCCATCTGTAAAAGAAAGCATTCATTTATGCGACTTCCCTGTATACAATGCAGAACAGGTTGATGAGAAATTAGAAGCAGATATGGATCTCGTCTTAAAGATCGTTGTATTAGGACGTGCATGCCGTAACAGTGCAGCCATCAAGAACCGTCAGCCAATCGGACAGATGTATGTGAAAGCAGATGCAACACTGCCAGATTATGACGAAGCGATCATCTTAGATGAGTTAAATGTGAAGAATATCACATTTACAGATGATGTATCAAACTTCACAACATACAACTTCAAACCACAATTAAAGACTGTAGGACCAAAATACGGTAAATTAGTTGGAGGAATCAGAAACTATTTAGCCGGAGTTGATGGAAATGAAGCGAAAGCTGAATTAGACTCTAAGGGAGCATTAACATTTGAAGTTGATGGAACACCTGTAGAATTAGCCAAAGAAGATCTGTTGATCGAGATGGTAAAACAGGAAGGATTCGTAACAGAAGCAGACAACGGAGTAACAGTTGTCCTTGATACAAACTTATCCGAAGAACTGTTAGAAGAAGGATTCGTCCGTGAAGTAGTCAGCAAGATCCAGTCTATGAGAAAAGAAGCTGGATTTGAAGTAACAGACCATATCACATTCTCATACAAAGGATCAGACAAAGCAGCAGACATCATCGGAAGAAATGAAGCAGCAATTGCTAGTGACGTTTTAGCAGATGAAGTGAAAGCCTCTGAAGTTGTCGGATACGAAAAAGAATGGAACATCAATGGTGAGAAAGTTACTTTAGGTGTTGAGAAAAGATAAAATTTCATAAGAAATATAACAAAAGATCAGCTGAAGACAATATCTTACAGCTGATCTTTTTGTTGTTATTATTATGAATTCTTCTTAGAAAGTGAAATTACATCAAGTCCATGTTCTTCCAGAAAAATATTAATATCGATCAAATTCCATTTTTCATTATTGATATGCATCATGATTGCTGCATCCCTTGGAACTTTTGCATAAAGTTCTCCAAGTTGAGCAATGCGAAGAGCATGCTGTGTTGTTTTCAGATCCATATGCGCCCCAAGACACAAAGCAAGTAGATAATCTCTGGAAGGATGAGGTTTCTTACCATTTAAGATCTCATGAGCATAGCTTTGTGATATTCCGCTATTTTTAATAATCTGCGAAATTTTCATATCATGCTTTGCAATGTAAACAGAGAAAAAATCCTGCAGGCTTGGTAACTGTTGAAGATTCTTGAGATAATCTGAAAAATTCTCCAAAGAAGTTGATTTTAATTGTTGATCTAAATGATCGGTTAATTGATCCTGCATATGTAAACATCCTTTCTCTTCTTGTATTTATAATAAATGATCATTGCCCTTTCTTTAAAGAAACTGCTGCAAATACAGCACAGATCAGACACCAGGCAGCCCAGATATTTAAATCTGCATAACTTCCAGCCATGGTAAATCCACATAGTGCACCAAGTACAAATAAGACGATCAATGCGATATTACCACCTTTTGAACCATTTCTTGTAGCGATAGAAACGATTCCACCAGCTAATAAAATAATCGCAACGATCAGTCCGGCAGAACCACCGCTTTCTCCATTTTCTGCTAAAGAATTCGAAATCCCAGCAGCACAAGACTGAAACATTACAAATGCAAAAAGTACAATGGAGATGATTCCAGAGACTAATTTCCAAGTTTTCATAAATAATTCCTCCCTTCTATATTTCACAATATTAAGATTAGCAAATATTGTTATAGAAATGTTTCGCTGACAGCGTAAATTTTTCTGCCAGCGATATAAGAAATTACCATATAATACTTTCGATTAACATCATGACCATTATTAGGAAAACAATGATTCCGAATGAGATCAGACATTGCAATAGAATCTGAAATAATAGAGGAAAGGAACGCCCCAAAAATGATCTTGTGCGGATGTTTTTATAGTTAAAATTATAAAAAGTAAGACTTATAAAGATCAATAACATGAAAAAACGTTCATACCAAAGTCTCGTACCAGTAAGGACTAGCTGAGTTTGTGTATCAGAAAAATCCATTGAGAAACTACAATAAATAAAAAATAAATAACCAAGAAAAGCAACGATCATTTTCCAGAGATTTCCAGAACGAAATCCAGGAATATCTGATTTGATCGAAACAAAGGTAAAACCAGGTTTCCCAATATCGGAAGAAAGACTACTATGCAAGGCATTCTCGAGTTCAGAAATTGTCTGAAAACGCTCATCAGGATCCAGTCGGATACATTTTGAAATGACCGGGCGGTACCGGTTATCAGCTAGTTGATGTTTAGGATATTCACCAGTTAATAATCGGTTAAAAATAATTCCTAACGCATAGATATCAGACCGGGCATCTGACTGTCCAAAACCATACTGTTCTGGAGGAGCATATTCTTTGGTGCCAAGCAATTCTGTATCCTGTTCTCTCCCAGATTCATAATATCTGGCAGTATCAAAGTCTACGATATAGATCAGATTCTCACTAGTTAAAATAATATTAGACAATTTCAGATCACGATGAATGATCGGTGGCTTTAAATCATGAAGAGGCTTTAAGATATGGCAAAGCTTTTTCATAATTGATAAAGCATCTGAATAGATCAGGGTGTTCTGATCATTAAGCAGCTGTTCTAAAGTTTGACCATGGATATATTCTTCGATCAAGATCAAAGAATCATCATCCAAGATCATATCATAGATTGTTGGAATACCAGAAAGCTGTAAGTCCATCAACTGTTTATAAACATTAAAAGAAAATCTGGTTAAAACTTTCTTAACAAAAATCTCTCCAGATAGTTTGTGTTTTACAAGATATATATGATTGTGATCACCAAGTGTTGTCAGTTCCTCGTAACAGGATAGATGGTATTGTTCTTCTAGTGTCATATAGTTAAGATTCCTTTAATTAATGTGTAGGATAATTGCTATAAATAAGTTTAACAAAGTTGGTGCTGCCATTCAAGATGTTAAGAGAATGTCAAGGTAAGGCTAAAAATAAAACACAATCTTGAAATTATAGAAATACAATTATATTCAAGCAGTGACAATAGAGTATCAATCAGGGGAAGATTGGATCAAGATTACAGATGACACGAAAAATATTCCGGCAGATGCAAGAATTAAGATCACAGTAAACTACAAAAATATAGATGCAAAAGAACTCCTCAACCATAATAAGACATTAAGATACCATCTGCCGGAATTGTTTCAGGATAGTTTTGTAGTGCTTAATTCTATACAAGATGCAAACGGAAATAAGATCGGAACGATTAAAGTTGAGGATGATACACAAGATGTTTTGTTGAGTTTTGAGGAATCATTTCTTCAGCAGGATGAGGAAGAAAATAAAAAAATAAATGGTAATTTTTCTGTATATGTAACTACGGACAGACAACTGATCAAAGGTCAGCCACAGCAAACGATTAAATTCGGAGAGGTCACAAAAAAATTAAACTTCGAAGAAGACAGTGATGCAAGATTAGGAAATCTGGAACTTACAAAAACAGAACCAAGTTATAGTGAAGAAAATGGAAATGGCTACCTGACATACACATTGATCGCAAAAACAGGAGACGATCTAATGCCAGATGTGGTGGTCAAAGATCAGTTTACAAAGAATCAAACCTATATTGATTCTTACATAGGAGTTGATACAACAAAGAAAACAGCAGCACATCAGCCAAATGATAAAAACCTCCCATATGAAGGAAACGGAGAGCAGTTTGAAAGCAAAGTATATTTGCAAGATAGCACCAAACCAGGAACTTTGATCTGGGAGATCGGAGATATGAAAGCGAAGGAAATAAGGACGCTGACATATAAAGTAAAATTAAAAGATTTAAAGCCGAAAGGGAAGAAATATCCATTAAAGATCTTTGCAGTTCTGGTCGTAAGATCGACAGATTCCTATATTTTTGATCCATCGAAATATAAGAATAACAGACAGCAGTTTTTAAATTATGTAAAAATGAAAGCCAACTGGATGCAAAATGATAAAATAGAAATATTGAATTCACAAAGTGGGAACTATAGTGTTTTGGCACTCGGAACCTGTTCTACAGATCAGGTAGATGATCGAACCGTGGTTCTTGCAATGTACAAAAAATAAGAAGGGAGAGATGAAAGGTGAAAAAAATATTTGTGGTTGTGATCACAGCATTTTTATTTGCGATCAATGCAGGGAATCTTGAATATACATATGCGGCACAACATTCTGTTAATTTTTCTTTTCCTTTGAAATTTAAATGGGGACATGGAGGACTCGTTCGAGGACAAAAATATAAAATAAAATTAAAAGCATTACAGAAAAACACGCCAATGCCAGGAAAAAGTCAGAAAGAAGAATATATAGAAAGGGTCAAAGAAGGTGAAACGAAAGAAATGTTTCCATCCATCACCTATACAAGCCCCGGAGATTATAAATATGAATTAGAACTTATTCGTGGAAGAAATAAAGTATTGAAGAAATACTATTTACATATACAAGTATTAAATCATGGAAATGGAGAATTGTTTGTTACAACGGCAATCCACAAAAATACACAGGCAGGAGCAAAAGTAACAGAAATTCGTTTTATGGACCTCGTCGATGATGAAAATTTATATGATAAAGATCATGATAGCAACAGCGAGCATAACAAAAATGAACGATGTGATGAATATCTAAATGAAAAAAATAAGAACAGATCCGATTCAGGGACGAAAACAAAAACCAGCGAAAGCAGCAAGGCAAAAAGTAGAACTGGGGATGATAAAAAAGTGGAAATGTATCTATGGATGAGCATTATTTCATTAGGAATCTTACTTGTGATCGGGTGTAAAAAAATCAGTGGTAGAAGATGATTCTGCCACTGATTTTTTTGTAAAATACAAATTAAAGTGATAAAATAAAAAAATGATCATGAAATGAGCGGGGGAGCAAATGAAAAAGAATATAAGAAAAGTATTAGCACTAATGTTAGTATTATGTGCAAGTATTTCTGGCTGTGGAACTAAGAAACAAACGACGCAAGAGAAAACAACATCACAAAAAACAGCAGCGAAGGAAGTTATGACAATAACATCGAGCAAGAAACAGGAAACAAGAAAATTAAAAAAATCAAATTGGATCATAGAATTAGATCCAGGACATGGTGGTAATGACAGTGGTGCTGTAGGAGAAACAAATGATCAGCCGCAAGAAAAAGATATCAACTTAAAAATAGCGAAATATATCAAACAGGAACTTTCAAAAAATTCAAACATCAAAGTTTATCTAACAAGAACAGGAGACACAAAACCTGAATTAGGAGAGAGAGTACCGAAAGCAGTTCAGGATAAGGCAGATTTGTTCGTCAGCCTGCACAATAATGCAAAAGGTGAGATCGTAGACTATGACCATGGCTGTACAGTACTTGTGCCAACAGGGAATTATAACAAAGAAGTGTCCCAACAGGCACAGCTTCTTGGATGTTATTTTTTGAAGTATTTAGAGCAGACAGGTGTTGAGAATCAAGGATTATTGATGCGAACATCAGAGAAAAATGAGAAATATCCAAATGGAAAAATAAGAGATTACTATAGGGTTATTCATAACAGCATAGAAAAAGGAATTCCAGGCGTCATTGTGGAACATAGTTTTGTGGATAACGATAATGATGTGAAGCAGTTTTTAAAAGATGATTCTAAGATTAAGAAATTAGCCCAGGCAGATGCAAAGGCGATCAGAGATTATTGTCTTGGGACTGTGAAAGCGGAAAAAGAGGAGAAACAAAAAGTGACACTTATCAGGGATTCTAAGGGGAAGAATAATAAGTATTCAAGTAAAAAGTTTAAATTATATTATATAAATTAAGCGGTTATAAGAATATTAATTGCGTAAGCAGTGAAGAAGTTTTTGTGTTGGATATTCCTTGTGGAAAATGTTACAATAAAGCCAAAGGAAGTGATGCACAATGGAATACTACGGAACTCTAGGTCCAACATGTTGCGAACCAATAATATTAAAGAAGATGTTTGATGCAGGAATGACAGGTATCCGGTTAAACTTATCACATAGTTCATTAGAAACAAGCCAGTCATGGATTCAGCATTATTTTGATGCGGCCAGTCAAACAGGAAAAGAAAAGAAGCTTATGATCGATCTGATCGGTCCAGAATTAAGAATAGGAAATCTGGAAGGAAACATGGGACTTTCCAATGGTGCCCATGTGATTCTTGGACATGGAGGTATTCCGGCACCGAAGGAGATTTTCCCGTACATTAAAAAGAATCAGGAAATCTTACTTGATGACGGAAAGATCAAGCTGACAGCAGAACAGAAAATATCAGAATCCTCATGGAGATGTAAGATTATTTGTGGAGGAGTATTGACAGCACATAAAAGTATTGCAATGCCAGGATGCAGTATTAACAATCCAACGTTAACAGAGGCGGATTTAAGGAATCTTGCAGTGGCAAAGCAGTATAAAGTAACGGATGTCATGCTTCCATTTGTACGGAATAAAGCAGACTTGATCATACTAAGAGAAGCATTAAGAGAATATGGCTGCGAAGACATCAGAATTTTTGCAAAGATAGAAAATATGACAGGTGTCGAGCATTTGGAAGAACTGATTCCATATTGTGATTACATCGTGATCGCAAGAGGAGATCTTGGGAATGCAATGCCATTATCACAACTTCCAAGAATTCAGGCACATATTGCAAGAGTGTGCAGAAAGCACAACAAGGATTTCATGATTGTAACCCAGATGTTAGATTCCATGATAAAGAATCCATATCCAACAAGGGCAGAGGTAAATGATATCTATCATGCAGTTACACAAGGAGCCAGTGCATTGATGCTGACAGGGGAAACTGCACACGGTAAATATCCTGTGGAAGCAATGAAAATGCTTGTGGACACAGCGGAGGAATCAATCCTATGATCAAAGAACATATAATAAAATAAGCTATAAAAATCCCGGAAATAACTCTCCGGGATTTTTAAGCTCATGATATTAAAATTATTTTCCAAGTGCAGGAATGACAGTTTTCATATATCTGGAAGCAAACTTTGGACAATAAACTTCAAGATAATTTTTGTTGATTTCTGAAGGAATCATAAAATCAGAATAGATACCGTAAACACCTAATTTCATATATTCTTTTGTAAAATAAGAGTTATTTACTGTATGAGTGAATCCATAGATTCCTTCTTTGGCTAAAATATCCATACGATAGTCGTTGATATCATTCTGTGGGCTTGTGACACCCTCAAACCCATTCTTTTTACAGAATTTTACCATCTTATAGAATGCGACATCACGCTGCTTGTATGTGGTATACACAAAATGTTTGAATGGGTAGATTTTCTTTATTGTGTAATACATATTTTCGTTATAAATCTGTACGATCAAACGATCCAGATATTCAGTCTTTCCAGCCTTTTTTGCAGTCTGGACCAGAGTAGAGAATTCCTTTTGGACAGTTGGTGTGTCTGTAGATTTCGAATCAGTCATCAGATAAAAATCTTTATAACGTTCCATTGCATTCAGCATATCAAGAAAAGAAGTAGGCTTGTAACGGCCGTATAATTTGGTATTCTTAAATTCACGATAGCTAGCAGGATCACCATGTTTACTTAAAGGATCTGAAAGATTATCTCCCCAGGTATGTCTTCCGACAAGCACATTATCTGATGTAAGCTGAAGATCCATTTCAAAAATGCGGTATCCTTTTTGATAGTTTGAATAAAAACCATCAATGGAATTTAAATACTGTTTTCCATTAAGACCACCTAAGGCGTGTGCAATGCCATGATAGGTATACCATGGTTTTAAGGAAGTCTTTTCTTTTTCGGCTTCTTTTTTTGCTTTTTTATATTCATTTTCCATTTTCTGCTGTGCCTTTGCAGTGGCATTTTTTTTCGCCTTTTGCTGAGCGTAGTATGAATGAAAGCACACAGAAACGATCAGGATCAGAAATAGTACAATAAAAGCAAATATAAATTTTTTGTAACGAGACTTTCGAACACGATCTCTGACTTCTTTTGTTTTTATTTGTGAAAGTTTCATGATTCAAGCTCCTATCTTAATATAAATGTAATAATTGACACAAATAATTAATAACTCAACAATTATATCATAAACTTGTGGTGAAAAAAAGAACGAAATAAGATACAAAGCAAACTTCCTGACAGGATCAGCAAAATGATCATGACTGCACATTGAAGAAAAAATGTATCAGGAAGGATTGTGATTACAGGATCGAGAGCTTCATCAAAGAGCCAGTAGTCATTACGAAACATGATCTTATGAAACATAATAAATACAGCTTCCCAGTTAACAGCAGTCATGATGCCAGCGATCGTTGGAAGTAATATCGTAATGATCGAAGATATTTTTAAAAACCTGAGATCACGTTTTCGGATTTGTGTGGTAACGAGATAACAGGATAAGATTAATGTAATGATACAGGCAATCTCAATTGTATCAAAGATACGTTTTACATCTTCAAAATGAATTCGTCCTTCTCTGGACATCGGCATAGTAAGTTTTAGCTTTCCAGAATGAAAAAACTGATTATAATCGATCAATTCGTCATAATTTTTTTTAATGATATTTTTGGAAAATCCAGAAGTTTCTTCTATTTTCAAAGCGGAAATATCATGATAATATAAAGGTCGGAAGTTTAATGTTATCGTAACAGATGCACTGATGATAAAAAGTGCAAGACATAAGGAAGTCATGATATTTTTCATAAGTGTTGTCATCCTTTCTGCAAAATAATAATATCGGTTAATGATAACAATATTAACATAAAGAAAAGAATAAATTCAATAAATTTAAAAATAAGTGAAAAAGCGTAGAGATATAATAAGAAAGGAATAGATTATGAGGAAGGAACTTTGCTGTCCGCAGATCATAAAAGATGGCAGGATCATTGGATATGGAGGAGATCAGGAATGGTTCCCGGGAGATTTCCAGCGGTTAGCAGGATGTGGAAGCGTGACAGGAAGTAATATTGCAGTGATTTATGCCATGAATAAGGATGAATTCAAATCATTATATCAGCCAGAAGAAGGACAAGATGCGAAAGAACAGGAACAATATCTGAAACTGATGCAGACAATGTATCAATATATGAAGCCAGGATTTATGGGATATCCATTGATCGGAAGATTTGCAAAAGATTTTAAAAGATATGCGGCAGATAGAGGAATAGAATTTAAATCTGAACAATTATTTTTGCCAAAGAGTAAAGAGCAGGCACTGGATTTCATTTTGCCTTCATTGAAAGAGGAAAATCCAGTTGCATTTTTGATCTTAAGGCATCCGGCATATGAGCTTCGAGAAGATAACTGGCATTGGGTAACGATCACAGGGTTTGATGAAGAAAAAGAACTACTGATCTGGTCAAACTGTGGAGAACGCGAAGAAATCGACTGGAATATGTTATTTGATACAGATAAGAAATATTATGTTGGAATGGTTAAGTTTCAATGAAACAGGAGGGAAGAATATGTATGATTTTATCTTAAAGAATGGAAATGTCATTGATGTAAAGAATGAAAAGATTGACCAGGCTGATATTGCAGTGAAAGATGGAAAAATCACAGGAGTTGGTCATTTTTCAGGGGAAAATGAAATAGATTGTACAGGAAAATACATTGCACCAGGATTTATTGATGCACATGTGCATATTGAATCAA
Source organism: Anaerostipes hadrus (assembly GCF_001404655.1). Classification (GTDB taxonomy): domain Bacteria; phylum Bacillota; class Clostridia; order Lachnospirales; family Lachnospiraceae; genus Anaerostipes; species Anaerostipes amylophilus. The sequence goes on along the minus strand of NZ_CYYH01000001.1, from coordinate 405,073 downwards.
GTATGGCAACGCCAATGGAATTTTCAAAGGCGGTTATGCCGCATGGAACGACAACAGTGATCGCAGACCCACATGAGCTGGTGAATGTTAAAGGAAATGAAGCGATGGAATATATTCTTGATGCAGCAGGTGATGCTCCGCTTGGCATATATGTTATGATGCCATCTTCTATTCCGGCAACTCCATTTGAGACAAATGGAGCTGATTTCACAGCAGAAGATATGAAACAGTGGAAAGATCATCCGCTTGTACTTGGGCTTGGGGAGGTTATGTGTTACCCAGCAGTTTTAAGCAAAGAAGAACAGATCATGAAGAAGCTTGAATTATGCAAAGGAATGATCATTGACGGCCATGCACCAGGGCTTACTGGTGACGATCTCAAGGCTTATGTAGAAGCCGGAGTTATGACAGAACATGAATGTACATCGTTTGAAGAAGCGAAAGAAAAATGCCTTGCTGGAATGAAAATCCTTGTCAGAGAAGGAAGTGCAGCAAGAAATGTAGAAAATATTGTTCCAGGTCTTGTTAAAGAGCCAGAATATATTGAAAAATTTATGTTTTGTACTGACGATAAACACCTTGATACTATTGAAAATGAAGGTCATATTAGTTACAATATAAAGAAGAGTATCGAGCTTGGAATGGAACCTGTACAGGCAGTAAAGATGGCAACTTACAATGCAGCTAAGACTTATGGTTTAGATGATATTGGAACATTGGAAGAAGGTAAGGATGCAGATATTGTGATTCTTGATGCCTTAGAAGATGTAAAGGTATCTTCTGTATATAAACAAGGACAGCCAGTGAACAGTGAATTCTTCTCAAAGGAAGCAAAACCAGTGGAAGAATCTATGCTTCACACAGTGGTCTTAAAAGACATTTCCAAAGATAAGATTCAGGTGAAAGCAGATGGAGAGATTCCAGTGATCGGAATGATTCCGGGACAGATCGTTACAACATTTTTGCATGAGGAAGTTCCGAATGATCATGGATGGTTCACACCAGATAGTGAATACTCCAAACTATGTGTATTTGAACGCCATCGTGGAACAGGGAATGTATCTGCAGCACCGATCAAAGGATATGGTATTACAAATGGTGCGATCGCAACATCTGTGGCACATGATTCTCATAATATCATTGCAGCAGGAGATAACGATGAAGATATCATCAAAGCAGTACAGACGATAGAAGAGATACAGGGCGGATACGCATTGGTATCTGAAGGCAAAGTTTTAGGTACACTACCGCTTACGGTTGCGGGACTTTTAAGTCAGGAACCGGCAAAAGACATCCAGAAAGGAATTGATGATCTGTTACAGAAAGCATGGAAACTTGGAATATCCAGAGATATTGATCCATTTATCACATTATCATTTATGGCTCTTCCAGTGATTCCATCATTAAGACTTACAGATCTTGGTTTAGTGGATGTAGATACATTTAAATTATTATAAGGAAAGAAGAAGGGTACAATGGCCAGAAGAAGAAAAAGAAGACGGTTGAATGTAGGAAGAATTGTGGGACTAGTAGTGATCATTGCAGTGATCGTAGTCGGAGCATTCTTTATAACAACAAGATTAGGACGAACAAGTTATGCATCTGTTAATAAATCCATGGGAGAATACATGGTAAAGGCAAATGATAACCTGCTCGGCAAAGGAACAGATAAAGAATTTAAGAAATCACTCTATGTTCCAAGAAAGATTGATAAAACGAAGAAACTGATCGCATTTACATTTGATGACGGTCCATTAAAGGGAAATACAGAACGAGTTATTGCAGCATTAGAGAAGAACGATGCAAGAGCAACATTTTTCATGTTAGGGCAGAATGCAAATTACTATCCAGAGACAGTTAAGAAAGTCTTAGAATCTGGTAATGAAGTATCAAGTCATACATGGAATCATACATACCTTCCAAAATTAAGTGCAGCACAGGTAAGAGCACAGGAAGACAAAACAGCTAATGTGATCTACAAAGCATGTGGAAGCAAACCAGTCAGTGTAAGACCTCCATACGGAGCAATTAACGAGAATGTGAAACAGGGAATTGACACGGCCTTGATTCTTTGGAGTGTTGACACATTAGACTGGAAGACAAAGAACACAGACGCAACAGTAAAGACAATCTTAAAACATGCAAAAGACGGAGATATCGTGTTAATGCATGACATTCATAAGCCAACAGTTGCGGCAGTAGAGAAAGTATTACCAATCCTTAAGAAGAAAGGATATGAAGTTTGTACAGTTTCTGAACTGTTAGAGGCAAAAGGTGTGAAAGTTCAAAAAGGCGATAAAGTCTTTAGTGCAACTGATATTATTAGAAAATAATAAGATTTAGAATCATCAAAAACACATCCAAGGAGAATACAAAATAATGGAAGAAAGATGGGACATCTACGATAAAAACAAACAACCAACCGGTCGTATAATGAAGAGAAATGACTGGACATTAAAAGACGACGAATATCATTTAACGGTTCTTGGAGTTATTAGAAGACCAGATGGAAAGTTCCTGATCACAAAGAGAGTCATGACCAAGGCATGGGCACCAGGATGGTGGGAAGTGTCTGGAGGAGCTGCACAGGCTGGAGAGGCTTCTTATGATGCAGTGCTTCGTGAAGTAAAAGAAGAAACAGGACTTGATGTCAAAGGCGCAGAAGGCGGATACATGTTTACCTATAAGAGAGAGAATCCAGGAGAGGGAGATAACTATTTTGTAGATGTTTACCGCTTTACATTGGATATTGATGACAGTGATGTAAACTTTCAGGAAGCCGAGATTGATGGGTATATGTTTGCAACAACGGATGAGATCAAAGATTTTGCAGAAGAAGGCATTTTCTTACATTACGACAGCATAAAAAAAGTATTTGAATAAATGGAAAGAATCGACGAAAAAGATGCAAGATAAGTCCATTTGATGGCAAAGTTGTTTATCAGAGAGTGTTTAATACGATTAAATTATATGCCAAACAAAGAAGATTAATCTCCATAGTTTCAGATCAGATTCATGAAAAAGAAAAAAGCAATCAGATGTGTATGATGTACTTGTCAGCGAACGGGTATACAAGATGATATTCTGGAAAAGATTCATTATAAATAATAAGAAGAGGATGAATTATGAGTTCAATAACAAAACGCAGTAAATATGAAATTGATATGTGCAATGGGACGATCATGGACAAACTAATATCATTTTCGTTACCGTTGATGTTATCAGGAATCCTGCAATTGATGTTTAATGCAGTCGATATTATCGTAATTGGAAGATTTAGTGGAAGCCAGTCATTGGCAGCAGTTGGTTCTACGACAGCCCTGATCAATATGTTTACCAATTTGTTTATTGGAATCTCATTGGGAGCGAATGTATTATCAGCGAGATTTTATGCAGCGGGTAAGGACAAAGAGATGTCAGAGACTGTACATACGGCGATCACACTTGCATTGATCAGCGGGATTATAATGGTATTTGTAGGTTTGATCTTTGCAAAACCAGTGTTAGAACTGATGGATACACCAGATGATGTAATCAATCTTTCAACACTTTATATGAGAATTTATTTTATGGGAATGCCATTTTTTATGCTTTATAATTATGGTGCATCAATCTTAAGAGCCGTTGGAGATACAAAACGTCCGTTATTTTTCCTGATCATAGCAGGAATCGCGAATGCAGGACTTAATATGTGTCTGGTGATCATTTTTCATCTTGGAGTAGCTGGAGTAGCGATCGGAACTGTGATCTCGCAGTTTATTTCAAGTGTTCTTGTATTACGCTGCCTGTATCAGTCACAGACAAGTTATCAGTTGCGATTTTCAAAATTAAAGATTAACGTAGAGTATTTAGAACAAATCTTCCAAGTAGGAATTCCAGCAGGAATCCAGAGCACAGTCATTAACTTTTCAAATGTACTGCTTCAGTCATCTGTAAACTCATTTGGTTCGATCGCAATGGCTGGATATACCGCGGCGAATAATATTTTTGGCTTCTTATATGTGACAGTCAATGCGGTAACTCAGGCATGTATGAGCTTTACAAGCCAGAATTATGGCGTTGGAAAATGGAAACGAATGGACAGAGTATTGATTGATTGTTTGATTTTATCATTTATAGCAATGATGATTCTTGGAAATAGTGCATATTTCTTTGGACCAAAACTTTTGACGATCTATACAAGCAATCCAAAGGTTATTCAGTGTGGAATGGAAATCTTATTATATACAACAGTAACCTATTTCCTATGTGGATTCATGGATCTGTTTCCAGGTGCGTTGCGTGGAATGGGGCGTTCTGGTGTGCCGATGATCCTTTCGATCATTGGAACGGTTGGAACAAGAATCGTATGGATCTTCTGGATCTTCCCAAGTCACAGGTCGTTAGATATTTTATTTATTTCATATCCGGTATCATGGATTATAACGATCATCTTACAGGTTATCTGCTATTACTTTGTGAGAAAACAATTGTACGGAAAAAAGATTGCACAAGCATAAATATCAAATAATATATAAAAATGTCGTATGTCAGTAAATTATTTTGACATACGACATTTTTGATTCATAGTTGATTTAAATAAAATCTAAGACTTGATCATTTTTTCTTTTTGTGGAGATGAACTTCAGGAATTGCTACATTATCATAAAGAATAGAATGTTCTTCTTCTTTTTCAACTTCCTGTTCATCAATTTGTTCTTCTATCTCATCAAAATCCTTTGTGTGGATCTCTGGGATAGCAACATTCTCGCTTTTCATTTTATAGTCTAGTTTTTCTCTGAGGTTTTTTTTGATCTCATCACGTTTCTTTTTTCTCTTTCCAAACATTTTCATTGACTCCCTTTAAGATTATAGAAAATTGATAAAAAATGTAATTACCAGACTGTTTAAGAAGTCTGCAAATAAACTACCGATCAAAGGCACCAGAAGGTAAGCTTTGACAGATGGAACATAACGTTCACAGATGGCCTGCATATTCGCCATGGCGTTTGGAGTGGCTCCCATTCCGAAACCACAGACACCAGAAGATAATACAGCAGCATCATAGTCTCTTCCCATGATATTAAATATTACGAAATATGTAAAGAAGAACATTAAGATTGTCTGACCTGCAAGTAATGTGATCAGTGGAAGTGCAAGGTCTGCAAGCTGCCATAATTTTAATGTGATCATGGCGATTCCCAAAAACAGGGATAAGCTGATACCACCGATGTCGTTGATTTCACCCATATAAATTGTAAATTTTCCAGAATACTCACCGATGTTACGCATACATGCAGCAGCGATCATAGCACCAATATAAATTGGGAATGTCATTCCTGTCATGGATAGGAACTTGGAAATGATCGTTCCAATACCAATAGCAATGATCAGCTGAAATACAGCAGCTGGATACATGCTGGTGTGACGTTCATGTTTCTTTTCTTCTTCTACCAAAAGGCTGTCATCTTCAGGAATAGCAGTTTTTAATAGATCTTTTTTCTCGATCAGTCGTTTGCCGACAGGTCCACCCATGATACTTCCTGCGATCAGACCGAAGGTTGCGGCAGCAGTACATAGTGTGCTTGCTCCTTTTACACCAAAGTCTTCAAGAACAGGGCCGAAAGCACCGGCAGTTCCATGACCACCGATCATAGGAATAGAACCAGTACACAGACCAACCAAAGGACTGATATGAAGTACTTTGGCAAGGCCGACTGCAAGGAAGTTCTGACTTACGATCAGAGCGATCACAAGCATAAGGAAAATGATCAAAGATTTTCCACCGCTTTTTAATACCTTTAAGTTTGCCTGAAATCCAACAGAAGTAAAGAAGAATACCATACATACTTCTTTCAAAATATCATCAAATGAAAATTCGGCGATTCCTGTTACAAAGCAGATACATGTAAAAACTGCAAAGATAACACCACCGATAACAGGTGCAGGAATGCAAAATCGTTCTAAGATTGCAATTCTGTGTTTTAAAAAGTTTCCTAACATCAAAACGACTACGGCGACCGCGATCGTCTGATACATATCTAGTTGTATTGTCATTTATTTATACCGCAGCGGATTAATTGCTTCCTTTCTCTGTATTTACCGTGATTCCATATTGTTTGTAGTAAGCAGCTGCACCATCATGGAATGGAATCGTGATTCCCTCTACAGCAGTTTTCTCATCAAGAGAAATATCTACAGGGAGTGCATACTGAATCTTCTGTTCATTTGCAAACAGAATCTTTGTGATTTGTTTAACCGTATCTTCAGACAACTTGTCACTTGCAAGAAGTACCGCTTTAACACCGACAGTTTTTACAGGCTGAGTCTGATCAGTATAAGTATTTGCAGGAATTGAGTATTCTGTGTAAAACTTATAAGACTTCTTCAGACGATCAATACCTTTCTGGTCAAGGCTGATAAGACGGATCTTACGTTGCTTTGCTAATTCGTTGATCACAGTTGTCTGTACTCCAGCGGTACAGAAAAGAGCATCAATATCACCAGAATTCAATTTCTTTGCGGCGTTTGTGTAATCAAGATTTACTTCATCAACAAGCTTTTCATTTAATCCGTAAGCACTTAAGATCTGTATAGCATTCTGTTCTGTTCCAGATTCTTCCTCACCAATACTGACTTTCTTTCCTTCCAGATCTTCAATAGAATGGATTGATGAATCAGCAGGTACGACAATCTGACACGCTTCAGTATAAAGCGAAGCAATGGCACTATATCCTTGATATTTTTTATCATTTTCAAAAATACCAGTGCGCTCATATGCATCATTGATCAAATCCATTTGGGCAACTGCCATCTGGATATAATCTTTTGACAACAGACGAAGGTTCGCCGCGGAACCAGCAGTTGTTTTTACTTCGATATTATAGTTTTTGCTTTTGGATGTGACAAGGTTTGCAAAAGTATCACCAAAAACCTGATAAGTACCACCAATACCAGCAGACCCAAAACGGATCTTCCCGGCATTAACCCCACATCCAGTCAGGCATGTGCAGATCATGACTGCAACAGCACAAAGGATTGTAAGTTTTTTCTTCAAAGTATCACCTCTTATTATTTATTTGCTCAGTGTATGTTATTATTTTAACATTAAATTACTATTTCGAAAAGATAAAAAATCTTGACTTAGAGTGTACTCCAACTTATATAATAAAAAAACGAATAAAAATCAGATAAGGAGAAAGAGCATGTATATTGAAAATATCAATGGACCAGAAGATGTCAAAAAATTATCCGATGAGCAGTTAAATGTCCTTGCCGAAGAGATTCGTAAGGCATTATTAGAAAAATTAAGTAAGCATGGAGGCCACTTTGGGCCAAACTTTGGTATGGTAGAAGCAACGATCGCTATGCATTATGTATTTGAATCACCAAAAGATAAGATCGTATATGACGTTTCTCATCAGTCTTACCCACACAAGATGTTAACTGGTCGTAAAGATGCATTCTTATACGAAGAACATTATGATGATGTATCAGGATACAGTAATCCAGGAGAAAGTGAACATGATCATTTTACGATCGGCCATACATCAACTTCTGTAAGTCTTGCATTAGGACTTGCCAAAGCAAGAGATTTAAAAGAAGAAGATGAAAATGTGATTGCAGTGATCGGTGATGGATCTTTAAGTGGAGGGGAAGCTTTAGAAGGACTTGATTACGCAGCAGAATTAGGTGGAAATCTAATTATCATAGTCAATGACAATGATATGTCGATCGCAGAAAACCATGGTGGATTATATGAAAATTTAAAAGAACTTCGTGAAACAAATGGGGAAGCAGAATGCAATCTTTTCAAAGCCATGGGATTAGATTATATTTATGTCAAAGAAGGAAATAAAATTGCTGATCTGATCAAAGCATTCAAACAGGTCAAAGATACAAAAAAAGCAGTTGTCGTTCATATTAATACGCAAAAAGGAAAAGGATATAAATTAGCCGAAGAACATAAAGAAGACTGGCATTACTGTGCTCCATTTGATGTGAAAACAGGAAAACCTTTATATTCATTTGAAGGAGAAGATTTCTCAAGTGTAACAGCAGATTATCTCTTAAAGAAAATGAGAGAAGACAAAAAGGTAGTAGCTATCACATCAGCAACACCAACCGTTATGGGATTCACAGAAGACAAACGTAAGGAAGCTGGAAAACAGTTTATTGATGTTGGAATCGCAGAAGAAACAGCAATGGCAATGGCAGCCGGAATCGCAGCAGGTGGTGGAAAACCAGTTTATGGAGTATATTCAACATTCGTACAGAGAACATATGACCAGATCACACAGGATCTCTGCATTGACAGCAATCCAGCAACGATCGTTACATTCTGGGGATCCGTATATGGAATGAATGATATAACACATCTTGGATTACAGGATATTCCAATGATGAGCAATATTCCGAATCTGGTATATCTTGCCCCAACAACCAAAGAAGAATATCTGGCAATGTTAGACTGGAGTATCGATCAGGACCAGTATCCAGTAGCGATCAAACTGCCAGGAGGGAAAATGATCTCAGATGGCAAAGAAGTAACAAAAGATTTCAGCCAGTTAAATAAATATGAAGTAACACAAAAAGGAAGCAAAGTTGCGATCATCGGACTTGGAACATTCTACAACATGGGATGTGAAGTTGCGAAAGCAGTAGAAGAAAAGACAGGAACAAAAGCAACTGTGATCAATCCATATTATATTACAGGAATTGATGAAGCATTATTAGAAGGTCTTAAGAAAGATCATGATGTAGTGATCACATTAGAAGATGGATTCTTAGAAGGTGGATTTGGCGAGAAGATTACAAGATTTTATGGTAATTCTGATATGAAAGTATTGAATTATGGAGTTAAGAAAGAATTGCTAGATCGCTATGATGTGAAGGAATTGCTTAAGAAGAATCGATTGACAGTTGAGCAGATCGTAGAAGATCTGTAAGATTTAAATAGTATAAAAAAGAATCCTGAAAATAACAGGATTCTTTTTTTATTACAAATATAAATCTGGACGGTGGAGCGTGTTAAGTGAAAAATTTAAAAAAGAGAAAAATTGAGTGATTTTTTAGGGCTGACAGATGTTTCATTCTGTCTAAAATGTAGTAACAAACTAAAAAACGCCGCACGTCCAGACAAGATTGCCCAGACGGCCGGCGATTAATGATCATACTCCCATGTGGTTGATTCCACGTGCTCCGTCAGTCATATGACCTCATGGGTATTAGGTTACTATAACTGATAAGATTCGTCAAGCCAGAATTTTAAGAAAATACAAATATTTTTGTATGAAATTTCAGACAATTATAAAATGATGATGAATAAAAACAAGTAAGTAGGGCATCCTTTGAGCATGAACAAAAAAAACATGATCAGAGGATGTCTTTTCTTTATCATAATTGCTGGAAGCATCATGATATGGCAAAGATATACTTTTCATAAAATACAACAAAACAAAATACAGCAAAATTTAAAAAATAATCTGATCCGTTTCCATGTCAGAGCAAACAGTGGCAGCAGCTTTGATCAGGCGTGTAAATTAAAAGTAAGAGATGCTGTGATCAGCAAAGTCAGTCAGATGATGGATAAGGCAGATACAAAAGAGGAAGCATTTGACATCCTAAAAAAACAAAAAGATAGTATAAAAAATACGGCACAGGAAATATTAAAGAAAGAGGGAGTTATACAAAAGGTAAAAGTACATTTTGTACAGGAAAAATTCCCAGAGAAAACTTACGGACAATATACATTTCCAGAAGGAATCTACGATGCATTAAGAATTGATCTTGGAGAGGCAAAAGGACATAACTGGTGGTGTGTCATGTTTCCAGATCTATGCGTAACAAAAGATGACAAAGTAAGAATTAACAATACGGCAAGAAAAAAGATGGAGAAACTTTTAGGAAAAAAAGCAGTTGAGAAAATTACAAAAGATAAATATCTTGGATGGTTGTTTAAAGCATAAGAAAAATGGAGCGGTCAAATTGTACCGCTCCATCTTAAAGTTACGTATTCTATGCTAATGGTTTCTTTGCAGAGACAAGAAGTAAACGTTTCTTCTTATATACTCTGAATTTTGTAAGTCCTGCATTCTTAAAATATCCTAAAGTCTCATATGTAGAATGTCTGCGGTTGTCGCCGGCAGTTAAATAGGATGGAATATTAGAAACAATTCGCAGAGCATCAGGCAGAGCAGACTCACCAATATAAAGTCTTCCACCAGGAATTAAAACACGAAAAGCTTCATTAACAAACTTCTGTGGATCTTTGAATGTATGGAAATCATCACAAACGGTGATCACACGGAAACTATTGTCATCGAAAGAAAGGAAATCACTGTAGCTTGTCTCAAAATGAAGGTCTGGCCAGTTTGACCTTGCCTCAAGAATCTTATCTTCAGATTCATCAATTCCATATCCTTCAACATCTTTCCAACGAGTCAGTTCATGTAAAAAAGTACCATCACCGCAACCGACATCTAATATATTGTCTGCATCTCTGATACAGATCTTCTTGATCATTTCATCCCGTAAAGCATCTCTCATAAGAAACTCCTTTCGTATGCCTTGTGGTTTATATGGCATCTCCCTGTTACTCTTAATAATACCAGAAAATGGTATCTTTGGAAAGGAGAGCACTAAGGAGTGATTATAGCATAGATACAGAATTTGTCAAATTGTGATTTAAATTCTTCCTTCCTTAAACTCACGCATCATCTCATTTGTCAGACTAAAATCATTTGGTTGTAATTCGATCTCATCTCGTGTTTTCCATTCTGCAAGTTTCAATTCAGAAGCATCCATATGAATGCCGGTATCACCATCAACTTCACAGTAGAATCCAGCAAGCAGATCATCAACAACACCCCAAGGCTGGGATTTGTAATACTGAATATTTTTTACACGAAGTCCAGCTTCTTCCATAACTTCACGTGAGACTGTCTCTTCCAGAGTTTCCCCGATCTCTGTAAATCCGGCGATCAGGGCGAATGGAGTAAATCCCTTGCGGTATTTGGTAAGAAGAAGTTTATCACCATTTTTAACTCCGACAATGACTGCAGGTACGATTCTTGGATAGATCAGATGGCCACAGGAAGGACATTTTAAGGCACGTTCTGTAGAAGAATGGACAGTTTCATGACCACAGCAGCCACAGAAACGATTGGTACGGTACCAGTTATAAAGATGCAGACCTGTGATCGCAGCAAAAGTACGGTATTTTGGACCGATCTGCTGATTGCGGAGATCACGTACCGTACAGAAGTTATAACCTTCAGGAATCTCTTCAGGATCTTTATTTAATAAGAAGTAATCATCATCGTCAACAGAAAAAAGATAAGTAAGAGTATCTTCTGTAACATGAGCATCATTTACAAAATCACTTAGGCGGGGAAAAGATAAAAATAAATCCTCTTCATTTAAAAGAGTAGGCCTTGCAAGTTTTCTGCCATCTCCAGTATGGATCATTTCATCAGGCAAAAAGAGATTCTCCTGCCCCATTTCTTCCAGATCAGATTTCTTTAATAAACGATGAAGAAGGCCATCCTTTGTGAAATATAAAATGATACTGTCAGCATCAGGTTTTTTGGCTGGATCGTAGTGATTGTCTAATTTATGAGGGTAAATATCTTGAATCATAGTTGGTTGTTCCATTCCTTTCTATATATAGTAAATAAAAAACAATATTATCATATCAGAATCATGTAAAAAATCCTAGATAAAAACTAAGTAAAGACAAAACGAAACAGAAGTGATATACTATCTAAGTAAGTGAAAGATATATACAATTAAAGGTAGGATCACATATGAGTAAGTTATGTAGTTGCATTGTTCCATGTTTTAATGAAGAGGAAGTAATTCCGCTTTATTATGAGGAGATGCAGAAAGTAAGGAAACAAGAAGAAGGGAAAATTGACTTTGAGATTATCTTTATCGATGATGGAAGTAAAGATAAGACATTAGAAGTTATAAAGAAATTAAGCGAACAGGATGAATGTATTCATTATGTATCATTTTCCAGGAACTTCGGAAAAGAAGCTGCGATGTATGCAGGATTTGAACATGCCAATGGTGAATATGTTGTGACAATGGATGTTGATCTTCAAGATCCGCCACATTTAATTCCAGAGATGATCCGAAGCATCGAGGAAGAAGGATATGATAGTGTGGCAACAAGACGTGTTACAAGAAAGGGAGAACCACTGATCCGCTCATTTTTCGCAAGACGTTTTTATGGATTGATCAATAAGATCTCTGATGCTGATATCGTAGATGGAGCCAGAGATTTTCGTATGATGAAGAGAGATATGGTTAACGCAATCCTTTCCATGCCAGAATATAACCGATTTACAAAAGGTATCTTTGGATGGGTAGGATTTAAAACAAAATGGATTGAATTTGAGAATGTAGAACGTGCAGCAGGAGAGACAAAGTGGTCATTCTGGAAATTATTCCGATATGCATTAGAAGGAATTATTGCATTCTCCACAGTGCCGCTTACGATCGTATCACTGATCGGAGTGATCGTTTGTATCATCGCATTTTTATTCCTGTTGTTTGTTGTCATAAGAGCAGCAATATTTGGAGATCCGGTCGCAGGATGGCCGTCATTGATCTGTGTTATCAGTTTCTTAAGTGGAATTCAGTTACTTGGAATCGGAGTTGTAGGAATGTATTTGTCTAAGACATATTTAGAGACAAAGAAACGTCCGATCTACATTAAAAAAGAAAGTAAATAAGATACGAAATATTCTTCTTTTATGAGATATATATAAAGGAAGAATATTTTTTTTCTCTTTTTAGCAAAAAATGACCAATTGTACAAAAAATAAAAATGACCAACGTTCAATAAATAGTTGACTTTTATCAAGAAAGTGCATATAATAACGAATGATTTAAGGAGAAGAAACCTCTTTGATAGTAACAATAATGCAAGGAAGGAGCAGCTGTGATCATGTTAAAAAGAGAATGGCAGAAAATTTTAAAGAACCCCTGGATGATTATCATTTTGATCGCGATCATTACGATTCCTGCAATTTATACATCTGTATTCCTTGGATCTATGTGGGATCCATACGGAGATGCAGACGAATTACCAGTAGCAGTGGTAAATCACGATAAGAAGGTAAAATACGAGGGTAAGACATTACAAGTTGGTGATGATCTGGTGAAGAATCTGAAAGATTCAGGATCACTTGATTTTCGTTTTGTAAGTGATAAGAAAGCAAAAGAAGGATTAGAGAGTGGAGAATATTATATGATCATTTCCATTCCAGAAGACTTCTCAAAGAATGCAACAACATTAATGGATAAGAATCCAAAACAGATGAAACTGATATACAAGACAAATCCAGGTACAAACTATGTAGCATCCAAGATGGATGATAGTGCTATGGCGAAGATTGAAAAGTCAGTCAGAGAAAAAGTAACAGAAACTTATGTAAAAACAGTATTTGCTCAGATCAAAACTGCAGGCTCTGGGTTCCAGAAAGCAGCCGATGGATCAGGAAAGATTGAAAGTGGAGCGAAGAAACTGAAAGCTGGAAATGACACAATTGAGCAGAATTTAAACAAACTCGCATCCAGCACATTAACATTCCAGAATGGAGCTAAATCACTTTCTGTAGGATTAAAAGCATATACAGATGGTGTGGCCAAAGTTGACAGCGGAGCAAAATCATTAAAATCTGGAACAAAGACATTAAAAGACGGAGTTGCACAGCTTTCAAGCGGGGCAACACAGTTATCAACGGGTTCTAAATCATTAAAGATTGGAATCGCACAGTATACAAACGGTGTCAGCACAGCACAGGCTGGAAGCAAACAGCTTGTTGCTAAAAATACAGCATTAACATCAGGAGTAGACCAGTTATCAGAGGGAATTAAAAGTGGAACTGCACAGTTAAAAGAAGGAACAGGATCTTTAACAACTGGAATTGATGGAGTATTAAAGGCAGCGAAACAGTCTTCAGACCTGATTGGAGAACAACTTCCAGAATCAACCGATATTCATCAGTTAAGTGCTGGAATGACTCAGTTAAATGCGGGTATTCAGAAATTAAATCAATCATTGAATGGAAGTGCAGCAACAACACAGTCAACAAAAACTACAACAACAACAGTAGACAATACAGACAGTAAAAAAGCGGCAGAAAGTGCAGCAGCTGTAAAAGAAAAAGTTAACACATTACAGAGTAAAGTAAGTAAATTAAAAAATTCTTCTGCATTAAGCAAGTTATCCGATGAAGAAAAGGAACAGCTTTTATCAGAGATTGGTGAAGTTGAAAGTGCAGCATCTGATGTAGAAGAAGATGTAGATGAAACATATACAAATGCACAGAAAGCATCTCAGGAAAAAGCAACTACAACAACAAAAGTAAGTACACAGTCTGCTTCTTCAGATGAAACATTAGCCGCAGTAAAACAACAGGTATCAGCGTTAGCATCAAGTTCTGAAAAAGTATTGCCAAAAGGTTCACAGGCAGTAACTTCAATGTATTCAGGATTAGAAACTGTGAAAACAGGATTAGACAAGCATGGAAAAACTCCAGAAACAATGGGAATGATACAGGCATTGACAGCGTTAAAGAGTGGTTCTTCACAGGTAGATACAGGAATTTCAACATTAGAATCTGGACTTAGTACAGGTACAGGACAATTAAAGATTGGAATTGCAAATTACACAGCAGGCGTAAGCAGCTTAAATACAGGACTTACAACATTAAAGAATAATTCCAAAGCATTAAACAGCGGAGCAAAACAGCTCAACAATGGAATCAACCAAGTAAGCTCAAATCTTCCAACATTTATGTCAGGAACAACACAGCTTTATAATGGAACAAAAACATTGAAAAAAGGAACAGCAACTTTAGTTGCAAACAACAATACATTAAACAGCGGAGCCGGACAGTTAGCATCTGGAGCCGGACAGATCGCAGATGGATCAAGCCAGCTTGCAGCAGGATCTACAACTCTTGGAAATGGAATCGCAACACTTCAGGATGGAAGCAAGATATTAAAAGATTCCTTACAAAAAGGAGCAGATCAGGTAAATGATATCAAAGCTACAAACAAAACAAACAAGATGTTTGCAGCACCAGTAAAAGCAAAGAATGTAGAATACTCACATGTTGATAACAATGGTCACGCAATGGCACCTTATATGATGTCCGTTGGATTATTTGTAGCATGTATGGCATTTACATTAATGTATCCTTTAATGGAGAAAAACGAAGAAGTCAAGAGTGGACTTCAGTGGTGGCTGAGCAAAGTCACAGTCATGGCAGCAGTATCAATTGTTCAGGCAGTGATCATGGTAGCCGTTTTAATTGGAATCAATGGAATGGAACCACACTATGTTGGAAAGACATTTGGAATGGCAATCCTGGCATCTATGGCATTTATGTCATTGATCTGCTTTGGTGAGATGTTATTAAACCGTGTTGGAAGTTTCGTCATGTTAGTATTCATGGTCGTACAGTTAGGTGCAGCAGGAGGAACATATCCACTGGATATGGCACCACACTTCTACACAGTATTACACAAATATATGCCATTCAGCTACACAGTACACGCATTTCGTCATACACTATCCATGGATGGACAGATCGGACAGGATGTCGCAGTATTCGTTGGAATCTTAGTTGTGTCTACATTAGCAACAATCATCTTCTACCGTTTCAGAATGAAGAAACAGGTTGGAGGAACATTAGAACCTAATGGAGCACCACAACATTAAAAAAAGTGAGCAGTTAGCGTTATTAAGTCTTAGTGATGTGACAATGACAGAAGGAGAAAGCAAGACACAGAATATTACCCCAATTATCACAGGTAAAGCAGTAGGAACAACGAAAGTATTTATTTACAATAGCGATAAGGAATCTGCAAGAACTATCACGATCAAGATTAAATAATCAAAAATAAATAAGTTATTAGGTTATTAGGAAAAGGACAGCGATCAATGTGATCAGCAGTCCTTTTCCTTCTTGTTGATATATGTTTAATATTTTCATATTATGCATTTCCAATAATTGAAAGGCAAAAAAAGAAATGCTATACTGATTTTAAAAGAATTAAAAATATATAAGGGGGACAAACTAGATGTCAATGCCAGAGAACATTGAGAATACAGAGGAATTAGTTAATACAATAAAAGGTCAGATCGCAGACAAAGAAAAAGAAATACAGGAGAATTTTACAAAACTTGGAGAAGTATATTATGTAAAATACGCAAAAAATCCAGATGGAGATTTTTCTGAACTATGTCAGGAAATTGAAAACCAGTATCAGGAGATTAATCAGATGGAACAACAGATTCTTGATCTGACATTAGAAGACCCAAAAATCTGTCCACAGTGCGGAACAAAGAACGCAAAAGACAGTCTGTTTTGTGGAGAATGTGGATGTAAATTACCAGAAGAAAAGGAAGAACAAGAAGAGAATATCTGTCCAAATTGCGGTGGTACGTTAAGAGAAGGAGATAGATTCTGTAGAAGCTGCGGTGCTAAAGTAGTAGTAGAAGAACAGGAAATACAGCCAGCACAACCAGAACCAAGACATTGCAAAAACTGCGGAGCACTTTTAGAAGAAGATGCGATATTCTGTATTTACTGTGGAACGAAAAATAATTAAGGAGGACAGAGATGTATTGCAAGAAGTGTGGAACCAAAAATAAAGATGATGCAAGATTCTGTGCAAACTGTGGAGAGAAACTGGTAATACCGCCACAGCAACAGGCAAAACAGCAGCCAGCACAACCCAAACAGCAGATCTACACAGAACCTCAAAATGAACCAAAACGATCATCAAAAAGCTGGATCATTGCTTTAGCATGCGTGATCGTTGTCGTTGTTGGAATATTTGGATTCCAATATTTAAAATCAGAAGACAAAAAAGAAGCTACAGCAACAACCGAGAACAAAACATCAGCAAAAACAACGGAAAAGAAAGCAACAGAAAATAACGCAGGAGAAGATGTAGCCGATGCCAAGGATAGCACAGAGAAATCACAAGTATTATCCTACACAGACAACGAAGACATGGATTTATCCGCATGCACAGACAGCGATGATTATCAGTATGTAAGCAGCGAGGACAACTCATTTGAATTCGCCTATCCAAAATACCTGTTTAACCGCAGTTATGTAAATAAAACAGGAAATCAATACACATTAGAATACGCAAACAGTGATAAAGCCGATGATTACGAGATCAAAGCAGTTATTTCATCACAAAAAGCAGGATCAGGAAATGCAGTAAAAAGCGTTCAGAAATTATACAAACAAAAGAAAAAATCCATAAAGAACGTCACATACGCATACCCACAAGGCGGCAAAACACCAAAACTATATCAAGGTAAATCAAGCATGATCGTCATGGGATATTTAGACAGCGACAAAACAAAATGTGAATATGTACTGCTCACAAGCGATGGAAAAAAAGACTACATGATGCAGATCAATTTCTTTGATTCAGATTATAAAGATGAATATAAAGAGATCAATTATGTAGTGGATTGTATGTATCGTGGATGCTCATTTACGAATTCTACATATCAGATGAGAACATTTGATCAGTTTAGGGAAGACGATATGGGAGTTAAGAAGTAAAAAATCTGTTTTGCGATTGTAGGATTTCGTATATGTGACGGACATAAGATTAAAGGAACTTATGAACACCGATTTGATGAAATGTTTGAGACACATTCCACCAATAATTTCCGTCATCAACCACAAATTAAAATTTCTCCATCTGCTTCAATTCCGGCAACACAGTACAAAGCATCGTAACAAAGCAAAGCCCTCCACCGATCACATTAGAAACAGGCTCTGCCAAAAACACTCCAGAAGTTCCCATATGTAACACATAAGGCATAAAATAAGTCAAAGGAACAACAATAACCACCTTACGAAGCAATGAGAAAAAGATGGCATGTTTCTTCTTATTTAATGATTTAAACACCGTCTGTCCAATATACTGCAGATCCATAAAGATAAATGCAGCAAAATACTGATTCAATGCAGGAATGGAATCTTTCACAAGTGTAGCATCGGAGCTGAATACACGGATCAATGCACCAGGAGCTAAAATGATGACACTCCACATAACGGCTGTATAGCATAAAATCATAGAGCCTATAACGATCATTGCTTTCCGTACTCTGGCTGGGCGTCTGGCACCATAGTTGTAGCTTAGAATTGGCGATCCACCCTCGTTCATAGCGTAGATCGGTGTTTCTACCAACTGTCTTACACTGGAGATGATTGTCATAACAGAAATATAAATATCTCCTCCAGTGACAGAAAGTACATTGTTGCAGACAATACTTACCAGACTGTTTGTTAACTGCATGATGAAACCAGCAGTTCCAAGACTGATGATATTTTTGGCGTAACCGATACTCTCTGAAAATTCATGTTTCTTAAGAAAACGTACTTTTAATTCTGCTTTTTTTGTAAGAAAGAATAACACAAAAGAAGCAGACAGACATTGAGAGATCACAGTAGCGATCGCAGCACCTCGTACACCCAGTCCAAATACAAAAATAAACAATGGATCGAGCAGCAGATTGGCAACGGCACCGATCGCAACGGAAAGCATACCAGTTGTTGAATAACCCTGAGCATTAATAAACGGATTCATTCCAATCGCGATCATCGATGGCAATGTACCGATCAGATAGATCATCATATAAGGAAAAGCATACACGAGAGCATCACGGGAAGCTCCGAATAATATTAAAAGTGGGCGTGCAAAGAAAAGCCCGATCATCATCAATACGACAGCACTAAAACAAACCATGGTAAATGAAGTATTCATGATATGAACAGCCTGCTTATTTTTCTTTTGACCTCTACTGATAGAAAATAACGGAGCACCACCGCTTCCAAACAGGTTGGCGAAAGCAGTGATAATTACAACCACCGGAAAACAAAGTCCAACAGCACCAAGGGCAGCAGTTCCGACATGTGGGATTCGTGCGATATAGATACGATCGACGATGTTATATAATAAGTTTAAAATCTGAGCAACAAGCATAGGGAGTGCTGCCGCAAAGATATTCTTAGTGACTGATCCATTTTCAAAATCAATTCGTTTCATTTTTTTGATCATCTCTTTCTATTTCGTTATGATTTTAGTATAATACGACTTGATTTATACGTAAAATAAAGATCAAGGTAACTAAACACAGAGATTAGTTACCTTGATGAAAAGATTGATTATTTCATATTTTTATAAATGTCATAAATATCTTCGTTATCTTGCTGTAAATGTTCCTTTACGCAGTCATATAGTATTTGAATGCTTTCAGGGGTTTCCTCAAGTTCATCTGCAATTTGAATCAAATTTTTTGATTTTGTTTGATTCATGAGTTTCTCCTTTCATTGTATATTGAAATGCGGTTTACATCAAGTATTAATATAGAAAACTTGATGTAAAATCTAAGAAATGAAATATTTATAGAGAACAGATTGAGATGTGATCATAGAAAAATAGGAGATTCATATGTCTGTAAAATATTTACATGGAATATATTAACAAAAATAAATATAAATGTCAAATAAAGAGCAAAAAATATTAAATATGAATATGTTAAACTGCTTTTAAAGAATATCATTGTAGATGATCAATGGATATTGGGATGAATTTACCGGATTTATGAGAGGTTTATTTAATGCAACATTTAAAACAAATCCATATCTTGAACGAGCTATCATGACGGGAATCACACGAGTATCAAAAGAATCATGATGCCAAGACAGAAAAATAACCGCCAAAAATTAATAATGATAAACTTTCCTTCGGCTCCGCAAAAAATAAACCGTAACAATTAAAGTCAACATCTCCGCTATAACAACTCCCATCCAAATTCCATTCAATCCAAGTATAAGTGGCAGCAGCAGAATACATCCAATCTGAAACAACAAAGTTCGAAGAAAAGCAATGATCCCAGAAACAATTCCATTATTTAAAGCCGTAAAGAAAGAAGAAGCCCAGATATTAAATCCATTGATCAAGAATACGAGAGCATACAATCTAAATCCATGTAATGTCATAGCAAATAGATCCGCATCATATCCAACAAAGATATTAATTAACGGATGAGCAAAAAACTCAGAGATCAAAGTCAGGAAAACTCCAGTTCCGGCAATTAATGATAAACTTTTCTTCAACATATTTTTCAATTCCGAATGATTTCCAGCTCCATAATTATAACTGGTGATCGGTGCGCTTCCCATGGAATATCCAAGGAAGATTGCAGCAAAGATAAAGTTTGCATACATAATAACTCCATAAGCCGCAACACCATCCGCACCAGCAAGGCGCATTAACTGTGTATTATAAAGCATATTTACAATGGAAGAAGAAGCATTTGTCATAAATTCCGAAGAACCATTTAAACAGGTTTTTAATAAAATATCTTTTCTCCAGACAGGTTTCACAAGACGAAGACGGCTGCTGTTATTCTTTCGTGCAAAATAGATCAACGGTACAAGCCCGCCAACATACTCACCCATGGCAGTTGCAACCGCAGCCCCGGCAACACCATAATGCATAACTCCGATAAAGAGATAGTCAAACACAATATTGATCACGCCAGAGATCAAAGACATACGAAGACTATAAGAAGGTTTCTCAGCTGTAATAAAGAAGTTATAAAAGATCGTCTGCATCATAAACATTGGCTGTGATACAAACATAATACGTCCATAAGTAGACGCATATTCAAGCAGCTGTCCACGCGCCCCAAGTGCCATACAGATCTGCCTTATAAAAATAAATCCAAAGATAGACAGGATCGTAGCTCCGATCAAAGCAGTAAAGATCAGCATAGAAAAATATTCATTTGCTTTTTCTTTTTTACCTTCACCAAGCGTTTTTGCAACGATCGCACTTCCACCAGAACCGATCATAAATCCGATCGCCCCGACACCCATTGCAACAGGCAAGATCAGATTGACTGCGGCGAAAGCAGTTTTCCCAGCGAAATTGGAAATAAATAATCCATCAATGATACTATACATTGAAGTACAGATCATCATAATGATCGATGGAAATACAAAATGAATCAGACGTTTGTAAGTAAAATGATCCGATAACTGAATCTTCATGATAAACTAAATCTCCTTTTCCTCTAAGACATATTGTTTCATATTTTTCTTTAAAATCTGAACATATTTTCTCGTAAGAGAAAGCAGCTGTTCACACTCCGAAGGCTCCATAGATTCAAATGTAGCATTTTCCATATCAAAGACAGGACCGATATGTTTTTCAGAAAATTCTCGCCCAAACTCTGTAAAAAATAAGTGGATATCCCTTCCGACGCCGGCTTTACGGATCAAAACTCCTTTATCTTCTAATGATTTTACGGAAGAATTCACCGTTTGTTTTGAGATGGAGTAAAGTTTGCAGATATCTTTCTGAGAGCAACCATCTCCAAGTTCTAACAGACAATATAAAATGAGAAATGCGGAATCTGTAAGATGCATGGAAAGAGCAATTTCATGGTAGACATCATCGATCATCTTATAGAGAGAATCAAATTCTTTTAAGGTACGATTTTGTTTTGATTTCATAGTAATTTCCTTTCTTGAAATATAGTAATAATTATAGTCCGAAATCAGACTAGAAAATTATAATAATTATAGTCCGAAATCAGACTTGTGTCAATTGCTATTTCACGGAAAATCACTTTACGAGGTCAATTGAATCGGTTAAAATAAAGAGTCAGAGAATAATATATAACCTAAGAAGGAAGTTAGATCAAAGAAGGAAGTTACATATGAAATTTGCCTACGATATTCCAGATTCATTCTGGAGTTTATTTCGTTCGATGAACAGGGAACTTTACATGGAAGCTCTGCTAAAGATCAACGAAGAATATGAATATAACAATTATTATTTAAGTAAAGAAGTATGCCTTCAGGTACTAGAAGACTGGAACGAAAGCCAGCGGATCTGGTTATCGCCTGAAGAATTTGAATCAGAAACTGATGCAAGCCAGACACCGCCAAACAGGATCTTAAACTGGCTGATCAAAACTGGCTGGTTAAAGAGGATTGAGGATTTCTCAACATTAACGACCAATATCATTATTCCAGATTATGCAGCGGTATTTTTAACAGCATTTGAGGAACTGGTCAATCCATCAACAGATGACACAGAAATCTACATCCAGAATGTATACGCGACATTGTTTTCATTCTGGCATGATAAGAAGATGAACTTAGCCATGTTAAAAACAGCATTAGTTAACACAAAGAAATTAAATAAAGCCCTGCAGGATATGCTTCACAACATGGATCATTTCTTTGGCCGACTGTTAAAACAGAAATCATACGAAGAAGTTTTAGCAGAACATTTGGAAGGATATGTCGAAGAGATTGTCGAGAAGAAATACCATATTTTAAAGACAAATGATAACTTCTATCTATATAAAAACGACATCAAGAAATGTTTAAGAGAAATGCGAGAAGACATTCTATGGATGGAGCAGGTACAGAAGAAAGCAGACAAAGAAAAAGGTGAAGATGTCCTAAGCATCATCAATGCGATCGAGCGTGGATTTGATGATATTGAACATCGAATTTCCAACATGGATAAAGAACATTCCAAATATATCAGGGCAACGGTAACCCGTATGAATTACATGTTAAATGGAGAATCCGACACAAGAGGTCTGATGATCCAGTTATTAAAGACGATCGGTGATTCGAAGGACAGCGAGGAAAAGATTGAGAAAGTCGGTCAGAGCATGAACTTATCTCATTTCGAAGTGCTTTCAGAGAAGTCTTTATATAAGAAGAGAAAACGAAGAGACTTTGCAAGTCAGGTAGAGGAAGAACAGCAGCAGGAAGAATTATCAAGAGAAGATGTGCTAAGACTTAACAAGATTCATACGAGATTCAGTCAGGAAGAGATCGAAGATTTTGTGGAATCTTATATGGAAGATGACCATATGGAAGTGAAAGACATCGATATTACCGATGAAGAAGCATTTGAGAAACTGATTCTTGCTTATGATTACAGCACAAGAAGAAACAGCAAATATAAAGTGATCGAGAGAGAAGATGAGTTGATCGATAATGGAAGTTATCGTTACCCGGCATTAACATTTGTAAGGAGGAAACCAAAATCATGATTCCATACTATGATGAATTAAATGATGAAGAAAAAGATGCGGTGACCAAAGTCATCCGTACTCTTTTGAGACAGACATTTATATTAGAAAGAAAATACGATAAAAAAAGTGGAAGACTTACATACAACAAAGAATTTAGGACAGTCGATCTGCATCAGGAGTTTTTAAGAGAATACTTTAAGATTTCAGGAATTACATTAAGAGAAAATCTGCATCTTGGAGTCTTTTATATTGAAGGTGAAACCGTGATCGGAGAAAAGATTTCCAGATTATCAACCATTTATCTTTTGATCTTAAAATTATTGTACGATGAACATATGGCAGAGGCATCATCAAATACAAGTGTGTATACATCCTTAGGAGAAATCCATGAGAAGATCAACGATTTTCATTTAATGAACACACTTCCATCGATTACAGAGATGCGACGTTCCATTGCATTATTAAAGAGATATCAGATCATCGAACCTCTCGATGTGTTAGAAGAATTAAACGAAGAAACAAGAATGATGATCTATCCATGCGTGAATGTTGTGTTACTAGGCGATGATATCCGCAGATTGATCGAAAGTTTCAGTAAGGAGGGAATAGACAGTGAGTTCAGTGAAGACGAATCAGCCGTTTTTGGCACTATCGAAGATATGCCTGAATAACTGGCATTATATAGATCAGAAAGTATTAACATTTAATAACGGAATCAACTTTTTTACCGGACATTCTGGAAGTGGAAAATCAACTGTGATCGATGCGATGCAGATCGTGTTATATGCAAATACAGATGGCCGTGGATTCTTTAACAAAGCGGCAGCAGATGATTCCGACCGAAATCTGATCGAGTATTTAAGAGGAATGGTTGCGGTTGGGGAGAAAGACGAAGTTACTTATTTAAGAAATAAAAACTTCTCCACAACGATTGTGCTTGAGTTTATTCAGACAGAATCAGAGGAAAAAGAATGTTTAGGAGTCGTATTTGACGTAGATACAGCAAGAAATGATACATCCCGATTATTT
Organism: Anaerostipes hadrus; assembly: GCF_001404655.1. Taxonomy (GTDB): domain Bacteria; phylum Bacillota; class Clostridia; order Lachnospirales; family Lachnospiraceae; genus Anaerostipes; species Anaerostipes amylophilus. Next base: position 380,940 of record NZ_CYYH01000001.1, on the reverse strand, counting down.
TTCTGGCATAAAGGTGGTATTTTAGAAAATCATTATCGTACTGAAGAACATGCAATGACGATTTCTGAACTTCGCAAATATATGCAGAAGAATTTCAAAAAAGAAGATTTCTATTTTGGAACAAGTAACGAGAGATTCCGAAAACAGATGTATGATATTTATCTTGGCGGTCTTGATATGGAGAAATTCCCAAGATTGTTTAAACGTGCGATCCCATTTAAAATGAATATCAAACTCGAAGATTTTGTGAAAGAATATATTTGCATGGAGCAGGACATTCATATTGAAGACATGCAGGAAAGTGTCATGCAGTATGGAAGAATGCGCCAGAGGATCGAAGATACATTAAAAGAAGCAAAGAGTTTAGAAGAAATCAAAGACAGTTTTGATAAATTTAAGATCAAAAAAGAAGAACAGGATTACTGCCAGTACCGCATGAATAAACTGGATGTTTTAAAATTAAAATCAGACATTCATTTATTACAGAAAAAGATTGAAGATGGGGAAAAGAAATTAAAGACAGAGGAAGAAAATGAGACGGTCCTCGAGAAGAAATTGGAACAACTTTCCAAAGAATACGATGCATTGGTAGCACAGATCGCAGGAAGTGGATATGATCAGATCACAACGAGAAAGAAAGACGTTCAGGAATTATTAGGACAGTTAAATCATTCCGTACAGCGCTGGGAACAGACATCAAAAAGCTTAAAAAAATGGTGCGAGCTTGATATCACACCAAATCAGGCAATCTGGGATATTGAGAAATTTGAACAGGGAAATATCACAGAAGATGATTTGAATCGCTTGAAACATACATTGGATATCTTGAGAAAAGAAACCGAAGAAGAACGACAGGATAATACATCCACATTAAGAGCTTTAAAGAAACAGGAGAAATCCATTTCAGATGAGTTGAAAGAACTGAAAAAGGGTAACAAAGCATATCCAAAAGAAGTTCTCGATGCAAGATATGAATTACAGACGAAATTAAGTGAAAAACGAGGGAATTTTGTAAAAGTAAATGTACTTGCTGACCTTCTTGATATGAAAGATGAGACATGGCATAAAGCAGTCGAAGGTTATTTAGGATCCAATAAACTGACATTGATCGTGGAACCGAAATACGTTAAAGATGCCATGGAAATCTATCGTGATATGGATCAGAAGAAATACTGGAGGATTTCGATCGCAGATACGCAGAAGATTAACAAGCAGGATATCAAAGTTGAGGAAAATGCGTTATCAGAAGAAGTTCTTGCAGAAGAATCTTATGTGAAAAAGTTGATAGAATCATTAATGGGAAGAGTGATCAAATGTGAAACGATCGATGAGTTAAGAAAATGTCATACAGGTATCACACCAGATGGAATGTTATATAAGAACTTCCAGTTAAAACGATTAGATCCAAAGCAGTATACAAGAAACTCTTACATTGGAGATAATAGTTTACGCCACAGGATCAAAGAATTAGAAAAAGAAAAAGATAAGATCTTTGACAAGATAGATCCATTGGAAAAAGAAGTTTTAAGTGCAGACGTTATCTTAAAGTATGAATATCTTCCACAGCCAGCCGAAGAGTATCTAAAACAACAGGAAACACTGGAACGTGCGAAAAAACGTCAGGAAGAATATGAAGATTTAGAAAATCAGCTGACGAAATTAAGAGAAGGTGCCTTAAAAGGTCTGGAAGAGGAAAGAGACCTGAACAGGGCAACACAGGAAGATTGCAAACGAGAGATCAATGAGATGAAAGAAACGATCTGGGCAACACAGAATGCGTTAAAAGAATGCAGACAGCAGATTATTGATCAGAATGAAGCATTGATCCGTGCACAGAATGAATTACCAGCAAATGGAGAGTATGACCAGCAGTTTACACAGGAAATCGAGAAGACAGATACAGACGACTATGAACGTCTCAAAAAACGTGCAGCAAGAAAATATTATGATGCTGGAACGAAGAAGGAAGAAGAATATCGAAAACTTGTGGAAGTCAGAACGGCATATTTAAGAGAGTATCCAAACCGTACATTTTCAGCTATTGATGAGAACAATGATGCATATGATAAACTTTACAATGAATTGTCTTCTGATCATATGGAAATCTATCGTGAAAAAGCTGCAAAACAGGCAAAGACAGCGATGGAACATTTTAAAGATGACTTTGTCTATAAGATCCGAAGTGCAATCCGTGAAGCTTATCAGCGAAGAGATGAATTAAACCGTATGATCAGCGGCCTTGATTTTGGTAAAGATAAATATCAGTTTAAGATCACAAGAAATACAGGCGCTGACGGAAAATATTATCCAATGTTTATGGATGATTCCCTGAATATCGACCCATCTGTTTTAAATACAACAATGGATGACCAGATGAATCTTTTCTCTATGGAACATGAAAATAAATATGGAGAGTTGATGAATGAACTGATCGAAATCTTTATTCCGCCAGAAGGTGCAAGTGCCGAAGAATTAGAAAATGCAAAACATGATATGAAGAAATATTCTGACTATCGTACATATTTATCTTTTGATATGGAACAGATCGTCGATGGGGATGAAAAATTAACGATCGGATTAAGCAAGATGATCAAGAAAAACTCCGGTGGAGAAGGACAGAACCCATTATACGTTGCTCTTCTTGCAAGTTTTGCACAGACCTATGGAATTCATCTTTCACCAAAAGTACGCAGAAATCCAAGTATCCGACTGGTGGTCTTAGATGAAGCGTTTTCTAAGATGGATGCAGAGAAAGTTGCAAGCTGTATCGACCTGATAAGGAGTCTTGGATTCCAGGCGATCATCAGTGCGACAAACGATAAAATTCAAAATTATCTGGAAAATGTAGATAAAACTTTTGTATATGCAAATCCAAATAAGAAAAATATTTCCATTCAGGAATTTGAGAAATGTGAATTTGATAATTTAGTGACAGAAGAGTAGAGACAATCAAGGTACAAGGAGCAAAACGATGAAAAAAATTGCGATTAAAAACATTTCGTAAAAATATAATTCAATTGTTAATATTTTTAGGAATTATTATTGTATTTGGTTTTGAGTATTGTAATTGATATAATCAATGAGAGAAAACAGTCTTGACATCCAATCATCGTTCACATATAATTAAAACCAATAGAAATAGTAGGAAATACAAACTAGCGGAAGCTTAGCATGGTCAGATAAATGCCAGGCTCCGCTAGTTTATTCTAATTATAAGGAGAAAGAAATGTTAAATCAGTTTTCAAGAACAGAACTATTACTTGGAAAAGAAGCACTCGATAAATTAGCTGGCAGCAGAGTTGCTGTCTTTGGAATCGGTGGTGTTGGTGGATATGTATGCGAAGCCTTAGTACGAAGCGGTATCGGTGAGTTCGACCTTATTGATGATGATAAAGTCTGCTTAACAAACCTAAACCGCCAGATTATTGCAACAAGAAAAACAATCGGAAAATACAAAGTAGAAGTGATGAGAGACCGTATCTTAGAGATCAATCCAGATGCGAAAGTCAACGTCCACAAATGCTTCTTCTTACCTGAAAATGCAGAGGAATTTCCATTTGAGGAATATGACTACATCGTTGATGCTGTTGACACAGTAACAGCAAAAATCTCATTAGTTATGGCAGCAAAGGAAAAGAATGTACCGATCATCAGCAGTATGGGAGCTGGAAATAAATTAGATCCAAGCCAGTTTAAAGTGGCAGATATCTATAAGACAAAAGTATGTCCTCTTGCAAAGGTTATGCGAAGAGAGTTAAAGAAGAGAAGAGTTAAGAAATTAAAAGTTGTATACTCTGAAGAAATGCCGATCAAACCTAAAGACGATATGGCAAACAGCTGCAGAACAAACTGTATCTGTCCTCCAGGAGAAAAACATAAATGTACAGAAAGAAGAGCAATCCCAGGTAGTACAGCATTTGTACCATCTGTCGCAGGACTGATCATTGCAGGGGAAGTAGTGAAGGATTTATGCAAGGCGTAAAAGATGTAACAAAACAAGCTTTTATCAAATCCATACCGATCATGTGCAGCTATGTATTTGTCAGTATGGCATATGGAATGATGATGGAGAATGCTGGATTTGCGTGGTATTATTCGCTTTTTACAAGTCTTACTGTGTATACAGGAGCATTCCAGTTTGTCCTGATCACATTTTTAAGCAGTGGGGCATCCATTGTGACGATCGCAGTGACGGCACTCTTGATGAACAGCAGGCAGAGTTTTTACAGTCTTTCATTTTTGGAGATATTCCGAAAGATGGGAAGAAAGAAACTTTATATGATCCATACGATGACAGACGAAACGTATGCAGTAAACTGTACGATCGAAGACAAAGATGAAAACAGCAGAAAAGAGATGTTTCTTGTCGCATTCTTCAGCAGATGTTACTGGATGTTTGGAGCTGTGATGGGAGGTTTGATCGGGCAATTGATTCCATTTGAATTAACAGGGATTGATTTTTGTATGACTGCATTATTTATCATCATTTTTATCGATCAATGGGAAAAAGCGGACAAGCATTTTCCAGCGATTGCAGGAATCTTGATCGCGATCATCGCATTACTGATCTTTGGGCAGACCGCATTTATGCTGCCAGCCTTAGTGATCGTTTCTGGAGTTTTGATCTTCTGGAACAGTAAACAGCAGGAAAGTTAGACAGAAAGGGGAAGAAAAATGAATGCAAAAATGACAGTGATCGCAATCTTAGTTTCAGCCGTGATCACATTTGGACTTCGAGCCCTCCCTTTTCTTGTATTTCAGGAAGGAAAAGAACTTCCAGATAAGATCAAACGATTAGGAATGGTGTTACCATCTTCGATCATGGCAGTGCTGATCGTATATTGCCTAAAAGATGTCGAAGATGATTTTGTGGCAGACGGATTATGGAAATTAATTGCAGCACTGATCACAGCAGTTAGTTATAAGTGGAAACATAATACTTTGATCAGCATTTTACTTGGAACAGTGAGTTACATGCTGTTCTTATATTTCTTTGGATAAAATAAGATAGGACATAAATACAGGAGAGATATATGGCAAGAGAAATAGAAACAAAATGTATTCATTTAGAAGAAAAAGAAGACTCGATCCACCATTATGGTGCGATGACATACCCAATCTATCAGACAGCAACTTATGCACATCCAGGTGTTGGACAAAGTACAGGTTATGATTACAGCCGCTTACAGAATCCAACAAAAGAACATTTAGAGAAAACAGTTGCTTCTTTAGAAAATGGAATCGATGCATTAGCATTTTCATCTGGAATGGCAGCGATCACACTGATGATGGAATTATTTAAACCAGGAGATCATCTGATCGTTGATGCGGATTTATATGGTGGAAGTATCCGTTTATTTAATCACGTTTCAGAGAAAAATGGAATTGAATTCAGCAGCGTAGATTGTTACAAAGAAAATGTCGCAGGATATATCAGAGAAAATACAAAGGCAGTTTACATCGAAACACCGACAAATCCAATGATGAATGTTACAGATATCAAGGCATTAGCAGAAATCACAAAGGAACATAACCTTCTTCTGATCGTTGACAATACATTTTTATCCCCATATTTCCAGAATCCATTAGATCTTGGAGCTGATATCGTTGTACATAGCGGAACAAAATATCTTGGGGGCCACAATGATACACTGGCTGGTTTCTTAGTGACAAATAGAGAAGATATCAGTGAAAGATTCCGATTCCTGATCAAGACAACAGGAGCCGGATTAGCACCATTTGATTGTTTTCTGATCCAAAGAGGAATCAAGACATTAGGAGTCCGTATGGACCGTGCACAGGAAAATGCGATAGAGATCGCTAAATGGTTAAAGAAACAGGATATTGTAGGGAAAGTTATTTATCCAGGATTTGAAGAACATCCAGGATATGAGATCATGAAGAAACAGGCAAGAGGATTTGGAGCAATGCTTACCTTTGAACTTACGAAAAAAGAGTATGCATTTGAAATTCTTGAAAATGTTAAAATGATCAAATATGCAGAGAGCTTAGGAGGAGTTGAAACATTGATCACATATCCAGCAACACAGACACATGCAGATGTTCCAGAAGAGATCCGAGTAAAAAATGGAATCACAGACTGTGTGTTAAGAATGTCTGTTGGAATTGAGAATATCAAAGACTTATTAAACGAGCTGGAACAGGTATTTGCAAAAGTACGAGGTGAATAAGATGCCAGAGAGAAACTTAAATTTTGATGAGCATGTAGATCGAAGAAATACAGATTGTCTAAAATATGATTTTGCCAAACGCAAAGGACTGCCAAAAGATGTGCTTCCATTATGGGTTGCGGATATGGATTTTAAAACTTCTTCTTATATAGAAGATGCCTTGGTAGAACGTGCAAAACAAGCAATCTTTGGATACAGTGAGGTGCAGACTCCATATTTTAATGCAGTCAGCAATTGGATGAAGACACACCACAACTGGGAAGTCAAAGCATTTACAAAGCAGGGAGATCACGTGATCATTCAGTCTCCGGTTTATTATCCATTTTCTGAAGTGATCACAAATAATGAAAGAAATGTGGTAAGCAGTGATCTTTATTTTGGGGATGATAACCGCTATCATATGGATTACGAAGATTTTGAGAAAAAGATCATTGAAAATGATGCCAAACTATTCTTATTATGTAATCCGCATAATCCAGTCGGGCGTGTCTGGACAAAAGAAGAATTAGAGAAGGTTGGAGATATCTGTTTAAAACATAACGTACTTGTTGTCAGTGATGAGATTCATGCGGATTTTGTGTTTAAAGGAAAATATCAAGTCTTTGCAGCAATCAAAAAAGAATATGAAGATATCACGATGACATGCACCGCACCAAGCAAGACATTTAATCTTGCAGGACTGGCTCTATCAAATATCTTTATTCCAAATAGGAAATTAAAACATAGATTTAAAGCTGAACTAAGCGCAGCAGGAACAAATCTGCTGGGAGTTATGGGATTAGTTGCCTGCCAGACGGCTTATGAAAAAGGAGAAGAATGGTATTGTGCCATGAAATCCTATGTGAAGGCCAATATTGAATTTACAAAACAATATGTCCAGGAAAAACTACCGGGTGTGAAAATGATCGATTATGAAGGTACTTACCTTGTGTGGCTTGACTTCAGAGACACAGGACTTAATGTGGATGAGTTAGAAGATTTGATCATTCATAAGGCAAAACTATGGTTAGACAGTGGAAAGATCTTTGGAAAGAGCGGAGAAGGATTCCAGAGAATCAATGTGGCATGTCCAAGAAGTACAGTCAAAGAAGCTTTAGATCGAATCAGGGCAGCATTGCTGGAAATTTCATAAAATATTTATAGGAGAATCCTGCAAGGAAAAACCTATAATAAAAAAGACATAAAAAATGTTGACAACGACTATACATGGTTGTATAATCTAAAACATAGAAAACCTAGTAGAAATATAGGAAATCAGAAAGGAGCGAAAACATATGAGAATAACCGTAGTGACACAGAAGAAAGATGGCAAATGTTGTTGTTGCTGTCAGGAGACATATATGAATATGGGTTCATTTTCATATGAGTAAAGCTACGATTTAAGATATAGAACAAAGAAATATTATAGAATAGAAGTTAAAACAGCAAACATTATGGAGGTTTAAAATTATGAGTAAGATCACAGAAAGCGCATTAGAATTAATCGGAGGAACACCACTTCTTAAAGCAGATAGATATGCAGATAAAGCAGGAGTTAAGGATGCAACGATCCTTGCAAAACTTGAGTATTTAAATCCAGCAGGATCAGTAAAAGACCGTATCGCATTAGCAATGATCGAAGATGCAGAGAAGAAAGGTCAGTTAAAACCAGGATCAACGATCATCGAGCCAACAAGTGGTAACACAGGAATCGGTCTTGCAGCAGTTGCAACAGCAAAAGGATACAGAGCAATCCTTACACTTCCTGATACAATGAGTGTTGAAAGAAGAAACTTATTAAAAGCTTATGGTGCTGAATTAGTATTAACAGAAGGTGCCAAAGGAATGAAAGGTGCCATCGCGAAAGCCGATGAACTTGCAAAAGAGATTGATGGAGCAGTTATCTTAGGACAGTTCGTGAACCCAGCAAACCCAGCTGCACATAAAGCAACAACAGGACCAGAGATCTGGGATCAGACAGATGGTAAAGTAGACATCTTCGTAGCAGGTGTTGGTACAGGTGGAACATTAACAGGTGTGGGTGAATACTTGAAAGAACAGAACCCAGATGTTAAAATAGTGGCAGTTGAACCTGCAACATCTCCAGTATTATCAACAGGAAAAGCTGGAGCACATAAGATTCAGGGAATCGGTGCAGGATTCGTACCTGACACACTGAATACAAAGATTTATGATGAGATCATCACAATCGAGAATGAAGATGCATTTACAGAAGGAAGAGCATTCGCACACAGCGAAGGAATCTTAGTTGGTATTTCTTCAGGAGCAGCGCTAAAAGCAGCTACAATCCTTGCAGAAAGACAAGAAAACAAAGGAAAGACAATTGTAGCATTACTTCCAGATTCAGGAGACAGATACTTATCTACAGCATTATTCGCTGAAGACTAAGAATAAAGAGGAAAGAATATGGAAATCACGGTACAGCAAGTAGAATTACTGTCCGAGGATGATTATATCTATCTTGATGTACGAGGTGAGATCGCATACCAGCATGGACATATACCTAAGGCTTACAAATGGGCTGGTGATTTCTCCCGTATTGAGGAACTTCCAAAGGATAAGAGACTGATCGTATATTGCAACTATGGAGAGAAAAGTGCCCCGATTGCTGAGCAATTAAGACAGGAAGGGTATGAAGCTTTTAACTTATCCGGCGGTTACCGAGAATGGTTATTACATGTGACATCCCAAAAAGAACAGATGCAGGACGTTTCAAAGGACGGATGGCATCTGTTTTCGTCTACAGAAGAATTAACACCAGACGAGGTCAAACGATATGATCGTCAGATCATCCTGCCACAGGTAGGAAGTGACGGACAAAAGAAGTTAAAGAAATCAAAAGTTCTGATCATCGGAGCCGGAGGCCTTGGAGCACCAGCGGCTTTATATCTTGCAGGAGCAGGAGTTGGAACGATCGGAATTGTGGATGCAGATGATGTCAGTGTGTCTAATCTGCAGAGACAGATCATTCACACAACGAAAAGAAAAGGAACGAATAAGGCAGAGTCTGCCAAGAAATCAATGCTTGAATTAAACGAGCATATCAAGGTAAACACATATCCAGAGTATTTGTATGCGGATAACGCAGAAGAATTGTTCAAAGAATACGATTTTATCATTGATGCTGTGGATAACTTTGAGACAAAGTTTTTGATCAATGATACCTGTGTGTTGTTGAAGAAACCATTTTGTCATGCAGGAATCTTACAGTTTCAGGGACAGGTTATGACTTATGTTCCAGAAAATGATCAGCCATGTTACAGATGCATCTTTGAGGAGATTCCAGAGAGTGGAACTGTGCCAAACTGCAGTCAGGCAGGAATCATAGGCGCAGTTGCAGGGATCATTGGATGTATTCAGGCCCTAGAAGCGATCAAATATCTGTTAGGAATCGGGGAATTGCTGACGGGTAAAATGCTTGTGATGGATGGATTAACGATGAATACAAGGGTAGTAAAATTCCCATCAAAGAATAAGAACTGCCGTGTTTGCGGGGAACATGCGGATATTATGAGCGTAAAAGAAAACCGAATGGAATATGTCGGGGCAGCATGTGCGATAAAATAATAATATAAAAATATATGGGGGCAGAACTTAGATTCTGCCCTCTTATAAATTTATGTAAAAGGAGAACTATGAAATAAACGGGAGTTCTTCTTTTTTTGGCTAAAAAATTACCACATTTTAAAAAAGATTTTTTACCGTATTTCTTTTTGCATCATATAAAATGTACCGCATTAAAAAGTCCGTTGTTGATAAGTTGAGTTTAGCATTCCATGCTATACTAAATCCAAGTTAAACAACAGGAGGTGCAAAAAAGAAAGTCATTAAATTTGAAAGGACCAATAACATGAAACGTTCAAAAGATAAATTTTATATGAAACAGATTTTTGACTGTATTTCAGATGGAGAGATCATTGCAACTGGAAAGATTGCCAAAGAGATCGGATTATCTGAAAAGTCTGTCAGGAATCGGTTAAATGAATTGAGTGACTTCTTATTAGAAAATAATCTTGGAGAAATTCAGCGGAAACCACGAGTTGGAATCTGGCTGGAAGCAAATGAAAATCAAAAAGAAGAAATACAAAAAGCATTATCAGATGAAGATCTGCAAGTAGGAAATTATGATCCAAGAGATAGAGTAAATGAGACATTAAAGATATTTTTTAATCTGCGGCCATGGCAGACAATGACAACACAGAAATTGGCTGAGAAGTTATTCTTAAGTGTTCCAACAATGCTGAAAGTATTAAAGGAATGCGAAGAATGGCTGGAAGTATATCACATTTCCCTTGTGAATGAAAGAGGAAAGGGATATCGGCTCAAAAGTGAAGAAAATGAATACAGAGTTGCATTAAAGAATCTGATTATGATGAAGAAACCAGGAGAAGAGATCAAAGAGAATATAGATTATTTCTTTTCTAACATTGATGTTTCTGCGATCAGAAAATGTATTATTCAAACAGAAAACGAATGGGATTACCATTTCACAGATGAATCATTTTATGAGATCTTAATTTATTGTTGCATCGCGTATAAGAGAAAAGAGCTTGCATTACCATTAGTCAGCGATTATTTTCCAGAGGAATTAAAAATTCTTAAGAAATATAATGAATATGCATTTACGGTAGCAATCTTTGAAAAATTAGAAGAAGTATTTCATGTACATTTTTTGACAGAAGATGTTTTGTTTTTATCAATTCAGATTTTGTGTTCAAAGTTTATTGGAATATCAGATGTAGATGTGACATTAAGTCAGGTAAAGAAATATGACAATAAATTGGTTGATTTTGTAGATCGCATGTTAAAGGTAATCAGAGATATTTTAGATGTTGATCTCACTTCAGATGAGAAGGTAAAAGAAAGCCTGATCATTCATTTAAGACCAACAATTTTCAGACTTCGTTATGGAACGCCACAAAAAAATGCATTGATTGATTTTATAAAAAAAGAATATAAGAATGTATTTCGTGCAAGCTGGGCGATCAGTATTTTGTTTGAAGAATATTATGGACTTCAGATTACAGAAGATGAAATTGGATATATCGTGTTATATATTCAGGCAGCGATCGAAAGAAAAAAACATCAGTACCGCACGGTAATGGTTTCTAATTTTAACATGGGTCATACACAATTAGTAAAAGAAAAGATTAAGAAATCTGTGCCAGAAATTGATGAAATTAAATTTGTAAGTATTCATGACTTTAAGATTGCGGATTATGAAGATTATGACATTATCATTTCGACAGAAGAGAGAAAAGAAAAAGATAAGAGAATTGTAGTCATTCCAAATATCTTAAATGAAACAGGAATTTCCACTTTGAGGGCACATTTAGACAATATGAATTCTATGATGATAGAAAATGCAACACCATTTTCACCAGAATGTTTTATTTTATTTTCACCGGAATTTATATTTACTGATCTGGAAGTCAAAACAAAAGAAGAATGTTTAAAAATAATGAGCCAGGCAATGGAAGAAAAGCATGTTGTTACAGAAAATTTTTATGATTCAGTTATGGATCGTGAGAGTAAAACAACAACAACGATTGGAAATGGGGTCAGTCTTCCGCATGGTTCACCGACAGCGGTTAATGAATCAAAAGTTGGGATAGCAATCTTAAAAAATCCGATCATGTGGGACAATGAACAGGTTCAGGTCGTATTTTTACTGGCGTTCCGTTTAAGTACCAGAGATGAGATCAGCAGGATTCAGATGTTTTATAAAGAATATGTAACACTGATCGATTCAGAGGAAAAATTAGAGAAATTAAAGAGTATGAAATCAAACATTGAGTTATATAAGTATCTGATTCAATAAGTAAAAAGAAAAATTAAAAGGAGAATTAAAAATGGATATTAAAAGTGTATTAGATGAAAGAGTTATCGACTTAAATATGACAGCAAAGAATAAGAAAGAAGCGATCGAGCATCTTGCAGGAAAATTAAAAGATGCCGGATATATTGCGGATGTTGATTCTTATATAGAAGATATATATTTGAGAGAATCACAGGGACAGACAGGAATTGGACACTATGTGGCAATTCCTCATGGGAAAAGTGATTCTGTAACACAGGTAGGAATTGCGATTGGTAAAGTTCAGGATGAGATCGAATGGGAGACACTGGATGGAAATGGTGTAAAACTGATCTTTTTATTCGCAGTTGGAAATGATAATGAGAATGCAAAAACTCATTTAAGATTATTGGCTGAAGTAGCAAGAACCTTAGGTAATGACGATGCAGTAGAAGCTCTGCTGAATGCTAGCACAGTAGAAGATCTAAAAGCTGTATTTGCATAAATAAGTTTCCTAACACTCTATATAATTCTTAGGATCCCTGTTCCAATAGGAGCAGGGATCTTTTGCATTTCTATATGTTAAAAATAAATAAAAAATTACCACATTTAAATACTTCCGTTGTGGAATGTGAAACAAAAAACTACCCTAATTAAAATGCCCGTATTGAAAAAATGTCATAATTAAATGGAAAAAATGCCACATTAAAAAGCCCTCTCTTAATGAACACAGTAAGGAAAGCTGGTATATGATTAGAACATAAAGAAAGAGGTAATAAACAACCAAAAGAAAAATAAGAAAGGAGTTGTAAGTTATGAAAATCGTATCTGTATGTGCATGTACATCAGGAATCGCGCACACTTACATCGCAAAGGAAAAATTAATCCGTGCAGCTGAAAGCATGGGACACACAATCAAAGTGGAAACACAGGGAACAATCGGAACAGAGGATGAATTAACAGCAGAAGAAATCAAAGAAGCAGATGTTGTAATCCTTGCAGTCGATATTGCTATTACAGGAACAGAAAGATTTGAAGGAAAACCTACGATCAAAGTTCCTACAAATGTTTGTGTAAAAGCACCTAAGAAACTGATCGAAAAGATCGAAAATGAATTAGGTAAATAAAAGAGAAACAAAAAACTATACTTAAAGGAGAAGAGAACAATGAAAAAACTTGGAGCGGAATTAAAACGTCACGCATTGACGGCCATTTCCTACATGTTACCTTTAGTCGTAGCATCAGGATTACTGATCGCGATCGGTAACTTAATGGGAGGAGAAAACGTAACTGAATTATCTAAAATGACAATTCCTAGTGCAATGACAACACTTGGTGTATTAGGAATGGGATTATTGCCATCCTTCATCTCAGGATATATCGCTTACTCAATCGCTGACAGACCTGGTATTGCACCTGGTTTCTTAATGGGTCAGATCGCATCGTTCTTAGGAGCTGGATTCTTAGGTGGAATGGTTGGTGGTTATTTAGTAGGTTATATCGCATTATTCATTAAGAATAACCTGAAAGTACCTAAATGGGCAGAAGCATTAATGCCAATGATGATCGTACCAACATTATCAGCAATCATCGCTGGACTTATCATGTTCTTCGTAGTAGGAACACCAATCACAATGGCAACAAAAGCCTTAACAAACTTTATTACAGGACTTGACCAGTCTTCAAAAGCAGTTTATGGATTCATCATCGGAGCTCTTGGATGTATCGACTTCGGTGGACCAATCAGTAAAGTACCTAACTTAATCTGTGATGGATTACTGTTAGAGGGAATCACAGGACCAGAAGCGATCAAAGTATTAGCAGCTATGGTTCCACCACTTGGAATTACATTCTCATTAGTATTATCTAAATTACTAAATAAAAACATTTATACAGCACAGGAAAAAGAAAATATCAAAGTTGCATTCCCAATGGGTCTTTGCATGATCTCAGAAGGTGTTATCCCAATCGCAATGAATGATATCATCCGTACAGTTATCTGTACAGCAACAGGATGTGGTGTTACAGGAGCAATCAGTTTCAGCCTTGATGTAGGAAGCAAAGTACCATCAGGTGGTGTATTTGTAATCCCAGCAATGTCAAATCCAATCGCAGCACTTATCGCACTGTTAGCAGGAACAGCAGTTACAGGTGTATTACTTGTACTGATCAAGAAAAAGAAAACAGAAGAAGATGAGCCAATGGTTGACGAAAAAGAAGAAGATCTTGATTTATCAGGATTCACTATTTCATAGGATCAGAAAGGATAGATAAGTTATGTATGTATCAATGAAGGGAATGTTAAAACGTGCCAATGAAGGTAACTACGCAGTCATGGCAATCAACTGTTTTAACATTGAGACAGCGAGAGCGGTGATCAATGCAGCACAGTCTTTAAGAGCACCGATCATCATCAATATCGTACAGGAACATATGGTAAATCATTGTGACAGCAATCTGATCGCACCGATCGTTAAAAAACTGGCACAAAGAGCAAGTGTTGAAGTAGCTTTGAATTTCGACCATGGGGAAGAAATCGGATTGTTAAAGAAAGCGTTAGTTGATGGATATTCCAGTGTTATGGTAGATGCTTCCAGATATAACTTGGAAGGTAATATCCGAATGACAAGAGAGATCGTAGAATTTGCGCAACAGTTCGATGCAAGTGTCGAAGGAGAGATCGGATGTATGGGAGCCAGTGAAGGTGATAATTATACGGACGATGATATGAAAACCAATCCAGACGAAGCCTTACGATTTGCAAAAGAAACCGGAATTGATGCATTAGCAATTTCTTTTGGAAGTTCTCATGGAAACTATCCAGAAGGATATGTGCCAGAATTTGATTTTGAAAGATTGAAAGAAATCAAAGAAAAAACAAAGATGCCACTGGTGCTGCATGGGGGAAGCGGTTCTGGTGATGAAAATATTAAAAAATGTGTTGAATTTGGAATCAATAAGATCAATGTAGGATGTGACTTTATGAATGCCAATGTAGACAGCATTAAAAAACATCTTAAAAAAGATCCAGACATCAATTATTGGGTAATGATGCATCAGGTGGAGATCGATAGCCAGGAATTAGTGAAAAAATATATCCACCTGTCTGGATCAGAAGGAAAATCATTATAAGTTTAATTTAATCAGCATAACAAACGTCTGCCGCAGATTTTGCGGCAGACAGAATAAGATATCAACATTAAAAAGGAGAAATAGAACTATGTTAATGAACATGAAAGAACTTTTAAAAGTAGCAGACGAAAAAGGATTCGCAGTACCAGCATTCAATATTGGTAGTGATCAGTTATTAAAAGCTGTTATGCAGCAGGTAAAAGAAATGAAAAGCCCAGTTATCTTAGAAATGTCTCCAGATGAATTCAACTTCGTTGAAAACAGTTTAGTACAGAGCATGATCTATGAAGCATCTAAAACAGATGTACCAGTTGTTATTCATTTAGACCATGGTGACAAATATGAAACAGTTGTAAGAGCAATTCAGGCAGGATTCACATCTGTTATGATCGATGCATCTAAACTTCCATATGAAGAAAACATTGCGATCACTCAGAAAGTATGTGAAGTTGCACATCTTGCAAATGTATCTGTAGAAAGTGAACTTGGAACAATCGGAACAACAGGAAACTCTATCGAAGGTGGAACAACAGGAGTTATCTATACAGATCCAGATCAGGCAAAAGACTTTGTTGAAAAAACAGGAATTGACACATTAGCAGTAGCAATCGGAACAGCTCACGGAATCTATCCAAGCGATATGAAACCAGAACTTCGTCTTGATATCTTACAGACATTAAAAGATACTCTTGATATTCCATTAGTATTACATGGTGGATCAAGCAACAAAGATGAAGAAATCGCAAAAGCAGTTAAAATCGGTATTTCTAAGATCAACATTTCAAGTGATATCAAAGTTGCATTCTATGAAAAATGCAGAGAAGTATTAAATGCTCATCCAGAATACAGAGAGCCACTTGAAATCTACCCAGAACCAATCAAAGCTTGTAGAGAAGTTATCGCTCACAAAGTTAACTTATTTGATTCTGCAGACAAAGTTAAATACTACTACGAATAAGATATTCGCAAATAATAGCAACATAAAGAGGGGACAGCTTCGGTTGTCCCCCTTTTCGTTTATACAGGAGGGAAAGAAATTATGAAATATGCAGTAGGAATTGATGTTGGAGGAACAAATACAAGAGTTGCCCTGATCAATGAACAATATGAGATCAAAGAAAGAGTTCAGTTTGGATCAGATCCAAAAGATCCAATGAAAACATTAAACCAGATCAATGATGTGATCAAAGAATTTGGACAGGAAATTGAAGGAATCGGAATCTCATGCCCTGGACCATTAGATTTGATCAATGGAGTCATTTTAACACCGCCAAATCTTCCAGGATGGCATAATTTTGAACTGACAAAAGAATTAGAAAAGATCACAGGAGTTTCTGTCCAACTTGAAAATGATGCAAATCTTGCGGGACTTGCAGAAGCTGTGATCGGTGCAGGAAAAGGAAAGAAGATCATTGAATTTCTGACCATTTCAACAGGAGTCGGAGCAGGACTATGCATCGATGGAAAAATCTATCGTGGTGCAAAAGGATTTGCACAGGAAGTAGCAAACTGTATTTTATGGAAAAATGGACCATCACAGGGAGATTTAAAGAAAGGTTCGATAGAATCTATTGCCAGCGGAACAGCGATCACAAAACGTGCCAATGATGCAGGATTAAATGCAGCACATGCAGGTGAAGTCTATCAGCTTGCACAGGAAGGAAATGAAACGGCAGCAGCGATCATGGAAGATGCTTATGAATATCTGTCAAGTTTTATTGCAACACTTTATGGCATACTTGATCCAGAATTATTTGTCCTAAGCGGAAGTGTGGCACTAAAGATTCCGGGATTTATCGAAGAAATCGAAAAACGTGCTAAAGGAAAAGTGTATGATGCATTAAAAGGTAATGTGAAGATCGTGCCAGCAGCATTAGGAGAGGACTGTGGGCTGATTGGAGCTGCATGTCTGGCATTTAGTAAATAAAAACGCAACCCATAGGAAAACCCTTGAAAAATCCGCCATTTTACAGTAATATTATTCTTAGTATAGTTGTACATGAAAAATATGTACACAACCACAGAAAAGGAGACATTTTGCAATGGCAAAAGATAAGAAATTAGTAGAAGCGATCACTGCGATGGAAGACGATTTTGCACAGTGGTATACAGATGTTGTTAAGAAAGCAGAATTAGCAGATTATTCAAGCGTTCGTGGATGTATGATCTTACGTCCAAACGGATATGCGATCTGGGAGAATATCCAGAAAGTTTTAGATGCCAAATTTAAAGAAACAGGTGTGGAAAATGTTGCAATGCCAATGTTCATCCCAGAAAGCCTTTTAAACAAAGAAAAAGATCATGTAGAGGGATTTGCACCAGAAGTTGCATGGGTAACTCATGGTGGACAGAAAGAATTGCAAGAACGTCTTTGCGTAAGACCTACATCAGAGACATTATTCTGTGATTTCTATTCAAAGATCATCCAGTCTCACAGAGATCTGCCTAAATTATATAATCAGTGGGTTTCTGTCGTACGTTGGGAAAAGACAACAAGACCATTTTTAAGAACTTCTGAGTTTTTCTGGCAGGAAGGACATACAGCACATGCAACAGCAGAAGAAGCGGAAGCAAGAACTGTACAGATGTTAAATATGTATGCAGATTTCTGCGAACAGTACCTTGCAATTCCAGTTGTTAAGGGACAGAAGACAGAGAAAGAAAAATTCGCAGGGGCACATGCCACATATACAATTGAAGCATTAATGCACGATGGAAAAGCATTACAGTCTGGAACAAGCCATAATTTCGGTGATGGATTTGCGAAAGCATTTGGTATCCAATATACAGATAAAGACAATAAACTCCAGTATGTACACCAGACATCATGGGGAATGTCTACACGTATCATCGGAGCGATCATCATGGTTCATGGAGATGATTCAGGTCTTGTATTACCACCAAGAATCGCACCAGTACAGACAATGATCGTACCGATCATGCAGAAGAAAGAAGGAGTGCTTGAGAAAGCAGAAGAGATCAGAAAGAAACTTGCTTCTTCTTACAAAGTGAAAGTCGATGATTCTGATAAGAGCCCAGGATGGAAATTCAGTGAACAGGAAGTACGCGGAATTCCTACAAGAATTGAGATCGGACCAAAAGATATTGAGAAGAATCAGGCAGTGATCGTTCGCCGTGATACAAGAGAGAAGATCATCGTATCTTTAGATGAGATCGAGACAAAACTTGGTGAAGTATTAGAACAGATGCAGAGCGATATGCTTGAGAGAGCGAAGAAACATTTAGCTGAACATACCGTAGAAGCTAGGAATTGGGATGAATTCAAAGCTCACATTGAGAAACAGGATGGTTTCGTAAAAGCAATGTGGTGTGGAGAAACAGAATGTGAAGAAGCGATCAAAGACGAGACAACAGCTACAACAAGATGTATGCCATTTGAACAGGAACATTTAAGTGACGTATGCGTTCACTGTGGAAAACCTGCGAAGAAGATGGTTTACTTTGGAAAAGCTTACTAAGAGTATAATGAATACAATTGCCGGGAATTATGAAGATACATTTCCGGCAATTCTTCCGTTTATGATAAACAGAAAAGATGAGGTGAGAAGATGAAGATCAACATGCCAGCACAGGCAGCAAAAGTAATTAAGACATTAGAAGAACATGGATTTGAAGCCTATATAGTAGGTGGGTGTGTCAGAGATTCGATATTAGGAAGAACTCCGGGTGACTGGGATATTACAACATCAGCTTCACCTCAGGAAGTCAAAGAAATATTTGAACATACAGTAGATACAGGAATCGAACATGGAACAGTTACAGTATTGATGAATCATGAGCCATATGAGGTGACGACCTATCGTGTCGATGGAAAATACGAAGACCATAGAAGACCGAATGAAGTACATTTCACAAAATCCTTAAAAGAGGATTTATTAAGAAGAGATTTTACGATCAATGCCATGGCATACAATGACAGAGAAGGCATCATTGATATGTACGATGGAATGACAGATCTTAAGAACAAAATGATCCGTTGCGTTGGAGAGGCAACGAAGCGATTTGATGAAGATGCTTTAAGAATTCTAAGAGCCTTAAGATTTCAGGCACAGTTAGGATTTGAGATTGAAGAAAAAACCGAAGAAGCGATCAGGAATCAGGCAAGATTCCTAAAAGACATCAGTGCAGAACGAATTCAGGTAGAATTAGAAAAACTGATCACATCCGCATATCCAGAGGTTTTGGTAAATGCATATAAATTAGGTGTTACAAAGATTATTTTTCCTGAATTTGATATTATGATGGAGACACCACAGAATAATCCACATCATAAATATAGTGTCGGAATTCATACGATTGAAGCTATGAAAAATATCGAGGCAGAACATATTTACCGCTGGACAATGTTGCTGCATGATATTGGAAAACCAGAAGCAAGAGTGGAAGGACCGGATAAAGATCATTTTAAAATGCATCCAGTGATCGGAGAAGAAATAGCAAGAAAGATCCTTCGCAGATTAAAATTTGATAATCAGACGATCAAACAGGTCACAACTCTTGTTAGATGGCATGATCGCAGATTTGCATCGTTTGAAGAAGTAAATAAAAAAACGATAAGACGATGGGTCAGCAAACTTACACCAGAATTATTTGCAAGATTAATGGTGGTCCAGAGGGCAGATATTAATGCACAGAGCGATTATCACAAAGAACAAAAAGAACAGGTTTTAAATGAAACCAAGAGACTGTTTGAAGAAATCATTGAAGAGAAAAATTGCCTTTCTATCAAAGAATTAAAGATCAATGGAAAAGACCTGATGGATATGGGAGTTCCACAGGGAAAAGAAATAGGAGAAATTTTGTCATGGCTGCTAGATCAGGTATTAGAACAGCCTGTATTAAATGAACGTGAAACATTAACTGCGATGGTCAAGGAAAAGAGGGATGAGCAATGATCTTATTATGGATTCCAATTTTAATTTTTGTATACATCAAGATGATTGATCCGGGAAAAAAGCGTGAACATCCAGTGCTGAATGTGAAATACTATGCACATCGTGGATTTCATGGGGAAGAAGGCATTCCAGAAAATTCCATGGCTGCTTTTAAGAAAGCCAAGGAATTAGGTTATGGTATGGAACTGGATGTGCAGCTTACAAAAGATGGTGTTATGGTAATCCATCATGATTACGATCTTAAGAGAACATGTGGTGTGAATAAGAAGATTCAGGATCTTACTTACCGTGAGCTGTGCAGATACCGGCTGATGGGAACAAAAGAGAGAATTCCAAGGTTTATAGAAGTCTTGAGAGAGATTGATGGAAAAGTCCCATTACTTATAGAACTTAAAATGGAAACATGTAACCGCAAGTTGTGTAAGAAAGTAGCAAAGACATTGGACAGATACAGGGGATTATATTGTATCGAATGTTTTCATCCTTATGCTTTATATTGGTTTAAGAAGAATCGTCCAGAAGTGATCCGCGGGCAGTTAAGTGAGCAGTTCTTCAAAGAGAAAGAAGCAGGATCATTTTCACGTAAGATTGCTTATTTCATTATGAAGAATCTATTAACAAATTTTATTACAAAACCAGATTTTATAGCTTATCGTTATAAATATAAAGACTGCCTTCCATTAAAAATCTGCAGGAAATTTTATAAGATTCCAATCTATGGATGGACATTTCGTGATCAAAAAGCATATAAAGAGAATGAACCTTACTTTGAAGGATTTATTTTTGAGAAATTTGTGATATAATCAAGTGATAATAAAATAATTTATTTTAAATTTTTATACTTTTATTATGATAAAGGAGTTTAGATCAATGAAGAAGAATGTAGTAGTGATCTTTGGAGGAGATTCCTCTGAACATGATGTTTCATGTCTGTCAGCAACGACAGTCATCAAGAACATGGACACTGAAAAATATAACGTGATTTTAGTTGGAATCACAAAAGAAGGAAAATGGTTATTAGTAGACAGTGTAAAGGATATTGAAGACGGAAGCTGGAGAGAAGGAGAAGTCAAAGCATTTATTTCTCCAGATACAACAACTCGTTCTTTAGTCATCCTTGCAGAAGGTACATACAAACTTCAGAAAGTGGATGTGATCTTCCCAGTTCTTCATGGTATGAATGGTGAAGACGGAACAGTTCAGGGATTATTTGAACTGTCCAAGATCCCATATGTTGGATGTGGAGTTTTAGCATCTGCAGTTTCTATGGATAAAGTATACACGAAGATCATTGTAGACCATATTGGTATCGATCAGGCGAAGTTTGTTCATGTTAGAGAAAGTGATTTTGAACATTTAGATGAAGCAATGGATCGTGTGGAAAAAGAAATCCCATATCCAATCTTCGTAAAACCTTCTTGTGCAGGATCTTCCAAGGGAGTTTCCAAAGCAGAGAACAGAAAAGAATTAGAAGCAGCATTATACGAAGCGGTGAAACACGACCGCAATATTCTTTGTGAGGAGACAATTGTCGGAAGAGAAGTAGAATGTGCCGTGTTAGGTGATAGAACACAAGTAAAGAGTACCTGTGTTGGAGAAATCCTCGCAGCCCAAGAAGCAGCATTCTATGATTTCGATGCAAAATATAACAACGCAGAATCTAAGACGGTTGTAGATCCAGACATGCCAGAAGAATCTAAGCAGAAGATCAGAGAAGATGCTGAAGCAATCTTTAAAGCCGTTGACGGATTTGGATTATCAAGAGTTGATTTCTTCTTAGAAGAATCAGGAAGAGTTGTATTTAACGAGATCAATACATTGCCAGGATTCACAAGTATCAGTATGTATCCAATGTTATGGAAAGCATGCGGACTTGATATTCCTGAATTAATTGATATATTAATTGATCAGGCAATGACAAGATATCGTTAGGAGGAAATAGCTATGAATGCACCAATTGGGGTGTTTGATTCCGGAGTTGGTGGATTGACTGTCGCAAGAGAGATCATGCGTCAGCTTCCGGAAGAAAGTATGATATATTTTGGAGATACTGCACGTGTGCCTTATGGAACCAAATCCAAAGATACGATCGTGCGTTATTCCAGACAGATCGTCAATTTTCTGTTAAGTAAAGGTGTCAAAGCAGTGGTCATCGCCTGTAATACGGCGAGTGCCCTCGCTTTAGCTGATTTACAGGATTTATATAATGTGCCGATCATCGGTATGGTACAGCCAGGTGCTGTTGCAGCGATGAATGCGACAAAGAATAAGAATATTGGAATCATTGGGACGAATGCTACGATCAAGAGTGGACAGTATGGACAGTATTTAAGAAAATTAGATCCGTCTGTGACGGTAGTCACAAAAGCATGTCCATTATTTGTACCATTGGTAGAAGAAGGACTGATTGATGACCGTATCACAGAGGATATGGTATCACGATATTTAAGAGAATTTAAGCAGTATGACATCGATTCTCTGATCCTTGGATGTACGCATTATCCATTGCTTATTAATCCAATCCAGAGATTTGTGGGTGACAAGGTTACTTTAGTGAACCCTGCTTACGAAGTTGCAAAGACTTTAAAACAGATGCTTGCACAGAGAGATATGGCAGCTTCCGAGGATCATGTAGCACAGTATGAGTACTATGTCAGTGATATGGCAGACCAGTTTTTATCATTTGCCGACAAAGTACTGCCATGCCATGTGGATTATGTACAGCCGGTAGATATTGAGAATTATTAGGAAGTGAAAGATAAATGACGAAAGAAGTATTAATTAACATTTCAGGGCTTCAGATGGATGTTGATCCAGAAAATCCGATCGAGATGGTAACAACAGGAGCTTATTATTTAAAAAATGGCAAGCATTATATTTTATATGATGAGCTTTCAGAAGATAATGAAATTACAAAGAATGTCTTAAAGATCGGGCCAAACAGTGTAGAACTTACAAGAAAAGGTCCACAGGGATCTCATATGATCTTTGAGGAGGGAAAAGAAAATCTCTCTTACTATGATACACCATTTGGAAGTCTTTTGATGGGAGTCAATACAAGCAATATTGACTGGATGGAAGAAGAGGAACAGATGCGTTTGCAGGTAGATTATGACCTAAGTGTCAATTCTGACCACGTTTCAAAATGTAAGATTGATGTGAACATTCGACCAAATGGAGAATAAACATGAAGCAGAATGAAAAAGGGCTGATGCAGTGGGAGAAGGATTTTTTGATTTCGGTTACGATCCTGATCATTGCGACTATCATTGCGCATATTTTTTTCTATCAGACAGCTCACAATATTAATGTGCCAATGATTTATACATTGGCAACTTTTTTTATCTCAAGATATACAAAAGGGTATGGATGGGGGATTGTTTCCTCACTTTTAAGCGTTATTTTTATTAACTGGAGATTTACATTTCCATACTTTAAGATTAATTTTATGATCGATGGATATCCAATGACATTCCTTGGAATTTTAGTGATCGCGATCATAACCAATATGACGACAACAAGCTTAAACCGAGAGAAAGAAGCGGCTGTTAAGAGAGAGAAAGAACTTGCGAAATTAAATGAATATAACAAGCAGATCAATGAGCTTCAGATCGAGAAAGAGAAGGAGAAGATGCGCTCGAATTTATTAAGAGCGATCTCCCATGATCTAAGAACACCGCTGACCGGAATGATCGGGGCAAGTTCAACCTATCTGGAGGCAAAAGATCAGCTTGATGAAGAGGCAAAAGACCAGCTTGTCGTGGGAATTAAAGAAGATGCAAACTGGCTGTTAAACATGGTGGAAAATCTTCTTAGTATTACAAGGATTCAGAGCAATGGAAGTGATACACAACCGCATGTAAAAAAGGTGCCAGAGCCTCTCGAAGA
The DNA here is from genome assembly GCF_001404655.1 of Anaerostipes hadrus. Classification (GTDB taxonomy): domain Bacteria; phylum Bacillota; class Clostridia; order Lachnospirales; family Lachnospiraceae; genus Anaerostipes; species Anaerostipes amylophilus. Next base: position 357,016 of record NZ_CYYH01000001.1, on the reverse strand, counting down.
AGTGGTGTCAGAAGCAATTCAGCGTTACCATAAGCGTTATCCAGACAGCGAATTAAAGGTGAAGATTCCAGAAGATTTTCTTATGGTACCAATGGATCCAACGTTGATTGAGCAGGTCATTATGAACCTTCTTGAAAATGCATGGGTACATGCAGGAACTCGTGGACCGATTGAACTGGACATCAAAGAAGAAGAAAAGAATGTTGTATTTTATGTTAGGGATCATGGAGTTGGAATTGAACCTGAACGTATTGCTCAGATTTTTGATGGATGTGCAGGAGCAATTGATCATGAAAGCCGCAAGGGAATGGGTATTGGATTAAGTATCTGCAAATCCATTGTTATGGCACATCAAGGTGATGTCTATGCAAGAAACTATGAGGATGGAGCAGAGTTTAGTTTTAGTCTGCCAATGGATGAGGAAGAATTGACGGAGGAAGAAAAACTATGACAGAGATTAAATTTACTGTTTTGATCGTCGAAGATGAAGAAAACATCGGCAATTTCATATCAACGATCTTAAAGACAAATGGCTACAAACCAATTATAGCAACCACAGGAACTCAGGCAATTCAGTGCGCAGAATCATACTGCCCAGATATTATTTTATTAGACCTTGGACTACCAGATATGGATGGAATTGATGTGATTTCTGAGATCAGAAAATGGGCTGTTACTCCGATCATCGTAATCTCAGCAAGAAACAGTGAATCTGAGAAAGTAAAAGCCCTGGATGCAGGGGCAGATGATTATATAACCAAGCCATTTGGCAATCAGGAACTGCTCGCAAGGATCCGTACTGCATTAAGACATAGAAGGCAGCCAATGGAAACAGAGACGAAAACACCGATGTATCATGCAGATCAGCTAAAAATTGATTTTGACAAGAGAAGGGTATTCCTTGGAGAGGAAGAAGTCAGACTTACACAGATTGAATATAAGCTGGTATCTCTTCTTGCAGAGAATGCAGGAAAGGTTATTACATATGAATCTATCATCAAGGATATATGGGGACCTCATGCAGATACAAATAATAGAATTCTTCGTGTAAATATGGCAAATATCCGCCGAAAGATTGAGGAAAATCCAGCGGTTCCAAAGTATGTTTTTACAGAAGTCGGAGTCGGATACCGCATGCTTGAGAACGAATTAAACAGTTAAAATTGTACTAAAAAAGATACATTTTCTGCACAAAAAATGTTAAAAAACTTATTGACAAATAAAAATGAGACGTTTATAATTCCAACCATAACAAAGGCGTTATGAAATGACACAGATCATTCTTCATAACGCCTTTTCTTTTTATCAAGAAGGATTTCTAAAATCCTTCAATCAATTCATTGAGTACAGACACGCGCGTTTCTTCCTGAATGAAAAGATGAAACTTTCGAAATGGGAGGACAAAGATATGACAAAAGAAATTATGAACGCAATGAACACCCAGATTTTTGGGGTCTGGTTCCTTATCGGAGCCGCATTGGTATTCTGGATGCAGGCCGGATTCGCTATGGTTGAAGCCGGATTTACAAGAGCTAAGAATGCCGGAAATATTATCATGAAAAACCTGATGGACTTCTGTATTGGTACTTGTGTATTTATTCTGATCGGTTTCAGTTTATTACTCGGGGAAGATATGATCGGATTGATCGGAAAACCTGGATTTGATATTTTTACATCTTATGCAAATTTTGACTGGTCTAGTTTCGTATTTAACTTAGTATTCTGTGCAACAACAGCAACGATCGTATCCGGAGCCATGGCAGAAAGAACAAAATTCTTATCATACTGTATTTATTCCGCAGTTATCTCCGCATTGATCTATCCGATCGAAGCACATTGGATCTGGGGTGGAGGATGGTTATCTCAGATGGGATTCCATGATTTCGCTGGATCTTGTGCAATTCATATGGTTGGTGGATTATCCGCACTGATCGGAGCAAAATTCTTAGGACCACGTATTGGTAAATTCACAAAAGACAAAGATGGAAATATTACAAAAGTAAATGCATTTCCAGGACATAATATTCCACTTGGAGCATTAGGAGTATTTATCCTTTGGCTTGGATGGTATGGATTCAATGGTGCAGCAGCAACATCTATTGAACAGTTAGGATCTATTTTCGTAACAACAACAATCTCACCAGCAGTTGCAACTGTTGTATGTATGATCTTTACATGGGTAAAATATGGAAAACCTGATGTATCAATGTCATTAAACGCATCTCTTGCAGGACTTGTAGCAATCACAGCACCATGTGATGTTACAGATGCATTTGGAGCGATCGTTATTGGAGCTGTTTCTGGATTACTTGTTTGTTTTGGAGTATGGTTTTTAGACTATAAATTAAGAATTGATGACCCAGTTGGAGCTGTAGCAGTACATTTCATGAATGGTTTATGGGGAACATTAGCAACAGGATTATTTGCAACAAAAACTGCACCAGGAAGTGAATTAAACGGACTCTTCTATGGTGGTGGATTTGGATTATTAAAGATTCAGATCATCGGTATCGTATGTGTCTGTGCTTGGACAGCCGTAACGATCAGTTTGACATTTACGATCATCAAAGCAACGATTGGTCTTCGTGTAACAGAAGAAGAAGAAATCATCGGTCTGGATGGACCAGAACATGGCTTAACATCAGCATATGCTGGATTCAGTATGATGGATATTTCTAACACAATGATCATGGAAGAAAATGCAAACACTGTTCTTGGACAGGAAGATTACGACAAAGCTTCTGAAGTTCAGAAAGCAGCAGCTGTACAGGTTAGCAAAGCTCCAGATCTTGTAACAGGAATGTATAAAGTTGTTATTATTGCAAAATTAACAAGATATGACAAGTTAAGAAAAGCAATGAACGATGTTGGAGTTACTGGTATGACGGTTACTCAGGTCATGGGTTGTGGTATCCAGAAAGGTGCTGGAGAACGATACAGAGGTGCTGAAGTCGATGCAACATTACTTCCAAAAGTTAAAGTTGAAGTCATCGTCGGAAATATCCCAGTTGACAACATCATCGAAGCTGCGAAGAAAGCCCTTTACACAGGACATATCGGAGATGGTAAGATCTTTGTATACAACGTAGACAAAGTTATCAAAATCCGTACAGGAGAAGAAAATCTTGCAGCATTAGCAGATGTTGAATAAGAAATAAATTTAAATTTTTGTAAGTTGGTCAACTGTAGATTTCGAGTATATGATAAAAAATAAATAAACGATTGGAAGCGTAGCTAGAGAATTTTACTCACGTTTTTTACAGATCGCTCATCCGCCGGCTTTCCTTGCGTAACTCGCCTTCAAAAGTATTGAAAACAGAACTCTTTGAGGCTCAAACAACGCACCAAGCCGGCTGCGAATCCGTAAAAAACATGGCAAAATTCTAATGCTGCGCTTCCGATCGTTTATTTATTTTTTATCATATACCAGAAGTCTAAAGTGTGGACAATTACAAGATTGAAAAATTCAAGTGGGGGTGTATGGAGAACAGCATTGATTGTAAAATAGGAAATTTTCAGACAGAAGGTGCTTGTAGATTTTAGCTAAACTTCTGTTAACGAATACAAAAATTATCAATCAATACCATACAACATACACACTGTATAGTGGTTTGAATCACGTAAATTATTTGAATATTATAAAAAGAGATCATGTGTCGGCAACCGTACGGACACGTCTGCACTTAGCGAGTGGATGGTCGTTAGACCATTCAGGAGCTTAGTACAGCTACGTGGGAGTCCGAACGCAAGTGGGTTGCAGACACATGATCTCTTTTTATAATATTCCACCAATAATTTCCGTCATTCAAATCACAATTGTCTTGATAAAAATACATAAATAAATCTTGCATTTTAAAACACCTTTTGTTACTATAAACGTGACAAAGGAGTCAAAGCATAAGTTAAAGTGTGCTTTGGCTCCTTTTTCTTTTATAGAAAAGACTATAAAAGAAAACATTCTCTCGAGAGATTTTCAAAGATGTCAGAACTAGCTACTCTGACGAGCATAGAAGCATATTTGAAAATGAGAATGGAGGAATATATTATGAACGCAGGAGATACAGCATTTATACTGCTATGTGCAGCATTTGTATTTATTATGACACCAGGCCTTGCATTTTTCTATGGAGGAATGGTACGAAGGAAAAACGTTGGAAACACGATGATGCAGTGTGTATTCATCATGGGAGTTTCCGTGATCATGTGGGTACTTGTTGGATATGCATTATCTTTCGGAGGAAACCACGCAGGGATCATTGGAGGAGCAAAATGGTTTGGTTTTAACGGAGTCGGAATGAAACCGGGACCTTACGCATCTACGATTCCAAACCTTGCATTTGCAGCATTTCAGATGATGTTTGCAATGATCACACCAGCGTTGATCACAGGATCTGTCGCAGGAAGAATGAAATTTAAGGCATTAGTTCTTTTTATTATCTTATGGTCATTGATCGTTTACTATCCAATGGCACATATGGTATGGGGTGAAGGAGGATTCTTAGCCAAGATCGGATCAGTTGATTTCGCAGGAGGAAATGTTGTTCATATCACATCAGGTGTGAGTGGACTGGTATTAGCTTTAACACTTGGAAAACGTCGTGGATATGACCAGGGAGTTTACCACGTACATAATACACCGTTTGTATTTTTAGGAGCTGCACTGTTATGGTTTGGATGGTATGGATTTAATGCAGGAAGTGCTCTTGCAGCAAATGGACTTGCAGCACATGCATTTATGACAACTTCAGTTTCAGCAGCCGCAGGACTTGTATCATGGATGCTGATCGAAGTATTTTCAGAAGGAAAAACAACTTTAGTTGGAGCTTCCACAGGATTAGTGATCGGATTAGTAGCGATCACACCAGGAGCTGGATTTGTCCCAATGTGGGCAGCAGTCATCTGCGGATTATTAGTCAGTCCAATCTGCTACTTTGGAGTTAAACTGATCAAAGGAAAATTAAAGATCGATGATGCATTAGATGCCTTTGGCTGCCATGGAATCGGTGGTATCTGGGGAGGTATCGCAACAGGATTATTCGGAATGACATCCATCAACGGAGTTGCCAAATGGAATGGACTTGTCTTTGGAGAGACAAGATTATTTGTGGCACAGATCATAGGAATTTTTGTATCTATCGCAGTTGCAGTTGTAGGAAGTTTGATCTGCATTGCGATCGTTCGTATCTTTACTCCACTTCGAGTGGAAGAAAGAGCCGAGAAAATCGGATTGGATGTATCAGAACATGGAGAAAATGCTTATCCAAGCTTTAACGGTTTAGATTAAAAAGAGGTGAAAATATATGCTGATCAAAATTAATGCGATCGTCCGCGAAGAAAAATTCGAAGACGTCAAAGAAGCTTTGAATAAAATCGGAGTTAACGGAATCACAGTATCACAGGTCATGGGATGTGGAGCTCAGAAAGGGTTTACGGAAGTTGTCCGTGGTACCAAAGTTGATATGTTGATGAGACCAAAAATTAAATTTGAGATTGTGGTATCCTCTGAAGAATGGGAGAGAAAAACAATTGAAGCCATTCAGAAAGCTGCATTTACAGGAGAAGTCGGTGACGGAAAGATCTTTAGTTACGAAGTAAGAAATGTAGTGAAGATCCGTACTGGGGAACGTGATGTAGATGCACTACAGGATTAGGTCTTAAAATATCTACTATCATATAGAAGAAACAGGTGATTTTTGTGGGAAAAAATAAAAATCATCTGTTTTTTTGTGTATAAGATCATAAATTTTAGCACAAGATACTCATTTCTTGTATTCTGATAAAATTCGTGATAAGATGATAGCCAATTAAAGAAATATTTTATTTTATAAGGAAACCACTATTATTATGGAAGAAAGAAGAAAAAGAAAGAATGAAATTAGTAACACTAGTATCAAATAATGTAGGAGTTGATACATATCTTGAATTAAGAAAAGCAGTCAACTTCAAACCATTATCAAGAACACAGGCGAAGAAAGCATTAGATAACAGTTTGTATATTGTCTGTGCATACATTGATGCAAAGATTGTAGGAATGGGACGACTCGTCGGTGACGGGGCTGTCATTTGCTATATTCAGGATCTGATGATCCATCCAGACTACCAGCATTATGGAATTGGAAGTGCGATCATTGAAGATCTGATCAAGTATGTAGAGGATCTTTGTGAAGAGGGAACAGAGATCATGCTTGATCTGATGTGTGCAGTTGGACGAGAGCCGTTTTATCATAAGCATGAATTTATTTCGCGTCCGACAGATAAATTAGGACCAGGAATGATTCGCTACATTAGAAAGTAGAGGAGAAAAGAATGGAAGATAAAAGATACGATCCATATACTGGATACGAGATCAAAGATGAGGATCAGAGACAAGAAGATCAGTCAAGATATGAAAACGAAAACATGAGATACAATCATTACAACACACAACAGGAAGCAAATGTTGATCAACAGGCACAAACAAGTGGAATTGCCCTTGCAGCAATGATCTTAGGAATCATTTCTGTTGTATGTATGGTCAGCTGTTGTTGCACACCGATTGCGATCATCACTGGAATCGCAGCGATCATTTGTTTTGCAGTGACTCCAAAAGTCAATGAGACAAGAGGAAAGAAAGCGAAAGCAGGACTGATCTGTGGAATCATAGGGATCATAGGTTCTATCATCTTGATCACAGTTTTTGTTGTGAATATTCTGCTCAGTGCAGATTTCCAAAATGAAATGAAAGAGTTTAATACACATTATGATACATATATCGATGAAAATGATGATTCTATATAAGATCATAAGAAGTATGCCCTGCTTTTTCAAAGAAGTTACACATTTTTACTGTCCGGCATGTGGCGGAACAAGAAGTGTGATCGCGCTACTTCATTTGGATATTGAGAGAGCATTTTTCTGTAATCCAACGGTTGTATATACCGGGATTATGTTTCTATGGTGCATGATAGGATGGATGATAAAGAAGCTGACAGGCAGAGAGATTGGGATCATGAAGCCAAGACTTTGGATGTTGATCTTAGGAATATGTATCTTCTTTGGATTTGCAGTGATCAGAAATATCATGGTATATCAGTTCGGATATGATTATCTGGGAGATCTCATTGATTACACAAAATTTAACTAAATATTTGTCAGGGATCAGAAGTGCCATCTTTTTTATAACATAAAAAGATGGCACTTTTTAATGCTGCCAAACTAAAAAGTCTATTCCTTGTATCTGCAAAAGAACATATCGTATAATAAGTATAAAGAAAGAGGTGGCATATGAAAGAATGGAAAGAATATTTAATTAAAGTCAATGGTTTTGAAATGAAAGCAGTTTACAATGAAGAAACGATTCGAGAAGTGTTTCTTCCATTATTAAAACATTTACATGAACTGCAGAAACAAAAAAATGAAAGACTTATAGTATTTATGGCAGCACCACCAGCGGTTGGGAAGACGACATTAAGCCAGTTCTTAGAATATTTATCCAAAGAAGAACAAGAACTGACAGAGATTCAGGCATTGGGACTTGATGGATTCCATTATCATTCTGATTATATTAATTCACACGACGTGGTAGTATTCGGAGAGACAGTACCAATGAAACAGGTTAAAGGATGTCCAGAAACATATGACACGGCAAAGGTAAGGAAGAAACTGGAAAAGATCAAAACAGAAGATATTTTATGGCCGATTTATGACAGGAATCTTCATGATGTAGTAGAAGATCAAATTAAAGTCACAAAAGATATCATTTTAATCGAAGGAAACTGGTTATTGTTAAAACAGGAACCTTGGAGATCTATGCAGCAATATGCAGATTATAAGATTTTGATTCTTGCAGAAGAAGAGATGTTAAAAGAACGTTTAGTTTCAAGAAAAGAAAAAGGTGGTTCTTCAAGAGAAGAAGCCGAAGCATGGTATCACAATAGTGACAGTAAAAATGTAACAAGAGTTTTAAGAGATTCCTTACAAGGAGATCTGTTATTAAAAGTAGAAGAAGATAATGATTATATCAAAATGTAGGAGGTATGATTGATCATGAAAGCAACAGCAGCAGTACTATCAGGAAAAATCAAGTTTACATAAAAGAAGTAGATCTTCCAGCGATCCGAGGAGGAGATCATAAACGAGTTCCGGATGATGTAAGCAAAGAACATCCAGTTATCACAGGACATGAATTTGGCGGATATATAGTGAAAGTTGGAGAAAAAAATGGATGTAAAAAATTATGTGATTGAAAAAGTGCCAGAAGATGCAGATGTCATCGTCACATATGAGAATCTGTTAGAAAGAGCACAGGGAGCAAATCTGGGAATTCGTATTGTAACAATTCAAAACTTTTTAAAAGATCAGAACATCGATGATTTATATGAAGAGATTGTGCAGAAAAATCAGAAATAATATATGCGTGGGTTGCAACTCAGAACTTGCAACCCACGTATAAATAGAGTATAATGAACTAGATGTGAAAAAGTTAACGAATTATATGGAGGACAAACTATGTTAGTATCAGCAAAAGAAATGTTAAACAAGGCGAAAGCCGGACATTACGCAGTTGGACAGTTCAACATCAACAACTTAGAATGGACAAAATCTATTTTATTAGCAGCAGAAGAGACAAGATCTCCAGTGATCCTTGGTGTTTCTGAAGGAGCAGGAAAATATATGACAGGATACAAAACTGTTGTAGGAATGGTTAACGGAATGTTAGAAGAATTAAACATTTCCGTACCAGTAGCTCTTCACTTAGACCACGGTTCTTATGAAGGATGCTACAAATGTATCGAAGCTGGATTCTCTTCTATCATGTTTGATGGATCTCACTATCCAATCGAAGAAAACATTGAAAAAACAAAAGAACTAGTAAAAGTTGCAAAAGGAAAAGGAATGTCTATCGAAGCTGAAGTTGGATCTATCGGTGGAGAAGAAGATGGAGTTATCGGTAGAGGTGAATGCGCAGATCCTAAAGAATGTAAATCAGTTGCAGATCTTGGAGTAACAATGCTTGCAGCAGGAATCGGAAACATCCACGGAAAATACCCAGAAAACTGGGAAGGATTAAGCTTCGAAACATTAGATGCAATTCAGCAGTTAACAGGAGATATGCCATTAGTATTACATGGTGGTACAGGAATCCCTGATGATATGATCAAAAAAGCAATCTCTCTTGGAGTAGCTAAGATCAACGTTAACACAGAATGCCAGATTGCATTTGCTGAAGCTACACGTAAATATATCGAAGATGGAAAAGACCTTGAAGGAAAAGGTTTCGACCCTCGTAAATTATTAGCACCAGGTGCTGAAGCTATTAAAGATATGGTAATTACAAAGATTAAATTATTCGGATCTGAAGGAAAAGCTGACGAATAAGATTTTCCATTTTTTGACGAAATTGAATATTGATGATGTAAATATCGATAAAGTAAGAACTCCACAGCGTAGGCTGTGGAGTTCTTTGTTAGTTGTTAGTTTTATTAGTTGAAATGTAGATTTTATAAATTTCTTCGACAGTTAGATTGATATTTTGTGTAACACATTCGTAAAGTGATTGAATGTCGGTAGGTTCTTCTTCCAGTTCGTCAGCAATTTGAATTAAAGATTTCGACTTCTGGATTGTCATAAATCCGGCAGGTGGTTTAATGAGGCAAATGATACTTATATTTTTACTTTTCTTTTCACAAGATGAGACAAATGTCTTTTTCAATATTGATTTGGAAAGCAAATTTTATTTTTATGTGCAGTGTGTTGTCATGTGTGTAATATCATTTTTTTATGCGGTCATTGTACAAATGGATCATGGATCTTTATCCTTTGATAAGGTTAAGATCATCTTTGGAATACTACAGATTATCAATCTTATTTTGAGAATGATCATGACATATGTACTGATCGAGAAAGAAGAATATCGCATGAAAATCTACAAAAGCAGTTCCTGGATGCTTATATTGTTTGTTCTTTGTACGGCTTTACAATAAAGAATAAAATATAATAAATTATAAGGAGAAGATGCGAATGAAACAAAATAAAAAAGCAACAACGCTGATAGGATATCTTTTAACGATATGTACAATGATAGCAGCGCTTTTGATTGGGTGGAATCATATGAATGAGATTGCACAAGGACCAAAAAGCAAAGAAGAAATCGGATATTATCAATGGGATAAAAAGCGGCTGCAAAATGGTATTTATCGATCCGGATCATGATATGATGCAGATCGTATTCTGGAAGGTCAAAGACAGAATAAAGATTACCAAATATTATACAGATTTTAATAATTATGATTTTACACTTACAGATTCTAAAACAAATAAAGAGAGAAAAATCTCTTCAAAAGAAGCAATGAGATATGCAAAATTGCAGCAGATCAAAAAAGAAGCAAAAAATGTAAAACAGAAATATAACATTAGTGGAGACAGCAAAGACAAAGTAGCCTATGTTGATTTTGACATCATGACAGTTGGTGGAAAAGAGTATGTGGGAAAAGAAGAAGAGTGGTAAGAAAAATTCTCAGAATGTCAAGGAAAGCTTGACATTCTTTTTTAATTCAACTATAGTAGTCCTAGATAGGAACACGAGGTGAAAGTGATGGATAATGTAGAGCGTCTGATGGAGTTTGGACTCACAAGACATGAAGCCAGTCTTTACATTTTACTGACACTGGAAGGAAGCCTTAATGGATATGAGGCAGCCAAGCAAAGCGGGATTTCAAGATCTAACGCATACAATGCACTGGCAGGTCTGGTAGACAAAGGTGCAGCCTATATACAAGAAGAAGATACAGTTCGTTATACACCGGTTGCGATCGAAGAATTCTGCAGCAATAAGATTAGACATCTGGAACAGAAGAAGACAGAGCTGAAGGAAGAACTTCCAGGCAAACGAAAGAACGAAGGCGGTTATCTGACGATCAAAGGCGAAGAACATATTTGCGATAAGATCATCGATATGCTGCTTCAGGCAGAAGAGCGAGCATATATCTCTGTATACAATGAGCGACTGGAGATGTTCCGGGAATACTTAGAGAAGATGGTAAGTGAAGGCAAGAAAGTTGTGATCATAACGAATGAACCATTCGAATTAAAAGGAGCAACTGTTTATCTGACGCAATGTAAGAAGGAACAGATCCGGCTGATCACAGATTCCAAAGATGTTTTAACAGGAGCGATCACGAACTGCTACGAGGCAACCAGTCTGTATTCCAGCAACAACAATCTGGTGGAAGTATTTAAAGATGCACTGGCTAATGAAATACAACTATTAAAAATGCAATAAATATACAAAAAGTATAAAAGAAAGGAACAAAACACCATGGCAAAAGTACCATTTGTAACAAAAGAACAGTTAGATGAGATCGTAAAGAAATACCCAACTCCATTTCATTTATATGATGAAAAAGGAATCCGTGAAACAGCAAGAGGATTATACAAAGCATTTTCATGGAATAAAGGATTTAAAGAATATTTTGCAGTAAAAGCAACACCAAACCCAACAATCTTAAAGATCTTAAGAGAAGAAGGATGCGGAACAGACTGCTCATCTTTAACAGAACTTATGATGTCAGATCGTTGTGGATTCGATGGAAGCGAAATCATGTTCTCTTCTAACGACACACCAGCAGAAGAATTCATCCTTGCAAAACAGTTAGGTGCAACGATCAACTTAGATGACATTACACATATCGAATTCTTAAAAGAATGTGCTGGAATCCCAGAAAAGATTTCCTGCCGTTATAATCCGGGTGGAGTTTTCGCATTAGGAACAGATATCATGGATAACCCTGGGGATGCAAAATACGGAATGACAACAGAACAGATTTTTGAAGCATTCAAACAGTTAAAAGAACTTGGTGTCAAAGAATTTGGAATCCACTCTTTCCTTGCAAGTAACACAGTTTCTAATGAATACTACCCAACGCTTGCTAAACAGTTATTTGAATTAGCAGTGAAATTAAAAGAAGAAGTTGGAGTTCATATCGGATTTATCAACTTATCTGGTGGAGTCGGAATCCCTTATCTTCCAGATCAGAAAGGAAATGATATCGCAGTCATTGGTGAAGGAGTACACAAAGTATATGATGAAATTCTAGTGCCAGCCGGAATGGGAGATGTGAAGATCTTTACAGAGCTTGGACGTTATATGCTTGCACCAAACGGAGTATTAGTAACAAAAGCAATTCACGAAAAACATACACATAAAGAATATATCGGTGTTGATGCGTGTGCAGTAAACTTAATGAGACCTGCAATGTATGGTGCATATCATCACATCACAGTTATGGGTAAAGAAAATGAACCAGCAGATCATGTATATGACATCACAGGATCACTTTGCGAGAATAACGACAAATTCGCGATCGACCGTAAATTACCTAAGATCGACATGGGAGACCTGTTAGTGCTCCACGATACAGGAGCACATGGATTTGCAATGGGATACAACTACAATGGTAAATTAAAATCTGCAGAGATCTTATTAAAAGAAGATGGAACAACAGAAATGATCCGTCGTGCAGAAACACCAGACGATTACTTTGCAACAATCAAAGGATTTAATTTCTAAGAGATTTTTTGGAAATGATCAGAAGATTGATCAAAGATGTTCCAAAGTAGGGCAAGTATAGGAAATTCTATACTTGCCTTTTTCATGCTTTACGAGTAAATTATATAAAAAGAGGAAATAAGTACAAAACACAGCATTTCAAAGACGAAAGGCATACACAGACAGGAGAAGATATATGAATTTATTTGACATCGTAGGACCAGTGATGGTCGGACCGTCGAGCTCTCACACAGCAGGTGCTGTAAGAATTGGACAGGTATCAAGACATCTGCTCGGAGAATCGGTAAAAGAAGCAAAAATACTATTACATGGTTCATTTCTAGCAACAGGAAAAGGACATGGTACAGATAAGGCATTAGTTGCAGGACTGCTTGGAATGACGGCCGATGATATCCGTATTCCGGATAGTTTTGAGATTGCAGAAGAATCTGGAATGAAATTTGAGATTGGAAAGATTCAGTTAAAAAATGCACATCCAAACAGTGTAAAATTATTATTAGTCGGGGAGTCAGGAAGAAATCTTGAGATCATAGCCTGTTCCTTAGGTGGCGGAAGAATCAAGATCTGTACGATTGACGGACTGGAAGCAAACTTTAGTGGGGAATATACAACGTTAGTTGTACACAATGATGATCAGCCGGGTCATGTAGCAGAAGTGACATCTATGCTCGCTCACAAATCTGTCAATATCGCAACGATGCAGCTATACAGAGATCATCGAGGCGGAAGTGCAGTTATGGTCATTGAATGCGACAAAGAAATACCAGAAGAAGGTCTGAACTTTTTGGAACGTCTGGAAGGAATTCAGAAAGTTACCTATCTTGCAAAGATGAAGGAGGACTAGAGTATGGGATTTACATCAGTAGAAGAAATTAAAACAAGAGCAAAAGCAGAGGATTGTCAGTTATGGGAAGCAATTTTACATGATGATATGACAGAACGACAAGTAGATCGCCTAGAGTCCATTGGCAAGATGAGTAGCATGTATCTGGCAATGAAAGAAGCCAATGAAAATTATGACAAAGATTTAAGATCCAGAAGCGGATTATCCGGCGGTGACGGTGAAAAAATGATGGAAGAAGTCAGAAAAATGCAGAACTTAACCGGTGAATTTGTCGGAACTGTTATGGCAAATGCCTTAAAAATGGGAGAATCCAATGCCTGTATGAAACGAATCGTAGCAGCACCAACAGCCGGAGCCTGCGGAGTACTGCCAGCGGTACTGATCACATACGAACAGTTTTATAAGATTCCAGAAGCGAAGATGTTAGAAGGAATGTATATTGCAGCTGGAGTTGGACAAGTTATTGCCGAACGTGCCTGCATTGCAGGAGCGCAAGGCGGATGTCAGGCTGAAATCGGTTCCGCTTCCTGTATGGCAGCGGCAGCGATCACTTATATCCGTGGTGGCAGCACAAAGCAGGTGTTTGATGCAGGTGCATTTGCATTAAAATCTCTGTTAGGACTGGTATGCGATCCACTAGGCGGACTGGTAGAAGTTCCATGTATCAAAAGAAATGTCATTGGATCCGTCAATGCGATCACAGCTTCGGATATGGCAATGGCGGAAATTGAAAGCAAAGTTCCATTAGATGAGGTTATTGATGCAATGGCGGAAGTCGGTGATCTATTACCATGTTCGTTAAAAGAAACGAGTCAGGCAGGACTTGCTCAGACGGAAACAGGGAAAAAATATATGCCAGAATCATAAGATATTCTAAATAAATTTATTAATGATCTATGCTATAAAGATAAAATATTTGTGAGTAAAGGAAGGAAACAAAAATGATAGAAGTATGTTGTGGAAGTTTCGAAGATGCCATGATGGCAAGTGAATGTGGAGTAAAAAGAGTAGAATTAAATAGTGCATTAAGTTTAGGAGGATTAACACCATCCTTAGGAAGTCTGATCATGATCAAACAATACAGTGATATCGAAGTCGTATCTATGGTAAGAGCCAGAGCCGGCGGATTTTGCTATACAAACTATCAATATGAACAGATGCTTGAAAATCTCAAATTATTATTGGCTTATGGAACAGATGGAGTTGCCTTTGGATTTTTAAATGAAGATCGTACAGTTGATAAAAATCGCTGTCAGGAATTTTTAGAAAATGTAAAAAATGAAGGACGTAAGGCAACGTTTCACAGAGCATTTGATTGCACAAGAGACCCATATGAAGCAATCGAAACATTGATCGATCTAGGCTTTGACCGTCTGTTAACAAGTGGACAGGAAGCAACAGCAGAAGAAGGAATTTCATTATTGGCAGATCTTCAAAAAAAATATGGAAATCAGATCGAGATCATTGCAGGCTGTGGAGTCAATGAAAACAATGCCGAAAAGATCATGAAAAAAACAGGAATCAAACAGTTACACAGCACATGCAGAGGCTGGGGAGTTGATGCGACAGGAATGGGAGAAAGAGTATCCTTCCAGGTATCCGATGAAGACGGAGATAGGTATCGTAGTGTATCTGTAGATAGAATTAAGAAATTTGTAGAAATCTGTGGATAAATTGTGATTGGGCGAAATGTTTAAGATACATTTAAACTTCATATCTTCTGTCTGAGAAAAACCCAGTTTACAGTCAGTAATATTCTCCATACACATCCGGTAGTGGTTTCGATGACGGAAATTAAAACTTGACAAATAAAATGATAGGACTATAATATATTTTAAATAAATACATTTCACCGAAATTCGTTGAAGAGAACAACGCTGTTTTTGAATCAAGTGTTTCAGAGAGTCTGCGGTTGGTGTGAGCAGATACATTTTCATGAACAGATATCATCTCTAAGATGCGGACTGAACATTACTTGACATTGATATTTCTAACCAGTAAGTCTCGCCGGAATCCTCCGTTAAAAGGAAAGCGTATGTTAGTACGTTAAGAGCTGTAATTTTATTGCAGAAATTGGGTGGTAACGCGGAATATTCGTCCCTTTTCAGATTTTTCTGAGAAGGGGCTTTTTTATTTCATAGGAAATTTCGATGAAATCCTCTATGAAATAAAAAAATTTCAGAAATAACGGATAAACGAAAGGCGGTGAGGAATATCAGGAGGTAATATACATATGAAACAACTACAAAAACTAAGCAAATTTTTATCAGATTACACATCAATCGTCGTAATCGCAATCGCAGTCATTACATTTTTCTTACCATCATTAATGGGGTGGGTAAATTTTCAGTTATTTACAGATCCAGTAGCAAATAAATTCACAAGCCAGTCTATTATTATCGGAATTATCATGTTCAGCATGGGATTGACACTGACAACAGAAGATTTCAAAATCCTTGCACAAAGACCATTTGACATCTGTATCGGAGCAATCGCTCAATATCTGATCATGCCATTTTTAGCATTTGGAATTACAAAAGTATTAAATCTTCCAGATGGAATCGGACTTGGACTAATCCTTGTAGGATGCTGTCCAGGAGGTGTATCATCCAACATTATGTCTTACCTTTGTGGTGGAGACGTTGCATTTTCTGTAGGAATGACAACAGTATCAACAATACTTTCACCAGTCATGACACCACTTATGGTATCATTCTTGGCAAGCGGAGCAAAAATCACAATCAACGGACTGCCAATGTTCGTATCTATTATTGAAACAGTTATTGTACCAGTAGCAATTGGTTTTGTATTAAACCATGCATTAGGAAAAAATGAAACATTCAAAGAAGTTCAGAAAGTCATGCCTGGTGTTGCAGTTTTAGGACTTGCATGTGTAGTTGGAGGGGTTATCTCATCACAGGGATCAAAATTCTTCCAGTCAGGAATTGTAATCTTTGTCGCAGTATTACTCCACAACAGTTTAGGATACTTCCTTGGATATTGTGCAGGACGATTAACTGGAATGAATACAGCAAAGAAAAGAACAATCTCTATCGAAGTTGGAATGCAGAATGCTGGACTTGCAACAAACTTAGCAACAACAACAGCACAGTTTGCATCAACACCAGAATCTGCGATCATTTGTGCAGTATCTTGCGTATGGCATTCAATCTCTGGAACATTATTAGCGGGAATGTTTGCGCAGTATGATAAGATGAAAGACAGAGATCATAAAACAGTGGAAGCATAAATTCTGATTTGCGATGGTAGGCTTTCGTATATGTGACGGAAATAAGATAACAAGAAATATTTATAAGAAACCGGTGGCAACACGCAGATTTTAAGAGCGTTTTTTACAAATCACTTATTCGCGTCTGTTCCTTTGATAACTCACTGGCTGCGAACTAAAATGTCCGCAGCTGCGTTCAGACAATCAACCACAGGACGCTGCGAATTTGTAAAAAACGCACTCAAAATCTACAGTTGGCCAATTATAAAATTAAAATTTGAATTCTAATATCCATTTTCCGAATTATTCATTTTTAAAAATAAACTATTTAGAATCTGAATACCTGCATACGCTTTAAGTATTTCCACAAATACAATCTATATGTTATGATATTAACAAAGATAAGAACAGATTCAATAATGTTATGTATTGGCACTTATGCAATATGAAAAAAATATAGAAAATTGTTTCAATACAATTGTATATTTAGGATGATTTTTATATAAAATAATAAGCCTAAATTATTCACGGCAATACCGTGAAAGTGGCTGAAAGCCACATAGTTTCTATATTTTAACTGAATATTGCTTTTTAGTTATTAAGTGAATAAAAAAAGAGCGTCCAATTGTGGTAAAATTAAGGTGTCTAATCAAAATAAATACCAACAAAGGAGACCTTTAGGAGTATTGTAAACACCTTAGCCTTAGAAAGCAATAGACAGATTAAAATAAACTTGAAAGATTTTGTACCACCAAGAAAAAAGAAAAAACTAAACGCAGTAAACGGATAGATCAGCAGCATACTGTATTTACTTGCGGCGGATGGAGGGACGAATATATTCAACATGTAGTAAGAAAAACTTGCGATCATAAAAAATTCCCCTCTCAAATAAAGTCAGATTATCCAGTAATTGATACATTTATTATACAATATATCAATGTATACAAAAAGATAAAAGATATAAATTTGAGAGGGAGATATACAATTTAACCAATTAAATCAAATGATAATGTTCAAATGCATTATAAAGCCCGTCATCATTTACAGAATCCGTAACATATTCCGCAATCTCTTTTAACTCATCACAGGCATTTCCCATAGCAATGCTATGACCAGCGGCTTTGAACATAGAGATATCGTTATTACTGTCTCCAAATGCATAGCAGTCATCTGTAGAGATATCGAGATGATCAGCTACATATTTAAGACCAGTTCCCTTATCATGATCTTTTAACAGGATCTCATACTGGGTATCGTCAATTCGAATATAATCCATTGTATCAGAAATGCTGTCAAGAGCAGCTACAAAACCAGAAGCGTTACTTCCAGGTCCTGTAAATACAATGGCTTTGTCAGGATCTTCAACATGATCCCATGTAAATTCATGTGCCATATAAGGGGCAAGTTCAAAAGCAGTGATCATAAATCCATAATGTGGATGAAAGTCAACATTATGATCACGGAAATAAGAACATTTTTCCCCTTCAAATGTTCCGTAGATATTGTTTTCTTCACAAATCCGTTTAATCTGTTCAACCACTGTATCAGGGATTATCTTGTGATAGATCGTTTCACCATCGAGAAGGATGTGAACTCCGTTAGAACAAAGATAACCATCGCATCCAATATCAAGGATTTCTTTTTCAAAATAAACAAGAGGCCGTCCGGTGTTGATCAGTACTTTATGACCATTTTTTTGTGCAGCATGGATTGCTGTGATTGCAGATTCTGGAACCAGACGCTGTTCTTTGCTGTACAAAGTCGCATCAACATCCAGAAAGATTAGTTTGTTGTTTTCACTCATATTATCATTCCCCATCTAAATATTTATAAAAATTAAGAGCCGGATACAAATGAAGATTGATGGTCCGGCTCTGTGCTGTAAGGATATAGTTGACTATTCTTCCACAGTTACAGTCTTCATAACTTGTGGTTCTAATGGTTTATCGGAATAATCTGTTGCAACTTCAGCGATCTTATTTACAACATCCATTCCTTCGATGATCTTACCGAATGCTGCGTACTGTCCATCTAAATGTGGAGCAGCTTTGTGCATGATAAAGAACTGTGATCCGGCAGAATCAGGCATCATAGAACGTGCCATGGAAAGAACACCTGGTGTGTGTTTTAAATTATTGATCACACCATTCTGGCTGAATTCTCCTTTAATAGTATGTCCAGGACCACCTGTACCTGTTCCTAATGGGCATCCACCCTGGATCATAAATCCGTTGATGACACGATGGAAAGTTAAACCATCATAGAAACCATCTTTTACAAGATTTACGAAATTTTCAACAGTGATCGGAGCAACGTCCGGATATAATTCTGCTTTCATTACATCACCATTTTCCATAGTGATCGTTACAATTGGATTTGCCATAATACAAAATTCCTTTCTATATTATTTAATACTTAGATCAGATCATATCTGACTATGGTTTGATTATAATGGATAACATAAGAAAAGTACAGATAGACGAGGTGAGAGATTGAAGATATTTTAGTGCAATGAAATGCAAAATCATCACAAAAGTTACAAAAAAGTTAAGATTATGAACAAAATTTAATAAAAAACCTTTTTTTTCTGCAAAATACGAGTATAATAACATACAAAATACATAAGATTTACATTTGGGAGGAAATTATGGATTTATATTTAGATTTTGATGATCATTCCAAACGACACAGAAGGGGGCGCCGTGGATATGGAAGAAGAAATCGTTCTAGAAAACCTTGGATCATAGGAATCATCATT
The DNA here is from genome assembly GCF_001404655.1 of Anaerostipes hadrus. Classification (GTDB taxonomy): domain Bacteria; phylum Bacillota; class Clostridia; order Lachnospirales; family Lachnospiraceae; genus Anaerostipes; species Anaerostipes amylophilus. The sequence goes on along the minus strand of NZ_CYYH01000001.1, from coordinate 337,638 downwards.
GTGCTGGTTGTGATCATTGGTGTGTTTTTTGGTGGAAGAAAATATATGGCATATCGAAAGGCACAGCAGGAAAAAGCGAGACGGCTTGCAGAAGCAAGAAAGATCGTAACGGTTATGATACCAGAGGGATATTCCATTGATATGATGGCAAAACGACTGGAAGATCAGGGAGTATTTAAAGCAGATGAATTTATTGCAGCGGTAAAAGATACAAGCCAGTACAGCAACAAATTTATCAAAGACATCCCATCCAAGAAGGAAGTAAAATATCAATTAGAAGGATACCTTTATCCAGATACTTATAAGATTTATAAAAGTTCAAAGCCAAAAGATCTGATTCAGAAGATGCTTGATAATTTTGAAAAGAAATATTCTGTACTTGCCAAGGATTATAAGGGAAAACATTCTATGGCAGAGATCATGACGATCGCTTCCATGATCGAGCGCGAGGCGAAAGTAGAATCTGAACGTCCGGTGATCGCAGGAGTGATCGAGAATCGTCTTGCAAAGAAAATGCAACTTCAGATCGATCCAACCGTATTATATACAACAACAAATGGGTTATATAATGCGAAGAAGGTATATTATAAAGATTTGAAAGTGAAAACGGTTTATAATACTTATGTGATCAAAGGATTACCTGCTGGACCAATCTGTAATCCGTCAGATACAGCGATCAAGGCGGCAATGAATCCTAAGAAACATAAATATCTGTATTATCGCACAGATGGAAGCAAAAAAGGAACCCATGTTTTCACAAAAACATTTGATGAACATAAGAAGGCGAAGAGTACAAGTACAAAAGATAAAAATAGTACAAATAGCACAAATACAACAAATTCAAAATCTTGAGTATTTTACTAAGGATTTAAAAACATTGTTATTTTTGTGACGTACAAAAAAAAATACCTAAAAATACATAAAAATCTCTTTAAAAACTTGTGCAAATAATGTAGAATAAAGCTGTATACAAAAGTTATATGTATACAGCTTTGTTTATGTTTTAAGCAACTTGTGAAAGTTGTAGTGATATTTTCTACGCTCATATGCTAGGTGGACGTAGAGATTAACAATGTGTGAATATATTCACACGAGATTTTTTAGGAGGAAGAGAACATGGCAAGAAAAATGAAAACCATGGATGGTAACACAGCCGCTGCACACGTATCATATGCGTTTACAGAAACAGCAGCAATTTATCCTATTACACCATCCTCACCAATGGCAGAGTCAACTGACCAGTGGGCAACACAGGGAAAGAAAAATATTTTCGGACATCCTGTAAAATTAGTTGAAATGCAGTCTGAAGGAGGAGCAGCAGGAACAGTACATGGTTCTTTAGCAGCTGGTGCATTAACAACTACTTATACAGCATCTCAGGGTCTGTTATTAATGATCCCTAACATGTATAAGATCGCTGGTGAACAGATGCCTTGCGTATTTGATGTATCTGCTCGTGCACTTGCATCTCACGCACTGAACATCTTCGGTGACCATTCTGATGTTTACGCTTGTCGTCAGACAGGTTTCGCAATGCTTTGCAGCTCTAGTGTTCAGGAAGTTATGGACTTAGGAGCAGTAGCTCATTTAGCAACAATTAAAGGACGTGTTCCTGTATTACATTTCTTCGATGGATTTAGAACATCTCATGAAATTCAGAAGATCGAAATGTGGGATTATGATGATCTTGCAGAAATGGTTGACTATGATGCAATCGACAAATTCAGAGCTGAGTGCTTAAACCCAGAACATCCAGTTCTTCGTGGATCTGCTCAGAACCCTGACATCTTCTTCCAGGCAAGAGAAGCAGCTAACTCAACATACAATGCTTTCCCTGCAATCGTTGAAGAATATATGGATAAAGTTAACGCTAAGATCGGAACAAACTATAAATTATTCAACTACTATGGTGCTGAAGACGCTGAAAGCGTTATCATCGCTATGGGATCTGTTTGTGAAACAATCGACGAAACAATCGATTACTTAATGAAACAGGGTAAAAAAGTCGGTGTTGTTAAAGTTCGTCTTTACAGACCATTCGTTGCTGAAAAATTAGTTGAAGCAATCCCTGAAACAGCAAAAGTTATCAACGTATTAGACAGATCTAAAGAGCCTGGAGCAAGAGAACCATTATACCTTGATGTTGTTAACGCATTAAGAGGAACAAAATTCGAAAGCTGCACAATCAATGGTGGACGTTATGGATTAGGTTCTAAAGATACTACACCAGCTGATATCATCGCTACATTCGAAAACGTTGATAAAAACGAATTCACATTATCTATCGTGGATGATGTTACAAACTTATCTCTTGAAAGAGGAGAAACTCCAGTTACAGCTCCAGACAGCATCGTAGCTTGTAAATTCTGGGGACTTGGAGCCGACGGTACTGTTGGTGCTAACAAGAACTCTATCAAGATCATTGGTGACCATACAGACAAATATGCTCAGGCATACTTTGATTATGATTCTAAGAAATCCGGTGGTGTTACAATGTCCCACTTACGTTTCGGAGATGACCCAATCAAATCAACATACCTGATCAACAAAGCTGACTTTGTTGCTTGCCATTGTGCACCATATTTAACAAAATATAACATGGTTCAGGACTTAAAAGACGGTGGAACATTCCTGTTAAACTGCAGCTGGACTCCAGAAGAAGTTGGAGAACATCTTCCAGGACAGGTAAAAGCTTACTTAGCTAAACACAACATTAAGTTCTATATCATTGATGGTATCAAGATCGGTAAAGAAATCGGACTTGGTGGACGTATCAATACTGTATTACAGTCTGCATTCTTCAAATTATCAGGAATCATCCCTGAAGAAGATGCTATCAAATATATGAAAGACGCTGCAACAGCTTCTTACAGCAAGAAGGGTGAAGCTATCGTTAAGATGAACCACGATGCTATCGATGCTGGTGCAAAAGCTATCGTTGAAGTACCAGTTCCAGCTGAATGGGCTGACGCTGAAACAGAAAGCTTATTCGTTGAAGCTAAGGGAGATAACAAACCTCTTGTTGATTACATCAACAACGTACAGAACTACGTTAACGGACAGGAAGGTAATGCTCTTAAAGTTAGCGATTTAGTACCTTACGTAGATGGACATATGCCTTTAGGTGCATCTGCATATGAAAAACGTGGAGTAGCAGTAGACGTTCCTTCTTGGAATCCAGATAACTGTATCCAGTGTAACTTCTGTGCTTATGTATGTCCTCATGCAACAATCCGTCCAGTAGCTATGACAGAAGAAGAAGCTAAAGCAGCTCCAGCAGCTACTAAGACAGCTGATATGACTGGAATGCCAGGATACAAATTCGCTATGACAGTTACAGTTCTTGACTGTTTAGGATGCGGATCTTGTGTAAACATCTGTCCAGGTAAGAAGGGTGAAAAAGCTCTTACAATGCAGGGATTAGATTCTCAGAGAGATCAGCAGGAAGTTTATGACTATGGTCAGAAATTACCAGCAAAAGAAGAAGTACTTGCTAAATTCAAAGCTGATTCCGTTAAAGGAAGTCAGTTCAGACAGCCAATGCTTGAGTTCTCAGGAGCATGTGCTGGTTGTGGTGAAACACCTTATGCTAAACTGATCACTCAGTTATTCGGTGAAAGAATGTACATCGCAAACGCAACAGGATGTTCTTCTATCTGGGGTGGATCTGCACCTGCTACACCATACACAACAAACGCTAAAGGACAGGGACCAGCTTGGGCTAACTCACTGTTCGAAGATAACGCAGAGTTTGGTTTAGGTATGTTCACAGGACAGAACACATTAAGAGAACAGACAAAAGAAAAAGTTGTTGCATTAGCTGAATCTACAGATAACGCAGATGTTAAAGCAGCAGCAGCTGAATACTTAGACACATATACAGACGGAAGCAAGAACGGAGCAGCTACAGATAAATTAGTAGCAGCATTAGAAGCTTGTGGATGCGACGCTGCCAAAGAAATCCTTGCTAAGAAAGAATTCTTATCTAAGAAATCTCAGTGGATCTTCGGTGGTGACGGATGGGCATACGACATCGGATTCGGTGGTGTTGACCATGTATTAGCATCTGGAGAAGACGTAAACGTATTCGTATTCGATACAGAAGTTTACTCTAACACAGGTGGACAGGCATCTAAATCTACTAACTTAGGTGCAATCGCTCAGTTCCAGGCAGCTGGTAAAGGAACTAAGAAGAAAGACCTTGCAGCAATCGCAATGAGCTACGGATATGTATATGTAGCACAGATCGCTATGGGTGCTGATTACAACCAGACAGTTAAAGCAATCGCAGAAGCTGAAGCTTATCCAGGACCATCATTAGTTATTGGATACGCTCCATGTATCAACCACGGTATCAAGGGTGGAATGAAGATTGCTCAGACAGAAGAAAAGAAAGCTGTTACTTCTGGATACTGGAATCTGTTCAGATTCAACCCAACATTAGCTGCTGAAGGAAAGAATCCATTCCACTTAGATTCTAAAGCTCCTACAACAGAATACGAAGACTTCATCATGGGAGAAGTTCGTTACAATGCATTATCTCGTCAGAATCCTGAAAGAGCTAAAGCACTGTTCGCAGAAGCTAAAGCAAACGCAGAAGCTAAATACAACAGATTAAAAGATATGTCTGATAAATAGGAATTCCATCCAGAACCTTAGTGAATCCGAGCCACAGGCGAAAGATGAACTTAGTTGAGAGGATGTGTCCCTTAGATAATCTTAATCTAATAAATCAAATCCCTCTTTGTGAGAAATTGCAAAGAGGGATTTTTTTGATTTATAGGAAGGAAAGTATGCAGGACCATGATAAAACCAGGGGTAAAGTTTTTGTGTTTGTTCTATGTAGAGACATAAAAATAAGAGCCAGACTTTTTAAGCCCGACTCTATATTCATTTCTAAGAACACTGACGAAATGTCTTATCTGTAATAATCCTTGCAAAGATCAATCCAAGAGGCAACGCCATAATAATAAGAAAAGCTTCTGTAAACCAATAAGCACCAGTATTGATCGAGGTAATACCAATATTGTAAATTGCCAGATACAAATATAATCCAGGGACCATAATAACAATTGAAGGAACCGTCAGAGAGATTCGAGGATAACCAATCGAAGTCTTGATCATAGATGCCAGAAGTCCGGCAAGCAAAGCACCAAGGAATGCAGCCGCAGCTGGTGGAAAAGAAGCAAGATCCACAAGTTCCAGACGAGTAGTATTGGCAATCGCTCCGATCAAACCTGCGGTAGCGGCAAGTCGTAACGGGCTGTTAAACATCACAGAGAATCCTAACACTCCAAAAAAGCTTGCGATCAAACGGAAGATCAGATACTGAAATTTATTAAGACCAAGTGGAAGGAAATCCATTGGTTTCAAATGAAGTACCAAAGCAAGCATCCAGGCAGTTAAAGTTGCTACAGCGATAATGATGATCGCATAAGTTAAACGTTCCATTCCAGATCGCATATCTAGTTTCGCAAGGTCAATGCCACTTGTGATAAATGGGAATCCTGGAATAATAAAAAGCATGGAACAGATATATCCAGCTTGATGGTGTATCGAAACATCAAATCCAGATTTTAATGCCATGAATGAAATTGTGTATACAACACATGCCAAAGCAACGCTTGCAGCGGTGCATAGGAATAAAGTCAAATGATGCTGATTCATTTTCGCCCGAAGATAATTTCCGGCACCGGCACCTAAGAATGCACAAAACATCTCAGTCGGACCACCACCAAGCAAAAAGGTAAATGCGCAACATGCAACTGCCGCAGCTAATCCAAGAAATGGTGGGGAATAAAATCCATGGATTTCATGAATCTGATCAAGAAGGGTGTGAAGCTCATCTCCAGACATTTTCTTGCAGTTTGTAGCAAATTTGTTAACAAATAGTTCCATCCGATAAAGTTTTGATGTATTGACACCTGTATTAAACAGACATAAAGATTCTGTATAACAATCACCACCATCAATGCAGGTATATTCAATTGATAATAAACCAATATCGGCAGTACATGTAATTCCAAGCTCTCTGGCAAGTGTGTTCATAGAACTGCGTACTCTCCAGGCTCCGGTTCCACATGACAAAAGCATAATTCCGGTACGGCCGATGATCGAGGCTTTTTCACTTAATGAGGCTTCTGTGATCGGATGTCCGAGGCTTTTTCTCGTATAATCATGCCATGGTATCCGCATATGATTATGAAATTCTTCTTCCATATAATATTACACCTCCGAGTCCATAAGAATTTCCAACAATTTCTTTCCAGCAGTTCCGATAGGTCTGGTGGAATCGGTAATAAGGCAGATATCTCGAGGATTTGCATGTTCTTTCACAGATATTTCCACGACTTCTCCGCGCTTTATAGAATCCTTAGCAAGAGTTTCTGGACAAAAACCAATTCCAAGATCGTGCTGCACTAGTGATAAGATCTGGTTTGTCGTAGCAGTCTCCATATCTGGAGAAAATACCAATTGATTCTGGTAAAAATATTTTTCATAAAAGTTTCTGGTTGCAGTTCCTTCATTCAATGAAATAAATGGAAAATCCTGCAGATCACGAAGCCTTTTTGGAGAAAATCCAATATCCTTGTAAGAAGGACCACCAATCAAAATATCGCGAAAAGAACAAAGTTGTTGAGACTGTAGTGGATGTTCACAATATAATGGAGTTGTTACAATGCTGAAATCAACAAATCCCTTTCGTAAAGCTTTAATTGCCTGTGGTGTTGAATGGTTGGAAATTTTTAACTTAATATGTGGATAAAGTTTATGAAATTTCTCTAATTTTGGCAATAAAAGCAAGTGAAGAGCGGTTTCACTTACTCCTATCGTTACTGTTCCAGATTTTAAATTCTTTGTTCGATTCAATTCATCATTTCCAGAGGAAATCTGTTGAATTGCAATTGCTACATGTGCATAAAGCTGTTCTCCTTCTGGCGTAAGTTTGATTCCACGATGGGAACGAATAAATAAAGTACAGCCTAATTCACTTTCCATAATATTCATGCAGCGAGTGATATTCGGTTGGTTATTGTGTAAGATTTTTGCAGCTTTTGAAAAGCTTTTATATTTCGCAACAAAATAAAATATACGATAATAATCAAAAGGCATGATTTCAATCTCCTTGTTATATAAAATTTGTATGTTGATGATATGATATATATATTTTACATATCTTTCTTACTAAAGTATAATACAGTTGATGAAAAAGTCAAGAAAGGGATGATCAGCGTGGAAACAATTTTTCCAAGAGAAGAAAACGCAGAGCACATATTTGAAAAGATTTTGGAAAACGAAGATGCTTGCGAACGACTACGAGAGTTATTTTATGAAGAGTTTGCCAACAGTGGAAATCGTAATCTTTCGGAAAAACAATTTGTGAAAGCCCTGTTTGATGCATATCAAAACAGAGATTTGTCCGCTTTCTTGATGGAAATCTGCGGAAATAGTATGTTTGATCTGCTGAGAAATGCTTTTTTGATTCCAATAAGATTTAATGACAAAGGAGTGATAAATCCGGTAAGATTAACAGATTCAGAAGGAGAATTGATCAAACAGATAAAAGTAAACAAACAGATTTCATCAAAACAATACAAAATGTATAAGCAAATTTTAAATCAGGCAGATGATATTCCTGATTATGAGATTTGTCTTGCATATGGATTCCGTGAAAAACATGATTATAGACAAAGAAATGAGATCAATACCATGAAGATCGGAGAACATATTGGAATTCTTTTATTATTTAAACTTCCAAAAGAAGTAGAAGAAAATATTAAAGACAATGAAGTCTACAGCATTGTATGGGATTTTATGATGAGACTGGAAGAACAATTACCAAGAGCGTTCATGTATTATGGTATAATGGATGAAAACAAATTTGAACAACCAAGCAGCGAAATCGGTATTTTTCTTCCTTTCCGTCACTTTGAACACCAACTAGAGAAAAACATCGAACAGGCCAATGGTATTGGACTGGGATGCAGAGAACGAATCCTGTCAATGATCAAATAGAAAGGAACTATCTCATTCATAGTTACCAATAGTAGTAGTCATAAAAGACATCGCATGAAATTATCGTGCGGTGTCTTTTATGTTATTGGATAAAAATAATAAAGCATATTGACATTTTAAAAAAAGTGACATACAATATTATTGTATTAAGGAAGTAATACAATAATACAATGAGAAGGAAGGAGTAGTATGAGTTGGAAGATAGATGATGGACGGCCAATCTGGACACAGCTCAAGGAACAGATGATCAAGAGAATCGTATCAGGAATCTATTCAAGTGGAGAGAAACTGCCAAGTGTTAGGGATCTAGCAGGAGAAGCAGGGGTGAATCCCAATACGATGCAACGAGCATTATCAGCCCTTGATCAGGATGGTTTAACGATCACCAACCGAACAAGCGGACGATGTGTCACAGAAGATATAGCGAAGGTAGAAGAATGCCGAAAAGACATCGCACACAGAATCGTAAAACAATATATCAGGGATTTAGAGGAACTTGGATACAATAAGGAAGATGCAGTTGCATTGATCGGAAAGGAAGAGGAAGAATGAAGGATTTGAATTTAATAGAATTAACCAATTTAGAGAAAAGGTACGGAAAGAAAGAAGCCCTGAATGGGGTGAATTTAACAATAGGGCGAGGAAAGATCATCGGACTTCTAGGACCGAATGGATCTGGGAAGACAACACTGATCAAGTTATTAAATGGGTTGTTACAGCCAACGTCAGGTGAGATCAAAGTGAACGGCAAAGCACCAGGTGTGGATAGCAAGAAGATCATCAGTTATCTGCCAGATAAGATGTATTTTGCAGACTGGATGAAGATTTCAGATTTAATGAATTTCTTTGAAGATTTCTATGAAGATTTTGACCGTAAGAAAGCAGAGGCAATGTGTGAGACATTAAAGATCAATCCAGAAGCCAAGATCAAAAGCTTATCCAAAGGAAATAAAGAGAAAGTTCAGTTAGTTCTGGTAATGTGTAGAAAAGCAGAACTCTATTTACTGGATGAACCAATCGCAGGAGTTGATCCTGCAGCCAGGGATTTTATCTTAGATACGATCTTAAACAATTACAATGAGGAAGGAACAGTGATCATTTCCACACATCTGATCGCAGATATCGAGAAGATCATGGACGAGGTTATTTTTATCAAAGAAGGAAGCATCGTTACATACAAATCAGCCGATGACTTAAGAGAAGAAAGCGGCAAATCTATCGATGCCCTGTTTCGTGAGATATTTCATACGGATGTATACAGAGGAGGGGACGAAGTATGTTAGGCAAATTAATTAAGTATGATCTGAAAGCATTAGCAAAGATTTTAGCACCATTATGGGGTGTACTTTTAGTGATGGGAATCATCTTTGGAATTAGCATTCGTTCCAACCTTGAGGGAATTGGAAATACGATGATCGTATTCAGTCTTGTTGTTATTGTTGCAGTGATCGTTGCGATTTTTGTCGTGAACGTGATCATTGTGATCCAGCGGTTCTGGAAAGGATTGCTTCAAGAAGAAGGATATTTAATGTTTACATTGCCAGTTACAACAAGAAGCCTGATCTTATCGAAAGTGATCAGTGCATTGATCATCAGTTGTGGAACTGCTTTTGTGATCTCTTTATTAGGGGTAGAGATCATAGCGATCAGTCCAGTAAAACTTATGGATACCGCAACGTATTTTGGAAATTGGGTCATCAAAGTACACGCAGGACCATGGATCGGATATGGAGCAATCATAGCGGTGGTAAGTCTGCTAAGCAGTATTTATCATGTATACGCAGCAATGGTGATCGGACAGCTGAGCAACGGCAATTGATTCCTGTTTGCATTTGTGGCATATGCAGCATTATCAATCATTGTATCACTTATTGGAATTCCAACAATGGAAAGTTTAGGAAATATGGGTTCAAACCTGCAGAACGCATTTGGATTTGACAGTGATCTGTGGATCTATCTTGTAGAGAATATTGTGATCATTGTTATTTATCATATCATTACAGAAGTGATATTAACAAAGAAATTGAACTTAGAGTAGAAAAAGAGAAAATACAATGAGAAGATGGGAACATATGTTAAGAAAGTTGATCAAATATTAATATAATAATATAAAAAGGTGCTACCGATGACGGTTTAGCTGATTAATATAAGTTTTATAGACCGCTTACTTTCTCAGAGTAGGGCGGTCTTTTTCTGTCTTGGCATCAAGAAAAATAATAAATTGATACGTGAACAATCGGCGTCAGGGCAGAGGAAAAAGCAGGCTTCTTACACAGACTTCTTATATTTACGATGGAAAAGTAAAGAATCCAGCAGTGAAAGTATTAACACAGGCAACTTTTCAAGTCTTAGCAAGAAGAAAAAATATTATGTTCAGGTTCGTACTTATAAAACGGTATCAAAAGTAAACTATTATTCTAGCTGGAGTGGAAAGAAAACAGTTGTGACGAAATAAAAATAATGGATAACAACAAAGAACAGGTATGCATAAGAAATTTAATGAATTCCAAAACATACCTGTTCTTTATGAAGTCATTGTCATACAACTGTTCATCTTGTGATATACTAAATATAATAGAAAGAAAAGGAGGAACAACCTATGCGAATGTACGATCTCATATTAAAAAAACGACAGGGCAATGTCTTGACAAAAGATGAAATAGATTGGATGATCCGTGAATATACAGATGGGAGGATCCCAGATTATCAGATGTCTGCGATGATGATGGCGATTTGTTTTCAGGGGCTTGATAAGGAAGAAACTTATGAGCTTACGATGGCAATGGCACAAAGTGGTGAGATGTTAGATCTGTCAGGAATTAAAGGCATTAAGGTAGATAAACATAGTACTGGAGGAGTTGGAGATAAGACTTCTCTTGCATTGACTCCGATCGTTGCATCTCTTGGAATTCCTGTGGCGAAGATGTCTGGACGTGGACTTGGACATACGGGCGGCACGATTGATAAACTTGAAAGTATTCCAGGATTTTCAACGCAGTTGACAGATGAACAATTTGAAGAACAAGTAAACTCTATAGGTGTTTCCATTATGGGACAGACAAAGAATCTGGCACCTGCGGATAAGCTTTTGTATGCATTGAGAGATGTGACAGCGACAGTGGATCAGATTTCTTTGATTGCGAGCAGTATTATGAGTAAGAAACTGGCAGCTGGTGCAGATGCAATCTTGTTAGATGTGAAAACTGGCAGTGGGGCATTTATGAAAGAAAAATCAGAAGCTGTGAAATTAGCACAGGAGATGGTTGATATCGGGAAAAGTGCTGGAAGAAAGATGACAGCAGTGATCACGAATATGGATGAACCACTTGGAATGGCAGTTGGAAATATTCTGGAGGTTAAGGAAGCGATTGATACGCTGAAAGGAAATGGACCAGGAGATTTCACGGAACTGGTAGAAACACTAGCCTCTCATATGCTGATGCTTGGAGGTGTTGCAGAGAAATTTGATGACGCAGTATCCATGGTAAGAACTACGATCAGAGATGGAAAGGCACTTGCAAAATTTAAACAGTTTGTGGCTGCACAGGGCGGTGATACAAGATATATAGATCATCCAGAACTGTTTGAACAGGCACATGTAATAGAAGAAATACGCTCAGAACAAGAAGGATTTGTTGAACATATTAACGCACAGGAGATAGGAATCTGTTCATTGATCCTTGGTGGTGGAAGAGAGACGAAAGACAGTCAGATCGATCCGTCAGTTGGATTAGTATTTTCAAAGAAAGTTGCAGATCCAGTGAAGAAAGGAGATTTGCTGGCAACGATTTATGGAAATGAAGAGGAGAAAGTCAGACAGGCAGTGAAACATTTTAAAGAAAATTTCCATATAGCAAAGGATCAGCTAGAGAAACCACAGATGATCAAACAAGTATTATCTTAAATCAAATTGCATAAAATGATTAAAAAGGAAAATATCTGTGAACAAATGGAGACTTTGCATCATTTTATTTTGCATGTTATCAATCATACAGACAGGTTGTCTTAGAAAAAAAGAAAATGGAGAACAGGAGAAAGTCACGTATGTAGTATGCACAAGAAATGTAGTTCCGGAGGAACTTGGAAAGTTGATCGACCAGGAGAAGAAGAAAACTTTTCATTTTACATATACAACAGGAGACTTTACTTATTATGTCATAGGTTACGGAAGACAGCCAGGGAGTGGATATAAGATCAAAGTAAAAGAATTTACACAGGATCAGTCACATATTTATATTGATACAACGCTGATCGGGGTTACAAAAGAGCACCAGAGAAAGGGAATATCTTATCCATATATCATATTAAAAAGCCAATTTTACGAAAAAGATGTAATTTTTCACTAAAATTATAAAAAGTTTAGAATAGTTTTATTGATTTATAAAATCAGAAAACATATAATGGTGCTTATGAATCAAAGGAGGAGCTGACATTTGAATAATCAACAGAATAATAAAAATGATAAGAATGACAAAGATAACAAGAAGAGAAATGCCAAGTATTTAGCTGTTTTTCTTGTAGTTTCTATTCTTGGAACAATCTTTTTCAATTCCATCATAACAAAATGGAGAAATGGAACCGAGACAACGATTTCATACAATAAATTTGTCACAATGGTTGACAAGGATCAAGTAAAGAGTGTAAAAGTAACAGACACTCAGTTAAAAGTGACACCAAAGAAAGAGGGAAATCCTTTTTACAAAACAACTTACACAGTACAGAGAATCAGTGGTGATTATGAACTGGTTAATCGTCTGATCAAGAGTAAGATCGCATTTGAGCAGGAACCAGAAGATCCGATGGATACATTCTTATCCGTAGCGATCAGTTTGATCCCTACTTTACTGATCTTTGGATTCCTTGTTATGATGATGCGCAGAAGCAGCGGTATGATGGGAGTTGGAAAGTCCAATGCAAAAGTATATGTTGAGAAGAAGACGGGCGTGACATTTGCAGATGTTGCAGGTCAGGGTGAAGCGAAGGAAACACTGACAGAGATGGTTGATTTTCTCCATCACCCAGAACGGTATACAGAGATTGGTGCGAAGCTTCCAAAAGGTGCATTGCTTGTAGGACCTCCGGGAACTGGTAAGACATTGCTTGCCAAAGCTGTAGCTGGTGAGGCAGGAGTACCATTCTTTTCACTTTCCGGATCTGATTTCGTAGAGATGTTCGTCGGAGTTGGTGCATCAAGAGTCCGTGATTTATTTAAACAGGCACAGCAGATGGCACCATGTATCATTTTCATCGACGAGATCGATGCGATCGGTAAGAGCCGTGACAACGGTATGCATGGTGGAGGAAATGACGAACGTGAACAGACACTGAATGCCTTATTAGCAGAGATGGATGGTTTTGATACATCCAAAGGTATCATTATCCTTGCAGCTACAAACCGTCCAGAAGTTTTGGATAAAGCCCTTCTTCGTCCAGGACGTTTTGACCGTCGAGTTATCGTAGAACGTCCAGACTTAAAGGGAAGAATTGAGACATTAAAAGTACATGCCAAAGACGTTAAGATGGATGAGACTGTTGACTTTGAAGAAATCGCATTAGCAACAAGCGGAGCTGTAGGATCTGATCTTGCAAATATGATCAACGAAGCAGCCCTAGGAGCTGTCAAAGCCGGAAGAAAAGCTGTTTCACAGAAGGATTTATTTGAGGCGGTTGAAGTTGTCATCGCTGGTAAAGAGAAGAAAGATAGAATCCTTGGTGATGAAGAGAAACAGATCGTTGCATACCATGAGGTTGGACATGCATTGGTTATGGCATTACAGAAAGAATCAGAGCCAGTACAGAAGATCACGATCGTGCCTCGTACAATGGGAGCACTTGGATATACAATGCAGCGTCCAGAAGAAGAAAAATATCTGAATAAGAAAGACGAGATGTTAGCAGATCTTGTAGCATTTTTCGGTGGACGTGCTGCAGAAGAAGTGAAATTCAACACGATCACAACTGGAGCTTCCAATGATATCGAACGTGCAACAGCGATCGCGAGAGCAATGGTTACACAGTACGGTATGTCAGAAGAATTTGGTCTGATTGGACTGGAATCTATCACAAACCGATATCTTGACGGACGTGCCGTTATGAACTGTGCAGAGACAACAGCAGCCAAGGTTGACGAAGTTGTCATGAAGATGTTAAAAGAAGCTTACGCTAAAGCAGTCACATATATTCGTGAAAATATGGACATTCTTGACGAAGCAGCGCAGTTTTTGATCAAGCGTGAAACGATCACAGGAAAAGAATTTATGGAAATCTTCAATAAATACAAGAATCCGGAAAAAGAGTCTGAGAAAAATGTATCAGAGACAATGGAAAAAGATGTAGAAACTGAAAAAAATACTCAGGAAAATGTTGAAGTTTCTGAGACTAAGACAGACGAAGTGAATACATCAACATTTAACACAGGATATGCTCAATGGGTTGAAGATGATGACGATGAAGAATAATTCGTCAGAATTCATAGAAAACAAAATGCAAATACAATAAGAAAATGCGGAGACGATCAATAGAATGTCTCCGCATTTTTTCCATATAGCTGATATAAAAGGATGCCAAAGGTAAAGTTTTCAAGCTGCGCAGTCCATGCAATTAAAATTTTACATAGATTTAACACTACTCAACTTGAAAATAAGTTAAAATAAAACTGTTGTAAAAAATAAGTGAAAAAAATGTAAAACAACAAAAGGAGAAAGAAAAGTGAGCAGTACAAACATTTTAGGTCTGCTAGGAGGATTAGCATTATTCCTTTATGGTATGCAGATGATGAGTAATGGACTGGAATCCGTTGCTGGAAATAAAATGAAAGACATTTTGGAAAAACTGACATCTAACAGATTTTTAGGAATTATCGTAGGAGCTCTGATCACAGCTGTGATCCAGTCATCTTCAGCGACAACAGTTATGGTCGTAGGATTTGTAAATTCTGGAATGATGACATTAAATCAGGCAGTATGGATCATCATGGGAGCTAATATTGGTACAACAATTACAGGACAGTTAATTGCTTTAGACGTTGGGGCTTTAGCACCATTGATCGCGTTTATTGGTGTAGCACTTGTTGTATTTTCAAAGAATGAAAAAGTACAGTTTGTTGGGGAAATCATCGCAGGACTTGGTATCTTATTTGTCGGAATGAATATGATGGGAGATGCAATGGTACCACTTCGTGAGTATCCACCATTTATCAACCTTATGACAAGATTCTCAAATCCATTGATCGGAATCATTGCAGGTATGATCTTTACAGCAGTGATCCAGTCATCTTCTGCATCTGTAGGTATCTTACAGGCACTGGCATTAAGTGGAATTATCAGCTTCCATGATGCAGCATTTGTATTATTTGGACAGAATATTGGTACATGTATCACAGCAATATTAGCATCCATTGGAACAGAGAGAAGTGCAAAGAGAGCAACGATCATCCATTTAAGTTTCAATATCATTGGAACAGCAATCTTTACAGTGCTATGTCTGATCACACCAATCACAGATTATGTGGCAGCATTTAGTGGAAGCAGTATTACAAAACAGATTGCGAATATGCATACATTATTTAATATCAGTACAACAATCCTTCTGATTCCATTTGGAAATTATCTTGCAAAACTTGCAACAAAGATCCTTCCAGAGAAAGAGGAAGAAAAAGAACATCACAAACATTTAAAATACATCAAATCTGTTGATACAAGAGTTGATGCAACGTTCGGTACATCAGCGATCAACTTACAGAACCTAAGAAATGAGATTCAGAGAATGCTTGAGATGGCAAGAGTTAATGTAGATGAAAGTTTTGATGCATTTTTAGCAGGAAGCAGCAAATCGTTAGATGATGTAGATAAGAGAGAAGATTATATTGATTATCTGAATAAAGAAATTTCAAGAGCGGCAGCAAAAATGATGGCACATGAGGCGAATGTAAAAGCTTCAAAAAATATTGGATCTTATCTTGATATGACAAGCAATATTGAACGAATTGGAGATCATGCAGTTAATATTTGCGATTACACAAAGCTGATTGAAGAAAAACAGATCGTCTTTTCAGATTCAGCAAAACAACAGATGAAAGAAATGAAAATGATCTGTGAAAAGATGTTCCATAATATTTCCAAGAAACCGGATGATACACAGGCATGGCTTCAGAAAGTTCATGATTCAGAAAACTTTATTGATCAGAAGACAGAAGAGTTCTATGAAAGTCATTTGGAACGTATCAATAAAGGAGAATGTAACGACGAGGCATGTATTATTTTCTCAGAGATGTTAACAGACTTTGAACGTATCGGAGATCATGCATGGAATGTTGCGAAACAGATGGCTAAGATCATCGAACGAGGATAGAAAGCAAATTCATAAAAAAGGACCTTCTTATTAAATTAAGAAGGTTCTTTTTTTCATAGTAACTAGACTTGTTTCAAACAATACGTTATACTAAAAAGAGCGTTGAAAACAGGTGTGTAAAGGAGAAAAGAGTTATGGATTATATTTTAGCCCCATCAATTTTGTCAGCAGATTTTGCAAATCTTGGAGCTGATGTGAAAGAAGCTGTAGAAGCAGGTGCAAAATGGGTACACATTGATGTTATGGATGGAATGTTTGTACCTAATATTTCATTAGGATTTCCTGTGATCAAGTCTCTTCGCAAAGTTACAGATGCTGTATTTGATGTGCATTTAATGATTGAAGAGCCAGGGAGATATATTGATGAATTTGCAGCAGTTGGAGCAGATGTGATCACGCTTCATGCAGAAGCAACAAAACATCTTCACAGAGCAATTCAGCAGGTAAAAGCAAAAGGATTGAAGGTAGGAGTATCCTTAAATCCAGCAACACCATTATCTGCATTAGATTATGTATTAGAAGATATTGACATGGTCCTGATCATGACAGTTAACCCAGGTTATGGCGGACAGTCTTATATCAATAAAATGGATGATAAGATTAAAGAATTAAGAAAAATCATCACAGAAAAAGGTCTGGATATTGATATTGAAGTAGATGGTGGAATTTCAGCGAAGAATATTGCACATGTAAAAGAATGTGGAGCAAATGTTTTCGTTGCAGGATCAGCCGTATTTAACGGAGACATCGCATCCAGCACAAAAGAAATTTTAAAAGCTATGGAGGCACAATAAAAATGAGTGAATGTAGTCATGACTGCAGCAGTTGTAGTTCAAACTGTTCAAGCAGAACACAGGAGAAGACAGATTTTCTTGAACCATTATATAGAGAAAGTAAAGTAAAGAAAGTTATTGGTATCGTCAGTGGAAAAGGTGGCGTAGGTAAATCAATGACAACTTCTCTTTTAGGAGTAGCAGCAATGAGAAAGGGATTGCACACAGCAATTCTTGATGCAGACGTAACAGGACCATCAATCCCACAGGCATTTGGACTTCATGAAAGATTACTAGGTAATGCAGAAGGAATCATTCTTCCAGCAATGACTAATTTTGGAATTGAAGTTGTATCTCTGAATCTGATGTTAGAAGAAGAGACACAGCCAGTTATCTGGAGAGGACCCGTTGTAGCAGATGTTGTCAAACAGTTCTGGGGTAAGACATTATGGAAAGATATTGACGTTATGTTTGTAGACATGCCACCAGGAACAGGAGAAGTTCCGCTAACAGTGTTCCAGTCTATTCCATTAGATGGAATCGTTGTAGTTGCAACACCACAGGAGCTGGTAGGAATGATCGTAGAGAAAGCTGTGAATATGGCCAATATGATGAATGTACCAGTGTTGGGACTTGTTGAGAATATGAGTTACATCAAATGTCCAGATTGTGGCAAAGAGATCAAAGTATTTGGGGACAGCCATATTGAAGAGATTTCAGAGAAATTTGATATCCCAGTGCTAGGCAAACTGCCAATCGATCCAAAACTAACAGAAGCATGCGATGCAGGGCTGATCGAAGATGTAGAGAATATCTATCTTGATGGCGTCATGGACGTCATTTTATAAGAAGTATGTGAATACAGAGAAGGCATAGATTTATGTAATTTATGCCTTCTTTTTTGTATTGCTTCTATACTCTATTATATATAGAGTTCATAAGTACCTCAATATATTCGTAACAACTAACTTACAAATATTGTAAATATATTGTTCTTTTTTTAATGCAAAGGTTGACATTTTTACATATATGCAGTAAAGTATGAAACATAGATTTCGAAATTGTTACAAAAATGTTTCGAAGTTTAAGAAACTATTGAGCACAGAAAGAGGTTTATATGCTGAAAGTCATGAAGAAGAAATTGTTAGTAGTAATCACAATGCTGGTAGTAGCATCAGGATTTATCTTTACAGGATCAACTTCAACAGAAGCAAAAAGTAACAAAGTACAGTATTTAGGAAAATATAAATTAACAGCCTACTGCGGATGTAAGAAATGCAGTGGAAAATGGGGAACAAGAACAGCTTCCGGAAAGAAAGCAAAACAGGGAAGAACCATTGCTGTAGATAGAAGAAAGATTAAATTAGGAACAAAAGTAAAAATCAAAGGAAAAACATATGTAGCCGAAGACGTTGGTGGTGGAGTAAAAGGAAAACATATTGATGTATTCTTTAGTTCACATAAACAGACAATGAAGTTCGGTAAGAAAAAAGGTGTTAAAGTTTATAAGGTAAAATAATATACGAATGATAATAAAATATATAGCGTTAAAATATCAGCCAGCTTGGCAGGAAAGATAATTCCACACGAAGCTGGCTGATATTTTTATATTCGTTAACGGAAGATAAATTAAAACTTATAAACCCCATCATCTCTCAATTTTGCTAAAGCATCAATGACACTTTGCTTATCTTCAGGATATGTAACACCATACCACTGATCTTTCGATACAAGAACTTCTAAGGATGCTTTTCCACTATGAAGCAAATCGCTTGCGACACTAGGAATAAAATATTCACCCTTTAATGGATTTTCTTTGATCGCTTTATCAAGAAAAGCAGGAAATCCTTTTTCCAACTCATCCATGATCATAGGCTGGAATCCAAAGAAGTTCATAGATACTAAAGTATTAAATGGTAGTGATGTCCGAGTCGCTCCATCATCTTCTGTAAATTCTGCGTGATCCTCACGTTTTTCAATATGTGTTCGTTCTGTAATAGAAACTAACTGGTGGTTGTCATCGACTTCACAGACACCTCTTGATACATAACCATTCTCTGTCACAGTATTTCCAAGATGATATCCCACCATTGCAAATGGTGCTTTTCCGTCTTCCTCTTCGTGGCTTGTAAGGAAATCAGCCATTACTTTATATCCATCCACTCCATAATAGTCATCTGCATTGATCACGGCAAAAGGTTCATTGATAAATGGCTTCGCACATAAAACAGCATGTGCAGTTCCCCAAGGCTTTACACGTCCTTCTGGTACATTGTAACCTTTTGGTAATGCATCAACTTCCTGATATGCATAACATACTTCCATTCCTTCTGGAACTCGTGCTCCGATAGTTTCTTTAAAGTCTTTCTCAATTGCTTTCTTTATGACAAAGACAACCTTACCGAATCCTGCACGTTTTGCATCATAGATTGAATAATCAATGATCGCATGTCCCATCGGATCCATAGGGTCCATCTGTTTTAATCCTCCATAACGGCTTCCCATACCGGCAGCCAGAATTACTAATGCTGGTTTTTTCATGAAAAAACTCCCTTCTAATTTTTAAACTAAAATAAGTATAACGCAAGATGTAATAGATGGAAAGAGAAAGAAAAAATAATGAGATAGAATGGACAAATACATATTTCAGATATGCAGAATTTATTGTATAATTTTGTTATAAGATAATGCATGAAAAAAATTTTGGGTATAAAATAGGAGGACTTTTATGTTGTATATTGGTGTAGACCTCGGGACATCTGCAGTCAAATTATTATTAATGGATGAAAAAGGCGGAATCAAGAAAATCGTTTCCAAAGAATATGACTTGTATTTTCCACATCCAGGATGGTCCGAGCAGAAACCAGAAGACTGGTACACACAGTCAATGGAAGGAATCAAAGAACTGATCAGTGAATGCGATAAGTCACAGGTTTCAGGAATCAGTTTTGGAGGACAGATGCATGGACTCGTAGTCCTAGATGAAAATGATAATGTGATCCGTCCTGCGATCCTATGGAATGACGGACGTACACAGAAACAGACAGATTATTTAAATAATGAGATCGGAAAAGACAAATTATCCGAATGCACAGCCAATATTGCTTTCGCAGGATTTACAGCACCAAAAATCCTGTGGATGCGTGAAAATGAACCAGACAATTTTAATAAGATCCAAAAGATCATGTTGCCAAAAGACTATCTGGCATATAAATTATCTGGAACATTTTGTACGGACTATTCGGATGCATCAGGAATGTTATTATTAGATGTCAAAAATAAATGCTGGTCAAAACAGATGCTGGAAATCTGTGGAGTCAGTGAAGAACAACTTCCAAAATTATTTGAAAGTTATGAAGTAGTCGGAACGTTAAAAGAAGATATTGCAAATGAACTTGGGCTATCCAAAGAAGTCAAGATCATCGCAGGAGCTGGAGACAATGCGGCAGCAGCGGTAGGAACAGGAACCGTCGGAGATGGAATGTGCAACATTTCTCTTGGAACATCTGGAACGATCTTCATTTCCAGCAAGACATTTGGCGTAGATTCCAATAATGCCCTGCATTCCTTTGATCATGCAGACGGATATTATCACCTGATGGGATGTATGTTAAGCGCAGCGTCCTGCAACAAATGGTGGATGGATGAAATCTTAAAGACAAAAGAATACAGCAAAGAACAAGAAGGCATTACAAAGCTTGGAGAAAACCATGTATTCTATCTTCCATACCTTATGGGAGAAAGGTCCCCACACAACGATCCAAAAGCCAGAGCAACATTTATTGGAATGTCCATGGATACAACAAGAGAAGAAATGACACAGGCAGTGTTAGAAGGAGTTGCATTTGGATTGCGTGATTCTCTAGAAGTTGCAAGAAGCCTTGGAATCAAGATTGAACGTACAAAGATCTGTGGCGGCGGAGCCAAGAGTCCATTATGGAAGAAGATTATTGCGAATGTAATGAACCTGAAAGTTGACGTGATTGAAAGCGAAGAAGGTCCAGGATATGGAGGAGCAATGCTTGCAGCCGTTGGATGCGGAGAATACGAAAGCGTACAGGAAGCAGCTGACAAGCTTGTGAAAGTTGTGGATACGGTGGAACCTGACGAGGAGCTTGTTGCGAAGTATGAGGCAAAGTATCAGCAATTTAGAAAGATATATCCGGCACTTAAGGGTGTATTTCAGAAATTTGACTGATCATAAGGCAACAATTAACGAAATATAAATAATGAATCATAAGAAAGAACAGATATGCATAAGGATTTCAATAAATTCTAAAACATATCTGTTCTTTTTTAAATCTATCATTTTATTGTAAAATCTGATTTGCAATCATAACAATAATGACAAGTACAAAAAATCCTAAAATACATTTTGCAACGATCGCTTTATTCTGCCACCAAGGCAATTTAATTTCTTCATCAGTTGATGTGTCGTAGTCACTATCATACAATAATTCATTGATCAAAGCTTCAGCTTTCGCTTTCTGATCTTCCCGGACATAAATATCCGTTCCATAAACAGAATACCCCATCGCAATGTTCATATATTCTCCTGTTCCAGGCTGTTTGGAGATGCTTTCAATTCCATTTTGCTTTAAATGATCATGAATCACCTCGGCTTGAATCTGATCGGCTGCGTTAAATACTTTTGTAATCTTACCTGCCATAATTGTTACCTCCTTATTGTTTGAATGTTCAGTAACTTTGTATATTGATAATTATATATTAGTATTATACAAGAGGTTACTATTAAATGTCCATTAAGGAATTCACAAAAGCAGCAAAAATCTACGATTCTGGTAAATCAGGAATTTATGAAATGTGTAAATATGATTATCCAAAAGTTTTAAAAGAATTAAAAAACAAAAAATTCAATGATGTCCTTGACTGTGGCTGTGGAACAGGACCAATGATTGAAATCCTATGCGAAAAATATCCAGATAAACTATATACAGGATTAGATCTAACACCAGAAATGATCTACAAATAGTTTTCATCATTACCCTAATCCACAAGACTTTTTTGATAATGCGTATCGAGTATTAAGAAAAGGTGAAATTTTGATTTGCGATGGTAGTCTTTCGTATATGTGACTGAAATAAGATAACAAGAAAACCTTAATTCCTATCCAATACTATTCTCCATACACACAAAATTAAAATTTTTATTGACATTTTTTCTCGCATATATTATTATATAAACATAATAACAGTAATCATTACTAATTTATAAACAAGGAGGACAAATCTATGAAATACGTATGTGATGTATGTGGATGGGAATATGATGAAGAAAAAGGATATCCAGAAGGAGGAATCGCTCCAGGAACAAAATGGGAAGATGTCCCAGAAGATTTTGAATGTCCATTATGTTTTGTAGGGAAAGATCAGTTTTCAGAAGAATAGTTTTTATAGATATATTGTAATAGAAGGGGGAAGAAGTTATGGCTAAATTTTATCGTTCAGAAGACAGAACTGTATTATTAGAATTATTTGGAGCAGGAAGCTCCGTAGAGAATTTAAGAAGTTTAAAGGCAAATACAACCGATGCAGCAGTTGAAAAACATGTACCAGTCGTTACACAGGATGGAAATAAGATCACAGTAGCTGTATCTTCCGTAGAGCACCCAATGCTTCCAGAGCATTATATTATGGGTGTATATATTGAAACAAAGAATGGTGGGCAGTTGCATAAATTTGCACCAGGAGATAAACCAGAGGCAGTATTTACTTTAGCTGACGGGGATGAATTTGTAGCCGCATATGAATATTGTAATCTGCATGGATTATGGAAATCTAATGAATAGAAATCATAAATTTTGGGGAAATATAGAGTAATTTAAATGAACCATTAAGGAGGAAACAAGCATGGGAGTTAATAAATATGCAGGAACACAGACAGAGAAGAATTTATTAGAAGCATTTTCAGGAGAATCACAGGCAAGAAATAAGTATACTTATTTCGCATCTGTTGCAAAGAAAGAAGGATATGAGCAGATGTCTGCACTATTTCTTAAGACAGCGAATAACGAAAAAGAACATGCCAAGATGTGGTTTAAAGAATTAGCAGGAATCGGAGATACAAAAGAAAATCTTGCCTCAGCTGCAGAAGGGGAAAATTACGAGTGGACAGATATGTATGAAGGATTTGCAAAAACTGCAGAAGAAGAAGGATTCCCTGAATTAGCTGCCAAATTCAGAGCAGTTGGAGAGATTGAGAAACATCATGAAGAAAGATATCGTGCGCTTCTTAAGAATATTGAGACTTCACAGGTATTTGAAAAGAGTGAAGTAAAAGTATGGGAATGTCGCAATTGCGGACATATCGTAGTTGGAACGAAAGCTCCAGAAGTATGTCCTGTATGTGCACATCCACAGAGCTATTTTGAGGTACATGAAGAAAATTACTAAATTATGATTTGCGACGGTAGTCTTTCGTATATGTAACTGAAATATTTCTTGTTATCTTATTTCAGTCACATAAAACAGAAGTCTATCGAAACCACTATACAGTGTGTATGTTAAATGGTATGTTCTCAGAGATGTTTGCTGGATGGTTTCAGTATACAGGATCAAACTATAATGCATTTATCAAAGCAATGTTACATGGAAATATCAAAGGTAAATATCAGACATTACGGATTTGCATTTGAAGGGAAAAAGGTTCTAATAGGCAATTAAGGAAAATTCATTAAAAAGAATCTAAAATACCAGTCATGAAACAACTTCAACAGAAGTAATTTCAGGGCTGGTATTTGTTATATTCTTATCTTATTTTTAATGGATCATGAGGAACATCCAAAGAAACAAACAGATGGTCTCTTTTTATCGGATAACTTTTCCAGTATTCTTTCAATAATTCCAGAGCACGTTCTGAAAGGAGTGTCCACCGATCACAGCGATTTAGTTCAATCACAATTTTACAAATGTTCTGCTCGTACTTTGCGATAAATACTTGAATCAACGTATTTCTCGTGGTATATTTAAGTTTAATAACAAGGAGAGAAAGATGGAAAATTTAAAAAAAGAGATTGAACAATTAAAAAAAGAAAGAAATGCTGTTTTACTAGCACATTATTATGTAGACGATGCGGTTCAGGAGATTGCTGATTATGTTGGTGATTCTTACTACCTTGCAAAGGTTGCATTAAAAGAATCTAAAGATGTGATCTGTTTTGCAGGAGTAAATTTCATGGGTGAGAGTGCCAAGATCTTAAATCCAGACCGAACAGTTATCATGCCAGACCAGAAGGCAGATTGTCCAATGGCTCATATGGTTGATGTAGAGAAGATTGAAGAGATGCGTAAAAAATATGAGGATCTTGCTGTTGTCTGTTATATTAACTCTACAGCAGAGATCAAAGCACATTCTGATGTCTGTGTAACTTCATCCAATGCACTGAAAGTTGTAACAGCACTTCCACAGAAGAATATTTTCTTCGTACCAGATGAGAATCTTGGACGTTATATCGGAAGCAAACTTCCAGAGAAGAACTTCATTTACAATGATGGATTCTGCCATGTACATAGAAGTATCACAGCTGAGAATGTCAAGAAAGCCAAAGAAGTACATCCAGAAGCAGAAGTTTTAGTACATCCAGAATGTACACCAGACGTTGTTGCTTTAGGAGATTATGTAGGAAGTACATCAGGAATCATTGATTACGCAACAGCATCTGATAAGGACGTATTTATCATTTGTACAGAGATGGGTGTTTTATATGAATTAAAACAGAAGAATCCAGGAAAGACATTCTACTCTGTAGGACATCGTCAGTTCTGCCCAAATATGAAGCGTATCAGTTTAGAGAATGTAAGAGACACATTAAGAGACATGAAGAATCAGGTAGAATTACCAGAAGATCTGCGATTAAATGCTAAGAAAGCATTAGACGAGATGTTAAGAATCGCACAGTAAGACAAGAAAGGGACAAAGAGAATTATGAAAACAGCAGATGTGATCATTGTAGGAAGCGGTGCGGCAGGACTATTTAATGCATTATTTCTTCCACAGGATTACAAAGTAATCGTTATTACTAAGAAGACAGTTGAGGAGAGTGACTCCTTCTTAGCGCAGGGTGGAATCTCTGCATTGAAGAATCCAGAAGACTATGATTCTTATTTCGAAGACACTATGAAGGCCGGACATTATGAGAACGACAAAGGTGCCGTCGAGAAGATGATCAAAGAATCACCACAGATCATTCAGGATCTGAAAGATTTTGGTGTAAGATTTGACCTGAAAGATGGAGAGATCGAATTTACAAGAGAAGGTGGACATTCTACATTCCGCATACTTCATCACGAAGACCTGACAGGAAAAGAGATCACAAGCCATTTATACGAAGAGGCAAAGAAACGCGATAATATCACGATCATGGAAAACTGTATGATGATCGATATCATTGAGAAAGATGGAGAATGTAAAGGTATCGTATATAAAGATCAAGATGGTAATTTCGATACGATCGAAGCTCCAGATACAGTTCTTGCAACTGGAGGACTGGGAGGATTATTTAAACATTCCACAAACTTCAGACATCTGACAGCAGACAGTCTGGCTATTTGTCTGCGTCATAATGTGACACTGGAGAATATTAACTATATCCAGATCCATCCAACAACATTTTATTCAAAGAAGCCAGGAAGAAGATTCTTAATCTCTGAATCAGTCAGAGGAGAAGGGGCTTACCTGTTAAATAAAGATGGAGAACGTTTTACAGATGAATTACAGCCAAGAGATGTTGTAACAGGTGAGATCTGTAAACAGATGAAGAAAGACGGAAGCGATCATGTGTATCTTACAGTGACACATTTAGACGGAGAGAGGATCAAACATAGATTTCCTAATATCTACAAACAGTGTTTAGATGAAGGATATGATATGACGAAAGAACCAATTCCAGTAACACCAGCACAACATTATTTTATGGGTGGAATTAAGGTTAATTTAGACAGTAAGACATCTATGGATCATTTATATGCAGTTGGTGAGACAAGTTGTAATGGAGTTCATGGAAGAAACCGTCTGGCAAGTAACTCTTTACTGGAATCACTTGTATTTGCCAAGGCAGCAGCGAAAGACATCACAGAACATCCATCAAAAGCCGAGACAGTCGAAGTAGATTTAAGTCAGTATAAGAATGAAGAACAGCGTGAAAAAGAGAATGAACAGCTTGTTCTTGATGAAATCAAACGAAAGGACAGAAGTTTTTATGATCAGTGGTGTAACGATGAAAATTAACATCGATGAATATCTGATGAATGCATTAAAAGAAGATATCACACAGGAAGATGTCAGCACAAACGCAGTGATGCCAGAACCAAAACAGGGAGAAGTGAATTTAATCTGTAAGCAGGATGGGATCATCTGTGGATTAGAAGTATTTGAGAGAGTTTTTAAACTTTTAGATGATACTGTTGTTTTTGAGACAGAATTAAAAGACGGAGATCAAGTAACCAAAGGACAGCTGATGGGAGTTGTCAAAGGAGATATCCGTGCCCTTTTATCTGGAGAACGTGTTGCATTAAACTACTTACAGAGAATGAGTGGTATCGCAACAATGACAAGTGAATTAGCTAAAGAATTAGAAGGATATAAAACAAAGTTATTAGATACAAGAAAGACAACACCAAATATGCGTCCATTTGAAAAATACGCAGTCACAGTTGGTGGAGGACATAATCACCGCTATAACTTATCTGATGGAGTTATGCTGAAAGATAACCATATCGGAGCAGCAGGTGGAATCAAAGAAGCGGTTGCTATGGCGAAAGACTATGCACCATTTGTCAGAAAGATCGAAGTAGAGACAGAGAATCTTGACATGGTAAAAGAAGCCGTAGAAGCAGGAGCAGATATCATCATGTTAGATAACATGGATGATGACACAATGAAAGAAGCAGTCAAACTGATCGACGGAAGAGCCGAGACAGAGTGTTCCGGAAACGTTACAAAAGAACGTTTAAAGACGATCCGTGAGATTGGGGTTGACTATGTATCTTGTGGAGCGTTAACACATTCAGCGCCTATTATGGACATTTCATTGAAGAATTTACATCCGGTAGAATAAAAAGCCATACCTATAGGGACCAATAGTTTTCCTAAATTAATACAAGAAAACTATTACTTTGTGGATAAAACATTGATGATACAGGAATTTCTGGAAAGATGTTGCGATGAAATGGATGGAAAAAGCATAAATAATTTTTAAGAAGTAAAAATCTTATCAAACAACACATAAATTTCGCCAGTGACCTCCAGGAAAAAATAAATACCTCATGGAAACCGTATGAGCGCGTTTCCATGAGGTATTTATTTTTTTAGACTGTGATAAATCCAAGTCCTTCAAGTACAGAGAACACCAAAATAGCAACAATGCAAATAGGTGCGATATACTTAACCATAACAAGGAATAAAGGTTTTCTCTTAAATTCTCCAGAACTTTCAACTTCATCAATGATCTCTTTTGGTTTGATGATATAACCAACAAAGATACATGTTAAGAATGCAGCGATCGGCATTAATACACTATTACTGATAAAATCAAAGAAATCAAGGAAATCAAATCCAAGGATCGTAATATTGCTCCATGCTCCAAATCCTAAAGAAGATGGAACTGCTAGTAACAGAGCAACAATAAACATCGTAATGCAGGCAGTACCACGTTTCATATGGAACTTATCCATCAGTACTGCGACGAGTGTCTCAAGCAGCGAAATGGAAGAAGTAAGTGCTGCAAGTAACACTAAAATAAAGAATACAGCTGCGATAATGCTTGAAAATGCCATGCTGTTAAATACTTTAGGAAGCATAACGAACATTAAAGATGGTCCTTTCGCAAGCATAGAAGAATCTCCGTTAGAGAATATAAATACAGCTGGAACGATCATAAGTCCTGCAAGGAAAGCAACTCCGGTATCAAAGATCTCAACCTGTGTTACAGATTTTTCAAGATTGGATTTCTTTGGCATGTAAGAACCAAAGGTTACCATGATACCCATGGCAAGTGACATAGAGTAAAACAGCTGTCCAAGTGCCGCTAAGATCGTTGTTGGACTGAAATCTTTTAAGTTTGGTTTGATATAATATGCAACTCCGGTCATAGCACCTGGTCTTGTAATACAGAATACGGATACACCGATCAGTAAGACGATCAGTACCGGCATCATAATCGTGCTGACACGTTCAATACCACCTTTGACACCACCAGCAACAACTAAAGTAGTAACGATCAAAAATACAAGAACATAGATCATAGGCTCTGCAGATTTACTGATAAATCCTGTAAAAAATGTATCAGAAGCAGCATCGTGGATACCACCTTGAATAGAAACAAGTGCATATTTTGTTACCCATCCACCGATCACACAATAATAAGGGAAAATGATAAATGGGATCAGTGTTGTAAGATAACCGATAAATGTGTATTTCTTATTGAAATGTCCGAATGCACGGATCGCACTGGTTCCAGCTCTTCTTCCTAATGCAACTTCAGTGATCATTAATGAAAATCCAAACGTTAAAGTAAGGATTAAATAAGTCAATAAAAAAGTTCCTCCACCATATTTGGCAGCGAGGTATGGAAATCTCCAGATGTTTCCAAGACCTACGGCAGATCCGGCCGTTGCGAGGACGAATCCTAAGCGGCTGGAGAAGCCATTTCTTTCATTACTCATAATATAAAGTACCTTCTTTCATATATATATTCAGATACGAAAAATAGAATCTGACATGTGCCGGAGGTCTAAAATAAAAACAGTCTGGATGCTTAAAAGTATTAGATGACGTCCACATCTTCTCCGGCAAGGACGGCATTCATGTTACGTACGGAACACATCTTTCCGCACATTGTACAGGTATCCTCTCTTTCAGGAGTAGATTCTGCACGATATCTTCTTGCCTTTTCAGGGTCAAGAGCAAGTTCGAACTGTTTTTCCCAGTCAAGTTTCTGTCTGGCAGCTGCCATCTGGTTATCCCAGTCCATGGCACCTTTTACACCTTTGGCGATATCTGCTGCATGAGCTGCGATCTTAGAAGCCATGATTCCTTCTTTTACATCGTCAACATTAGGCAGACGTAAATGTTCTGCAGGAGTTACATAGCATAAAAAGCTTGCTCCAGATGCAGCGGCGATCGCACCACCGATTGCAGAAGTAATATGGTCATATCCAGGAGCGATATCTGTAACAAGAGGTCCGAGTACATAAAATGGAGCTCCATGACAGATCGTCTGCTGAATCTTCATATTCGCCTGAATCTGATCCATTGGCATATGTCCAGGACCTTCGATCATAACCTGAACATCCTTTTTCCATGCACGTGCAGTCAATTCACCAAGTGTTACCAGTTCCTCGATCTGTGAAATATCACTCGCATCAGCAAGGCATCCAGGACGGCATGCATCACCAAGGCTTAAAGTTACGTCATATTCATTACAGATATCGAGGATTTCGTCATAATATTCGAAGAATGGGTTTTCATTACCAGTTGCTTCCATCCATGCGAAGATTAAGGAACCACCACGGGAAACAATGTTCATCTTACGCTTCATCGCTTTGAAACGATCTGCAGTGTTACGATTGATTCCACAGTGGATCGTCATAAAATCAACGCCATCTTCGGCATGCATCTTGAAAACGTCGATCCATTCACGAGATGTGATGTCTTTGAGTGCTTTATTGTAATAAACGATCGCATCATAGATAGGAACTGTACCAAGAATCGCAGGACATTCATTGACAAGTTTTTTACGAAATACGTGAGTATGTCCAAAAGAAGAAAGATCCATGATCGCTTCAGCACCCATCTCAACAGCTTTATTTACTTTTTCCATCTCAACATCTAAGTTTAAACAGTCTCTGGATGTACCAAGGTTTACATTGATCTTTGTCTTTAAGGAATTTCCGATACCAAAAGGTTTTAAACACTTATGGTTCTTGTTGGCAGGAATAACGATCGTGCCAGCTGCAACTTCAGCCATAAGATCTTTCACATCAATTCCTTCATAAGTAGCAACAGCCTCCATTTCTTTTGTTATAATTCCCTGCCTTGCTGCATTCATCTGAGTTGTGTAATTCATAAAATGTATACCTCCAAAATATAAAATTTTGGGAGACTTTATTCGGTTTAAATTATAATTTTATCGTCAAAATCTAAAATAGATATGTTGAGATAAAAAAAGACAAACTAAAGGTACATTCTGATGCCCGTTTACAGTTCGTCTTGTATTCATAGCATCCAAATCCCTACGACGGCATTACCCGTATCAGGTCCATGGTCGAAACGTAAGTTTCCTCTCAGCTAAGGTATCACCTTTTAAGCTCCCATTTCAGTTACATCAACATTGTACCATCGAGGGCACGATATATCAACAAAAAAGGTTATTTTTTGTTCACACAAAATTCGAATTCTTTTCATAATTTCTTTGAGTAAATGTAACATTCTATTATGAAAACGTGATATAATATTTAACAAGTGTCACTTATTATAAAATTTAGGAGAGATAAAGTGATATTTTTTACTTGATGGGAGGACATAACATGCCAGGTATTATTTTAGAAGGCGGAACATTCCGTCCAATCTTCAGTGCCGGAGTGATGGATGCATTGTTAGATGAAGATATCATGTTTCCATATATGATCGGTGTATCAGCGGGGATTTGTGATGGATTTTCATATATTTCAAAACAAAAAGAACGTAATTTAAAGATTCTTATGAATCATAGAAATGATAAACGATATTTAGGAGCAGGAAATTTATTAAAAGATAAAAGTCTATTTGGACTTGATTTTGTATATGATACGATTCCGAATAAGTTATATCCATTTGACTGGAAGACATTTTATGAATACGAAGGAAGAATCCGAGTTGGAGTGACCAATGCATGGACAGGAAAAGTAGAATATAAAGATGGAATGAAATTAGACAAAAAGTGTATGATGCTTCGTGCAACATGTGCGATACCACTTGTATTTCCAGCGATTTATGTTGATGGAAAGCCATATTATGATGGAGGACTGGCAGATCCGATCCCGATCAGAAAGTCAATCAAAGATGGCAATGAGAAGAATCTGATCGTATTAACTAGACCTGAAGGATATAGAAAAGAACTAAGCAGAAGCCATAAGATCACAGCGAAACTACTGAAGAGAAAATATCCACATTTGCCGGAACTTTTAATGAAGAGACATATCGAATATAACAAAACAGTAAGATATTGTGAGAAACTCGAACAAGAAGGAAAAGCAGTAATCTTAAGGCCAGAATATCCAATTGAAAGTCTGGAAAAGGATATTGATGTATTGAAGCAGACATATGATATGGGATATCGCATGACGAAAGAAAAGATTGATAAGATCAGAGAGTTATTTTAAAGAAATCTTTTTAAATGTCCCACTGGACGGGAGGGGTCTGATAAGATATACTTTATAAGATTGAAACGAAGGAGGGCAGGATAGATATGTCATTGATAAAAGCATCAGGAAGAACATTTGTAGAAGAACTCGCAACGAATCCGCAGGTGAACCTTATGGTTGTGTGCGAGAGACTCGGTGCCCCTTTTAATGATGGAGAAGCAGAGATATCTCTGGCAGCTAAAGTTGCAGAGAAACTTTATGATAGACCACAGCTTGTGATGAAGATGCTGCAACAGGAAGCAATTGAATTTTTATTACAGTGCTGGGAGATGGAAGGAGAAAGCCTGATCGCGCAGATGTATTTAAGAGAACTGGAACAGTTGCATTTTCTTGGATTTCTCTCTTATGAAGATGATACGATCTATATTAATATGGAGGCAAAAGACAAATTTTTCTTTTCGCTTAAGAGTCATCGGACACAGGCTCAGATGGAAGAATACACAAGACTTGAGAATATTTTATTTGGAATGTTATTTTTATATGGTATTCTGGATATTTATGAATGTTGTGAGATCATCAGGGATAACATGATAGAAGATATGACATATGATGAGTTGGAAGAATTTGTGATGCACAGAGTTGTATTCTGGCAGTCTGGTATCTTATTGAGAAATCAGACGAATTTAAGACTGATCTATGCAAGCAGAGAGGTGGATGACAGGAATGATGTGTTTATCAAATGGACCATTAACAAAGATATTTCCTGGAAGATTTACAGTGAAGATCAGTACAAAGAATTAGCCTTGTCAAATGGAGTTGGAAATTGGAGTGGTATTCCAGAGTTATTTGATTTTGTCATGCAGAATATAGAGGATGATCAGTATCAGGCTATGATGATCGTAAAATCACTGGTTGTAAAGATTCAAAACGGAGTAACATATACGGAAATTACAGAGGCGTATACAGGCTTGTTAGAAGATAATGCAAGAGAAGAACAGAGAACCCTTTGTGACCTGATTCTTAAACTTTATAAGACAGTTCCTGTATATGCACTAAAAGGTCATACAAGAGAAGAACTGGAAGAGGAAGAAACAGGCCACAGATTTCAGGTGATCCCTGGGGGTAAAGAGTAAACAAGGAGGAAGCAGATGAGACAGTCAACAGTATTAGTAGTAGATGACGAAAAAGAAATTGCTGACTTTATTGAATTATATTTAAAGAATGAAGATTATAATGTATTTAAATTTTACAATGGAAAAGATGCACTTGCATGTGTAGAGCACGAGAATATTGATCTGGCGATCCTTGATGTGATGTTGCCGGATATTGATGGATTTGAAATCTTAAAACAGATCCGATTAAAGCACAATTTTCCAGTTATTATGCTGACTGCAAGAGTATCATCCATGGATAAGATCAATGGATTGACATTAGGAGCTGATGATTATATTGAGAAGCCATTTGAACCTCTTGAACTTATGGCGAGAGTAAAAGCACAGCTACGAAGATTTACAAGATATAACGATGGTTCTGGATCTGATCAGGAAGATACTTTGGAGATTTCAGGACTTATTCTGAATCGTGCGACACATCAGTGCACTTATGGAGAAGAAGAAATTACACTAACTCCATTGGAATTTTCTATACTTTGGATCCTGACTCAGAACAGAGGCAAAGTAATAAGCTCCGAGAATCTGTTTGAGCAGGTGTGGAAAGAAAAATATTTTAAGAACAATAACAACACAGTTATGGTACATATCAGACATCTCAGGGAGAAACTTGGAGATGTCATGGGACACAAAGAGCTGATCAAGACAGTTTGGGGAGTTGGATACAAAGTTGAGGAGTAAATACAGAAGTTTAAAGATAAGGATTATATTGCAGACACTGGGAATCAGCCTTATTGTTGCATTTATCGGATATTTTATACTTGATATTTTTGTAGATGGGGTGTTTCAGGATCCGTTTGCCAAAACGGTTGTTTATATATTTGAACGGCTTGGCATGGATGAGATAGAAGCAATCCGTATATATCGTCTGATCTTTATGCAGAATAAAACAATGATCATTGGTGCTGGATTTTTTCTGTTACTTTTGTTAAGCTTTTATCTGGGTATGTCAAAATTTACAACTTATCTAAAACAGGTTGAAAGCGGTATTCAGATGATCTTAAATGAGTCCAAAGATCATATTTTACTCCCTCCAGAATTGAATCCACTGGAGAATAAGTTAAATGAGATCAAAGGAACATTGAAAGAGCAGCGACGGATCGCAGAGGAAAGTGAGCAAAGGAAGAATGATATTATCGTATATCTTGCTCATGATCTTAAGACACCGCTGACTTCAATTATTGCATATTTATCCTTGCTCAATGAAGCACCGGATATGCCGGTGGAACAGAGAGCAAAATATACCGGAATTTCACTTGAGAAAGCGAAACGACTGGGCGAACTGATCAATGAATTTTTTGAGATTACAAGATATAATCTTCAGAATATCACATTGGATAAGAAGGAATTTTATCTTTATGTTCTACTTGAACAAGTGATGGATTCTTTTGCTGCGGTATTTAAGCAGAAAGGATTAGAGTGGAAGATAGAGGTAGATGATAAAATTTTAATTTATGGTGATCCGGACAGACTTGCCAGGGTTTTTGAGAATCTGCTTCGGAATGCAGTTTCATACTGCTATCCAAATTCTCTGATCGAGGTTTATGGGATGATCGATGGAGATGAGGCAGATGTTATTGTAAGGAATCAGGGCAAGACGATACCAGAACATCAATTAAACAACCTGTTTGAGAAATTTTACAGATTAGATGAAGCGAGATCATCCGAAACAGGTGGTGCAGGTCTTGGACTTGCTATTGCCAAAGAGATCATCGAGCTTCATGATGGAACTATTAAAGCAACCAGCCAGAATGAGTATACGACATTCACAATAAGGCTGCCAAGAAAGAAGGAGGAACAATGAAAAAAGTATATGTAATTGGACATCGCAATCCAGATACAGATTCTATCTGTTCTGCGATCGCATATGCAAATCTTAAAAATCAGGTGGAAGGGAATGGATACGAAGCATATCGTGCCGGAAATATCAATGGTGAAACAAGATATGTTCTCGATACATTTGGAATCAAAGATCCTAAATATGTTAGTGATGTAAGACCAAGACTTACAGATGTTAACCTAAATTCTGTTAAAGGGGCAAAACCAACAGATTCACTGAAATCTGTACGAGAGATGATGCAGACAGAGAAGATTGTATCTCTTCCAGTATTAGATGGAAAGAAAATGATCGGACTTGTATCTATCAGTGATGTTTTAAAAGCAGACATGGATGTTTATGATAATGAGATTCTTGCGAAATCAAAAACACCATACAAGAATGTAGTTGAAACATTAGATGGAACACTTCAGACAGGAGATATTGAAGGATATATCACAGAAGGTAAATTAACAGTATCTGCAGCAAGTGTTGACACAATGGAAGAGTTTGTAACAGCGAAAGATACAGTGATCGTTGCAAACCGTGAAGATGCACAGATCGGTGCACTTCAGACAGGAGTACAGTGTATCGTTGTATGTATGGGAACAGAAGTAAGTGATAAAGTATTAGAACTTGCCAAAGAAAAAAATTGCAGAATCATCACAACACCATACGATACATTTACAGCAAGCCGTTTAATCTGCCAGGCTATGCCAGTATCTTACATTATGGCAACAGATACGATTGTATCATTTAATGAAACAGATTATATCGATGATGTCAAAGAAGAGATGACAAAGAAACGTTTCCGTTATTTCCCTGTATTGAATTCAGATAATGAATTCGTAGGATTTATTTCCAGACGTCGTATTTTAGAATTCAGCAAGAAACAGGTAATCTTAGTTGACCACAACGAAGTATCCCAGGCTGTCGAAGGATTAGAAGAATGCGAGATCATGGAGATCATCGATCATCACAGAATCGGAAGTGTGGAAACAGTTTCACCTGTATACTTCAGAAACCAGCCAGTTGGATGTACAGGAACAATTATTGCTCAGATGTATCGTGAACAGGGAATCGAGATCACAAAAGAGATGGCTGGATTAATGTGTTCAGCAATCCTTTCTGATACATTAATGTTCCGTTCACCAACTTGCACACCAGTTGATGAGCAGATCGCAAGAGAGTTAGCTGCTATCGCAGGTGTTGATGTAGAAGAGCATGCAAAAGCTATGTTCCGTGCAGGAAGTGATTTAAGTGGTAAGACTCCAAACGAAATTTTCTATATGGATTACAAGAAATTCAACGCTGATACAATTAACTTCGGTGTTGGACAGATTACATCTATGGATCAGGGTGAATTAGATGATATCAAAGCACCAATCCTTGAGTATATGGATTCCGTAAAAGAAGAACAGGGACTTGACTATGTATTCTTTATGTTAACAAATATCTTAGAAGAGACAACACATCTATTAATCTGCGGACCAGATGCAGAAGGTGTGATCGAGCGTGGATTTGATGTAACACCAGAAGATAAGATTGCAGTATTACCAGGAGTTATGTCACGTAAGAAACAGATGATCCCTAACTTACTGAATGCATTTCAGCAGTAATTTACAAAAGATTAATTGAGCAGCTAAAGCTGTTGATATATGAAGAAAATTAAATTATAAAGTATGATAATTGTCAGATTTTTTTCAAAATCTGGCAATTATTTTTTGCAAAAAAATCAATATATTTTATCGTTTTGTACTATTTAAAACAATAAAAAATAAAACACAAACCACGTAAATTGGACGTTTGTTGGTAGAAAGATACAAAAAATAAGATAATAAATCGTAGAATTAGTACAAATTGATAAAAACGTTTGACGTTAACTTGGACTTCAAATAGATCCAATCAGAAATTATAATAAAAACAAGTCGAAGGGAAATGGGTGATAAGATGAACCGAAGAGAGAATAAAATATTCAGCGAGCTGATTTGGAATGATAAATCAACGGTAGCAGCATTTAAAGATAAATATAATGTTCAGGAGCGCTCTATAAGATTAGCAATTAAGAGTATCAATGATGATCTTATGGAAGCTGGATTACCAACAATCTTTGAGAATAGCGAAGGAGAACTGAGTATCGAAGATAAAGACCAAATCGCTGTGAAAGAGTTTGAAAAATTTATTCAAAATTATAATTTCTATTCTTACACCATGACAAAAAATGAGAGACATACAATTTTAGCCTTGATACTTTTAAACGGCAGAGAATACATCACAGTGGATATGCTTAAAAATGAAATTGGAGTCAGCAGAAATACAATTTTAAATGATCTTCAGGAGTTGAAAAGCTGGTTTGAAGACAGGGAAATGACTTTAAAAGCAAAACCACATGTTGGATATGTGATCGATGCAACAGAGACACAGATCCGTGAAAATATTCTGAAACTTATGGAAGTTAACAGTGAAGAATATTATCAAAACGGATATACGTTGAATGTATATTGGTGGTTGCTTTTAAAGCAACTCGATACAATGAACTCTTTTGAAAATCTTAAGAATATT
Source organism: Anaerostipes hadrus (assembly GCF_001404655.1). Lineage (GTDB taxonomy): Bacteria > Bacillota > Clostridia > Lachnospirales > Lachnospiraceae > Anaerostipes > Anaerostipes amylophilus. Next base: position 300,593 of record NZ_CYYH01000001.1, on the reverse strand, counting down.
CTGCTGGAAGAGGAAGAAGAGACAGGTGTTATCCTGGAAGACTATTCGTTTTATGAAGCAGGCATTGAATTGATGATCATTTTGAATCGATTAGATCAGGGTAAATATCTTATAAGTTTTAATGATGAATTAAAAGAAGAAATAGAGATCAGTTCAAAATATCCTTTCAGCAAATCTGTTTTAAATAAAATTGGAAGAAAATATGATGTAAAGATAACAGAAGAAGAAATTTTGATGTTCACAAAACATCTTAGAGGAAAAAGATATTTAAAAGGTGAGCGAAACAGTGCAACCTCATTAGATATCAATGTGATGATCGCAGAAGCAATTCATTTGATCTCAGGTCAGTTAGGAATCGATTTTTATCTGGATTTTGGACTGTATGATCTGATGGTTGCACATATGAAATCTGCAGTTTACAGAGTTATGAATGGAGAAGTTCTTGTAAATCCATTTAAAGATGAGATTATCAATGATTATCCTGAAATCCTTCAGATTGTACATAAAGAACTTGAAAATTTAGAGAACTTTATCGGAAAGAAATTTAGAGAAGATGAAGTGATGTTTCTTGTTTTGTATTTTGCATCAGTGATAGAAAAAGAAAAGATACAAAGTAATAAAAATAAGAAAATTCCGGTAGCACTTGTTTGTGCGACAGGAAGAGGAACTGTTCAGTTTATGTTGGCAAAACTTAAGATATTAGAAAATATCATAGATATTGTCAGTGTATCATCTCATCACAATATGAATGAGATCGAGCAGTCTGGCGCGAGGATGATAATTTCAACTATTCCATTACCGAATTCGAAACTGCCAAATGTGGCAGTGAGAAGCCCAATGCTTGATGATCAGGATATTCTTACAATACAGCAAAAAGTATTTGAATTGAAAGAAAAAGAGCAGGAAGAGATAGAAGAACAGGAAAACAGAGTGATAAAACAAAATCCTCAAAAAGATATTCAAGGAGCTTTTTACAATCTGTTATCCAAGGAACGCATTGAAATGGATTATCCGGCAAAAGACTGGGAAGATGCCATAAGATGTGCGGGAAAACTTCTTTATGATACAAACACAGTAACAGAACAATACGTTGAAGAAATGGTAAGCAGTGTAAAAAAACATGGACCATACATTGTTGTTTGTAAGGGAATGGCACTTCCTCATGCAGATTGCAGCAAAGGTGCGATCAAGGAGGCGGCTTCACTTGTCAGATTGAAGACACCGATTGAATTTGGAAGTGTTTATAATGACCCGGTCAGATACGTCATAGGAATGAGCATTAAAAGTGCAGAAAGTATCAATCAGGCCATTTATGATATGATGAAAATTTTTGGAGATGAAAACAACATGAATAAATTTGACTCGCTCCCAGATGAGCAGGCAGTTTTAGACATGATCAACAGTTTTCAGAAACAAAAAATATAAATAAAAAGGAGAGCTTAAAATGGACAAGATAATAAGTAACAAAGAAAAAAGTTATTTGGCAGTTACTTTATCAGGAGACAACGACAAGGAAGTAATTAAGCAGATGGCATCTGCACTGGAAGAAGAAGGGTATGTAAAAGATACTTTTGCAGATGCAATTGTAAAAAGAGAAAGTATTTATCCAACAGGACTTCCTGTAGGAGAGATCAATGTAGCAATTCCGCATACTGATCCAGAACATGTAAACAATGCAGCAGTTTGTCTGGGAATCTTAGACAAACCAGTAACATTTAATGTTATGGGAATGGAAGGAGAGACAACAGAAGTTTCATTATTATTTATGCTTTCCATCAAACATAAAGAAGATCAGATGGGAATGCTGCAGAAATTAATAAGTCTTTGTCAGGATCAGAATACATTGAAAGAAATTCTGGCAAAAGATCAGGACAAGATTAATGAGGTTATGACAGCTCTGGTAGAGAAATAATGACTTTATTGATAGAGAAAAATGAGAAAACGCATACATAGAAAGGAGAAATTAATATGAAAAGAATTATTATTGCGTGTGGATCAGGAGTAGCAACATCAACAGTGGCAAATCAGAAGGTATCAGCATATCTGGATGAACATGGATATTCAGGAAAATATCAGATCGAACAGTGTCAGGTATCAGAACTTGCTGAAAAAGGTAAGAGTGCTGACTTCGCGATCGCAACAACAGTAGTTGGAGCAAACATGCCTTGCCCAGTATTACCAGGACTTCCATTATTAACTGGTGTTGGAGCAGATAAATTATTCAGTGACGTTGAAGAACAGATGAATAAATAAGAAAAACTATCAGAAAAAGAGAGATAAGAAGGGAGAAAAATCATGCAGGCAGTTATTGATTTTTTCAGTTATATTAATGGCTTAGGCGCAAGCGTCATGATGCCAATCATTTTAACAATTTTCGGAGTTATTTTAGGGGCTAAATTTGGTAAAGCTTTAAGAGGTGGTCTTACAGTAGGTGTAGGTTTCATCGGATTAAACCTTGCAGTAGGATTGATCGGTACATATCTTGCACCAGCTGTACAGCAGATGGCAACAAGATTCCATTTATCACTTACAACAGTAGACGTAGGATGGCCAGCTGCAGCAGCTATCGCTATGGGAACAACAGTAGGTCTGTTGATCATCCCAATCGGATTGATTATTAACATTATCATGTTACTTACAAACACAACACAGACAATCGACGTTGATATCTGGAACTACTGGCATTTCGCTTTTACAGGTTCTTTAGTAGCAATCGTTACAGATAACCTTACATATGGAATCATTGCAGCGATCATCAACATCATTATCGTATTTGTAATTGCTGACTACACAGCACCAAAAGCAGAAGAAGTATTAGGAATGCCTGGAGTATCTATTCCTCACGGATTCTCAGCAGCTTATGTACCATTTGCAATCGTGATCAACTGGGTTATGGACAGAATTCCAGGTGTAAACAAAATTGACATCAACATTGAAAAATTACAGAAGAAATTTGGTGTATTCGGAGAACCAATCTTAATTGGTACAGTATTAGGTATTGTAATCGGAGCTTTAGCAGGATATGATCTTAAAAATATTTTAACAAGTGGTATATATTTAGGAGCAGCTTTAGTACTGATTCCAAAAATGGCATCATTACTTATGGAAGGACTTATGCCTATTTCAGAAGCAGCACAGGCATTCATTTCTAAGAGATTTTCTGACAGAGGAAAAATCTACATTGGACTTGATTCAGCTGTAGGTGTAGGACATCCTATCACATTAACAGTAGCATTAATCCTTGTACCAGTAGCAGTATTCTTAGCAGTAATCCTTCCAGGAAACACAGTATTACCAATGGCTGACTTATCTTGCATCCCATATATGTTAGTACTGATCGTTCCATTAGTTGGTGGTAACGGATTCCGTGCGATCATCACAGGTATCATTGTATTAGCAGGTGGTTTATATATTTCAACTGACCTTGCAGCAGTTACAACATCTGTAGCTCATACAGTAGATGCCGCTACATACAATGGTGTAACACAGATTTCTTCTATCTGTGATGGAGCTAACCCTTTAACATGGGTAATCTACAGAGCAGGTAACTTAAGTATCGTTGCATTAGCAGTTGTTGGTGTTATCGCACTTGCATTAGCTTTCTTAAACAGAAAACGTATTATCAAAGCAGCACATGCTGAACAAAACTAAGATATAAAACAGCAGAAAGAGGTAAATGTATTTATGAAAAGTTATATATATAAAAAATCGCATTATCTCATTCAGCATACCATACCAGGAATATTCACACTTCTGATCGGGCTTTATTGCCTGATCAGACAGGTGATGACCGGATTTGATGGTTTGCTGATGTTTGTATTAATTATTTGCGTATATAATGTTTGGAATGAGTTTGTATCCTTGAGTAATCCGTACGAATTTGATCTTGGCGAAGAAACTATAACTTTTCGTGGATACAACAAGGAACATACATATAAGATCAGTGAAATGACAGCTTTCTCTATGAGAATGGTAGCAGGAAACACAAAGATCTATATGAACATCGACAAAGGTGGACTATTAAAAGGCAGATACTGGCTTAGAGTATCTGAATTTGATGATGATAAAGATATTATAGATTATTTTTATGATTTGGATGAACGAGTAAATCCACACTCTGTTATCACAAAAGCAAGAAAAGCAGGCAGAGCGAGATTGGCTCAGAAAGCGAAACGAGTTTAGGAGGAATTAAGATAGATGTTGGTAACATTAAAAGAATTACTTGACCAGGCAAAGGTTGAACATAAAGCAGTTGGTGCTTTTAACGGAACAACATTAGAAGCGATCAGAGGAATCATACAGGCAGCAGAGGAATTAAATGCACCTGTTATTTTACAGCATGCACAGAGTCATGATGATCTGATCGATTTAGAAGAAATTGGACCTGTTATGAAATATTATGCCGAGAGAGCGAAAGTTCCTGTGGCATTACATTTAGATCATGGTTCAAGTTTTGAAAGATGCGTACAGGCATTAAGACTGGGATTTACTTCTGTAATGTATGATGCATCAGCAAAATCTTTCGAAGAAAACGCAGCAGAAACAGCAGAGATCGTTAAGATCGCACATGCAGTAGGAGCAAGCGTAGAAGCTGAACTCGGTCATATCTTTACATCAAAAGTCGTACAGGGTGAAGGTGCAGGAGCTGATAGTACAGATGATTATGAAGATTTAGATAACATCTATACAGATCCTGAAGTTGCAAAGAAATTTGTAGAAATGACAAATGTAGATTGCCTTGCCGTTGCATTTGGAACAACACATGGTGTATATCTTACAGAGCCTAAATTAGATCTTCCAAGAGTCGCAAGACTTCGTGAAGCAACAAATATTCCACTTGTTATGCATGGTGGTTCTGGTGTATCAGATGAAGACTATGCAGTAGCAATTGAAAATGGTATTTGTAAAGTGAACTATTATACATACATGAATACAGCAGGTGGAAAAGCATCAAAAGAATACTGGGCTGACGACAGCAAACCATTATTCTATGATTCTATGTCATTAGTTGCGACAGAAGCAATCAAAGAAGATGTAAAACGTGCGATCAAAGTATTCCAGAAAATCAAATAGTTCAAAGAAAGAAGGCGTAAAAATGGCAGTTTATAAAGAAACGATCTTATTAAAATCACATGGTAAAACTCCAACATATGTAAATATCACACCACAGGTTCGAGAAGCAATCGAAAAAAGTGGAATCCAGAATGGAATCTGTACAGTCATTTCTCCACATACAACATGTTCTGTATTTTTTGAAGAATTTGTACATGATTATAATGAAGCAGGAGATGAGTTCTTACAGGAAGATTTGAACGATGTGTTAAAGAAGATTATTCCTGATCATGTAAGTGCAGATCAGTATAATTATCCAGGAGAAGAACATTATAAGGCTGTAGAATCATGGCCAGATGCAGATACATATCTTCCAAACGGAGATAGAACAGCTTTATTTAATGGTGATGCCCACTTAAGATCAACACTGATCGGTTCCAGTGCAACATTAGAAGTTGACGAAGGAAAATTAGGAGTTGGAGCTACAGGATATGTATATTTTGTAGACTTTGACAGAACAAGAGAAAGAACAAGAAAATGTAAGATCATCGTAATCGGAGAATAGGGGGAAAAAGATAAAATGGCAAAAGCAGAATCTCCATTTTTAATTGTTAATCCTAAATCTTATTTATATGGTGAAAAAAGCTTAGAATTAGCAAAAGCAGCAGACAAGACAGCAAAAGAAACAGGACTTCAGATTTATTTTACATGCCCATATGCAGATATCAGACTGATCAAAGAAAATACAGAAAACCTGATTGTATGTGCACAGTCTATGGATTCATTAACACCAGGACGAGGAATGGGACATGTACTTCCAGAATCTTTAAAAGAAGCAGGAGCAGAAGCTGTATTCTTAAATCATGCAGAAAACCAGAAAACAGTATCTGAATTATATGCAACGATCAAAAGAGCAAAAGAACTTGGAATGATCACGATCGTTTGTGCAGATTCAACAGTAGAAGCAAAAGCAGTTGCATGTATGGATCCAGATATCGTATTAGCAGAGCCAACAGATCTGATCGGTACAGGTAAGGTAGCAGACGATTCTTATACAATTGAAACAGTCAAAGGACTTCACGAAGTCAATCCAGATGTTTTAGTTATGATCGCATCAGGAGTCAGCACAGCAGAAGACTGCTACAATGTTGTAAAACTTGGAGCAGACGGAACAGGAGCAACTTCTGGAATCTTAAACGCACCATCTCCAGCACAGAGAATACAGGAAATGGCAGAGGCTATTGTTAAAGCGAAGAATGAGAAATTTTAATTTTGTAATTGGCCAACTGTAGATTTTGAGTATATGATAAAAAATAAATAAACGATCGGAAGAGCAGCTAGAGAATTTTACTCACGTTTTTTGCGAATTCGCAAAAAACGTGGCAAAATTCTAATGCTGCTCTTCCGATCGTTTATTTATTTTTGTCACATATACGAAAGCCTACAATCATAAATCACAATTTTAATGCCTTCCCAAAATCATCAGTTTCTTTCATACATTCAATAAAACTTTCTTTCGTAACCCCAGCATTCTTAGGTCGAAATTCCCATTCTGTTGTAGTCATGACTTTCTCTGCCATAGCATCGAAATCGTCTTCTGTGATCTCAATATCTTCAAAACATACAGGCAATCCCATACTTTTATTAAACTTCGCAATACGTTCTCTTTCTTCATAAGCTTTTTCAAATGTAAGCAGACAAAGAACTCCAAGTGATACGATCTCACCATGTAAATGTTTTTCACCGCCTTTTGTTACAGTTGATCCGTAATATACGCAGTGTGCAAGACTTGAATTATAGTAGTATTTTGGTGCAGCACTTACCATATTAGATACTAAACCTGTGCTGATAATGATATCTAAAGCAACCTGTTCTAATTCGTAAGATACTTTATTTGCTTTCAGATCATCTAAAGCTTTTTTTCCATACTCAACTAAAGGAGTAGTACAGATTTTACTTAACTGAACACCCATCATTGGAGTATGAGATAATTCATCTTCTTTTGATGCAAAAACAGCTTCGCATTCTTTGCTTAGCGCGTCTCCAATACCAGCCCATAACAGTTCTTCTGGGGAGTCTGCGATAATAGACGATTCGATAAATGTATGGTTTGCATTCTTTGGATAATAATATTCTCTAAATGATCCATCAGGATTATAAATAACAGAAATTGCTGTAACAGATGCACAGTTAGAAGCCACTGTTGGAAAGCAAAATAGAGGTTTATCCATTTCATTTGCAACATATTTACAAGTATCGCAGGCACGACCCCCACCGACTGCAAAGATCATATCAGCCTTCTTGACAACATCCATATCGATTAGTGCATTACCATTCTCATATGTGGAATCACCGCCATACCAGATAAAATCAAGAATCTCTACATCAGAACCCTTAATTCCCTCCAAAATCTTATCCTTTGCTTTAGACATGGCAATCTTTCCACCAATCACAACCGCTGTCTTTCCATAAAATCTGGTTGTATGAGGAATTTCCTTATAACATCCTTCTCCGATTGTATAGCTTGGTAAATTTACACTGTAATAATTCATTATGTTTCGTGGCCTTCCTTTCATTTATATTGTCTTTATTATAGTCTTCTGTTTTTAGAAAAGCAAAAGAATTGCTGTTCTTTTTCTGATTCATGAAGAAGTTTAAACATGGATGAATCGAAGTTGATTTCTATGCAACTTAATAATCTTTATGAAATCATAGAGTAAAATTTTCTCGGTCTGCTAAAATACAATTAATAATATAAGCAATTCCGTCACGAGTATTAGCACGAGTCTGATAGACACAGATATTGCGAATCATATCGCAGGCATTTTCCATAGCTACAGAATGGATACCAGGAATGGATAGCATAGAATAATCGTTTTCACTGTCACCGATCGCAACGATCTCATCAGGAGTTAATCCGTCTCTTTTTGCATAGTCTAACAAGGTACTTCCTTTCTGGGCATGTATAGAAGTAATTTCGATATCTGTCGGAACAGTTGAAACAACAGCAAGTCCAGGAATTTTTTCAAGTTCGACTCTCAATTTCTTTAATGCTTCATGGTCTGTGGAGTTTGATGAGATCTTTAAAATTCGATGATCGCTGTTTAATAAAGCTTCTTGTCCATCAACAAAGATAACATTGTCTACAAGTTCACGGAAATCATCAAGGGTATATTTCATATCAGGATGATTGATCTGAATTGCAGGGATAAATACATCTCTTGTGTAGATTTTACGTTCTTCTAATGGAAGCAGAGAAATACGTCCTTCGGTTGTATACAAAGATGGTTCCATAGAGTATTTATTAAATGCATCAAAAATCTTGTGGATTGTTTCTTTGTCAATTTCGTGTTCAAATAAAAGATTTCCATCTTTATCAAATGCACAGGAACCATTGCTGCAGATCAAGTCGCATTTTAATCCGGCAGCTTCAATGAGAGCACGAGCATTTGGATATTCACGGCCTGTATTGATAATAAAATTGATACCATTTTCTTGTGCTTTTTTGATCGCTTCGATATTTATTGGGGTAATCTGTCGATAGCTGTTAAGAAGAGTACCATCCATATCGGATGAAATTAATTTAATCATGTGATAGCCTCCTAATATTGGGTAAAAATTTTGTATGGTTTTATAGTATCATAACTAGAACTTATATAGCATTTAAATTTTGTAAAATATAAATGAGAGATAAAATTACTGCTGTGAAAGAACCTGCTCGAATACGATCGCAGCACCATCATCATCATTGCTTGCAGTGTGATGGAGACAGATATCTTTGATGATATCAGCAGAATTTCCCATTGCAATGCTTTCTATATAAGGTAGTCCAAGCATGGAATAGTCATTTTCACTGTAGCCAATGATCATGGTATTTCTAAGAGAAATATCATAAAGAGATGTATAGAAATTGACTGCAGCACCTTTTAAAGCATTGACTGCAGTGACATCCAGACGATATGGGCTATGGGATGATACTGCAAAGTCAGGAACCTGAGTGTGAAGAGTATTTGTAAGGGTGTTCAATTTCTCAACATCTGGTGATTGTGTGGAGATCTTAATGATCTGAGGATTTTCATCAAGAAGAAGTCTGCTGTTATCATAAAAATGTGCATGAATGATACGATTTTGAATATAAGTATCAGATTCAATCTTCAAAGAAGGAAATTCTTTTTTAATAGAAGGAATCACTTCATTTTTAAGATAATTTTTATATCCAGTCTTGGAACCAAGAATACATAATCCATTCGCACTGTGGATTTCATAAAATGTACGGCAAGATCCAAAGATACGAAGCATTTCTGGAATTCGCTCAGAAGGAATGTAAGAAGCATGCAATTGTTTTCCATAGGAATCAAAGATACAGGAACCTCCGAAACAAGCGATATCACATTGAAGATCGTATGTTTCAAGAATCTGCTGGGTGTCAAAATAATTCATCTCCGTGTTGATCAAAAGACGAACACCCTTTCTTTGAAGTTGTTTGATCGCACGGATTGTGCGTTTGGTTATTTGCTGGTCACTGTTAAGCAGTGTTCCGTCAAGATCAGAAACGATCAATTGAATCATCTTGCTGTCCTCCTTTATTTTAATATTTAAAATCATCGTATCATAAAAAAGGACAAAAATATAGTAAAAAACAGGGTTGAGGCTAAAAGTTGATTTGTGTATAATAAGGAAATAGCATGAAAACTAAATATATAATATTGAACAGAAATATTGTATAAATATTCTCAGAGGTAACTACGAATGAAGGATTATGTTGCATTTGATCTTGAGACCACTGGTTTGTCATTGGAGAGAGATCAGATCATTGAAATAGGGGCTGTTAAGGTCAGAGATGGGAAGATCAGTGGAAAATATAACTGTATCATTCATCCAGAGATCGAGGTCAGTGATTTTATTATCAATTTAACAGGAATCGACAGGAATATGCTGAAGAAAGGAATTTCACTGAAAGAAGGTGTTGAGGGATTTTTGGAATTTAGCAGGAATTTTCCGGTTCTTGGTCATAATGTAATGTTTGATTACAAATTTATGAAGAAGGCAGCAGCTTCATTTAAGCATAACTTTGAGAGAGAGGGAGTTGACACGCTGAAAGTGGCCAGAAAACTGTTAGGTGAGCTTGAGAACAAGAAACTGGAAACACTGTGTGCACATTACCATTATGTGAATCAGGCAGCACACAGGGCTTATGATGATGCACTGGCAACGGCAGTTGTATTTGAGCAGATGAAGAAAGAATTTCCAGAAGAGAAAGATATATTTATGCCAAGACAGCTTCAATACAAGGTCAAGAAAGAACGACCTGCCACAGCAAAACAAAAGAAATATTTAGCGCAGTTGATAGCATATCATGCGATAGTGGAGAAGATTGATGTTGATCAGATGACACAAAGAGAAGCATCAAAGAAGATTGATCATATTATATTTAATTATGGAGTGATGAAGAAATGAAGAAGAAAAGATTTTTTGTATCTGTAGTTGCGATTCTTCTGATCATCGTTATGGTTGGAACAATGGTAGCCGGATACCTGATGATGTAACTGTAGAATTTTTGAGAGGAAGTAAGACATAATGAAGAAAAAGATAATTATTGCAATTGCTGTGATCGTTATTTTGGCAGCGGGCGGATTTTTCTATATGAATCATAAGGTAAACAGTGCAGTAAAAGATGGAAAAATCTTAAATGGTGTTACATGCGATGGAATGTCTGTTGGAGGAATGACGAAAGCTGAGGCAAAGAAATTAATTGAATCCCATATGAAAGAGATTCACAAAGAGAATATCACGTTATATGTAGACGAGGAGAAGACAGATGTGAAAATCGAATCATTAGGAGCTATGGCAGATGCCGATAAGACAGTGGAAGAGGCATATGCACTTGGAAGAACAGGAACAATCTTTGAGCAGTACTCAGATTCCAAGAAAAAAGAACATAAACTTAGAGTATATCGTCAATATGACAAAGCCAAGTTTAAGAAGAATGTCAAGAAGGCAACAAAAAAGATTATCACAGAGCCAAGAAATGCGAGTGTTAAACATAAGAATGGAAAGTTTGTCGTAGTGAAAGAAAAGACAGGCTATACACTGAATATGGATGAAACATTTGCAAATTTTAAGAAATCTGTAGAATCTGGTAAATCAAAAGCCAAATTAGATGTTGTTAAGCAAAAAGCAAAATACACATCAAAAGATATGGCACAGATCAAAGATGTATTAGGCACGTACACAACAGAATATGGAGGTTCTCCATATGGACGTAAAGTGAATGTTGCGAATGGTGCATCAAAGATTAACGGAAGCATTGTGTATCCTGGAGAAACATTATCTGTATATAAGACTGTATCACCATTTACAAAAGAAAATGGATATGCACTTGCTGGTTCTTACGAGAATGGACAGACAGTTCAGACATATGGTGGTGGAATCTGTCAGGTTTCTACAACATTATATAATGCGGTAATCCGTGCAGAATTAAAGATCGTAGAGAGATTTCCACATTCCATGACTGTTCATTATGTACCAAGATCAGCAGATGCTGCGATCGCAGGAACACATAAAGATATGAAATTCAAGAATACATTTGATACACCAATTTATATTGAAGGTAAAGCTAATGGATCAACGATCACATTCACAATATATGGAAAGAAGAAAGATCCAAAGCGTACAGTTGAATTTTTATCTGAGACAACGAATATCAAAGAAAGTACAGAAAGTACAGTAGAAGATGCGACACTTCCAGCAGGACAGAAGGTTGTGCAAAGTTATGGACATACAGGATACAGTGCAAGATTATGGAAGATCGTAAAGGTCAATGGAAAACAGGTATCAAAGAAAGTGTTCAATACATCCACATATATGTCAACACCAACAGTGTATCGTGTTGGAACAAAAAAAGCAGAAAAAATAGAAGAGAAAAACGACAAGAAAGATAAGAAGAACGATTCAAAGAGTAAAACGACAACTGCTGCAAAATCAACGACAGCACAGAAAACAACAACGAAAAAATCTTCTACTGCAAAATCTGGAGAAAGTACAGGAAACTAAATATGAAGATAGGAAAATTATCAGAATCTGCATTGCAGAAAGTAGTATTTGAACAATTGCATACAAGAAGAGAAGAAGTTCTTGTCGGACCAGGGATCGGAGAAGATTGTGCAGCATTAAAACTTCAGGAAGGAGAAGTTTTTGTTACATCAACAGATCCGATCACAGGAGCGGTGAAAGAGATTGGGAATCTAGCAGTTCATGTAACTGCCAATGATCTTGTATCTGCAGGAGCAGAGACGATCGGTCTTATGGTGACAGCACTTCTACCTCCGATGATCAAAGAAGTACAGATTAAGAAGATGATGCAGCAGATCAATACAGAATGTGAAAAGTTAAATATTATGGTACTTGGAGGTCATACAGAGATCACAGCTGCGGTAACACAGCCTGTATTATCTGTGACAGGAATCGGAAAGGTCAGAGAAGATGAACTGATCTTATCGGGAGGTGCAAAACCAGGTCAGGATATTGTTGTGACAAAATATCTTGGAATGGAAGGAACAGGGATCATTGCAAATGAAAAAGAAGATGAATTAAAAGAATGGTTTTCTGATACATTCATTGAAGATGCAAAAGCATTTTTGAATGATATTTCTGTGGTGCCAGAGGGACTGATCGCACGAAAATATGCATCTTGCATGCATGATATCACAGAAGGCGGCATATATGGTGCACTATGGGAGATATCTAAGGCATCTGGTGTCGGAGTCGAAGTTTGTATTGAAGATATTCCATTAAGACAGCATACAATCGAATTTTGTGAAAGATACGATCTGAATCCGTACCAGTTGATCTCAAGTGGTTCTATGCTGATCACAACAGATCATGGAAGAACATTAGTAAATGAATTGGAACAGGCAGGTATCAAAGCAACGATTATTGGTCATACAACAGATTCCAGAGATAAAGTGATCTATCGCCAGGGAAAGGCAGCCAACTTAGAAGCACCTAGACAGGACGAGTTATACAAAATATATTCTGAGAATAATAGAAATTAAAAGATTGGAGAGTTAATAATGCTTCATATAGTATTACATGAGCCGGAAATGCCGGCAAACACTGGAAATATCGGAAGAACCTGCGTGGCATGCGGTGCAGTCCTGCACTTGATCGAGCCACTTGGCTTCCGTTTAAATGAAAAGATGATCAAGAGAGCAGGTCTTGATTATTGGGACAAATTAGATGTCCGCACATATATTAATTTTGAAGATTTCCTGGAAAAGAATGATAATCCAAAGATTTATATGGCAACAACAAAAGCTAAACATGTGTATTCAGCACCCGCATATGAAGAAGATGAAGATGTATACATCATGTTCGGAAAAGAGAGTGCAGGAATTCCAGAAGAGATTCTATTAGACTATGAAGAAACCTCAATCAGAATTCCAATGCTGCCACATATCAGATCATTAAATCTGTCCAATTCAGTTGCAATTGTAGCCTATGAAGTGCTGAGACATCAAGGATTTGAAGCATTCCAGATGGAAGGACAGCTGCATCATTATCATTGGTAGAATTTTAAGTTGTGGTTGGAGAATGGTATTGGTTATAAATTAGAATTTTTTAAGACAGATGATATTTCTTTGATCTTCTGTTTTATGTGACAAAAATAAGATAAGAATCAATATTTAAAACAACTGGTGGCAACGATTAGCAGATTTTAAGTGCGTTTTTTACAAATTCGCAGCGCCCTGTGGTTGATTGTTTGAACGTAGCTGCGGACATTTTGGTTCGCAGCCAGTGAGTTATCAAAGGAACAGGCGCGGATCGGCGATTTGTAAAAAATGCTCTTAAAATCTGCGTGTTGCCACCAGTTGTTTTAAATATTGATTCTTATCTTATTTTTGTCACATATACGAAAGCCTATCAAATCAGAATTTAGTATACTCGAATCACAGTAGAAATTTCACGAGTATGATCCATTCCCTTAATCTCAACTAAAGCATCTGCAAAATTCTGCTCAAGAACGAGATCTGTGATTACAACTAATTCAGCTTGATCTTCAATCTTATTCTTCTGAATAACCTGTGCAATACTTACATTGTTCTTACCTAATGTAGATGCAATCTGAGCAAGTACACCTGGTTTGTCATCTACAAGAAGTCTCATGAAATATTTACTTTCAATTTCTGTGATCTTCTTGATCGGAAGATTCTTGTAGCATGTACAATGAATTCTTCCGTTGCAGTAAAACTGGATATTGCGTGCAACATCAATGATATCTCCCATGACAGCACTTGCTGTAGGAAGTTCTCCAGCACCTCTTCCGTAGAACATTGCGTCATCTACGGCATCTCCATGTACGAATACGGCATTGAAAGAGTCATTAACTGTTGCTAATGGATGATCGCTAGGGATCAGCATTGGGTGAACACGAACTTCGATTCCAGTATCTGTATTCTTAGCTACACCAAGAAGTTTGATTGTGCATCCCATTGCTTCAGCATATTTGATATCTTTTGCTGTAATGTTAGTAATACCTTCTGTGTATACATCGTTAAAGGTAACGCGGGAGTTGAATGCGATAGATGCCATGATCGCCATCTTACGTCCTGCGTCATATCCTTCAATATCAGCTGTTGGATCAGCTTCAGCATAACCAAGTTCTGTTGCCAGAGCTAATGCTTCGTCAAATTCCATTCCTTCATGAGTCATTTTTGTAAGGATAAAGTTTGTTGTTCCATTTACAATACCCATGACTTCTGAAATATAGTTGCCAGCAAGACACTGTTTTAAAGGACGAATAATTGGAATTCCTCCGGCTACAGATGCTTCAAATAATAAGTCACATCCATTCTCTGTTGCGATATCCAATAATTCGCCACCATGAACTGCCATTAAATCTTTATTGGCTGTGACTACATTCTTGCCTGCTTGTAAGGCCTGTGTGATATAGGTACGAGCTGGTTCGATTCCACCCATGACTTCTACGACGATCTGAATGTCATCGTCAGTAATAATATCTTCCCACTGATCAGTCAGATGTTCTGGATTAATACCCTCTCTTTTTTTATTCTTATCTCTTACTAGAACTTTGCTTACAGAAAGATTAGCACCGATCTTATGAGGTAATTCGTCTTTCTGGCGTTCGATCAGTTTGTACACTCCGGTTCCTACTGTTCCAGAACCTAAAAGGGCTATTTTGATATTCTTAAACTCTTCCATGATACACTTCCTTTTCTGATTTGTTTTTGTGATTATTTTATCTAAATTTGATCTTTTTGATCGAATAAATTTGTATAAGTAATTTTTAGTATATCATAATTCACTTGATTATCCTATATTTTTTTGTTTATTGGTTAGGAAAAACTACCATATTTCTCAGAAAATCTGTTTTGAAAAAATAGTTGAAAATTTTTTTCAAAATAGTTGATTTCCTTATAGATCTGTATTATATTAAAGACATAAACAATTAAGCAAACGTTTAATTGAAGGAGGAATTTTTATGAATAAAACGGAGAAATATAACATTCAATCCATAGATATTCATGGTCATGGTTGTGATGTTACAGAATTAAAACATGTTCTCCCGCCAGAAGAATTTGCAATAGAAACGGCTAGTTTATTTGGGCTTTTAAGTGACAGCACAAGACTTCGTATTTTATATCTTTTATATCATCGCGAGGTATGTGTCAGAAATATTGCTGAAGCGATTGAGATGAGTCCGCCAGCTGTTTCACATCATCTGCGTTCATTAAAGCAGTTGGGTGTTATCACAAGTCGAAGAATCGGGAAAGAAGTACATTATACAATTGCTGATACGGCAGACGGGGCGTTAGTTTCTGATCTGTTGAAGACAGTATTTGAAAGGAAGGGAATGTATGAAGAGGACATATGAGTTTGAAAATCTTGGTTGTGCTCATTGTGCTGGCAAGATGGAAGAAAAGATCGGGAAACTTCCAGAAGTTGAAAGTGTAAATCTCTCATTTCCAATGAAGAAGATGTATGTTGAAACTTCCAGTGAAGATCTTCTTCCAGTGATCCAGAAGATTTGTACGGATATTGAACCAGACGTTATTGTAACGGAAGTTTTAAAGAAATCTTCTAAGAAAAGAAAAGATGAAGAAGTTCATGAAGAGCACTGTGGATGTGGTTGCGAAAGTCAACATGAAGGTCATGAACATCACCATCACCAACATCACCATGATCATGAACATCACCATCATCATGACAAAGATCACTGTGATTGCGGCTGTTGTGATGACGATGATGATGACGAGGGGACAATTGCTGCAGCAACAAAACGCCAGGGAAATGGAAAGGCAACGGTATTTATTGTTGAGAAACTTGGCTGTGCACATTGTGCAGGTAAAATGGAAGAACAGATTTCACATTTGCCAGGAGTTGAGGCAGTAAACCTGACATTTGCAACGAAACAGTTACGTGTATGGTCTGATGATGCAAAGGCATTACTTCCACAGATTCAGGAGATCTGTACATCCATTGAACCAGATGTTAAAGTTGTTATTCGTGAGGACACAGTACGTGCACAAAAGGAAGCAAAAAAAGCGAAAAATAACTCTGAAGATAATAGAGAATACTTGGAACTTGGAATAGGAATTGTTTTATTTATTGCTGGAAAAATCTTTGAATCGTCTAAGCCAGTATACAGTACAGCATGTTTTTTATTGGCATATTTAATCCTAGGTATTAAAATCGTATGGACAGCGTTAAGAAACATTTCAAAAGGGCAAGTTTTTGACGAAAACTTTTTGATGAGTATCGCAACGATCGGGGCGTTCGGTATTGGAGAGTATGCCGAAGCGGTAGGAGTTATGTTATTTTACCGGATTGGAGAATTATTCGAAGAGAAAGCAGTAGAGAGAAGCCGCTCACAGATCATGGATGTGATCGATATGCGTCCTGAAGTCGTAAATCTTGTGAATGAACACGGAGATGTTTCAGTGATCGATGCAGAAGAAGCAGAGATAGGAGATATTCTATTAGTACGTCCGGGAGATCGTATTCCTTTGGACGGAGTGATCACCGATGGTGAAACAATGATTGATACATCACCTGTAACAGGAGAACCAGTGCCGATATCTGGTTTTGAAGGAACGGAAGTAACTTCTGGATGTCTAAATACTTCTGGAGTTATCAAGATCAGAGTTGAAAAAGTGTTGGAAGAATCTATGGTTACAAGAATCATGGATTCAGTTGAAAATGCAGCAGCCAGCAAGCCGAAAATGGATCGCTTTATTACACGTTTTTCCCGTGTATATACACCATTTGTCGTATTTATGGCATTGGCGACAGCAATCATTCCTTCTATCATAACAGGTAACTGGACACACTGGGTGTATACAGCACTCACATTTCTTGTGATCAGTTGTCCATGTGCACTTGTTTTAAGTGTACCGCTTGCATTCTTCTCAGGAATTGGAGCAGGATCTAAGATCGGTATCTTATTTAAAGGAGGAGCGGCTTTAGAAACATTGAAAGATATTACTTCTGTGGTTATGGATAAAACAGGAACGATCACAAAAGGAAACTTTAAGGTACAAGATGTTGTTACTTTTGGAGATGTTACAAGAAATGAATTGTTATCCTTGGCTGCTTCCTGTGAAGAATCTTCAACTCATCCAATCGCAAAGAGTATTATGGAAGCTGCAAAAGAAGAAAATATATCTTATAAAACAGCAGAAAGCGCAAAAGAAATTGCAGGACATGGTTCTGTGATCAAACTTGATGGATCTGAAGTCTTAGCAGGTAATAAAAAATTAATGAATCAGTATCACATTGCAGGAGAATATAAAGAAACAACATCTTATGGAACAGAAGTATTTCTGGCAAAAGACGGAGTGCTGATCGGAGCTGTTGTGATCGCTGATACACTAAAAGATGATGCAAAATCCGCAATTGCATCTTTAAAAGCACAGAAACTCCACACGGTTATGCTGACTGGAGATTCTGAATCAGCTGCAAATGCAATTGCAGAGGAAACGGGAATTGATGAAGTTTACTCCAAACTTTTACCAGATGAAAAGCTTTTAAAACTTCAGGAACAGAGAACAAAACATGGAGCTGTTATGTTTGTTGGAGATGGCATCAATGATGCTCCAGTCCTTGCAGGAGCAGATTGTGGAGTAGCTATGGGAAGTGGAGCTGATGCAGCAATTGAAGCTGCTGATGTTGTATTTATGACATCAAGTGTAGAAGCAATTCCACAGGCGATTGCCATTGGCAAGAAAGCAAGTCGTATTGCATGGCAGAATGTCGTATTTGCACTAGTTGTGAAAGCTCTTGTCATGATACTTGGACTACTTGGATTTGCTAATATGTGGATGGCAGTATTTGCGGATACCGGAGTAGCAATGCTTTGTGTATTGAATTCGATCAGAGCTTTAAAAATACAATCTTAAGAAATGAAATAAAATCAATCAAAAATAATAATCCAGTAAGACAGGATAACAAAATGTCTTACTGGATTAATTTTATATTATGGAATAATATTTTTGCTGTGATACCCCAGATTATGTGATTTTCATATTCATAAAACAATACTTCATATTTACCTTTTGCCCAAGGATAATTTCGGCCTCCAGGAATTTTGTCAAATGGAAAATCATGTTCTGGCTGCATTTGTACATTATTATAATATCGTTTTGGTAGTGTATTTTGAAAGAATTCTAAAGGCACCATAAATATATCTGAAACTTCATCAATACTGTACTGCCCATTATAATTTCTTAACTCTCCAAGATATACATCAATACGCATACCAGCAGGAGAAAGAAAATAATCTAAAGAACCATAGACTTGAATGTCAGATTCAGAAACCAGAAGTTCTTCACATGTTTCACGAACGGCTGTCTGTAAGGAAGTTTCCAGAGATTCTCTCTTGCCGCCTGGAAAACAGATCTCTCCGGGCTGGTGTGAGAGATTATTTGAACGGATCTCGAACAGGATATGATATTTACCGTCTTTTTTGATCAGAGGGATCAAGACAACGGATACTTTTTCTTTTTCTTGCTCGATTCTTTTAGGAATTCGAGTGTTTAAATGATCGAACATAAAAACCTCCTAGAATCTAAAATCACGTTTTCCTTCATGAATATTTTTAATATATTTTATTATATGGAAATGAGGGAAAAAGTCAATTAAAGAAAAAAGCAGACAAATAAGCTTGTCTTTCAATGGGATTCATTGTATATTTTTATTATAAAGAAAATGTCATTACCAGACTATAAAATGGGAGAGATACAAGATGGAGATATTACAAGTCAATGAAGATCAGCAGAAGAAATTGGCAACAGTTTTGAAGAATTTTCGGATTCAATTGTTCGAATATATTGTAGATGAAGATAAGCTTGTAGTTTATGATGATAAGTTTCATATTAAGAGAACAGTAACAGATTATATGGAGTACATCGACCATAAGAGTAAGATTCATCCAGATGACCGAGAAAAAGTAAAACAGTTATATATGGAAGTGAAAGAAGACCCAGTCGAGATTCGTGAGATTGAAAAAGATGGGACAATCTCTCATACATTATTAGAATTAACAAAGTTTGTAGATGAAGCAACAGGCAAGACAATCCTGGTAGGAAACGCAAAGGATATTACAGAACAGAAAGAACATGAGAAGATGCTTAAAGAACAAGCAATGAAAGATCCTCTGACAGGTATTTATAATCAGATATATGGAAAGATGCTGATCAATAGGTATTTAAATAGTAAGAATCCATTTGAAGCGTGCGGGATGATCTTATTAGATATCGACTATTTTAAAGCAGTGAATGATCATTATGGGCATTTGTTTGGAGATAAAATCATACTTAGTTTAACTGATCTGTTAAAGAAATTATTTAGTGATAAAAACAGTGTGCTTGTAAGAGCAGGTGGTGACGAATTTGTTATATTTATTGCAAATATTTCAAATATTGAACTTGTAAGAAAGAATGTTCAACTGATGCAGAACATTAGAAATATAAGCTTTGAGGATAATGATTGTAGGTTTACATGCAGTGCAGGTGTTTGTTATCTTCCAGAGAATATATCAGGATATAGTTATGATCAGTTATTTGAGAATGCAGATATAGCTTTATATAAGGCAAAAGAACGAGGAAGGAATTGTTATGTCTATTGTGATAGCCTGCAGCATTTTACTATGATGTCGACAGAACATGAAGAATATGAAGAAGAATTGGATGCAAGATATTTTCAAAATGATATCGTAGCAACAGCATTTGAAATCTTTGAGAAGACCAGCAATTTCGATGCGGCAGTGAATCTATTGATGAGAGTGATCGGAACAAGGGTTGGACTTGATCGTATTACAGTTATACGGGCTGATATTAAGAATCAGGAAGTTTATTCAGATTATCAATGGAATAAGAAAGGAATACCAAAAGTATTAAAAGAAATTAATAAGTTTGATAAGAAAGATTTTCTTACATTATTTAATAATTATGGAGAGAATGGGATCATTGTTCTTCAATATGATGATATGGAAGAATATTCACCGGGGGCACAGAAACTTTTGATGCAGGGAGATGCAAAGACCGTAATATATGCCGCAATGTATTGTGAAGGACGTTATACAGGAGCTATTTCCTATGTTGTGTGCAAGGAAAAGAGAAACTGGTCCAATGAGATGTTAAAGCAGATATCAGAAGTGACCAAGATCATTTCTACTCATTTTGCCAAGAATGAGATTATGAATCATGCATATCAAGGTGCTGTTACCAGAATGGAACATGACACTTTGACGGGATTGATCTCTTTTGAAAGATTTCATGAAGAAATCGAACGTATCATTCTTTCAAATAAGACCAATAATTATCTTATGATCTATACAGATTTCGAGAATTTTAAATACTTTAATTATAAATACGGATATACAGTTGGAGATCAGCTACTTAAGGATTTTTGTAGTTCGATCATCAGTAAGATAGTAGATAAGCATAACCTTTATTTTACAAGAGTTGTATCGGATCAGTTTTTGATGTTTCGTCCAGCCAGATATGAAAAAGATGAATATGAGAAACTTATTGAAGAAATTGAACAGAAGAATATAGATTTTATGCTCAGGCAGAAAGAACGTTTTCCACAATCTAATGTTACATTAAGAACTGGTGTATACTATGTGACACCAGAATGCATGAGTGCATCATATGCAATTGATGTAGCAAACTATGCAAGGCAGAAGGTAGATAACGACAGTAAATGCAGTGTTAGATTTTATGATGATGAGATGCAGAAACGAAGAACGCTGGAGAATCAGATCGTTAATGAGATGAAAGAAGCAATAGAACAACATCAGTTTAAGGTATACTTCCAACCGAAATATTCGATTAAGAATCGTGAGATCACAGGAGCAGAAGCTCTGATCCGCTGGGAAAGGGAGAATGGAGAAGTGTTAAGTCCAGATTCTTTTATTTCAGTATACGAGAATAATGGTAAGATCGTAGAACTTGATTTTTATGTATTTGAAACAGTTGTCAAATATCTTGCGAAGAATCAGAAAGAAGGCAGAAATCAGGTACCGATCTCAATCAATGCATCAAGCTTGCATGCTATGGATTCGCAGACGATTACGCTTTATATGGATATACTTAAGAAGTATGACGTTGATCCATCATTGGTAGAGATTGAACTTACAGAGACGGCAGTTGTTTCAGAATATGAAAGTGTCAGAGAATTATTTGATGAATTCCAATTGCATGGTATTAAGACAGCAATGGATGATTTTGGAAGTGGGTATTCTATTTTAAATACGATCGTAGATATTCCGGTTGATGTCATTAAGATCGATCGTGGCTTTATCACAAGCTGTCTGGAATCAGACAGGGGAATTTATTTCTTGAAACATTTGATTGATATGATAAGGAACCTCGGCTATCAGATAATCTGCGAAGGTGTGGAGACAGACCAGCAGATTGAGATCTTAAAACAGATCGGATGTGATGAGATACAGGGATATTGGTATTCAAAACCATTGAAAGAAGAAGATTATGATAAACTTTTGCAAACGGAAAATATTTCCAAGGGGGGGGCAATACCTCCAAACAGACAAAAAATCCTAAGAGATACCTTAGATAATGAAAAACGAAAGCGAGGAATAACAATATGAGCGGCAGAGAAGGCCAGGAATTAGAGGGAATCACACTGTTAGGAAACCAGAAAACAAAATATCCGGATGATTATGCACCAGAAGTATTAGAAACATTTGAGAACAAACATCCAGATAATGATTATTTTGTAAAATTTAATGCACCAGAGTTTACAAGTCTGTGTCCGATCACAGGGCAGCCGGATTTTGCAACAATTTACATCTCTTATGTACCAGGGGAACGCATGGTAGAGAGTAAATCACTGAAATTGTATTTATATAGTTTCAGAAATCATGGAGATTTTCATGAAGACTGCATGAATATCATCATGAAGGATCTGATCAAACTGATGGATCCAAAATATATTGAAGTATGGGGAAAATTTACACCGAGAGGAGGTATTTCTATCGATCCATACTGCAACTATGGAAAACCAGGAACAAAATGGGAGGAAGTTGCATGGAACAGATTATCTAACCATGATCTGTATCCGGAGAAGATCGATAATCGCTAGGAACATGTAAACGAACTAACGGTCAAGATCAAGGAGGAAAAGTTATGAGGAAGAAAATTTTAAAGGGAGTGTTTTGCAGCGCACTTTCGATTGTAATGGCAACAGGTGGAGTGTTTGTCAGTGCGGCACCAAAACAGGCGGAAGTGACAACAAAAATCCAGTCAGTCCAGAATTCAAAGATTGTAAATTTACAGCAGACAAAAACTAGTGAAAATACAAAAAGCAAAGCACAGGCGAGAACAGCAGTTCAACTGAATAATGTGACAGTGCCAACAATATGGAACACATCAGTAAAATCAGCAGTTAAAAGTGTAACTTTGGAGAATGGGAATGATATAGGAACGATCACTATTAAAAATGCAGGTACACTTGTTGCAGCATTTGGAGTTGATTTTGTAGTACGTGATGCTAACTATCAATATATTATGGGATCAACAAATGGGTTATTATATAATGCAAATATGAAACCAGGAACATATCATTTATATACGAAGGATGTAGTAAAAGGAACAGCAAACATTTCTTTGTCCTTATATCCAAATCAGAATAATCGTACATTAGGCTCTAAGGTAATCATGATTGGTGGAACAGGAAAAAACAGCTACCAGTATTTTAAAGTGAGTAAAAGAGGTATAGCGATTATAGGACTACAGGGTGTATGGGTAAATCCAACTAATTTCGGTAAAACATATGGTATTACAAACTATGTTCAGAAAAAATCAGGTTCATCATGGAAAACTGTATCATCCTCACAGTACACAACAGAAAGCAGAAATTATAATTCAGTTTATGGACTTCCAGCAGGAAGCTATCGTGTTGTACTGAAATCTACATATCAAAGTGGTGTTATTGGGGCAGCATATAGACAGGTTGCAGCAAATTCTTCTTATGGAACATCAAAGAAGAAAGCTAAAACAATTAGTCGAAAGAAATACAAAAAACAGACATTTTTAACAACAGACAGTGTAAAGAAAGAACATTGGTACAAGATTAAGGTAAGTAAGAAACGTACAACTTATATTGATGTAACGAGTCTTGGAAGTTCAGGAACAATTTATTGTACTGTATCAGGAAAAGCGAGATTTAAAACAAAAAATATAAAGAATGGAACACGTTATTACCTTAAAGCACCAAAAGGAACTTATTATATCAGAGTAAAGAGATACAGCAAGAGTACAACAGGAGCATATCAGGTAAAATATGTGAAATAATAATTCCTTCACATTTGTTTATAATTTCTTTAGAAATGTTTAGAAACAGAATATTGAATGAAGAGAGAATACTGGTATAATAAAGACATAGTTTTTCATATATATTTTTTAATCCTCTCTTTTTGAAAATAGATACCGCATCAGCGAATTGCTGGTGCGGTATTTTTGGTTTTTTGTATTATAATAGTATATAAAACTGAAAAATTAGGAATTAAACTATTGAAAATAAAATGTTAATAGAATACAATACATGTAAGAAGTATAAAAATCATAAACCAATTAAACATGTAGATGAAATGTTAAAGTTTATGAGGATTTTTGCAGAAGATGAAAGATTTCTGCAGTTGGATATAAAGAAAGATGAGAAAGGAGAAGTTACGATGTGTACAATATTAGATAATGCGATTAACAAAGGAATCGAGCGTGGAATTACACAAGGAATCAGTATGGGTGAAGATGCAACACTAAAATTAGTAAAAATACTAATAGCAGGAAATAAAATAAATGAAATAGAGAAAATATACAATGATAAAGAATATAGAAACAAGCTTATGAAAGAATATAATATTTACAAATAAACGAACGAAAAATAAATTGTTCTTCAAAAAATAATGAAAAACCCATTGACGAGCAACAACACACATGCTATGATAATCACGCTAGACTTTAGCGTTGGAAGAAGGTCTTTTTTTTATGCCTTATTTTAATGAACAACAAACAAAATGGAGGTGGAAGTTGTGCGCACAAGAGTAACATTAGAATGTACAGAATGTAAACAGCGTAATTACAACATGACAAAGGATAAGAAAACTCATCCTGAACGCATGGAAACAAAAAAATACTGCAAATTCTGTAAAACTCACACATTACACAAAGAAACAAAATAATTTCCGGTAATTCCCTTTGAGAGAAAAGGAAGTGAAAACATGGAGAAAACTAACAAAGCAAAGAAACCAAGTTGGTTTAAAGAGTTAAAAGCTGAATTTAACAGAATTATCTGGCCAACGAAAGAAAGAATTGCAAAAGAAACAGCAGTTGTAGTGATCTGTGCTATTATTATCGGAATCATTGTTGCAGTTCTTGATGTTGGAATCCAGTATGGAATTCAGGCATTGGTTGGATAGAAGTAAGGAGATTTTATGGCAGAGGCAAATTGGTATGTTGTTCACACCTACTCAGGTTATGAAAACAAAGTAAAAGTGGATATTGAGAAAACCATCGAGAACCGTAAGCTTCAGGATGAGATCTTAGAAGTCCGCGTACCACTCGAAGATGTGGTAGAGATGAGAAATGGTGTGAAGAAACAAGTTTCAAGAAAAATGTTCCCAGGTTATGTTCTGATCCATATGATCATGAACGACGACACATGGTATGTGGTTCGTAACACAAGAGGTGTTACAGGATTCGTAGGACCTGGATCAAAACCAGTACCGCTGACTCCTGCAGAGATGAAACCATTAGGAATCCAGATTGGAGGAGAACAGCAAGAAACACCAGCAAGAGAGAAAGTCGAACTTGATATCGAAGTTGGTGATATGATCGTTGTAACTTCCGGTGCTTGGGAAGGAACAACAAGTGCGGTTACTGCAATCAATGAAAGCAAGCAGACAGTTACTATTGAAGTAGAGATGTTCGGAAGAGCAACTTCAGTAGAAATTGATTTCTTAGATATTAAGAAAGCGTAACGAAGAATAAGAACAGAATCTTATTTGAAACAAAGTGGGAGGGCTATCCCGTAATTACCACAATAATCAGGAGGTTAACGATTATGGCAAAGAAAGTAGAAGGTTATATCAAACTTCAGATTCCAGCAGGAAAGGCAACACCAGCACCACCCGTTGGACCAGCACTTGGACAGCACGGAGTAAACATTGTACAGTTTACAAAAGAATTTAACGCAAGAACAGCTGATCAGGGAGACATGATCATCCCTGTAGTAATCACTGTATATCAGGATAGAAGCTTCAGCTTCATCACAAAGACTCCACCAGCAGCAGTTTTATTAAAGAAAGCTTGTAAAATCCAGTCTGGATCAGGAGAACCTAACAGAACTAAAGTAGCTACTATTTCTAAAGCAGATCTTCAGCAGATCGCTGAAACAAAGATGAAAGACTTAAACGCAGCTTCTATCGAAGCAGCAATGAGCATGATCGCCGGTACTGCAAGAAGTATGGGAATCACAGTAGAAGAGTAGTCACAAATTTGAAACGAAAGTGGGAGGGTGAACTCCCGATATTACCACAGGAGGTATTTTTAGAATGAAAAAAGGTAAGAGATACGCAGAGCTTACAAAATTAGTGGACAGAGCAAACAATTATGATCCACAGGAAGCAGTTGCTTTAGTAAAAAAATTAGCAAACGCTAAATTCGACGAAACAATCGAAGCACATATCCGTCTTGGTGTAGATGGACGTCAGGCAGACCAGCAGATCCGTGGAGCAGTTGTACTTCCACACGGAACTGGTAAAGAAGTTAAAGTTCTTGTATTCGCTAAAGATGCAAAAGCTGAAGAAGCGAAAGCAGCAGGAGCAGAATTTGTAGGAGCAGAAGAATTAATTCCTAAGATCCAGAAAGAAAACTGGTATGACTTCGACGTAGTAGTAGCTACTCCAGACATGATGGGTGTAGTAGGTCGTTTAGGACGTGACTTAGGACCTAAAGGTTTAATGCCTAACCCTAAAGCCGGAACTGTAACAATGGACGTTGCTAATGCAATCAAAGAAATCAAAGCAGGTAAAATCGAATATAGATTAGATAAAGCCAACATCATTCATGTACCAGTTGGAAAAGCTTCTTTCACAGAAGAACAGTTAGCGGACAACTTCCAGACGTTAATCGATGCAATCGTAAAAGCAAAACCTGCAGCAGCAAAAGGTCAGTATTTTAGAAATGTAACAATCACTTCTACAATGGGACCTGGAGTAAAAGTTGATACAACAAAATTTGCTTAATATTTAGCTGTAATTAATGAAAAGGGGCCAGTCTCATGTAGTCTGGTCCCATATTTATGCAGATTCTATATGGTGCTAAGACAGAAATTGCATAAAAATAAAAACATAACAAAAAAAGCAAAAAAACATTTGACATATGATCAGATGTATTGTAATATATATAAAGTATTACTGCCGAAGACAGCAGGTGCCGCAAGGCGCAACGTAGAACAACCTGCCGAGGAGAGTATTAGTGAATATGCTAATTAACACTCTATGTCTGTGCAGATATAGAGTTTTCTTTTTATATGTGCGGTGGTACACAAAATAAATCAAGGAGGTGCACCATTTCAATGGCAAAAGTTGAGTTAAAACAACCAATCGTAGACGAAATTAAAGAATTGCTTACAGACGCTCAGTCAGCAGTATTAGTTTCTTACCGTGGAATTACTGTAGAACAGGATACAGCAATGCGTAAAGAATTAAGAGAAGCTGGCGTAGAATACAAAGTATATAAGAATACTATGATTCGTTTTGCAATCCAGGGAACAGAATTTGAAGCATTAGCTGATGATTTAACAGGACCTACAGCAATCGCTGTTTCTAAGACAGATGCTACAGCTCCTGCAAGAATCCTTGCAAAACACGTTAAGAACGTTGAAGTATTAGAAATGAAATCTGGTGTTGTAGAAGGAACATTCTATGACAAAGATGGTATCCAGGTTATCGCAAGCATCCCATCAAGAGACGAATTACTTGCGAAATTCCTTGGAAGCATTCAGTCCCCAATTACAAACTTTGCTCGTGTTATTAAGCAGATCGCTGAAAAAGACGGAGAAGGGGCTGCAGCTGAGTAAGATCAGTTATCAGTAAAATTTAAAATATTAGGAGGAAATTATAATGACAACTCAGGAAATTATTGAAGTTATCAAAGGTTTATCAGTATTAGAATTAAATGATTTAGTAAAAGCTTGTGAAGAAGAATTTGGAGTATCCGCAGCAGCAGGTGTTGTAGTAGCAGCAGCTGGAGCTGAAGGTGGAGCAGAAGAAAAAGACGAATTCGACGTAGAATTAACAGAAGTTGGTGGAGCTAAAGTTAAAGTCATCAAAGCTGTTCGTGAAGTAACAGGATTAGGATTAAAAGAAGCTAAAGAATTAGTTGACGGAGCTCCTAAAGTAATCAAAGAAGGTGCATCTAAAGCAGAAGCTGAAGACATCAAAGCTAAATTAGAAGAACAGGGAGCTAAAGTAACTCTTAAATAATTAAGAGATTTACTCCAGTAGATTTTCTATAAAGTAAACAAAACTGTCACATTGGTGAAAACTGGTGTGGCAGTTTTTTGTATTATAAAGACTTTGATGATAGAATAGAAAAGAAGATAATTGAAAGGAGTATTCAACGATTATGAAATTAGTGATTATTGAACCATTAGGTGTAGAAGAAGATAAGTTGATGGAAATCGCACACAAAGCATTGCCAGATTCCGTTGAGATCATATCTTACCAGACCAAAGTAACTGACACAGAAAGCTTAATTGAACGAGGAAAAGATGCAGACATTATCATGGTTGCAAACCTGCCATTAAATGCAGACGTGATTAAAGGATGTAAGAATCTTAAGATGCTTGCAGTAGCATTTACAGGAATCGATCATATTGCAATGGATGCCTGCAAAGAACAGGGAATTATGGTGTGCAATTGTGCAGGATACTCAAATGCAGCAGTCTCAGATCTTGTTTTTGGACTTCTGATCTCATTGTATCGCAATATTATTTCCTGCAACGAGGTTGTTAGAAAAGAAGGAACTAAAGATGGTCTCGTTGGATTTGAACTAGAAGGAAAGAAATTTGGAGTGGTAGGAACAGGAGCAATCGGAACCAGGGTAGCAAATATCGCACAGGCTTTTGGCTGCGAAGTTTATGCATATTCAAGAACAGTCAAAGACCTTACAGGAGTGCAGTATGTGGATTTAGAAGAGCTTTTATCTACTTGTGATATTATTTCACTGCATGTACCATTAAACGCCTCAACAAAAGGTCTGATCAGTGAGAAAGAGATCGCACTCATGAAGCCAAATGCAGTTCTCATAAATACATCAAGAGGACCAGTTGTTGACAGTAAAGCATTAGCAGATGCATTAAATGAAGGAAAGATTGCAGGAGCAGCAGTTGACGTTTTTGAAAATGAACCTCCAGTAGCAAAAGATCATCCTCTCTTACACGCAAAGAATCTGATCGCAACACCACATGTAGCATTTGCAACAAAAGAAGCATTAGTAAAACGTGCGATCATTGATTTTGACAATGTAAAATACTGGATGGAAGGAAATCCAGTGAATGTAATGAACTAAAATTTTAATTTGTAGTTGGCCAACTGTAGAATTCGAGTATATGATAAAAAATAAATAAGCAACCGCATCGCTTTCGGTTGCTTATCTTATTTTTGTCACATATACGAAAGACTATCAAATCAGCATTTAAACTGTAGCATGTGTAGAGCTATTTGAAGATCCTTCATGACTCTTCTGGAACAGTTTCTTAAAGCAAGAGATTGCGACCATAAGTCCAAGTGCCATAAGAAGTAAAGCTACGATCAACTGTAATCCATCGATCATAAATACGAATCCACCTGTTACAAAGATCTTAGTAAAGATTCCGATAACAGATTGTACAAGAGCTGTAAATGTTACGACTAACATGATGCACATAGGTGCGTATAACATCCATCCTTTTCTTCCTGTTGTTAATAAGAAGACAGATAATGCGATCAGTACTAAGGATGCTAATAACTGGTTTGCTGCTCCGAATAATGGCCAGATGTTGTTGTATCCACCTAAGCATAATAAGAATCCGAAGAATAATGTGATAACAGTTGCAAAATATTTATTTGTAAATAATTTTCTTACACCTGTAAGATCAGATCCGTCAGCAGATTCTCCCATGAATAATTCCTGGAATGACATACGACCGATTCTTGCTACAGAGTCAAGAGATGTTAATGCTAATGCAGAAACACACATTGTCATAAAGCATGTAGCAACATGTTTAGGAATTCCAAGTAATGTTAAGAATCCAGCGACATTTCCTGAGAAGATCTGGAATGGTGTTCCTTCAGGCATTTTACCACCAACAGCTGCTGCACCGACAACAACTAAGGCGATGACACCTAATAAAGATTCAACCATCATAGATCCATATCCAACGCAAAGCATATCTTTTTCATTGCTGACTGTCTTAGATGATGTTCCTGAAGATACCAGACTGTGGAATCCAGAAACAGCACCACAGGCGATCGTAATAAATAATGTAGGGAATAAGCTCTTTCCACCAACATTAAATCCGTTGAATGCAGGTAAGTTCATTGCTGGATGTGCAACGAATACACCAAGGACAGCACCGATGATCATTCCGACTAATAGGAAAGTACTTAAATAGTCACGAGGCTGCATCATTAACCACATTGGCATAACGGATGCAAGGAATAAGTAAACCATGACTACACCAATCCATGCATTCTTGCTGAAATACAATGGGAAAGCGATACCAACAGCTAACATAACGAGCAGTAATACGATTCCTGCAACGAATTCTACTTTCTGATTAGGTTTAAAATATTTTGTAAATAATCCAAAAACAACGGCTCCTAAGATAAATAACATAGAGATAGAAGCAGCTGCAGCGTTCGGTGAGCTTTTAGCACCGGTTACAGTAAATCCGTTAAATGTTCCGGCAACCATATCTGTGAAAGCTGCGATTACAAGTAAAGTAAATAACCAAGAAAACAGAAGGAATAATTTTCTTCCTGTTTTACCGATGTATTTTTCAATCAGGACACCCATGGATTTTCCTTCATTCTTTACAGAAGCATAAAGAGATGTAAAATCCTGAACGGCTCCGAAGAAGATACCACCAATTAACAACCAGAGAAGAACTGGCAGCCATCCAAACATTGCGGCGATGATTGGTCCGGTTACAGGACCTGCACCTGCGATGGATGAAAACTGATGGGAAAATACAACAGCTTTAGGTGTTGGAATGTAATCTTCACCATCCTCATGTGTGTAAGCTGGGGTTTTCGCATTAGGATCGATTCCCCAAGTTTTGGCGAGCCAACGTCCGTATAGAGCATAACCAGCAACTAATACGACGATTGCGATTGCTACGATTGTTAAGCTATTCATTCTTAATCACTCCTCTTAAAATTTTTATTATAAAGTATGATGTATTCAAAACACAGGATACAATAAAAACTAGTAAAAAAAATAAAATTACAGGATGTGTATCCATGGGGTTATGGTCATTTATAATAAAATTATTTAAAAATAAAAAAGTCTCCTGAAATGTTTTATCAACATTCCAGAAGACGAATATTCTCCGCGGTACCACTTCTTTTTATTACTCAAATCGTAATCCCTTAATCACATCATTTAATGTGTTCCTCGATAACGGAAGGAATCCGGTCGCACTTACTAATGAAAATTCACATTCAGCTGACTGCTCGCAGGGGATACTGATATAAGTTCTTTATTGTCTCGCAGCTTCCGACAACTCTCTTGAAAAGAATTCAAATATCAATGTGTCCTGCTCATTGCATTCTGTATTTCGTTGCACTTATAATAGACCTGTAAAAAAAGATTGTCAAGAAAAAATGATGTTCTATTTTTTGTACAATTATGCCATCAAAGCTTTACTTACTTCTTTAAGATTCATACCATTAGATCCTTTGATCAGTACGACATCATTCTTTTTTAAGTAAGTTTCAAGGAAAGCAATCAGCTCGTCGTTGGAAGAAAATGTACGTGTATGAAGGGAAGGATTTTCTTTCCATGCTTCTTCAATATAATTCTTGGAAAGTTCACCTGTGATAAAGAGGTCTGTTACTTTCGTTGTAGCGATAAAACGACCAACTTCTTTATGATATTCTGGTGAATCCGGTCCAAGTTCCAGCATATCAGATAAGACAGCGATCTTACGTCCTCTTGTCTTAAAATCAGATAAAATGCTCAGGCTTGCTTTCATGGAATCAGGACTTGCGTTATATGCATCGTCAATCAGAGTATAGTCATTTACGTGGACAATATTCTGTCTCTGACCAGAAAATGTGGATAATTGTGTCTTGATCGCATCCATTGGAACATCATAGCGAAGACCGATCGCAATTGCAGCCAGGGCATTGGATACGTTATGTTTTCCAAGAACATTTAATGTGATATTTTCTTTCATATTACCGTAGTGGAATTCAAATAAAGTTTGTCCATTCTTTTCACGGATCTTTTCTGCACGATATGTACAATCATCTGCAAAACCATAAAATTCATATGGTTTTTTTACATAGTCAATATGTTTGCGGATCATGTCATTGTCCCCATTTAAGAAAAGAACACCATCTTCTGGAAGTCCATTCTGAATATCTAATTTTTCGATGCAGATATTATCTCTGGAACCCATCATTTCAATATGAGAAACGCCAACATTTGTGACAACACCAACGTTTGGATGAATAATGTTGCCAAGAGTTGTGATCTGGCCTTTTTCACTCATTCCCATCTCAAGAACACCAATCTCATCTTCTGATGTCAGATGATCTAAAGTTAAAGGCACACCAACCTGACTATTTTGATTACCGATTGTTTCGAATACTTTATATTTTCCTTTTAAAACGTGAGCGATCATCTCACGGGTTGTTGTCTTTCCAACACTTCCAGTTACACCAATGATTGGAAGTGACATTTTATTTCGATAATAAGAAGCAATCTGCTGCATTGCTGTTAAAGTATCAGGAACTTTAATATAAGGGGCATCCCCTTCGGCTTCATTATGTTCCTGTGTTAAACAAGCACCGCCTTCTTTTAATGCATTTGGAATAAAGATGTGTGCGTCAACGCGTTCACCGATGATCGGTACAAATAAAGTGTTTGGACCTACCTCCATAGAATTTGTACTTAAATGGTCAATCTTCATGGAAGGATCACCGCATAAAAGTGTTCCGCCAGTTGCGTCTAAAATGTCTTGAATTGTTATATTTTCCATAGAAAACCTCGTTTCTTTCGCTTTTATATTTCAGCAAGATCAGGTATCATAAAAAATCATGCTGTTATCTACAGATTATAGCACAAAATACGATAGTATGATAAAATGATAGCCAGAAAATACAAAAAACATAAAATATCCATAAGATGTACAAAACTGACATATGAATATAGAAGATATTAGAAAAGAGGTGTTTCATGAGTTTTACACATTTACATGTCCATACAGAATACAGTCTTCTGGATGGTTCGAGTAAAATAAAAGAACTTGTTCATCAGGCGAAAGAGCTTGGAATGGACAGTATTGCGATTACCGATCACGGAGCTATGTATGGAGTGATCGATTTTTATAAGGCAGCGAAAGCAGAAGGGATCAAACCAATCATCGGATGTGAGATTTATGTAACAACTGGTTCAAGATTTGATAAGGAAGCAAGTCAGGGAGATAAAAGATATTACCATTTGGTCCTCCTTGCCAAGAATGATACAGGATATCACAATTTGATGAAGATCGTTTCCAGAGGATTTACTGAAGGGTTTTATTATAAACCGCGAGTAGATTATGAAGTTTTGGAAAAATACAGCGAAGGTCTGATCGCATTAAGTGCATGTCTTGCTGGGGAAGTTGCAACATATATTCGTGAAAATAACTATGAAAAAGCGAAAGATACAGCACTGAAATTGCAGGATTTATTTGGAAAAGATAACTTTTTCTTAGAATTACAGGATCATGGAATTCCAGATCAGACAAAGATAAATACGGCACTTCTTAAGATGTCGAAAGAGACAGGGATCGATCTGGTTGCCACAAATGATATTCATTATACATTTAAGGAAGATGCAGAGGCACACGATATCCTGCTTTGCATCCAGACAGGGAAGAAAGTACAAGACGAAGACCGTATGCGTTATGAGGGCGGACAGTATTATTTAAAATCACCAGAAGAAATGCAAAGACTGTTCCCATATGCGAGAGAGGCAATTGAGAATACAGGAAAGATTGCAGAACGCTGTAACGTAGAAATCGTATTTGGAGAACAGAAAGTACCAGAATATGATGTTCCAGAGGGATATACGGCAGTCACTTATCTGCATCATTTATGTGAGGAAGGATTAAAACGTCGATATCCAGAAGTTACAGATGAATTGAGAGAACGATTAGCTTATGAATTAAAAACGATTGAAAATATGGGATATGTTGATTATTTTCTGATCGTATGGGACTTTATTCATTATGCAAAAGAACATGGGATCGCTGTTGGACCGGGGCGTGGTTCTGCTGCCGGAAGTATTGTCTCTTATTGTCTTGAGATCACTGACATCGATCCGATCAGGTACCAGCTTCTGTTTGAGCGTTTCCTGAATCCAGAGCGTGTATCCATGCCTGATATCGACGTGGATTTCTGCTATGAAAGAAGACAGGAAGTAATCGATTATGTCGTAAGAAAATACGGCAAAGATCAGGTTGTACAGATCATTACATTTGGAACAATGGCAGCAAGAGCTGTGATCCGAGATGTTGGAAGAGTCTTGGATATTCCATATGCAAGAGTTGACAGCATTTCCAAGATGGTGCCGAATGAAAATAATATTACGATCGACAAAGCATTAAAGATCAGTAAAGATTTAAGAACAGCTTATGAACAGGATGAAGAGACACATTATTTGATCGATATGTCAAAGAGACTGGAAGGTTTACCAAGGCATGCTTCCATGCATGCAGCTGGAGTTGTGATCGGTAAGACAGCAATCGATGAATATGTACCTTTAGCGACAGGTGCAGATAATGCAGCGGTTACACAATTTACCATGACAACGATCGAGGAACTTGGACTACTAAAAATGGACTTCTTAGGATTACGTACATTAACAGTAATTCAGGATGCAGAGAAAATGGTGCGCAGAAAAGTGCCAGAATTCGATATTACAAAAATTGATCCGACAGATAAAGAAGTTTATGAGATGATCGGAAATGGCCATACAGAAGGGGTGTTCCAGCTGGAAAGTTCAGGAATGAAATCTTTTATGAAGGAATTAAAACCAGCGAATATGGAAGATATTATCGCAGGGATTTCCTTGTATCGTCCGGGACCAATGGACTTTATTCCGAGATATATCGAAGGAAAAAATCATCAGGAAAGTATTCATTATGAGTGTGAACAGATGGAAGAAATCCTTGAACCAACCTATGGATGTATTGTTTATCAGGAACAGGTTATGCAGATCGTTATGAAACTTGCCGGATATACTCTTGGACGAAGTGATCTTGTGCGTCGTGCCATGTCTAAGAAAAAAGGCGATGTTATGATCAAGGAGCGTCAGAACTTTGTTTATGGAAATGAAGAAGAAGGAATTCCAGGATGTATCAATAATGGAATCGATGAAAAGACAGCTAACCAGATCTGGGATGAGATGCTAGACTTTGCAAAATATGCATTTAATAAATCTCACGCTGCTGCTTATGCGGTGGTTGCTTATCGTACAGCATATTTAAGATGTCATTATCCAGTAGAATTTATGGCAGCATTGTTAACATCAGTGCTTGGAAACACAAATAAGATTTCAGAGTATAGTTATGCATGCAAGAAGCTTGGAATTAAGATTCTGCCCCCGGATATCAACTACGGAGAAGGGGCATTCTCAGTTGATGGAGGCAATATCCGATATGGACTGACAGCGATCAAGAGCCTTGGAAAACCGGTGATCGAAGCAATCATCAAAGAACGAAAAGCAAATGGTCTATATAGAGATTTCAAAGATCTTGTAGAACGTCTTTCAAGCAAAGAGATCAATAAGAGAACAGTAGAGAATCTGATTAAATCTGGAGCACTTGACTGTTTTGGAGTTACAAGAAAACAGCAGATGATCGTCTATGCCAGTGTGATCGACAGCATTCAGAAAGAACGTAAAAATGAGATTGCAGGACAGATGAGCCTTATGGATCTTCTTGGAGAAGAAGATCAGCAATCTTTTAAGATCACGTATCCCGATGTTGGGGAATACGAAAAGGAACAGAAACTTGCGATGGAAAAAGAAGTTCTTGGAATCTATGTCAGCGGCCATCCGCTAGAAGATGATATGGAACGGTTAGAGAGAAGTGTTACAGCACACACTTCAGATTTTGTGATTGATGAGGAAACAGGAAAGACAAAGATCCGTGATCAGGAAAGCTGTATCATTGGCGGGCTGATCAGTGAGATGAATGTAAAACTCACAAAGAAAAATCAGAACATGGCATTTATCACACTGGAAGATTTAAGAGGAACTGTGGAAGTTGTTGTATTTCCAAGACAGTATGCAGCATATCAGTCTCTTTTAAGAGAAGATGCGAAAGTATTTATTAAAGGGAAAACACAGATTTCAGAAGAAGAAAGTAAATTGATATGTGATCAGATCATAAGCTTTGATGATCAAAGACAAGAGTTATGGGTACAATTTGCAGATAAAGAAACATTTTTTACAGATGAAAATGATTTAAAAGCAATTCTGACTTCATATCCTGGAAAAAATCCAGTTATTATATATTGTAAGGCGGAGCGCGCTGTTAATCGACTTGGAAGCAGTTTTATGGTTTCAGATGATGAAAATCTGATTTTTGACCTTGAAAAACGTTATGGCAAAGAAAATATTCGCATCAGATCGTTAGGAATATAACAAAGACTATTGAAAAATTTCTTTAAATGGATTAGAATAAAAGCCAAGTTAAGAATTGTATGGATTAATAATTGGAGGATATTGCAAATGGGAAAACCAAAAATTAAAACAATTGGAGTTTTAACAAGTGGTGGAGACGCACCTGCTATGAACGCAGCAGTACGTGCCGTAGCCAGAATTGGTAAAGAAAGAGGATTAAACGTTAAGGGAATCCGCAAAGGTTATAATGGATTATTAAATGAAGACATCATTGACCTAACACCAAAAGAAACAGCGGATACTATTTTCCGTGGTGGTACAATCCTTTTCACAGCAAGATGTGAAGAATTCAAGACAGAAGAAGGACAGAAACGTGGAGCTGAGATTTGTAAAGCACACGGAATCGAAGGATTAGTAGTTATCGGTGGAGATGGTTCTTTCCAGGGAGCTAGAAAGTTAGCAGCACTTGGAATCAACACAATCGCTGTTCCTGGAACAATCGACTTAGATATCGCTTGTACAGAATATACAATCGGTTTCGATACAGCTGTTAACACAGCAATGGAAGCAATCGATAAGATCCGTGATACATCAACATCTCATGAAAGATGTAGTATCGTAGAGGTTATGGGACGTGGAGCTGGATATATCGCATTATGGTGTGGTATGGCAACAGGAGCAGAAGATATTCTGATCCCAGAAAGCTTTGATGGAAACCTTCCTAAAGTAGAACAGCAGATCATTGAACATTTACTTCGTAACAGAGCAAAAGGTAAAACACATCATATGGTAATCAATGCCGAAGGTGTTGGACATTCTTACAGTATGGCGAAGAGAATCGAATCCGCAACAGGTATCGAAACACGTGCAACAATCCTTGGACATATGCAGCGTGGTGGTAGCCCAACAGCGAAAGATCGTGTATACGCTTCTATGATGGGTGCTTACGCAGTAGATTTATTATGTGCAGGAAAGACAAATCGTGTTGTAGGATATCAGAACGGAAGATTTATGGATATGGACATTGAAGAAGGACTTGCAATGCATAAAGATATCGATGATTATCAGCTTCAGATCGCACATTTATTAGGAAAATAAATAGAACTTAATCTTAGAGCAATCCTTATTTATCTAGGATTGCTCTATTTTTTCTCTATAAATATTTAAAAATTATCTGGAGATGATCTTATATAAACAAGATGACAGGAGTATTTTATGAATGAATTACGGCCGATACAGATCATATTGCTTGGCTTTTTTATTACAATATTTGCAGGTTCCATTTTGCTGACATTGCCGATTGCAGCTAAAAGCGGGCAGGCAACCTCATATATAGATGCGTTATTTACAGCGACAACTTCGGTATGTGTAACAGGGCTGGTCGTTGAAACCACAATGACACATTGGAGTCTGTTTGGGCAGGTTGTGATTCTTTTACTAGTCCAGATCGGAGGACTTGGAGTAGTAACGATCACAACTGGGATGTTCTATGTGCTAGGAAGAAGGATCACACTTGGAAACAGGATGCTGATTCAGGAATCTTTGGGGCTTAATACATTGACAGGGCTAGTGCCATTGGTTAAGAAAATCATTCTTGGAACGGCGATTGTAGAAGGGGCCGGTGCAGTGCTTTATGCAACACAGTTTATACCGGAATTCGGAGTTGGTTATGGAATCTGGGCAGCAGTTTTTAATTCCATTTCCGCATTTTGTAATGCAGGAATGGATATCGTAAAAGAGGATAGTTTTCGAAGTTATGTGACGAATCCGGTTATTAATTTTACAACAATGGCATTGATCGTTCTTGGAGGACTTGGATTTATTGTATGGAAAGATCTTTGGCAGAGTATGAAAAAGCTTATAAAAGAGAAGATTCCAGTAAAAAGAATTGTGCAACAGTTGAAATTTCAAACAAAGATCGTGTTATCAATATCAACATTCCTTATTTTATTTGGAACAGTCTTGATCTTTTTGTTTGAATATCATAATCCAGCAACGATGGGAAATCTGTCATTACCAGGTAAAGTCATGGCATCACTGTTTCAGGCAGTGACGACACGTACTGCGGGGTTTGAGACAGTTGCACAGGGAGCACTAACAGATGCCTCTTCTTTAGTTTCGATGTTTTTGATGATCATTGGAGGATCACCGGCTGGAACTGCGGGAGGTGTTAAGACAGTGACCTTTGCGATTCTTATATTCTGTGTGATCTCAGCAGCTAAGCAAGAAGAGTCGATCAGTCTGTTTAAACGAAGAGTGCCAGGTAATCTTTTGTCAAAAGCACTAGCGATCATTGTGATCAATTTAATGGTATTAATGACTTCTGTGTTATTACTCTTAGTATTTGACCATGGAAATTTTATGGAGTCTTGTTATGAGTGTGTTTCAGCACTCGGAACGGTTGGGCTTACAAAGGGATTAACACCGAATTTGACAATCGCAGGGAAAGTGATTATCATCATTACCATGTATCTTGGACGTGTAGGACCGATCTCTATGGCAATCGGTTTTTCACAGAAGAATAGGAAAAAGCAGGTCATGTATCCAGAACAGGATCTGATCTTATAGAAAGAATATTATTTCACAGCGGAGGAATAGAATGAAGAAATCAGTTGCAGTTTTGGGACTCGGGAAGTTTGGAAGCAGTGTTGCAAGAGCACTGACCAAAGGTGGAGCAGAAGTGTTGGCAGTAGATAAGAATGAAGATCTTGTCAGAGAGATTGCAGATGAAGTGACATGTACAGTTTGTGTGGACGTATCAGATAAAGAGATGATGAATAATATTGGACTGGAGGGAATGGATGCTGTTGTGATCGCAACAGCAGAACATCTTGATGCCAGTGTTATGGCTTTGATGATCGTAAAGGAAATCGGAGTTCCCTATGTCCTTGTAAAGGCAGATGGGACTTTAAAAGGAGAAATCTTAAAGAGAGTAGGAGCCGATGAAGTTGTCTATCCAGAAGAAGAGATGGGGGCAAGAATCGCCAACAATCTTCTTGGTGGAAGTATGACAGATTTATTTGATCTTTCAGCCGATACAAGTATTGTGAAAGTACCAGCCAGAAAAGAATGGATCAATAAATCATTAGCAGATATTAATTTTCGTGGAAAATATAATGTCAATGTTATTGCAATTGAAGGAAATGCAGGTGTTGACGGAGCACCAGATCCAACACAGCCAATCAATGAACAAGATAATCTTGTACTGATCGGTAAGAAACGTGATCTGGCAAGATTCAGAAAATAGATGGGAGGTGTATGAGAAATGATCACGACCATTCAGAATAAACAGATCAAGCAGATCATGAAATTAAAGAAGAATGCAAGAGAACGAAGAAAACAGCAGTTATTCCTTGTAGAAGGAATCCGTATGTTTACAGAGATTCCAGAACAATATTTATACAAAGTATATGCATCAGAAGATTTCTATAAGGAACATCAGGCTGTTTTTGAAGGAATGGAGGTTGAGCTTGTTTCAGATCAGGTAATGAAAGAAATTTCAGACACTATGACACCACAGGGAGTGTTAGCTTTAGTCCGAATGCTTGAATATTCACTTGAAGATCTGTTGCAGCAGGAAAATCCATTATTGCTGGTTCTTGAGAATCTGCAAGACCCAGGAAATCTTGGAACTATCCTTCGTACAGGAGAGGGAGCCGGAATCAATGGAATCATTATGAGTCGTGAAACAGTAGATATTTATAATCCGAAAGTAACACGTTCTACGATGGGATCGATCTTCAGAGTCCCATTTGTCTATGTAGATGATCTTTTTGAAGTGATAAAGATGATGAAAGACAGGAATATCACAACGTATGCAGCACATTTAAATGGCACAGACTATACGAGAGAATCGTATACATCAGGAACGGCATTTTTGATAGGCAATGAAGGAAATGGATTAACAGATGAACTGACAGACAATGCACAGAAGAAGATTAAGATTCCAATGTGCGGCAGGGTAGAATCATTAAATGCAGCTATGGCATCTGGACTCTTGGTTTATGAGGCAAGACGCCAGCGACAGGGGGTGGATTAGATGTATGCAGTTTATTGGCTGATCGCATCAGCCGTATTTTTACTTATTGAGATTCTGACACTGGGACTTACAAGTATCTGGTTTGCAGGTGGCGCAGTTGTTGCAGCAATTGCAGCATTATTTGGAGTACCATTTCTTGTACAGATGTTATTATTTATCGTTGTAACATGCTTATTGTTTGCTTTAACAAGACCAGTTGCAAAAAGATATTTAAATAATCGAGTGCAAAAGACCAATACAGATGCACTGATCGGGCAGACAGCACTTGTAAAAGAAACTATTAATAACATGGAAAGTAAAGGATATGTTCAGCTAAATGGGCAGGATTGGACAGCAAGAAGTGCTGAAGCTGGAGAAATTATTCCAGCAGGCTGCGAAGTTGTTGTCAAAGAGATTCAGGGTGTAAAACTGATTGTAGAAAGAGAGGTATAGGAATATGTCAATTATTTTATTTTTTATCGTTGTTGTATTACTTGTCATGATCATTACATCAACTGTACGCATCGTACCACAGGCACATGCCTATGTTGTGGAACGATTAGGAGCGTATCAGGGTACATGGTCTGTTGGACTTCATGTGAAAGTTCCATTTATCGATCGTGTTGCAAGGAAAGTAAATTTAAAAGAACAGGTAGTGGACTTCCCACCACAGCCAGTTATCACAAAAGATAACGTTACAATGCAGATCGATACCGTTGTATATTTTCAGATCACGGATCCAAAATTATACAGCTATGGTGTAGAAAATCCGATCATGGCGATTGAGAATCTGACAGCGACAACACTTCGAAATGTTATCGGTGATCTGGAATTAGACGAAACATTAACTTCCAGAGAGACAATTAATACTCAGATGAGAGCAACTCTTGATGTTGCAACAGATCCATGGGGAATCAAGGTAAACCGTGTGGAACTTAAGAACATCATTCCACCAGCAGCTATTCAAGATGCTATGGAGAAACAGATGAAGGCTGAACGTGAACGAAGAGAAGCAATCTTGATCGCAGAAGGTGAAAAGAAATCTGCAATCTTACGTGCAGAAGGACAGAAAGAATCTATGGTTCTTCAGGCAGAAGGTGATAAGGAAGCAGCAATCCTTCGTGCAGAAGCTAAGAAAGAAGCAACGATCCGTGAAGCCGAAGGTGAGGCAGAAGCAATCCGTGCGATCCAGAAAGCAAACGCACAGGGTATTGAATCAATCAAGGCAGCGAAAGCTGATGATGCAGTCATCCAGTTAAAGAGTCTAGAAGCATTTGCCAAAGCAGCTGATGGAAAAGCAACCAAGATCATTATTCCATCTGAGATTCAAGGAATGGCAGGTCTTGTAAAATCTATCACAGAAGTTGCAAAAGACGATGAAAAAAATATTACAGATCTGATCGAAGAACAGGCTCAGGAAAATGTAAAAGAACAGTAAATTTTAAGGATGCCTACGAGAATATAACAACTATTGGCAGGTATGCCGGAACACAAAAATGTGTTCCGGCTTTTGCAACGTTTGATACTGACAGGAGGTAAGAAAATGAAAACAATCGTTTGTTATGGAGATTCCAATACATACGGATATAATCCAGAAAATGGCTTTCGTTACGAATACGAAGAACGTTGGACAACCATTTTACAAAAGGAACTAAAAGATTCAGCGATCGTGATTCCAGAAGGATTAAATGGCAGAACAACAAGTTTTGAAGATGAGTTAAGACCTGGAAGAAATGGTGCAACATATTTAGATCCATGTTTACACAGCCACGGACCGATCGATCTGGTAGTTTTGATGCTTGGAACCAATGACCTAAAGATTCGTTTTCAGGCGACACCAACAGACATCGGAAAAGGAATTGACCGACTGATCAAGATGATCAAATCAATCACTCCGCAGAAGAGACAAGATGGGCAGTCAGCAAAGATTCTTTTAATGTCACCGCCACATCTTGGAGATAATCTTGTTGACATCCCAAGTGGAGAGGAAATGGGATTTGAAAGAGGAATCAGTTATTCAAAGAGACTGGCACCGATTTATGAAGACTGGGCCAAGTTTCATAATATCGAATTTCTGGATGCAGCAAAGTATGCAAACCCCTCTGAAATCGATGCCTGTCACCTGACAAGAGAAAGCCATAGAAAACTTGGCAAAATGGTTGCCAAAAAATGCAAGGAAATCCTTGAAATATAGCGGTTTCGGGTTGTTTTCAAAGATGCATTCCTATATAATAACAACTATATGATGCCTGCCGTGGGTTAAAGGGCAGAGACATTGACGATACAAGAAAATGGAGGAACAAAAGATGGACGCAAAGACAAGCTTAAAGGGAAGAAGTTTCTTAACATTAAAAGACTTTACACCAGAAGAAATTGGTTATTTTTTAGATTTAGCAGCAAAATTAAAAGCAGATAAGAAAAAAGGAATCACAGGAAACAGTTTAAAAGGAAAGAATATTGCTCTTTTATTTGAAAAACCAAGTACAAGAACAAGATGTTCATTTACGATCGGTTGTGTTGATGAAGGTGCTCACCCAGAATATCTTGGAAAAGATGATATTCAGTTAGGACATAAAGAATCTGTAGAAGATACAGCAAGAGTTCTTGGAAGAATGTTTGATGGAATCGAATTTAGGGGATTCTTACATGAGAATGTAGAGAAATTAGCGAAATACAGTGGAGTACCAGTATGGAATGGTTTAACAGACGATTACCATCCAACACAGATCTTAGCTGACTTCTTAACATTAAGAGAACAGTTCGGAGAGATCAAAGGATTAAACTTCGTATTTGCCGGAGATGGAAGAAATAACATGAGCAATTCTTTAATGATCGGATGCAGCAAGATGGGATTAAACTTCACATGCTTAGCACCAAAGAGCTTATGGCCAAAGGAAGAACTGGTAAAACAGTGTGAAGAATATGCAAAAGAATCAGGAGCTAAGATTCGTTTCACAGAAGACGTGAAAGAAGCCGTAGAAGGTGCAGACTGCATTTACACAGATGTATGGGCATCTATGGGTGAAGAAGATAAGGCAGCGGAAAGAATCGCTTTATTAAGACCATATCAGGTAAATAAAGAAATGTTAGAGATGACAGGAAAAGATTCAACGATTGTTATGCATTGTCTTCCAGCAGTCAAAGGACATGAGATCACAGAAGATGTCTTTGAACATTTTGCAGATGTGATCTTTGATGAAGCAGAAAACCGCATGCATACGATCAAAGCTGTGATGGTAGCAACTTTAGGAGAATATTAGGAGATAAAAATATTCAATGAAAAGCAAGATTCTGAAAGAATTAAAAAATGCAGACGATTATGTATCCGGGCAGCAGCTTTGCGAGCGGTTGGGAGTTTCAAGGACTGCGATCTGGAAGCATATTAAAGCATTAAGAGCAGAAGGATATGAGATCGATTCTGTGACTAATAAAGGCTATAAACTTGTGATGGAACCAGATCTCTTAACAAAAGAAGAAGTTTCATCTTGCCTACA
Organism: Anaerostipes hadrus; assembly: GCF_001404655.1. GTDB lineage: Bacteria > Bacillota > Clostridia > Lachnospirales > Lachnospiraceae > Anaerostipes > Anaerostipes amylophilus. The sequence goes on along the minus strand of NZ_CYYH01000001.1, from coordinate 256,602 downwards.
CACGAGATGGCTTGGAAAAGATCTTCACTGCTATGAGACAATGGATTCCACAAATCTCGAGATCCGTCGTCTGGCAGAAGCAGGTGCTAAGCATGGTACTGTTGCGATCACAGAAGAGCAGACGATGGGAAAAGGAAGAAGAGGACGAAGCTGGATGGCAGAAGCCGGAACAGGGATTGCAATGAGTTTTCTTTTAAAACCTCAGATCGAAGCACAGAATTCATCAATGCTTACATTAGTGACAGCATTAGCAGTCAATAAAGCCATTTGTGAGATAACAGGAATCTGTGCAAAGATAAAATGGCCGAATGATATCATTGTGAATGGAAAGAAGATCTGTGGAATCTTAACAGAGATGAGCCTTCAGATGGATGAGATCAATTACATTGTGGTAGGACTTGGCATCAATGTAAATATCGATCATTTTCCAGAAGATTTAATTGATAAGGCAACTTCACTCCAGGTCGAAGGAGGAAGAAAGATCAAGAGAGCTCCACTGGTAGCCAAAGTATTAGAATGTTTTGAAAAATATTATGAACTGTTTTTAAAGACAGAAGATTTAAGCCTGTTACAGGATGAATACAATAAACTTCTGGTACATACAGATCAGAAGATCAAGGTTGTGAGAGGTTCCAAAGAAGAGACATTTTTATCAAGAGGCATCAATCACCGTGGAGAACTACTGGTAGAGGATGAAGATGGAAAGGTATCAGAAGTTTCATCAGGAGAGGTATCAGTAAGAGGCATCTTGGGATATGTATAATATCTCAAGGCATATAGAATGATAGACAAGGAGAAATACAAAAATATGTATCAGGATAAAGTTACATTATGCGGTTCTAATGCATATGAGAAAAAATATTACCTGAATCCAGATTTTAACGGATTACCAGAACAGATCAAACAGGAACTGCAGATCACATGTGTATTATTTACAGCAGAAGTCGGCGGAATCTTGACACTGGAATTCGATGAAGATGGAAAATTAAATTTTGTTACTCATGTGGAAGAGAACGATTTCTTCTATGATGAGATCGGAAGCGAACTGATGATCAAGAAACTAAGACAGGAAAAACAGGATTTCTGGGAGTCCTTGGAATTATATTATAGAATATTCCTTTTGGGGGAAGATGAGGTATAAATTATGTTATTAGCACTCGATGTTGGAAATACAAATGTAACGATCGGTGTATTCAAAAGAAAAGAAATTATAGAAGTATTTCGTATTACAACAAAGTTACCAAGAACATCCGATGAATTCGGAATTCTGATTTCAAATTTATTAAAAGAAAAAGGATTAGACGAACACGAAGTGAAAGCAGCGATCATTGGATCTGTTGTACCGAATATCATGCATTCACTGACAAGTGGGCTGATCAAATATTTTGATGTAAAACCAATTATTGTAGGACCAGGAATCAAGACAGGAATCAATCTTGGAAGATTTAATCCAAGAGAAGTTGGAGCAGACAGAATCGTGGATTTGGTTGCAGGATATGAGCTTTATGGTGGGCCAGCACTCGTTATTGATTATGGAACTGCAACAACATACGATATTGTCACAGAGAATGGCATATTCTTAGCAGGAGTGATTGCACCAGGAATCCGTACTTCAGCTAATGTATTATACAAAGATGCAGCACGTCTCCCAGAGATTGAGATCGTAAAGCCAAAGACAATCCTTGCAAATAGTACGATCGACAGTATGCAGGCAGGTCTGTATTATGGAGTTGTTGGTGAAACAAAATATATAGTACAGAAGATGAAAGAAGAGACAGGTTTTGATAACATGAAAGTTATCGCAACAGGAGGTCTTGGAAAGATGATCGCACAGACAGTTGATGAAATCGACTACTACGATCCAATATTAACATTGAAGGGATTACAGATCATTTATGAGAAACAATAAATTAAAACCTTTAGTTATTGGAAATATTACAATCAAACATCCATTAGCACTGGCACCGATGGCAGGAGTTACAGATCTTCCATATCGTCTGTTATGTAAGGAACAGGGGGCTGGAATGATGTGCACTGAGATGGTAAGTGCTAAGGGATTATATTATGGAAACCGTAAATCTGAGCCATTGATGGCAACAGATCCAAAGGAGATTCCAGTAGCGATCCAGATTTTTGGTTCTGATCCAGATATCATGGGACAGATGGCAGCGAAAGTCAATGATGGACGCTTCCAGATGATCGACATCAATATGGGTTGCCCAGTTCCAAAGATTGTAAATAACGGTGATGGATCAGCATTGATGAAGAATCCGAAATTAGCAGGAAAAGTGATCAAAGCAGTTGTTGATGCTGTTGATATTCCAGTTACAGTTAAGATTCGTAAGGGATTTAATGATGATCTGGTCAATGCACCAGAGATGGCACAGGTTGCACAGGAGAATGGAGCAGCAGCAATCGCAGTTCATGGAAGAACAAGAGAACAGTATTATTCAGGAACTGCAGACTGGTCCATTATCCGCAAAGTAAAAGAAGCTGTTGATATTCCTGTCATTGGAAATGGTGATATCACATGTGCCAAGGATGTATTAAGAATGCAGGAAGAAACAGGCTGTGATGGATTTATGATCGGAAGAAGAGCAAAAGGAAATCCATGGATTTTTAAAGAAATCTTACATTTCTTTGAGACAGGGGAAGAACTTCCAAGACCATCCTTAGAAGAAGTCGTAGCAATGATGTTAAGACACGGACAGATGATGATCGACTTTAAAGGAGAATACATTGGAGTCCGGGAGATGAGAAAACATGTTGCATGGTATACATTCGGTTTTCCGGGGGCAGCAAAACTTCGTGAGAAGGTAAATCATACAGAAACATACGAAGACTTAGAAGAATTATTGCAAACTTATCTCAAAGCTAATCCAGAAAGGGATTAGGAATTGACAAAAGAAACATAGGTAAGCTATAATTAATCAGTTAACATTTAGAACGAAAGGAATAGTGTTATGGCAGAGGCAAAGAAGAATATATTAACCCCAGATGGTTTAAAAGCATTAGAAGATGAATTACAGGAATTAAAAGTCGTAAGACGTAAAGAGATCGCACAGAAGATCAAAGAAGCAAGAGAACAGGGTGACTTATCAGAGAACGCAGAATATGATGCAGCCAAAGATGAACAGCGTGATATGGAAGCACGTATCGAAGAGATCGAACAGATCTTAAAGAACGCTGTTGTTATCGATGAGAAATTCGAAAAAGGTGTCATCAGCCTTGGATGTTATGTATTATTAGAAGACATCTCTCTTGGAAAAGAAGTAACATATCATATCGTAGGTTCTACAGAGGCAGATATCCTTCAGAACAAGGTTTCCAATGAAGCACCAATTGGTAGAGCTTTACTTGGAAAGAAGATCGGAGATGTCGTATCCGTAGAAGGAATCAATCAGGTAAACGATTTCAGAGTTATTGATGTACAGAGAAAGTAAGAGGAAGTAAGAAAAGTGGCACAGCAGAATAAAGATACAAACGAACTGATCAAAGTTAGAAGACAGAAACTGGCTGATTTACAGGCAGCTGGCAAGAATCCGTTCGAGATCATGAAATATGATGTAACACATCATTCAAAAGAGATCAAAGATAATTTTGAAGAATTAGAAGGAAAAGAAGTAGCAGTTGCAGGACGTTTAATGTTCAAACGTGTGATGGGTAAAGCATCTTTCTGTAACGTACAGGACCTTCAGGGTGGAATTCAGGCATATGTAGCAAGAGATGAGATCGGTGTAGAATCTTATCAGGATTTCAAGAAGATGGATATCGGAGATATCGTAGGTATCAAAGGTAAAGTCTTTGCTACAAAGACAGGAGAAAAATCTATCCATGCAGAAGAAGTGATTTTATTATCTAAGAGTTTAAAACCACTTCCAGAGAAATTCCACGGATTAACAGATACAGATACAAGATATCGTCAGAGATATGTTGATTTGATCATGAACGAAGAATCTAAAGAAGTATTTATCAAACGTTCTAAGATCATCAGCAAGATCCGTTCTTACTTAGACGGACAGGGATTCATGGAAGTTGAAACTCCAATGTTAGTATCAAACGCAGGTGGAGCAGCAGCAAGACCATTTGAAACTCACTATAATGCATTAAGTGAAGATGTAAAATTAAGAATTTCTCTTGAGTTATACTTAAAGAGACTGATCGTTGGTGGACTTGAGAAAGTTTACGAGATCGGACGTGTATTCCGTAACGAAGGTGTTGACACACGTCATAACCCTGAGTTTACATTAATGGAATTATATCAGGCATACACAGATTATCACGGAATGATGGATCTGACTGAGAACTTATACCGTTACCTTGCACAGGAAGTATGTGGTGGAACAAAGATCCAGTACAAAGATTTCGAGATCGATCTTGGAAAACCATTTGAAAGAATCACAATGGTAGACGCAGTTAAGAAATACTCTGGAGTAGATTTTAAAGAGATCAAGACTTTAGAGGAAGCAAGAGCAGCTGCCGAAGAACACCATGTAGAATATGAAGAACGCCATAAACGAGGAGATATCTTAAACTTATTCTTCGAAGAATTCGTAGAAGATAAACTGATCCAGCCAACATTCGTTATGGATCATCCAGTAGAAATCTCTCCATTAACAAAGAGAAAACCAGAAGATCCAGATTATGTAGAACGTTTTGAGTTCTTTATGAATGGATGGGAGATGGCAAATGCATACTCTGAGTTAAATGATCCGATCGATCAGAGAGAACGTTTCAAAGCACAGGAAGAACTTCTTGCACAGGGTGACGAAGAAGCCAACACAACAGATGAAGACTTCTTAAATGCATTAGAGATCGGTATGCCACCTACAGGTGGTATCGGATTCGGTATCGACAGAATGGTAATGTTATTAACAAATTCTACAGCGATCAGAGACGTATTATTATTCCCAACAATGAAATCACTGGGAACAGATAAGAAAGCGTCTAAACCAGCAGCGAAAGCTCCTGAAGCTAAAAAAGAAGTGATCGATTTCTCTAAAGTAGAGATCGAACCATTATTCAAAGAAGAAGTAGATTTTGAAACATTCAGCAAATCTGACTTCAGAGCAGTTAAAGTAAAAGCCTGCGAAGCAGTGAAGAAATCTAAAAAATTATTACAGTTTACTTTAGATGATGGAACAGGAGAAGACCGTACAATTTTAAGTGGAATTCATGCTTACTATGAGCCAGAAGAATTAGTCGGAAAGACACTGATCGCCATCACAAACCTGCCACCAAGAGCAATGATGGGAATTGATTCTTGTGGAATGCTTTTAAGTGCAGTTCACGAAGAAGAAGGAGAAGAAAAACTTCATCTTCTGATGGTAGATGACCACATTCCGGCAGGTGCAAAGCTCTATTAAGATGAGAAACTGAGCCTTGCGGCGGTGTGCGCTTGCGAACACCGACATAAGGCGAAAAACGCACGGAGACGCCAGTCGACGTGATGTAAAGATGTACCGTTTTACCAAATAGACGGGACGTACTTCATTTGATAAAAAACTAAAAAAACAGCGATTTACATCAAACTTACATCAATTGATGCAGAAATCGGTGCAAGCAAGAAAAAAACGCATAATTAGTGCAATGAGTGGGCAATTCCAATCGGAGTTGCCCATTTTTAAAACAAACAGAAATACAAATCGGGATTTGGAGGATGTGAATGAGCAGCATGAAGAAAACAAAAGAAGGAGTTAATTTGAAAAAACTCCTCAGGCTGAAGAATACAGGCAGTATCTTTGTGATTGCGGGGCTTTTGATGATTTTGGTAATAGCGTCGTACACATATATTCTGCAAAGTTCTTACACTAAGACCGCCCTTGAAACAGAAATCACACGTGACACAGCGAGTGCAGATGCAGTACACAAACTTGTGAATGGAAAAATCGGCAAAGAAGATTTTGATCAAATCAAAGATCAATCTGATGAAAAGAAGCAATTATATAAGGATATTTCTTCATATTTCAATGAAATTAGAACACTGAATTCTACTCGATATATTTACACCGCTACAAAAAATGAAGAAGGAAAACTCGTTTATGTGGTAGACGGTTTGGATCCGGATGCGGATGATGTAAGACACCCTGGAGATTATATTGAGGAAGAAATGGTTCCGTATATTGATAGGGCTATTTCTGGGGAGAATGTGTACTCTCAGGATATCATTGATACAACATGGGGTCCGATTTTTACGGCTTGCTATCCTATAAGCGCAAATCATGATGGGACAGGAGAAATCATTGGCGCATTTTGCATTGAAATGGATATGCAATCAGCTTATGGAATGGTTGAAAAGACGAATCATATTTCCATCATCTGCGGTTTAGTCGCAGGAGCTGTATTGCTTTTAATTTGTCTATATACCTATTATTTTTACCAGAAAAGCAAGGCAGAAGAGCAAAAACAATTATTAATGACCGCCGCTGAGGAAGCAGATGCTGCCAACAAAGCAAAATCTGCGTTTTTGCTTAGTATTAGCCATGACATCAGAACGCCGATGAATGCCATTATTGGATTTACAAACATTGCGCTTCACCAGAACACGGTTTCAGATATTCATGATAGCTTGGAGAAAGTTCAAAAAAGTTCGAATCATCTTCTCTCTTTGTTGAATGACGTTCTGGATTTTACTCGCATTGAAAGCGGAAAAGTTACTATTTCGCCCGAGCCAGTGGACATTACTCAATTGACAGATAACGTCCAGGCGATTATGAATGGACTTCTTTATACTCGAGATCTTAAGTTTGAAGTACATCGAGAAATCCCAAAGAACCCATATGTCCTTGCGGATGTTGTGCGTATCCGGGAAGTTTTGGTGAATCTTCTTGGCAATGCTGTGAAATTCACAAAGGACGGCGGAAAGATTACTTTGGATATCAGCAGTTACCCAGGAGCGGATGAGAAACATATCATAACTCGTTATGTTGTTCGAGATAACGGTATTGGCATGAGCGAAGAGTTCCAGAAAAAATTATTCAATCCGTTTTCACAAGAAGATGATGCTAATGCCAGAACTCAATATAAGGGAACCGGTCTTGGTATGGCCATCACAAAAAAATATGTGGATATGATGGGCGGTTCGATTGCTGTTGAGAGCAAAAAAGGTGTAGGTTCTACATTCACAGTGGAGATCCCACTGGAGTTGCCAGAACAGGTTATTCAATCAGAACAAAAACAACATCTGCATAGAGATTTGACGGGTATTCATGTTCTTATGGCTGAGGATAATGATCTAAATGCTGAACTTGCTACGATAATGCTGGAAGATACTGGTATGACCGTAACACGCGCATCAGACGGAAAAGAAGTTGTGAATTTGTTTAAAAATCATCCACGAGGCACATACGATCTTATTTTGATGGATATTATGATGCCAAACATGGATGGACACCAAGCAGCAAAAGCCATTCGAGCCTTGGGTATAGAGCGGTCCGATGCAGTTACGATTCCAATTATAGCTTTGTCTGCAAATGCTTTTATAGATGATATTCAGGAATCCTTGAATTCAGGCATGAATGACCATATTTCCAAGCCAATTAACATGGAGGAATTAATCGATACTATCACTAAATACATTAAACACGATTAGGAAAACAAAGAAGTTAATTCTGATGAAAAGTTTGCACTGGGCTTGCAGAAAATGAAACAATGCATATTGGATATGTGCTGAATGAAAATCAGGAATTAAGTGAGCTTGGAAAAAGCTATCTGGAAGAATTACGGAAATATGCTCCAGCCAATCCATAGTCATAGGCTATGGATAATCATATAAAATAGGTGTTATGTATGTACCGCTGTTTGCTGATATAATAACAGCAGAAAGGTGGTTGATGATTATGCCTAAGGTGGTACTGAGCAATTTTTTGATTTATTGCGTTATAAATGCCTTTACTCCGGGACCGGGAAATATTCTGGCATTAAATACCGTAACAAACTATGGATATAAAAAAGGAAAGCCGCTGTTTTTTGAGCTGGTTATTGCAACAATTGGAACGATCGCAACCTGTACTTGGATTGGCTTGGGCGTACTGATTCAGAAGTTTTATCTGCGGCATTTCCGTGTTATTAACATTATCCTTGCACTAACATTACTGGAGTGCATTTGGGGAATGTTAAGATAATTGTTGCTTTGAGCGCAGCTTGCTTATTCATTTAACATTGCCCTGCAGAATGAACTGACACTTGAGGAAAATATAAGATTGGCGAAGGAGTGCTGCCAGGAGCAGTTTGTGGCACATGGCATGATTGTAGATCAGGCAGTCTATGAGGAAAAATGAAAGTGATATACGTTAGTTGATAAAGTGTATAGGCTCAAAAGGGAAAGTGTCCTTTTGGGCCTTATTTTGTGTTATTCCACCCAAAATGGGAATTATAAAGATTTAATTCTTTACTACGGAGGTGTATTGTAAAAAATTATTTTGCTATACTGACAATATCAACAGAAAAGATGAATCACTCACAACTGGATGAGTGTTAGAAGGAGAAAAAGATGTTAACAGTATTATTTACTATTTGTATGATTTGGTTTGTTGGAAAATTTTTTATATTTGGCTTAAAAGCATCCTGGGGAATCATGAAATTACTTTGTATGATTATTTTCTTTCCAGTGATATTGATCGGAATGGTAGTAGGCGGATTAATGTATATAGCTTTTCCGCTATTGATCATTGGTGGGATTATCGGACTTGTAACGTCACATTCATAAAAAGTCAGAGAGGTGTTTTTGATGGGATATGATATTGAAAAAGAAAAAAGAGAAGCAATTGAAGCCGGACGCAGAGCCTTAAATAGTCTTAGTGCAGCAAAAGAGAATCTGAACAGTGCAAAAAACTGGGGTCTGGTAGATATGTTTGGTGGAGGGTTTTTCAGTACGATGCTGAAACATTCTAAAATGGATCATGCAAAGCAGAATATGGATCAGGCAAAGTATGACCTCCGTAATTTCAGCAGGGAATTAAATGATGTAAATATGGCATGTGATCTACACATCGATACCGGAGATTTTCTTTCATTTGCAGATTATTTTTTCGATGGATTTGTGGTGGACTGGATGGTCCAGGATCGAATCAATACTGCAAAAAGACAGGTAGAAGAAGCTATTCGAAGAACGGAAAGTATCGTCAATCAATTACAGCGTATGTAAAGAGAACGGCAATGAATCAGAAGTGATTCGTTGCCGTTCGTGCGATTTATGGATTATTTTAATTTTTCTTTTTCAGCATTTAGAAGTTCAAGATTGAGACCCTGTTCACTGGCCGTCTTATCTACCCAAAGATTCAGAGAGTCTATGGCTAAAGAAATTGCATCCAGTTTTTTACTGATAAAAGCAAAATCCCTCATCTCATCATCACTGATCTTGCCGTCACGAGCGATTTGGATCAGCCGACCGGTAAGAGGGTTGATTTCATTTAGACCGGCAATGGTTTCTAGGATGATATTTGACAAGTCAGTTACTTCTACTTCTGGAACATAGCGGTGGCCTATTTCACATTTGTGTGAGCAATAATAATTGCAGAGATCCGGTCTCTTATAAGCATCAGCCATTTGAATGATATCATAAGGTGTAGGCTCCTGTGTTTCGTATTCGAATTTTTCGATTTTAGAATCCGAGACAGCCTTCATTTTATCACTTGCTTCTGCCCTTGTAAGCCCTGCGGCTTCCCGGCAAAGCTGGTAAATTGTTTTGTTTTCTCTGGTAGATTGTTTACCCATGAGAATTTCCTCCCTGTATATCGCAAAACATGAGGATTATCAGGTGTTAAGTCCACATGCTGTGCGTGTGTTTTCTCTATGGATCTTATTATACTGGAAGCATCAAGAAACAACAAGAGATAACAGGAAGGATTGTGGAAAGGAGACAAGCCACGAAATAGATGCTGTAGTGAGCGTGGATGTCACTGCACACAACCTGATTGAAGTGTCTTAATATCCTCTTCCGGGGTAGTAATAGGTCCAATGCCATAATTTTCTACCAGAAAGTTCAGAATGTTAGGTGATAAGAACGCTGGAAGAGAAGGACCAAGACGGATGTTTTTGATACCCAGATGCAAAAGTGTTAACAGGATGCAGACGGCTTTCTGTTCATACCAGGAAAGAACGAAGGAAAGCGGAAGCTCATTAACAGAGCATTCAAATGCATCCGCAAGTGCGACAGCAACCTGGATCGCACCATAAGCATCGTTGCACTGGCCAATATCCATCAGTCGTGGCAGGCCACTGATTTCTCCCAGATCGAGATCATTGAAACGGAATTTCCCACATGCAAGAGTGAGGATCACACTGTCAGAAGGTGCCTGTTTTACAAATTCTGTATAATAATTTCGACCTGGCTTAGCACCATCACAGCCGGCAACCAGGAAGAAATGGCTGATATCGCCTGATTTTACAGCTTTTATTACAGTATCTGCATGGGACAGGATGGCTGCATGACCAAAACCAGTTGTTACTTTCGTACCACCGTTGATACCTGTAAGGATTTGATCTTCTTTGTAACCACCCAGTTCCAGTGCTTTTTCAATAACCGGTGTAAAATCTTTCTTCTCATCGATATGAACAGTGCCTGGGAAAGCAACAACTTCTGTTGTAAACACTCTGTCAGCATAGCTGTTTTTTGGAGGCATCAGGCAGTTGGTAGTGTAAAGGATCGGAGCGGGAAGATGATCAAACTCTTTCTGTTGATTCTGCCATGCGGTTCCGAAATTTCCTTTTAGATGAGGAAATTTCTTTAAGAATGGATAGGCATGGGCTGGGAGCATTTCACCATGAGTATAGATGTTGATTCCTTTTCCGCTTGTCTGTTCAAGTAAAAGCTGCAGATCCTTCAGATCATGACCAGTTACTACAATAAATGGCCCTTTTTCTACGGTAAGTGTAACTTCTGTCGGTTCTGGTGTTCCATAGGTTTCAGTATTTGCCTTGTCAAGAAGTGCCATACACTTCAAATTGATCTCTCCTACTTTGAGAACTGTAGAAAGCAGTGTTTCTGTGTTCTCTTCATAACCGATCTTAAATAATGCTTCGCAGAAGAACAGATTCACTTCATCATCTTCATGACCCAGAACAGCTGCATGATAGGCGTATGCAGCCATTCCGCGAATGCCAAAGAGAATGAGAGACTTCAGAGATCGGGTATCTTCATCTGCATTCCATAGTTGCTGCATATCATATTCATCTGTTTTACCACACGGAGACTGACATTTGCTACAATCAGGAGCCAGTCTTTCTTTCTCTGCTCTGACTTTTTGTATCATATTTTCAATTGAAGCATTATCAAAATTGACATTTGTAACTGTAGTAAACAGTCCTTCAATTATGACTTGACTAGTTTTTTTGGAAACATTTGTTGTGCTGTCAACAGCTCTTGCCAGACCGATCAACGCACCTGTCAGTTCATCCTGTAATTTTGCTGTATCTGCCGTTTTTCCACAGACACCAGAATTTCCTGTACATCCACTGCATCCGATCGTCTGTTCACACTGAAAACAAAACATATTCTTATCCATTACTATATTCTCCTTTTATTCTAAGATCTTTTTTATCATTTCCATCCTCTGTCAATAGTATACAACTTGGGTTTCTGTAAAAAATATAGTATAATAATTGCAACATGTATGTTTGATTTCCAACAGGAGGGATCATTTTGAAAAAATATTTGCCTATTTTAAAAAACAGTCCTTTTTTTAAAGGCCTTACGGATAATGAGATACTATCGATATTACATTGCGTAAATGCAACGACAATTTACAGAAAACGGGCTTCTTATATTTTCAGAGCTGGAGACTCTACCGAAGTTATGGGACTTGTGGTGTCGGGTTGCGTTCTTGTTATGCAGGAAGATCTGTGGGGACACCGGAATATTCTGTCAAAATGCCATGCCGGTGATTTTTTTGGCGAGCCATATGCAGCAAGTCCGGGAGCTGTTTTGAATGTCAGCGTGGCAGCAGATGAGGATTGTGAAATCATTTTTTTAAATGTTCAGAGACTTTTGGTTTCCTGTCCAACTGCATGCGAACATCATCAGAAGTTGATCCGTAACCTGGTCAGTGTCTTGGCAAATAAGATATTGATCCTGAACGACAAGATCACACATGTCGGCAAGCGAACGACCAGAGATAAACTGTTGTCTTATTTGTCAGCAGAATCTATCAGACAGTCATCGTTGTCTTTTGACATTCCTTTTGACCGACAGCAACTGGCAGATTATCTTTGTATAGATCGTGCAGCAATGTCTACAGAGATATCAAAATTACAAAAAGATGGTTTTATAAAAACGAATCGAAAGCATTTTGAGTTGATCGTTAGTGCTTTCAGATAACCAATAGAAACTTATGGAGGAATATGATAATGTCAAAAGATGAATATTTGATCACAGATGCGCCCCTTAAAGCGCTGACTGTTTTTGCAATGCCCATGATCCTCGGCAGCTTCTTTCAACAAGTGTATAATATGGCTGATTCGATCATAGTCGGTCAGTTTGTAGGCTCTTCTGCACTTGCAGCTGTTGGTGCCTGTGCTGCCCTTACGAATGTCTTCATTTGTGTAGCATTGGGTGCTGGTGTAGGTGCGGGTGTGCTTGTCAGCCGTTATTTTGGAGCTAGAGATTATGGCAAAATGAAAACGATCGTGTCAACATCATTGATCAGTTTTCTAATCTTAAGTATATTTTTGGGTGTCTTTGGTTTTTGTTTTTCTCATTTGATGATGAGTGTATTACAAACACCTGCCGATATACTGAATGAAGCGGTATTGTATCTAAGAGTTTATTTTGTGGGATTTCCATTTTTGTTTATGTATAATATTCTTTCAACAATGTTTACTTCGATCGGTGAATCGAAAATACCGTTGGCTCTTTTAATATTCTCATCGATGTTAAATATATTGATGGATCTTTGGATGGTAGCTGGACTTGGACTCGGTGTGTTCGGTGCAGCCCTCGCAACTCTCATTGCACAGGGGATTTCCGCAGTGTTGTCACTTTTGATCTTCTTGTGCCGGATGCGTCGATATGAAAGTCGCTTTGACTGGTTTGACAGACAGGAGTTACATTCTATGCTTCAAATTGCTGTACCGTCAGTTCTTCAGCAGTCCACAGTGTCAATTGGCATGATGATCGTACAGGCAGTCGTGAATCCATTCGGTACACAGGCACTTGCAGGATATTCAGCAACGATGAGAGTAGAAAATGTTTTTTCATTGATATTTGTATCCATTGGTAATGCAGTTTCGCCGTATGTTTCTCAGAATCTTGGTGCAAAGAAGATTGAACGTATCAAAAAGGGATACCATGCTGCATTGGTGTTAGATATATGTTTCGCAATCCTTGCGTTCATGATCATCGAATCCGTGCATACCCAGATTTCTTCACTGTTCCTAGGGAAAGATGGAACTGCTTTAGCATATCAGGTGTCTGGAAATTATATGAGATGGCTCGGTTATTTCTTCACCTTCATGGGAATCAAGATGGCAACAGATGGAGTCCTTCGCGGTCTTGGAATCATGCGGCCATTTCTTGTTGCTAATATGGTAAATCTTGCGATCCGCTTGTCAGTTGCTTTGATTTTTGCACCGCGTTTTGGTATTGCATTTGTCTGGCTCGCTGTACCAGCTGGCTGGTTTGCCAACTTTCTGATCTCCTATGGGGCACTTAGAAAATCATGGCCAAGTGATAATTGTAATTGCGTAATCAATACGAATGAGTTATTATAATAACAGATAGGTTTTTAAACCAGCAGCGAAAGCTTCTGAAGCCATACGAAGAAGGTTCAACGGACCTTTCTGCCGACAGACGGCAGGAAAACGGGATATTCATCATTTATCAGAATTCTGAAAATCGCGATTATATCATAAGATACAAAAACGACGCAGACAGTAAAATCGCATACTTTTAAAATGAATGGGCAGTCCCTCAGGCAGGGACTGTCTATTTTTCTGTTGAATTAAAGTAGCTGCAATAAAAATTGTAACTATTGATCCAGATTATTATACGAGAATATCGTACAAGGAGAGAATTTATGTTAGGAATCATCATTGACAGCATCAGTACTTTTATGTACAGTAAATTGCTAGTAATACTGTTGATCGGAGCGGGAATCTATTTTACGATCCGTACAAAACTGCCACAGATGAGATTATTTAAAGATGCCTGCAAAGCCGTTGTAGAAAAGCCAGAAGATGAAAATGGAGTATCATCATTTCAGGCATTAATGGTATCGACTGCATCTCGAGTTGGAACCGGAAATATTATTGGAGTCTCATCCGCTATCTGTATTGGAGGATTTGGTTCTGTATTCTGGATGTGGGTGATCGCAATCATTGGAAGTGCATCCGCACTGATCGAAAGTACGTTAGCACAGATTTATAAGAAAAAAGGAAAAGACGGAGAATGCTACGGAGGACCTGCGTATTACATTGAAGCAGCACTTCACTGCAGACCATTAGCCATTGTATTTTGTATCTCCATGATCGCAACTTATGCATTTGGGTTTAACATGCTTGCATCCTATAACCTACAGTCTACATTTTCAGGATTCTCATTCTATGATACAAAATGGACTCCATGGATCATCGGAGGAATTCTTGCATTAATTACAGGATGGTGCCTCTTAGGTGGAGGATCAAGAATCGTAAAAGTAACATCCACATTAGTTCCAGCCATGGGAGTTGCATATATCCTGATCGCAGTCATCGTTATGATCATCAACCACGCATATCTGCCAGTTGTATTTTCAAAGATCATCAGTGAAGCATTTGACTTTCAGGCAATCTTTGGAGCATTTGCAGGTTCCGCAATGATGCAGGGGATCAGGAGAGGGCTATACTCAAACGAAGCAGGAATCGGATCAGCACCAAACGCCTCCGCATCTGCACAGGTAAGCCATCCGATCAAACAGGGATTAGTACAGATGTTATCTGTATTTATTGATACACTGCTATTATGTACAGCAACAGCTATGATGTGTTTATCATCAGGAATCGCACCAGCCCAAGAACTGCAGGGAGCACCATGGGTACAGGCAGCACTCCATGAATCCTTAGGAAACTTCGGACCGCTCTTTATCACAGTAGCGATGGTGTTATTTGCATTTACAACACTACTTGGAAATTGCTTTTATTGTGATAACTTATTAAATTATATTCATAAAGGACAACCATCAAAGGGATTTATGAAAGGATTCCGTATTGTGTCATCATTGGTTGTATTTATCGGTGCTGGAATGGAAGTTTCTATGCTTTGGAATATTTCGGATGTGTTGATGGGAGTAATGGCACTGATCAATATTCCGGTAATCTTGATCTTGTCGAATACGGCACTTAAGGCACTTGCCGATTATGAGAAGCAGAAGAAAAACGGAGGGAATCCGGTATTTAGGGCTCGGGATATTGGGCTTGAATATGAGACGGATTACTGGGGATAAATTTTAGAAAGGATTTTATGGAAGGTTTAGGATGTTAGAGAGTTTTCTATTGTGTTGTGATTGTAGTCCTATGACAAAAACCTGCCAAGGTTAGGGAAGCTTTCACCTCTATAGTGGGAGAGAATGTCACTTCTATTAAAAGGAAGTGCATTTCTCATTTACAATTCATTATAATAGAACTATAATGAATCGGCAATAGAAAGCCGAAGGCGAAAGCTTAACTGGAAGAAAGAAGGAAGAAGAAATGTTAACAATACTATTTTTAATCTTTTTATTTGGAATTTTTGGAAAATTATTTTTCTTTGGAATACGAGCAGCATGGGGGATTTCAAAATTTATTTTAATGTTAGTATTTTTCCCAGTTATCTTAATTGGAATGTTAGTTATTGGACTCGTGAAACTTGCATTTCCATTACTGATCATCTTTGGAGTAGTCGCAATGTTTGGTATGGATCGCTAAAATCAAAATAAGAGGTTTTGAAAGGATGAGGTATTTTTATAGGACACCTCATCCTTTATTCTATAGAAAGAGAAAAACATAAATGAAATAAATTTGATAAATACATAGAAAGAGGAGAAATTGCTATGAAACATATTGTTGTTGATTTAGAGATGAATAATATTCGTCGCAGATCAGAAGCAAGAAAGATCTGTACTAATGAGATCATAGAAATTGGTGCATCCATGCTTGATGAGAATCTTTGGGAGATCGGAAAATTCCAGATTTATGTGAAGCCAGAATATAACGATGTGATCGTGCCAAAGATCAGCAAATTGACGGGAATCACAAATGAAATGGTAGCAAACGCTCCAACATTTTCGGTAGCCTTTAAACAATTTACAGATTGGTGTTTGAACATCAAAGATGATGTGATGATCTATGCATGGAGCAATACCGATCATAGTCAGGTCATGAAGGAAATTCAGTTGAAACAATATAAGCTTTCAGAAGAAGAACATAAGCTGATGGAACATGGATGGACAGATTTTCAAAATGAATTTGATATCCATCTAGGATTTGAACGCCAGATTTCATTGAAACTTGCATTGGATATGGCAGGAATCGACTTTAACGGAAGACAGCATGATGCTCTTGATGATGCAAGAAATACAGCAAAACTTTTGCGTGTTTTTAAAGATGAAGAACTGTTTGATCAGACACTTCGTAAGATCGAAGAGGTTATGAAACCATCATCACTTGAAAATACACTGGGGAATTTGATTGATCTGTCTATGTTTATGACTACATAAAGGTAGAAAGAAAAGTGCTGGTGTTTTTATGTCCCACCATATGTTATAAACTATAACCATCAAAGAGATAAAGTATAAAAAAGGAGAGTTTTATATGGCAAAGACATACTTCACATTAACAGGAACAAAACATTATTATGGTACAGATTTTTTAGAGAAAGGGATGAAGATAACACTTGAAAAGGAACCTGATAACGAATATGACAAAGAAGCGATCCAGGTAAAGATGAAGGGAATGGGGAAGATCGGATATGTGGCGAACAGTCCATATACGATCATCGGAGACAGTATGAGTGCAGGAAGGATTTATGACAGAATTGATGATAAAGCGAAAGCTAAGGTTGTAATGGTAACATCATCAGGAGTACTATGTAAATTAAGCAAGAAAAAGAAAAATAAAAAACTTTTGAAAGAATTGGAATCAGAACATAAAGAAGTCACAGTAAAACAAGACATGGTAACAGAAGAAAAAATTCTGGAAGCATTAAGACAGATTGAGGAATAAAAGAATGGCATGGTAGCAACAAGAGAAATAGGATGTGTGCTATAATTATATTATCTTAAAATGAACGATAACAAGGAGAATAGTTGTCATGCCAAAAGGAAAGAATCAAAAGTTTAAACTATACCGCCTAGCACAGATTATGTCAGAACAAACAGACGAAGATCATTATATTACAATGCCAGAGATCATGTCAGCATTAGAAGAATATGAGATTACAGCTGACCGTAAGAGTATATATGCAGATTTAAAAGATCTGGAGAAACTAGGAATTGAGATAGAAGGGGAACGAATTGGAAGCGGATATCATTATCATGTGATCGGAAGAGATTTTGAATTACCAGAATTAAAACTTTTAGTAGATGCAATTCAGTCATCAAAGTTTATCACAGAGAGAAAAACCAATGCATTGATCAGGAAGTTAGAAAAGATGGTCAGCAAATATGATGCCCAGAAGTTACAGAGACAAGTTTATGTATCAGGACGTATTAAAACAATGAATGAAAGCATCTATTATACAGTGGATGCGATCCATAATGCGATTACAGAGAATAAGAAGATCAAATTCCAATATTATCAATGGAATGTAAAAAAAGAAATGGAGCTTCGGCATAACGGAGCATGGTATCACATTAGTCCATGGGGATTATCCTGGGATGATGAGAATTATTATCTGGTAGGATTTGATTCAGAAGCGGGGAAGATCAAGCATTACAGGGTAGACAAGATTTTAAAGATTCGAATGTCAAACGAGGAAAGAGAAGGAAAAGAGTATTTTCAGCAGTTGGATATGGCAGATTATACTAAGAAAAGCTTTGGAATGTTTGGCGGTAAGGAACAAACAATAAAATTATTAGTACATAATTCACTAGCAGGAGTTATTATCGACAGATTCGGAAAAGATATTATGATGATCCCAATAGATGAACAATATTTTACAGTGAATGTAGATGTTCATGTAAGTCGTCAGTTTTTGGGATGGGTGTTTTCTTTAGGGGAGAAGGTAAAGCTTTTAGGACCAGATGAAGTGGTGGAAGAAATGAAAGCAGAAATCAGAAGATTAAATCAACAGTATCAAATTTAAATAGATCAATAGTGTGTGCGATCGGAAGAGACAGTTTTATAAAAGACTGTTTCTTTTTTGTATTAGAAAGCACATATCGACAAATATTTTTTAACTTCTGTCATATGATAAGCAACAGGAGGAAAAAGTATGGATATTTTAAAGAAAATACGTCCGGAAGAACAGGATTTTCTTGAGGATTTTCAGGAAATGGTTGTTTATCATATAAAACAGATGCAACAGTGTTTACTTACAGCAGGAAAATTGTTTTGTGAGGAGGAAGAAGAAAAAAAGGAAACAAAAAGATGTGGGAGGAATGTACTTGAAAGTGTGATCCTCAAAGAGTGCGTTGGCTGCCGGGAGTATCAGAATTGTAAATTTACAATTGCAGATAAGGACAAACTTGGAAATATTATAGAAAAGCAGGGCGGTTTAAGTTATGCAGATCTTAAACAATGTCATCCGTGCAAGAATGGGCAGGATTTTATTGAAGAGGCTAATCAGATTTATGAAAGAGAACTTTTTATAAGAGGAATGAGACATCATATGGTACAGATGCGGAAGATCATTGGAAATCAATATATGAAAGCTGGGCAAGTTCTAGGTGATTTTTTTGATGGGAAAATGTCTTATATACATAAAGATGATCAGCTATGTAGTAAGATCAAAAAAGAATTTGAAAAGTATAATTTAAAAATATGGGATGTTTGTTTTTATGAAAATCCGCAAAAAGGAAGACAAATTTATCTATATCTGAAGAAGAAAAGAGGAAGTGAAATCAGCACGAGGCAGGCAGCAGCATTATTAAGCAGAATATTAAAGAAAAAAATGATGCCGCTTCCACAACAGAAAAAGCTTGTAAAAAATGGTTATGAAATGTATGGTTTTACGCCAGAAGAAAAATTTTACGTGATCAGTGGCATACGTACAGCTGCTTATAAGGATGAAGAGAAGAATGGGGATTGTTTTTCAATAGGAAAAATCAGAGAAGGAAGATACGTGGCAATGATCTCGGATGGAATGGGGACTGGAAATGAGGCGAATAAAGAAAGCAAGAAAATGATAGAAGTAATGGAAGATATGCTTGGCGCAGGAATAGAGGAAGAAGTGTGTATACAACTTTTGGATTCAATCATAGCATTTGAGACAGAAAAAGAAAAATATGCAACGCTGGATTTTTTTCAGCTTGATCTGTTTGCAGGAATAGGATCTTTTTTTAAGATTGGAGCATGTCCATGTTTGTTAAAAAGAAAAGATAAAGTGGAGATTTTGGTAGGGGAAAGAACTGTTGTAGGAATGGATCTGTTTCAAAGTAGGATTCCTTTTTGCCGCAAAAAAATGGAAAGTGAGGATCTTCTTGTAATGTTTAGTGATGGAGTATTAGACTGTATGCCACAAAATAACATTGAGACATTAGCATCGTTTCTTGAAGAAATGGATGTGGTGCGGCCACAGGCAGTCGCAGATCGATTGTTTGACAGGATTACGAATATGGAAGAATATAAAAAGAAAGATGATATCACAATCTTGGTGCTTGGAATATGGGATAGGTATTGAACAAAAAAACAAAGAATGATAAAGTAGAATTTATGGACAAAGTAAAGAAATTTATCAAAGATAAAAAATTAATAAATTCTGGAGAACATATAATAGTAGGAGTTTCAGGAGGAGCTGATTCTGTCTGTTTATTAAGAATCTTATATTCTATGAAAGATAAACTGAATTTAAAGATCACGGCTGTCCACATCAATCACATGATCCGCGATGAAGCTGTGGATGATGAGAAATTTGTAGAAGATTTATGTGGAAAGCTTTCAATCCCATGTATTTCATTTAAGATTGATGTAAAAATGATCGCACAGCGTGAGAAGAAAACTTTGGAAGAAGCAGGAAGAAAAGCGAGATATGATGTATTCTACAAGATAATGAAAAAATACCACGCTGATAAGATTGCAGTAGCTCATCATCAGAATGATCAGGCGGAGACATTTTTATATCGCTGCGCAAGAGGTACTGGAGTTTATGGAGCAGGTGCAATGAAAGAGAAAGATGGAGTGTTGATTCGCCCTCTATTGTGTGTAAAAAAACAAGAAATCGTAGAATATTTACAACAGATAGGACAAACATGGGTGGAAGATGCAAGCAATCAGGATGATGCATTTGCAAGAAATCAGATCCGTAACCAGATCATTCCCCGCCTTGAAAGTGTAAATGAACAGGCGGTAGAGCATATTGGATGGTTATGTGAGGATATTCAGGAAGTAAGTTCTTATCTTAGTATTCAGATCGAGATGGCATTTTCAAGGTGTATAAGTGTAATGGAAAATGGATTTAAGATTTGTTGTAATGAACTTGGTAAGGAAAATCCATGGATACAAAAGCAGGTTCTTAAGAAAGTGTTGGAGAAGACTGCGGGAAAGAAAAAAGATCTTGAACGTAGACATATAGAAGATCTGATGAGACTTTTGCATAATGAAACGGGAAAGAAGATATCATTGCCCTATAAGATGAAAGCTGAGAAAAGCTATCAGTATATTCTGGTACAAAAAGATGAGCTGTCAGATAAACAAGAAATAGAAGGAAAACTTTATTGCGAAGAGGTTACAGATTTAACAAATATCGTGGAAAATGATTGTATCAAAATCATTGATTATGATAGAATAGAAACAGATGTACAACTACGTTGCCGAAAGCCCGGAGATTTTTTTATATTTGGTGCAGAATATAAGCGAAAATCTCTAAGCAGGTATTTTATAGATGAGAAGATTCCAAGGCAGTTGCGGAATGAGATACCTTTAGTTGCAGATGGCAGCCATATTGTATGGATCGTTGGACGAAGAGTCAGCGAATATTATAAAATTACAAGATCAACCAAGCGTTATTTAAAGCTTGAGTTCAAAAGAGAAGGAGATGATTCCAATGGAGAATATCAGAGTAATGATTTCAGAGGAAGATGTAAACAAGAGAATCGCTGAGATGGGAGCACAGATCAGCAAGGATTATGCAGGAAAAGAAGTACATTTGATCGCAATTTTAAAAGGTAGTGTATTTTTTGCATGTGAATTAGCAAAGAGAATTACAGTGCCTGTGACGATTGATTTTATGTCAGTATCAAGTTATGGAAATTCCAGAGAATCTTCAGGAATCGTTAAGATCGCAAAAGACTTAGATGAGCCGATTTTAGATAAAGAAGTATTAGTGGTAGAGGATATCATTGACTCAGGAAAGACATTAAATCATTTAAAACCTATGCTTGAGAGCAGAAATCCTGCTTCACTTCATTTATGTACATTATTGAGTAAGCCAGATAGAAGAGAAGTTGAAGTACCAGTGAAATATATAGGATTCGAGGTACCAGATGAATTTGTTGTCGGATATGGACTAGATTATGCACAGAAATATCGTAACCTTCCTTATATTGGAGTAGTAGAGGAAGAGTAGAGAGGAGACTAAACGTTGAACCCGAAGAGAAGTAACAGTGGATTTTTTGTGATTCTGCTGATACTGGTTATGGCAGCATATTATTTTATCAGTGTATTCCAGCCGGGATCAGGGGATTACTCTTATCAGCAGTTGATGAGGGATGTGAAAGCAAACCATGTCACTGCAATAACTATTAAACAGAACAAGGAAGTACCAACAGGTACAGTTACAGCAGAGTTGGGCAAAGATAACTATAAGAGTTGTGAGGTTACAGATGTCAATGAAACGATCAAAGATATTAAGGCATCCAATAAATCTCTTGGTAATAAGATCGAGATCAAGGGCATTGATCACAGCGGAGATATGATTTCTAATCTGATTGGTGTTGTACTGCCAATCGGCGTTGTCATATTTTTTATGGTAATTATGATGCGTCAAAATGGTGGCGGCGGAGGCAAGATGATGGACTTTGGAAAGAGTCGTGCAAAGCTTGCAAATCCGAATGCGAAGAAAGTAACATTTAATGATGTTGCTGGACTTACAGAAGAGAAAGAAGAGTTAGAAGAAGTTGTAGAATTCTTAAAGAATCCAGGGCGTTTTATAAAGATTGGAGCAAGAATACCAAAAGGTGTTTTACTTGTAGGACCTCCGGGAACTGGTAAGACATTACTTGCTAAAGCAGTAGCTGGAGAAGCCAATGTTCCATTTTTCAGTATTTCAGGATCTGATTTCGTAGAGATGTTTGTCGGTGTTGGTGCAGCCCGTGTACGTGATTTATTTGCAGAAGCAAAGAAACACTCACCATGTATCGTATTTATCGATGAGATCGATGCAGTTGCAAGACGAAGAGGATCAGGACTTGGTGGTGGTCATGACGAACGTGAACAGACATTAAACCAGATGTTAGTTGAGATGGATGGTTTTGGAGTGAATGAAGGAATCATTATGATCGCTGCAACAAATCGTGTAGATATTCTTGACCCAGCAATCTTAAGACCAGGACGATTTGATCGTAAGGTTGGTGTTGGAAGACCAGATGTTAAGGGACGTGAAGAGATTCTTAAGATTCATTGCCGCGAAAAACCATTAGGAGATGATGTGGATCTTCATGAGATCGCAAGAACAACTGCAGGATTTGTTGGTGCAGATCTTGAGAATCTTATGAATGAAGCAGCCATTCAGGCAGCAAGAGATGACAGAGCATATATCATCAAGGAAGATATTGATAAATCATTTATTAAAGTCGGTATTGGAACAGAGAAGAAGAGCCGTGTCGTACCAGAGAGTGAGAGAAGGATCACAGCATATCATGAATCTGGACATGCGATTCTTTTCCATCTGTTACCAGATGTAGGCCCAGTATATACAGTATCTATCATTCCAACAGGAACAGGGGCAGCAGGATATACAATGCCGCTTCCAGAGAATGATAATGTATTCATGACAAAAGGAAAGCTGATCCAGGATATTATGGTAAGTCTTGGAGGACGAATTGCCGAAGAACTGATTCTGGATGATATCACAACCGGTGCATCTCAGGATATCAAACAGGTAACACAGTATGCCAGAGCAATGGTAACGAAGTTTGGTATGTCAGATGAACTTGGACTGATCAACTATGACAGTGGTGAAGGAGATGAAGTCTTCTTAGGTAAAGAAATCGGACAGCAGCGCCCATATGGTGAAGACACACAGACACTGATCGACCAGGAAGTGAAGAAGATCGTCAATAAATGCTATCAGGATGCGAAAGCAATGATCGAAGAACACATGGATGTACTCCATAAATGTGCAGCATTATTGTTAGAAAAAGAGCGTATCAACCGTGTAGAATTCGAAGCGTTATTTGATGCAGAAAATGCAACAGAAACCGAAGCATAAAAAATTTAAAAAAAATAAAAAAAGTACTTGCAATTTACCTGGCAATGCCGTATAATCTTTAATTGTCAGGTAAATGCTTGGTGGGATTCCCGAGTGGCCAAAGGGGGCAGACTGTAAATCTGTTGGCACCGCCTTCGAAGGTTCGAATCCTTCTCCCACCACTGAGCCGCAGTGGCGGAACTGGCAGACGCGCAGGACTTAAAATCCTGTTCGAGTTAAATCGAGTACCGGTTCGATTCCGGTCTGCGGCATAAAAGGACTTCAATTAATTGAAGTCCTTTTTTCTTTTTAAGAAAAAGATTTATTATTTAATGGTTGACATACATATTCCTGTATGATAATATAAGAAAATGTCTTAATGTGGGTTTGTCTGCCCACACTATGTAAAAAATTAAGAGTAAAATTGTAAGAAAAATATAGTAAGATAGAGGGTTTCTTACAGTTGATGTAGTATATAAACCAGGTTTAGATCAAGAGGTGAAAAACGTCCATGGAAAAGAACAGAATACAGCCAATAAAATCAGGTACAGGGATGCGAATCAGCTATGCCAGACAGGATGACGTCCTTGAAGTACCAAATCTGATCGAAATTCAAAAGGATTCCTATGATTGGTTCTTAAGAGAAGGATTAGCAGAGGTATTCGAAGATATCTCCCCAATCGAAGATTACAGCGATCAGTTAAGCTTGGAATTTGTTGACTATCAATTATGTAAAGATGACGTCAAATATTCAATTGAAGAATGTAAAGAAAGAGATGCAACATACGCTGCACCTTTAAAAGTGAAAGTAAGACTTCATAATAAAGAGACTGATGAAATCAAGCAGCATGAGATTTTTATGGGCGATCTTCCTTTAATGACAGCAACAGGAACATTTATCATCAACGGAGCTGAACGTGTTATCGTCAGCCAGTTAGTACGTTCCCCTGGAATTTATTATGGAATTGCTCATGACAAGATCGGTAAAGAGTTATACTCTTCCACAGTTATTCCAAACCGTGGTGCTTGGCTTGAATATGAAACAGATTCAAATGATGTATTTAACGTACGTGTAGACCGTACAAGAAAGGTACCTATCACAGTACTGATCCGTGCATTAGGTATCGGAACAAATGCTGAGATCAAAGAATTATTTGGTGAAGAACCAAAGATTCTTGCAAGTATCGAAAAAGATCCATCTGATAACTATGAAGATGGTCTGCTAGAATTATATAAGAAGATCCGTCCAGGAGAACCATTATCTGTAGATAGTGCAGAAAGCCTGATCAACAGTATGTTCTTCGATTCAAGAAGATATGATCTTGCGAAAGTAGGACGTTACAAATTTAATAAGAAATTAGCATTAAGAAATCGTATCAGCGGATTTATCTTAGCAGAAGATGTCTTAGATCCAACAACTGGAGAAGTTTTAGCGGAAGCTGGAACGAATGTAGACATGAAACTTGCAGATAAGATTCAGAATGCAGCAGTAGCAA
Organism: Anaerostipes hadrus; assembly: GCF_001404655.1. Lineage (GTDB taxonomy): Bacteria > Bacillota > Clostridia > Lachnospirales > Lachnospiraceae > Anaerostipes > Anaerostipes amylophilus. The sequence goes on along the minus strand of NZ_CYYH01000001.1, from coordinate 231,591 downwards.
GTGTTATGATCCAGACAGAAGAAGGTGCTACAAAAGTACTTTCTAACATGGAAGTAAATCTTGCTGAATATGTGGATTTCAACCCAGAAGAGATCGGAGTTCATGAAGATGTATTCTATCCTGTATTAGAGAAGATCTTAGAGGAAGGATATGAAGGAGAAGAATTAAAAGAAGCTCTGAAGAAGAACATTCATGAATTAATTCCAAAACATATCACAAAAGAAGATATTTTAGCATCTATCAACTACAATATCCATTTAGAGTATGGAATTGGACATGATGATGATATCGACCACTTAGGTAATCGTCGTATCCGTGCCGTTGGTGAACTGCTTCAGAACCAGTATCGTATTGGCCTTTCAAGATTAGAGAGAGTTGTTCGTGAAAGAATGACAACTCAGGATATTGAATCTATTTCACCACAGTCACTGATCAATATCAAACCAGTAACAGCTGCAGTGAAAGAATTCTTCGGAAGTTCTCAGTTATCTCAGTTCATGGATCACAACAACCCATTATCTGAGTTAACACATAAGAGACGTTTATCTGCATTAGGACCAGGTGGTCTGTCTCGTGATCGTGCCGGATTCGAAGTCCGTGACGTACATTATACACATTACGGAAGAATGTGTCCGATTGAGACACCTGAAGGACCTAACATCGGTCTGATCAACTCTCTTGCTACTTATGCAAGAATCAATGAATATGGATTTATCGAAGCTCCATATCGTGTACTGGATAAAACAGATCCTGAGAATCCAGTTGTTACAGATAAAGTTGTTTATTTAACAGCTGATGAAGAAGATAATTATGTAGTAGCACAGGCGAACGAACCAGTCGATGAAGATGGACATTTCGTAAATGCTCACGTATCTGGACGTTTCCGTGAAGAAACATCCGAATTTGATAAAGTAAACCTTGACTTAATGGACGTATCTCCAAAGATGGTATTCTCAGTAGCTACATCCATGATTCCTTTCCTGGAGAACGATGATGCCAACCGTGCGCTGATGGGATCTAACATGCAGCGTCAGGCGGTACCACTTCTTTCTACAGAAGCACCAGTTGTCGGAACAGGTATGGAAGCCAAGGCAGCATATGACTCTGGAGTCTGCATTACAGCAAGAAATGGCGGAGTTGTAGAAAGATCTACAAGTACAAAGATCGTAGTTCGTAATGATGACGGACAGAGAGATGAATACAATGTTATCAAGTTTGCACGAAGCAACCAGGGTAACTGTATGAACCAGCGCCCAATCGTATTTGTAGGGGACAGAGTAGAAAAAGGAGACATCTTAGCAGATGGTGCTTCAACATGCAATGGAGAGATGGCTCTTGGTAAGAACCCATTGATCGGTTTCATGACATGGGAAGGATATAACTACGAGGATGCGGTACTGTTAAGTGAACGTCTTGTACAGGATGATGTTTATACATCTGTTCATATCGAAGAATATGAAGCAGAAGCAAGAGATACAAAACTTGGTCAGGAAGAGATCACAAGAGATCTTGCTGGATTAAGTGAAGATGTATTAAAAGACTTAGATGACAATGGTATCATCCGTATTGGTGCAGAAGTACGTGCCGGTGATATCCTGGTAGGAAAAGTTACTCCTAAGGGAGAAACAGAATTAACAGCTGAAGAAAGACTGTTACGTGCGATCTTCGGTGAGAAAGCTAGAGAAGTCCGTGATACATCCTTAAGAGTTCCACATGGTGCTTACGGAGTTGTTATGGATACTAAGATCTTCACAAGAGAGAATGGAGACGAACTTCCTCCTGGAGTAAACAAGAGCGTTCGTGTATACATTGCTCAGAAGAGAAAGATTTCTGTAGGAGATAAGATGGCTGGTCGACATGGTAATAAGGGTGTAATTTCCCGTATTCTGCCAGTAGAAGATATGCCATACTTACCAAACGGACGTCCGTTAGATATCGTGCTGAACCCATTAGGTGTGCCTTCACGTATGAATATCGGACAGGTGTTAGAGATCCATCTGTCCTTAGCAGCAAAAGTTCTTGGATTTAATGTTGCTACACCAGTATTCAACGGTGCAGATGAGAACGATATCGCAGATACATTAAGAATGGCAAATGATTATGCCAATACATCATGGGAAGAATTTGACGCAAAATGGCGTGATAAAGTTAACGATGATGTAATGGATTATTTATACGAAAACAGAGACCACAGAAAAGAATGGAAAGGCGTACCAATCGATACAACTGGTAAAGTAAGATTAAGAGACGGTCGTACAGGAGAAGAATTTGACAGCCCTGTAACAATCGGATTCATGCATTACCTAAAACTGCATCATCTGGTAGACGATAAGATCCATGCACGTTCTACTGGTCCTTACTCATTAGTAACTCAGCAGCCACTGGGTGGTAAAGCTCAGTTCGGTGGACAGCGTTTTGGAGAGATGGAGGTATGGGCACTGGAAGCTTATGGTGCAGCATATACACTTCAGGAAATCCTGACATTCAAATCTGATGACGTTGTTGGACGTGTGAAAGCTTATGAAGCGATCATCAAAGGTGATAACATCCCTGAACCAGGTGTTCCGGAATCTTTCAAAGTATTATTAAAAGAATTCCAGTCACTTGCCCTAGATGTTAAGATCCTTGATGAAAATGCACAGGAAGTTGAGTTAAGAGAAGATATTGATGGTGGAGATGCTGATCAGGATCTTGCACCAATGATCGAAGGAGACGGAGTCTTCAATAATTATGAAGAAAGCGAATCTGAACTCGGTGCTTTAGGATATAAACACGGAGACTTATCAGAAGGTGAAGATAACACAATCATGTAGATTGGCGAGCAATTTAGGAAGGAGCAGCCTTAAATGATGGAATCAAGCAATGAATATCAAAGCAATAAAATTTCATTTGATGCAATTAAAATCGGGTTGGCTTCCCCAGAAAAGATCCGTGAGTGGTCTAGAGGAGAAGTAAAGAAACCTGAGACGATCAACTATCGAACATTAAAACCTGAAAAAGATGGGCTTTTCTGCGAGAAGATCTTCGGGCCTACAAAGGACTGGGAGTGTCACTGCGGAAAGTACAAAAAAGTTCGCTATAAAGGTGTTGTCTGCGACCGATGCGGTGTTGAAGTAACAAAAGCAAGTGTCCGTCGTGAGAGAATGGGACATATCGAATTAGCAGCTCCAGTATCCCATATCTGGTATTTCAAAGGAATTCCTAGCCGTATGGGTCTGATTCTTGATATTTCACCAAGAACACTGGAAAAGGTTTTATATTTCGCATGCTATATCGTTTTAGATGCTGGAGATACAGATCTTGCATATAAACAAGTATTAACAGAAAAAGAATATAGAGAAGCGTATGAAAAATACGGAGATACATTCCGCGTAGGAATGGGTGCTGAAGCAGTGAAAGAACTGCTTCAGGCCATTGATCTTGAGGCAGAAGCAAAATCCTTACAGGATGAATTCAAAACTGCTACAGGTCAGAAGAGAGCCAGAATCGTTAAGAGACTGGAAGTTGTAGAGGCATTTTTAAACTCAGACAACAAACCAGAATGGATGATCCTGGATGCAGTTCCAGTTATTCCACCAGATATCCGTCCAATGGTGCAGTTAGATGGTGGACGTTTTGCCACATCTGACTTAAATGACCTTTACAGACGTATCATTAACAGAAATAACCGTCTGAAGAGATTATTAGAGCTTGGAGCTCCAGATATCATCGTAAGAAACGAAAAGAGAATGTTACAGGAAGCAGTTGATGCCCTGATCGATAATGGTAGACGTGGACGTCCAGTCACAGGACCAGGAAACCGTGCATTAAAATCATTATCAGATATGTTAAAAGGTAAACAGGGACGTTTCCGTCAGAACCTGTTAGGAAAACGTGTAGACTATTCTGGACGTTCCGTTATCGTAGTAGGACCAGACTTAAAGATTTATCAGTGTGGTCTTCCAAAAGAAATGGCGATCGAATTATTCAAGCCATTCGTTATGAAAGAATTAGTAGAGCGTAAATTAGCTCACAACATTAAATCAGCTAAGAAAATGGTTGAAAAACTTCAGCCAGAAGTATGGGATGTCTTAGAAGACGTCATTAAAGAACATCCTGTTATGTTAAACCGTGCACCGACACTGCATAGACTGGGAATTCAGGCATTCGAGCCTATCCTGGTAGAGGGTAAAGCGATTCGTCTGCACCCATTGGTATGTACAGCGTATAATGCCGACTTCGACGGTGACCAGATGGCTGTCCATCTTCCATTATCTGTGGAAGCACAGGCAGAGTGTAGATTCCTTCTGTTATCACCAAACAACCTGTTAAAACCATCTGATGGTGGTCCAGTAGCTGTTCCTTCTCAGGATATGGTACTTGGTATCTACTATCTGACATTAGAGAAAGATGGAGACAAAGGTGAAGGTAAATACTTCAAATCTGAGAACGAAGCATACTTAGCTTATGAAAATAAAGTAATCACACTTCATTCTAAGATCAAAGTAAGACGTACAGGTGTGGACAAAGATGGAAATCCTATTTCCCAGATCGTAGATTGTACACTTGGACGTATCCTGTTTAATGAGATCATCTTACAGGATTTAGGATTTGTAGACAGAAGCAAACCAGAAAATGCCTTAGCATATGAGATTGATTTCCATGTAGGAAAGAAACAGTTAAAACAGATCCTTGACAGATGTATCAATATTCATGGAGCAACAAAGACTGCAGAAGTCTTAGATGATATTAAAGCAATCGGATACAAATTCTCTACAAGAGGAGCTTTAACAGTATCCATTTCTGATATGACAGTGCCACCTGAGAAACCTCAGATCTTAGGAGATGCACAGAAACAGGTAGAATTTATCACAGAACAGTATAAACGTGGTCTGATGACTGAAGAAGAGCGTTATAAAGCTGTTGTTAAGACATGGTTCGATGCCGATGACGTTTTAACAGATAAACTGATCAGCGGATTAGACCGATTAAACAACATCTTCATGATGGCCGATTCCGGAGCCCGTGGTTCTAACCAGCAGATCAAACAGTTAGCAGGTATGCGTGGACTGATGGCCGATACATCAGGACGTACAATTGAATTACCAATCAAGTCTAACTTCCGTGAAGGTCTTGACGTACTGGAATACTTTATTTCAGCACATGGTGCTCGTAAAGGTCTGTCTGATACAGCCCTTCGTACAGCCGATTCAGGATACTTAACACGTCGTCTGGTAGACGTATCACAGGATCTGATCATCCGTGAACAGGATTGCTGTGAAGGTACTGGAGAAGAAATTCCAGGAATGTATGTAGAAGCATTCATGGATGGACAGGAAGTTATTGAAAGCTTAGAAGAACGTATCACAGGAAGATATGCAGCAGAAGAGCTTGTACACCCAGAAACAGGAGAAGTTCTTGTAAAAGCAAACCACATGATCACACCAAAACGTGCGAAAGCCGTTTGTGATGCAGGATACACAAAAGTTAAGATCCGTACGATGTTAACATGTAAATCCGGAGTTGGAGCTTGTGCAAAATGTTACGGATCCAACATGGCAACTGGTCAGGCTGTACAGGTTGGTGAAGCTGTCGGAATCATCGCAGCACAGTCAATCGGTGAGCCAGGTACACAGCTTACAATGAGAACATTCCATGCTGGTGGAGTAGCCGGTGATGATATCACACAGGGTCTTCCTCGTGTCGAAGAGTTATTTGAAGCACGTAAACCAAAAGGACTTGCGATCATCGCAGAATTTGGTGGAGAAGTGCAGTTAAAAGATACGAAGAAGAAACGTGAAGTCATCATCACAAACAGAGAAACTGGTGATGTGAAGACATATCTGATCCCTTACGGATCTCGTCTGAAAGTACAGGAAGGACAGATCCTTGAAGCCGGAGATGAACTTACAGAAGGTTCTATCAACCCTCACGATTTATTAAGAATCAAGGGAATCCGTGCAGTACAGGATTACATGATCCGTGAAGTACAGAGAGTATACCGCTTACAGGGTGTAGATATCAACGACAAGCACGTTGAGGTTATCGTACGTCAGATGCTTAAGAAAGTTCGTATCGAAGACGGTGGAGATACAGGATACTTACCAGGAGCAATGGTTGATGTATTAGAACTTGAGAAGAAGAACAAAGAGATGGAAGAACAGGGTCTTCAGACTGCAACAGCAGAACAGATCATGCTTGGTATCACAAAAGCATCTCTGGCAACAGATTCCTTCTTATCAGCAGCTTCTTTCCAGGAAACAACAAAAGTTCTGACAGATGCAGCGATCAAAGGTAAAGTCGATCCATTAGTAGGATTAAAAGAAAACGTAATCCTTGGTAAACTGATCCCAGCCGGAACGGGTATGAGACGTTACAGAGATGTCAAGATCAGCACAGACGAAGACGATTTCACAATCGGTGATGAGATTGATTTTGATGATGCAGATTTCGAGATCGAAGAGTAATCTGATTTTATAAAATAAGAAATAAGGCCGACAGGTATAAGTTTAGAACTTTATCTGTTGGCTTTTCTTTTGGGAAAATTTAGAATATAATATAGCGAAATATAATCTGTTTATTGTATGTAAAGTTCTTAAGAAATCTGAAAAAACTATTTAATTGACAAAATAAGCAGATATTGATATAATAAAATCAACAAATGAAAGATAAGTTTTAAAAGAAAGGAGAATCGCCCAAGTTGCTCCATAAGGCTAACGGAAAGACCTTTAAAACCGGCAGCTGATGGATCGGAAGTATTAAGATAATTGGGAAACATGAGACTGACTCAACAGGATATTATGATCTCGGGAGAGAACCTAAGAGTCCTAGAAGCGGATAGAACGGTAAAGGAGTCAACCTCATAAAGCAATACAAAGGATAGAGAGAATGGAAAAGATCTTATTATTTAAAATAAGATTAAAAGAATGATCAAAGAAAAAGAATCCAAACAAGAAAGATTTCCAGAGAAGAGAAATCCAAACAAGAAAGATTCAAAAAAGGAGATCAACATTCAATCAGCTGACCGGTGGAGCATTTAAAAACAATTTGTAACTAATAACGTATTCAAGAAATTATTAATTGTGGATTGAAACAAGATGTAACTTATTAACAAAGAAAAGGAACTTATCAACTGAATATTTTTTCAAGAATAAAGAATTGATTTTTATATATTGAAAAATGGCGTAAAGAAGCCATAAGATAAGAGAATCAAAACGTTGAGATCAAGAAAAGAAATCACAAGAAAAGCTGTCAGAATCGATATCAGAGATGTGACGAGAAAGCATTTCTGAGACAGCCAGATAAAGAAAGATTTCGAATAAGATCCATAGAATGAGATTTCCAAAAAGATAAAAATATATAGAAATTAATAAAAATCTTGGGAAAAGGTCTTGACAAAGGCATGCAGGCATTTTATAATAGCCTAGCATGCCTTTTTGGGGAGCAAAACCAAGAAGTGCATGTATAGTCACAAGGTGAATTTAAGTAACCACAGTAGAAAACATGTATGGAGGTGAAATCAATGCCAACTTTTAACCAATTAGTTAGAAAAGGGAGAAAAACATCTGTAAAGAAATCTACAGCACCAGCACTTCAGAAAGGATTTAACTCTTTAAAGAAGAAAGCTACAGACACAAGCTCACCACAGAAGAGAGGTGTATGTACAGCTGTTAAAACTGCAACTCCTAAAAAGCCTAACTCTGCTTTACGTAAAATCGCCAGAGTTCGTCTTTCTAACGGAATCGAAGTAACAAGTTATATCCCAGGTGAAGGACATAACTTACAGGAACATAGTGTTGTTCTGATTCGTGGTGGTCGTGTTAAGGACTTACCAGGTACTCGTTACCATATCGTTAGAGGTACACTTGATACAGCAGGTGTAGCTAACAGAATGCAGGCTCGTTCCAAATATGGAGCTAAAAGACCTAAGAAAAAATAAAACAAAACTAAATTGGTACAAAGCAGCGTGATATAAACGCTACCTTGTATAGTTGTGCCGGAACTTTATTGTTTCCTACAAAGGTTACAGGAGATATAAAAGTCCTGCACGAACATGCAATAATTAAGTATGAGTACCGATGAATTAATGATTATTAAGGAGGGAAGAACCGTGCCACGTAAAGGACATATTGCGAAAAGAGACGTATTAGCAGATCCTATTTACAACAATAAGGTTGTGACAAAATTAATCAACAACATTATGTTAGATGGTAAAAAAGGAGTTGCTCAGAAAATCGTATACGGAGCATTTGCCCGTATCGAAGAAGAAGCTGGAAAACCAGCTTTAGAAGTATTCGAAGAAGCTATGAACAACATCATGCCAGTTCTTGAAGTAAAAGCTAGACGTATCGGTGGAGCAACATATCAGGTGCCTATCGACGTTAGACCAGACAGAAGACAGGCATTAGCGCTTCGTTGGATCACAACTTTCTCACGTAAAAGAGGAGAAAGAACAATGGAAGAACGTCTTGCAAAAGAACTTCTTGACGCTTCCAACAATACAGGAGCATCTGTAAAGAAAAAAGAAGATATGCACAAGATGGCAGAAGCAAACAAAGCATTCGCACATTACAGATTCTAATTTCAAGAATCTGTTCTGGCGTCTTGCCAGACATGCTTCTATGTTAAAACTTATAGGAGGAAAAAATCTTGGCTGGAAGAGAATATCCATTAGAGAGAACCAGAAATATCGGAATCATGGCTCATATTGATGCTGGTAAAACAACAACAACAGAGCGTATCCTTTATTACACTGGTGTAAACTATAAAATCGGTGATACTCATGATGGTACTGCTACTATGGACTGGATGGAGCAGGAACAGGAAAGAGGTATCACAATCACTTCTGCGGCTACAACATGTCATTGGACACTGCAGGATCATTGCAAGCCTAAAAAAGGTGCTTTAGAGCATCGTATCAATATCATTGATACTCCAGGGCACGTTGACTTCACAGTTGAAGTAGAACGTTCTCTGCGTGTACTTGATGGTGCAGTAGCAGTCTTCTGTGCAAAAGGTGGAGTAGAGCCTCAGTCTGAAAACGTATGGAGACAGGCTGATACTTATAACGTACCTAGAATGGCATTCATCAATAAGATGGATATCTTAGGTGCTAACTTCTACGGAGCAGTTGATCAGATGAAAGATCGTCTGGGAGCTAACGTAGCAGTACTTCAGTTACCTATCGGTAAAGAAGACGACTTCAAAGGAATCATCGACTTATTCGAGATGGAAGCCTACATCTACAATGATGAGAAAGGTGAAGACATCTCTATCGTTGAAATCCCAGAAGATATGAAAGAAGAAGCAGAACTTTATCACACAGAATTGATCGAAAAGATCTGTGAATTAGACGACGATCTGATGATGCAGTATCTTGAAGGTGAAGAACCAAGTGTTGATGATTTAAAAGCTGCATTAAGAAAAGGAACATGCGAATGTAAAGCAGTTCCAGTATGCTGTGGTACAGCATATAGAAATAAAGGTGTTCAGAAATTACTGGATGCTATTATCGAATTTATGCCAGCTCCAACAGACATCCCAGCTATCAAAGGTGTCGATGAAGATGGTAACGAAGTTGAAAGACATTCATCTGATGATGAACCATTCTCAGCTTTAGCATTTAAGATCATGACAGACCCATTCGTAGGAAAACTTGCATTCTTCCGTGTTTACTCTGGAACATGCAAATCTGGATCTTATGTATTAAATGCAACAAAGAACAAAAAAGAGCGTGTTGGACGTATCTTACAGATGCATGCTAACAAGCGTGAAGAGTTAGATGTTGTATATTCAGGAGATATCGCAGCTGCAGTAGGTTTCAAATCTACAACAACTGGTGATACAATCTGTGATGAACAGCATCCTGTAATTCTGGAATCCATGGAATTCCCAGAACCAGTTATCGACGTAGCGATCGAACCTAAAACTAAAGGTGATCAGGGTAAAATGGCTGAAGCACTTGCTAAGCTTGCTGAAGAAGATCCTACATTCAGAGCTCATACAGATCATGAAACAGGACAGACAATCATTTCCGGAATGGGTGAACTTCATCTGGAAATCATCGTTGACCGTCTGCTTCGTGAATTCAAAGTAGAAGCTAACGTTGGTGCTCCTCAGGTAGCATACAAAGAAACATTTACAAAAGCCGTTGACGTTGACAGCAAATATGCTAAACAGTCTGGTGGTCGTGGTCAGTATGGTCACTGTAAAGTTCACTTTGAGCCAATGGATGCCAATGGAGAAGAACTGTTCAAATTCGAATCTACAGTTGTTGGTGGATCTATTCCTAAAGAATATATCCCAGCAGTTGGAGAAGGTATCGAAGAAGCAGCTCAGTCTGGTATCTTAGGAGGATTCCCAGTACTTGGTGTTAAAGCTACAGTATATGATGGATCTTACCATGATGTCGATTCTAGTGAAATGGCCTTCCACATTGCCGGATCTATGGCATTTAAAGAGGCTATGCAGAAAGCTGGAGCTATCCTGCTTGAGCCAATCATGAGAGTCGAAGTTACAATGCCTGAAGAATACATGGGAGACGTTATCGGAGATATCAACTCTCGTCGTGGACGTATCGAAGGTATGGATGATATCGCAAGCGGTAAGATGGTTCGTGCATTCGTTCCATTATCTGAAATGTTCGGATATTCTACAGACTTACGTTCTAGAACTCAGGGACGTGGTAACTACTCTATGTTCTTTGAAAAATACGAACCAGTACCAAAGAACGTACAGGAAAAAGTACTTGCTGACAAGTAAGAAAATTAATATATAAATATTTCGAGGCTATTTTGTCAAAATAGTCTTGAAATATTTGTTTAAATGAAATATAATCAAATTTAGGACGGCCCTTTGCTGGGCAACTATATTGAAGTTTGAAACATTATTGTAATTGCCCATAGGGCGAATAAGGAGGACAATTAAAATGGCAAAAGAAAAGTTTGAGAGAACTAAACCTCATTGCAACATTGGTACTATTGGACACGTTGACCATGGTAAAACAACTTTAACAGCAGCAATCACTAAAGTTTTAGCTGAAAGAGTAGAAGGAAACACAGCTGAGAACTTTGAAGATATCGATAAAGCTCCAGAAGAAAGAGAACGTGGTATCACAATCTCTACAGCTCATGTTGAGTATGAAACAGAAAAACGTCACTACGCTCACGTTGACTGCCCAGGCCATGCCGATTATGTAAAGAACATGATCACTGGTGCAGCTCAGATGGACGGAGCTATCTTAGTAGTAGCTGCTACTGATGGTGTAATGGCTCAGACAAAAGAACATATCCTGTTATCTCGTCAGGTAGGTGTTCCTTACATCGTAGTATTCATGAACAAATGTGATATGGTAGACGATGAAGAATTATTAGAATTAGTAGAAATGGAAATTCGTGAATTATTAAATGAATACGAATTCCCAGGAGATGACATTCCTATCATCCAGGGATCTGCTTTAAAAGCTATCGAAGATCCAGCTGGACCATGGGGAGATAAGATCATGGAATTAATGGATGCTGTTGACAGCTACATTCCAGATCCACAGCGTGATACAGACAAACCTTTCTTAATGCCAGTCGAAGACGTATTCTCTATCACAGGACGTGGTACAGTAGCAACTGGTAGAGTAGAAAGTGGTGTTCTTCACGTATCTGACGAAGTTGAAATCGTTGGTATCAAAGAAGAAACAAGAAAAGTTGTTGTAACTGGTGTAGAAATGTTCCGTAAACTGTTAGACGAAGCTCAGGCTGGAGATAACATTGGTGCATTATTACGTGGTGTTCAGAGAGACGAAATCGAAAGAGGACAGGTTCTTTGCCAGCCAGGTTCAATCACATGCCATACAAAATTCACAGCTCAGGTATACGTTTTAACAAAAGATGAAGGTGGACGTCATACTCCATTCTTCAACAACTATCGTCCACAGTTCTACTTCAGAACAACAGACGTTACAGGTGTTATCGAATTACCAGAAGGAACAGAAATGTGCATGCCTGGTGACAACGTAGAAATGACTATCGAATTAATTCACCCAATCGCTATGGCTCAGGGATTATCTTTCGCTATCCGTGAAGGTGGACGTACTGTAGGATCAGGACGTGTTGCTACAATCATCGAGTAATTCTTACTTCTACGATTGAATTTAGGATAATATTTATGAGACTCAGAAAGTTTAGGCTTTCTGGGTCTTTTTTAGATAAATGCATATACTTTTAAAATGATTATAACATAATTAATATTACAACAATAACATGATCGAAATATTGAAGTTCAAAGAGCCGATGTGGGAGCAGATGCTCATAGAGCAAGATTTCATAGTAGCATGTTAGATACAAAGATGTTAAAAGCAAAACAGAAGTTTAAGGAACTTCATGATTCATATGTAATTTTCATTACATAGAATGATTATATGGACAAAGGTTTGCCATTATATCATGTAGAACGAATTATACAAGAAACGAAGGAAAGATTTGAAGATGGCTCACATATAATTTATGTGAATGGAAGTTATAAGAATGATGATGATCCTGTTGGAAAATTGATGCATGATTTTCGATGTACAAGTTCTATAGATATGTTTTATGATGAATTGAAAAATACAGTGAAGTATTTTAAGGAAACGGAAGGAGAGAGAAGGCAAATGCGTAAAGCAATGGAAGCACTAGATATTTCAGAAGAAGACAAAGAAAGATTAAAGAAAAGAATTTGAAGTACAATATAAAGTTTTGTCGTTACAGCGAAATAAGATAATTAGGAAGGATACAGAAGGCTTAGACCTGTTGTATCCCTTTTTTTGATAAGAAAATGGAATTTTACAAAGCTTCAGCATCTGTACTAAGATAATTAATAAGGGTTTCTGTAATGATCAATAGAGGAAGATGAGAATACACAGTAAGACTCTTTTCCTCCATGATAACATTGGAATGTCCAATTAAAACAACATCTGCATATTTTTCTAATTCAGTCATAGATTTGCAGCAACATACAACAGTTCTTGCACCAATGTGACGAGCAACACGGAGAGCTTGAGCAAGTTCTGGAGTCGTATTTCTCACAGATAAGACAAACACAGTGTCTGCAGAAGTAACTAAATTTTTTGTTTGTTCCATCCATTTTACGTCTTTGACAACGACAGCATTATATCCCATTAATTGGAGATACATCTGAAAATGTTCTGCAAACATCGCTGTAAAACCTCGGGCATAGATGAAAATTTTTTCAGCATTATTAATATGATCTATGGCTTTTAAAATTGCAGGGATTGGAATATTTTCAATTGTTTGTGTAGATTCCTGATAGACCTTATCTAATAATTTATTGATGGCATAAGGAGATACATTTTTACTTTTATCCTTATCCTCTTTTGAAATTAGATAACGCAATTCTGCGATTCCCTTAAAACCACATTTTTGAATTGTTCTAGATACTGTGGCTGGGGATGAAAATGTTTTATTGGCAATATTTGTAATGGAGAGATAAGAAATTTTGTCTTCATTTTGGCTAATAAAATCAACAATATATCGTTCGGTTTCTGATAACTGTTCATATATAGTTTTATCAATTTGAAAAATCATGATAGGACCTCCATAAATAGTGAGTTTAAATATTTATAATAATTGTACCATGTACACGAAAATAATTTCAATCTATGGATGAAAATCGTTTCATAATTAATTGCATGAAGGCTTAAGGATGAAAGTGTTTTCGGTCAAAATTTATTTATTTCTTTTTCAAAATTGATTAAAATAATTACATCAGGTAAAACAAATGAGAAATTCAATGGCCATGAATAACTTGATGTGACAACGTGATAAGAAAAGTCAATGAAAAAGAATAAGGAGGAAATATGTATACAACATTAAAGGAAGTACTCAATGAAGCAGAAGATCTTAATATGGCTATTGGAGCATTTAATACACATAATTTAGAAATGTTACCATCAATTATTAAGGCAGCAGTTAATCAGAGAACACCCGTGATCATTCAGACAAGTTGCGGAACAGCAAATTATATTGGACATAAAAATTTGGTCAGTGTCTGCAAATCTATGGCAGAACAATATGGAATTGATGTAGTTCTTCATCTAGATCATGCAAAAGACTATGATGAGATTAGAAAAGCAATTGATGCCGGATATAGTTCTGTTATGTTTGATGGATCATCCTTGCCACTAAAAGATAACATTCTTGGAACAAAAAGAGTGGTTGAGTATGCAAAGAAAAATGGTGTTAGTGTAGAAGCTGAATTAGGAACTGTTGGTGGAACAGAAGATGGAGTTGTTGTTGATCAAAAAGATGTTTGTTATACAGATCCACAAGATGCTGTAGAATTTGTGAAACAGACAGGAATAGATGCATTAGCAGTAGCAATTGGTACAAATCATGGACAGTATAAATCAAAAACAAATATTAATTTTGAAAGACTGAAAGAAATTAAAGAAGTTATTGATATTCCACTTGTCATTCATGGGGGTACTGGAGTCAAAGAAGAAGACGTTAAGAAAGTCATTAATTTAGGAATTCGTAAATTTAATGTAGGAACAGAACTTCTTGTTGGATGGAACAAAAAAGCAAAGGAATGTTATGATAAAAATAAAGAAAATATTTCAAACAGAGAAAATGTTGTTCCATGTTTAAATACGATAGATGAAATTGTTGAACGAAAGATTAACTTATTTAAAAATATAAAAGAATAAGGAGGGCAACAATGAAAGCTGGATTTTATCTAGGAAATCATACTTATGAAGTGAAAGAAATAAAAGACCGCAAGCCAGTAGATCATGAAGTAAAGATTGAAGTTGCGTGGTGTGGACTTTGTGGAACAGATATTCATAAGTTTGAAGGAAAAAATGGAGCGAGTGTTGTCGTACCGCCAATTATTTTAGGACATGAATGTTCAGGAATTGTCACAGAAGTCGGAGAAAATTGTGAAAATTTTAAACCTGGAGACAGGGTAGCTTGTGATCCAAGCTGGGGCTGTGGAAGGTGCGAGTGGTGTAAAAAAGGATATCAAAATTTCTGTATTCATAGACATGGTGTAGCAAAAGGTTTTGCAGAATATGTTTATCCGCCAGAAGAAAATGTATATAAAATTGATCATTCTCTGGATTTAGAAGATGCGGCATTTACAGAACCTTTATCATGTGTATTACATGGGATGGATCTTCTGAATATAGAAAGTGGTTCTAACATTGTTATGTATGGTATGGGATCTATTGGAAGTTTAATGTTACAACTGCTAAAATTAACAGCTCCAAAAAATCTGATCGTTGTTGAACGAGAAGAGAATAAACAAGAGTTAGCAATAGAATTGGGTGCAACGAAGGCATGTACAGATCAAGAGATAGAAGAAATTGCTGACAAATTAAATGTCGATTATGTGATAGAGTGTATAGGCTTAAAAAATACAATGGAACAGGCGATTCATATTGCGGGAAAACGAGCAAAGGTGTTGTTATTTGGATTAGGTGATCCAGAAGAAAATGTATCATTTAATCAATTTGAAGCATATACAAAAGAATTGAGCATTTATACATCTTATTTAAATCCACATACGAGCAGAAAAGCAATTTCATTGCTTGAAAGTGGAGTAATCGATACAAAGAAAATCATTAGTGCAAGATTATCATTAGAGGAGATGGGGGAAGAACTCAAAACAAAGAAGTACTCAAGGAAAGGAAAAGTAATGGTTTCTCTTAGTGGGAAACATTAAGGAGGATAATATATGGTTATATCTGCAATTTTAGTAGGTTTATTAGCAACATGTGGACAATGGTGGTTCTTTGGACCAATCACAAAATGTTTAGTTTATCCATTAACAACTGGTACATTGGTTGGTGTATTTATGGGAGAACCTATGACTGGTATGATCGCAGGAGCGACCATTCAGTTAATATATCTTGGATGGATCTCAGCAGGAGGTACCATGCCAAGTAATACGATCGTAGCTGGAATTTTTGGTACAGCACTTACGATCATGTCTGGAGCAGACCCTAAAATGGCTGTAACATTTGCTATCCCATTTAGTATGCTTGGATTATTATTAAATCAGGTATATATGACAGTAAATGCAGCATGGATTCATCAAGCAGACAAGTTATTGGAAAAAGGAAACATTAAAGGTGTAAGGATCATGAACTACCTGCCATCATTTTGTATGGCATTACTCTTATATGGAGTACCAGTTTTTGCAATGATCATGTTTGGAAGTGATTGGTCACAGTCTATGTTAAATGCGATTCCAGGAAGCATCATCAATGCATTAGAGGTTGTTGGAGGAATCATGCCTGCCTTAGGTATTGCAATGTTATTAAATTATCTTGGTAAAAAAACATTAATGCCATGGTTTTTCGCAGGATTTTTCTTGACAGAATATAGCAAACTTGATTTGACAGCAGTTTCAATCTTTGCAGCGGTCATAGCGATCATTTTATATTTTAATGATAAGAAAACTACAACAGCGCAGCAGGGAGAAAAGAAGAAAGTTAGACGTTTGTCTGTAAATAAGAAAGTAGAAGTAAAAGAGGTAGGTCAGAGTACAGAAGAAGCTGAGGAAATTACAAAAACAATTGATGGACCGAAAAAGAAATTATCAAAGAAAACATTGATCAAGACTTGGCTTTTAACTACAAGTACAGAAGCATGTTACAATTATGAAAGATTACAGGCACTAGGAATTGCGAACTTAATGATCACACCGATCAGAGCATTATATGACAAAGTAGAAGATCAGGTAGCAGAATTAAAGAAATACCTTGTATTTTATAATTCAGAAGTATTTACAATTGGACCGATCATTAATGGTATTACATGTTCAATGGAAGAGGCAAGAGCGAACGGAGAAAATGTTACAGCAAAAGATATCAACTCAGTAAGAACAGGATTGATGGGACCAGTAGCAGGTATTGGAGATACAGTAATGCAGGGAATCCTTTTCCCAATCTTATTTGGAATTGGATGCTCAATGGCATTAGATGGAAGTTATCTTGGACCAATTTTCGCGACAGTTGTATTTGAAGTATTGATTTTTGCATGTGGATATTTTATGTTTATGACAGGATATAAACAAGGAAAAACTTCACTGTTAAAGATTTTAAAAGATGGAACAGTAGATAAAATTATTAATTCTTTCAGTATTGTTGGATTAATGGTAGTAGGTTCTATGGCAGCAACTCGTGTAGCAGTAGATACACCATTAGCAATTAAAGTTGGTGAGGGAGTTACAAAAATCCAGACAGTTTTAAATTCATTAGCACCGGGATTAATCCCACTTGGAATTACAATGCTTGTATGGTGGATGCTTCGAAAGAAAGTAAATACATTATGGATCATCGTAGCGATCTTTGTTGTTGGTATCATTGGATACTATACAGGAATTTTAGGATATGTAGGATAATAAAAAGGAGATAATGCAAAAATAGGAGGCAAGAAATATGGTAAACATAATTTTGATCAGTCATGGAGAGTTTTGTGAGGGACTATTAAAATCACTGATCATGGTAACAGGAGACGATTATGGAATCAAAACATTAGCGTTGTATCCTGGAATGACGGCAGATACATATAGGGAAAAACTAGATCAGATAATTTTAGAAAATGAGAATTCAGAAGGAACACTGATCTTAGCAGATATTGTTTTTGGAACACCATTTCAGAGTGCAGCATATATGTCAAAAACACATAAGATCGGTCTGGTATCAGGAATGAATATGCCAATGCTGGTTGCAGTTGCCTCCGAAAGAACTGAAAGCAGTACACTAAAAGACTTAATTGAGATTGCAACAAATCCGGATTATCATGGAATTCAAGGAACTTTATTTGAGAAAGGAGAAACAAAGCGTCGTGGAAAACTTAGTATTAACAAGGATTGATGATCGTTTGATTCATGGACAGGTAATGACAGCATGGATCAAAAATAAAAAAGCAACACAGGTGGTGATCGTAGATGATCTTGTAGCAGAAGATGATTACATGATCGAAGTTTTAGAGATGGCAATTCCAGAAGAAATTGCCATCGGAATCTTCAACAAAGAAGATGGTGTTACATTCTTTTCACAAGGATTAGATGAACCAACGATACTTCTTGTGAAAGGACCGGAAGTATTAAATTATCTGGTAGACCATGGAATCAACATTGAAGAAGTTGATGTTGGAGGAATGGGAGCTGGAAATGATAGAAGTGTATTATACAAAAATATCTCTACTAGTTCAGAAGAAAATGATCAGTTCAGAGCATTATTAGGTAAAAATGTCAATGTTTTTATTCAGGTAATGCCAAACAACAAACCAGTAGATATCAGTAGCTATTTAAAATAAGGAGTGATCATATGAATACAGAAAAATTAACAGGAAAGGTTATTGTCATTACAGGAGCAGCAAGTGGAATGGGAGCAGCAATGGCAAAAGACTTTTCAGCAAGAGAAGCCAAAGTAGCGATTCTTGATATGAATGAAGAAAAAGCGCAGGAAGTTATAAAAGAAATTGAGGCAGCAGGTGGTGTTGCAACATTTTATAAGACAGATATCACAAACAAAACACAGATTGAGACGGCAGCTTCAGATGTAGAAGAAAAATTTGGACCAATCACATCTTGGGTAAATTCTGCAGGAGTTTCAAAGATGTTACCATTTCTTGATTGTGATGAAGAACTTTGGGATCTTACGATGAATGTTAATTTAAAAGGAACATTTTTATGTTGTCAGGTAGCAATTGATAAAATGTTAAAAAATGGTGGAGGAACAATCCTTAATATGTCTTCTCTGTCAGGAAAAAAAGCGAGCTCATGGCAGACAATCTATTGTGCAAGTAAATTTGGAGTACAGGGATTAACACAGTCTATCGCAAAAGAATTTGCGGACAAGAATATTCGTGTAAATTCTATTTGTCCAGGAATTGTACATACGGAAATGTGGGATCGATTGAAATATGAATATGCGAAAAAACGTGATTTAGATCCAGAGGAAGTACTACCTTATTTTAAGAAAAACATTCCAATGCATAAATTGGTAGATCTTCAAGATGTGATTCAGGCAGCCATCTTTTTACTGACAGATTGTTCTTCTTATTTAACAGGTCAATCTATTAATTTAGTTGGTGGAGAGTGGATGGATTAATGAAAAAGACATTGATTCTTTTAGCTGGATATCCAGGAACTGGAAAAAGTTATATGGCAAATATCATTATTAAAAACTTTCCAGAATTAAGATTATTGTCACCAGATGATATAAAAGAAAAATTTTGGGATAAATATGGGTTTGATACTTTAGAACAAAAAGAAGAATTAATTGTGAGAGCATGGAACACATACTATGATGAAATGGAACAAGATTTTTTACATGGGAAAAGTTTGATTTCTGATTATCCTTTTAGCTTAAAACAAAAACCAACATTGGAAAAGTTGACAAAACAATATGGATATCAGGTATGTACGATTCGTCTTATTGGACAGATTGAAGTTTTATTTGAAAGACAAAAACAAAGAGATTTGGATGATTCCAGACATTTAGGGCATATTTTAACAAGTTACCATAGATCAGATAGTAAAATAGAACGTAAAAATGCGGACAACCTTTTAGATTATACAGAATTTTATAAAAGATGTACGCAAAGAGGTTATGGCGAATTTGAGTTGGGAGATACGATAGAAGTAGATGTCAGTGATTATGAGAAAATTGAATATCCAAAGATACTACAGTGGTTAGAAGACAGAGTGTGAAAAAACAGGGGAATTTTAATTCTCCTGTTTTTTGCTTCATTTAATCTCTCTATAATGGATTCTTTGTTGTGAGTAAATATAAAACAAGTTATAATAAAAAGGAAACATTGGTCGTAAGGCAAAATTAATAGGAGGATCCGAATGAATCAAACATTAAAGCTGCCAGTTGGAATTGAGAATTTTGAAGATATTCGCAAGCTAGGATTTTATTATATAGATAAGACAAAATTAATTGAACAGCTCTTACAAAATTGGGGAAAAGTAAATCTGTTTACACGACCACGTCGTTTTGGAAAGACACTCAATATGAGTATGTTACGTACTTTTTTTGAAATTGGTATGGATAAATCACTTTTTGAAGGCCTATATATTTCTAAAAATAAAGAATTATGTGATGAATATATGGGTAAGTATCCAGTAATCTTTCTGTCATTGAAGGGAATCGATGGATTAACTTTTGAAGAAGCGATTATTCGGATTACAACGATTATTAAAAATGAAGCACGAAGACACCATTATCTAAAAAATAGTGATAAATTAATAGAAGAAGAGATTAAGCAATTTCAGAGCCTTTTAGATGGAAAAGCTGATGATATAACAGATAGTATCAGACTATTATCAGAACTTTTGTGCAAACATTATGGGAAGAAGACGATTATTCTTATTGATGAATATGATGTTCCGCTAGATAAAGCTTTTCAGAAAGGCTATTATGATGAAATGGTTGAACTCATGAGAGGTCTTTTGGGGCAAGTACTAAAAACAAATGATTTTCTACAATTTGCAGTTTTGACAGGATGTCTTAGAATTTCGAAAGAAAGCATTTTCACCGGACTTAATAATTTTGAAGTTTTATCTATTCTCAATGTTCAGTATGATGAATGTTTTGGATTTACCGATACAGAAGTGAAAAAGATTCTTAGCGATTATAATTTATCAGATCATTACCTTCAGATTAGGGAGTGGTATGATGGTTATCGTTTCGGAAATACAGATATCTATTACCCATGGGATGTGATTCGTTATTGTAAAAGTCTATGTGCAGATCCCGATGCATTACCAGAAGATTTTTGGTCTAATTCTAGCGGAAATGAAATTGTTCGCAGATTTATAGATAAGGCAGATATTCAGACAAAGAATGAGATTGAGCGTTTGATCAGTGGAGAGTGTATTGAAAAGGAAATTGTAGAGGAGCTTACCTATAATGAGTTGGATAAGAGTATAGAAAATTTGTGGAGTGTGCTTTTTACAACAGGATATCTAACACAACAGGGACGAACTCAAAATGGTAAATATCTTTTGTCGATACCAAATACAGAGATAAGAAATCTATTTACAAAAAAGATCAAAGAATGGTTTAGTGATGTTTCAAAAAATGATGGAAAAACACTAGAAATATTTTGTAATTCATTTATAGAGAAAAAAACAGAAAAAATTGAACAGCTTTTTGGAGATTATCTATGGAATACGATCAGTATAAGAGATACAGCAATCGCAAAAGAGAAGAAAGAAAATTTTTATCACGGAATTTTACTCGGTCTTCTTGGATATAAGTCAAGCTGGCTGATAAAGTCAAATGCAGAATCAGGAATCGGATACAGTGATATTCTGATAGAGGCTCCGGAGAATCGAACGGGAATCGTCATTGAATTAAAGTATGCCGAAGATGGAAATATGGATGCAGCGTGCAAGCAGGCTTTAAAACAGATTGAAGATAAAGACTATATTGCTAAATTGAAGCAAGATGGAATGCGAAATTTCATTAAATATGGTGTTGCTTGTTATAAGAAAGACTGTAAAGTCATGATTTATGAAGAATAAAAAACAACTGATGATGGGAGATATAAATATGGGGAAAGAAACATTTGAAGGAAAGAAAACTCATTGCACGATAGGAATAATTGGACATCGAGGTCATGGAAAAACGACTTTAACAGATGCAATTAAAAAAACTCTTACAACAAGAGAAGAGAGAAATATAAGCTTGACATCTAGCATTGAATATGGAGCTATCCTAGTAGTATCTGCAATAGATGGAATCATGTCACAAACAGCAGAACAGATCATGATTGCTCATCATATGGGAATGCAACATATCGTAGTATTTATGAATAAATGTGATATGGTAGATGATATGGAAATGCTGGAATTGGTAGAAATGGGGATTCGTGACCAGCTATATCAGTGCGGATTTGTTGGATCTGATATTCCGTTTATCTATGGATCTGCTTTAAAAGCCCTTGAAGATCCAGATGGAGAATGGGGAGATAAGATCATGGAATTGATGGATGCGGTGGATAAATACATTCCAGATTCACAGCCTGAAATGGATCAAGCTTCCTCTATACATACAAAGTTTACAGCAGAAGTATACATGTTAGATATCAATGAAGGTGGACGAGACACAGGATACTTTGATGGTGACCGTCTGCAGTTTTATTTCAAAACGACAGATGTAACAGGAGAGATTCAATTGCCAATAGAAATAGATATGGCTATGCCAGGGGAAACACTGGATATAACAATTGAATTAATTCAACCAATTAAGATAACAGAAGAAGAACCTTTTATCATTCGTGATGATGAATGTACGGTTGGATTGGGAAGAGTTGCTACAATCATCGAGTAATTCTTACTTCTACGATTGAATATGATAATTTTCAAAGACTCAGAAAGTTTAGGCTTTTTGAGTTTTTTTCTATGTTATACTGAAACTATCAATTGTAAGAAGGGAGAAACGTATGAAGAAAAGTAAAAATTTAAAAGGGAAAATTGGAGCTGTGATGCTTTCGTTGGTATTAGCATTGACTATGGTAGTTACACCATCTATGTTTACAACGAAAAGTGTATCAGCAGATGAAGAAAACACAGAAAATGTAAAAAGCCAGAAAATATTTGATAATTGGACAATGGCTGCACAGATAGCAGATAAAACAACAAATTATTTTGATGCTGATGGTACTCCTGATCTGCAGACAGCAGTGTTTTATACAGAATTGCAGTATGGAATAAAACCAAATACAAACGAGGAAATAAAAGCAGAAGATTTTTGCAAGAAAGTAAAAGATAATTTTACAGGAATCAAATCCTTCACAGAAGCAGATTTAGCAAAAATAAATCCACTTGGAATGTATACATATGATCAGGAAAATCATAAAATTATCATCCCAGGAGGTGGCGCTGGCAGCGGATTAATCTGTACGTTTATAGGACAAAATGAAGTGAATTTTGGAAACGTCAAGTATGGAAAATGGAAGGATCTTGCAGTGCCAAGTGAGGAACCATATTATATTGCGTTAGATGTTAAAGATAACGGTCAAATAAAAGCATATCGTGAGATTAAATCAGAAGATGTGTCTGTTGATGTTGATATTTATAGATATCAATATAGCGATGATGAAGAAGAACCTGTGAAAGTATCTTATTTAAAAGATTATAATAAAGGTAAAAAAGCATTTCTTCCCAATGATGATCACTATAATTTATCATTGTATATAAATATCAAAGATGGCGAAGAAAATCATATATTTAACGAAGACAATTTTGGGGATCAGTCTTTAAAAGTTAGAATTGAAAGTCAAAACAAAGACATTTTGACAATAAATGAAGACGAAGACGGAGATTTCAGAATTCTAACAGATGGTATAGGAACATCAGATTTAAAATACAAAGTACAAACAGAATCTGTAAGTGATGATGATAATACAATTTTTGAAGGAACAATTCCATGTAATGTGTATGACTTGTCAATCGATGCAGGAACTGATGGGGGATTATGTTTATTGCCAAATGAAAGCAGACAGTTAAGTGCTAAAATCAATGGCATTGATGAAAATGAAGTCACATATAAATGGAAAACAACACAAGGTACACTGGAAAATGCAGATCAGCAAACATGCAAAATTATTGCACCATCAACAACATTGAGTAGTGAAGCAAATAATGTAGTTAGTGTCAAAGCTTATATTAATAATGGTCAGGATGAGCTTGATACAGCAGAAGAATATTTTATAGTACAAGATTGTAATTTATCAGTAATACATGAACTTATGACAGATAGAGGTTATGTAGTACAGACAGGTGATACATTGAAAGCAGGACAAGCTTACAGGATTAGACTGAATGGTGCACTTCCTGGTTTTGGTATTGGAAACACAGACCATACATTCTATATTCTTAAATTTGAACAAGATGGAGACTCTGTAGTTCTTGATGAGAATAAAGAAGATCTTGTAGATAATAATTTTGCTACAATTTCAGTCGGTGTATTTGGTGGAGAGCCAAATAGAATGATTACTCCAAAGAAAGCTGGAAAATTAACGGTCACTGGAACTATTTATCGTGAAAATAAAGAATTTAAAACAGAAACCAAAACATTTACAGTGGAAAGCGATAATACTCCAAGTGAATCAACGAAGCCAGACCCAACACCAAACCCAAGCAATCCTACACCAAGCCAGCCAACAACAGCTGCACCAGCGACAACAACCCCAGCCAAAGTAACAGTCAAGAAAACAACTCTAAAAAGTGCTAAAAATGCCAAAGGCAAAAAACTAGTTGTAAAATGGAAAAAGAACACAGCTGGAAACGGATATCAGATTCAGTATTCCACAAGCAAGAAATTTGCCAAAGGAAACAAAACAGAGACAATCAGCAAGAACAAAACGACAAGTTACACAATTAAGAAGCTGAAAAAGAAAAAGACATATTATGTACGTATCCGTACATACAAGAAAGTTTCTGGAAAGACATACTACTCTGAATGGAGCAGTGTGAAAAAAGTAAAGATCAAAAAATAAATATCAGATCAAATAAAAATAGTGTCAAGATCAATAAAAATCTTGGCACTATTTTACGTTAGAAAAATCTATCGTATTTTGCAATCAATCAATTTTTAATATAAGGAACCATCACTTCCAGAATCTCAAGCACATGATCTCTCTGTGATGGATTAAGTTCAGCTGCAATTTCCATCAATTGATTATTGTGATGAGCCGGGGTATCAACATCAAATATTCTTTGCCCATCACCAAATAAAAGATAATCAGCAGATACATCCAATGCAGTAGTAAGAGAAGCAAAACTATGAATAGACATGGCTTTGCGTCCAGCTTCGATTTCATAGATATAATGCTGACTGACACCAGCTTTTTCAGCAAGCATTTCCTGTGTCAGATCTTGCCCTTTTCGGGTAAGTTTGATGCGTTTTCCTAATTCTTTTAAATCGATTTTCATAAAATACCTCCATAAAAAATAGTATTACCAGGAGTTATGAAAAACCACTATCCAACAGTGACAGTGACGACTATAAATATTGCTGACAGCAACATTGAATGTTATGATAGATAGGAAAATGAGAAAAAACGAGAAAGAAGGAGTCATGCAGAGAGAAAACGAGCGTATTATCTATCATTTGATGCATTTTAATAAGAAGGATAAGGAGTGGAGTGAGAGACCATATTTACTCTTGGAAGATATGGCAATTGTTTTTGATATTCTTGATCTGGATGATCGATCCATACAAAGAATCGATCATAAAAAGGCAAACAAAGAACAATGGTCGGATCAGTTTTTATGGGAGAGTGCAAAGAAGAATACAAAACAGCTTCTGCCTGCTAAATTTGAGCCTGTATATAAAGATTTCCGAGGACATACCGAAGACAGACCGGTATTTATGGTGTCAAACAAAATACAGAGATATGGAGCAGCTGTTATTTGTTATGAATATTTTCTGGATGATATTTCTAGAAAATATAACAAGAGTTTGTATCTCCTGCCAACCAGTATTCATGAAATGTTATTACTGTTTGATGACGGAGAAGATCAGGAAGAGGATCTATTGCACATATTAGAGAAGTCTGATCAGCAATTAAGCAAAGAAGAATTTCTGTCAGAAAATATCTATTATTATGATAAATATAAGGGAGAGTTGATCAGCTTATTTTAGTGTTGAAGTTTTGATACGAATAACGTATGATAAAGAAAACTGACCAAACAAAGAAAGGGGTAGAGCTCATGATACCAGGGATCGTAATCGGAGTGATCGTGCTTATCATCGTGATATGGCTGATCAGTTCATACAATGGATTTGTAACATTAAGAAACAAGACAGAAGAGGCATTTTCAGCAATCGATGTGTCATTAAAGAAGCGTTATGACTTGATTCCAAACTATGTAGAAACCGTCAAAGGTTATGCGAAACACGAATCAGAGACATTAGAGAAAGTCGTAGCCGCAAGAAATCAGGCGATGACAGCAACGAATATCGATGATAAGATCAAACAGGAAAATGTACTGTCAGGAGCACTGAAATCTTTATTTGCAGTATCTGAAAGTTATCCGGAATTAAAGGCAAATGAGAACTTTAATAAACTGCAAGATCAGCTTCAGAGACTAGAAGAAGAAATCGCAGGCTCCAGAAGATATTATAACGGGGTTGTAAACCGCTACAATACAAAGACAGAATTATTCCCTGGCAATATCATAGCAGGAATCTTTGGATTTAAGAGAAAACCATTATTTGAGGTTTCGAATGAATCTGAGCGTGAGAATGTACAAGTAAAATTCTAAGGAACGGACAGGGGGAAAGCACTATGAGAAAGTGGATTACCTGTACCATAATGGCAGTCATGATGGCTGCCATGATTTTTATGGGGACAGGAAACAATGTGTTTGCAAATGATGAAGTTACATATGATTCGAATATGCAGACAAAGAAATTTGATGTTAATGTCAAGATTGGGAAAGACGGAAGTTATACAGTAACGGAGAATATCAAAGTAAAATTTGTTAATCCAAGACATGGAATTTACCGCTATATTCCATACAAAGGGAATGTGGTAACGATCGACAAGAATGGAGGTCAGAAAAAACTACTTTATTATGCAGATTTTGATCTGCTAAAAAATGACAGCAATACAGATTTACAAGAAGATTCTGATGGTAACAGTGAGGTATTGCAGTTTGGTTCCGAGGATTATACGGTAAACGAAGGAAATTATAAATTCACGTATCAGCTGACACCACAATATCAGGGAGATACATTTGATTATTTGTATTACAATATTTTTCCAACTCTCTGGAGAAATAACATACCAAAAGGAAGTACATTTACGATTCATTTTCCAAAGAAAACAGATCTTAAAAGTGTGAATTTTTTCTATGGGCGTTATGGTGAATCAAAGAATGCAAAGGATGTGCTGACTTTAAAATATAATGAGAAAAATGCGCAGATCACAGGAACATTGAAGAAGACTTTACCATTTAAAAATGGATTGACATGTTACAGTGATCTAGGAGATGGGTATTTTACAGAAAGAAATGAAATCGGAGCGGGTGGATTTATTTTTGTGGTCACGATTGGAATTCTTCTGATCACAGCTGTGCTATTTGCCAGGTTTGGACGCGATGAAAAGATCATCCCATCTATCCAATATCAGCCACCAGAAGGAATGGACAGTGCGGTTGTTGGATATGTAATAGATGGATCTGTAGATGACAAAGACGTTATTTCATTGATCCTTTACTGGGCAGATAAGGGATATCTGAAGATGAAAGAAAAAGGCAAAGAAGATATGGAGTTTATCAAACTTAAAGATATTCCTGAATCAGAGCCAAGATACCAGCAAACGATGTTTAAAGAGTTATTTAAGAAGAAAGATCAAGTGAACGCTTCTTCACTGCAATATAAATTTGCAGATACAGTTGCTATTGTAAAAGATGATATTAAGTATGAGTATAGGAAAAAGATTTATACAACATCCTCAAAATCTGCAAGAATTATATCATTTGTACTAATGCAGCTTCCAATCTGTTTATTTGCATTTGTTATGATGCTGTACAGTCCAGATGGAATCTTAAATCTTATCCTTCCATTGATGGCATGGATTTTATACTTTATCGGAATGTTCCTTGCATGTCACAGTGTAGATAAATGGTATGCTATTTCAAAAGGAGCAAGAACTGGCCTGCCGATTGCGTCTGCATTACTTTCTATTTTAGGATTTATTTTCTATGGATTGTATTATTATGTGAAGATACAGAGAGGTGAATTATTTGATTTCTTTGGTGTGTATCTTGTCATTGTTGTGGTATTATTTATCGGAGTGATTTTAACGGTATTTATGAAGAGGAGAACCCATCAGTGTGTGGAATGGATGGGGTATTTAGCAGGACTTCGTGATTTCATTGAGACAGCAGAGTTAGATCGAATGAAAGTACTGGCAAAAGACCAACCAGGTATGTTTTATCATATTCTACCTTATTCTATGGTATTTGGATTATTTGATCTATATGCAAAGAAACTGGATGCATTAAAACTCCCTGCACCAGATTGGTATGTCTATGGTGGCAGTGATCCTTACTTCCATTATTACATGATGGGACATTATATGGATCATGTGGTGTCCGAGAATCTGACGATCGTGGAACCATCCAAAGACAGCGGAGGCTCTGGTGGATTTTCTGGTGGCGGAGGATTCTCCGGAGGTGGATTCGGAGGCGGCGGAGGCGGCAGCTGGTGACCGATTGTTGATAGTTATTTTGTAACATAAATATAATTGTGGATAATTTTCTCTTTATACAAGTTTATAATTTCTTTAGAATTGTTTAGATTTAGAATATTGAATGAAGTGGAGATTTTGGTATACTTAAGACATAGTTTTTCATATATATTTTAATCCTCTCTTTTCATTATAGTGGGCTGCATGGTTGCAGCCCACTTTTTTATGCTAAAAAACAGCTAAAATATTACAAAGGTGTTTTGCTTTAACTGTTTTCTGTTATACTAAAGAAAATCAGAAATAAATTTTACTAGTTATTTGGTTAGGAGGTAGTTATTTATGAACATAAAAGGTCTTACAGATAAAGAAGTAAAGGAATCTAGAGCCAAATATGGCTCCAATGAGATTCCGGACTCTGAGCCGACAACATTTTGGCAGGAGTTTAAGGAGACGTTTCAGGATCCGATGATCCGGGTGCTGCTTGTGATCGCGGGTCTGATGATCGTAATGTTTTTCTTTGGGTATGCAGAGATTTATGAGCCAACAGGTACGATCGTAGCGGTTTTGATCGTGGCGTTTGTTACGGCGAAGACTGGGGTTGCCAGTGATACGAAGTATCGAGAATTGAAGGAAAGTGCGAAGAAAGATCAGTGTAAGGTCCACAGAAATGGTGTCGTGGCAGTCATTGATGTCGATGATGTGGTTGTCGGTGATCAGGTGCTATTGCAGTCGGGGGATAAGATTCCTGCGGATGGTATTTTGCATGAAGGAAGTTTAAGAGTGAATAATTCTGCTTTAAATGGAGAAGCAGAGGAGTGTGAGAAGAAGGCAGCCGGAGAGAATGTTTATCTAGCGGAGGAGATTACGGGAGATACATTTGTAGATTCGTATTCTTTGTTCCGTGGGGCTGTGATCTTTGATGGGGAAGGTGTGATGGATGTCCAGAGAGTTGGACTCCATACAATGATGGGAAAGATGGCTGAGGAGATGCAGGAAGAAGAACCAGATTCTCCATTGAAGGTCAAACTTTCTAAGCTTGCTGATCAGATTTCTAAGTTTGGATATATTGGTGCGATCGTGATCGCAGCGTTATATTTTGGATATTTTATTTTAATGGCTGGTGGTATTCAGGCATATTTTGCTATGGGTGTTGCGAAGGTTGTTGAGGATTTGATCAATGCAGTTTCACTGGCGGTTGTAATTATCGTCTGTGCGGTTCCAGAGGGGCTTCCTTTGATGATCTCGCTTGTTTTGATGCAGAATACGAGTAAGATGTTAGATCATAATGTATTGGTCCGTAAAGCGGAAGGAATTGAGACTGCAGGTTCCCTGAATATCTTATTTAGTGATAAGACAGGAACGATCACAAAAGGGGAGTTGGAAGTTGTTGACTTTTTTACAGCAGATGGAACTTCCATTCCGCCAAAAGAATTAAAACAGCATGGAAAAGTAAAGGGATTATTAGATCTTGCGATCGGGAAAAACACGCAGGCGATGTTTGATGTATACCATAAAGTTATTGGTGGGAATGCGACGGATCAGGCGTTATTAAAATTTATTGGAGAAGAGACATTTTATATGTTAGATGAGAACAAAGAATGTAAAGTTACAACACATCAGGGATTTAACTCATCCAATAAATTCAGTCAGGCAAGAATTGAAGTGTTAGGAAAAACATTTTATAAAGGTGCGCCAGAACGTTTACTTACAAAGGCAGTAAAATATATAAACGCAGATGGGGAGATCAAAGAGATCGATCATAAGGCATTAAATGCGAAAATCGATGCATTGGCAGCAAAAGCAATGCGTGTTCTTGCATTTGGCTATTCAGAGAAAGAACTTGTAAAGAATCAGATCAATGATGATCTTGTACTCATAGGGTTAGTTGCGATCAGGGATGATGTCCGACCATCCGCAAAAGATGCGATCAGAGAAGTTCAGGAAGCTGGAATTCAAGTTGTAATGATCACAGGTGACCGCTTGGAGACGGCAGTAGCGATCGCAAAGGATGCAGGATTATTAAAGAATGAATCAGACAGAGCATTATCTTCTGCACAGTTAAATCAGATGAGTGATGATGAAGTCAAAGCGATCCTTCCAGAGATCCGTGTTATTGCAAGGGCATTGCCGACAGATAAGTCAAGAATGGTACGTCTGTGCCAGGAAATGAATCTTGTCGTAGGTATGACAGGTGATGGTGTCAATGACTCTCCAGCATTGAAACGAGCAGATGTCGGATTTGCGATGGGAAGTGGAACGGAAGCTGCGAAAGAAGCTGGTAAGATCGTCATTTTGGATGATAATTTCTCATCGATCAAAGATGCCATCTGGTATGGAAGAACGATCTATCATAATATCTTGAAGTTCTGTAGATTTCAGCTAGTGATCAACGTGGCAGCCGTTGTTGTCAGCGCGGTTGCACCATTTTTTGGTGTGGAAGAACCATTGAAGGTTACACATTTACTATTTGTAAATCTAGTCATGGATGGTCTTGGAGCTATGATGCTTGGAAATGAACCAGCACTTCATAAATATATGAAAGAGGCACCAAGAAAACGTGATGAGAGTATTATCAGTAAAGATATGGCAATACAGATCGGATGGTCAGGAGTATGGTTGGTTATTTTAAGTTTTCTATTCTTAAAACTTCCAGTGATCAGTCATATATTTGACAATGAAGCCGAACATTTGACAGCGTATTTTGTATTATTTATCTTTAGTGCATTATTTAATGGATTCAATGTTAGAGATGACAGGTTTGGAATCTTTAAACGATTAAATGAAAATCCAGATTTCTTAAAGGTATTCTTTATCATCATGTTAGTACAGATCATTATCGTAAATGCAGCACTGATTCCGTTTCCACTATTTACATGGATCGGAAATATGTTTAGCTGCATTCCATTTGGGGCAAAAGGCTGGATTGTCACAGTCTTGTTGTCAATGACGATGATTCCTGTGGATTGTCTGAGAAAATTAGTATTCAAATGTGGAAAATAAGTTGATAAGATACAAAAGAAAGCGGAGGTTTTCGGATGAAAGTAGTAATTGCGATTGATTCATTGAAGGGAAGTCTGACATCAATCCAAGCAGCACATGCAATTGAAAAAGGAATCCATTATACACAACAACTTATGGAGTTGGACAGATGATCACTGATGCGATTCATAAAGGCTGCAGACGTTTCATCATGGGAATTGGTGGAAGTGCAACGAATGATGGTGGGGCTGGAATGTTACAGGCGTTGGGATACGATTTTCTCGACAAAGATGGAAATCAGATCAAACACGGAGCAATCGGATTAAAAGATTTAGCAAAGATCAAAGATGACCATGTAATCTCAGAATTAAAAGACTGTGAATTTCATATTGCCTGCGATGTGACAAATCCATTATGTGGAGAAGAAGGCTGCAGTGCGATCTTTGGTCCACAAAAAGGTGCCACGAAGCAGATGGTAAAAGACATGGATCAGTGGTTAGCAGATTATGCAAAGATTGCAAAACAAAGCTTTACAAAAGCAGATGCTAATAAACCAGGAACAGGAGCAGCAGGTGGTTTAGGATTTGCATTTTTAACGTTTACAAATGCAACCCTAAAGTCAGGTGTTGACTTGATCTTACATGAAACAAAACTAGAAGAAGAGATCAAAGATGCGGACATCGTGATCACAGGAGAAGGATGCTTAGATGCTCAGACAGCGATGGGAAAAGCACCGATCGGAGTAGCAAAACTTGCGAAGAAATATGGAAAATTAGTATTAGGATTCTCAGGAGCAGTGACCAAAGGTGCAGCTGCATGCAACGAAGCAGGAATTGATGCATATTTTCCAATTGTAAGATCAGCTGTATCATTGGAAGATGCAATGAAGAAGAAAAATGCCAATGAGAATCTGATGGATACAGTAGAGCAGGTGTTTCGAATGGTAAAAGTATTAAAATAAGAATATTGTAAGTAAAAATAGTGAGACAAGAACAAATAGAAATTCCGGTCTCACTATTTTTGTATGAATTTATTGTCTTTTACAAAAAATATATTATAAAAAGTTTGTTGATTATAAAAAAATAGTATAAAAATTACAAAAAATATACAAAATGCAATAGTTTTATACATCAATTGTATAAAACTATTGAAAATAATGAAATAAAAAGCTAAAATATAATAAAATTTATAAAAGGAGGATAATAAAATGGTAAGTAAGATAATAAGTCGT
Organism: Anaerostipes hadrus; assembly: GCF_001404655.1. GTDB lineage: Bacteria > Bacillota > Clostridia > Lachnospirales > Lachnospiraceae > Anaerostipes > Anaerostipes amylophilus. The sequence continues at coordinate 199,188 of NZ_CYYH01000001.1, read as the reverse complement.
GACGACTATTTAAATAAGTTAATCGCATTTAAAGATAAACAGTTAATTAAAGTTATTACAGGAATCCGAAGATGCGGAAAATCTACGATCATGGAAATTTATCAAGATTATTTGCAGAAAGAAATGAAAGTAACAAATGAGCAGATCATAGCAATAAATCTTGAAGATTATGATTTTTATGATATGAGAGATCCTAAAAAACTTTATGCATATATCAAAGAACGACTATTGCCAGACCAGATGAATTATATATTCTTGGATGAAATTCAGCAATGTGAAGATTTTCCAAGAGTTGTAGACAGTTTATATATAAAAAATAATGTTGACCTATATGTGACAGGTTCAAATGCCAACATGCTATCATCTGAAATTGCAACATTATTATCTGGAAGATATGTAGAAATTAAAATGCTGCCATTGTCCTTTAAAGAATATGTAGAAAGTACTGGAGATGAGGATAATCTTCAAAGAAAATATACAACATATCTGGAAAACAGCTCTTTTCCATATGCATTGGAATTAGCTGGACATCCGAAAGAAATCCGAGATTATCTGGATGGAATTTATAATACAATTATAGTAAAAGATATTGCTCAAAGACATAAGATTACAGATACGATGATGTTAGAAAGTATTACAAGATTTATTTTTGATAATATTGGGAATCAATTATCTACAAAGAAGATTGCAGACACCATGACATCAGCTGGAAGGAAAATAGATGTAAGAGCAGTTGAAAAATATTTGACAGCATTTATGGAAAGCTATGTTATATATCAGGCGAAAAGATATAATATCAAGGGAAAACAATATCTGAAAACATTAGAAAAATATTATGTTGCTGATATTGGATTAAGATATATGTTATTAGGAAGCAGATCAACAGATGTTGGACATATATTGGAAAATGTCATATATTTAGAGTTGATCCGAAGAGGATATGAAGTATATGTAGGAAAGCTTGATGATTTGGAAGTCGATTTTGTTTGTATGGATCAAAAAAGGATCATCTATTATCAGGTAGCTGCAACAGTTCGAGACGAAAAAACATTAAAGAGAGAATTGTTGCCACTTCAAAAGATTCATGATCATTATCAAAAGATTTTGCTAACATTGGATGAAGATCCAGAAGCGGATTATGAAGGAATTAGAAGAATTAATGCACTTGACTGGCTGATTGGAAAAACAGAATAAGAAATCGGCCAGAATCTTAAGGTGCCATGTGATATTGTAAAACGATGTACGAAAGATTTCTAAAAACATAAACTTTTACATGAAAATATTTCAAAACTATTGAAAAATACAAATCAAAAGGTATAAAATCGTACCTAAGACCAAAATAAACGTAACGATTGCTAACAGTTACAAAAGAATGATTTTAAGAGAAAGTTTGGGGGAAGACAAGAGATGTATAATATCGTATCAAAATTATTGATCTATGGTGACATGGACGAAGAATCCATCTTAATGCAGTTAAGTGATATTTTCCGCTGCATGGACGAAGGATCACAAACAAAAGATGTTTTAAGAACAAGAGTATTTAAACAGGTAAAAAGAATCTTAGAAGTTGCAACAGATTACGCATTTGATAAGAATCTGTGGCACAATTATTTAACATACTTACTGATCACAAATGAAAATCCATTCAGTATCACATGTGAGAAAGTTGGTGCCAGCGAAGGAAGTGTTAACCACTTTGCAAAGAGTGATTTCAAAGCATTCAAAGAATTATTTGATTTTGATTTTAGCAGAATCGAAGATGAATTAGGAGTTGACTGCTTTAGCAGAATCTCTGATTATAAAGCGATCGGTAAACCCGAATTAATGTACAATAAGAATGTCAGTGAAAAAGTTCAGGCATTAAGTGAGAGATTAGAGACAGCCAAAGACGAGAACGAGTTCTTTGATATGGTCACAGACTTCTACAAAGCATATGGAGTTGGTATGTTTGGCCTTAATAAAGCATTCCGTATCGAAGAATGTGGAGATAATAACATCCGCTTCCGCGCGATCAATAACATGGACAAAGTTGTATTGTCTGATCTTGTCGGATATGAGATTCAGAAACAGAAACTTGTTGAGAATACAGAAGCATTTGTTGAAGGAAGAAAAGCAAACAACGTTCTGCTATTTGGTGATAGCGGTACAGGTAAGTCTACAAGTATCAAAGCTATTGTAAATGAATACTATGATCAGGGATTGCGTATGATCGAGATTTATAAACATCAGTTTAAAGATCTTTCTAATGTAATTGCTCAGATCAAGAACAGAAACTACAGATTCATCATTTACATGGATGACCTTTCTTTCGAAGAATTTGAGATTGAATACAAATTCTTAAAAGCAGTTATCGAAGGTGGTGTCGAGACAAAACCTGAGAATATCTTAATTTATGCAACATCCAACCGTCGTCATCTGATCAAAGAGACATGGAACGATAGAAATGATGTTGAAAATAGCAATGGAATGCACAGATCCGATACAATGGAAGAAAAATTATCTCTGGTAAATCGTTTTGGTGTTACGATCAACTACTCAAAACCAAGCCAGAAAGAATACTTCGAGATCGTATTCGAACTTGCTCGTAAAGCAGGAATTAAAATGGGAGAAGACGAACTGAAACTCGAAGCAAACAAATGGGAATTAAGCCATGGAGGAATTTCTGGACGTACAGCACAGCAGTTTATTAATCATTTGATGGGACTTCAGGCGTAAAATTATAGCTATTACTTAATTTAAGAACTTTCTGTATGGTAAAGATGCAGAAAGTTCTTTTTTTCTATATAGAACCCTTGCGAAAGAAATTGTCTTTAGGCTATAATAAACATAAGTATGTAGATACATACGAAAGAAGATATTTCAATGATGATATTTTTATAGAAGAAACAGAAAGTGAGAATATACAATATGTGGTTAGCAGACCAATGGAAAGACTATGAAGTCTTAGATACATCAAACGGTGAGAAATTAGAACGCTGGGGAGACTATTTTCTGGTAAGACCAGACCCACAGGTACTATGGAATACACCAAAGAAATTAAGACAGTGGAAGAAGCCAAACGGCCATTATCACAGAAGTCATAAAGGCGGTGGACAGTGGGAATTTTTTGATCTCCCTAAGACATGGGATATTCACTACAAGGAATTGAAGTTTCACTTGCAGCCATTCAGTTTCAAACACACAGGATTATTCCCAGAACAGGCAGTGAACTGGGACTGGTTCTCTGAAAAGATCAGAAAAGCAGGACGACCTGTTAAAGTATTAAACTTATTTGCTTACACAGGAGGAGCAACACTTGCAGCTGCAGCAGCAGGAGCATCAGTCACACACGTTGACGCATCCAAAGGTATGGTAAACTGGGCAAAAGAAAACGCACAGCTTTCCGGATTAAGAGAAAAACCAATCCGATGGTTAGTTGATGACTGTGTGAAGTTTGTAGAACGTGAGATCCGAAGAGGCAATCACTACGATGGAATCATCATGGATCCCCCATCTTATGGAAGAGGACCAAAAGGTGAGATCTGGAAGATCGAAGAGAAGATTTATCCATTCATTGAACTATGTACAAAGATTCTATCAGATGATCCATTATTTTTCCTTGTAAACTCTTATACAACAGGTTTACAACCTGCAGTTTTAACTTATATGTTAGAAACTCAGGTAGCAGCAAAATTCGGTGGAAAAGTCATTTCAGATGAGATCGGATTACCGGTTTCATCAAACGGATTGGTACTTCCGTGCGGGGCTTCTGGACGCTGGGAAAAGTAAGTTCTTAAGATTTACTGAATTTTAGCGGAATATGTAAAAAAACGTTGAATTTTCTGCAGAAATGTATATAATAAGAGAAGTATGTGTACATGTGTATACTGATGAAGAAGATATAACATAATAATGATAGATAAGAGAAAGCGAAAGGGGAATTTTTTGCCATGGCAGCAGGAACAGATATTGGAATTGATTTAGGAACCGCCAGCGTTTTAGTTTACGTTAAAGGTAAGGGAGTTGTATTAAAAGAGCCATCCGTAGTGGCATTTGACAGAAATACAAATAAGATCAAAGCAATTGGAGAAGAAGCACGTTTAATGTTAGGAAGAACACCAGGAAATATCGTGGCAGTTCGTCCATTACGTCAGGGAGTTATCTCTGATTATACAGTAACAGAGAAGATGTTAAGCTATTTTATCGACAGAACAGTTGGTAAATCTTTATTTGGAAGAAAGCCTCGCATCAGTGTCTGTGTACCAAGTGGTGCTACAGAAGTTGAGAAGAAAGCAGTAGAAGATGCAACATATCAGGCAGGAGCAAGAGACGTTTCTATCATTGAAGAACCAGTTGCAGCAGCAATCGGGGCAGGAATCGACATTGCAAAACCATGTGGAAATATGATCGTTGATATCGGTGGAGGTACAGCAGATATCGCTGTTATTTCTTTAGGTGGAGTTGTAGTAAGCAATTCTATCAAAGTAGCTGGAGACGATTTTGATGAAGCTATCGTTCGTTTTATGCGTAAGAAACATAACTTATTGATCGGAGAACGTACAGCAGAAGATATCAAGATTAATGTAGGTACAGTATACAAACGTCCAGAAAATCTTACAATGGACGTTCGTGGACGTAACCTTGTAACAGGACTTCCTAAGACAGTAACTGTTACATCTGAAGAAACAGAAGAAGCCTTAAGAGAACCTGCGTACCAGATCGTAGACGCAGTACACAATGTACTGGAGAGAACTCCACCAGAATTAGCAGCAGATATTTCTGATCGTGGAATCGTCTTAACAGGTGGTGGATCTTTAATTCAGGGATTAGAAGAACTGATCGAAGAAAAGACTGGAATCAACACAATGACAGCAGAGGATCCTTTAACAGCTGTAGCGATCGGTACAGGAAAATATATCGAATATCTTGCAGAAGATGACAAGAAAAAAACAAAGAAAAAATAATCACGAAAGATTCAAAAGGCCAGGATGGCAATACATCCTGGCCTTAATTCACGTTATTTAAGAAAGGAGAGAAAAAACAATGACATATTTGAAAGGATACGTGGATCATATACGTTTTCGAAATGAAGATAATGGATACACAGTATTGAGTCTCGACGTGGATGGCGATGAAGAAACTGTTGTTGGGTTGTTTCCATTCTTAAATGAAGGTGAATACATTTCCATGGAGGGAGATTATGTGGATCATCCGGTTCATGGACCGCAGTTTCAGATGAGGACATATGAGATCGTAGCACCAGATGATATTGACAGCATGGAACGTTATTTAGGTTCCGGTGCGATCAAGGGGATTGGACCAGCTCTTGCAAAACGTATTACTAAGAAGTTTAAAATGGATACATTCCGTGTCATTGAAGAAGAACCAGAACGGCTTGCCGAAGTTAAAGGGATCAGTGAGAAGAAGGCGAGAGCGATCGCCGTAGAATTCAGTGAGAAGCAGGAGATGCGTCAGGCAATGATGTTCTTGTCCGGCTATGGGATCAATAATAATCTAGCAGTTAAGATCTATAAAGAATATGGAGATCATTTATATACGATCATACAGGAAAATCCTTATAAGATGACCGATGATATCGCAGGAGTTGGATTTAAGATCGCAGATGAGATCGCAAAGAAAGTTGGAATCGGAAGTAACTCAGATTATCGTATTATTTCTGGAATTTTCTACACGTTAATGAGAGCTTTGAATGAAGGTCATGTATTTCTTCCAAAGCATATTTTATGCAGAAATGCAGCACATATTTTAGGAGTAACGCCAGAGGATATCGAAGAACATTTATTGGAAATGATGATCGACCGTAAGATTGTCATTGAGGAAGATAAAGAAACGAGAGTTTATGCAGCAAGCCAGTATCACATGGAAGTCAATACGGCAAGGATGCTTCTTGATCTGAATATTCATTATGATATTTCTGTTTCGGAAGTGGAGACGATGATCGCGATGATCGAAGAAAACGAACAGATTACATTTGCGGAGAAACAAAAAGAAGCGATTCATGCGGTCGCAGAGGATAGTATTGTTATTTTAACAGGAGGACCTGGAACTGGTAAAACAACAACGATTAATGGAATGATCCAGTATTTTGAACATGAAGGACTGGATATCAGGCTTGCTGCGCCAACAGGACGAGCAGCGAAGCGTATGACAGAAGCAACAGGATATCAGGCTATGACGATTCATCGTCTGCTTGAGATCAATGGAGAGGCTGACAAAGAACGTGATTTGCGAAAAGGAGCCACGATGTTTGAACGTAACGCAGGTAATCCACTAGAAACAGATGTTATCATCATTGATGAAATGTCTATGGTAGATCTGTATCTAATGAATGCATTGTTACAGGCAATGGTACCTGGAACAAGGCTTGTGATCGTGGGAGATTCTAACCAGCTTCCATCAATTGGTGCAGGAAATGTTTTAAAAGATATGATTGCATCCGAACAATTTAAAGTTGTAGAATTAAATCAGATCTTCCGTCAGGAAGAAGGAAGCCACATTGTAAGAAATGCCCATCTGATCCATCAGGGAAGACCTGTGGAATTAGATAATAAGAGCAGAGATTTCTTTTTTCTTCAGAGAAATAATATTCAGGATGTCCTTGGAGTATTAGTCTATTTAGTCAGGGATAAACTGCCGGGATATGTCCATGCGAAACCTTACGATATTCAGGTATTAACACCAATGCGTAAGGGTGAACTTGGAGTAGAAAGATTAAATCAGGTAATGCAGCAGTATTTAAATCCCCCATCTGACGAGAAGAAAGAAAAAGATGTTGCTTTTGGATTGTTTAGAGAAGGCGACAAGGTCATGCAGATCAAGAATAACTACCAATTGGAATGGGAGATGCGAAACAGCAAAGGATTTACTGTAGATAAAGGTGTTGGAGTCTTTAATGGTGATATGGGAATCATCACAGAAATTAATGATTATACAGAAAAAATCACAGTATTATTTGATGAGACAAAAGAAGTACAGTATGCATATGCAAATCTGGATGAATTAGAACTTGCATATGCTGTAACGATTCATAAATCACAGGGAAGTGAGTATCCGGCCGTTGTTATGCCAATCTTAAGCGGTCCAAGGGTATTGTTTCACAGGAATCTCTTGTATACAGGAGTTACAAGGGCAAGGAACTGCTTAACGATCGTTGGGGACAGGAATATGTTGTTTTCAATGATACAGAATGTAAATGAGCAGCGAAGATACACAACACTTGCATATAGGCTAAATCAGATCGCAAACGAATCAAATGAAGATGGGATGGATGAATTTGGTCTGTAAATGTACGAAAAATAAAGAAAATAATGTAAGAAACCGTCATCTTTTAGAGGACGGTTTCTCTTGTTTCCGAATCTTTTGAAACCTTATAATGAAGGGGAGGAAAGGAAGGGAAATATGAAAGAAAAAAGACGTATGATATCAGAAGCGGCCAGACAGTTAGGTCTTGAAACATATAACCTTAGAACATGGGAGGAAGAATTTTCACTAACAATACCGAGAAATGAAAAAGGATACCGTTATTATGGCGAAAAAGAAATCCGCACATTTGAGCAGATCAGGGATTTAAAAAATGCAGGATTAGACAGTGAGGAGATCAAGCGGAAACTTTCTGGAAATATCATTCCATTTCCAGCGGGCAAACAGATCAATACGTCAGAGAAAATGAAAGAGTTTCAGAAAGTACTTGTAAAGATCATGGGACAGGCAATCCTTGAGCAGAAAGATTACATTGCAGATCAGATCAGCTCCAAAGTATCAGACAGGGTGGCAAAAGAAGTTGATTATCAGTTTCGGCTGCGGGAATCAGAAGAAGAACAACGCTTTAAGAAACTTGATGAAATGATCAGAAAGCAGCAAAAAGCAAGGGAAGAAATTGCAGCATCCAGAGAAAGAAGACATTTCTTTAAAAGAAAACGAAAAGAAAAATAAGTTGCGATTGTATTTGGATTCAGACAATATTATAATAAATTTGTGAGCTCCGATTTCAACAGATTGAGAGTTAATATATAGAGTGAGGAATTCAAATATGAACAAACGACCAAAGATTCTGGTAGTCGGAAGTCTTATGATGAACCATGGGATTGAAACAAGCGTGATACCAGAAGAAGGACAGACTGTCATGGGAGAAGACATCCAGAAATCACCTGGTGGCAAGGGCGCAAACCAGGCGGTTCAGATGGCAAGATTAGGGGCAGATGTCACACTGATCGGGAAGATCGGAAGAGATCAGGATGGAAAAGAACTGATCAAGGTATGCAAAGAAGCAGGTGTACACACAGAACAGATCTTATATGATGATACATTGCCGACAGGTTCTTCTATCGTATTATTAGAGAAGGTTCCTGGACGGAAAGTAAAGAAAAGATCCATCATCGTACCAGGAGCATGTATGGCAATTACAGTAGATGAGATCTGTTATCTGGAAGACGAGATTGAGAAATATGATCTGGTAGTTTTACAGAATGCAGTACCGATGGAAGTTAATGAAGAAGTTGCGAGATATGCTTATGAACATCAGGTAGATGTTGTGCTTAATCCAACACCGGTAAAGAAACTATCAAAGGAATTTATGCAGCATATTACATATCTGATCGTCAATGAACAGGCGGCTAAATCGATGACAGGAGTTAAGATTCACAGTGATTGGAAGAGGGACTGGACACGATTTAATCTGGATGAAGCAAGGGTTGCATCTGCAGTGATCCGAGGACGAGGAGTTCCAACCGTTCTTGTGACACTGGGGGAGAAAGGTGTGATCATGAACACACCAGAGAGATTTTATTATAAGAAAGCAGTCGAAGATGTAGAACTGATTGATCCAAGAGCAGCAGGGGATGCATTTATCGGAGCATTTTGTACAAGAATCTGTACGGATGATTCAGTAGGTAAAGTATTGTCCATAGCCAATTATACAGCAGCTTTGTCGATCTCTACACCAGGGGCTATAGAATCACTTCCGACATCGAAGAAAGTAAGAGAATATATGGAACAAAAAAGAGATGCATAAAAATGCATCTCTTTTTTGATGTTTGAACAATATACGTTACCTGGAAATTATTCCTGGCTGATAGCTCCTGCTGGACATCCGTCTGCACAAGCTCCACATTCCATGCATGTATCTGCATCGATTACGTACTGTCCATCTCCTTCGCTGATAGCTCCTGCTGGGCAAGTTCCTTCGCAAGCTCCACAAGAAATACAAGCGTCTGAAATTACATATGCCATAGTTATATCCTCCTTATATAAATAGTATAATCATTAGTAGCGGGCATCACCCGCTTGACCATGTTTATTTTAATATACTTGGGAAAGAATATCAAGTGATTTTGTTGTATTTTTAACAATAATGTAATAAAAATATGGAAAGTTATTTTGACACTTTGAACATAATGTATTATACTATGAATGTTAGTCTAAACTATTTTAGAGAACATTGTTAGAAGACTATCGTTTTCTAAAAATACTATTAATATTTATGGAGGAATAAACGAAATGGCAATTTCAAAAGATATGATCATCGCAGATTTAATCGCATTAGATCCTAATTATGCAGCAATCCTTATGGCATCTGGAATGGGATGTGTTGGATGCCCATCATCTCAGGGTGAAAGCTTAGAGCAGGCAGCTTATGTTCACGGAATGGATTTAGATGAACTGCTTGGAAGATTAAACGAATATGCTCAGACAAAAGAAGCATAATCTATAGATCAAAGCTAGATCAGAAATCAAGAGAGCGTTATACTTTTCAGTATATTACAAGTACTAAAAAGTATAACGCTCTCTTTTTTTTATAGAATGTACAAAGTAGCAAAAGTAACAAATGAAACTTAAAAAAATAGAAAAGAATTGTTAGACAATTGTAAAAACACCTAAAAAATACCCATGAAAAACCTTGATTTTATGCCATATTTATCATTAGTTTATAAAATTTTTATAATTGTGCAACGTTGAGCAAAAAGGTTGCTCATCACAGGAATGAGCAACCAATGCTCCATTTTTTGAACCCAATGAGAATTGTATTGATAGAAATACTGTCCTATAATGAAATCAACAGGTAAGGAACGAAGCTTACAAGAGACGGCAAACAACCTGACCAGAATAATAAAAGGAGAGTGATAAGTCGTGGCAAATCGTGACACAATTTACAGAGAACTGATTCAGCTTGACTGGGAAGTCAAAGATCAGGATGAATTTTTTGACAAGATGGCAGATAAGCTTTTAGAGCTTGGATATGTAAAAGATACATTTAAAGATGCAATCAAAACAAGAGAAGCAAATTATCCAACAGCTCTTCCGGTTGAACCATATCCGGTAGCGATCCCTCATGCAGATCCAGAAAATATCATCAAACCATTTATCGCATGTACAAGATTAAAGAATCCAATCAAATGGTGCGAGATGGCAAACAACGATGTTCAGCATGATGTGAAATTCATCTTTATGCTTGGATTCCTTGGTGGACATGATGATCCAAATGCTGGAAATGAACATGTTGAATTACTTCAGGTACTGGTAACAAACTTCCAGAAACCAGAAGTTATGGACAAATTAGTAAACGCCAAAACTGAAGATGAGTACATGGAAGCAGTACTTTCCATGGAAGGTCTTTAAAATTAATAAACAAAACTAATAAAGTTTTTTAGAAAGGAAGGTCTTAAAATGAAACAGATCGTAGTAGCATGTGGAAGTGGAGTAGCAACTTCTCAGACAGTAGCAAGTAAAGTTAATCGTCTTTTAAAAGAGAACAATATCCCTGCTGAAGTATTAGCAGTAGATATCAAATCTGTAGACCGTTACATTGCAGGAAGCTGTGCTTACATCGCAATCACAAAGGTAACAAAAGAATATCCTATCCCAGTTATCAATGGTATCGCATTTTTAACAGGTGTTGGACAGGATGCTGAATTCAAAAAATTAGTTGACGCTGTAAACGCATAAGAGGCAAAACAGTTTTAACTGATTTTTGAAAGAGAGAAAAGGAGAATTATATGAGTGTTTTAGGAAATGTAATTAACTGGATCCTGGGATTAGGTGCTGCAATCTTCGTACCTATCATCATTATCATCGCAGGATTAGTCGTAGGAATGAAACTTAAAGATGCCATTTCAGCTGGTATCACATTAGGTGTAGCCTTCACTGGTATGTCAATGCTGATCGGATTTATGTCTGATGCTATCGGACCTGCTGCAAAGGCAATGTTAACACACACAGGAATCAACTTACCAATCGTTGATGGTGGTTGGACAACATTATCAGCAATCGCATGGTCTTGGCCATATGCATTTTTAATGTTCCCACTGATGATCGGATTAAACATTCTTATGTTGATCATTAACAAGACAAAAACATTCAACGCTGACTTATGGAATGTTTGGGGAAAAATCTTTACTGGTGTAGCAGTAGCAGCCGTATCTAAACCATACTTTGGAACAGCAGCTTCTATCGCATTAGCATTTATCGTAGCTGGTATTCAGATCATCTTCGAGTTAAAGATGGCAGATATGTATCAGTATCGTATTGAAAAACTTTCTGGAATTCCAGGAGTAACATGTACACATAAAATGGGATTCACATCAATCTTCATGTTCCCAATTGACTGTATTTTAAAGAAAATCCCTGCATTAAACAAACGTTTCGATGCAGCAGCATTAAAAGATAAGATCGGTATCTTCGCTGAATCTCACGTATTAGGATTCATCCTTGGTATTATCTTCGGTATCTTAGCTCGTTACAGTGTAGCAGCTACATTAACATTAGGTATTCAGGCTTCATGTGCATTAACACTGTTCCCTGTAATCTCTAAATACTTCATGATGGCATTAGAGCCAATTTCATCAGCAATCAGTGCTTTCATGAACAAGAAATTCGATGACAGAACATTAGTTGTAGGTCTTGACTGGCCATTCATGGGTGGTGCAAACGAAATCTGGTTAGCAGTATTCTGGGCTATCCCTGTAACATTAGTATTCTCAATGTTCTTACCAGGAAATGAAATCCTTCCATTCGCTGGTATCGTAAACAATGCGATCGCAGTAGCAGCATTCCTTGTAACAGGTGGTAACATCATCCGTATGTTAATCTTAGTTACATTATTTGCACCAGCTTACCTTTGGGTAGGAACAATCATGGCACCATTCATCTCTGATCTTGCTCGTTCAACAGGAGCAGTTGCATTAAAAGCTGGAGAATTAATTTCTTGCTCATCTATCGATGGACCTATCCAGACATATGCATTCTCTCATGTATTTAAGATCATGGATGGAAACTTCTTCCCATTAGTATTATGTGTAATCTTTGTTGTATGCTTTATTGCACTTTACAAATACCTTGGAAAAGAAGAAGCAGAAGGAAGAGAAATCAACTAAGATTGATTCACAATTATACATAATAATCAGACAGCAAAAAAGAAATGAGGTTTCAATATGCAGAGATTTGTTAATGATCCAGATTATATCGTAGAAGATATGGTAAAAGGATATGTAAAAGCACACAAAGATCTGATCAAACGTTCAGAAGCAAATGATCGCGTTGTCCAGTATGTAAACGCTCCTGTAGAAGGCAAAGTTGGTCTTGTAACAGGTGGTGGATCAGGACATGAACCTGCGTTTCTTGGCTATGTCGGAAAGAATATGATGGATGCAGTAGCAGTAGGTGAGATTTTCTCCTCACCTTCTGCTCAAGCATTTTATGACGCTTTTATGTCAGTAGATTCCGGGCAGGGAGTTGCATGTTTATTTGGTAACTATGCCGGGGATAATATGAATGTAAAGATGGCGATCCGCAAAGCAAAGAAACAGGGTGTAACTGTAAAATATGTAGTAGCAACTGATGACGTTGCGTCTTCTCCAAAAGAGACAAAAGAGAAACGTCATGGTATTGCAGGTGGTGTGTTCATGTGGAAGATCGGAGGAGCGAAAGCTGCTTTAGGTGGAACACTGGATGAAGTCATTGACGTAGCACAGAAAACTGTAGATAATACGAGAAGTATTTGTGTCGGATTAAGTCCATGTGCAATTCCAGCAGTTGGACATCCAAATTTCCAGATTGAAGATGGAAAGATGGAATTTGGAATCGGACATCATGGAGAACCTGGTATCAATGTACAGGATTTAAAACCAGCCAAAGATATTGCAAGACAGATGGCTAAGGCAGTCATTGATGATATGGAACCAGAAGAAGGTTCCGAAGTTGCAGTCTTAATGTCTGGATTAGGAGCTACTCCAGTTATGGAACTTTACGTTCTATATGATGAAGTAGAAGAATACCTGAAAGAACAGGGATTATCAGTTTACAAAGTATTTATTGGAGATTATGTAACATCTCTTGATATGAACGGAGCAGCATTGACTGTCCTTAAATTAGATGATGAATTAAAAGAATTGCTTGATTACGAGGCAAAATCTCCAGGAATTGAAGTGTAAACTTATTAAAGTAATAGACTTGATGAAAGAGGTGCACCATTGTATTTAGATGAAAGAGGTTATACAGTTCTTAAAACGATTGTGAATAATCCCGCGATCACGGGTAAGGAAGTGGAAGCGTCTTTACAGCTATCCAGAAAGCAGCTAAGCTATACGATCGAGAAGATTAATGATTATCTGCAGGACAATGGAATGCCAAAGATCGAGCGGTTAAGGACTGGAAAATTTATCATACCAGTTGCTGTCATTGAACAATATCAGACAGAAGAGATCACTGGAGATGGAACAACGTATATTTATACGGATAAAGAACGTGGACTTTTAATTTTTCTGATGCTTCTTTGTGTACGCGAAGAACTATCAATTTATCATTTCACATCAAAATTAGAAATCAGTAAAAATACATTTCTAACAGATCTTAAGAAACTGGAACAAAGATTAGAAGAATATCATTTGGAAGTATTATACAGCCGGCAGGAAGGATATCACTTAGTCGGCAGTGAATATGCAAAACGTGAGATGATGGTCACATCAATTCGTGGAATCTTAAAGATTCCAAGAGGAAAAGAGACGATCATGGATATCTGTCAGATCAGTGAAGAGATGATGGAGCAGGTGGAAAAACAGATTTCAATGATTGAGGAACGTCTGCAAGTTCGTTTTACAGATGAGAGACTGAAAGAACTTCCTTTGATCATGTGTTTGATCATTATCAGAACACAGAAGGGAAGGATTCTTCGGGAGCTTCCAGAGACATTTCAACATATTGCCGGTACAAAAGAGTATTCTGTGATGCTTGAGTTTGCAAAAGAATACGGAATTACCTGGCAGACAGAAAAATTATTTTTGACAGCTCAGATTCAGATTTCTAATTTCCATACACTGCAGACAAGAGATTCTGCACAGGAAGAAGAATTGATGAGAGCTTCAGAAGAAGTGATCGTTAATTTTGAGAATCTGATCTGTGTAACGATCAATGAAAGAGAAACCTTGCTAGAAGCATTGTTTCAGCACATCAAGCCAGCATTTTATCGCATGAAGTATCATTATCATATCGAACAAAGTATTTTGGATATGGTCCTCCCACAATATGCATCACTTCATGCAGTCGTGCGGAAATCCATCGGACCGGTAGAAAGATTATTAGGAGTTGAAGTTCCAGACGAAGAGCTTGTATATATTACGGCATTATTTGGAGCATGGCTTCGAAGAGAAGGTATTCTTGAAATTACACCGGACCAAAGGAAACGAGCAGTTGTAGTATGTGCGAATGGGATCTCAGTATCTAATTTCTTATATTTTACATTGAAGGAATTATTTCCAGAGATTGAGTTCATTGCATGTCTGTCAATGAGAGATTTTGCATCCTATGATGAAACAAAGTTTGACCTCGTATTTACGATGGTAAGACTTGAGACGACAAAGACACAGTTTGTTGTGAAGCCATTTCTGGATGAAGTATCTAAGACTAAATTCAGAGAAAAAGTCATGGGAGAATTAGTCGGAATCGTACCTCACAAATTAGATGTTTCTACCTTGTTAAATATTGTTCGCAAATATGCAGATATTATAGATGAGGAAGCATTAAAGAGAGAATTTGCAGCAGCATTGAATCCGGAGATTGAAGATGAGAAATTAAACAATGTAAGGACAAGATTTCAAATTGGATTAAAAGATGTTTTAGTAGAAGAAACGATTCAGGTATTAGATCATACACTTCTTTGGGAAGATGCGATCCGTACAGTGGGCAGACCACTTGTAACACGCGGTGATGTCACAGAAGGGTATGTACAGAAAGCAATTGATAATATCAAGGCAGATAAACCATTTATTATGATCGCAGACGGAGTGATCATTGCACACGCTGGAGTCGATGATGGAGCAAACAGAGTATGTTTATCATTACTTACCATGCCAGAGAGAACAGACGTGTGTGGATATATGCAGGCAGATGTTGTCATTATGATCGGGACACCAGATCCTACAAAACATCTGGAGATGTTAGAGCAGTTAAATCACATAATAGAAGATAAAAAAAGCTTGCAGCTTTTAAAGAAGGCAAAAGAGCCAAAAGATATCATTAAATTAATTCAAAAACAGGAAAAGGAGAAGTAGAGATGTTAGAATCATTAAAAAAAGACGTTGTAGCTATGGCAAAACGTGCTCAGAAAGAAGGATTATGTAAACATTTATCTGGAAACTTAAGTGCAAGAGATCCAGAAACAGGATATGTAGTAATCACACCAACACAGGTAGATAGAGAATTATTAACAGCAAGAGATATGGTTGTTCTTGATCTTGATGCAAACGTTATCGAAAACGAATCAGGACTTCGCCCAACAAGTGAATCTTTAATGCATCTTCAGATCTATAAAACAAGACCAGACGTAAATGCTGTATGTCATACACATTCTATGTATGCAACAACATTCGCTGTATTAAATAAACCAATTCCAGCTGTTGTATATGAAATCGCTAACTTAGGTGTAACAAAATCAAGAATTCCAGTTGCTCCTTATGGACGTCCAGGAACAACAGATCTGTCTGACAGTGTTATCGAACCAGTTCAGGAAGCAGACGTATTCTTATTACAGGGACATGGAGCAGTAGCTGTATCTCAGGGTAATATCTATGATGCATACTTAAGAGCTGCTTATATCGAAGAATTAGCTCAGTTATACTACAATGCACTTTGTGCAGGACAGGGTGAAGAACCATACTTCTTCCCACCAGAAGAATTACAGAAATGGGAATATCCATCTCAGATCAAATTCCCTAACAAATAATCGCTTACATAGAAGAAGGAGAGTATGCAATGAAGAAAATTATCAACCAGCCAGATAATTATATCAAAGAAATGTTAGAAGGAATCTACATCGCACATAAAGATGATCTTACATGTGTAGATGGTGACTTACAGGTTCTTGTATCTAAACATAAAAAAGAAGGAAAAGTAGGTATCGTCACAGGTGGTGGATCAGGACATCTTCCATTATTCTTGGGATATGTAGGAAAAGGTATGATCGATGGATGTGCAGTTGGTGATGTATTCCAGTCTCCAAGTGTAGATCAGGCAATCGCTTTAACAAGAGATGCAGACCAGGGTGCCGGAGTATTATATATCTACGGTAATTATAATGGAGATATCTTCACATTCCGTCCAGCAGCTGATGAAGTTGAGATGGAAGACGATATCGAAACAGCAGAAGTTTTAGGAGCAGACGATGTTGCTTCAGCAGGACCATCTGCACCAGGAGAAAAGAGTACACGTCGTGGTGTTGCAGGAATCTTCTTCGTATACAAATGTGCAGGAGCTGCAGCAGACAAGATGCTTTCTTTAGAAGAAGTAAAACGTGTTGCAGATAAAGCAAACAACAACGTTCGTACAATGGGTGTAGCTTTAACACCATGTACAGTGCCAAGAGTTGGTAAACCAAGTTTCGAAATCGAAGATGACGAAATGGAAATTGGAATGGGAATCCATGGAGAACCAGGAATCCGCCGTGGTAAATTAGAGCCAGCTGATCAGATCGTTGATGAAATGTTAGAGAAGATCGTAGCAGACCTTCCATATGAAAAAGGTGATGAAGTTGCAGTACTTGTAAATGGTCTTGGAGCTACTCCATTAGATGAACAGTATATTGTAACACGTCGCATCAATCAGGTTCTTGAAGAAAAAGGAATCAGCGTATACAAATACTATGTGGGAGAATATGCAACAGCGATTGAAATGGCTGGATTCTCAATCTCATTATTAAAACTTGATGATGAATTAAAAGAATATATCGACCATCCAGTTGATACACCATTCTTCAAACAGGTTTAGGAGGCGTTTTAGTATGGAAACATCTTACTTAATCAAATTATTAAAAGAGATCAGTAACATTATGGCTGAGAATAAAGATAAGCTGATCGAGATGGACGGAATCGTTGGTGATGGAGACTTAGGTCTTACAATGTCCGATGGATTTAAAGCAGCATACGATGCAGTATCTGACGGAGCAATCGCTGATGCAGGAAAACTGTTATTTGCAGCAGGAAAAGCAATGGCGAATAAAGTTCCTTCAACAATGGGATCTTTAATGGCAACTGGTTTAAAACAGGCTGGAAAAGATTTGAAAGGAAAAGAAACATTAGAAGATGCTGATGTAGTACAGATCTTTGCTTCTTACGAAGCGGGAGTTGCGAAATTAGGTGGAGCAAAGGTTGGAGATAAGACATTCCTTGATGGCCTTCATCCAGCAGTAGAAAGCTTACAGGCTTCTTTAGCAGCAGGAGAATCTTTGGCAGATATGGCAGGGAAAGCCGCTGATGCAGCAGAAGAAGGATTCAAAGCTACTACAACTATGTTAGCAGTTCACGGACGTGCTGCAACAAGAGGAGAAGCATCCAGAAGTCTGGAAGATCCAGGAGCTAAAGTAGCATCTCTGATCATGCAGGCATTTGCAAAAAGTTTATAATCACTTATAAAATATATAAGTAAGAAAAACAGCACATTGTAATAGAAATATTATGATGTGCTGAATTTTTACAATGTTTTATTGTATAAATACAAAAATAAAAGCTGATACAGGAGGATATAGCATGTTAAATTTTCAGTATTACACACCAACAAAAGTAGTCTTTGGGAAAGATGCAGAACTTAAAGTTGGACCATTAGTGAAGGCAGAGGAATGTAAGAAAGTCCTTGTCCATTACGGAGGACAGAGCGCAAAAAGATCTGGGCTTTTAGACAGAGTCTGTGAAGCATTAAAGGATTTTGATATTGATTATGTAACACTTGGTGGTGTTGTGCCGAATCCACATTTATCAAAAGTATATGAAGGAATCGAATTGTGTAAAAAAGAAGGTGTAGACTTCATTCTCGCGGTAGGTGGAGGAAGTGTTATTGACTCTTGTAAAGCAATTGCCTATGGACTTGGAAATCCAGATGTTGATGTATGGGATCTGTTTACGGGAAAGGCAACACCTAAGACATGTTATCCATTAGGAAGTGTCTTAACGATCGCAGCAGCAGGAAGCGAGATGAGTAATTCTTGCGTTATCACAAATGAAGAAGGCTGGTACAAGAAGGCACTGGATACAGATCTTGCAAGACCTAAATTTGCGATCATGAATCCAGAGATCACATATACATTACCAGATTACCAGACACAATGTGGATGTGCTGATATTATGATGCATACAATGGAACGTTATTTTGTATTAGAAGATACAATGGAGATCACAGACAAGATTGCACAGGACGTTATGAAAAATGTTATGAAATATGCAAAGATTCTTAAAAAAGATCCGAAGAATTATGAAGCGAGAGCTGAGATCATGTGGTGTGGTTCTCTGTCACATAATGGACTGACAGGATGTGGAACCTGTGGAGGAGACTGGGCAACACATCTGATCGAACATGAATTAGGTGGAATGTTTGATGTAGCTCATGGAGCAGGACTTGCAGCAGTCTGGGGAAGCTGGGCAAGATATGTCATGGATGAGAAACCAGAACGATTTGCACAGTTTGCAGTCAATGTTATGGGCGTTGAAGAATGTGAAGATATCAAGGCTACAGCAATCAAAGGAATCGAAGCTGTGGAAGATTTCTATAGAGAGATTGAGATGCCAACAAATTTAAAAGAACTAGGAATTGATCCAACCGACGAGCAGATCAAAGATATGGCAATGAAAGCAACTAACAATGATACACAGCAGCTGGGAGCATTTAAGAAATTATCAGCAAAAGATCTGGTAGAAATTTATACAGCAGCAAAATAAAATCATGTACCAAACAAAAGAAAACCATGTATCTATAGAAACGCATATATAATTTACAAAAATTATATATGTATTACGAAAAAGGAATTCCTGATTACTTTCTCTTGTAATCGGGAATTCCTTTTGTTGTTTTAATATGCAGCCATCTCTTCGATAGCTTGTTTTTCGATAATCGTTATCAGATGTTCATTAAATAAAGCCTTCGTTGCATAAGTATTTGGCAGACGTTTGCAATATTCAGAAAGAACGAGATGAATCTCATCCATACTGTCATTGTTTGGTGAATCATCAAGTGCCGTTAATGAAAGATAATAACATTGATTGTCAGGATCTTTATATAAAGTACTTGCAACATTATAATCACTTAACAGTTTTGCTGCAAAAGCAACGTCATCAAGAGAGGTAAAGGCAAAAATACCAACTCCTGTATCAGCAAGAGCATGTTTCATATCATTATTGATATTTGATGACATTGCAGTTTTGCCGAGTCCAGAAAGAAAATCTGGAAGATCAGCTAAGACATCATCGTCAGAATCTGTTATTGATCCGCCAAGCAGACCTTTTGGTAACTTTTTATAATGTTCACGGAAATCTTCTGGGTTATCCACTCTTGTGATCACAAGGATCAGACATTCTTTGGATACAGGAATTGCTTCTACCATCAAAGGATTATCTTCATTCGTCTCAAAACCAAGTTCAGTAGCAGCTTTGTTCATTAATTCCCGGAACAATCCTTTCGCCTTTTCAGAGCCAAAGGCAAGTTCACTTAACAGAGTTTCCTTTCCTTCTAAGTCTTCTTTATTTAAAGTACATCGGATTTGATTATCACTGATACGTTCTATTTTCATAATCATCACTCCTTTACTACTTTGATGTTATTATAGTATTACTTTTGCGACGTGTAAAGCTTTTTCAAGAAATTTACAATTTTATCCATAAATGCCTTGAAATAATTTCCAATTATGTATATAATTACATTATGTCGCGACAAGACTTACATTTGGAAACAGTGCGGAATTTTTATATACCACAAGTAACACTGAACGATGTAAGAGATCACTTTTTTAGAATTCAGGAAGATGATCTAATATGCAAGTAACAATTAACATCTGTTTATGATGATTGGAGGGCAGGAATGACAAGTCATGATGAATTATCTTATTACCTGTCACAGGGACTGGCAATCCGTGTAGACGGCATTACAATAAGTGATGCAAATCTGGAACATCTAAATCTAATACTCAATGAAGATGATTCTTACATGAAAGAGTATGTCAACGATCAGGAAGGAGAGATCTACGCCATAGAATATCAGAAAATCAAAGAATAATATGCAAAGAGTATAGCGAGCTGGGAGATTAATTTCCCAGCTCATTCTTATTATATTCTGATAATAGTATATGATTACTAATTATAAAAATATATTTATTTGTTATTTATATAAGTTATAATTCCATCAACGATACATTTCACAGCCTTTTGTTGATATTTATTATTTTGAAGTGCTTTTAATTCCTCTGGATTTGATAAAAAGCCACATTCTACAATAACGATCGGATAAGGATTATCCTGAAACAGATAATACTGGTCATTTGCTTTTACTTCCCGGTGATTGGTAGGATCAAGTCCCTTGATCAAAGCTGACTGGATGGAATCTGCTAACTGTTTTGATTTCTCAGACCCTTGCGGATAGAAAACCTGTGCCCCATGGACATCACTGCTTGGATAACTATTCTGATGAATACTGATCACAGCCAAAGGATCATTTTCAAAAATAATTCGTTTTCGATTTGCAAGATCACTTCTTTTTTGATTTTCTTTTGAATCTGAAAGATTATAATCCCCATTTCTAGTCATATATACTTTAAAATTTTTCTTTTCCAGAAGTTTTTGCAGTTTAAGTGAAATGGAAAGATTGATGTCCTTTTCTAAAATATTGGGATTTCCGACTTTCCCAGGATCCGAACCACCATGACCTGCATCAATGCATATGATATTTTGATTTTTGATAGTTTGAGCAACAAAAATAGGAAATGTAATAGAAGAAACAGATAATAAAACAACGATCAGCAAAACACCCCAAAAAACAAAACGATGTTCTTTGCTCATGAGAAATCATTCCTTTTCTTCTTATTATATTCTGATAGTGAGCCATATAATACAGCCCTTTCTTTTTTTACCATTTAATGATATAATAAATCCAAATGGCTATGTTTCATCCATAACATTGAATCAAAGTCAGGAGATAAAAAAATGGAAACAAAACTTGTAAAAATTAATAATATGGAAGATTGCAAAAAGGACATGGAAGAAGCCGGAAGACTGATTAAAGAAGGCGAACTTGTAGCATTTCCAACAGAGACTGTCTATGGCCTTGGAGGTAATGGATTGTTTCCTGATGCGGCAAGAAAGATTTATGCAGCAAAAGGAAGACCTTCCGATAATCCATTGATCCTTCATGTATGTGATATGCAGATGGTAGAATCTCTGGTTAAGGAGATTCCAGATAATGCAAGACGTGCGATGGAACATTTCTGGCCGGGACCTATGACGGTAATTTTACCGAAAGCAGACCAGGTACCAGATTGTGTCACAGGTGGACTTGATACCGTAGCGATCCGTATGCCGGATCATCCCATAGCTCTTGAACTGATCAAGAAATCAGGAGTGCCAATTGCAGCACCAAGTGCGAATACATCTGGTCGTCCAAGTCCGACAAAAGCAGAACATGTGATGGAAGATCTTCATGGAAAGATTCCGATGATCTTAGATGGGGGAGCTGTTTTAGTAGGAGTAGAATCAACGATCATTGATTTTACAGATACAGTGCCAGTAATTTTAAGACCAGGATGGATCACGAAGGAGACCATGGAAGATTTTCTTGGATGTGAAGTACTGATGAATACATCCCTAAAAGCAAGTGACCACGGAGTGCCAAGAGCTCCAGGAATGAAGTACAAACATTATGCGCCAAAGGCAGAAATGGTGCTTGTACTAGGTGAGGACCAGGAGAAGGTTGTAAATTATATCAACAAACTAGCCAGAGAACAAAAGGAAAAGGGAAAAAAGATAGGAATCATTGCATCGGATGAGACAAAAGATCTCTATGAGGCAGATGAAGTTGTTTCTGTAGGACAGAGAGCACATCTTGAGACAGTGACAGCACATTTATATGATGTATTAAGAGAATTTGACCATAAGGATGTAGATATGATCTATTCCGAAGGTTTTGAGGGAGAACCTTTAAGTGAAGCGATCATGAATCGTATGGTGAAAGCAGCAGGACATGAAATCCTCCGTATTTAAAGAAGGAGAATATTTTGAAGAAAATAATAATGGTAAGTACGAATAATACGTGCCGAAGTTTCATTGCTGAGTCGCTTCTTCGACAGCTTCTTCTGGATGCACACCAGAAGAATATTGAAGTAATCTCAAGAGGCTTAGTCGTATTATTTCCAGAACCGGTCCATGTTAAGGCAGCGGACATGGTAATACAGAAGTGTGGAATTGAAAGTCTTGATTTTCAATCGGCACAGCTTACACAGGAAGAAGTAGAACAAAGCGATCTGATCTTAACCATGACGGAAGAACAGAAAGAGAAGATCTTAGAAGAATATCATGGTTATAAAGAGATTGCGACATTGAATGAATATGCCAGTGTGGAAGGTGCGATCATTGATCCATATGGTATGGAAGATGACGACTACGAGCGCTGTTTTGAACAGATTGCTCGTTTAGTTAAGAAAATATGGGAAGAAAGATTAGGAGGAAACGAAATGATAGGTATTGGTAGTGATCACGGTGGATATGCATTAAAACAGGCAGTCATCAAGCATCTGGAAGACAAAGGATATGCAGTAAAGGATTATGGATGCTATTCTGAAGAATCTTGTGATTATCCTGTGTATGCAAAAGCAGTTGCAAATGCAGTTAAAGACGGAAAAGTAGAAAAAGGAATTTTAATTTGTGGAACAGGAATCGGAATTTCTATCACAGCAAATAAGATCAAAGGAATCCGTGCAGCACTTTGCAGTGACACATTCAGCGCTCATGCAACAAGAGAACACAATGATGCAAATATCCTTGCAATGGGAGCACGTGTTGTTGGAGAAGGATTAGCACTTGATATTGTTGATACATTCCTTGAGACAGAATTCTCAAATGATGAAAGACATATTCGTCGAATCAACCAGATTGAAGACTAAGAGTCATACAAAGATCATATAGACGATATATAAATATAGAAGACATTCAGGAAAGCAAATGATAAAATTTGTTACCTGAATGTCTTTTTTTGCATACAATTTTAATTAAGAGTAAGCAAAAATAACAGGAAAAATTTATCATATCTTAACACAACTAAAAATGACTAACTGTCATTTATAAATACCGCAAATCCTTGTGTTTTGGTGTTTTTTACTAAAATTTAACGTACTTATTTGTAAGTATTAAACAAAAAACAAACACAATCTTAACGCAAAAAGAATTGACAAATAAAAATTAGAGGCATAAAATAGCATGCAGAACAAGGGTGTTTACGATGTATTGTGTAGGCACTCTTTTACTTTTGAAGAAATTACCCCTTGGATTTCTTCAAAAGAATAAAATTAAAGAAGGTGAGGAGAAAATGGGTTCATTGGGAGATTATCTGATGGAAGAGCTCTCACTTAAGACAAGCTTTACGATCCCCATCGGCGGAGGTATTCCAGTACCACAGTCAGCCGTAACGACGTGGGTGATCATGGCGATCGTAGTGTTGCTCTGCATCATATTCGTACGGAACCTGAAAGTCATACCAGAAGGACCGCAAGTTTATGTGGAAGCCTTAGTCGGTTTCATCTATAACTTCATCGGTGGTCTGGTCGGCAAAAAAGGGAAACGTTACATACCGTTTCTTGGAACAATTCTGATTTATCTTGCGTGTGCAAATATTTCGGGATTTTTCAGAGCGAAGCCGCCAACGAAAGATCTGAACGTTACCGCAGGATTAGCGATCATCAGTTTGTTTTTGATCATATATTCTGGAATCCACGAGAAAGGATTGAAAGGATATATCCACAGTTATGTGGAACCTATGCCAATGATGGCGGCCATTAACATCCTTGAATTATTTACAAGACCGTTATCACTGTGTATGCGACTTTTCGGAAATGTCTTAGGAGCATTCGTTTTAATGGAACTGATCACACATATCGCACCAGCGATCGTGCCATTGCCATTTAGTTGTTACTTTGACTTTTTCGATGGATTATTACAGGCATATGTATTTGTATTATTAACATCACTGTTTATCAGTGAATCAATTGAGTAAAAGGTATCTGGACAGATACACAAATTACAAATTTAATTTTTATTTAAAAGGAGATTAGAATCATGGGATTAGCAGCTATTGGAGCAGGAATTGCAGTATTAACAGGTTTAGGAGCAGGTATTGGTATCGGTGTTGCAACAAACGGAGCACTTGGAGCAATCGCAAGACAGCCAGAAGAAGCTGGAAATATCAATAAGACATTATTACTTGGTTGTGCATTAGCCGAAGCTACATCAATTTATGGATTAGTTGTTGCGATTCTGTTAATTGTAATGAAATAGAAGTAGGAGGCGGAAGATATGTTTCTGAAATTAGATTGGGGCATTATCTGGCCGATCGTCAACATTGTCGTATTTTATCTCTTGCTTAGAAAATTCTTATTTGGTCCAGTCAGTGAGGTCATGGAGAAAAGAAAAAAAATGATCTCAAGTGACTTAGATGATGCAGCACAGACGAAAGCTGAAGCAGAAGAGATCAAGCAGGAATATGAGAAAAACCTTGCACAGGCAAAGGATGAGGCAGGACAGATCGTTTCCGACGCAAGAGCAAGAGCCAAGAATGAATACCAGAATAAGATGGATCAGACAAAAGAAGAGATTGCTCTTATGAAAGAAAATGCCCGTAAAGATATTGAAGCTGAGAAACAAAAGACGATCGCAGGTCTTCAGACAGAAATCGCAGGGATCGCACTTATGGCAGCTTCCAAAGTTGTGGAAAAAGAAGCAGATGACAAAGGCAATGAAAAGCTTTTAGATGATTTCCTGAAAGAGGCAGGTGTCTAGCATATGAAGAGAATTTCCATGACGTATGGACAGGTATTGTTTGAACTTGGAATGAAAAAGGAAAGCTTACAAAAAGCACAGGACATGCTTCATGAAAATAAGGAACTTTTAAGGGCACTGGAAAATCCAATGATCACAAAAAAAGAAAAAGAAAATGTGGTTGATAAGTTATTTTCCGATGATCTTAGGAGTTCCTTGAAAATAGTATGTGACAATGATGATATTGATTGTTTTGACGAGGCAGTTGAGTATTACGATGAATTAAAACGTAAGACAGACAAGATCATCAAGGCAGAGTTTGACTATGTGACAATGCCAAAAGACGAACAGTTAGAGAGAATCAAACAGTATCTTATGAAACAGTATCAGGCAGATGAAGTAGATCTTACTTTAAAAGAAGACAAAGATTTAATCGGTGGTTTCATGCTGAAAGTTGGAGACCATGTTTATGATAACAGCCTGAGTGGTAAAATGAGAAAATTACAGCAGAAACTTACATGGAGGTGAGAATCAGGTGAGCAGTATCAATCCAGAAACAGTCGTTTCTGTATTAAAAGATCAAATTGAAAATTATGACCAGAAAACTGAGGTCAAAGAAGAAGGAAGAATCATTCAGATCGCAGATGGTATTGCAACAGTCTATGGAATGGACCAGGCAATGTATGGAGAGCTTGTTGTATTTGAAACAGGTGTCCATGGACTTGTATTGAATGTTGAAAGAAACTGTATCGGTTGTGTTTTACTTGGTTCCGATCATGGATTAATGGAAGGATCTAAAGTAGCAAGAACCGGAGTACAGGCAGATATCCCGGTTGGAGATGCTATGATCGGACGTGTCGTTAATGCGATCGGAGAACCAATCGATGGAAAAGGTGAAATTAAAACTGACGAGAGAAGACCAATCGAACATGAGGCAGCAGGAGTTATCGACAGAAAATCTGTTGACCAGCCATTACAGACAGGTATCTTAGCGATCGACTCTATGTTCCCGATCGGACGTGGACAGCGTGAGCTGATCATCGGTGACCGTCAGACAGGTAAAACATCGATCGCAGTTGATACGATCTTAAATCAAAAAGGACAGGATGTTATCTGTATTTATGTAGCGATCGGACAGAAAGCATCAACAGTATCACAGATCGTAACAACATTAAGTAAACATGGTGCTATGGATTACTCTATTGTAGTATCCGCATCTGCAAGTGACCTTGCATCTTTACAGTACATTGCACCATATGCAGGAACAGCAATCGCAGAGCACTTTATGCATCAGGGAAAAGACGTTTTGATCGTATATGATGATCTGTCTAAGCACGCCGTTGCTTATCGTGCAATTTCCTTACTGCTGGATCGTCCACCTGGACGTGAAGCTTACCCTGGAGATGTATTCTACTTACATTCAAGATTACTAGAACGTTCTTGCCGATTAAGCGATGAACTTGGTGGTGGATCTATCACAGCATTACCGATCATCGAGACACAGGCAGGAGACGTATCCGCGTACATTCCTACAAACGTAATCTCTATCACAGACGGACAGATCTTCCTTGAAAGTGAGTTATTCTTCTCCGGTGTAAGACCAGCGGTCAATGTTGGACTTTCTGTATCTCGTGTAGGTGGAGCAGCACAGACAAAGATCATGAAGAAAGTAGCCGGAAACCTTCGTATTGACTTAGCTCAGTATCGAGAACTTGAGGTATTTACACAGTTTAGTTCAGACCTTGACGATGGAACAAAAGCAACATTAAATTATGGATCTCATCTGATCGAACTGTTAAAACAGCCATTGTACCATCCAATGGCATTACATAAACAGATTTTACTTCTGTTTGCAGCAGGTCATAAGATGTTAAATGATGTTCCAGTCAAAGAATTAAAGGCAGAGACAGAAGAAATGACAGCATTCTTTGAACAGAAATATCCAGAGACAGTGAAGAAGATCGACGAAGGCAAAGTCTTAACAGATGACATTGCAAAAGAGATCCAAGAGGCGATAGAAGCCTATTTAAAGTAGGTGATCACTATGGCAAATATCAGAGAAATTAAAACAAGGATGAACAGTATCGAAGATACATTAAAGATCACAAATGCGATGTATCTGATCTCATCTTCCAAATTAAAGAAAGCAAGAAAGCAGTTAGATGCCACAACTCCATACTTTGAAATGCTTCAGGCATCTCTGCTTGATATCATGGCACATACGCCAGATCTTCAGCACATTTTCTTAAACAAAAGAAAGAAAGAACATCCAAAAAAAGGATATCTTGTGATGACTGCAGACCGTGGACTTGCCGGGGCCTATAATCATAACATTACAAAAATGGCAGAAGAGAATATTAATGAAGATGATAAACTGTTCGTGATTGGATATATGGGACGTAACTATTTCGGACGAAGAAATGCAGCCCAGATGGACGAAGATTTCTTCTATACAACACAGGATCCTACGATTTATAGAGCAAGAAGAATTGCCGAGAAACTGATCGAGGAATATGTATCAGGAGAACTTGATGAAGTCTATATTATTTACACAAAGATGATCACATCCATTACCTCAGAACCAACGATGATCCGTGTGTTACCGTTAAACCCAGATCAGTATGAGTTTGCAGGCAAAGGAAAGAGATCACATATGACAGAATTTCAGCCATCTGTAAAGGCGGTACTTGACCGCCTGGCACCAAACTATATCAAAGGACTTGTCTATGGTGCGATGGTAGAATCATTTTCCAGTGAATTAAACGCCAGAATGATGGCGATGGAAGGTGCAAGCAAGAGTGCGAGAGAAATGATAAGATCACTGGGACTTATGTATAACCGTGCTCGTCAGGCATCGATCACTCAGGAGATCACTGAGGTGTGTGCCGGAGCTAAATCATTAAAGAAAGAGTAACAGTGAAGGAAGGGAAATAAAATGGAAAAAGGAAAAATCGTACAGATTCTTGGTCCAGTAATCGACGTAGAATTTGAAACTGAACAGCTCCCTTTGATTCATGACGCCTTGACCGTTGTTAATAAAGGAAAAGAAGTTGTTATGGAAGTAGAACAGCATATGGGTAATCGTACTGTACGCTGTATCTTATTAGCAGCCAGTGAAGGACTTCACAAAGGAATGGAAGTCACAGCAACTGGTGGACCAATCAAAGTTCCAGTCGGAAAACAGACATTAGGACGTATGTTTAACGTACTTGGAGAAGCTATCGATAAAGGAGAGCCTGTTGAGACAGAAGAAAAATGGGCGATCCATCGTGAACCACCAAAATTTGAAGACCAGAGTCCTGTTGTAGAAATGTTTGAAACAGGTATCAAAGTCATCGACCTTTTAGCACCATATGCGAAAGGTGGTAAGATCGGTCTGTTCGGAGGTGCCGGAGTCGGTAAGACAGTCTTAATTCAGGAACTGATTCATAATATTGCAACAGAACATGGAGGATACTCCATCTTCACAGGTGTAGGAGAACGTTCAAGAGAAGGAAATGACCTCTGGAATGAAATGACAGAATCTGGAGTTATCAAAAATACAGCCTTAGTGTTTGGACAGATGAACGAGCCACCTGGATCTCGTATGAGAGTTGCCCAGACAGGACTTACCATGGCAGAATATTTCCGTGATCAGGAAAAACAGAACGTGTTATTATTCATCGATAACATTTTCCGTTATGTACAGGCAGGATCAGAGGTATCTGCTCTGTTAGGACGTATGCCATCTGCTGTAGGTTATCAGCCAACACTGGCAAATGAAGTCGGTGCTTTACAGGAACGTATCACATCCACAAAGAACGGATCTATTACATCCGTACAGGCAGTTTATGTGCCAGCCGATGACTTAACAGACCCAGCACCAGCAACAACATTTGCCCATCTGGATGCAACAACTGTATTATCAAGATCAATTTCTGAACAGGGTATCTATCCAGCTGTAGATCCACTGGAATCAAGCTCACGTATTCTAGAGCCAGATGTTGTTGGAGAAGAACATTACGAAGTAGCAAGACGTGTAGAAGAAGCACTTCAGAGATACAAAGAATTACAGGATATCATTGCAATCCTTGGTATGGAAGAATTAGACGAAGAAGACAAGATTACAGTATATCGTGCAAGAAAGATTCAGAAATTCTTATCACAGCCATTTAGTGTAGCAGAAACATTTACAGGAATTCCTGGTAAATACGTTCCTGTCAAAGAAACGATCCGAGGATTTAAGGCAATCCTTGATGGAGAAATGGATGAATATCCAGAACAGGCCTTCTTAATGGTCGGAACAATTGATGATGTAAAGGAAAAGGCAAAAGAGGTGATGTAAATGGCAGAAACCTTTTATTTTGAGATCATTGCCAGTGACAAAAAGTTCTACAGTGGAGCCTGTGAACATGTCATTTTCCCAGCAGTCGATGGACTTTACGGAGTATTAGCAAACCATGAAGACACAGTAACAGCTGTAGTCGCAGGAGAACTTCGTTTTAAAGTTGATGGAGAATGGAGAGTCTGTGTTGTCGGAGAAGGATTCGCAGATGTTACCAGAGATTTCGTGGTTATCGTGGTTGATACCGTGGAACGTCCAGAAGATATCGACATCATCCGTGCAAGAGAAGCCAAAACAAGAGCCGAAGAACGAATGAAACAGAAACAGAGTCGTTTGCAGTATTATCATACGCAGGCTGCATTGTCTCGTGCG
Source organism: Anaerostipes hadrus (assembly GCF_001404655.1). GTDB lineage: Bacteria > Bacillota > Clostridia > Lachnospirales > Lachnospiraceae > Anaerostipes > Anaerostipes amylophilus. Next base: position 169,230 of record NZ_CYYH01000001.1, on the reverse strand, counting down.
ATGGCACGACTGAAAGTTACATCAAAGTATGTAAAGAAATAATCTACAAATATAGCTAATAAAACTCAAGTCAGTCATTTGGACAAAGTTTGTAAAAATCGAGTCCAAATGACTGACTTTTTTTAATGTTATGTTATAATGAAAACAAAATCATACACAATGCCACAACATTATTCTTTGCAATCTTAAGTTCTAAGATCAGCCATACAATGGAGATGAATTGATTCATGAAAATTAAAATTTTAAAACATCGAAATCCTCAGGAATATAAAGCTTCCCATCATAATATTGTTTACCCTCTGCCAGATATTTTCCCTGACGGTGTTTCATATCTTTATCTTCTGTATGCCACAAAACAAGATTCGGGATATGAAGCGTTTGCGCTAATTCACAGGCATCTTTGACAGTACTGTGATGTTTTTCATAAGGTTTAAAAATATCCCTTTCATCATATACACAAAATGCTTCATGAAGTAACCAGTCAGATCCTTTTACAAACTCGTATAATGATTCACGATATGGCTCATCTCCAGGAAAAGATACTTTTGTTCCATGGTCCATAAGGCAAGTAAAACCAAACTGTTTTTCCTTTGTAGAACCAATATCAAAGAAGGTAAAAGAATCTTCAAGAATCGTGACAGTATCGCTATGTGCAACAACATGGAATAGAATACGCTCATCAAAGTGTTTGTAAAATTTCTTCCCAACCGTAAGTTTTGTAAGCGTTTTGATCGTATCAACCAGTTCTTCATGACAATAGATAGTTAATGTTCCATCGTAAGTACCTTTGTTCATAGAAGTAGCGATCATACGGATCATCCATACCATTCCTAAGATATGATCATTGTGGGCATGTGTCACAAAAATATGATGAATCTTTTCAAGTGGAATTGAAGCTTTATCAAGTTGAGATAAAATACCATTTCCACCTCCAGCATCAACAAGAAAATATTCTTCGCCTTTTTTCATAGCATAGCAAGTGTTATAACAATGAATTGCTTGTGCATTTCCAGTTCCTAAAACAATTAGCTGTTCCATAAAAATCTCCTTTTCTGTTTTGCTTATATAATTATAACCGAAGAAAGAAATGATTTCTACCAATGAAAATAAAATATTATTGCAACAAAAACGAGAAGAATCACAAAAATTATAAAATTATTTGTGCTGACAACCCAAGGTGATCAAACAATAAATATGCTAAAATAACACAAGAAGGGCAATGAAGACCAAGATTTTCATTGCTCTTTTATATTTTCTGAGAAAGACTATAATAAAATAAGAAATATCAGGAGATCGATCCAGATGGAAGCATTAAGGAATTAAATGAATATCTGGCAGGAATTCTTGAATGTAAACCTGAGGAAGTTTATGAAGAGATAGAAGTGCTGTTAAATCATCTGATTCCTAAGAAAGCGTTACATGAGTATGGTGTGAAAGAAGAAGAGTTGGAAGAATTCACAGAAGTTGTTATGACGAAACAGGGAAGATTAATGGCGAATAATTATGTGAAATTGGATCGGGATACGATTTATGGGATTTATAAAACCTTATTTTAATTGCATTATTCAAGAAACAGTATCTAAATCAGAAACTGTGCCATGAATCTTTAAATTTGATCTATGTAGCTTAAACTAAGTATGTCAAATACAAAAGATGTAAGTAAAGATCAGGATATTTTTTGTACACCAGTGTATATGGTTCCTTTTTTATAATATTCCACCAATAATTTCCGCCTTCAAACTACAAATCAGAATTTACTTACCTCCAGATAATCCCGAATAAAAAACGCCACCATCAAATGAAACTTCTCCACCGTATCATCCAACTTCAACTCCCAATGATCCTCGATCACTCGCATCCGATAAGTAATGGTATTTCGATGACAGAACATATTCGAAGCCACATGCTGAATACTCCCGTTACAAAGCAGGTACTGATGCAAAGTTTCCAGATAATTCGTATCATGAATCTGATCATACTCCTCAATATCTTTCAAATACTCATCATGATAAGCAACCAAAAGATTCCGATCATTTACAGAATGAAGAATTTTAAAAAATCCCATTTCCTCAAATCGGGCAATTTCCTGACCTTTATTCACAGCATAAACAAGAGCAGCCAGAGAACGTTGATAACTTGCACCAATCTCACGAAGCATGTGGACAGAACTTCCGATCCCTACATAAATATGAAGCTTTTTAAAAGAATTTTTAAGCGAAGAAACCAAAGAAGACATTTCATCATAAATCTGTATTTCATCCATATCATGAAAAACAAATAAAAAATGATTTTTATAAAAAGCAATATGGATATCCAGATCATTTAACTTCACAAAACTTTCCATCAAAAAAAGCAGACGCAATTTCAGGTCATCAGAAATCACTTTCTTATTACACTTCATTAAAGCAATCTCATAGCAATTGTCCTTCTCAAAATGATTATCTTCCAGAATCCGCAAAGCATCATAATGATGCAGAGAATCATTTTCAATAAAAGACAAAAATGCATCTGTGATCGAAGTATCTTTCTGTGTATCCATAAAGATCCGATTATAATAATCTCTTGTAATATCATAAATATGAACTTCCCAAGGCATGTTGATCAATGGATAGTTGTGTTTGTCGCACAATTCTTTGATCGAATCTGTGATATGATCTGAAAGAATATATTTCCCTGTATTTAAGATCATTCCGCAAGTATGGCTTTGGATCATTGTTTCAATAAACTCATAAAGAGAAGTCTCATCCTGATAGTTGATCCCGGTTGTGATAATAAGTTCTCCGCCCTTCAAAAAATCATGAGTTGAGCTGTCTTCGGAGACATAAACCCAGTTCATGATATGATCGATCCCAGTTTTACCTGCAATCATGGAAAGGTGATATTGATGTTTTGTTTGTGTATATAATTCATTTAATGTAAGAGGCATAAGATTTGCCCTCCTTTATTTGTGTCCTATTCATTTGAAGTCATGTAAAAATAGTCTAACACATTTGATACCATTTGTGCAACGAACACAAAGAATCAAAGGAAAATTGTGATAAAAGAATATAGGAAACTTCAGAAAAATATGTAAAAATACAATCAAAAGGTACAACAAAGGTGTTGAACAAAGCATCCTTGTTGTACTTTTTTTATTTGCAAATGAATGTACAAATAATCATCACTACAAAAACAAAGACAAATCAGAAGATAAGTTTTTAAAATAGAGGAGGATATGAATATGCTAAGAACAGATTTACCAGAGATCATCACTGAAACATTACCAGGACCAAAAGCACAGGCAATCATCGACCGAAGAGAAGCAGTCAATCCATCCGCGATCAAATGCGTTTATCCCGTTGTGATCGAAAAGGGTGAAGGAGCTATGATTCAGGATGTTGATGGAAATAAATTTTTAGACTGGATCGGTGGAGTTGGAGTTTTAAATATCGGTTTTTCACAGCCGGAAGTTGTAGAAGCAGTCAAAGTACAGGCAGAGAAATATTTTCACGGAATGTACAATGTAGTGACTCATGAAGGCTATGTTGCATTATCTGAAAAATTAACACAGATCGCACCGGTCAAAGGTAATAAGAAAAAAGTATTCTTCGCAAATAGTGGTGCTGAAGCAGATGAAAATGCAGTCAAGATCGCGAAAGCATTTACAAAACGACCAAATATCATCGTATTTTCCGGAGCGTTCCATGGAAGAACTTTAATGACAATGTCCATGACATCTAAGAAAGCATATGCCGTTGGAATGGGACCTTTCCCGGATGGTGTTTATCGTGCACAGTTCCCATACTACTATAGAAATCCAGCAGGAATGCCTCAGGAAGCAGCCCTAGATTACTATTTAGATTCTATCAAAGCAGTCTTTGAACAGTGCGGACCAGCAGATACGATCGCAGCGATCGTTGTAGAACCATTACAGGGTGAAGGTGGATTTATCCCAGCACCAATTGAATGGGTCAAAGCGGTCAGAAAGATCTGTGATGAAAATGGAATTTTATTAGTAGCGGACGAAGTTCAGACAGGATTCTGCCGTACAGGTAGAATGTTTGCTACAAACTATTGGGAAGAATCAGGGGTACAGCCTGATATCTTAGCAACAGCCAAATCTATTGCAGCCGGTGTTCCATTATCAGCGATCGTTGCAAGAGAAGAGATCATGGAAGCTTCAGCACCAGGAACGATCGGTGGTACATTCTGTGGCAACGCATTAGCATGTGCAGCAGCCTTAAAGACGATCGAGATCATGGAACGAGATGACATTGCAGGACGTTCTTGTGAGATTGGTGAAAAGGTATCTAAGAGATTCAATGAGTGGAAAGAAAAATATCCAGTGATCGGAGATGTTCGTGGACTTGGAGGAATGATCGGTCTTGAGTTTGTCAAAGATCAGAAAACAAAAGAACCATATCCAGAATTTTCTGCAGCAGTCATCAAAGGATGTGCTCAGAAAGGATTGATGATCGAGGGAGCAGGTACATATGGAAATGTTATCCGATTCCTTGCACCACTCGTTATGACAGATGAACAGTTAGAAGCTGGATTTGATATTTATGAATCTGTGATCAAAGAATTATTAGAGAAATAAAAGCAAAAATAATCAGAGAAAATTGAAAAAATTTATCTAAAAAATTAAACATCTTTTTAATAAGAAGAAACCAGGGTAAAAATGACGAAAAATCTTATTTTTCTGGTTACTTTTGGTAAAAATAGATAAAGAATAAAAAATAAGGTGGCTTGTGTTTGGGAAAAATGTTATAATAAACTTTATAAAGATTTCGCTAAAAGGAGGAAATGTCTATGCATAAGTATGGACCAGTGATCAAGATGTTGTCGCTGGTAACACAGATTGGGATCACGATGTTGACTTCTGTTTTTTTATGCATGGCGATCGGACTGTGGATTGATAAACATTTTTCCACAAATCTGTTTCTTCTTTTTCTGATTCTTGGTATTATGGGAGGAATCAGAGGAGTATATTCTCTGATCCACAATATACTAGAACAGGAAGATATGGAGGAGAAAGATGAGAGATAAATTAAGACAGCTAGACGAGACATACCTGGATCTGATGATCGGAATTCTTCTAGGCGGAGTGTTATCTGCAATTTTGGGTATGATAATAACCAGAGGTGATCTAAGGTATCTGATCGGAGCAGTTGTTGGTCTGATCGCAGCGTGGATCATGATCACGACGATGATGGTAAGTATTCAGAAGTCTGTACAGATGGATACACATCAGGCAAGCAGACATATGATCGTAAGTGCATTGATCCGTTATGTGGTGACACTGGTTGTTTTGTATGTGATGATCAAGCTTAGTATGAGTGCATTTATCGCAGCACTTGTTGGTTTCTTAAGCAGCAAGTTTGCAGCATTTTTACAAAAGCCGGTTCACGAGCATATCACGAAGAAGATCTTGCAGGAATAAAGTGATGATAATAAGCAGAAAAGGAGGTTGTGCGATGGGAATTATGAATGCCCCCATGATGTTGGCAGCATCATCCGGTGATGACGTTGACTTTATGGTGCACGGGCTGATTCCGCTGAAATTTTTCGGGCATAAAGTCTGGATCACGACAACGCATGTGACGACGCTGATCGTTATGGTATTTATCATTGTATTAGCACTGATCGCAAGACATGCAGTTCTTCACGGAGATGAGAAGCCATCAGGACTTCAGAATTTTGTGGAGATGGTCGTAGAGATGCTTGATAATCTGGTCAAGGGAAATATGGGAAGACATTGGCGTCCATTTGTAAATTACATTGGAACGATCATGGTCTTTATCTTTTTCTCCAATACATCGGGATTATTTGGCTTAAGACCACCGACAGCGGACTATGGAACGACGCTTGCATTAGCGTTGATCACATTTGTACTGATCCAGTACAGTGCATTTAAGACGAGTAAATTACATGTATTTACCGATCTTTTCAAACCAATCCCAATCTTATTTCCAATTAACCTGATCGGAGAGTTTGCGACACCGCTTTCTATGTCTCTTCGTTTGTTTGGAAATATTATGGCGGGTACGATCATGATGGCATTGTGGTACGGATTGCTGCCATGGCTTGCGCAGCTAGGTATTCCGGCATTCTTGCATATGTACTTTGATCTGTTCTCCGGAGCGATCCAGACATTTGTATTTGCGATGCTTACGATGACATTTATTACAGATAAGCGGGAAGCTTAAGACAATCTATCAACGATCAAGATAGGAAACTTTAATATGTAGTTCAGGAGGAAAAAACTATGAATATTTCAAGTGAAGCATTTGTATTAGGGTGTTCTGCAATCGGAGCAGGACTGGCACTGATCGCAGGTATCGGACCTGGTATTGGACAGGGATACGCAGCAGGACAGGGTGCAGCAGCAGTAGGACGTAATCCAGGAGCCAAAGGTGATATCACATCTACCATGCTTCTTGGACAGGCGGTAGCAGAGACAACAGGTCTTTATGGTCTGGTTATTGGTTTGATCTTATTATATGCAAATCCACTGTTTGCAAAACTTTAATAAAACAAGCCGAAGGGAGGCCAAGGCGTGGACGGAAGAATATTTGGATTAGATATTCAGCTTGGCTTTGATGTGATTATGCAGGGAATCGCAGTGTTCATCATGTTTGCACTGCTTTCCTATATTTTGTTTGAACCGGTTCGTAAGATCTTAGAAGACCGTAAGAACAGAATTGCAAATGAGATCGATCAGGCAGCAGCCGATCAGGCAGAAGCTGCAAAGTTAAAAGCCGAATACGATCATAAACTAAAAAATGTTGAAAAAGAAGCAGATGCCTTGATGGCACAGGCCAGAAAGAAAGCACTGAAGAGAGAGGAAGAGATTGTTGCAGGAGCCAAAGAAGAGGCCGCAAGGATCATAGAAAGTGCGAATCATGAGGCAGAGCTTGCTAAGATAGGTGCAAGAGATCAGATGAAGCAAGAGATGGTTAAGATGGCAGTTTTAATGGCTGGCAAATTCATCCAGAATCAGATGGACGAAGCAGACCAGAATGCTTTAGTTGATCAGACCTTACAGGAAATGGGTGATAAGACATGGCTTCAAGAGTAGATAAAATTTACGGGGATGCCTATATTTCTGTGAAAACAGATGAGGACGCTCTTATCGAAGCTTTAGAAGAAGCGAAAGCAGTGAAAGAAATCTTAGATTCCAACACAGATTTCGTAAACTTCTTAAATCATCCCCAGATCACAAAGGAAGAGAAGATGGAGGCAGCAAAGAACGTTTTTAACGGCCGGGTTTCTGATGATATGACAGGATTTTTAATGATCATCATCAAGAAAGGGCGTTTTAAAGAATTTGATGGAATTTTTACTTACATCATTTCTAATATCAAACGTCAGTTAGGAATCGGAGCCTTACATGTAACGTCAGCGACGCCGCTGTCACAAGAACAAAAAGACAAGATCTTAAAGAAAGTCATCAATTCTTCAGAATACAAGAAGTTAGAGGTGACTTATGAGACAGATAAAGATATCATTGGTGGATTGATCCTTTGTATGGATGATCGGATTGTGGATAATTCTATCCGTACAAAGCTTGATTCGATGGGAAGATATCTGTCACAAATACAACTATAGAACAGGAGGAAGATAAGCCCCATGAATTTAAGACCAGAAGAGATCAGTTCAGTTATCAAAGAACAGATCAAACAATATTCAACAAAGCTTGAAACCTCTGATATTGGAACGGTAATACAGGTTGCTGACGGAATCGCCAGAATCCATGGACTTGAGAAAGCGATGCAGGGAGAACTGCTCGAATTTCCGGGAGAAGTCTATGGAATGGTATTAAACTTAGAAGAGGACAACGTAGGTGCAGTTCTCTTAGGTGACCGTAGAAATATTAACGAAGGCGATATTGTCAAGACAACGGGCCGCGTGGTAGAAGTGCCGGTTGGAGATCAACTGACAGGACGTGTCGTAAACTCCTTAGGACAGCCAATTGACAATAAAGGTCCGATCGAGACAGATAAATATCGTCCAATTGAAAGAGTTGCGTCAGGAGTTATCTCAAGAAAATCCGTAGATACTCCGATTCAGACAGGAATCAAAGCGATCGATGCGATGGTACCGATCGGAAGAGGACAGCGTGAGTTGATCATCGGTGACAGACAGACCGGTAAGACAGCGATCGCGATCGATACGATCATTAATCAGAAAGGACAGGGTGTTCACTGTATTTATGTAGCGATCGGCCAGAAAGCATCCACAGTTGCCAATATTGTAAAGACTTTAGAAGAATTTGGCGCAATGGATTATACAACGGTTGTAGCGTCTACAGCCAGTGAATTAGCACCACTTCAGTATATCGCACCATATGCAGGATGTGCGATCGGTGAAGAATGGATGGAGAGAGGAGAAGATGTATTAGTTGTATATGATGACTTAAGCAAACATGCAACTGCATACCGTACACTTTCCTTACTTCTTCGTAGACCACCTGGACGTGAAGCTTATCCTGGAGATGTCTTCTATTTACATTCCAGATTATTAGAGCGTGCAGCCAGATTATCCGATGAATTAGGTGGAGGATCTCTAACAGCCCTTCCGATCATCGAGACACAGGCAGGTGATGTATCTGCATACATCCCAACGAACGTTATTTCCATCACAGATGGACAGATCTATCTGGAAACAGAGATGTTTAACGCAGGTTTCAGACCAGCGATCAATGCCGGACTTTCAGTATCACGAGTTGGAGGATCTGCACAGATCAAAGCGATGAAGAAGATCGCAGGACCAATCCGTACAGACCTTGCACAGTATCGTGAGCTGGCAGCATTTGCTCAGTTTGGATCAGAACTTGATGATGATACAAAAGAGCGATTAGATCAGGGTGAGAGAATCAGGGAAGTTTTAAAACAGCCACAGTATCAGCCATTAGCGGTTGAGAAGCAGGTTGTGATCATCTACGCAGCAGTCAAGAAATATCTCTTAGACTTGGCAGTAGATCAGATCCTTGATTTCCAGAAAGAATTATTTGACTTGATCGATACGAAATATCCAGAGATCTTTACAAGCATTGCCGAGACGAAAGTCATGGATGATGCGACCGAAGAGAAACTGATCAAAGCGATCAATGAAGCAAAAGAATCATTTAGAAAGTAAGGTGATCTGTCATGGCATCAATAATTGATATTAAAAGACGAAAAGCCAGCGTCGAAAGTACCGGACAGATCACAAAAGCGATGAAACTGGTATCCACGGTAAAACTGCAGAGAGCAAAGCAGAGAGCAGACGAGTCCAAAGCATACTTTAATAAGATGTATGAGACAGTAAGCTCGATCCTTGCCAAGGCAGGTAATATCAATCATCCGTATTTACAGGAAAATGGTTCCACAAAGAAAGGGATCATTACCATTTCATCCAACCGTGGATTAGCAGGAGGATATAATAACAATATCGTGAAACTGATCCGGGACAGCGGTATGAACAAAGAAGATATCATGATCTATGCGGTAGGACACAAAGCGATGGATACGTTAAAACATCGTGGGTATGAGATCGTTTCCGATGATTCAGAGATGATCAACGAGCCAGTCTATGATGATGCCAGAATCTTAGGAGAGAAACTTCTAAAAGCTTTTGAAGATGGAGAGATCGGTGAGATCTATCTGGCATACACAGATTTTAAAAATACCGTGGTTCATGAACCAAAACTTGTAAAATTACTTCCGATTGAGAGCAATATAGAAAGTAAGGAAGAAGAAAAAGAAAGCAAGGCTCCAATGAATTTTGAGCCGGAGCCGGAAGAAGCTTTATCCTTACTGATTCCAAAGTATATCTGCAGCATGATCTATGGAGCCTTAGTCACATCCGTAGCGAGTGAGAATGGAGCCAGAATGCAGGCAATGGATTCAGCAACAAGTAATGCAGAAGAGATGATCTCAAGCTTAGAACTTGCATACAACCGAGCAAGACAGGGAGCGATCACACAAGAATTAACAGAGATCATTTCAGGAGCCGAGGCCCTGAAGTGATGGACTCGATATAAGAAGCAGGAGGAAATAACATGGCAGATAATCGTACAGGAAAGATTACACAGGTCATCGGTGCGGTTCTGGATATCAAGTTTAGCAGTGATAACCTGCCAGAGATCAACGATGCGATCGATATCCAGACAAGAGACGGCGGAAAACTTGTCGTTGAAGTTGCACAGCACCTGGGTGATGACACCGTAAGATGTATCGCAATGGGACCAACCGACGGATTAGTCCGTGGAATGGAAGCACAGGCTACAGGCGGACCGATCTCCGTTCCTGTAGGAGAAGCAACCTTAGGACGAATCTTTAACGTGCTGGGAGATCCTATTGATAATAAACCGGCACCAGAAGGAGCCGACCGTTTACCAATCCACAGAAAAGCACCGGAATTTTCAGAACAATCTACAGAGACAGAAGTTCTGGAAACAGGGATCAAGGTCGTTGACCTTCTCTGCCCATACCAGAAGGGTGGAAAGATCGGTCTGTTTGGTGGTGCGGGAGTAGGAAAAACTGTACTGATCCAGGAACTGATCCGAAATATCGCCACAGAGCATGGAGGATATTCCGTATTTACTGGAGTAGGAGAACGTACTCGTGAAGGAAATGACCTTTACACAGAGATGAGTGAATCAGGTGTTATCGACAAGACCGCCATGGTCTTCGGACAGATGAACGAACCACCTGGAGCCCGTATGAGAGTAGGGCTTACTGGACTTACGATCGCAGAAGATTTCCGTGACCGTGGAGGAAAAGACGTCTTATTATTTATCGACAACATTTTCCGTTTCACACAGGCAGGATCCGAGGTATCCGCCTTACTTGGACGAGTGCCAAGTGCGGTAGGTTACCAGCCAACACTGCAGACAGAGATGGGTGCTTTACAGGAACGTATCACATCCACAAAGAATGGATCGATCACATCCGTACAGGCAGTCTATGTGCCAGCCGATGACTTAACCGACCCGGCACCAGCAACAACATTTGCCCATCTGGATGCGACAACCGTACTATCCCGTGCAATCTCAGAAATGGGAATCTATCCAGCAGTAGATCCATTGGAATCCACATCAAGAATCCTAGATCCAAAAGTTGTTGGAGAAGAACACTACAAAGTCGCACGAGGCGTACAGGAGATTCTGCAAAAATATAAAGAATTACAGGATATCATCGCAATCTTAGGAATGGATGAACTTTCTGAAGACGAGAAACTGGTCGTAGACCGCGCAAGAAAGGTACAAAGATTCCTGTCTCAGCCATTCTTCGTAGCCGAACAGTTTACAGGAAAACCAGGGCAGTATGTATCCTTAAGCGATACGATCCAGGGATTTAAGGAAATCTTAGAAGGAAAACACGATGAGATTCCAGAAGGAATGTTCTTAAATGCAGGAACCATCGAAGAAGTTGTAGAACGTTTTGCAGCAAGAAATAAGTAGGTGATCCTATGGCTGAAAACACAATGAAATTAGAAGTCATTACACCAGAACGCTCATTTTATACAGGAGATGTCACATTCGTTGAGTTAAATACAACCGAAGGAGAAGTCGGAATCTACGCAAGACACATTCCGATGACGATGATCATCGCACCTGGAGTCTTAACGATCACAGAAGAAGACGGAACCAAGAAGAAAGCGGCATTACTAAAAGGATTCGTGGAAGTCACAGAAACAACCATGAGTATCCTGGCAGAAGTCGCAGAATGGCCGGAAGATATCAATGTTGAACGTGCAAAGAAAGCGGAAGAGAGAGCAAGAAAGAGACTCGAAGCTAAGAGCGCAGATATTGATATTGCAAGGGCAGAGTTGGCACTTAAGAGAGCGTTAGTTCGTAAGGGATTGAAAGCATAAAGTAAATTTGAATATGTGTAAAAAGATTCTAGGCAGATTGGTTGCTTAGAATCTTTTTATTATTCTTCATCTTGAGTTCCAATAAACAAACAAATATTCATAAAAATAAACATTATAATTGTGTGTGTAGTGATAAAGTTATATTTGAATACTAAACAATATATTAAATTAAATAATAAGTAACTTCCATCAACAATAAAAAAATGCCTTATTCTTTTATTGTGAAATAAATTTTTCATTACTAATGCCCCCAACGTTTTGACCAAGTTAAAGTTTTATTATCTATATTGTCTATGGATTCATCAGAAATATGATAGTTTGTTTGATATTCTTCTTTAGTAGATTTGATCAAATTATTATTTTCATCTACTTTTGTTTTTAAAGTATTAGTAACCCAATCTCCATTGACTATTTTTGAATTTTCAATGTATAAAAATTTTTGATTATCAATCGTCATATAATATTTTATATATAGTGATTGATCAGAAATATTTTCTTCTAAAACTTTAATAGGTGAATTAGGTATGTTTTCTGATTCGTCTGCAGATACACGTTGTAGTGATGATAATAACATAGATAAAACCAATGTAGATATCATATATATATATATAACACTTTTTTAATTATTTGTTTCATTAATTCCTACCTCCACTTAAGTATTAGTTATTTATAACTAACTATATCGTATGAAATATTTAATTTCTTGTCAATTGTATTTTGTATTTATTAACAAGAAATTAACAAGTGTGTTATGTAATACATTTGGAAACATATTCCAAATGTATTACATAATGCGTATGCTATAATGCCAGTAGGCAGAATGAAATGAATAGTCCGTAAGGGCAAACGAAAAGCACCAGAGATTAGGCCCTCTGGTGCTTTTCTATTCCGTTTTGGCAAAGGTAGCTTATTCCTTAGGCTGATTGTCTTTTACTCGTCTCCGTCCAACTATTTGTAAATGAAGTAGGCAAGCACATTCGCCATGACGAAGAGAAATTGTAGATACAATGGAATAAAAGAAAATTTTGAGAAGATATAGTCATGGGAATATGGGTATATCTTCTTATTTGATTTCTAAAGATAAGTGTTATTTTGCGTTGCATATAAAATAACCAGATAGTAAAATATGAACAAAAGGTAAGATTAAATGCGGAAAGGAAGGAACCTCATGCAAAAGAAACTTCCAATCGGAATTGAAAACTTCGAAGATATGATAAAAGAAAACTATTACTATGTAGATAAAACAGGATTGATAAAACAATTACTAAATGAACATGGTTTAGTCAATCTATTCACAAGAACAAGAAGATTCGGAAAATCCTTAAATATGAGTATGTTAAAATATTTCTTTGAAATTTTCGAACAAACAAAGAAATGGTATGACGGTTACCGCTTCGGAAATACAGATATCTACTGCCCATGGGATGTGATCAATCACTGCCGAGCATTAAAAATAGAACCAGATGCAACACCACAGCCATACTGGATCAATACAAGCGGAAACTATATCGTAAAACGATTTATAGAAAAAGCAAACCAACAAACAAGAAGAGAAATCGAGCAATTGATCGAAGGAAAAGCAATCCAGAAAGAAATCAGATTAGAACTAACATACAACGAACTAGACAGCACGATCGAAAATCTCTGGAGTGTACTTTTCGCAACAGGCTACCTTACCAAACAGGGAAAACCACAAGAAAAGACGAAAACCGCTTAAAAGATTTCTGCAAAGCATGCAAAAAGGCACTAAAACAGATCAAAGAAAAACACTACGATCAGAAATTAGAAGAAGAAGGATATGAAACAATATTAAACTACGGAATTGCCTGCTATAAGAAACGATGTAAAGTCATGGTAGATAAATGATAAAAAAGGACACTTTTGAAATTTAATCAAAAGTGTCCTTTTTATAATAAAATTATTTATGCCTCAATCATATCCGCAATGTACTGCTCTATATGTTCTCTCGGAACATTCAGCACAAACGAAAGTTCGGAAAAAAGCATATATTCAGCTAATTTAAAATACCTCTCATCAGTAGAAGAAAGCTTTTTACCCTGTTCGGCACGTTCCTGCTTGCGGCTATATATTAATTTTAGAATACTTGCAATCTTTTCATTATCACCGCTTAATATTACGGCCTTATATTCCTCCTCGATCAATTTACGCGCATAAGCAGTAGTCTCCCCATTATGATTAGAGAAAATAACCGTTTGTGTAAGACATGCTTTCTGAATTCGTTTCATATCACTTTACCTCCAATTTATAATTCTAAAGAAACTAAAGTAAATCTGACAGAAAAAAGACTGCTTCACTCGGTAACATTCGAATGAAACAGTCTTTTTTTCATGTAAATCGTACTCGGTTTATATGACTATTTTATCATTTTTCGAAAAATTTTGTAAGTAAATTTTATCATGAATTTTACATGACAATAAATATTATAATAACAAATATAGTGAATAATACACAGTTTCCACCAATACCCTTCAGTGTATGTAGATAAACAATAAAATAACACCTTCCGTGAAACGATAGAATTTTATAGGATTTTTTACAAGCTCGCAGCCGTGCTTGGTGCAATGTTTGAGCGAAGCGAGTTTTGCAAGGAAAGCCGGCGAATCAGCGGCTTGTAAAAAATCCGTCATAAAATTCGTGTTTCACGGAAGGTGTTATTTTATTGTTTATCTACATACATCGACAGCCTATGGCTAACAATTATTTATTCGCCAAATTATTATTCTGATACCGAGAATCAAACGTAACCTCATCATCAAACCATTCAGGCCCCTCATATTCCACAGCAACTTCCTCACTAGGGAATTCCACCTCGGCCATTACAAGTCCCTCATACTCTCCATGAAAGACATCCAGTTCAATAATAAATCCATGTTCATCCGGAATCTTATAACGAGTCTTGGAAATTAAAATCCCATCCACCTTTGGAAGCAGGTGTTCATAAGCTGCCTTATCAAGTGGAAATTCATGTTCGGTTCTAGCCATCAATCCCTTACTCTTAAAAGTTAAGAAATACTGCTTATTCATCCTGCGGATACGAATGACAGGTTCCATGCAAAGATAGCCCTGCTCAATCTCAGAGTGTGGATAAGAATCCAGATTATCAGGTAAGTTGTGGACGATAAATTTTCTTTCGATTTCCATGAGCATTTCCTCCTTGAAGTGCAGATCCTAAGCCTCTTAAGGCCTCATACTTTTTCTTTATTATACCCATCGTCTATGATATAATCAACAAAGATTCGAGAAAAAAGACAAAGGAGATGAATATAAATGCGTTTAAGAAATGTACCAGGAGCGAGAGAAACAATTATTGAAAACCAGTTTTCCATCCAAGAGCCAGAACAGAAGAAAGGAAAATGGGCAGAGGTATTTGGAAATGATCATCCGATCCACATCGAAGTAGGAATGGGAAAAGGACAGTTTATCATAGAAATGGCAAAAAGAAATCCAGAGATCAACTATATCGGAATTGAGAAATATTCTAGCGTGCTAGTAAGAGCCGTAGAGAAATTAGAAGACTTTGAACAGAACAATCTTCGCCTGATCCGTATGGATGCAGAGAATATTGAAGAAGTTTTTGATAAAGATGAAGTAGACAGAATCTACTTAAACTTCTCCGATCCATGGCCAAAAGACCGACATGCAAAGAGAAGACTGACATCCACAAGATTTTTAGAACGATACAATAACATTTTGACACCAGAAGGAAGAGTCATGTTTAAGACAGACAATAAAGATTTGTTTGACTTCTCCTTAGAACAGGTAGAAGAAGCAGGATGGATCTTAGAAAATCACACATATGATCTTCATCATAGTGAATATAATGAAGGAAATGTCATGACAGAATATGAAGAGAAATTCTCCGCCAAAGGAAATCCAATCTGCCGTTTAGTAGCATATCGTCATGCAAAGTAAAAGGATTGCATAAAATAAACAAAAAGTGGTAATATAATCATGAAACAAGGAAAGTTTCGATGCAAGATCCAGTTATTTTTATATTTGCATCCATGTATAAACCGATGGATCTGCAGATTTTATGAATCATTAGAAGAAGCAAAACGATGTTTAAATAAATAGCAAAGGATAGGTGAATGATTATGGAATATACATTTACAAGTGAAAATTTCGAAGAAGAAGTATTAAAAAGTGATGTACCAGTCTTAGTTGATATGTTTGCAACATGGTGTGGACCTTGCAAGATGATGGCTCCAGTCGTTGCACAGCTTGCCGAAGAATATAAAGGATCTGTAAAGGTTGGAAAGCTTGATATCGATCAGAATGTGGATATCGTGGCACAGTACAAGATCATGTCAGTTCCAACATTTTTAGTGATCAAAGATGGAGAGGTAGTTAAAAAACTGATCGGTGCAGTATCTAAAGAAGAATTAGTTGAAGCGATCGGTCAGGCAAAGTAGTACGATGAATATATTAAATATTGAACATATCAGCAAAATTTATGGAGAGAAAGTTATTTTTGATGACGTATCTCTTGGAATCCACAGCGGTGATAAGATTGGTGTGATCGGGGTCAATGGTACAGGAAAGACTACATTATTAAAAATTATCGCCAAGATCAATGAGCCAGACAAAGGCCAGATCATCTGTGGAAATGGAATCCGTGTATCCTATCTTCCGCAGAATCCAGAATTCCCGAAGAAACAAAGTATTTTGGAATATGTGATGGATGGAAAAGAACATCAGGACTGGAAGACAGAGAGTGAAGCAAAGACAATTCTTACAAAGCTGGGAATCTATGATTTTGACGAAGGATGCGATCATTTATCCGGAGGTCAGAAGAAGAGAGTTGCACTTGCAAGAACTTTAGTAGATCCGACAGAAGTCCTGATCCTTGATGAGCCGACCAACCACTTGGATAACGATATGGTTTTGTGGTTGGAAGAATTCTTAAACAGCTTCCGCGGCGTATTGATCATGGTAACTCATGACCGCTATTTCTTAGACCGCGTCACAAATAAGATTGTAGAGATTGATAAAGGAAAGCTTTACGAATATGACACAAACTATTCAGGATTTGTAGAATTAAAAGTCCAGCGTGAAGAGATGGAATTAGCGACAGAACGCAAACGTCAGAGTTTACTCCGTGTGGAAATGGAATGGATGAAGCAGGGAATCAAGGCAAGAGGAACAAGACAGAGAGCAAGAACCGAACGTTTTGAGGAACTTAAGAATGCCAAAGGTCCATCTATGCAGCAAAATGTCGAAATGGATTCCATAAGCAGCCGTCTTGGAAAGACAACGATCGAGTTAGAACACATTTCCAAAGGATTCGGTGATAAACATCTGATCAACGATTTCTCTTATATTTTCCTAAGAGATGATCGAATCGGATTTATCGGACCAAATGGATGTGGAAAATCAACGTTAATGAAGATGATCATGGGGATTTTAAAGCCAGATGAAGGAAATATCACGATCGGAGACACTGTAAAGATTGGATATTTTGCACAGGAGAATGAAGATATGACTGGAGATATCCGTGTCATTGATTATATTAAAAATGTTGCAGAATACATCCAGACAACAAAAGGGCAGGCAAGTGCATCCCAGATGTTAGATCGCTTCCTGTTTCCACCAGAACTTCAGTACACACCGCTGGATAAACTTTCAGGTGGAGAACAGAGACGACTCTACTTGTTAAAAGTACTGATGGAAGCACCGAATGTTCTGATCCTTGATGAGCCGACCAATGATCTTGATATCCAGACATTAACGATCCTTGAGGATTATCTGGATACCTTCGCAGGAATCGTGATCACGGTATCCCATGACCGCTATTTCCTTGATCGTATTGTAAACCGTATCTTTGCATTTGAAGAAGGCGGACATTTAAAACAATACGAAGGTGGATATACAGATTATCTTGAAAAAGTAAAACCTGCAGCCAAACCAGAAAAAAGCAAACCAGCGAAAAAAGAAAACAACGGAAAGAAATTCCAGAAAGAACATCAAAAGAAGCTTAAATTTACATACAAAGAACAAAAAGAATTTGAAACGATCGATGATGATATCGCCAAACTGGAAGAGAAGTTAGAGCAGTTAGACGAAGAGATCATGGAAAATGCAACGAATTCTGGAAAGTTAGCAGAACTGACGGAGCAGAAAGAATCTGCACAAGCGGAATTAGATGAGAAAATGGATCGTTGGGTATATTTAAATGATCTGGCAGAACAGATAGCAAATCAATGACAAATAAAAGAGGATTGACTTACAAAATATCAGATAAGGCAATCCTCTTCTTTTACTCTTCTTTTTTTATTTTGATCTTCTTTTTATACAATCGATAATCTACCCAGTTCTTGATCAAGAATTGAACCGTCGCAAAGAACGGAACTCCAAGGAACATTCCCAAAGGACCAAAATAAGCACCGCCAACTGTAATAGAAAATAAGATCAACAATGGACGTACGCCCGTGGATTCTCCAAGAATCTTAGGTCCAAGGATCAATCCGTCAAACTGCTGTAAAACAAAGACCATAATGATAAAGATCAGACATTTCATCGGACTTACGATAAATAAAATAAATGCCCCTGGAACAGCACCAATGATCGGACCAAAATAAGGAATCATATTTGTAATTCCGATAATAACACTGATCAGCACTGTATATGGGAGTTTTAATATTGTCATTGCAACAAAAGCAAGCAAACCAATGATCAGAGAATCAATGGATTTTCCAATAATAAATCCAGAAAAAATTTTGTGACAATCTTTTAAAGTGCGTAATACACGATAAGAGAAGTTTTCATTAAAGATTGCAAGAACAATTCTTTTACCAGCATATTTTAAAATAAATTTATCAATGGTCATATAAATAGAAACAATAAATGCAATAAATAAATTAAATAATCCCTTTGCAAATGACATGGAAGCTTCATAAAGCATAGGAACAATATTTGTTAAAAGATTATTCGTCAGTTCAAACAGCTTTGGTAAAGTTTTCGTCTCGATCATATCAGCAATCTGGTCAGGAAATATATCGGTACTGTTTTCACGATATTGCTCAAACATCGACATGATGGAGTTATAAATATCAGGGATCATCAAAGATAATTCACGGATACTGTCATATAACTGTGGAATGATAAATCGAAGGCAGATAATGATACAACCGACCATAACAAGATAACTGATCAAAATAGCAAGTCCACGTTGTTTGTCAGGTTTGCTTTTTAAAATTCTTGCAGATACATTTCTCTGAAAGAATGAAACAACTGGGTTTAGAATATAGGCGATCAGAAACCCCATAAAAAATGGAAATAAGATTCCCCATAGTTGGGAAATAAGTTTACTAGTTGTAGACCATTGTGTCACAAAACGGAAGATGATACATCCGATCAGAATTACGACAGTCGTATAAATGGAAATTGTAAAATATTTTTTATTTGATTCAAATTTGTGATTATTTGCCATTAGCTGCTCCTTAAGATTGTAAAATACAATATATTCAAAATGTGCGTTGTAATATTTATAGGGTAGTAGTATTTATTATAGACGTTTCTTAGAATAGTTACAAGAAAAGATTTACATAAAGAAAAACACCATCCCCGGCTACCTATATCAACCAAAAACAGTGCTTTAGTACGCGATGAGGGGTTCGAACCCTCGACACCCTGATTAAGAGTCAGGTGCTCTACCAACTGAGCTAATCACGCATATCTTATGAAGTTTTTACTGCGCTTCCTTAACGCAAGATTTATTATATACGAATGTTTTAAGAAATGCAAGCATTATTTTCATTTTTTTTAAAAAAATTTTATAAAATCTTTAAAGTAATTTAAACAAAGTGATTAAAAGTACAAAAAAAGCACGAAATATGGTATCCTAAAGACTGGAAAGGGGATCGATCATTATGGAGAAAATTGCAATCGCACAGACAACATCTTCAGGAAACTGGAGTGAAAATCTTCGAAAAGCAGAACAATTTATAAAGAGAGCCAAAGCAGAAAAAGCAAAAATGATCGTATTTCCAGAATATTTTATGAATTATTATCCGGATGCGGACCATAAATATATAGAAAAGGCACAGACACTCCACGGAGATTTTGTATCACAGATGAAAGTTTTCGCGAAAGAATATAAGATGTGGATCATTTTTGGAATGAATGAAAAAACTGTGGATGAAACAAAGAATTATAATACGATGGCAGTGATCAATGAGAATGGACAATTGATCGCACATTATCATAAGACACATTTGTTTAATGCATATAAGTGGCAAGAATCGAGAGATACAATAGAAGGAGATCGATTCTTTGAACCAGTACAGACACCAATTGGCATGCTCGGACTTGGAATCTGTTATGATCTTAGATTTCCAGAAGCAGCAAGATATGAAGCACTAAAAGGAACACAGGTCATGATCTATCCATCAGCATGGGTAAAGGGAGAGAATAAATTTATACAATGGGAAAGTCTTCTTCGTGCAAGAGCTATTGAAAATGAAATGTATGTACTTGGATGCTGCCATTACAGTGAAAAACATTATATGGGAAGAAGCACCGGATTTGGGCCAGATGGTGATCGGTTGTATCAAGGAGTGGAACGAGAAGAACTTCTTTTTGCTGCAATTGATCTAGAACAGATCAAGATAGTAAGAAAGGCAAATCCTGTATTTGAAAACAGGAGACGGGACCTATATGAATGGTAAAAATATAGTAAAAAATATAGCAATTGGATTTGCACTAGTGCTCGCTGGGGCGGGGGCTGTATTATTTTATAAGAATAATATCGCAATGAATCCAGGAGAAACTTTATTAAAATATATGTCGTATGCAGAAGATGGAGAATATGATAAGATGTATGATCTTCTGGATAAAGACAGTCAAAAAGGAATTTCAAAGAAAGAATTTATAAAAAGGAATAAAAATATATATCAGGGTATTGGAATGAAAACACTTGAAGCAGTGGTAACGTCCAAGAAGAGAGAAACAACCGTTACTTATCGTGTCAAAATGAGGACAAATGCGGGAGTTATATCTTATAATAACAAAACAATCTTTGTAAAAGAAAGAAGAAGATACCGTATGGAATGGGATGATTCTGTCATCTTTCCACAACTTGGTGCGGAAGATAAAGTAAGGGTCAAGACGCTACATGCGAAACGAGGAACGATAAAAGATGCTAGTGGGAATGCACTTGCTATACAGGGAAAGATCTATTCAGTAGGGTTTGTGCCAAAAAAAATGGATTCTGATTCTGTAAAACTTGCTTCGAAGAAACTTGGAATTTCCAAAGAAGAAATTCAAAAAAAGCTGGAACAAAAATGGGTAACAAAAGATTCTTTTGTTCCATTGGTAAAATTAAAAGAATATTCCAGTGATCTGTTAGATGTCAAAGGAATCATTATATCGACAGAGACAGGAAGAATCTATCCATTAGGTGAATCCGCAGCCCATCTGGTAGGATATCTGCAGAATGGGGAAGGAAAAGCAGGACTTGAAAAGCTTTATAATAAGCAGCTCAGTGGAACAGATGGTTTAGAGATATATATAGTAGATGCCAATGGACAGAAAAAGCAGTTACTGGCAGTGAAAGCTCAGATTGATGGACAAAGTTTAAATACAACGATCGACAGTAAGCTTCAGAAATCCATTTATGAACAATATAAAAAGGATAAGAGTGCACATGTAGCAATGAATCCGACAACGGGAGAAGTGAAAGCATTGGTAAGCACGCCTTCTTATGATGCGCAGGCATTTATCCTTGGAATGACACCGGAGAAATGGAATAAGATCAATAATGATCCAAGACACCCTATGCAGAATCGTTTCAAAGGAATCTTTGCCCCAGGGTCATCTTTAAAACCGATCATTGCAGCGATAGGATTAAGCCAGAATAAATTCAGTGCATCCGATGACTTTGGCAATAGTGGAAAACGCTGGCAGAAGAATAAAAGCTGGGGTGGATATTATGTGACGACTTTGCACGACTATAGTGGGCACAATGTAAGGAATGCGTTGATCTATTCAGACAATATTTATTTTGCGAAAGCAGCATTAAAGATTGGAAAAGACACTTTAAAAGACCAGTTTGATAATCTTTTGTTTGGAAAAAACTTGGATTTTACATTCGGACTAACAGCATCATCTTATGGAAGTGAAGGATTTACGTCAGAGATCCAGCTGGCAGACAGTGGATATGGGCAGGGAGAGATGATGGTCAATCCAGTACATATGGCAACGATCTATACAGCATTTTCAAATAAAGGAAATATGCTAAATCCATATCTGATCAAACAAAAAGGCAGTAAAAAGCAAGTATTAAGAGAACATGTATTTTCAAATGATGCAGTAAAAACAGTCAATGATGCAATGAAACAAGTGATCAGCAATCCAAATGGAACGGGACATGCTGCACAGATCGATGGTATTGATCTAAAAGGTAAGACCGGAACTGCAGAGATCAAGCAGTCGCAGACAGACACGAAGGGAACAGAACTTGGATGGTTTGTAACGATCATGCCAAAGACAGAATATAAAGAATCCCTGGAACTGGTATCCATGACAGAAGATGTAAAAAAACGAGGCGGAAGTGGATATGTGGTCAATAAAACAAAGAAGATCCTAGAAGAATACCTGCAGTGAGATCACTGCAGGCATTCACTCCAATTATAAATTTTATTTTATAATTTCTTTACAACTATTTCATTGCTATTCTCACGTGGTTTGCGTATAATTACCATTATACTTAAATGTGATATCTATAATAGAACAGATATCAAAGAAGGAGAACGTCTATGAGAGATAAATTAAATCAGTTTATGCAGGGAAGATACGGAAATGACGATCTGAACCGCTTTTTGATGAAGATCATTTTAGCAGCATTCGTACTATCACTATTTACAGGAAGAATCGTATTTGGCGGCGTTGTTTCATTAAGCCGTATTTTTTATTGGATCGCATTAGCATTATTGATCTATTGCTATATCAGAATGTTTTCCAGAAATATTTATAAGCGATCTGAAGAAAATCGATGGTTTTTAAACAAGACATCTAATATGCGTGGTTTCTGGAGTAACAGAAAATATAATGCACAGCAGATGAAGAATTATCATATCTACAAGTGCCCAGGATGTGGACAGAAGATCAGGATTCCTAGAGGAAAAGGAAAGATTGAAGTGCGTTGTCCAAAGTGTCGTACAACATTTATAAAGAGGAGTTAAGATGTTTGGCTATATCATTGTCAATAAACCAGAGATGAAATTTCGTGAATTTGATGTTTATCACGGATATTACTGTGGTTTGTGCAAGAAACTAAAACAACATTATGGAAAGTTTGGCCAGATCACATTATCTTATGATATGACTTTTGTTTTGATGGTATTAACAAGTCTTTATGAACCAGAAACGACAAGAAGCAAGGAACGTTGCATCACACATCCATTTCAGAAACATGATACAAGAGTCAATGATATTACTGATTATGTTGCACATATGAATATTCTTCTGACTTATTACAAATGTAAAGATGATTGGAATGATGACCGTAAGTTAAAACAACTTGTACTAGAGAAGATCTTATATCACAAGAGTGGATTTTCCAGAAATTTTTATAGAGAAAAGTGGAAAAAGATCAGTCATTTGTTAGATGAACTTTCAAAAGAGGAACAAAAAGATAATCAGGATATCGATCAGATGTCTGGAATGTTTGGACAGATCATGGCAGAGATCATGCTGTATCAAGATGATGAATGGAAAGAATTATTGTCAAGATTTGGATTTTTCCTTGGCAAATTTATTTATCTGATGGATGCATACGAAGATATTGAAGATGATCTTAAGAATCACAATTACAATCCACTGAAACAATTATATAAGAAACCGGAATTTGAAGATATCATCCATAAGATTCTGACAATGATGATGGCAGAATGTTCTAAGACATTTGAACAACTACCATTGATCGATGATATTGATATTTTAAGAAATGTCTTATATTCCGGAGTATGGTACCGATACGAACAGGTGCGAGAGAAAAGAGAAAAAGAAAAGGAAGAAAACAATGTCTGATCCATATGAAATTCTAGGAGTGCAAAGAGGTGCTTCGGAAGAAGAAATAAAAAAAGCATATAAAAGGCTGAGTAGGAAATATCATCCAGATGCAAATCTTGATAATCCCAAAGCGGCAGAAGAGAAATTTAAACAGATCCAGCAGGCGTATCAGCAGGTAATGAAAGAAAAAACAAGCGGATACAGCCAGAGTTCTTATGGAGGTTATCAAGGTCAGAGTGGTGGCTATCAAAGTCAGGGAAATCCATATGGAAACCAACAGGGAAATCCTTATGGAGAATGGAACCCATTTGAAGATATTTTTGGCAATTTTGGTGGATATTATACAAATGGCGGTGGGCAGCAGCAACAGTCAACAACCGGATATGAAAAAGATACTCATTTAAGAGCAGCAGGTAACTATGTAAGGAATGGATATTATCAAGAGGCAAGAAATGTCTTAGATGGAATGGAACCAGCAAGAAGAAATGCCAGATGGTATTATTACAGTGCAGCAGCAAACCAAGGGCTTGGAAATAACGTGACTGCCATGGAACATGCCAGACAGGCAGTCTCCATGGAACCAAACAACTATGAATATCAGATGTTATTAAATCAGTTAGAAGGAAATGGTTCCTGGTATCAGCAGCGACAAAGCACCTATCAGAATCCATACTCTACAGGTGGAGACTGGTGTATGAAGATCTGTATGCTGAATCTGATGTGTAACTGTTGTTTTGGTGGCAGATACTGGTGCTGATCCTTATAGACCGATAAATAGATCAGCATAAATTAGGAGGAAAGAAACAATGAGTAAGATTATCGGAATAGATTTAGGAACAACAAACTCCTGTGTTGCCGTAATGGAAGGCGGCGTACCAGTTGTTATTCCGAATGCAGAAGGTGGAAGAACAACTCCATCGATCGTTGCATTTTCAAAGAATGGAGAACGTTTAGTCGGAGATCCAGCTAAACGCCAGGCAGTAACCAATGTAAGCCGCACGGTAGCATCTGTAAAACGTCAGATGGGAACTGACCGAAAGGTGAAGATCGATGGAAAGAAATATACGCCAGAAGAGATTTCAGCAATGATATTAACAAAGCTTAAGAAAGATGCAGAAAGCTATTTAGGGGAAGAAGTAACAAAAGCTGTGATCACAGTTCCGGCTTATTTTAGTGATGCACAAAGACAGGCAACTAAGAATGCTGGAAAGATCGCGGGACTTCAGGTAGAACGTATTATTAATGAACCAACATCTGCAGCATTAGCCTATGGCCTTGATAAATCTGTATCCCAAAAGATCATGGTTTATGACCTGGGTGGAGGAACGTTTGACGTATCAGTGATCGAAATCGGAGACGGTGTAGTTGAAGTATTGGCAACCGCAGGAAATAATCATCTGGGTGGAGATGATTTTGACCAGAGAGTGATGAATTATCTGATCGGGGAATTTAAGAAAACAGAAGGAATCGATCTGTCCAAAGATCAGACAGCAATGCAAAGAGTCAAAGAAGAAGCAGAGAAGGCCAAAAAAGAACTTTCATCTTCTATGACAGTACAGGTAAACCTTCCATTTATCGCTGTAGGCAATGATGGCCCAAAACATATGGATATTACGTTAACACGTGCTAAATTTGAAGAGTTGACAGCAGATCTGATCGAACAGACAGCAGGGCCAGTTCATCAGGCATTATCGGATGCAGGAATCAGTACAAATGAGCTGCATATGGTGCTTTTAGTTGGTGGCTCAACAAGAATGCCAGCAGTATCTGAGAAAGTCAGACAGCTAACTGGAAAAGAGCCGAGCAAGAACATGAATCCAGATGAGTGCGTAGCCTTAGGAGCAGCGATCCAGGGTGGAAAGATCGCAGGAGAAGCTGGATTAAATGAAATCTTATTAATGGATGTCACACCACTTTCTTTATCCATAGAGACAGCAGGTGGAGTTGCTACAAGACTGATCGAGCGAAATTCTACGATCCCGACAAGATACAGCCAGATATTTACAACAGCAATGAACTTTCAGACAACTGTAGAAATTAAGGTTTTGCAGGGAGAACGTGCCATGGCAAGAGATAATCAGGTACTTGGAACCTTTAAATTAAAAGGAATCAAGAGAGCCATGCGAGGAGTTCCACAGATTGAAGTAACATTTGATATTGACGTAAACGGAATTCTGAATGTATCAGCGAAAGATCTTGCAACAGGTAAAGAACAATCGATCACGATCACAGCAAGTTCTAATATGTCTAATAAAGATATTGAACGAGCTATGGAAGATGCAAAAGCGTATGAATCAGAAGACCAGGAAAAACGTGACGCGATCGAAAGTTATAATGAAGGGCAAAATATGTTGTACAAAGGAGAAGCATATTTAGCCCAGCATAAAAAAGAATTATCAAGAGAACAGAAATCAGAATTAAAATCAGCGATCAGCGACTTGAAACATTCTATGAAGCGGATCAAACCACAGAATATTACAGAAGAACAAGGAAGAGCGATCAAAGAAGCATATGATCGTTTAGATCAACTGATCGGATAATTCAAAACAGAATAAAAAATAAACAGAATAAAAAATATAAAGATGGGAAGATTAATTACTACAAAGGAATGTAGTGATAAATCTTCTCATTTTTTACTATAGACAAATGCATCATAAGGGTGTATGATGCAGATAGTTAGTTAAGACTAACCCAAGGAGGAACCGATGAGATATCAAGTAGAATTAAGTCAGGTAAAATGGAAAAAATGTATGCAGATGCAGATGGCGATGCACTGTGCACCTGTGCTTGCGGGATTAAAGCCATCCAATGCAGTAACTCTCGACTATATTGATTCAAAAGAATTGATTCAGTCACTTGCGGGAAGTGAGATCAAATGTGGACTGATCTATTCAGGGAATGGAAAATGTCTCTGGCTGCTGTATCGTGAACAGCAGGTCAACCAGTATCTGATGGATCCAGAAAATCAAAGATTTTTAAAACACTGCGGCTATTCATCCTTTCAGATTCAAAATATCCTTTATACACTTAAGAATCGTTACAGGCTTTATAAAGCAGGGCAGGCGGATTTTCCACATGAGCTTGGCTTGATTCTCGGATATCCATTATGTGATGTGATCGGATTTATCAAAAATCACGGACAAAATTGTTTATATTGTAGTTACTGGAAAGTCTATGATAACCTTTCCCAGACAAAGAGGGTCTTTGAGGTTTATGATAAAGTTCGTTTCCAAATGGTAAAACTTGTGGAATACGGAAAAAGTTTCAAAGAACTTGTTGACATGTACACAGATTATCGGACACCGAAGTATGCTTAACTAAAATAAAAACCAAAACACTCAAACAAGAACAAAAAGAAAGATGATCATTAGGAGGATAAGTCATGAGCGAAGTAATCGTTGCATTTTGGACAGGAACAGGAAATACAGCAGAGATGGCAGAATATGTTGCAGAAGGAATCAGAGAAGGTGGAGCTGAAGCAAAAGTTGTTTCTGTAGACGATATTAGTGCAGCAGATTTAAAAGATGCAGCCGCATTTGCACTTGGATGCCCATCTATGGGAGTTGAACAGTTAGAAGAATCAACAATGGAACCATTTGTTGAAGAAGTTTGTGGATTCGCTTCAGGAAAAACAATCGGATTATTCGGATCTTACGGATGGGGAGACGGAGAATGGATGAGAAACTGGGTAGAGCAGATGGAAGGAGCCGGAGCAACAGTTGTCGGTGGAGAAGATACGATCTGCCAGGAAGCTCCAGATGCTGATGCTCAGGACGAATTAAAAGCCATGGGTAAACAGCTGGCAGCAATTTAATTTTACAAATAAAGAATAAAAATACACGGCCGGACGTATGGAGTATATGTCCGGCTGTATTAAAAACAGCAGATTATTTAGAAGGAGGGAATATAAAAATGAGTATTGTGATCATTGGAGGACATGATCGTATGGTACGTCAGTATCGTACAATTTGTAAAGAACATAACTGCAAGGCAAAAATATTTACTCAGATGCCATCATGCTTAAATAAAAAAATTGGAAATCCAGATCTTGTTGTATTATTTACAAATACGGTATCACACAAAATGGTACGTTGTGCAGTCAGTGAAGCAAAGAACAAAAATATCGAAGTTGTCAGAAGCCACTCAAGCAGTCAGGCAGCACTTACAGAAATCTTAGAACAGCATTGTGAAATTGCATAAATGAGAAAAAAATGCAAAAACCCCTTGACAGCACATGAAAGTTAGCATATACTAACAAACTGTAAAAGATAATTAGTCTGAACTAACAAAAGATAGTTAGAACTAACGGTAATAAGATAAAACATAGAAAAGGGGATAATATCATGCCTTTAATTATGGTTGGAATTGGAGAAACATGTACGATTCAGAGAATCGGTGGAAATGAGGAAACAAGAAGATTTCTTGCAAATCTTGGTTTTGTACAGGGAGCAGAAGTAACTGTTTTATCAGCAATCGGAGGAAATGTGATTGTGAACATCAAAGACTCCAGAGTTGCAATTAATAAGGATATGGCTAGACATATTATGGTTTAATATGCCTGTTATATTGTGTTTATGAGTTACAAATAGTCATAAATGCAGAATAGATTTTTAAACAATGATAATGAGAAGAAAGGAGATATGACCATGACTTTAGGAGACGCAACAGTTGGAAGCACAGTTGTAGTTGCTAAGATTGACGGAGACAGTGCTTACAAACGTCGTATTATGGATATGGGAATCACAAAAGGAAGCGAAATCTTTATTCGTAAAGTAGCACCACTTGGAGATCCTGTTGAAATTACAGTCAGAGGATACGAATTATCTGTAAGAAAGAACGATGCTCAGTGTGTATTGGTTAGAGAAGCCTAATACATAAGAGTTAGTAGCATCTAATAAAAGTTAGTAATATCTAATATCTAGAAAAGCTATTATTTAAGAGGAAAGTAATTCCCCAGGGAGGTAAAAAGAAATGGCTATTAATATCGCACTCGCGGGTAACCCGAACTGTGGTAAAACTACCATGTTCAATGCCCTGACAGGAGCTAACCAGTATGTTGGTAACTGGCCAGGTGTTACCGTAGAAAAAAAAGAAGGTAAATTAAAAGGAAAGAGAAAAGGGGAAGACGTTACGATCACTGACCTTCCAGGTATCTATTCTCTTTCACCATACACACTAGAAGAAGTAGTCAGTCGAGACTTCTTATTAAATGAAAATCCAGATGTTATCATCGACTTAGTGGATGCAACAAACATCGAGAGAAACTTATATCTGACAACACAGCTGATCGAAACTGGCGTACCAGTTGTCATCGCTTTAAATATGGCAGACTTATTAGAGAAACGTGGAATCAAAATTGATACAGAACGTCTTTCTATGTTATTAAACTGTCCGATCGTTGAGACATCCGCATTAAAAGGAAATGGTCTTGATGAAGTTGTAGATGAAGCAATCAAAGTTGCTAAGAAGAATACAGTAGATCTTCCAAAAGAGATTTTCTCAAAAGACTTAGAAGCAGCAATTGCTGAAGTTAAGAATGTACTTCCATATTCTATCTCTGAAGACAAGAGAAGATGGTATGCAGTAAAATTCCTGGAAAATGACAGCAAAGTCGCAGAGAGCGTAGCACTTTCAGGAAATGATGCAAAAGTTGTAGAAGACAACAGAACAAAGATCGAAAAAGCGGAAGATGACGATATGGAAAGTATCGTAACAGATGGACGTTACCAGTTCATTCAGAAGATCGTATCTACAACAGTGAAGAAGAGCGGAGAGAAATTAACAATCTCTGATAAGATTGACCAGATCGTTACAAACCGTATCTTAGGTATTCCAATCTTCGTTGCAATTATGTTTGCAGTATATTATTTATCTATATCAACAATTGGTACTATGATGACTGACTGGGTAAATGATGTATTTGTACCTGAAATGCTTCAGAAAGGTGCAGAGAACTTATTGGCAGGAGTTGGTGCTAGTGCGGTAATTCAGGATCTGATCGTTAATGGTATTATTGGTGGTTTAGGAGCTGTCCTTGGATTCGTACCACAGATGGCTGTATTATTCTTATGTTTATCTATCCTAGAAGATTGTGGATATATGGTACGTATTGCATTCGTAATGGACCGTGTATTTAGACACTTTGGATTATCAGGTAAATCTTTCATTCCATTATTAATTTCTTCAGGATGTGGAATTCCTGGTATCATGGCATCTAAGACAATTGAACAGGATAATGACAGACGACTGACGATCATGACTGCAACATTCATCCCATGTGGAGCAAAACTTCCAGTTATCGCTATGATGGGTGGTGTTATGACAAGTTATGCAACAGGAAGCTATGAAGCTGGTGGATTAGTTGCACCATGTATGTACTTTGTTGGTATCGTAGCTGTATTGATTGCAGCGATCATCTTAAAGAAGACAAAACCATTTTCAGGAAAACCAGCTCCATTCGTAATGGAACTTCCACAGTATCATATCCCATCTGTTAAGACAGTATTACTTCATGTATGGGAAAGATTAAAAGGATTTATCATCAAAGCTGGAACAATCTTATTCTTAGCTTGTGTTGTTATGTGGTTCTTAAGTGGATATGGATTTGTGAAAGGTTCCTTTGGAGCAGTTGAAGACCCAGCAAACAGCTTATTAGCAGTGATCGGTGGAGCAATCGCACCAATCTTTAAACCACTTGGATTTGGTAACTGGAAAGCAGTAGCAGCTTCTTTATCTGGATTCTCAGCAAAAGAATCTATCGTTACAACAATGGGTGTCCTTGCAAATGTATCTGGAGATGCATCTGAAGATGCTGTTACAGTAGCACAGGCAGTAAGAACATGGTTCCCTACAGCAGCAGCAGCATTCTCATTCTTACTGTTCAACTTGTTAGACTCTCCATGTTTAGCAGCGATCGCAACAATGGCAAAAGAACTGCAGTCTAGAAAATGGTTCTGGTTTGCAATCCTTTTCCAGAATGTATTTGCTTACGTGGTTACACTGATCGTATATCAGATCGGATCATTCGCAATGGGTGGTGCATTTACAGTAGGAACAGCAGTTGGTATCGTATTTTTACTGATCATGTTATTCCTGTTATTTAGACCAGATCCATACAAAGATCAGAAAGTATATTCAAAGAGATCTGTTCAGGCATAGTCTGGATGGTATATAATAAAAGGGGCTGGATGTATAAGCATCCGGCTTCTTGCTTATAGAATTTCATATAAAAAAGATATGATATAAAGGAGGGATAGTTATGAATCCAGTAAGTATTATCTTATTGTTACTCATTATCGCATATTGTGTATTTATTATTTATAAACAGGTGCAGAAGAAGAAACAAGGTGGATGTGGAGGCAACTGTGCAGGCTGCTCTGGATGCAGCAGTTTTCAGGTAAATGATCCATCAGCCAAGAAAAAGGGAAGGTAGTTAACAATGGGAAATTCAACAGGTTCTATGTTTTATGTATTTGCAATTTTCATTGGATTATATCTTATCGGAGTGATCGGATATCAGCTTTATAAACTGATCCGAAAGTTACTGAATAAATAATAAAAAGGGGATAACATAAAATGGCAGATATTATTATTGTACTGATCCTTATTGTCATTGCAGTTTTTGCACTCAAACAGACAAAGAAACATATGCAGGGAGAAAGTCCTTGCTGTGGCGGTGGATCAGGCAGTATAAAGAAAGCAAAAGAGAAACATTTAGATGGTCCTGTGATGGGAACAAAGATCATGAAGATCAAAGGCATGACTTGTGAGCATTGTGTTAACAATGTGACAAATGCGATCAATAAAGTTCCTGGAGCTTCTGCAAAAGTATCTTTAAAAGATAACGAAGCAATCATTTCATACGATCGTGAATTAAGTAATATTGAGCTTAGAAATGCAGTAGAAGAAGCTGGATATAAAGTCGTATCACTTTCATAGACAGTAAAAAAGCACTTTTGAAATCTGTGAAGAAATAAAAAGTGCTTTCATTTTAAATTATTTATCCTGACTGCTTAGTGCATCAATGTGGGCCTGAGAATTTAGATGATCTTTAATTGCACGAAAACTTTCAGGACTGATCACATGTTCCATACGACAGGCATCTTCTGCTGCAATATCAGCAGGAACCCCAAGGTTTATAAGCATGTTAGATAAAACGGTATGACGCTCAAAAATAGTTTCAGCGATCTCATGTCCGGCATCAGTCAAAGAAATAAATCCATCAGAATCAACAGTGATCAGTTCAGAATTACGAAGATTCTTCATGGCAATGCTGACACTCGGTTTAGAGAAGTTTAAATAATGAGCAATATCAATGGATCTTACAGACCCTTTGTTTTGTTTCAAAATTAAAATTGCTTCCAAATAATTTTCAGCGGATTCTTGTATTTTCAAAAAGATTCCTCCTTACTAATATTATATCTCTGATTAAGAAGATATGTTTATTTTAGTTATTATTCTAACATAAACAAGATGGCTTTTCAATGGAAGCACATGAGAAAAAAATACCGCAAAAAAACAAGAAAAGTTGATAAAAAGTATTGACAAAATAGTTAGACAATGCTAACCTTATATATGTAATTAGATGAGACTAACTCATCAAGACGACCTTTATATAGTATAATCATTTATGTAGTATGAATGCGAGATAAAGTGTCATGCCATAGACTTTATCCCGCATTTATGCATACAATAGTAAGACAAGGTGGAAAACAGGATGTGTCAAGAGCAAGTAGAAAGAGCACTACAACAAAGTGGTAAGAGAATCACACAACAGCGAAAGATTCTTTTAGATGTCATCCTGAATGGAGACTGGGAGTGCTGTAAAGAGATTTATTACGAAGCAGTCAAACGAGATCCCTCCATTGGAATGGCAACCGTATACCGCATGATGACAACATTAGAAGAGATTGGAGTCATCGAGAGAAGATGTGTATTTCGTGTTAAAGATGAAATAGAGCTTTAATTAAAATTTAATAATTTATAGAAAAATTAAGAAAGTATTTGGTTTCATTCAATGAAATCAAATACTTTTTCTGTTATAGTAAGAGTATGAAAAAACAAAGAGGAGAAAAGTATTATGAAAAGAATGATAAATAATATACTTCTTATCATATGTATTTTTATATTTTGCATCAGTGCATGGAAACTGTATGGATATTACAGATCGTATAAGAAAGCAAAAGATACATACAGCAAGATTGCAAAGGAAAATGTTAAGATATCAAAGAATGAGCGAAAGATTGATTTTAAGAAGCTGAAATCACAAAATCAGGATATTGCAGGCTGGATTTATATCAGGGGCACGACGATTGATTATCCGATCGTTCAGGGAAAGGATAATGAGGAATATCTACATCAGGATTTTAATAAGAAGAAAAGCAGTTCAGGAACTATTTTTTTAGATAACAACTGCAAGAAAGATTTTACTTCAGACAATAATATTATCTATGGACATCATATGAAGAATGGGACGATGTTTGCACAGCTTCTCAAATTCAGAGAGAAATCTTTTTTGAAAAAACATAATGAGATCATGATATTTACGCCAGACAGGACAATACATTTGAAGGTAATCAGTGCGTATGCACAGAAAGCCCAGAATAAGATTCCGGTTACATTTGCAAATGACAAACAAAAGAAAGCATATATAAAGAAGATTGAAAGTATGAGCGAACAAACGATCAAGACATTCAGGATCAATGACAGCCATATTTATACATTTGTGACATGCAGCTATGAGGGGGAAGACAACAGGACTTATGTACATGCTGCAGAAGAATAGTAAATATATTTAGAAAGTGTCAGGCATAAGATGAAGAAAATGAAACTAACCAAGAAGAATAAAAGAGAATTAAAAGCTATTTCAGCTGTTCTGATATTATTTGCAATTGTGTTCCTATGGATTGTTCAGACGATCGGATTACCAATAGAAACATATATAGATCGTGGAAAGATCAAGGTGATCGATGTCTCATCTTATAACGGAACAGTAAATTGGAAGAAAGTAAAGGATCAGAAGATCAATCATGCAATGTTAAAGATTGGATCTGGAATCGATCAGAATAAAAAAGGAAGCAAGGACAGTAGATTCAGTACTAATTTTCGCAATGCAGGGTATGCATCAATCCACAGAGGTATTTATTATTATTCTTATGCGAAGACAACACAGGATGCGAAGAAAGAAGCAAAGCATTGTCTAAGCCTTTTAAAAGAGCAGGGAATTACTCCAGAAGATCTGGATCTTCCAGTTGCATTCGATATTGAAGAAGAGGCAACATTTCAGACAGGTAGAAGTAATGTCACGGCAATCACAACAACATTTTGTGATGCACTGAAAGATGCAGGATATGAACCAATGGTATATTCAGGAGCCTCAGCGTTAAAAAGATTTTTTGAATATCATAAGATCAAGTCGTATAAAATATGGG
Source organism: Anaerostipes hadrus (assembly GCF_001404655.1). Taxonomy (GTDB): domain Bacteria; phylum Bacillota; class Clostridia; order Lachnospirales; family Lachnospiraceae; genus Anaerostipes; species Anaerostipes amylophilus. Next base: position 134,929 of record NZ_CYYH01000001.1, on the reverse strand, counting down.
TAGCACATTATACAAAGGCAAACAGACCGTCTGTACCTTTCCGATATGATATGTGGCAGTATACAAGTAAAGCCTCTGTTTCAGGAGCAAATACGAGTGCTGGATATTGTGATCTTAATTATTATCTGGTTAAGAATGTAAAAAAATAAAGAACCCCTTTTAGCTAAAGGAGTTCTTTTTTGATGTCATATAATATGAGCAGAAATTTCCATTAAAATAGAAAATAGAAAACAAACACCAACTGCGGCAAAAAAAGAAAAACCAGCGGATTTCTCTTTTGGCCATGAAGCACGGTATTGTTTATAAAACCATGTTTTCATATATCCAAGGCGGCCATTTAAATAAGCGATTGCAATGATCAGCAGAATACTTAATACAAGTCCGATCAGAGCCATTGGAATGGAGGCAATGATCGTTGTAAGATCTGTGCTTGAGACATTGCCAGAAGCCGTGTTGGCAGCTGTATTAAAGATATCGGTTTTTGATAGCAGATAAGTCAATAATAGTGATGATCCATTAAAAACCATATGAGCAGTCATAGAAGATAGGATGGAATCAGAGGCTTCGATCAGGAAGCCAAAGACGATTCCAAGAAAAAAAGCATAACAAAACTGTTGAAAGTTCATATGGGCAATTCCAAAGAACAAAGCACTTAGCAAAATTCCTTTGATCGGATTAGCCTTGCGGACTCTGGAATAAACAACGCCACGAAAGATCGTCTCTTCTACAAGTCCTGGAAGAAATGCTGTCGTAAGGATAGATAATGAAAGATTTTGCATTACCTTTTGAGTCATCGTTGTTGTTGTCATATCTTTAAAAAATAAATTTGCGATCAGTGTAATGAATCCGGCAACCGGACGGATCGTAAATGCTAGAAGTATGATAAGAAAAAACGATCCAATATGAATCGGATGAATCCGTAAAGTTGTTTTAATATCATCGCCACAGATCTTAAGATAGATCAAGGTAGCAGCCAGTAAAACAACATAAAATAATCCAGTAAACAGATCACTGTCTGTAATAAAAAATCTCAATCCTATGGAAAGACCGAAATACAGGATTACATAAAAAATGCTGAAAAAACCAGCTGATTTTATATAGTTCATAGAGTTACCTCATTATTTTTTTAAAATGCCATTATCAGTGATCGTGATCATACCATCTTTTAACAGGCGGCCAACAGCACGCTTGAAGGCGGCTTTGCTAAGACCAAGTTCACGTTCGATCGTAGCAGGTCTTGCTTTATCATTAAATGGAAGACGTCCATCATAGCTTTCAATCGTTTCCATGACTAATTTTGCATCACGGTCAATCTGCAGATAAGCTTTCTCATGAGGGCTTAAAGATAATTTACCGTCATCAGCAACTTTTGTGACACGAAGGCGTAGCTGCTCACCAATAGAAATCTTATTGTGAATCTCACGTTTTGGAATACGACCAAGGAACTGATCTTCAACAGCAACAAAAGCGCCATGGTCAGGATTGATATTATACACTGTAGCGTGTACCCAGTCATTCACTTTAAAATTATGCTCAGTAGATAGTAATTTACCAATCTTCATTGTTGCACAAAGACGATCACTTTTATCGATATAAAGAGATACAAGATATTCTTTGTTTGGACGGATATGACCTAACTGTTCTTTAAAAGGAAGAAACAGATCTTTTTCTAAACCCCAGTCCAGAAAGGCACCGATCTTGCTGACTTCTTTGACGCGGAGTGGACGGATCGCACCTAAAGTGATCTTTGGAATATGAACGGTTGCAATCGGACGGTCTTCAGAATCTTTGTATACAAAACAAGAAATTTTATCTCCGATTTTTGCATGTTCTGGAACCTGTTTGGCAGGAAGAAGAATACTTCCTTCTGTCACATCTTTTTGGTCATTAACGTATACGCCAAAATCCTTTCTTTTTACAATGTATAAATCTTGAAATTTACCTAATTGAATCATAGTTATCCTCTTTCTTAATTTTTAGATTTGTCAGACACTTAATCATTGATTTTTGTCGTTTTCACACATTATAACACAGTTCTATAAAAAAGCGAAAGAAAAAGCCAGAAGACAGCATAAAATCGTGCTTTATTTGAAGTTTTTACTTGACTTAGATGAGGAAAGACTATAGAATTATCTTATGCAAATTCACAGACATAAACGAATATGTTTGATTTGAGATTAGGAGGAAAATTTAATGAACAAGACAGAATTAGTTGCAGCAATTGCAAAGAAAACAGAATTGTCTAAAAAAGATGCAGAAAAGGCATTAAAAGCTTTCACAGATGTAGTAGCTGAAGAATTAAAGAAAGGTGAGAAAATCCAGTTAGTAGGATTTGGAACTTTTGAAGTAACAGAAAGAGCTGCACGAGAAGGAAGAAACCCTCGTACAGGAGAGATGATGAGTATTGCTGCTTCTAAAGCACCTAAATTCAAAGCAGGAAAAGCTTTAAAAGATATTGTAAACGAATAGAATGTTCATTTAATATTATAAACTGCCGGTTCTCATAGATCCGGCAGTTTTTTCTATATGATTTTCTATGATGAGTTGGGAGGAGAATATTATGCGTTTGGACAAATTTTTAAAAGTATCAAGATTGATCAAGAGAAGAACTGTCGCGAATGAAGCCTGCAGTGCAGGGAGAGTGTTAGTAAATGGCAAAGCGGCCAAAGCCGGAACGAATGTAAAACCTGGAGATCGTATTGATATCCAGTTTGGAAATCGAGAGACAGCCGTAGAAGTTGTTTCTGTTGCAGAAACTGTAAAGAAGGATGAAGCGGCAGATCTGTACAAATTTTTATAGGTATGTTTTTTTGGCTCCTTTCATAAGATGTATAAAACATTTTGGAAAGGAGCTAATTTATGATAGAGGAAAGACAACCTGTAAGAGCACATAAGATCAGTTTGTTAAACCGAAATCTTGGAGTGATCACAGGAGTAAAGGATGTTGTTTCATTTGACCTTAACGAGATCATTCTTGATACGGATCAGGGATTATTGATGATCAAAGGGATCAATCTTCATGTAAAGAAATTGTTGGTGGAGAAAGGCGAAGTGGAGATTACAGGTAAGATCGACAGCTTTTTATATTCTAATATGGATGAAGAACATGGAAAGAAAGAAGGATTTTTAGGAAGGTTGTTAAAATAATGCAAGAGGTTGTGACGGCACCGCTTATGTTCTTTTTATCTTCCATTTTGTTTGGGATAGGACTTCTTGGTATCTATGATATTTTGCGGGCATTTCGAGCAGTAATTCAACATGGATTATTTTTTACAGCAGTTGAGGACATTTTGTATTTTATGTTTGTGGCAGTCATAAGTTTCTGGTTCCTTTGTACATATAATCATGGGGAATTAAGAGGATTTTTTTTTATAGGGATATTTATAGGAATGTTTCTATATTATATAAAAATAAGTTCATATGTCATATCATGGCTTATATATTTTTTTTCAAGGATAACCAACATTTTTAAAATTATATATGAGATAATTACAAAACCTATGATTTCTATTCAAAGAAATATAAAATGGAGATTGAAAAAAGAGAAAAAAAACGTTACAATGGCACTAAAGAAACAAACTAAAAGAGGTGGTCAAAGTGGCACGAAGGAGAAAACAAAATAATATGGACCAGAGAACGAAGGTCATTCTGGTTATTGTGGTTGTATTTGTGGTCATCTTGGCATTTGCTTATATGAATCTTCATCAGAAGTCAAAGAAACTTGAGAAAGAGCAGCAACAGGTAGAAGCTCAGATCAAGAAAGAGAAAGAAAAGAAAGATGAACTAAAGAAGAAGAAAGAATATATTAAGACAAAAGAATTTATTGAGAAGACTGCAACAGAGAAGTTTGGACTATTATATCCAGGAGAATATCTTCTGAAGGGTTCTGACTAGGAGATGATCAAAATCAAACATTCTTGGCATTTTCCGTCTGGTGAAGATTGACAGGGGAAGATGCCAATCTAAAACATTTACACTCATATAATTTTCCGGAGAAGGGATGAAGGCGAAAGTTTTCATCCCTTCTCCACTGTTTTATTTATATTATGAAAATTACTTTTTGCTATTCTTGCTATTTCTTGTCAGTCAGCTATAATAAGGATAGTGTATACAGAGGTAAAGAAAGGCAGAGGAAAAGACGATGCTCAAGATACAATACAGAAATGCAAAAGATGGTGGAATTGAAGTACTTCGATGTTTCAGCCAGGAGCAACAGGTAACGATTCCAGCACAGATTGAAGGAAAGGCAGTTACAAAGATTGGTGATTATGCATTTTCTTCGCACAAAAGAAAAGAAGATGAAGCAAAGGAAATTAAAATCGGAGAAGATTTTTTTGAAAATGAAGAAGAACCGATGTTTTGTGGAGAAAACGTCAAAGAAGTTTATCTTCCGCATACAGCAGTTGAGATTGGAAAATATGCGTTTTACGGATGTGTAAATTTAACAACTCTTGGATTTTCAGATTCTCTTTTAAGAACCGGGGCGGGAATTTTTACAGGATGCAAATTACAAAAGATATGTTATGATGTCTATGAAAATAAAAAAAGTGCATTGCGTGATGTTGTAAGGGATACCCGTTTCCCATTGCAAGTGCATATAAATTATAAGAATGAAGGTACAAAAAGCTGTTTGTTTTACCCAGAATATTATGAAGAAGCGGTAGAGAATACACCAGCAAGAATTATAGAAACACATTTTCATGGAACAGGATATCAGTATCGTCAGAGCTTTTTGAGAGGAGAAATTGATTATCGAAAATATGATGACATATTTCCAGTGGCCGCAGTACAGGAAGATCCAGATATTATCTGGAAAATCTTATCTGGCCGTATGTTGATGCCATATGGAATGTCTGATTTTGCATGGATGCAATATGAAGGCTATATAAAGCAACATCAGTGTGAAATGATGAATTATCTGACGGAAGAGAACCAGATGCCATTTGTACAGTTTATGGCAGAAAAAAATTATTTTACAAAAGATGGGATTGAGGCAGCGATTGATTGGGTATCAAAAAAACATAAAACGGAACTTTTAAGTTTTTTGATGAATGAACAACATAAAAGATTTCCAAAGAAAAAGAAAACTTTTGAATTGTAACAGGTAGGAAAAGAATAAAAAATAAAAGGATATGACGAGAATGGAAGAAAATATCAATGAACGTCTCAGTGAACTTGGGACAAAGATTCTTGGGACAACAAGAAATGAATTATATATCCATATGCGTTTTTTAGATGTTGCATTGAGCAGTTTTGCCTATGTGATCGATCCTTCTGTAAATGGCGTGGGAACGGATGGAATGTGTATGTTTTATCATCCAGGAGCTCTTGGAGGAATGTATAAAAGCAGCAGAGTGAGAATGAACAGAGCTTATCTGCATATGGTCTTGCACTGTATTCTTCATCATATAACAAGAAGAAAAGGAAGGAACAAAACATTGTGGAATATTTCCTGCGATATTGCAGTGGAATCCATTATTGATCATTGGCATTTAAAATGTATCCATATGGTACAGACAAGGCTTAGAAAAGATACATACAGGCAGATTGAAAAGAAGTTAAAAGTATTTACGGCAGAGGGAATTTACAAATACCTTGTCTCTTTAGGGCTGGATGAAAAGAAGCAGAAAGAACTGCAGATGGAATTTCATGTAGATGATCATCAATACTGGCCGGAAGATCCAAAACAGGATCTGCATCAGGAAGTAGAAAATAAATGGAAAAATATCAGTGAAAAAACAGAAACAGATATGGAAACATTTTCAAGTGAGGAGTCACAGCAGGCGGGAGATTTGATCGGACAAGTACAGGTTGAAAACAGAGATCGCTATGATTACCGAGAATTTTTAAGGAAATTTTCTGTTTTAAGAGAAGAAGTCAGTGTTGATCCAGATTCTTTTGATTATATATTTTACAGTTATGGACTTTCGATGTACGGAAACATGCCGCTGATCGAACCACAAGAATGGAAAGAAGTAAAAAAGGTAGAAGATTTTGCGATTGTTATTGATACGTCAATGTCGTGTTCTGGAGACCTTGTAAAGAAATTTCTGGAGGAAACTTATGATGTATTAACAGAAGCAGAAAGCTTTTTCCATAAAGTAAATATTCATATTATTCAGTGTGATGAGATGGTGCAAAATGATCAGAAGATCACAGATGAAAAAGAATTAAAAGAATACATGGAACATTTGGAATTGATCGGAGAAGGTGGAACAGATTTCCGCCCAGCATTTGAGTATGTCAATCAGCTGATCGAGCAAGGTGAATTTTATCATTTGAAAGGACTTATCTATTTTACAGATGGAAAAGGAACCTATCCAAAGAAGAAACCATCATATGAGACTGCATTTATCTTTATGCAGGAAGAATACGAAGATATAGATGTACCGCCATGGGCGGTCAAACTGATCGTTGATGCGGAAGATCTTGATGAAGGAGAAGAAGAACATGAACATTAAAAGAGCAAAACAGGAAATTAAAGATTCCATTGAAGCATATTTAACAAAAGATAACTACGGGGAATACAAAATCCCATCCATAAGACAGCGTCCAATTCTTCTGATGGGACCTCCGGGAATTGGAAAAACACAGATCATGGAACAGATTGCAAGAGAATGTGAGATTGGTCTGGTAGCTTACACGATCACACATCATACAAGACAAAGTGCGATCGGATTGCCTTTTATCAGAGAAAAAGAATATGGCGGACAGACATATTCTGTTACAGAATATACGATGAGTGAGATCATCGCATCTGTTTATGAAAAAATTGAACAGACAGAAAATAAAGAGGGAATTTTGTTCATCGATGAGATCAACTGCGTATCCGAAACATTAGCACCAACGATGCTTCAGTTTTTACAGTGCAAGATGTTTGGTAACCAGAAAGTACCAGATGGATGGATCATCGTGGCAGCAGGAAACCCACCAGAGTACAACAAATCTGTTCGTGATTTTGACGTTGTAACACTGGACCGTATGAAGAAGATCGATGTGGAAGCTGACTATGAAGTATGGAAAGAATACGCATATCAGGCAGGAATCCATCCAGCAATCCTTGCGTATCTTGAAATCCGCAAAGAATACTTCTATCGTATGGAAACAACCGTAGACGGGAAAGCGTTTGTTACAGCTAGGGGATGGGAAGATCTTTCTCAGCTGTTAAAAGTCTACGAAGAATTAGGAAAAGACATCGACAGAGAAGTTGTTTTCCAGTATTTGCAGCATTTAAAGATTGCCAAAGATTTTGCTAACTACTACGAACTTTACAAGAAATACAAAGAAGATTATGGTATTGAACGCATCTTGCAAGGACAATGGAATCAGGAAACGATCGGAAGACTGAAATTTGCAGCATTCGATGAAAAACTAAGTGTTGTAGGTTTATTAAACGGAAAATTATCCGAAATGTTTGCCCAATCTTATCGTCAGGATGCCTATGTCACAGAATTATTTGGCTGGTTAAAACAGTTAAAAACAGGAAAAACATTAAGTCAGGTGGTAAAAGAGATCCACGAAGATTTTAATGAAAAGAAAAAGACAGAGAAACTCGGAAAAGCTCAGGAACATATGCTGCTTGATGTGATCAAGACTCTAGAAAGGTACGAACAGATCAGCAAGGCAGAACACTTAGAAGCTGATGCAGAATTTGAACGTGTCCGCGAAGAATTCAAGAAAGAACCAGAAAGGTTAGAACAGCAGATTGAAGATACATCTAAGGCATTAGACAATGCATTTGATTTTATGGAAGAGGCCTTTGGACAGAGCCAGGAGATGGTTGTGTTTGTAACTGAACTGAATGTGAATTATTACAGCGTTTGGTTTATTAAGGAAAATGGATGCGATAAATATTATCAGTATAATAAGGGGCTTTTGTTTGATGAACAGCAGGAGCAGATATTAGCTGAGATGAATGAATTAGAGAAGAAATTTTAATTTTATAATTGGCAAACTGTAAGATTGGAAAATTTGAGAACTTTTCCCGTTAATTTCAAGGAATGTTGCATTAAAGCAACATTCCTTTTATTATTTATGCGCGTCGGTTGTTATACAAAAAAATTACCTTTCGGTTTACAATCAATACAAAGCGGATATAAGGGATATGATTTCCATTCTGTTATCGATTGTTTTATGTATCAAGTGCAGAAAAAGGATATAAGTTTAAGAAAAATCAAAAAATAAGAATAAAATCGAATTTTGTAAAAAATGATGAAAATTTAATAAAGAAGTAAAAAACAGCATTCTTACAAATGGCTTAAATTGGTCGGACCATCAAAGAGAAGAATGCTGTTTTTTGTGCAATTTAGCTAAAAATAATACCAATTTTCAAAGAAAATAAACATGTTTGTAAAATAAATAACTTGACTTTTTATCAAATTAGTCCTACCATATAAGTACAGTAACTGGTAGGACCAATCTTACTATGTCGCGTATACGCTAAAAATAGGATATCGGGAACCGTTCATATTTGAAAAGAAAGGAGAGAACCTAGAATGTTCATTCACTTTTTATTAGCGATGCTTCCAATCATCTGGCTGATCATTGCATTAAGCGGATTAAAGATGGCAGGTCATGTAGCATGTCCGATCGCTTTGATCATCACAGCCGTTGAAGCACTTTTTTTGTGGAAGCAGAAGATTATTGATGTCCTGACAGGAGGGTTAGAAGGATTTGCAATGGCAATCTGGCCAATCTGTCTGGTTATCGTGGCAGCAGTGTTTACTTACAACTTGGTCGTACATACGAAAAACATGGAACTTATCAAAAAGATGTTAACTTCCGTATCAAAGGATAAAAGAATCCTTGTTCTTATCATCTCATGGGGATTTGGAGGATTTATGGAAGGTATGGCAGGATTCGGAACAGCCGTAGCAATTCCAGCAGGAATCCTTTGCGGACTCGGATTTGATCCAATCTTTGCAGCGATGATCTGTCTGGTAGCGAATACCACACCAGTTGCATTTGGATCCATCGGAATTCCAACTGTTACCGCAGCAAATGTTACAGGATTCAGTCCTCATATGACAGCATCTTACGTTGTACTTCAATTAGCAATTATGGTAATTTTAGTTCCTTTCTTCCTTGTTTTTATCACAGGAAAACACGAGGGAGCCAAAGGACTTGGCGATTATAAAGAAATTTTATTTATTACATTGATGTCTGGAGTTTCATTTTTGATTCCACAGTATCTGACAGCAAAATTTATCGGAGCAGAACTTCCAGCAGTCATTGGATCTGTATGTAGTATGGCAGTCACGATTATCTTAGCGAAAGTCATGCTTAAGGGTAAATCAAGTAAATTTGATGTTGAGATCGAAGAAAAAGAAGACGAAAGATCATTGACAGTCAAAGATGCATTGGTTGCATGGAGTCCATTTATTTTAGTCTTGGTATTCCTATTACTGACATCCACATTGGTACCAGCGATTCATGATCCATTATCAGCGATCAAATCAAATGTACCGATCTACACAGGAGAAGGCGCAGCACCATATACATTTACATGGGTTGCAACACCAGGAGTCTTGATCCTTATAGCAGCATTTATCGGAGGAATCATTCAGAAATGTCCGATCGGAGAAATCTTTGGTGTATTAGGAAAAACTATCGTACAGATGTTAAAAACAATTATTACGATTATGGCAGTACTTGCAACTGCAAAGATCATGGGATACAGCGGAATGACACAGTCTATTGCAGATTTTATCGTTCGAGTAACAGGAAGTTTCTATCCACTTGTTGCACCACTGATCGGATCTATTGGAACATTTGTTACAGGAAGTTCTACATCAAGCAGTGTTCTGTTCTCTAAATTACAGGCAAGTACAGGAGCAGAATTAAATATCAACCAGATCTGGCTGGTAGCAGCAAATACAGTTGGTAGTACCGCAGGAAAGATCATTTCCCCACAGAGTATCGCAGTAGCGACAGCGGCAACAGCAACGGTTGGAAAAGAAAGTGAGATCTTAACAAAGGTTATTAAATATTTCGTACTATTTGCAGTAATCTATGGTCTTGTCTGCTATTTCGGATTAAGACTGATCTAGGAAAATGGAACACCATTTCCAAGAGATAAAAAAGGTATTAACTTTTAAGGAGGAAGATAGATGAGTGAGTATCAGTATAACAAGGTGACACCAGAGATGATCGAGAAATTCAAAGAGATCGCTCCGAAACGTGTCTTAGTGGGTGATGAGATCAATGAAGATTTTACCCATGATGAAATGGCAATCTACGGAAAAGCAAAACCAGAAGTTTTGGTAGAAGCAACATCGACAGAAGAAGTTGCAGCCGTTGTAAAACTTTGTAATGAAAACAAGGTTCCTGTAACCCCAAGTGGTGCAAGAACAGGATTAGTAGGAGGAGCCGTAAGTATCGGTGGCGGTGTTATGATCTCTCTTACAAAGATGAACAAGATTCTTGGATATGACAAAGAAAACTTTGTAGTTAAGATTCAGTCAGGAGTCCTTTTAAATGATCTTGCTCAGGATGCAGAAAAACAAGGATTATTATATCCACCAGATCCAGGTGAGAAATTTGCAACCGTTGGTGGAAATGTAGCAACAAATGCTGGTGGTATGAGAGCTGTTAAATATGGTTGTACAAGAGATTATGTACGAGCTATGACAGTTGTACTTCCAACAGGTGAGATTGTGAAACTTGGAGCTACTGTATCAAAGACAAGTTCAGGATACAGCTTATTAAACTTAATGATCGGTTCTGAAGGTACATTAGGTATTATCACAGAACTTACATTAAAAGTGATCCCAGCACCAAAATCAGTGATCAGTCTGATCATTCCTTATGAGAATCTGGAAGATTGTATCGCAACAGTACCAAAATTCTTTATGAATCATTTAGCACCACAGGCACTGGAATTCATGGAAAAAGAAGTTGTAATGGATACAGAAAAATTCCTTGGAAAACAGGTTTATCCAAAGGAAATGGAAGGTACGGAAGTTGGAGCTTATTTACTGGCAACATTTGATGGAAATTCTGAAGAACAGTTAGAAGATATCGTAGAACAGGCAGCAGAAGTTGTAGTGGAAGCAGGAGCGATCGATGTATTAGTTGCTGATACACCAGCCTTAAAGAAAGATGCATGGGCTGTCCGTGGAGCATTACTTGAGGCGATTGAAGCAGATACTGTACTGTTAGATGAATGCGACGTTGTAGTTCCAACAAATAAGATCGCAGAATTCTTAACATATACAAAATCATTGGAAGCAGAAGCTGATTTCAGAGTTAAGAGCTTTGGTCATGCTGGAGATGGTAACTTACATATCTATGCATGCAGCAATGACATGGAAGAAGCAGAATTTAAGAAACAGGTTGCAGTCTTTATGGATAAAGTATATGCAAAAGCAACAGAATTTGGTGGAATGATTTCTGGAGAACATGGAATCGGACATGGAAAGATGGATTATCTAGCAGAATCTCTCGGACCAGTTCAGATGAGGATCATGGAAGGTGTCAAAGAAGTATTTGATCCAAATATGATCTTAAATCCAGGTAAGATCTGTTACAAATTATAAGTTATATAAAAATAATAAGACAAACATAAACAAAAAACATAGACAAAGCTTTTTAAGGTAATTTTAGGAGGATATCAAGATGGCATATTTAATTTCAGAGGAAGCAAAAGACTTATTACAGGATGTACACGAATTTTGTGAAAACGAAGTAAAAGAACAGTGTAAAGCATATGACGTTAGTGGAGAATGGCCAAAAGAAATTTATGACAAAGCCATTGAAATGCAGTTACATTCATTAGAAGTACCAGAAGAATATGGTGGACCAGGATTATCAAGAGTTGACGTTGCAGCACTGATCGAAGAAATGGCTATCGCGGATGCAGGATTTGCAACAACAATCTCAGCCAGTGGATTAGGAACAAAACCAGTACTGATCGCAGGAAATGAAGAACAGAAAAAACATGTATGCCAGAAGATTATTGATGGTGGATTTGGAGCTTTCTGTTTAACAGAACCAGGAGCAGGATCTGATGCAAGTGCAGGTACAACAACAGCTGTCAAAGATGGTGATGAATGGGTATTAAATGGAAGAAAATGCTTCATCACAAATGGTGGTATCGCATCTTTCTATTGCATCACAGCAATGACAGATAAAACAAAAGGTACAAAAGGAATTTCTATGTTCTTAGTTGATGCTGGAACTCCAGGATTAAGCACAGGAAATGAAGAAAATAAAATGGGTATCCGTACATCTAACACATGTGATGTTGTATTAGAAGACTGCCGTATTCCAGCAGAAAATCTGATCGGAGAAGAAGGAAGAGGATTCCCAATCGCTATGAAGACATTAGACCAGGCAAGAGCATGGATGGGATGCGTTGCAACAGGTATCGCACAGCGTGGTATCAACGAAGGTATCGCATATGCCAAGGAAAGAGTACAGTTTGGTAAACCAGTTATCAAAAATCAGGCAATGCAGTTTAAAGTAGCTGATATGGAAATCAAGACAGAGACTGCTCGTCAGATGGTTGCACATGCCTTAACAAAGATGGATATGGGATTACCACATTCCAAAGAAGCAGCGATCGCAAAATGCTATGCATCAGATATCGCAATGGAAGTAGCTTCTGAAGCAATCCAGATGTTTGGTGGATATGGATACAGCAGAGAATATCCAGTAGAAAAATTATTAAGAGATGCTAAGATCTTCCAGATCTTCGAAGGAAGTAACGAAATCCAGAGAATCGTAATCGCTAACAATACAATTGGAAGATAAAAATAAGAAGGAGTAAGACAATGAACATTTTAGTTTGTATGAAACAGGTTCCGGATGATTCTGTAGAAATCCATTTAAATGCAGATGGAGCACCGGATTTAGCCAATGTTACACCTGTTGTAAATGCATTTGACACCTATGCTCTTGAAATGGCAGCACGATTAAAAGAATCCTCAGAAGGAGAAATAACCATTGTATGTGTTGGAGAAGAAGGAGCGAAAAACTCCTTAAAGAACTGCCTTGCAGTTGGAGCAGATCACGCGTTTTTAGTAAGTGATGATGCTTTCAAAGATTCTGACACAACAGGAATCGCAAATATCTTAAAAAATGTAGTAGCAAAATTAGAAGCAGATAATGGTCAGAAATTCGACTTGATCTTCACAGGAAAAGAAGCAACAGATGCCGCACTTGGACAAGGTGGAATCATGTTAGCCGATGAACTTGGAGTCGGAGTGATCACAAATATCACAGAAATTGCCTTAGACGGTGACAAAGTAACAGCTAAACAGGAAACAGAAGAAGGATATCGTACAGTAGAAGCTTCTGCACCATGTGTTGTTACTGTTACAAAACCAGAATATGATCCACGTTACCCAACGATCAAGAATAAAATGGCAGCCAGAAAGAAACCAATCGGTGACATCAAAGAAGCTGATCTTGCGGATCTTGAAAAAGAAAAAGTCGGTGCAGACAATGCAAAAGTTCAGGTGATCAAATTATATGAGCCAGCAAAGAAAGAAGCCGGAATCAAGATTCAGGAAGAAACAGAAGAAGATTCAGCATTAAAAGCAGTCGCTATGATGGCAGATGCCAAAGTATTCTAGGAAGGGAGAACAAAGGACATGGCAGAATATAAGAATATCATGGTATATGTAGAAACTGCAGAAGAAAATCCAGTGAAAGTTGGATTAGAAATGCTCTCACCAGCCAAAGAACATGCTGAGAAAGTCACAGCGGTTGTTATCGGAAGCGGTGTAGCAGATGCAGCGAAAAAAGTAGCAGAGGCAGGTGCCGATCAGGTCATCTGTGTCGATAGCGAAGATTATAAAGAATATAATCTGGATGCATATGCAGCAGTTTTAACACAGTTAGTAAAAGACGAAAATCCAGAAGCAGTATTTATCGGTGGAACACAAGATGGAAAAGACATCGCACCAGCAGTCGCAGCGAAATTAGGTGTAGGATGTGCATCTGATGTCTTAGCTGTCAAAGCAGAAGATGGAGAAATTGTATACACATGCCCACTATATGGCGGAACTGTGTTAGAAGATGTAAAGATTACAAGTATTCCACAGGTAGCGACTCTTCGTTCTGGAGCATTCCAGAAAGTTGAGAACCCATCAGAAGGGGAAGTCGTTGCAAAAGAAGTCAAAGTACCAGAAGATGTGATCAAAGCTAAGATCACAGAAAGCGTCAAAGAAATCGCAGAAACGATCAACCTAGAAGAAGCAGAAGTCATCGTTTCTGGTGGACGTGGAATGGGAAGCAAGGAAAACTTCGCATTAGTTGAAGAACTTGCAAACATTTTAGGCGGTGTTGTCGGAGCAACAAGACCAGCCATTGAAGATGGATGGGTATCAAAGATCCATCAGGTAGGACAGTCTGGAAAGATCGTTGCACCAAAACTATACATTGCCTGCGGAATTTCCGGAGCAACACAGCATGTATCAGGAATCATGAATTCAGGATACATCGTAGCGATCAACAAAGATGAAGACGCACCAATCTTTGATGTAGCAAATGTTGGAATCGTTGGAGATGTTATGAAAGTGCTTCCTGTTATGATCGAGGAGATCAAAAAGATCAAGGATGCACAGTAAATAAAAATCTATTTTTATAAAATAGCTTGTTTCTATACTTAATGTATATTCACCATTTATAAAAGGTCAGATTGCCTTAAAGGCAGCCTGACCTTTCTTTCCGTTTTTATATTTAGATATTATATAATAAGAAGAAACTCAAAATTTTATCGAATAAAGTTTGTTTTAATTTTCTCTTCAGTAGCAGGAACTTCAACTCCGGCAGCAGCCCCAGCCTCAATACAGCGAAGCAGCCAAGCCATGTTATTTCCTAATGTACGCATGATCTGGAGCCCTTCTTCATCCTGTTTTACTTCTTCAGGAGTATTTCCATGAACCATATTCCAGTAGTTTGAGGAAACAACAGGCATCTGATGATATTCAAGATATTTTAAGAGAACATCCAAAGTTGCAGTTGTACCAGCACGACGTGCGGAAGTTACAGCAGCTGCAGGTTTATGTAGCATAAAGTTACCAGCCTGAGAACAGAATTTATCCATAAATTCAATGATCTGACCACTAGGAGAAGCCCAGTAAACAGGGGACCCAATAACTAAAGCGTCAGATTTTTCCATGATCTTAGCTGCAACCTTCACATTTTCAATCGAAGGATCTCCAGCCTGAAAAATCTCAGTCTCAATTCCCTGTGCATTTAAAGTATTTGCAACCTCAGTCAAAGCAGTAAAAGTGCAACCAGCTTTGCGAGGACTTCCATTTAATAATAAAACTTTCATTTATCTCGTCCTTTCTAAAAGTAAAGAATCCAGTTACAAACAATATTCTATGTCAAAAGATGTTTCTTGACAAGGAGATAAATTTTCAATTCAAGATGCCAATAAACTAAAGTTATGAAGATTATCCATATGAATCATATGGATAATCTTCTATCATAACCTTTATTTATGCATCATCCCCACAATGTTGGTAAAACGCCAGCATATACAATCCACACAATCCCACAAGTGCATAAACCACACGTGACAACCAACTCATATCACCAAACAAAAATGCCACCAGATCAAACCGAAAGAATCCGATCAGTCCCCAGTTAATAGCACCAATGATCGTAAGAGTCAAAGCTGTGCAATCAAGAACTTTATTTCCCATAATAAAATCAAACCTCCTTAGAACAATGAATAAAATTCTAATTTAGTATTTGTAAAATTCCGTATTTTATGTATAAAAAATTTGTCATTTAAAATAGTCGAGAAAGTAGTGACTTGACAATTGATGAAAATAATATAAAATAATAAATAGCAATAAAAATCAATAAAGAAACGGAAATTTATATATGTTGTCAAAATATGCTTCAAAAATGACATGATCTTATAACAGGAGGAACAAAAAAGAATGTTTGTAGAAGAACGACATCAGGAAATATTACGTTTGCTAGAAGAAAATGAAAAAGTGAAAGTAAAGGATCTAAGCAAACGCTTTGAAGTAACAGAGGATTGTATTCGTAAAGATCTGGCAAGTATGGAGGTAAAGAACCTTTTAAAAAGAACATATGGTGGAGCGGTTCGCCCTGATACATTGCATCCAGGACATAATAATATTGTATCGACAAGAAAAGATAAGAATATAAAAGAAAAACAACAGATTGCAAAAAAAGCAGTTGAGTTGATTCGTAATGGAGATATGATATTTCTTGATACATCAACGACGAATATTGAATTGGCAAAAGAAATTATAAAAAGAGAACTTCAGATTACAGTGGTAAGCTGCATGCTTGATATAGCAGAATTATTTACAACAACAAAAAATGTAAATTTTATTTTGCTTGGTGGACAGTTTAATCGCAGTCAGAATGGATTTTTAGGTGAATTAACGAGACAGATGATGGAAAATTTCCGATTTGATATTTGTTTTATGGGCGTTGTAGGTGCGGATCTTTTCAATAATGTGATCACGACGTATGTTCCGGAAGACGGCATTATGAAACGTGATGCAGTACAAAAAAGCAGTCAGTGCTATCTTGTTATGGAAAGTAATAAGTTTGATTTTAAAGCGAACTATGTATATGCTACCTTTAATGACATAGAAGGAGTTATCTGTGAGAAGGAACTTTCAGAGGAAATTAAGAAGAAATTAGAAGAATATCAGACAAAGATCATATAGAAAAATAGAAAGGACAAAGACTATGGATGGATTATATCAGACACAACGAATCAAAGATTTAAAAGATAAAATGTTGTCAGAGCCAAGATATGCATCAATTGAGCAGGCACTGATCATCACAAAAACATATCAGGAAAATGAAGATGATCCAAGAATCATCCAGAGAGCCAAATCTTTAAAGGCAGCATTAGAACAGATGGAGATTCGTGTAGAACCGGATGAGCTGATCGTTGGAAATCGTACAGCCGGAGTCCGTTATGGAGTTGTATTTCCGGAGAGTGGAAGTACATGGGTCGATAAAGAATTTGAAACACTTCCAACAAGACCGCAGGATCGTTTCAATGTGCATCAAGAAGATATTGAAACATTCCGCAAAGACATCAAACCATATTGGGAAGGAAAATCCTTAGAAGATGTCCTGAACCAGAGATATGGAAAAGAGATCAACGAGATCGCTAAAGTTGTAAAGATCAATCAGAAAGACCATGCACAAGGACATATCTGTCCAAACTGTGTAAAATGGTTAAAGATGGGACCACAGGGACTACTTGATCAGGCAGAAGAAAAATTAAAGACATGTAAAGAAGGGCAGAAAGACTTCTATGAGAGTGTTAAGATCGTTATGGAAGGTGCCAAACATTTTATGGTCCGTTATCACGATCTGATCATGGATATGGCAGAAAATGAATCAGATGAAACAAGAAAACAAACAATGATCAAAGTAGCCAGAAACTGTAAGAATATTTCTGAAAGACCAGTACAGACATTCCACGAAGCAGTGCAGTCTACATGGTTTTTATTTGTTATCTTACAGATGGAATCCAATGCATCTTCATTTTCACCAGGAAGATTAGACAGACATTTAGCACCTTATTATGAAAAAGATATCAAAGATGGAATCTTAGATAAACAGCAGGCATTAGAGATCATTGAATGCTTATGGCTGAAATTTAATGAGATCGTATACATGAGAAATTCTCACGGAGCTAAATATTTCGCTGGATTCCCAATCGGATTTAATATTGCGATCGGTGGGCAGGATGAAAATGGAAATGATACATATAATGATCTTTCTTTCTTATTCTTAGAATCACAGAAGCACTTAGGACTTCCACAACCAAATCTTTCTGTCAGACTTCACGAAGGAACATCGGATGAGTTATTAAAAGAAGCAGTCAGAGTCGTAGCCAAAGGAAGCGGAATGCCACAATTCTTTAATGATAAGGCAGTGATCCCATCTATTCAAGAATTAGGAATCGAAGAAAAAGATGCCAGAGACTACGCGATCGTAGGATGTGTAGAATTAACAACACAGGGAAATAACCTTGGATGGAGTGACTCTGCAATGTTTAACTTGAACAAAGCATTGGAAGTCACATTAACTGGTGGAACATGTCTCTTAACCGGAGAAAAGATCGCACCAGATTATGGAAATCTTGAAACATACGAGACATTTGAAGACTTGGAAGCAGCATTCAAGAAACAGATTAATTATTTTATGGATAAGATGATCCTTGCATGTGAAGAAGTAGAGAAGGCACATATTGATCTTCTTCCATCTCCATTCTTATCAGCTTCTATTGAGAACTGCATGGAAAATGGAATGGATGTCACAGCAGGGGGAGCAAAGTATAATTTATCTGGAATTCAGATGATCCAGATTGCCAATCTGGCAGACAGCCTTGCTGCGATTAAGCAGCTGGTGTATGATGAAAAAAGATGCACACAAAAAGAAATGCTTGATGCATTAAAGAACAATTTTGAAGGATATGAAATCTTAAGAGCCATGTGCGTTAATAAAGTTCCAAAATACGGAAATGATATTGATGAAGTTGATAAACAGGGAACAAAATGGGCAGATTATTTCAAGAATCGATTAAGAACATTTAAGAATTATCGAAATGGTCCATATCACACAGGTATGTATACCGTATCAGCTCATGTACCAATGGGTGAAAATGTCGGGGCAACTCCAGATGGAAGATACGCAGGGGAGCCACTGGCAGATGGAGGAATGTCTCCAGTATATGGAAGAGATATCAAAGGACCAACAGCCGTATTAAAATCTGTATCCAAATTAGATAAGACATTGACAACGAATGGTGGATTGTTGAATATGAAATTCCTTCCAGAATTTTTTAAGACAGAGACAGGAATTGATAAGTTTGCGAATTTCTTAAGAACTTTTGTTGATCTTGAGATTCCACATATCCAGTTTAATGTAGTAAGAAAAGAAGACCTGCTTGCAGCAAAGAAGAATCCAGAACAATATCGTGGATTGACTGTCAGAGTTGCAGGTTACACAGCCTACTTTACAGAACTTGCCGATGAACTGCAAAATGAGATCATCGCAAGAACAAGTTATGGAGATATTTAAGATGACAGGAAAAGTATTTGATATTCGTAGATTTTCAACGCACGACGGAGATGGGATCCGTACTACAGTCTTTTTAAAGGGATGTCCTTTAAAATGTGTGTGGTGTCAGAATCCAGAAGGAATTTCCATTCGCAAAAGACCAATCTATTTTGAAAATCGATGCATACATTGTAAAACTTGTATTGCTAAATCAAAAGAACACGGAGTTACACTGGAAGAAGACCAGATTCATCTTCATCCTGACAAAAATGAAGACTGGAATACGATCATTGAGTGGTGTCCAACGGGAGCGATCGCTATGGATTCCAGAGAGATGACTGTGGAGATGGTTATGGAAGAAATCCGCAAAGATAATCCATTTTACCGCCACGGAAACGGCGGGGTTACGATCTCAGGTGGGGAACCACTTTTACAGTGGAAGTTTACAAAAGAGCTGTTAAAAGCATGTAAAAAAGAAGGAATCCACACTGCGATTGAGACATCTCTTTATGCAGAGCAGGAAGTGATCAAAGAAATTCTTCCATATTTAGATCGTATCTTTGCAGACCTTAAGTTAGCAACAGAGAAAGATCATATGCATTATACAGGGGTTTCAAATCGCAAGATCAAAGAGAATATCAGATACTTACTAGAGACATCAAATAGAAACAAAGTAATCATAAGAACACCGATGATCCCAGGCATGACTGCAACCAGAGAGAACATCAAAGGGATTGCAAAATATTTAAATGGAATCTATCAGTATGTTTCTTATGAAATCTTAAACTATAATCCACTGGCAGAAGCCAAATATCATTTGGTAGATAAAGAATACTGTTTTGAAGAAAATCCTAAATTGTACACGAAAGAACAGATGCAGGAATTTAAGAATTGGGCAATTGAGGGTGGATTAGAAAATATTATAAATGAGCAAATTTGAAAAGGATTTACGTTTTCGAGAAAAGAGAGTATAATACTCAACAAGGACCATGTCTTATAGCCGTAAAGGTAAAAGGGGGAATAAAGACATGAAAGTTATATTTCTGGACGTAGATGGAGTATTAAATTCGCAGCAGTTATTTGAAAAATCTGAAGATGCCCAATTGATCTCCGTAGACGAGGAGAATATTAAGAATTTGAAGAAAATCGTAGATGCAACAGGAGCCAAGATCGTTTTATCATCTTCCTGGAGATATGGATGGGCAGAACACAGTGATGCAGTACAGGACTGGTGCCAGATCCTGGTTGATATTTTAGCAAAATACGATCTAAAGATCATAGATAAGACAGAATATCTAAGCAGTGGAAGAAGAGAAGACGAGATCAAAGACTGGTTAGATAAGTGCGAAGAGAAGATTGAAGGATTTGTCATATTAGATGATGGAGACTACGAATGGCATAGACATGGATTTGATAAGCATCTGGTAAAGACAGATTTTTGTACAGGTGGATTACGAGCAGAAGATGCAGACAGAGCAATCAGGATATTAAATAAAAAAAGACTATTTAGCTTTTTCAGAAAATATTAAATAAGAAGATATTAAATAAGAAAGTATCAAAGGGGATTGGACAGATGGACAAAAATCAAGTGACAACAGCAATGATCGATTATTACAAAGGAGACCCAAAGAGAATCCAGCATTTCCTGAAAGTACACGCATATGCGAAACTGATCGGAGAACAGGAAGGATTAGATAAGAAAACTTTAGATATTCTTGAAGTGGCTGCATTAACACACGATATTGGGATCAAAATAAGCGAAGAAAAATATAACAGCAGTGCAGGAAAATATCAGGAGATTGAAGGACCAGCAATCGCGCAGAAGATGTTGAAAGACTTACAGTACGATAAAACAAAAATAGAGAGAGTCTGCTATCTGATCGGACATCATCACACATATGATCAAATCGATGGAATCGACTATCAGATTCTTGTAGAAGCAGATTTCCTTGTAAATCTTGCGGAAGAACAAAGTTCCAAAGAGACAATTGAGTCCGTAAAAAACAAGATTTTTAAGACCAAAACAGGAATCTGGCTGATAAATAAAATTTTTTGAAAAAAAAGCTTGCCAAGACACGAGGAATATGATAAAGTATAGAAGTCGCAGAAATGAGACAACAACTTAACTGCCCAGATAGCTCAGTCGGTAGAGCAGAGGACTGAAAATCCTCGTGTCGCTGGTTCGATTCCGGCTCTGGGCATTGTATGCGGGTGTAGTTCAATGGTAGAACTCCAGCCTTCCAAGCTGATCACGTGGGTTCGATTCCCATCACCCGCTCTTTTATTAAGAAGAATGTTATGCATTCTTCTTTTTTTATTGTAATTTTCTATTATACCATATTTTTAAAAACATGGTCAATCAAATTATGTTATGATACAATAATAAAAGAACAAAAATCTGAAACATCATACCATAAAGGAGATACAAAAATGGATTACAACAAACTGGCATTAGAAATGCACGAAAAAAATAAAGGAAAGATCGCAGTACGTTCTAAAGTAACAGTAAAGACAAGAGATGACCTAAGCACAGCTTACACACCAGGAGTTGCAGAACCTTGTCGTAAGATCCGTGATAATAAAGAAGATGTATACCGCTATACAGCAAAAGGAAATTTAGTCGCTGTCGTATCTGACGGAACAGCTGTATTAGGACTTGGAGATATCGGGCCAGAAGCAGCGATGCCTGTTATGGAAGGAAAAGCCCTTTTATTTAAAGAATTTGCAGATATCGATGCATTTCCAATCTGTCTTGATACAAAAGACACAGAAGAGATCATCAAGACAGTCAAAAATATCGCACCATGTTTCGGTGGTATTAATTTAGAAGATATTTCCGCACCAAGATGTTTTGAAATTGAACGCCGCTTAAAAGAAGAATTAGACATCCCAGTTTTCCATGATGACCAGCATGGAACAGCCATTGTTGTAGCAGCCGGATTATTAAATGCCTTAAAATTTGTCGGAAAGAAAATGGAAGATGCCAACATCGTGATCAACGGAGCAGGATCTGCAGGAATCTCTATCTGTAAATTATTATTACAGTTCGGAGCTGGAAATGTAGTATTAGTTGATCAGAAAGGTGCATTATGCCCAGGAGAAGACTGGATGAACCCAGCCCAGAAAGAGATGGCAGAGATCACAAACAAAGATAAACAGACAGGTCCATTAACGGAGATCATCAAAGATAAAGATGTATTTATCGGAGTTTCCGCACCAAATATCGTAACAGCTGAGATGGTATCTACAATGGCAGACGATGCGATCATCTTCGCAATGGCAAACCCAACACCAGAGATCATGCCAGATGAAGCGAAAAAAGGTGGAGCAAGGGTGATCGCAACAGGAAGATCTGACTTCCCGAACCAGATCAACAACGTATTAGTATTCCCAGGAATCTTCAGAGGAGCCTTAGATGCAAGAGCCGGACAGATCACAGAAGAGATGAAGATGGCAGCAGCAAGAGCAATCGCAAGTATTATCAGTGATGATGAATTAAATGAAGAATATATTATTCCAGGAGCTTTCGATGAGAGAGTATGCAAAGCTGTAGCAAAAGCTGTTGCAGAAGAAAGCCAGAAATAAGCCATAGAACTAAATTAAGTACAAGGGCACTTCTGTTCAAGGAGTATGTTTTGTGATATACTATATTGCATCATGAGAAAAAATTAGGAGAATTTATTCAATGAAAACAAGTGGAATATTATTACCAATATTTAGTTTACCATCAGATTACGGAATCGGATGCTTTTCAAAAGAAGCATATAAATTTGTAGACTTTTTAGAAGAAGCAGGCCAGAACTACTGGCAGATCCTTCCATTAGGAACGATCGGAGCAGGAAATTCTCCTTATCTTTCGTTTTCAAGTTTTGCAGGAAGTGCATACTATATTGACTTAGAACAACTACTTGAAGAAGGACTGCTTAAGAAAAAGGAACTCGAATCGATCAAGGAAGAAAATCAGGGGAAAGTTGACTATGATACAGTAAGACAGAATCATAGAAAACTATTAAGAAAGGCTTATTTCAGATTCCATCCAGACGAAGAGTATAAGAAATTTGTCAAAGACAATGAGTACTGGCTTGGAGAATATACAGAGTATATGAGCAAGAAAAAGAGTAAATTGCCAGAGAGTTATTTCGCTTTTTGTCAATATTATTTCCATAAACAATGGCTCAAGTTAAAGAAATACGCCAATGATAAAGGAATTCAGATCGTAGGAGATCTTCCATTCTATGTAGCCTTGGACGGAACAGCCTTTACATATCACAAAGAATTATTTAAAGTTGATGAAGAAGGAAAGCCAACTGTTGTTGGAGGATGCCCTCCAGATGCATTTGCAGAAGATGGACAGGTATGGTCTAATCCAGTCTATGATTGGGAATATCATAAGAAGACAAACTACGAATGGTGGATGAACAGACTATGTCATAACTTCATGCTATATGATGTATTACGCTTAGATCATTTCAGAGGATTTGACGAGTATTTCGAGATTCCGGCAGAAGATGAAACAGCAGTCAATGGAGAATGGGTCAAAGGTCCAGGAATTGAGTTCTTTGAAGCAATGAAGGAACAACTTGGAGACAAGAAGGTTATTGCAGAGAACTTAGGATTTTTAACAGACAGTGTTCACAAACTGTTAGATGACACAGGATTCCCAGGAATGAATGTTCTGGAATTTGCATTTGGAGCATATGATGACAGCATCTATCTTCCACATAAATACAAAGAAAATAGTGTTGTATACACAGGAACACATGACAATGATACGGTTGTTGGATGGTACGAAACATTATCAGAAGATGATAAGAAATTCTTAGAGCATTATTTAAAATACAGTACGATCGAGAGAACAGGAACTGTACATTTAGACTTGATTTCTCTTGCATTAGAGAGTCGAAGCGATATGGTGATCATCCCACTTCAGGATTATCTTGGATTAGGAAATGAAGCAAGGATCAACACACCATCTACGGTAGGTGGTAACTGGGAGTGGAGAGTGAAAGAAGAGCAGTTAACAGATGAGTTAAAAGAACTGATCAGAACACTGACAATAAAATATCGTACAGTTGCAGAAGAGAATGCGAAGAAAGCAGCCGAAGAAGCACAGCAATAGAAGAAATTGATAGAAGAAAAAGGATGAAAGAATTTGGGAAATCTTTCATCCTTTTTTGCATAGAAATAAAGAAATATGCGTATAAAATAATTGATATTAGATTGTATGGAATATGATGTACCATATAAAGCAATAAAATTAGCTTGACGACACAAAATCATAGTGCTACAATTTAGTACATAAAAGCGTTGAAGTTTTAAAGTTCAGAAGTTTAAAGTCAAGGAATACAATCGGGAACGATATTAAGGAGGAGAAAAATATGAGATTAAAGAAAGTCATGGCAACAGGATTAGTTGCTGCATTAGCATTATCCACAATGGTTGGTTGCTCAAGCAAGAAAGACAGTTCAGACCAGAAGAAGATCGGAGTCGT
The DNA here is from genome assembly GCF_001404655.1 of Anaerostipes hadrus. Taxonomy (GTDB): domain Bacteria; phylum Bacillota; class Clostridia; order Lachnospirales; family Lachnospiraceae; genus Anaerostipes; species Anaerostipes amylophilus. Next base: position 110,412 of record NZ_CYYH01000001.1, on the reverse strand, counting down.
TCAGTTAGTAGAACATGATGCTTTAGATGCATCTTACAAAGGGTTTAAGGATGGTCTTGAGAAAGCTGGATATAAAGACGGAGACAAGATCAAGATTGAATATAAGAACGCACAGAATGAACAGTCAAATTGTCAGACAATTGCCAAACAATTTGTCACAGATAAGTGCGATCTTGTATTAGCGATCGCAACACCAGCAGCACAGGCAATGGCCAATGAATCAAAAGATATTCCGATTTTAGTAACAGCTGTTACAGATCCAGCCGATGCCAAACTGGTGAAATCAAATAAAAAACCAGGAACAAACGTATCTGGAACATCAGATTTAACACCAGTAGCAAAACAGATGAATCTATTAAAAGAATTAATTCCAAATGCAAAGAAAGTTGCAATGTTATATTGTTCTGCAGAAGCAAACTCCAAATTCCAGGTAGGACTTGCGAAGAAAGAAGCAAAGAAATTAGGATTAAAAACAATCGATGCAACAGTATCAGAATCCAGTGAGATCCGTCAGGTTGTAGAATCCTTAAAAGGTAAAGTTGATGCAATCTATTCACCAACAGACAACATGATCGCAGCAGGAATCAATACAGTATCCATGGTAGCAAATGAAGCTAAGATTCCATTTATCGTAGCTGAAGAAGGAATGTGTACAGGTGGAGGACTTGCAACATACGGAGTTAACTACTACAAGTTAGGACAGCAGACAGCAAAGCAGGCAGTAAAGATCTTAGAAGGAAAAGCTGAACCAAAAGATATGCCAATTGAATATCAGGAAAATGCGGATCTGATCATCAATAAAGACACAGTAAAGACATTAGGAATTAAGATTCCAGAGAAGTTAAAAAAAGAAGCTAAGATGGTAACAACACAGAAAAAGACAGATAAAGAATAATAAATAAGATTTTCTTGCATGTAAGATTACAAGAAGATCAGGAAGTGTCTTCCGATTTGCGGGAGGCACTTCTGTGCATTTAGAAAAGAGGTAGAAAATGGCATTAATTACAAATCTTTATAGTGCATTAGCCCAAGGAACATTATGGGGAATCATGGCACTGGGAGTTTATATTACATTTAGGATCTTAGATATCGCAGACTTATCCTGCGATGGAACATTTGCACTCGGTGGATGTATCAGTGCAATCCTTATTACAAGGGGAGTCAATCCATTTGTAACATTATTATTTGCACTTGTAGGAGGAATGTTAGCAGGACTTGTTACAGGCTGGCTGCACACGAAACTTATGATCCCTGCGATCTTAGCAGGTATTTTAACAATGATCGCATTATGGTCCGTTAATATCAGAGTTATGGGAGGACCAAATGTTTCATTACTTGGAGAAGACACTGCATTTACAAAGGTAATGGATCTGTTAGGAGTAGATCAGACACTGGCAACATTGGTAGTTGGAGTCATTATTGGAGCCATTGTGATCGCAGCTCTGTACTGGTTTTTTGGAACAGAGATCGGATGTGCACTTAGGGCAACAGGAAACAATGAATTTATGGTACGTGCTTTAGGGGGCAATACAGATACATCCAAAGTGTTAGGATTGGTGATTTCTAATGGACTGATCTCAGTATCTGGAGCTTTAGTAGCCCAGAACCAAGGATACGGAGATATCAAAATGGGAACAGGATCTATTGTAATTGGTCTTGCATCCATTGTAATCGGAGAAGTTATCTTTGGAAAACGTTTTAACTTTGCTTATATCCTTGCATCACTGATCGGAGGAGCAATGGTATATCGTATGATCATCTCACTTGTTTTACATTTCGGATTAAGTACCGATGATATGAAATTATTCACAGCGATCATCGTAGCATTAGCACTCGGTATTCCTGCTCTCAAATCAAAATATTCACACCGCAGGACACCAGCATAGAAAGAGGGGCAAAGTTATGTTAGAAATTAAAAATGTACATAAAACATTTAATAAAGGAACGATTAATGAGAAAAAAGCATTAAATGGAGTCAATCTTCACTTAGATCCTGGGGACTTCGTAACGATCATCGGAGGAAATGGGGCCGGAAAATCTACAACACTCAACATGGTAGCAGGAGTCTATCCGATCGATCAAGGAACGATCATTCTAGATGGCAAGGATATTTCAGATCTTCCAGAATACAAACGTGCCTACATGTTAGGAAGAGTATTCCAGGACCCAATGATGGGAACGGCAGCAGGTATGCAGATTGAAGAAAACATGGCAATGGCAAACCGTAGAGGAAAGAAAAGAGGCCTAAGCTGGGGAATCACAAAAAAAGAAAAAGAAATGTTTAAAGAAAAATTACAAATGCTCGACTTAGGACTAGAAGATCGAATGACATCCAAAGTAGGACTATTATCCGGAGGTCAGAGACAGGCATTGACACTGCTTATGGCAACACTAAAGAAACCAAGCCTGCTATTATTAGACGAACACACAGCAGCCCTTGATCCAAAGACTGCGAAGAAAGTACTAGACATCACAGAGAAGATCGTAGCCAGAGATAATCTTACAACAATGATGGTAACACATAATATGAAAGATGCGATCAATATCGGAAACCGCCTGATCATGATGAGCGATGGAAAGATCATTTATGATGTGAAAGGGGAAGAAAAGAAGAAGCTTAAGGTAGCAGATTTATTGCAGAAATTCGAAGAAGCCAGCGGCGGAGAATTTGCAAACGATAGAATGTTGTTGTCTTAAAATTCCAATGCATCACTTTCGGTTGCTTATTTATTTTTTATCATATACCTGAAGTCTAAAGTGTGGATAATTACAAGATTGGAAAACTTAAGTGGTGTGTATGTTGAGTGTCACCCTTTATTCTTATAAATATTTCTTCTCTTGTTCTTTCTGACTCATACATGCAACACTATCAACAAATCAAAATTATACTTGCTATTTCCCCACACGGGTGTTATAGTTAACATCTGGATGGTATTCTTGAAAGAAATCATACCGGCAAATCAATTTAACTTAGAACATCACCCGCAAGAAAGCAGGTGATACATGTATGAAAGTAGGATTCATCGGAGCAGGGAAAGTAGGCTGCTCTCTTTATGATTACTTTGTACACAATAACATACTCGTCACAGGGTGCTACACCCGTACACAAGCGAATGTAAGTGGAACGGAAAAACAAACACAGAAGATATTTACAACATCGATTGATAAAATATTAACAAAAAGTGATGTTCTATTTTTAACAGTACCAGATGATGCGATCAGCACAGTCTGGGAACAAGTCAAAACTTATCCGATACAAGGAAAGTTTATTTGTCATTGCAGCGGATCACTAGGATCAGCTGTTCTTTCTGGAATTGAAGCAACCGGAGCATACGGTTACTCTATTCATCCAATGTTTCCATTTAAAAGTAAAAAAACTGCATACGAAGATCTAGCACAGGCATTATTCAGTGTGGAAGGAAATGAAGAACACATGGAAGAGATCATGGATTTATTGTCAGCTTGTCCAAATCGCATCGTGAGATTAAAAAGCGAAGATAAGCCTAAATACCATGCAGCAGCCGTCTTTGCATCTAATCTTGCAGTCGGATTGATCAATCAGGCGAAGGAACTGCTTAATGAATGTGGATTTGATGATGAAGCAGCATTGAATGCATTGAAACCACTGGCAGTTACAAACATGAACAATATATTTGATGTTGGAACATGTGATGCACTGACAGGGCCAGTAGAACGCCATGATATCAAAACCGTGCAAAAACATTTAGATGCCATAGATCAGGAGAAAAAGGAAACTTACAGTGCTCTGACAAAAGAGATCATAAAACTTGCAGAGACACGTCATCCTGATACTTCTTATGCAGACATGAAACATGTATTGGAGGAAGTAAAATGAAAACAACAGTAAGCACAGTACAGAAAATGAAAGATAACGGAGAAAAGATCACAATGCTGACAGCATATGATTATTCTACCGCAAAATTATTCGATGAAGCTGGAATCGATACAATGTTAGTTGGAGATTCTCTTGGAATGGTAATGCTTGGATATGACTCAACGATTCCTGTAACAGTTGATGACATGATCCATCACGGAGCAGCCGTTGTAAGAGGAGCAAAAGATGCTCTGATCGTAGTTGATATGCCATTTTTATCTTATCACACATCTGTATATGATGCGGTAGCAAATGCTGGACGAATTATGAAAGAAACAGGTTGTACAGCGGTTAAATTAGAAGGTGGAAAAAACGTATGTCCACAGATCGAAGCAATCGTAAATGCACAGATCCCAGTATGTGCCCACATTGGACTGACACCACAGTCATCTAATATGTTTGGTGGTTTCCGAGTACAGGGAAAAAGCGAAGAAGCAGCAAAAGAGCTGATCGAAGCAGCACAGGCAGTTGAGAAAGCTGGAGCATTTATGTTAGTTCTGGAAGGAATTCCAGAGAAATTAGCAGCGATTATCACAAAGAAAGTACATATTCCAACGATTGGAATCGGAGCAAGTCCAGAATGTGATGGACAAGTACTGGTATACCAGGATATGTTAGCAATGTATGGAAACTTTGTGCCTAAATTTGTAAGACAGTTTGCACAGGTTGGAGAAGTGATGCAGGGAGCAGTCAAAGACTATATCAATGCAGTCAAAGAAGGAACTTTCCCAGGACCAGAAAATACATATGCGATCAGTGATGATGTGATTGAAAAATTATATTAAAAACAGACAACATAAAGGACATATTTTATATAGATAGATTCTCATACATAAATGGGAAAAAGGAGTTTTAACAATGAAAATCGTAGAAACAGTCAAAGAAGTCAGAGAACAGGTAAAAGAGTGGAAGAAACAGGGATTAACAGTTGGTTTCGTCCCAACTATGGGATACCTTCATGAAGGACATAAAAGTCTGATGGATGCAGCAAGAAAAGATAACGACAAAGTCGTTGTAAGTATTTTCGTAAATCCAATGCAGTTTGGACCAACAGAAGACCTTGCAACATACCCAAGAGATTTAGATCATGATGCAGCATTATGTGAAAGTGCAGGAGTAGATTTAATCTTCCATCCAGAACCAGAAGAAATGTATGAGAAAGATTTCTGCTCATTTGTGGATATGACAGGACTTACAGAAGGATTATGTGGAAAAACACGTCCAATTCATTTTAGAGGAGTATGTACTGTTGTAAATAAATTCTTTAATATCGTAACACCAGACAGAGCATATTTTGGACAGAAAGACGGACAGCAGTTAGCAGTTATCAAACGTATGGTGCGTGATCTGAATATGGATATCGAGATCATCGGATGTCCAATCGTTCGTGAAGAAGACGGACTTGCTAAGAGCTCAAGAAATACATATCTTTCTCCAGAAGAAAGAAAAGCAGCATTGATCTTATCAAAAACAGTTGCTTTAGGAAAAGAACTTGCGAAAACAGAAAAAGATGCAAATAAAGTCGTAGAAGCAATGAAGAAAAATATCGAGACAGAACCAATGGCTAAGATTGACTATGTAGAAGCAGTTGACGCATTGTCTATGGAACCAGTTGAGAAACTAGAAGGAACATGTATGCTGGCTATGGCAGTTTACATCGGAAAGACAAGACTTATTGACAATACACTCATTAACGAATAGACTAAAGGAGAAGAAAAATAATGAATATCAGCATGTTAAAAGGAAAAATTCATAGAGCAACAGTAAAACAGGCAGAATTAGATTATGTAGGAAGTATTACAGTTGATCCTGTATTATTAGAAGCAGCAGGAATCTTAGAATACGAACATGTACATATCGTAGATGTTAACAACGGAAGTCGTTTTGAGACATACACAATTCCTGGAGAACCAGGAAGTGGAATGATCTGCTTAAACGGACCTGCAGCACGCTGCGTTGCAACAGGAGACAAGATCATCATTATCGCATATGCAGATATGACACCAGAAGAAGCAAAGACATTTGAGCCAAAAGTCGTATTTGTAGATGACGATAACCAGATTTCCCGCTGCACAAACTATGAAAGACATGGACGATTAGAAGATATGTAGGAGAAAGAAGATCATGTTAAAAGGAAAAACGATTGTATTGGGTGTGACAGGAAGTATTGCAGCTTATAAGATGGCAAATGTGGCAAGTATGCTTGTGAAACGTGGGTGTGAAGTTCATGTGGTCATGACAAAGAATGCCACACATTTTATCAACCCGATTGCATTTGAAAGTTTGACCAACACAAAATGTCTTGTAGAAACATTTGACCGTAATTTTCAGTTTCATGTAGCACATGTATCACTGACAGATAAAGCCGATGCAATGTTGATCGCACCAGCTTCAGCGAACATCATCGGTAAGATTGCAAATGGAATTGCAGACGATATGTTATCAACCACAGTGATGGCATGTAACAAACCAGTGATCATCTCACCAGCGATGAATACGAAGATGTTCAATAATCCAATCTTACAGGATAATCTTGATAAATTAAGAAGATTTGGATATGAGATCGTACAGCCAGCAACAGGACATCTTGCTTGTGGAACAAGTGGAGCAGGAAAGATGCCATCAGAAGAAGTATTGGTTGCACATCTTGAGAGAGCGATTGCGAAAGAAAAAGATTTAAAAGGCAAGAAAGTTCTTGTAACAGCAGGACCAACGATTGAAGCGATCGATCCGGTACGTTATATTTCCAATCATTCTTCAGGAAAGATGGGGTATGCAATCGCAAAGATGGCAATGCTTCGCGGAGCGGATGTAACTTTGGTTACAGGACAAACAGCGATCGAACCACCAATGTTTGTAGATGTAGTACCTGTTACCAGTGCACAGGATATGTATGATGCTGTGACAAGCCGAAGTGATGAACAGGATATCATTATCAAGGCAGCAGCTGTTGCAGATTACACACCAGCGAATGTCAGCGATCATAAAGTCAAGAAAAAAGACGGAGATATGTCAATTGAACTGGTAAGGACCAAAGACATTTTAAAGACTCTTGGAGAGAATAAAAAAGAAGGTCAGTTCCTATGCGGCTTTTCCATGGAGACACAGAACATGTTAGAAAACTCCAGAGCAAAGCTTGAAAAGAAGAAGATTGACATGATCGCAGCAAATAACCTCAAAGAACAGGGAGCTGGATTTAACACAGATACAAACGTGATCACATTGATCACAAAGGATGAAGAAAAACAGCTTCCAAAGATGACAAAAGAAGAAGTTGCAGATGCAATCCTTGATTTTATCATTTCAAGAAATTAGATGTTTATAATGATAAAAATCTTTCTAAAAATTAAATAAAATAATTGTTCAACTTCTGGTTTCTCTCTGTGACTATGGTATAATAAAAGATATTAATACCAAAGGAGAGTCAAGGGATGAAAGCAGTAAATAAAGTTCGATTAATCTATTTGCCAGCGATCGTGCTACCAATCTTTGTGATGATAGTGTCGATCGCTGGTTTAAGTATAGGGTATTCAAGGATCAACAAAGCAGACCTGTCAGTAGGATCTTTTGAAAGATTCGCAAATCCTTTAAAGACGATGAATACAGAGACACAGGGCATTTTCTTTGAATTAGAAGAGCATGTAAATAAGAATCCTGAAATCTTTAATAATCAGCAATATTTAAATGACGTCAATAAACGATTAGGGGGTAAAGATTCCTATCTGCTCGTTCGAAAAAATAACAAGATCACTTATGCAGGAAAGGAAAATGTTTCTGACAAATTGATCAATAAACTGCCATCCTATGGGAATAAAGACAGTGATGCTGACCGTGGTTTTTTTGTAAGCCATCCAGGGAATTACCTTGTAAAGCAGCAGGATTTTAAATACAAGGATGGAGGAAAAGGATCTGTATTTATTATGACAGATCTTGGAACAGTCCTGCCACATTACCGCAATATCTTTATTCAGGTATCTTGTGCAGTCATTGGTGTACTGATCTTAACGAGTACATTTTTATCATGGTTTATGTACCGTGAATTCGTAAGTCCGATCAGGGAACTGAAGGCAGGAGCAGAACGAATCAAGGAAGGAAACCTTGATAATGATGTAGTGATCAACAGTGGTGGCGAAGAGATCAGAGAACTTTGCAATGCATTTAATGAGATGAGGGCGGAGTTAAAAGACTCGATCGATGCAAGAATTGTTTATGAAAAGCAGAATAGGGATCTGATCAGTAATATTTCTCATGATCTTAAGACACCGATCACAGCGATCAAGGGATATGTCGAAGGAATCATGGACGGAGTTGCAGATACTCCAGAGAAGATAGATCGCTATATTAAGACGATTTATAATAAAGCAAATGATATGAACGTCCTGATCAACGAATTATCTTTATATTCAAAGATTGATTCCAATATTATTCCGTATAATTTTGAGAAGATTAATATTAATTCATATTTCAAAGATTGTGTAGATGAGATCGGAGCAGACCTTGAACAGAAGGGAATGCTGTTCTCATATCGTAATTATTGTGGAGCGAATGTATTGGTAACAGCTGATCCGGAACAGCTTAAGAGAGTTATTAATAATATTATTAATAATGCATGCAAATATAACAATAAGGCCAAAGGAAAGGTAGGAATTACCTTAACAGAATTTGATCGCAAGGTACAGGTAGCGATCAAGGATAATGGAATGGGAATTTCCAAAGAAGATCTTCCACATATTTTCAGAAGAACCTATCGTGCAGATATGTCAAGAAATTCTGCCGGAGGAAGTGGTCTTGGACTATCCATTTGCAAGAAGATCATAGAAGAACATGGTGGAGAAATCTGGGCAGAGAGTAAACTGCGTGCAGGAACGACAATATTCTTTACATTAAATAAAGTAATCGATCAGTCAAAGGAGAAATAACATGAGCAAAGTATTAATCGTAGAAGACGAACTTTCAATCGCAGAATTAGAGAAAGATTATTTAGAACTTAGTTCATTTGAAGTAGAAATAGAAACAGATGGACAGCAAGGACTTGAGAAAGCATTAAAAGAAGATTTTGATATGATCATTCTTGATATCATGCTTCCAGGAGTTGATGGGTTTGAAATCTGCAAACAGATCAGAGAAGCCAAAGAAATTCCAATTCTTATGGTATCTGCAAGAAAAGAAGACATCGATAAGATCAGAGGATTAGGACTCGGAGCAGATGATTATATCACAAAACCATTCAGCCCAAGTGAGCTTGTAGCCAGAGTAAAGGCACATCTGAATCGTTACCAGAGACTTGTAAATAATCAGATGGAAGCCAACGACATCATTGAGATTCGAGGATTAAAGATTGATAAGACAGCAAGACGTGTATATTTAAATGGCGAAGAAAAAGTATTTACAACAAAAGAATTTGACCTTTTAACATTTCTTGCAGGACATCCAAACAGAGTGTTTACAAAAGAGGAATTATTCAATAAAATCTGGGATATGGAATCTTTGGGAGATATTGCAACTGTTACAGTTCATATCAAGAAGATCAGAGAGAAGATTGAAGTGAATACAGCCAAACCACAGTATATCGAGACAATCTGGGGTGTTGGATACCGTTTCAAGATGTAGGAGATTTTTATGAGAAAAAATAAAAAGATAAATATCATATACAAAGACGAACAGATTGTTGTATGCGAGAAGCCAAAAGGAATTCCAGTTTCCAGCGATAAGACAGGAGATATGGATCTTTTGCATCAGCTTAAGAATCAACTGTTTTTTGAGGAAAATACAGATGGAGAGCCAGAACTATATCTGGTACACCGCTTAGACAGACCAGTTGGTGGTGTTATGGTATTTGCAAGAACAAAGCAGGCAGCAGCATCACTGACAGAACAGATCAAAGATCATACTTTTGAGAAGGATTATCAGGCGGTACTAACTGGATGGCTTCCTGATGATGAGGGAACATTCAGAGACTTCTTATTAAAAGACCCCAAAAATAATGTATCCAAAGTCGTCAAAGAAGGAACGAAAGGTGCAAAAGAAGCTATTCTTGATTACGAAGTTATTGATATGATGGAAGATTCTAAGATGAAATACACATATTGTCTGATCCATTTAGAAACAGGCCGTCATCATCAGATCCGTGTCCAGACTTCAAGCAGAGGATTTGGAATCTGGGGAGATACAAAGTATAATCCAATTTATCAGAAGACAAAGAAGAAATACAAAGAGATCGGACTGTTCGCAGCAAGGATTGCATTTGACCATCCAACGACACATGAGAGAATGGTATTTAAGGCAGATCCAAGTGGGGAAGCATTTGACTTATTAGAGATGACAGAATAACAGGAGATGATAAGAAAAATGAGATTCAGACCATGCATTGACATTCACAATGGTAAGATCAAACAGATCGTAGGTGGAAGTCTCCTTGATCAGGGAGATTTTGCAACAGAGAATTTTGTATCAGAAAAAGATGGTACATTTTATGGAAAACTTTATAAAGATAATCATTTAAACGGTGGACATATCATCATGCTTAATGCCAGAGATTCACAGTATTATGAAGAAGATAAAGTACAGGCGTTAAAGGCATTGAAAGCATTTGAAGGAGGACTTCAGATCGGTGGAGGAATCACAGATGAGAATGCCAAGGAATTTATTGAAGCTGGAGCATCTCATGTGATCGTAACATCGTTTGTATTTGCGGGTGGCAAGATTCATTATGACAGACTGGATTCTTTAAAAGAACAGGTAGGAAAAGATCATCTTGTGCTTGACTTAAGCTGTCGAAAGAAAGACGATAAATATTATATCACAACCGATCGCTGGCAGAAGTTTACTGATGAAGAATTAACGGTAGAACTGCTGCACAAACTAGAGTCATGGTGCGATGAATATCTGATTCATGGAGTCGATGTAGAAGGAAAGGCTCAGGGAATCGATCAGGAATTAGTGAAACTTCTGGCTCAGTATGATGGCAATAAAGTCACATATGCTGGTGGAGTTAAGAACTTTGATGATCTTGAATTATTGAAAGATTATGGAAACGATAAGATCGATGTAACGATCGGAAGTGCCTTAGACTTATTTGGTGGTGATATGGAATTCGCAAAAGTTTTAGAATACTGTAATTGAAGGGAGGCTTAGATATATATGAAATTATTATACGAAGCCAGTAATTTTACGATACAGGCAAGATGGGTTATTCCATTTGCAATATTAGGAATAATAGGAGTACTACTCCTTGTATTTTCAAAGAAACCATTTTTTAAATTGTTATCTGCAGTTTGTCTTGCTATCTGTGCGATTGCAGCACTTAGATTTTGCTTTGGATATATGCAGGTGATTCATGCATATAAACAAGGGAATTATAAGAGTGTCGAAGGATATGTAGAGAACTTCACACCAGCATCAAGCGGAGGTGAAGATCAGGAAGACATGGAAGAAGAAAGTTTTGATATTAATGGCGTTCATTTTTCCTATGGTGACAAATTTATTAAGAAGTTTGGTTATCATCTACCATCTACACAGGGTGGATATATCAAGAGAGATGGACAATATCTAAAGCTTGGTTATATAACAACCGAGAAAGGATATGTGATCGTAAAGATTCAGGAAAGAAAACAATAATCAACAAAAATGAATTTTAAATAAGAAAAATACCGGAAACTTGAATTCAACCACAAGTTTCCGGTATTTTGATTTGTATCTGAATCTTAATATAACAACAAGATTAGTTCTTGCGCATATATTCAGCGCTTTTCTTAGTAAGTTTTGCACGTAAACCACGTTTCTCTGGTTCTGGTGGTGCTACATTACGAAGATTCTTGATAGATGTAATATAAATTCCACTTACAACGGCTTTGATCTCAGCCTTTACAGGAACATCATCAAAGATTGCTTCATCACATAATAATGGTGTGATCTTAGGTCCAATCTTTGCTTTTACAACTGGTACTTTAGATAATCTGGCACGTTTTGGAATGTTGTCTGTTACCATCTTAGGAAATCCAGCATCCATGATCTTCATTCGTTTCTTGTCAATGACAAGCATATTAACTGTCTGTGCCATCTGATCTAATTGTGCACGCTGGTCTTCCTGTTTGGCCTGCATCTTTCTACCAACAAAGTACAGAACACCAAGAATGATCGCAGCGATAACTGCAATAATAAGTATGACTGTCCAAATACTCATATTTCTCTTCTCCTCCTAGTATATACATTTGAATATCTTAACTATTATAACATCTTTTTTCTAACTTGTCTTATGTTTTTTCCTCATTTCGATAATTTCTTCACGAATTGTAGCTCCGAGATGCTTTTTCTCAGCTCGTTCAAGCTGATCTGGATAGATTGGTTGTCCAAAAGTAATATGAACAGTTGCAGGTTTTACCTGAAAACGTTTGTTATTCTCAAGAATATCAGCGGTACCTGAAATTGCCATAGGAATGACAGGAACTTTGGCTTTCAGAGCTGGTCTTAAGCTTCCTTCTTTAAATTCATGAGGATCTTCATCCTGGCTTCTTGTACCTTCAGGGAAGATCGCGATAGAAAATCCATCTTTTAAAAGCTGTGTACCTTCATTCATTGTAGCAAGTCCTGCTTTGATATTCTTACGATCTAAAAACAGACAGTTGATAAAACGCATCCAGTGTGCCAGACAAGGAATCTTCTCCATCTCTTTCTTGGCAAAGAATCCCATTCCACGTCCAGTCGCAACATAGCTACATAAAATGTCATAATAACTGCTGTGATTTCCAACATATAAAACAGCAGTATCATCTGGTATATTTTCCTCACCATCAACAACCAGTTTCGTGCCAGCCATAGCAAGGCAGAGCTTAAAAGATTTTAAAATCATACGCTGTGCTATAGAGGAACGTTTGTGAGATTTTCCACTTTTGTTCCAATGCTCAAATAATGGATAAAGTGGTGCAGTCAGTGTCAGGAAAAAGAACAGATAAATAATATCCGCAAAAAAACGAATCATGATCGTTCTCCCTTCTATAAGTTATAGTTTGTGTTTGATATTTAAATTATTTTTTGTGGTTTGCATCGAGCAATTCATGCTTTAACTTGTAAAGAGGCATGGAAAGATCGACGTATACTTCTTGTGGATTTACAAGACGACGGCTTTCATCCCATAATGTATTTAATTCATCCTTACAATAAGAACGGATATCCATGACAGAAGGACTCTCATAGAAACACTGTCCTTTGATAAATATAGGGACAAGCAGTTCGCGTAATGTATAAGTTCCTCCAGCAAGTGTAGATTTCTTCCATGTAGCCTGAGGATCAAAGATCGTAAGATCATCAGCTTCATTATATTCTTCCCCAACGAGACAGATCAGATCACCACGGATCTTACCGTCTTCTTTTCCGTAAATACGATAGATCGTTTTGTTTCCTGGATTTGTGATCTTCGCAGGATTTTCAGAAATCTTGATCTTCGCTGTAAATTCTTTAGATCCTTTATGCTTAGAGGCAGCAAGTTTATATACACCGCCAAATGCAGGGCAGTCTTCAGAAGTGATCAATTTCGTACCAACACCCCATGAAGTGATCGGAGCCCCTTGCGCTTTTAAACTGGAGATCAGATTCTCATCAAGGTCACCAGAAGCAGCAATGACAGCATCAGGGAAACCAGCATCATTAAGCATCATACGGGCTTTCTTAGTAAGGTAAGCAAGGTCACCACTGTCTAAACGGATTCCATAATGCTTTGGCATATGTCCTTCTTCTCTTAATTCTTCAAAGACACGGATCGCATTTGGAACACCAGAACGAAGGGTATCGTAAGTATCCACAAGCAATGTACAAGAATCAGGGTAAAGATCTGCATAAGCACGAAAAGCACTATATTCATCATCAAAACTCATGATCCAGCTGTGGGCATGAGTTCCAAGGATCGGAACATCAAAACATTTACCAGCAAGTACATTAGAAGTACCATCACAGCCACCGATCACAGCGGCACGGGCACCATAGGTTCCAGCATCAGGTCCTTGTGCACGGCGAAGTCCGAATTCCATAACACCACTTCCTCCAGCAGCATAAACAACACGAGAAGCCTTCGTAGCGATCAGACTCTGATGATTGATGATATTTAAGATTGCAGTTTCTACAAGCTGGGCTTCCATGATCGGAGCTTTCACTTTAAGAAGTGGTTCTCTTGGGAAAACGACAGTCCCTTCAGGAATCGCATAGATATCTCCTGTAAAATGATATCCGGCAAGATATTCCAGAAAGTCCTCATCAAAGATTCCCTGATTACGAAGATAATCGATATCATCGTAAGAAAAAGACAAGTTCTTGATGTAATCAATGACTTGATCTAAACCGCAAGTGATCGCATAACCACTTCCGGATGGATTGTCACGATAAAAAACATCAAAAACAACAGTTTCGTCGTTACCTGTTTTAAAATATCCCTGCATCATGGTTAATTCATAAAGATCAGTCAGCAAGGTAAGATGATTTATATCCATAAATACTCCTTCTCTACATACAAAAATATCAGGCCTGCATTGATCAGGCCTATACAGCACATATTATAACATAATTTGACAATAACAAACAATATTCTTCTCAAAGTTGCGAGTCAATAATTTCCTTTAGTTTTAACAAGATATCTTCTTCATCATTCCCGGAAACTTTTATGATTATGTGTTCACCGAGGCTGGCAGAAGATGTCATCATCTGGATCGGATCAGCAACATCAATGATCTGTCCATTGTGTTCCATGATAACTTTGGAAGAAGATTTACGTGCAATAGCCGCAAGAGCAGCACAAGGTTGTGCATGAAGTCCTCTTGGTGATTTGATCGTAAAATCATATATTTTCATAAAATCAATCCTCTTTCTGTTCAGATAGTTCTAAGTAACCTTATTGTAACATAAAATAGTAAGACGGACAAAAAGAGGAGGAGAAAATGAGGTATAAAATGATATATATACTTTTTTTAATATTTTTATTGATCACAATTCCATACGTGATCACAGTATTTTTAAGCCAGCAAGATAAAAATATTCAGTTTGAAAACTATGACAGCGGCTATCAGGTTATTTCAGGAAATGATAAAGATGATCTTGAAACATATCTGCTTAAGATACTGCCGGGACAGATTTCCATGGATCAGGAAAATGAAGCAGTTAAAGCACAGGCAGTAATATTACGGACGGATATCATAAGAAGAATGGAAAATAAAAAGCAGATAGCAAGACAGAAACTTCCCTATACAACTTATGAAAACAGTGAATATAGAAAAAAGCTTGGAAATCGCAGCTATCAGAGCATGGATCAGAAACGAAAAAAATCAGTCAGTGAGACACGAGGGAAGGTTATCACATACAAAAACAAACTCATAGAACCATATTTTCATGCACTAAGTGTTGGGATGACCCTTGATTCAAGGGAATGGTTTGGAAAAGATCTTCCATATATCAGGGAAAAAGAAAGCCTAAGTGATATTGAAGCAAAAGATTATATGAGCGTGAAAGTCATGAGCTATGAAAAAATCGCTGGAATGATCAAGACAAAGACAAAAAAAGATATCAAAATAAATCGCTTAGAAAAAAATTTAAGAATAGGGAGAACAACAAAAAATGGATATGTAAGACAAGTCTATGCTGATTCACTGATGATCAAAGGGGAAGATTTTGCAGATTGGTTTCATTTAGCATCAAATAATTTTTATTTTGAACAGTATAAAGGAAAATTAAGGATCATCTGTCTTGGAAAAGGAAATGGACTTGGAATGAGTCAGTATGGAGCAGGAACGATGGCAAAAACAGGAAAAAGTTATAAAAAAATATTAAAATATTACTATCCAAAGACAAGGATCACAAATCTATATGAATAAACAATATGAAATGGGTAAAACTATGTTTGAGGTGATGAAAATGAGAAAAAACAACAAAGAAACCCCATTTCAGCTGAGAAAATATTATGGGATCATGATCGTGGTATTTACATTATTTCTTGGAATTATGGCATATTACAGTGCAACATTCAGACAGAAAAGAAATCAGGCGAAGCAGGAAATAAAATTAGAAGAACGATCCATTGGAGCAAATAACAGTGCTACAAACAAGACCACACAAACAACAAAGACGACAACAGCGCAAGCAAAAGAAAAAACAAAGACAGCAAATGCACAAGCGAAACGTACTATGAATAAAAGTGTGACGTATAATGGTACATCAAAACTAACCTGGCCGGTCAAAGGAAATATCATCCTTCCATACAGCGTAAATTCAACAATTTATTTTGAATCACTCGATCAGTACAGGATCAATAAAGGAATTTTGATCGAAGCGAAAGAAGGAACCGAAGTAAAAGCAGTCAAGCAGTCAAAAGTAAGAGAAATCAGAAAATCAGCAGAATATGGACAAACGGTATTGATGGATCTTGGAAATGATTACACCGTGTTATATGGGCAGTTAAAAGACATAAAAGTAAAAGAAGGAACCTTAGTAAATGCAGGAGACGTGATCGCAAAAGTAGCAGAGCCGACAAGCTATTATTCATTAGAAGGAACCAATCTCTATTTTCAGATGGAAAAAAATAAAAAGAGTGTAGATCCTTTAAAATATCTGGAATAAAATTGTGACAAAAATAAAAAAACACTATAATATATAGTAAGGAAATAACAGCCAAGATATATCTGGCTGATGTAGAAGAGAGGCGGTCAGAGTTGATCTGGCAGCCTTTCTTCAAAGAAAAAGACAGAAACAAAGAGGAAGATATAGATGAAAAATGTAACATACATATTAAAATGTA
Source organism: Anaerostipes hadrus (assembly GCF_001404655.1). Lineage (GTDB taxonomy): Bacteria > Bacillota > Clostridia > Lachnospirales > Lachnospiraceae > Anaerostipes > Anaerostipes amylophilus. The sequence continues at coordinate 93,745 of NZ_CYYH01000001.1, read as the reverse complement.
ACGATAACAGCTTGTACACAGGATGGACAAATGATATCACACATCGTCTAAAGATGCACAATGAAGGAAAAGGAGCAAAATACACCAGAGGCAGAGGCCCGGTAGAATTAGTCTACCTCGAAGAATTCGAAACAAAGCAAGAGGCTATGAGCAGGGAAGCTAAGATCAAACGTCTTACGAGAAAAGAAAAGCTCCTGTTGATAGAAACCTACCAGCAGGAGCAAAAATTAAATCTGAAACATCAAGATCATATGGCATAAGCTTCCACCCATCACGAACAGATGAAAGATCTCATGTAGTCCAAAATTCTTCCAATGGTTTTCAAACCAAGGAATCTTAAGTGCATAGATTACACCGCCAACAGTATAAATGATTCCACCAGCAAGCAGCCATCCAAAGGATGTGTGGGAAAGCGAATGAATGATCGGAGCTATCGCAACGATACAAAGCCATCCCATGGCAATATACATTACAGAAGACACCCACTTTGGACAAGTAACCCAGAACATCTTAAATACGATACCAAGGATTGCAATAGCCCAGATGACAGACAATAATCCATAACCAATCTTACCGCCAAGAACGATCGTACAGATCGGAGTATAAGAACCGGCGATCAGAACAAAGATCATTGCATGGTCGAGTTTCTTCAACTTTTTGTTGATCCGAGGTGAGATATTAAAAGAGTGGTAAGCAGTACTCGCCCCATAAAGTCCGATCATGCTTAAAGTAAAGATGATCAGAGAAATAATGCGTACATAGTCCCCGCTTAAAAAACTCTTGATGATCAAAGGGATGGAAACGATCGCTGCAAGGATCATTCCGATCAAATGTGTAATAGCACTTCCGGGATCTTTTAATTTATGTGTCATGGTAAAACCTCCAGTCATTCTAGTATGATAAAATCTATAACATAGTATTAAAAACCACATCTAACTTTCTTACATACTACTACTATTTTGATAATATTGCAAGGGCTTTTCAAAAAAAAATGAATCTGTTATACTATTAACAATTATAGGATTTAAAAGAAAAGCAACAGACAGAATGGATATTTAAAATATGGAAAAAACGAAGAAAGCCTATGAGATCGTCATAGACAGTATCAAAGAACAGATCATGGATCAGGAACTCGTCCTTGGACAAAGTCTTCCACCAGAGAGAGAAATTTCAGAGAAGCTTGGAGTCAGCAGAAATTCCGTCCGTGAAGCACTAAAGATCTTAACCGTCATGGGAGTTGTTTCAAGCAGGCAGGGAGCAGGCAATTATATATCAGGAAATTTTAAAGGATATATGGTAGATGCCCTCTCTATGATGTTTATGCTTGATCAGCTAGATTATGATCAGATCAACCAGATTCGTATAGGACTTGAAATGCGGGCATATGCACTGGCGGTAAAGCATGCAGAGTCAAAAGATATCATAGAATTACAAGAATATGTCAATGCGTTGGATCAAAGTACAGATGATGAAGAGAAAGCAATGTACGATAAGAAGATTCATTACGCGATTGCGAAGGCTTCAGGCAATGTCCTGATCATGAATATCTTAGATGCATTATCTGACGTGATCGACATCTTCATTTCTGAGATGCGCCGAGAAATCTTAAGAACAGAGAAACGAAAAGGAATGCTACAAGAAGCACATAAGCAGATTGTTGAGTGTTTATTAAAGAGAGATGTGGTCAATGGACAGAAAGCATTGATGGAACATTTTGAAATGATTGATAAAATTATTCACAAAGAACTCGAAAGAAAGAGCCAATAAGGCTCTTCTTTTTTATGCAGAATTAACAAAAAAACAAAAAATAAAAAATAGTACTTTACAAAATCAGACAAGATATATATAATAAAAACATAAATTGGTAGTACCAATAAGACAAAGTATAATGAGAAAATAAAATGGATGCATCAAACATCCAAATTTTTTTAAAAGAAAATTGGTAGTACCAATTAAGAGCGGACAGCTTAAGATAAAGGATATAAAAGTCTTAGGAATGAGGAGGAATAGTCATGGATATTTTAGTATGTATCAAACAGGTACCGGCATCTAATAAGGTAGAAGTTGATCCGGTAACCGGCGTACTGTTAAGAAACGGGGCCGATTCAAAGATGAATCCATATGATCTGTATGCGTTAGAGACAGCACTTAAGATCAGAGAAGAAGTAGGAGGAACGATCAGCGTGATCAGTATGGGACCTCCACAGGCAATGGCAGTTATAAGAGAGGCATTTGCAATGGGAGTAGACCGTGGGGCATTGTTATCTGATCGCCGATTCGGTGGAGCAGATGTACTCGCCACAAGTTATACGATTGCACAAGGAATCAAGAAGATGGGAGATTTTGATCTGATCCTTTGTGGAAAACAGACAACTGACGGAGATACAGCACAGGTTGGTTCCGAAGTATCCGAATGGTTAAATATCCCAAGTGTATCAAATGTAAAGAAGATATCAAAGGTAGAATCCGATGCGATCACGATCGAGATGGATCTGCCGGAAGAACTAGAGATCGCCAAAGTTCAGTATCCATGTCTGTTATCCGTAGATAAAGACATCTTCCAGCCACGATTACCATCCTATGTAAAGAAGATGGATACCGCAGACCGTGAGATTGAAGTATATTCCTTAGATGACATGGAAGATAAAGATGAAACACATTATGGATTAAATGGATCACCAACACAGGTAAAACGAATTTTCCCTCCAACAGCGAATGACCATCATGAAGTATGGGACGGAGACGGAAGTGAAGTCGCAGACAAATTATTCCATATGATCACAGATATGAAATTTATCTAAAAGGGGGAAATGAGAATGCCAAAATTAGTAATACATCAGGAAAAAGTAGAAGATCCACAGGTTCTGGTTGATATTTGTCCATTTGGAGCAATGGAAGAAAAAGACGGAAAACTTTCCATCAATGCTGCATGTAAGATGTGCAGACTTTGTGTAAAGAAAGGACCAGCTGGAGCAGTAGAATATGTAGAAGATGAGAAGAAAGAAGAGATTGATAAGAGTCAGTGGAACGGAATTGCTGTTTATGTCGATCATGTTGATGGAGAGATTCATCCAGTCACATACGAATTGATCGGTAAAGCAAGAGAACTGGCAAGTAAGATCAATCACCCAGTATATGCTTTATTTATGGGAAATAACATCGAAGACAAAGCAGAAGAATTATTACATTACGGAGTTGATAAAGTATTTGTTTACGATTTTCCAGAATTGGCAAGATTTAAGATCGAATCCTATACATCCGTATTTGAAGATTTCATCAAGAAACATCAGCCATGCGCAATCCTTACTGGAGCAACAACTGTTGGAAGACAGTTAGCACCAAGAGTTGCAGCAAGAATGAAAACAGGACTGACAGCAGACTGTACGATCCTTGAGATGGATGAGAACACAGACCTTTCCCAGATCCGACCAGCATTTGGCGGAAACATTATGGCACATATCTTAACACCAAATAATCGTCCACAGATGGCAACGGTAAGATATAAAGTCATGAATGCACCAGAGAGAACTGAGGAAACTCAAGGAGAGATCATCCCATGTGCAATCGATAAAGAAAAGATCAAAGCACACGTAGATGTTTTAGATATTGTTAAGAAAGAACCAGAGAAATTTATTGAATCTGCCGATGTCTTAGTCGTTGCAGGAAGAGGAATCAAGAAAGAAGAAGACCTTGCAATGATCAAAGAATTAGCAGAATTATTAGACGGACAGGTAGCCTGCACAAGACCACTTGCAGAAGCAGGATGGGTGGAAGCAAAATGTCAGGTAGGATTAAGTGGAAGAACCGTACGCCCGAAACTCATCATTACCTGTGGTGTATCAGGAGCCATCCAGTTTGTCGCTGGAATGGATCATTCTGATTGCATCGTATCCATTAATACCGATGAAAAAGCACCAATCTTTAAGACAGCACACTATTGTCTGGTAGGAGATGTCTACGATATCGTACCAAAACTGATCGAGAAGATTAAAGCTGCGAAAGGGGCGTAAGAGATATGAGTTATAAGAAATTTGATCAAACAGATTTAGAAGCTATCAAAAATATTGTAAAAGATGAAGAAAGAATTTTATATGCGAAAAATATTAATGAAGAATACAGTCATGATGAATTAGGTGGAGCAAGCAGCTATCCAGATGTAGTAGTAAAAGCGACATCCGCAGAAGAAATTTCAGAGATCATGAAATATGCATATGAAAATAATATTCCGGTCACACCACGAGGAGCTGGAACCGGTCTGGTAGGATCATCCGTAGCAATTGAACACGGGATCATGATCGATTCAAGCCTTATGAATCATATATTAGAACTTGACGAAGAAAACTTAACGATCACCGTAGAACCTGGAGTTTTATTGATGGAACTTGCAGCTTACGTTGAAGATCACGATTTCTTCTACCCACCAGATCCAGGAGAGAAATCTGCAACAATCGGTGGAAATATCAGCACGAATGCCGGTGGTATGCGTGCCGTAAAATATGGCGTGACAAGAGATTATGTTAGAGGTCTTGAAGTTGTCCTTCCAAATGGAAAAATAGTGGAATTTGGTGGAAAGGTTGTAAAAAACAGTTCCGGATATTCCTTAAAAGACCTGATGATCGGTTCCGAAGGAACCTTAGGCTTTATCACAAAAGCCACATTAAAGTTACTCCCTCTGCCTAAAAAGGCAATAAGCTTACTGATACCATTTAAAACCTTAAAAGAAGCAATTGACACAGTACCTCTCATTATTAAGTCCAAAGCAATCCCGACCGCTATTGAGTTTATGCAGAGGGAGGTCATCATTGATGCAGAAGAATACCTAGGTAAAAAATTCCCAGATTCTCAATCCGATGCGTATCTTCTGCTCAAGTTTGATGGCAATTCAACAGAAGAGATCGAAGCAGACTATGACAAAGTTGCAAAATTATGCTTAGAAGCAGGAGCGATCGATGTATTGATCTCAGACACAGAAGAAAGAGAAGAATCCATCTGGAAAGCCAGAGGAGCCTTCCTTGAAGCAATCAAAGGATCTACAACCGATATGGATGAGGTAGATATGGTTGTACCAAGAAATAAAGTTAACGAAATGGTAGAATATCTGCATAATCTACATAATGAAGTAGATATTCGAATCAAGAGCTTCGGACATGCTGGAGATGGAAACCTGCATTCTTATATCTTAAAAGATGATTTAAGCCAGGAAGAATTTGAAAAACGAATGGCAGCAGCAATGGAAAAAATCTACGAAAAGGCTGCACAGTTAGGTGGAAAAGTATCCGGAGAACATGGAATCGGATTTGCAAAGAAACCATATTTAAGAGAATCTCTTGATCCTGAAACCATTGAATTGATGAGCGGAATCAAGAAAGCATTTGATCCAAAGAATATCCTGAATCCACATAAAGTATTCCAAGGTTAAATGAAAGAAGATTGGAAACATACATTCATAGAAACCCTCTTAAGTTTAAAAATACACAAAGCAGACAGGAAAGACATTCCTGTCTGCTTTGTGTACATAAAATAATACAATTTGTTGCAAAATGGTTGACAGATATTTCAAAAAAACATATACTAAAAATAGTAACAATTACTATTTGAATGTAAAAGGAAAGGAAGAGGTTATGCAGCCAGTAACAAAGAAAAGCAAACAAAGGGATGCAATCATCAAGTTTTTAATGACTCGCAAAGACCATCCGACTGCCGACATGGTATATATGAACATCAAAGAGGAGTTTCCAAAGATTAGTCTTGGAACGGTCTATAGAAATCTTGCATTATTAAGCGAGCGCGGGGAGATACTAAAGTTATCTTATGAAGGCGGAGCAGATCATTACGATGCATGCACCGATCCACACTATCATTTCGTATGTCAGGAATGCGGATCAGTCATTGATCTGGATATGGCACCGATCGATGAGAAGCTAAATGAGATCGCAAGCGAGAATTTCCCAGGAGAGATCACACAAAACGTCGTATATTTTAAAGGAATCTGTAAAAATTGTTTAAAAAAGCATTGACAAAAATACAATGTGGTGGTAATATAAAGACAAGTTAAAAACAGTAACAATTACTATTTTTAATCCAGAGACACTAAGCCGAGAGGCAAAGCAATATAAATGATTATATAAAGTATAAAGGAGAACAAGATTATGAAGAAATGGATTTGTACAGTATGCGGATATGTATATGAAGGAGAACAGGCACCAGAGAAATGTCCACAGTGTGGAGTACCAGCTGATAAGTTCAAAGAGCAGGTAGAAGGAGAAAAAGAATGGGCAGCAGAACACGTAGTAGGTGTTGCCAAAGGTGTCAGTGAAGATATCTTAGCTGATTTAAGAGCAAACTTCGAAGGAGAATGTTCTGAAGTAGGAATGTACCTTGCAATGGCAAGAGTTGCTCACAGAGAAGGATATCCAGAAATCGGATTATACTGGGAGAAAGCAGCATACGAAGAAGCAGAACATGCAGCTAAATTCGCTGAATTATTAGGTGAAGTTGTAACAGACAGCACAAAGAAGAACTTAGAGATGCGTGTAGATGCAGAACACGGAGCAACAGAAGGTAAATTCGACCTTGCAAAACGTGCAAAAGCAGCAAACTTAGATGCAATCCATGATACAGTTCATGAAATGGCTAGAGACGAAGCTCGTCATGGTAAGGCATTTGAAGGATTATTAAAGAGATACTTCGGATAAGAAGGATTATTTTAGGAGGTATGAGTTTTCATACCTCCTTTTTTTTTGCTATATTCCATGCTATAATAAAAAATAAGACTGAAAAAGCAGGTGAAAGCATATGATTTCAGAAGAGAAAGTAAAGATTATGGCAGAGATGGCCAGATATGAGAAGAATCACGGGAAAGATGATTTCCGTGTTTATAAATATGAGAAGAAAGACTATATCAGATTAGAACAGATCAAGACAAGTATCTGTCTGTTGATCGCATATCTTATTTTGACAGGATTGCTGTGTGTTGTGAAGATGGATACAGTGATCATGAACCTGAGAGATGGGAAAATCATTATATTAGCAGCAGTTGTTTTGATCATTTATATAGCAGTGTATCTTATTTATAGTCATTTCATAAAAAAACGTGCAGCCAGACATTATGATGAAGTAAGGGCAAGAGTTCTGATCTATGACAAACATCTGGAGGAACTCGAGATGCTTTATAAAGTGGAAGAGAATGAGGATGTAAGTCCAACGATCGCACCGGAGGAAGACGAAGATGGAAAAATTATTGATATATAGAGAACGGCTTTTAAAATTTATAGCAGCAAGAGGAAGATATATTCAATCAGGAATCAGATTTCTAAGCGGATTTATCCTGTTTTATGCAATGGGAAGATTATTTGGTTATACAGATTTTTTTGCATCACCATTTTTCCTTGTTATGATGGGAATTATTAATGTATTTATTCCAACATCAGCCCTTTCATTGATTTTCTATGTAGTCATATTTTTACAGTTGGCACATGTTTCTCTGGAAGTTGCATTGTTTTTTTTACTTGCTGTTTTGTTATATTTTTTAGTGTACCAAAGAGTATTTCCGGAGACACGAATTTATTTGATGATGGTACCGGTATTCTTTTACTTTCAATTGCCAGCATGCATTCCGATCTTTGCAGGAATGTTTGCAGGAATTGCAGGAATTCCTGCTATCTTAATGGGAACATTTATTTATTATCTTGCAACGATGGTCTCACAGGCGGTGACACAGCTTCAGACAGGAGCAGCACATGGAAAGATATACAGCCTGGTCGCAGCAAGAGCAATAGATAATAAGGAATTATTGCTGTATTTTGGAATATTCTGTTTGATCGTGGTACTGATAACTGCGATCAGAAGAAAAGGTGCGGCACGCAGCTGGGAAGTATCAATTCTGGTAGGAGGAGCAGCGTATGTAATCTTATTGTTTGCAGGTGGATATTTTGCAAACAGTGAAGTTTCTATTTTGGCACAGATCGGGATGGTCGTAGTAAGTATCGTGATCGCGATCATCATCCAGTTTTTATATAATGTAATAGACTACACGAGAGAAGAGACATTTGAATTTGAAGATGAAGAATATTATTATTATGTAAGAGCAGTGCCAAAGGTATCTGTGGAAGAAGAAGAATTTAATGTGACGCAGATCACAGCACCGGCACATAGATTCAGTTTAAGAAGAAAAGAACATAAAGAACAAGACAAAGAGCATAAAAAGGGAGAATAGATTTGAGCAAATTTTTCAATGGACTTGAAAAGTATATATATTGGACATCAATACCAAAGATGGGGATCAATGATATTGTAGATATTTTGATCGTTAGTGTTATGATCTATCTGATCGTTAAGTGGATCAAGACAACAAGGGCATGGGTATTATTAAAAGGAATTATTATCCTTCTTTGTATCGCATTTGCAGCATATATTCTGCAGCTCCACACAGTATCATGGATTCTGTCTAATACGATGAGCGTTGGAATTACAGCAATTCTGATTGTATTCCAGCCAGAACTTCGTAATGCACTGGAACAGCTTGGAAGGAAGAACTGGGTAACAGATATCTTCTCTACGGAGAGCAGACAGGAAGAACAGGAATATACTGCAAGAACATTGCAGGAGATTTCAAGGGCAGCAATTGAGATGGGTAAAGTAAAGACAGGAGCATTGATCGTGTTGGAGAGAACGGTTGCACTTGGAGAATATGAGCGAACAGGAATTCCAATCGATGCTAAAGTCAGCAGCCAGCTGCTGATCAATATATTTGAACATAACACACCACTTCATGATGGAGCAGTGATCATCAGGAACAACAGAGTTGTATCTGCAACATGCTACCTTCCATTAAGTGATAGTGTGGAGATAGACAAAGAGATGGGAACCAGACATAGAGCTGCAGTAGGTATCAGTGAAGTGTCAGACAGTCTTACAGTCATCGTCTCAGAGGAAACAGGAGGAATTTCGATTGCAAGAGATGGAAAGATCATCAGACATTTAGATCCGCAGGGGCTTAGAGATGAACTTTCTGTATTGAGAGAAGAAAAAGGACAGAATAAGAAGTTTAAATTATGGAAGGGACGGAATCGTAATGAGAAAAAGAATTGAAAGTGATCTTTTATTGAAAATACTTTCTGTTGTTTTTGCATTTCTGCTCTGGATGTTTGTAATTAATACGGATAATCCTGTGATTAAGAAGACATTTAGTGATGTTCCTGTAGATATGCTGAATGAACAGGTATTAGATGAACTGAATCAGACATATAAGATTGAATCTGGAGATACAGTGAGTTTTACCGTTAAAGGAAAGAAAGATATTGTAGACCGTTTGACGAAGTCAGATTTCCGTGCGACTGCGGATGTATCGTCTATGTCCGATGTTCATGCGATTCCGATTAAGGTTGAGGCATTAAGGTATAAGAGTCAGTTAGATGTAGATACAGGAAATGCAACGATTAAGGTTGTGCTTGAGGATGTGAAGAGTGATCAGATTCCAGTTGTTATGGAAGTAAAAGGAAAGCCTGCAAGCGGGTATACTGTCAGTACACAGACAGCAACTCCAAATCTTATCTCCATATCCGGGCCAAAGAGCGTTGTGAGCAGAATTAAACAGATTGTTGCAGTTGTCAACGTTTCTGGTGTCAAAAAAGATGTCACAATGACACAGAGTGTAAAATGCTATGATGAAGACGGAGACGAGGTAAGTCAGGAAAGAATTAAACTGGATACGAACAAGATCAAGGTCAAGATTGGTCTGTCAAGAACTAAGATTGTTCCATTTAAGGTGGATACCAAAGGAAGTCCGGGAAAAGGATATGTTCTTGGAAGTATTGATTATCAGCCAAAACATATCGAGATCACAGGATCGAAAGAAGACCTGGACAAGGTTGACAGTATCAAACTGGTGAAGCTGGATATCAGTGACAGTACAAAGAGCATTGAAAAGACGATCAAAGCATCAGATATCAAGCTTCCAGATGGAATTTCATTTGTGAAATCCGTAGATAAGATTAAGAATGTGGTAATACGTGCGAACATAGAAAAGAAAAAGAGTCGTACACTTACGATACCGACAAGTCAGATTGCACTGATCAATAATACAAAGAATTATGCTGTGACATTTGACGATCAGGAGATTAAAGTGAAGATCAGTGGTTTACGTTCAGTTATCGATAAGGTTGTTGTCAAAGATCTGAATCCAAAACTGGATATGAGATTATATGAACCGGGAACACATACCGTACAGATTCAATTAACAAAGATTAAGAACATGACGATCGAAGATAATGTAAGTGCGAAAATCACTGTCGAATAGAAAATTAAGGAGTTAGAGGTAGAATGGGTAAGAAATTATCAGTTGTTCTTCCATCGTATAACGAAGAACAGATGATTGAGAAAACTGCCAAGGTGGTAGGAGATATTTTGAGCAGGGAGCAGATACCCTATGAGCTGGTATTTGTAAACGATGGGTCGAAAGACCATACATGGGACAAAATACTAAAGATTAAGGAAGAAGATTCCTGTATCAAAGGAATATGTTTTTCAAGGAATTTTGGAAAAGAATCCGCAGTATTTGCTGGGATTGAGCAGGCAGATGGAGATTGTATCGCAGTTATGGACTGCGATCTCCAGCATCCGCCAGAAGTATTGGTTAAGATGTACAGATTATGGGAAGATGGCTTTCAAGTGATCGAGGGTGTGAAGGCATCCAGAGGAAAAGAAAGTTTTATTCATAAGATGTTTGCCAAGACGTTTTATAAGATTATCAGTGATGCAACAGGAATTGATATGTCTCGGGCATCTGATTTTAAATTATTAGACCGTCAGGCAGCAGATGAATTTCTAAAGCTGCCAGAGCGTAATGTATTCTTTAGAGCATTGTCTTCCTGGGTTGGATTCAAGACAGCCTATGTAGAATTTGACGTACGGGAGAGAGAAGCAGGAGCTTCCAAATGGTCGTTTAAATCATTGGTAAAATACGCGGTCAATAACATTACATCGTTTAGTGCAGCACCGATGCAGATAGTGACGTTTTGTGGGATTGTGTTCTTTGTATTTGCAGTGATACTAGGGATACAGTCACTTTATATGTATTTTGCAGGACATGCAGTTGCAGGATTTACAACAGTGATCTTATTGCTATTGCTGGTTGGAAGTATTTTGATGTTTAGTCTTGGAGTGATTGGATATTATATTGCAAAGATTTATGATGAAGTGAAGATGCGGCCGAGATATATTATATCAGAAGTTGTGAAATCAAAAGATGAATAAAAATGAAAAAAGAATTTTTAATATTAGAAGAGGCTGCCGCTTTAGTGCGACAGCCTCATGTTATAACTAATCGAAAGAAATGATATATTTAGTCTTTTAATAATTTTTTTCGTGAACGAATTGCAATTCCTATTAGAATGATCAAACTGATCAATGAGATACAAGTACCAATTTTAAGACCAGGAGTTGTGTAGTTTAATTTAATATTATGAGTTCCAGGTTTTAGAACTATACCGCAGAACATGCCATTTACTTTAATTACTTTTACAGATTTACCATTATCAGTAGCCTTCCATCCTTTACTGTAAGCGAAAGGAATACATAAGATACGATCATCTGTTGTTTTGATATTTCCAGAAAAGTGGTTTGCACCATCATAAGAAATATCAGTTAAATGAGGATTGCTACGCAAAGTATTCAATGCAGCAGTCTGTGTTTTGCTGTTAATCTGTACGACAGAAATCTTACCGATCTTATAAGTAGCGCGTCGCTTCATGATAATAGATAAGGTAACATATTTCTGATCTTTTTTAATTTTTTCTGTATTAACTTCTACCAAATAATTTCGATTATCAATATCATAAATAGAATCTTTTTCAGCATTATAGATATTAGCTGTATGACCAGAAATACCAACTTTTAATCGGGTATTATTTTTCCCTGTATAAAGAATATGATTTCTACCACTATTAGAAGGAATTGTTTGTATATTTTGAAGATAAATATAACATTGATCATTAAAATATTCTTTTGGAATTTGGATCTGTACAACTTTTTCCTTTTTCTTCGTTTTATGGTAGTAGAAGTTAGTATAAACATCATGTGTGACTAAATTATCAGTGATAGAAGATTTTTTCAATGAAGCAGAAGCAATATCATTTGAATCAGAAATGACAGCATTTTGTGTCATGGTCTGTTCCTTTTGAGCTGCATTTGCATTTGCAAAATCTTTCTCTGTAACATAAGTGTTATATGTATAACCGAATGGTACAATATTTTTATTTTCATAAAGATTATTTTTTTCGTTAGATTTAATTAATTCATAACCATTTGGAATCTTAGCAGCATTATTTTTGTTTATAACGATATATTTCACATGATATAAATTTAAAAGGTTTTCTCTCATATCAAGTTTTTTAAACTTAAATTTATATTGATATTGATTCAACCCAAGATTTTCCAGAGAATCAGAAACATTTTTATCAGTGATACTATAATAGTTTGTTGTAGTTGGAATATGTCTGATAATTCCCCAGTTTGGAACTGATTCATTCATAGCATCAACACGGTCAAGCTGATTAACTTTAATATTTGCAGAGCGGAATAATGAATCTTCCTGTTTACCTAATAAATCATAAGCTTCATCAAATGCAACATAAGAATTAATAACTTTACTTAGTCTAGTTGAATAATGCCCAAAACCAGTGAAACTTACTGAAAAGCAAGTTAATCCCAAAAGAAGCAAATGATTTAGACGGAATTTTGACATAAATGGAATCTCATTAACTACAAATAATACGAATGCAGTTAATATAAGAATAATAGCTGCATATTTAACGTCTATGGCACCTTCTGCATAACGTTTATAGGCAAGATAATAAAATACGATTCCAAGCACAATACCAATCTTTTGAATTAATGTAAGATCTAAAAGATCATCATAAACTTCCATTAAAACAGCTCCGACAATAAAAGCCAGTGCAAAATGCCAGCGGTTTGTAGGATAACTAAATGCATGAAGTATATATGCAAAGATTGGGAATAATGTAAATACAACACCTAGGATCAAAGAGGCTTTGTAAGGAAAACGTTCTTTGGATTTTTTTAATAATAATACAATTCCACCACAATAAGCAAGGGCAATAAAGTTTAGTGAAGTTCCTCTTCCAATCTGATGGAAACCGATGGACTGAAGAATGATAGACTGATAGTATTTCCTTTGATAAAGGAAGATATTAAAATAATTCACTCCAGAAGAACTTCTGGCATTTCCCATAAATGCAATAATAACTGGAAGGAGTAAGATCATGGATAAACCTAATCCAAGAATATACCATCCAGCAAAACGTCCCAACGTTTTGAAAAATCCAGCTTCCTTATAAATAGGGAAACGAATCAATGCATAGATCACGGCAACGGCAGTCAGCATATAGAAGAAATAGAAATTACTCATAGCTGATATTGCAATCATGATTGTGAATAGATAAGGTTTTTCTTTACGGTAAATCTTCTCAACGCCTACGACAAGTAATGGAAGATAGATCATAGGATTTAAGAAGAAAGGATGGCGAATTGCAAAATTAAGAAATACACCGGAGAATACATAAGTAAAACTTCCAATCAGGATTCCATAAGCATTCTTTTTGAAATAGCATCCAAAGATAATAAAAGAAATACCAGCTAAATATGCACGGAAAAGTGTCATAAAGGTATAAAGGTAAGATGCATTTGCCTTGTTAGCAAACACATAAACAATATTCAATGGATCACCGATTGCATAGTAATTTAAAGTAGTAATGATATCAGAACCGAATCCAATACTATTATTCCACATAGGAAATTGAAAATTACCATGAATCAGATTATTGAAGAAAGTACGGATATAATCTCCATAATAAAGCAAAGATGCTAAATGCTGAGATGTTCCATCTTCTCCAGAACGTCCCCAGATCAGGGATAAATGGTTTGTAAAAAATGGATAAAAAACAATCATACATAAGATTGCAAACAAAATAGTGTATGTAAGAAATAAATATCTCTTCTTAGTTACTTTCATTAAAACTACTCCTCTTTGAAAGAATCTGAATCCGTATTATTTATCTTGTTCAGATCCAGATTTAAATACAAATAATTTGCTGATAAAATAATTGACGATTACAACAATGACTTGTGTTTCGATTTTTGCGACCATCTTTGGCTGACCAAGCAGTTCGACACAAAATGGAACGCCTCCAACTTCAACGACCATTGTCACAAGACGACCAAGAACAAATTTAATAAATTCCTGTACAGTATCGCCAAATGTTTTAGACTTTGACTGAAAAACATAAAGTTTGTTTACGACAAACGCAAAACAGATTGCGATCGCAACAGAAAAGAAATTACTAATCTTATAATCAATTCCCAGAGGACCTTCGAGAATCCCAAAAACAACAATATTAACAAGTGTTGTCAGTCCTCCAAAAAATAAATAACGTATTCTTGAATCATAATATAGTTTTTTAATTAAATTTAACAACAGCTATTCCTCCATAATAAAATTTATACATACTTAACATCTTAAGATATTTTTCATTAATTTTCAACTAAAATATGATATACTAAAAGTGACTATAAAGCAATAAGATAAAGGGTAGAGGAAACAGAATATGAGAGAAAAAGAGAGAAAATATTGTTATGGGATGTATACGCTGATGTTCTTACTGATGTGTATGGCAGCCTTCCTTCCTTTTTTTATGGGAGGAAAGAACTTTGTATGGGGTGCAGGAGTAGAGGATGGCTTAAGCCAGCATTTTTCTGCATTGGCATATTATGGAGAATTGCTCCGGGAGTTTGTTAAGAATCTGATCGCAGGACATCCAAAACTTATGATGTGGAATATGAGCCTTGGCTATGGAGCAGATGTCATTGCAACACTGAATTATTATGCGATTGGAGATCCACTAAATCTTCTGTATGGATTTGTACCGGTAAAATATACAGAAATCATGTACAACTTTATGATCCTGTTTCGAATGTATTTGGCGGGAATCGCATTTATTTTGTATGCAAGAAAGATGAAGAAGAGAACGTATGGAACAGTGATCGGGGCATTAGTGTATGTCTTTTGCGGATTTTGTTTCCGTCTTGGACTGCGCCATCCATTTTTCTTAAATCCAATGATCTATTTTCCATTGCTTTGTCTTGGAATTGAGAAAATCTACCAGAAGCAGAGACCATATCTGTTTATTGTTATGATCTATGTATCTGCGATCAGTAATTATTATTTCTTTTACATGCTTACGATCTTTTCAGTAATCTATGCATGGATCAGATTTTACAAATATACAGAGAAAGACAGAATCAAGAACTTCTTCTTAACGATTCTTAAATTCGGCGGGTATTATATTCTTGGAATCTGTATGGCAGCAGTAATCTTGATTCCATCAGTGATTGGTTTTCTTGGAAATGGAAGATATGGAAGTGGCACAGACTGGAAAGCGCTGATCGTGTATCCTGGAAAATATTATCTGATGTTTCTTGAGAACTTTGTTGGTTATGGAAATGTTGGAAGCAATACCAATACAGGATATCTTCCGATTGCAGGAATCGTAGTGTTATTTACCTTATTTTCAAGAAGAATGAAACATAAGAAATATCGTCTCGTATTTTTAGGAAGTATGATCGCATTGATCTTTCCAATCTTTGGATATGTATTTAATGGACTATCTTATGCGAATAACCGATGGGCATTTGTCTTAAGTTTTATCGTAGCACTTTTGACAGCAGAGATGTATCCAAGACTGTTTCTAATGACGAAGAGACAGAAGATCGGGATTGGATCAGGCATTGTTTTGTATATCATCTTATGTGCAGTGATCAGCGTATCAGGTGGAAAAATGCTTAAGAATCCGGGAATTATGGCAGCATGTATCATGATGATTGTTTTTTATGCAGTATTTCTTATCTTTCAGAAGATGGGATACGACAGCAGGACAAGAAGTGCAAGGATTGTGACAGCTGTGTTGCTTCTGATCTCAGTAGGAATTCATGGATATTATCGTTTTCATACAGACCAGTCTGCATATGCAAATGAATTTCTAGATCAGGGAACAGCGTTGAAAGAATTAAGAACAGATAATATTACGATGCTTAAAAATATTAAAGATCCATCTTTATACAGAGTTCACGCAGATGGATGTCGTTATAAGAATTATGGATTGATCAATGATCTTAATACGATCAGTGGCTATTATAGTATCACATCAAAATGTGTGACAGATACAGTAAAAAGTTATGAGACACTTGGAATGCAGTATGCAGATAAATATAAGGGATTGGATCAGAGAATCGGGTTATTGTCCTTATCTGGTGTAAAATACATGACAATCCATGAGAAAAAGAAGATAGGAAGAGAACAAACGACTGCATCTGATGTGCCATATGGAATGAAAAAAGTAAAACAAAATAGAAATATTACACTGTATCAGAATCCTTATGCTTTACCATTTGGATATGGGTACGATTCCTACATTACGGAAGACCAATACGAACAACTTAATGGTGTCGGCAGGGAACAGGCAATGTTAAATGGTATTGTTCTTGATGAAAAGCCGCAACATAATACGATCAAGCATATAGAAGATGCACTAGATCAGGGGATTTCTACAAGAACTGTTTCAGAGAATGATATCTCATATCCGAAAGGACAAAAGTATTGTACGATTACAGTGCCGGTAGAGAAAGATAAGGAAACCTATTTATATTTTAAGAATCTCGTTTATAAAGGAAAAAAACTACAGGGTGACATATTTTTATTAGAAGGGAAAAAAGGAACAAGTAGTATTTTGATTAGTGACAATGATGTACAGCAGAAGATTCATATTCAGAATCCAACAAACCCATATTATTTTGGAAGAAAAGACTATATGGTAAGGTTAAATCATCATACAAACAACAAGAAAGAGACTGTAAAGTTAGATTTTCTGGCACCGGGAAATTATGAATATGATGAGATTACACTGATCTCGGTTAAGAAGCAGGATACTTTTAATAAATTAAAACAATTAAAGAGACATACACTTAAAAATATTCAATATAAAGAAAACATGCTCAAAGGAACTTTCCAGACAGACAAAGACAGAATGCTATGTGTCACAATTCCATATTCCAAAGGATGGAGTGCAAAAGTTGATGGACAGAATGCAAAAATCTATAAGGCAAATGGAATGTTTATGGGAATTTTCATGACGTCGGGAGAACATAAGGTAGAGTTAAATTATATGACACCTGGATTAAAAATAGGAGTAGTCATAAGTCTTGCAGGATGGGGAGCCTTGGTGATCCTTGCTTTACTGAGAAGAAGATATGTAATAAAATGATAAGAAGTTATCAGCGTAAAAAATATTATAGTAAAAAGTATTATCATAAGAAAATATTATAAAGACAGGAAGGAAACAAAAGCAAATGAAACAATATGATTATCTGATCGTAGGAGCCGGATTATATGGTGCTGTATTTGCACAGCAGGCAGTAAAAAAAGACAAGAAAGTCTTAGTGATCGACAAACGTCCGAATATCGCAGGAAATGTATACACAGAAGATATAGAGAAGATCCATGTACACAAATACGGAGCACATATCTTCCATACGAATAATAAGAAAGTATGGAATTATATTACACAGTTTGCAGAATTCAATCGATTTACAAACTCACCAGTAGCTAATTACAAAGGAGAATTATATTCTCTTCCATTTAATATGTACACATTCAATAAGATGTGGGGCGTTATAACACCAGAAGAAGCACAGGCAAAGATTGAAGAACAGAAAAAAGAAGCAGGGATCATAGAACCAAAGAACTTAGAAGAACAGGCGATCAGTCTCGTTGGAACAGATATCTATGAGAAGCTGATCAAAGGATACACACAGAAACAATGGGGAAGACCATGTAGTGAACTTCCATCCTTTATCATTAAGAGACTTCCAGTCAGACTGACATTTGACAATAACTATTTTAATGCATTATATCAGGGAATCCCAGTTGGAGGATATACAAAGATGGTAGCTAATATGCTTGGGGATGTGGAAGTACGACTGGATACAGATTATTTCGAACATAAAGAAGAATTGGATGCACTGGCAGATAAAGTTGTATACACAGGAGCAGTGGATGCATACTTTGATTACAAACTAGGAGAGTTAGAATACAGATCTGTAAGATTTGAGACAGAAGTCTTAGATAAACCAAACTTCCAGGGAAATGCAGCAGTGAACTACACGGATGCCGAAACTCCATGGACAAGAATCATTGAACATAAATGGTTTGAGTTTGGAAAAGATGATGAAGGAAATGATATTCCTAAGACAGTTATCAGTCGTGAATACAGCTCAGAATGGAAACCAGGAGATGAACCATATTATCCAGTAAACGATGAGAAGAATGGAAAGCTGTATGAAGAGTACAAGAAGCTTGCAGAGCAGGAAGAGAATGTAATCTTTGGTGGAAGATTAGGTGAATATAAATATTATGATATGGATGCAGTAATTGCTGCGGCACTTGAGATGTGTGAGAAGGAATTATAAAATTAAGAAAAGAGGAATCATAAATTGAGTACATTTATATCAGCAGACATACTAATGCCACAAGTAGATTCTATGAAGAAATGGGCAGTCATCGCCTGCGACCAGTTTTCATCACAGCCAGAATACTGGAAAGAAGTGGAAGACTATGTAAAAGAAGCACCATCCACATTACATCTGATGCTTCCAGAAGCAAAACTTGGCAGTAAAGATGAAGATGAGAAAATTCGTAAGATTCAATCCACAATGAAGAACTATGTAGACAATCATTTGTTGAAAACCTACGAACAATCCTTCATATATGTGGAAAGAACATTACAGAATGGCAAGATACGAAGAGGAATCATAGGTGCGATCGACCTGGAAGAATACAGCTACACACCAGAAGATGAAGCAAAGATCCGTTCTACAGAGAAAACAGTTATGGAGAGAATTCCGCCAAGAATGAAGATCAGATATCAGGCACCGATTGAACTGCCACATGTGATCTTACTTTGTGATGACTGGAAGAATGAATTATTAGAGTATATTACACAGAATAAAGGCAACCTGTCAAAGCTATATGAATTTGATCTGATGCAGAAAGGTGGACATATTGCAGGATGGCTGGTAGATGGAGAGATAAAAGAACAATTCATAGAGAAGCTACAGCAATATGAACAGATGATGGCTGATAAATACAAGAATTTAAGTGAACATCCAATGTATTATGCAGTAGGAGATGGGAATCACTCTCTGGCAACAGCGAAAGCATGTTATGAGAAATTAAAGAAAAATCATCAATGGAAACATGTAGAGAATCATCTGGCTAGATATGCACTCGTAGAACTTGAAAATCTTCACGATGATTCACAGCAGTTTGAACCAATCCACAGAGTTATCACAGGAACTGATGCACAAGAATTAATAGAAACATTAAAAGAACAGTGTTGTGGCAAAGATGGACAAGAAATCAAATGTTATTATGAAAATAAAGAAGAAGTATTACATTTGAACCTCCATGAACATCAATTAGCAGTGGATAAAGTTCAGACATTTCTTGATGAATATTTAAAAGAAAATTCAGGAGTCATTGATTATATTCACGGAGAAGAAGTATTAAGGAAACTTGCAAGCCAAGAAAATGCGGTAGGAATCGAATTGCCAGCAATGGAGAAAGACCAGTTATTCCCAAGCGTAATGACAGATGGAACGCTGCCAAGAAAGACATTTTCTATGGGACATGCAAGTGAGAAAAGATATTACATAGAAGGAAGAGCAATTAAATAGGAAGATTGCATAGTAATAAAAGCTTTTGTATCACTAAAAACTGTGATATGATAAAAGATAGAGTAAATAAACCAAACAGAGAAAAATGGAGGAACGAACATGGCTATTTTAGTAGCTGGTGGTGCTGGATATATCGGCAGCCATACATGTGTAGAACTGTTAAAAGAAGGATATGAAGTTGTAGTAGTAGACAATTTATATAACTCAAGTGAAGAAGCATTAAAGAGAGTAGAACAGATCACAGGAAAGACTGTAAAATTCTATGAAGCTGATATTCTTGATCGTGAAGCTTTAAATAAAATCTTTGATACAGAAGATATTGATTCAGTTATCAACTTCGCAGGATTAAAAGCGGTTGGTGAATCTGTACAGAAACCATTAGAATACTATCATAACAATATCACAGGAACATTAATCTTATGTGATGTCATGAGAAATCATGGAGTAAAGAATATTATCTTTAGTTCATCTGCAACAGTCTATGGAGATCCAGCATTTATTCCAATTACAGAGGAATGCCCAAAAGGACAGATCACAAACCCTTATGGACAGACAAAAGGAATGTTAGAGCAGATCTTAACAGATTTCCATGTAGCAGACCCAGAATGGAATGTTGTATTACTTCGTTACTTTAATCCAATTGGAGCACATGAAAGTGGACTGATCGGAGAAGATCCAAAAGGAATTCCAAACAACCTTGTACCATATATCGCACAGGTAGCAGTTGGAAAACTTGAGAAATTAGGAGTATTCGGTGACGATTACGATACACCAGATGGAACAGGAGTTCGTGACTATATTCATGTAGTGGATCTTGCAAAAGGACATGTTAAAGCATTAAAGAAATTTGAGCAGGAACCACAGGTAAGTATCTACAATCTTGGAACAGGAATCGGATACAGTGTATTAGATGTATTACATGCATATGAAGAAGCATGTGGAAAGAAACTTCCATATGAGATCAAACCAAGAAGAGCTGGAGACATCGCAACATGTTACTGTGATGCAACAAAAGCCAAAGAAGAACTTGGATGGGTAGCTGAAAAAGGAATCAAAGAAATGTGTGCTGATTCTTGGAAATGGCAGTCTATGAATCCAGATGGATATCGCACTGAAAAATAATATATTATATTGTAAGTTTGGAAGGGACATTTTTCGGAATGTCCCTTTTTAGGTGGTTTTAAATCATTAACAAATGTGTTAAAATAAAAAGAAGCTATATATATAAGAGGAGTTATTTGGATGATACAAACGAAATTAGAACATGTAAAAAAAGTATATAATCATGTAAAATCAAATAGAAATAAAAGCGAATATTCAAAAAGAAGATGTGATTATGCAGAGTATTATAAAAAATGTAAAGTAAAGAATATTGTTTTATATGAAGCATTTGCAGCAAGAGGAATGCTTTGTAGTCCATATGCGTTATTTAAAGAATTTATGAACAGAAGTGATTTTGATAAATATGAGCATGTATGGGCAATTTACGATATGGAAGATAATGAATATATTATTAATAAATATAAGAATGTTTCCAATGTTCGTTTTGTAGAATTTAATTCAAATGAGTATTTAAAAGCATTAGCAGAAGCAAAATATATTATTAATAATAGTACATTCCCTGGTTTTGTGACAAAAAAAGATGAGCAAATTTATATTAATACATGGCATGGAATACCACTTAAAACATTGGGATACGATCTCCCAGATGCTAATATAGCAGTAGCTAATACAATGAGGAATTTTCTATCAGCAGATTATCTTATTTCACCAAATAAATTCCATTCAGATATCTACTTAAAGGCATACAAATTAGATGGATTATACGAAGGTACTATTATCGAAGAGGGACAGCCAAGAAGTGATATGATTTATCATGCGGATCGTGATGAAGTGATAGATCAGTTGAAACATGAGGGGGTTACAATTGATCCAAATAAGAAGATTATCATGTATGCTCCAACATGGAAAGGAAGCGATTTTGGGAAACCTGAGTTAGGTTTAAATGCATATTTTGAGTTTCTTGACAAAGTTAAAAGTCGTATTGATACAGAGAAATATCAGGTTTTTGTGAAACCGCATCAACAGGTGTATCGATTTATTAAGGATGATCCAAGTTTAAGTGGTGATTTTATACCTGCGACAATTGATACTAATTCACTTTTATCAATTGTTGATATTCTTGTATCAGATTATTCAAGTATTTATTTTGACTTTTTAGATACAGGTCGTCCGATATTATTCTATATTCCGGATTTGGAAATGTATAAAGGATATAGAGGTGTGTATTTCCCATTAGAGGAATTACCAGGTCCAACAACAAAAGAATTAGATGATGTTGTAGGTTGGATTAATAACATTGGAGATGTACAGAAGGAATATCAAGAAATTTATAATAAAAATGTTGAATGGGCATGTCCAAGAGATGATGGAAATGTATCAAAAAAAGTATGGGAAATTATTCTTGATGGAAAAGAAGGATACAATTTAAGAAAAGCAGATACTAAGAAAAAGAAAAGAGTTTTATTATTCCGTGGTACGATGTCAGAAAATGGAATTACACATTCATTTATGAGTTTATTAAATAACTTTGACTATGATAAATATGATGTAACTGCGTATGTAAGTGCAGGTGCAAATGATACAGCTGCAAAAAACAGAGTTCTTGAATTAAACAAAAATGTTCGTACATTAAAAAGAGTAGGAACATGGAATGCTGATTTTAAAGAAGACTTTATGAAAGAAGTATTCTTTGAAACGGGAATAAAAAATGATTTCTTTATGAAACAATTTCCGCATGATATGTTTGACAGAGAGTTTAGAAGATGTTTTGGACAGACACATTTTGATTATGTAATTGATTTTTCAGGTTACTCTCCGTTTTTTAGCATGCTTTTACTGCATGCGGAAGGTGCTAAAAAACTTATTTGGCAGCATAATGATCTGAAAGCAGATAGAGAAAAGGTCGTCAATGGTAAACAGCCACATATTATCAAATTGAGAACTGTTTTCTCATTATATCCATATTTTGATAAAATTGTTTCATGCAGCAAAACAGTTATGGAGGTTAATAAAAAGAATCTTCAGACGCCAAAAACAAAAGATAAATTTTTCTATGCAGCGAATACATTAAACTTTGACCGAATTCAGGCATGCTTAAAAGAAGATATTGAACTTAAAATGAATGGAAAAGTATATCTGGTTAAAACTGAGCAGGATGAATCAGAAAGTACGAAGAAATTAGAATTAATGGAAGCACCAAGAGAGAATTATATTAATTTTGTTACAATTGGAAGAATGTCTACTGAAAAAAATCATCTAGCATTGATTAAAGCATTTGCAAAATTAAGCAAGGAGTATCCACAGGCAAGATTACATATCATTGGGGATGGAACATTAAAACAGCAAATAGAGAAAGAGATATTTGATCAAAACCTGACAGGAAAGGTGATTCTTACAGGAAATATAAGCAATCCATTTGCTTATATGAAGAGATGTCAATGTTTTATTCTTCCATCATTACATGAAGGTCAGCCGATTGTGCTTTTAGAAGCAAGAACATTACAGATGCCATTAATTATTGGAAAGTTTTCTTCTGTAAGTGATAGTGTCATGGAAAATGGACAGTTACTGATTGATACAGATGAAGAGTCAATTTATCAGGGAATGAAAGAATTTATGTTAGGAAATGTACCATCATATAGTTTCAGCCCAGAACGATATAATGAAGAAGCTTACGGTGACTTTGAAAAATTGCTGGATTAGGATAGGAGAAATTATAATGATTGAAAATCAAACAGATAAATATCAAGATGCGTATCAGAAAGCTTTGAGTAATATTCAAGATCCAACAGATGTGCAGAAAAAGGCATTAGAATATGGCGAAGAATTAGAAAAAACAATTAAAAATATTATTTTATTTAATATTGAAACTACGAATAATAAGCATGCAATGATGAATTGTTATATAAAAGCATGTTGTGATAAACAGGAATTTGCCGATTATAAATTTGTTGTAGGGGTTAAAACATTAGAAGAAAAAGAGTTTTTAAAAGGCAAATTTAGTAATGTAGACATTGTTTCTCAAAAAGAATTAGGATATAAAGAAGCTGCAGCAACTTCGAAAATAATTATTTCGAATAAAAGAATGCCTTATTATTTCATGGCAAGAAAAGAACAGATTTATGTTAGATTATTTGAAGATAGTTTTTATGAAGATATTCAGGAATATTCTACAAAAGAGAATATTGATCAGAGGAGAATGGTAACTAGGGATTTATTAAATGCAAGTTATATTTTTTCTAGAGATAGCAAGATGACGGAAGAATATTTGAAAGAAAATTATCAGTTAAGATCAATATATTCTGGTGAAATTATTGAGATGGATAAAGTAGATCCTGAAAAATTCAGCCAGATATTAGAACAGATTTGTAAAAATGAAAAAATAGAAAATACTGTCACATGCAAAGATGAAAAAAAGAAGATATTGATTTATGCTGACTACAGAGGAGCAAAATGGTGGCATCCAATGTTAAAAAGAATTTTGGATGACATTGATTATCAGAAATATGATATTACTCTAGTAAGTCAGATAGTACGAAATGCTGCACAAATTAAAGTATTACAAGCGCTAAATAAAAATATCAGAATTTTGATGAGATCAGGCCATATGAATGCAGAAAAAGAAGAGTATGTCAAATATCATTGTATGATAGGAAAATATCTTGAGTTAAATAACTATCAGGAATTAAGACAGGAAATCTCAAGAGATACTATTCAAAATGAATGGTACAGAATTTTTGGAGAAGCTTCTTTTGATAAAGTGATTGTATGTGACAATATGGCTCAGAAACAGATGGGATTATGGCATATGTTGATTTTGCAAAGCGATATTCCAGAGAAATATGTGATAGCATATAGAAATTTTGAGTCAGAGTATAAAATGATGCAGGGCAATGAAGAATATGCCAATAAAGTAAATAACTATATAAAAAATTGCAATCAATATGATAAGATGTATCTTATATCAAATGAAGCATGCAATTATGTAAGAGAAAATTTTGATATTAATACAAAGCTTGAAGTATTAAAAGATCGTATACCAAAGGAATTTGCTGTAACACAAAAAGTGAATCATTGTTATTATCAAAATGATCAGTTTTTTGTATTAAATCAACAAGGATCTGGCGGAAACTTAACAATAACTGTTGTAAAAGAACCAGAAAAGACAAAATATAATTGTGTTACGAATATTACCAATTATTCTGAAGAAAACTTTGAAAAGTTATTGTCAAGATTTTTGGAGATTAAAGAAGAAAAAGCACATGCCAAACTTTATCTTTTGGATAATATTCGCTATGTATCAGATGCAGTATATGCACAGTTAGATGATATGGACTTACGAGACGATGTATATGTTGTTTGTGGAGTTGATTTAAATGATCAGTATTTGGCAAAATTTGATCAGTATTTGATCTATGATTATGATAATCCAGAAGAAGATATTTATCTGGATGAAGCAAGAAAATTGATAACAATTTGTGAATAATAATAAATAATTTGAATAATTTGTCGATGAAGAGTATAATATCACAGAGATTAAATCAAATAACAAAAATGGAGAAGTACAGTGAAAGCGTATATTGAGAATTTTAAAAAGTACAGATTCCTTTTATGGGAATTAGTAAAGAAGGGTGTCAAGTTAAAATACAGAAGATCTTATCTTGGAATTTTATGGACACTTTTGGAACCATTAATGACAATGATCGTATTAAGTGTAGTATTCGGTACATTGTTTGGCAACAAAGATCCACACTTCCCAGTGTATATTCTTTGTGGACGATTGATGTATAGTTTCTTTTCATCTGCGACGAATGGAGCAATGAAGGCAATCAGAACGAATTCTGGAATGATAAAGAAAGTATATGTACCGAAGTATATTTATCCATTATCAAGTGTTTTATTTAACTACATTATTTTTGCAATTTCATTAATTGTATTGGTTGTTGTATCAATTGTTTTGAAGGTATATCCAACAGTTTATCTGTTGCAGGCAATCATTCCGCTGATTTTATTATTGATTACAGCTTTTGGAGTAGGAATGATCTTATCAACAATGGCAGTTTTCTTCAGAGACTTAGAGTATTTATGGTCTGTAGGACTGATGATCATTATGTATGCATCTGCAATTTTCTATAAACCAGACAGATTATTAAAGTCAGGATTTGGATGGATTTTAAAATGTAACCCATTATATCTTCTGATCCATAACTTCAGACAGGCAGTTTTTGGTATGCCAATGAATATGAAATTTTTAGCAGCATCCGTAGTATTTGCAATTGTAAGCGTGATTGTAGGATTGGTTTTCTTCTATAAGAAGCAAGATGAATTCATTCTGCACATTTAGGAGGGTATCATGGCAAAGAAAGAAGTATTAAAGGTTGAACATGTTGGAATGAAGTTCAACTTAAGTCAGGAAAAAGTAGATGACTTAAAGGATTATGTAATTAAGTTATTAAAACATCAGATTTCATATAATGAATTCTGGGCATTAAAAGATATTAATTTTACATTGAATAAAGGAGATCGTCTGGGTATTCTTGGATTGAATGGTGCAGGAAAGAGTACTCTGTTAAAGGTTATCGCAGGAGTATTAAAAGCTACAGAAGGAACAGTAACATCAAAAGGAAAGATCGCACCACTTCTGGAACTTGGGGCTGGATTTGACCAGCAGTATACAGGACGTGAGAATATTTATCTGTATGGAGCAGTTCTTGGATTCTCAAAGAAGTTCTTAGATGAAAAATTAGATGAGATCATTGAGTTCTCTGAACTTGGAAAGTTTATTGACGTGCCGGTTAAGAACTATTCTTCAGGTATGAAGTCAAGACTTGGATTCTCCGTAGCAACATTAGTAGAACCTGATATTCTGATTCTGGATGAGGTATTATCTGTTGGAGATGCCAAATTCAGAAAGAAGAGTGAAGCGAAGATCATGAGTATGTTTGATAAAGGAGTTACGGTATTATTCGTATCTCATTCCTTAGATCAGGTAAAGAGACTTTGTAATAAAGCGATTTTACTGGAGAAAGGACAGATCATTTCTCGTGGTTCAATCGAAGAAGTAAGTAAAGTATACGAAGAAAAAACAAAATAAAACAGAGTACAAGGAGTTTTTAATAATGAAGAAAGTTATCACATATGGAACATTTGACCTGTTACATGCAGGACACATCAATCTGTTAAGAAGAGCAAAAGAACTTGGAGATTATCTGATCGTTGTTGTCTCAACAGATGAATTCAACTGGAATGAAAAACAGAAGAAATGTTATTTTACCTATGAAGAAAGAAAAAAATTAGTAGAAGCAGTCCGTTATGTTGACCTTGTAATTCCAGAAAATAGCTGGGATCAGAAAATTTCAGATGTACAGGAATATCATGTTGATACATTTGTTATGGGAGATGACTGGAAAGGTAAATTTGATTTCTTAAAAGATTATTGCGAAGTTGTTTATCTTCCAAGAACAGAAGGAATCTCTACAACAAAGATCAAGAAGGATCTTGGACTTGGAACAACAATTACAAAAGAGGATGAATAGTGCTTTATGAATATTAAACAGTTAATTAAAAAATATACAATTAAAATTTATAAGAAATTAACACATATAATTCCAACAAGCAAGAAGATCATCATTTTCCAGAGTAGCAACGGAAGAAACTATACAGGAAATCCTCGTTATATTTATGAGGAGATGATCCGTCAGGGATTAGATAAGAAATATAAATGTATCTGGTTTTTATTTGATACAAGCATTGAGGTACCGGGGAATTGCAAGAAGATCAGAAATAACTATTTCCCATATTTCTGGTATCTGATGAGAGCAGGATTCTGGGTATTTGACAGCCGTCAGCCTAAGTACTGCAGAAAGAAAAAGAATGTAACATATATTCAGACATGGCATGGAACACCACTTAAGAAATTAGCGCTTGATATGGATCGTATGGATATGGGTGGAAGTACAAACATCGAAGGATATCACAGAAAGTTTCTTGCAACATGCAACGACTGGGATTACCTTGTATCACAGAATAGTTTTTCAACAGAGATTTTTAAATCTTGTTTTGCATTTAAAGACAGACCGATCCTTCAGATTGGATATCCAAGAAATGATATTCTGATCAGAGATAACAACAAAGAAAAGATCAAAGAGTATAAGAAGAAACTTGGATTACCATTAGACAAGAAGATTATCTTATATGCTCCAACATGGAGAGATAATGAGTACAGTGTCAAAGGAAAATACAAATTTGTATCCAAACTTGATTTTGATAAGGCGCAGAAAGAATTATCTGATGAATATATTTTCATCGTAAAATATCATTATCTTGTATCAGATAAGATCGACTGGAGTCCATACAAAGGATTCGTTTATACATTTGATGAGACAAAGGATATTGCATGGCTCTATCTTGTATCAGACATGATGATCACAGACTATTCTTCTGTAATGTTTGATTACAGTTTATTAAAGAGACCAATGTTATTCTTTGCATATGATTTGGAGAATTATAAAGAAAACCTTAGAGGATTCTATTTTGATTTCGTTGAAGAGGCACCAGGGCCAATTTCTAAGAATACAGACCAGCTGATTCAGGATATCAAGACTTATGATCCATCACAATGGAAAGAGAAATATCAGGCATACAGTGCAAAATACAACCATGTCGATGATGGACATGCATCAGAGCATATTGTTGATCTGATTAAGAAGAAAAGCAGATAAATAAATTTGTCAGGAGGTTTGAAAACATTATGGTAACGATTCTGTTAGCGACATTGAATGGAGAGGATTATTTAAAGGCGCAGTTAGAATCAATTGCAGCTCAGACCTATGAAAACTGGCAGCTGGTCGTTGGGGATGATGGTTCTACCGATGATACGATCAGTATTATAGAAGAATTTAGCGAGAAACATCCAGATCAGGTAACGATCATAAAGAATGATCCGCCGCAGGGAAGTGCCAAGGATAACTTCATTTCCCTGTTGCGTAATTCCTATGGACCATATTTTATGTTTTGTGATCAGGATGACGTATGGAAACCGGATAAGATTTATCTGACATTACAGAAGATGGAGTCTTTGGAAGCACGTTATGGAGATAAGATACCGATTCTGGTACATTCCGACCTTTCTGTGGCGGACAGCAATCTGGAGATGATCGCAGAATCATTTTTCCAGTATGCAGATATTCCAAAGAGAATTGTGTTAAATCAGCTGATGGTACAGAATTCAGTGACCGGATGTACTGTGATGATCAATCGATGCTTACAGCAGTATTTTCTGCGGGAACTTCCAATTTCCAAGATCATTATGCATGATTACTGGGCAGCATTGATTGCGAAAGTCTTTGGTAAGATTGGATTTGTCAATGAATCCACGATGTACTATCGCCAGCATGGCAACAATTCTGTTGGAGCCAAGAATGCTAAGAATCCGGTGTATTTATATCATCGTCTCAAAGAAGGCAAGAACAGTTACCGCAGGATGATGATCGAATCTATGGAGCAGGTACAAGGCTTTGTGGATACTTATGGAGAAGAGATAGACAGTCTGGACGTATACGAACTTTTGGCATGTTATGGTGAGTTATATTATAAAGGAAAGCTGCGTCGTTTAAGCTTCTACAAGAACAACCATGTATTAAAGGAAGGAAATGTCCGCAAGCTGATGCAGTGGCTGTGGGGATAAAGGGGATTTATGAAAAAAGCAGCAGGACTTATTGGGAAATATCTGGTTATGTATCTTTCCTGTCTGTTTCCAAGAAGCAGAAAGATCTATATATTTGGGGCGTGGCTGGGAGAGCAGTTTGCAGATAATCCAAGATATTTATTTCTGGAAGCACAGGAACACGATGATATCCGTCCAGTATGGATCACAAAAGACGAGAAGGTTTGTGCGAAGGTTCGAAAACTTGGCTATGAAGCCTATATGTTTAACAGCCTGAAAGGAATATGGATGCAGCTTCGAGCCAAATATGTTGTTGTATGCAATGGAATCAGTGATGTCAATCATACATTTATGGGACGTGCCGTGTTCTTAAATCTATGGCATGGGGTTCCATTAAAGAAAGTCGGATATGATGATGATAAAGTAAAGAACTGGGACAGCAAAGGGCAGAAATTAAGACGAGCGATTCAGGAGATTCCATTAGGACGAGAATACGTTGTTGCAACCAGTGATTTTTATGCAAAAATCTACGAAAGTGCATTCCGAAGAAAACCAGACCACATTTTAACACTGGGCCAGCCAAGGAATGATGTGTTTTATGATAAGAATGGAATGTTTACACCATCCCATCAGTTAGAGAAAGCAGCTAAGGGTAAGAAAGTTGTTCTTTATGCACCAACACACAGACAGGAAGGGAAAATAGTCTTTCCATTGAGGAAACAGTTTGATTTTGAGAAGCTGAATCAGTGGTGTGTAGAGCATAATATGGTATTTGTTATACGTCGCCATTTCTATCATAAGAATGAAGAAGTTGATTTCTCAATGTATTCTAATATTACAGATATCACGAAGAAATCCATGGATATTCAGGAGATTTTAATGGATACGGATATTCTGATCAGTGATTATTCAAGCACTTATATTGACTATCTGTTGTTAGATCGTCCGTTGATCTTTTATAACTTTGATTATGAAGATTATCTTCAGAATGATCGTGAGATGTATTATGATTACGACGAAGTAACACCGGGTTATAAGGCGGCGACGTTTGATGAATTAATGACGGAATTAGATAGTATCGCGAAGGATGAAGATCATTTTGTTGAAGAGAGACAGAGAGTCAGAGATTTGTTCTATTGTAAAGATGGACAGCAGATGGTTGGGGAGAAACTTCTTGAATTCCTGAAAAATATAAAATAGAACGATAAAATAATCGGCAGGATTTATATATAGAATCCTGCCGATTTATTATATAATTTTAATACCCAACCCGATAAATAATCTTCTGATTAATCCTGCTCAATTCATCACTAACCTGATAATCTTTTGTACCAAACAGATACTCATGAGCGCGGATCGCATTTTCTTTCAGTGTTGTTGGAAAACCATAATAACTTCCATAATAACGCATCTCTTTCTGATTCCAAGGGAATCCTTGCTGGTCTTTAATATTATATTTAAATACAGATAACACCATCTTAAATAATTCATCCTGACTCATATTTGTCTTAACCTGTGGAAGTACTTCATCCATAACAGACATCATTTTTAAAGGATTTTTCTTACCCTTTTCGAAAATTTTCTCAAGAACCTCTCTTTGTCTTCCAGCTCTTGCAAGATCACCCCCGGCTGTATAACGGATTCTGGAATAAGCAACGGCCTGATTACCATCAAGCGTGTAAGTTCCGGCACTTTTGATCGTAGAAGAATTACCACCATTGATACGGTTCATATCTTTAATATAAGAATTCAAGTTCTTTATAATACTTTTATCAACATTTACTTCAATACCACCAACAGCATCGACGATATTTGCAAGGATCTTAAAGTTTACAGTTGCATATTTTTCAATATTCAGATCGAGATTACGATTGATCGTACTGATGGCAAGTTCTGGACCACCCCATGAGTAGGCTGCATTTATTTTACTGTATTTTCCATTGATGCTTAAAAATGTATCACGGTAAATAGAGAGCAGTTTTACTTCTTTTGTGGAATTATTGATGCTTACAACAATGATCGAATCTGAGCGGTTACCTCGGTCAGACATACTTCCTGTCTGTGAATCAATTCCGAAGAAAGCATAATTGGTATAATCCTTCATGTTGTTGTCATTATCGACGGTGACAAGCTGGCTTTGATCCAGCGCTTTTGTCTGAACTTTGCCAAGCTTTGAATGAAGCATAAAAACAACAATTCCGATAAGTACTGCGATCAGAAGGATCAGTAAAAATAAGAAACGAATTGGTGATAGCCGTCTTTTTTTAATATGTTTTTTATTTGCCATAAAGTAGTTCCCCCTTTAAACAAAAAACGGATGAAAATGTCCATCCGTTTTGTTATTAATATGCATTTTTATTGACAAATCCTTTAAAGAATGTAAGAAATAAAATCTTGATATCAAGTCCTAAAGACCAGTTCTCGATATAATAAAGGTCATGTTCGATTCGGCTTCGGATGGAAGTATCACCGCGGAATCCGTTGACCTGTGCCCAGCCTGTGATACCAGGACGAACCTGATGTTTGATCATATAGCGAGGAATCTCTTCTTTAAACTTCTCAACAAAGAGTGGACGTTCTGGTCGTGGACCGATCAGACTCATATCACCTTTTAGTACATTCCAGAACTGTGGAAGTTCATCAAGGCTTGTCTTACGAATGATACGTCCGACAGGTGTAACACGGGCATCATTCTTGGTTGTCCATTCCTTGGCTTCTTTCTTTGGATCCTGAACTCCCATGGAGCGGAACTTGTACATCTTAAATGGTCTATTCCCAAGTCCAATACGTTCCTGTGCAAAGAAGATTGGTCCCGGAGAACTCTTCTTAACAAGAATCGCTACAACGAGCATGATCGGTGAAAATAAGATCAGTGCCACAATAGAACCGATAATATCGATCAGACGTTTGATCATTCGGTTGACTGTATTGGTAAGCGGAACGTTACGGATATTAATAACTGGAAGTCCGTCAAGATCTTCCGTGTATGGGTTTGTCGAAATAAAGTTATAATAATCAGGTACAAACTTCGTATGAACACCAGACTTCTCACAGATCGCAACGATCTGTTCGAGTTTGTGGTATTCATTCAGGTTCAATGTGATCGCAACTTCATCTAAGGAAGACTTCTCAAGGTAAGCAGCCAGATCCTTTAATGTACCAATCTTCTTAATTCCACGGTATTCAAAGTTATCACTTACAAGATCATCAAAGATTCCGTGAACTTTAAGACCCCACTGTGGATTAGCTTTGATACGATCAATATACGCAGCAGCTGATGTACTGAATCCGATAAATACAGTATGTTTGATGTTCCTGCCTTTCTTGCGGTTTACCTTTAGAACCTTACGAATCAGATATCTTGAAAAGACACCAAAGATAAAGTTAAAGAAATAAAAAAGCAGATATAAGGAACGTGGAAAATTCTGAATCTGGAATACGGTGATCACAAAAGCAGAAACTCCAAGTCCGATCAGGTTTGCTTTTACAAGATTCACAAGTTCTTTTGATCCACGTTGATAACGTTTTGGAGTATAAAGTCCAAAAAAGGAATATAATAGAAGTAAAAAAATCAGTGAAGCGATCAATGGCTGCTGGTACTGATAGAATTCCTTATAATAACGGTTATACTCAAAAATCTCTTTATTCAACCAGAATCCATGAATAATCATCTTGAATCTTATATAATAGGCCACATATCCTGCAAGATAAATGCAGACAGCATCCATCACGACGTGCAGTCTGTTTAAATATGTTTGATTTTGCTTGATCATAGAAATAAATCTCCTTTTTTACTGCTTCTATTATAAGGGAAAAATAAAGATCGCACAACGAGAAATTGCCTTAACTTTTTCTTATTTTTAAGGAAAACGGAAAAAACTTCAATTTTTGAAAAAAACCATTTTTTTGTAACATATTAATCACATTTTTTACACATTTATAGGATATATTTATCTCATAAAGAAAAAACATACAAAGATCAGATATCGATCAAAGACAAAAGATCAAGATTGAAAGGAGAACATCAATATGGATGGATATCATACAAATCAAGACGGACAGTGGAAGACTTCTGATCAGTGGAGAGCTGAGGAAGCCAACACTTCAAATAAGAAACCAAAGAAATCAGGTAGAGGAAAATACGCAGCAAAGCTTGTGGCATCAGCAGTAGCATTTGGATTGATCGCAGGTCTTGTGATGCAGGGTGTTACTTATGGATTTTCAAAAGCAGGCATTGGAAATGGAGCAACACAGCTTGCAACGACGAAGACAACAAGCAGCAGTTCCAGCACAAGCAGTGAAGACCTTTCAGGAGTATCATCAAATGTTATGCCATCAATCGTTTCCATCACAGGAAAGTTTGAGACAACAAGCCAGAGTTGGTTCGGTCAGACACAGAGCAGCGAATCAGAAGGTGTTGGTTCTGGGATTATCATTGGGAAAAAAGATGGTAAGATCTTAATTGTAACGAATAACCACGTTGTTGCAGATGCGAAATCATTATCAGTAGGATTTGTTGATGGCAAGAGTGCAAGTGCAACGATCCGTGGAACCGACAGTGATGCTGATCTGGCGGTTGTAGAGGTTAATACAAAAGATATGAAAGCTTCTACATTAAAGAAAATCGCAGTGATCACACTTGGTGATTCTTCCAAGTTAAAGACAGGTGAGAGAGCGATTGCAATCGGTAATGCTTTAGGTTATGGACAGTCAGTAACTGGTGGATATATCAGTGCCTTAAATCGTCAGGTTCAGTTAACAGATAAGACAATGACACTGATTCAGACAGATGCAGCAATCAACCCAGGTAACAGTGGTGGTGCGTTATTAAATAGCAAAGGTGAACTGATCGGTATCAATACAGTCAAATATTCTTCTGAAGATGTAGAAGGAATGGGATATGCGATTCCAATCAACACAGCAAAACCGATCATCAATAAGCTGATCAAGAATGAAGCCACAAGTGAGAGTGAGCAGGCATATTTAGGAGTATCAGGACAGACGATCGACAGCTCAATGGCAAGTCAGTTTGATATGCCATCTGGTGTTTATGTACAGCAAGTGATCAAGAGCTCTCCAGCTCAGAAAGCAGGAATCAGTGCAGGTGATGTGATCGTATCAATTGATGGAAGCAGTGTTTCTACAATGGATGGATTAAAAGAGAAGATTTCGAACTTAAAAGCTGGAAAGAAAGTCAAGATTGTTGTAAAACGTCAGAATCAGATGGGAACATATGAGAAGAAGACATTGACAGTAACATTAGGAAAGAAATCTGACGCACCAAGCACAAGCAGCAATAGCGGAAGCAGTAACAGTAGCAATAGTGGAAACAGTAATAACAGCGGAAGCAGCAACAGTTATAACAACAATTATAATAATGAAAGTTCCGACAGCCAGTATTACAGCTATGGACAGTAAAATCAGTTGAAAAAATATTCAAACAAAGATACAATAAAATGGAACCCTGATCAAAGGCAGGGTTCCATTTTTTAGTCAGGAGAAGAAACCTATGGTTATGATCGAAATAGAAAATATCAAGAAATTCATGGCAGGATTTTTAGGAGGAAATCTGTTTGATGATTTTTTAATGAGCGAAGGAAAACTTTCTATGAATATCGCATATGAATTTGATGGGAAGATATTAAAAGAATTTTATGATACTGAAGAATGGGAAGAAATGAAAACCTATCCCTACGTGATGTGGCAGGAAGAGAAAGAAAAGATCTTTTCACTGGTAAAAGGTAAGAAAACACCTCTGTCATTTCAGTTTGTCATGATGTTAAAACTAGATCTTGTCAGCGATATCCTTGCAAAATACAACCTAGCGATCAGAGAAGACGAAGTCGCAGGACTTTTCATCAATATCTTATATGACCGACAAGGATTAAAATGCACGGCTGGTGTTTCAAGAAAGACGTTTGTCCTTGATAAGACATTAGAAGAAGCATGGGATCAGGAAGTAAAAGAGAGATTTTTGGAATTTTTATAAGATAAATTAAAAATTTTTTTCATAAAAAATGTAAGTATATACTATAACTTGTGCCACTTTTTAACAAAGTATCTGTAGATTTTTTCACAAACTTATAGGCAAGATCCACAAAGAAACTTAGTTTGTATGTTTCTTTTTCAAAAGATATATGTTAGAATAAGTAGTAATGAATACCAGATAAGAAAGTTGTAAAAAGGAGATACGAATATGAGTTTTCATATTGTTTGTGACAGCTGTACGGATTTGACAGAAGAAGATATTAAAAAGGGATGTTATACATGGGTGCCATTAACCTTATTAGTGGACGGAGAAGAGATTATAGATGATGAAACATTTGATCAGGCAGACTTTTTAGCGAAAGTAGCAGCCAGCAAAGAATCAGTCAAATCAGCATGCCCAGCACCAGAAAGTTACATGGAAGCTTATTCCAAGGCGGATGATATTTATGTTGTAACATTATCTGCAGAATTAAGTGGATCATATAACAGTGCGGTACTTGGAAAGACCCTCTATGAAGAAGACCATGGAAAGAAAAATATCCATGTAGTAAACTCAAGAGGAGCTGCTACAACACAGGTATTGATCGCACGTAAGATCTATGAATATGCAAGTCAGGGAATGCCATTTGAAGAAGTAGTTGAGAAGATTGAAGAATACACAACAAGTCTTAGAACATATTTTGTTTTAGAGACATTAGAAGTATTAAGAAAGAACGGAAGACTATCAAGACTATCAGCAACGATCGCAAGTGCACTGAATATCAAACCAGTCATGATCGGAACAAGAGATGGCGTCATTCAGAAAGCAGGCCAGGCAAGAGGAATGAAGAAAGCACTCGCTAAGATGGTAGAACATATGGCTAGTGAAGGAAGAGACCTTTCAGGAAGACAGTTTGTGATCTCACATTGCAATTGCTATGAGAGAGCTGTATTTGTAAAAGAACTGATTCAGAAGAACTTACATGCCCAGGATGTAGATATTGTTGATACTAAGGGAGTTAGTAGTATGTATGCATGCGATGGGGGAATTATAGTTTCTTACTAAAATTTTAATTTTGTAATTGGCCAACTGTAGATTTCGAGTATATGATAAAAAATAAATAAGCAACCGTAGCGCTTTCGGTTGCTTATTTATTTTTTATCATATACCAGAAGGCTATCAAATCGCAATTTCTTTGTTATGAATTTAACGTTATAATGCACAAAAAAGAAACCAATTGTTACGAATTTAACGTATATAATGCACAAAAAATGATTGAATTGCTCGAAATTCTCCGCTATAATTGAAACCAATATACTGATATAGAGGAATTAAGGAGGATGAGTCATGAGTCGTTTAGAATTAAGGACTCCAAACCAGGCACAACTGGTTGTGGAAGGACTTTATAAGGATCTGGAACGAAGAATCGAGTCAAGCCCGCCGGGGTTGTGTCCAGTAGATATGTCCAGAGCATTTTTAGAGATTTGTCATGCACAGAGCTGTGGAAAGTGTGTTCCATGTCGTGTGGGACTAGGACAGCTTAAGAATCTGATCACAGATGTCTTAGATGGCAAAGCAACGATCAGGACATTGACAGCAATTGAAGAAACAGCAAAATCCATTATGGAATCAGCAGATTGTGCAATTGGTTATGAGGCAGCCAATATGGTATATAAAGGAGCTATTGGATTTAAAGATGATTATGTGGAACATATTATGTATCATCGCTGCTTAAGTACATTAAAACAGCCAGTACCATGTGTATCAAGATGTCCCGCAAGAGTAGATATTCCAGGATATATTGCACTGGTGCGTGAAGGAAGATATGAGGATGCGATCCGTCTGATCAGAAAGGATAATCCTTTCCCTACAACATGCGGATTTATTTGTGAGCATCCATGTGAGGCATTATGCCGTAGAAATATGATCGATGATGCCGTAAATATCCGTGGATTAAAACGTATGGCAGCAGATGCAGCAGGTTATGTTGCACCACCTGCGTGTGCAGAATCTACCGGTAAGAATATCGCTGTTGTTGGTGGTGGACCAGGTGGATTAAGTGCAGCTTATTTCCTACAGTTAATGGGACATCAGGTAACAGTATACGAGATGCTTCCAAAACTTGGTGGAATGTTACGTTATGGAATTCCAAACTACAGACTTCCAAAAGAACGCTTAGATGATGATATTCAGGCAATCTTGGATACAGGAGTAAAAGTAGACTGTGGAAAATCCATTGGTAAAGATTATTCCATTGTGGATTTAAAAGAAAAGTATGACGCAGTACTGATCACGATCGGTGCAAGTACAGATAAGAAGTTAGGACTTGACGGAGAAGATGCTAAAGGTGTGATCTCAGCAGTACAGTTCTTAAGAAATGTTGGATACGGAACGCAGGAAAGTTTAGAAGGCAAAGAAGTCGCCGTTATCGGTGGTGGAAATGTATCTATGGATGCGGTTCGTACATCCGTAAGATTAGGTGCGAAGAAAGTAAGCATTGTATATAGAAGAAGAGTCGCAGATATGACAGCCCTTCCAGATGAAATTTCAGGTGCGGAAGCAGAAGGTGTTGAGATCAAAACGCTGATGGCACCTTCAAGAATTGAGAAAGACGAAGAAGGCAATGTCAAAGGTGTATGGGTAACTCCACAGATGATCAGTAACATCAAGAATGGAAGAGCCTCTGTAAAACCAACAGGGGAAGAAGATATATTTATCCCATGTCAGGCATTGATCGTAGCGATTGGTCAGGATATCGAATATCAGCATTTTGAAGAAGCAGGAGTTCCAGTGCAGAGAGGTAAGATCAATGTAGAGAAATTCGGTGGATTCGAAGAAATGCCTGGAGTATTTGCAGGTGGAGATTGCGCAACAGGTCCATCTACAGTGATTTCTGCGATCGCAGCTGGTAAAGTTATTGCAGCAAATATTGATGAATATCTTGGATATCACCATGAAATTACAGCAGATGTTGAGATTCCAGAGCCAAAATTAGAAGATAAACCAGCATGTGGAAGAGTGAATCTTACAGAGAGAGAAGCCGGAGAGAGAATCAAAGATTTTGAAGGAATTGAAAACTGCATGACAAGTAAAGAAGCATGTCAGGAAGCTGGACGATGCTTACGTTGTGACCACTTTGGTTACGGAATCTTTAAAGGAGGGAGGGCTACCAAATGGTAAATATTACAATCGACAACCATACGATCGCAGTTCCAGCAGGTACAACGATCATGGAAGCAGCTGCCTCCATCCATATTCCAATTCCAAAACTTTGTTATTTAAAAGATATCAACGAGATTGGTGCCTGCAGAGTCTGTGTAGTTGAGATCGAAGGTCAGGATCACCTTGTAACATCATGTAACAACGTGGTTGAAGAAGGAATGACGATCTATACAAACAGTCCAAAAGTAAGAAGAAATAGAAAACATACGGTAGAGATGATCCTTTCCCAGCATGATACACAGTGTGCAACGTGTGTAAGAAGTGGTAATTGTACGTTACAGACCATTGCAAATGATTTGAATGTTGTGGAAAGTCCATATAAGAAGGAAATCTGTGTAGAAGAGTGGGATACAAGATATCCACTGGTGCGTGATGCAAGCAAATGCGTCAAATGTATGCGTTGTATACAGGTGTGTGATAAGATTCAGGGAATGCATATCTGGGATGTATCTGGAACAGGAGCAAGAACAACGGTTGGAGTGTCTGGGAACAGAGATATTAAAACAGCGGATTGTGCATTATGCGGACAGTGTATTACACATTGCCCAACAGGAGCATTACGTGAACGTGATGATACAGAGAAATTATATCGTGCATTAGAAGATAAAGATACGATCGTTGTAGCTCAGATTGCGCCTGCAGTTCGTACTGCATGGGGTGAAAGTCTTGGATTATCAAGAGAAGAAGCAACCGTAGAGAAGATCGTAGATGCATTAAGAAAGATCGGGGTTGATTATGTATTTGATACAACATTTTCAGCAGACCTTACGATCATGGAAGAAGGAACCGAATTTGTAGAGAGATTTACAAAAGGTGATCTTGATATGTATCCAATGTTTACATCCTGTTGTCCTGGATGGGTAAGATTTATAAAATCCCAGTATCCACAGATGGCGAACAGATTATCATCAGCAAAATCTCCACAGGAGATGTTTGGAGCAGTGATGAAAACTGCATTTGCGAAGAAGATGGACATTGATCCAGACCGCATTTTTGCGTTGTCCATCATGCCATGCCTTGCAAAGAAAGACGAAAGAGAGAAACCATTATTCCATGGAGAGTTTGCAGGTCATGGAGTTGATCTTGTATTAACAACAAGAGAATTAGACCGACTGATCCGTGCAGACCACATTGATCCAAAGACATTAAAAGATTCTGCATTTGATGCTCCATTTACAGAAGGAACAGGAGCAGGAGTGATCTTTGGAGCAACCGGAGGAGTTATGGAAGCGGCACTTCGTTCTGCATATTACCTGATCACAGGAAAGAACCCAGAAGCAGATGCATTCAAAGAAATCCGTGGAGTAAATAAAAATGGATGGACAGAAGCGAAATTTGATATTGCAGGCAATACGGTAGAGATTGCAGTTGTTAGTGGACTTCAGAATACAAGAAATCTGATGGAAGCAATCCGTAAGAGAGAAGTACACTATCATTTTGTAGAAGTCATGGCCTGTCCAGGCGGATGTGTAGGTGGAGGCGGGCAGCCGATCCATGAAGGAAAAGAAATGGCGTCCGACCGTGGATCCAACCTATACTTCCTGGACAAGACTTCTCAATTAAGATTTTCCCATGAGAATCCAGATATCAAACATCTATACGATGAATATTTTGGATCACCGGGAAGTCATAAAGCACATCAGTTACTACATGTGCAGGAATAGCTGTTAATACCTTTTAATATTATAAAGAGAACCCATATATTTAGAAGATATAAATCCTAAATATATGGGTTCTCTTTATAATATTAAAATTTCGTTGATAAATGATGAAATTACCATCGTGGGTTATCCAATACTTTCATTTCACCGTCAATATCACAAACGATATGATGGTATCCTTTGGTTTCAATCGTTCCATAATCATGTCCGGCATTGGCATCAAATACATAAAAAGCAGTGAGAATCTCATCGCCGGTATTGATGGTACGATGAGCATATCCACGGGGAACATACAGTGCTTTTCCCTTCTCCATGCGTTCGACTTTCCAGTCGCCTTCAAGATTTTCAAGCATCATATATCCCTCGCCCTTTAATGTATAATAAACTTCTGCAGTATCCACGATCTGATGAAAATGCCCTTTGGTCATATAATATTCATTTCCAATCTTACCAGGATGGATCATCGTTGTGCCAAATGCAAGATCTCCGGCACGTTCCGGACATCCAAGTTCATAAAATTCATAGATCAAAGGATCATCATTCTTAAGAATTTCTTCAACTACCTGCTGGTCTTGATACATATCTTTCATCTGAGAAAGATAACGCTTTGTAGTCTCTGCATGTTTGGACAGACCGTCATTTAGATCAAAATCCAAAGTAAAAGCCTGATCCCAGTTAAACTGATTCATAAACAGCCTCCTAAAGAAAAAATTTTCTAAATCTTAAGTGCTAAATCTCAAGTGTGGAAACACCTTGTTCTTTCATCATAGCTTCGAAATCTTTGATGATCGTGACTCCAGCACTCGTACCGATACGTTCTGCACCGCATTCTACCATTTTCATAAATGTCTTGGCATCACGAATTCCACCAGCAGCTTTTACCTTAACTTCATTTCCAACATGTTCTTTCATTAATTTTACATCATCAAATGTAGCACCGCCAGTACCGAATCCAGTAGATGTTTTGATATAGTCAGGTTTCACTTCCTTTGCAATTTCGCAAAGCTTGATCTTCTCATCATCATTTAGATAACAGTTCTCAAAAATAACTTTGCAGGTAACATCTTTTTCATGACAAGCAGTAACGATCTGAGTCATCTCATCTTTGATATAATCCCAATTACCAGCCTTGATCTCTGTTTGATTCACAACGTAATCGATCTCATTTGCCCCATTTGCAATGGCATCTTTTGTATCAAAGACTTTGGAAGCAATTGTTGTCTGTCCCAGAGGGAAAGAAATAGCAGCTCCTATATGAATATCGGTTCCGTTGAGTAATTTTGCACATAATCCAGACTGTACCTGATTGATCGCTACCATGGCAAAATGATTCTCTTTCGCTTCATTACATAAGATTTTCATGTCATTTGGAGAAGCATCCGTATGTAAATTCGTGTGATCGATCATTCTTGCAAGATTATCTAATGTATATGATTTCATAAAAACCTCCTGTTTTTTCAATATGTTTACTTCATGTTAATTAAAATATAACATTATGTAATTATTATGTCAATATTATGTAAATGAAATAAAAGGAAATAAATTGACATAATATGAAAAATTCGATAAAGTGATGTAAGTGTCAAAAATATCAATTGCGTAGCAAAGAAACAATCCAGATATACCATAAAGTAAAAGAAAGAGAGTATAAAATGGGAGCATTTTATTTAGATATAAAAAAAGATTTATTAGATAAGATTTTAAGCGGAGTCTATCCACAAGGAAGCATTATACCAAATGAATATGAATTGGCAGAAATCTACAAAGTCAGCCGTCCAACGGTCCGTAAGGCAGTACAGATCTTAGTAGGTGAAGGCTATTTAGAGAAACGAAAAAAAAGAGGAACGATTGTATGTGATCCAACGATCCGCCAGGAATTTGCACAGGTGATTCAGACATTTGATCAAGAAGTGAAAGAAAAAGGACTTACCCCATCAACGAAAGTCCTGACATTCAAAAAAGAAAAGGCAGAGGAGGAAGTCTGTCAGAAATTAAATCTGTCAGAAACAGAGAAAGTATATAAACTGGTAAGACTAAGATACATCGATGATCAGCCAAATGTTTTGGTTACAACGTATGTGCCATGCAGGCTGTTTGAACACTTATCAGACATTGATTTTGAAAAGGAAAGTCTGTATCAGACATTTCATAAGGAAGGAAGAGATATTACATCAATAAAACGAAAGTTGGACGTGATCCTTGCAGATGAAACATGTGCTGATCTTTTAGATATCAAAAATGGAGATCCTTTATTTTATTTTCATTCCACAGGATACGATGTAACGCATACAGTCATTGAATATTCTATTGCGAAATACAGGGGTGATCGAAACAGTTTTGTGTTTGAACTTTCGAACACTGTGTATTATTCTTAATACATTTATTTACAACTGTCAGTTTTTTTGGTATGATAAACAACAATAAGCTGAAAATAACAGTCAGACAGCAAATAAAACGTAACGCAGGAGGAATGACCATGAGCAAAATTCAGATGACAACTCCATTAGTAGAGATGGACGGAGATGAGATGACAAGAATTCTTTGGAAGATGATCAAAGATGAACTATTATTACCATTTATTGATTTGAAGACAGAATATTACGACCTTGGGTTAGAACACAGAAACGAGACAAACGATCAGGTAACATTTGATTCTGCAGAAGCTACAAAGAAATATGGAGTTGCAGTCAAATGTGCAACAATCACTCCAAATGCAGCACGCATGGACGAATATGATTTAAAAGAGATGTGGAAAAGTCCAAACGGAACAATCCGTGCGATCTTAGATGGAACAGTATTTAGAGCACCGATCACAGTTAAGGGAATTGAACCAACTGTTAGCAAATGGAAGAAACCGATCACGATCGCAAGACATGCTTATGGTGATGTATACAAAGGTGTCGAGATCAAAGTTCCAGGAGCAGGAAAGGCAGAATTAGTATTTACAGGAGAAGATGGTACAGAGATCAGAGAGACAATTCATGATTTTGATGGACCAGGTGTGATCCAGGGAATGCATAACATTGATGAATCTATCGCAAGTTTTGCGAGAAGCTGCTTTACATATGCATTAGATACAAAACAGGATCTGTGGTTTGCAACAAAAGACACAATCTCTAAGAAATACGATCACACATTCAAAGATATTTTCCAGGAAATCTTTGATGCAGAGTACAAAGAGAAATTTGATGAGGCAGGAATTGAATATTTCTACACACTGATCGATGATGCAGTAGCACGTGTTATGAAATCAGAAGGTGGATTTATCTGGGCATGTAAGAACTATGATGGAGACGTTATGAGTGATATGATCTCTTCTGCGTTCGGATCATTAGCTATGATGACATCTGTTTTAGTATCACCACACGGATACTATGAATATGAAGCAGCTCATGGAACAGTACAGCGTCATTATTATAAACACCTAAGAGGTGAAGAAACATCTACAAACTCTGTAGCAACGATCTTTGCATGGACAGGAGCGTTAAGAAAACGTGGAGAATTAGATGGCAATAAAGAATTAATGGAATTTGCTGATAAGCTTGAGAAAGCAACATTAGACACGATCGAGAGTGGAACAATGACAAAAGACTTAGCACTGATCACAACTCTTGAGAATGTAAATGCTGTAAACAGTGAAGGATTTATTAAAGCAGTAGCAGAACGCTTAAAATAATCGGGATCTTAAAATAGTAAAAGAGATATAAGACAAAAACGGTACAATGAACTCATGGATCTATGAGTTCATTGTACCGTTTTTCTAATTGCAAAAATATCCATAAAAACAAAAAAACCGAAGCTTCAACTTCGGTTATGCCGATGGCGAGATTCGAACTCGCACGAACGTAAGCTCACTGCGACCTG
The DNA here is from genome assembly GCF_001404655.1 of Anaerostipes hadrus. Lineage (GTDB taxonomy): Bacteria > Bacillota > Clostridia > Lachnospirales > Lachnospiraceae > Anaerostipes > Anaerostipes amylophilus. Next base: position 49,500 of record NZ_CYYH01000001.1, on the reverse strand, counting down.
AACACAGCGCGTCTGCCAATTCCGCCACATCGGCTTGAATGCAGTTGAGGGGACTTGAACCCCTACCCAGTTAACCCGGACTAGATCCTTAGTCTAGCGCGTATGCCAATTCCGCCACAACTGCGCAACAAGGTTATAATATCACTATCAGCGTAATCTGTCAATAAAAATTACAAAAAAAATCAAATAAAATTTAAAAAAGTTACAAAATATAGATTTTATAAGATATTTTCGGTATAATCTGCATCAGAATAGCAAAGAAAATTTAAAAATTGGAGGCAAAAATATGTTGATCGGTTCTCATGTAGGGATGAAAGGGAAAGATATGTTTCTTGGATCAGTCAAAGAAGCATTATCTTATGGAGCAAATACATTTATGGTGTATACAGGTGCACCACAAAATACAAGAAGGAAAAAGATTGAAGAGCTGCGAATCGAAGAAGGCACACAATTGATGAAAGAAAATGGAATGGATACATTTGTTGTACATGCACCTTATATCATCAATCTTGCCAATACAACAAAACTAGAGACATTTGAACTGGCAGTAGAATTCCTTGAGGTTGAGGTAGAACGTACGAAAGCGATGGGAAGCCATACACTTGTACTTCATCCTGGCTCCCATGTCGGAGCGGGCTTAGACAAAGGAATTGACCGCATCATAGAAGGTCTTAATAAAGTCATGTACAAAGATATGCCGGTTCAGATTGCACTTGAGACAATGGCAGGAAAAGGAAGCGAGATCGGACGAGAATTTGAGGAGTTAAAAAGAATTTACGATGGAGTTAAATATCCAGAGAATTTAAGAGTATGCTTCGATACCTGTCATGTAAGTGACAGCGGACTAGATCTGACAGAAGGGTTTGATACTGTTATCGATAAGTTCGATCAGGCACTTGGCAAAGACCAGATTGCAGTCTTTCATATCAATGACAGTAAAAATCCAGTCGGAGCAGGTAAGGACCGCCATGAGAATCTCGGATTTGGAACAATTGGATTTGAGACATTAAATTATATCGTTCATCACAAAGATTTTGAGAATGTACCAAAGATCTTAGAAACACCATATATCAAGACAGAAGACGGAAAGAAATCCTATCCGCCATACAAATACGAGATTGAGATGCTTCGCACAGAAACATTTGATCCACAAATGAAGGAAAAGATTTTGGAGGATAATGCAAAATGAAAATCACATTTATAGAACACAGTGGTTTCATGGTAGAAATGGAACACACAGTCTTATTATTTGATTATTATCATGGAAAGATTCCAACATTTGATAAGAATAAGATGCTGTATGTGTTTGTATCTCACAGCCACGCAGACCATTATAATCCGGTCATCTGGGAATTAAAAGAGCAATATGAAAAAGTGCAATATATCATATCTGATGATGTTAAAACAAAGGAAAATGCACTTCGTATGAAACCACATGAGAAAAAGCAGATCAGCGAAATGACAGTAGAAACATTAAAGTCAAATGATATTGGAGTGGCATACATTGTAGAAGTGGAAGGTAAAGTAATTTATCATGCAGGAGATTTAAACTGGTGGCATTGGAATGGAGAGCCAGAAGAAGACAATGAATATTACAAAAATACCTTCCAGGATGAAATGAAATATCTGGAAGGCAAGAAGATCGATCTTGCATTTATGCTGCTAGACCCAAGACAGGAAGATAAATACTGCTGGGGAATGAATTATTTTCTGGAACATACGGATGTAAAAACAGTATTTCCAATGCATTGTTTCAAAAAATACAAGATCAATCATCATTATCTAAACTGTGATGATGGACGCAAATGGAATCAGATCGTCAAAGATATTACTCATGCAGATCAGTCTTTTGAAATCTGATCTGCGATAACTTTCCATTCACTGATCAGACGATCAAGAGAATAAGAAGCATTAGCAGGACTTGTTGAAGGAAGTTTCATAGCTTTAATGCCTGTTACCTTTTCACAATATTTATGATAAAGCTTATAAGCGGTTCCACCGTTCGTATAGATTTTACGGATTGGGGCCGCTTTTAGTATGTCTGAGAAGTCATTTGGAACTGCATTTTTGATACTGCTGTCACTGGAACCTTCAATATCGCAGGAAGCGATCACGTCCCATACAGCAATATGATTTTTTAACAAAAAATCTTTTTTCTCATCAATCGTCTCAGGCAGAACATCATTTACGATGGTGGATAATACTTTCCAGAACCGGTTTTGCTTATGATGATAAAAGAACCGTCCTTCTCTGGATTTTACAGAAGGAAATGAACCAAGAATTAAAATCTGGCTGTTTTTATTGTATACAGGTGGAATTTTATGAATCACATGTGTCATATCAAGTTGTCCTTTCTTTTGTTTTTCTACATTTTACTACATTTATTTTATCAGATGGTGAAAAAGTGTGAAACAATTCGTCAAAAGCTGTAAGAAGTTGTTGTTTTTTTCTTCTATATTTTGACAAAGTATTTCGGCATCCTTTCTTATAATTGCAATATGTATTTCATAGAGATGTTTTTCGAGCAATGGGTGATGGGGATCATACAACTCATCTTGCTTGGAACAATCTTAAAAAAGAAGATGGAATACTTAAGAATGTTGTATTCAGCAGGAATCGGAAGTTTTTTTGGATGTCTGATCCTTGAATTTTGTAGTAAATATCATACGTTAAGTTTTTTGATGATAGAACCAGTTTTGATCATAACGATAAAAGCAGCGTATGGCGTATCTGTGAAAAAGGCAGGAACTTACAGTTTGTATGCATGGATTCTTGCATTTGTAAGTGGAGGAATTTTTACAGTGATAAGACAGCACTTTTCATTGCCGTGGATCATATGTGCATTATCCACTATGTTTTTCCTAAGAAGAGTGTATGAGCTGCTCGGAAAAGATCTGCTGGAGAAGCAAGGAAACTTTTATGAGGTTGAATTTATATGGAATCATACAAAAGTTTGTGTATGTGGTTTTGTAGATACAGGAAATTTTTTATATGATCCGATCAGTCATCTCCCGGTCTGTATTCTGGAGGAAGAAGCATTCAAAAGGTATTTTCATCATTCATTAGAGGAATTCATCAAAAAGTATGAAACGGATAAGATCCGTCTGATTCCTTATCGAAGCATTGGAAAAGAAGGGGGCATCATGACGGCAATCTTTGTCAGTGATCTCAAGATCGTTGAGGAAAAACGAAGGATAGAAGTACCACATGCAGTCATTGCAGTTTCCAAAGTTTCCCTTTCAAAGTGGGGACAATATGAAATACTGCTGCATCCGGACTTGATAAAAAATGGGAGGTAATGTCGTGTTAAAGTTAAGCTTGGTAAGTAGAAAGAGAACATTTTTTGCAAGAGGAAATGAGATTCATTATATTGGAGGAACAGAAATCCTTCCAGCACCACTTGATGCGGTGGAAGAACAGAAGATGATCCATATGCTCGGAACATCAGCACAGGAAGAAGCAAGATCAAAGTTGATCGAGAGAAATTTAAGACTTGTCGTGTACATAGCAAAGAAATTTGATAATACTGGAATTGGTGTGGAAGATTTAATTTCCATTGGAACGATCGGACTCATTAAAGCGATCAATACATTTAATCCAGCGAAGAAGATCAAACTTGCAACTTATGCATCCAGATGTATTGAAAATGAGATCTTGATGTATTTAAGAAGAAATAATAAGACCAAAATGGAAGTATCCATCGATGAACCACTCAATGTTGACTGGGACGGAAATGAATTGTTATTATCTGACATCCTTGGTACAGATGATGATATCATTTATAAAGATTTAGAACATGAGGTTGATAAAAAACTTTTGATGCGTGCCATGACAACATTAACAGAACGTGAAAAAATGATCATAGAATTAAGATTTGGGATCAACCAGAAAGAGGGAGAAGAAAAAACGCAGAAAGAGGTTGCAGATCTTCTTGGAATCTCCCAGTCTTATATTTCAAGACTTGAAAAGAAGATCATCAAACGTTTGAAAAAAGAGATGATCAAGATGGGTTGTGTATAATTTCGCAGAAATCTTAAGAAAATGTTCACTATTTGTCATTTTATCCATGCTATAATGAATTTAACAAAACAATGAGACAGCAGCAATGAGGGACAGGTTTTATAAAATCGCCAGGCACAAAAGGAGGGTAAAATGAGAAGAAGTGAAAAACTAGGTATGCTGACTGGGTTGATCGTAGGAACGATTCTTTTACTGATCAGCTTTCTGATGGGAGTGAAGCCAGTTTGCAAAGTATGGGGAAGTCAGACAACATTAAGTGCAAGTGAGGCCGAGAAAAAAGGAATAGAGAATAGTTTCCGTTACAAAAATGGAAAATTAATTGTTGATTCAACGAAAACAGCAGCGAGGACAACAACAAGTATCAATGTAAAACGGCCTGAGAATGCATCTGCACAGGGAATTGATGTAAGTTATCATCAAGGAGTGATCAACTGGGAGAAAGTAAAGAATACAGGGAAAGTAGATTTTGCGATCATTCGTTGTGGATATGGAATGAATGAGTGGAATGAGACAACACAGACTTGGACACAGGATGATCCACAATGGGAATATAACACAAGCGAATGTGAGAGACTGAATATACCATATGGAGTTTACTTATATTCCTATGCGGATACGACAGAGAAAGCAAAGAGTGAAGCCGAACATGTGATAAGAATGTTAGAAGGAAAGAATCTGTCTTATCCGATCTACTACGATATGGAAGATAAATCTGTTATGAATAACAGCAAGATAACAGCTGCAAAAGCAAGCCAGATCGCACAGACATTTTTAAACACAATGAAGGCGGCAGGATATAATAATCTTGGTGTATACAGCAGCAAATATTATTTTGAAACAAAACTCACAGCATCTGTATTTAATCAATATCCAAAATGGGTTGCACAGTACAGTAATTCCTGCACCTATAAGAAGAATTATCAGATATGGCAGTGCAGCAATTCAACAGTGATTAACGGAATTTCCGGAAAGGTTGATTATAATTACAAGATCGGTCTTGTCATCAGTCAGAATAATATCAATACAACGGTTGGAAGAACAACAGGACTAAGTGCGTATGATCCTGCAAACAGCAAAAAAATATCCGTACAGTGGAAATCTTCCAACACAAAGATTGCAACGGTTGATAAAAATGGAAAGATCACGGCAAAATCCGCAGGGAAAGTATACATCACAGCAACATTCAACAGTTCAGCTAAAGCAACCTGCAAAGTAACAGTCACACCAAAACCAACAAAGATCAAAAGTGTAAAGAAAAGCGGCAAAAACGGAATCAAGATCACATGGAGCAAAGTAACTGGTATCAGCAATTACCAGATCTATATGTCCACAAAATCAAAATCAGGATTTAAAAAGATCGCGACTATTTCTGCCAAAAAGACATCTTACACAAAAACAAAATTAAAAAAAGGTAAAAAATATTATTTTAAAATAAGAACAGCGAAAAAAGTTTCAGGAACATATTACTATAGTTCCTACACAGCAGTAAAATCAATAAAACGATAAAAACTACCAAAACTACCCCTTTCAATTCTGTTCCATTTGTAGTAGCATAAAAGGTATCAAATGATATAGAAAAAGGAGATTTTGTAAGATTTTATGAATAATAAATATACAATTATCAAACAGGAATCTATTGAAGAATTAAATGGAACAGGATACCTTTTAAAACATAACAAGACAGGGGCAAGAGTCGTTGTCGTATCAAACGAAGATGACAATAAGGTATTCCAGATCGGATTTCGTACACCACCGAAAGACGACACTGGAGTACCTCATATCTTAGAGCATTCCGTATTATGCGGATCAAGAGAATTTCCAATGAAAGACCCGTTTGTAGAACTGGTCAAAGGATCATTAAACACATTTTTAAATGCTATGACATATCCAGACAAGACAGTCTATCCGGTTGCAAGCCAGAATGACAAGGACTTCTTTAATCTGGTACATGTCTATCTTGATGCCGTATTTTATCCAAACATCTACAAGAAACCAGAGATTTTAAAACAGGAAGGATGGCATTATGATCTGTTAAGTGAAGATGCCGACCTTACTTATAATGGTGTTGTATTTAATGAGATGAAAGGAGTATTCTCATCTCCAGACCAGCAGCTTGCCCGTATCATTCAGAAGTCTTTATTAGAAGACACACCATATGGATTCGAATCAGGAGGAGATCCAAAGGCAATCCCTGATCTGACTTATGAGATGTTCCTTGATTTCCATAAGACTTATTATCATCCATCCAACAGCTATATTTATCTGTATGGAGATATGGATGTTGATGAATATCTGACATTTATCGATGAACATTATTTAAGTGATTTCGATGAGAAACAGATTGATTCTTCATGGGAGAAGCAGCAGCCGTTTACAGAAGTAAAACGTGTGGAAGAATATTATCCAGTCGGGGAAAATGATTCTGAAGAAGAGAAGACTTATTTATCTTATAATGCAGTGATCGGGGACAGTCTGGATGCGAAACTTTACTTAGGATTTGAAATCTTAAATAGAGTGTTATTTGATGCACCAGGGGCGCCAGTGAAGAAAGCATTGATGGATGCACAGATCGGAAAAGATATTCAAAGCTCTTATGACAATGGAATCATGCAGCCAGTATTTTCTGTGATCGCACAGGAAGCAAGGGATGATCAGGAAGAAGAATTTGTTAAGATCTTAGAAGAGAATTTAGCAAAGATCGCCGAAGAAGGAATTCCAAGAAGAAATCTTTTAGCTGCATTTAATTATTATGAATTCAAATACAGAGAAGCAAACTTTGGACGTTTTCCAAAGGGATTGATGTATGGACTTCAGATGTTTGACAGCTGGTTATACGACGATGAGAAACCATTTATTCATATTAAGACAAATGAGACATTCAAGCAGTTAAGAGATGAGATAGAGAATGGTTATTTTGAAAATCTGATCAAAGAATATCTGATCAATAACAAACATAAGTCCATTGTAATTATGAAGCCAAAGAAAGGTTTACAGAAAGTCAAAGACCAGGAAGAAGCGAATAAATTAAAAGCTTATAAAGATTCTTTATCTGAAGATGAAGTGAAGAAATTAGTGGAAGAGACAAAACAGTTAAAAGCATCACAGGAAGAAGCTTCAACAAAAGAGGAATTAGAGAAGATTCCAGTCATCGATATCGAGGATATCAGAAAAGATGTCAAACCATTATCCAATGTGGAATCTGAACTTGGAGGTGTGAAAGTCTTATGGCATCAGTATTTTACAAACAAGATCGCTTATGTCAAATTGGCTTTTGATATGAGTCATGTACCAATGAATCTAGTACCATATGCATCATTTTTAGCAGAGATCTTAACAATCGTTGATACAACAAACTACAGCTATCAGGAATTAGGAAATGAGATCAGCATTGAGACAGGTGGAATCGGTACGACAATGGATGTTATGCCAACCGATGTTCATGAATTCCTGCCAATGTTTATCTTAAAGACAAAATGCTTCTATTCTAATATCACAAAAGCATTCGAGTTATTAAAAGAAGTTGCATTTGAAAGCAAGTTAGATGATAAGAAACGATTAAAAGAGATCATCGGACAGATTTATACAAATCTTAAGATCACACTGACAGAGACAGGACATAAGAGTGCTGCAAACCGTGCGATGTCTTATTTCTCAGAATACGCAGCATACCGTGAAGCAATTCAGGGAATCACAATGTTTGATACTGTGAAGAAATGGTATGAAAACTTCGAGGAAGAATATGACAACATCGTCAATGGATTAAAGAAAGCAGCGAAGGCAATTTTTGAGAAACAGAATATGACGATCAGTTACACAGGAAAAGAAGAAGCTCCTGAATTCATGAAAGCAGAAGTAGAAAGCTTTATCGAAGGGCTGTATGAAGATCAGAAACAGGGTGAGAAAGTTAAAGTTATATGCACAAAGAATAATGAAGGATTTGCAACAGCAGGTGGTGTTCAGTATGTAGCATGTGCAGGAAACTTTAAAGATGCAGGCCTTGAATATACAGGGGCATTAAAAGTATTGCAGATGATCTTCTCTTACGAATATCTGTGGATTCAGCTTCGTGTCAAAGGTGGAGCTTATGGATGCATGTGCAGTTTCTCAGATCAGGGAGATTCTATGTTTGTGACATACCGTGATCCAAATCTTGCAGAATCTTACAAAGTTTATGATGAGGCAGCAGATTATGTAGCAAATTTCGATGCTGATGATCGAGATATGAAGAAATATATCATCGGAACGATCGGAAATATGGATATTCCAATGGAAGCGGTTGATATGGGAGCAAGAAGTTTCCATGCATATTTCCTAGGAAAGACAGAAGCAGATCTTCAGAAAGACAGAGATCAGGTATTATCTTGCACACAGGCAGATATCAGAGCGTTAGCACCGATCGTTAAGGCAGTCGTAGAATCAGGAAACCGTTGCTGTATTGGAAATGAAGAGAAGATTGATCAGAATAAAGAATATTTTGATGAAGTAAAACACGTACTATAGAGAAAACAGGGAAAGGACAATTTATGGCAAATGAATTTAAATCTGGATTTGTAACATTTATCGGACGACCAAATGTTGGAAAATCAACATTAATGAACCGCTTGATCGGACAGAAGATCGCGATCACATCAAGCAAACCACAGACAACAAGAAATCGTATTCAGACTGTGTATACAGATGAAAGAGGACAGATCATCTTCCTCGATACACCGGGGATCAACAAAGCAAAAAATAAACTTGGAAACTATATGTTACAGGTTGCAGAACGCACATTAAATGAAGTTGATGTAGTTTTATGGTTAGTAGAACCAAGTACTTTTATTGGTGGCGGTGAAAAATATATCATTGAACAGTTATCTAAGATCAAAACACCGATTATTTTGGTGATCAACAAGATTGATACAGTGGAAGAAAAAGATATCTTAGAAGCAATCGATACTTACAAAGATGTATGTGACTTTGCAGAAATCATACCAGTATCAGCTCTGAAAGGCAAGAATACAGATGATGTCATAGACAGCATTTATAAATATTTAGATGAAGGTCCAATGTATTTTGATGAAGACACGATCACAGACCAGCCAGAGAGACAGATCTGTGCAGAGCTGATCCGTGAGAAAGCACTTCGCTTGTTAAGCCAGGAGATTCCGCATGGAATCGCTGTTGTGATCGATGCGATGAAGGTCAGACGTCATGGACATATCGTAGATATCGATGCAACGATCGTATGTGAGAGAGATTCCCACAAAGGAATCATCATCGGAAAACAGGGATCTATGCTTAAGAAGATCGGGACACAGGCAAGAATCGAGATGGAAAACCTTCTTGATATGAAAGTAAATCTTCAGTTGTGGGTCAAAGTGAAAAAAGACTGGAGAGACAGTGACATGCTGCTTAAGAACTATGGATACGATAAGAAAGAAGTATAAAAATGTCACAGGAGATCAAAGTGACAGGTATGGTCTTACAGGCTGGCAATATCGGGGAGTACGATAAACGGATCGTACTCCTTACAAAAGAACGCGGAAGAATTTCTGCATTTGCCAGAGGAGCAAAAAAAGCAACCAGCCAGTATGCTGCTGCCTGTCAGCCATTTACATTTGGAGAGTTTTCTTTATATGAAGGAAAGAATTCTTTTAATCTGATGTGGGCAGGAGTCGATAATTATTTTGATACATTAAAGAAAGATTTAGATCTCATTTATTATGCCAGTTATTTTTGTGAGCTTGCATCATATCTTACAAGAGAAAATAATGATGAACTGGAAATCCTAAAATTACTATATCAGACTTTGCGGGCGTTGGAGAAAAAGACGATCAATATCGAACTGATCCGCTGCATTTATGAGATTAAGATTCTCGCATTTTATGGAATAGGAATTGAAGCATCCAGATGTGTAAAATGTGGAAAAACCGAAAATCTGATCTGGTTTGATGCAAAAGAATGTGGCGTTGTATGCAAAGATTGTGAGCATGGCAAAGTAAAAGTAAGCCCTTCAACCCTGTATACCCTTCAGTACATCATGTATAGTTCAATTCAAAAGCTTTATACATTTAAGGTAAGTGATGATGTATTATGGGAATTAAAAAAGATCATAAGAGAATATATGAGATATCATATTGATCATGAATTTAAATCACTCGTTTTTTTGTAATCTGTTTGATACAAAAAAAAAAATAAAAAACTTCAGGACTTGTTTTATAAAAACAAGTCCTGAAGTTTTTTTCGTTACTGAGATATGTATCTATTTGTTATTTTGATAAAATGCGAAGAACTTTTACAAATTTTTCTTTATCATCTGTAGAAAATTTTTCTAACAGACGAAGAATTTCTTTGTTCAGTACGTTATCTTTCTCACCATTTTCATCGGATTCTGGACGAAGAAGATAGTCAATAGATACATTTAATAGTTTTGCGTAGTAAGATAATACACGAAGGTTCATCTTTACGCGGTCATTCTCAATGTTGCTGATAAATGCAACTGTTACATCAAGTGCATCAGCAATCTGTTCCTGAGTGTACCCTGCCTGCTTGCGCAGAGTTTTCATTCTTTTACCAACATTGGTGTAGTCAATTTGATACATGGTTATAAATTCCCTTTCTTCATATCTCATATAATAATAACACTAAGTATTATAATATAAAAAAAATTAAAAAGTAATATTCATTCAGTATATTTGATATATTTTCGAGTGTGAAGCTTTTCAAATATATCTTGAAAAATTACTTATTACAAGATACAATATATAATAATACAAAAAAGTGAAGAGGTAAAGGCTATTATGAAATTAACAATGGAGAAAATCGTTAACCTTGCCAAGGTACGTGGATTTGTATACAGCGGTTCTGAAATCTATGGAGGACTTGCCAATACATGGGACTACGGAAACCTTGGTGTAGAACTTAAGAATAACGTTAAAAAAGCATGGTGGAAGAAGTTCATTCAGGAAAGCCCATATAATGTCGGAATTGATGCTGCAATCTTAATGAACCCTCAGACATGGGTAGCATCAGGACATCTTGGTAACTTCTCAGATCCATTAATGGATTGTAAAGAATGTCATGAACGTTTCCGTGCAGATAAACTGATCGAAGATTATATGCAGGAACATGGAATGGAGATCGAAGGATCTGTGGATGCATGGTCCAAAGAAGAGATGGAAAGCTTCATCAATGAGCATGATGTTGTATGCCCAACTTGTGGAAAGAAGAACTTTACAGAGATCCGTCAGTTCAACCTGATGTTCAAGACATTCCAGGGTGTTACAGAAGATGCGAAGAATACAGTTTACTTACGTCCTGAGACAGCACAGGGAATCTTTGTAAACTTCAAGAATGTTCAGAGAACATCAAGAAAGAAGATCCCATTTGGAATCGGACAGATCGGTAAATCTTTCCGTAACGAGATTACACCAGGAAACTTTACTTTCCGTACTCGTGAGTTTGAACAGATGGAATTAGAATTCTTCTGCAAACCAGAGACAGACTTAGAATGGTTTGAATATTGGAAGAATTACTGCATCAACTGGTTACAGACACTTGGAATCAAAGAAGATGAGATGAGAGTGCGTGACCACGAGAAAGAAGAATTATCTCATTATTCTAAGGCAACATCTGATATTGAATTTATGTTCCCATTTGGATGGGGTGAATTATGGGGTATCGCAGACCGTACAGATTATGACTTAACTCAGCATCAGAATACATCTGGTGAAGATTTAACATACTTTGATGATGTGAATAAAGAACGTTATATTCCATACGTTATCGAACCTTCTCTTGGAGCAGATCGTGTAACACTTGCATTCTTATGCTCTGCTTACGATGAAGAAGAATTAGAAGGTGGGGATACAAGAACAGTTCTTCATTTCCATCCAGCATTAGCACCTGTTAAGATCGGTATCTTACCATTATCTAAGAAGTTAAGTGATGGTGCTATGAAAGTTTATGAAGAATTAGCAAAAGAATATAACTGTGAATTTGACGAACGTGGTAACATTGGTAAACGTTACAGAAGACAGGATGAGATCGGAACACCTTACTGTGTAACATTTGACTTTGACTCTTTAGAAGATAATGCAGTAACAGTACGTGACCGTGATACAATGGAACAGGAACGTATTAAGATCGAAGATCTGAAAGCATATTTTGCAGAAAAATTCGCATATTAATAAGAATGAGGATCCGGGGGAATATCTGATATCTCTCCGGATTTTCTTTACCTAAATTTACCTAATAAAAACCCTGAAAACAGCCAAAAGGATCATGGAGGGCAGGATTATGAACAAACACTATGATTTTTCCTACACACAGGACAGAGAATTGTCCTGGCTGAAGTTTAACGAAAGAGTTTTAAGAGAAGCGGATAAAAAGAATGTTCCTATTTTTGAGCGATTAAAATTTCTAGAGATATTTACAAACAATCTGGATGAATTTTTTATGGTCAGAGTTGGAAGTATTCATGAGATGAGTCTGATCCATGATGATCACAGAGATATCAGATCTGATCTTACACCAGAAGAACAATTAGATGAAATCGCAAAGCATGTAAGACCATTATATGAATTACGGGATCAGATATTTGCGAAAGTTTCAAAAGAATTAGAACAGAAAAATATTATAAGAAGCAAGATTGAGGAACTTACAAAAGAAGAAAAGAAAAAATTAAGATCATATTATGAAGCGATGATCTTACCAGTGCTTTCCCCGATCGTGATCGGCAAACAGCATCCATTTCCACATATTCCGAATAAGGTTTTACAAATCGGACTGATCTTAAAAAAGAAAGAGAAAATATCATTCGGGATCATCGGACTTCCGAGAGACTTGGAGAGAATGATCTTCTTTCCTGGAGATGGAAGAAGGTATGTACTTTTGGAAGATATCATTTTGTATTATTGTGATGATCTGTTTGAAAATTATTCCGTGGAAGAAAAGGCCGTTTTGTGTATCACAAGAAGTGCTGACATCAATCCGGATGATGAGATTTATGAATCAACGGACGATTATCGTACTCACATGAAAAAGATCATTAAAATGAGAGCAAGATTAAAACCGGTTCGTTTGGAATTTGAAGGAAATGATCATAAACAGATTAAGAAATATCTGTCTATGCGGTTAAATATCTCAGAACAGGATATTTTCAAAAGTCAGAGTCCGCTAGATCTGAAATATGTTTATAAGTTAACAGATAAAGTCTCCAAAGAAGAACGAAAAAATGGATGCTATCGTCCATTTACACCAGCACTAAACAGAGATTTTATTCCAGGGATGAGCGTGACAAAACAGATCATGGAGGAGGATAAACTGCTATCATTTCCATTTGACAGCATGGATACTTTTATTGAATTATTAAAGGAAAGTGCAAGAGATAAAGAGACACTATCAATTAAGATTACGATCTACCGCTTAGCAAAACAGGCACGGATTGTCAAATATTTGTGCGAGGCTGCCGAAAATGGAAAAGAAGTTCTTGTGTTGATGGAGCTTAGAGCAAGATTTGATGAAGAAAATAATATCAATTATTCAGAAATCTTAGAAGAAGCAGGATGCAAAGTTATGTATGGAATGGAAGATTATAAAGTACATTCCAAAGTTTGCCTGATCACGAAGAAAAACAGTCGTGGAATTTACTATATTACACAGATAGGAACAGGAAATTATAATGAAAGTACATCCAAAATGTATACAGACTTAAGTCTTATGACAGCATCAGATAAGATTGGACAGGATGCATCGATATTTTTTCATAACATGGCGACCTTTAATCTCAATAGAACTTATAAACATCTACTTGTCGCACCATCAAGTCTTCAGGATGAGATCATAAAAAGGATTGAGAGAGAAAAGATGAAAGCCGAGAGCTTCCAGCCATGTGGAATCTTTATGAAAATGAATTCACTGACAGATCGAAAGATCATTGACGAATTATCAAAAGCTTCAACAGCAGGTGTTCCGATATTTCTTCTGATTCGTGGAATCTGTTGTATCCGTCCGGGAATTCCAGGAAAGACAGAAAATATCAGGGTGGAGAGTATTGTCGGAAGATTTTTAGAGCATTCAAGAATTTATGCATTTGGAGTTGGGGACGATACAGATATTTATATTTCATCAGCAGACATGATGACAAGAAATACAAGAAGACGAGTCGAAGTTGCAGTGCCAATCTATGATCCAAGGCTAAAACAAAGAATCTTAAAGATGATCAAGATTATGAAACAGGATAATATTCAGGCACAGGTATTGCTTTCAAGTGGAGAATATACAACGAAAAAGAAACGAGAAGACAATGTGAATTCGCAGATTTATTTCTTAAATGAAGCGAAAAGACTTATAAAGAAGGAAAAGACACCAAAACAAACATTTTTACATCAGGTAAAAGGTATCTTTTTTGGAAATAAAAAATTAAGAAAAAAATAACTCGCAATTGATACCTGAAATAGGGTATACTATAGCTAACAAAAATGCCAACATTCAAGGAGGGATATGCTATGAGAAAAATTATTTTTAATAAAAAGTTTTTAGCAGTTGTAGGAATCTGCTTATCTGTAGCCGGAGGATTTGCAATCAAACAGAAGATCACGACCAAAGCCTCTGATAACAGTTTTGAAGTCAATGGAATGAATGTCAGCATTCAGCAGTGTGAAGGAAAATCTGAGGAGATCATGGAAGAAGATCTAGATGAAACAATCTCTAATGAGGTAATGGCACTGGAAGAAAAAGGACATAATTACGAGATCGGAGATACGATCGAGACAGAAGAAGTAGCGTTTGTACCAATGACAAAAGAAATTGATGATGAGACAGCATACAATGCATTTGGGACGATCACATCAAAGAGCGGAAATAACTATGTTATTGTCGTGAAATCAGAAAAAGAACTGACACAAGATAATTTAGAAACTGTCGCTGAAGCAGTGAAAGAACAAGTAAAATAAAACATATGATCGTGGAGGCAGAGATGATTTTAATTAAGAATGCAAGAGTGATGGATCCAGAAAGCGGATTCGATCAGGTAACAGATATTTTATTAGACGGGAAGAGGATCAGACAGATCGGTAAGGTAGATGATGTCTCTGGCATTGAACAGGTCATTGATGCTTCCGGGATGATCGCAGCCCCTGGATTGATCGATGTACATGTACATTTCCGCGATCCGGGATTTACATATAAGGAAGATTTACAGACAGGTTCTGCTGCGGCAGCAGCTGGTGGATTTACGACGGTAGTATGTATGGCAAATACAAAGCCTGTCGTGGATTCTGTGGATATTTACAAAGAGATCGAAGACAGATGTGAACAACTTCCGATCAAAGTATGGCAGGCAGCAGCTGTGTCCAAAGGATTTGAAGGAAAAGAATTAACAGACATGGATGCACTCTATGAAGCAGGGGTTCGTGGATTTACAGACGATGGAATTCCACTGATGGATGAGAAGCTCGTAGAAGAAGCCATGAAGAAAGCCAAAGAATTAGATGTACCGATCAGTCTTCATGAAGAAGATCCTGCATATATTAAACAGCCAGGAGTGAATCAGGGAAAAGTCTCCGAACAGTTAAATTATGGTGGAGCTTCTTACCTGGCAGAAGCCGTGATGGTAAAGAGAGACTGTGAATTAGCAGTCAAAACAGGAGCGAAAGTCGATATTCAGCATATCAGCTCTGGTGTTGCGGTAGATTACGTGAAAGAAGCCAAAGAAAAAGGTGCGAATGTTTACGCAGAGGCGTCTCCACACCATTTCACGTTGACAGAAGAGGCCGTATTAAAATACGGAACACTGGCAAGAATGAACCCGCCACTGCGAACAGAAGAAGACCGTCAGAGGATCATCAAAGGATTACAGGAAGGTACGATCGAGATCATTGCGACAGACCACGCCCCACACTCCAAAGAAGAGAAAGACAAACCATTAGATCAGGCACCAAGTGGCATTACAGGGATCGAGACGTCGCTGGCACTTGGAGTCACAGAACTTGTGGAGAAAGGATATCTTTCTATGATGCAGCTTCTGGAGAAGATGACGATCAATCCAGCAAAACTATATAATATGGAACAAGGAAGATTGCAGGAAGGGAAACCTGCGGATGTTGTCTTGTTTGATCCAGAGGAAGAATGGGAAGTCAAGGAATATAAATCCAAAGCAACGAACTCTCCATTTACAGGATGGAAATTAAAAGGAAAAGTAAAATATACGATCTGTGATGGCAAGATCATAGAATTATAATGTATACAAGAAGAAAACAAAATCATTAAGAATTATGTAGAAGAATCTTAAGATTTTGTTTTCTTTTTTGATGCTTTTTCTTTGTATAATAAAGTTGAAAACAATAAGACAGGAGACAATAAGAGAATAAGGAGGAACAAAGATGAGAAAGTGTGGGAAAGGTACTTTACTATTGATGAGTGCTGTTATGGCAGCATCGTTGTTTACAGGGTGTGGGAAGGGTAAGAGTAGTCAGGCACAGAAAAATGAAGTCTATGCAACGATCAAAAAAAGCGATCAGTCAGCATCTGCAGCACAGATCTGTGCCTGGCTTTCTTACAGGGCAAAAAATAATAGGTTGTTTCAGAATGAAGGAATAGAATTGTCGTATTGCTCAGATAACCTTGCCGTATTTTCAGACTCTGTCGGAAGTGTGATCTATGATAGAACAAAGAAGAAAGTCATTGCTGCGGTAGATCTTGACAAAATCGGATGTGATCATTTCTACAGTGAAGGAGATGAAGAAAATCCAGGACTTGAGACGGCTATAAAGGTGTCAAAAGATCAGAAATGGATGATCATTTACAATCAATTACAAGGAAAAGTAAACGGAAATATTTATGCATATTCGCTCAAACGGTGTGAGAACATGAAATTTGCAAAAATCACGCCATCCAAACAGATCAGTGAAAAAGACAAATTGTATCAGACGATCATCAAAGATCATAAACATACACAAAAAGAATCGGACAACATACCTGGAAAGATCGGAGATAAGATCCGTGCAATGGATGTCTCATCAAGTAAGTATGTATATCAGTGGAAAGATTCCAAAGGAATCAGAAAACAATCGGTGTTAGTGGTAGACAAAGACGGCCTAAAACTATATACTTTATCAGGAAAAGAAAACCAGCCAGACATACAAAGTGAAATGGTAGATCTTAAAACATCCGACAAAATAAAACTTAATACCAAACTTCCAGAATACAAATATACAGGGAAAGACTTAAGGATCAAGGCAGTCTTTGATGAGACAAAAAAGAGATCTGACGAAGATAAAGAAGAAGGACTTGTTACAATCCCAATGCTGAATATTTATAAGATCGTTGAAACAAAATCCGGAGCAGAAGTTTATGCGAACTTTTGGAGTGAAACATATTATCGTTATGGAAGTCTGTTAAAGAACTACTCTGGTGGAAGTTATCCAGGGGTCATGTATCTGAAGAAAACAAAAGACGGCTATCGAGTAACCAAGACAAGATACGCAGAAGATGGAGAATCTCTGGAGAGATCGATCTGGAAGTTATGTAAAGGATATCCTGATGTTGCAATAAGGATGATGAAGGATTCTGTCACACAAAATCAGAGGAAGAAAGTCTTACAAAAATATGTTAGTCAGAATAAATTAAAGATCAAAGCTTACAAAGAGTATGGATGGCAGTATGTAAATTTATAAAGAAGGGGTAAGTAAAGAATATGAAACTTACATTGAAAAAAATGATCGCAAGTATCTTGTGCATCAGTATGATCCCATCTATGATGACAGGATGCAAAAAGGAATCGACATCATACAGCCATACAGATTTTGCAATGGGAACTGTAACGAACATTACACTCTATGGAACAAGCGATGATCTGGAACAGACAGAACAAAAGATCATCGACATGGAAAAGAAACTTGAAAAACAACAATTGTCATGGAGATTAAAAAGTTCCCAGGTTTCAAAAATCAATCAGAAATTAGAACAAAACAACGGAAAAACAAAAGTCACAGGGAATCTTAAAAACTGGTTACAACAAGCGATCAAGATCAGTCAGGACTCCTATGCAGACGGAAGAAACACGGTAGATCCAACGATCGGAGCATTAACAAAACTCTGGGATTTTGAATCAAGCAGCCCAAAAGTACCAGATGCAAATAAGATTAAGAAAGCGATCAGCGGAGATCTGTCAGAAAACAGCCAGCATGTCACAGTCAAAGACAACGGAGAAATCCTTGCATGCGACAAAAATACCAAGATAGACCTTGGAGCCTATGGAAAAGGAATCGGAACCGACGAAGCCATCAAGATGATCAAAAAAGACAAAGAAATCACAGGAGCCATGGTAGCCCTAGGAGGAAGCATTGTAGTTTATGGAGAAAAATCTGACGGCTCCGACTGGAACGTAGGGATCCAAGATCCAAACGGCAAAGACGGAGAAGTCCTAGGAGGGATCAAAGTCAAAAGCGGCACAAGCATTTCAACATCTGGAGATTATGAAAAAACATTTACAGATAAAAAGACAGGCAAACGCTACTTTCATATCTTAGATTCCAAAACAGGATACAGTGTAAAAACAGATATCAGATCCTGCACGATCATCTGCAATTCAGGACTCAACGCAGACGGACTATCTACAGCATGTTTCAGTTTAGGAGTAAAGAAAAGCCAGAAATTGTTAAAAGAATATAATGCAAAGGCTGTTTTTGTAGATAAAAACAATAAAGTATATGTAAGCGATGGAGTGGAATTTACATTAACAGCAAAAGATTATAAAATTTTAAATTTGTAGTTGGCCAACTGTAGATTTTGAGTATATGATGAAAAATAAATAAACGATCGGAAGAGCAGCTAGAGAATTTTCCTCACGTTTTTTACAGATCGCTGATCCGCCGGCTTTCTTTGCGAACTCGCCTTCAAAGCTATTTAGCCCAGAACTCTTTGAGGCTCAAACAGCGCACCAAGCCGGCTGCGAATCCGTAAAAAACGTGGCAAAATTCTAATGCTGCTCTTCCGATCGTTTATTTATTTTTTATCATATACCAGAAGTCTAAAGTGTGGACAATTACAAGATTGAAAAATTTAAGTGGGTGTATATGTTAAACGTTGCCACCTGGATTCTTTTAAATATTTGTTTTTCTTTGATCCCTGTCACATACATGTAAGCCTATCTAAAAACTTTACATTTAACAAAAACTTTACACAACTCTTCTTTTTGATTTTACATTTCCGAAGTAACATAATATCTGTAATTGATACGAACACAAAGTTCAAAAGGAGAGTAAGAACTATGAGAAAGAAAATATTAACATTAGCAGTAGCAACAGTAGCAGCATCAAGCATCTTAACAGGATGTGGCGGAAGTTCAAGCAGTGATAAGAAAGCATCCGCTGACGAAAACATCACAGCAGTATCCAGAGAAGACGGATCAGGAACAAGAGGAGCTTTCATCGAATTATTCGGAATTGAAGAAAAAGACAAAGACGGAAATAAAGTAGACAAAACAACATCAAGTGTACAGATCACAAACTCAACATCAGTTATGATGACAACAGTTGCAGAAAATAAAGCAGCAATCGGATACATATCCTTAGGATCATTAAATGACACAGTAAAAGCAGTGAAGATTGATGGAGCTGAGGCAAGTGTGGATAATGTAAAGAATGGATCATATAAAATTGTTCGTCCATTTAATATTGTAACAAAAGACAAATTAAACAAACAGGCACAGGATTTTGAAAACTACATTATGAGTGCTGATGGACAGAAGGTCATTCAGGATAATGGATACATCAAAGCAGACGAAAAGGCACCAGCTTACAAATCAAATGGAGCAAAAGGTAAAGTTGTAGTTGGTGGATCTTCATCAGTAACACCAGTTATGGAAAAATTAAAAGAAGCATATGCAAAAGCAAACAAAGACGTAACAGTTGAAGTACAGCAGAGCGATTCAACAACAGGTGTTACAAATGCGATCGAAGGAACATGTGATATTGGTATGGCATCTCGTGATCTTGCAGACAGCGAAACTAAAAAAGGTGTAAAAGCAACAGTTATCGCAAAAGATGGAATTGCAGTTATCGTAAACAAAGACAGCAAGGTTGATGAATTAACAAGTGCTCAGGTAAAAGATATCTACACAGGTAAAACAACAAAATGGGCAGATGTTAAATAAGAAGAAATCATCAATATAAAGGAATGGTAAGAATGAAGAAATATTCAGAAAAAATCATGCATGTCGTATTCTTGCTCGCAGCATGTGCCTCAATTCTGGCAGTAATTTTGATCTGTGCATTTCTGTTCGTGAATGGTATTCCTACGATCGGGAAGATTGGACTTGGAAATTTTGTATTAGGAAAGATTTGGATGCCAAAGAGTGGAATCTTTGGCATCTTCCCAATGATCATAGGAAGTATTTATGTAACAGCAGGTGCAATCTTAGTTGGAGTTCCAGTTGGAATCCTTGCAGCGATCTATATGGCAAAGTTTTGTAATGAACGAGTTTATAAAATAGTGAAGCCGGCAGTTGATCTTCTGGCAGGAATCCCGTCTGTTGTATATGGATTCTTTGGGATGGTTGTATTAGTACCAACTTTCCGTAATATGTTTGGAAATGGTAACTGTGTATTTACAGCATCTATTTTACTTGGGATCATGATCCTTCCAACAATTATTGGAGTATCAGAGAGTGCGATCCGTGCAGTTCCAGAAAGTTATTATGAAGGATCTTTAGGACTTGGAGCAAGTCATGAGAGAAGCGTATTCTTTGCAGTATTACCGGCAGCAAAATCAGGAATTCTGGCAGGAATCGTATTAGGGATTGGACGTGCGATCGGTGAGACAATGGCAGTTGTTATGGTAGCTGGAAATCAGGCGATCATTCCAGATGGAATGTTCTCTGGAGTTCGTACTTTAACTTCTAATATCGTCCTTGAAATGGGATATGCGACAGACCTTCACAGAGAAGCACTGATCGCAACAGCAGTTGTATTATTTGTATTTATCTTAATGATCAACCTGTGCTTTGCAGTATTAAAGAGCAAGGAGGAACGTTAAAATGGAAGCGGTAAAAGAAATGGAATCAGTAGAAAAGATCCAAGCGATCAATAAAACGTCTTGGATACAAAGAATGAAATCATATAAAAGAACGCCGTTATCCTTTGTATTATGGCTTCTTGTAAATGTTGCGATGATCGCAACTGTCGCAGTACTGGCATATTTGATCGTTTATATTCTTGTAAATGGAGTACCATACTTAAATTCACAATTATTTGAATTAAAATATACAAGTGAAAATGCATCGGTATTCCCAGCAATCATTAATACCTTGATCATGACAGTATTATCTTTATTATTTGCAGTACCACTTGGAATTTTTGCAGCAATTTATTTAGTAGAGTATGCAAAACGTGGAAATAAATTAGTTGAGGTTGTTCGTTTAACAGCAGAAACATTATCAGGAATTCCATCGATCGTGTATGGATTATTCGGTATGTTATTTTTCGTAAAAGCTTTGGGATGGGGATTATGTCTGCTATCTGGAGCAGCAACAATGGCAATCATGATCTTACCATTGATCATGAGAACAACCGAAGAAGCATTAAAGTCTGTGCCTGATTCTTTTAGAGAAGGAAGCTTTGGACTTGGAGCAGGAAAGTTAAGAACCGTATTTCGTATTATCCTGCCATCAGCAGTTCCAGGAATCTTATCTGGAGTTATTTTAGGAATCGGACGTATTGTCGGTGAGACGGCAGCATTAATGTATACAGCAGGTACGATTGCAGAAATCCCTGCAAATGTTATGGGATCAGGACGTACACTGGCACTTCACATGTATGTATTATCCTGCGAGGGATTACATATCAATCAGGCATATGCAACAGCCGTTGTATTACTTCTGATCGTGCTTGTGATCAATGCCGTATCTTCATTTATTGCAAAACGAATTACGAAAGGGTAACCAATATGGATAGTAAAATGAAAGTTGAAAACCTTGATCTGTATTATGGAAAATTCAAGGCTTTAAAAAATATTAATCTGGATCTTCCCAAAAATGAGATTACAGCATTTATCGGACCATCTGGATGTGGAAAATCTACATTATTAAAATCATTAAACAGGATGAATGATCTTGTAGAAGGTTGTAAGATCACTGGAAAAGTGACATTAGACGGAGAAGACATTTATGGAGACATGGATGTGAATTTATTAAGAAAACGAGTTGGAATGGTATTTCAGAAACCAAATCCATTTCCAATGAGTATCTATGACAATATCGCATATGGACCAAGAACACATGGAATCCATAATAAAGCAAAGTTAGATGAGATTGTAGAAAAATCTTTAAGAAATGCAGCAATCTGGGATGAATTAAAAGACCGCTTAAAGAAGAGTGCATTAGGATTATCTGGAGGACAGCAGCAGAGACTATGTATCGCACGAGCTTTAGCAGTAGAACCAGAAGTTTTATTAATGGATGAACCAACATCAGCACTTGATCCAATTTCTACTTCCAAAATTGAAGATCTTGCGGTAGAATTAAAATCAAAGTATACGATCATCATGGTAACACATAATATGCAGCAGGCAGTCAGAATTTCCGATAATACAGCATTCTTCTTGTTAGGAGAGATGGTTGAGTATGGAAGATCAGAACAATTATTTTCCATGCCACAGGATAAGAGAACAGAAGACTATATTACAGGAAGGTTTGGGTGATTTAGATGAGAAACCGATTCGACAGACAGCTGCTTAAGTTAAACCAAGAGATGATCGACATGGGTTCTTTATGTGAAGAGATGATCACGGCAGCAGCAAAGATCGTTGCGACAAGAGATAAAGAACTGATGGAAGATATTTTTACAATGGAAGAAGAGATCAATCAGAAGGAGAGGGATATAGAGAGAATCTGTATGAAACTTCTGATGCAGCAACAGCCAGTGGCAAGCGATTTGCGTGTCATTTCAGCAGCTATGAAGATGGTTTCTGATATGGAACGTATTGGAGACCAGGCATGTGATATTACAGGAATCGTAAGAAAAGATGCAGAAGTTCTTGAAATCAGAGAGAACACACATCTTGACAAGATGGCAAAAGCTACCATTAATATGGTAAGCAAGAGCGTACAGTCTTTTATTAAACAGAATCTTATGATCGCTCATGAAGTGATCGAACAGGATGATACCGTAGATGAATTATTTAACAAAGTAAAGAAAGAAACGATATCCCTGATTCATGAGGATCCTGAGAAAGGAGAAGAGTGCGTAGCCATCGTTATGATCGCCAAGTATTTTGAGCGAATTGGAGATCATGCAAGTAATATCGCTGAATGGGTCGAATTTGCGATCACTGGGGAATATAAAGGAGGAAGCCTGTGATTTTTGTTGTAGAAGACGATCCGAATATCAGAGAACTGGTAACATACACCTTACAAAGTACCGGATTTGATGCCTGCGGATTTGAAAATGGATCAGAGTTTTTAAAAGCTTTAAGTGATGGAGAGAAACCAGAACTGGTATTATTAGATATTATGCTTCCAGGGGAAGACGGAATATCAATTTTAGGAAAACTTCGCAAGAAATCAGCTACCAAAGATCTGCCGATCATTATGATGACAGCAAAAGGAACGGAGTATGACAAAGTGCTCGGACTAGACAGCGGGGCAGATGATTATATTACAAAACCATTTGGAATGATGGAACTTGTATCCAGAGTTAAAGCAGTATTAAGACGATCAAGAAGAGATGATAAGAAAGATGAGATCATTGTAGGTGATCTTAAGATTTATCCAAATAAACATAAAGTAAAATCTTGTGGAAATGAAGTAACACTTACGAACAAAGAATTTAAACTTCTGTGTTTGTTAGTAGAAAGTAAAGGGAATGTATTAAACAGAGATCAGCTTCTTACAAATATCTGGGGATATGATTTTGACGGAGAGACAAGAACTGTTGATGTACATATCCGTTCATTAAGACAGAAGCTTGGCGAATGCGGTAAACTTATTGAAACGGTCAGAGGAATTGGATACCGCATCGGGGGCAGTGAATAATGAAACGAAAGATATTTAACAATATGGTCTACATCGCAGTTGTGGCGGTATTGATCACAACGACACTCCTTGGAATGTTTACATATTATCGTTATATGGAACAAGTAAAATCGGGAATTAAAGATGAAGCGGCCTATCTGGCGGCTTCATTGAATGTTAAAGATAATCAGAATCTGAACAAATACAAGAATATCACGGTAAGCAGAATTACCAGAGTCGATCAGAATGGAAAAGTTATTTATGACAGTAGTGGAAAAGAAAAATCCATGGGAAATCATAAAAATCGTACAGAAATAAAAGAAGCTTATGAAAAAGGGCAAGGAGAAGATACTCGTATGTCCAATACATTAAGAAAACAAACATATTATTATGCGGTACGGTTAAAAGATGGAACCATTCTTCGAATGAGTCGGGAAACGCAGACCATCATAAAACAAATGGAAGATATCATACCGATCATCATGTTAATGCTGGCGGTTGTGACGATTTTATCAATGATCTTGTCCAAAATGTCGACGGATCGAATTGTAGAACCAATTAACCAGATAGACCTTATACACCCTAAAAAGAACAAAACCTATAGTGAGTTGACGCCATTGCTTGATAAGATTGAAAAACAGAATATGGATATTGAACGCCAGATCAAAGAGATCAAGGAAGCAGAGAATATGCGAAAAGAATTTTCAGCAAACGTATCTCATGAATTAAAAACTCCATTAACCACGATCTCAGGATATGCAGAACTTATGAAAGACGGTCTTGTAAAGCCAGAAGACATGCCAAGATTCTCAGCAACGATCTATGACGAAGCAAGACGACTGATCTCCATGATCGAAGGGATTATCAAACTGTCTCGATTGGACGAAAATCGGGTGCAGCTAGATTGGGAGAATGTTGATCTTTATGAGCTTGCTTTTACTATCAAAAATGATCTTACAAGAAGAAGTCAGGAAGAAAAGGTCGCAGTTCATATTCGAGGAGTACATACAAAGATCCGAGGAGTTCAGCAGATTTTATATGAGATGTTCTTTAACATATGTGAAAATGCGATCAAATATAATCACAAAGGAGGAGAAGTCGTATTTACGATCTCTAAGATGAACGATTATCCAATTGTAATTGTAGAAGACACAGGAATCGGTATTCCAAAAGAAGATCTTGACCGTATATTTGAACGCTTTTACAGAGTTGATAAGAGCCATTCAAATCAGAAGAAAGGTTCAGGATTAGGACTTTCCATTGTAAAACATGGAGCAAAATTCCATAATGCTGAGATGGAAGTTGATAGTGAGCTTGGAAAAGGAACGAAGATCACTATCATATTTCCAAAACAAAAATCTGATCTGTAACGATAGTCTAGAAAAGAGGTAAGAATAAATGTTTATTCTTATCTCTTTTTTTGTCATGCTCCATACATATTACCTTAAATTTTCTGCATAAATCATAAAATAAGAAAAATACTAAAAAGAAAAAAGGAGACAATATAAAATGCAATTAAATCAAAGAAAAGCTGCGATCATAGGCTGTGGTTTTGTAGGAAGTGCAACTGCATTTTGCCTGATGCAAAGTGGATTGTTTTCAGAAATTGTTCTGCAGGATGTGGACAAAGATAAAGCAGAAGGAGAAGCAATGGATATTACACATGGAACACCATTTGCTGGAAGAATGAAGATATATGCCGGAAACTATAACGATATGATGGATGCTGCGGTCATTATAATTACTGCCGGTGCGAATCAGAAAGAAGGAGAAACAAGACTTGATCTTGTGAAGAAAAATAAGAAAATCTTTGAAGAAATCATACCAGAGATTTCAAACAGGGATTATGAAGGAATTCTTCTGATCGTATCAAATCCTGTTGATATATTGACATATACAGCGATCAAGATCAGTGGATTTGAGGAAAATCGTGTGATCGGGTCTGGAACAGTTCTTGATTCAGCGAGATTTCGCTATCTGTTAGGGAAACATCTTGATGTAGACAGTAGAAGTGTTCAGGCATTTATTATAGGAGAACACGGAGACAGCGAGATCGCGGCATGGAGCAGTGTTAATGTATCAGGAATCCCAGTCAATGATTTTTGCGAGATGCGGGGACATTATGACCATGAAGAGGCAATGAAAGCAATTGCAGATAATGTAAAAGAAAGTGCATATAAGATCATCAAGAGAAAAAAAGCAACGTACTATGGAATCGCAATGTCAGTAAAACGTATCTGCGAAGTGATCTTAAAAGACGAAAAAGCAATTCTTCCTGTCTCAACCATGATGCATGGGGCACATGGAATTGAAGATATTGTATTAAGTATGCCAGCAATCGTAGGAAAAAATGGAATTGAGACACAAGTACCGATCGAATTAAATGAGGAAGAAGAAAGGAAATTAAAGCAATCTGCCAGGATCCTAAAACAAATGATTGGAATTAAAAAAGATGATGTTAAAAAGTAGATTTTGTGGACGGAAGGATGTAAAATCATATTGAGTGTATTAAGTTTTAGAAAGAGAGGTTCATATGAAGATATTATCATTTGGTTCATTAAATATTGATTATGTATATTCTGTCCCACATTTTGTGAAAAAAGGAGAAACGCTGTCAGCAAAAGAATTAAATGTATACACAGGTGGAAAAGGTTTAAACCAGTCCATTGCACTTGCACGTGCAGGGGTTGAAACATATCAGGCAGGTGCGATCGGTACAGATGGAATGTTTTTGCTGGAGCAGTTGAAAGAAGCAGGAGTGAAAACGGATCTTGTCAAAATTCTTGACGATGTAAGGACAGGAAATGCAATCATACAAAATGACGATGAAGGTGATAATTGTATCGTTTTATTTGGAGGAGCAAATCAGGCGATCACAAAAGAACAGGTTGATGAAGTCTTTAAAGATTTTACAAACGAAGATTATTTACTGATCCAAAATGAGATCAACGAACTTTCATATATCGTAGAGAAAGCTAAAGAAGAGGGAATGAAGATTATCTTAAATCCATCTCCGATGAATGAGAAGATCATGAAGCTTCCATTAGACCAGATTGATTATTTTATTTTAAATGAGATCGAGGCAATGCAGATCCTTGAAATGGATAAGCCAGAAGAGATTGATGGAAAATATATTGCCAGTCTGTTACATGAGAGATTTAAAGATGCAACGATCGTGTTAACTTTGGGAAGTGAAGGGTCTGTTTGTATTTCTGATGATGAATATGTAGAACAGTCAATCTACAAGGTAAAAGCAATTGATACAACGGCAGCAGGAGATACCTATACAGGATATTTTATTGCAGGAATCTTAAATGGAAAGACGATCAAAGAATCAATGGATATTGCATCGAAAGCATCTGCGATCGCAGTTACCAGACAAGGGGCAGCACCATCGATTCCTGTTTTGGAAGCAGTAGAAGAATATAAATAAGATAGATAGTTATAACAAGGAAGAACGATGAAATTTAGGATTTTGTTGTTTTTCCTTGTTTTCTTAACTATATAATAACGCGCAGAAGAAAAAAATAAAAAAATTAGCACTCACCTATTGACAGTGCTAATAATGAGTGTTATATTACGAATAGAACAAAAGATAAATGGATATCTTAATATAGATAAATACCCATTGGTAAAGGAGGAAAGAGTATGAACATCAATAAATTTACACAGAAGTCCATCGAGGCAGTCAATCAGTGTGAGAAGATCGCCTACGATCATGGACATCAGGAAATAGATCAGGAACACTTCTTATACAGCTTGCTTACGATTGATGATAGTTTGATCGCAAGCCTGCTTGAAAAAATGGGAATAAACAAAGAGACATTTTTAAGTCAGGTACAGGAATTACTGAATAAGAAACCAAAAGTATCCGGCGGTCAGGTATATATGAGCAATGACCTCAATCAGGTGCTTCTTCACGGAGAAGACGAGATGAAAGCCATGAAAGATGAATATGTATCTGTAGAACATTTATTCCTTGCGATGATCAAACATCCAAATAAAGCAATCAAAGAATTATTCCGTGCATATGGAATCACAAGAGATCGTTTCTTACAGGTTTTATCACAGATCCGTGGTGGACAGAAAGTCACAAGTGATAATCCAGAAGAAACATACGACAGCCTTGAAAAATACGGATATGATCTTGTAAAGAGAGCAAGAGAGCAGAAATTAGATCCAGTCATCGGACGTGACAGTGAGATCCGTAACGTGGTTCGTATCTTATCAAGAAAGACAAAGAATAACCCAGTATTAATTGGTGAACCTGGTGTTGGTAAGACAGCCGTTGTTGAGGGATTAGCACAGCGAATCGTTCGCGGTGACGTGCCAGATCAGTTAAAGGACAAGACAATCTTCTCACTGGATATGGGTTCCTTGGTAGCAGGTGCAAAATATCGTGGTGAATTTGAAGAACGTTTGAAAGCGGTACTAGAAGAAGTTAAGAAAAGTGATGGTCAGATCATCTTATTCATCGACGAGCTTCATACGATCGTTGGTGCAGGTAAGACAGATGGAGCTATGGATGCAGGAAATATGTTAAAACCAATGCTTGCCAGAGGTGAGTTACACTGCATCGGTGCTACAACCTTAGATGAATACCGCCAGTATATTGAGAAAGACCAGGCACTGGAACGTCGTTTCCAGCCAGTTATGGTCGATCAGCCAACTGTAGAAGATACGATCTCAATCTTAAGAGGTATCAAAGACAGATATGAAGTATATCACGGTGTTAAGATCACAGATGGTTCTCTGGTAGCAGCAGCAACTTTATCAAATCGTTATATCACAGATCGTTTCTTACCAGATAAGGCGATCGACTTAGTTGACGAAGCATGTGCTATGATCAAGACAGAGATGAACTCTCTGCCAGCAGAACTTGATGAAGTTCAGAGAAAGATCATGCAACTGGAGATAGAGGAGGCAGCACTTAAGAAAGAAGATGACAGATTAAGTAAAGAGCGTCTGGAAGAATTACAGAAAGAACTTGCTGAGATGCGAGAAGACTTCAAGGCAAGAAAAGCAAGATGGGAGAATGAGAAAGCTTCCGTTGAGAAAGTCTCCAAATTAAGAGAAGAGATTGAATCTGTAAACAGCGAGATTCAGATTGCCCAGAGAAATTACGACTTAAATAAAGCAGCTGAATTACAGTATGGTCGTTTGCCAGAATTGAAGAAACAGTTAGAAGAGGAAGAAGAACGTGTAGCGAAAGAAGATCGTTCTATGGTAAGAGAATCTGTCACAGAAGATGAGATTGCCAAGATCATTTCCCGCTGGACAGGAATTCCAGTAGCGAAACTTACTGAAAGTGAGAGAAACAAGACTTTACATCTTGATAAGATCCTTCATGAAAGAGTTGTTGGACAGGATGAAGCTGTGGAACTTGTCACAGAATCTATCATCCGTTCTAAAGCCGGAATTAAGGACCCAAGCAAACCAATTGGTTCTTTCTTATTCCTTGGGCCAACTGGTGTAGGTAAGACAGAACTTGCCAAAGCACTGGCAGAAAGCTTATTTGATAATGAACAGAACATTGTTCGTATTGATATGAGTGAATACATGGAGAAACACTCCGTGGCAAGATTGATCGGAGCGCCTCCGGGATATGTTGGATACGAAGAAGGAGGACAGTTAACAGAAGCTGTCAGAAGAAAACCTTATTCCGTTGTCTTATTCGATGAGATCGAGAAAGCCCATCCAGATGTATTTAATATCTTGTTACAGGTATTAGACGATGGACGAATCACAGATTCAAAAGGTAAGACAGTAGATTTTAAGAACACGATCTTGATCATGACATCTAATATCGGATCTTCTTATCTGCTAGAAGGAATCGATGAAGATGGCAATATCAAACCAGAAGCACAAGATATGGTTATGAATGACCTGAAGAATCATTTCAGACCAGAATTCTTAAACCGTCTGGACGAAACGATTATGTTCAAACCATTAACAAAAGCCAATATCACAAATATCATTGATTTACTGGTCAAAGACCTGAATCGTCGATTAGCAGACAAAGAATTAAGCGTTGAATTAACACCAGCAGCCAAGAACTATGTTGCCGATCATGGTTATGAACCAATGTATGGAGCAAGACCACTGAAGAGATATCTGCAGAAGAGTGTAGAGACACTGGCAGCAAGATTAATCTTAAGTGATGGAGTTGATGCTGAGGATACAATCTTAATTGATGTTGAGAATGATCAGTTAGTTGCTAAGGTTAAATAAAAATAAAAGAGGGAATGTCATCTTTGATGTTCTCTCTTTTTTTTGTTCTGATGAGTTTGAAATTGAAATAAAATTTGTGTGACGATATAATTATATAGAACAAAAAAGAACCAGAGAAGATGCCGGTAGCGAATGTTGATTAGTTCAAAATATGAGCAAAATTTCACCGCAGCGCTTTCGGTTGTTTATTTATTTTTTATCATATACTCAAAATCTACAGTTGGCCAATTACAAAATTAAAATTTAAACTTGAATCCTCTCAGCAATTTCATTCCCAACAGCATATCGTTTTTTACCTACACCAATGATCATATAATCATGATTCTTACAAACAACACGCAGTTTACTCCCCTGCTCAATTTTCAGTTCGCGGAGTTTTTCAATAATATCAGGCAGACCTAATGCCCACTTGACTGTACAAGTTGTCCCTTGCATAACTTTTGTTAATGGTTGCATCATAATCCCTCCTTCAAACTTATTATGTAGCCTTTTCTTACATTTTATGAGTCCAAAGTAAGGTTAGTCAATCGCAACATATAAAAACTGTATCAACTTACAGAAAATAATGAAAAGATTATTCAGGAATGATTTCCCCGCAGATCAACTGGATACTTTCTGTGACCATTCCAAGATAATTGTCATCGATTAAAGCAATGATCTTATCTCCAGCAAGAATCTCTGTGCTTCCACGAGCAATGATCTCTTCGTCACCACGGTTTAAAGTAACGATCAGGCAATGATCGGGCCAAGGAATATCTTTTACTAGCTTACTAGCTGCAAGAGAACCAGTACCTACAGCGAATCCGCGAAGAACTTTATGATCAGCATCATCACTTTCTTTAAAACCATTTTTTGCTAAGATACGTCCAAGAAGACTTTCATAAATCGGTTCACTCTTTAACAGATGAGCGACAAGATAACTGATGATACATACAACTGCCAGTGACAGGAAATGTTCAAATGTACCAGTCATTTCAGCAATCAACAAGATACCAGTGATCGGTGCGCGTACGATCGCCGTAAAGAATCCTGCCATGGAAATTGTGATAAAGTTTACCAGATAATAGGAAGGAATTCCACTTGCCTGTATCATAATAGTTCCATAAATTGCTCCAATATAAGATCCAAGGATCAACATAGGAAAGAAAATTCCGCCAGGAGCACCAGATCCAAAACAAAATGCAGAAAATAAAAATTTGCATATCAGTAATAATAACATTGTAGAAACAAGTAATGTATGTCCTGTGATCAAAGAGACCATGGCATGCCCACCCGCTAAAATAGAAGGCAAAGTATAACAGACGATTCCAGATACCACGAAAGGAAATACAATACGGTATTTAGCTGGAATTTTTTTCATAGCGCTAAAAAGATCCTGTCCTTTTAACATAACAAAGTTATAAAACGCACCACAACATCCAAGCAAAACTCCAAGAAGTACTAACATCCAGTAATGTTTTAAAGGCAGTGCTGCTGTTAGGTGAAAGTCGAAGACAGGAGATAATCCGAATACATTTTTTGAAATAAAATCGGAAGTAACACATCCTGAAATAATACAGACTAACATAGAACTATTAAAGTTTTTCTGTAATTCTTCAAGAGAAAACATAACACCAGCAAGTGGAGCATTAAAGGCAGCCGCAAGACCAGCACCAGCACCGCACGTCATCATATAACGTTCTTTTGTTGGAGATTTCTTAGTGATTTTAGAAAGACCTTTGGCGGACATGGCACCAAGTTGTACGGATGGGCCTTCACGTCCAAGAGACAAACCTCCAAGAATACATAAGGTACCACCGATGATCTTAGAACAAAGAACACGATACCAATTCTGATTTAAATAACCTTTCATTTCTCCCTGAACCTGAGGAATACCACTTCCGGAAGCCATTCCTTCCCAAGACATGATCCATCCAACGATCAATCCCATGATAATGAGAGCGATAAACCAGACTGCAATCCAGAAAGGTCTTGTTTTTGTAAATGCAATGATTGCAAATAATAGTTTTTCAGCGTTATTTAAAAGCAGACGATAAATGACAGAAATACAGCCAGCAAAGATTCCGACAAGAATTCCATCGAAGACAAGAGATACAGAAAAACCATGTGGATCTTCAAGTAAACTTTTCATTTGCTTCAAAATAATATCCTCCTTTTCTTTACATAATTTATATCGAATTTTATTTTACTACAAATTATGATATAATGGGAAAAGATTTTAAAAAGGAGGTCGAAATATGCCGCCAATTACAAATGACTGGGCAGATTATTTAAAAGAAGAATATAAAAAGCCATACTATAGAAAACTTTATCAGAAGGTCATGGATGAATATCATACAAAGCTGATATTTCCTCCAGCAGATGATATCTTTAATGCATTCCATTTTACACCAGTAAAAGATGTAAAGGTTGTGATCTTAGGACAAGATCCATATCATGGAGATGGACAGGCTCATGGATTGTCATTTTCAGTGAAACCAGGAGTTGAAGCACCACCATCACTTGTGAATATTTATAAAGAACTGAATGAAGATCTAGGGTGCTATATTCCGAATAATGGATATTTAAAGAAATGGGCTGATCAGGGAGTTATGATGTTAAATACGGTGTTAACAGTGCAGGCACATCGTGCGAATTCCCACAGAGGTATTGGATGGGAAGAATTTACGGATGCTGCGATCAGAGTATTGAATCAGCAGGACAGACCAATTGTATTCATGCTTTGGGGGCGCCCGGCACAGAGTAAGAAAGCATTGCTTAATAATCCAAATCACTTGATTTTGGAGGCACCACATCCAAGTCCGTTATCTGCATACAGAGGATTTTTTGGATGTCATCATTTCAGTCAGGCAAATGAATTCCTAAAAGAACATGGGTTAGAGCCAATTGACTGGCAG
Organism: Anaerostipes hadrus; assembly: GCF_001404655.1. Taxonomy (GTDB): domain Bacteria; phylum Bacillota; class Clostridia; order Lachnospirales; family Lachnospiraceae; genus Anaerostipes; species Anaerostipes amylophilus. Next base: position 16,359 of record NZ_CYYH01000001.1, on the reverse strand, counting down.
ATAGAGAATATTTGAGGGAGAAAAAGAGAGAATGAGCAAGATCGTATTTTTTGATATTGATGGGACACTACATTATTCAGGAATTGGAATTCCACAATCAGCGGTAAAAGCAGTAAATCAGCTGATCGCAAATGGACACAAGGCAGTTATGTGCACAGGAAGAAGCAAAGGAATGATGCCGGAAGAATATTTTCATATGGGATTTCATGGAATGATCTTAGGTGCAGGTGCTTATGTAGAATATGAGGGAAAAGTAATTCATAGAGAATTGATGACGAAACAGGAAGTGCAGACAGTTATTGATTGGGGTAAAAAGCAGAAGATCGGAATCATTCTGGAAGGTGAACAGCATGGATATTATGATCCAGACAACCATGATGACTATTATGTTGCAATGAAGAACAAGACAGAAGTTGACTGTGAAACAACATTATATCCGATCAGTGAAGCTGTTGATGTAGCTAAATGGACATATCATCATATGGATCTTGATTTAAAACCAGAGATCGAGGAGATTTTAGGACACAAATACAAAGGAACATATCATGAGCCAGTTAATTCTGTAGAATTTGTACCAATGGGAGTTAACAAGGCAAAAGGAATTGAAAGAATTCTTGAACATACAGGCATTTCAAGGGATGATTCCTATGCATTTGGAGACAGTGCAAATGATATTGACATGATTCAGTATGTAAAATATGGTACAGCAATGGGCAATTCAGTTCCAGAATTATTAGAAATCGCACCATATAAGACAGCAAGAGCAGATGAGGATGGAATTGAAAAAGGATTAAAAAAATTCGGTCTAATCTAATAAGAAAAAGGAGAGAGAGCATGAAAAATACTTTTAAAAAGATTACAGCGATAGCAGCAGTGTCATTATTGGCTGTATCACAAGTGCCAGCAGCAAATATTCTGGCAAAAGATGGAGTTGCAACACAAGAAAAAACAACAGCAAAACGGCCATCGATTTATGGAAAGTCAGGGATTGTCATTGATGCCAAATCAGGAAAGATACTATTTCAGAAGAAGATCGATGATCGTCATTATCCAGCAAGTATTACAAAGATCCTGACAACACTGGTAGCAATTGAGAATAATAAAGATCTTTATGATGAAGTTAATTTCTCAAGTTATGCGGTAAACAGTATTGAACCAGGAAGTACACATATTGGAATTCAGGCAGGTGAGAAGATTCCATTGATCGATGTATTGAATGCAATTATGCTTGAATCTGCAAATGAAGCATGTAATGGAGCAGCAGAGCATACAGCAGGAACTACAAAGAAGTTTGTAGAATTAATGAATAAGAAAGCCGAAGAATTAGGATGTACAGGTTCTCACTTTGTAACAACAAATGGATTACATGATGATGATCATTATGTTACAGCAAGAGATATGGCTAAGATTTCAAAGGCAGCACTTGAGAATGAAACATTCCGCTATGTTGCATGTAAATCCAATTATTACATCGCACCAACGAATAAGGACAAACATGGAAAAGAACTCTGGAACCACCATAAGATGGTAAAACGAACTATGTATGTGTACGATGGAGTGGAAGGTGGAAAAACAGGGTATACAACAAAAGCAGGTGGAACACTTGTAACATTTGCAAAACGAGGAGATCAGGAACTGATCGTTGTGGATTTGTGTGCTCATGGATATGAATTATATGAAGACACGATCAAAATGTTAAACTATGGATTTAATAATTATAAAACCATTGCACCATTTAAGACAATGGAAATGGTATTACAGGATGATGCATACGGATTCCTTACAACAGGGAATAAATTATCACCATATAAGATTCCACTTAATCATTTAAAAGATGTAACAGTGATGTTAGAAAAAAACCAACCTGCTTCTAATCTTACATATAAATGCAAAGGAAGCAAATATACTGTAAGTTATAATGGAAAGCAGATTGGTTCTGGAAAATTAAAATAATATTAATTTGTCGAACGTAAGATGATAAGATTGAGGGCTTCTGGCATGATAGAGATATCAACCGGGAGTCCTTCTTCTAATATTTCACCATCATAGTCGATTGCGATTTCAGCAGTTTTTTCTGTTGGAAGAACAGATAAAGATTTTGTCTGGAAATATTCAATGGAAGGATGCTTTGGATGTTCACCTTGGAATAATTTAAAAATAAGATCTGGTGCTTCTGTAAGAAGTGCCATTTTTTTAATGATCATAACATCTAAATATCCATCAGAAACAGACGCAAGAGGGGCAGCATCAGCAAATCCTCCAACACTTTTTGAGTTTGCAACTAAAAAGAGCATGATATCTTCTGTTCCATTAAATTCCTTACTGTTAAATGTCAAAGTCATATTCTGTGCCAGCTGCTTTGGAAATTCTTTGACACCCTCCAGATAATATGCCATTTTACCAAGGACTGCTTTTTTGTCTTTTGGAACTTTGTAAGCAATATCTGTTAACATACCGGCAGCCAGAACATTAATAAAGTATTCATTATTAACACGTCCGACGTCAACTTTCTTGATCTGAAATTCTTTGATCATCTGACAGAAACCATCTGCTGTTTGTGGAAGCTTCATATATGTAGCGAAGTCATTAACTGTTCCAGCAGAAATGATAGCCATAGGAATATTGCTTTCGCTTAAGATCAGACCATTTGTGACCTCATTTAATGTACCATCACCGCCAACAGATACAACAAAGTCATATTCTCCCGGTTTTAATTCTGCAGTGCGGTTTTTGGCATCATCTTTACCTTTTGTATAAAAAACATCAATATGAGAACAAATCTGGTCAAGGATCAGAGTTGCCATGATATCTTTTAACATAGATTCAATATTTTGTTTACCAGATGATGGATTGATAATAAATAAACCTTTCATGAGATTCCTCCTTAATAAACATAAAGTGCCGGAAATGATGTATATAACTCCGGCACAAAAAACGTTCCCGAGGTGATTCGAACACCCGACCTACCGCTTAGGAGGCGGTCGCTCTATCCAGCTGAGCTACGGAAACATGTATATTCTCAATGAAATCTATTTTACAGATTCTTAACGAAAATGTCAATCAAAAACAGGAAAGAAATACTAAGCCTGTGACGGGTTGACTTTTTATTACTTTTTCTATAAAGTTATTATAATAAAGAAGAGGAAGAAAAACAATATTGTAATACACATAATATGAGTTGATAAAGGAGAAAACATTATGATAGGCAAAGTATTTGTATTTTTGGCAGATGGATTTGAAGAAATTGAAGGACTGACAGTTGTAGATATGCTGCGTCGTGCAGAGATCCCTACAGTTACAGTATCGATCGGGAATTCAAAAATGATCACAGGAGCACACCGCATCGAAGTGGAAGCGGACATTATGTTCCATGAAGTGATCGAAGCAGAAGGAGCGATGTATGTACTTCCTGGCGGAATGCCTGGAACAATTCACTTAAGAGAACATGAAGGTCTTGGTAAGGTGCTTAAAAAGGCATATAAGAATAATAAATACCTGGCAGCAATCTGTGCAGCACCAACAGTGCTTGAACAATATGGAATGTTAGAAGGAAGAAAAGCAACTTCATATCCTGCAATGGAAGAAGAATTAAAATCAGCAGATTACCAGACTGAAAAAGTTGTTGTAGACGGCAAGATCATCACAAGCCGTGGAATGGGAACGGCAATTGATTTTGCAGCGAAACTTGTTGAACTTTTAAAAGGAACAAAAGAAAAAGACGAATTACTGGAAAGTATCGTATATGGGGAATAGAAACTTATGGATAAATCAGAGAAAATCAGCTGGTTTGAGCAGTTTAAGATAGCATGCTTAAAACCAAGCCAGTACAAAAGACTTTTAGATCTTACGAAAGGAAAGGTGATCTTATTTCTTGCAGCAATCACGTTGATCATAACAATCCTTGGTTATGGTATGGACGTTGCAGGATTCAGTATCAGTGTCGGTGGCTTTAAGAACTTTATTATGGAAAGAATGCCTGTATTTGAATTAAAAGATGGAACGCTGAAGGTTGACCGTCAAATGGATTTTGATATTGCAGGAGTACATTTTATTGCGGATACATCAAAGGATAAAGTAAATGTGAATGATTTAAGCAATGAGTATTCGATGGAGATGGTATTTGCCAAAGATGAGATGGTTGTGAAGAATGCAGCAGTAGGCAATATGCTCAATAGAGTTTCATTTAAAGATTTTAAAGATGTTGTATTTAACAACAAAGCTATGACGGCCATGATACCGATAATTCATATTTTTATCGTGATCATGTTTTTCTCACAATGGATCGTGAATATTATCTCTTATCTGACAGTTGCAGTGTTTATCACAATGCTTGCATACTTTAATCAGAAAACAAGACTTGACCGTAAGAATAAAGATGAAGTGTCATTTGGAAAGATCTTTAAGCTTTCTATTTATGCAAGAGTGATCTTTGAACTGATAGAGACGATCGGAGTAACAGCGGGAGTGTCATTCTTTTCAGGAATGATCTGGATGTTTATTTCATATTTTGGAAGTTATGAACTTTTACTTGCAGGATTTATGCGTCCGGAAGATCAGAAGAAACCAGATGAGATGATGTAGAATAGAGTTCATAATAATTAAATATATTAAAGAGAAAGGCCTCGGACATTTGTCCGAGGCTTCTCTAATGTCATATGTAGTTTGGGTATTGTGTTGGGTCTTACTTTTAAGTTTCAAAATTAGTCGTCATTGTCAGTCAAATTCTAGTCATTCATTCGTCAAATTCTAGTCTCATTTTAGTCTTATTCTAGTCAACATAGTAAGTATGTGTTCAAGTCAATGATTAGTCCGTTACTAGTATGTCTGCAAGATGCCAAAAACTTGTCAAAGATTAGCGTACGGTGTTGTATAAAGTCTTAAGAAAGAATTCTGCTGATCTATGGAGAAGACCCAAGGAATTACCATAGATTAACAGTGTGATTATTATATCAGATGAACCAATATAATAAAAAAAGGCATTCCAATCCTATGATCGGAACACCTTTGTTCTTGAACAATTTTAATTATACACATGACATAAAAAATGTCAATAAATTCATTTGTACATTTTGAAAAACATAAATAAATAATAATAAAAAGAGCAGATAGGGAAATCTGCTCTTTTTAAGGGGAGTATAAATAAATTAATAAGGGGTTATAATCGAAAATAAACATATCCTCGATATCCTTATAATATATGACTGGTTGAAAAAAATCAAGTGTTTTTTGAAAAAATCAAATAAATTTTTTTGAATAGATTGACAGGATTTTGTGCAAAATAAACCTGTATCACAAAGAAAGGAGAATGAACATGGCAAAGAATTGTTCAAATTCAAGTAACAAAAACCAGTCTTCCAACTCAAGCAACAACGGAGGATCAAACAAATCAAGCAATCAGAATAAAAACAAGAATCAGAACAGCTCAAAAAACAGCAGCAAAAATGCAAATGATGAGTACTAAGTAAGAAAGAGGGATCGCTTTGTAATGTATATAGCGATCCCTTTTTAGTTCCGAGAGTTTTAGATATGCATATGCTAACAAAAAGGGAACTTTTATGGAATTTGAGAATATATCATTAAAAGAAGGAATCAGGCTTTCAAGAGATAAACAACATTATATTTTAATGGATGTAAGGGAGGAAGATCGTTATAAAGAAGGACATTTGGAAGATGCACTAAGTTGTCCATATGGAATCTTAAAAGACTGTTATGAACAGATGATTGGGAAAAAGATCATCGTGTATTGTGATTTTGGGGGACAGAGTATGATGGCAGCAAGGCATCTTAGAAAAGATGGATTTGAAGTTTACAATATTATTGGAGGTGTATATTACTATATGGAAGAAAAAGCAAAAAATCAAATGAAAACCAAACGGAAATAAGTCGGATGTATGTAGTTGACAGTTGACGAAAAATGGGGAAAAAGGTAGAATAGTGAAAGAATAAAAATACAAAGGAGAATGAATGAATACAGTCGAACTGATTGCACCATGCCATTTTGGGCTGGAAGCAGTATTAAAAAGAGAAATCCTAGATTTAGGATATGAGATCGTTAAAGTAGAAGACGGGAGAGTGACTTTTCGTACAGATTTAGAAGGAATCGCCCGTTCCAATATATTTTTAAGAACAGCAGAGAGAATCTTATTAAAAATAGGTTCTTTTAAAGCATATACATTTGATGATTTATTTGAAGGAACAAAGAAACTTCCATGGGAAGATTATATCCCAGAGAATGGACGTTTCTGGGTAAAGAAAGCATCTACAGCAAAGAGTAAATTATTCAGCGCACCGGATATCCAGTCAATCGTCAAGAAAGCCATGGTAGATCGTATGAAGTCAAAATATAAAGTATCATGGTTTAATGAAGATGGAGATGACTATCCGGTACGCGTCTTCATTTTAAAGGATCAGGTAACCATAAGTTTAGACACAACAGGAACACCACTTCACAAGCGTGGATACCGTAAGTTAGTCAGTGAAGCACCAATCCGTGAGACATTGGCAGCAGCCTTGCTTATGCTAACACCATGGCACAAAGACAGAATCTTAGTGGATCCATTTTGTGGAAGTGGAACATTTTTGATTGAAGCTGCTATGATGGGGTTAAATATGGCTCCTGGAATGAATCGTTCTTTTGAATCAGAACATTGGAGCAATTTTCTTCCAAAGAAAGTATGGTATGATGCGATCGATGAAGCAAATGATCTGGTAAATTACGATGTAGAAATGGATCTTCAGGGATATGATAAAGATCCTAGAATGTTAAAGATTGCAAGGGCGAATGCACAGGATGCAGAAGTCGATCATCTGATCCATTTTCAGCAAAGAGAAGTTAAAGATTTAAGGCATCCAAAACCATATGGATTTGTCATTGCGAATCCACCATATGGAGAACGACTGGAAGATCAGGAGACATTACCTCAATTATACACAGAGATGAAAGAAGCGTTTGACCGCTTAGATACATGGTCTAAGTATGTTATTACTTCTTATGAGGATACAGAAAAATATCTTGGAAAACCAACAAAGAAACGTAAAGTTTATAATGGAATGATCCGAGGAGAATTCTATCAGTACCTTGGGCCAAAACCGCCAAGAAGGAGAAAATAAATGAGACAGAGATTAATCTTTGCTACAGGCAACGAACATAAGATGAAAGAGATCAGAGAGATTTTAGATGAGTCCAAATACGAGATCGTATCCATGAAAGAAGCAGGAGTGGATATCGATATTGTGGAAGATGGAACGACATTTGAGGAAAATGCACTGATCAAAGCGAAAGCAGTTATGAAAGTCACAGGGCAGTTAACACTTGCTGATGACTCAGGATTAGAGATTGATGCACTGAATGGTGAACCGGGAATTTATTCTTCTAGATATCTTGGAGAAGACACTTCGTATGTGAAGAAAAACAGTGTGATCCTTGAAAGATTGAAAGATGTACCAGAAGAAAAAAGAAGTGCAAGATTCGTTTGTGCGGTCGCAGCTGCATTTCCGGATGGACAAAGTAAGGTAATTCGTGGTACTATGGAAGGGAGTATAGGATATGAGATCAAAGGGGAGAATGGATTTGGTTATGATCCAATCTTCTATTTACCACAATATGGAAAATACAGTGCCGAACTAACCAGTGATGAGAAGAATGCCATCAGCCACAGAGGAGAGGCACTAAGACGTATTAGAGAAGTTTTGTAAATAAAATGAGGAGAAAGTTTATGAGGATATTGGTGATCAGTGATTCCCATGGACGTAATGATGATATCGAGGGTGTCTTAAAGCAGGTAGGTGACATCGATATGATGATTCACTGCGGAGATGTGGAACGTGGAGATTCATACATACGAGAAATAGCGGGCTGTCCGGTAGTCATGGTCGCAGGTAACAACGATTATTACTTGGATCTTCCGGGTGAAGAAGAGATACGACTTGGAGACTATAAGGTGTTAGTAACTCATGGACATAACTATTATGTAAACTCAGGTGTGGATTATTTAAGAGAACATGCTTTAGAATTTGGATATGATGTTGTGATGTATGGACATACACATGTTCCATATATTGAGATTGGGGACGATGTGACGATCCTGAATCCGGGAAGTATTTCCTACCCACGTCAGCCAGGAAGGAAACCAACATTCCTTATCATGGAGATTGACGAAGAAGGACAGGCACATTATGCCCATGGATATTACAAAGAGCAGTTTGATGAATTAATGTTATAGCTGGAATGATGGAAGTACCGAAGTGGTATTTCCATCTTTTTTCTGCGAAAGAAAGGGATGACGATGAAGAAGAAAGATATCATTGAAGGAAAGATCATAAAGACAGAATTTCCGAACAAGGGAACATTTATCTGTGAAGACCAGAAAGTCACAGTTAAAGGTGTCATAGACGGACAGACGATCAAAGGACAGGTAACAAAGAAGAGAAAAAGCGGATGTGTGGTAAGATTATTAGATGTCTTAGAGAAATCTCCATTGGAAGATGCAAAACCTGTCTGTCCACATTTTGGAATCTGTGGTGGATGTTTTTACCAGACAGTATCTTATAAGAATCAGTTAAAGATTAAAGAAGGCATGGTACGTGACCTGTTAAAAGATTATGTGACAGATGACATATGGGAAGAGATCAAAGGAAGTCCCAAACCATGGGGATACCGAAATAAGATGGAATTCTCTTTCGGAGATGAGGTAAAAGACGGACCATTGGCACTTGGAATGCACAAGAAGAACACGTTCCATGATATTGTGAACATTACAGACTGCAAGATTGTGGATAATGATTACAATCTGATCGTAAAATGTGCATTAAGTGAAGCACAGAAGATGGAACTGCCATTTTATCATAAGATGCGCCACGAAGGATATTTCAGACATTTAGTTGTCAGAAGAGCGGAAAGTTCTGGAGATATTCTGGTAAATATTGTCACAACATCACAGGCAGAAGCTGACCTTAACAACCTGCGTGATGCATTATTAGAATTACCATTAAATGGAAGGATTATTGGAATTCTTCATACAATCAATGACAGTCTTGCAGATGTCGTACAGGCAGATAAGATTGATGTTTTATATGGTCAGGATTACTTCTATGAAGAGATTCTTGGATTGAAATTCAAGATTTCACCATTCTCTTTCTTCCAGACAAATACATTAGGGGCAGAAGTACTATATAAAACTGCCAGAGATTTTGTCGGGGAGACAAAAGATAAAGTGATCTTTGACTTATACAGCGGAACCGGAACGATCGCACAGATGTTAGCACCGGTCGCAAAGAAAGTGGTTGGAGTCGAGATTGTAGAGGAAGCGGTAGAAGCAGCGAAAGGGAACGCTGAGTTAAATGAACTTGATAACTGTGAATTTATCGCAGGAGATGTATTGAAAGTTGTGGATGAGCTGGAAGATAAACCAGACTTTATCGTACTTGACCCACCAAGAGATGGAATCCATCCAAAAGCGATTCAGAAGATCATTGATTTCGGAGTTGAACAGATGGTATATATCAGCTGTAAGCCGACAAGTCTTGCGAGAGATTTGGAGGTATTTGAGGCAGCAGGATATAAGGTTATGAGAGCGACAGCTGTGGATCAGTTCCCGAATACGGTTCATATTGAAAGCATCGTGTTATTGCAGAAAGTAAGATAGAGAAAAGGGTAACTTTGCACCATTGTGGCGCAAAGTTACCCTTTTTAGCTGTAAGTGATTATATTGTTGAAAAATCTTTTAAAAATGATATACTAATAAATAGAGAAAAATTTAATTAGTAAATAGTAACTAGTAAGGAGGATTCGGGGTTGAAAAAGAAAAAAGATGAAAAAATAACGATTCGCTCTAGTGCAGCAGAATATTTGACATATGTTGCTTCTGTTGGTGATCAGCAGGATAGCATAGAGATGCGATATGAAGATGAGAATATATGGTTGACACAGAAGATGATGGCGACGTTGTATGATGTCGATGTTCGTACGATAAACGATCATATAAAAAAGATTTACTTGGATTCAGAACTTGAAGAAGATTCAACTATCCGAAATTTTCGGATAGTTCAAACTGAAGGATCACGTCAAGTTGCGCGTAATACAAAACATTAATTAGAAGAAAGTACTAAAAAATAATTATGATGTATAATTCGTTATAGAAAAAAGAAGAACTTTGTGCCACGGTGGCGCAAAGTTCTTCTTTTTTCTTGCAAGTATGCTAAAATAAATATCAGCAAGAAAAATGGAGGACAAAATCATGCCACAATTAAGCAACAGAGTAGGAACCTTCACAGATTCTGTCATCCGAAGAATGACACGTATCAGTGACGCATATGGAGCAATCAACTTATCACAGGGATTTCCAGACTTCGACCCGCCAAAAGAGATTATGGATGCATTAGCCAAAGCAGCTTATCAAGGACCACACCAATATTCCGTAACTTACGGAGCACCAAATTTCAGACAGGCATTGGCAAAGAAACAGGGAAAGACGATCAACAGAGAGATAGATCCAGAGAAAGAGATCGTTGTAACCTGCGGTGGAACAGAAGCGATGATGTGTGCCATGATGACGATCTGCAATCCGGGAGATAAAGTTATGGTATTTTCGCCATTTTATGAAAATTATGGAGCAGATGCTATTCTTTCTGGAGCTGATCCAATCTACATTCCGCTGATCCCGCCAGAATATGAATTTGATATCAACTTGATCGAACAAGGATTTCGTGATGGAGCGAAAGCAATCATCATTTGTAATCCATCTAATCCATGCGGAAAAGTATTCCGTGAAGATGAACTTCTGGCAATCGGGAAACTGGCATTAAAATATGATGCATTTGTAGTAACGGATGAAGTATATGAACATATGGTGTATGAACCAAACAAACATATCTGTATGGCATCCCTTCCGGGAATGTATGAACATACGATCACATGTAATTCCTTATCCAAGACATATTCCATCACAGGATGGAGACTTGGCTATCTGATCGGACCAGAATATGTGATCGAGGCAGCAAAGAAAGTTCACGATTTCCTGACCGTGGGAGCAGCGGCACCACTTCAGGAGGCAGCGACAGTTGGATTGAAATTTTCTGAAGAATATTATAAGAAACTATTAGAAGTGTATACAGCAAAACGAGATTATTTCCTGGAGGGTATGGATCGTATTGGTTTAAAACACAATGTACCGCAGGGAACATATTTTGTAATGGTAGATATTTCAGACTATCTAAAACTGCCACAATTTGAAGGATTTAGTGATCTTGAATTCTGTGAATGGATGATCAAAAATATCGGAGTGGCAGCAGTTCCAGGATCAAGTTTCTTTAAAGAAGATGTAAATTATCTGATCAGACTTCATTTTGCAAGAGAAAAAGAAACTTTAGATGAAGCATTAAAACGATTGGAAAAATTGACAGAATTATTAAAATAAATGGAATTATATAAATTCGGGAGGACAACAACATGATCTCATTTACAAGTGACTATATCGCAGGAGCGCATCCAGCGATCATGCAAAGATTATTAGAAACTAACATGGAAAATTTAAGCGGATACGGAACGGATAAATATTGTGCGCAGGCAAAAGAAAAGATCAAACATGTATTTCGCTGTCCAGATGGAGAAGTCTTTTTCTTAGTCGGCGGTACACAGACAAATCAGGTGATCATCAGTACAATGCTTGCGCCTTACGAAGGTGTGATTGCAGCAAAAACAGGACATGTCAGTGTTCATGAAGCCGGAGCGATTGAATACAGCGGACATAAAGTAATCGAGTTAGAAGAAAAGGATGGAAAATTAGCAGCAGAAGATATTAAGAAATGCATCAAAGATTTTTATGCAGACGACAATCATGAACATATGGTATATCCAGGAATGGTCTATATCTCATTTCCTACAGAATACGGAACATTGTATTCAAAGAAGGAACTAACAGAGATATCCAATATCTGCAGAAATTATAAAATTCCATTGTTTATTGACGGAGCGAGATTAGGTTATGGACTTGAAAGCAAAGAAAATGAGCTGACACCAGAAGAGATAGCAGAACTTTGTGATGTATTTTACATTGGAGGAACGAAAGTAGGAGCATTATGCGGAGAAGCTGTTGTATTTCCGCATCATAATACACCTAAACATTTTGTGACACAGATTAAGCAAAGAGGTGCATTACTTGCGAAGGGAAGGGTGCTGGGAATTCAGTTTGATACTTTATTTACAGACAATCTGTATTTTGAGATCAGCAAACATGCAATTGCAATGGCAGAGAAATTAAAAGAAGTTTTCCATAAGAAAGGATATACATTCTTCTTAGAATCACCAACGAATCAGCAATTTATCATTCTTGAGAATGAGAAGATGAAAGAATTGAGCAAGAATGTAGAATTTGGTTTCTGGGAGAAATACGATGATAACCATACGGTTGTAAGATTTGCAACAAGCTGGTCAACGGAGGAAAGTTCCATAGATCAGTTGGAAGAATATCTGTAATATAGTTGCGATAACTTAAAGTTATATCAAACTGACATTTATAAGTATTATACATTTCTCCAATAATACTGCATAATAAAGGCACAACAAACGGAAAACAAAATGCCAGACAGCAGAATATAAAGGGAGAAAATTAAAATGAAATTAACATATGATATCGTAGGATCTTTCTTACGTCCAGAAGCGATCAAAAATGCAAGAAAAGATTTTAAAGAAGGAAAGATCACAAGAGAAGAATTAACAAAAGTCGAAGACAAAGAAATCGCAGCATTAGTTGAGAAAGAAGTTGCACATAAACTTCCATATGTCACAGATGGAGAATTCCGAAGAAGATGGTGGCATTTAGACTGGTTAAAAGAGTTTGACGGATTTGAGACAAAACATCTGACAAAAGAGATCAATGGAACGATCAACGAGATTGAACTTGGAGTCGTTACAGGAAAAGTATTCTATGATAAGAACAAAAAACATCCAGAAGTCGAGGCATGGGATTATTTGCATTCTTTAGCACAGAAATACGAAGGTGTCACAGCAAAAAAATGTATTTCTGGTCCGAACATGATCTTTATCGATCATTTCTTGCAGTTAGGAAATAAAGAGACACCATATTATGGAACAAATGTAGAAGCTTTGATCGATGATGTAGCAAAAGCATATCAGGATGCAATTGCAGACTTTTACGATCATGGATGCCGCTATATTCAGATTGACGATACATCATGGACTTATCTGATCGATGAAACTTTCTTAAAGAAAGTAGACGCCCTTGGATATAAAAAAGAAGAAATCCTTGACTGGTTTAAACGAGTGTCAACAAAAGCATTAGATAACAAACCAGAAGATATGTTTATTGCAACACATTTCTGTAAAGGAAACTTCAAAGGAAATCCATTGTTCCACGGATTCTATGATTCCGTAGCACCAGTGATCGCTGAGATTCCTTATCAGGCATTCTTTGTAGAATATGATGATGCACGTTCAGGATCATTTGAACCATGGAAAGCATTAAAAGATAAAGATGCAATCTTTGTAGCAGGATTAATTTCCACAAAGAATCCAGAATTAGAGGATCACGATGAGATTAAAAAACGTTATGAAGAAGCAAAAGCGATCGTAGGAGATCAGATTGCGTTATCACCACAGTGTGGATTTGCATCTGTAGAAGAAGGAAACTGTATTGATGAAGAGAGACAGTGGAAGAAGATTGACCTGTTAGTTTCTTGTGCGGATTTTCTTGAGTAGGATATGGTTATAAATTAGATATAGAAGAAATGCAGTTTTGCGTGTTGGATGCAAGGCTGCATTTTTTTGCATAAAACTTTATGGTAAATTAAAAACATTGATGAAGGAGTATATGTCATATATAATATAAATATATAATGTAAAACACAAAGGAGAAAGGGATATGGGAAAGAAAAAAAGTTTTATTATCTTACTAATTTTAGCAATATTGGCAACAGGAGGGGTTATATGTATGAATTCAGATATATCTATTCAGAAGAACTACAAGAAACCAGTACGATTTAAAAAGTTAAAGTACAGGAAGTTTAATATAGAGGATGAATATATCAAAGAAATTGTTAATTCAGAATCATCTGCAGAGAAGAAGATACCGTATGAGTACAAGATAAATAAAAAAGGTGTTCTTATTGGAAGTGCCATAGGGGATGATGGTTATCCGTTAAAGAAATATGGGAAAGGTGTAAAGGAAAAAATAGCATCAAATGTTAAGCATCTGAGTTTTAATGGATCTACATTGTTATTTCTTGATAACAAAAATAAATTATATGGAATGGGATGGAATCGAACAGAAGAATTAGGAATTAAAATGAATGAAGAAGAGAAATCTAGTGAAATTACAGGAGTTGTTCGTAAACCTGTCTCTATTATAGATAATGTTATTTACATGACAAATCAAAATGAAACAGGGACAGTACTTGCTATAAAAGAAGATAAATCGGTATGGACTTGGGGCTGTAATGGAAGTGGATTGTTAGGGTATGATAAGGATTGCAATAAAGATATAGTACAAGTAAAAAAGATATTAGATCATATGAGATTTGTAACATCAAATTGGTATAATGCAGCAGCTATTTCTGAAGATAATGATTTGTACTTGTGGGGAGATAATGCATATGGACAATTAGGAAATGGTAAAAAGGGTGGAGAATATGGCATGGAAGAAAATTATGAATATATTCCACAAAAAACAATGTCTGATGTTGCTAAAGTCAAAATAAAGAAAGGAAGAATTATTGTTACAAGATTAGATGGATCAAAATGGGAAGCTGGAGTAGGATGTGGAAGTGAAAAAGGTACAGATGGAAAGAATATAAGTACCAGATTTATAAGAATAGATAAAAATAAGTAATCAAGGAAATAGATATTATTTTTATAATTTTTGATATAAAACTTGAATGTTATATATAAAAAATATATAATAAAAATATATTAAATTGAAACAATAAGTAGCATAAAGACATTGTAGTAACAAAACATTTTAGCAGGCAGAATTTACAGATATCATGCAAGGAAAATAAAGTATATATTTAAATTCGAGCAGTAAAACAATATGTTCTTTTATAGAAGAAAGAGGGTGTATCTTATGTCAGAGAAAGGAAAGATTCGCTTTATCAGCGAGGAAAAGACAAAAGAATTGCAAAAAGACTGGAAAGGATATGGAAGATCACAAGTATTATTCGGTCTGGTTGTTCTGGCAATTATTGTCTTGGCAGTAGTTTATCAATTTGTTTTATAAGAATCTAAAGAGAATGCCCATCGATATATTGTAGTTTTGGCAAATGAAAACACAACATATTGATGGGCAAAATTATTGTCGAAAAAAGATGAAAAAAGTTGTTGACATACTGTATACAGCTATGGTAAGATAGTCAACGTCGCTGAAAGAGCGGCATGAAAATATAACATCAAAGCTGGTTTTGCTTCTGAAAAGAATGAAAAAACTTCTTGACATAAGCTGTCAGATGTGATAATCTATAAAAGTTGCTGACGGAGAACGATCAGAACAATAGAGATCAGATCTGAAAGAAAAGTTAAAAAGTTCTTGACAGATGAGATCAGAAATGATATTATATAAAAGTTATTGCAGAACGAAAGAGTTCAAAACAACAAAATAAATTAAAAAAGTTCTTGACAAATAAAAAGAACTGTGATAAAATAATAAAGCTTCTTGCACACAAGAAGCGGATCACAAAAAAGTTCTTTGACAACTGAACAATAAGACAACCTTGAAAATTCTAATGAATTTTTCAGATGATTTTAGTAAAAATCAACGAACGTTCTTTATAGAGAACAGTAATTAACAAGGATAAAGAAGCTAGTGCTTCTTGAACTTGGATCAACATTAAACATGAGAGTTTGATCCTGGCTCAGGATGAACGCTGGCGGCGTGCTTAACACATGCAAGTCGAACGAAGCTGCTTAACTGATCTTCTTCGGAATTGATGTTTTGTAGACTGAGTGGCGGACGGGTGAGTAACGCGTGGGTAACCTGCCCTGTACAGGGGGATAACAGTTAGAAATGACTGCTAATACCGCATAAGACCACAGCACCGCATGGTGCAGGGGTAAAAACTCCGGTGGTACAGGATGGACCCGCGTCTGATTAGCTGGTTGGTGAGGTAACGGCTCACCAAGGCGACGATCAGTAGCCGGCTTGAGAGAGTGAACGGCCACATTGGGACTGAGACACGGCCCAAACTCCTACGGGAGGCAGCAGTGGGGAATATTGCACAATGGGGGAAACCCTGATGCAGCGACGCCGCGTGAGTGAAGAAGTATCTCGGTATGTAAAGCTCTATCAGCAGGGAAGAAAATGACGGTACCTGACTAAGAAGCCCCGGCTAACTACGTGCCAGCAGCCGCGG